>NZ_CP133480.1:2162500-4945000 GCF_031195445.1 Acuticoccus sp. MNP-M23
CGTGAGGGAAAGGTGAAAAGCACCCCGACAAGGGGAGTGAAATAGATCCTGAAACCGGATGCTTACAAACAGTGGGAGCCCGCAAGGGTGACCGCGTACCTTTTGTATAATGGGTCAGCGACTTAGTCTGACGAGCAAGCTTAAGCCGATAGGCGTAGGCGTAGCGAAAGCGAGTCTGAACAGGGCGTTCAGTTCGTCGGATTAGACCCGAAACCAAGTGATCTAGCCATGAGCAGGTTGAAGGTTGGGTAACACCAACTGGAGGACCGAACCGTTGAATGTTGCAAAATTCTCGGATGACTTGTGGCTAGGGGTGAAAGGCCAATCAAACTTGGTGATAGCTGGTTCTCCGCGAAAACTATTTAGGTAGTGCGTTGGATGAATACCTCGGGGGGTAGAGCACTGGATGGGCTATGGGGGCTTACCGCCTTACTGATCCTAACCAAACTCCGAATACCCGAGAGTACTATCCAGCAGACACACGGCAGGTGCTAACGTCTGTCGTGGAAAGGGAAACAACCCTAATCACCAGCTAAGGCCCCCAAATTATGGCTAAGTGTGAAAGGATGTAAGAACCCCAAAACAACCAGGATGTTGGCTTAGAAGCAGCCATCATTTAAAGAAAGCGTAACAGCTCACTGGTCTAAACAAGGGTTCTCGCGCCGAAAATGTAACGGGGCTCAAGCCATATGCCGAAGCTGTGAGTTCATCCTTCGGGGTGAGCGGTAGCGGAGCGTTCCGTAGGCCTGTGAAGGGATACCCGTGAGGGGTCCTGGAGGTATCGGAAGTGCGAATGCTGACATGAGTAACGATAAAGGGAGTGAGAGACTCCCTCGCCGAAAGTCCAAGGGTTCCTTCGTTAAGCTAATCTGCGAAGGGTTAGTCGGCCCCTAAGGCGTACCCGAAAGGGGAAGTCGATGGGAATGCGGTTAATATTCCGCAACTTGGTGGTAGTGACGAATGGCGTGTGTTGTCTGACCTTATTGGATTGGTCGGGCAGCGAAGCTGTTCCAGGAAATAGCTCCACCGTACAAACCGTACCCTAAACCGACACAGGTGGACAGGTAGAGTATACCAAGGCGCTTGAGAGAACGATGCTGAAGGAACTCGGCAAATTACCTCCGTAACTTCGGGAGAAGGAGGCCTCGGACTTGGGCAACCAGGTTCGAGGGGCACAGACCAGGGGGTAGCGACTGTTTATCAAAAACACAGGGCTCTGCGAAGTCGCAAGACGACGTATAGGGTCTGACGCCTGCCCGGTGCCGGAAGGTTAAGAGGAGAGGTGAGAGCCTTGAATCGAAGCCCCGGTAAACGGCGGCCGTAACTATAACGGTCCTAAGGTAGCGAAATTCCTTGTCGGGTAAGTTCCGACCTGCACGAATGGCGTAACGACTTCCCCGCTGTCTCCAGCATCGACTCAGTGAAATTGAATTCCTCGTGAAGATGCGAGGTTCCTGCGGTTAGACGGAAAGACCCCGTGCACCTTTACTATAGCTTTACACTGGCATTCGTGGCAGCATGTGTAGGATAGGTGGTAGGCTTTGAAGCGTGAGCGCCAGCTTGCGTGGAGCCATCCTTGAAATACCACCCTTGCTTCCATGGATGTCTAACCGCGGCTTACGCCCGGGACAGTGTATGGTGGGTAGTTTGACTGGGGCGGTCGCCTCCCAAAGAGTAACGGAGGCGTGCGAAGGTGGGCTCAGACCGGTCGGAAATCGGTCGTCGAGTGCAATGGCATAAGCCCGCCTGACTGCGAGACTGACACGTCGAGCAGAGACGAAAGTCGGCCATAGTGATCCGGTGGTCCCGCGTGGAAGGGCCATCGCTCAACGGATAAAAGGTACGCCGGGGATAACAGGCTGATGACACCCAAGCGTCCATAGCGACGGTGTTGTTTGGCACCTCGATGTCGGCTCATCGCATCCTGGGGCTGGAGCAGGTCCCAAGGGTTTGGCTGTTCGCCAATTAAAGCGGTACGTGAGCTGGGTTCAGAACGTCGTGAGACAGTTTGGTCCCTATCTGCCGTGGGTGTCGGAGAATTGAAAGGATCTGCCCCTAGTACGAGAGGACCGGGGTGGACGTACCTCTTGTGGACCTGTTGTGGCGCCAGCCGCATTGCAGGGTAGCTACGTACGGACGGGATAACCGCTGAAAGCATCTAAGCGGGAAACCCACCTTGAAACGAGTTCTCCCTTGAGAGCCGTTGTAGACGACAACGTTGATAGGCTGGATGTGGAAGCGTAGCGATATGCGTAGCTTACCAGTACTAATAGCTCGATCGGCTTGATCACTCTCATTAACCCATGCCCATCCGAAAGCACGGCGGATGGTCGATGAAGAAAGACCGGCTAATGCCGGACGGGCCCTGCCCGCCAGTTTCACGAACCTTCTGATCGCAGCGCAGTCTCGCGCTTGCCGGTCTGATCGGGGCCTCGCCTCGAACAGCCCGACAGGCATAGGGCCACCGCTTGCGGTCAGCAGGAAAGAACGTCCTCCGCCGGCCTGGTGGCCTTTGCGAGGGGTCCCCACCCGATCCCATTCCGAACTCGGCCGTTAACCCCCTCCGCGCCAATGGTACTCTGGCTTAAGCCACGGGAGAGTAGGTCGCTGCCAGGCCAGCCGAGCACGTTCAATACTCTCCACAATCGCAATACAAAAAAGCCCTCCGGTGAAAACCGGAGGGCTTTTTGCGTTCTGAAAAAATGAGCGGGGACTGAGTGGCTCCCCGCATCCAGCGCCAGTTTGCGGCTTTACAAAAAAAAGCCGGGGCATTGCCCCGGCCCTTCGTGCGGCACCGGTTGCCGGCGCTCTAGCGGTAGGGGTAGCCGGCCTTTTCCTGCACGGCGGCATAGTCCTTGAAGATCTGCACCACCCGACCCGCGCGGTCGGAGCTGGCTGCAATCTCGTCCCAAAAGCCCTGCGCGTCGCTGTTGACCTGCGCCCACTCTTCGGCCGGAAGCTGGGTCAGCTCCATCTTCTCGCCTTCCACCCGCAGCTTTGCCTCGCCGCCCCAGTACCAGACATTCCGGTAGTAATGCGACTGGTCGATTGTGGAGCGGTAGAGCTGCTGGAGATGCGGCGGGACCTTGTTCCAGCTTTCCGTGTTGGCGAAGTAGGAGCCGAACCATGCGCCGGTGATGGAGTTGGTGAGCGCGTAGTTGCAGATGTCGGCCCAGCCCACCTCGTAAGCCTCGGTGAAGCCGCACCATGCCACGCCGTCAAGCTCGCCGGTCTGGAGTGCCACTTCCACGTCGTCCCACGGAACGGTGACGGGGATGAGGCCGTAGCGGGCGAGGAAGCGGCCGGCCGTCGGCACGCCGAACACGCGCTTGCCGCGCATGTCCGCCAGCGACTTGATGGGCTCGTTGACGGTGAAGATGTGGAGCGGATCCCACGCGCCGGTGGACAGCCACGTGACGTTGTCGACCTCGCCGTAGGCCTCTTTCCAGATCTCGTCGAGCCCATAGTACATGAACATTGACGCCACATCGAGCGAGTAGCGCGTGGCGAACGGGAAGTAGCCGCCGAACACCGAGATATCGACCGGGGAGGCCATGGTCGCGTCATCGGACTGGACGGCGTCGATGGTGCCGTTCTGCATGGCGCGGAAGAGTTCGGACGTCGGCACCAGCTGGTCGGCGTAGTAGAGCTCGATTTCCATCTCGCCGTTGGCGGCGGCGTTGAACGCGTCGATCTGCGGCTTGATCACGTGGGCGCCCAGCGGCGCGCCGGAGTAGGTCTGCAGGCGCCACTTGATCGGGGCCTGGGCGCGCACGATGGCGGGGGCAGCCAGCGAACCGGCGGCGACGGCCGCGCCGCCGAGGCCGGCCTTCTTCATGAAATCGCGGCGGCTCGCCAGGATCTTTTCCGACGGGCTCTTGATGATCTTGTCAGTCATTCGCGCTTCTCCTCTTGAGGGGGCGGCCCATTTGGCCGTTATGCGCCGGGCCTAGTAGCCTCGGACGGTTTGGGGGAGCCACAGCGCAATCTGCGGAAAGGCCATGACCAGAGCGATGGTGAGGCCGATCATGATCACGAACGGCCAGATCGAGCGGTAGATGTCCGGCAGCGTGATCTCCTTTGGCGCAAGCGCGCGCATCAGGAACAAATTGTAGCCGAACGGGGGCGTGATGTAGGCGATCTGGCACGTCATCGTGTAGAGGACGCCGAACCAGATCAGGTCGAACTCCAGAATTTTCACCAGCGGGATGTAGAGCGGCGCGACAATGACCAGCATTGCCGTGTCGTCGAGGAACATCCCCATGATGATGAACGAGATCTGCATCATGATGATCACCTGCCAGGGCGACAGGTCCCACCGCGTGATGAACAGGGACTCGATGGCCCGGACTGCGCCGAGGCCGTCGAACACCGCGCCGAAGGCGAGGGCGGCGAGGATCAGCCACAGGAACAGCGCCGAGACGGCCAGCGTCTTGCGCGCCGTGGTGTGGATCATGTTGAACGAAAGGCGGCGCTTCCACGCGGCGGCGAGCGTTGCCGCGGTGGCACCCACGGCGGAGCTTTCCACGAGGCTGATGTAGCCCATGATGAAGAGCCCGGTCATCAGGAAGAAGATCAGGAACGGGATGATGCCCGCGCGCAAAAGCTTCAGCTTTTCCTTCAGCGGGATCGCCAGTTCCTCGTCCGACAGGCGGGGCGCAAGCTTGGGGTTCTTCTTGGCGCGCACCCAGATGTAGATGACGAACATCGCCGCCATCAGGAGGCCCGGAAAGATGCCCGCGAGCCAGAGCTGGCTGACCGGCTGGCGCGCGATCATCCCGTAAAGCACCATCACCACCGAGGGCGGGACGAGGATGCCCAGCGACGAGCCGCCTTGCACCACGCCGGTGATCAGCACCTTGTCGTAGCCGCGGCGCAGCATTTCGGGGAGGGCGATGGTGGCGCCGATGGCCATGCCCGCCACCGACAGGCCGTTGATGGCCGAGATGATGACGGTGAGCATGATGGTGCCGATGGCAAGCCCGCCCGACACCTTGCCGAACCAGACGTGGAGCATCTTGTAGAGGTCTTCGGCAATGCCCGACTCCGACAGGATGTACCCCATGTAGATGAAGAGCGGCAGCGTCAGCATCGGGAACCAGTTGAACAGCTTGAACGCTGCCGTGAACGGGATTTCCACGCCGCCGGTGCCGTAGAGCAGCAGCACCGCGCCGGAGGCGACGAAGCCGATGGCCGCGAACACGCGCTGACCCGTCAGGACGAGCACCAGCATGGACGCGAACATGAAGATCGCGACGAACTCGTTGCTGACATCAAGCACGGGAAATGCCTCGCAGGGTGGCAATGTCCTTGAGGATCTCCGAGATGGTCTGCAGGATCATCAGGACGATGCAGGCGCACATCAGCACCTTGATCGGGATCATCGAGGGGTTCCACATGGAGAACCGCGTCTCGCCGGTCTGGATGGCGTAGGTGGTGCTGGAGACCGCGCCGAACATCAGGACGCCGAGGTAGAAGAGCAGACACAGCGCGGTGACGAGGTCGAGCCTGGCCTTCCCGCGGTCTGACAGCTTTTCGTAGAGGAGGTCCATCCGCGCGTGGTCGTTGTCGCGGATCGTCATGGCGCCGCCGGTGAAATAGTAGGCGGTGAGGGTGAACTGGGCCGCCTCGATGCACCAGTGCAGCGGGATCTCGATCACGTTGCGGGTGATGGCGTCGAGCAACAAAATGCCGACCATCAGGAAGATGAGGTACATGGAGGCGATGCCGACATAGCCGGACAGGCGGTCCACAACCCGCACATAGGTATTTGCCAGTCCTTGCATCCTCGTCCTTCCGTTCAGGCGGCGGCCTTGCCCTGGTGTCGATCGTTTTGGTCCGCACCCGAACGAGCGCTCAAAGTCGAGACGCCCGCATCATGCAGGAGCGCGGCCAACTCGCCCTCTGGCGGTGTTTCGGAGATCAGAATGTCGATGGCGGTCGGCGCGCACACGCGGAAGCCGGCATGGCGGCCGAACTTGGACGACGCGCTGAGGACCACCGTGTGGCGTGCGCTGGCGATCATCGCGCGGGCAATCTGCGCCTCGTCGAAATCGGCATCCATGGCGCCGGCCGGCGCGTCGATGGCGGCAACGGTAATGACCGCATGGTCGGCGCGGAAGAGGGCGATCTGATCCAGCACCATGGGGCCGATGGTCTGCTCGTTTTCCGCCCGGTACTGCCCGCCCAGCAAATAGAGCCGGTGGTCGGCGCTCCGGCCGAAAACGGCGGCAATCGCATGGGAATTGGTGATCACCGTCAGGTCCGGCACGGCCAGTAGGGCGCGGGCGGCGGCCGTGGTGGTGGAGCCGCTGTCGATGAACAGCGTATCGCCGGGGCGGATCACCCCGGTCAGCAGGGCGGCGATGGTGGCCTTGGCGCTCTCGTCCTCGCCCATGCGCTGGCGGAGGCTCGGCTCGGCGTGAAGCTGGGCCTTGAGGGCGCCGCCGTGGATCTTGCGCACCAGCCCGTCGGCGGCAAGGCGTGACAGGTCACGCCGGATGGTTTCAGCCGACACGTCGAAGCGCACCGCAAGGGCTTCGACGGACTGCCGTCCCTCATCATGCACAAGGGTCGCGATTGAATGACGCCGCTGTTCGGGAGCCACGCTCTGATCCTCCAACTTCTGGCAGACTAGGGATTGAGCAATTACCAAGTCAACGAAATATTGCCCGAAAAATTTGCATACCATGGTCAAATGGGCACTAGGTTGACCGAGCGGGCATCTAAATCCACATTCGTGTGGGATTGAAGGAGGGCAACATGGCGCCGACCATTTGTGTCGAAGCATCAGGCCGCGCGTTTGACGTCGCGATCATCGGCGCCGGCGTTGTCGGCTGTGCGCTCGCCCGGCGGTTCACGCTGGACGGGGCGCGGGTCGTGATCCTCGAAAAGGCGGCCGACGTGCTGGACGGCGCGTCGAAGGCCAACAGCGCCATCCTCCACACCGGGTTCGATGCCCCGGTGGGCACCCTGGAGGCCGACTGCATTGCCGCCGGCCACGCCGAATATCGTGAGATCCACGCCCGCCTCGGCCTTCCGCTGATTGAAACCGGGGCGCTCGTCATCGCGTGGACCGAAGCCGAAGAAGCGCGGCTACCGGCGTTGATGGAGGCGGCACGGCAAAACGGCGTGCCGGTCGCACCGCTGACGGCGGCTGAAACCTACGCGCTTGAGCCGGCGCTGGGGCCGGGGGTGAGGGCGAGTTTCCGCGTCGCCGCTGAATCGATCATCGACCCATGGTCCGCGCCCCACGCCTACCTTCTGCAAGCCTTCCTCAACGGCGCCACCTTGTGCCGCGCCACAGAAGTGACCGGCGGAACTTACGAAGACGGCGGCTGGACCCTGGCGACCCGGC
Organism: Acuticoccus sp. MNP-M23; assembly: GCF_031195445.1. Classification (NCBI taxonomy): domain Bacteria; kingdom Pseudomonadati; phylum Pseudomonadota; class Alphaproteobacteria; order Hyphomicrobiales; family Amorphaceae; genus Acuticoccus; species Acuticoccus sp. MNP-M23. Next base: position 2,169,858 of record NZ_CP133480.1, read on the forward strand.
GCGGCGATCTGAGGGCGAGCGTCGTCATCAATGCAGCAGGGCTTTATGGCGACCTTGTCGACCGGCAGCTTCTGGGCGAGGCTTCGTTTCAGATCCGCCCGCGCAAGGGCCAGTTCGTGGTCTACGACAAGCCGGCCGCGAGCCTTGCGGCGCATATCCTCCTCCCGGTGCCGACGGAGACCACCAAGGGCGTGGTCGTCTGCCAGACAGCGTGGGGCAACCTCCTCGTCGGTCCCACTGCCGAAGAGCAGGACGACCGCGCCAACGCGCCACTGGATGGCGCCGTGCTCCACGGTCTGCGGCAGAAGGCCGAGACCATCCTGCCGGCGCTCGCCGGGCACGAGGTCAATGCCGTCTATGCCGGCCTCCGCCCCGCGACGGAGGAAAAGAACTACCGCATCAATCGTGTGGCGGACCGGGCCTATGTGTCGGTCGGCGGGATACGCTCCACGGGGCTGAGCGCGGCGCTCGGGCTTGCGCAGCATGTGGCCGAGCTCGTCCGCCCGTTCGCCCCGCAAATGGTCCCCTTGGCGGACCCCGTCTGGCCGACCGTGCCCAACATTTCCGAAAGCGCGCCGCGGGACTACGAGGCGCCCGGCAATTGCGGCATTGTGTGCCACTGCGAGCTTGTCACCCGGCGGGAGGTGGAGGCGGCGCTGTCCGGTCCGCTGGCGGCGCAGAGCGTGGCGGGGCTCAAGCGGCGCACCCGCGTTCTGATGGGCCGCTGCCAGGGCTTCTACTGTTCAGCCGAACTGGCGCGGATCACCGAAGGCCGCCTTTCCGAGCCGATGGTGCCGCCCCATGGGTAAGCTGCCGGACCATGCCGATCTCGTCATCGTTGGCGGCGGGCCTGCGGGGCTTGCGGCCGCCATCGAGGCCCGCAAGGCGGGCCTCTCGGTTGCCGTGCTGGAGCGGGAGCCGACGGCAGGCGGGATTCCGCGCCACTGCAACCATCCGCCCTACGGGGTGAGGGAGTTCGGCCGGCTGATGAAAGGCCCCACCTATGCACGGCGGCTGGTGGCCGAGGCCGCCGCCGCGGGTGCTGACATTCGCACCGGCGTCACGGTTCTGGCGCTGCATTCCGGTCCGCGCCTCACCGTCACCGATAATTGCGGGGCGCGGGACATCACCGCGCGGCGGGTCCTGCTGGCAACCGGGGTGCGTGAAACGAGCCGCGCGGGGCGCCTTCTGGGCGGCACCAAACCCGGCGGCATTCTCAACACCGGCGCATTGCAGGGGCTGGTGACGCTGGATGGGCTGGTGCCGTTTCAGCGCCCGGTCATTCTGGGCACTGAGCTTGTGTCCTTCTCCGCCATTCTCACGCTGCGGCATGCCGGGGTCCGGCCGGTGGCCATGCTTGAACCGGCCAGCACCCCCACAGCCCGCTGGCCCTCGGCCATGCTGCCGCGCCTCCTGCGCATTCCGCTGCACCTCGGCACCGACATTGTCGCCATCGAAGGCGAGCAGCGGGTCACCGGCGTGCGTGTGCGCGGGCCGGGCGGAGAACGCACAATTCCAGCGGATGGCGTGGTTCTCACAGGTCGCTTCCGCCCCGAAACGGCGCTGATGAAACCGTCCCACCTTGCCCTCGATGCAGGGAGCGGCGGCCCTGTGGTGGACCAGTACGGCCGGTGCTCGGACCCAGATTATTTTGCCGCCGGCAACGTGCTGCGGCCTGTGGAGACAGCCGGCTGGAGCTTCCGCGAAGGGGCAGCGGCGGGGAGGGCTGTGGCCGCAGACCTTGCGGGCGACTTGCCGGCAGCCGCGCCGTTCCTCACCATTGCGGCAGGGGAGGGCATCAAGCTTGCCGTGCCGCAGCGTATCGCCCCCGGTGCCCGCGGCGGGGCATTGCAGGTGCGCGTCGACCGTCCGCTGCGCGGCCGTCTGGTGCTCAGCCTTGCCGGCAAGGCGGTGGCATCCCAGCGCATCGACACGCGGCCGGAGCGGCGCCTCAGCGTGCCGCTGTCGGCAATTCCGCAGGGCGCGACCGGCACCGCGACGCTGACAGTGGAGGAGGCCGCGTGAGCATCCTTGCCATCGACCAGGGCACCACCAGCACGCGCGCCATTCTGGTGGCCGCCGACGGGACGGCGCGCACGCTCCACGCAGCTACCCACAAGCAGCATTATCCCGGCCCGGGCCACGTGGAGCACGACCCCCGCGTGCTTCTGACCAACGTCCGCGCGGGTCTGGATGCGGCGGCATCGGTGCCGGATCTCGACGCTGTCGGCCTCGCCAACCAGGGCGAGAGCTGTCTGGCGTGGAACCGGCACACCGGTGAACCGATCACCCCCGTCATCGTGTGGCAGGACGACCGTACGCGGGGTGATATCAAGCGCCTGCGGCAAGAGGGCCACGAACCGCAGGCCCGCGAACGCACCGGGCTGCCGCTGGACCCGTACTTTTCCGCCTCCAAGCTTGGCTGGATCCTGCGCGAAATTCCGGAAGCGGCGCGCCTTGCCGGAAGCGGCGCGCTCTCCCTTGGCACCACCGACGCCTTCTTCCGCCAGCACCTTACGGGCCGCTGCGAAACCGATGTCACCACCGCGTCGCGCACCGGCCTCATGAACCTTGCCAGCCTCACCTGGGACGCGGAGCTTTGCGCGCTCTACGGCGTGCCGGCGGACGCGCTCCCGCCCATCGGCCCCAGCGCAGGACCTCTCGGCACGGTGCGGGTCGGCAGCCGGGACAAGCCGCTTGCCGCCAGCCTGGTGGACCAGCAGGCCGCCCTTTACGGGCATGGCTGCACCAACCCCGGCGACGCCAAGATCACATGCGGCACCGGCGCTTTCATGCTGTGCGTCACCGGCAGTGAGCCGCCGGCGGGCAGCAAGGGCGCCCTGCCCACGGTGCTGTGGCAGCGGGCGGGGCAAGCGCCGCGCTACGGCCTCGACGGTGCGGTCTATTCCGCCGCGGCAGCGGTCAACTGGGCGCAGGGTCTCGGCCTTTTCAAATCATTCGACGAGATTGAGCGGTTCGACGCGCCGCCTGCCATCGGCCGCGGCCTCGCCTTCGTGCCCGCGCTGTCCGGCCTTGCCTGCCCGCGGTGGGACCGAAGTGCGCGGGGCGCCTTCCTAGGCCTTTCGCTGGACACCACGCCGCGCGACATGATGCAGGCGGTGCTGGAGGGGATTGCGCTGCGCCTTGCCGAGGTGGCCGCTGCAATCGACGCCGAGCAGACGCTGGCGGACACCCTTCCGCTGGACGGCGGCCTCTCCGTCAATCCCTACTTCACCCGGTTTCTGGCCGATTGCACCGGCCGCACGCTCCGCATCGCCGACATTCCCGACGTTACCGCCATCGGCACCGCTCGCCTTGCCGCAGAGGCTGTCAGCGTCCGATGCGCCGTGCCCGGAAACGGCCGCCTCGTCCACCCGCAACCTCTCGGCTTCGACGCTGCATCGCGGTTCAGGACCGCTGTCGAAGCGGCGGTCCATTTTGCCGCCGCAATGGATGCTGACGCGAACTGACAAGGTATTGGGGTGCCGACATTCCAGTGTCGGCGCGAGATATCGGCCGCGTCAGTTTCTGAATTGCCGGTCAGCCCTGTCGATTGTTGCCCGAATTGTCGCCAATAATCAGTTTTCTTGGTCGCGAGCGCTTTCGCCGCTCCTGACTAGCATGCATACTCATCGCAGGCGCAACGACGCCACAGCATGAGCCCCACCGAAAAATCACGGGGCCGAGGGAGGAACTATGAAACACACCGCGAAAATCGCGGCGCTGGCCGCTGCGTTTGCATTGCCGTTCGGTGCGCCCGCAATGGCGCAGGACACTGTCGAGCTGCACGGTGCATCGCAGTTCGGCGACGATCACGCCTTCACCAAGGCACTCGTGAAGTTCCAGGATGCGGTGGGCGAATGCTCTGACGGTAAAGTCACTTTCGTCCTGCACAAGAACTCCGAGCTGGGGCTGGAGAAAGACTACTTCAACTTCATGTCGCAGGGCGTTTCGGTGGACTATGCCATCGTGTCGCCGAGCCACATGTCCACCTATTCCAAGAAGGCGCCCTTGATGGACATGCCCTTCTTGTTTCGCGACCTCGACCATTGGAACAAGGTGCTCGACCAGGGCGGCCTCGACCCCATCGCGCAGGACGTGTCCGACCGGGCTGACGTCGAGCTGATCGGCTATGCCGGCGGCGGTACGCGCAACCTCATCGTCAACAAGCCGGTGACCAACATGGCCGAGCTGGCGGACCTGCCGATGCGCGTCATGGGCGCCCCGATCCAGACGCGGATCTTCGAAGCGGTGAACGCCGCCCCGTCCGTCATCGCCTACGACGAAGTCTATAACGCCATCCAGACCGGCGTGATCGACGCGGCGGAGAACGAGGCTGCCGGCATCGAGCAGATGAAGTTCTACGAGGTCGGCCCCGACATTTCGCTGACCCAGCACGCCATCACCGTCCGCCCGATCGCGTTTTCCGGGAAGACCATGAAGCGCCTGCCCGAAGACCTCCAGGCTTGCATCCGCCAGGCTGGCATGGAAGCCGGCAAGTATGGCCGCGATCTGGAATCCTCGCAGGACTCCGAGAAGCTGGCTGCCATGGAAAGCGCCGGATACCTGAAGACCCACGTCTTCACCGAGCGCGACAAGCTGCTTGAGCTGGCCGAGCCGGTGAAGCGCGCCTACGCCGAAGAGCTGGGCGCCACCGACACCCTCGATCGCATCAACGCGATCCAGTAGTCTCCGAGAGCACGGGGCGGACGGGGGTTCCCGTCCGCCCCGGTCCCGCCATGACGAAAATCCTCGACGCCATCCAGTTCACGCTCAAGGTTGCGATCACGCTTCTGATCGTCGCGCTGATCGTCCCCGTCACCATGCAGGTCCTGTCCCGCTACACAGGGATCGTGCCCCGCTACATCTGGACCGAGGAGCTTGCCCGGTTCTGCTTCATCTGGGTCATCATGGTCGGCTCCATGATTGCCGTACGGGACGACACCCACTTCGATGTTGACCTGCTGCCGCTGCCCGAAACCGCCATGGGCCTCGGCTTTTCCAAGCTCGTCCGCCACCTTGCGATGATGCTCCTTGCCATCGCCTTCATGTGGTACGGGCGCCCCTTCGTGAACCAGGGGCTGATGCAGACGTCCGAAATTGCTGAGCTGCCGATGGTGACGATCTACGCCGCATGGCCGCTGGCCGGCCTGGTGTGGGCGATCTTCCTGGCCGAAAAGCTCGCAACCGACATTCGCTACATATCCATGGGCCGCAAGAAGCTGCCTCCCTACGACCCCTTGCTGCGCTCGGGTGACCTCGACGCTGTGGAGCACATCGATGTCCCCAGGTGAGGTCGCCCTCATTCTCTTCGGCACGTTTGGCGTGCTCATCATCATGCGCGTGCCGGTGGCGTTCGCGCTCGGCCTTGCCTGCGTGCCGGTGTTCTTCATCTCCGACAGGCTGACACCGAGCCTCCTGTTCGACCAGATGTTCAAGTCGTACAACTCGTTCATCCTGCTCGCCGTCCCGTTCTTCCTTCTGGCCGCCAACCTGATGAACTCGGCCGGCATCACCCAGCGGCTGATCAACCTGTCGCGCGTCAGCGTCGGCCATCTGCCTGGCGGGCTGGGGCACGTCAACGTCGTCGTCTCCATGCTGTTTGCCGGCATCTCCGGCTCCTCCACGGCGGACGCCGCGGGCATCGGCTCGCTGCTCATCCCGCAGATGAAGAAAGAGGGCTACGACACGCGCTTTGCGGTCGCCGTCACCGCCTGCTCCTCGGTGATGGGCGTCGTCATTCCGCCGTCCATACTGATGGTGGTGTGGGGCGGGCTGATGTCGGTCTCCATCGGCGGACTCTTTCTGGCCGGCGTCCTGCCGGGGCTGCTGATTGCCGCGTCTATGATGGGCGTTGTCTATGTCTACGCCGTCCGGCGGGGCTACCCGGTCTACCCGCGCGCCACCTTGCGCCAGTTCGGCGCGGCGCTGGCGGGGGCGATCCTGCCACTCGCAACGCCGGCCATCATTATCGGCGGCATTGTGGGCGGCTTCTTCACGCCCACCGAGGCCTCCGTGGTGGCGGTGCTCTACTCGCTGGTGCTGGGCATGGTGATCTACCGCACCATCACCCCCGCGCGGCTGCCCAAGGTGTTGTACGAAAGCGCGCGCTTTGCCGCCATCTCGCTGTTCTGCATCGGCACCGCATCGGCGTTCGGCTGGATCCTCGCCTACTTCAAGATCCCGCAGGCGCTGGTCAACGAAATGGCGAGCTGGGGGGCGGGGCTGACCGAAACAGGGCTTCTCATCGCGCTGGCATTCCTGATTTTCGGCATGTTCATCGACGCGATCCCGGCAATCATCATCCTTGGCACCGTGCTTTACCCGGTGGCGCAGGACGTGGGGATGCACCCGATCCACTTTGCAATCATCGGCGTGGTCTCGCTGGCATTCGGGCTGGTGACACCGCCCTATGGCATCTGCCTGCTCATCTCCAGCGCCATCGGCGGCATCCGCATGGTGGATGCATTGAAGGATGTCTGCGTGATCCTTGGCGCAATGCTGGCGGTGCTCCTGTTCATCATCCTGTTTCCGGATGCCATCCTGGCGCTGCCGCGCTGGATCATGCCCAAATTCATCGGCTGACCCGGCCGGAACGGGGTTTGCATCACGGCGGGGGCGCGCAACACTCGGCGCGCCCCCGCCGGAGACCCCATGGACAGACCGCCCCCAGCCCATGATCCTGCCGTGACCGACCGGTGGCACGTGGTTGCGCCGGCCGGCACCGCGTGCGCCACCACGCTTCTCGGCGAGCCCATCGAAGTTTGCGCGGACGGCAGCGTGCGCGTTGCCGGCGGTGGCGCGGCCCTCGCAGCGTGCAACGCGCACGGCTATGTCTGGGCCTCGTTCGGCACGCCGCTCGCGCTGTTCGATATTGCCGAGCTTGCCGAGCCCGACCGGCGGACCCTCCACGCCGCCTCCATCGGCGTTGCCACCTCCGCCCCCCGCGCCATCGAGAACTTCCTCGACATGGGGCATTTTCCGTTCGTTCACGACGGCATCCTGGGTGCCGAACCGTTCACCGAGGTGAAGGATTATGACGTGGCGCTGGACGAGGCGGCGGGAGAAATCCTCGCCACCCGCTGCCGCTTCTTTCAGCCCATGGCAGCGGCCACCTCCAGCGGCGGCGCCGACGTGGACTACATCTACCGCGTGCCGCACCCGTTCTGCGCCGTGCTCTACAAATCGAGCGGCCTCGATCCGTCGCGCAACGACGTCATCGCGCTCTTCGTCCAGCCCACCGGCGAGGAAAGTGTGATTGCGCACATGCTTCTGTCGCTGCTGGACGACAACAACGACGATGCCGCCATCCGCCGCTTCCAGCAGACCATCTTTGCGCAGGACAAGCCCATTCTGGAAAGCCAGTGGCCGCGGCGGCTGCCGCTCGACCCGCGCGCCGAAACGCCGATCCGCGCCGACAAGAGCTCCATCGTGTACCGCCGCTGGCTGGCGGCGCTGGGCTGGCGCTACGGCGTCATTCCGGCGGGTGGCTGACATGGCGTCGGAACGGCAATGGTGGCCCGTGGCGGCCAGCGACGAGGTGGTGCCGCGCCATGTCTTCCAGGCAACGCTGCTGGACCGGCCGCTGGCCGTGTGGCGGGCCGACGACGGGACACTGAACGTGTGGGAGGACCGTTGCCTCCACCGCGGTGTGCGGCTGACGCTTGGCACCAACGACGGGGCGGAGCTGATCTGCCGCTATCACGGCTGGCGCTATGCCAGCGGCACGGCCGGTTGTACCTACATTCCGGCCCATCCGGCGGACGCCCCGGCGCAGACCATCCACAACCGCATCTTTCCGGTGCGCGAGGCGTTCGGCCTTGTCTGGTCCGCCGCAGAGGCGCCAGCGGGCGAGCCGTCCCGCTTTGATCCCGCCGCAACGCTCGTCCTTCGGCCAATGCCGGTGGCAGCGGCCCCGGCTGATGTCGCCGCAGCGCTTGGCGCCGAAATTGGCGCGGCCCCGGCCGGCCTGCATCTGGCCGCGGCGGACGGCACGGCGGAATATTTCATCCAGGCAGCGGGAGCGGGGCGGTCGATCATCCGCGGCCTTGCGGTGCCCGAAGGCGCCGCGCTCGCCCAGCTTGCCAGACACAACGCGGCGCTTTCCGGCTTGCGCGACGCTATCGAGGCCACCGCGCCGCCGGTCGCGATATCCACCGCCCCCGCGCTCGCGCCAGCCCCTCCGGGCTACGACCCTGGCGCGCCCGGAGAGGCCGGGCGTGCCACCCCCTTGCGGCTGAGAGTGGCGGAGAGGACGACGGTCGCGGACGGCATCGTCCAGTTCCGCCTCACGCCGGTCTCCGGCCAACTGCCCACGGCCCAGCCCGGTGCTCACATCGACCTTGCGCTCCCGGGCGGGATCACACGCCAATACTCGTTGCTGAACGGCCCCGGCGAAACCGCGCACTACGCCATCGCGGTCAAGCGCGACCCGGCATCCCGCGGCGGATCGGCCGCCCTGCACGACCGCGTGCGGGTGGGCGATGTGCTGGCCGCCTCTCGCCCGCACAATTCGTTTCCGCTGCGCCGCGATGCGGTGGCAACGCGCTTCGTGGCCGGCGGCATCGGGCTGACGCCGCTGGTCGCCATGGCGCGGGCGCTGGCGCGGGCCGGCGCGCCGTTCGCATTCCACCACTTCGTGCGCACGGAGGGGGAGCTCGCCTTTCGAAAGACGCTGGCGGCGCTCGGGCCCTACACGCCGCATGTCGGCCACGCGCCCGCGGCGGCAGAGGCGGCGCTCAACACCGTGCTTGCTGCGCCGGAAACGCCGCAGAACCTTTATCTGTGCGGCCCGCCCGCCATGCTGGACGCCGCCCGGCGCATTGCCGCGGCGAATGGCTGGCCGGAGGCGCGCGTCCATTTTGAATATTTCGCCAACGAAATGCCCGCGACGCGCGCCGGCGCGTTCACCGTGGCGCTTGCCCGCTCGGCGCTGACGGTGCCGGTGCGCGAGGGCGAAACCATTCTGGCGGCCCTGCGCGGCGCCGGCGTTCCGGTGGAAAGCTCCTGCGAGCAGGGGGCGTGCGGCACCTGCGTGGTGCGGGTGCTGGAGGGGATGCCGCTCCATCAGGATGTCTGCCTCAGTGCCGCCGAGCGGGAGGATCACATCGCAACCTGCGTGTCCCGCGCGAGCTCCGCGCGCCTGGTGCTCGACCTGTGACGCTGGTGCTCACCGATCAGGTGCTCTCGGCGGATTGCTACAAGGTCCGCCTCGCCCTCGGCTTCCTCGGCCTCGCGCACGAAATCGTGCCTGCCGACGCCGCGTCCGCTGTGCCGTTTGAGGGGGACGAACCGCCAATCCTGAACGATGGGCCGCACACTGTTGCCGGCGCTCTCCCGATCCTGCGCCATCTTGCCGCCAGCGCCCCGGTCTGGTCCCCCGAGCCGGCTGGTCAGGGTGCCGCCTTCGCGCTGTCCGCGGCCTTGGCGGATAGCTGCGGCATTGCCCGGAAAATCGTGAACTTCGGCGTTTCCGGCGATCTCGCAGCCGCAAGGTCCGGTGCGCGAACCGTGCTGCGGGGCATTGACGAGACGCTGTGGTTCGGCGCCCGCACCGGCAATCCGTGGCTTCTTCCGGGGCCGCAGCCGACATTCGCTGAAATCGCATGTTTTCCCGATATCGCGCTGGCCGGAGAGGGCGGGATCGACCTTGGCGAAACGCCCGCCATCCGCCTGTGGTGCGAAAGGGTCCGCCGCCTTCCTGGCTTTTCGGTGATGCCTGGCGTGTTTCCGGCCGGGCCGGGGCATTGATCCCCGCTATGCGCAAAGCGAGTGCATGCGATCCGGTTGACCAATAATTGAACAGAGGTAATAACGGCGGCAGGCTTTGACAAAGGTTGGTGCATGAGCGCTACGACGTACATGACGGGCAACGGCCCGCGCGCATTCTTCGCTTCCGGGCTGGAAGCGAAGCCCACGGCGTTCTCCGAAATTCCGGTGATCGATTTTGCCGCAATGCAGGGCGATGACGCCGCCGCAAAGGCGGCCGTTGGCGCTGCCGTGCGCGATGCGTGCACCAAGGTCGGCTTCTTCTACGCCGTCAACCACGGGATGCCGCAGGACGTGATCGACGCCACCTTCGGCGCTGCCCACAATTTCTTCGACAAGCCGCTCGAGGAGAAGAAGCGCGTCTCGATCACCCGGTCGGAGGCGATGCGCGGCTATACGGCGCTGCTGGAAGAAAACACCAACGTCGAGAACAAGGGCGACATGCTGGAGGGCTTCGACCTCGCGCTCGACCTGCCCGAGACCGACCCGGACGTTGCCGCGGGCGTGTTCGGCTATGCCGCCAACCAGTGGCCGGACGGCGAACCCGCATTTCGCGAGGCGCTGACCACATACCACGATGCCGCCCGGACCGTCGGGGCGCGCATCTTCGCAGCCTTCGCGCTGGCGCTGGAGCTGCCGGAAGACTTTTTCGCCGCCAAGATCACCAAGCCGATGGCGCACATGCGCGTCCTTCACTACCCGCCGCAGGACGGCCCGATCGACGAATCCCAGATCGGGATCGGCGCCCACTCCGACTATGAGTGCTTCACCATGCTCGCCACCGATGACGTGGGCGCGCTGCAGGTGCTGAACGCGGCGGGCGAGTGGGTCGCGGCGCCGCCCATGAAGGGTGCGTTCATCGTCAATGTCGGCGACCTGATGGCGCGTTGGACCAACGATTATTTCCAGTCGACCATTCACCGGGCGATCAACCGGTCCGGCCGCGAGCGCTATTCCATCCCGTTCTTCTTCGGCCCCAACAGCCAGGACGTGATCGAGGTGCTGCCCAGCTGCCAGTCCGCCGAGCGGCCGGCAAAATACGCGCCGATCACCGCCGGCGACTATATCCGCTCCCGTTTCGACGACACCTACGCCCACCGCCGCGAGGACGAGGCGTGAGCCTCTCCCCTGCCAAGCCCGCCATGCGCCAGAAGGACACCCGGATGCACCGTCTCGCCCGCCGCATTGCGGCCGCCACCCTCACTCTTGCCGCCGCTGCGACCGTGGCCGGTGCTGCCAGCGCCTTCGAGCTGAAGGACGAGCCCAAGGTTGCCTTCATCTATGGCGCAACCGCCCGTGACGGTGGCTGGAACGAGGCGCTCGACAACGCCAAGCAGAAGGTGGAAGCCGATCTCGGCATGAAGATCGCCACCGTCGAGAGCATTCCCGAAGAGGCGACCGCGCTCAAGAACGCCATCGACCTGTTTGCCGGCCGCGGCTTCAACGTCATCGTCGGCACCACCTACGGCTATTCCGACGGTATTCTGGAAGCGGCCAACAAGTACCCGGATATTGCGTTCATCAACGCATCCGGTGCCACCAATTCAGCCAACCTCGAAGGTTTTTACGCGCGCACCTATCAGGGCTGGTATCTGGCCGGGATGGCGGCAGCCGGCGTGTCCGAAACCGGCAAGGTCGGCATTCTGGGCGGGTTCCCGGTGGGGCCCGTCAACTGGGACATGAACGCCTTCACGCTGGGCGCCCGCGCCATCGACCCCGAGATCGAGGTGATCGTGGTCTACACCAACTCATGGTGGGACCCGGTGAAGGAAGGCGAAGTCACCAAGGCCATGCTCGACCAGGGCGCCGATGTGATTGCCAACAACCTCTCCTCGTCCTCCCCCTTCGTTGCGGCGGAAGAGGCGGGCGCAAAGTCCATCGGCTTCCAGCTCGACATGTCCAAGCATGCGCCTGAGGGAATGCTGACCTCGGTTGTCTTCAACTGGGAGAAATATCTCGAGCCGACCCTTCAGGCGATGAAGGACGGCACCTGGACCCCGAACGAATACGGCGCCTTCCCCGGCATGGACGAGGGCGTCGTCGCCATCGCGCCGCTGTCGGATGCGGTACCCGCAGACATCAAGGCAAAGATCGAAGACGTCGCAGCAAAGATGGAAGCTGGCGAGTTTTCGCCCTTCGACGGTCCGATCACCGCGCAGGACGGCACCGTGAAGGTGGCCGAAGGCGAAACCCTCGACGATGGCGGCCTCTGGTCGATGGACTTTCTCGTCGAAGGCACCACCGGCACGTTGAACTGATCCGCAGTCCGGTCTGACATGAAGGAGACGGTGCCGGTGCGCCAGAATCCGGCCACCGGCGCCGTCGTCACGCCGCTCCTCGCCATGGAGGGCGTGACCAAGAGGTTCGGTGGCGTCACCGTGCTGGACGCTGTGGACTTTGCGGTGGCGGCTGGCGAGGTCCATGCGCTGCTGGGCGAAAACGGCGCGGGCAAGTCCACGCTGATGAACGTCCTCAACGGCATCTACAGCGCCGATGCCGGCACCATCCGTATTGGCGGCACGCCGGCCGCCATCCACGCACCGGCCAACGCGCTCGCCGCCGGCCTTGGCATGGTCCACCAGCATTTCCGCCTCGCCAGACCCTTCTCCGGCCGCCAGAACATCCGTCTCGCCGCCGGTGCGGTGGACGGCCTGCGCACCGGCGCTGCCTTCGAGGCGCGCCTTGCCGAGGTGATGGCGCAAACCGGCCTTTCCGTGCCGCTGGACCGGCCGGTTGCGGCCCTTTCGGTGGCCGAACGCCAGCGGATCGAAATTCTGAAGGCGCTGGTGCTGGGCGCCCGCATTCTCATTCTGGACGAACCTACCGCCGTTCTGACCGACGCGGAGGCCGAGCGCCTCCTCAAGCTGGTGCGCACGCTGGCCGATCGCGGCATTGCGGTGGTGCTGATCACCCACAAGCTGCGCGAAGTGGCGCAGGCGGCGGACCGGGTTTCCGTGCTGCGGCGTGGCAAGATGGTGCTGACCGGCGCGCCGGTGGACAGTGCCGCGGCCCCCGCGCTGTCACGCGCCATGGTCGGCGAGCGGGAGCTGGAAGAGCCGCTTCTCCCCAGTGTCGAGGCGGGGGTGCCGCTTCTGTCGCTCTGCGGTGCATCGGTGGCCGGTGAGACCGGCGCTGCGGTGACGGACGTCAGTCTCGTCGCGCGGTCGGGGCGGATTGTCGGCATTGCGGGTGTCGGCGGCAACGGCCAGCAGGAGCTGGCGGAGGCCATTGTCGGCCTGCGGGCGCTGTCCGCCGGCACGCTCTGTCTTGGCGAGGCGGATGCCGGGGCCGCCTCCATCTGGCACCGGCGCGAACTGGGGCTGCGGTTCATCCCGTCGGACCGGGCGGCTTTCGCGCTCGCCCCCAACCTGTCACTGGATGACAATCTTGCAGCGCCTGCGGTGCGGGCGGGCACCTTCGGCCGCTGGCTGGTTGCGTTCGGTGCGCTGCGCCGCAGTGCCGCCGCGCTGGTGGAGGCGTTCGACATTGCGGGCGGCAAGGGCAGTGCGCCGGTGCGCCTTCTTTCGGGCGGCAATGCGCAAAAGGCGGTGCTGGCGCGCGAGCTTGGCGACGACGCGCGCGTCATCGTCGCCCATTCGCCGACGCGCGGGCTCGACGTTTCGGCCTGCCGCTACGTGCGCAACCGCCTGCGGCAGGCGGCCAACCGGGGCGCGGCCGTCCTTCTCATCACCGAGGATCTGGAGGAGGTTCTGAGCACCGCCGACGAGATCCACGTCATGAGCCGCGGCGCGCTCACAACCACCCCCGGCGCAACGCCCACGCGGCAGGAAATCGGCGAACTGATGCTCGGCCATGCTTGATGCCCTGACCCTGGAGCGCCGCGTCGCCGTCGCGCCCCTCACCCATGTTGCCGTCTATGTGCTGTCGCTCGCGGTGGCAGGTGCGCTGGCGCTTGGTGTGCTGGTGGCCGTCGGCGTTCCCACCGATGCGCTGCTCGACGAGCTGGTGGTGCAGGTCTTCCTGTCCGAAAACGGCCTTGCGAAAACCATCACCATCGCAACGCCGCTGATGCTGGTGGGGCTGGCGGCAGCGCTCACCCTGCGCCTGCGCTTCTGGAACATCGGCATCGAGGGGCAGCTTCTTATCGGCGCCATTGCCGCAACGGCGGTGGCGCTGGGCGACATCGGCGGCCCGTTGCGCCTTCCGGTGATGCTGGTTGCCGCGGCGCTCGGCGGCGCGTTGTGGATTGCCATTCCGCTGGTGCTGCGGATGGCGCTCGGCGTGAGCGAGGTGGTGGTGTCGCTGCTCCTGTCCAATGTGGCGTTTCTCCTGCTCCAGCATCTTCTGTTCGGCGCGTTCGGCGATCCGGCGCGCCAGTTCCCCACCTCGCCAGTGTTCGATGATCTGGAAAAGCTGCCGCGCCTCGGCCTGGGGGACATGCATTTCGGCCTCGTCATCGCGCTGATTGCAATTGTGCTGGCGGCCATCTTCGTCGCGCGCTCGCGTCCGGGGTTCTACGCCGCGTTCGTGGCCGACAATCCGCTGGCGGCGCGCACCATGGGCTTTCCGGTGCAGGCGGTGCTGATCGGCTCCGTGCTTGTGGGCGGGGCGATGGCGGGCCTTGCCGGCGGCATCATCGTCAGCGGCACGGAGCACCGGCTCACCCAGTTCGTCGGCCTCAACGCCACGTTTTCCGGGATCGTCATTGCTGCCATCGCGCGCTACCGGCCGCTGTGGATCGTGCCGGCCGCCATCTTCATTGCGGGGCTCAACGTGGCCAGCCAGTCGCTCAAGGTATTTTACGGGGTTTCCGAAGGGGTGGTGCTGCTCATCCAGGGTATCGTCCTTCTGGTGCTGGTGACCGGACAATTCGGCGCCGCCTTCAAGATCAGCCGCACGAAAGCCGCCTGATGACCGACTTCCTCACCACCTGGCTCGCCAGCGCCCCGGCCTTCATGACGCCGCTGCTGCTGGCTTCCGTCGGCCTCATCTTGTGCGAGCGGGCAGGGGTGCTGAACCTCGGCGCCGAAGGCATCATGGCCATCGGTGCGATGACGGGGGCGTTTTCGGTCGTCTCCGGTGCATCGCCCTTCGCGGCGCTGGTGTTCGGTGCGCTGGCGGGGCTTGCCGTATCCATCCCCTTCCTCATTGCGGTGGTGGTGTTCCGGGCCGAGCAGATCCTGGCCGGCCTTGCCCTCGTCGCCATCGGGCTTGGCGTTGCGGCGACGCTGGGGCGGGACATTGCGCACACGCCATTCTCCGGCATTCGCAACCTCACCCTGCCGGACGCGCTGACCGGCATCCCCTATGTCGGCGGCATGCTGTTTTCGCAAAACGCGCTCACCTATGTTTCGGTGCTGATTGCCATTGTGGCGGCGCTCTTTCTGGCGCGGGGGCTGCACGGCCTTCGCCTGCGCGCGGTGGGCGAAGACCCGGCCACGGCAGACGCCGCCGGCGTGGACGTGCAGCTTTACCAGATTGGAGCGCTCACGGCGGGCTGCCTGCTGATCGGCCTTGCCGGCGCCTACCTGTCGGTTGCGGGCAGCCGCGTGTGGGTCGATGGCATGGTGGCGGGGCGCGGATGGATCGCCATCGGCCTTGTGGTGTTTGCCCAGTGGTCGCCGCTGCGGGCCATTCTCGGTGCGCTCATCTTCGGTGCGGCGGACGCGTTGATCCCGCGCCTTCAGGCCACCGGCGTCGACGTGCCGGTCTACATCCTGTCGATGACGCCGTATGTGCTCACGATCGTGCTTCTGGTGGTTGTGGCGCTGGCGGGCGGCCGCCGGTCCGCCGAGCCGGGCTTTCTCGGCCGCGCCTACCTCCGGCAGGACCGCTGAGCGCGGGGCGGCCGGTCAGTCGACGAACGCGCGTTCCACAACGTAGCTGCCGGGCTTGTTGTTGGCGCCTTCGGTAAAGCCGCGTTCTTCCAGCAGCGCCTGCGTTTCGCGCAGCATGGCCATGGAGCCGCAGATCATCGCGCGGTCGGTCGCCGGGTCCAGCGGGGCAATATCCAGCGTCTCGAACAGTGTGCCGGTGCGGATCAGGTCGGTGATGCGGCCGGTGCGGGGGTAGGGCTCGCGGGTGGCGCTGTCGAACAGGGTGAGGCGGCCATCCACGAACTCGTGCATCAGCGCGTTGGCCTCGGTGTCGGCAAGCACGTCCTGCGCATAGCGCAATTCGGGAACCGTGCGGCAGGTTTCGGTGAAGATGACGCGCTCGAACTTGTCGTAGGTTTCCGGATCCCGCACCACGGAGGCGAAGGGGGCGGCCCCCGTGCCGGTGGCAAACAGGAACAGCCGCTTGCCCGGCAGAAGCGCGTCGCTCACCAGCGTGCCGGTGGGTTTCTTGCCCAGGAACACGGTGTCGCCGGGCACGATCTTCTGCAGATGCTCGGTCAGGGGGCCGCCGGGCACCTTGATGGAAAAGAACTCCAGCTCTTCGTCCCAAGACGGGCTTGCGATGGAGTAGGCGCGGCGCGGCGTGCCGGGAAGGCCGATCATCACGAACTCGCCGGACCGGAAGCGGAAGCCCGGAGGCCGCGTCATGCGAAAACGGAACAGCGCATCCGTATAGTGCTCGACTGCCGTGACGGTTTCGGCCGTCAGGTTCTTGGGCACTTCGACAGGGCTGGACGCAACGTCTGTGGCGGTCATGACATGCTCAGATTTCGTTTGTACGCGAACGTTATGGGGGGCATCCTTCGTCTGTCAAATATCTTGCGCCGTGGCGCCGCGTCCGCTGAGACTGGGTTTGCCAAGGGGCTGCAACGTCGAGGGATTTCTGATGGCGACCGGAACGCTTGTTATTCGCAATATCGGCCTCTTCCTGACCGGAAAGATGGAAGCGCCGATCCTTGACGCGGACTGCATCATTGCCAGGGACGGCATCATCGCAGCCATCGGCAAGGAGGCCGACCTCGACCTTTCAGGCGCCGACACCACCATCGACGCACAGGGTGTGACCCTGTCCCCGGGCCTGATCGACAGCCACGTTCACCCCGTGATCGGCGACTACACGCCCCGTCAGCAGCAGCTCGGGTGGATCGACTCGACCCTCCACGGCGGCGTTACCACCATGATTTCGGCAGGTGAGGTGCACATGCCGGGTCGGCCGAACGACGTGGTGGGCACCAAGGCGCTCGCGATCGCATCGCAGCGCTGGTATGAAAACCTCCGCCCCTCCGGCGTGAAGGTCCACGCCGGCGCGCCGCTTCTTCAGCACGGGATGGAGGAGCACGATTTCAAGGAGATGGCCGACGCGGGGGTGAAGCTTATCGGCGAAGTGGGCCTTGGCACGGTGAAGGACGGTTCCACCGCAAAGACCATGATCGACTGGGCGCGCAAATACGGCATGCAGTCGACCATTCACACCGGCGGCCCGTCGATCCCCGGCTCCGGTCTCATTGGCGCCGATGTGGTGCTGGAGGCGGGAACGGACGTTGTGGGCCATATCAACGGCGGCCACTCCGCCCTGCCGGACGACCAGATCGTCTGCCTTTGCGAGCAATGCGGGCAGGGGCTGGAAATCGTCCATAACGGCAACGAGCGGGCCGCGCTCCTCACCCTCAACACCGCCCGTGAGCTGAACAAGCTCGACCAGATCATCCTCGGCACCGACGGGCCGGCGGGGTCCGGTGTGCAGCCGCTCGGCATTTTGCGGATGGTGGCCATGCTGTCTGCCCTCGGCAACATTCCGGCGGAGATCGCGCTGTGTTTTGCCACCGGCAACACGGCGCGAGTGCGTTCGCTCGACGCGGGTATTGTGGAGGAGGGCCGCCCGGCCGATTTCGTGCTGATGGATCAGGCGCAGCATGCGCCGGGCCGCACGCTTCTGGAGTCCATCGCGCTCGGCAATCTCCCCGGCGTCGGGATGACGGTGATCGACGGGGCCATCTGCTCGCGTCGCAGCCGCAACACGCCGCCGGCGATGCGCCTGCCGACAGTGGTCGGCGAGGCGTGAGGTCGGCGTCGCAAGGCCCCCGCGCAGACCGGAGGCCGCAACCGACGGCAATCAGGCTCGCATCAATTGCATGTTTTTACTCAACTTTTCGGTTAACCTTTCTAAATCGGTGCAAAAGCGCTTTGATCGGCTCGTAAACGATAAGTTTCTGTGTTGCGCATTTAGCGCATGATGGTGGCAACCAACCGATTGCGACCATCCGGCTCTTTCCACAAGCGACATAGTTCCTTCAATTGGGAGTGAGCTATTGCTGTGGAGTAGACCTGTTGCGTCAAATCGTGCCCATCCTTCTCGTGTCGCTGGCATGTGCCGCGGCACCGGGTCAGGCAGCGGCATTCGAGCTGTTCGGCGTTCACCTGTTCGGCGAACGCAAGGTGGTGGATCTTCCGCCCGACGCAATCAGCTACACCACCGAAGTGACGGTGACCGGCGAAGACGTGGGCGGGCTGAAGAGCGCCTTGCGCAACGCATCGCGCCTCGTTTCCGAATCGAAAGAGCCGAGCCCCAGCCCCGGCGCGCTCCTGTCCCGCGCCAGAAGTGATTATCAGCGCCTTCTCGGCGTGATGTACGGCGAAGGCCGCTACGGCCCTGTCATTTCCATAACGGTCGACGGGCAGGAAGCGTCCGACATGGCCATCGACGCTGCCATCCCCGATGGCGCCAAGGTCGACATCGTCGTCGATCCCGGCCCCCAGTTCGGTTTCGGCAACATCGATGTGGTCAACCCGCCTGCGCCGGTGACGGACGACGGCACCATTCCCGAGACACCGGCAGAGCTTGGCCTGGTGACGGGCGCCCCCGCGCGCGCCACGGTGATCCTCGCCTCCGAAGCGTCGCTGGTCGCGTCATGGCGGGAGCATTCCTATGCCAAGGCGCGGATTGCCGAACGCACCGCTACCGCCCGGCACGAGTCCGACGCGCTGGACGTTTACGTGAATGTCGATCCCGGCCGTCCCGCGGTGTTTGGCGAGACCACGGTCGAGGGCACCGAGGAGATGGACCCCGGCTTCGTCGCCTACTATGCCGGCATCACCCCCGGAGAGCCGTTCGATCCCGACGATCTGCAGCGGGCGCGCGACCAGCTGCGCCGTCTTGAGACCTTCAGCGCTGTGCGCGTGCTGGAGGCCGACGAGATCCGCGATGACGGCACGTTGCCGATCACGCTCCAGGTGTCCGACCGCAAGCGCCGTGTTTACGGCGGTGGCCTCAAATATTCCACCATCGACGGGTTTGGTGCCGAAGCCTACTGGCGCCACCGCAACCTGTTCGGCCGGGCCGAAAAGCTCCAGCTCGAAGCGCGTGTTGGCGGTATCGACGCTGATGATCCGAACGAATACAACTACCGTGTCGCCGCAACCTTCATCAAGCCCGGCCTGTTCACCCCCTACACGGACTGGGTGAGCACCGTTTACGGCGAGCAGCTTGCGCCGGACACGTTCCGCGCGCGGACGTTGGGCGCGCGCACCGGTCTCAAGCACCGTTTCAACCGCAGGCTCAGCGGCGAGCTGTTTGCGCAGGTCGAGGCGTCCACCATCGACCAGACGACCGTCGGCAACGGCGATTTCCTGATGGCAAGCCTCCCCGGCGCAATCAACTACGACGGCAGCAACAACGAGTTTAATCCCTCAAGAGGGTTCCGTATCGGCGTGCGGGCCGAACCGTTCTATGAGGCCAGCTACAACAATATCGGCCTCATCAGCGAGACCGAAGCGTCGGTGTATTACGGGCTCGGCAACGACCGGCTGATCCTGGCGGCGCGGGCCGCGGTGGGCTCCATCGTCGGCGCGCCGCAGGATCAGATCCCCGCCAACCGCCTGTTCTTTGCCGGTGGCGGCGGATCCATCCGCGGCTACCCCTATCGCGGCGTCGGCCCCATCAACAAGAACGGCGAAGTGGTCGGCGGACGCAGCTATTTCGTGGCCTCGCTGGAAGCGCGGGTGCAGGTGACCGAGAGCGTCGGCGTCGTTCCCTTCCTGGACATGGGCAACGCGTTCCGCGCCGAATATCCGAGTTTCAACCAGCCGCTGCGTTACGCGGCGGGTCTTGGCCTGCGCTACAACACCGGCCTCGGGCCGCTGCGTTTTGACGTGGCCGTACCGCTGGACCCGCTGGACGGCGACCCGAACGTGGCCTTCTACATCGGCCTCGGACAGGCATTTTGAGAGTGAGTGGCATGAAGCGTATCATCATCGCACTTGTTCTCATCGTTGGCGCCGCAGCCGGCATTGCCGGCGGCATTGCCGTGGCGCAGGACGACGAACGCTCCCGCTTCGTACGCTTCGTGGAACGGCAGATCTCCACGCCGGACCGGCAGATCCGCCTAGGCCAGATCAACGGCGCGCTGTCGTCGAACGTCAAGATCAGCTCCATCACCATCGCCGACCGTGATGGCGTCTGGCTCACCATCGACGGGGCGGAGCTTGTCTGGTCGCGCCTCGCGCTGCTGCGCGGTCGGCTGGCGATCGACAGCCTGAAGGCCGACGCGATCACCGTGACCCGCACGCCGCTGCCGGCCGAAACCGACGAGCCCATCGACCCGGACGCCGAGTTCGAGCTGCCGAGCCTGCCGGTGTCGGTCAACGTCAAGGAACTCGCCGTGGCGCGGGTGGAACTTGCCGAAGGTGTGGTCGGCCCCGCCGCTGCCATCAAGCTCAACGGGCGCGCCCGCCTTGCCGATGGCGAGCTGGACGTCAACCTCGACGTTGATCGCCTCGACCGGCCGGGCACGCTCGACCTTGCGGCGGTGTTTGATTCCTCGCGCAACCTCTCGGTGGACCTCACGTTGTCGGAGCCGGAAGACGGCGTTCTGGCCAACACGCTGCAGATCGAGGGGCGCCCGCCCATCGTCTTCTCCGTCAAGGGCGACGGGCCGCTGACGGACTATTCCGCCGCCGTCAGCCTCAAGGCCGATGGCGATGAACTGCTTGGCGGCACGCTCGGAATTGCCGGCGTGTCCGGCGGCATGCGCTTTACCGCCGACATCAACGGCAACCTCACTCCGCTGGTGGCCAGCCTCTACGCCCCGCTGGTGGAGGGCGGTTCGGCGATCCAGATCGACGCGACGCGCAACGATGACGGGCGCATCACGGTCGATGCCGGCACGCTGAAAACCGGCGTTGCCGCGCTCTCCTTCAAGGGCGCCTTCTCCGCCGACGGCATTCCGGTCCGGCTCGATGTGGATGGCGACCTGAAGCGCGACGATGGCGCGCCGATCGCGCTGCCCGGCGGTGGCGGCGATTCGACCATCCGCGAGGCGACCATCGACGTCAGCCTCGGACAGGAGGCAGACGGCGCGTTCACGGCCGCAATCATCCTGACGGAACTGGACTCGCCCGTCCTGTCGGCGCCGACCGCGTCAATCCGGGCGTCCGGCACGGCAACGAACATGGCCGATCCGGCTGCCCGTGCGGTGGATTTCACCGTGACCGGGCGTGCCGACGAGCTGGCTTCTGACCGTCCCGGCGTCTCCGAAGCCCTCGGCGACAGCCTGGCGCTCGACGTGGCCGGCTCCTGGCGCGGCGGCCAGCCGCTGACCATCAGCGCCGCAACCCTCGACGCCGACGCGGTGGACGTGGGCTTTGCCGGCACCGTGCTCGACGCCGTCGACGGCCGCTACACGCTGAAGGCGGACCAGCTCTCCGTCCTGTCCGAGATTGCCGGGCGTCCGCTGGGGGGCAGCGTCGACCTCAATGCCAGCGGCAAGGTCGGCTTCGATGGCACGTTCGACATCACCGTCGATGGCACAACGCAGGACCTCGTGGTCGGCGTCGATGCCGCCGATGGCCTTCTGAGCGGCACCACGCGGCTGACCGGAAGCGCCTCGCGCACCGAAGACAGCATCGCGTTCGACAATTTCGCGGTCCGCAACTCGCAGCTTTCGCTCAACGCCAACGGCACGGTGTCGCCGGCGGAGGCAAACCTCCTGGCAACCCTCGACCTTGCGAACCTCAATGCGGTTGCGCCTGAGCTTCAGGGCGCAATCTCGGCGCGGCTCGGTGTCACCGGCGCACCCGCCAGCCCGGTCATTGCGCTGAGCGCCACCAGCGACCGGATCGACCTGCGCGACCAGACCCTCACCGGCCTCGACCTCACCTTCGACGGCACGCTCACCCGCGAAAGCGAAACTCCGTTCGATCTGGATGGCAGGCTCGCGCTGGCCGCCAGCCTTTCCGGCGAGCCGGTGCGCCTTTCGGCAACCCTGTCGTCGGACGATGGCGCGCGTTCCCTGCGTGATCTCGCAGCGCAGGTGGTGGACGCGACGGCAAACGGCAACATCACCTTGAAGGACGGCCTGGTGGCCGGCAGGCTCCAGCTCAACGTTCCCGAACTGTCCCGCCTTGCCCCGCTGGCCCTGACCGACGCCTCCGGCAGTCTCAATGCCGACGTGACGCTCAGCAACAGCGGCGAAACCCAGGACGCCGCCGTAAAGGGCACCGCCCGCGAAATTCGCGTGGCCGGCGTCAGCCTCGGCTTTGCCGCCATCGATCTCACGCTGGATGACGTGACCGGCATTCCCGCCGCCGACGGCACCGCAGACATTCGAGCGCTTCAGGCTGCCGGCTACACCGTTCGCACGGCGGGCCTCACGGCACGGCGCGATGGCGAGACCACCAACCTTTCCCTTTCGGCCGACCTTGGCCGCGGCACGCTGGAGGCCGCGGGCGCCCTTTCCCGGCTGGAGGAGGGGTTTGCCGCCGCCCTCAGCGAATTCCGCCTTGCCAGCGACAGCGTGACTGCCGTCCTCAAGGCACCGACCCGCGTGACGGTGACCAACGCCAATGCGATCACCATCGAGCCGGCGGCCCTCGACGTGGGCGGCGGCGAGATCAACGTCGGCGGCGCGCTGGGCGACACTCTGGACTTCGAGGCGACCATTCGTTCGCTGCCGCTGTCCATCGCCAACCTCATCAAGCCGGACCTCGGCGTCGATGGCGAAATCTCCGGCACGCTGGACCTGACGGGCACCAAGGCGGAGCCCGTGTTCACCGCCATGCTGGATGCCGACCGTGTCACCGCTGCCATGCTCCGCGAGCGCGGCATCGATCCGATCACGCTGACGGCGGACGCCAGCTATCAGGACGGCACGGCCACAATCCGCAAGCTCGAGGCGGATGTGGCCGGCGGCACCATCGAAGCGAGCGGCACCGCCGGCGAGCGGTTCGACCTCGATGCCTCCGTCACCGCGCTGCCGCTGGCGCTCGCCAATGCCTTCGTGCCCGATCTTGCGCTGGCCGGCACATTGTCCGGCACGGCCAAGGTCGAAGGCACGATGGATGAGCCGCAGGCGACGTTCGCGGTGCAGCTGCGCGACGCGCTCGCCAAGCCGCTTCGCGATGCGCGCACCGGCCCGGTGACTGCCGATGTTGCCGGCAGCCTGATGGGAGAGACGGTCAGCCTCACCAACGCCGTGGTGCGCCTCGGAAACGGGCGGATCAGCGCAACCGGCGACGTGGGCGAGAATCTCGATCTCAAGGTTCGGCTCGCCGACCTGCCGCTGGCAATTGCCAACGCCTATGTGCCCGACATGAACGTCTCGGGCACTCTTTCGGGCGACGCCACGGTGACCGGCACCGCCGCATCGCCGATGGCAGACTTCACCGTGTCGGTGCGGGACGTTCTGGCCGCGCCGCTGCGCGCTGCCGCAACCGGCCCGCTCCAGGGCACCATTGCCGGCAGGCTCAATGACGAGACCGTCACCTTGTCTCGGGCCAACGTGACGGTGGGCCGCGGGCAGATCAACGCCACCGGCACCGTGGGCCAGTCCCTCGACCTTACCGTCAACGTCGATTCCCTGCCGCTGGCGCTCGCCAACTTTGCAGCGCCGGACGTCGGCGTCGATGGCGCCCTCTCGGGCCGCGCCACCATCACGGGGCGCGCCGCCAACCCGCGCGTCACCTTCAATATGTCGAGCCCGCGTCTCAGCACCGCGGCCACCCGCCAGGCGGGCCTGCCGGCGGGCGAAATTTCAGCGGCCGGCACATACGCCAACGGCACCGCCGCAATCGACCGGGCGCTGGTGCGCATCGGCGGGGGCGAAGTGCGCGCGTCCGGCCGGGTCGGTGACCGGCTCGACGTGCGGGCGACCATCACCTCCCTGCCGCTGTCGCTGGCCAACGGCGTCCAGCCCGGTCTCGACATTGGCGGCCGGCTTGCCGGCACGGTGTCGGCCAACGGCTCGCTGACGAGACCCGCCGCAAACTTCGACCTCAACGTCAGCGGCCTTTCCGCAGCGCCGCTTGCAAGCGCCGGCGTTTCGGGCGTGGACGTGCGGGCCAGCGGCCAGTTCGCCAACAACACGGTGCGCCTGACCCAGGCGCGTGCCACGGGCAGCGGCCTCGATGTTTCGGCAAGCGGCACCGTGCCGCTCTCCGGCGGCGGGCTCAACCTGACCGTCAATGCCGAGGCGCCGCTATCGCTGGCAGACGCCGCGCTGGCAAGCCGCGGTGCCCGCGCCACCGGCACCGTGGTTGCCAACGTGCGCGTCGGGGGCTCCCTGTCGGACCCGCAGATCAATGGCGACGTGCGCACCTCCGGCGCCACGTTCCGTGACCCGCTGTCCAACCTCGTCGTCAACGACATCACGCTGGATGCCGGCATGTCTGGCGACCGGGTCAATATCCGCACGTTGCGCGCCGGGCTTGGTGACGGCACCGTCACGGTCACGGGCAGCGTCGGCCTCAACAACGGCTTCCCCGCCGACCTTGCCATCGCCCTGCGCAATGCCCGCTACGCAGATGGCAAGCTGTTCGCAGTCACCCTCGGCGGAGACCTCACGGTGACCGGCAACCTCACCGGCGCGCCGACCGTTGCCGGCGTGATCGATGTGGACCGCGCGGAAATCACGGTGCCGGAGCAGCTCGGCGGTTCGGGCACGCTGATCGACGTGCGCCACGTGGATCCATCCCGCGCCGTGCTGGAGACGCTGCGGCGCGCGCAGTTCGGGCCCTACGCCTCAACCAACGAAGGCGGGACGGATGCCACCGGCCTCAACCTCGACGTAACGGTCAACGCACCCCGCCGCATCTTCATCCGCGGCCGCGGCATCGACGCCGAGCTCGGCGGCAATCTGCGTGTAACGGGTCCCATCTCCGACGTGGTTCCGGTGGGCCAGTTCGACCTGATCCGCGGCCGGCTCAACATTCTGGGCCAGCGCATCACGTTCACCGAAGGTTCGGTCTCGCTGGTCGGCGATCTCAATCCGTCGATCCGTCTGGTCGCCGAAACGCAAGGCAATGGCGTGACCGTGCGCGTGATCGTGTCCGGTGATGCAAGCAGCCCGGACGTCAGCTTCGAAAGCACGCCCGAGCTGCCGCAGGACGAGGTGCTCGCACAGCTCCTCTTCGGTCGCAGCATCGGCGATCTGTCGGCATTCCAGATCGCGCAGCTTGCGGCGGCCGTGGCCGAGCTTGCAGGCTCCGGCGGCGGCCCCGGCATCCTGGAGCAGCTCCGCGTCTTCTCCGGCCTCGACAACCTCGAGATCGTGACCGACGAGCAGGGCAACACCGCCGCCCAGGCGGGCCGCTACATTGCCGACAACATCTACCTCGGCGTGCGGGCCGGCGAGAGCTCGGGCATCACGGTCAACATCGATATCACCAAGAACCTCAAGTTCCGCGGCGAAGCGATGACGGACGAAAGCACCCTCGGCATCTACTTCGAACGTGAGTATTGATGGGTAATCACCCTTGGCTGCATCAAGCAGCCTGGGGTTGTTGTACTACATTCTAACAGTTCTTATTTCAGTATTGAGCTGGTTTAGAATAGGTAAAATCTACGCGTTATTTGTCGGCATCGGTTGACGACCTCGTTTTTAGGCAGATACACCCTCCGGGAATATCTGACTTCAGGAGGAATCAACAATGCGGAAGCTCGCTTGCGCTTTGGTCGCACTTGCCATTGCCACCCCTGCCATGGCGAACGAGGTGAACATCTATTCCTCACGCCATTACGACACCGACGACGCGCTGTACGAGAACTTTACCGCCGCAACCGGCATTGCCGTGAACCGGATCGAAGACGATGCGGATGTCCTGATCGAGCGGCTGAAGTCCGAAGGGGAGCTGAGCCCGGCGGACATTCTGGTCACCGTTGACGTCGGGCGCATCATTCGCGCGGAAGACGCCGGCGTCCTGCAGAAGCTTCAGTCCGAAGCAGCCGATGCAAAGGTCCCCGCCGAACTCCACGACGATGCGGACCTGTGGGTCGGCGTCACCACCCGCGCCCGCCTGATCTTCTACGACAAGAACGACGTGACGGAGCCGCCGCAGACTTACGAGGCGCTGGCCGACCCCCGATACAAGGGGATGATCTGCACGCGCTCGTCCTCCAACGTCTACATGCTGTCGCTGCTCGCCTCGATCATCGAGCATGATGGCGAAGAAGCGGCCAAGGCATGGGCGGAAGGCGTGAAGAACAATTTCGCACGCGATCCGGTGGGCGGCGACACCGACCAGCTGCGCGGGTTGATCTCGGGCGAATGCGACATCGTCCTGTCCAACCACTATTATTACGCCCGTGCCTTCCGCCAGGAAGTGGAGGGGCTGACCGACGGGATCGAGCAGATCGGCTGGGTGTTCCCCAACCAGGAAACCACCGGCGCGCACATCAACATCTCCGGCGTGGGGATCGCGAAATACTCGCCCAACGCGGACAACGCACGCACCTTCATCGAATATCTGCTGACGCCGGATGCGCAGAAGCTGCTGGCCGACGGTAACGACGAATTCCCTGTGGTGGCGGGTATCGAGCCGTCGGAAGGGGTTCAGAAACTCGGCGACTTCAAGCGGGACCAGGTGGCACTGGCAGCGGTCGCCAACAACGTCGCCCGTGCGCAGGAGATCTACAACGAAGTCGGCTACAAGTAGCCGCCTCACGCCGCGGCCTTCGGGCCGCGGCACGCTCTGATGGCCCCCACTCATTGACATTGCGCCCAAGCCGTTCGATCCGCTGACGCTGCATGTGGGGAGAAACGCCATGAGAGCACTGATCGTCGAGAAACAGGACGACGCTGTTTCCGCAACAATCCAGACCATTGACGAGAGCCGCCTGCCGGCCGGCGAACCCGGCGACCAGATGGTCACGGTCAAAATTTCCCACACCACGGTCAACTACAAGGACGGGCTGTGCGTCACCGGCACCGGCGGGCTGGTGCGCAACTTTCCGCATGTGCCGGGGATCGACTTTGCCGGCACCGTGGAGACCTCGGACGACCCCCGCTACAAGCCGGGCGATGCAGTGGTGCTGACCGGCTGGCGCGTGGGCGAGGCGTGGTGGGGCGGCTACGCGGAGAAGGCCCGCGTGAAGGGCGACTGGCTTGTGCCGTTGCCGGACGGCCTCACGGCGCGGCAGGCCATGGCCGTGGGCACTGCGGGCTTTACCGCAATGCTGGCGGTGATGGCGCTGGAACGCCACGGCCTCAAGACCGGCGGACGGCCCGTGCTGGTCACTGGCGCGTCCGGCGGTGTCGGTTCGGTTGCGGTGGCGATCCTCTCCCGCCTCGGCCACGACGTTGCCGCAGTCACCGGCCGGCCGGAACAGGCCGACTACCTGAGCGACCTTGGCGCCACGTCCATCGTGCCGCGCGCCGATCTCGCGGAGGCGCCATCGCGTCCCCTCGGCCGCGAGACGTATGCCGGCTGCATCGACGCGGTGGGCGGCGCGATGCTCTCCCACGCCCTCACATTGCTGGAATATGGCGGCAGCGCAGCGGCGGTGGGTCTTGCGGGCGGTGCGAAGATGGACGGCGCCACCGTGGTGCCGTTTCTCCTGCGCGGCATAAACCTTCTCGGCATCGACTCGGTGATGCAGCCGCGCGAAAACCGGCTGGAGGCGTGGACGCGCGTTGCCCGCGACCTGCCCATGGAAAAGCTGGAAGCCATGATCGTCCCGGCGACGCTGGACGATGTGCCAGAGCTGGCGGAGGACATTCTGAAAGGCAAGGTTCGGGGCCGCGTGGTGGTGGAAGTTTAGGCAGCCCCCTTTCGCTGCGCTGCGCCGTCACATAGGTGACGCGCGGTGCTGCGCCGTTCCGGCGGGCACCGGTTTGGCCCAGTCGGAGCTTTTATGCGGGAGCGTTTGCGCGCCATCGTGACGTCGCGGCAGTGGGAGATGGCGATCACCGCCATCATCCTGTTCAACGCCGTCACGCTGGGTCTTGAAACCAGCGAGCGGCTGATGGCCGCCTACGGCCCGGTCCTTCATGCCATCGACAAGGTGGTGCTTGGCATCTTCGTCGCCGAAATTGCGGCCCGGCTTTACGTCCATCGCCTCCGCTTCTTCAGCGACCCCTGGGGGCTGTTCGATTTCGTCATTGTCGGCATCGCGCTGATGCCGGCGAGCGGGCCGTTCTCGGTCCTGCGCTCGCTGCGTATCCTGCGGGTTCTGCGGCTCATCTCGGTGGTGCCGTCGCTGCGGCGGGTGGTGAACGGGCTCGTCAACGCGCTGCCGGGCATGGCGTCCATCGTGGCGCTCTTGTCGATCGTGTTCTACGTCGGCTCGGTGATGGCGACGGAGCTGTTCGGCGCGGCCTTCCCCGAATGGTTCGGCACCATCGGCCTTTCCGCCTACACCCTGTTCCAGATCATGACGCTCGAGAGCTGGTCCATGGGCATCGCCCGGCCGGTGATGGAGGCCTACCCCTACGCCTGGGCGTTCTTCGTTCCGTTCATCCTGATGACGGCGTTCGTGGTCCTCAACCTCTTCATCGGTGTGGTGGTCTCGGCCATGCAGGAAACGGTCGAGACCGAAGCCGCCGACAGCCGCCAGCAACTGGCCGAGGAGGGCGCCGCCCTCTCGGTCGGCCTGCGCGAGCTGCGGGACGAGGTCGCCGCTCTCCGCCGCGCGGTGGAAGCGCGACCGCCCGGCACCTGAACTCAGGCGGCGGCGATGTCGGTCCGCATCCGCCCGCCCGGCCAGTCCAGTGTTTCGAGCGCGCCGTAAACCCTGGCGCGGGCCGCCTCCGGGTCGGCGCCCAGCGCGACCGCGGCCAGCACGCGGCCGCCGTTAGAGAGCACCTTGCCGTCCGCGTCCCGCGTGCCGGCGTGGTAGACCTCGGCGCCGCCGGCTGCGACCGCATCCAGCCCGCCGATCACCTCGCCCTTTTCGAGCGGCCCCGGGTAGCCAGCGGCCGCCACCACCACGGCAACGGCGCTCTCGCGCGAAAATTCTATCGGCGCATCGGCAAGCGTGCCGGTCGCGGTGGCGAGGAGCAGCGCGTAGAAATCGCTGGTGAGACGCGGCAGCATCGCCTGGCATTCCGGGTCGCCGAAGCGGACGTTGAACTCGATCAGCTTCGGTCCCTCGCTGGTCAGCATCAGCCCGGCGTAGAGGATCCCCACGTAGGGGATGCCGCGGGCGGCCAGCGCGTCGACGGTGGGCTTCACGATCCGCGCCATCGCCTCGTCGATCACAGCGTCCGGCACGCCGGGGGCCGGGGAGACAGCGCCCATGCCGCCGGTGTTGGGGCCAAGGTCGCCATCGTAGGCGCGCTTGAAATCGCGTGCGGTGGTGAAAGGGCGCACCGTCGTGCCGTCGGAAAGGGCGAACAGGCTGACTTCCGGGCCCGTCATCATCTCCTCGATCACCACGCGGGCGCCGGCAGCGCCGAAAGCGCCCTCGAAGCAGGCGTCCACCGCGGCCTCAGCCTCGGCCATGGTGGTGGCCATCACGACGCCCTTGCCGGCGGCAAGCCCGTCCGCCTTCACCACCACCGGCGCGCCCATGGCGGCAAGTGCGGCGTGCGCATCGTCGCGGGTGTCGGCGACGCGGGCAGCGGCAGTGGGAATGTTCGCTTCGGCGGCAATCGCCTTCGTGAACGCCTTGGAGGCTTCAAGCGCCGCGCCCGCCTTGCCGGGGCCGAATACGGGCACGCCGAGTGCGCGCAGTTCGTCGGCCAGGCCGTCCACCAGCGGCGCCTCTGGGCCGACCACCACAAGGTCGAACTCGCTCGCCCGCGCCAGCACCGCGTCTGGCTCCATCCGCTCGGCGATGGCCGCCATTCCGGCATTCTCGCCGCCGGCAAATACCACGCGGGCCACCTTGGGCGAGCGGGCGAGCGCTGCGCACAGCGCATGCTCGCGACCGCCAGAGCCCACGATCAGGACGGCGGCATTTCCGGTTGGCGACATCGTGGTCCCTTCGCAGTGGCGGTCATAATCGGCTAGGTCTCTACAGCATGAACCGCCTCCTGCACGCCCCGCGCTGCAAAAAGTTCACCAGGATTGTCCGATGAAGACCGAAACGCTTGACGCCCGCGTCGCCGATGCCCCCGCCGGAAACTGGGTCGATACCTGGCTGCCGGCGCGTCTGCGTCCGTTCGCGCGGCTGGCAAGGTGGGACAGGCCCATCGGTTTCTGGCTCCTGATGTGGCCGTGCTGGTGGTCGGCAGCCCTCGCCTCCGCGGCGGCAGGCGCTCCGCCCAGCATCGTCTCGCTGGCGCTGTTCTTTGCAGGCGCGGTGCTGATGCGCGGGGCGGGGTGCACCTACAACGACATTCTCGACCGCAAGATCGACGCGCATGTGGAGCGGACCCGCTCGCGTCCGCTCCCCAGCGGGCAGGTGAGCGTAGAGGCGGCCATGCTGTTCATGCTGGCGCAGGCGTTCACGGCGCTGGCGATCCTGCTGACGTTCAACACCACCACCATCATCGTGGCGTTCTGCTCGCTCGGCATCGTCGCGCTCTATCCGCTGGCCAAGCGGGTGACGGACTATCCGCAGGTGGTGCTGGGGCTGGCGTTTTCGTGGGGCGCGCTGGTGGGGTGGACGTCGGTGACAGGGGCGCTCGCCGTCGCGCCGTTCCTGCTCTACGCCGGCAACATCCTGTGGACTGTCGGCTATGACACCATCTACGCGCATCAGGACAAGCGGGACGATGCAATCATCGGTGTGCGATCCACGGCGCGGCTCTTCGGTGAACACACCAAGCGCGCGGTGGGGGGGTGTTACGCGCTCACCATCGCGCTATTTGCCGCGGCACTGTACGCTGCGGATGCAGGGCTTGCCGCCTATATCGGGCTTGCCGCGTTCGGCGCGCATCTTGCCTGGCAGATCGCCAGAGTGTCGACGGAGGATCCCGCCTCGTGCCTTGCCGCATTCAAGTCCAACCGCTGGGCGGGCTGGCTGCTGTTTGCCGGGCTCGTTGCGGCTGCGTTCATCTGAGGCGCGCTATCAGGTGCGGGCGATGATCTCGCGATGCTCTTCAATGCGCGGTGCGTTGGCCATGGCGAAGGGCAGGGGCGCTGCGCGGCGGGCACGCCCGAAGCGCGACCGGCGGCCCACCAGCGGCGAACCGCGGCGGCGCGGCGAGGGGTTTTCGGCAAGAAGCACGCCCAGCGCGTTGAGCTCGGCATGAACGCTGCCGTCCGCATCTATGGCGATCAGCGGCAGCGACAGCGCCTTCGCCCAGGCCTGCCATTCGCGGGCGATCACCGCCACGTCCATCCCGCACGCCAGCGGAACCGAGTGCGCATCGTCGCTGTGCTGGAGCGTGAGCTGGAACATCGGCTCGCCGTCGCACCGCTCCACCGTGACTGCAATGCCGCGGTAGGTGTCGAGCGGCATGGTTGCGGCGGCAGCGTCAGGCGAGGCAATGGTGACAGGCTCTTGCGTGGCGGGCACATCCACATCGATCTCGCGGCGGCGGGGCGCGGCCACGGGGGCCGCCGTCTGCCGGCGGGGGATGGCGTCATTGGCCGGAAGGAACAGTGCAGCCGGAGAGGTCATCACCGGATGCGTAGCATTGTGGGGCATGGCGATGGCGGCATTGGAAACTGCGTTCATGGATGGGCTCCGGCGAAGGGCGTCTCGGTTCATGACCAGACATTACCCCGCCCCGTTTGCGCCCCCGCTAAATCGGGCAAGCCAATCGGAGCGGGCGTATTAACCTATTTTTTACCGAAACTGACCGGACCCCGCGGAACTGCTGGCGATCGGGTGATTGCCTTGCCTCGGGCGTTAAGGGTTCCTAAAGCATAACCGCATGACCACATCCGATTCCGATCCTCTGGATCTTACCCGTCTCTCAACACTGGCCACCCGCGCGCTCGACGCTGCGGTGAAGGCTGGCGCGGATTCCGCCGATGCGGTGGTCCTGTCCGGCCGCAGCCTTTCGGCCACCGTGCGCAACGGCGCCATTGAAGAAGCCGAGCAGTCCGAGGGAACCGACGTCGGTCTGCGGGTGTTCGTGGGCGCTCGCTCGGCCTCGGTCTCCGTCGGTCCCGCGGCAAATCTGGCCGAGGCTGCGGACCGTGCCGTCGCCATGGCCCGCGCGGCACCGGAGGATGACAGCCAGGCCATCGCCCCGGCCGACCTTCTGCTGCGCGACGCGCCTGCCGACCTCGACATTAACGATCCCACCGCCCCCACCATGGAAGAGCTGATTGCGCGCTCGAATGCGCTGGAAGCGGCCATGCTGGACGTGGCGGGGGTCACCAATTCGGGCGGCGTGTCGGCCTCTTCGTCCCATGCCGGCCGCGCCATGGCGACCACCAACGGATTTGCCGGCGCCTACAGCACCAGCACCCACGGCCATTCTGCCACCGCAATTGCCGGTGACGGCACCAAGATGGAGCGTGACCACTGGTCCTCCGTCCGTCGCCACCTTGCGGACCTTTTGCCAGTGGAGGACGTTGGCCGCCTTGCTGCCGAGCGCACCGTGCGCCGGCTGGGCGCCGAGCCGCTCTCCACCCGCACCGCCACAATCATCTTCGAGCCGCGCACGGCGTCAGGATTCGTGCGCCATCTCCTCAGCGCCATTTCGGGCTCTGCGGTGGCCCGGCGCGCGTCCTTCCTTGCTGGCAGGACGGGGGAGCTGGTCTACCCCGCCGGGATCACCGTGCGCGACGATCCAACGGTCCGCCGCGGAATGTCCTCCCGCCCGTTCGACGGTGAGGGGCTGGCGACCGCCCCCATCGATTTCGTGCAGGACGGCATCCTGACCGACTACATTCTGGACCTTCAGGCCGCCCGCAAGCTGGGCCTTGCCGGCAACGGGCGCGCAGCGCGCGGCACGGGGTCTCCGTCGCCGTCGCCCACCAACATTTCGGTCCACGGCGGCGCAGGCGATCTCGCCGCGCTGATGGAAAGCGCCGGCACCGGGCTTCTGGTGACCGACCTCATCGGCATGGGCGCCAACATCATCAACGGCAACTACAGCCGTGGTGCGGCGGGCTTCTGGTTCGAGAACGGAGAGATCGTGAAGCCGGTCACCGAGATCACCATTGCCGGAGAGCTTGGCGCCATGTTCCGCCGCGCTGTGTTCGGCGACGATGCGCCGGGCCTCTACAGCGTCGATGCACCCACCGTTCTTCTTGAGGGAATGACCATTGGTGGTCGTTGACGCAGCGACACTGGAAGAGGACGCGGCACTCATTGCCGACTGTGCGACCGCGGCCGGCGCACTGGCGTTGCAGCATTTCCGCGGTGATGTGCGGCAGTGGACCAAGGACGACGGCTCGCCGGTGTCCGACGCCGACCTTGCGGTGGATGCGTTCATCAACGCGCGCCTGTGCGCGGCCCGCCCCGGCTACGGCATGGTCTCCGAGGAGCGGGAGAAGGCGGCCGCCGCCAACGGCATTGCGCGCACCTTTGTGGTGGACCCCATCGACGGCACACGCGGTTTCCTGCGCGGCGAGAAAGTGTGGTCGGTCGTGGTCGCGATCATCGAGAACGGGCTGCCGGTGGCCGCTGCCATCGCCGAGCCGGTGCGCGGCACTCTATATACAGCGGTGCGCGGGCGCGGTGCGCTGCGCAACGGCAAGCCCATTTTTGTGTCCGACTGCGGCGGCTTTAACGATGCCGAGGTGGCGATGCCCGCCCCCATGTTTCGCGATGGAGACTTTGCGCAGGCTGGCGCGAAGCGTGCACCAGTCTTGCCGTCGCTCGCGCTGCGTCTGGTGCGCGTCGCCGAAGGCCGGTTTGATGGGTGCGTGACCAAGACCGGGCCGCACCACTGGGACCTTGCCGCAGCCGACCTCATCGTGCAGGAGGCGGGCGGCCGGATCCTCAACCTGTCCGGCGGCGTCCCGCGCTATGACAGCGCGACAACCAGCCACCCGCCCGTGGTCGCCGCACCGCGGGATTTTGTGGATGTCTTGCGCGCGCGGGTTGCCGCGGCGCACGCCACCACGTCCGTTTGAGCCACCACCGGGAGCCCAACCCTATGGCTGAAAAGCAACTTCTTCATCTGGTCATCGGCGGAGAGCTCGCCGATCTCGATGGCGTCACCTTCCGCGATCTCGACAAGGTCGACGTTGTGGGTGTCTACCCCAACTATCAGGCTGCGCACGGCGCCTGGCAATCCAAGGCACAGCAGACCGTGGACAACGCGCACATGCGCTATTTCATCGTCCACCTGCACCGCCTGCTCGACCCGGAAACGAACACAACCCAGTGAGTTTCGGGACGGCGGTCTGGGCCGCTTACGGTGCTGCCGGCACGCTGGCCTCACCGCTCGCGGCCGCGCACCTTGCCCGCCGCGCGGGGCGGGGCAAGGAGGATGCGGCCCGCAGCGCGGAAAAGCGTGGCATTGCCTCTGCCGCGCTTGAAACGCGCCCGGTCTGGCTGCATGCCGTCAGCCTTGGCGAGACTGTGGCGGCGCTCACCCTGGCCGAGCGCATCCGCAACGAGGGCTTCGACATCTTGCTTACCACCGGCACGCCGACCGCTGCGGCACGCGCCGCCGGGGCCTCGGTGACGCACCAGTATGCGCCGCTGGATGCGCCGCCTTTCGTGGCGCGCTTCCTCGACCACTGGCGCCCTGCTGCCGCGCTCTTCGTCGAATCCGAAATCTGGCCGACCACCCTTGCCGCGCTTGCCCGTCGCAAGGTGCCCCGTGCCCATGTGAACGCTCACCTTTCGGAACGCTCTCACCGCCGCTGGGCGCAGCTTCCGGCACTGTCGCGGCCGTTGTTCGGCTCCATTCCGCTGGCGCTGGCGCAAAGCGAAGCGGATGCCGCCCGCTTTGCAGCGCTCGGCGTGCCGCACACCGCCACCACCGGCAATCTCAAGTTCGATGCTGTCGTGCCGGAACCGGCGGCGGAGGCGGTCGCGACGCTGAAGGCAGGGCTTGGCGGACGGCCGAGCTGGCTTGCCGCCAGCATCCATCCCGGCGAAGAGGCGGCCGTCGTGGCGGCCCACCAGCAGCTTGCCGCAAACATTCACGGGCTGACCACGTTCGTGGCGCCCCGGCACATGGAAACCGCAGCCTTGGTGCGCCGTGCCGCCGCCGCTGCAAATGTCCCGATTGCGGGCAGCCGCAGTGCGGGGGATCCGCCCGAACCCGGTCTTTATCTCGTGGACACGCTGGGCGAGCTCGGCGTGTTTTTCTCCGTGGTGCCGCTTGTGTTTCTGGGGGGATCGCTGGTGCCGCTGGGCGGGCACAACCCGGCGGAGCCGGCGTCATTCGGCGCGGCACTCCTCACCGGGCCCGCCCATGGCTCGATGTTCGAGCCTTTTCTGGATGCAGGGGCGGCCGATGTTGCGGGCGATGCCGCAGCGCTGGCCGATAAGGTTGCCGCCGGCCTCGGCGACCCCGCCGCCATGGCAGCACAGGGGGCAAAGGCCCGCGCAGTGCTTGGCCGGGAGCGCGGCGCGACAGACCGCGTGATGGCCGAACTCTCCGGCACGCTCGCCGCGGCAAGGGCGCTGACATGAGGGCGCCCCGCTTCTGGTGGCGACAGGGCGCGTCGCCGGGTTCCGTGCTGATGACGCCTGTGGGCGCGGTGGTCGGCGCGATTGCCGGGCGCCGGATCGGTGCGCCGGCACGCCGGCGGTTGAATATTCCGGTGGTGTGCATCGGCAACCCCACCGTAGGTGGTGCGGGCAAAACCCCCGTCGCCATTGCCGTCGCCCATCTTCTGGCACGCAACGGCCAGCGCCCGGTGTTTCTGACGCGGGGCTACCGGGGCCGTCTCGCTGGGCCGGTGGAAGTGAAGAGCACCCACTGCGCCAGCGATGTGGGGGACGAGCCGCTGTTGCTGGCCCGGTATTTTCCGACCGTCGTTGCGCAGGACCGGGCCGCCGGCGGCGCGCTGGCGGCAACGCTCGGCAATGTGGTGGTGATGGACGACGGGTTCCAGAACCCCGGTCTTGCGAAGAATTTCAGCGTTCTCGTCATCGACGCCGCGGTGGGTCTCGGGAACGGTTGCGTCACGCCGGCCGGCCCCATGCGCGCACCGTTCGATGCGCAGATCCCGCACGCCGACGCTGTGCTTCTGACCCATGTTGCAGGCGATGACGCGACCCGCTGCACCCTCCCTGCGCTCAACGTGCCGTGTCATACGGTGGTGCTGCGCCCCAAAGCCCCGCGCAATCTTGCGGGGGTGGACGTCCTCGCCTTTGCCGGGATCGGGCGGCCGGAAAAATTCTTTCGCAGTCTGGAAGGGCTCGGCGCGGATGTGCGGGTGCGCTACGCATTCGCCGACCACGCCCTTTATGATGAAGATCTGGCCAGCCGCCTGATCGGGGAAGCGATCGCACGCGGTCTGACCCTTGCCACCACGGCCAAGGATGCCGTGCGGCTTCGCGCTGGCGGTCCTGTTGGTCGCAAGCTCACCACCCGCGCCGTCATTCTCGATATTGATGCCGAGTTGCCGCCCGCCTTCGCGGATGCCGTGCTGGCAGCCTGCGGCGCAACAGGCCGCGGACCGAATGGCGCGCGCGGCCGCGGTGTGAGCGGGATGGACCCTGCGCTCCAGGATGTGCGGCGCTGGCGGGTGCGCTGACGGGCTGCCGCCGCAAGGCGGTGCGCACGGGCGCGAAAGGTCAGGCTGAGGCGCAGGCGCAGCGTTGGTCGCGCCGTGCGTCAATCGGTTGCGGCCCGCGTGCGGACCGCGCCGCCATCAGGCGGCGGCGGACTGGAGCTTGCGGTGGCCGCCCAGCAGGGCGGGGCTCACTTCGCTGGCATTGGCAAGCGCTGTGAAGAAACCGTCGATGTCATCGAGCGACGCAAGGGCGGCATCCTTGCGGGCGGCCAGATCGTCGATGGTGTTGGTGAGGTTGGCTCGGCGCTCGCGGGCAGCACGGGCCACCGTCGAGTAGGCATAATTGGCGGTGTCGGCGACGCCGGTCCGCCGCTCTTCCATATCGATCTGTTTGCCAAGCTCGATCCGGATCACTTCGAGGTCGCCGATCATGCGCTCGAACTGGGCGAGCTGACGGCGCAAGGCAGCAGCCTGGAACTCTTTCGCTTGAATGGTGCTCTCACGCGGCTTCATCACACACTCTCCCGATTAACGACATTCACGAGCATAAGGATGAGGCGTTGCAATTTCGTTGGCCCCGTCCAGCGAAAATTCGCGGGCCTGTTAACACATCGAAAGGCCCGGCTTCCCCAACCCTTTCCAATGATATGAAGAGAACTCTTCGTCCGTTAAGGGAACGTTTACCGGGCTCGCTCATCGTTTCGATGCGCCAAAAGCCACAAACGTGAGGACAATCCTCTCGGTGCGGGTTGGGGCGCCTGTCGATTTGGTAACAATGTATTTGTGCTGATTCGCAGGTCATCGGGCCCCCGCCCGAGTTTCATTTGGACTCGAACCGCTTAATCGGCGGAACGCATGAGAGGAACCGCATGCGCGTTCTATTGATCGAGGATGACAGCGCCACAGCGCAGAGCATCGAGCTCATGCTGAACTCGGAGCGGTTCAATGTTTATACGACGAACCTCGGCGAAGAAGGCATCGACCTTGGCAAGTTGTATGATTACGACATCATCCTTCTCGACATAAACCTCCCCGACATGTCGGGCTACGAGGTGCTCCGCGCGCTGCGCGTGGCAAAGATCGACACGCCGATCTTAATCCTTTCCGGTCTCGGCAATATCGAGGACAAGGTGCGCGGTCTCGGCTTCGGCGCCGACGACTATCTGACCAAGCCGTTCCACAAGGACGAGCTGGTCGCACGCATCAACGCCATTGTCCGCCGGTCCAAGGGGCACGCGGAAAGCGTCATTCGCACCGGCGAGCTTTCGGTCAACCTCGATACCAAGACTGTCGATGTCGACGGGCAGCGCGTTCACCTGACCGGCAAGGAGTACCAGATGCTGGAACTCCTCTCGCTGCGCAAAGGCACGACGCTCACCAAGGAAATGTTCCTCAACCACCTTTATGGCGGGATGGACGAGCCTGAGCTGAAGATCATCGACGTCTTCATCTGCAAGCTGCGCAAGAAATTGTCCTCGGCAACCGGCGGGCGAACCTACATCGAAACGGTCTGGGGCCGAGGCTATGTGTTGCGTGAGCCCGAACCCGAACAGCGCCGCGAACTCGCCTGACCTTGCGCGGCCTGCGGGCCGCGCAATGCGTTTGAGGGGGGCTGCGCCCGATGCCGCCGCGTCAGCCGCGCGGCACGGTGGTGAAGCGCATGGCGGTTTCGCCGGCGTCGGCCTTCACCGTCCAGCCGATTTCCGCCGCAAACCGCTCGATCAGCAGCGCCTGCACCGCGCGCGGGTCCTGCGTGTCACCGCCATCGGTGACCAGCTCGACGAAGGGCGGCGTGCGAATGGCCGCACCCTCTGCGGTGATGGCAAGCCCGGTTTCATCGGAATGCACCAGCGTTACCGTCCCGCCCCGCGGAACGGCGCCCAGCGCGAAGGTGGCCAGCAGCATCGCCAGCTTCACCTGAAGGCGCGGCTGCGCAGCGCCAGACCAACGCCAGTCGATGTTGGCCCGCTCGCCTTCGAACATCGCCGCGGTCAGCCGGCCGGCTTCCGCCGGGTCGAGCATTTCCGCTCCGCCGGCCGCGCCGTAGGCCATCCGGGCATATTGCAGCTTCGCCGTCGCCTGGGCGGCACTCTTTTTGATGAGGTCCATGGCCATCTCGGTCATCGACTCATCTTCGGCGATCAATTCGAGCCCGTTCTGGATCGCACCAACCGGGCCGACCACATCGTGACAAAGACGCGAGGCCAGAAGGCTCGCCAGTTCAAGATCGCTTTGCATCGGTTTTCCGTCTTGCTGTCGCCGCGGAGCCTGACATGCGCCCCACTTCTTTAAAAGGCGACAACGGGAGCTTGCCTATCATGCGTTCCGCATTGGTTGCGCTACTCACAGTTTCTTTCCTGTTCACCGCGTCGCTCGTGCCGGTGCGCGCCTTCGACGGCACGCCCCAGCCGGGCGCGGAGGGCGGCTTCAGTTCCGAGGACCTCCTCGACGCCGGGCACGACTTCTTCGGCGAGGCCACCTCGGGGCTGGCGGTGGGACTGTCGCACATGCTGGCCCGGTTCGGCCCGCCCGATGGCTACATTCTGGGTGAGGAGG
The DNA here is from genome assembly GCF_031195445.1 of Acuticoccus sp. MNP-M23. Classification (NCBI taxonomy): domain Bacteria; kingdom Pseudomonadati; phylum Pseudomonadota; class Alphaproteobacteria; order Hyphomicrobiales; family Amorphaceae; genus Acuticoccus; species Acuticoccus sp. MNP-M23. The sequence goes on from NZ_CP133480.1 coordinate 2,208,800, forward strand.
GCTCCGGCGCCATTGTTGGCGGCCTGCGCTACGGGGAGGGGGCGCTCCAGCTCTACGGGCAGGCGCCTGCGCCGGTGTTCTGGCAGGGCCCATCGTTCGGATGGGATTTTGGCGGATCGGCAAGCCGGGTGATGATGCTTGTCTACAACATGCGGTCCGCCCGCGAGCTGATGCAGCGTTATACCGGAGTCGACGGTTCGGCCTATCTGGTGGGCGGCGTCTCGATGACGGTGATGGCGGCAGACGACGCATTCGTGGTGCCGGTGCGCACCGGCGTGGGCGCTCGCCTCGGGGTCAGCCTCGGCTATCTCAAATTCACGTCAGAACCCACCTGGAACCCATTCTGAGCCTTTGGCCATCATCCCCCGGTGACAGACCGCGCCGTGGTTGGCTAAGACGGACCACGAGAGGCGCCGGTGTCGGCGTCCGCCACAGCCTTGAGAGTCAGCGCCGCCCATGACCTTGCCTGACGACGTGAACCTGCCGGCCCTGATCCTCCTCGGTGGGATCGGAATCATCCTTCTGCTCTGGTTGCTCGGCAGCGGCCGGTCGCGCAGCAATCCGCGCCAGTCCGCCCAGCTGATTGCCGCCGTTCAGGCCGAGCGCGATGTGCTGCGCGCCAACCATGCGGTCGACATCGCCACGCTGGAAGCCCGGCTCGACGAGGCGCAGAAGCGCGCCCAGGGCGAATTGGGAGCCGCGCTGAAGCTGAAGGAGGCCGAGCGCGCCAACGGCGTTCTGGCCGCAGAACGGGAGAGCCTCAACCGCGACCTCGCCGCCGCCCGCGAACGCTTGCAAGCCATTGGCGAAGACCTCGAAACCCAGCGCGGAGAGGCCGGGCAGGTGCCGAAGGTGGTGCATGAACGCGATCAGGCGCGCGAGGAGGTGCGGCGTCAGTCCGACACGATCAGCGAGCTGCGGGCCGAGTTGCAGGAAACGGTTAACAAGCTCTCCAAGGCCACCGCGGAACGCGAAAACACCGGCGACCTCGTCAACCGGCTGACGCGGGAGCGCGAGGAAGGCATTCAGGATCTCCAGCGCCAGGTGGAAATCAACCAGGATCTTCGGCGCGACGTGAAGACCCTTGGCACGCGCTTGCAGGAAGAGAACGGCGCGCACGCCAACGTCCAGTCGCTGTCCAGCGAGCTGGAGGCGCTGCGCACCCGCGCTGAAAGCCTGTCACGCACCGTCCGCGCGCGGGAAGAAACGATCCACGAGCTGCGCAATGCGGTCTCCCGGCTCGAAGCGGGCACTTCGACTGGAGCTGCAAGCCAGGAGCAGGCCTCTGCGCTGCGCATCGCGCAGGAGCGCGAGCAGAGCGCCAACGAAGCCCTGTCCCGTCTCGCCTACGATCGAGACGGTTTGCAGAACCGCCTCACGGCCGCCGAACGGCAGGAGCGCGAGGCCCGCGCCGAGGTGGAAAAGCGCGAAGCGCTGATGGAATTGCGCCTCCAGAAGATCAACGAGCTGGAGCGCCGCCTGCGCGATCAGCACGGCCAGATCCACGCCGCCATGCGCCGCGCGGAAGCCGCAGAGGAAATTGTCGCGTCCGGTGGCGCCATGGACGGCGACGCTCCGGCGGTGATTGTCGACACCGCCGCCGAGCGCCGGGCGGAGGCGCTGGCCGCCGAGCTGGCCGATGCGCAGACGGCCCGCAAGGCGCTGGTGCATGAGATGGAAGTGCTGCGTGAGCAGGTCGGCGCGCAGGGCGATCCACGCGCGCAAAAGGCGCTGGCCGGCGCAAAGGTGGAGATCGACGAGCTGAAGGCCGAGGTTTCGCGGCTTCGCGCGGCGCCCCCTGTCAGCACCATCGATCCCGACGAGATCGCCGCGCTGAAATCCACCATCCGCAATCTGGCCGACCGCTTCGTGCGCAACGCCGAAGGCATCCTCGATGTGGAGCCGGAAGAAATGTCGCTTGCGGAGAAGATCCGGGCCTTCAAGGCGGCGCGGGACGCCAGGACGCGCCGTCCGCTGCGGATCGCCGAGTTGAAGAAGCCGGGCTCTGCCGGAAAGTAGGCTTCTGCCCCGCCTTCGTGGCGGGGCGCTCCTTCAGAACGCGTTGGCCGCGAACACCTTGTCGATGTTGCCGTTCCACGGGCCATTGTAGGCGTCCAGCAGCTCGTCGGCCGGGCTGCGGGCGCTGTGCGCGGCGTCTTCCAAGGGTGCCAGGAAATGCCGCTCGTCCGCAGCCTCGCCGTGCGCATGGGCCCGGCGCCGCAATCCTTCTGCCGAAAGTGCCACCACGTCGCGGGCGATGGCCGCCACGGACCGGCCGTTCACCGTCCCGGTCAGCCCGTCGCGCGGGACATTGCGCCACAGATCCGCGCGGTCTTCGGCGGAGAGTTCGCCAGCCAGCGCCATCGCCTGATCCAGCACGCCATCGTCGTACATCAGGCCGACCCACAGCGCGGGCAGGGCGCAGATCCGGCGCCACGGCCCGCCGTCCGCCCCGCGCATTTCGAGGAAGCGCTTGAGGCGAACCTCGGGGAACACGGTGGACAGGTGGTTCACCCAGTCGCCCATGGTGGGCACCGCACCGTTTTCGGGCTTGAAGCGGCCGTCCAGAAAATCGCGGAAGGTGGCGCTGGTCGCCTCCAGATATTTGTCGCCGCGCTTGATGAAATACATCGGCACGTCCAGCGCCCACTCAGCATAGGCCTCGAAGCCGAAGCCTTCATCGAAGGCGAAGGGGATCGGCCCGGAGCGTGCAAGGTCCACATCGTGCCACACGGCAGCGCGGTTGGAGCGCAGGCCATTGGGCGCGCCGTCGATGAACGGGGAGTTGGCGAAAAGGGCCGTGGCGATGGGTTGCAGCGCAAGGCCGACGCGCATCTTCTTCACCATGTCCGCCTCGTCCGCAAAGTCGAGGTTCACCTGGATGGTTGCGGTCCGGTACATCATGTCCAGCCCGCGGGTGCCGACCTTGGGCATGTGGCGGGTCATGATGCCGTAGCGCTGCTTTGGCATCATGCTGACGGCTTCGCGCGACCACGTCGGCGCCATGCCGAGGCCGAGAAAGCCGAGCCCGCGCCGGTCCGCAATCTCGCGCATCTGCGCCAGGTGGCCATTGGCCTCCACGCAGGTCTCGTGCAGCGTCAGCACCGGGGCGCCGGACAGCTCGAACTGGCCACCGGGCTCGACGCTGATGGCGCCGCCCTCCTGCCCCGCAAGACCGATGATCTTGCCGCGCTCCTCGATCGCCTCCCAACCCGACAGGGCCTTGAGATCGGACAGGACGGCCCCGATGCCATTCTCGCCCTCGTAGGCCACGGGGGAGTGGTCCGCGAGGTGGAACGGGATCTTCTCGTGCTCGGTGCCGATGCGAAATGCGTCCGCCGGCTTGCTGCCAGCGGCCAGATAATCGGTCAGCTGTGCGCGATCTTCGATCGGCGTATCGTCAAGGGTATCGCGCGCCATAAACCTATCCTGCTTTCGCGGTGGCGGACCTTATGCGGGACTTTAATGGCATGCAACGATATGTGTCATGACACGGATGGGTGAGCCGCTTCCACCAGCGCCAGAAGCGCCACGGCGGCGGTATCGGCGCGCAGAACGCGGGGCCCGAGCGAGACACGAACCGCACGCGGCGCCAGCAGCGCCCGCTCCTGCTCGGAGAACCCGCCCTCGGGGCCGATCAGCACGGCAAGCGGCGGCGCGGCGGCGCGAATTGCCGCAACGGGGTCGATGGGCTCGCCCGCCAGCGCCTCATCGGCCACCACCAGCGTATGGTCGCCCACATTGCCCAGAAAGCTTGTGAGTGGCACGGGATCGGCAATGGTCGGCACCGTGAGGATGCCGCACTGCTCGCACGCCTCTATAATGTTGGCGCGCAACCGCTCGCGGTTGATCTTGCGGACCTGGCAGTGCTGCGTCAGCACCGGCTGGAGGTGCCCGGCGCCAGCCTCCGCCGCCTTTTCCACCATATAGTCGAGCCGCGCCTGCTTGAGCGGTGCGAACGCGTAGACCAGCTGCGGCGCGGGGGTCTGTGCCCGAACCAGCGCGGTGGTGCCCGCGACGCCGCCATTCTTGGTCATTTCGATGATTTCGGCGAGCCAAGCGCCCTGCCTGCCGTTGAACACGGAAAAGCGCGCGCCAACGCCCAGCCTGAGCACATTGCGCAGATAATTGACCTGCTTGCCGGTCAGCCCGATACGGCCGGGCAACTCGGCGTCGACGAACAGTCGAATTTCAGTGGGCTCACGCATGGTCGGCGCGGTTCATTCGTTGGCGGGGATTGGACACATAGCAGCTGAGGCGAGATGGTCCAGCATGCAGGCAACGTAAAGAGGGCAAACGCGCCGGAGAGGACCGAGGGCGCGGGGATACCCCGGCGCGACCACCTCGCGTGCGCTGACGAGGCTCTACCGGCACGTTCTGCGTGATGGCCGCAAGTGATACGCAAGGCATTGCGAAAGCCGTGGCCAAAGGGGCGGGGCCGCACGAGGGCGGTTTCGGTTCGCGGCGGGACGCCCTATCATGATGCAGCATGAGCCAGCCTGACACCCCGCTTCTGGACAACGACGACGGCGCCTCGGCGCGGGGCAGCAACGCGCCCGAATTTTCCGTGTCGGAACTCGCCCGTTCGGTTCGCCGCACGGTGGAGGACAATTTCGGCTATGTGCGGGTGCGCGGCGAGATCGGCAGCTTTCGCGGCCGACACTCGTCCGGCCATGCGTATTTTTCGCTGAAGGATGCCGACGCCAGCATCGACGCGGTGGTCTGGCGCGGCGCGTGGTCCAAGCTCGGCGTGAAGCCGGAAGAGGGCATGGAGGTCATCGCTTCGGGGCGGATGACCACATTCCCGAAAAAATCCAACTACCAGATCGTCGTGGAGCAGCTGGAGCCCGCAGGCCTCGGCGCGCTGATGAAGCTCCTGGAGGAGCGGCGCCAGAAGCTGGCCGCCGAAGGCCTGTTCGACGAAGCACGCAAGCGCCCGCTGCCCTCGCTGCCCCCCGTGATCGGCGTCGTCACCTCACCCACCGGCGCCGTGATCCGCGATATTCTGCACCGGGTGGCGGATCGTTTCCCCAGCCGCGTGGTCGTCTGGCCCGTCCGTGTGCAGGGCGAGACCTCCGGTGCCGAGGTTGCGGCTGCCGTCGAAGGCTTTGCCACCTATGGCGGGCCGCGGCCGGACGTGATCATCGTCGCGCGCGGCGGCGGCAGCATCGAGGATCTCTGGGGCTTCAACGACGAGGTGCTGGTGCGCGCCGTGGCCGCCTCGCCAATACCCGTGATTTCCGCGGTGGGCCACGAGACTGACTGGACACTGATCGACCATGTGGCCGACCACCGGGCGCCGACCCCCACGGGCGCTGCCGAGCGCGCCGTGCCGGTGCGCGCCGAGTGCCTGGCCACCCTTGGCGACCGGGCGCGGCGGCTCGACATTGCGCTGGCTGGCCTGGTGGAGCGCCGCCGCAGTGCGCTGAGGCTGATGGCACGGGCGCTGCCGGCCGGCGGCGCGGTGCTGGAGGCCCCCCGCCAGCGCCTCGACATGGTGTCCGACCGGCTGGCAGGCGCCCTCGTGCGCTCCGCCGCCATCGCCCGGCAGCGTTACACGGCCACTGCCGCACGTCTTTCGCCGCAGACGGCGCGCTACCCCGTTGCGCGTGCGGGCGAGCGACTTGCCGCCACCAGCGGGCGGCTGTCCCGCGCCGTTGGTGCGCAGCTCACGGCCGCGCGGGGGGATGCGGTGCGCCTTGCCGGCCGCCATGCGCCGGCTCTTGTGGCGCGTCGCGTGCGGGACGAGCAGGCCGCTCTTTCGCGTCTTCTGGTCCGGCGGGACCGGGCGATGGAAACCGGCGTCGCCGCCGCCAGAGGGCGCTGGAACGCCGCGCAGAAGCTTCTGTCAGCGGTCTCCTACGCAGCGGTGCTGAAACGCGGCTTTGCGCTGGTGCGCCGCGGCGACAATGCGCCGGTGCGGGCGGCGGCCGATGTGGCCACCGGCGAGGCGCTGGAGCTGGAATTTGCCGACGGCCGGGTCAACGTGGTCGAGGCAGGCGGCCGGCCGCAGCTGGCCAAGTCCGCGCCCAAGCCGGTGCGCCGCTCGCGCAAGGTGGACGACGCGCAGGGGACCCTGCTCTAGTCGGTCCCTGCGCTGGCGGGTGGCGCTCGCACGCGCATGCGCAAAATGTCGACTTCATCGCTCAGCATTGAAGCAATACGGCGCGGGAACGCAGTCCGGGGCAGGTTGCCGTGATATTCAGGGCACACGGGGCAGATGACAATGCATGGGACCGTTCACGAACCCTTGATCCGGCTGCCACTGTTGTCCGATTCGGGTGTTATGTCGAAAATATTCACAGTGCATCCGGCACGCGGTCGCCGTGCGTGCCGCGTTTCGAGGGATCAACAACACAATGTCGCGATTTGACCATCGTATGAGCCGGCGGGCGTTCTGCGTCCTCGGTGCCGGAGCGGCCGCTGCCGCCGTCGCGGGTTGCGCGCCCGAGGGCTCGTTTCAGCAGGCTACGCTCGGCTACAAGCCTGTACCGCAGCTGGGGACGCCGGAGAAGGAGCCTTTCCAGGTTCCGCGCGTCAACATGAAGAAGATCCCGACAAATCTGCACCGCCAGTACGTCAACCACACCGGCCGCTACAAGCCCGGCACCCTGGTGGTGGACGTTGCCAACAAGCACCTCTACCTCATTCAGGACGATGACGTTGCGATCCGCTACGGCATCGGTGTGGGGCGCGCGGGCTTTGCCTGGGGCGGCGAGGCCTATATCGGCCGCAAGGCAAGATGGCCGACCTGGACCCCCCCGGCCAGCATGATCCGGCGCGAGCCCGAGCTGCGCGAGTGGGCCGGCGGCATGGAAGGCGGCCCGTCCAATCCGCTCGGCGCGCGCGCACTCTACCTTTACCGCGGTGGCCGCGATACGCTGTACCGCCTGCATGGCACCAACAACCCGGCGTCCATCGGACAGGCCATGTCGTCCGGCTGCATCCGCATGCTCAACACCGACGTGATCGACCTTTACGAGCGCGTGCCGAGCCGGGCGCGCGTTGTCGTCAGCCAGAACGGCGTGACGGTCTAACCGACCCGCCTTGCCCTACTGCCCCGCGCGGCCGGCCGCGTCGGGGCGGAGGGTGAACAGCCCCAGCACCGTGCCCTCGGGCACGCTGCGGACTTCGATCCGCGGGTTGGCGCCGCCGATGGTGAGGACGATCTGGTCGTCCCCTGCGCTGACCGCGATGAGGTCCGCCGTGCCGAATTCGAGCGCAACCGCCGCAGCCGGTCCGCTGTCCATCTCCGACACGCGGTAGAAGATCCCCGCCACCACAGCGGCGAAACCCAGGATCATGATGCTGGAGGAGACGATGAGCAGCCGCACGAGCTTGCGGCGCACGCGCTCCATGGCCGGATCCAGCTCGCCTTCGTCCTCGTTCTCGCTCACAGTGGCTCCATGCAGGTTATCGCCGAAAAATCAGGGCGCGCGGACGCCGCGCTTGCCAGTCAGGTGGAAGCGCTGTCGCGCACGCGCATTCAGGCGCTGATACGGGCTGGCGCCGTGGAACTCAACGGCGCACCGCTCACGGATCCCTCCCAAAAGGTCGCGATCGGCGATCGGTTCGACGTTGTGGAGCCGCCGCCCGAGCCCGCCGAGCCCACCCCGCAGGACATTCCCCTCGATATCCTGTTCGAGGATGACGCGCTGATCGTGCTCAACAAGCCGGCGGGGCTGGTGGTGCATCCGGCGGCGGGCCACCACGATGGCACCCTCGTCAACGCGCTCCTCTTTCACTGCGGCGACACCCTGTCCGGCATTGGCGGGGTCATGCGGCCCGGCATTGTCCACCGGCTCGACAAGGACACGTCCGGCGTTCTGGTGGTTGCGAAGAGCGATGCGGCCCACAAGGGCTTGTCGGCCCAGTTTGCCGACCATGGCCGGACCGGGCCGCTCACCCGCCGGTACACCGCGGTGGTGTGGGGCGCGCCCCACCCGCTGGACGGGACCGTCAACAAACCGCTGGGGCGCCACCCGTCGGACCGTCAGCGCTTTGCCGTGCGCCCGGACGGCAAGGAGGCCATCACCCACTACCGCACCCGCGAGGCTTTGCCCGAGGCCAGTCTGGTGGAGTGCAACCTGGAGACCGGGCGCACGCACCAGATCCGCGTGCACATGGCGGCCATCGGCGCGCCGCTGGTGGCCGACCAACTCTACGCGATGGGCTTTGCCACCAAGGCCAACCGCTTGCCGGAGGCGGCCCGCGCCGCGGTGGTGGCGCTGGCAAGGCAGGCGCTCCACGCCAGCCACCTGGGCTTTGCGCACCCCGTCACCGGCGAGGTGATGAAGTTCGACGCGCCCCTCCCGGCCGACCTTGCCGCACTGGTCGCAGCCCTTCGCGCGCAATAGAGCCTTGCGGGATCTCCTGTTCCCTATGGTCGCGCGTCGCCTTACCCGTTTGTCATGTCTGATAGGCGCGGCGTTCATTTGCCGGTCAGCCGCGGCGCTTTAGGTTGCGATCCGTAAAGCGATCACCACATTGAGCGGTCAGCGGTGCTTCGGACCGCGTTTCGTGCCGCCTCGTTGTGAGGGGCGCGTTTGATGAAAGGAGGGTTCAATGGCCCAATCCTTGCCGGCAATTGCATCGGGTGAAGCGGGGCTGTCCCGCTATCTCGATGAAATTCGCAAGTTTCCCATGCTGCAGCCGCAGGAAGAGTACATGCTCGCCAAGGCGTACCTTGAGCATGACGATTCCAGTTCGGCCCATCGGCTTGTCACCAGCCACCTGCGCCTCGTCGCGAAGATTGCCATGGGCTATCGCGGCTACGGGCTGCCCATTGCCGAGGTGATCTCGGAAGGCAATGTCGGCCTGATGCAGGCGGTGAAGCGGTTCGACCCGGAAAAGGGTTTCCGCCTTGCCACCTACGCCATGTGGTGGATCAAGGCGGCGATCCAGGAGTATATCCTGCGCTCCTGGAGCCTCGTGAAGCTTGGCACCACGGCCAACCAGAAGCGGCTGTTCTTCAACCTGCGCAAGGTGAAAAGCTCGATCCAGGCGCTGGAAGAGGGCGATCTGCGGCCCGATCAGGTCGCAACCATCGCGCAGAAGCTCAGCGTTCCGGAATCGGACGTGATCTCCATGAACCGGCGGCTGTCGGGCGATTCGTCGCTCAACTCGCCGATCCGCCAGGAGGCCGATTCGGGTGAATGGCAGGACTGGCTGGTGGACGAGAGCACCAACCAGGAAGAGGTCCTTGCCGAAAACGAGGAGCTGGACAACCGCCGCCTGCTGCTGCGCGAGGCGATGGACGTCCTGAACGACCGCGAAAAGCGCATCTTCGAGATGCGCCGCCTCGCCGAAGATCCGATGACGCTGGAAGCGCTGTCGGAAGAATTCAGCGTCAGCCGCGAGCGCGTGCGCCAGATTGAGGTGCGCGCCTTCGAGAAGGTGCAAAAGGCGGTGGTCAAGGCATCGCGCGATCTGGAGCGGCCGGCCGAGGCGCTCGCCGCACCGGCCTGATCGCCAGCAGCGCCGCATGAACGATCACACGCCGCCCATCGGGCGGCGTGTTCGTTTGGACACGGCGTTTCATTCAGGCCCGACCTTGCCTAAGATGATGCGGCTTGTTCGGCCTGAAGCCCCAAAAGGAGTGGCGATGTTTTCGCGTGCGCAGCGCAGGACGGTTTCGTTCGGCCTTCAAACGGTTCTGGGTTTGCGCCAGAAGGGTTTTTTCATCCCCATGCGCGGCGCCGCGTCCGCAGCGGGGTGGGCGGACCGTCCATTCACGGCGCTTGCCGCGAAATTTCGTGCGGCGGAACCCGCCTTCCTGGCGCATCTCGACGCGATCGACGGGTTTGCGGACGATCTTGCCGCCATCAAGGGTCCCCCGCCGGAGCCTCGCTTCAACCAGACCTGGTTTCCCCGGCTCGATGCTGCCGCGCTTTATACCGCCGTGCGGACGCTGGCGCCGCGGCGGATCATCGAGGTGGGGTCCGGCCACTCCACGCGCTTTCTCCTGCGCGCGGTGCGCGACGGTGGCCTCGAGACCGAAATCACCGCAATCGACCCCCAACCACGGGCCGATATTGGCGATCTGCCGCTGACCCTTCACCGCGCCACCCTTCAGGACACGGGGCTGGAGCCGTTTGCGGCACTGGACGCGGGCGACCTTCTGTTTGTGGATTCCAGCCACGTTCTGATGCCCGGAACCGACGTCGACATCATCCTCAACCAGGTGATCCCGGCGCTGCCGGCGGGGGTGATCGTCGGCTTTCACGACATCTTCCTGCCGTCGCCCTACCCCGCGGCCTGGCCCTTCACCGCATACAACGAGCAAAATGCGGTGGCGCCGCTTCTCACCGGAGCCGCGCTGGTGTTTGCAAGCGCCTATGTGGTGAACGCCATGGCGGGGGCGTTCGGCGCAAGCTGGGCGGGCCGCCAGCCCATCGAAGCCGGGGCGCGCGAAAGCCTTCTCCTCCTTCGGCTCTGACGCTGGCGCATTTGCACAAGACCGGGTGTCGGTTTTCGCCAGACGCGCTATAAGAGACCGCAGCCTGCCCGATGAAAGCCGCCGCCGCGCCAGAACCCAACGGCCGGCTGGCACAGGAGCGCGAGAATGGTCCACGCCCCTGCCGGTGATGCCGACTGGCCCGCCGAAGAGATCAACAGCGCCTCGCCGCCCGTGCTGTCCGCCTTTCGCCCCCATCCGGACCGGGCGGCCGCCATCAGCGAAGCCCACGCCCGCCCGTCCATGCCCATCGACACGCCGTCGGTGGTCTATTCGCTGGCATTCGGCACGGCAGACGAAACCGCCGTCGATGCAATCCACGTTGCCGCGTTCGGCGAGGCACAGGACGGGTTTGCGCGCCATGTGATGCGCGTCGTCGGTCCGCTCACCATCAAGTTCGAACGCCATACCGAGTTTGTGGCGCTCACCGTGCTTTCCGGCGAGGGGGCCGATGCGGGCGAGGCGCCGTTGCGGCGGCTCCGGGCCATGCGGCCCGAGGGGCTTACCCTTCTGGTCGCGCTGCGCGCCTTTGTGGTCGAAAAGCCGGCGCCGCCCTATTCCCCGCTGGACATTGGCGGCTGCCTGCGCGGCGAAATTGAGGTGTCGTCCAGCTTCCGCCCCAATGGCGACGGTTACATCGACGTCCAGTTTGCCGTGGGCGATGTGGGCAGGGCGCAGCTCGGCCGGCGGGTGCAGCGCGTGCTGGAGGCCGAAACCTACCGCACGATGGCGCTGATCGGCCTGCCGATGGCGCGCCGGATTTCGGCCGAACTGTCGATGCTGGAGGGCGAGCTTGCCGAGATCACCACCGCGCTGACGGAGGGGACCGGGCACGATCAGGCCATTCTGGACAAGATCCAGACCCTGTCTGCCAAGACCGAGGCGATGCGGGCGCGCACCCGCTACCGGTTTTCCGCCTCCCGCGCCTACGCCACGCTGGTAGAGGAGCGCCTCGATTCGTTGGGCGAAGCGAAAATGGGCGAGCGGTCGACGCTGACCGGCTTCCTGCGCACGCGGCTCGCGCCTGCGGTGCGCACCATCGTGTCATCCGAGCAGCGGCAGAGTGAACTGTCAGCCTCGGTGGAGCGCGCGCTCAGCCTGTTGCGGGCGCGGGTGGATGTCTCGCTCGACCGCGGCAACCAGGAGATCCTGTCTTCCATGAACGAGCGGCAGTATCGCCAGCTCATCTTGTCGGAAGCGGTCGAGAGCCTCTCGGTCATCGCGATCAGCTACTACCTCCTCGGCATCCTGCGCTACCCCGCCAAGGCATTGATCGACCTCGGTATTATCCCTGTCAGCGAAACCATTGCCCTGGGCCTGATGGCGCCGTTCGTTGCGGTGGGCGTGTTCGCAATCCTGCGCCTTTTGCGCAGACGATGGCTGCCCGACAACACGGACTGAACGCCGCGCAGGCGGCTCAGCCAAATTGGCGCCACACCTCCGGCGTAACCCCCTCGGCCGTCCGGAAGGTGCGGATGAGGTGGGACACGTCACTGAACCCGGCCTCCGCGGCAATGGCCGTCACCGATTTTTCGGTCTCGCGCAGGAGGCGGCGGGCCTCTGTGAGGCGAACCATCCGGGCCGTTTCTCCGGGCGAGGCGCCGGTGGCGGCACGAAACCGCCGCTCCAGCTGGCGGCGGCCGATCCCCAGCCGGCTGGCCAGCCGCTCCACCGTCAGCGTGCCCGGCAGCGCCTCGCGCTGCATTGCGAGGGCGCGGCGCACGATGGGGTCGCGGGCGGTCTGGTCCACGCCGGCGCCCGGCTGCGGCCGTTCCGGCGCCAGCGGCTCGTCGATGATCATGATGTTGAGGCTCTTGCGCGCGGCCGCCGGCGACAGGTGCTTGGCCACGAGGTAGGCCGCAAGATGGGCGGAGCTTGCGCCGCCGGAACAGGTGATCCGGTCCCGGTCCACCACGAAGATCTGGTCGGACACCGGCGCAAGGCCTTCGAACTCGTCCAGAAAATCGGCGCGGTGGAACCATGAGACGCAGCAGCGATAACCGGCCATCAGCCCGGCACGGTGCAGCGCGAATGCGCCGGTGCACACGCCGACCAGCGGCACCCCGGCTGTGGCCGCGCGCTGGAGGAAGGCCACAAGGCGCGGGTTGAGCCCGCTCGCCTCGTCGATCAGCCCGCCGATGACCACCAGATAATCGAACGCGGCCGGGTTGCCGAGCACCGCGCCCGGCTGCACCGAAACGCCGCAGCTGGAGCGGACCGGCTCGCCATTGGCCGACAGGACCTCCCACCGGCAGCGGATCGGGCGGGAGCGGTCGCCCTCGTCGGCGGCCAGCCGCAGCACATCCACAAAATTGGCGAACGCACACAGGGTGAACCGCTCGGCCAGAATGAACCCGATGGTGAGGTTGGCGCGGGGCGGGGGCGCGCGGCGGAGCGGGCGGGCTGCGCTGTGTTCCATCGGTCGCAATCATTCCGCATTGGTGACGCATCCATTCTGTACGCAAGCCGCGATCGGGCGCAACCTTGCCCTGTGCCCATCCCTCATTGCCGAGGCGCGCCATGGCCCGTTATTCTGCGCTTGCCCTCCTCAAGAACGCGTTCACCGGGCGTGACGACTGGGGCGCCCAGTGGACTTCGCCGGAACCGAAGGCGCACTACGATGTGGTGATCGTCGGCGCTGGCGCGCACGGGCTGGGCGCCGCCTATTATCTTGCCAAAGAACACGGGATCACCAACGTTGCGGTGATCGACAAGGGCTGGCTGGGGGGCGGCAACACCGGCCGCAACACCACCATCATCCGCTCCAACTACCTTTATGACGAGAGCGCGCGCCTTTACGACCATGCCCTCGACCTGTGGGAGGGCCTCAGCCAGGAGCTGAACTACAACGTCATGTTCTCCCGGCGCGGCGTGATGATGCTCGCCCACAACGTGCACGACGTGCAGAGCGCCAAGCGGCACATCAATTCCAACCGCCTGAATGGCGTCGACAACCGGTGGATCACGGCCGAAGAGGCGAAGGCGATCTGCCCGCCGCTGAACATCGCGCCCGATGCCCGCTACCCGGTGCTGGGCGCAGCGTTGCAGTCGCGCGCCGGCACCGCGCGGCACGATGCGGTCGCCTGGGGTTATGCGCGCGGTGCAGCGGCGCGCGGCGTGGACATCATCCAGAACTGCCCGGTTCTCGCAATCCGCCGCGGGCCGGACGGGCATGTCACCGGCGTGGAGACGGCCAGGGGCTTCATCGGGGCGGGCAAGGTGGCGGTCTCGGCCGCGGGCCACACGTCGGTGGTGATGGCGACGGCTGGCGTGCGGATGCCGCTGGAGAGCTTTCCCCTGCAGGCGCTGGTGTCCGAGCCGGTGAAGCCGTGCATGCCGTGCGTCGTGATGTCGAACGCGGTTCACGCCTACATCAGCCAGTCCAACAAGGGCGAACTGGTGATCGGTTCGGGCACCGACCAGTACACCAGCTACTCCCAGCGCGGCGGCTTTCCGATGATCGAGCACACGCTTGCCGCCATCTGCGAGATGTTTCCGGTGTTCTCGCGCATGCGGATGCTGCGGTCCTGGGGCGGCATCGTGGACGTGACGCCGGACCGTTCGGCCATTTTGGGCAAGACGCCGGTGCCGGGGCTCTACGTCAACTGCGGGTGGGGGACGGGCGGCTTCAAGGCAACGCCGGGGGCTGCGCACGTTCTGGCCCACACCGTGGCGCGGGACGAGCCGCACCCCATCAACGCACCGTTCACGCTGGAGCGGTTCACCACCGGGCGCCTGATCGACGAGGCCGCCGCCGCCGCGGTCGCTCACTGATGCGCGGCGGTTTTCTCAGGTTTCATCCTCTCAAGAGTGCGGGGCCGCGATGCTTCTGATCCATTGCCCTCATTGCGCCGAAGCGCTGCCGGAGGTGGAGTTCACCTATGCCGGCGAGGCGCACATTGTCCGCCCGGCGAGACCCGCCGAGGCCAGCGACGAAGCATGGCGGGACTTTCTGTTCATCCGCGCCAACCCGCGCGGGCCGCATTTCGAGCGGTGGCGGCACACCCACGGCTGCGCGCGCTATTTCAACGCCGTGCGGGACACCGTGACCGACCGCTTCCTCACCACCTATCCGGCCGGTTCGCCAAAGCCTGACCTCGCCGCGCTCAAGGAGGGGCAGTCGTGAGCGCGGTCGCCGGTGCGCTGGCCCTGCAGATGCCTTCGGCCGAGGCGACCGTGGCGCCGATGCGCGTTGCCGGCCGCGGGCAGGTGAGCGGGGCACGGCCGGTCCGCTTCACCTTCGACGGGCGGGCCATCGACGCGCTGGAGGGCGACACGGTCGCCTCCGCGCTGCTGGCAAACGGCATCCACCTGATGGGGCGCTCGTTCAAGTATCACCGCCCGCGCGGGGTGCTGTCGGCAGGCTCCGAGGAGCCCAACGCGCTGGTGGGCACGTCGCGGGGGCCGGGCCGGGCCGAGCCCAACACCCGCGCCACCATGCAGGAAGTTTATGACGGGCTGGAAGTGACGAGCCAGAACCGCTGGCCGTCCCTGTCGTTCGACATGGGCGCCGTGAACGACCGGATGGCACGGCTCATTCCGGCCGGCTTCTACTACAAGACCTTCATGTGGCCGCGCGGTTTCTGGAATGCGCTGTACGAACCCATGATCCGCCGGGCGGCCGGGCTCGGCACCGCGCCCGATGTGCCGGATCCGGATACCTACGCCGCCCGATACCGCCACTGCGATGTGCTGGTGGTCGGTGGCGGGCCTGCCGGGATTGCCGCCGCGCTGGCCGCCGGCCGCGCCGGGGCGGACGTTGTGGTGGTGGACGAACACGGAGCCCTTGGCGGCGCCCTTCTGGTGGAGCCCGCCATTCGGGTGGACGGGCTGACCGGCGCCGATGCGGTGGCTGCGATGGCGGCGTCGCTGACGGCCCTGCCCAACGTGTCCGTGCTGACGCGAACCACCGCCATCGGCTACGATCACCAGAACATGGTGACCTGCGCCGAGCGGTTGACCGACCACCTCGCAACGCCGCCCGAAGGCGCACCGCGTGAGCGGCTGTGGCGGGTGCGCGCGGGCAAGGTGGTGCTGGCGCAAGGCGCGCTGGAACGCCCGCTGGTGTTCGGCGGCAACGACCGGCCGGGCGTGATGCTGGCCAGCGCTGCGCTGCGCTATCTCCACGTGTTCGGCGTGGCGGTGGGGCGCACGGTGGTGCTGACAGGCTGCCACGACAGCGTGTGGCAGACAGCATTCGACCTTGCCGATGCCGGCATCACAGTCGCGGCTGTGGCCGACATGCGCGAAGCTGTGGACCCGTTGCTGCTGGAGGCGGCCAGCGTGCGCGGGATCGAAACGCTGCAAGGCGCCATGCCGGTGGCGACCGCGGGCCGGCTCCGGGTTGCCAGCGCCACGTTCAAGACGCCGAACGGGTCGCGGACCCTTGAATGCGATGCGCTGCTGATGGGCGGCGGCTGGACGCCGTCGGTGCATCTGTTCTCCCACACCAAGGGCAGTTTGCGGTGGGATGGTGCGGCCTTCCTGCCGGCGGCCACCAACGAGGCGTGTCATGTGGCGGGCGCCGGCAATGGCGTCTGGGGCATGGCGGCGGCTTTGGCGGATGGCGCACGGGCCGGCGCCGATGCGGCGGCGGGGGAGGGCTTTGCCGCCAAGCCGCCTGCGTTCCAGGTGGAGAACGATCGTGCGGGGGACGGGATGGCCGTGCCGCCCGCCGGGCCGGGCCGCAAGGCCTTCACCGACTTTCAGAACGACGTGACGGCCAAGGACATCCGTCTTGCGGTGAAGGAGGGGATGCGCTCCATCGAGCATGTCAAGCGCTATACCACCAACGGGATGGCGACGGATCAGGGCAAGTCCAGCAACATCAATGCGCTGCTGATTGCGGCCGACGCGCTGGGCAAGGCCCCGCCGGAGGTGGGGCTCACCACCTTCCGCCCGCCCTATACGCCAACCACTTTCGGCACCATTGCCGGCTACCACCGGGGCGAAGGCTTCGAGGTGATTCGCAAGACGGTGATCGACCCGTGGACGGTCTCCGCTGGTGCGGTATTCGAGCCGGTCGCCCAGTGGCGGCGGGCGCGCTATTTCCCGCGCGGCGACGAAAGCATGGACGCGGCGGTGCGGCGGGAATGCGTGGCCACCCGCGCCTCGCTCGGCATCTTCGATGCGTCGACGCTGGGCAAGATCGAGGTTGTGGGCCGCGATGCGGCGGAGTTCCTCAACAGGCTCTACACCAACCCGCTGCTGAAGCTGGCGCCCGGCCGTTGTCGGTACGCCCTCCTGCTCGGCGAGGACGGCTTCATCCGCGACGATGGCGTGATCGCCCGCCTTGCGGAGGATCGCTTCCATGTGACCACCACCACCGGCGGGGCGGCAAGGGTCCTCGCCACCATGGAAGATTACCGGCAGACCGAATGGCCGGACCTCGACGTGTTTCTCACCTCCACGACCGAGCAGTACGCGACCATCGCCCTTAACGGACCCAACGCGCGCAAGGTGCTTGCACCGCTGGTGTCCGGCGCCGACATTTCGGCCGCGGCCTTCCCGCACATGGCGGTCACCGAGTGCAAGGTGGCCGGAATTGCCGCCCGGCTGTGCCGGATGAGCTTTACCGGCGAGCTTGGCTTTGAGGTGAACGTGCCGGCCCGCCATGGCCTTGCGTTGTGGGACGCGCTGATGGCGGCGGGCGCTCCCTTCGCCATCACGCCCTACGGGACCGAGGCGATGCACGTGATGCGCGCCGAAAAGGGCTACATCATCATCGGTCAGGATACCGATGGCACGGTGACGCCGGACGATGCGGGCCTTGGCTGGGCGCTCGGCCGCAAGAAGGCCGACTTCGTGGGCATGCGCGCGCTCACCCGGCCCGACATGATCGCGCCCGGACGGCTACAGATGGTGGGCTTGCTGACCGAGGATCCGGCGAAGGTGCTGGAGGAGGGCGCGCAGGTGGTGACGGACCCGTTTGCGCCACTGCCGCTGCCGATGATCGGGCACGTGACGTCGGCCTATTTCAGCGATGCGCTGGGGCGGTCGATCGCCCTGGCGGTGGTGGCGGATGGCCGCGCCCGCATCGGCAGCACGCTGTCGGTGATGACGTGCGACACCATCAGCGATGTCCGCGTGGTGGGCCCGGTGTTCTATGATCCCGAGGGAGTGCGGCTCGATGCTTGATCGCGTATTGCCCGTTGCCATTCATGATCTGCCGGCCGGAACGCGGTTCAGCCTACGCACGGCGGAGCCTGCCTCCTGTGCCGGCACATTGCCGCTGCCCCGGCGCATTGGAGAAGTCGGCGAAGCGGAAGGCTACACCGTGTTCTGCCTGGGGCCGGATGAGTGGATGCTCATCGGCGCCGGCGAAGCCGCAGCGCCGGCAGCACCCGGCTGCGCGGTGATCGACATTTCGGACCGGGAGGTGGCGTTTGCGCTGTCCGGGTCCGGCGTGATGGACGCGGTGGCCGCCGGATGCCCGCGCGACTTGCGGCGGTTTGCGCCCGGCACTGCGGTGCGCACGCTTTATGCCGGGGTCGATGTGATCGTGTGGCGCCAGGCGGCGGACCGGTTCGAGATCCACGTCTGGCGCTCGTTTGCACCCTTCGTGCGCCACCGTCTGGAAACGGTGGCGCGGGAGCTTGCGCTCGGCCTCTGAGGCTCAGGGGTTCCGCAGGGCGCGTTCTGCCTCGAGCCGTTCGCGGCGGAGGTCTCGCGTGGTGCCGAGCATCGCGTCAATCTCCTCGGTCCGCCCGATGATCCGCTCGCGCACCCTTGCCCCCTCCGGCGTTGCCGCGTCGATGGCCTCGAGATTGTCGCGGTCGGCAGCGACGGCCTGCCGGAGGTCCGCAATGTCGGCCTCCAGCGTCTGCAGCCGCCGGTCGATCTCGGCAATCCGTGCGCTGGCTGCGGCAAGGCTGCGCAGCTGCGCGGCAGTTTCTTCATCAACCGCGCCGCCGACGCTGAGCACTTCCTCGATGACGTAAGTGGGAATGTTGCTGACCATGTACTGCTCGAGGATCGGGCGGACGGCGGTGACGTCGATCCGCGTCGCGCCCATCTCAAGCGTGGCGCGGACGCGGTAGAGACTTTCGCTCACCTTGATGACGTCCACCCGGGCATTGCTCTCGACGGTCACGGTTTCGTTGCCGTTCACCGGGACGTCTGTCACCAGGGTGACCGGCTCTGCCGCCTCAAGGGCCAGAACGATCTGGCGGGACGCATCCCGGCGCACGCGGAGCGAACCATCTGCAATCCGGGCACTGGTGAGCGTCTGCCTGCGGTTCTGGTTCAGCCGCGCGTTGACATCGGCCGAGCGGGCGAACGGCAGGATGGTGCGCTCGCCGGAATCGGCGCCGCCGAAGCGCGCATCGCCCACAAAGCCGTTCTGGTCGTAAACGGCAATGAGGCCGCCGGGCACGGTGGCATCTTCCGCAAAGGCAATGTCCAGCGCATCCATGGGGGTCACATCGTCGGGGGAGGCGATGTAGACGATCCGCTCGGCATCCTGCGACCCATCGAGAAACGGCACGTTGAGCGTGCGGCCTGCGGCAAGGTCAATGGCGCCCGCAACGGGGAAGATGGTCGCCGCGCTGCTGGCCACAGCAGGGCCGCCGGTGACGAGGTCGGCCTGCTTGGCGAACGCCGGGGCCGCCGCCGCGGCGATCCCGCCGAACGCACGCGAACGGCCGGCCTCCATCATCACCGGCGCAGGCGCGTCGGCCATCTCCTGCTCGACCACGTCGACCTCTGCGGTCCGCCCCACCTCGAACGGGGCATCGGGCCGCACGGTGCGCAGCGGCGAATAGACGTCCTGCCGGTAGGCGACGGGGGTGCCAACGGCGAGGCGCAGGTCGATGTCGTTCCAGTCGAGCCCGGTGGTGTTTTCCAGCGTTGCCCACCCCTGCAGCGCAACGTCGTCGCTTTCGCCCAGAATGGCGCGGTAGGACGGGCGCCACACGGTTGTCGGCACCACAAAGTTGAAGCCGGCGGTGCCTTCACCGTCGAGGCGGACAACCAGTTCGCGCCGCCCGTCGTCGACGCTGGCCTGCAAAGCGGGGACGACGCCGGACACGCGGTCCGACACCGCACCGCCCTCGATGGCAAGCGGCTTCTCGGTTTCGAACGTGGCGTAGGAGACGCTGCCGTTCTCGGTGGCAACCGCAATGCGCAGGGCAGGGCGGTTGCCCTCCTTCTCGCCGCCATCAAGCGTCACGAAGGCGAAGGCGAGGAGCTGGCCGGCAAGCTGGGTGGCGCCGCCTTTGATCGCAACGGTCTGCCCGATGAGCGATTGCAGGATGGTCGCGGGATCGGCAAGGTCGCCGTTAAGGAGCCGGCCGGTGACGGAACGCTCGCCGACCGATTCGGCCGCCTCCAGGTCTATGGAGCGCACCGCGGTGTCGCCGGTGACGACAAAGGTGCGCAAAACGTCGGCGACCAGCGCCCGCTCGATGGCAAGGCTCATGGTGTCGGACGGTGCGTCCATCACCCCCTCCACCGCGGCAAGGCCGCCGGTGGCAAGGGTGACGCGGGTGACATGGGCGTTGGCGGCCTCGGCTGCGGCGGGCGCGCCGACAAGGGCGACGCCAGCGAGGGCGAGGGCGACAAGGGCCGTCTTGGCGGGCATATCGGCTGTCCTTTCCGATCGGGATCGGGCTTGGATTGCTGGCTGAGCGTCAGATAAGGCGCTCGACAAGTTTAGCGCACTTCATCGCAGCAGATATCTTTACCGGGGCTGAATTCGCCGGAATCGCAAGCGCGCCATTGCAAGCGCGCCGCGGCACTGACGCAGGCAGATATTGACAGCCCGCCGCGATCGCGCAGTCTTTCGCAATGGCCGATGATCTGACCGCTGTCTTTCAGGCGCTCCGTCCGCTTTACAGCGCGCATGCCGCGCGCTGCGTCGTCACCGCCGATGAGCCGGGCCGATATTATCTCTCCGTCCACAAGGTTCGGGAGAAAGACGGCTACCGCATGAGCGTCGGCGGGGTCGAAATCAAGAAAGCCTACGTCTCGGCCCATTTGATGCCGGTCTACGTGCACCCGGAGATGCTGGGCGGGCTGAGCCCGGCGCTGCGCAAACGGATGCAGGGGAAGTCCTGCTTCAACTTCCGCACCCCCGATCCCGGCCTTTTCGAGGAGCTCGGCCAGCTGGTGGACGCCGGGATCGACCGTTTCGCCGCTGATGGCTGGCTGTAAGGCGAATCCGGCGAGAGGGCTTGCCGCGGCCACCGGACAGGCGTAGACGCGGCGGTGGGACACCCCTCCCCAACGAGGGGCGCCTATCTGAAAGGATAGCCACAGATGGCAAATACCACGATGCCTGGCCGCCGGCCGGGCAACCCCTGCTTTTCGTCCGGCCCGTGCGCAAAGCGCCCCGGATGGACCCCCGACGCGCTGGCCGATGCCGCGCTCGGCCGCTCCCACCGCGCCAAGATCGGCAAGGCCAAGCTCGCCGCCGTGATCGACAAGACCCGGGCCCTGCTCGGCGTCCCCGCTGACTATCGCATCGGCATCGTGCCGGCGTCCGACACCGGCGCCGTCGAGATGGCGATGTGGTCGATGCTCGGCGCCCGCCCCGTCACGCTGCTGGCGTGGGAATCCTTCGGCGAAGGCTGGGTGACGGACGCCGTCAAGCAGCTCAAGCTCGACGCCAAGGTCATGAAGGCCCCCTACGGCCAGCTCCCTGATCTTGCCGCCGTCGACTTCAACACCGACGTGGTGTTCACCTGGAACGGCACCACCTCCGGCGTCCGCGTCCCCAACGGCGACTTCATCCCGGCGGACCGCGAGGGGCTGACCATCTGCGACGCCACCTCCGCGGTGTTCGCGCAGGCGCTCCCGTGGGACAAGCTCGATGTGGTGACCTTCTCCTGGCAGAAGGTGCTGGGCAGCGAGGCTGCGCACGGGATGCTGATCCTGTCGCCCCGCGCCGTCGAGCGGCTGGAGAACTACACGCCGCCCTGGCCGCTCCCCAAGCTCTTCCGCATGACGAAGGGCGGCAAGCTCAACGAGGGCATCTTCAAGGGCGAGACGATCAACACGCCCTCGATGCTGGCCGTTGAAGACTGCCTCGACGCGCTGAACTGGGCCGAAAGCCTGCCGAATACGCTGGCCGATCGTGCAGACGCCAACCTCAAGGTGCTGGCCGATTGGGTGGCGAAGACCGACTGGGTGGATTTCCTGGCTGAAAAGCCGGAGACGCGCTCCAACACCTCCGTCTGCCTGAAGATCGTCGATCCCGCCGTGGCAAGCGCGCCGGAGGCCGAGCAGGCCGCCTTCGCCAAGGCGCTCGCCGCTGCGGTGGAGAAGGAAGGCGTCGGCCTCGACATCGGCTCCTACCGCGATGCGCCTGCCGGCCTTCGCATCTGGGCCGGCAGCACGGTGGAGGCGGACGATCTCGCCATCCTCACCGAGTGGCTGGACTGGGCGTTCGCGAACGCCGCCAAGCCGGTCGCCCAAGCCGCCGAATAATCCCCCGGCCGCCCCGCGCGGCGGCCGCCTTTTTCAACTCCTGTCGCCGCCGGGCTGGCCAGGCCGCCCGCGCGCTCGAGAACACACATGCAGCAAATGGCCCCCAAGACCGAGACCACCGCGAAAACCCGCCCCGTGGTCCTCATCTCCGACAAGCTCTCCACCGCCGCCGTCGCGATCTTTGAAGAGCGCGGCGTGGAAGTCCGCTACGAGCCGGACCTCGGCAAGGACAAGGACGCCCTCCTCGAAGCCGTGAAGGACATCGACGGCCTCGCGATCCGCTCCGCGACGAAAGTGACCGAGAAGGTTCTGGAAGCGGCGAAAAACCTGAAGGTGATCGGCCGCGCCGGCATCGGCGTCGACAACGTCGACATTCCGGCCGCCTCCCGCGCCGGCGTGATCGTCATGAACACGCCGTTCGGCAACTCCATCACCACCGCCGAGCACGCGGTTGCGATGATGTTCGCCGTCTCCCGCCAGATTGCGGCGGCGGATGCCTCCACCCAGGCCGGCAAGTGGGAGAAGAACCGCTTCATGGGCCGCGAGCTGACCGGCAAGACGCTGGGCATCATCGGCTGCGGCAACATCGGCTCCATCGTCGCCTCCCGCGCGCAGGGCCTGAAGATGCGGGTTATCGCGTTCGACCCGTTCCTGACCGCAGAGCGCGCGCAGGAAATCGGCGTCGAGAAGGTGGAGCTGGACGAACTCTTCCCCCGCGCCGACGTCATCACCCTTCACACCCCGCTGACCGAGAAGACCAAGAACGTCGTCTCCCGCGAAGCCATCGGCGCCATGAAGAAGGGCGCGATGCTGATCAACTGCGCCCGCGGCGGCCTGGTCGACGAGCAGGCGTTGCGCGAGGCGCTGGACTCGGGCCATCTCGGCGGCGCCGGCATCGACGTGTTTGCCGAGGAGCCGGCCAAGGAGAACGTCCTCTTCGGCGCGCCCAACCTCGTCTGCACGCCGCACCTTGGTGCTGCCACCACCGAAGCGCAGGAGAATGTCGCGCTTCAGGTGGCCGAGCAGATGGCCGATTATCTGGTGCGCGGCGCGGTCTCCAATGCGCTCAACATGCCCTCGATCACGGCTGAGGAAGCCCCGATCCTGACGCCTTACGTCACGCTGGCAGAGCAGCTCGGCTCGTTCGCCGGCCAGCTCACCGAGACCGGGATCACCGGCGTGCGGATCGAGTATGAAGGCGAAGTCGCCGAGCTGAACCTCAAGGCACTGACGGCAGCTGCGGTAACGGGCCTGATGCGCCCGCTGTTGCAGGACGTGAACATGGTGTCCGCGCCCACCATCGCGCGCGACCGCGGCATCCAGGTGGAAGAAGTGCGCCGTGGCCAGCAGGGCGCATACGAAAACTACATCCGCCTCACGGTCATGACCGAGCGGCAGGAGCGGTCCGTCGCCGGCACGGTGTTTGCCGATGGCAAGCCGCGCATCATCCAGGTGAAGGGCATCAACCTGGAATCCGATTTCGCGCCGCACATGCTGTACGTGACCAACCAGGACAAGCCGGGCTTCATCGGCGGCATCGGCACGCTCTTGGGCGAAGCCGGCGTCAACATCGCCAACTTCACCCTTGGCCGGCGCGAGCAGGGCGGCGAGGCGCTTTGCATCATCGAGATCGACAGCAAGGCAACGCCCGAGCTTCTGGCAAAGATCGAAAAGCTGCCGCAGGTCACGCAGGCCAAGTCGCTCGATTTCTGAGCGCCTCGCGGCGGGCGTGCCCCGCCGCCACTCCGGCGATGCCATAAAAAAAGCCGGCCCCGAGGCCGGCTTTTCCGTGTCTGGTGCGGTGATTATTCCGCGGTGAGGCTCACCCCGTTCAGCGGAAGGCAGGAGCCGCGATACTGGCTGAGCGAGAGCACACCGTCCGCGACGGCAGCGCTGCAGCTCATCGGGAACATCGACGCTGCCGGCCCAGTCACATCCGACAGGCGCAGCACATTGTCCGCCATCTCGAAGGTGCCCTCAATGTCCGGACCGTCTGCCACGTTCATGGTGAAGGTGCCGTCGCCGAAAATCATGGTGATCTTGTCGCTGGCATAGCTTCCGGCAAGGGCGGTGCCGGCGCCGGCCGCTGCGGGGGCGGCTGCGGTGTTGGCTTCAGGCACAGCCTGCGACTCGGCGGCAGCTTCCAGCGTGGCGACCTCGGCCTCCAGCGACTCGTTGTTGTTGGCAAGGTCGGCATTCTGGCCCTTGAGGGCGTCGATCTCGGCGACCAGGGTTTCGCGAGCAGTCGTCAGCGCCGCCACTTCGCTTTCGAGCTGCTGCTGCGTGGCGCGGGCTTCCTCGGCTTCGGCCGCCAGTGTGTCGCGGGCGTTGCCGAGCTCGGCAACTTCGGACTGGAGCGCGGCCTGGCGGGCCTGCGCTTCCTCGGCTGCGGCCGCCAGTGTGTCGCGGGCGTTGCCGAGCTCGGCAACTTCGGTCTGGAGCGCGGCCTGACGGGCCTGCGCCTCCTCGGCTGCGGCCGCCAGTGTGTCGCGGGCGCTGCCGAGCTCGGCAACTTCGGTCTGGAGCGCAGCCTGGCGGGCCTGCGCCTCCTTGGAAGCGGCGGCAAGCTCATCGCGGGTTGCGGTCAGCGCTTCAACCGATTGCTGCAGCTCGGCCTGGCGTTCGTTGGCAGCCGCCATTTCGGCCTGGGCGGCCTCCAGCGCGTTGCTTGCTGCACTGACTTCGGCGGCAAGGCGCTGGTTCTCGCCGGTCAGCCCCTCCACTTCGGTGGCGAGCTGGGTGCGCGTGGCCGTGATTTCTTCCAGGTCAGCGCGGATCGTTTCAAGCTGGCCGGTCAGCTCGTCCGCCTCGCCCTTGCGGCTGGACAGCGTCTCTTCCGCATCGGCGATGCTGGCGCTCAGCGTCTCGTTCTGGGTGTTGAGCGTTTCCACCGTGGCGCCAAGCTGCTCGCGGTTGGTGGTGAGGTTGGCAACCGTCTGCTCCAGAGAGCTGGCACGCTCGGCTGCTGCCTCGGCCGCGGCTTCCGCCGATTTCATGTCGTTCTGCAGGCTGCCGATCTGTGCCGTGATCGACTGGGCTTCGGCGTTCAGCGCATCCACCTGTTCGCGGGCGGTCTGTTCGCTGGTTGCTGCGTCTGCCGCAGCGCTTTCCAGCGAAGCAAGGCGTGCCTCTGCCTCAGCGACAGAGGTCTCGACGGCTTCAAGATTGCCGGCGGAGTCGCGCAATTGCGCCAGATTTTGGGTCAGCTCGTCGCGCTCGGCCGTGATTTCGGCTTCCGTCTGCGCAAAGCGCTGGCTGGTGTCTTCGAGTTCGGATCGCGTGCTGGAGGCACGGCTTGCAAATGTAATCGCCGCAGCGACCGCAATCAGCGCAATCACCGCAACCACGATGAAAAGAGGTTGGCGCACCGTATTCATGAAAGCTCCCGTTTTCGTTCCCAGCCCGACGAGCTTCAGACTTAACGGCACGAACCGGTGCTGTCAGCCGAAATTGAGACACCGGCATCACCGCAGGATAGAACCGGCCTGCCGCGCAATCTGCTGTGCGGGTGAAAAGCCGGGCCAAGAATGGCGCTTTCGCTGGCGCCGACCGCGTGTTTGATTGCGCCAAACTGTACGGGTGGGAATATGCGACGCGCGACAATGGGACTGACCGGAACGGACGCAATGGAGCGATGGACATGATCCTTGGCGCCATTGGTGATGATTTCACCGGTTCATCCGACCTTGGATTGATGCTCGCCGAAGGCGGCATGCGCACTGTCCAGTACGTGGGGGTGCCGGACGGGCCCGCCGACCCGGCCGTGGATGCCGGCATTGTGGCGCTCAAATCGCGGTCGATCCCTGTGGCCGATGCGGTCCGCCAGTCGCTGGAGGCGCTGGCGTGGCTGAAGGCCGCGGGCTGCCGGCAGTTCCTGTTCAAGATCTGCTCCACGTTCGATTCCACGCCCGAAGGCAATATCGGCCCGGTGGCCGAGGCGCTGATTGCAGCGTTGGGCACCACCGACCCCGTGGTGGTGTGCCCGGTGTTTCCGGCGACAGGGCGCACGCTTTATCTCGGTCATCTGTTCGTGGGCGACGCGCTCCTGTCCCAATCGGGGCTGGAGCATCATCCGATCAACCCGATGACGGACCCCGATATCCGCCGCTGGCTGGATCGCCAGACTGAAGGCGACGTGGGCCACGTTTCGTTGCCGCAGGTGCGCGGCGGGGCCGCAACCTGCCGGGCAGCCCTGGTGGCGGCGCGCGATGCCGGCCGCCAGCTCGCCATCGTCGATGCGATTGACGACAGCGACCTCACCGTGATTGCCGATGCGGCGGAAGACTTCCCGTTCATCGTTGGCGGGTCGGGTGTGGCGCTGGGCCTGCCGGACGTTTACCGCCGCGCCGGCCTGATCGGCCGCAGCGATGGCAACTGGCAAGGCGCGTCCGGCAAGGCGGTGGCGCTGTCCGGCTCGTGCTCCAGGGCGACACGGGCGCAGATTGCCGAGCACGCCAAGGTCGGCCCGCAAAAGAAGATCGACACCGACGCCGTGATGTCCGGCGAACTGACCGCCGCCGCGCTGGCGGACTGGGCAATGGCGGCGGACGGGCTGCCGCTCGTCTACTCGTCCGACGATCCGGCGACCGTGAAGGCCGCGCAGGAAAAACACGGCGCCGAGACGCTCGCCAATGCGCTGGAAACCCTCTTCGGCGACGTGGCGGTTGCGCTGGCCGGGGCCGGTGCGGAGCGGCTGATTGTGGCCGGCGGTGAAACCTCCGGCGCGGTGGTCACGGCTCTGGATCTCGGTGCGCTGGAGATCGGCCCGAAGATCGACCCCGGCGTGCCCGCCGTGCGCGCCGGCGCCCTCACGCTGGCGCTGAAATCAGGCAATTTCGGCGCGCCGGACTTTTTCGAGAAAGCTGCAAAGGTGATGGGCTCATGAGTGTCGCGTTTTCTGCCAACCTCGGCTTCCTGTGGAAGGACCGCCCGTTTCTGGAGCGGATCGCCGCAGCGAAGGCTGCCAGTTTCCCCGTGGTCGAGTTCCATGACGATGCGCAGGACATCGGCGCCGAGGCGGTCAAGGCAGCGCTGGGCGGCACGCCCGTTGCCGGCCTCAATGTGCGCCACTACGACACCAACGGCATTGCCGGGCTGTCGGGCCGCGAGGCGGATGCCGCGCGCGACATTGGTGAGGCGGCGGCCCTTGCCCGCGCCGTGGGGGCCAAAGCCGTTCATGTGCTGGCCGGGCGCACGACCGAGGCAGGCGCAGCGGCGCGCTATGCAGCACGGCTTGGCGAGGCGGCAGACCTTTCGCCGGAGCTTGTTTTCCTGATCGAGCCTTTGTGCCCGCAGGCGGTGCCCGGCTACCTGGTGCCCACGCTGGACGCTGCGCTTGCCATAATCGAGACGATCGGCCGCCCCAACGTGAAGGTGATGTACGACTGTTTCCACATGCAGTGCACCGGTGGGGATCTCCTCGCGCGCTACGTCGCCCACAAGGATGCCATCGGCCATATCCAGATTGCCGGCGGCGGCACCAGAGCCGAGCCCGACCGCGGCGAGATCAACTATCAGTGGCTGATCCCGGCATTGCAGGATGCGGGCTATACCGGCCCGTTCGGGGCCGAATACAAACCCGCCGGGCCGACCGACGAGACCCTTGGCTGGCGGGACGCCTACAGCGCCTGACGCGGCGCCCGGTAGAGCTGGGTGACGGCAATGCCGGCAAGGATCAGCGGCCAGCCGACAAGGTGATAGACCGCAAGGTGCTCGCCCAGAAAGGCGATGGCGGCCACTGAGGTGAACACCGGCACAAGATGAAAGAACGGTGCCGCGCGGTTGGAGCCCACAAGCTCCACCCCGCGGTTGAAGCAGGTGAACGCGAGGATCGCCGGCACGATGGCGATGAACACGACAATGGCGATGGTGAGGGCGTCCAGCGTGACCACCGCCCCGCGTGAGGCTTCAAACAGGGTAAATGGAACGAGGAAAAGCTGGCCGGCGAACACCGTCAGCGCCAGAAAGGAGATAGGGTGGAGCTTGGGCCGTTTGCGCAGCATCACCGTATATATGGCGTAGGCAACCTGTGCGCCGATCACCCAGAGGTCCCCAGGGTTGAAGGCGAGGCCGAGGAGGGCCGAGACACTCCCCTTGGTCAGGATGACGCCGGCACCGGCGCATGAGACCAGGATGCCGATGAACTGCATCAGCGTCAGCCGGTCGCGGTAGAGGAGAAAACCGGTTGCCGCAATCATCATCGGGAAGATCGACGCGAGCATCGTCGCATTGATCGCGGTGGTTGATTGAAGTGCGATGTAGACGAGTGTGTTGTAAAGGCTGATACCGAAAAAGCCGAGCACGGCAAGGATCATGGGGTTGCGGCGGATCACCGGCCAGTCCCGCCGGATCGGCCCGACCGCAAATGGAATGAGGATAATCATCGCGAGCGACCAGCGCATCTGGGCCAGCGCAATGGGGGGCACATGGCCCGCGGCCAGCCTGCCGGCAATCATGTTGGCGGCCCAGAACAGCATCGTGAGCGACAGCAGAACATAGGGTCGGTCGTAAAGGCCGAACCCCGCGCGTTGCGGGGATGTGGGAGCCATTGGTTTCCTCATTCGGGCAGCGCATGACGGCTTCACCCTTGATACATCGGTGAATAGAGGCGAGAAGCGCCGGTTGTCGGTGGCTGCCATGCGCCGGCTGAACCGGCAAGACAAGGATGATGGGCTAAATGAGCAGCGTTGTGGTGGTCGGCTCGCAGTGGGGCGACGAGGGCAAAGGCAAGATCGTCGACTGGCTGTCGGAGCGTGCCGATGTCGTTGTGCGTTTCCAGGGCGGGCACAATGCCGGCCATACGCTCGTCATCGACGGGGTGAAATACAAGCTGAGCCTCCTGCCATCGGGCGTGGTGCGACCGGGCAAGCTGTCGATCATCGGCAACGGCGTGGTGCTCGACCCGCAGGCGCTCCTCTCGGAGATCGAGACGGTGCGCGGCCAGGGCGTGGCCGTCAGCCCGGAGACGCTGAAGCTGTCGGAAACGGCGCCGCTGATTCTGTCGGTTCACCGCGAGCTGGACCAGCTGCGTGAAAAAGCCTCGGGTGCGGGCGCTATCGGCACCACTGGCCGCGGCATCGGCCCGGCCTACGAAGACAAGGTCGGCCGCCGCGCCGTACGCGTTGCGGACCTTGAAGACCTTTCGGTGCTCGGGCCGCGGATCGACCGGCTTCTGGCGCACCACAACGCGCTGCGCATCGGGCTGGGCGCCGAGCCCATGGCGCGCGAGGCGATCTTTGCCGAGCTGGAAGCCGCGCGGCCCGTTCTGGCCTATGCCGATCCGACATGGCGCACGCTCAACCGGATGCTGTCTTCGGGAAAGAACGTGCTGTTCGAGGCCGCACAGGGCACGATGCTCGACGTCGACCATGGCACTTACCCATTTGTAACGTCGTCCAACACGGTTGGCGGGCAAGCTGCCGCAGGTTCGGGCGTCGGACCGTCTTTCCTCGGCCGCACTCTCGGGATAACAAAAGCTTACACAACTCGGGTCGGCAACGGCCCGTTCCCGACCGAGCAGGCCAATGACATCGGCGAAACGCTGGGTGCCCGCGGGGCCGAGTTCGGCACCGTGACGGGGCGCAAGCGCCGCTGCGGGTGGTTTGACGCGGTGATGGTACGCCAGGCGGTGGAAACCGGTGGGATCAACGGGCTCGCGCTGACCAAGCTTGATGTGCTGGACGGTTTCGAGACTCTGAAGATCTGCGTCGGCTACCGGCTGGACGGAGAAGCGATCGACCGGTTGCCGCCCGATGCCGCAAGGCAATCGCGGGTCGAACCGGTTTATGAAACGTTCGATGGTTGGAAGACGTCCACCAAGGGCGCAAGAAGTTGGGGCGAGTTGCCTGCGGAGGCCGTTAAGTATGTGCGACATGTGGAAGAATTGGTCGGGGCGCCGGTCTCCATGCTGTCGACGAGTCCGGAACGAATCGATACCATACTTGTTGACGACCCGTTTCGCATCTAAATCGATGCCCGGTGGCAAAAAGGGCGCGTGGTCGAAATGACCGATTTTTACTCCGTATTGCAGCGGGCCGTATCGTCGCTGCCCGAAAGCAGCGGACCGAATCGTCGTGCCGTCTATGACAAGGCGCGCAAGGCTCTCCTGAAGCAGCTTCAGAGCTTCGATCCGCCGCTGCCGTCGTCGGACGTGACGTCGCAGCGTCTGGCGCTCGAAGATGCGATCCGCAAGATCGAGAACGAGATTGCGCGCCAGATCCGCACGCAGCGGGCGCTTCAGTCGTCCGTGCCGGGCGGTGTGCCCCGCTCGCGCGCCATTGCGCCGGCCGCGCCCGGAGCACCGGACGTCGCATCACGCGCGGCCGAGGAAGAGCGCCTCGCCCAGCGCGCGGCGGAGGCCGAGCGCGCCCGCCGCCACAATGCCGAGCTGTTGCAGGCCGCCGTCAGCGAGGCCACCGCTGCGCCGGAGCCCGACGTTCTGGGACCGCCGTCCGTTCCGGCGACGCAGGACGATGCAATGCCGGACCTTGCCGAGGCGGTCGGCGACGAGGTGATGTTCGAGTCCGAATCCGACTATGACCGGGAGCGGGTGGAAGAGCCGCACGACGACGCCGACGATGGCATCGTCGACGGCGAATATGACGAGGTGGACCCCAACGACGACGAGATCGATGACGAGGACACCATCGTCGCGGTCGATCCGAAGGAAGACAAGCGCCAGCGCCGCGAAGAGATGCGGGCGCAGCGCGAGGAAGAGCGTCGCCAGAAGGCCGAGCGCCGCTCCGCCCGCAAGAACGAGAAGAAGCGCGCCCGTGCGCCGGTGGCCGCACCGCGCGCCGATCGCAAGCCGCGCAAGAAGGCCCGGCATGGCGGCCTCAGCCGGGCGGTGCTGCCGATCCTCCTGCTCGTGCTTCTGGCCGGGGCTGCCTTTGCCGCCTACACCCAGCGCGAGACACTCCTCTCCGTGCTGGACGAGTTGCAGGAAGACCCGGCGGCGAGCCCGGAAATCTCCGTGACCGGCCGCACCGTAAACAAGAATTCCGATCGCCTGCCGTCCACGCTGGATGGTGAGGACACCCGCGCGGTGACCACCACCACCTGGCCGCCGACCCCGCCTGCGACCGACGGTACGGCCGACACGCCGGTGCCGGACGCCGGGCGCACCGTCGGCGCCGACGTCACACCGTTTGCGCCGGATGGCGCGGCGACCGACGCCGAGGATCAGGTCTCATCCATCGACGCGTCCGGCAGCAGCGCCGCGCCGGAGCCTGCCGCCGAACCGGAGACCGACACCGCAGCCGAGGACGCGCCCGAGGCCGAGACCGAGGTTGCCGTCGTAGCGCCGCCACCGTCGCCGGTCAGCACCGGCCCGGTCAGCGATTTCACGCCCACCGGCAGCCAGACCGCGGTCCTCTACGAGGAAGCCGCCCAGGCTGGCGAACGGGGGCAGGCTGTTGCCGGCGCCGTCGAGTGGTCGATGGTGCGCCAGTCGATCGGCGGGGGTGAGCCCGAGCCGGTGGTCCGCGCCGTGTCGACCATTCCCGATCGCGACATCACCACCACCGTCACCATCCGCGAGAATCAGGACGGTGCGCTGCCGGCGAGCCACCTCATCGAGATCGCATTCGATCTTCCCGAAGGCTTTGAGGGCGGTGAAGTCAACAACGTGCCCGGCCTCATCATGAAGGAAAGCGAGCAGTCGCGCGGGGAAGCGCTCCGCGGCGCTGCGGCGCGGGTGTCGTCCGGCCTGTTCTGGATCGCCCTGTCGGAAAACGAGACTGACCGCGAGAACAACCTGCGCCTCCTGCGTGAACGGGACTGGATCGACATTCCGATCCTGTTCGATTCCGATCGCCGCGCCATCCTGACTCTGCGCAAGGGCAGCGACGGCCTCCAATCCATCGACGCCGCAATTCAGGCGTGGGACCAGAACTAGAGCTGGCGTTCCGCTCCATGCATCGCGCCGCCAGCCCGGCATGATCGGCGCAACCGGGCGGGCGCTTGCCGTGGCGGCCGGACTGATCGGCCTGTGGTGGGTGCTGGTGGCTGTCCTGTCACCGCCGGCCTACGTGTTTCCGGGGCCGCTCGCCGTGGCGGGTGCCTTCGTCGAACGCTGGCCGATGCTCCTGCGCAATGCCGGGATCACGGCGACGGAAATCGTCCTCGGCCTTGTCGCAGGCCTTGCCGCCGGCACCCTGACGGCCCTTGCCATCGCCGCCACGCCGGCCATTCGCCGGGCGGTTCTGCCCGTGGTGGTGGTCACGCAGACCTTGCCTGTCTTCGCCATTGCGCCGCTGCTGGTGGTGTGGCTCGGCTATGGCCTGCCGTCGAAGATTGTGATGGCAGCGCTCATCATCTACTTCCCCGTTGCCACCGCCTACGCCGAAGCCATGGCGCGGGTGCCTGCCGAGCTGGTGGATCTAGCGCGGCTGAACGGGGCATCGCGCCTCCAGGTGCTGTGGCTGATCCGTGCCCCCGGCGGTCTGCCGGGGCTGGCCGCAGGCGTGAAGGTGGCCGCGACGGTGGCACCCATTGGCGCAGTGGTGGGGGAGTGGGTTGGCGCTTCGGCGGGCCTCGGCTATGTCATGCTCCACGCGAACGCTCGGCTTCAGACCGATGTTCTGTTCGCCGCGCTGATGCTCCTGTCAGCGCTTGCGCTCATCCTGCGCGTCGTGGTCGACAGGCTTATCGACGCGCTGGTGCCCTGGCAGCACTCGTCCTGAGCCTGCCGCTGAAAGGTTCGCCATGCTCCGCTCGCTTCTTGCCATCCTCGTTGCCGCGCCGCTTCTGGCGCCCGCCGCGGCGTCGGCACAGGACAAGCTCACCGTGTTGCTCGACTGGTTCGTCAACCCGGACCATGCCCCCCTGTACATCGCGCAGGCGCGCGGACAGTTCGCAAAAGCGGATCTGGACGTGACCTTCGTGGCCCCGGCCGATCCGTCCGCCCCGCCGCGGCTGGTGGCCGCCGGGCAGGGAGACATCGCCATCACCTACCAGCCGAGCCTCTATCAGCAGGCGGACGAAGGCCTGCCCGTCTCGCGCATCGGCACGCTGGTGGCCTCGCCGCTCAATTCGCTGGTGGTGCTGGAAGACGGGCCGGTGCAGTCCCTGGCGGACCTCAAGGGGGCCACCATCGGCTATTCGGTCGGCGGGTTCGAAGATGCGCTGCTCGGCCGGATGCTGGAATCGGTCGACCTGTCGCTGGATGACGTGACGCTGGTCAACGTCAATTTTGCGCTGTCGCCGGCGCTCCTGTCCGGTCAGGTGGATGCCGTCATCGGCGCGTTCCGCAATTTCGAGCTGACGCAGCTGAAGCTGGAAGGCCGCACGGGCCGCGCCTTCCTGCCGGAAGAAAACGGCGTGCCGACATATGAAGAACTGATCTTCATCGCCGCCAACGACCGGCTGGACGATGACAGTCTCTCCCGCTTTCTCGACGTCGTGGGGGAGGCTGCGCGCTGGCAGGCGGTCCACCCGGACGAGGCGGAGGCGATGTTCTTCAAGGCCCAGCCGGACATTGACGATGCGCTCAACCGGCAGGCGTTCAAGGATACGCTGCCGAAATTTGCAGCCGAGCCCAAGCCCCTCGACCGCGCGAAGTACGAAACCTTCGCAACCTTCATGACAGACGCCGGGCTTGTCACCGACCTGCCGCCGCTGGACACCTACGCCACGGCGCTGGACTGATCGAGGCTGGCGGCCGGCATGGCAAAATTGCGTGCCGGTGCACCTAATGCCCCTTGAATGAAGCTGCGCGCGAAGCAATGTGAATGGAAAGGCACGGCCGGACAGAGGCCGCCATTCTGACAGGAGGACCACCATGACGCTGCACATCGGCGATACCGCACCGGACTTCGAAGCCGTCACCACCGAAGGCACGATCCGTTTCCACGACTATATCGACGGCAAGTGGGCGGTCCTGTTCTCGCACCCGAAGAACTTCACCCCCGTTTGCACCACCGAGCTCGGCTACACCGCCAAGCTGAAGGACAAGTTCGATGCGCGCGGCGTGGTCGTCATGGGCCTTTCGGTCGATGACATCGGCGACCATGACCAGTGGGCCAAGGACATTGAAGAGACCCAGGGCACAGCGCTCAACTTCCCGCTCATTGCCGACAAGGACCGCAAGGTTGCGACCCTTTACGACATGATTCACCCCAACGCGTCCGACACGATGACGGTGCGCACGGTGTTCGTGATCGGCCCGGACAAGAAGGTGAAGATGAGCCTCAACTACCCGGCCTCCACCGGGCGCAATTTCGACGAGATCCTGCGCGTGATCGATTCGTTGCAGCTCACCTCCGAGCACAAGGTCGCAACGCCGGTGAACTGGCAAGATGGCGACGACGTGATCATTGTCCCCGCCGTCAGCGACGAAGACGCCCGCAAGACCTATCCGGACGGCTGGAAGGCCCCGCGCCCCTACCTGCGCATCGTTCCGCAGCCGAAATGACCCGCAGGGGCCGCGCGGATTTGCGTTAGATCCGGCGCGGCCCCTGTTTCCGGCGAAGGCCGCCGTCTGCGCATCGTCCGGTTCCGTTTCTGGCGCATTTACGAAATTGTGTTATCACCCCGCCATTCACATCGGTCAGTCGGTTCAACCGCACACTGGTGGGATGCAATTTATTGTCTGCAAGCGGGGGCTCCCAAGGAATGAAGACAAAAATTATTAATGCGATTGCCGCGATATGCGTCATGTCGTTCGCGATGGCGTCGGCTGCACAGGCGCAGACCATGGGTTATGCTGACGCTGTCAGGACTCTGGCCGCAGCCTGCACCTCCGATATCGACAAATATTGCAACGATGCAACGCTCGCCAACAATGGCATCACCAACTGCCTCACACAGCAGTCCGCCAAGGTCAGCCCGTCCTGCACCAATACCGTCGCAACCGTGGTCGCGGCCGTCAGCGCGCGCCGTGAGGCGCAGCTTGCAGCGCCCCGCCTTTGCGACAGCGACGCGCGCCAGCTCTGCGGCAACATCAAAGGCGGCAACCGGTTCGTTCTCCAGTGCCTTCTGAAGGCCGAACGCCGTGTCAGCAAATCCTGCAACAGCGCGATTACCGCAGCCGGCTGGCGTTGAGAGAGATGATGAGCATGAAAAAGATTCTTGGCGCGCCCCTTCTTGCGGCCGCACTTGTCGTCACCGGGTTTTCCGCAGCCGACGCGCAGAACCAGCTCGACCGCAACCAGATCGTCTCCAGCCTTGCCGGGACCGCGCGCACCGTGGGCCGTTTCGACCCCATCGCGCTGGAGAAGGCGGCGGCCCGCGCCGCGGCCAGCGGCGGCGAGGATGCCACCAGCCAGCTGACCAATACGCTCGCCAGCCTTCCGCAGCTCAGCGTGCAGATCAACTTCGACCTGAACTCGGGCGTGATCGAGCCGGACAGCTACTACGCCGTCGGCCTGATTGCCGATGCCATGCACACGCCGTCCCTCAGCGGGCAGCGTTTCGCCGTCATCGGTCATACCGATGCGTCCGGTCCGCGTGAATTCAACTTCAAGCTCAGCCAGAAGCGTGCGCGCGCCGTGGCCGAAGCGCTGATCACCACGTTCAACGTGCCGGTGGAAGAGCTGATTGCCATCGGTCTGGGCGAAGAGCAGCTGCAGGACCCGGCCAACCCGCGCAGCGCAGTGAACCGCCGGGTGCAGATCATCAATATCGGCCAGTAAGGCCGCGCGACGAGATGGCCCGGCGCCGGGCCATCTCACATCCTCGGTGCGGGGGCTATTTCCCGCTCTGCAGCCGTTTGACGACCGGCAGGAGCAGCCGGTGCGGGATCAGCCGCGAGAAGAACGCCGTCGTCTTGTTCTGCACGCCCGGAATGATCACCCGCTTGCCGCGCTTGAAAGCGGCCCAGCCGGTGCGCGCCACCTGATCGGCCGGCATGGCCTTGGTCAATTTGCGCAAGGCCACATTGTCCATCCCTGCCGTTTCGAAGAACTCGGTCTCCGTCGGCCCCGGACACAGCGCGGTGACGGTGACGCCCTTGCCGGCGCACTCCTCCGTCAACGCTTCTGAAAATGACAGCACGAACGCTTTAGAGGCGTAATAGATCGATGCGTTCGGCCCCGGCTGGAAGGCTGCCGTCGACGCCACGTTGAGGATGCCACCGCGCCCGCGTGCCAGCATCCCCGGCAGGACATGCCGGGTCAGTGAAACCAGCGCGCGAATGTTGAGGTCGATCACGGTGAGCGAACGGTCGACGTCGCCCTCGGCGAACGGGCCGGATTGGCCAAGGCCTGCATTGTTCACCAGAACCGCCGGTTCGCCGATCTCCGCAAGACGTGCCTTGAGCCGGTCCATGTCGGCAGGATCGGTGAGGTCGGCGCCGATGATCTCGCACGGCGCGGCAAGCCTGGCCGCCAGCGCCTCGAGGCGGTCGACCCGCCGTGCGACAAGCACCAGGCGGTAGCCGTCCGCGGCAATTTCGTGGGCGAGGGCTTCGCCAATACCCGACGAAGCGCCGGTGAGGATCGCGATGGGTTCTTCTGACATGACGCTGAAGGTAGCGGCTGTGCGCCCGGCGGCAAGCGGGTGCGGTCAGCCGAGCCGGTCGCGGATGGAGAACCAGGCCATGGCAAGCTGGGCCAGCGGCGTCTGGAACAGGCGGCCGCCGGGGAAGGGGGGCGCTGCGATGCGGGAGAACACGTCGAGCCGGCTGGCTTCCCCGGCCACCGCATCGGCAATCACCTTGCCGGCGAAGGTGGCAAGGCCAAGGCCTTGGCCGGAGAAGCCGGCGCCGGCATAAAGGCCGGGCGACAGGCGGCGGATGATGGGCATCCGGTCCCGCGTGATCCCGAGCGTCCCCTGCCAGGCGGCCACAATCGGCATGTCCTTCAACTGCGGATAGACCTCGGCAAGGTAGGGCCGGACGAAGGCGGCAATATCCGACGGGCCGCGCCCGAAGCTCTCGCCGCCGCCGAAGACCATGCGGCCCTCGCTGTCCTGCCGGAAATAGCGGATCACGGCGCGGCTGTCGGCCACGGCCTCTCCGGCGGGAATGACGGGCTCGGTCAGCCGCTCTGTGGCGATGATGTAGTTCCTGAGCGGCATCACCCGTGCGTCCAGGTAGGGGGAGAGCCCGCGCATGTAGCCGTTGCCGGCAAGAATGACCGTCTGCGCCAGGATCTCGTGCGTGCGGCCGGCCCGGGTCACGCGCACGGACCAGCCGTGCGGCGTCTGGCGGACGGACATTGCGCGGGTCCCGCCGTGAAGGTGGGCACCCTCCACATGGGCCGCGTCGGCAAGGGCGCGCACGAGGGCAAGCGGGTTCATGTGGCCGCCGTGCGGATCGCGCACGCCGCCCACGTAGCGGCGCGTTCCGATGGCGCTGGCAAGGGCCGTGTGGTCCAGCACTTCGTGCCCGGTGCGGTAGCGCGCGTTCATGTCGTCGGCGAGGGCGGTGGCTTCCGCAAAGGCGGCGTCCGTGTGGCAGGCCTCGATGAGGCCCGGCCTCCAGGCGCAGTCGGCTTTCAGTTCGGTTCGGAGCGCATGAACCAGCGCAAGGGCCTCCTCGCCAAGCCGCCACAGGGCATCGGCCAGCCTGGCACCGCCATGCGCCTCGAGCCACCGCTGGTCGCGCCGCTGGCCGGGGTGAAGCTGCCCGCCATTGCGGCCCGATGCACCGTCGCCGATGCCGCCGGCCTCCACCAGCGTGGTGCGCAGGCCATGGCGCGTGAGGTGCAGCGCGGCGGACAGCCCCGTCAGGCCGCCGCCGACAATGATGGCGTCGGTGCGGTCCGGCAGGGCGGCTTCGGACGGGAGAGGCGGCGCGACGTCGAGCGCATAGGCGGTGTCGGACATGGGATCAGACGTTGAGGAGAAGGTATTCCCGCTCCCAGGGGCTGATCACGCGCATGAAGGTCTCGAACTCCGCCTGCTTGATGGCCCGGTAGGTATAGATGAACGACTTGCCGAAAATATCGCCCAGCGGCTCGTTCTGCTCGAACAGGGCGACCGCTTCGAGAAGGCTGCGGGGGAGGCCGTAGGGGAGTTCACGCGCCGACCCTTCGATCGGATCGTCGGGATGGATGCCTTCCTCCAGGCCCAGAAGGCCGCAGGCCAGCGATGCTGCCATCGCCAGATAGGGGTTGGCGTCGGACGACGGGATGCGGTTTTCGAGCCGCCGCGCTTCCGGCGGCGAGTGGGGGACGCGCAGGCCCACCGTGCGGTTGTCGTAGCCCCAGTGCACGTTGATGGGAGAGGCGGTGTAGCGTTCAAGCCGGCGGTACGAATTCACGTAAGGGGCAAGAATGCACATCACGCTGGGCAGATAGCGCTGATGGCCGGCAATGAAGGAGAAGAACTCCTTGGTGGGGTTGCCTTCCGCATCGGAAAAGATCGGCCGCCCCGTCTCCACGTCCAGAAGGGAGGAGTGGATGTGCATGGCCGAGCCGGGCTCGTTGCTCATCGGCTTCGCCATGAAGGTTGCGTACATGTTGTGGCGCAGTGCCGCTTCGCGGATGGTCCGCTTGAACATGAACACCTGGTCGGCAAGGTCCACAGCGTCGCCGTGGAGAAGGTTGATCTCCATCTGCGCGGCGCCCTCTTCGTGGATGAGGGTGTCGATCTCCAGCCCTTGCGCCTCGGCATATTCGTAGATGTCGTCGAACAGGTCGTCGAACTCGTTGACGGCGGCGATGGAAAAGCTCTGCCGGCCGATCTCGGGCCGGCCCGAACGGCCGATGGGCGGTTCCAGCGGATAGTCCGGGTCGTGGTTCGGCTTGACGAGATAGAACTCGATCTCGGGGGCGACCACCGGGCGCATCCCCTTGCGCTCATAAAGATCGATCACCCGCTTTAGAACCTGGCGCGGCGCGTGGTCGACGGGCCGGCCATCCTTGTAGCGCGCGTCGTGGATCAGCTGCGCTGCGGGGTCGGAGGCCCAGGGGACCACGGCGAGGGTCGCATAGTCCGGCGTGAAGGTGAGGTCACCGTCGGTGGGATCGTAGGTGAAATTATCGTCTTCTTCCGGGTACTCGCCCGAGATGGTCTGCGCGAAGATCGACGTTGGCATCGTGATCGACGGCGAGCGGGTGAATTTTTCGGTGGGCATCAGCTTGCCGCGCGCGACGCCGGCCTGATCGGGAACGATGCACTCGACATCCTGGATGCCGCGGCTCTTCAGCCACACGATCGCTTCTTCATGGTTGGCAACGCCCCGGCGGCGCGAGCCGTCATTGGGCGCGGTCACGGGAATTGGCTTGGCCTTGTGGTCCACGCATCACTCTTTTTCGGCAAAAACGACCGTTCGCAGCCGCGGCCCCAGAATGCTCTCTGTGGGGTGGGTGTCAACCGAAGCCGGCCGCTGGTTTCCATGCGTAAAAATACGTCTAAGCGAAGGAACATTTCGCCGTGGCGGTCCGTTCCGTCGGTGTGAAGGGGCAACCGCCCCTGATAGTATGAGGATAAAGACATTTCTATGTCGAAAAAGACCAGCCTGCTGCTCGCTACCGTATCCGCCATCGTCATCGCCGGTAGCCCGGTCCTTGCGCAGAATGATGCGAACGTGACGATTGTGAAGCCGCAGACCGATACGCCGGTCGAGAATGCGGCAGAAGCCACGGGCAATGCTGTCGAGAACGCAGCCGAAGCCACGGGCAACGCTGCGCAAAACGCGGTGGACGCCACGGCCAATGCAGCCGGGAACGCCGCAGACGCAACGGCCGATGCTGCTGACGATGCAGCCGACGCCACGCAGAACGCTGCTGAAAATGCAGTGGATGCAACGCAGAACGCGGCCGGCAACGCCGCGGATGCCACTGAAAATGCAGTGGACGCAACGGCGAACGCTGCAGACAACGCAGCGGACGCGACGGCGAACGCCGCTGGCAACGCAGTCGACGCGACGGCGAACGCTGCCGATGACGCAGCCGATGCCACCGAGAACGCTGCTGAAAACGCTGCGGACGCCACCGAAAGCACCGCCGAAAAGGCGATGGACGCTGTGGGCGACGCTGCAAACGCCACGGTCGACGCTGCCAAAAGCGCTGCGGCCACCGTGTCGAACGCTGCCAAGGACCTCGTTGACGGTAACGACGATGCGGACGTGACGGTCACCACCGTTGATGCAGCGCCGGCCAAAGGCACCCCCATCGACGGTCAGATCTTCGAGCAGAGCGCCAACACGTTCCTCGCGTCCACTTTGATGGATGCCACGGTCGTGAACCCGGCCGGTGACGAGATCGGCGATGTGAACGACATGGTCGTGAACTCAGACGGCACCGTCAGCGGCGTTCTGATCGGCGTCGGCGGTTTCCTCGGCATCGGTGAAAAGAATGTGGCCATTGCGCTCGACCAGCTGAAGATCAGCGAAATCGACGACGAGCTGACCTTCATGCTGAATGCGACCGAAGCGGAGCTGAAGGCAGCGCCCGAGTTCGTGAGCGAAGCTGACATGCGCGCCGCTGCCAACTAAGGCACGGCTGGCGCGGCCGCTTCGGCGGCGACCAGAAAGAAAAGGCCCGTCGCAGCAATGCGGCGGGCCTTTTTCGTTGTCGTGGAGCTGCCGCTCAGCTGGCGGACTTGGCGGCCTTTGCCGGTCTTGCAGCTTTGGTCGGGCTTGCAGTCTTTGCCGTGTTTGCGGATTTGGCGGATCCGCCGGGGCGCTCCTTGACCGGCACGATCTGGCGGTGCGGGTAGGGGATCGACAGACCGCCACCCTCGATCCGCTCCTTGACCTCTTTCATCAGCTCGCGGCGCATGGGCCAGTAATCGGACGCGGCAACCCAGACCCGCAGGTTCAGATCGATCGACGATTCGCCGATCTCGTCCACGTAGGCGTTGGGCGCGGGGTCGGACAGGACCTTGGTTTCCTCATCGGCGATTTCGCGCAGGATCTGCAGCGCGTCCTCGATGGAATCCTCGTAGTCGATGCCGACACCGACATCGAGCATCCGCGTCGGGTAGATCGAGTAGTTGGTGATCGCGCTGCCCCAGACCTCCGAATTGGGCATCATGATCTGAATATTGTCGTAGGTGGCAAGCTCGGTCATGAACAGCGTGATGGACTTCACCGTCCCCGCCTTGCCGCTCACGTCGATATAGTCGCCGATGCGGATGGGGCGGAGGACGATGATCATCACACCCGCAGCCAGCGACGTGAGCGACCCCTGCAGCGCAAGGCCGACGGCCAGCGAGGCCGCGCCAAGGACCGCGATGAGGCTGGTGGTTTCGACCCCGACAAGGCTGAGCACCGCAATCAGCAGCACAGCCAGCATGCCGTAGTAGAGCAGGCTGGCGAGGAAGGATTCCACCAACGGGTCGATATAGTCGCTTCGCTCGGTGTAGCGCAGGAACCAGTTGCGCAGGATCTTGATCAGCCACCAGCCCACGACGAGCAGGACGAGGGCGAGCGCAATATTGACACCCTGGATGGTGAGCCAGGCCAGGACGCCGCTGACCCAGCCGTCGGAAAAATTGTTGGGATCCATGAACAAACCTCGGTTTCAAACTGTCGAATAGCCTGCGTATCGGGTGGGTGCAAAGCATGCCGCGGGGCCGGCCCTTGCGGGCAGTCCTATAGCAGTTTGTCTGTTGCAAGACCGCCGGTCCCGGACAGATCCGCTGCGCGCGTCTCCAGCCAGAACGTGTCCACCGCGCCTAGCCCTTTGACCGCCACGCTGCCGCGCGGCAGCGTTTCAAAGCCTTTGGAAAGCAGCGCGCGGGTTGCGGCGGAGATCTGGATCTTGTCCGGCGCGCCGTGGCTTTCCATGCGCGAGGCCGTGTTCACCGCGTCGCCCCACAGATCATACGCGAAGCGCGTGCCGCCGATCACCCCGGCCACCACCGGCCCTGTGTGGATGCCGACCCGCGCGTTGAGCGGTCCGCCGTCCAGCCCCGGCGTGGCGCGCACCAGATCGCGAAAGGCGATGGCGAAACCCGCGACGCGGTCTGCGCCCACCTCCGGCGGCACCTGCACGCCGGAAACTGCCATGTAGGCGTCGCCGATGGTCTTGATCTTCTCCACCTTGTGCGTCTCGGCCAGCGCGTCGACAGCCTTGAACAGCCCGTCCAGCCAGGCCACCAGCCGCTCGGGGGACGCCGTGCGCGCGGCACTGGTGAAGCCGACCAGGTCGGCAAAGAAGATGGTGACGGCTTCGTGACGGTCTGCGACCAGCGCCTTGGGATCGCCCTTCAGGGTGCGCGCGATGGGCCGGGGCAGGATCGCAAGAAGCAGGCGATCGGCCCGTTCCACCTCTGCGCCCAGCGCGGCCTCGGCCCGGTATGTCTTGAGGAGCGCGTAAGTGAAAAGCCACACGTTGATGACCATCACGTTGATCACCACGAGTGAAGCCAGCTGCCGGGTGTAGGCCGGGGCGGCCACGGCGACAGGCCCGTGCAGCGGCGCGAGGGCGAGCGCACCGATCACGCTGGCGAACGCGGCGGCGACAACGGCCACGTAGAGCCGCCAGTTCTGCGGGCCGAAAAACAGGAACGCGCCCGCGGTGCAGGCAAAATAGACCTGTGCGCCGCCATCGAGCCCCGTCAGCCAGATGACACGCTGGGTGCCAAGAATGATGGCGCTGCACAGCCAGATGGCCGCGGCATTGGCCGACACGCGGTGGAACAGCGGCGTGATGAGGTGGACGACCGCGAAGATGGCATTGTGGACCGCAAGCGGGTGCATCGCCTCACCCGCCAGCCATTGCTCGACGGCGTGCTGCGTGGAGGCGATGGCGCCGAGAACGGCGCCGGTGTTGACGAACCTCTGGCGCCGTCGGACCGCCTCGTCGGTCGCCACGATGCCGACCGAAACCACCCACCCCACCGCCTGCGCAAGCGGGCGCCAAAGCACCAGAATACCGACTGGCCATGCGCCCTGTCTGCGGTCTGGTGGCGGCGGGTGCGGGTTGTCCATTGGCCGGGATAGCGCTGCTAAGTGTCGCGCCGGTCAGCGTTGCCGGGCTTTTCAGCGGCTGGGGACGCTTTGTCGCCGCTCTCGTCAGCGTTGCCGGAACCGGCATCGCGGCTGGCGGACTGTGCCTTTCTGCGGCGCAGATTCTGCCGGAGCGCTGCGGCCAGACGCTCCTCCCTGGCCTTTGAAGTGTCCATTCCGGGCCTCCCAGAGCGCTGTATCCGTTGCATCGGTCGCAGGTCTTCTTACATCAGCCATGCCGAGCCGTCAGATCTGTGTTGAGAAATAAGGATACCACTTTCCATGAAATGCATGTTCGCCGCCGCTGCAGTGCTTGCCGCAGGCATGACCGCCGCGCAGGCCACCGAAATTGTCATCTACACCGGGGGCGCGCCGACCGGCGAAGGCTCCACCTACCACAACGGCATGGGTAAGGCCGTTGAGGAGCAGCTGCGCGAGTTTGCCCGCCCGCTCGGGCTGGACGTGCGCCGCATCCCGTCCGGCGGCGCCGTTGCCAACGCCAATGCGTGCGCCAAGGAAACCGAGAACATCTGCTTCGGCATCGGCCAGGGCGGCATCTCCTATGACGCCGTGGACAGCGGACAGACCAGCATCGTGCGCAACGACCTTCCGGGCGAGTGCGCCATGGCCTTCACCGCCGAGCCGCGGCTGAAGAACTGGAAGTCGGTGGTGGAGAATGCCAACCGCGTCACCTTCGTGGTGCCGGAAGGTTCGGGGTCCGAGGCGTTCATCCGCAAGGTGTTTGAAAACGAGCCGGACCTGCAGGGCACCCAGCCCAACTTCAAGTACGCCAAGGGGCAGGATGCGATCCTGACCGCAGTCAAGGCGTCGCGCGGCGCCATCGGCGTGTTCTACGCCTACCCCAACCCCACCGACGGGATGGTCAACGCCGCTTACGATGCGGACATGAACGTGATGGGCATCCTGTCGCCTGCCGTTGCGCGCGCCTCCAACGACTTCTACCTTAACCGCAAGGCACCCTACGACCTGTCATGGTTCGGCCTTGGCGAAACGCGGACCGAGCGCGCGATGTGCTCCAAGGCGCTCCTGTTTGCCGGTGATCCCGCCACCCTTGGCGATGATTGGTCGCGCCAGGACTACCAGGAGCTGATCGCCAAGATGAAGGCGCTTCCGGCCGAGGCGTTCGTGCCGCAGGACGGCCCGCTGGCCAAGCTGATGAAGGAAGTCGAGGGCCTGTCCGAGGAATATGGCGTGAACGAGATGGTCACCGACCTCGACCGCCAGGTCTCCGAGAAGTTCTGACCTTCCTGCCAACCCGCTGAAAGGGCGCCTTCGGGCGCCCTTTTTTCGTTCAGCCGGCCGCGTCCCGCGCAAATGCGCCGAGGCGGGCAAGCTGGGCGGCGGCGCCGGGCACGGCGTCCGGCCACAAAGCCGCAAGGTGGAAGAGGCCCGGTGTCATGTGGAGCGCGGTCGGAACTCCGGCCAGAACCGCGGCCTCGGCCAGCAACAGGCTGTCACCGAGCAGTACCTCTTCGGTGCCAACCTCAATGTGCAGTGCCGCAATCCCACTGAGGTCCGAACGCCACGGCGACACGTCGGGGTCATCGCCGGGGCGGTCGCCGAACGCCTCGCGCGCCAGAGCGGCATCGCCCGCGTCGTCGTTCATCAGGTCGCGGGCCGAAAGTGGCTTGCGGGTGCGGCTGGCGCCCGTGCGGTCGGTGTTGGGGGACAGCACCGCAACCCCGCGGA
Source organism: Acuticoccus sp. MNP-M23 (assembly GCF_031195445.1). Classification (NCBI taxonomy): domain Bacteria; kingdom Pseudomonadati; phylum Pseudomonadota; class Alphaproteobacteria; order Hyphomicrobiales; family Amorphaceae; genus Acuticoccus; species Acuticoccus sp. MNP-M23. The sequence continues at coordinate 2,253,232 of NZ_CP133480.1, forward strand.
CGGTCCGCCGACGGGCCGCGCAAAGAGCGAGCTGGCCGCCTGCGCTGTCTCCGCCGATCATCACCGGGCCGGGCACCGCATCGATTGCGGCCAGCGCATCGTCAAGCATCGCGGGCCAGGGGTGCTCCGGTGCCAGACGATAGCGCGGCAGGACCACGCGCACCCCGGCCGCAGCGATGGCGCGCGCTAGCGCAACATGCGTCTCGGGTGCGCCGAACACGAAGCCGCCGCCGTGGAACCACAGCAAGGTCGGCCCGCTGCCCACGGCCAGCCCTCCGGCAGGGCCGATGGCGACGTCTTCGGCCGCAGGCTGGGGGCCGACCAGCGCGGCGAAAGCGGCGCGCATTTCCGCCGGACGGCCTTGCGGTTTGTGGGCCTTTATCGAGGCCACCACATCGTCGATGCTATTCATCGAGGCTCCGTTGCTCTTGCCTCATGGAGGAACAGCGTGGGTTTGTGGCAGTTCCGTGCGTCAAAGCGCTGCGGTCAGCGAATGACTGGATCGCATTTTTGCATAGGTGAGTCTCACGGTGCGGGCTTGCCGAAGCGGCAACCTGCGGCAATGTTGTGCAAATGGCCCGCCCGTTGTTTCCCAAGGATAACGATGCCGTTGTCGGCATCACCTACAAGATCGTCTCCGCGATGTTTTTCACCGCGATGCTGACGATCGTCAAAATTCTGGGCGAAGGGGGCATGCCGGTTGGCGAGATGCTGTTCTCGCGCAACCTGTTCGGGGTGATCCCCGTCGCCATCATGATTGCCTACAACGGCCATCTGCGCGAGGCGATGACGACCAAAAAGCCGTTTTCCCACGTCCGGCGCGCAATCTCCGGCATGCTTGCCATGGGGTTGTGGTTCGCCGCGCTCGACCGGCTCTCATTTCCGGAGGCGACGGCCATCGTCTACGCGGCACCGCTGATGATGGTGGTGCTGGCCGCGACCTTTCTGGGCGAGACAGTGCGGATCTATCGCTGGTCGGCGGTGGGGATCGGCTTTCTCGGGGTGTTCGTCATCCTGATACCGCAGTTCCAGTCCGGGTTTGACGTGATGGCGGATGCCAAGGCGATGGGCGCGTTGCTGGCGCTGTCGTCCGCCGTTTTCATGGCGTTCTCGACCGTGTTCGTGCGCGATCTCGCCCGGACCGAGAGCACCAGCACAATCGTCGTCTACTTTCTGATTGCGGGAACCGCGATCACCCTTGTCACCGCGCCGACCTGGATCATGCCGACGTGGCCGGAAGCGATCGGGCTGGTGATGATCGGCGTTCTGGGCGGCATCGGCCAGCTTCTGGTCACGCAGGCATTCCACCACGCGGAAGCCTCGCTGATTGCCCCTTTCGAGTACACCTCGATGCTGTGGGTGGTGGCCGTCGGCTACTTCGTATTCGCCGAGGTGCCGACGTGGAGCGTGCTGATTGGCGCGACCATCGTCATCTCGTCGGGCATTTTCGTGATCCTGCGCGAGCGGCGGCTCGGCGTGGAGCGGGCCGAGCGCAAGCTGGGCGCCCCGCTCCGCTCCTGACCGCTACATCCGGAAGACGCCGAAGCGGGTGTCCGCAATGGGGGCGCCCAGCGTGGCGGCCAGCGCCAGCGACAGGACGCGGCGCGTGTCGGCCGGCTGGATGATGCCGTCGTCCCACAGCCGCGCGGTTGCGTAGAGCGGGTGGCCCTCGCGCTCGTAGGTGTCGCGGATCGGCGCCTTGAAGGCCTCCTCGTCCGCTTCCGACCAGCGGCGCCCCTCCGCCTCGATGTTGTCCCGCTTGACGGTGGCGAGCACGGACGCCGCCTGCTCCCCGCCCATCACCGAGATCCGCGCCGTGGGCCACGTGAACAAAAAGCGCGGCCCGTAGGCGCGCCCGCACATGCCGTAGTTGCCCGCCCCGTAGGAGCCGCCGACAATCAGCGTGATCTTGGGCACCGCCGCGCACGCCACCGCCGTCACCAGTTTGGCGCCAGCCCGTGCGATGCCGCCCGCCTCATAGTCGCGACCGACCATGAAGCCGGTGATGTTCTGCAGGAACAGGAGCGGGATCTTGCGCTGGCAGCACAGCTCCACAAAGTGTGCGCCCTTGTTGGCGCTCTCGGCAAACAGGATGCCGTTGTTGGCGACAATGCCCACCGGCATCCCGGAAATTTTCGCAAACCCCGTCACCAGCGTGGTGCCGTAGAGCGCCTTGAACTCGTCGAACACCGAGCCGTCTACCAGCCGCGCGATCACTTCGCGAATGTCGACCTGCTGGCGCAGGTCCGTGGGCATTACGCCCTCGATGCCGGTGAGGGCGGGCTCCACGGGCGCCGTCAGCGCGAGGGAGGGCGGTGCCGGGGGCGCAAGGTTGGCGATGGCGCGGCGGGCCATGGCGAGCGCCTGCCGGTCGTCCAGCGCATAGTGGTCGGCAACGCCGGAGAGGCGGGCGTGCACGTCGGCGCCCCCAAGGTCCTCGGCGGAGACCACCTCGCCGGTGGCCGCCTTCACCAGCGGCGGACCGCCCAGAAAGATGGTGCCTTGTTTGCGCACGATGATGGATTCGTCCGCCATCGCAGGCACATAGGCGCCGCCTGCGGTGCAGGAGCCCATCACCAGGGCAATCTGCGCGATCCCCTCGGCGGACATCTGCGCCTGATTGTAGAAGATGCGGCCGAAATGGTCGCGGTCGGGAAACACCTCGGTCTGGTTGGGGAGGTTCGCCCCGCCCGAATCGACGAGGTAGACGCATGGCAAACGGTTTTCGCGGGCGACTTCCTGTGCGCGCAGATGCTTTTTCACCGTCATCGGGTAGTAGGTGCCGCCCTTGATGGTGGCGTCGTTGCAGACCACCATCACAGGCCGCCCCATCACCGCGCCAATACCGGTGATGACGCCAGCGCCGTGGATCGCGTCGTCATACAGGCCGTTGGCGGCCAGTGGCGACAGCTCCAGGAAGGGGGCGCCGGGGTCGAGCAGCGCATTGATGCGGGCGCGGGGGAGGAGTTTGCCGCGCTTCTCGTGGCGCTCGCGCGCACGGGGCGGGCCACCGGCGGCGGCGGTGTCCAGCCGGTGGTCGAGATCGTCGCACAGGGTCCGCATGGCAGCCGCGTTGGCTTCCCATGTTTCGGCATCGAGTTGGGACTGCAAAACTGTCACGGCCGCTCCACGGTATCTGCTAGAGCCACCTTGTAACGCAACGAGCGGAAGACGGAAGGGACCGGAATGCACGGCGAACGGATCGAGGGCCACCACATCGACGCGTTTGCAGAGCTGTTCGAGGCCTCTGCCATCCGCCCCGCCGAGCAGGTGGCGATCCTGACCGAGACCGGCTCGCGCGCCATCAACGTCGCCATTGCCGAGCTGGCGCTGGCCCGCCTCGGCGTCCGCCCGTTTCGCCTCGTGGCGCCCACGCCGCGGATGGGGCGAATGATCGTCCGCTCCACCGGCGGCACGCAGGCGCTGACCGGCCTCACCCCGCTGGTGGAAGCGATGAAAGCCGCCGACGTGGTGATCGACCTCACCCTCGAAGGCCTGATGCACGCCCGCGAGACCGCCGAGATCCTGAAGGCCGGCACCCGCATCCAGGTCATTTCCGACGAGCACCCCGACATGCTTTCCCGCATGCGCCTCGACCCGGCGCTCAAGGACGCGGTCCGCGCCGCCGCCCGCCGCGCCCGCGAGGCGGCGGTGATGCGCGTCACCTCCGAGGCGGGGTCCGACCTAACGGTGGACATGACCGGCGCGCAGACCGTCGGCGTCTGGGGCTGGACCGACAGGCCGGGCACGCTTGCGCACTGGCCGGGCGGCATTGTGGTGGCGTTCCCGCGCGCCGGTACGGTGGCGGGGCGGCTGGTGCTGCAGCCCGGCGACATGAACCTCACCTACAAGCGCTATGTGGAGAGCGCCGTCGCGCTGACATTGGAGAACGACCACGTGGTGCGGGTGGACGGCGACGGCGTCGACGCCCGCCTGATGCGCGACACCTGGGCCGCGTGGGGCGATGCGGACGCGACGGCGGTCAGCCACGTCGGTTGGGGCCTCAACCCCGCCGCCAGATGGGATGCGCTGACCATGATGGACCGCCGCGACACCAACGGCACCGAGCTGCGCGCCGTCCCCGGCAATTTTCTGTTTTCCACCGGCGCCAACGAGTTCGCCGGCCGCTTCACCGAAGGCCACTTCGACTTGCCGATGATGGGCTGCACCATTGCGCTGGACGGCGTGCCGGTGGTGGGCGCAGGACGCCTTGTATGAGCGAGATGGCCGAAGGCACCGCCGCTCGAAAGGCCGCGCTGCGCAAGGAGGCGGGACACCGCCGCAAGGCCGCCGCCGCCGCAGACCCCGGTGCAGGCGCGGCGCTCGCCCGCCATGCGCAGCGCTTCCGCGCCAGCCTCGTTGCCGCCTACCGGCCGATCCGCAGCGAGATCGATCCCCTGCCGCTGGCCGCCGCCATCGCAGGCCCGGGCGCTGCCATCGCGCTGCCGGTGACGTTGGGCGACCGCATCGCATTCCGCGCCTGGCGGCCCGGCGAAGCGCTCGCCCGCGGTGCGCTCGGCATCGAGGAACCGGAGGGGCCGGAGGTTGCGCCGGACCTCCTCCTCGTTCCATTGCTGGCGTTCAGCCGCGCAGGCGGCCGGCTCGGCTACGGGGCAGGCCACTATGACCGCTACCTCGCCGCCCGTCCGGGCCTGCGCACGGTAGGGGTCGCGTTCGCGGCGCAGGAAATGCAGGCGCTTCCGCTGGAACGGCACGACGTGCCGCTGATGGCCATAGCAACGGAACGGGAGTTGATCGTGATCGAGGAGGGCGTGTGCGTCTGATGTTTCTGGGTGATGTGGTCGGGCGCTCCGGGCGCCAGGCGCTCGTCACACACCTTCCCCGCCTGATCGAGCGCTTCCGGACCGACTTTGTGGTGGTCAACGGCGAGAATGCCGCAGGCGGCTTCGGCATCACCGAGGAGATTGCCGAGGAGTTTCTGGATGCCGGTGCCGACTGCATCACCACCGGCAACCATGTGTGGGACCAGCGCGAGGCGCTGGTGTTCATTGCGCGCGAACCGCGGATGATCCGGCCGATCAACTTTCCCCCGGGCACGCCGGGCGCAGGGGCGACAATGCTGACGGCCCGGAACGGCGCCCGCGTGTTCGTTGCCAACGTCATGGGCCGCGTTTTCATGGACGCGCTGGACGACCCGGTGCGCCCGCTGGAGGCCGCGCTCGACTATCACCGCCTTGGCAGCGAGGTGGACGCCGCCATCGTCGACGTGCACTGCGAGGCGACCAGCGAAAAGCAGATTTTCGGTCACATGCTGGATGGCCGCGTGTCGCTGGTGACCGGCACCCACACCCATGTGCCGACGGCGGACCACCGCGTCCTGCCCGGCGGCACCGCGTTCATTACCGATGCCGGGATGTGCGGTGCGTTCGACGGCGTGATCGGGATGGACAAGGAAGAGCCGGGGCGCCGCTACATCGAGCGCACCCCCGGCCAGCGGATGACGCCGGCCACCGGCGCTGCCACCGTGTGCGGCGTTGCCGTGGACACCGACGACCGCACCGGCCTTGCCAACTGGATCGCCCCCATCCGCGTCGGCGGCGACCTTGAACCGGCCGTGCCCACACGCTGGGAGACCGCATAGCAATTATCGGCGAAGCTGAACTGCCATGGTGACGGTTGTGGCCGGCCCGCGCACCTGTCATCCCGGCCGAGTGAAGACGAGTCTGGAGACACCATGCCCACCGACGAACGTGCCATGACGCCGATCGACCCGGCCGACTATCCCAAGCCCCTGGTGGCCGGTCTGAAGATGTGCTGCCCGCGCTGCGGCAAGGGCAAGCTGTTCAAGGGTTTCCTCACCTTGCGCAAAAAATGCGACGTTTGCGGCCTCAACTTCGATTTCGCCGACCCTGCAGACGGGCCGGCCTTCTTCGTCATGTGCTTTGCGGTTGTTCCGGCGCTGGCCGTCGCGACGGTCATCGAAATTTCATACGAGCCGCCGGTGTGGGTGCACCTGATCACCACGCTGCCGATGATTGTGCTCGCCTGCATTGCCCCGTTGCGGCCGCTGAAGGCATGGCTGGTCGCCAGCCAGTTCTACCACGATGCTGCACCCGGAAAGTATGTCGCCGCAAAGCCCGCACCGCCCGAGACCCACGCGCCTGACTGAGCCGCCAGCCCTGCCCGGAGACGGTGCCATGTCCGACCCGATCGAGTATGAGTTTTCCCACGCCGATTTGCCCGCCGTCGCAATTTCCAAGCGGCTCCTGTCCCGGTGGCGCCGTGGCAACTGGGTAACGCGCATCGGCGCGCTGCTTGGCGGCTCGGCGGTTGGCGGATTGATCGCCGTTGCCTCGGCAATGCTGAACATTCCGTTCTGGGCAGCGCTCCTTCTCGCGCTCGGCCCGACGGTGCTTTACGCCGCCGCCACGCAATTTTACGCCAGCCACACCCTCAGGGGCCTTGCTGCCGCGCAGGGCACAGCGCCCTGGCGCGCCGGTGCCACGGCGGTGCGGATCGGCCCGAACGGCGTCGCCCTGACCGACGGGACCGGCACCCTGACCCTGGCGTGGCCTATGGTGACGGACATCGTGCTGGCCGAGGCGCATCTCCTCCTGATGCTTTCACCGCTGGAATATGTGCCGATTCCGGAGGGGGCCATCGCCCCGTTGACGCTGGAAGAGGCTGCCGCGCGCATCGAAGAGTGGCTGCGCGCCGCCGCCACGCCGCAAGAGTCTGTGCCAGAGTCGTAGAGGCGCTTCCCAAGACCGGCCCATATCGGGTACATCGGCCCTCTACGAGGAGGGGACCATGGCCGGGCATTCCAAATTCAAGAACATCATGCATCGCAAGGGCGCACAGGACGCCAAGCGGTCGAAGCTGTTTTCCAAGCTGTCGCGCGAGATTACCGTCGCGGCCAAGATGGGCACGCCAGACCCGGACATGAACCCGCGCCTGCGCCTCGCCATCCAGGCCGCCAAGGCGCAGTCGGTCCCCAAGGACAATATCGAGCGCGCCATCAAGAAGGCGTCCACCGACGAGGACGCCAATTACGACGAGGTCCGCTACGAGGGCTATGGCCCCGGCGGCGTCGCCGTTCTGGTCGAGGCGCTGACGGATAACCGCAACCGCACTGCATCAATCGTGCGCGCGGCATTTTCCAAGCACGGCGGGGCGCTGGGCGAAACCGGCTCCGTCGCCTTCATGTTCGACCGTGTGGGCGAGATCGTGTACCCGGCGGATGCTGCCGATGCCGATGCGGTGATGGAAGCCGGCATCGAGGCAGGCGCCGACGATGTGGTGTCGGACGAGGAGTCCCACACCATCACCTGCGCCTTCGAGGATCTGGCCGAAGTCTCCACCGCGCTCACCGCGCAGCTGGGCGACCCTGCGTCCGTCAGCATCGTGTGGCGGCCGCAGACCAACACCCCGGTGGACGAGGACAAGGCCGGTACGCTGATGAAGCTGATCGACGTTCTGGAAGACGACGACGACGTGCAAAACGTGTTCGCCAACTATGAGATCAGCGACGAGATCATGGAAAAGCTCGCCGCCGCTTGATTAGGCTCGGCAGGATATTTCCGATATATCCTGCCGGTCGACCTCCCGGTCCAGCATCGTCTTGTAGGCGATCAGCTGTGCGGCCGGCATTACCGGAACGGTGCATCCGAACACGTCCTTTTGCACCGATGCGGCGAAATCAATGTGCTGGCAGACCCATTCTCCGCTGGCCGCGTCCCTGATCTTCGGGTGTGCCGAATCGCCGATCTCGATCTTCTGGCCGCCATGAACGAGCTTCATGTAAAAGATGTCCCAAGGGCCATCCACCACGGCCTCCGGCCCCCACACCACATGCTGCGCGATGTCTGCCAGGAAGCCGGCGGCTGCTTCCGTGCGGAGCGGCGCGTAAAGGTCGATGTCGTGCAGCGGGCGGGATGCGCCATGGGCGATGGCGGCCAGCCCGCCAACAATCTGATAGGGGAGGTCGTGGGCGCGGAGCTTGTGATCGATCCATGCCAGCGCCGCGCTCTGACGCGAGGTGTCGTCCGCTGCCGTCATCTTCAGAGTTTGCCGCGAGCCGCCTTGTATTCGAGGCGCTTGCGGACCTCCTCGCGCTTTTCGCGGATCATGCCGGGGATCAGGAACAGGTCGATCACCCACCACACGAGGCCGATCACGATCAGGCACAGGATCAGCTGTAGGATCGCGGAGCCCGGCCGGCCGAGATAGAATCGGTGCGCGCCAAAAATCCCGAGGAAGAACCACAGAAGATAAGTGACCACATGGTCCGGCGCCTCGCTCGCGACCCGCGTCTCGATGATGAGGCGGTCGGTCTCGCTGAGGGTCATGGTGGTTTCGGACGGTGTCGTCATCGTATTGCTCATGGCTAGAAAATGGGACTGTTCGTTCGCCCCCGCAAGGCACACGCCATAATTGCAGGCGAAATCGGCTGAAACAATCACGCGGGCGGTGACGGACCGTTCATCGGTCGGCCATAGTCTCCAGCGCGGAGGAACACCATGCCCGTCATCATTCTAGGCATCGATCCCGGCTTGCGTGCGACCGGATGGGGCGCTGTGCGTGCCGATGGCGCGCGGCTGTCGTTCCTCTCCGCCGGCACCATCACCACGGAGGCCAGCGTCTCGCTCGCCGAGCGGCTGACCGCGCTCTACAACGGCCTTGCCGCCGTCGTCGCCCAACTCGCGCCGGACGAAGCGGCGGTGGAAAACACCTTCGTCAACCGCGATGCGGTGGCGACGCTGAAGCTCGGCCAGGCGCGGGGCATTGCGCTTCTGGCGCCTGCGATCACCGGCGTGCCGGTGTCCGAATACGCGCCCAACCTCATCAAGAAGACCGTGGTGGGCGCAGGTCATGCGGACAAGAAGCAGATCCGCCACATGGTGACGATGCTGCTGCCGAAAACTGCCGGGCTGGTAAAGGGCGAACACGCCTACGATGCGCTTGCCATCGCCATCTGCCACTCCAGCCACCGCCGGGCGCTGAAGGTCGCGGCATGATCGGCCGCCTCTCCGGCACGGTTGCCGACCTTGGCGAGATCGCGATTCTCGACGTGCACGGCGTTGGCTACGAGGTCTACATGCCGGCCCGTGACCTGGCCAACCTCACCGTCGGCAGCCCCGCCACGCTGGTGATCGACACGCTGGTGCGCGAGGACATGATCCGCCTTTACGGCTTTTCCGATGCTGCGGGACGGGACTGGTTCCGCCTTTTGCAAAGCGTGCAGGGCGTGGGCGCCAAGGTTGCGCTCGGTGTTCTGTCCGTGTTGCCGCCGGACCAGCTGGCGACCGCCATCGCCACCGGCGACCGCGCTGCCATCGAGCGTGCGCCAGGCGTCGGCAAACGCGTCGCCGAACGCATTGCCACCGAACTGAAAACCAAGGCGCCCACGGCGGCCATGGTGATCGCACCGCCGTCGTCCGGCCCGGTGAGCGCGGCGGACGATGTGCTCGCCGATGCCGTCTCCGCGCTGGTCAACCTTGGTTATGACGGGGGCGCTGCCCGCGCTGCGGTGGTCGCCGCCCGCACCGACAAGCCGGAGGCGGGCGCTGCAGAGCTGATCCGCGCCGGTCTCAGAAGGCTCAGCGCATGACGGCGCTCTCCCCCGAAAAGCAGCCGGAAGACCACGACGTTGCGCTGCGCCCGCAAACCCTTGCCGAATTTGTGGGCCAGCCCACCGCCCGCGCCAATCTCGACATTTTCGTGCGCGCCGCCCGGCAGCGCAACGAGGCGCTGGACCACGTGCTTCTCGTCGGCCCGCCCGGCCTCGGCAAGACCACGCTGGCGCAGATCGTCGCCAAGGAGCTTGGCGTCGGCTTTCGCTCCACCTCCGGCCCGGTGATCGCCAAGGCCGGCGACCTTGCAGCGCTGCTGACGAACCTCGAAGAGCGCGACGTGCTCTTCATCGACGAGATCCACCGCCTGTCGCCCCACGTGGAGGAGATCCTTTATCCGGCGATGGAAGATTTTCAGCTGGACCTCATCATCGGTGAGGGACCGGCTGCCCGCTCGGTGAAGATCGACCTTGCGCGCTTCACCCTTGTGGGGGCCACCACCCGTCTCGGTCTCCTCACAACTCCGCTGCGCGACCGTTTCGGCATCCCGCTGCGGCTGGAATTCTACTCGGTGGAAGACCTATCCAGCATTGTCGTGCGCGGTGCGCGGCTGATGGGGATTGCCACAACGCAGGACGGTGCGGAGGAAATTGCAAGGCGCGCCCGTGGCACACCGCGCATCGCCGGCCGCCTGCTGCGCCGGGTGCGGGACTTTGCCATTGTGGGCGGCGCCGAGGCGATCGACCGGGAGATTGCCGACGCAGCACTCCTGCGGCTCGACGTGGATGCCGCCGGGCTCGACAGTCTCGACCGGCGCTACCTGTCGCTGATTGCGGACAATTATTCCGGCGGGCCGGTCGGCATCGAGACCATTGCGGCGGCGCTCTCCGAGCCGCGCGATGCAATCGAGGATATTGTCGAGCCTTATCTGCTGCAGCAGGGCTATCTCCAGCGAACCCCCCGCGGCCGTCTCCTCACCCCGCGGGCCTTCACCCACATGGGCCTGCCGGTGCCCCGGCGCGATGATGGCCTACCCGGCCTGTTCGGCCCTGACTGAGGTGCGATTTTCCCCGCGACGACAGGGGAATAGACACAGTTTAAATTGTGCGCCCGCGAGTCTGGAAAGACTCCGTGTTAATGAAACCAAGTTGATGGCTCAACGTTAAATAGGATCGTCGTCCCATCCCGGGCGCTGGTGGAGGGGCGCGCTTGGCGCCTAAAGGGTTTCCGCGCAATGTCCATGACAATCGCGTCCCCTGTTGCAAGAAACGGCGGTCTGCGGCCTCCGCTAAGCCGCAATCATTTTGCAAAGCCCGTGGCCGGGGCCGTGCCGTGGTTCGCCCGTCATCCGCGTGTGGTGCAGGCGCTGGCCCGCGCGCCCTATGAGGGGCGGGTGCAGATCGAGCGCACCCACGTCTATTTTGCCGAGTTTGCACTGGGCGCCGTGGTCTGTGTGCCGGTGCGCAACGAGGCGGAGCGGCTCCCGGCCTGCCTCGACGCTCTGGAGCGAACGATTGTCCGGTCGGCGGGCGACAGCTGCGGCGTCGTCTTCATCATCAACAACACCACAGACAATTCGGCCGACATCGTGCGCGCATGGGCCGGGCGGGCTGGCATTGCGGCGCTGGTGTGCGAGGTGACGCTGGCGAGGGGCGCGGCCAACGTCGCATTTGCCCGCCGCCTTGCTCTCGACCTGGCGGAGGGCGTTTCGCGGCGCGATGCCGTGCTCCTTTCCACCGATGCCGACACGCGCGTTGGCGCGGACTGGGTGGCGCGGATGGTTGCAGCGGTGCGCGGCGGCGCGGCAATGGTTGCGGGCGGGATCGAGGCGGATGCGGCAGAGCTTGCCACGCTGCCGCCCAAGGTTCACCACGTCGGCGCTGTGGAGCAGACGCTGGGCGACCTCTACCGCCAGATCTGGGCGCGGCTGGTTCCGGGCGAAGCGTGCCCGATGCTTCTCACCGCAAACGGTGCGAGCATGGCGATCTCGGCCACCGCCTACCGCGCCGTCGGCCGTCTTCCCACTGGCGCCCGCAACGAGGACAGAGCGCTGGCCGACGCGGTTCTGCGCGCCGGTGCCGCGTTTTCCGCAGAGCCCTCCGCCTCGGTGGTCACGTCGTGCCGGCTCGATGCCCGCGCCTCACACGGCATGGCCGAAACCCTGGCCGCCCGCTGCAAGGACGCCGACCCGGACATCGACGAACGCCTGGGCGATGTGCCGACCTTTGTCCTCCACGCTCTGGTCTGGCGGCTGCTTTCGGCGCCATCGCAGGATTGTTCGGACGTGGTGCAGCGGGTTGCCGCCCGGCTGGGGATCGACCCGCATCTTTTGCGGGCAGCGCCGGGTCTCCCCCGCTGGCGGCGGATGGCGGCAATCATCGCAGCCGGTCCCCCGGTGCGGCCGCTCACCGTCAGCGAGGCCCGTGCCGAAATCTATCGCGCCCGCGGCGTTCTGGCGGCGTTGCCGGACGAGGCGCAACCAATCGACGCGTGCGCTTCCCTCATTATGGAAAAGCTCGATGACGCTGGCCGTTGATTTCAGCCGGACCCGCACGGGGCCCGCACAGCCGTTAAAGCTCAGCGACGCGCTTCTCGCGGGGATCGCATCGCGCGCGGCCGCTGCGGACCGGGGTGAGGTGGACCTTGGCGACGATCTTGCGGCACTGCGCGCCGCCGGCGTTCTCACGGCGCCCCTGCCGGCCGGCGACGGTGGCAGCGATCTCGGCCTCGGCGCAGAAGGCGCCGGGCCTTGCCTGGAGCTCCTGCGGCAGCTCGGCCGGGCGAACCTCTCGGTCGCGCGGCTGGTGGAGGGGCACATCAACGCCGTCAAGCTGATTGCGCTGTACGCAACCCCCGCCGCAAGAGCCGCGGCGTTCGCCGACGTGCGCGCCGGAGAGCTGTTTGGCGTGTGGGGCGCGGACGGCGCCGTGCCGGTGACGTTGGCGACGGGCGACGAGATCGCGCTCCACGGGGCCAAGCGCTTTGCGTCCGGTCTCGGCCTGGTGACGCGCGCGCTGGTGACGGTGCGCACTGCGCAAGGGCCGCAGCTCGTTCTCGCCCCCGTTGGCGATCCGGCACGCAGCGATGCAGCCGTGTGGCGCATGTCCGGGATGCGGGCGACAGCATCCGGCACATACGATTTCGAGGGCGTCTCACCCGGGCCGCACGCGCTGATCGGCGCGCCCGGCGATCTCATGCGCGAGCCTTCGTTCGAGGGCGGGGTGTGGCGCTACGCGGCGGCGCACCTTGGCGGCGCCGAGGCGCTCTACACGCTGATGCTTGAGAGCCTGACCCGGGCCGGGCGCGCGGACGACCCGCACCAGCAGCGCCGCATCGCGGAGGCCGGCGCAGCGTGCGAGACCGCGCGGCTGTGGCTGGAATCGGCGGCCATGCGCGTGGAGAGCGACCCGGCCGACCCCGAGGGCGCCGCTGCCTACGCGCTCCTCGCCCGCGAGGCGACGGAAACCGCCTGCCTCACCGTGATCGACCGGGTGGAGCGTGCGCTCGGCACGTTCGCCTACGATGCGGCAAGCCCCGTTGACCGCATCCGGCGCGACCTCTCGCTCTTCCTGCGGCAGGCAGCGCCCGATGCCAAGCGCGCCCGCGCCGCCCGCGCGCTGGTCGCAGGCGCAGCGCTGCCGGAGGCGCTGTGAGCGTCCCGCAGGCGCCCGCGGGCGTGCTGCTGGACCACGCCGCTGCCGCGCCCGTCGTGACCGTCGACGCGCTCATGGCACCGGGCGGTGCCGTCCTGGTGATCGCGCCGCACCCCGATGATGAGACGTTCGGCTGCGGCGCTGCAATTGCCCACGCGCTGGCAGCGGGACGGCATGTTGCAATTGCGCTTCTGACCGATGGCGACGGCTCGCACCCTGCTTCGCGCGAATACCCGCCGGCGCGGCTCGCCGCCCTCCGCCGCGCGGAATTTGCTGCGGCGGTCGCGGCACTGGGCGCGGGCATCATCGTGCGCCACTTCGGCCTGCCAGACACCGGTGTGCCGTCGGCGGGGCAGCCTTTCCGGCGAGCCGCCACCGCCATCAAGGCATTTGCGCGCGAGGTTGGCGCTGGCACCATCTGGTGCACCTGGCGGCACGATCCGCACTGTGACCATCAGGCCGCTGCGGCGCTGGCCGACATGGTCGAAGCGCAGCTCGGCGAAGGCACCTTGCGGCGGGACTACGCGGTGTGGGGACGGTTTGGCGAGGCGGGCGATGCGCTCGCGGGATCGGTGGCTCGGATTGAAGCGGGACCGTTCGCAGGAGCCAAGGCAGAGGCGATTGCCTGCCATCGCTCGCAGGTGACGGCGCTGATCGCGGACGATCCCGGCGGCTTCGTGATGCCGCCTGCGCTGGTCGCCCACTTCGCCGCGCATGACGAAATCTTCGTCGCGGAGGGGCCTGACCGTTGACCGACCGCGCCGAAACCTTCGACAACCTCTACCGCGCCGACCCCGACCCGTGGACCTTCACGACGAGCGATTACGAGCGCCGGAAATATGAAGCCACGCTCGCCGCGCTGCCACGGCAGACCTACGCGCACGCGCTGGAGGTCGGTTGCTCGATCGGCGTGCTGACGGCAAGCCTTGCCACGCGCTGTGACGCCGTCACGGGGCTCGACGTCTCCCCCGTTGCGCTGGAACTTGCCGCTGCGCGTTGCCGCGGCCACGCCGTCCGGCTGGTGCGCGCCGAGATCCCGCGCGAGTGGCCGGAGGGGCGGTTCGACCTCATCGTGTTTTCCGAGGTGCTTTATTTTCTCACGGCCGAAGAGGTTGCCGCATCGGCGGTCTGTGCCCTGGCGGCGCTGGAGCCGGGCGGGGACATCCTCCTCGTCAACTGGCTTGGGCCGTGCGACACCGGCCTCACCGGCGAGGAGGCCGTCACCGTCTTTGCGATTGCAATCGAGGCGGGCGGCGGCCATTGCCGCACCTTGCTGCGTACGGAGCAGTACCGGATCGACCTCGCCGGTTCGGCCTGACGGCGTCAGGCCTTCTCGAACGTGGCGGCGTAGGTCTTCCGCAGTGCAGCCTTCTGGACCTTGCCCATGGTGTTGCGGGGCAGCTCGTCCACGAAAAACACCCGCACGGGCTGCTTGTACCGGGCAAGCTTGTCAGACAATGGCGCCACGATATCGGCCTGAGTGAGCCCTTCGCGGGCGGGCACGACAACGGCCGCAACCCCCTCGCCGAAATCGGGATGCGGCAACCCGATGACAGCGCTTTCCACCACGCCGTCGATCTCGTCGATCAGCCCCTCGACCTCCTTGGGGTAGACGTTGAAGCCGCCGGAAATGATGAGGTCCTTGCCGCGGCCGACAATGCTGACATAGCCGTCGGCATCGACGACGCCGAGGTCTCCGGTGATGAAGAAGCCGTCCGCCCGCAATTCCTCGGCGGTTTTGTCGGGCATCCGCCAGTAGCCCTGAAACACGTTCGGGCCGCGCACTTCCAGCGTGCCGATTTCGCCATCGGGAAGCTCAGCGCCGGTCTCGCTGCACACCTTCAGCGCGACGCCGGGGAGGGGGAAGCCCACGGTGCCGGGTCGGCGTTCGCCCTCATAGGGGTTGGAGGTGTTCATGTTGGTCTCGGTCATCCCGTAGCGTTCCAGGATGGCGTGGCCTGTCTGCGCCTGCCAGCGCGTATGGGTTTCCGCCAGAAGCGGCGCAGAGCCCGAAACGAAAAGCCGCATGCCGGCAGCCGCCTCGCGGGTCAGGCCCGGATGGTCGAGAAGGCGGGTGTAGAAGGTCGGTACGCCCATCAGTGCAGTGGCGTCCGGCATTGCCGAAAGGATCGCATCGGCATCGAAGCGAGGCAGGAAGATCAACGCCCCGCCGGCCGCCAGCGTGATGTTGGTGGCCACGAACAGGCCGTGGGTGTGGAAGATCGGCAGCGCATGGATCAGCCGGTCTTCCGCGGTGAAGCGCCAGAGATCGCAGAGAGTTTCGCTGTTGGACCACAGATTGTCGTGGCTGAGCATGGCGCCCTTGGAGCGGCCGGTGGTGCCCGAGGTGTAGAGAATGGCGGCCAGATCGTCTGCAGTGCGCGGCACGGTGGCAAAGTCTTCCGGCGCGGCGGCGGCCTCGTCCATCAGCGTGCCGGTGGCGGTGCCGGCCACCATCGCGCCCATGGTGGCAATCCCTGCGCCGACACGGGTGGCCAGCGGCGCCAGAGCGGCTTCACGCGCCGGGTCGACCACAAAGAGGGCCGGCTCTGCGTCGGTCAGGAAATATTCGATCTCGGCTGGCGTGTAGCCGGTGTTGAGCGGCAGGAAGATGGCGCCGGCCCGCACGGTGGCAAGGTAGAGCGCGATCATCTCCAGCGACTTGTCCGCCTGCACGGCAACCCGGTCGCCCGGCTTCACGCCGCGGGCGGTGAGAACGTTGGCCAGCCGCCCGGCGAGCGCCGCAAGATCGCCATAGCGCATGCGGCGAACGCTCTCGCCCGGCACCTCGGCAAAAATGCGGGACGGGTCCGCACTGCCGAGGAGGCGGCTGTAAAGGTGGTTTTCACCACCCATTGTCATTTCGCCCAGCGCATCACGAGCGGATCGGTTTCGCGGGCAAGTTCCATCAGGCCGGCGCGGGTTTCCGGCGGCAGCGGGGCCAGCGGATGGCGCACATGGTCCGACTTGATGACGCCCGTTTCCATGAACACCGTCTTGCAGGCCCGGAGGCCGCACTGCCGGTTCTCGTAGTTCACCAGCGGCAGGATCTTTGCGTAAAGCCGCGCCGCCTCTGCCCGGTCCCCGGCGGCGTGCGCCGTCAGCACCGGCTTGATGAGGTCCGGCAGCAGCGCGCTCGACATGGAGCCGGTGGCGCCCGCGTCGAGATCGGCCATCAGCGTGATGGCTTCCTCGCCGTCGAACGGGCCGACGATGTCGGCACCGCCCGCCGCAATCAGGTTGCGCAGCTTCTGGGCCGTCTGCGGCATCTCGATCTTGAAGTAGGAGACGTTCGCAATCTCGCGGGCAAGCTTCACCAGGAACGGGACCGACAGGTCGACACCGCCCAGCGGAGCATCCTGGATCATGATCGGCAGGCCCACGTCGGACGCCTGCGACAGCTGCTCGTAGGTCTGCGTTTCGCTGCCCTTCATCAGGGCGCCGTGGTAGGGCGGCATCAGCATCACCATGGCGCCGCCAAGATCTTTGACGAGCTTGAGGCGGCTCACCACAATGTTGGTGGCAAAGTGCGAGCAGGTGACCATCACCGGCACACGGCCGGCCACGTGTTCGATGCTGAGGCGGGTCAGCGCCTCGCGCTCGTCGTCGGAAATCAGGAATTGTTCGGAGAAGTTGGCAAGAATGCAGATCCCGTCGACACCCTGGTCGACCATCAGGTCGAGCACGCGCTTCATGCCCTCTTCGTCCACCGCGCCATTGTCGTGGAAGGGGGTCGGGGCGACAGGCCACACGCCTTTGTAAGGTCCGCTCATTGCTGCTCTTCTCGTCTGTGCGCCAGTGTGGCGTCGTGAAGGATGGACAAGACCAGCCGAAAAGGCTGTGTGCAAGTCGCGTTTCGTTGCGGCGGGACGATCAATTGTGAATTGTCAGACTTAGCGTGACACGTCTTCCTCACCTATCATGAAAGTGCGATGAACACGCGCGCCAGGAAACCTTGATGGAAGATGCACCCGGACCTGCCGGTCTTCGCAAGATGCATGGCCGTGGCCTTGGTGGATGGGCGCGCCTGACGGCCATGATTATTGCGGTTCTGCTGGCCCTGGCGCTGCCGGCGCAGGCGCGGCATTTTTCCGATGAGGCACTGATTGATGGCTTCATGGAGACCGTGTTCGGCGCCGAAGTTGGCGACGAGGCCGACCGGGAGGCCTCCCGCGTCGTCAAGAAATTCACCGGGCCGGTTCATTATCATCTGATCTCCACATCGTCGGTGGACCGGCGCAAGACGCTGCGGCGCTTCCTGACCCAGCTGTCGGATGCGGTCGAGAACCTCACCTTGCGCGAAACTCCGGTGATGGAAGAGGCGCAGATGCTCATCTACCTCACCGACCGGGCGGACTACCGCGCCACCATCCGCGCCTCCGTGTGGGAGGGCGTCAACACGGCCTTTCTGGAGGGCAACGCCTGTTCGGCGGTGCTTGCCGCAAGGCGCAGCGGGATCGAGCGGGCGCACATCTTTCTGGTGGCGGACGAGGGGTTTCTCGGCCTGTCCCACTGCATGGTGGAGGAAATCGCGCAGAGCCTCGGCCCGGCCAACGACAGCACGGCATTGCCCGACAGCATCTTCAACGATGAATCGACGCTCAACGTCTTTGGCGTGTTCGACTGGTTCATTCTCAACATGCTGTACGACCCGCGGATCCTGCCCGGCATGGACGAGGCCGAAGTGCGCATGATCCTGCCCGAGGTGATTTCGGATGTCCGGGCACGGTTGCCGCGCGCACTGGAAGCGCACCGGGCGAGCCAGCTCCACGACCGGGCGCGCTAGCGTTCGCGCCCCGGCCGGGAGCGCGCCGGGCTGTGCTGGCGCTGTTATCGCCGTGCCGGCGGCAGGTCGCGCTTCCTTGCCCGGATCTGTAAAAATGCGGCAGTATATGGGTGGTGGATCATTGCGAAATGGGTAGGGTGAGCAAAGTCCTCCACCGATGACCAGGGAGATGTCCGCACCAGAAGCGGATATTTAATCTGACATGAGCGTCGCGCCGACACTGTTGTCCCAGAGCATTGCGCTCGACGGCCTGCCTGAAGACCTTGCGGTCGAGCTGATCAAGGTGGCGCGGACGCGGCCGGTGAAGGCGGGGTCTGCCGTGTTTGAAACGGGCGATCCCGGGGACGGCTTTTATGCTTTGCTGGAGGGGTCGCTGCGGGTGATCCTGCGCGGCGAGGAGGGCGAGCAGGTGCTGGCGCTCCTGTCGCCGGGAGCCATTTTCGGCGAGATGTCGCTGTTTGACGGTGAGCCGCGCTCGGCAAGCGTGGTGGCGGCAAAGTCCTCCCGCGTCGCATTTTTCGACAAGGCGGCCGTGTTCCGCTTTGCCGACGACAATCCCGCAGTCTACCGCCACATGATGTGCATTGTCGGCCGCCGGCTGCGCGCGTCCAACGCCACGCTGGCGGCGCGCTCGCTCCTGCCGCTCACAGGCCGCGTTGCGCAGACGATGCTTCACCTGTCGGACATGTTCGGCAAGGATGTGGGCGGCGGCCGGCGCCTCGTTCACCACAAGATCAGCCAGGCCGACCTTGCCGCGATGGTCGGCGCCGCGCGCGAAAACGTCAGCCGCGTGCTGAACGACTGGAAGCGCGAGGGTCTTATCTCCCGCATCAGCGGATACTACTGCATCGAAGACCAGACCGCGCTGAAGGCGCTGGCGACGCTGTAGCTGTTCGGGGCACGCAGGCCGTGCCCCGAACACGCGTTGTCAGGTGACCGGCGTGATCGCCGGCAGACCGTCGAGGTGGGCCTTGAGGTTGCGCACCACCAGATCGCCCATGGCCCAGCGGGTCTTGGTGGTGGCCGAGCCCTGGTGCGGCGACAGAACCACGTTGTCCATCGTGTAGAACGCTTCCGGCACCTTGGGTTCTTCGTCGAACACGTCGAGCGCAGCGCCGCCGAGGCGGCCTTCCTGAAGCGCCTTGATCAGCTCCGGCTCGTCCACCGAAGGGCCGCGGCCGACGTTCACGAGCATTCCGTCAGGTCCCAGCGCGTCGATCACCTCGCGGTTGATGAGGTGCTTGGTGGCCGCACCACCCGGCACGATGGAGACGAGCCAGTCGACCTCGCGCGCCATGGTCAGGAGATCGGGGTAGTATTGGAACGGCTCGTGCGCCTGATCGTTGCGGCCGTGGAAGACCACGCGCATCTTGAACGCCTGCGCCCGCCGAGCCACTTCCTTGCCGATCCGGCCAAGGCCGATGATGCCGACGGTCTTGCCCGTCAGTTCGCCGGTCAGTGCGTACGGTCCGTCCGTCTCCCACTTGCCGGCGCGGGTGTAGGCATCGGCTTGCGGGATCTTGCGGCAGAGCGCAATCATCAGCCCGAGGGTGATCTCGGCCATCGCGTCGGTCAGAACGTCCGGCGTGTTGGTCACGACAATGCCGCGTGCCCGGCAGTCCGCCACGTCGATGGCATCGTAGCCAACGCCGAAGCTGGAGATGATCGAGAGGTTGGGCAGCTTGTTCATGATCTCGGGCGGGCAGCCGACGTGGCCGTTGGTGGCGACACCCTTGATCCGGGAGCCAATGCGGGTCAGCAGCGCATTGGGGTCGTCCGCCTCGTACAGCTTGTGCGTGTTGAAATTCGCATCCAGCGCGTCGATGACGCTCTGGAGCATCTTGCGCATGATCAGAACGTCGCTCATCAGGCAGCCACCACGGTCTGCTTCTGCTCGCCCAGACCGTCGATGCCAAGCGTCATGGTATCGCCGACCTTGAGGTAGACGGGCTCGGGCTTCATGCCCATCGCGACGCCGGGGGGCGTACCAGTGGGGATGATGTCGCCGGGCTCCAGCGTCATGAAGCGGGAGACGTAGGCGATGATCTGCGGCACGTTGAAGATCAGCGTGGAGGTGGAGCCGCGCTGGCGCTTCTCGCCGTTAACGTCGCACCACATGCTGAGATTATGGACGTCTGCCACTTCGTCCTTGGTGACGAGCCAGGGGCCGAGCGGGCCGAACGTGTCGTGCGACTTGCCCTTGGTCCACGTGCCTTCGAGCTTGATCTGGTAATCGCGCTCCGACACGTCGTTGAAGACGGAATAGCCGGCCACATAATCCATCGCGTCGGCTTCGGAGACGTACTTGGCCCGTTTGCCGATCACGATGGCAAGCTCGACTTCCCAGTCCAGCGCCTTGGAGCCGCGCGGCAGCTCCACATCGTCGTTTGGACCGCAGATGGCCGTCAGCGCCTTGTGGAAGAAGATCGGCTGGGTAGGCGGCGTGGCGCCGGTCTCGGCCGCATGGTCGGAGTAGTTGAGGCCGATGCACAGGACCTTGCGCGGATCGCCGACGCAGGGGCCGATCCGGCCGGGGTTGTCGACCTTGGGCAGCGCATCGAGATCGGTTGACGCAAGGCGTTCCAGAAGCTCGGTGGAGAGGGTGGCGGACGAGATGTCCGCAACGACCTCGGAAAGGTCGCGGATGGAGCCGTCGCTGTGCACACAGCCCGGTTTTTCGTGGCCCGCCGGGCCGTAGCGCAAGAGTTTCACGTGGGGTCGCTCCTTGGGTGGGTCTTGGGGGTCAGCCGGCTGTCCAGCCGCCGTCGATGATGTGGGTCTGCCCGGTCACGAAGGCCGACTCGTCGGAGGCGAGGTAGACGGCAAGGCTGGCGATCTCCTCGGCGCTGGCGATCCGGCCCATGGGCTGGCGGGCGATAAAGGATTTCAGCGCGCCCTCATAATCGCCGGTGGCGCGCAGACGCTCGTGCAGCGAGGGGCTGTCGACGGTGCCGGGGCAGATGGCGTTGCAGCGCACGCCCTTGGCCACAAAGTCGATGGCGACCGCCTTGGTGAGGCCGATGATGCCGGCCTTGGAGCCGCCATAGACGCAGCGGTTGGGCGCGCCGATGATGGAGGACGCCGCCGACGCGATGTTGACGATGGAGCCGCCGCCGCGCTCGATCATCCCCGGAATGGCAGCGCGCATGGCCCGGAACATCGACTTCACGTTCAGGCTGAAGGCGAGGTCGAAGTCTTCGTCGGTGGCTTCGAGGATGGTGCCGGCGTGGACGATGCCCGCGCAGTTGAAGAGGATGTCCGCCCGGGCATCGACCACGGCGCGCTCCAGCGCATCCTTGTCGAGCACGTTGAGGGCGAAGCTCTCCACCCCGTCCGGCAAGCCGGCAAGGCCTGCTTCGTTCACGTCGGTGGCGATGACGGTGGCGCCCTCACTGGCGAAGGCTTCCGCGGTGGCACGGCCGATCCCTTGGGCGGCGGCGGTGAGGAAGGCGCGTTTTCCGGAAAGACGCATCAGCGATCCTTGAAGAGTTCTGCGAAGAAATCGACCATCTGGGGCACCATCTTGTCGCCGTGCCCGTTGGCCTTGGCAATGCCGAGCGCCTGTTTTGCGGCGACCGACATGAGGGACGTGGTGCCGAGATCATCCGCCATTGTGGCGTAGTAGCCAATGTCCTTGGACCCGTTGGCGATGGAGAAGGCGAGCTTGTCGGGCACGCCGTCGATGGCGTTGGCCTTCACGAAGTCCATCATGCCGGACTTCAGCGGGCCGGCGGACATCACGTCGTAAAGCATCTGGCGGGGGACGCCGGCCTTGTCGGCCATGGCGAAGGCCTCGGACATGGCGCACGCCGTGGTCATGGCGAAGAAATTGTTGATCAGCTTCAGCGTGTGGCCGGCACCCAGCGCACCCACGTGGAAGACGTTTTCGCCAAGATCCTTCAGCACCGGCTCGGCGCGCTGATAATCCGCCTCGGCGCCGGCGGCCATGATGTTGAGCTTGCCTTCCACGGCAAAGGCCGGCGTGCGGCCGAGCGGCGCATCCATGTAGTGCGCGCCGGCGGCCTCAACGGCTGCACCGAGCGAGAGGGTCGAACCCGGCAGCGATGTGCCGAAGTCGATCACCAGGGTGCTGGGCTTCAGGCCGGCGATCACGCCATCGTCGCCCAGCATCCGGCTTTCCACCGACGCGGACGTGTCCATGCACATCATCACGATGTCGCTGGCTTGGGCAACGGCCCTGGCGGTGGTCGCTTCGGTGGCGCCGCGTCCGACGGCGGCATCGACGCCCTTGCGGTTGCGGTTGGCAATCACGGTAAGCGGATAGCCGAGCGACTGGAGGCGCTCCACCATGGCCGAGCCCATGAGGCCGAGGCCAATGAAACCGATGGCCGGGCGATTGGTCATGTTCTTCCCTGCATTTTCTGGCGCCTTGGCGACGGCCGCGGGGGGACCGCGGCGCTGGAGGCGCAATTTTTATTTGCCTTCAACAAGGCAGGATCGGCAATTGTTGCGCAATCCCGTCGGTCTATAAACACGCGCCGTGTGTCAGGCGATGAAGAGGCTTTTGTAGTCCACCATCGCGTGGGTTGCGTAGGCCGGGCGCTCACGCAGCGTGTGGTAGTATTCCTTGACGTTGGGGAACGCCTGACGCGTGAATTCCAGCGTGTGGTAGCGGTAGAGCATCGCGCCAAACACGATGTCTGCAATGGTGAGGGTCTCGCCGCCCAGAAACGGCGTCTGCCCCAGCTGCGTTTCGGCCTTTTCCATCGCCGCGGCAAGGTCGCGCTCGTATCCGGCGAAGAGCGCAGGGTCCCGGTCTTCGGGTTTGGTGCGCGCCAGCGTCCAGAACACGCCGGTCAGCGCAGGAGCGATGGCAAGCTGCGCCCATTCGGCCCACATGTCGGCGTCGGCTTCGGCCTGTCCGCCAGCCGGCCACAGGCGCCGCTCGGGATCGTGCAGCGCCAGGCGGCGCATGATGGCGTTCGATTCAAACATGGTCACGCCATCGCCGAAGCGGACGGCCGGCACCTTGCGATGCGGGTTGAGCGCATAGAACTGGTCGGTGTCGAGGCCGCCATACTGGCCGCCCTTGTCGATCCGCTCCACCTCGAGGCCAAGTTCGGCGATGGTCCACATCACCTTCTGTACGTTGAGCGATGTGGCGCGGCCCCAGACCGTAATCATGTTGCGTCTCCCCGAAATTGTATCCGGGCATGTCAGCGCGCCCGTTCATCCTGCAATAGACCGCGGGGCTTGCGTTGGCGAGAGACGACGGGGTGCTCGGATGCAAATGCATCTGGTCCGCCCGGCTTGTGGCCCTAACTAAGGAACGGGCTGGCCGTCGGTGCCTGCTGCACCAACGTCTGGATCACATGCACACCCTTATCTTGCGAAACATTCTTCAGATCCGCCAGAATTACTGGTTCTGGCCGGGCCTTCTCACGCTGGCCGGGCTGGTCCTCGGCCTGGTCATGCCGCTCGTCGATGCACGGGTCGGCGACAACTGGATCCGCAACCACGATATTCTGACCATTGTGGAATCGTCCGGCGCGCGCGGTATCCTGACGACCCTTGCCAGCGCCGTTCTTGGCGTTGCCGGCGTGTCCTACTCCATCACCATCGTTGCGGTGTCGTTCGCCAGCGGCAATTTCGGCCCGCGGCTGGTCGGCAATTTCATGCGCGACCGGTTGAACCAGACGGTGCTCGGCATCTTCCTCGGCTCGTTCGTGTACATGATCGTCGTCCTGCGAACGGTCTACGACGGCACCGACGGGACGGCCGCCTTCGTCCCGCAGATCTCGCTGCTCCTGGCGCTGGCGTTCACGCTGATCTCGGTCTGCGCACTGATCGTGTTCTTCCACCATGTGCCTGAGAGCATCGACATCATGAACCTCGCCTCGGAGATCGGGCACGGTCTGCGCGCCTCGGTGATCGAGCTACTGGAAAACGAGGACGAGCGCGTCAGCATCCGCAAGGACCAGCCGCTTTCGCAGCCGATCAAGGGCGTGCCATCGCTCGCGCTGATCCGGTCGGATGCGGATGGCTACATGCAAAGCCTTGATATTGATGCGCTGAAGGGGGTTGCCGAGAAATACGACGTGTACTTGCGCGTGTTGCGCGGCCCCGGCGAGTTCGTTGCGACGCACGATGCGGTGTTCGAAATGCGCGGCGAGGGCGATGCGACGGATGCACCGACGGCGGCGCTTCGCTGTATTTCCCTGGGGGCAAGCCGCAACGGCGACCAGGACACGCTCTTCTACATCGATCAGATCGTCGAGATGGTCGGCCGGGCACTGTCGCCTTCGATGAACGACCCCTACACCGCCATCATCTGCCTCGACTGGCTGCGCGCGGGCCTCTCCGAATTTGTGCGCCGCCCGCCATTCGAGCCGGACGATCCGTGGGACCGGGTGGTCTACCAGCGAGTAACCTTCGAGCAGATGCTGGACCGCGCCTACGGGCGGATGCGCCAGTATCTGGCGGCCGACCGCGCGGCAACGCTCCATGCGCTGACCGGACTTGCCGATCTCGCCTGCGCAGCCTGCAACGAAGCGCGGGCCGACCGGGTGCGCGACCTCATGCGTGACCTTGGCAATGCGGCCGACGAGACCCTGGAGACCAGCACTGCACGGCAGGACGTGGCCGACTTGCTGGCGCGTGAGCTGACGCGGATTTCCGAAAGTCGTGCCGGGGTGCCGGACACTCCGGCGCCAGCCGACTGACACCCGGGCTGCTGAGTTCCGCGGCCCCGCGTCCGAGCGAGAAAAAAGCCTGCCCCGGTGCTCCGGGGCAGGCTTTTTTGTTTTGTGCCTGAACGGCATTTCCGATGCGGGCGTATGAAACCGCACGGCCCGACGGCAATTACATGACAGCGCCAATCTGCCAGGGCACGAACTCATGGTCGCCGAGGCCCTGTGATTCGGACTTAGACTGCTCGCCGGACGCCACCGCAATGATCCGCTCGTAGATCTGCCGGCCGACGCTTTCCACGGTCTCGGCTCCGGTCAGGATCGGCCCGGAATCGACGTCCATGTCCTCGTTCATCTTGTTGTAGAGCTCGGACGTTGTGGCGACCTTGATGGTCGGCGACGGCTTGGAGCCGAATGCAGAACCGCGCCCTGTGGTGAACACGACCACGGTGGAGCCGGAAGCGATCTGCCCCGTTACGGAGGCGGGGTCGTAGCCCGGCGAATCCATGAAGCCGAAGCCCGGCGTATTGGCCTCTTCGGCATATTCGTAGACGCCGGTGAGCGGCGAGGTGCCGCCCTTGGCCGCCGCGCCGAGCGACTTTTCGAGGATGGTCGAGAGGCCGCCGCGCTTGTTGCCGGGGGAGGGGTTGTTGTCCATCGAGCCCTTGTTGCGGGCCACATAGTCCTCCCACCACTTGATCCGCGCGATCAGCTTTTCGCCCACCTTCGGCGTTGCCGCCCGCTCGGCCAGGAGGTGCTCCGCGCCGTAGATCTCGGGCGTTTCGGCAAGGAGGCCGATGCCGCCCTGCGCGGCGAGAAGGTCGCACGCATGGCCGAGCGCCGGGTTGGCGGTGATGCCGGACCATGCGTCCGATCCGCCGCACTGGAGCGCCACGGTGAGGGCGGACACCGGGCAGGGCTCGCGCTTGGCCTGGTTGGCAAGCGGCAGCATCGCCTCGATCTTCTTGATGCCGGCATCGACTGTGCGGCGCAGGCCCGCCACGTCCTGGATGTTCATGGTGGCAAACAGGGGGCCCTGCTTCAGGCCGTAGGCTTCGAGCAGCCAGTCGATCTGGTTCATCTCGCAGCCGAGGCCCACCATCAGCACGCCGGCATGGTTGGGATGCCGGGCGTAGCCCCACATGGTGCGCTGGAGCGCGGCAAACCCGTCGCCGGAGCCGGCCATGCCGCAGCCCGTGCCGTGGGCAAACGCGACCACGCCGTCCACGTTGGGGTAGGCGGCGAGTTTTTCCTCGGTGAAGTGGGCGGCGATCTTGTGCGCGGCGGTGGCCGAACAGTTCACGCTGGTGAGGATGCCGATGTAGTTGCGCGTGCCGATCTTCCCGCTCTCGCGGCGGTAGCCCATGAAGGTGTCTTCGCCCGCGGGCTTCGGCATCTCGCGCAGGTTGGTGCCGAACTGATAGTCGAAGTCGGTCGCGCGGAAGGCGAGGTTGTGGTCGTGCACATGTTCGCCGGCGGCGATGGGCTTGGACGCATAGCCGATGATCTGCGCGTACTTGCGCACAGGCTCGCCTTCGGCGATGGCGCGCACGGCAATCTTGTGCCCGCGCGGGACCAGCGAGAGCGTGGCCACCGCCTCCACCGCCGTTCCGGCCTCCAGCGGCCGCGTTGCCGTCACCACGTCGTCGATTTCGTTGAGACGCACGTAATTGGTCTGCATGTCTCGCCTCCCTTTATTCTTGTTCTATAGCGCCCGCGCGGATGGAAATCTCAAGCATTGCGCGCGGGCGGTCATGCATTTTTGCGTGTGGTCGCCAGCGCCAGCGCCAGCGCCAGCGCCAGCGCCAGCGTCAGCGGCAGCTCAGGCGGCGGCGGGCAGGGCGATCCCGGCGGCGCCGGCAAGCTCGTTGAGGTCCACCTGAGGCCGTGCGCCGACGTGGGAGATCACCTCCGCAGCGGCAATGGCGCCAAGCTCGGCGGCGGCCGCCGGGGCAATGCCGCGGGCAATGCCGAGGAGGAAGCCGCCGGCAAACAGGTCGCCAGCGCCGGTGAGGTCGACGACCTTGGTCGGCTTGGCGGCAACGTCGGTCGCGGCGCCCTTGTCGAGCACGCGCACTCCCTTTTCGCCCATGGTGACGGCAGCCAGCGGCACGAGGTCGCCAAGCTTTTTGCAGGCAAGCTCGATATCGTCGGTCTCGAACAGGGACTTGGCTTCGGCGGTGTTGGCAAGGACGATCCCGACCTGGCCCGAAGACAGCCACTCCATGAAGTCGGCCCGGTGGCGCTCGATGCAGAACGAGTCCGACAAGGTGACGGCGGCGCGGCGGCCGACCTTTGCTGCACGCTCCGTCGCGGTGCGGAAGGCAGCCTTCGCGGGTGCGGGGTCGAAGAGGTAGCCTTCGAGGAAGGTGATGGCGGAGGCGTCCACCAGAGCGGTGTCGATGTCGCCTTCCGTCAGGTGCTGGCTGGCGCCGAGGAAGGTGTTCATGGTCCGCTCGCCATCGGGCGTGACGAGGATGACCGAGGTCGCCGTGGGCGTCCCGTCGGTCAGGCGCGGCGTGCTGAACTCGATGCCGATGCGGTGCATGTCGCTGGCGTAGGCATCGCCGAACGTGTCGGTGGCGACCTTGCCGATGAACGCGCCGCGGCCGCCCAGCGAGGCGACGCCCGCGATGGAGTTGCCGGCCGAACCGCCGGAAATGCGCACAGCCTCGGTCAGGAGCGCGTCGCAGGCGAGTGCTTCCTCGGCCGTCACCAGGCGCATGGAGCCTTTTTCAAGGCCGTTGTCGGTCAGGGCGGCTTCGTGGACGTGGCCGAGAATATCGAAGATTGCGTTGCCAATCCCGAGGACGTCGTAGCGCGTGTCGGTCATTCTTTCTCCTCTTTGCGGCGCGCCGGAGCGCAGCCTGCTTTCCGGAACGGATTGCCAACCACGGCTGCCGGCCCGGCGCAAATCTGGCGCGGGCCGCATCTGCGAAGCCTCGGTGGCGTGCGGGAAGGCCCGAAACCGTCAGGTTGCAGGCCAGCACAGGGTTGGCGTTTGGTGACGTATTAAGGCGAACTGGCCGCGGATGGAAGCGCGCGGCCTTTCAGCGGGTCCGGTGAGGTGCTCCGCAGGCGGCCCTAGAGGAGAAGCTGGGTGAGCCGCGGGAAGAACAGGACAAGCGCCAGCACGAAGAGCTGAAGGGCGATGAACGGCAGGAACCCGCGGAAAATGTCCGGCAGGGTGATATGCGGCGGCGCCACGGACTTGAGGTAGAACGCCGCCGGGCCGAACGGGGGCGACAGGAACGAGACCTGCATGTTCACGCAGAACAGGATGCCGAACCAGATCTTGGTTTCGTTGGGCGTCATCCCGAGGTCGAGACCGAGGATGATGGGGAGGAACACCGGCATCACCAGAAGCACGATGCCGACCCAGTCCATCAGCGCGCCAAGCACCAGGAAGATGGCCATCATGACGAGGATGACGGCGAATGGCGCAAGGTCCGCACCGGTGATGAGGTTGGCGACGTAGGCGGGCCCGCCGGCGATGGAGTAGGCGCCGGCCAGCGTGGTGGCGCCGAACGTCACCATCAGGATCGTCCCGGTGGACTTGAACGTGCGCTGCACCGATTCGTAGAACAGCGAGACGGTGAACTCGCCGCGCAGGACGATGAACAGGAGCACGGCCACGACGCCCATGCCCGCTGCCTCCGTGATGCCGGTGACACCGCCGTAGATCGACCCCAGCACCACAAAGACCACGACCAGCGGGGCGACCAGCCCCTTGCCCATGTCCCATGCCTCCTGCATCCGGTGCAGGCGCAGAACGGCGAGCATGACGACGGTGATGGCCACCGCGACGCCGCACATGACGGCAACGTCCAGCATCGGCTCGGGCATGAAGAGGCCGCTCGCGCGCGCACCGAACGTGGCCTGCATGTAGACGAGGAAGGAGGCCGCGAGTGCAGCGCCGACCACCAGGGTCAGCATGAAGGAGAGAAAGCGCACCGGCTTGGACCAGCCGACCATGTCGTCGTCCTGCTCGGGCGGCAGCGGCGCCAGCGCCGGATTAAGCTGGGTGCGCACGATGATGTAGAGAAGGTAGCAGCTGGCCAGGATGAAGCCCGGAATGAAGGCTGCCGTGAACAGCTGCTGGATCGAGGTTTCCGTCACCAGCCCGTAGATGATCAGGACGATGGACGGCGGGATCATCGTGCCGAGCGAGCCGGAGGCGCAGATCGTGCCGATGGCAAGGTTCTGGTCGTAGCCGAGGCGCAACATCTGCGGCAGTGCGATGAGGCCGAGGAGCACCACCTCGCCGCCGATGATCCCGCTCATGGCGGCCATGATGATCGCCATGATGGCGGTGACGAGCGCGATGCCGCCGCGGGTGCGCGAGAGCCAGACGTTGAGCGCGGTGTACATGTCCTTGGCAAGGCCGGAGCGTTCCAGCAGCGAGGCCATGAAGATGAACAGCGGCACCGAGATGATGACGTAGTCCGTCATCAGCCCGTAGATGCGCTGCGACAGCACCGAGAACGGCCCTGTGCCGAACGTGCGGAACAGGACATCGGGCCCGAAGCGCAGGTAAAGGACGAGAACGGCGAGGAAGCCTGACGCGAATCCCAGCGGCATCCCGATGGCCAGCAGCGCGAAGATGCCGACGAGGAGCCAGATGGAAAGTTCCGCCACGCCCATGCCGGAGACCTTGGGCAGCGTGTCGAAGGCGGACCAGAAGGCGTCGCGCGCCGGCTGGGTGTCGGGTCCGTTCGCCAGATCCGGCGGAAACACGAAGATGAGCAGGACGAGCACGGCCGAGAGGAAGATGGCGGCCAGAAGGTCAGCGCGGCGGACGGACAGGTAGCAGAACCAGCCGACGGCAACCATCAGGAAAACGGCCCACGGTGTAAACGGAACGGCAGCTGGCATCAGACTCAGTGCTCTCTCGATCTCGTGGGAAAAGCGCAGCGCTCGTGCAGCCGCGGCGCGTCAGCGCCCGTCAGTCGTGCCGGTCGGTGACCGTGTCGCTGTAGGAATGCTTGTATTCGTCGGCAATGTTCTCGCCGCCATCGGCAACCGGGGCGTCCTTCCAGTCACAGATGAGGTTTGCGATCGCCTGTGCGATCATCAAGCCGGCGATGATGATGATTGCAGGCTTCATCGTGGCGGGAATCGGCGGGTCCCAGGCGGTCCCGAACGTTTCCCAGCGGGCGTACTTGGCGGTCGCTTCGTTGAAGCCGCCATGAATGATCATGGTGCCGAAGACGACGATGCCGAATGTGGAGATGAGATCGAAGACGCGCTGCACCCAGCGGGGGACCACGTCATAGAGCATGGTGATACGAATGTGGCCGCGCTGTTGCAGAACGTACAGCGCGGCCAGAAGATAAATGAAGCCGCCGATCCACAGACTTGCTTCGTTCACCCACAGAGTGGGTTTTTCGAAGAAGTAGCGCATGACCACTTCGTAGAACATTATGCCCACAATAATCGCGACGAGAAACATGCCGACGCGACTTATTCCGAGGCTGATATAGTCGATCGCGCTCTTCGGCGGAATTTCGACCATCCACAAAGCCTCCCCAGACTTCGGGCCGTTTTCGGCTCTTGTCCAATCTGCCGAAGGCGATTGGTTGAGCAGCACACTGGCCGGGCTTGAAAGCGGAATCAAGTCTAAACTTCAATATCGTGGGACATATTTTCCATTGTGCAGTGCCGCAAAGAAGTCAGCAGTTGCACACCGCTTCAGCAGTCTGGGAACGACCGTTTCAATACGTTCGCCAGGCTGCCGGAGACCGGCCGAGGCGCCGCCCCGGCCACTCAAGTCTGGAAAATCTGCTTGCAGTTCAAGGGCTGGCGCGGCCAACGCAGCCGCGTAGCCCGAGCCATTCCTAGTTGTCGCCGTAGAGGCCGATCTTGGTCAGGAAGTCTTTGTGCTGTGCAACAAGGTCCTTGGCCATCTGGGTGGTCGCAAAATCGTCCCAGGCGGCGACCGCCGCGTCGCGGAAGGCGCCGCGGTCTTCGGCGGACCAGTCATACATGGTTACACCGGCCGCGGAGAGCTCGTTGGCGGCGCGCTGGATGTCCACCTCATAATCAAGCGTGGTGCGGAAGGAGAGCTTCTGCATCGCCACTTCGACAATCCGCTGCAGATCCTCCGGCATCGACTCCCAGACGCTCTGGTTGATGGCCAGATGGTCCGCAGGCATCGAGTGGAAGCCCGGATAGGTGGCGTGCTTGACCAGATCGTAGATCCCCACCGATTGGCTGGTGGACAGGTTGGAGTGGTCCGTCCCCTCGATGATACCCGACTCCATTGCGGTGAAGACTTCGGTGAAGTCCATCACGATGGGGGAGGCGCCCATGTTGGCGAAAATCTTGGTTTCCATGCCGGGGGGCGAGCGGAACTTCCAGTCCTTGATGGCTTCGGGACCGGGGATCGGGCTCGACGATGCCAGCGATTCCTGCCCCGGAATCCACCAGCCGATCAGCTGCATGCCATACTCGTTGTACAGCTTCTGCGCCGCTTCCATGCCGCCGCCATTGTAGAGGAAGGCGTACATCTGCCACGGCGTGTCGTAGCCGCCCATCGGGTCGCCGACGAACTGGAAGGCGGGGTCCTTGCCGGTCTGGTAGGCGCCGCCGGTCATGTCACCATCAACGATGCCGTTGACCGCCGCATCGAACGTCTCCACCGATTTCACCACGGCGGACGAGTAGAACGGCTCGATGTCGATCCGGCCGCCAGACATCACCTCGATATCGTCGAAGAAACGCGCGGCATTCTTGCCGGAAACCGATTCGGGCGACAGATGGGTCTGAATGCGCAGCGTGAACTCGGCCTGCGCGAATGCACCCGTGGCCGCAAAGGAGACGAGCGCGGCGCCCGTCAGAAGCGAACGAATCATGAGAAACCTCCCTCTCGTTTTTTGCCGCCGGGTCGAGCCGGCGCGTGCTGGCCTTGCCAGCTTGGTTGCGACGCTAGCGTTCAGTTTGCGTCGTCGCAACCGTTGCGGGAATTTCTGTCGGACAAATTTCGTGACAGGGCCGGAAAGGTGTCATACAAAAATGGACAAAAGCAGAACATTTTGTCTGTTTTGGACAGGTGAGGAAGTGCCATGTCTCTGAAAGCGCTTGGCGAACGGCTCGTCGCCGCCAACCGTGATGACACCATCGAAGAGCTTCTCAAGAATGATTATGCGGCAGATGCCGTCTCCGTCGAGGCGATGACGATGGACCCGGCTCGGAGCCGCGAAACCGCGGGTCTGGACGGGATCCGCGCCAAGCATGCCTGGTGGAACGACAACATGCAGACCCGCGCCATGGTGGTGGAAGGCCCGTTCCTGCATGGCGATGACCGCTTTGCCGTGATCTTCAAGGGGGAAGCCGTCAGCAAGCAGTCCGGAGAGACGATGCCGCTCCACGAGGTCGCCATCTATACGGCGAAGGACGGCAAGATCGTCCGCGAGGAGTTCTACTCCGCCATGTCCTGAGCGGCGGTGCCCGTCAGTGGATTGGCGGGCGACCATGCGTAGGTGATGGTGTCGAACCGTGTATCGCGCGCGTCGAACAGCAGAAGACGGCCGATGAGCGGTTCGCCCGTTCCGAGGATGAGTTTCAGGACTTCGTTTGCCTGCAAAGTGCCGATGACCCCGGTGACGGCACCCAGAATGCCGTGGCGGGCGCACTCGTCCACCATCGCATCGGGCGGCGGGTCGGGGAACAGGCAGCGGTAGGTGGGGTTGGGTGTGCCGTCCGCAGCGTGGCCGAACGGCGCCAGCGTGGTCACGTGGCCGTCGAAGCCGTGGACAGCGCCGCTCACCAGCGGAACGCGGGCATGAAAGCACGCATCGGACACGGCGTAGCGCGTGGCGGCATTGTCGGAGCCGTCGGCGGCCACACTGACGCCCTCCAGCAGGCCGGCCGCGTTGTCCGCCGTCAGCCGCACAGGAGAGGTTTCCACGGTGATGTGCGGGTTGAGGCGGTGGACGGCGGCAGCCGCCGCTTCGGCCTTGCCGTTGCCGGTGTCGGCGGTTGCGAACAGCACCTGACGCTGGAGGTTGGACAGGGCGACCGTGTCATCGTCGATAATCCGGATGGTGCCGACGCCGGCTGCGGCCAGATAAAGCACCAGAGGCGATCCAAGCCCGCCGGCGCCCACCACGGCGACGCGTGCGCGCCTGAGCGCCTGCTGGCCCGGTCCGCCCACGCCGGAGAGGACCAGGTGGCGGGCGTAGCGCTCGATCTCGTCCGGCGACAGCGTCACCGGCCGGTGGACCCGAAGCCGCCTTCGCCGCGTGCGGTCTCGTCCAGAGTGGTGACCTCCACCAGCGTCGCGGTGGTGACGGGGGCAAACACCATCTGCGCAATGCGGTCACCGCGGGCAACGGTGAACGGCGTTTCGGACAGGTTGACGAGGATCACCTTCACCTCGCCGCGGTAGTCGGCGTCGATGGTGCCGGGGGCATTGAGGACGGTCACCCCATGTTTGGCGGCAAGGCCGGAGCGGGGCCGCACCTGCGCCTCGAAGCCTTCCGGCAACGCGATGGCAAGGCCGGTGGGGACCATGGCGCGGGACCACGGCGCGATGGTCACCGGTTCGTCGGCGGCAACGGCGGCGGGCAGGTCGAGCCCGGCAGCGCTTGCAGTGGCGTACCCGAGGGCAAGGCCTTCGCCGTGGGGGAGGCGGGTGAGGGAGACGTTGATCATCGCCGCTCTTCTATCCGCCGCACCGCGCTGCGCAAGGGTGCTTGATGCCCGGGGAGCGGACCGGGCGTCTTCTCGCGGGGCGCGGGATCGGCCATGTTGCCGGCAACACACGAGGATATGCCGATGATCGAAGAACCTGCGCAACTGACCGTAAACAAGGCGCGCAACCGGCCCACCGCGGCACAGATTGCCGCCTTCCAGGGCGTGCAGACGAGCTTTGTGGCCGATGCGCTGGGCGGCGACGGCGCACTCGACCCCGCCATCCGGCCCCTTGGCGAAGGGCGGGATATCCGCTGCGTTGCGGCCGGTCCCGCGCTGACGGCGGACGCTGGTCCGGCGGATATTCTGGCCACCTACGCTGCGCTGCACTTTTTGTCGCCGGGAGACATTCTGGTGGTGGCGTTCGGCGGCCACCAGCGCTGCGCCGCAGTTGGCGACCGGGTGATGGGGATGGTCCGCAACAACGAGGCTGCGGGCTTCGTGACCGATGGGCCGGTGCGCGACTATGCGGGCATTGTGGACGTTGGCTTGCCGGTCTGGTGCACCGGGCTCAACCCGGCCTCGCCCTTCTCCAACGGGCCGGGCACGGTGGGTCTGCCGATCAGCATCGGCGGCCGGCAGGTGGCCACCGGCGACATGATCTGCGGCGACCGCGACGGTGTTGTGGTCGTCCCGTTCGACCAGATTGACACGGTGATTGCCCGGCTTGCGGAGATCCACAAGCTGGAAGCAAAGCTGGATGCCGAGGTCGCCAACGGGCGCAGGCACGCCGACAAGGTCGCCCGGCTGATTGAGGACGGGAAGATCAATTACGTCGGCTGATCGGGCCCGAGCGTTGCGGCAATGCGGGCGACCAGCCGCGTTGCCACATCCGCCTTCTGAAGGCGGGGCCAGTCCTCCACCCCTTCGGCGGTGATGAGATGTACGGTGTTTTCAGCTGCGCCGAAGACACCGGCGGACACATCGTTGGCGACAATCCAGTCGCACCCCTTGCGCAGGCGCTTGGCAACCGCGTTCTCGATCACGCTTTCGGTCTCCGCCGCAAAGCCGATCACCAGGCCGGGACGGCTGGGGCTGGCGGAAACGGTCGCCAGAATGTCGGGGTTCTGCGACAGGGTGAGCGTCGGCGGCGCGGCGTCCTTTTTCAGCTTTTGCGGGGCGGCCTCCACGTGCCAGTCGGCCACGGCGGCGGCCATGATGGCACAGTCGGCCGGCAGAGCGGCCTCTGCTGCGGCCAGCATCTCACGCGCGCTCTCCACCTTGTGCACGGTCACGCCGGGCGGGTCGGGGAGGGTGACGGGGCCCGAAATCAGCGTCACCGCGGCGCCTGCTCTGGCCGCCGCCTGCGCAATGGCGTGGCCCTGACGGCCGGACGACCGGTTGGCAATGTAGCGCACCGGGTCGATGGCTTCGTGCGTCGGGCCGGACGTGACGAGAATGTGCCGGCCTTCGAGGGGCCGGTCCGGCGTCAACAGCGCGCTCACCGCATCGACAATGGCCATCGGCGCGGCAAGACGGCCGGTGCCGGCCTCGCCGCGCTCGGCCATTTCGCCCGCATCGGGGCCGATGAAGTGCACGCCGTCCGCGGCCAGAGTGGCGACGTTGCGGGCCGTGGCGGGGTGCGCCCACATCGCCGGGTTCATGGCAGGCGCTGCCAGGATGGGGGCGTTGGTTGCAAGCAGCGACGCGGTGGCAAGGTCGCCAGCAAACCCGGAAGCCATCTTGGCCAGAATGTCGGCGCTGGCGGGGGCCAGGAGCACCAGGTCCGCATCGCGGGCGAGGCGGATGTGGCCGATTTCGCGTTCCCGGTCGAGGTCGAACAGGTCGGTCAGGACCGGCGCGTTGGACAGTGCCCCCACCGATAGCGGGGTGACGAAGCGCGTGGCGGCCTCGGTGAGGATCGCAGGCGTCTCGTGCCCGCGCTCGCGCAGGCGGCGGATCACTTCCAGCACCTTGTAGGCGGCAATGCCGCCGGAAATGACGACGAGGATGCGGGCCATTGTCCGGGCGGCCTAGAAGGTGCGGCCAAATTGGGTGGGTGCCGGCGAGACCACGCGCGCCTCCCCGCCGCCGGTCACCTCGTAGACCGCAAGCCCCCGCTCCGACAGGCCGTTGCCGGTGAGGCGGAAGATGCCGTCGACGCCGATGAAGCCGTCGCGGTTTTCGAGCGCGGCCGTGCTGAACGCGGCATTGCCGCGCGCACCCACAAGGCCGTTTGCCAGCAGCGCGGCATCGTAGACCAGCGAGGCGGTGCGCGGCGGCGCCACCGAATAGCGCGCCTCGTAGCGCTGTGCGAACGCCTCGAAACCGCCTTTTTGCGAGCCGGGGAACCAAGCGCCCGCAAGGGCCGGCGCGCGCAGCACCGCCGGATTGTCCCACTGGCCGCTGCCAAGAAGGCGGGCGTTGACACCGGCTGAACTGAGTGCGGCGGCCGCAGCGCCCGGGTCGTCGCCACCATTGGGGACGAACACGGCCTGGACCGCACCGCCGGCCGCCACCTGGCGGGCCGCCGCGGCAATCTCGCCCGGCGCATATTTCTGCACCAGCGTGACGCGGCCGCCGGCGCTGGCTACCGCTTCGCGGAAGGCGGCTTCCATCACCAGGCCGTAGCCGTTGTCGGGCACCAGCCCGGCGTAGGTGCGCACGCCGTTGCTGGCGGCATGGCCGACCACGCGGGTTGCGTCCTGTCGCGGCAGGAAACTGAGGAGGTAGACGCCGCGTCCGGCAATGCTGGCATCGGTGGAAAAGGCAATCACCGGCACCGAGGCAGCGCGCGCCGGGCCGCCGGCCCCTGCCACTGCCGGCGCAAACACCGGACCCAGAATGAGCTTCGTGCCTTCAGCGACCGAACGTTCGGCGGCCTGTTGGGCGATTTCGGTGTCGCCGCCGGTGTCGCGCACCACAATGCGGACATTGTCCTGGGTGACTTCGTTCATCGCCAGCTCGGCCGCGTTCTGGAACGA
Source organism: Acuticoccus sp. MNP-M23 (assembly GCF_031195445.1). Classification (NCBI taxonomy): domain Bacteria; kingdom Pseudomonadati; phylum Pseudomonadota; class Alphaproteobacteria; order Hyphomicrobiales; family Amorphaceae; genus Acuticoccus; species Acuticoccus sp. MNP-M23. Next base: position 2,289,472 of record NZ_CP133480.1, read on the forward strand.
CTGGGCAAGGCCGCTGGCGCTGCCGCCTGCCGAAATCGGCAAGAGCATGGCAACGGTCACACCGCCGTCGCCGATAATTCGGGCCTGTGGTCCCGCCGGACTGGCCGGGCCGATCTTGCGGGCGACGACGGCCGTACCGCCGGACGAATCGGAATCGAGGGCGCCGCACGCGGTCAGCGCCAGAAGCGCACCGGCAGCGAGGACGAAACGAAGCCGCGCGGCGGCACTGATCGGGTTCAACTTGCTCACGGCGCGATCCTCCAACATTAGTCACCCATGTATCAAGCCGGAGTTGCTCACGTGCCGGACCCTTCTTTCCTCCTCGACGGTGTGCGCCTTGCCGCCACCAAGGCCGATCCGGGCCTGCATATCGTCGCAACGCCTATCGGCAACCTTGGCGATATCTCCGTCCGGGCGCTGAAAACCCTCGCCGGCGCGGACCATATTGCGGTGGAAGACACGCGCCACACCGGCCGTCTTCTCACCCACTTCGGCATCGAAACGCCGATGATGCGATACGACGAGCATTCCGCCGCCGCCCAGCGCCCGCGCATTCTGGCGGTGCTGGCGGACGGCGGATCGGTGGCGCTGGTGAGCGATGCCGGCACCCCTCTCATCTCGGACCCCGGCTACAAGCTGGTGAGCGAGGCGCGTGCGGCCGGCGCAAGGGTTCACGCGGTGCCGGGCGCTTCCGCCGTCGTGGCGGCGCTGTCCGTGGCAGGGCTTCCGACGGATGCGTTCATGTTCGCAGGCTTCCTGCCGCCGAAGACGGCCGCGCGGCGCAATCGCATCGAGGCGCTGGCAACCGTGCCGGCAACTCTTGCCTTCTACGAGGCGCCGCACCGGCTGGGCGCTGCGCTGGCTGACCTGTCGGAGGTGCTGGGCCCCCGCGACGCGATTGTCGCGCGCGAGCTCACCAAGCGGTTTGAAACGGTGGACAACGGCACGCTGGCGGACCTTGCCGCCCGCTACGGCGAGACCGACGTGAAGGGCGAGATCGTCATTCTGGTCGGGCCGCCGGGCGAGGTGGTGGTGGACGAGGCGGAGGCCGAGACGCTGCTGGGCGAGGCGCTGACGCGGCTGCCGGCGAGCGCTGCGGCGGCGGAGGTGGCCAAGGTCACCGGGCGCAACCGGCGGGAACTTTACCGTCTCGCCATGGCGCTCAAGGGCGGAGCGCAATAAAGGTTTCGCAGCAGACGGATTGGACGCAAAAGACATGGCAACGATCGCAGTTCAGATGGACCCCATCGGGGGCATCAACATCAATGGCGACTCCACGTTCGCCCTCCTGCTGGAGGCGGCACGGCGCGAGCACACGCTGTTCCACACCACGCCGGAGCGTCTCAGCTTCCGCGCGGGCAAGGTCAGCTCCCGCTTCGAGCCGCTTACGGTGCGCGACGAGGCCGGCAACCACGCCACGCTGGGCACCACCGAGGAAATGCCCCTGTCGGACATGGACGTGGTGCTTCTGCGCCAGGACCCGCCCTTCGACATGGCCTATGTCACCTCGACCCACCTTCTGGAGATTGCGGACACGCTGGTCGTCAACGATCCCGCCGGGGTCCGCAACGCGCCCGAAAAGCTGTTCGTGCTCGAATTTTCCGACCTGATGCCCGAAACGCTGATCTCGCGTGACCGCGAAACCATCAGGCAGTTCCGCGCCGATGTCGGCGACATCGTCATCAAGCCGCTCTACGGCAACGGCGGTGCGGCGGTGTTCAAGCTCTCGCAGGACGACCCCAATCTCTCCTCGCTGATGGACATGTTCGACACCGCCTTCCGCGAGCCGGCCGTGGTCCAGCGCTTCCTGCCGCGCGTGACCGAGGGCGACAAGCGCATCATCCTCATCGACGGCGAATTTGCCGGCGCCATCAACCGCGTGCCGCCCAAGGGCGAGATCCGCTCCAACATGGTGCGGGGCGGCGCCGCCAACGCAACGGAGCTGACGGAGCGCGAGCGCGAGATCATCGCCCGCGTCGGCCCGCGGCTGAAGGAATTGGGGCTCGTCTTCACCGGGCTCGACGTGATCGACGGGCACCTCACCGAGATCAACGTCACCTCGCCCACCGGCATCCGCGCGGTGGAAAAGCTCGGCGGGCCGGATGTGGCGGGCATGTTCTGGGATGCGGTCGAGGCGAAACTCTAGCGCCCGGCGCCGCCTTCAGAGGTAGGCGCGCCGCAGTTCGTAAAGCGCGACGCCGGTGGCCACCGCAAGGTTCAGGCTGTCGGCGGCGCCGTCCATCGGAATTCTGACCAGCTGCGAGCAGTGGCGCGCCAGTTCCTCGGTCATCCCGGCCTGCTCGGTGCCCATCACCAATATCTGCGGCTCCTCGGGGCCGATGGTCCGGATATCGACCGCGCCTTCGAGGTGCGTGCCGATGGCGGGGCCGGGGAAACGCGCGCTGAATTTTAGGAAGCCGTCGAGGTCCGTGCGGGCGATCGGGACATGAAACACCGAGCCCATGGTGGCGCGCACGGCTTCAATGCCGAACGGGTCGGCCGAATTGCCGATGAGGATGACACCGGCCGCCCCGGCCCCGTCAGCGGTGCGGATGATGGTGCCGATGTTGCCGGGGTCGCGCGGCGCCTCCAGCGCGATCACCGTGCCGTGGGTGAAGGTGGCAAGCGAGGCGAGGCGCTGCGGGAACACGCCGATCACAGTTTGCGGGTTGTCCCGCCTTGCCAGCTTTTCCATCACCGCGCCGTTGGTGAAGATCACGTCGCCGCCGGCTGCGCGCACGCGGGCGGCAAGCTGGGCACCGGGATCGCCGTCGTCGCCGGGCTCCAGCATCAGGATCATCTCGGGCAGCCAGTCGACCGCGAGGGCGTCGAGCACCAGCTTGTGGCCTTCGGCGAGGAACAGGCCGCTCTCGTTGCGGGCCTTGCGCTGATGCAGCGCCCTTGCTGCCTTGATGATGGGGTTGGCCGTCGAGGTGATCGTCTTCACCGAGCCTACGCGCGCATTCATGGCCGCCACTCCGCATACATCGAGGTTGGGAGGAGGCGGCCGGTCGCCTCCGGGATAGCAAGCTCGCCGGCTTCCACATGGCCGCCGCGTCCGGCAAGCGTCATATCAAGCGTGCGGCCAACCGCCAGCGCAGATGTGCGCAAGGCGTAAGCGGTGAGGATCACGAAGCGTGCATCGTCCGCCACCAGCTGTGCAATGTCCGCCAGCAAGGGCGCGAGGCCCTCGAAAAAATCCCACGTCTCGTTCTTCGGGCCGCGGCCGAATTTGGGCGGATCGAGCAGGATGCCCTGATATTTGCGGCCGCGACGCACCTCACGCGCGACGAATTTCTGCGCGTCGTCACAGATCCAGCGGACGGGCGCATCGTTCATGCCGGAAGCCGCCTGGCTTTCCTTGCCCCATGCGATCGCCTTCTTGGAGGCGTCGACGTGGGTGACATGGGCGCCGCTTGCCGCCAGCAGCAGCGAGGCGGCGCCCGTGTAGCCGAAAAGGTTGAGGACGTGCGGCGCATCACTGCCCTTGAGCGCGGCACCGGCAGCCTCCCAGTGCGGGCGCTGCTCGGGAAACAGGCCGACGTGCTGGTTGTTGGTGAGGCGGCAGACCATGGTGACGGGGCCAAGGCGGACCGGAAAATCGCCCACCTCCGCGCTCCAGCGGCCGCGCTCCTCGCCGTCGGCACCTTCGAAGCTTGTGTTCGCCCGGTCCCAGGCGGCAAGGTCGGTCTTCGGCCAGATTGCCTGCGGTTCCGGTCTTATCAGCAGGCAATCTCCAAATTTCTCAAGCTTCTGGCCCGCACCGCTGTCGATGAGCCTATAGTCTTCCCAGGTGTCTGCGATCCGCAGGGGCAGGGCGTGCGGCTCGGAACTCATCGGCTGTGCTTTCGGTTGAGGGTCTCTGTCGGACGGGGCAAACATTGCCGAACCTGTGCCTGACGGGTCGGGTGTAACTGGAGGAACGCGTTTCATGGAACTGTCTGGCGAACACAAAATCTCTGCTCCGCGCAAGGTGGTGTGGGACGCGCTGCACGATCCTGACATTTTGAAGGCCTGCATCAAGGGCTGCGAGCGGATGGAAAAGGTCAGCGATCACGCCCTGAGCGCAACCGTTCAGGCCAAGGTCGGCCCGGTGAAGGCGAAATTCGACGCGGACGTGACCATCGTCGATCCGGTGGCGCCGGAGCGTTACACGCTGGTGGGCGAGGGCAAGGGCGGCGTTGCGGGCTTTGCCAAGGGCTCGGCCGACGTGGCGCTGGAGGAAGACGGCCGCGACACGATTCTGCGCTACGACGCGCGCGCGACGGTAGGCGGCAAGCTGGCGCAGCTGGGCTCGCGGCTGGTGGACACCACCGCCCGCAAATACGCCGCAGACTTCTTCGAGGCGTTCAGCGAAAAGGTCGGCACGGCGGCGGCGGCGCCGGATGCGGTGGACGCAGCGCCACCGGTTGCGCCAGCACCCGAGCCGACCGGCAGGGTCGAGCCCACCCCGCGGCCCGAGCTGACTGCCGCGCGGATCGACGAGGGCCTTACGGAGACGGAAATCGCCGCCAGGGCCCGGCCGGTCGATTCGGCGCACGGCGAAGACGGCGTTGAGGAAAAGCTGGAGGTGGCGGCGGGCCGGAACGCATGGGGCGGTGCGTTCATGTGGGGCCTTTTCGCGTTTGCCGTCGTGATCCTAGTTCTGATAGCGTTGCAATAACTGGAATTAGCCAAGTTCGAAACGATCAGGGGGTAACGCAATGAGTGAGGTCAAGCTCACCGTGAACGGCCGCGAAGTTACGCGCAATGTTGAGGACCGGACGCTTCTGGTCTCGCTCATTCGCGAGCATCTGGGCCTCACCGGCACGCATGTCGGGTGCGATACCTCCCAGTGCGGCGCCTGTACCGTCCACATTGACGGGCAGGCCGTCAAATCCTGCACCGTTTTTGCGGCGCAGGTCGACGGCAGCGAGATCGTCACGATCGAAGGCCTTGCCAACGGCGACGAGCTGCATCCGATGCAGTCCGCCTTCCGCGAGCATCATGGCCTGCAGTGCGGTTTCTGCACGCCGGGCATGATCATGATGGCGGTGGACATCGTGAAGCGTCACCCCGAGGGGCTGGACGAAACGGTCATCCGCAAGGAGCTGGAAGGCAACATCTGCCGGTGCACCGGCTACCACAACATTGTCAAAGCGATCGACGCGGCCGCGAAAGAGATGCGCGGGACCCCGGCGATGGCCGCCGAATAGGGGTCATCACCATGGGCATCGAAGGCATCGGCGCGCGCGCTCTCCGCAAGGAAGACAAGCGCTTCATTACCGGCCAGGGCCGGTACACCGACGATATTTCCGAGCGCGACCTGACCGCAGGCGTCTTCCTGCGCTCGCCCCATGCGCACGCAAAAATCACCAAGCTCGACATCTCGGAAGCCGAGAAGATGCCGGGCGTCGTCGGCATCATCGTCGGTCAGGACCTGATCGACGGGGCGGTCGGCAACATCATCTGCGGCTGGATGATTCACTCCAAGGACGGCACGCCTATGAAGGCGGCGCCGTGGCGGCCGATGGACGCCGACACCGTGCGGCACGTGGGCCAGCCCGTCGCGCTGGTGGTCGCCGAAACGCGCTCGCAGGCCGTGGACGCTGCCGAAGCCATCGACATCGTCTACGACGAACTCCCCTCGCTGACCGACTTTGCACACGCCATGGACGATGGCGCCGTGCAGGTTCACGACGAAGCCCCCAACAACCTCATCTGCGACTGGGAGCTGGGCGACGAAGCAGCCACCGACGCTGCATTTTCGAGCGCCGCGCATGTGGTGGAGCTGGACCTCTTCCAGAACCGGCTGGTGCCGAGCGCCATCGAACCGCGCTCTGCCGTCGCCTCCTACGACCGGGCCGAAGAGCACTTCACCCTCAACACCACCAGCCAGAACCCGCATGTGGCACGGCTGGTGCTGTCGGCGTTCTACAACATTGCGCCCGAGCACAAGCTCCGCGTGATCGCGCCTGATGTCGGCGGCGGCTTCGGCTCCAAGATCTACGTCTACCCCGAAGAGATCTGCTGCCTTTACGCCGCAAAAAAGCTCGGCCGCGCCATCAAGTGGACCGCCGACCGCACCGAAGCGTTCATGACCGACGCCCACGGCCGCGACCATGCCACCAAGGTGAAGCTGGCGCTCGATGCCGACCACAACTTCACGGGCCTCAAGGTCGTCACCATCGCGAACATCGGCGCCTACATGTCGCTGTTCTCGTCCGCGACGCCGACCTACCTCTACGCCACGCTGCTGTCCGGCCAGTACAAGACGCCGAATGTCTACGCCAACGTGAAGCTTGTCTACTCGCACACCACCCCGGTGGACGCCTACCGCGGCGCAGGCCGGCCGGAAGCGACCTTTGTGGTCGAGCGGATTGTGGAAGCTGCGGCACGCCAGCTCGGCGTTTCCTCGGTGGAGCTGCGGCGCAAGAACTTCATCCGCGACTTCCCGTACCAGACGCCGGTCCTGATGGCGTACGACCCGACCGACTTCGACGCGCTGCTCGACAAGGGCCTCGCGGCAATCGACTATGACGGCTTCGCCGCCCGCAAGGCCGAAGCGGAGCGGCGCGGCAAGCTGCGCGGCCTCGGCTTCTCCTGCTACATCGAGGCGTGCGGGCTTGCGCCGTCCAAGGCTGTCGGCCAGCTGGGCGGCGGTGTCGGGCAGTGGGAATCGGCCGAGGTTCGCGTGAACCCGGTTGGCACCATCGAACTCCTGACCGGCTCGCACAGCCACGGCCAGGGCCACGAGACGACGTTTGCGCAGGTGATCGCCGACCGCTTCGGCCTGCCGATCAACAACGTGCAGATTGTCCACGGCGATACCGACAAGGTGCAGTTCGGCATGGGCACCTACGGCTCGCGCTCCGGCCCGGTGGGCATGGGCGCGATCTCCAGGGCGGTCGACAAGGTGGAAAAGAAGGCGAAGAAGCTCGCCGGCCACCTGCTGGAAGCCGACGAGAACGACATCGTCATCGAAAATGGCGAGCTGAAGGTGGCGGGCACCGACAAGAAGCTTGCCTGGCACGAGATGACGCTCGGTGCCTACACCGCCCACAACATCCCCGACGACATGGAGCCGGGGCTGTCGGAGAAGGCGTTCTACGATCCGGCGAACTTCACGTTCCCGGCCGGCACGTTCATCTGCGAAGTGGAAATCGACCCCGGCACCGGCGTGACCGAGGTGATCAACTTCGTCGCGGTGGACGACTTCGGCGTCATCATCAACCCGATGATCGTCGAGGGGCAGGTCCATGGCGGTCTTGCGCAGGGGATCGGCCAGGCACTGCTTGAAGGCTGCATCTACGACGATAACGGCCAGCTCATCACCGCGTCCTACATGGACTATTGCGTGCCGCGCGCGGACGACCTGCCGAACTTCAGCCTCGGCCACATCGAAACGCCCAACCCCAACAACCCGCTGGGTGTGAAGGGCTGCGGCGAGGCGGGTGCCATTGGCGCACCGGCTGCCGTGATCAATGCGGTGACCGATGCAATCGGCACCGAAGACATGACCATGCCCGCGACACCGGAAAAGGTGTGGCGTGCCATCAATGCGAACCGCCCGGCGATGGCGGCGGAATAGGGGACCGGAATGTACGCGACCAATTACTCAAAGGCCTCATCGCTGGACGACGCCGTTGCCAAGCTGAACGCTGCCGAAGACGGCAAGTTTCTGGGCGGCGGTCAGACGCTGATCGCCACCATGAAGCAGCGGCTGGCGGCCCCGTCCGACGTGATCGACCTCACCAAGATCCCCGAGCTTAAGGGGATCACGGTGGACGGCGACACCGTCACCATCGGTGCTGCCTCCACCCACTCCCAGGTGGCGCAGTCGGATGACATCCGGCGCGTGCTGCCGGTGCTGTGCGGCCTTGCCGCCACCATCGGCGACCCGGCGGTGCGCAACATGGGCACCATGGGCGGCGTTCTCGCCAACAACGACCCGGCGGCCGACTACCCGGCCGCGGTGATGGCACTTGGCGCCACCATCCACACCACCAAGGGCTCCTACACGCCGGAGGAATATTTCCAGGGCATGTTCGAGACCGCGCTGGCTGACGACGAGATCATCACCAAGATCTCGTTTCCGGTGCCCAAGAAGGCGGCTTACGAGAAATTCCGCAACCAGGCATCGCGCTACTCGCTCTGCTCGGTGTTCGTTGCGGTGCTGGCGAACGGCGAGCCGCGGGTTGCGGTGACCGGGTCGGGCAACGAGGGCGTCTTCCGCGTTGCCGAGATGGAACAGGCGCTGGCCTCCAACTGGTCTGCCGATGCGGTGACCGGCGTTGCCATCAGCCCGGACCAGATGCTGTCCGACATCCACGGCTCTGCCGAATATCGTGCGCATCTCGTCTCGGTGCTGGCGGGCCGCGCCGTCACCAAGGCCGGCTGAAGCTGGTGAGCGACCCCCAAGCCGGCGCGCCCGAAGGGACCGCGCCGGCAGCACCCCGAGGCTTCGACCTGATGGCCGAAGCCTTCGCCGCCCTCGGCATCGATCCGCCCACGGTGGAGCACGAGGCCGCGCACACGGTGGACGAATCCCAGGATCTGCGCGGCACCATCCCCGGCGTTCACACCAAAAACCTCTTCCTGAAAGACAAGAAAGGCGCGCTCTTCCTGGTCACGACACCGGAAGACGCCGCGGTCGACCTCAAGCGCATCCACACCGCCATCGGCGCCAGGGGCCGCGTGAGCTTTGCATCCGCGGATGCCATGGCAATGCACCTTGGCGTGACGCCCGGCTCGGTGACGCCGCTGGCGCTGGTCAACGATGCGGAGCGGGCGGTGATCTGCGTCCTGCATCCGGATGTTGCGTCCGCGGACCTTGTCAACGTCCATCCATTGCGCAACACCGCAACCGTGACAGTGGCAGGACCCGCCTTCCTCGCCTATCTCAACCATGTCGGCCATCCGCCGCTTGTGACGGACCTTCCCGCGCCACAGGACGTCTGAGCGGGGCAGGTCAGCTTGCGCTCGTGACTGGCGGCGCCCGATATTGCGCTGCGAAAAGCCGCGGGCGATTGCCTTAACGGCAGACTCACCTACGTTTGAACTTTAAGAAGCAGGACAAGCCAACCGCATGAGCACGCTCTTTGGTCCGGGGGGACAGGTCGTCTCCTCAAAACCCGCGACCCAGACCCCTGCTGCCGGCAGCGGCACCGTCAAGGACACGACCACGCAGACCTTCATGGTCGATGTGGTGGAGGCCTCGCGCGACAGCGTCGTCCTGGTGGATTTCTGGGCGCCGTGGTGCGGCCCCTGCAAGCAGCTGACGCCAATCATCGAAAAGGCCGTTGCCGCGTTCGACGGCGTGTCGCTGGTGAAAATGAACATCGACGACCACCCGGAAATTGCCGGCCAGCTCGGCATCCAGTCGATCCCGGCGGTGATTGCCTTCAGCAAGGGCCAGCCGGTCGACGGCTTCGTGGGGGCGCAGACCGAAAGCCAGATCCGCGCATTTCTGGAGCGCGTGGCCGGTCCCGCAGGTGACGGCATTGCCGAAGCGTTGGAGGCCGCGGATGCTGCCCGCGTGGCAGGCGATTTCCATCAGGCCGCCGCAATCTACACCCAGATCCTGCAAAATGACGGAGAGCACGCCGGGGCCATCGCCGGGCTTGGTTTCGTCAGCCTGGACGCCGGCGACACCGCAGGCGCCGAGGAACTCCTCAACTCGGTGACGCCCGAAATGCGCGCCAAGCCGGAAATTCAGGCGCTGGAAGCCGCGCTGCGGCTGAAGGAGCAGGCCGCCAGCCTTGGCGAGGCCGCAAAGCTGCGCCTTGCGGTGGAGGAGAACCCCGAGGATCATCAAGCCCGTCTCGACCTTGCGATCGCACTGGCCGCAGAAGGCGACCGCAAGGGGGCGGTGGACGAGCTCGTGGTCATCCTGCGCCGCGAGGCGGACTGGAACGAGGGCGCTGCGCGCAAGGAACTCCTCAACTTCTTCGAGGCGTGGGGCCCGACCGACCCTGCGACCCTGGCTGGCCGCCGCAAGATGGCATCGGTTCTTTTCGCGTGAACGTTGGAGGATCAGATGCGTATCGGTAACACCGCCTATGAGAACGTGCGGGAGATCCCGGACTCGGTGCCGGTGTTTCCGCTGTCGGGGGCGTTGTTGCTGCCGCGCAGCCACCTGCCGCTCAACATCTTCGAGCCGCGCTATCTGGCGATGATCGACGAGGCGCTGGCGACCCACCGCGTCATCGGCATGGTTCAGCCGCGGTTCGATGGTGAGGCCGGGAGCGACCCGGAGGCGCCGCCGCTTTGCGAAATCGGGTCGCTCGGCCGCATCACTTCGTTCCAGGAGAGCGGCGACGGGCGCTATCTGATCCAGCTCGCCGGCATCTGCCGCTTCAAGGTGCTGGAGGAGGTGGACGAGGGTGACATTTTCCGCCGCTGCCGCATCTCCGCCGAAGATTTCGCCTGCGATCTCGACGGTGAGAGCGGCGAGGAGGATGTGGACCGCGATGCGCTGATCGAGGCCTTCCAGAGCTATCTGGACGCCAACGATCTTGAGGCGGACTGGAAGAGCGTTCGCTCGGCGTCCAACGAAGCGCTGGTAAACACGCTGGCGATGATGAGCCCCTACGGTCCGGCCGAGAAGCAGGCGCTTCTGGAAGCGCCCGACCTACGGGCGCGTGCCGCGACGCTGGTTGCCATCACCGAGATTGAGCTTGCGCGTCAGGCAGGCGATAAGCCGACGCTGAACTAGCCCCTAAAGGACACCTGCGACAATGACCGAAGAGCGTGCCGTCGACCCGAAACTCCTGGAGCTTCTCGTCTGCCCGGTGACCAAGAGCACGCTGCGCTACGACGCCGCAGCGCACGAATTGATCTCCGATCAGGCCAAGCTCGCCTATCCGATCCGGGATGGAATTCCTATCATGATCCCGGAAGAAGCGCGCACGCTCGATGCGTGAAATGCCGCGAGGCCGGTAGCCGCCGCCCGCGGCCGGACGGCGGCGCCGAAAGGCTCCGACGAAAGGACATCCGCCGATGGCACAGACTGACTCGCAACGCGACCCGGCAAGCGTAGCCGCCCTTTTCGAACGCACCCGCAACCGGACTTCGGACCTCGCCGCACGGCTGACGCCCGAAGACATGGTCGTGCAGTCGATGGAGGACGCGTCTCCGGCCAAATGGCACCTTGCCCACACCACATGGTTCTTCGAAACATTCGTGCTGGCGCCGTTCGAAAGCGGCTACAAGCCCCACGATCCGAAGTTCGCCCACTGCTTCAACTCCTATTATGTGCAGGCCGGGAGCCGGCACGCGCGCCCCATGCGCGGAATGCTGACGCGCCCGTCCGCTGCCGAGGTGCTCCATTATCGCGCGGTGGTTGACGCGCGGGTGTCGGCGCTGCTGGCCGACCCGCCGCATGGCCGGCGCGCCGAGATCGAGGAGCGCGTGGAGCTTGGCTGTCATCACGAGATGCAGCATCAGGAGCTCCTCCTGTCCGATATCCTCCATGCCTTCTCCTTCAATCCGCTCGAGCCGGCATTCGTGCCTCCCGCACCGATCGCGATGGAGGCGGCCGAGACCGAGGCCGACTGGATGAGCTTCGATGGCGGCATGGTCAGCATCGGCGCCGAAAAGGGCTTTCACTTCGACAATGAAGGCCCGCGGCACCAGACCTACGTGCCGCCCTTCCGCATGGCCGGACGGCTGGTGACGGCGGGGGAGTGGATCGCATTCATCGAGGATGGCGGCTACGACGCGGAAACGCTGTGGCTGTCGGACGGGTGGTATGCGGCCAGGGCGGCCGGGTGGCGGGCGCCGCTCTACTGGCGGCAGCATGATGGCGAGTGGTGGACCTTTGGCCTGCGCGGGACGCAGCTGGTCGACCGCGACGCCCCGGTTCACCACGTGAGCTATTACGAGGCCGACGCGTTTGCCCGTTGGGCCGGCAAGCGTCTGCCGTCCGAGTTCGAGTGGGAGGTGGCCGCGGCGGACGCGGTGGACGACGGCAGTTTCATCGACGCGATGTATCTGCGGCCGCGCCCCACCGGTGTGCGAACCGGCCTGCGGCAAATGGCGGGGGAGGTTTGGCAGTGGACCCGCTCATCCCATGCCGCTTTTCCGGGCTACAAGCCTGTTGTCGGTGCACTTGGCGAGTATAATGGGAAGTTCATGGTGAACCAGTATGTGCTGCGGGGCGCGTCATTCGCGACCGCAAGGGACCATGCGCGGCACACATACCGCAATTTCTTTCACCCACATCAGCGGTGGCAGTTCGCAGGACTACGCCTCGCAGAGGATGCATAAATGGACTATCCCCCCGTTCTCAAAGGCGCTGAGCACGCCGAATTTGCGCGCTCGGTACTGAGCGGGCTCACCGCGGCGCCCAAGACACTGCATGCGCGCTGGCTCTATGACGGGGTCGGCGCCAAGCTGTTCGAGGCGATCACAAAGCTCGACCACTACTACCCGACCCGCACTGAAATGGCGATTTTGGAGGCCAATGCCGACGAGATTGCCGACGCGCTGGGCGATGACGTGACCATCGTCGAGCCGGGTGCCGGCGAGGCCACCAAGGTGCGCCCGCTTCTGGCCGCACTCGGGCCGCGCGCGGCTGGCTACATGCCCATCGACATTGCCGAAGAGCAGTTGCTTGCGGTGGCAGACGAGATGGCAGCGCTCTACCCTTCACTCGCGGTCAAGGGCATTGCGGCCGACTTCTTCCGGCCATTTTCCATGGACAAGCCGGAGCGGGCGGTCATTTTCTTCCCCGGCTCCACCGTCGGCAACATGAGCCTGGCGGACGGGCAGGCGTTGATGCGCTCGCTGCATGAAATGTCCGGAGCGGACCGGTTTCTGATCGGCTTCGACCTTCTGAAGGACCGTCAGACACTGATTGACGCCTACGATGATCCTGCCGGAATCACCGCTGCCTTCAAGAAGAACGTTCTCCAGCGCATCAACCGGGAGCTGGACGCTGACTTCGATGTTCCGAACTTTGCGCATGACGTGCGCTTCAACGAGGCCACGAGCGCCATCGAGATGCGCTTGCGGACTGACGAAGCGGTGACCGTGACAGTGGCCGGCCATCCCATCGCATTCGAGGCGGGCGAGGCGATCCACACCGAGGACAGCCGCAAGTACACGCTGGAAAGCTTCGCCGACTTTGCGCGCGGGGCAAACCTGTCGCCGGTCAAGGCGTGGACTGATCCGCAGGAGCAGTTCGCGGTCATGCTGCTTTCGGTGGACTGACAAGACCACCGCCGCGGACTCCGGTCTCAATCTGATCCTCGTGGGCTCGGCAGCACGGCATCAAGGCTGTGCTTCCGGGCCTTTTTTAATATATTATGCCTTCTGGATGACCTCTGATAGCTGACGGCAACACAGCCGTCCGTTATGTTTTTTCACGGTGATACATCAGGGGCGTCGGCCCTTGGCCGTCACGACAATTTTGTGCAGTACGGTCCAGAAAACTTACTGCGGCCAGAACGCTGGCAACAAAAATTGACAGGATCAGTCTTGTGGGCAGCCGAAGGCAATTTTTGAATCAGACTTGCTTTATTTATCGTGTACGGCTCAATACGTAGAAAACAAATGCCGTTAGGCCTGCTCGACATATGAAACAGCTCGTATCCGAGACGTGAAGACGTCGATGCCCTCGCTGACCCGGCTGCAACCCCGTTCGATTGGAGGGACGGCGCTTTCATTCGCAGGCGCTCATCCGGCCGAGCTTGTGGAGCCGGACGACACGGGGCTCACACCAATTCTCGAAATGCTGCGTCTGGCAACGAACGCGCACCAGGTCTCCCTTCAACTGCATGGCAATGACGCCCCGGTTCGTGTCGTGGTGTGCGGCGCGTCCTCAGGGGGCGACCAATGTGGGTCCGCGTTCCGGGCGAGCCACGAGGTTGTGGCGCAGACAGGCGAGGTGGTCGGCGCAATCATTCTTGAAGGTGGACCGGCGCGCCCCGTCTCCGATGCGGAAACGGATGGGATGAAGCTCGCCGCTCAGCTGGCTGCCAGTCAGCTTCAGGCAAGGCTTGATCGGCGCAGGCTTGAAGCGGCGCAGATCAATGCCGCCCAAATGGAAATTGATTTTGACCGGCAGAGCCGGATGCTGGCGCAGATCGGCACGCGCACAAAGATTGGCGCATGGTCGCTCGATGCGCGGACACTGGAATTCCAATGGACCGACCAGCAGATGCTTGGAGCCCACGGCCTCTCCGATGGAGAGCGTCCTGGCGGCGACGAGCCGGGAAAGCTCTTCGCAGGCGAAGTGGGAAAGAAAGTCCGCGAAGCCGTGCAGCATGCGATCGACACCGGCGAACAGCTTGACTGCGAGGTGGAGATTGCCGACGGGCGCGGCGCCACCCGGAAGATCCGCATCGTTGGAGAGGCAAGAACGGTCGACGGCAAGACGGAAAGCCTGTTCGGCATCACCACCGACGTGACCGACCAGCGGACCGATGATGCGCCGGCCCGCCGCCACTCCACGATGCTCGACGGCGCTAGCGATCCTGTCGTCGTTTTCGATCTTGCGGGCAAGGTCCTGTACTGGAACCGCGAGGCCGAGTGCGTCTACGGCTGGACCAGGGCCGAAGTCGTCGGCGCCGACGTGGCAAGCCTGATCGCCAAAGAACCGGAAGAGCACGCGCGGATTGTCGGCGCCGTTCAGCGCGATCGGCGCTGGTCCGGCTCGACGACACACCGCACCCGTAGCGGCAAGACGCTGCTTGTCCACGGCAGGCTCACCCTTGCGGTTGACGCAGATGGCGAGGCCAGTGCGATCCTGGGCATCTATTCTGACAAGGCGGCCCCGATCGCGCTGGATGAAGAAGAGCAGCGCAGCACCCGGCTCGACGCTGTGGTGGAGCTGACCGGCGGCGTTGCGCACGACTTCAACAATCTTCTCACCGTCATCCTGAGCGGCGCAGATCTGATGTTGCACCGGATCGATCCGGGCGACGGCCGCATTCTGCCGCTGGTCAGGATGACGCGCGATGCGGCCGAGCGCGGGCGCGACCTCGTCGGCCGGATGCTGGCCTTTGCGCAGCGCCAGGAGCTGGAGGCGCGCAGCGTCGACGTGAACGAACTCGTCACCAATGCCGAACCTTTGCTTCAGGAAACGGTCGGCGACGAGATTGGCGTCAACATCGTCCGCTCGGAAGGGCTGTGGCAGGCGCTGGTTGATCCGATCAAGCTGGAAAGCGCGATCGTGAACCTTTGCATCAATGCGCGTGATGCGATGGAAGGCAGGTCCGGCACCCTCAATGTCGAACTGCGCAACACGTCGCTCAGCGAAACGGAAGCGGCCGGAATGTCGGAAATGAGTGCCGGCGATTATGTGATGATTTCGCTGAGCGACACTGGGTGCGGCATGTCCCGCCAGACGCTGGCGCGGGTGTTCGAGCCATTCTTCACGACCAAGACCGGAACAGGGTCCGGTCTTGGCCTCAGCATGGTCTATGGCTTCGTGAAGCAGTCAGGCGGGCATATTCAGGCTAATTCAGAGCTGGGTGTGGGCACGACGGTTCGCATCTATCTGCCGCGCTCCGACACGTTCGCCGAAGAGCCGGAACGTCTGGTGGCACGCGGGATCGTGCGTGGCAGCGGCGAGATCGTTCTGGTTGCCGAGGACGATCCGGAGGTTCGTGCGCACGTGACGATGATGCTCGAAACGCTCGGATACCGCACGCTCGAAGCGGACAACGGGATCGCATCCGTGCGCATTCTGGAAAGCGACGCCAGGGTCGACCTTCTTTTCAGCGACGTGGTGATGGGTTGCGGCATGTCCGGGATCAGCGTGGCGCATCGGGCAGCGGCGCTCCGCCCGGCGTTGCCAATCGTCCTGACGTCGGGCTTCGCGCGTTTTCCGGAGACCGAGACCGCCGGCGAGAAGATTGAATGGCCGCTGCTGTCCAAGCCCTACACGTTGGCGCAGCTGTCGGAAACGCTGAGGACGGCCTTCAGAGAGACAGCGCCGCGTGAGCAGGGAGCGTCGAGCGCCGATCCGACGTGACGTCCGGCGATACCGCATACTGCATGGTGATGAGGTCCGGGCTCCGTGGTGGGCAAAGGCCGAACCCCTGCAGGCTGGTGCACCCCACCTCCAGCGCGATCTTCATGGTCTGGCTGTCTTCCACGCCTTCGGCGCACACGTCGATGTTCAACGAGTGGGCAAGGTCCGCTGCGGCCCGCATGATGCTGATCGCCTTCTTGCTGGATTTTGCTGCTGCGAGGAAGGTCGTGTCGATCTTGATCTGGTCGAAAAGACCTATGTTCAGGCGCTCGAATGAGGAATAGCCAATCCCGAAATCGTCAAGACTGAGAGGGAAGTCGCGCATCTTCAGGCGCGTCAGGTTGTATTTTGCTTCCTCGGTGCTCTGGAACTTGCTGTATTCGGTCAGCTCCAGGCGCAGCTTCTTGGCGCTGATGCCGAACTCTTCGACGATGGCGAACATGGCGTCAGGCAGCCGCGAGTCGGTCACCACCTCGGGGGGAAGGTTGATTGCGCCGCCGACGGGAAAGCCGGATCGCTCCCAGTCCGCCACCTGCCGGGCGGTGATTCGCGCCATATGCAGGGTGAAATCCCACCAGAGCGCGGGGTTTTCGATCTTCGGCAGGAACTGGCCGGGCCCGAGGAGGCCGCGCGAGGGATGCTGCCAGCGGGCAAGGGCTTCACAATACTCCACCGGGCGTTCCCGCGACGGGCTCACGGTGAAGATCGGCTGGTAGTAGGCAACGATCTGCCCTTTGCTGACGGCAGCGCTGACATCCAGGGAGCCATCTTCGGACGGTGGCTCGCTCTGGCCGAGGAGGCGCAGAAGGTCTGGAATATCAAATGGTTTGTGGAGGACGCCCAGCACCTCGATGCCGCGCGATTCGGCCATGTCTGCCGTTGTGGCAAGGGTCCGCTCGTCGCAACCGCTCATCAGGATGAGAGACGGGCGGTCGCCAAGGTCTGCGAGCATCTGCACGAATTCGACACCGTCGCACCCGGGCATCATCAGGTCTGAAATGACGATATCGAGCTTGTCGTTGTCGAGGTTCTTCGCAAGATCGCGGGCATTGCTGTAGGCGAACGCCTTCATGCCGGCGTCGGTAACCGCCATCTCAAGCAGAGAGCAAATGTGCACTTCGTCGTCTAATATGCCGACGTGTACTCTATCCAAAACAGCCTCCAGCCGGACAAGCGCGGAGCGACTCAACGATTGAATTAATCGACAATGTATCCGACGCGATGCACCGTCCGAATGCCATCTGTAGCACCTAAGTTCAATTTTCGACGAAGACTGGAGACATGAACATCAATTCTGCGATCAAGCGGGTCGCGCTGTGGGGCGCCGACAACATAACGGTAGATGCTGTCCCGAGACATTACTTGCCCGCGATTGTTGAGCATGAACTCAAGCGTGCGAAACTCCGCATCTGAAAGGTTCTGGCGTTCACCCGAAGCACTTTCCACGATGTGCCGAGCGCTGTCGAGCAGCCATTCGCCGATCTTCAATTTGGGCTGCTCGTCGGATTCCGCGTTGGCCGAGCGGCCCAAAACCTGAAGCTGACGCATCCGGCTTGCGTGACGCTTTACGCGCGCGACGAGCTCCCGCGTCTCGAAGGGTTTGCCGACATAATCATCCGCACCCACCTCGATGCCGATCACCTTGTCGACCGGATCCGAGCGACCCGAAATGATTATGACGGCTGTCGTTTCGCGGGAAGCGAGCTTGCGCACCAGCTCGAGACCGTCTCCGTCATCCAGCCGCAAGTCGATAAGCGCAACCAGAAAATTGCGCGATGCAAGCTTCTGATCGGCTTCCAGGACGCTTCCAGCGGTTGAAACCGAAAAATTTTCCTGTTCGAGGATGAGCGACAGTATTTCACGAATGGATTTATCATCCTCGACAACAAGGATGTTTCCGTTTGTCTCCGACGTGGAAGCGTCGCTCTGGGAATCTGTGCCGCCTAACGTCTCTGTGTGCGGTGCAAGCATCCGTACGACCTCTTCGTAAACAGATGAAGAGTCTTAGACACTGCTCGCAAAAAGACAACCATAAGTCCGTCTGCAACAGGCTTCGCTCAACGCGGTCCGGAAGCAGACCGTCACCTAAAAGATGACAGAACGGGTCTTAATTTCAGGTTATTGAACTGATAATTATTCTTATGATCAGCATATTTTGTATTTATTTTCACAGTCGGACTTTTTTGGGATCGATCGACCCTCCGCCCGGTTCGCTTAGGCCAAAATGACGCTGATCAACAGGTGGCGTTTACCCGTATCGATCAGCGCCCTTCCCGTCAGCTGGCCGGAGCATATGCCGAGCCGATGGCAATGCTGTCGGCAGGGGCCACGCAGCCCGGATGATATTCGCGGGCGGCAGCGAGGCCCAGAAGATGAAGGCTCGACCCGTAGTAGGTGGTGGTGCGGAACGAGATGTCCTGCGAAGGGATAGCGACGCCGCGGGCCACGCAACCGGAAAGGCCGGCAATGAAGCGATAGCCAAGGTCGTTCATCTTCGTGACTTTACGACCCGATGGCATGTGACGTTCCACCGGGTAGCCTTTGCCGGCGATGTTCCACGACCAGTCGAACGGGGCAAAATCGCCGTCGGGAAGGTTGCCGCCGGCCATGTAGAGCGGGATCCGCACGGCGTTGTAGCCGGACTTGCGATCGACGCCCTGCGCCACAGAGAGTGCGCCGGTATTGCTGTCGATGGCAATCCAGTCAGGCGTGCTCTGGTTGCTGCCGAACTTCGCGCGCTGGGTGAGCAGGCGACCGTTGCGCACAACCTCGTCCCAGGGGAACTCGGGACGAATGTGTTCGAAGGTCCGCAGTGCGCCGAACACATAATATGAAAGGTTGACGACCGGGCCGCGGTTGCCGGGTATGTTGTCGAACCCGCTACGGCCTGGCTTCAACACCTTCATTCCGGCGACATCGGCAATAAGATGCTTGCCGATCGCGTGGACGAGCTTGTCCGCCTCGGCGAGGTAACGCTTGTCATCCCACTGCAGTGCGGCGCGGATCAGCCCGTAGGCGACAAGGATGTCTCCGTCCGTGGCATTGTTCATGTCCGGGACGCGGGGCTGCGCATCGGGGAAATAGCGCCAGCTCAGGAGGTTGTCCGAGCGGATCTGCAGCGTGTTGCGGGTAAAGGTCCAGATCCGGTCGAAGGTCTCGCGGTCGTGGGCGTCGGCGGCAATCAGCATGCCGTAGCCCTGGCCTTCGGAGTGGCTGACACCGTGGTTCTCGATATCGACCACACGGCCATCCGATCGGATGTAGGTATTCTTGTAGGCTGCCCACTCATGTGCGGCGATCAGGGGTGCGGACGATGCCCGGAACCCCTGTGCGGCAGCATCATCAAGGCCAGCAGACCCGGCTACCACGCCTGCACCCACCATCGCGACACAGGCTGCGCCGCAGAAGGTGCGGGACAGGGTCTTCAGAATTGAGACAGCGGCGGGGGCGTAAAATTTCGAGAGCATGGCAACCTCGGCTTGATATAACCAAGATCTAGGTGGCCCCCGCGTAAGTCTCCATGGGATTATTGTGGCGTGTACGCGTGCGATGTCTCGTAATAATATTCAAAACGAGGGAGATGTACTTTGTGTGCGGGAAATATGACTTGTGTGGAATAAATGTGTGGTTTGTAGGGAGAATATATTTGCAGTAGGAAATTTGCTCAGGAACCGCAGCAAATTTCGGAGATGTGATTCATTTGTAAAATATGTGCGGGAAATGATCAGGACTTGAGTCCGTAGATCGTCATTGCAGCCGCCGTTTTCGGGCGGATCTACGCTGGCTGGCTGGAAATGATGACGGCAACCCGAAAGCCTCCGCTAACGGGGGGCTGTCGTGCTCTGCCGGCTGCGTTCTTGTTTGTCAGCGCATGGCAAAGGGCGTGCGCCCGTTCGCCATGCGGGTCAGAAACTGTCGAGCATGAGGTATGCAATGATGCAGATGCCGATGATCACCAGAAGCCAGCGCCCGACGCCTGACGGCCCGTCTCTCCTCTCGGCAGGCGCCTGCTCTCTGGTGGGAGACCAGGTCTTGATCTCGCGATAGTCGGTTTCGGGCAGTGCTCGCGCGGCGGGCGCGGCGTCGTCCGCGCGGGCCGCGCTCACAACCGGCTCGCGTTCGGTGGACGCTGTTTGCACCGGAGCGGCCTCAGGCTGGCTGACGGCGGCGCTGCTCGGCCGTGAAGGCCTGCGCAGCGCTGCAACCGCGGCCTGATGGGCGCGCTCCCAGTCGGCGTCGCTCTGCCATTCGGTGTCGGGCTTTTCGGCAGGTGCCGGTTCTTCAGGCTGGCGCGGCGCCGGATCGTCGCCATAACGTTCGCGGGTTGCAGTGCCGGTCCAGCTGCCTGCGGCATCCTGCATGGCCGGTTCGGCCGTAGGCTCGACGTCGCCGCCGTCCAGAATGAGCTGCAGGCGTGAAAAGAACTCGGCCGTCAGCGTGCGGGCCTTCTTGTCGATCACCTCGTCCGGCAGGTCGGCGATGCGGCCCAGCGGCGTAATGGCGGTGTGGTAGGCAAGGTTTGTGGTGTTCTCGTCAATCATCGCCAGCGCAACATGGGCGTTGCCGTCAGCCCCACCAACGGCACGCCCGCTGTCGGCATGGCCGTGCATGGAAAAGCCCATCGGCGCATCGTCGTTGTAAAGCGTGACCAGCGCGAGGAACGTGGAGCTGATCGGGCCGACCTTCAGCGCGATCTCGGCTTCGTACCGTGTTCCGTCGATCTGTGTGAACCGCTGGCAGCCCGGGATCGCCTGACGTAAGGTCGCCGGATCGTGCAGCATCGCGTACACGTCGTTCCGGGGTGCTTTCAGCACCTTCTCGCCAGTCAATTCCATCGCGGTGGATCCCTTTTCATCGTTGCCAGCCTGACTCCCGCAGACAGGCGCAAAGCCTGATGTCTGAATGGATCGGCGGGCAGCCGTGAACATGCGCGACATGCTGCACACTGCAGCCTATGTAAGGCGTTTCGGGGTGACAGAAAAGTTAAGCCGTCACCGGAATTGGGCTCTGCTCTAAATTTCCGACCCGGGAAAAGCCGATGTTTCAAATTAATGGGGGCAAGTTGAATGCCTGACACGAAGATCTGTCCAATTTGCGGTGGCACTGCATTCATTCCCGGCCCGAAGGGGCGGATGTCTCCAGGCGGCATCGCGCCGCGCTGTGCTGTCTGCGCCTCGCTCGAACGCCACCGTGCCTTCCGCTCTGTGTTCGATGCGTTGCGGCCGGCATTGGCGGGGAAGTCGGCGCTGCAATTCAGCCCCGATGTCTCGGCGCCGCGTGATGCATTCGGCCGCTTCGAGGTGTCGGACTACGGGGTCGAGAACAGTCTCGACATGTCGGCCATCGACCGCGCCGACAACGCCTACGACGTGGTGATCGCCAACCATGTGATGGAGCATGTGGAAAATGATCGCGCCGCCATGGCCGAACTCGACCGGATCGTCCGGCCGACGGGGTTCATTTTCCTGTCGGTCCCGGATCTGCTTCGCGTGGACGCGACCCACGAATATGGCCGCGCTCGTGAAGACAAGCACGGCCATTGGCGGGTTTACGGGCCCGATATTGCGCTGCGCTGGCGCGAGGCGGTGCCGGACTGGAAAGGCGTTGGCGTCATCGGTATCGACCCGGTGACCGGCGAACCGGACCGGGCGACGCTGCTCGGCCGCGACGGGGCGTTGCTGGAAGGCCTCACTGCGCTGATCGGCGCAGCAGGGCTTCAGGCATCGGACGCGTTCGGGCCGCAGCCGGAGGTCGGCGCCGTCAGCGCCTAGTTGGCGACCGGAGCGGCCGGCGTGAATTTCGGGATGGCCATGCCCGACGCAGGTTCCGGCTCGATGCCGCTCCAGTTGTTCTCGGCACGATCGAGGTTCCCCGAAATATCCTCGTTCCAGAACCCGACCACCACCGGCGTGATGTTGAGGTAGAGCTTGTTGTCGACGATGCGCCACAGCTCGGGGCTGCCGGGGACCTTGCCGCCCTTGGCGACACCGTAGGCGCAGTGCCCGTCAAACTGCGGCGCGTAGCGCGCGGGATCGGCTTCGAACCGGGCAAGGTTCCGCGCGCTGGAAAACGCGAATGTCGCGCCGTTGTAGGTGGCGGTGAATGCTGTCGACCCCGGCACCGCGGCCGGTTGCTCCTGTCCCACAGGGGCCTGGGGCAGGTCGAAATAAGCGACAACGTCGTAGCCGGAATTGGCGTAGCCGGTGGCGTTTACGTACTGGTCGCCCGCCCAGGCAGCGCCGGCCATCGTCAGGCTGGCTGCAACAATCAGCATTTGTTTCATGGCTGTTTTCCCTTTGCGTGCGGACCGTGGTGAAGCGTGCTGCTGCGGCCCGGCTTCGATGACCGCAAGGTAGGGTGGAACCGCCGCCCACGCCCCCGACAAGATGATCACCCGCCATCACGCTTTCGTGGCGACGGGCGCGGATGGACGACGGGTGGTCCTTGCGCCGCGCCGCGCAATGCCCAAGATGGTATCAAACCCCATGGAGACGCTGACGTGCTGCAGACCATCACTGACTGGATCAACAACATTGCACACGCCGGCGAAGGGGAAGACAAATACGGTTCGGACGACCCCAAGCTCTCCGTTGCAGCCATCCTCGTTCATGTCATTGCCGTGGACGGTGTGGTGACGGACGACGAGAAGCGCCGCCTGCGCGAGGTGCTGGCCAGCAACTACGGCCTGACTGCTGAAGAAACCGAGCAGCTGGTGGAGGAGGCGACCGTGCGCGAGGACGACGCCGTCGACCTTTACAGCTTCACCTCCGTGCTGAAGCGGGAGCTCGACGATGCGGGCCGGCACAAGGTCGTGGAGTCAATGTGGGAAATCGTGTTCGCCGACGGCGAGGTTTCCGAGTTCGAGGACAATGTCGTGTGGCGGGTTGCCGAGCTGATCGGGATCTCCACGCGGGACCGGATGACGCTCCGCCACAAGATCGAGGCGAAGACCAAAGGTGAATCGTAGCGGGCCGCGCCCGGATTTGATAAAGATCGAGGCATGACCAATTCTGTGCCACCGTCGTCAGCGCAGCCGGTGTCTCCGGCTCCCGACCTTCCGATCCTGATCGTTCTGCATCAGGCCAACTCGACACCCGGCCGTGTCGGGCAGATGCTCGTCAAGCGCGGCTACAAGCTCGACATCCGGCGCCCGGCGCTGGGCGACCGTTTGCCGGACACCACCCGCGATCACGCGGGCGTCGTGGTGTTCGGCGGTCCGATGAGCGCCAATGACACCGACGCTTTCATCAAGCGCGAGATCGATTTCATCAATGTGCCGCTTGCGGAGGAGACGCCCTTTCTGGGGATCTGCCTTGGCGCGCAGATGCTGGCCAAGACCATCGGCGGCCATGTGGCGAGCCACAGCGAGGGTCGCGTCGAAATCGGCTACTACGATATTGCACCGACCGAGCTTGGCCGCGAGATGATGGGCTGGCCGGACAAGGTGTACCAATGGCACCGCGAAGGCTTCCACACTCCGCAGGGAACGGCTCTTCTGGCCGAGGGTCAGCATTATGAGCAGGCGTTCCGCGTCGGCCCCTGTGCCTACGGCATCCAGTTCCACCCCGAGCTGACGCTGGCGATGATGCACCGCTGGACCACCCGCGGCCATGCACGGATGAGCCTGCCCGGCGCCCGCCAGCGGGCCGACCATTTTCGCGGCCGCGCCGTCTACGACGCACCGCTGAAGGAATGGCTGAGCCAATTTCTGGATCTGTGGTTGCCGAAGCGGGCGCGCCTCAAGTCACAGGACGAGGACAGCGCTTCGCTGCGGCTCACCGCCTGAGGCGGCGCTGCGCCCGCGCGACGGCAACTGTCAGGTGGGGGCTGACGCCAGGGTTCGGCCGCTGTTGATGCGGGACAGACCCTCCTTGGCCGGCGGATAGCCCGGCCGGAGCTGGATCGCGCGACTGTAATCCGACTTTGCCTTGCCGAGATCGCCTGCCGTTTCGTTGGCGCGCCCCCGGTTGGCCCAGGCGTCTGCATATTTGCGGTCGAGCGCGAGCGCCTGGTTGAAGTCCTCGAACGAGGCATCCACGTCGCCGGTGGCAAGGTAGCTGACGCCGCGGCCGTTGTAGGGCTCGGGTGCCTTGGGGTCGAGGCCGATGGCGATGCCGAAATCCTCAACCGCAAACGAGTGCAAATTCTGCGCCTGATAGATCAGCGCGCGGTTGTGGTAGGCGCGCGGATCACCCGGATTGATGCGGATGGCGTTGTTGAAGTCGACCAGCGCCTGCTCGTTGTTGCCGCGCAGGCGGTAGATGTTGCCGCGGCCGACCAGCGCCGTGTCGTAGGACGGGTTGTACCGCAGCGCTGCCGAATAGTCGGCAACCGCCTGATCCGGCTTGTCGAGCCGGCGATAGACCAGCGCGCGGTTGGCGTAGGCCTGATAATATTGCGGATTGAGCGCGATGGCCTTGTCGAAGTCGGCCAGGGCGTCATTTAGCTTGCCGGCACGGCCATAGGCTGTGCCCCGCACGTTGTACGCGCTCGAATCGCCCGGATTCGCGTTCACCACCTCGGTCAGCGAGGCGATGTTTTGCGGCGAACCGGACTGCGTGTTGACCACGCGGCCGGACGACGTCATCGCGCCCTCCGGATCGCAGCCCGCAAGGGCTACGGCGGCGGCGGCAATTAACGCGGTTCTGTAAAGGCGGGGGCTGATACGCATCGCCAAACCTAGCAGGGAAAGCAGAGAAGCGCGCGAGCGCGCTTCGTCAGCTGCGCTTCTTGCCGGGGATCAGGCCTTCACGCTGCGCGCGCTTGCGTGCCAGCTTGCGTGCACGGCGAACCGCTTCAGCCTTCTCGCGCGCCTTGCGCTCGGACGGCTTCTCGTAGTGGTTCCGCATCTTCATTTCACGGAAGATGCCTTCGCGCTGCATCTTCTTCTTCAGCGCTTTCAGCGCCTGGTCGACGTTGTTGTCGCGAACGAGTACCTGCACTCAGTTCAATCCTTCTGTTGCACGGTGATTGGCGGCTCGACCGTCATGCCGGACACAGGGAACGCGCGAGCCACGCAGCCGGGTCCGACAAGGACCAACCGCAAGACAACCGCAAAAATCGCTGCGAGGGTTGGCTGCTACCAGCGATTGCCCGCAAAGTCCACTGTGCGCTCAATGAAATTGACATGCCCCATCTTGCGACCGGGCGATGCGGAACGCTTACCATAGATGTGGCAACGCGCCGCCGGATTTTCCACATGGCGCGGCAAATCGTCGATTTCGCTGCCCAGAATGTTGAGCATCGTGACATCGGCGATACGGCTCGTATCGCCCAGAGGCCAGCCGGCAATGGCGCGAATGTGGTTCTCGAACTGGCCGGTCAGCGCACCGTCCATGGTCCAGTGGCCGGTGTTGTGGACGCGCGGTGCCATCTCGTTGGCAATGAGGGGGGCATCCGGATCGTCGGTGACGAAGAACTCGACCGCCAGCACGCCCACATAGTCCAGCGTGTCGGCAACGCCCTGCGTGAGCCGCCTGGCTTCGGCGGCCACGTCGCCTTCGACCGGCGCGGGAAATGATGTTTGCCGCAGGATGCCGTTTTCGTGGGTGTTGAGCGCCGGGTCGTAGCTCCGGCTGGTTCCGTCGGCGCCGCGCACCAGCACGACCGACGTTTCGGCTGTAAAGCCGATCCGCTTTTCCAGGATGGCCGGAACGTTGCCGATGGCGGCAAGCGCGTCGGCAGAGGCGACGTCCGGCGTGATGCGGGTCTGTCCCTTGCCGTCGTAGCCGAGGCGCCGCGCCTTGAGGATGCCGTCCGGGATCGACTGGCGGGCTGCGTCGAGGCTCGCTGCGTCGGTAATGTCGGCGTGCGGTGCGACGGGGAGGCCGCAGCGTTGCAGGAACACCTTTTCGGTGAGGCGGTCCTGCCCGGCGCCAAGGGCGGTGGCTGCGGGCCGGATGGGTGTGCCGACGCCCTCCAGCGCCGCCACCGGCACATTCTCGAATTCGAAGGTCAGCACGTCCACGTCAGCGGCGAAGGCGGCCATGGCGGGGGCGTTATCGTAGTGCGCAAGGGTGGTCTCGTGCGCCGCCGCGAAGGCAACATTGTCGCCGGACGGCGGGGCAAAGACGTGGACGCGGAAGCCGAGACGCAATGCGGCCATGGCCATCATCCGGCCCAGCTGTCCGCCGCCCACGATGCCGATGGTGGCACCGGTCTGAAGCGTCATGGCGTATCCGTCGGTTCGTCGGCGACGGCGCTGGTGGTGGCGGCGCGCCAATCATCCAGCCGCAGAGCCAGCGCCTCGTCCCCGAGTGCGAGCACTGCGGCGGCCAGCAGCGCGGCGTTGACGGCGCCAGCCCGGCCGATGGCAAGGGTGCCCACAGGCACGCCCGCCGGCATCTGCACGATGGAAAGGAGGCTGTCCCAGCCGGACAGCGTGCGGCTCAGCACCGGCACGCCGAAAACCGGTAGCGCAGTGAGGCTTGCAACCATACCCGGCAGGTGCGCGGCCCCTCCCGCACCGGCAATCACGACCTTGAAGCCTTCGCTTTTCGCCTTTCTGGCGAAATCGTAAAGCCGGTCAGGCGTGCGGTGGGCAGACACGATCTTTGCTGCATGGGGAACATCGAGCGCGTCCAGCGTCTCGGCGGCGTGGCGCATGGTCTCCCAGTCCGACTGGCTGCCCATGATGATGGCAACCGCAGGGGCTTGCGCGCTCACGCGATAATATCGGGCAGGGCTCGGGCCGACAGCATCCGTATCTCGTCCTTCAATTGAAGTTTGCGCTTTTTCAGGCGCTTGACCTGCAACAGATCGGTGGAGCCGCTGGCTTCCAGCGCATCGACGGCAGCGTCGAGGTCCCGGTGCTGCTCACGCAGCACTTCCAGCTTCTGCTCGACGGAAAGAGTATCCTGCTGCATCGCTTGCGCCAATTTTACGCAAACTCTTATAAGCGATTGAGATGCACTGTCGAGATGAGGCGTGCGCTGCATCCACCACTATGGACGCAGCGCAGCCGGTCAGCCCTCGCTGGGGCCCACAATGGCAACGGTCGGCGGTGTATCGCCGAACACGCGGCGGGCCGAGCGGCGCACATCGTCCAGCGTGACCGCGTTGATGAGGTCGTTGCGGTTGTCGATGTAGTCCATCCCCAGTCCCTCGGTCTGCAGGAACAGGAGCTGGCGCGCGATGGAGGCGGACGAACCGAACCGGAGCGCATAGGAGCCGGTGAGGTAGGCCTTTGCGGCCGCCAGCTCGTCTTCGGTAGGTCCTTCGGTCGCCATCTTCTCGAACTGGCTGAGGATCACCTTGATCGCCTCTTCGGCCTGATCGTTGCGCGTTGCAGTGCCGGCGCCGAAGATCGCGGTGTGCTCGTAGGGCGCCATGTAGGAGTAGACCGAGTAGGCAAGGCCGCGCTTTTCGCGCACCTCGTCGAACAGCCAGGACGAGAAGGTGCCGCCGCCCAGAATGTGGTTCATCACGAACGCGGGGATGAAGTCGTCGTCGTCGCGCTCGATGCCCACGCCGCCGAAGCGGATGGAAGTCTGCGGCGTGTCGAGCGACTCCGATACGGTGACGCCCGCGGCAGGCTCGATGTCCGCCACAGCGGTCAGGTTCGCATGGTCCGGCAGGTCGCCGAATGCCTTGTCGAGAAGACCCTTCAGGGTTTCGGCGTCAATGTCGCCGACGACCGCCACAAACAGGTTGTCCTTGGCGATAACATTGCGGTGCGCTTCGACAAAATCCTCCCGCGTCAGGGCGGACACGCTCTCGATCGTGCCGCTGGACGGGGTGCCGTAGGGGTGGCCGGGAAATGCGGTCCGGGCCCACAAATCACTGACCACGGCGTCGGCGTCGTTGATGTCGCGGCGAAGGCCGGTGATGACCTGCGCGCGCATCCGGTTCAGCGCCTCATCATCGAACCGCGGTTCGGTGAGGGCGAGGGCCAGAAGGTCGAACCCTTTCTCCACGCTTGAGGTGAGGGCCCGCATGTCGCCATAAAGGTCGTCGCGTGATGATTCGAAGCCGAGCCGGACCGCGTTGTCCTGGAGTGCGGTCTGGAAGGCGACCGAATCGAGGTCGCCGGCGCCTTCGTCCAGCAGGGACGCCAGAATGTTGGCCCGGCCCGCCTTGCCTTCGGGGTCCTGCGCAGAGCCGGCGCCTTCAAACGCAACGTCAACCGCCACAACAGGCACAGTATCGTCAGACACGAGCCAGGCCGTGATGCCGCGCGTGCTGGTCACTTCTTGAATGTCGATGGCCCACGCACTCCCGGCGCCGAGAAAAACGAACGAAGCGACGACGATGGCACGGTTTAGATAACGGAACATACCGAATTTTTCCTGTAAATCGCAGCCAGCTGGCGTGCGGCGGCGGCCGAGCCGGCCGCCGCTTTCCTGCCGGGTGCGGGCTTTTGTGCCTTAGGCGCCTTCGCCGGGGAGGAGACGTGCGGTCACGGAGCCGGCGTTGGTGAGGTACGCCTTGGCTGCGTTCTGCACGTCCGCTGCGGTCACCGCGTTCAGCCGCGACGGCCACTCCTGCACATCTTCGACCGTGGACCCCGTCGTCAGCGCAGCGCCGAAGATGCGGGCGAGCGTGGACTGGCTGTCCTGCGCAAAGATAACGCTGGACAGAACGGCGGTCTTGGCGCGGGCGACATCGCTGTCGGTGACACCATTTTGCGCAATGTCGGCCAGAATCTCGCGGGCACGCTTCTCGACGGTTTCAAGATCGGTTCCGTCGGCAGGGGTCGCGTAGAGAAGGAAGCGTGTGTCGTCCACCGCGCTCGACTGGTAGTAGGCGCCGGCGGAGCTTGCCAGCTGCTCGTTGCGCACGAGCGCGGTGTAGAGGCGGCTGGTGTTGCTGCCACCCAGAATTTCGGCAAGCACATCGAGCGCTTCGCCAACGCCGGGTTCGGCGGTCGTGTAGCTTGGCACCAGCCATGCGGTCTGGGTGCTGGGCTGGTTCACCCGCGGGTCGGTGAGCGAGACGAGCCGGTCGGCGCGCAGCTTCTGCGCGGCGGGGCGGGTGCGCACGCTGGCCGGTTCGCCGCCCGGAACCTTGCCATAGGTCTCGCCCGCGAGCGCGCGGATCTCGTCCGGCGTCACGTCGCCGGCAATGACCAGAACCGCGTTGCCCGGCCGGTAGTTGGCCTTGTAGAAATCCACCGCATCGGTGTGGCTGAGGCGGGCAAGCTCGTCCGGCCAGCCGATGATCGGGTCGCCATAGGGGTGGTTGACGTAAAGCGCGGTGTCCATCGCCTCGCCAAGCTCGGCGGACGGGCTCGTCTCCACGCGTGAGCGGCGCTCTTCCTGCACCACGTTCAACTCCGGCGCGCTGACAGCCTCGGTCAGCACCAGACCGCGCATCCGGTCGGCCTCGAAGGCCATCATGTCCGGCAGATTCTCCTTGGAGACCTGCTGGAAATAGGCCGTGTAGTCGTTGGAGGTGAACGCGTTTTCGCGGCCGCCCACGCGTGCGATGGCCGTGGAAAAGGCGTTGCCGGGGTTGGCCTCGGTGCCCTTGAACATCAGGTGCTCAAGATAGTGGGCAATGCCGGATTTGCCGGGCGGCTCGTCGGCCGAACCCACGCGGTACCACACCATGTGCGTGACGATGGGGGCGCGGCGGTCGGGAATGACGACCACGTCGAGGCCGTTGTCCAGCGTGAACGTCTCGGCGTCCGGCGCAATGGTGAGATCGCCCAGATCGATGGGCTGGGCGATGGCGGCTTCAACGGAAAGCATGGTGAGTGCGGCCACTCCAAGTCCGGCGAGGCGGTGTTTGAGCGTCATCGGCGTCCCGTCCTGTCCTGTTTCAGGGGGGACGCTAGGCGCCTCGGCGGCGGGGGGCCACTTAAGTGTTGGTAAGGCGCGCCGGGGAGGCGGCCCCGGCACAGCCCTCTTTCGGTTTTTGCCCTACTTCGCCTTCGATTTGCGCATGTTGGCGTAGAGCTGCTTCTTCACCCACTCCGAATTCTCGATGTCGCCCTTTTCGGGGAGGGCAGCAGTCTGGGCGGGCTCGCGATACTCTTCCGGCGGCTGAATGAGATATTTGCGCGGCGCGGCCTTGCCGTCCGCGGTGATCACTTCACGGCCGGGCTTCTTGAGCGTGAAGCCCTTGGCGGCCTTGTTGGGCTGCGCCTTGAAGGTCTTGTCATCATCCATCAGCTTGGTGATGTCGCGCTTGTCCTCGCGGGCTTGCAAGGCTTCGGAGGGCAGGCGGTAGGACCGCGCGGTGGCACCGCGCAGGCCCTGGTAGCTGCCGTCTTCCGGGTCGCGCTCGGCGGACGGGCCGATGGCCGCGCCAAGCTGCGCCTGACGCGCTTTTTCCTGCACGTCCTGGTCGACGGGGAAGTTGACGGCGGCCTGGGCGCTGTTCTCGCCGTCGCTGGGGGCCGGCAGGTTGGTGCTGGACGGGATCGCCAGCGGCGCGCGCGGCTTGTAGGCCAGACGCTGCTTCTGCTGCTTCGGAATGACGCCTGCGCCCTCCATCGCGGTCTGGAAGAGGTTGAACGACTGGGGCTTTTGTACGCCTTCATCATCGTCCTCGAAATAATTGTTGCTGGTATTGCAGCCGGCGATGCCAAGGCTGAGCACCAGAACAGCGAGGATTTTCCGCTTCATCCCAAAACTCCACAATGTGTGCGGCACAGGCCGCGCAGCCCAGCCATCGCGTTACGGGAGCCGACAGTCAACCGGGCTGCCGCAGTCAATTTGCGCATGTTGAGCGGATACAACAATCTTGCAAAAGAGTTAAGAGGGGGTTTGCGGCTTCTTCGCAAAGAAGGCGTCCCACATGAGCAACACAACGCCGACGACAATGGCTGCATCCGCAATGTTGAAGACATACCACGAATAACCGCCCGCGTTCAGGTGCACGAAGTCCACCACAGCGCCATAGGCCACGCGGTCGATCAGGTTGCCGGCCGCACCGCCCAGAATGACGCCGACGCCGAGCGCGACCAGCGGCGCCCCTGTGCGCATCAGCCACACGCCAAGGCCGACTATGCCGGCCATGGTCAGCCCCACCAGCACCCAGCGCCCGGCCCCGTCGGCCTGAAACAGGCCGTAGGAGATGCCGCGGTTCCACACCAGCGTGATGTCCATGAACGGCAGCAGCGCGATGGGCCCCTGGCTGAAGTCCGCCCGGTGCAGGACCCAAAGCTTGGTCGCCTGATCGGCAACCAGAATGAGAGCGGCCAGCGCGAGGGCAATGCCCCGCGCCCGTTGGATCGTCATGCGGCGAGGCCGTCAATCTCGGCCATGGCGGCCGCATCGCGTGGCGAAAGGTCCGGATAGCGGGCATCGCTCCCCACCTCCGGGCTCACCTTCCAGGACCTTGCGCACCGCTCGCCGTCCGCCTTGCGGATCTCGACCGCGACGCCGGGCACGTCCTGCAGGGTGAACGCGCCTTCGGGCGCCTCGCCCTCGTGGAGGCTGATGGCACTGGTGATGGTCACGTCCGCAAATTCGGTCCGGCGGGCCGCATCCAGCAGCGCAGGGTCGGAGATGGTGACGAACGGATGCGCCTCCAGCGAGGAGCGGATGCGCTTTTCGCGCCGCTCCACCTCAATGGCGCCCAGCACCACACGGCGCACGCGCTTGACCTTGTTCCACTCGGCCTCAAGCGCATCGTCGCGCCATTCGGCGGGGACTTCGGCGAAGAGTTCGAGGTGGATCGAGGTTTCGTTGCCGGCGGAGGCCCAGGTCTCCTCCATGGTGAAGGGGAGGAGGGGGGCCAGCCAGCGGGTGAGCGCGTTGAAGATCTCGCGCACGGTGGCGAGTGCTGCCTTGCGGCGGGCGGAGGAGGGCGCGTCGCAGTAGAGCGCGTCCTTGCGGATGTCGAAGTAGAACGCCGACAGCTCCACGTTGGCAAAGTTCATCAGCGTGTGGGCGACGTGGCCATAGTCGAACTTGCGGTAGGCCTCGCGGATCTCGGCATCCAGCACGGCGAGGCGGTGGAGCATCAGGCGCTCCAGCTCGGGCGCATTGGCGGCGTCCAGCGGCTCGCCGGTATCGTGGGCAAGGGTGCCCAGCATCCAGCGCAGCGAGTTGCGGATCTTGCGGTAGCCGTCGGCAACGCCCTTCAGGATCTCCTGCCCGATGCGCTGGTCGTCGGTATAATCCTGGCTGGCGACCCAGAGGCGCAGGATGTCCGCGCCGTACTGGCCGATGATGTCCTGCGGCGCGACGGTGTTGCCGAGCGATTTGGACATCTTGCGCCCGTCCTCGGCCATGGTGAAGCCGTGGGTGATGACGGTGTCGTAGGGCGCACGGCCGCGGGTGCCGCAGCTTTCCAAGAGCGACGAATGGAACCAGCCGCGGTGCTGGTCGGAGCCTTCGAGGTAGACGTCGGCGGGCCATTTGAGGTCGGGCCGCTGCTCCAGGCAGAAGGCGTGGGTGGAACCGGAATCGAACCACACGTCCAGAATGTCGGTGACCATCTCGAAGGCGGCAGGATCGTACCCGTCGCCGAGGAAGCGCGCGGCAGCACCGTCCGCAAACCATGCGTCCGCGCCTTCGGCCGCAAACGCGTCCGCGATGCGCTCGTTGACCGCTTCGTCGCGCAAGACCTCGCCGGTGGCCTTGTCGACGAACACGGTGATGGGGACGCCCCAGGCGCGCTGGCGCGACAGCACCCAGTCCGGCCGGTTCGCGATCATTCCGCGCAGGCGGTTCTTGCCGGCGGACGGGACGAAGCCGGTGTCGTCGATGGCTTTGAGCGCCCGCGAGCGGAGGGTGGAGCCGTCGCCAAGGTCCTTGTCCATCGCCACGAACCACTGGGGGGTGTTGCGGAAGATGACGGGCTTTTTCGAGCGCCAGGAGTGCGGATAGGAGTGCTTGAGGCGGCCTCTGGCGACCATCGCACCAGCGGCGGACAGTGCGTCGATCACCTTCTGGTTGGCGGTGCCTTTCTTGCCCTCGTCGGTGATGACGGCCTCGCCCTCGAACCCCGGCGCATCGGCCGTGAAGCGGCCATCGGCGCCGACGGTGTAGGGAATTTTCGTGTCGATGCCGGCAGCTTCGAGGTCGGCCTTGGCGTTCATCCAGGCCTCGAAGTCCTCCACGCCGTGGCCGGGCGCGGTGTGGACGAAGCCCGTGCCCGCATCGTCGGTGACATGGTCGCCGGCGAGCAGCGGCACGGTGAAATCGTAACCCTTGCCCGCAAGCGGGTGCGCGGCTTCGACGCCGTTCAGAAGCGCGGCCGGCACGTCATAGCGGCGCTCGAAGGCGGTGACGCGTGCGTCCTTGAAGATGCCTTCGGCCAGATTGTCGGCCATCACATAAAAAGCGCCGGTCTTCGCCCAGTTGTCGGCGGGCGCGTCGGTCACTTCATAGATGCCGTAGGACAGGCCAGGGCCGTAGGCGATGGCGCGGTTTCCGGGCATCGTCCAGGGCGTGGTGGTCCAGATGACGACCGATGCCTTTTCGAGCGCGGTGACCATCGCCTCGTCTTCTTCGGTGCCGGGTTCGGACGGGCTGGGGCGCACCGCGTTCATCGCCACCATCGGGTTGACGCGCTTTACCGGGAAGGCCACCGCGATCGTGTCCGACTGATAGTCGTGATACTCGACCTCGGCCTCCGCCAGCGCGGTGCGCTCCACCACAGACCACATCACCGGCTTGGAGCCGCGGTAGAGCTGGCTCGTCATGGCGAACTTCATCAGCTCGCGTGCAATCTGCGCCTCGGCCTTGAAGCTCATCGTCATGTAAGGGTCGGCAAAGTCGCCGATCACGCCGAGGCGCTTGAATTCCTCGCGCTGCACATCGAGCCAGCCCGTGGCAAAATCCCGGCATTCCTTGCGGAATTCGTTGATCGGGATCTCGTCCTTGTTCTTGCCGGCGGCGCGGTAGGCTTCCTCCACCTTCCACTCGATGGGAAGGCCGTGGCAGTCCCAGCCGGGCACATAGTTGGCGTCGTAACCCAGCATCTGGTGCGAGCGGATCACGAAATCCTTCAGGATCTTGTTGAGCGCGGTGCCGATGTGGATGTGGCCGTTGGCGTAGGGCGGGCCGTCGTGCAGCACGAATTTTTCGCGGCCGAGCGCGGCCTGCCGCTGCTGGGCATAAAGGTTGGCCCAGCGGGCCAGAATTTCCGGCTCCTTTTTGGGCAGACCCGCGCGCATCGGAAACTCGGTCTTGGGCAGGTAGATGGTCTTGGAATAGTCGCGGGCTTCGTTGCCGGCGGGGGTGTCAGCGGTCTCGCTCATGGTGTTGTCTTCGGGTTCGGCGCATCCTGCGCCACGTTTCGGCCGGAGCGCGGGCAACATGCCGGCGCGCTCAACGAAGGAATCTACGAGCCTTGGGGCGCGGGCGCCCGCGAACAATCCCGCGCCGCCGGTGGCTCGAAACCGGCAGCGCGGGCTTTAAATTCGCAATATCGGTGCGCGGCAATGCCCATTCATGGCGCAACGTCTACACCGGCTGCAGCGCGAAGGCGACCCGTTTGCGCGCAGCCCGTTCCGGTCCCGCCCCCGGGCGCTCCGGCCCCGTCAGCCAAGGATCTCCACCGTGACGACGCGGGCGAAGATATCGGGCTCGGCAAGAAGGAACGTGCGGATCGGTCCGGTGTGCTCCCGCTCGCGCCAGCGGCCTTCGGCGGCAAGCCTTGCCATCACAGGCTGGAAGCCCTGCTCGGCGTGCGTGTCGTCGCGCAGGGTGAAAACCCCGATCCCGCCCGGACGGGTGACGCGCGCAAGTTCCTCCAGCGCACTCGGCGGGGCATGCCCCGGCCCGAACGCACCGGCGCAGAGGAAGCCGGCAAACGCATCGTCCGCAAACGGAAGCGCCGTCAGGTCCGCGTGCTCCAGCGCGGCGTAGACGCCGTGCATTCTGGCGACGGCCCGCATCTCGGCGGAAATGTCGCAGCCGGTGATCGGGCCGTAGCCGAGCGCGGCCAGGCTTTCGCCGCCGAGCCCGGTGCCGCACGCGGCATCCAGCACGGGGCCGGCGCCGGGCGGCAGGTGACGGGCCAGGAAAGCCGCCGCAATGAAGGGCAGGCGGAGGCCCTTGCCGTAGTTTTCGGCATCGTAGGTCTTCGCCCACACATCATAATGCTGGCGTGTCTCTTCAGGCGACGTGGCCGCCCAGGCTCTGCCGAGGTCTCCACGGTCCGCCATCGGTGGCCCTAGAGGTTGTCGAGCATCGCGGGGGCACCCGAAACGCTGACGCCGGCGCCGGGCTCTTCCACCGAAAGCGCCTTCACGACGCCGTCGTCCACCAGCATGGCGTAGCGCTTGGAGCGGATGCCCATGCCGAAGCCGGAGGAGTCGTTGTCGAGGCCGACGGCACGGGTAAAGTCGGCCGAACCATCCGCAAGGAAGGTGATCTTGCCGGATGCGTCCGTCGCCTTCGACCATGCGTCCATCACGAACATGTCATTGACTGACACAACGGCCACTTCGGCCACGCCCTTGGCGGCAAATGCGTCCAGATTGTCGAGGTAGCCGGGCAAATGGTTGCTGTGGCAGGTGGGCGTGAACGCGCCCGGCACCGCGAAGATGACGACCTTGCGGCCGGTGGTGAGCTCTTCCACCGTGGTTTCGCTGGGACCTTCCGGCGTCATGATCTTGAAGGTGGCATCGGGCAGCCGGTCGCCGACGGAAATTGTCATATTGTTGGTCTCCAGGGGATCAGAATTATCTTGCGTGCGTTCTAAAGGGGTTATTCGCCGCTGGCGACCCTCTCTATCGTGCACGGCCGGCTGTGGTAGGATCAGGCGATGAAGGGCCACGGGTGAGCGAAATGGACGGCTACCTCGAAGGACAGTGCCTGATTGCGATGCCCAACATGGGAGATTCGCGGTTCGAACGCGCCGTGGTGTTCCTGTGCGCGCATTCGGCCGACGGGGCGATGGGGATCATCGTCAACAAGCCGGCGAACCACATCTCGTTCGTCGACCTTCTCGCCCAGCTCAACGTGATCGACGATGAGGACGACATTCGCCTGCCGGACGCTGCCCTCAAGGTGCCGGTCCATACGGGCGGTCCGGTGGAAACCGGGCGCGGTTTCGTGCTCCACACGTCGGATTTCCGGCTGAAGGAGGCAACGCTCGTCACCTCGGGCGATGTCTGCCTCACCGCCACGGTGGAGATCCTGCGCGCCATTGCCCGCGGTGGGGGGCCGAGCCAGGCGCTACTGGCGCTGGGGTACGCCGGATGGGCGCCCGGGCAGCTCGAGCAGGAAATCTCCAACAACGGTTGGCTGCATTGCGAGGCCGACCACGACCTTATTTTCGATGGCGACCTGGACCATAAATATGACAAGGCCATCGCCAAACTCGGTTTCGACCCGCGGCTCCTGTCCTCCGCTGCGGGTCATGCCTGACGAGGCGCGGACGGCCTCTGCCGCGGTTGACACCGGGGCGGCGGGCGCGCTTCTGCTGGCAGCGACGACACAAGGAACGTGACGCGTGCAGTACGTCTCGACACGGGGTGGCGCCAGGCCACTCGGATTTAGCGATGCAACTCTGGCCGGACTGGCGCCCGATGGCGGCCTCTTCGTGCCCGAAACATATCCGCTTCTCTCGGCGGATACGTTTTCGAACTTGCGCGGGAAACCGTTCGAGGCGGTGGCGGCTGCCATGCTCGGCCCCTACGCCGAAAGCGAGATCGCGCCTGATGACCTGCGCGCCGACATCGACGCTGCGATGGGCACATTCTCGCACACTGCGCGCACGCCGCTGGTGCAGATCGGCCCGCGCGACTTCATCCTCGAGCTGTTCCACGGGCCGACGCTGGCGTTCAAGGACGTGGCGATGCAGACGCTCGCCAAGCTGATGGACCGCATCCTCCTGGAGCGCGGCCGGCGGGCGACCATCGTCACGGCCACCTCCGGCGACACGGGCGCTGCCGCCGCCAACGCGTTCGCGGGCCGCGAGGCGATCGACGTCTTCATCCTTTACCCCGACGGCCGCGTCTCCGACGTCCAGCGCCGGCAGATGACCACCATCGACGGTGACAACCTTCACACGCTGGCTGTCGACGGCGACTTCGACGACTGCCAGCGCATCGTCAAACAGCTTTTCGTGGACCGCGACTTCAACGAGCGCGTCGCGATGAGCGGCGTCAACTCCATCAACTGGGCCCGCGTTGCGGCGCAGATCAGCTACTATGTGTTCGCCGCGCTGGCACTTGGCGCACCGGACCGCCGCGTGGCGTTCTCCGTCCCCACCGGCAATTTCGGCGATATTCTGGCCGGCTACGTCGCGACCAAAATGGGCCTTCCCATCGAGCGGCTGGTGATCGCCACCAACCGCAACGACATTCTGGACCGCGTCACCCGCACGGGGGACTACACGCCCGGCACGGTGGCCCCGTCCACCTCGCCGTCGATGGACATTCAGGTCTCCTCCAACTTCGAGCGGCTGATCTTCGATCTTTCGGGCCGCGATGCCGCCTCGGTCGCGCAGCGGCTGACTGACACGAAAAACGGCTTCGTCCTCACCGCCGAGGAAAAGGCGAAGATGGCAACGCTGTTCTCTTCCGGCAGCGCCAACGACGAGGAAACCGCCGCCACCATCGGCGCCGTCTACAAGGATACCGGCCTGATCGTGGACCCGCACACCGCCGTCGGCCTCAAGGTCGCGCGGGAGACCGTGCTCGACGACGACGTTGCGCTCGTCACCCTTTCCACCGCGCACCCGGCAAAATTCCCGGATGCGGTGGTTACCGGCTGCGGGATGCGGCCCGCCGTGCCGCAGCGCCTTGCCGATGCCTTGCGCGACACGGAAAAGATGACGCGGGTGCCCGCCGATGCCGCGCAGATCGCGCAGGTCATTCTCGACCGCTCGCGGGCGGTGACGGCATGATGGAGATCACCCGCCTGCCGAACGGCCTCACGGTCGTCACCGACCCGATGGCCCATGTCGACTCCGCTGCCATCGGCGTCTGGGTCCGCGCGGGCGCCCGCTCCGAAAAGGACGCCGAGCATGGCGCTGCGCATTTTCTGGAGCACATGGCGTTCAAGGGCACCAACCGCCGCACCGCGCGCCAGATTTCCGAAACCATCGAGACGGTGGGCGGGGAGATCAACGCCGCCACCAGCATCGAGACCACCGCCTACCACGCCCGCGTTCTGGCGGACGACGTACCGCTGGCGCTCGACATCCTGTCCGATATCCTGACCGACCCTTTGTTCGCCGAAGACGACATCGCGCGTGAGTGCAACGTCATCCTGCAGGAAATCGGCGCGGCGGAAGATCTGCCGGAAGACCGCGCCTTCGACGCCTTCCCCGAAGCCGCGTTTGCCAGCCAGCCGGTCGGCCGCCGTATCCTCGGCACCCGCGACTCCGTCGGTGCCATCAACCGGGACCTTCTCGGCGGCTTCTTCAAGCGCCACTACAAGCCGGATGCGCTGACCGTCGTTGCCGCTGGCGCCGTGGACCACGACAGGCTTGTGCCTGCGGTCGAGGCGGCGTTCGCACCGCTCGGCGGTGCGGGCGGTGATGGCGGCCCCGCGGCCCGCTACACCGGCGGCGCCTACAGCGAAACCAGCGAAGGCGCCGAAGGCCAGTGGCTCCTCGGCTTCGAGGGCGTTGCCGCCAATACCCCGGACGCCACCGTCGCGCACGTCGCCTCCATGGCGCTGGGCGGCGGCATGTCCTCCCGCCTGTTCCAGGCACTGCGGGAAGACCGCGGGCTGGTCTACGACACCTCCGCCTTCCACTGGGCGCTGGAAGATACCGGCCTCTTCGGCATCCACTTCGCCACGGAGCCCGCTTCAATGGACGAAGCAGCCGCGGTGGTGCTGGACGAGCTGGAAGCTACTGCCGCCAACCTCACCGACGAAGAGTGCGAGCGCGCCAAGGCACAGTTGCGCGCCGGCCTTTTGATGTCGCGCGAAAGCTGCGCCAGCCGCATGGGATATGCTGCTCGGTCGGCGATGGTCCACGGCCGCCTCCTCAGCAAGGAAGAGCGGCTTGAGGATCTGGCCCGGGTCGACGCGAATGCGGTGCGCGGGTTCATCGAGACCATGGCAGCCGGAGCACCCACAATGGTTGCCATCGGCACGGATGCGGCACCCCATGAAGCGCGAATCCGTGCGCGGTTCGGTGCGCCCATCCGGGGCGCCGCGTGAGCGCGTTGCAGCGTCTGGGCCAGGTTCGCGGCGCGGCTGCGCTCAACGAGACGACGCAGCTTGTAGGGGCGCGCAGCGTCCTGAGAATGCCGGTTTCCGGCAATTACAACGAGTGGAGCCGCCTGCGCGCCGAAAGCCGCCACTTCCTGCGTCCGTGGGAACCGACCTGGCCGCGCGACGATATCACCCGCATGGCCTTCCGCCGGCGCCTGCGCCGCTACCACCGCGATATCCGGGCCGACGAAGGCTACGCCGTGTTCGTCTACGACCGCGCCACAGGGGCGCTGGCTGGCGGCATCACGCTGGCGCACGTGAAGCGCGGCGTGACGCAGAGCTGTTCCATGGGGTACTGGGCCGGGGAGCGGTTCGCCGGTCGCGGCCTGATGGGCGATGCCGTGCGCGTGCTCGTCCCGTTCTGTTTCCAGACACTGGGGCTCAACCGGATTGATGCCGCAACGCTCCCCCACAACGAACGCTCCATCCGCCTTCTGAAGGGTGTCGGCTTTACCGAAGAAGGCTACGCAAGGCGCTTCCTCTGCATCGACGGCGCATGGCGTGACCATATATTGTTCGGCCTGGTGTCCGGCGACCGGATCCATCCGCAGCGGGCAGCCACCGAAGACGGTGCAGCCCTGGAGTCCCGATCCTGATGCGTGCGTTGTGTGTTGTACTGGCTGGTCTGATCATGGCGCTGTCCGCGGGGGCAGCACGGGCGGTGGAAGCCGTGCCCGTCGGTCCCACCGTCCCTGTGGTTACGTTGACGCCGTTCATCGAATTCTACCGCGACCAGGAGGGCGACCTTCAGGTCTCCACCGCGGCCGATGCCGACGGCATCGTCCAGCGCATCGAGGTGCGGCCGACCGTGGGCGAGACGCGCAACTGGGCCGTCATCGGCCTCCAGAACCCCGGCGACGAGCAGATCGACCGGCTTCTTGTAGCGCCCCATCACCGGCTCGCCGGGTCCGGCATTCTTCATCCGGACCTTGGCGCCGAGCGCATCAAGGCGGTCACGCCCAGCGAAGGCTTCCCGCCGGAGCGCCTTGCCAGCTCCGATGCTGACGTTTTCCTGCTGACGCTGGACCCCGGCGCAACGATCACCTTCGTTCTGGAGCTGACCACGCCGAACGTCCCCATGCTGCGGTTGTGGCAGCGCGACGCCTATAGCGAAAGCCAGAACGCCTACACCCTTTACAAAGGTATTGTGGTTGGCATTTCAGGCCTTCTGGCGCTGTTCTTCGTCGTGGTCTTCGTCATCAAGGGGCAGATGATGTTTGCCTCGGCGGCGGTGCTCGCCTGGGTCGCCTTCGGCTATGTGCTGATCGACTTTGCCTTCCTGGGAGACGTTCTCTCCGCCCGCATTCCGAGCGACGCGATCATGCGCGCCTTCGCCGAGGCCATGCTGGCGCTGGCGCTGGCGGCGTTCATCCTGTCCTACCTCAACATCACGCGCTGGCGGGTGCGCAACGCATACGCGCTTCTGGCGCTGATGCCGCTGGCGATCGCGGCCGGGTGGCTGGCCCAGTTCGACCCGCCGCTGACCGCCACCATCGCCCGCATCGCGCTGGCCGCCGTTGCCGCCATCGGTCTTGTGGTGATCCTCATCTCGGCCATCCGCGGCCATGACCGTGCGGTGATGATCCTGCCCACATGGGTGCTGCTGATTGCGTGGATCACCGGCGCCGCGCTGACCGTCTCGGGCGAGATCGACAACGACTTCGTGCAGCCTGCGCTGGACGGCGGCCTCGTCCTCCTCGTGCTTCTCATCGGCTTCACCGTGATGCAGCACGCCTTTGCGGGCCGCTCCATCGCCCCATCGCTGGCCAAGGACGTGGAGCGGGATGTGATGGCGCTCGCCGGTTCGGGCGACGTTGTGTGGGACTGGGACGTATCGCGCGACCGGATCGCCTGTGGCCACGAGGTGGAAACGCGCCTCGGCCTCGAACGCGGCGAGCTCCAGGGCCCGCCGCAGGACTGGTTCCCCGTCCTCCACCCGCAGGACCGGGACCGCTTCCGTGCCACGCTGGATGCTGCGATCGAGCGCCGCCGCGGCCGCATCAACGATCTCTTCCGCTTCCGCGGCGTTGACGGCCACTTCCGCTGGTTCCGCCTGCGCGCGCGGCCGGTGGTCGGCACCACCGGCGAAATCGTCCGCTGCGTCGGCACCATGCACGATATGACGGAGGCCAAGACGACCGAGGAGCGGATGCTGCACGACAGCGTCTACGACAACCTCACCGGTCTTCCCAACCGCCACCTCTTCATCGACCGGATCGAGATGGCGCGCGCGTGGTCCAACGAGGAAACCGCACGCTCGCTCTACGTGGTGATCGTCAACCCGGACAATTTCTCGCAGATCAACGACAAGTACGGCCAGTCGGTCGGCGACAGTGCGCTGCTGACCATCGGGCGGCGCCTCTCGCGGACGCTGAAGCGGCACGATTCCATCGCCCGCCTCTCCGGCGACAGCTTCGGCCTCCTCATCTACTGCGATCCGACCAAGCTGGAAGACTTCGTCAAGCGGGTGCGCGAAACGCTGGCATCGCCGATCCCGTTTGCGGAGGAGGAGATCTCCATGCTCGCCTCCCTCGGCATCGCCCCCATCGACCTCAAGGCGGAAAGCGCTGCCGAAATCCTCGACAACGCGGATCTTGCACTGCGGCGGGCCAAGCGGCAGGGCGGCGACCGCGGCGAAATGTTCGATCCCCTGATGCGCCGCCTCAACATGAGCGGACGCTCGCTGGCGCGCGACCTCAAGCGTGCCATCTCCGAAAACAAGGTGAAGCTCCAGTTCCGCCCCATCGTCGATCTGGAGAACGGCGCCACGGTCGGCTACGAAGCGCTGCCGACTTGGCATCACCCGCTGCAGGGGCCGCTCACCTGGCCCGAATTGCTCGACCTTGCCGCCGGCGAGGACATGGCCATTCAGCTCACATTGTCCACCATGGAGCGGTGCGCGCAGGCTCTGTCGGCCTGGCGTACATCCGGGCGCGACCTGACGC
This sequence comes from Acuticoccus sp. MNP-M23, assembly GCF_031195445.1. NCBI lineage: Bacteria > Pseudomonadati > Pseudomonadota > Alphaproteobacteria > Hyphomicrobiales > Amorphaceae > Acuticoccus > Acuticoccus sp. MNP-M23. Next base: position 2,331,456 of record NZ_CP133480.1, read on the forward strand.
TTCTCCTCACCTTGCCACGCGCCGAGGCGTTCCGGTCCGAGCTGATTGGCGACGTGAAGACCGCCATTGCCCGCAACCGGCTGGACTTCGGCACCTTGCAGCTCGGCGTTCAGGAAAGCGTTGTGTCCGCCAATCCCGAATTTGCGGTGCAGCTTCTGGCCCGCCTGCGCGATGTTGGCGCCGGCACCTGGCTGATCGACTTTGCCCGCCGCACCACGGCACTGCCCCATCTCCACCGCATGGCCATCGACGGGGTGCGCTTCGACGAGCATCTCACCTCCAGCCGCGCCAGCGACGTCAAGTGCCAGAAGCTGATCGGCTCGCTGTTCCGCACCGTGACCGCGCTGGAAGCGCGCGTGATGGTGGGCGGGATTGCAAGTGACGACGAGGCGAAGGCGATGCGGCAACTGGGCGCGCGCTACGCGGTCGGCCCGGTGTTCGGCCGCCCGGTCACCGCGCAGGGCGTGGGGACAGGCACCTTCAAGCACGCCGCGGAGTAGGGCCACGGCGTGCGGATGCGACCCGGTGGAGCTTGCCTTGATCCACAATTTGCTGCACTGCGGTCGTCATGTCGTCTGACCGGCGACTGACCTGAACGAACGGTGCGTTGCCGCGCATCGACCCGCGGGGCAGGACACGCTCCGCACCGACGAGCACGGGGTTGCCACCATGGAAAGCTTCGACGCAGTCACGCTGGCGCGCATACAATTCGCCTTCACCGTCGCATTCCACTTCATCTTTCCGTCGTTCACCATCGGGCTGGCGAGCTTCCTTGCCGTGCTCAACGGCATGTGGCTGAAAACGCGGAACGAGGCGTACCTGCGCCTGTGGCGGTTCTGGGTGAAGATCTTCGCCGTGGCGTTCGCCATGGGCGTCGTCTCCGGGATCACCATGAGCTACCAGTTCGGCACCAACTGGTCGGTGTTCTCCGACAAGACCGGCCCCGTCCTCGGCCCGCTGATGGCCTATGAGGTGCTGACCGCCTTCTTCCTGGAAGCCGGCTTCCTCGGCATCATGCTGTTCGGCCGCGAGCGGGTGGGTGACACCCTGCACATGCTGGCCTGCGTTGCCGTCGCGGTCGGGACCGCAGTGTCCGCTTCGTGGATCCTGTCGGTGAATTCGTGGATGCACACGCCGGTCGGCTACACCATCGGCGACAACGGCCAGTTCCTGCCGGCGGACTGGTGGGCGATCGTCTTCAACCCGTCCTTCATTCCGCGTTTGATGCACACGGTCACGGCGGCCTATCTCACCACCGCCTTCATCGTCGGCGGGGTCGGCGCCTACCACCTCCTGCGCGGTCGGATCAACAACCCCGGCGTGCGCACCATGTTCTCCATGGCCATGTGGATGGCAGCGCTCGTCACCCCGGTCCAGATGTTCCTCGGCGACCATCAGGGCCTCAACACGCTGGAACACCAGCCGATCAAGATCATGGCGATGGAAGGCCACTTCGAGAGCTATCCCGACGGCGCCCCCCTCTGCCTGTTCGGCGTTCCGGATCAGGAGGCCCAGCGGCTCGACTACGCCGTCTGCATTCCCAAGCTCTCCTCTTTGATGCTGAAGCACCAGCTCGACGCGCCGCTCGACGGCCTCGACACGGTCGCGATGGACGACCAGCCGCCAGTGGCGCCGGTGTTCTTCGCGTTCCGGGTGATGGTGGGCATTGCCGTCCTGATGTTCATCACCGGCGTCTTCAGCCTTTTCACGCGCTGGAAGAAGACCCTTTACACAAACAAGTGGCTGCACCGGCTGGCGCTGGTGATGGGACCGTCCGGGCTCGTCGCGGTGATTGCAGGCTGGATCACCACGGAGATGGGCCGCCAGCCTTATACGGTCTACGGCCTCCTGCGCACGGCGGACAGCGTATCCCCGGTGGCAGCGCCTGCCGTGGGCGCGTCGCTCCTTGCCTACATCGTCATCTACACGATCGTGTTCGGTATCGGCGTCTACTACATCTTCCGGCTGATGGCCGAGCCGCCCAAGCTGGGTGAGCAAGGCGTCGGAGAGGGCGACGGGCCGATCCGGACCGCCGGCGTCACCCCGGCTGCGCAAGTGGCCGATTCCGGCACCCAAGATCCCGCACCGGCCGAGTAGGAGACGACGATGACCCCCGACACGGCGCTCGACATCGGCCTCAACATCTCGCTCAACCTCACGGTGGCGTGGGCAATCCTTCTGGCCACCGCCATCTTCATCTACGTGGCGCTGGACGGGTTCGACCTCGGGCTCGGCATCCTCTACCCGTTCTTCCCGAAGAAGCAGGACCGCGACCTGTTGATGAATTCCGTCGCCCCGGTGTGGGACGGCAACGAGACCTGGCTGGTTCTGGGCGGCGGCGGCCTGTTCGCCGCCTTTCCGCTCGCCTACGCCATCATCATGCCGGCGCTCTATCCGCCGATCATCGCCATGCTTCTGGCGCTGGTGTTCCGCGGGGTGGCGTTCGAATTCCGCTGGCGCACCAAGCGGCTCAGCGTCCTCTGGGACACGGCCTTCATCGGCGGCTCGACGCTGGCCGCTTTGTGCCAGGGCATCATCCTCGGCGCACTGCTGGAGGGCATCGCAGTCGACGGGCGCGCCTATGGCGGCCACTGGCTCGACTGGTTGTCCCCGTTCAGCGTTGTGTGTGGGATTGCGGTGGTCTGCGGCTATGCGCTTCTGGGCGCAACGTGGCTCAACATGAAGCTCGAGGGTGAGCCGCAGGAGGTCTCGCGCAAGCTGGCCTGGGGCTTCGGCCTTGCCACGGTGGCGTTCATCGTCCTCGTCAGCCTGTTCACGCCATACCTGAACAACGGCTACTTCGACCGTTGGCTGTCCTGGCCGAACATCATCTTCGCAGCGCCCGTGCCGCTTCTCGTCGCCGGTCTGACGCTCCTGCTGTTCCGCGCGCTCCACGTTCACCAGCACGACTACTGGCCCTTCGTCATCGCGCTGGCGCTGTTCTTCGTGACGTTCCTCGGCCTCGGGGTATCGATGTGGCCCTACATCATCCCCACCAGCGTCACGATCTATGACGCGGCCTCACCCTACAAATCGCAGCTGTTCATGTTTGTGGGGGCGGTGGTGCTGATCCCGATCATCCTGGCCTATACCGCCTACGCATACTGGGTGTTCCGCGGCAAGCTGGACCCGGAAAAGGGCTACCACTAAGTGGCCTCCAAGCTCCTCTGGTTCATGCTGCTCTGGGTGGCTGGCGTCTGTGTCGTTGCCGGCGTCGCCCAGTTCATCCGCGTCATGGTGATGTAGAGCGCGCAGCCGCTACATCAGCCGGGCGCCGTCCGGCACGTCCTTGTCGGGTGCGGCAAGGACGATGGCGCCCTCGGCGTCTTCAAAGCCCAGCGTCAGGACTTCGGACATGAACGGGCCGATCTGCCGGGGCGGGAAGTTCACCACTGCCATCACCTTGCGGCCCACCAGAGCCTCCGGCGTGTAGTGGACGGTGATCTGCGCGGAAGACTTCTTCACGCCGATTTCACCGCCAAAGTCGATCCGGAGCTTGATGGCGGGCTTGCGCGCTTCGGGAAATGGTTCGGCGTCGATGACGGTGCCGACACGGATGTCGACGGCCATGAAGTCGTCAAAATTGATCTGGCTCACGTGGGCTCCGTTGGGGTGGGTCGGTCTGACGCTGCGGTGCTATCCGAAGGTTCGGCGGCGGCCGGGCCGCCTTCACGCGCTCCGGCGAACGCTGCATCACCGCCCGTGCTCTCCTTCGCCGGTTCACCCGGGTGAGATGCTGTGGGGTCCGGTGCAGTCTCTTCCGCAGCGACGGTTGATGCGGCGGGGGCGCTCGCGAATTCCGGTGCGGGAGCGGTGTCCGCCGGCTCGTCGGCACCGTCGCGCCGCAGGGCACCGCCGAAGATGCGTTTCAGGCGGTCATGGCCGGCTTCCAGGTCGCGCAATTCTTTGTCGAGCTTTGCCATGGTGCGCGGCATGCCGGGGTCGCTCTCATCGATGAAGACGCGCAGGACACGGGCGAACCCCACGGTCAGCGCCTGCACCGCGATGCGGCCGCGCCACCCCGGCGCCGAAAGCCCGGCCGCGGCCAGCATCCAGCCCTGCGAGCGTGCGCCAACGGCGTTGAGGCCCACGCCAAGGCCGGGGTCCCGCGTGACGGCGCGCATCAGCGCCTTCAGTGCGGCGCGATGGGGGGCAAGAGCGTCGAGCCGCGCCATCAACACATCGAACAGCCGGTCACGGGGTGTTTCGCCCACCATGTCCGCAAAGCCGTTCTGCAGCACTTCGTTGTCGATCCGCCGCGCGAACGCCTCCAGAATCGCGCCGCGACTGGAAAAGTGCATGTTGAGAACAGCGAGCGAGACACCGGCCTCCTGCGCAATGGCGCGCAGGGTCACGTCCTCGTAGGGGCGGTCGGCGAGGAGGGCCATCATCGCGTCGACGATGTCATCTCTGGCGGTGTCGGTGCGGGTGGTCTGGCGCGTCGGGCTGTCGGTCAAGGCGAGGGTTCCTGTCTCTTCCGCCGCGTCCCGCCCGCTCAGCTGCCAAATTCGCGGGAGCGCGCGGCCGCAGCCTTCACGGCTTCGGTCATCAACTCGGTGAGGGCGCCGCTGTCTTGCAGGACGCCGAGCGCGGCTGCTGTGGTGCCGCCCTTGGACGTCACATTCTCACGAAGCGTGCCCGGTTCAAGCGGGCTGCGCCCAAGAAGCGCACCGGCGCCGACCACGGTCTGCCGCGCGATGCCCGCCGCAAGGTCTGCCGGCAAGCCTTCGGCAATGCCGGCAGCTGTCAGCGCCTCAACCATGTGGAAGACGTAGGCGGGGCCGGAACCGGACACGCCGGTCACCGCATCGAGAAGCGGCTCTTCGGTGAGCCACCACGTCTTGCCGATGGCGGAAAGGAGCGTGTCGGCCAGCGCCCTCTCGCCCTCGCTGGTGCCGTCGGCCACGGCAACCGTCGCGCCCTCGCCAATGCTGGCGGGCGTGTTGGGCATGGCGCGCACGACCGGACCCGGCCCGATCGCCTGCAGCTTAACAATGGGAACGCCGGCGGCAATGGAGACCAGCATGGTCCGCTCGTCATGCGCGCTCTTCATCGTCGGCAGAACGTCGGCAACGAGATAGGGTTTTACCGCAATGAAGATAACGCCGGCCGGCGTTTGGGGCGCTTTGTCCATCACGGTCAGGCCGGGGGTGTCGAACGGGTGCACCGTACGATCCGCAGCAGGGTCGACCACGACAATCAGTTCGGGTTCGATCCCGGATGCCAGCCAGCCTTCCAGCATGGCGCCGCCCATATTCCCGGCACCGACCAGAACCAGAGGCCGTTCTGCCGTTAGTTTCGCCGTCATCGTCCATCCTTCATCGCGCGGCGAAGCGCCGCGGGTGCATTGTGCCGCTCAGGCTTCGCCGGCGGTCTCGAATAGCGCGCCCTCGAGCGCTTCCTGCGCCGACTTACCGGCCCAGACAACAAACTGGAACGCCTGATAGTGGCTGTCGCAGGTTTCCACCGCGTGGCTGAGCAGCGCCTGCACGTGTTCGGAGGCGGGCACCTCTTCGCCGTTGAGGAGCTGGGTGTGGCGGAAGATCACGACGCCTTCCTTGGACCACAGGTCGAAGTGACCCATCCACATCCGTTCGTTGACAAGGGCGAGCAGGCGGACGACTTCGGTGTAGCGCGGTTCGGTGACCTTGAGGTCGAATGCAACGGCGATATGAAGGCTTTCAAATTCCTCCATGTGGGTGAAGGCGACGTGGTAGGCGCTCCAGCGGCCCGCAATCGAGATGGTGATCTCATCGTCGCCAGCGCGCTCGTAGGTCCAGTCGTTGCCGTTGGCGACCTCCTCGATCCGATCGATGGGATTGGCGGTTAACGTGAAATCGTCGTGGTCGATCAAGCTCATCGCTGATCCTTTCCGGAGCCCGCGAGGGTTGCCCCTTGGCCAGGGCAAGCGCCTTGTGACGGCGTCGGTAGGGTGCGGGACCCCGAATCTCTCGCCGTCCTCAGGACAGCAGATCAAATAAGGTCCCGCAGGAAAAGGTGGAGGGGCCGGTGGTCCACGGCCCCGTTCAACATTCAGTGCGCAGCGTTGGAGCTTGGCGCGGTTTGCGTGTCACCCTGGTGACGGGCCTCGAGCGCTTCCACACGCGCGCGCAGCGCGTCGTTTTCGTCGGCGGCGCGGGTGGCGATGGCCTTCACAGCCTCGAACTCGTCCCGGCTGACGACGTTGGCTTCGGCCAGCAGGCGCTCGATCTGGGCGCGCACCACGGTTTCCACCTCGCGGCGGGCGCCCTGTGCAACGGCGGCAGCGTCCGTCGCGAGGCGGGCGATCTCGTCGATCAGGCGATTGTTGGTCTGGGTCATAACCCTCTCCGTCAGGCCGCCGGAAAAACGCTAGGCGGCCACATCAACTATGGTCGCACCGGCAGGCGGGCACAAGACGGGCCGTGTGGCGCTGACTGCAACTTGGTGATGCGAACTGTTGCGATATAGGAGAGTGCCTCTCTTGCGAAGCCCATGCCCACCAACTTGCGGCAAAGCGTACCGGGAAACCCTTTGATGAGCCTTGTCCTGCCGTTTCCGGTGTTCGACCCAGTGGCGATCTCGCTCGGACCGATCGCCATCCGCTGGTATGCGCTGGCCTATATCGCCGGCATCATGCTCGGCTGGTACTACGCGCGCCGTCTTGTTTCGGCACCCTCCCTCTGGGGGAGCCGGCCCCATCCGGACCTGCGCGACATCGACGATCTGGTGACCTGGGCGACCCTTGGCATCGTCGCCGGGGGGCGGCTCGGCTTCGTCCTCATCTACAATCCGGCCTACTACCTGTCCCACCCGCTCGATGCGCTGAAGGTGTGGGAGGGCGGCATGTCGTTCCATGGCGGGCTGATCGGCGTGCTTGTCGCCGGCCTCCTGTTCGCGCGCTCGCGGAAGATTGCGGGGCTGGCGCTATTCGACATCCTTTGTACCATCGTGCCGGTGGGGCTCCTGTTCGGGCGGATCGCCAACTTCATCAACGGCGAGCTCTGGGGCCGGCCGTCCGATGTGGCGTGGGCTATGGTGTTTCCGGGTGCAGGGCCGGAGCCGCGGCACCCGAGCCAGCTTTATCAGGCCGCGATGGAGGGAGCGCTCCTGCTTCTGGTGCTTGGCATTGCAGTGCGGCTCGGTGCATTGCGGCGGCCGGGGCTGGCGTGCGGCCTGTTCGGCGCCGGCTACGGGCTGGCGCGGATCGTCGGCGAGAATTTCCGCATGCCGGATGCGCAGCTGGGGTTCTTCTTCGGCGGGCTGACCATGGGGATGCTCCTGTCCGTGCCGATGGTGCTGATCGGCGCAATCCTGATCGTTCGCGCGATGCAGCGGCCTGCCTTGTGACCCCGGTGGAGGAGCGGCTGAAGCGGCGCATTGCGCTGACCGGGCCGATCTCGGTGGCAGACTACATGGCTGCCTGTGTCGGCGATCCGGACGGCTATTACGCCCGGCAGGAACCGTTCGGTGCCAGCGGCGACTTTGTGACCGCGCCGGAAATCAGCCAGATGTTCGGCGAGATTGTCGGCGCCTGGCTTCTGGACCGGTGGCGGGCGGACGGTGCGCCGGACGGGATCGACCTTGTGGAGCTGGGCCCCGGCCGCGGCACCCTGATGGCCGACATCCTGCGGGTGGTTCGGCGGGACCCGCGGTTCATTGCAGCAAGCCGGGTGGTGCTGGTGGAAAGCTCGCAGCGGCTGCGCAAGCGCCAGGCTGAGACCATCGGCGGATTGCACCCGCGCCTGTCATTTGCCGACCGTCCGCCGCGCGAGCGCCCGCTCTATCTGGTCGCCAACGAATTTTTCGACGCTCTGCCGATCCGCCAGTTCGTGCGCCAGGATAGCCGCTGGTTCGAGCGGACCGTGGGTGTTGAGGGCGACAGGCTGCTGTTTGGCCTCAGCCCGTTTCCGGCGCCTGTAACGGGCGAGGCGCCCGACGGGGCCGTGCGCGAGGTGTGCGCCATGGGCGAGGCGATCGCCAGAGACATTGCCGAAACGCTGACCACCCACGGCAAGGGCGCCGCGCTCATTGTGGACTATGGCTACGCGGACGCCATCGGCGGCGAGACGCTGCAGGCCGTCCACCGGCACGACCATGCCGAGGTGCTGGACCGGCCGGGCGAGGTGGACCTCTCCGCCCACGTGGACTTCGGCGCGCTGGGGCGGGCCGCGGCGCGCGGCGGCGCAAAGGCCCACGGGCCGGTGGGGCAGGGCGCATTTCTGGTGGCGCTGGGGCTGGTCGAGCGGGCCGGGCAGCTGGGCACCGGCGCATCGACCGAAACGCAGGACGAGATCCGCGCCGCGGTGAACCGCCTCGCCGGCGTCGGCCCCGGCGAGATGGGCGACCTTTTCAAGGCGATGGCGCTGACGGTGACGGCGGACATTCCGCCGGGCTTTGCGCCGGGTTGAGCGCGATCAGCCGATCAGCGCGCCGGCGTTGTTGATGATGAGCACCCGGAGGAAGAACAGACCGAGCAGCAGCAGCAGCGGTGAAAGGTCCAGCCCGCCCATGGCGGGCAGCACGCTGCGGATGCGGCCGAGCACGGGCTCGGTCAGCCGGTAAAGCACGTTGCCGACCGTGGAGATGAACTGGTTGCGCGGGTTCACGACATTAAATGCGTAGAGCCAGGAGAAAACCGCCGAGGCAATCACGATCCAGGTGTACATCTCAATGATCGTGAGGAGCAGCGTGATGATGGATGCCATGGCTCTGCCTGTATTCCGTCCCTGAGCACCGGGCGGCGTGGCCGCTGGTGTCGATCGCGTTGTCGATGCCGCGCCCGAATTCTGTGGCGGGCGGCGGATGGGTCCCGCCGCGGGGGCGAGACCGTGTCTTGGTAACTGTCCCACCCCCGTCCGGCAAGCGGGCGGGGGCGCTCTGCCGTCAGCTTCGCAGTGTCGCACCTGTTGCCTTGGCGACGGCGGCAACGATGGCCTCGGCCACCTTGTCGATATCGGCGTCGGTCAATGTCCGGTCCGAAGGCTGCAGGGTCGCCTCGACGGCGACCGACTTGTAGCCCTCCGCGACGCCCTTGCCGCGATAAACGTCAAACACCGTCACGTCGGTCACCAGATCCTTGCGTGCGCCCATCGCCGCTTTCACTATCGTCCGGGCATCCACGGCCTCTTCGACCAGGAAGGCGAAATCACGCCGCACCGGCATCAGGTCCGACGCGCGGAAGGGCGGTTTGCGGATGGCCTTCCGGCGCGGCTCGGGCACGGCTTCCAGGGTCAGCTCGAACGCAACGAGGCGTTCGGGCGCGTCCATCTCGGCCAGCAGTGCCGGGTGAAGCTCGCCGAACGCGCCCAGCACCTTGGGGCCGAGCCGCAGCACGCCGGAGCGGCCGGGGTGGTAGTGGGCGGGCGCATCGCGCGTGGTCTCGGCGCTTGAAGCCGGGCCGCCGATGGCCTCCAGCACAGCCAGAAGGTCAGCCTTGGCGTCGAATGCCGTGACGCTGCCGGCATCGTGCGACCAGTGGCGCCCGGTGCCTGCCGCGCCCGTGCGGCCCTGGCGCACGCCAGCGGCCATGGTGGTCTGGTCGCCCGGCTCGTCACCGGCAAACACCTGGCCCACCTCGAACAGGGAAACGTCCGGATGGCCGCGGTTGACGTTGCGGGTCGCGGCACGGATGAGGCCGGGGAGGAGCGTCGGCCGCATGTCGGACATGGCCTCGGCAATAGGGTTTTCCAGCGCAAGCTCCGGCGCACCGCCGCCGAATGCCTTCGCGTCCGCCGCCGTGATGAACGACCACGTGACCGCCTCGGTCATCCCGCGGGCGGCCAGCGCCCGGCGCCCGGTGGAGACCCGGTTCTGGCGGGTGGTCAGAACGCGCTGCGTCACCGTCGCGGGGCGTGACAGCGGCGTCGGCACCACATCGTCGATGCCGACGATCCGCACGACCTCTTCCACCAGATCCGCCTTGCCCTCGACATCGGCGCGCCACGACGGCGTCGTCACCTCCCACGGGGTGGCGCTGCGGTCGACGGTGAAGCCGAGTTTTGTGAGCACGTCGGCGGCGGTATCCTCCGGTACGTCGAGCCCGGAAAGCCGCTTCACCTCGGTTGGCGGGAAGCTGATCGTCCGCGTGAGGTCGGGCGCCTTGCCGGCCAGCGTGACCGGGCCGGCAGTGCCGCCGCACAGCTTCAGGATCATGTCCGTCGCCATGTCGAGGCCGGGGGCCATGAACTCGGGGTCCACGCCGCGTTCGAAGCGGTGGCGGGCATCCGATTGGATGCCGAGCGCACGGCCGGTCCTGGCGATGTTGATCGGTTCCCACAGCGCCGATTCCACCAGGACGCGCGTGGTGGTCTCGCTGGAGCCGGATGCCTCGCCGCCCATGATGCCGGCCAGCGATTCGATGCCGTTATCGTCGGCAATCACGCACATGGCGGGGGTCAGCGTATAGGTCTTGCCGTCCAGCGCCTCGACGCTTTCGCCCTCGGCGGCGCGGCGGACCACGAGGTTCCCGGCAACCTTGTCGGCGTCGAACACGTGGAGCGGGCGGCCGACATCGTGCGTCATGTAGTTGGTGACGTCGACGAGCTTGTTGATCGGGCGAAGGCCGATGGCCATCAGCCGGCGCTTCATCCAGTCCGGCGACGGGCCGTTGGCAACGCCCTCGATCAGCCGCAGCGCGAATGCCGGGCAGAGCGTCTCGCCACCTGGGAATTCCAGCGTCACGGACGGGGCAGGGGAGCCGCCTTCGGAAATCGCCGGAATGTCGAGCGGCTTCAGCGTGCCGAGGCCGGCGGCGGCCAGATCGCGCGCAATGCCGCGCACGCCGAGACAGTCGGCCCGGTTGGGGGTGACGCCGATGTCGATCACAGGATCGCCGAGCTTGGCCCAGTCCGCATAAGGGGTGCCGACCGGCGCGTCGTCCGGCAGGTCGACGATGCCGTCGTGTTCGTCCGAAAGGCCCATCTCGCGCTCGGACAGCATCATGCCGCGGCTTTCCACGCCGCGGATGGAGCCGATGGACAGGTCCACCCCCGTGCCGGGAATGTGGGTGCCAGGCGCTGCAAACACGCCGACCAGGCCGGTGCGGGCATTAGGCGCGCCGCAGACCACCTGGACGGACGAGCCGTCCCCGGGGTCCACGGTGAGGACGCGCAGGCGGTCCGCGTCCGGGTGCTGCGTGGCGCTGACGACGCGGGCGATGCGGAACGGCGCGAGAGCCGCGGCGCGGTCTTCCACGCCCTCCACTTCGAGGCCGATGACGGTAAGGCGGCTCAGAATCTCCTGGAGCGGTGCGTCCGTCTCAAGGTGGTCCTTCAGCCAGGACAAGGTGAATTTCATCGTTTTTTCAGGTCGCGGTCATTGTCGGATAAAGGCGGAGGGGACGCTTGATGTCAGGCGCCGGAGGAGTAGCCGAGCCGGCGCAGATACGCCTGGAAGCGCGGGGCGTCGGTTTCGTCGAAGAGCTGTTGTTCGGCGCCGTGCCTCACAAGGATCGAATTGGCGACTTTGACCATGTTGGCCTCCAGCGCTTCGCAAGTCGGGGCGCTCGCCCGCTTGTACGCCGATTCCAGCTCCCGCGCATACTTTTGGCTGATCTTGATGTGCCCGGCTTCGTGGATCACCGCATACTGGCTGATGATGTCCCACTTGACCCGCAGCTCGGGGGCAGCCCTGTCCCGCTGGCGCCATTCCGGCAGGATCACTTCCGAGCGCAGGCCCACCCGCCCGTTGCGATTATAGCGGCAGGATGCGCCGGTCTTGTTCACGTCGAAGCTGTGCATGAACGAGGTTTCCACCGCCGCAAAGGCGCGTCCCTTCAGCCCGGGCACCGCAGGGCCATGGATCGCCAGCGAGCGCTCAAGGGTCGACAGCGTTGTGCCCGAGACCTTGTAGGTCTTCACCGAAACGTCGGTCGGCGGTGCGGGTGTGCAGGACGCAAGCGCCAAGGCGCCGAGGGCAACGGCAACAATGGCGCTTATTTTCATTTGCTGAGGCCTCCAGCCAGCGACGGACGGTCGAACGCCGCGAAGCCGTAGTGGGACAGCCAGCGTGCGTCGCCATCGAAGAAGGCGCGCAGGTCCGGCATCCCGTACTTCAGCATGGCGATGCGGTCGATCCCCATGCCCCACGCGAAGCCCTGGTACTTGTCGGGGTCGATGCCGCAATTGGCCAGCACGTTGGGGTGCACCATGCCGCTGCCAAGAATTTCCAGCCAGTCGTCCCCTGCGCCAAGCTCGATGCCGTCCTTGGTGCGGCGGCAGCGAATGTCGACCTCGTAGGACGGCTCGGTGAACGGGAAGTAGGACGCGCGGAAGCGCATGGAGGCGTCCTCCACCTCGAAGAACGCCTTGCAGAATTCCCGCAGCACCCACTTCAGATGCCCCACATGGGCGGTCTCGTCGACGACGAGGCCCTCCACCTGATGGAACATCGGCGTGTGGGTCTGGTCCGAGTCGTTGCGATAGGTGCGGCCGGGCGCGATGATGCGGATCGGCGGCTTCTGGTTCAGCATCGTGCGGATCTGCACCGGCGAGGTGTGCGTGCGCAGGAGGCGCCGCGTCCCGTCCTCCCGCTGGGGGAAGAAGAACGTGTCGTGCTCGTCGCGCGCCGGATGGCCGTCGGGGAAGTTGAGCTTGGTGAAGTTGAGGTCGTCGGTCTCGATGTCCGGCCCTTCGGCGACCGAGAAGCCGAGGTCGGCGAAGATCGCGAAAAGCTCGTCCATGGTCTGGCTGATCGGGTGGACCCGGCCTTCCACCAGCGCGCTTTTGGGCGGCGCCAGCGTCACGTCCACACGCTCGGCTTCGAGCCGGCGGGTGAGCGCTTCGGCGGCCAGCGCATCGCGGCGGGCGGCAATGGCGTCGCCGACGCGGGCCTTGAGGCCGTTCAGCGCCGGCCCCATCACCTGACGCTCGTCCGGGCTCATCTTGCCCAGCGTCTTCATCTTTTCCGAAACGCTGCCCTTCTTGCCGAGGGCAGAAACGCGCACTGCGTCGAGCGCCGCCTCGTCGGCAGCGCCGCTGATCGCCGCATCAATCTCCGCTTCGAGCGTTGCAAGCTCGTCTGGCTGGCTGGAAGCCGCATCCATCGCAATCGTACCTTGAAGTTTTACCGGGTCAGAGTAACAGAGCCTGCGGGGCGCGAAAGCGAACCGGCGCCGGGTGCGTCGCCGCACCGCAACGATGGTGCGCCGGCGTGTCGCTTGTGCACCAGCGCGCCCGGTGTGTTAGCGCAGGCTGTTGGCGGATGGCACGAAAATCGCCTATACGTCGCGCGAGAGTTGATTGTGAGGTTTTCCATGACGGTGAGTGAGTCGGTCCCTGTGGAGCGGACAGCCCGTGCGACCCCCATCTCGATCATCGGGATGTCCGGTCTGCGCGAGATCGTTGCCGTCAGCTCAGGCATGGCACTCATCTATACCATTGCGGCGATGATCATCGGCGGGCGCCCGCTGCTGACGTTGGCATTGGTGTTCGCCGGCCTCCTGTTCTGGACCTTTCTCGAATATCTGCTCCACCGCTGGATGCTGCACTGGGAGCCGGAAGACAAACTCCAGAAGACGATTCGCAAATGCTTCCCGACTCACCGCTCGCATCACGACGCACCGATGAACGAGCGCAAGAACATCAAGAAGCAGCTGAAGATCATCATCTATCTGATGACCGCATACTGTGCGTTTCTGGCGCTGATCGGCTTTCCGCTGGCCATGGTGCTGGCGGTCAATGCCGGCGTGCTCCTCGGCTATCAGGCCTACGAGTACGTCCACGTCGCCTGCCATCACCTGCCCATGAAGAATGCGTGGGCCGCGTTGCTGAAGCGCCATCACGCGATCCACCATCACCGCGACGAGACGGTGAATTTCGGCGTCACCACCACCATCTGGGACAGCGTCTTCGGGACCACCTGGAAGCCCGCCCGCGCGCCGACCGCCTGAGGTGCGGGCGCTCGTGGTCGGTGCCAGCGGCGGCATCGGTGCTGCGCTGTGCACCGCGATGGCGCAGCAAGGCGCCGAAATCACGCGCCTGTCCCGCTCCGCCGACGGACTGGACGTTACGGACGAAGCGGCGATCGAAGCCGCGACGGGACCGCTGAGCGGCACGTATGAGCGGATCATCGTCGCCACAGGCGCGCTGGAAGCGGCCGGACAACCCCCCGAAAAGACCATCCGGGACCTGACGCCCGAGGCGCTTGCCGCCCAGTTCGCGGTCAACGCCATGGGTCCGGCTCTGGTGCTGAAGCACATCTGGCGGCTGATCCCGCGGGACAGGCCATCTGCCGTTGCGGTGCTGTCGGCCCGTGTCGGCTCCATCGGCGATAACCGGCTCGGCGGCTGGTACAGCTACCGTACCGCCAAGGCGGCGGTGAACCAGCTTGTCCACACGGCGGCGATCGAGCTTGCCCGTTCCCACCGCGAGGCAGTCCTGGTCGCGCTTCACCCGGGCACGGTGGCCACCCCCTTCACCGCAGATTACGCCGGCCGCCACAAGACGGTGCCGCCGGCGGAGGCTGCCCACAATCTGCTGAACGTGATCGATGGCCTGACGCCGGCCGACACAGGCCGCTTCTTCGACTGGAAGGGCGAGCCCGTCCCCTGGTAGTCGCCCAACGAAAAACCCCGCGCCGGGTGAGCGGCACGGGGTTCGATCGTCTGGCCGAAAGGCCGGCGTGTTACGCGTTCTGCGTGCCGCGCTGGCTTTCCGGCAGTGCGGCGCGGGCCTGATCCACGATGGCGGCGAACGCGGCCGGCTCATGCATGGCGAGGTCTGCGAGCACCTTGCGGTCGACTTCGATGCCGGCCTTGGACAGACCGTCGATCAGGCGGGCGTAGGTGAGGCCCATGGGGCGGACGGCCGCGTTGATGCGCTGGATCCAGAGTGCGCGGAAGTTGCGCTTCTTGACCTTGCGGTCGCGGTAAGCGTACTGGCCGGCCTTCTCCACCGCCTGCTTGGCGACGCGGATCGTATTCTTGCGGCGGCCATAATAGCCTTTCGCAAGCTTCAGGACTTTTTTGTGCTTGGCGTGTGCAGTGACGCCGCGTTTGACGCGTGACATTCTGGCGTCTCCTTATGC
Source organism: Acuticoccus sp. MNP-M23 (assembly GCF_031195445.1). Taxonomy (NCBI): domain Bacteria; kingdom Pseudomonadati; phylum Pseudomonadota; class Alphaproteobacteria; order Hyphomicrobiales; family Amorphaceae; genus Acuticoccus; species Acuticoccus sp. MNP-M23. Next base: position 2,346,462 of record NZ_CP133480.1, read on the forward strand.
GTTGGGCATGAAATTCTTCACAATCCGCTTGGCATCGGCCTTGTGAAGAACAGTGGTGCCGCGTGCCTTGCGAATGAACTTCGTGGAACGCTTGATCATGCCGTGACGCTTGCCAGCCTGACCCGCCTTGACGTGGCCTGAAGCGGTAAGCTTGAAGCGCTTCTTCGCGCCCGATTTGGTCTTCATCTTGGGCATTTCATACTCCGTCGGTGGCGGTCGCCGCGGCATGCCCGAACGATCTGGCATGAAGCACCAGAGAGGCCGGGCGACCTTGTCGTGAGAGACGCGGGATATAGCCGCCCCTTCACCAAAACGCAACACATGAACGCCCCAAGGGCTCGGCGCGGGTCAAGGGCGCCGCAAAGCGGCGGGCGCAGCCTTCACCCTTGACGCGTGCCGAGCCCGCCCAACGCTCGAACCAGGGGATCAGGACAGACGGACGCGAAGCGGCCATCTGCCCTGAACCCCTGCCCATCGGCGAGATGGAGGGAGCGCGAGGGAGGAAATCCCTCGCTCACGGCCTCTCAACCCGCAGGAGCCGCCACAATGCGCCCCGCCGCAACAAAGAACCGATCCGCCCGCGCGCCGAGCGCCTCGAACAGCGCAGGGTCCGTCCCGGTCATGAAAGTCTGTGCCCCCAGCCCGTCGAGGGTGTCGTAGAGCGCCGCGCGGCGCATCGGGTCGAGGTGGGCGGCCACTTCGTCGAGGAGCAGGAGCGGTGGGTCGCCGGAGAGGCGGGCGACGAGGGCCGCGTGGCCGAGAACGAGGCCGATGAGGAGCGCCTTCTGTTCGCCGGTGGAGGCGAGGGCGGCGGGCATCTGTTTGTCGCGGTGGAGGACGTCGAGGTCGGCGCGATGGGGGCCGGACAGCGCGCGGCAGGCGGCGCGGTCGCGTTCCCGGCGTTCGGCGAGGCGGGCGGCGAAGGCTGCGCCGTCGCTGTCGCCCTCATCGCCGGTGATTTCGAGGACCGCCTCCGGAAAATCGTTGCCGCCCTTGGCGCGCTCGGCTTGCCGGGCATTCAGCTGGGCCACCAGCGATGCGCGGTGGCTGGCGAGCGCGGAGCCATGTTCGGCCATCTCGCGTTCAACGGCCTGAAACCAGCCGCTGTCGTGCACCCGGTCCTCGAACATCTTGTTGCGCTGGCGGGTGGCACGTTCGTAGGCGTTCGCGCGGCGGCCATGGTCGGGGTAGAGGGCAAGCGCCATGCGGTCGAGAAAGCGGCGGCGGTCGGTGGCGGCGCCGGTGAAGAGGCCATCCATCGCTGGCGTCAGCCACAGGACGCGCAGGATGTCGGTCAGGTCGTCGGGGCGGCGGTCGTCGCCGTCGATGCGGACCTGACGGGTCGAGCCGCCGGGGGGGAGGCCGATGCCGACGCCGGTCTCCTCGCCGTCCTTTGCAAGCCGCGCATTGATTGCCCAGCGGCCAAGCGAGCCCTGACGGCCCATCTGCGCGTAGGTGGCGCGGCGCAGGCCCCGGCCGGGGGAGAGCAGCGAAATCGCTTCCAGAATATTGGTCTTGCCGGCGCCGTTGGGGCCGGTGAACACAACGTGCCCGGCGCGCGTCTCGAAGGTCGCGGTCGCGTAGTTGCGAAAGTCGGTCAGCGTCAGCCTGGTGAGGCGAACCGTATCCACCCGTCCCGGGTCAGACGCGCATCGGCATCAGAACGTAAAGCGTCTTCGATGCGTCGCCGTCGTGGATGAGGGTGGGGGAGCCGGGGTCCGCGAACGCGAAGGACGCATTCTCGGCGGTCAGCTGGCTGGTGATGTCGAGCAGGTATTTGGAGTTGAAGCCGATTTCCAGCGGCTCGGCGTCAAAATCGACAATCAGCTCGTCGGTCGCGGTGCCGGAATCCGGGTTGATGACGGAAAGCGTAAGGGCTCCGTCGCCCAGCGACAGCTTCACCGCACGGCCGCGTTCGGACGAGACGGTGGAGACGCGGTCGACAGCGGACTGGAAGTCCACCCGGTCAACCTGCATCATCTTGGTGTTGTTCTTGGGGATCACGCGGTCGTAGTCGGGGAAGGTGCCGTCGATCAGCTTGGACGTCAGCACCACGTTCGCGAACGTCACGCGGATCTTGGTGTCGGACAGCTCCACCGTCAGCTTGGCTTCGGGGTCTTCCATCAGCCGCTGCAATTCGCCCACGGTTTTGCGCGGGACGATGATGCCGGGCATGCCCTCGCAGCCCTCGGGCGCGGTCACCTGCGCCTGGGCAAGGCGGTGCCCATCGGTCGCAACGGCGCGCAGGCGGAGGCCATCGGGCGTTTCGGCGGCATGGAAGTAGATGCCGTTGAGGTAGTAGCGCGTCTCCTCTGTGGAGATGGCGAATTGGGTGCGCTCGATCAGCCACTTGAAATCGGCGGCAGCGAGCTGGAAGCGGTGGGTGAACTCGCCCGCCGTAATGTCCGGATAGTCGGTCTCCGGCAGCATCTGAAGCGCGAAGCGGGAGCGGCCCGCCGTCAGCGTCATGGTGGAACCGTCGGGATTGGTATCCAGCGAGATGCGGGCGCCTTCGGGGATCTTGCGCACGATGTCGTGCAGCATGTGCGCCGGCACCGTGATGGCGCCCGGCTGGTCCACCGCGGCTTCCACCGTCTCGACGATCTCGAGGTCCAGATCTGTCGCCTTCAGCGTGATCGAGGCGCCATCGGCGCGGATCAGCACGTTGGACAGGATCGGGATCGTGTTGCGCCGTTCGACGACGCGCTGGACGTGGGACAGAGGCTTGAGGAGATGAGCCCGTTCGAGGGTCGCACGCATGACGGTTCCGTAGGCGATTGCGGCAAATCCGCGGGGGCCGTTACGTTGACCAGACAAGACCTTGGCGTGCAAGACCCGGCAGGCTCGCTCCGGCCGTGATGCCCGCATTTCGGGCCATTGCCCACCAATTTGCGACAAGAGACTGCGAACGGGAGGGCAAGGGCCCTCCCGCGCAATCGGTGAGGCGAGGCCGGGCCTACTGGTCGAGAAGGCGCTTCAGCGTCTCGATGTCTTCGGCGAGCTGGGCGTCCTTTTCGAGGAGACCGTCGATCTTGCGCACCGCATGAAGGACGGTCGTGTGATCGCGGTTGCCGAAGCGGCGGCCGATCTCGGGCAGGGATCGCGGCGTCAGGATCTTGGAAAGAAACATGGCGATCTGGCGCGGCATGACGATGGTGCGGGTCCGGCGGGCGGACACCAGATCCTGCTTGGACACGCCATAATGCTGCGAGACGACGCGCTGAATGTCCTCGATCTTGGGCTTTTTCGTTTCCCGTGCGCGCAGGAGATCGCGCAGCGCGTTCTCGGCCATCTTGATGTTGATGGGCTGGGCGGTCAGCTGGTTGTGCGCCACGAGGCGGTTCACGGCACCTTCGAGATCGCGGCCGTTGGTGGTGACGGAGCGGGCCACGAAATCGACCACATCATCGGGAAAGTCGAGGTCGTCGAACTGCGCCCTCTGGGTTGCGATGCGCCTGTCGAGAATCTTGCGGCGCATGGCGTAGTCCGGCACCTCCAGTTCCACCACCAGGCCGCCGCCGAGGCGGGACGAGATGCGCGTTTCGAGGCCGTCGAGGTCCGCCGGCGCGCGGTCGGCGGCAATCACCACCTGCCGCTGGGCGTCGAGCAGGGAGGTGATGGTGTGGCCGAACTCCTCCTGAACGCGGGCGCCATTGAGGAACTGGAGATCGTCGATCACCAGCATGTCGATATCGCGCACAATGTCTTTGAAGGTGAGGGTCGTCTTGTTCCGCATCGCCGAGACGAACTTGTACATGAACGTTTCGGAGGTGAGGTAGAGCACCCGCATGTTGGGGTTCTTGGCCAGGGCGGCCTGTGCGACCGCCTGGAGAAGGTGAGTCTTGCCGAGCCCGACCGGGGCGGAGACGTAGAGCGGGTTGTACTGGATCCGCTCGCCTGGCTGGGCAAACGCCACCTTCTTTCCTGCAGCGACGGCAAGCGCGTTGCTGGGGCCTTCAACGAATTCCGTGAAGGTATAGCGCGGCTCGAGCGCTGAGCCTTCCAGCCCGGCGGCGCTGTTGGCCGGCGCGGACGGAGGGTCGATCTGGCGGCGGGGTGCGGTTGCTGCGGTCTGCGCCTGGCCCGACTTGTGGGGCGCGGATGCGGACCCGGAATCAGCCTTTTTCAGCGGGAAGCTGCGCACGGCAAAGCGCACTTCCTCGATGGCCTTGTCGGAGGACTGCCACCGCTTCAGAATGTCGTTGCCATAGTTGTTCTGGTTCCAGTGCTTGATGAACTGCGTCGGCGTCGACAGCGTCACCACGCCGCCGGCAAAGCCAGCGTATTCAAGCCGCTCGAACCACGACGAATAGATGTCTTCCCCATAAGAGGAACGCATCATCTGCTTGATCTCGTTCCAAACGCCTTGGCGTTTGTCGCTGTCGTCGTTTTCTTTAACCGGCAAAACACCTGTCATAATCCACCTTCCTTCTTTTCACGTAGGGACAAGAGCACGTGTCTCATTCGGCCCGGCGCAAACACGCCTTCCTCGTACCGACGCCGGGCCGCGCCAGTCGAAAAACTCGGAAATCTACTCTGATCAGTGTGTCAGGACTGGCGCCATGGGAGGCCTTCAGCCTTCCATCCCGCAACGTGTCCTCTGTGGCCCAATTCGTCGGGCGGCCCTTCGAAGCCGTCCGCGATGTTGAAGACCTTCGCGTATCCGCGCCCCGCCATTTCCCGCGCTGCAGCAAGGCTGCGCGCCCCGCTCCGGCACAGGAAATAAAGGGCGGTCTCCTTGTCCGGGCAGGCATGCGCCAGCGCATCGCCAAATGCCGGGTCAACCGTCATGTCCGGGAACGTCTGCCATTCGATCAGCACCGGCTGGGTGCTGGCTGCGGACAGGTCGACAATGCCAACGTAGGCCCATTCGGCTCGCGTGCGCACATCGACAACCATCGCAGGCGCGGAGCCGTTTACGGCCTCCATTGCTTCTGCTGGTCTTACGTCCGGTATGTCAGTCATCAGGCAAAACTCTCCCGCCTGGAGCATGTAGCCCCAGCGTAGTCCGCAAGTTTTTAAAGAAACTCTAGTCCGTTACAAGGTTGGCGTCAGTCTACCTGGCGCTGCTGACCTAGCTTGCAATGAGCGATTTTTCTTCGTGTTCTTCACTCGCTGCATTGGATAGGCCCTTTCGACATCGTCCACCCCCGGCATGTGCCAAATGGGGGCTGATTTCCGAGGGGACAACTGCTCCCCGCGATGACCTCCATTAACCACGGGTCCGTCTGACAGACAAGGACTTGACACCGTGTCTGATTCGCAAATCGCCAGTCTGGCCGCGGCGAAAGCAAGCGAGCAGGATGGAAATCCCCTGTTCCAAGAACGGGTTCGATAATGGTGCGGCAGCGGTTGCACAATCATGCGTCAGGTTAAAAAAAAATCTGCCAAAAATGACGCTTTAGTTGCTCTCGGCGAGCGTGTTCCTCGCGTATTAGCCGGCTCAATTGAAATCCCGTGCTTTCACCTTGAATTATTAGAGTATCTACCGGTTCTGGTTTCGTCAGGACCGCGGATTCGCGTGAAAGCCCTGCGCCCAATCGGAGGTTGCTAAATTGGTTGCCAGCTAACAGCGTGGACAACCTGGGTAAACGTCGAAAGTGCACTTCCATGGGTCTGGAATATGATGCAGCCGGCCGTTCGCGGTGAGGTGCGCCTCGTGATCGTCCGAGCAGCGCTTGGCGCCCGAAACGCAAGAAGCGCGAACCGAACGGTCCGCGCTTCTTGGGTTAGGATATTGATCTCAGTTCACGAGAAGACCGCGCCAGAGGCGGTGCTTCGCGCCGCAGCGTCGTCAGGCGATCGCTTTGACCCGGCTTGCGAGGCGCGACACCTTGCGAGAGGCGGTGTTCTTGTGAAGGATTCCCTTCTGAGCGGCACGCATGATTTCGGGCTGTGCGTTGCGAAAGGCGCTCTGCGCCGCTTCGGCGTCGCCGGCCGTGATCGCGTCTTCAACCTTGCGCACGAAGGTGCGCATGCGCGAACGGCGCGCTCCGTTCACCATCGTACGCTTCTCGAGTTTGCGCACCATCTTCTGCGCGGATTTCGTATTCGCCATTTAGCTTCCCAGACGGCCGCCATGCGGCCCATAAAAAAATGTGACCCGCGCGGCTAGCCGATTGCGGGGCGGCCGTCAAGGCCTTAGCGGTTTTTGAAGGAAGGTTTTCGCTTTTCAGCGAAAGCCGCCATCCCTTCTTTCTGGTCCTCTGTCGAGAACAGAGCATGGAAAACGCGCCGCTCGAAACGGGCGCCTTCGGCAAGCCCGGTTTCAAAGGCACGGTTCACGCTCTCCTTCGTGGCCATCAGCGCGGGGAGGGACTGCTTTGCAATTCCTGCCGCCATTGCCTTGGCCTCATCAAGGAGCTTATCGGCCGGAACGACGCGCGCCACAAGCCCCGATCTCTCAGCTTCATGCGCATCCATAATCCGGCCGGTCAGGCAAAGGTCCATCGCCTTGGCTTTTCCGACGGCACGGGTGAGGCGCTGCGTGCCCCCGGCGCCCGGCATCACGCCGAGATTGATTTCAGGCTGGCCGAATTTTGCGGTGTCCGCCGCAATGATGGTGTCGCACATCATCGCCACTTCGCACCCGCCGCCGAGCGCAAACCCGGCCACCGCCGCAACCAGCGGCTTGCGCATGGTGGCAATCTGGTCCCAACGGGCGATGAAGTCTGCAAGGTAGGCGTCCGCGAAGCTGAGCGACGCCATCTCCTTGATGTCGGCCCCGGCGGCGAACGCGCGTTCGGAGCCGGTGAGGATCATGCAGCCGATGTCGGGGTCGGCATCGAATGCACGGAGCGCGGCGACAATCTCGTCCACAAGGTGCGCGTTGAGCGCGTTGAGGGCCTTGGGGCGGTTGAGCGTCACGATGCCGACAGCGCCGTCACGCTCCGTCAAGATCAGCTCGTATTCCGCCATCACAGTCTCCGTGCGTTGTGGCTGTGGGTTATCGCGCGCCGTGCGGGGCCGCAACCGCCGGAACGCCGGTGGCCCGGCAATAGCCTTGCAAAGCGTTAACGCGTGGCAGTCATGTCTCGGCGATCATGCCCCGGTACGGACCCCTCGGCCCGGCAACGCGTTGACAGGGCGTGCGAAGTTCTTGACGCGGGCGCTATATTGGCTAGCCCCAGTGGGGGCGGGGCACAGAAGCCGCCTCGCATAGGCATTAAGGAGTGTGAGTTGGCGCTTACCCAACAGCGCGAGCGCGCGCATGACACCAGCGACGACAGCCACGCCGTGCTGAGCGCGTACGACGCGCTCGTCGCGGACGGCGATCTTGACCGCGATGCGGCGCAGGTGGCGGTCGCCTGCGCGCTCGACGACGTGCTCGACGATCTTGCCAACGCCACGCGCGGCGGCATTGCGCCATTTTTCCGGCGGCGCCTGGGAAGAACCGCTTCGGTGCGGGGGCTTTACCTCTGGGGCTCGGTGGGCCGTGGCAAGACCATGCTGATGGACATTTTCTACGAGGCTGCGCCGGTGAAGGCGAAGCGGCGGCTCCACTTCAACAAGTTCATGGCAGACGCTCACGGCCGCATCGCGCGGCTGCGCAAGGAAGGGGCCGACGAGGCAGTGCTCACCGCAGCGGACGAGATTGCCGCGGAATCGCACCTCCTCTGCTTCGACGAATTTGCCGTCACCGACATTGCCGATGCGATGATCCTCTCGCGCCTCTTCACACGGCTGTTCGAGAAGAAGGTGACCCTGGTGGCGACCTCCAACGTCGCGCCCAACGACCTTTACCGCGACGGGCTCAACCGCGCGCTGTTCGAGCCGTTCATCCGTGTCCTGCGCGACCATGTGGAAGTGGTGCAGCTGGATGCGGCGACCGACTATCGCCTCAACCGGCTGGAGGACCGGCAGGTGTACTTCCAGACAGGCGACAAGGGCTTCGAGCGCACCTGGATTGCGGCGATGGGGGACCGCGAGGAGACCGGCGCCGACGTCAAGGTCGGATCCCGCACGATCCATGCGCCCCGCGTGGCAGGTGGCATGGCGCGCTTTTCGTTCGCGGAGCTGTGTGACGCGCCCCGCAGCGCAGGCGACTTCATGGCCATCGCGAACCGCTTCCACACGCTCTTTATCGAGGATGTTCCGGTGCTGACACGCGCAAGACGGGAGAGTCTGCGCCGTTTCATCAACCTGATTGACGTGCTTTACGACCAGAGCGTGCGTCTGGTGATCAGCGCTGCGGCGGAACCGGCCAGACTGCTCGATACCGATGGCGGCGGCGCCGAACAGGAGGCTTTTGCGTTCGACCGCACCGCCTCGCGTCTCTACGAAATGCGCTCGGCAAGCTATCTCCACGGTGTCGAGACTACACCCTATGGTTGATTTTTGTGCGCACTTGAATGCAGGATACGAGTGCGATAGCCAACATTCCATCAAACAATCTTACGAGGATTCCCGATGTCGCGCGCAAAAATTGCACTGATCGGCGCCGGACAGATCGGCGGAACGCTTGCTCACCTTGCTGGCCTGAAAGAGCTTGGTGACATCGTCCTGTTCGACATTGCTGAGGGCACCCCCCAGGGGAAGGCGCTCGACATCATGCAGTCGTCCCCGGTGGACGGGTTCGATTCCGCCATTTCCGGCACCAACGATTATGCCGATATTGCCGGGTCCGACGTGATCATCGTCACCGCCGGCGTGCCGCGCAAACCCGGCATGAGCCGCGACGACCTTCTGGGCATCAACCTCAAGGTCATGAAAGCGGTGGGCGAGGGCATCAAGACCCATGCGCCGAACGCGTTCGTCATCTGCATCACCAACCCGCTGGACGCGATGGTGTGGGCGCTGCAGAAATTCTCCGGCCTGCCGGAGAACATGGTTGTCGGCATGGCCGGCGTGCTCGACTCGGCCCGCTTCCGCACCTTCCTCGCCGAAGAATTCTCCGTCTCGGTCGAGGACGTCAGCGCATTCGTTCTGGGCGGCCACGGCGACACGATGGTGCCGCTGGCACGCTACTCCACCATTGGCGGCATTCCGCTGCCGGATCTGGTGGAAATGGGCTGGACCACGCAGGAAAAGCTCGACTCCATCATCCAGCGCACGCGCGACGGTGGCGCAGAGGTCGTCGGCCTCCTGAAAACGGGTTCCGCCTTCTACGCCCCCGCTGCATCCGCCATCCAGATGGCCGAGTCCTACCTGCGCGACAAGAAGCGCGTTCTGCCCGCGGCCGCCTTCCTCTCCGGCCAGTACGGCGTTGACGGCATGTATGTGGGCGTCCCGGTGGTGATCGGCTCCGGCGGCGTGGAGCGGGTTGTCGAAATCAAGCTCGAAGGCAGCGAGAAGGACGGCTTCGACGCGTCGGTCGGCTCGGTGAAATCGCTGGTCGAGGCCTGCCGCGGGATCGACAGCAGCCTTGGTTAGAGCGATCGCGCTGGCGGTGATGCTGGTTTGGTCCAGCGTCGCCGCCGCAGATGAAAAACCGCGCTGGTTTGCCGATGTCGGGACCGTTGGCGCTTTTGCCAAGTGGGGCATTCCCGAGACCGACGCCGTCGGTTTCGAGGTTGTCTGCGTGGAAAATGAGCGGGTGAGGATTCGCCCCGCTTTGTTTGCCGTGGAAGAGCCCGCCGCCATGCCTGACATCCGTTTTCAGGTGGACGGCGAACCGTACCTTCGCAGCGCCCGGCTGGATTTTTCGGAGCGCGACGGTGCGTGGCAAGCCTCGTCCGTCCTGTCGAAAAACGATGCGCTGGTGGACGCGATGCGCCGCGGCAGCAAGCTGACTTACGATTTCAGCCCGCCGCTGCGCCAGGGCGACGCCTTCACCATAAGCCTCTCCGGCTCCGCCAAGGCCATCGACGCGGCGCTGGACGGGTGCTGAGCACCTCGCGCACCCTCTGCGTCCCGGCCCCGGCCTTGGCCGAGGCCCGTTTCCATGGCGCGGCGTCCTAGGCCGCGATGCACCGAGAGGCCAGCGCCTCCGCCACTTTCGGCACGCCGGCTGGTGCGAGGCTTGTGAAGCCGATCGGCCCTGAGGGCGATTGGGCGATGGCATCGCGCGAAACTTCTGCTAATTCCTGCCCATACACCGCTGATCAGGCTGCCCCGAGGAGCACACTTCAATGAACATCCACGAATATCAGGCCAAAGAGCTCCTCAAGACGTTCGGGGCACCGGTCGCCGAAGGCGTCGCGATCACCGACGCGTCGCAGGCGGCCGAAGCTGCCGGCAAGCTCCCCGGACCGCTGTACGTGGTGAAGAGCCAGATCCACGCCGGCGGGCGCGGCAAGGGCAAGTTCAAGGAGCTGGGGCCTGACGCCAAGGGCGGCGTCCGCCTCGCCAAGACCGTCGAGGAAGCCGCAGCGCACGCCGCGGAAATGCTGGGCAACACGCTGGTCACCAAGCAGACCGGCCCGGCAGGCAAGGTCGTCAACCGCCTCTACATCGAAGACGGCGCCGACATTTCGCGCGAGCTGTACCTCTCGATGCTGGTCGACCGCACCGTCGGGCAGGTGGCGTTCGTCGTCTCCACCGAAGGCGGCATGGACATCGAGGCCGTGGCCGAGGAAACGCCGGAGCGGATCCACACCATCGCCGTCGACCCCGCCGCCGGTGTCACCGATGCGGACATTGCGAAAATCGTCGAGGCGCTGAAGCTGGAAGAGCCGGCCAAGGGCGAAATGGGCACGCTCGCCCGCCAGCTTTACCAGGCGTTCACCGAGAAGGACATGAGCCTCCTCGAGATCAACCCGCTGATCGTGATGGAGAGCGGCCACATCCGCGTCCTCGACGCCAAGGTCTCGTTCGACGGCAACGCCATCTTCCGCCACGAGGACATTGCGGCGCTGCGCGACACCACCGAGGAAGACGCCAAGGAAATCGAGGCCTCCAAGTACGACCTCGCCTACGTTGCGCTGGATGGTGACATCGGCTGCATGGTCAACGGCGCAGGCCTGGCGATGGCGACCATGGACATCATCAAGCTCTACGGCTCCGAGCCCGCCAACTTCCTCGACGTCGGCGGCGGCGCCACCACCGAGAAGGTGACCGCGGCGTTCAAGATCATCACCGCCGACCCCAACGTGAAGGGCATCCTCGTCAACATCTTCGGCGGCATCATGCGCTGCGATGTGATTGCCGAGGGCGTGGTCACCGCCGTCAAGGAAGTGGGGCTGAAGGTGCCGCTGGTGGTCCGCCTCGAAGGCACCAATGTGGAGCAGGGCAAGGCAATCCTCTCCGAGTCCGGCCTCGACGTGCAGTCCGCCGATGACCTCGACGATGCCGCCCAGAAGATCGTGAAAGCCGTCAAGGGCTGACGGTGGGCGCGGCAGACAAAACTGATCTGCCGCGCATTCCCGCCCGGCCGGCCAAGGCGGCCGGGTGTGCGCGCCTTGCGGGTCTTCGACCATGATCGGGTCGTGCACCGCGCGCGTTCCGGCAGCGTTCGGCGAACTTTCGATGCTGCTGAGCCCCGGCGAGCTTGTCGCCTTCTCGCTTCTTTCGGCGGCGGTTGCGTCGGGTGTGTTTTACGCACTTCGTGCCGCGCGTTGGCGCGTCGCGTCCCGCGCGTGGGCGATCTTTGTCGCCGCGCTGTTCGTGGTGCTGTGGGGGTATCTGGAAGCAGGCTGCCCGCAGGGAACCGTCGGTGCCACGCCGGTCGACAGTGACAACGCGGACATCTACCTCGCCCGCGCCATCCCCCTGATGATGGCGGCCCTTGCATTCATTGGCGTGATCACGCTTGCGGCGATGCTTGTTGCGCGCCGGTTCGCCTCGCGCCGCGCCGGCTGAGCACCGCCGATAACCATTGTCGCACCCGCGGCAATGACGCAACGAAGCGGCGGCCGATCGGTTTTCCTCACAACAACACAACGAGGAGAATGCCATGATCGGCAAGATCACCACTGCTGCGTCGGCTTTCGTTCTGTCTGCCGCGCTGCTTGCCGGGCCTGCCGGCGCCGCGGACCAGAGCGCACCGGACATGACCGCCACAGTGAAGGACACCAAGGGCGAGATCCTGGGCACCGTCACCTTCAGCGCGACGCCGTCCGGCATCACGCACATTGTGGCAAACCTTGAAGGTGTGCCGGAAGGCAAGCACGGCTTCCATATTCACGAAACCGGCGAATGCGATCCCGCAGACGGCTTCAAGTCCGCCGGCGGCCACTACACCGGCGGCATGGAGCACGGCATTCTGGCCAAGGGTGGCCCCCATGCAGGGGACCTTCCCAACGTCCATGTTGCCAATGACGGCATCGTTGCGGTCGAGGTCTTCACGGCGACGATCAGCACCGACGCCAATGGCAGCAACCCCCTGGCCGATGCGGACGGTTCGGCCGTGATGATCCACTCCGGGCCGGACGACTACACCAGCCAGCCTGCGGGCGCTGCCGGCGACCGGATTGCGTGCGGCGTGATCGAATAAGGCCTAAACTGCCGCGGCGCTGACCAATTCGGCGCCGCGGCATGCGTTGGCGGTTGAGATTGGAGCCCGTTTGCTCTAGCGAATGGGCATCCTCCGCGAGCCGCAAGAGAAGCCATGTCCATCCTCGTCGACAAGAACACCAAAGTCATCGTCCAGGGCCTGACGGGGCGTACGGGCACGTTCCACACGGAACAGGCCCTCGCCTACCACGGCACGCAGATGGTGGCCGGCGTTCACCCCAAGAAGGGCGGAGAAACCTGGACCGGCGCCAACGGCGACGCCAAGCCCCTCCCCATTTTCGCCTCCGTCGCCGAAGCCAAGAGCGCAACCGGCGCCGACGCCTCCGTGGTCTATGTGCCGCCGGCAGGCGCGGGCGCTGCGATCATCGAGGCGATCGAAGCGGAAGTGCCGCTCATCGTCTGCATCACCGAGGGCATCCCGGTGATGGACATGGTCAAGGTCAAGGCCCGTCTCGAGGGCTCCAAGTCCCGCCTGCTGGGCCCCAACTGCCCTGGCGTGATGACGCCCGACGAGTGCAAGATCGGCATCATGCCCGGCTCCATCTTCAAGGACGGTTCGGTCGGCATCGTGTCGCGCTCCGGCACGCTCACCTATGAAGCCGTGTTCCAGACCACTGCCGAAGGCCTCGGCCAGACCACCGCGGTCGGCATCGGCGGCGACCCGGTCAAGGGCACCGAGTTCATCGACATCCTGGAAATGTTCCTCGCCGACGACGAGACCGAATCCATCATCATGATTGGTGAAATCGGCGGCTCGGCCGAAGAGGATGCCGCCCAGTTCCTCGCCGACGAGGCGAAGAAGGGCCGCAAGAAACCCACCGTCGGCTTCATCGCGGGCCGCACGGCGCCTCCGGGCCGCACCATGGGCCACGCCGGCGCTGTCATCTCCGGCGGCAAGGGCGGCGCGGAAGACAAGATTGCGGCGATGGAAGCGGCCGGCATCAAGGTGTCGCCGTCCCCTGCACAGCTTGGCAAGACGCTGGCGGCGCTGCTGAAGGGCTGATCCACCCCAAACGCTGAATTTCAAAAGACCGGCTGCGGTGCTCCGCAGCCGGTCTTTTTCGTTTGCGCCTCTATTTCAGGAGGGTGTCGTAGTCGGAGACCAGCAGGTGCGTCGGCGCCTCGTCTTCCTCGATCTCGGCGAAGCGGCCGATGGGGTCGCGGAACACGTTGTCGGTCACGTCGTCGTTGACGGTGGAGACCTCGCCGATCAGCACCGCGCCGCCGTCGCCCCAGAATTCGTGATACTGGCCGGGGAGGAGCGTGACGCTCTCGCCGGGCGAAAGGACGATGGTGTCGCCGGCGGCCACCTCGCGCGGGACGCCATCGCACAGCACCGTCACGCCGGCAGTTTCGTCGCAGGTGCCGTCAGCGTGCGCGCCGCACAGCTTGATCGCCAGACCCGCGCCGCCGCGGTTGATGATGTCTTCGGCCTTGATGACGTGGGTGTGCATCGGCGAGATCTGATCCTTCTTCGAGATCAGCAGTTTTTCCGCGTAGCACATGCCCCGGCCGGCGGTGAGGTCGGAAAGTTCGCCGTTGCGCAGGGTGAAGAGGAAGAGGCCCATCTCGTCGTACCGGCCCTTGCCATAGTCGGTGATGTCCCAGCCCATGCGCGAGGCTTTGATGCGGGTGCCGGCGACCCGCTGTTTCATCTCGTCTGGCGACCAGTATGCGAAGGGGGGCAGGACGAAGCCGTGGCTGCGGATCATCTCGTCCGCTTCGGCCATGATGGCGTTGACGCGGGATCGTTTCATGGAGCGCTCCTCATTGGTTCTTGCCAGTGAGTTAGCGCCAAACCGGAAGGGGCGCGACGAACTTTTGCCCGCCCGCCGGACCCGGCGTCAGACGAACCAGGTGAAGAGGTAGGCGGTGACGGCGGCAAGCGCGTAGCCGAAGAGCGCGAAGAGTCCGTCGCGCGCAATCATCGCGAGGCCGAACGCGACGATGCCGGCGGCGGGCGCGGTGACCCCCCAAGGGACCACCTCGAGCGGAAACATCGCGACCGCGAGGATTGCGACGGCGATCTTGATCGCAAGCCGCGCTGCCCTGGAGCCGGTAAGAAATGTGAGGCGGCGCGTGAGGACGCGGTCCACCTTGCCTGTGAACTTGCGGCCGTTCGCGATCCCGTTGCGGAAGCCATCCTCCGGGAATGAATACCGCCCCAGCCGTCCCGGCAGGCGGATCCCGGAGCCGCCGACGGCGGACTGGATCAGCACGGCGATGAGAAGCACCGAAACGATCATCGACATGCCGGGGATGCCGCCGATTATTGGCAGCGCTGCGACGAGCCCCAGCATGGTGATGAGGACGCCGCTCGACCGGTCGTCGAATACGGCGAGCACCTCGTTGATCGAGACGTCGCCGCCGTCCGCCGGCTCCTCGAGTTGGTCCATGATGTCGCCGAGGGAGTGGGGTTCTCCGTCGCCTGACCGGCCCATGTCAGCAGCCCACCTGTTTCGTTGGTCCTCAACCGAAACGGTTGAGGCAAGCGTTTGGTTTCGCCCGCCCTCCTCAGCCGGCGAAGGCGAGCTGAACCTTGACGGCGCGCTGGCGGTCCGCGGCGAGGCCAAACGCTTCGAGCGCGCCTTCCAGCGGCATGGTGGCGGTGAGGATCGGCGTCACGTCGATCCGGCCGGTGTCGATCATCCGCGCCGATTCGCCGAACTCCGCGTCGAAGCGGAACGAGCCGCAATACTGGATCTCTTTTGCGACCAGCATGCCGAGCGGCAGCGTTGCCTCCGCGGCAATGCCGACCTGCACCAGCGTGCCGCCGGGCCGCAGCACGGTGAGCGCTGAGGCAATGGCAGGCCCGGCGCCCGAACACTCGAACGCAACGTCGAACTGGCCTTTTTCGGGCGCCCAGCGGTCGAGCGCGCCCTTGGCGGCAACCACGGCCTCGGTGGCGCCCATTTTCCGCGCGACGTCGAGCGGGGCCTCGGCAAGGTCGGTGACGACAATTTCGGCGGCGCCTGCGGCTTTGGCGACGCCGGTCATCAGCGCGCCGATGGGGCCGGCGCCGGTGATCAGCACGCGGCGGCCCATCAGCGACGGGCCGACGTGGGCGGCGTGCAGGCAGACGGCCAGCGGCTCGGCGCAGGCAGCAGCGCCCGCGGAGGCGTTCTCCATCACCACGCACTGGGCGGCGTCCACCACCATCTTGTCGCGAAAGCCGCCGTGCTCGTGCGGCAGGAACATCGCCGAGCCGAGGAAGCGCATGTTGAGGCACTGGTGCCGCACGCCCTCGCGGCAGAAGCGGCATTCGCCGCACGGGCGCGACGGGTTGACCGCCACCAGCGCGCCGATGGGGGCGTCGGTGCCGGGCCCTGCCTCCACAATCCGGCCGGCAACCTCGTGGCCGAGGATGATCGGCTCGCGCACGATGGAGGCACCCGCGCGGCCGGAATGGAAGTAGTGCAGATCCGAGCCGCAGATGCCGCCGCGCTCCATGGCGACCACCACCTCGCCCTTGCCGGGGGCGGCGATGGCCTCGTCTTCGACGCGGATGTCGCCTTTGGCGTGGAGCTTCAGAACGCGGGTTGTCATGGGGTCAGTCCATCAGGGTGTTGGGGAGCCAGGTCGAGAGTGCCGGAATGTAGGACACTGCGAGCAGGACGCCGATGTTGGTCAGCAGGAACGGCAGGATTGCCCGCACCACGGGCGCCAGCGGCAACCGCGCGATGTTGGCGCAGACAAACAGGCACACCCCCACGGGCGGCGTCGTCAAGCCCAGCATCAGGTTCAGCACTGCAAATGTTGCAAAGTGCAGCGGGTCGATGCCGACCGAGGTGGCAAGGTGCAGGAGCGGCACGAACAGGATGATCAGCGCCGCAATGGTCTCCATGAACGTGCCGATGATGAGGAGCAGCACGTTGATGAGAAGGATGACGAGGAACTTGTTGTCGGTGATCGAGAGCACCGTGGAGGCGATCATCTGCGGGATGCGCTCGGCGGCGAGGATGTAGCCGAACACGTTGGCAAAGCCCACCAGCGCCAGGATCGCGGCGGAGGAAACGGCGCTGTCGACGATGATCTTGGGGATCTTTCGCACCGGCAGCTCGCGGTAGATAAAGAGGCCCACAAAGGTTGCGTAGATGCAGGCGACCACGGCGGTCTCGGTCGGCGTTGCGTAGCCGGACAGGAGGCCGACGATGATGAGCGCGGTCATCGCCAGCGCCCAGAATGCGGAGGCGAAGGCGCGGCCGAGTTCGCCGAACCCCTGCCACGGCTCGCGCGGGAAATTGCGGCGGCGGGCGATGAGGTAGCACGTCACCATCATTGCAATGCCCATCAGGATGCCGGGGACGGCGCCTGCCAGGAACATCTTGCCGACCGAAATGCCAGACAGCGCGCCGACGATGATCATCGGGACGGAGGGCGGGATCATCGGGCCGACGGTGGAGGAGGCGGCGGTGATTGCGGCGGAAAACGGCGCGGGATAGCCGGCGCGCACCATGCCGGGGATCATCATGCCGCCGACGGAGGCAGCGTCCGCAACCGCGGTGCCGGAAATGCCGCCAAACAGCATGGAGCCCGCAACGTTGGTGAGGCCGAGGCCGCCGCGCAGCCAGCCGACCAGCGCGGTGGCAAAGCGCACGATCCGCTCGGTGATGCCGCCGTTGTTCATCAGGTTGCCGGCAAGGATGAAGCCGGGGATGCACAGGAGCACGAACACGTCCATGCCGGCGTACATCTTCTGCGGGATGACGACGAGCGGCATCCCCGAAAAGGCGAGGTAGCCGGCGGACGCGATCCCCAGTGACACCGCCACCGGCACGCCGGCCAGGATGGCAAGGCCGAAGCCGCCGAACAGGATGAGGAGATCCATCAGAGCTTTCCTTCGGCGGCGGGGGCGGCGCGTTCGCGCGGGGTGCCGGGATCGTCGGCGGGAATGTGGGGGCGGCCGTCGTCGGAGCCGGTGAGCATGCCGATCACCCGGAAGAGGGCGAAAAGGCCGAGCACGGCGAGGAGAAGGAGGACGGTGACGTGGACGTACGTCATCTGCAGGCCCAGCGCCGGTGAGGTCTGGAACGCGCCGATGGCGGTGTAGCGCCACGACGGCTCGATCAGGATTGCGCTGAGGACGACGATGGCAACGGCCGACAGGAGCCGCAGCGCCCAGCCGACGGGCGCCGGCATCGCCTCGGCAAAGAGGTCGACGTTGACGAGGTCGCCGGTGCGAAGGCCCGCCCCCGCGCCGAATGCGGCAAGGTAGAGAAGGCCGAAGCGGGTGACTTCCTCGGTCCACACCGGGGAGGAGCCCAGCGTGCGGCTCACCACCTGCAGCGTGACCGACGCGATCAGCAGCGCAAACGAAAGCCCTGCGCCAAGGCGGCAAATGGCCGTGAGCGCATTGTCGAGGCGGGCGACGATGCCGTGCCGGCGGGCGGGGTGCCTCTCATCTGTCATCATCATGTTCCGGTTGCGCGCTGGGGTCGCTGGAGTGCGACCGGCCGCAGCTGATGCGGCCGGCGCGTTGGCGATAAGGCGCTTCAGCCTTACTGGGCGAACAGCTCTTCCACCGTCGGGCGGATTTCGTCCGACACGTTGGCAAGCACGGCGTCCTTGGCCTTGGAGGCGAAGGCGGCGTTGTCGACGACGACGAACTCCATGCCCTTTGCTTCGAGGTCGGCACGGATGGCGTCCTCGGCCTTCATGAACTCTTCGCGCTCAAACTCCTGCGCGGCGGCGGCGGAGGCCATCACGGCGTCCTGATCCGCGGAGGACAGCTTGTTCCAGGTGTTCTCGGCGATGGTGAGGTAGATCCACGAGCGGACGTGCTCGGTAAGGTTCACGTAGTCCTGCACTTCGTTGAAGTTGGCGGACTGGATCAGCGCGATGGGGTTTTCCTGCGCGTCGATGGTGCCGTTCTGGAGTGCGGTGAACACCTCGGAGAACGCCATCGGGGTCGGCTGGGCGCCCAGCGTCTTCCACACGTCCACGAACAGCGGCACGTTGGGGACGCGCATCTTCAGGCCGTCGAGCTCGTCAGGCGTCTTGATCGGGCGGTTGGAGGTGAGGTTGCGCGGGCCGCGGGCGAAGTAGGCGATCGGGCGGATCTGCGCGCGCTCGATGATCTGTGCCTCGATCTCGTCGCCGATGGGGCCGGACGCGACTTCGTCCATCTGCTCCAGCGAGGTGTAGGCGTAGGGGACGGCGAGCAGCGCTGCCATCGGTGCCCAGTTCTGCAGGGACTCGCCGGTGATGGTCATGTCGGCGGTGCCGAGCTGCATGCCGTTGATGAGGTCGATTTCCTTGCCCAGCGACTCGTTGGGGTAGACCTCGACCTCGATGCGGCCATCAGTGCGCATCTTCAGCTCTTCGGCGAACTTGAGCGCGGCCTTGTGCCAGACGTTTTCCTCGTTGGCGAGGTGGCCGAGCTTGAGCGTGAGGTCTTCCGCGTGGGCGGCGGACAGGCCGACCAGCAGCGCTGCTGCGGTCAGCGTGAGTTTTGTGAGTTTCATGATTTCCTCCCTGAACGGTGTGGCGGCCGGTGCTGCGGCCGCGAGTGGCCCGCGAAGAGTGCGGGGTAACGCTCCACGATCGCCGGCAGCGACCGCAGGATTTCGGTGAGATGGCCGCGCATGGCTTCTGCGGCGGCGGGCTCGTTGCTGGCGGCGATGGCGTCCACGATGGTGCGGTGCTGGGCGCACAGGCGCCGCTGGTGCAGCTCGGCCATGGAGAGGTAACGCACGCGGTCCATCTGGGCTTTTACGGCGTCGATCATCGCGTAGGCTTCGCCCATGCCGACGGCTTCGGCGAGGACGCGGTGGAACGCTTCATCGAGATCGAGAAAGTGCGAGGCGTCGGCCGCTGCCTCCTGTGCCGTGATCAGGCGGTCGAGTTCGGCGTGGACCGGCGCATCGAGCCCCTTGGCGACGAGGGCGCGGACCACCTGCACCTCCACCGCCTCGCGCACGAAGCGGGCGGTGCGGATGACGGCCTCGTCCACCGGCAGGACACGGGTGCCGGAGCGGGCGCGCGCCTCCACCAGCCCCGCGACGGAGAGGCGGATGAACGCCTCGCGCACCGGCTGGCGGCTGACGCCGAACTGGTGCGAGACCTCGGTTTCGGACAGCCGGTCGCCGGGTGAAAGCTCGCACCGCACGATGGCGCGGCGCAGCGCCTCGGCAATGCGCGCGGCGCCTGTCCCGACCGCCGCGGGGCCGTCCGCTGCCGTGTCGGCGGCGGCCTTTTCGGGCGGAAGGGGCTTGGCGGTGCTCATGGCGAGGGTCTATTGCATCCGGCTACCATACCAGTCAATCACTACCATACCAGTTATGGGAACGGGGAGGAAAACATGCTGCACACCTGGCGATGGTTCGGGCCTGCCGACAAGACGAGCCTGACCGACGTGGCGCAGGCCGGCGCGAAGGGCGTCGTTTCCGCGCTCCACCATGTTCCCGCCGGCACGGTCTGGTCGCCCGAGGAAATTGCCAAACGCCGCACATTGATCGAGGACGGCGACCTCGTCTGGAGCGTGGTCGAGAGCCTGCCGGTCTCCGAAGAGATCAAGCTCGACGCGCCGGAGTTCGACGCCCACTGCGCCGCGTGGTGCGAGAGCCTCGAGAATCTTGCCGCGCAGGGCATCTTCGTCGTCTGCTACAATTTCATGCCGGTGATCGACTGGACGCGGACCGACCTTGCCTGGCGACTCCCCCACGGCGGCACCGCCATGCGGTTCGACCTCGTCGATTTTGCCGCGTTCGACATTTTCATCGCCGAGCGCAAGGGCGCGGCCGAAGCGCACGGCAAGGCGCTGGCCGATGCGGCCGCCGCACGGTTCGAGGCCATGGACGATGCGCGCCGCAAGGGGCTGACCGCCGCCATCACCGCCGGCCTGCCGGGCACCGACCGCAGCCTGACCCTGGACGACGTGCGCGAGGCGCTCTCCGCTTGGGACGGCATTTCGGCAGAAACCCTCGCGGCAAACCAGACCGCGTTCCTCAGGGCGGTGGTGCCGACCGCCGAGCGGCTCGGCATGAAGCTCTGCTGCCACCCGGATGACCCGCCCGTGCCGCTCCTCGGCCTGCCGCGGATCATGTCCACCGAGGCGGACTTTCAGCGGATGGTGGACGCGGTGGAGAGCCCCGCCAACGGCATCACGTTCTGCACCGGTTCCCTTGGCGCGCGGGCAGACAACGACCTTCCGGGCATGGTCGAACGGCTGGGTGGGAAGATCCACTTCCTGCACCTGCGCAACGTGCGCCATCAGGACGGGCCCGGCGAGGCGCCCTACACCGCCTTCTTCGAGTCCGATCATCTGGACGGCAACGTCGACATGGTGGCGGTGATCCGCGCCGTGGTGGCCGAAGAGAAGCGCCGTGCCGCAGAGGGGAGGGCGGATACCGAGATCCCCATGCGCCCCGACCATGGCCACGACCTTGCCGACGATCTGAAACGGGGCGCCCAGCCGGGTTACCCGACGGTGGGCCGGATCAAGGGCCTTGCAGAGCTGCGCGGCGTGGAAGTCGCGCTGCAGTCGCGGCCATGAGGCTTTCGGCAGCAACGCCGCTCCCGCAGGGCGTGCGGGGGCCGGGGTACGATCGCGATGCGCACGGTTTCGGCATCGTGCACATCGGCCTCGGCGCGTTCCACAAGGCGCACCAGTCGCTCTACACCGAGGCTGCGCTGGAGGCCGATGGCGGCGACTGGCGAACCATCGGCGTCAGCTTGCGGCGGCCGGATGCCGCCGATGCGCTGAACCCGCAGGATGGGCTTTATTCCGTGCTGACGCGGGGCGATGACACGCCGCCCCGCGTGGTCGGCAACCTCGGCCCCGTGCTCGGGCCGCTTTCCGGGGATTGCGCCCGCATTCTGGCGCGCCTCACCGATCCGGCGACGCGCCTCGTCACCCTCACCGTGACCGAAAAGGGCTACGGCCGCGGCGCTGGAGGCGGACTGGACGAAAGCGATCCCGCCGTCGCCGCCGACCTTGCGGCGGTGCCGTCCGGCATTCCGGCGCCGCGCAGTGTGCCGGGCCTGCTGGCGGCGGCGCTGCTTGCGCGCCGTGCAGCGAAGGCCGGCCCGCTGACGGTGCTGTCGTGTGACAACCTTGCCGGCAATGGCCACGTTCTGGGCGCTCTGGTGGAAGCGATGGCCGGCAATGCCGCGCTGGAGGCGACCTTCCCGGCCTCCATGGTGGACCGGATCACCCCTGCCTCCACCGAAGCCACGTTTGCCGACGCTGAAAGCGCCCTGGGGGTTGCGGATCACGCGGCGGTGGAGACCGAACCGTTCACCCAGTTTGTGGTGGAGGACAATTTCGCGGCCGAACGCCCGGCCTGGGAAGCCGGCGGTGCGGTGTTCGTGGCCGACGTTGCACCCCACGAGATGATGAAGCTCCGAATGCTCAACGGCGCGCATTCGCTGATTGCCTACATGGGCCAGCTGAACGGCATCGACCATGTGCGCGATGTTGTGGCGGACCCCGTGCTGGCGGCGCGGGTGGACGTGCACTTCGAGGCTGCGCGAAAAACGCTGCCGGCGGTGCCGGGCGTGGACCTTGCCGCCTATGCCCGTGCGCTGATGGCGCGGTTCGCCAACCGCGCAATCCTGCACAAGACAAGGCAGATCGCGATGGACGGCACCGAAAAGCTGCCCCAGCGCATCTTTGCGCCCGCCGCGGCAACGCTGGCGGCGGGCGGGGATGTTGCCCCGTTCGCCTATGCCACCGGGCTGTGGATGGCCTATGCCGCCCGCGCTGCGCGTGACGGCGTGCTGGACGACCCCCGCCGCGACGCGCTGCTTGCCGCCGGAGACGATCCGGCCGCGCTCGGCGCCGTTGCCGGCCTTCCGGAGGCTCTTGCCACCGGTGCGTTCATGGCAGAGGCGCAAGCTGCCTTTCGCGCAGCACGGTGAACGCAAGATAGGCGTGGAGGACGGCGCGCGGTGACTCCATCGCGCGCCAGCCGCCGGTTAGCATGGCCTCCAACCCGGTCCTCAGCGGCGAGGAGAGACGACCCCGATGCAGCTCGACATGTTCCCCACGGATCTGCATCTGCGGTGTGTCGACCATACGCGCAACAAGCACCGTTTCTACGCACTGACGGTGGAGCGCACGCTGTTTGGCGAATGGGTGCTGGTGCGCCAGTGGGGCCGCATCGGGGTTGGCGGCCGCACACGGCGGGACTTCTACCCCTCCATCGGCCCCGCGCTGGATGCCCTCCGGGATCTGGCGCAGGTCAAGCGCCGCCGCGGCTATACGCCCCACTGATCGCGAGGCGATGGCGGGTTCGCCATCGCCTGACGGCGCTGTCAGAGATATTTCTTCGCCAGCATGGCGTGGATGCCCTTGTTGCCGTCCACAAGCTGGGTGACGCGCAGATCGGCGGCGACGGAACACAGCATGTAGGCCTGGTTGGGTGTGAGACTGGTGCGTTCGCAGATGCGGTCGACCATTTCCAGAACGGCCTCGCGGGCAGCATCGTCCAGGTCTTCGTTGAGGCCGATGGAAATGAGGTGCTCCGCGTTTTCGGCGAACGGCTTCTTGTAGGCAAGGTCCTTGCGCACGGTGAGGCGGAAGCTGCCGGTGAGGCCGGTTTCGAGCGCCGTAACGCAGACCTCGCCGTCACCCTGCACGCCGTGCCCGTCACCCGCCGTAAACAGCGCACCCTCATTGAAGACCGGCAGATAGAGCGTGGTGCCGGGGCGCAGCTCCTTGTTGTCCATGTTGCCGCCGAACGCGCGCGGGACCGGCGAAGGATGCCGCCCCCAGGACGCCGGCGGCGCAACGGCGATGACGCCGAAAAACGGATCCAGCGGAATCTCGGTGCCCCACGGCATCACCATCATGCCGCGGGCAAGGTCCACGTCGGGGTGGATGGTTTCATAGTCGGTGAAAACGTCCGGGGCAGTGCCGAGGTTGGGCATGATCGACATGTGGCCGTGGTCCATGTTCACCACCGACTCCAGAATGTCGATCTGGAGGACATCGCCCGGCATTGCACCGTCGACGTATACCGGCCCGGTGACGAAATGCGGCCCGCCGCGCTCCAGCTTCTCCATGGCTTCGAGGTAGGCTGGCGGAACGCGGCTCCGGTCGGGATGGAGCGTGGCCTGACTGCCGGCGGGGAAGGAGTGCAGGCGCACGGTATCGCCGGAGGCAACGCGCAGGATCGGGGGCGTTGCCGCGTCGAAGTAACCCCAGACCATGTTGTCGTAAGTCGCGGGGATTTCGTGGTTCGCCATCGGATTGTCCTGACAAGATTGCAGATGACGAACCTTCGCAGGGGGCTGGCCGGCAAAACAAGCCCGGCGCCGTGTGGACCTGACGGCGCGAGACCCCATGTGCCCTCTGATGGACGATGCGCTCCCCCGCGACCCATACGACCTTGCACGCTTTCTGAAGGCGCAGGACGGCGTGTTCGACGCCGCGTGCCGCGAGCTGCGGGACGGTCTCAAGCGCAGCCACTTCATGTGGTTCGTCTTCCCGCAACTGGCAGGGCTTGGCCGCAGCAGCACCGCGCAGTTCTACGCCATCGGGTCGCTCGCCGAAGCGCGCGCCTATGCGGCGCATCCGGTGCTTGGCCCGCGCCTTGCCACAGCCACCCGTGCGGTGCTGGACGCTGACGAACGGGACCCGCTGCGCCTGTTCGGAGCGCCCGATCACCTCAAGTTTCGCTCGTCGATGACGCTGTTCGGGATCGCCGATCCGGCACGGCCAATCTACGCTGAGGCATTAAATGAGCTTTTTGATGCAAAACCCGACATGCGGACGGTGGAAAGCCCGATCATAAAAGCGCATATCTGATAATAGGTGTTGCAGGCCTTGCCCCTTGACTGTGGCTTGTTTGCGGCGCGTAACCGGTTCAGCTCTGCCCCAAAAAACCGTACAATGGGGTGGACCAATCCAAGACCAGGACAGTTAATTTATGGCCCGCCAGGACGCGAACGACGCGTTTCTCCAATCCTCCTTCCTCTACGGCGGCAACGCCCAGTATCTGGAGGATCTGTACGCCCGGTATCAGACCGATCCGAACAGCGTGGATGCCGACTGGCAGGCGTTTTTCAAGAGCCTGAAGGACGACAAGGCGAACGTCGTCGCCGAGGCGCGCGCGCCAAAATGGCAGCGGTCAGACTGGCCGATCCCCGCCAACGGCGAACTCGTCTCCGCGCTGGACGGCAACTGGGGCGAGGCCGCCGAGGTCCAGAAGCGCATCACCCAGAAGGTGGCGCAGAAGGCCCAGCAGACCGGCGCCGACATTGCCGAGGCCGACGTGCAGCTGGCCGCGCGCGACTCCGTCCGCGCCATCATGATGATCCGTGCCTTCCGCATGCGCGGCCACTACCACGCCAAGCTCGACCCGCTCGGCCTTGTCGGCCGCAGCGACCAGGAGCTGTCGCCGGCCGCCTACGGCTTCACCGAAGCCGACATGGACCGGCCAATCTTCATCGACAACATGCTCGGCCTCGAATTCGCGACGCTGCGCCAGATGGTCGATATCCTGACGCGGACCTACTGCTCGACCCTCGGTGTGGAGTTCATGCACATCTCCGACAGCGCGGAGAAGGGCTGGTTGCAGGAGCGGATGGAAGGGCCGGACAAGGGCGTCGGCTTCACGCCGGAGGGTCGCCGCGCCATCTTCAACAAGCTGGTCGAGGCGGACGGGTTCGAGAAATTCCTCGGCGTCAAATATACCGGCACCAAGCGCTTCGGCCTCGACGGCGGCGAAGCCGTCATTCCGGCGCTGGAGCAGATCATCAAGCGCGGCGGCAACCTCGGTGTGCGCGACATTGCGTTCGGCATGGCCCACCGCGGCCGCCTCAACGTGCTGGCGCAGGTGATGGGCAAGCCGCTGCGCGCCATCTTCCACGAGTTCAAGGGCGGCTCCTTCAAGCCCGACGACGTGGAAGGCTCCGGCGACGTGAAGTACCACCTCGGTGCCTCGTCCGACCGTGAGTTCGACGGCAACAGCGTCCACCTGTCGCTGACCGCGAACCCGTCCCACCTCGAGATCGTCGACCCCGTGGTGCTCGGCAAGGTCCGCGCCAAGCAGGACCAGCTCAACGATCACGACCGCACGATGGTCCTGCCGCTCCTCCTTCATGGCGACGCGGCGTTTGCGGGCCAGGGCGTGGTGGCAGAGTGCTTCGGCCTCTCCGGCCTCAAGGGGCACCGCACCGGCGGTTCGATCCACGTCATCATCAACAACCAGATCGGGTTCACCACCAACCCGCATTTCTCGCGCTCCTCGCCCTACCCGTCGGACGTGGCGAAGATGATCGAGGCGCCGATCTTCCATGTGAACGGCGACGACCCGGAGGCGGTCGTCTACGCCGCCAAGATCGCCACGGAATTCCGCCAGAAATTCCACAAGCCCGTCGTCCTCGACATGTTCTGCTACCGCCGCTTCGGCCACAACGAGGGCGATGAGCCGGCGTTCACGCAGCCGAAGATGTACAAGGTCATCCGCGAGCATCCCTCCACGCTGGAGATCTACGGCCAGCGCCTGCTGGACGAGAACGCGCTGTCCAGCGAAGACATCGAGAAGACCAAGGCCGACTGGCGCCAGCACCTCGAAGAAGAGTTCGAGGCCGGGCAGTCCTTCATCCCCAACAAGGCCGACTGGCTGGACGGGCGCTGGAAGTCGATCAAGCCGGGCGAGGAATGCGACGATCCGCGCCGCGGCCAGACCGGCGTGCCGGAAGACGAGCTGAAGGCCATCGGCGAGAAGCTGACCGAAGTGCCGGAGGACTTCCACATCCACCGCACCATCAACCGCTTCATGCAGCAGCGCCGCAAGATGATGGAAAGCGGCAAGGGCATCGACTGGGCAACCGGCGAGGCGCTGGCGTTCGCAACGCTCCTGAAGGACGGTTTCCCCGTCCGCCTCTCCGGCCAGGACGTGGAGCGCGGCACCTTCTCCCAGCGCCACTCGGTGCTCTACGACCAGGAGAACGAGGAACGCTATATTCCGCTTAACAACGTGAGCGAGGATCAGGCGCGCTACGAGGTCATCAACTCGATGCTCTCCGAAGAGGCGGTGCTCGGCTTCGAGTACGGCTATTCGCTCGCCGAGCCGGACTGCCTGACCCTGTGGGAAGCCCAGTTCGGCGACTTTGCCAACGGCGCCCAGGTGGTGTTCGACCAGTTCATCTCGTCCGGCGAGCGCAAATGGCTGCGCATGACGGGCCTCGTCTGCCTCCTGCCGCACGGCTACGAAGGGCAGGGGCCGGAGCACTCCTCCGCCCGCCTCGAGCGCTGGCTCCAGATGTGCGCCGAGGACAACATGCAGGTCGCCAACTGCTCGACGCCGGCGAACTACTTCCACATCCTGCGCCGGCAGCTGAAGCGCGAAGTGCGCAAGCCGCTGATCCTGATGAC
Organism: Acuticoccus sp. MNP-M23; assembly: GCF_031195445.1. NCBI lineage: Bacteria > Pseudomonadati > Pseudomonadota > Alphaproteobacteria > Hyphomicrobiales > Amorphaceae > Acuticoccus > Acuticoccus sp. MNP-M23. The sequence goes on from NZ_CP133480.1 coordinate 2,373,181, forward strand.
GCCGAAGTCCCTGCTGCGCCACAAGCGCTGCGTGTCGAAGCTGTCCGAGCTTGGCGCCGACTCCACCTTCCACCGCATCCTGTGGGACGACGCGGAATGCGGCGGCCAGACCGACGTGAAGCTGAAGGCCGACGACCAGATCCGCCGCGTGGTGGTCTGCACCGGCAAGGTCTACTTCGACCTTCTGGAAGCGCGCGAGGAGAAGGGCGTCGACGACGTTTACCTCCTGCGTGTCGAGCAGCTCTATCCGTTCCCGGCCAAAGCCGTGATCAACGAGATCAAGCGCTTCCCCAACGCCGAGCTGGTCTGGTGTCAGGAAGAGCCCGCCAACATGGGCGCATGGACCTTCATCGCCACCTACCTCGACTGGTGCCTCCAGCAGGAGCAGGTGAAAATGAAGTCGAACCGCGTCACCTACGCGGGCCGTGCCGCGGCGGCTTCGCCCGCCACCGGCCTTGCCGCGCGGCACAAGTCCCAGATGGAAGCCTTCCTGTCCGACGCGCTCGATTGAGCGAATTAGTGGAGGCTGGCGCAACCCTCGTGGTCACAATGACTTGCCATGACCACGGGGCAAGGGCACAAAGGCGTTCGCGGATGAGCCCTTTTGTTCTGCGCCGGTCGCTTTCCGATTACGTCCGCACCTGCATCCCGACCGCAACAAACAGCCGATGAAATAGCCCATGAGCACCGAGATCCGCGTCCCAACCCTTGGCGAGTCCGTCACCGAGGCGACCGTGGCGCAGTGGTACAAGAGCGAGGGCGATAGCGTTTCCGCTGACGAACCGCTGCTCGAACTCGAAACCGACAAGGTTTCGGTCGAAGTTCCTGCGCCTGCCGCTGGCAAGATCACCGAAATCACCGCCAAGCCGGGCGAAACGGTCGAAGTCGGCGCGCTGCTCGGCCAGATCGGCGAAGGCGCGGGCAACAGCACGCAGAAGGCGGACGCCCCCAAGGCCGAAGCCAAGTCGGAAGCGCCCGCCAAGGCCGACGCACCGGCAAAATCTGCAGGCGGTGACGTGCAGGACGTGACCGTGCCGGCGCTCGGCGAATCTGTGACCGAAGCCACCGTCGGCCAGTTCATGAAGAAGGTCGGCGACAGTGTTGCTGCCGACGAGGCGATCGTCGAGCTCGAGACCGACAAGGTCAGCGTCGAAGTGCCGTCCCCGGTTGCCGGCGTCATCAAGAGCTTTGAGGTTGCCGAGGGTGACACCATCGGCGTCGGTGCCGTGATCGCCAAGGTCGAAGCCGGTGCCGGCGGTGCCGCACAGGATACCGACAAGGGTGGCGCCACCACAAAATCCGCTGCGCCTGCAGAGTCTTCCGGTGACATGCCGGCTGCCCCCTCCGCCCAGAAGGCGATGAAGGAAGCCGGTATTTCTGCATCCCAGGTCGAAGGCACCGGCAAGCGCGGCCAGGTCCTGAAGGGCGACGTGATCGCAGCCCTCGAAAAGGGTGCCACCGGCAGCAGCGCCGAAGCCCCCGCCGCCAAGCGCGCCCCCTCCGGCGAGGACGACGCCGCCCGCGAGGAGCGGGTGCCCATGTCGCGCCTGCGCCGCACCATCGCCAAGCGGCTGAAGGACGCACAGAACACCGCTGCCATGCTGACGACGTTCAACGACGTCGACATGACCGCCGTGATGGATCTGCGCAAGCAGTACAAGGACGTGTTCGAGAAGAAGCACGGCACGAAGCTCGGCTTCATGGCGTTCTTCTCCAAGGCGTGCGTCCAGGCCCTGCGCGACGTGCCCGCGGTCAACGCCGAGATCGACGGCAACGACCTCGTCTACAAGAACTACTACCACCTCGGCATTGCGGTCGGCACCGACAAGGGCCTCGTGGTCCCCGTCGTGCGCGACGCGGACGAGCTGTCCTTCGCCGACATCGAGAAGACCATCTCCGGCTTCGGCCGCCGTGCGCGCGACGGTCAGCTCAAGCTTGAAGAGATGCAGGGCGGCACGTTCACCATCACCAACGGCGGCATCTACGGTTCGCTGATGTCGACGCCGATCCTCAACGCGCCGCAGTCCGGTATCCTCGGAATGCACCGGATCGAGCAGCGCCCCGTCGCCATCAACGGCGAGGTGAAGATCCGCCCGATGATGTATCTGGCGCTGAGCTACGACCACCGGGTGGTCGACGGCAAGGAGGCGGTCACCTTCCTCGTGCGCATCAAGGAAGCCATCGAAGACCCGCAGCGTCTGCTGCTGGATCTCTGAGCGAAAACCTGTTGCGGCGCTGCGTGCCTTCCCTCTGCACGCAGGGCCGCTGCACTGCCTGCGCGGCACTGATTTCTCGCCGCTGGGAGCAAACTATTGAGCGATAAGGAAGCGGCGCCGGGATCGGCGAAGTCTGGCGCAAGCGGGCCAGACGCCGGCAACAAGCGCGAAGGGCCGGGCAACAAGCCCGTGCCGCGCGCGAAGCAGAAGCCGGCCGCAGCCGGCGGGCCCCAGGGCCAGGGCCGTCACAGCCTGCGCGTCAACGAACGCATCGTGTTCCTGCACATTGCCAAATGCGCCGGATCTTCGCTGGCAGTGCTGCTTGCATCCAACTTTCCCGAAAACGAGGTGTTTCACCGGCGTGACGATGTGCTCGGCACGCTGAACTCCGACACCTTGCGCAGCTACCGCTTTTTCCATGGCCACTTCACCAAGCACAGCGTCGACGCGGTGCCGGGGCCCAAGCGGATCGTCACCGTCCTGCGCGATCCCCGCGAGCGGATCGTGTCGCTCTATCATTTCTGGCGGTCGCACAAACCCGAGGTGGTCGAGCGCCTGAATCTGCGGGGGCCGCGCATCGCGCGTCAGCGCCCGCTGCTGGAGTTCCTGAAATCAAAAGAACCGGAAGTGACGGTTTCCATCGACAACCACATGGTCCGGGTGATGTTGGGTTCGCTTAACCTCAACCAGAGCCAGGGCTTTCGGTTGCAGGACCGGGATTACGCGGTCGAGACGGCCATCACCAACCTCAAGCGGTTCAATTACGTGGCATTTGCCGACACGCTCGACGAAGACGTGCGCATGATGATGCCCATTCTCGGTCTGGCCGGTGCGGACGGCCTGCCGCGCCTCAACACCTTCGAAACACTGGATGCCAATCGGAATTTCGAGAAGATCGCGCGCGAGGAATCAACCGACGAGGTGCGCGCCGAACTTGATCGCCTCACCGTGAGCGATCGGTTATTCTACCGGCGCGCCCGAGACATCCGTCATACCCTCCGGTGTCCGTACCCATCCTGAGACCAGCGAGGAGAGACGATGCCGATCGAATTGAGAATAGTGGCCTTCGCCGGCGTGCTGGTTGTGGTTCAGCTGCTGCTGGCGGGTGGTTCGCGTCTTCTGGCATTCGGTCCGGCATGGGGGGCAGGGCCGCGCGACAGCGTTCCAGGTGAGCCGCCGGTGTGGAGCGGCCGAGCCGACCGGGCCTGCCGTAACGTGCTGGAAACGTTCCCGGTTTTTGCCGCGGTTGCCATTGCCGTTGTGGTTGCCGGCGTGGCGGATGCCACCACGGCGCTCGGGGCCCAGATCTACATCATCGCGCGGATTGCCTATCTGCCGGTCTATGTCCTCGGTATCGCGTATGTGCGCTCGGTCATCTGGGCTGCGGCGCTGGCGGGAATTTTCATGGTCGCCTGGCCGCTTCTGGCCGGCAGTGCGGGAGTGGTTCAATGAGCGCGCGTGGAGTTTGCATCGTCACCGGTGGGTCGCGGGGGATCGGCGCTGCTGCCGCACGCCGCATCGCTGCCGATGGCTGGGCTGTGGTCATCAACTACAACAGCAGTGCCGACGCTGCCGACAGCGTGCTCAAGTCCGTCGAAGCCGCAGGCGGCACCGGCACCACGGTGCAGGCGGACGTGTCCACCGAAGCCGGCATCGATGCTGTGTTCGCAGCGGCGGAAAAGCTCGGCCCCGTCACCGCGCTCGTCAACAATGCCGGCGTCGGCGATCAGGTGGGCACCATCGAGACATTCACGTTCGAGCGGGTCGAGCGGCTGATGCGCCTCAACGTCACGTCGGTCATCATCGCCTCGCGGGAGGCCATCAAGCGCATGGCGCGCAAGAATGGCGGCAAGGGCGGCGTGATCATCAACATCTCGTCGGCGGCGGCCAAGCTTGGGGCGGCCAACCAGTTCGTCGACTACGCCGCCACCAAGGGCGCCATCGACACGTTCACCGTGGGGCTTGCGCTGGAGTGGGCAGGTGAGGGCATTCGGGTCAATGCCGTGCGTCCGGGCGTGATCGCCACCGACTTTCATGCCAATGTGGGCGTGCCGAACCGGCCGGCCGAAGTGGGGCCGGGGCTGCCGCTTGGCCGCGCGGGAACACCTGAAGAGGTGGCCGAAGCGATTGCCTGGCTAATGTCGGACGCGGCGTCCTATTCCACCGGTGCGATCGTCGATGTATCCGGCGGGCGCAGCATCGTCCCCTGAGGGGCACCGCTCCCTGAGGGGGCAGACACTTCGCGCAACCGGGCCGATGGGCTCGTCAGGCGCACAATCTATCGAAGGAGCACTATGATGGCGGCCTACGACGTGGTGGTGATCGGCACCGGGCCCGGCGGTTACGTGGCAGCGATTCGCGCAGCCCAGCTCGGGTTGAAAACCGCTGTTGTCGAAAAATGGGCGACGTTCGGCGGCACCTGCCTCAATGTCGGGTGCATCCCGTCCAAGGCGCTGTTGCACGCATCCGAGCTGTACGAGGAAGCCCGGCACGGCTTTGCCGAAATGGGCATCGCCGTCGATCCGAAGCTCGATGTCGCCAAGATGCTGAAGTTCAAGGACGAAGGTGTCGAGGGCAACACCAAGGGCGTCGAGTTCCTGTTCAAGAAGAACAAGATCGACACCTTCATCGGCACCGGCGCCATTTCGGGCAAGAACAAGGTGAAGGTGACGCCGGACGAGGGTGAGCCGCAGGAACTGGATGCCAAGAACATCATCCTCGCCAGCGGCTCCGACATTGTGCGGCTGCCCAACATCGAGATTGACGAGAAGCGGGTGGTCTCCTCCACCGGCGCGCTGACGCTGCCTGAGGTTCCCAAGCGGATGCTGGTCATCGGCGGCGGCGTGATCGGGCTTGAACTCGGCTCGGTGTGGCGCCGCCTAGGGGCCGACGTGACCGTGGTGGAATTCCTCGACCGGATCGTGCCGTTGGAAGACAAGGAAATCTCCCGCCAGTTCGAGCGGATCCTCAAGAAGCAGGGCATGAACTTCCGCACCAAGACCAAGGTTGCGGGCGTGGATGCCTCAGGCTCGGTCCTGAAGGTTACGCTGGAGCCGGCCGACGGCGGCGATGCGGAAACGGTCGAGGCCGACGTGGTGCTCGTCTCCATCGGCCGCAAGCCCTATACCGAAGGGCTGGGCCTTGAGGCCGCCGGCGTCGAGATGGACAACAAGGGCCGGATCAAGACCGACGATTACTTCCGCACCAACGTGGAAGGCGTCTACGCCATTGGCGATGTGAAGGACGGGCCGATGCTCGCTCACAAGGCCGAGGACGAGGGCGTCGCGGCGGCGGAGATCATCGCAGGCCAGGCCGGCCACGTGAACTACGATGCGATCCCCAACGTGGTCTACACCTACCCTGAGGTTGCGTCGGTCGGGAAAACCGAGGAGGTGCTGAAGGAAGAGGGCACCGCCTACAAGGTCGGCAAGTTCCCGTTCACGGCCAACGGCCGCGCCAAGGTCAACCGCACCACCGAAGGGTTCGTCAAAATTCTGGCGGACAAGAAGACCGACCGTGTGCTCGGCGTGCACATCATCGGCCCGGATGCCGGCACGATGATTGGCGAAGCGGTGCTCGGCATGGAATTCGGCGCTGCGGCGGAAGACATTGCCCGCACCTGCCATGCCCACCCGACGCTGAGCGAGAGCGTGAAGGAAGCCGCCCTTGCCGTGGATGGTAACGCGATCCACATGTGATCGCGCCCGCCTGCGGGCTGGTGGAACGACAAACGGCGCGAGGGTCAGGCCCTCGCGCCGTTTTCATTTTTCGCGCTTGCGGCGCGCGGCGAAGCGGGACAACGCGCCAAGGACGACGCCAAGGGCCACGGCGCCGAACAGCCAAGCATAGAGCGGGGCGGTGAGGGCAAGGGCCGGATCGCTGCCGAAGGGGTCCAACGTCAAGGTGACCGGCTGACGGTTGGCGGCGGACAGGACCACCACCGCCAGTGCCAGCATCAATGCTGCAGCGCCGAGGACGGCGCGTATCATCGCCTACTTCTTTGCAGCGCGTTTGCGGGGTTTCGGCTTGGCGTTGAGAGCAAAATCGTTGATCCGGTCGCGCAGCTCCTTACCGGGCCGGAAGAAGGGCACGGCCTTCTCGTCCACATCGACGGACTCGCCGGTGCGCGGGTTGCGGCCTGTGCGAGCATCGCGCTTGCGAATGGAGAAGGCGCCAAAGCCGCGGATCTCCACGCGGTCGCCATTTTTCATTGCCGTGCTGATTTCGCCGAACACGCAATTCACCGCCGCCTCCACCTCCCTGTGGAGAAGATGCGGGTTGCGCATAGAAACTAAGGTTATCAATTCGGATTTTATCATTTTGTGAAAACCTTGCCCTCTGGGGAGGGGGAACCCTGCCAAATGGACCACAGACCGTCAACCGAACCCATTGGAACATTTGAAGGAATTGCGATCCCGAGAGTCGCAAAGATGCGATCGACCACGGCGTTGGTCATCTGGGAGACCAGTGGCAGGCCACTGTCCCGATCGGGAGCGTAGGTTCGCACGGGAAGATCGGGACGCAATCCTTTTTCTTTGACGAGCCACGCGACAGCGGCGTCTTCGTCGCCGATCTCATCCACCAGACCGTCGGCGAGCGCCTGTCCGCCGGTGAAGATCCGCCCGTCCGCAAGCGAGCGGGCCTTGGCTTCGGGCATGTTGCGGCGCTCGATCACCAGGCCGAGAAAATAGTCGAACGTGTCGTTCACCACGTCCTGCAGCACGGCGATGGCCGCAGGATCGGTGGGCTCGAACGGGTTGGGCTCAGCCTTCAGCGGGCCGGAATCCACCTTCCGCACCTCAATGCCGAGGCTCTTCAGCATCTCGCTGATCTGGCCGAACTGGATGAGAACACCGATGGAGCCGGTGAGGCTGGTGCGCTGGGCGACAATGTGGTCGCTGGCGAGCGCCGTCATGTAGGCTGCCGATGCGCCCAGCGTGTTGATGTGGGCCACCACGGGCTTCACCGCATCCACTTCGCGCAGCGCATTGTAAAGCCGCTCGCCGCCCACCGAAGTGCCGCCCGGCGAATCGATGGAAACCAGAACGCCGGCCACGCTGTCGTCCTTGCGCAGCTTTTCGATCAACTGGAGAAGCGGCCGGTCCGACGTGATGGCGCCGGTCACCGCCAGGCGCGCCACGTGCGGTCCGCCAAGGTCGCCCTTGACCGCGAAGGCGCCGCCAATGGCGCCCAGCACCACCAGAACCGCCAGTGCACGCCACAAGGCCACCCGCCGCGTGAGGCGCCGCCTGTCGATCACTGCATCAACGTCGAGCGCCATGGCGGGTCTCCTTTTGGATTTGGATGAATGCTAGCACATCCCGCTCAGGTGGGGGGCGTGCCGTTCTGGGCCAGAACATCGCCAACGAGGTAGAGTGAGCCGCAGATCAGAATGCGGGGCGGCGGCTCGAAGCGCCAGTTCTCCGACAGGAGCTTCAGCGCCGTTTTGACCGACGCCACGGGTTCGGCGGAGAGTTCGCCGTTCTCCACGATGCGGGCCAGCGCCGCCGGGTCGATGGACGCTTCGGAACCCGGCACCCGGACGGTGAACACGTGCCGCGCCAGCCCCTCGAACGATCGGAAATAGGACGCCGGCTCCTTGGTGCTGAGCATTCCTGCAATGAGGAAGAGCGGGCGCGACACCCGGTCTTCAAGGTCGGCCATGGCGGTGGCGACGGCCTCGCCGGCGTCGGCATTGTGCCCACCATCCAGCCAGACCTCGGCCTCGCTCGGCGCAAATTCCACAATCCGGCCCTTGGTGAGGCGCTGAAGGCGGCCCGGCCAGTTGGCGCCGACAACGCCGGCTTCCAGTGCAGCAGGGTCGGTGACAAACCCTGTCGCGCGCATGGTTGCAACGGCAACGCCGGCGTTGGTCGCCTGATGCCGTCCCGGCAGGCGCGGCGCGGGCAGGTCGATCAACCCGTCCTCGTCCTGATAGACGAGCCGTCCGCTTTCCTGGACCACGGTCCAGTCCGTGCCGCCAAGCTGCAGCCGTGAACGCGCGCGGACGGCGTGGCGCTCGATGACGGCGACCACCTCGTCCTTTTGCGGTGCAGAGATGACGGGCACGCCGGGCTTGATGATCCCGGCCTTTTCGGCGGCAATTTCTCCCAGCGACTGGCCGAGAAAGCCCATGTGATCGAAGCCGATGGTGGTGATGACGCTGGCGATGGGCCTTTCGACGAGATTGGTGGCATCCAGCCGGCCGCCAAGGCCGGTTTCGAGCACCAGAAGGTCGGCCGGCGTGTCGGCAAACAGCAAGAATGCTGCCGCGGTGGTGATTTCGAAAAAGGTGATCTCGTGCCCGGCGTTGGCCTCTTCCACCGTCTGCAGCGCCGCTGTCAGGACTTCATCGGAGACGTAGTTGCCCCCGGCATCGTCCGCCAGGCGGATGCGTTCGTTAAAGGTCACCAGATGCGGCGAGGTGTAAACGTGGGTGCGCTTGCCGTCGGCCTCGGCCATGGCGCGCAGCATCGCCGTGACGCTGCCCTTGCCGTTGGTGCCGGCCACATGGATGACCGGCGGCAGCCGCGCTTCGGGGTTGCCGAGCGCGTCCAGCAACCGCTCCAGCCGGCCAAGCGACAGGTCGATGCGTTTGGGGTGGAGCGCGGCGACGCGCTCCAGAATCGGACTGTTGGCGTCCATGGTTCAGGCTTTGGCCGGTGCGGGCTCGCTGTTGTCCGCCATCGCCTCCACCGGGTCTTCCGACGCCTGCTCGGGGATGGTCTCAGGCGAAGGCAGCGCAACCGCGCCGTCCTGCGGCGGGTCCTGATGCATCATGACACGCAGGAGCCGGGCAAGCGTCGCGCGCAGCTCGTGGCGGTGCACCACCATGTCGACCATGCCGTGGTCGTACAGATATTCGGACCGCTGGAACCCCTTGGGGAGCTTCTCGCCAATGGTCTGCTCGATCACCCGCGGGCCGGCAAAGCCGATCAGCGCACCAGGCTCGGCAATATGCACGTCGCCCAGCATGGCGTAGGACGCAGTGACGCCGCCGGTGGTGGGGTTGGTGAGGACGACCACGTATGGCAGCCCCGCCTCGCGCAGTGCGATGATGGCAGCGGTGGTCCGCGGCATCTGCATCAGCGACAGGATGCCTTCCTGCATCCGCGCGCCGCCGGAGGCCGCGAACAGCACGTAGGGCGTGCGCGACGCCAGCGCTGTCTCTGCCCCGGTGACAATGGCCTCGCCGGCCGCCATGCCGAGCGAACCGCCCATGAAGCCGAAATCCTGCACCGCAACGGTGACAGGCAGCGTCTCGATCGTGCCTTTGGCGAGCGTCACCGCATCCTCGCGGCCGGTCTTGGCGCGCGCATCCTTCAGGCGGTCCTGATAGCGGCGTTCGTCGCGGAACTTCAGCGGGTCCTGCACCACCTGCGGGGTGGGGATGGCCTCGAAGCCACCGGCATCGAACAGCGCTGCAAGGCGTGCCGGCACGGGCATGCGCATGTGAAAGCCCGAGCCGGGGACGACCCAGCCGTTGCTCTCCAGATCGTGGTGGAACACCATCTCGCCCGTCTCGGGACACTTGATCCAGAGGTTCTTCGGGGTGTCCCGTTTGGTCCAGAACGAAGAGATCTTCGGACGGACGACTGAGCTGATCCAGTTCATGCTGCGGCCTCGCGCTTGCCCCGTTTTACGCCGGCGGCCAGCGCGCTCACGAACTCGTGGACGCGCCCCGCAACATCGGGCTCCTTGCGTGAAATAATGTCGATGATCGCAGATCCTACCACCACGGCGTCGGCAACTTGCGCAATGGCTGCCGCCTGCTCCGGCGTCTTGATACCGAAACCCACCGCCACCGGAAGGCTGGTGGCCGCTTTCAGTGCCGCAACCGACGTGCCGACCATGGCGGCATCGGCCGAGCGCGTGCCCGTGATCCCGGCAATGGCGACGTAGTAAAGAAAGCCCGAAGTGTTGGCGAGAACCGCCGGAAGCCGGGCTGCATCGGTGGTGGGTGTTGCCAGACGGATGAAGTCCAGCCCGGCAGTGCGCGCCGGGAGGCACAGTTCGTCGTCCTCCTCGGGCGGCAGGTCGACCACGATCAGTCCGTCGACCCCGGCCTCCACGGCTTCGGCAATGAACTTGTCGACGCCGCGATGGTAGATGGGGTTGTAATAGCCCATCAGCACCAGCGGTGTGGTGTCGTCCTTCTTGCGAAAGCCGCGCACCAGCGCCAGCGTGCCGTCCATGGTGGCGCCAGCGTCGAGCGCGCGGCGCGAGGCGGCCTGAATGGCCGGCCCGTCGGCCATGGGATCGGTGAACGGCATGCCGAGCTCGATCACGTCCGCGCCGGCTGCGGGGAGCGTTTCGAGCACCTCTGCGGTGGTGGCGGCATCCGGATCGCCGGCGGTGATGAAGGTGACGAGCCCCGCGCGGCCCTCACGGGCAAGCGCGTCGAAGCGGGCTTTGATCCGGCTCATCAGTGGCCCTTCGCGTTGCGCGCTTCGAGCGCGGTGGCGACGGTGTGCACGTCCTTGTCGCCGCGGCCGCACAGGTTCATCACGATGATCTTGTCCCGCGCCATCTTCGGCGCAACGTTGGCGACATGGGCGAGCGCATGAGCGGGCTCCAGCGCGGGCAAAATGCCTTCCGTGCGCGCCAGAAGCTGGAAGGCCGACAACGCCTCCTCGTCGCCGATGGGCAGGTAGGACACGCGGCCGATCTCCTTCAGCCACGAATGCTCCGGTCCGATGCCCGGATAGTCGAGCCCTGCGGAAATCGAGTGGCCTTCGAGGATCTGTCCGTCGCTGTCCTGCAGGAGGTATGTTCGGTTGCCGTGGAGGACGCCGGGCGCCCCCGCGGTCAGCGAGGCACAGTGCTCGTCCGCTTCCAACCCGAGCCCGCCAGCCTCGATGCCGACGATGTCCACCGGATCGTCGAGGAAGGGGTGGAACAGCCCGATGGCGTTGGAGCCGCCGCCCACTGCCGCGACCACGAGGTCCGGCAGCCGCCCGGTCATCTCCTGGATCTGCTCGCGGGTCTCGGTGCCGATCACGGCCTGAAAGTCGCGCACCATCCGCGGGTAGGGGTGGGGGCCCGCTGCGGTGCCGATGAGATAGTAGGTGTCATCAACGTTGGCGACCCAGTCGCGCAGCGCCTCGTTCATGGCGTCCTTCAGGGTGCCGGCGCCGGCTTCCACGGGCACAATCTCTGCGCCCAGAAGTTTCATGCGGAAGACGTTGGGCGCCTGCCGCTCCACATCCTTTGCGCCCATGTAGACGACGCACGGCAGGCCGAAGCGCGCGCAGACCGTGGCGGTTGCAACGCCGTGCTGGCCCGCGCCGGTCTCGGCGATGATCCGCGTCTTGCCCATCCGCTTGGCGAGCAGGATCTGGCCGATGCAGTTGTTGATCTTGTGGCTGCCGGTGTGGTTGAGCTCGTCGCGCTTGAAGTAGATCTGCGCGCCGCCCAGTTCCTCGGTCAGCCGCTCGGCAAAATAAAGCGGCGAGGGGCGGCCGATGTACCCCTTGCCGAGGCTCTCGATCTCGGCGGCGAAGGCGGGGTCGGCGCGCGCATCGTCGTAGGCTTTTTCCAGCGAGAGGATGAGCGGCATCAGGGTTTCGGCGACGAAGCGGCCGCCGAAGATGCCGAAGCGGCCGCGCTCGTCCGGGCCGTTGCGGTAGGAATTGGGGCGCTCGCTCACGATTAAACCTCTGGGGTTTGGCTTGGGGGGCCGGCACGCGCTAAAAGCCGGGCGCAAATGGGCGCCGGCGGGCGCGTCTCCTACCGATGGCTTGAAAGCATGAAGGATCTCGTGGGGTCAAGCGGCACGGCAGGTGCTGCCGCGGCAACCGGTGTGACACACCGGCTGATCGGGCACGCCATCGTCTCGGCGGACGACCGGATCGCCGATTCTGCCGGCGCCTACCCGGACGACTTGCGCAACGAGGCCGACTGGGCGCTGTTCCAGTCGGCGCTCGACCGGGCCGATCTCGTCCTTCTGGGCCGGACCAGCCACGACGCTGCGCCCAACACCAGGGGCCGCCGCCGCCTCATCGTTTCGTCGCAGGCGAACGGGCTTGACCAGCGCGAGGACGGATGGTGGCTGAATCCCGCTGCCATTGCGCTTGCCGATGCCCTGGCGACGCTCTTGCCTTGTGGCGGCGAGGTTGCCGTGCCGGGCGGCCAGGGTGTTTTCGATCTTGTGGGCGCCAGCGGCTTTGCCGAGTTCCATCTTGCCAGAAATCCGGCCGTGATCCTCCCGCACGGCCGCGGCCTGTTCGCCGCCTGCGAGACCGGCACCCCGGCCGCGAAAATCCTGGCCAATGGCGGCCTCGGTGCCACCCCGCCCCGGATCATCGACACCGCAGCGAAGGTCGACCTCACCATCTGGCGCCGCTGAAGAGCGGTTATCGAGGGATCGGCACGGGTCAAGGGCGCTGCCAAGCGGGCGAAGCCTTCACCCTTGACGCGTGCCGAGCCCGGTACACGCTCCAACCAGGGGTCAGAACAGCCGGTCGCGCAGCGCCCGACTGATCTGACCCCTGCCACGTGGCGAACGGGAGGAGCGCGAGGGGGAACGCCCTCGCACCCTCAAGTGAGACTCCGGCGCGAAGCGACGTCTTTATCCCGCTGAAGCGCTGCCGCGCCGAACCGCGTCGATGAAGGCAACAATCCGGCCTGCATCCTTTTCGCCGTCAATCTCCACACCCGACGACACGTCAACCGCATAGGGCCGGACCGTGGCAACGGCGGTTGCGACATTTTCCGCCGTCAGACCGCCGGACAGCATGAATTGCCGCGCGCGGTCGATTTCGGTGAGGATCGACCAGTCGAATGCGGCGCCGTGGCCGCCGGGGCGGTCGGCCCCTTTGGGGGGCTTGGCGTCCAGCACGGGAAGGGCGTTGAACGTCGTGATAGCGGGGAGATCGGCCGCAGTCCCGATCCCGTGGGCCTTGGAGACGGGGAGGCGATATCGGGCGGCAATAGCGGTGGCCCGCTCGGGTGTTTCCTTGCCATGGAGCTGGATCGCGTCTGGCCTTGCGGTCTCCACCAACGTGTCCAGCGCGGCGTCCTCGGCATCGACCACAAGGGCGACGACCATCGCTGAGCCGCGCACGGCGTCTGCGACCGTGGCCGCGCCCGCAGCATCGAGGTGGCGGGGGCTCGGTGCAAAATGGACGACGCCGATCATGTCGGCACCGGCTTCGGCCGCGTGGACGGCCATCTGCGGGGTCCTGATCCCGCAGATCTTGATCAGCGGGACCGCGCGTGCAGCGGGCCAGCCGAACAGCGGCCCTGCCACCTCAGGCCTTGCCGGGGATCATGTCGGGCCGCACTTCCTCGACCTTTTCCTCGATGATTTCGCGCCGCTCCTCCGCCCGCAATTCATCGAGTTTGGGCATGGACATCACGTTGTAGCCGGAATCGACATAGTGAATTTCGCCGGTGACGCCTGACGAATAATCCGAGAGGAGGTAGGCAGACGCGCGGCCGATTTCCTCGATGTCCACGGTGCGTTCCAGCGGGGAGTGCTTGCGCTGGTAGTTGAACATCAGCCGCGCATCGGTGACGCCGGCCCCCGCAAGGGTGCGCACCGGGCCGGCCGAGATGGCGTTGACCCGCACGCCGCCTGCGCCGAAATCGGCGGCGAGATAGCGCACGGAGGATTCCAGCGCAGACTTCGCAACGCCCATCACGTTGTAGTTCGGCATGACCTTGACCGCGCCGCCGTAGGACAGCGTCAGCATTGCGCCGCCGTTGGGCATCAACGCTGCGGCACGCTTGGCCGCCTCGGTGAAGGAGAAGCACGAGATGACCATGGTGCGCGAGAAATTCTCACGCGTGGTGTCGGCGTAGCGGCCCTTCAGCTCGTTCTTGTCGGAAAATGCCACGGCGTGGACGAAAAAGTCGATGGAACCCCAGTGCTTTGCCGCGGCGTCGAACAGGTTGTCGACGGTGGCAAGGTCTTCCACGTCGCACCGTTCCAGAAAGGCGGCGTTCACCTGCGCCGCAAGCGGGCGGACGCGCTTGCCGAACTGGTCGTTCTGGTAGGTCAGGCCCAGCTCCGCGCCCTCGGCATGAAGCTGCCGGGCAATGCCCCAGGCGATGGAGTGGTCGTTCGCGATACCCATGACGATGCCGCGCTTGCCAGCAAGCAGGCCGGAGGATTTCAACATCGTCTCACCCATCGTAGCGCGCCAGAACCAGGCACGCGTTGGTGCCGCCGAAACCGAATGCGTTGGATAGCACGGTCTCAAGCTTCGCGTTGTCGCGGCGTTCCCGCAGGATCGGCATGCCGTCGAATTCGGGGTCGAGCTCGTCGATATGCGCCGAGGCGGCGATGAAGCCGTCGCGCATCATCAGAAGCGAGTAGATCGCCTCGTGGACACCGGCAGCGCCCTGCGCGTGGCCCGACAGTGCCTTGGTGGCGGAGATCGGCGGCACATTGTCGCCAAACACCTTGCGCACCGCCTCCATCTCGATCTTGTCGCCGATCGGCGTCGAGGTGGCGTGCGGGTTGATGTAGTCGATGGTGCGGCCACCGGCCTGCTCCAGCACCGCGGTCATGCAACGGAAGGCGCCCTCGCCGGAAGGGGCGACCATGTCGGCCCCATCGGAGGTGGCGGCATAGCCGACGATTTCGGCGATGATGTTCGCCCCGCGCGCCTTGGCGTGCTCCAGCTCTTCCAGAACCAGAACGCCGGCACCGCCTGCGATCACGAAGCCGTCGCGGTTCTTGTCGAACGGACGGGAGGCGATGGCCGGGGTGTCGTTATAGTGCGAGGACATGGCGCCCATGGCGTCGAACAGGACCGACAGCGTCCAGTCCAGCTCCTCGCAGCCGCCGGCGAACATGATGTCCTGCTTGCCGAGCTGGATCTGTTCGGCAGCGTGGCCGATGCACACGTTGGTGGTCGAGCAGGCGGCCGAGATGGAGTAGCTCGGCCCCTTGATCTTGAAGTGGGTGGAGAGCGTCGCCGATGCCGTCGAGCTCATCGCCTTGGGCACTGCAAACGGGCCGACGCGCTTGGGGCCCTTCTCGCGCGTGGTGTCGGCGGCTTCCACGATGGTGCGGGTGGAGGCGCCGCCCGAACCCATGATGAGGCCGGTTCGCTCGTTGCTGATGTCGTCGGGGCCGAGGCCAGCGTCGGCAATGGCCTGGTCCATCGCAACGTGGTTCCACGCGGTGCCGCCGCCGTGGAAGCGCATGGCGCGGCGGTCGACCAGCCCTGCGGGGTCAACCTGCGGGGCGCCATGGACCTGGCTGCGGAAACCGTGCTCGGCATAGGTGGGGGCGCGCACGATGCCGGAACGGCCCTCGAACAGCGACTTTGCCACCTCCTGCACGTCCCCGCCGAGCGGGGAGACAATGCCCATCCCGGTGACGACGACCCGTTTCATGAATTGCTCCTTCGCGCCGCCATGCCGGCCGCGCCGTATTTCTGGTGTGCGCAGGCTGAAAGCCAACCCGCGGACACTGCATTACGCAGCGTCCGACGTGTCCTTGAACAGCCCGACCTTGAGGTCTTCAGCCTTGTAGATGGTCTCGCCATCGGCCTTCAACCACCCGTCGGCGACGCCGAGCACCAGTTTGGAGCGCATCACGCGCTTGAGGTCGACGCCGTATTCGATGTGCTTCACCTTCGGCGTCACCATGCCGGAGAACTTGACCGATCCGGTTGAAAGCGCGCGGCCGCGGCCTTCTGCGCCCAGCCAGCCGAGGAAAAAGCCGGTCATCTGCCACAACGCGTCGAGGCCGAGACAGCCGGGCATCACCGGATCGCCCTGGAAATGGCAGGCGAAGAACCAGAGGTCCTCGCGCACTTCCATCTCGGCACGGATCTCGCCCTTGCCGTGCGGCCCGCCGTCGGCGGAGATGTGGCTGATCCGGTCGAACATCAGCATCGGCGGCAATGGCAGCTGCGCATTGCCGGGGCCGAACAGCTCGCCGCGCCCGCAGGCGAGGAGATCGTCGTACTCGTAGCGGGAACGTTGGTCGAAATTGGTCATGGCCATCAAATGGTAGGTTCGGAATGAGAGAGGGTGCCGGCCCGCGCGATACGTCCGCGTTTGGAACACTATCCGTGTCCTTATGGCCCTTTGCGGGGTGATGACAAGCCGCGAAGCCGGATGGTGTTGATGTGGGGCCTTCGAAAGGCTATCTATCCGGACGTTGCGCCCGATTGGGCGGAGTAATTTAGACTATTTGGGGCAAGACAGGCGATGGCAGTCTTTTTCACGCGCGAGACGGCAGACGGGGCAAAGGATGCGCGCCCGCCGCAGTTTGACGTGCGCGACATGCTCAAAACCGCAGGCCTGCGGCCGACCCGCCAGCGCGTTGCGCTCGGCGATCTGCTGTTTGCCCGCGGCGACCGGCATATCTCCGCCGAAGGCCTGCACGAAGAAGCCGTTGGCGCCCGCGTCCCGGTTTCGCTGGCGACCGTCTACAACACGCTGCACCAGTTCACCGAAGCCGGCCTGCTGCGCGAAATTGCGGTAGACGGGACGAAAACCTATTTCGACACCAACACCGACGATCACCACCACTTCTTCGACGAGACGTCCGGCACGGTAACCGACATTCCGGGTGACAGCCTGCACCTTTCGCGCATTCCCGAAGCGCCGACCGGCATGGAAATCTCCCGCGTCGACGTTGTGGTCCGGGTGCGCCCGCTCCGCTGACCGGTTCGCGCCGCTGGCATCGCCAGCGTCGCCAGACAACAAAAAACCCGGTGCGCCAGCCAGCGCACCGGGTTTTTTCATGCCCGTTTGCGGGCTGAATGCCGGGCGCTACTCGATCTTCTCACGCGGATAAACGCCCCAGAGGGTCGCCTGCGGCACAAAACCGCTCCATCCGCTGCCGGAAATCGTGCACCAGCCCTCCTCGCACTCATCCACGGCGGCCAGCACCAGCGGCTCCAGCAGGGCTGCGGTCTGCGCGCTCTCGCTCGCCTTCACGCGCAGTGCGATGGGCTCCGCGGCGCCCCAGGGCGCCACCAGCGCCGTACGGCGGCCGGACAGGAGCGAGTGGTGGACCCAGCCTTCCTCGCCCTCCGCGTCGCGCACGCGCCGCCAGTTGCCAAATTCGCGGACGATCTCCACCGGCAGGCCGGCTTTCAAAAAAGTCCACTTGATCTTGTATTTTACCGAAGGTCCCACGCGGACGTTGACCTTCGACGAGGAAAGGCTAACGAAACGGGGCAATGGGAAACCGCTCTCGCCGCCACGCTCCAGCGCTTCGGCGGCGAAGGCTGACGGCGCACAAAGCGCGATCATGAGGGCGAGGGCGATTGTCTTGAACGGGGTCATGGCGCTCTCAGAGGTTGGATTCTCGCATGGACTCTTATCGCTCTTTCGGGTTGCCTCATCGTTACCGATTTGCGAGCGAACCGCGCAAAAGGACCGGACGTGTCCATGAGTGAACTCGTCATCGTCACCCGCAAGCTGCCCGAGCCGGTGGAAGACCGGATGCGGCAGCTCTTCAACGTGCGCTTCAACGAGGCGGACCGGCCATTCAGCCAGGCCGAGCTGGTGGCCGCCGTGCGCGAAGCCGCCGTCGTCGTGCCGACCATCACCGACCGGATGGACGCCGGCGTTCTGGAACAGGCCGGACCCGCGCTGAAGCTGATCGCCAACTATGGCAACGGCGTCGACAACATTCACCTTCAGGCCGCGGCCGACCGCAGGATTGCCGTCACCAACACCCCCGGCGTCATGACGGACGACATGGCCGACATGACGATGGCGCTGATGCTGGCCCTGCCGCGCCGTCTGGTGGAAGGCTCGCGGATCATCGCCGAAGACCGCTTCGACGGCTGGTCGCCCACCTGGATGATGGGGCACAAGGTCTCCGGCAAGCGGCTCGGCATTGTGGGGATGGGGCGGATTGGCGCAGCCGTGGCGCGCCGGGCGCGTGCCTTCGGCATGTCGATCAACTACCACAACAGGGCACCGGCGGCTGCCAGCGTTGCCGAACCGCTCGGCGCCACCTATTGGGCAAGCCTCGACCAGATGCTGGCGCACATGGACATTGTCACCGTCCACTGCCCGCAGACGCCGGCAACCTATCACCTGCTTTCTGCGCGGCGTCTGCAACTCTTGCGTCCAGCGTGCATTCTTGTGAATACCGCTCGTGGTGACATCGTGGACGAAGTGGCCTTGATCCAGCGCCTTGAGGCGGGCGGGATCGCAGGCGCCGCACTCGACGTGTTCGCCCATGAACCGGCAATCGACGAACGGCTGATCCGGCTTCAGGACGAAGGCCGGGCGCTGATCGTGCCGCATATGGCATCAGCCACCGTCGAGGGGCGTATCGACATGGGCGAGAAGGTGATCATAAACATCCGCACGATGCTTGACGGGCACCAGCCGCCGGATCTGGTCTTGCCTTCCTTTGCCGGTGTTCACCGAACGGTAGCGGTTTAGTGCCTAGTCAATGTTCAGAATTGAATGGCGGCGTATGGCTTCGCCAGGGAGCGAAACGATGATGACCTTGTCTCAACGGCGAATCGGGACGCCGCTGATTGTGCTGGCGACCGGTTTGATGCTGTCCGGTTGCTTGAAGCGGGAACCGACCGTGGTGGCCCTGCCGCCGGCACCCACCGCACCGGTGCGCACCGCATCGCTGCCGCCGCCCGTCCAGCCGGCCCCCGTTGCCGAGGCGCCTGCGCCCATCTCGCCCGAGCCGCTGCCCGATCCGTCGCTTGCCACGACACCGCCCGTTGAAGTGGCGGCAGCCCCGGCCGCGCTCGAGGTCAGCCGTGCCGACCTTTCGGGCGCCTGGCGCCTTTCGGCTGGCGGATCGGCCTGCAAGATCAACTTCTCGCTGACGAGCTGGACTGGCGGCAACCGCGCCTCCACCCAGGGCTGCTCGAGCCCGCAGCTTGCCAACATCAGCGCGTGGGAGCTGAACGGCAACACGGTGACGCTGAAGACCGGCGACACCGCGCTTCCGGTGGCGTCGCTCCGCGCGACCCAGCCGCAGACCTTCAACGGGTCGACCACGGACGGCGCGCCGATCACCGTGTCCCGATGAGCCGGATGCCGCTTCTGCCGCCTGTCTCCGATGAGGCGGCCCCGGCCGAAGTGGCAGCCGTCTACGCCGACATCAGGGCGACGCGGGGCACGGAATTCATCAACAATTTCTGGCGCGTTCTCGCCAACGATCCGGCGCTTCTGGCGCGCACATGGACCGACCTCAAGGCCGTGATGGGGGAGGGCACGCTCGACCCCCTCACCAAGGAGCTGATCTACGTCGCAGTGTCGATCACCAACGGGTGCGACTATTGCATCGCCTCCCATAGCACCGCCGCGAAGGCCAGGGGCATGACACCGGAGATGCTGATGGAGCTCGTGAGCGTCGTCGGCATGGCGAACGAGACGAACCGTCTCGTCACCGGCCTTCAGGTGCCGGTGGACGATGCGTTCATGGGGCCGTTTCAGAAATGACAGAGTCGACAACCACGGCACACGAAACGGGCTGGCTCACGCGCCCGACCCTTTCCACCGAACGGCTGGTGCTGCGTGCGCCGGCGGCTCGCGATCGCGAGCCGCTGATCGCCCTGGCCGGATCGCCGGACGTGTCGCGCTGGCTCTCGCGGGTACCGCACCCATACACCGCCGCCGATGCCGACTATTTTCTTGCCGATGCGGCGGACGCGACAATCTGGGCGATTGCCGATGCTGGCAGCGACGCGCTGATGGGCACCATCGCGCTTCATCCGCTGGATCTTGCCGATGAGCCGGGCTCTGCCGAAATCGGCTACTGGCTGGGGATGCCCTATTGGGGCAACGGCTACGGGCTGGAGGCGGTCCGGCGGATTGTCGACCACGCCTTCGCGCATCCCGGCGTTCCGGCTGTGCGGGCCCGTTATGCCGGCGCCAACGCGCCCTCGGCGCGGATCCTGGCCAAGGTCGGGTTCACTCCCGTCACCGCGCCGATGATTGTGGGAGGGCCCGGCGGCTCCATGTGCGACACCGAGGTGGTCCTTTACCGGCCTTGAGTCTGCCGCGGCCACCGAAGCGGCCGCGGCGCGCCGCATTACAGGATGTAGCGCGACAGGTCGGCGTTCTTCGCAATCTCGGCGACATTCTTGCGCACATAGTCGCCGTCAACCACCAGCGTCTCGCCGCCGCGGTCGGTGGCGGTGAACGAGATGTCGTCCAGCACGCGCTCGATCACGGTCTGCAGCCGCCGGGCGCCGATGTTCTCGACGGTTGAGTTGATGTCCACCGCAATCTCCGCCAGCGCGTCGATCCCGTCCTCGGTGAACTCCAGCGTCACGTCCTCGGTGTTCATCAGCGCGCTTGACTGCTTGATCAGGCTGGCCTCCGTCTCCGTCAGGATGCGCACGAAGTCCGACTTGGTGAGCGGCTGCAGCTCCACGCGGATCGGCAACCGGCCCTGAAGCTCCGGCAGGAGGTCAGAGGGCTTTGACACATGGAACGCACCCGACGCGATGAAGAGGATGTGGTCGGTCTTCACCTGTCCGTGCTTGGTGGCAACCGTGGTGCCTTCCACCAAGGGCAGCAGGTCCCGCTGAACGCCTTCGCGCGAGACGTCGCCGCCGGCACGGTCGGAGCGGACGGTGATCTTGTCGATCTCGTCGAGGAAGACGATGCCGTTTTCCTCCACCTGCCTGACCGCTTCGCGGGTCAGCTTCTCGTCGTCCAGAAGCTTGTCGCTCTCTTCGGCAATCAGCAGCTCGTAGCTGTCCTTCACCGTGGTGCGGTGGGTCTTTTTCTGGCCGCCGAATGCCTTGCCGAACATTTCGCCGATGTTCATCATGCCCATGTTGCCGCCCGGCATTCCCGGAATTTCAAAATTGGGCATCTGCGGCGCAGCGGTGATCTCGATCTCGATTTCGCGCGTGTCGAGTTCACCCGAGCGCAGGCGCCTGGCGTAGCTTTCGCGGGTGCCGGGCGAGGCGTTCTTGCCCACCAGTGCGTCGACAACGCGTTCCTCGGCTGCCAGGTGGGCGGTGGCGCGCACGTCCTTGCGGCGCCGCTCGCGGATCTCGGCAATGCCGATCTCGACGAGATCGCGGATGATCTGCTCCACGTCGCGGCCCACGTAGCCGACCTCGGTGAACTTGGTGGCCTCGATCTTGATGAACGGGGCGTTGGCGAGCTTGGCGAGGCGACGGGAAATCTCCGTCTTGCCGACGCCCGTCGGGCCGATCATGAGGATATTCTTCGGCATCACCTCTTCGCGCAGGTCGTCCGGCAGCTGCTGGCGGCGCCAGCGGTTCCTGAGCGCAATGGCGACGGCGCGCTTCGCGTCCTTCTGGCCGATGATGTAGCGGTCCAGCTCGGACACGATCTCGCGCGGTGAGTATTCAGTCATTTTTCAGCCTTTCCGCCGGCGTGCCGAGGGCCACGCCGGGCGCCGCCCCGGACCGGGCACGGCAGTTAACAGTTGAACGATGCCGCCGCCTGCAACGTTGGCGACCATGGACATCTTTGAATTCAATCCCGAAGCGCTGCTTCAGATCGCCATTGCGGCGGTGGTCGGATACGCGGCTCTGGTCGCGATCCTGCGCATCAGCGGCAAGCGCACGCTCACCGACCTCAACGCGTTCGACTTCGTGGTCACCGTCGCGCTGGGTTCGATCCTCGGCAGCACCATCGTCTCGCCCTCCGTGCCGCTTGCCAACGGCATCGCGGCGATGCTGGTTCTGATCCTGTGCCAGTATCTGGTGGCGTTCGTCGTGGTCCGCTCAAAGACCGTGCGCGGCGTGGTGAAGGCCGAGCCGACGCTGATCGTCCACGAGGGCGAACTCCTGCAAGGCGCGATGAAGGACCAGCGCATCTCCGAGGCTGCCGTGCTGTCGGCCATCCGCAACGCCGGAAACGCCGACCTTGCCGACATCCACGCGGTGGTTGTGGAGACCAACGGTTCCCTCAGCGTCATCGGCAAGGCGCCCAACGCCAAGGGGCACGCTGTGGACGCCTCCACGCATCCGGGCGTGTAGTCAGCCTTCATCGAGCGTTTCGACGATGAGGCTGGTGTTGGTGTAGACGCAGATGTCGGCGGCGATGCCCATCGCCTTGCGGGCGATCTCTTCGGCGCCGAGGTCCATGTCCATCAGGGCGCGGGCGGCCGACAGGGCAAACATGCCGCCCGACCCGATGGCAGCGCAGCCGTGCTCGGGCTGGAGCACGTCGCCGTTGCCGGTGATCACCAGCGTTTCGTCCTTGTCGGCGACGATCATCATCGCTTCCAGATGGCGCAGATAACGGTCCGTCCGCCAGTCCTTGGCAAGTTCCACGGCGGCGCGCATCAGCTGGCCGGAGTGGGTCTCGAGCTTTGCTTCGAGGCGCTCCAGCAGGGTGAAGGCATCGGCGGTGGCGCCGGCAAAACCGGCAATCACGCCGCCCTTGCCAAGCGGGCGGACCTTGCGGGCGCTGCCCTTGATGACGGTCTGCCCCATGGTGACCTGGCCGTCACCGGCGATCACGACCTTGCCGCCCTTGCGCACGGTCAGGATCGTGGTGCCGTGCCAGGATTGTTCGCTACTCATGTGTCATTCTCAAAGTCCAAGTGTTACTCGTCACATATGGTTTGATCGCGAGGCCGCGCAACGCGGGAGCGCGGCGATTGCGGGCGCGGCACTCCGTCCCGCAGCGTTCGCCGACCGCCGGAGCGGTCCATCGGAGTAAGCATGGGACACGGCCACCACCACCATCACGTTGACCCCGAAAGCGGCGACCGCCGTGTGATTTTCGCGGTTCTGGTCAACGTTCTCCTGACCGTGGCGCAGGTCATCGGCGGACTGTTTTCAGGCAGCCTCTCGCTGATTGCCGATGCGCTTCACAATCTTTCCGATGCTGCGGCTCTGGGCATCGCCTTCGTCGCCCGCAAGATTGCCCGCCGTCCCGCCAACGAGACGATGACCTTCGGCTACCAGCGCGCCGAGGTGGTCGCCGCGCTGATCAATTACACGACGCTCATCATCCTCTCGATCTTCCTTGCCTACGAGGCGGTGATGCGGATGTTCGAGCCGGAGCCGGTGGCAGGCTGGATCATCGTGATCGTCGCGGGGATTGCGCTGGTGATCGACCTTGCGACCGCGCTCCTGACCTACTCCATGTCCAAGAGCAGCGTGAACATTCGTGCCGCCTTCCTGCACAATGTTGCCGATGCGCTGGGGTCCGTGGCGGTGATCATTGCCGGCACGCTGGTGATTCTGTTCAACTGGACCATCGTCGATCCGCTGATGACGCTGCTGATTGCCGGCTACATCTTCTGGATGGCGATTGCCGAGGTGGGCGACGTGGTGCGCATTTTGATGCTGGGGAGCCCCCCCGGCATCGAGCCGCAGGCTGTGGTCGCGGCCGTGCAGGGGGTGGACGGCGTGACGGACATCCACCACGCGCACCTCTGGCAGATCAACGAGCACGACAATGCGCTCGATGCGCACATCGTGATCGCGGAAGGCGCATGGGCGGAGGCAGACGGCATCAAGGCCGCGGTGAAGGCGATGCTGCACGAGAAGTTCGAGATCGGGCATTCGACGTTGGAGATCGAATGCGCCAATCACGCCTGCGTGGAGACGCCGGTGTTCGGCGATGGCGCCCACGGCGGGCACGACCACGCGCACGCGCAAGGCAAGCACGCCGGCCAAGCCCACTGAGGCGCGGCCGGCCGGGCCGGTGGATCAGGCGGCAGCAGCCAGCGGGGCGGCGGCGCGGTAGAGCCAGACCCGCGCGGGCGGCAAGTTGGCCAGCACCCAGCGGGTGGACGAGATGGTGGTGCCCACCACGCCTTTCACGGGCGCGGACAGCATGTAGCTGAACTGGATGAACGGCGCGCCGCACGGCATCCGCGCAATGGCCTCAGACAGGAGCGCCTGGCGCTCCGGCAGGGGGCGCGACACCAGCGGCAGGCCCGAAATCACCGACGCGACGGGCGGGTCGCCAAGTTCTTCCATCACCGACGGAAGGTCGTAGGCATTGCCGTTGACGATCTTCACACCGGGAAAGCGCTGCGCAAGCAGGGTACAGAAGTCGGGCGAAAATTCGATCAGCACCAGACGGGAGGGGTCGATGCCGCGGTCGATCATCGCCTGCGTCACGGTGCCGGTGCCCGGACCCAGTTCCACGACCACGCCCGGCCGGTCGACCTCAACGAACTCCGCCATCAGCCGGCAAAGCTCCTGGCTGGAAGGGGCGACGGCGCCGACGCGCAAGGGGCTGGACGCCCAGTTGCGCAAGAAGCGTCCTTCGTCCGACAGGCGGCCTCTGACGCGCCTGATGCGTGCACGGGCAGACCCGGTGGGGCCCATGGCATCTTCGGCGCGGCGCGCGACCGCACGCAGCTCTTCCAGAAGGCGAACGTCGTGGCGGCGCTCTGATCCGTCAATGCCGATGGCTCTCATGGCCTTGCGGCTGCGAATCTCGTCACTCAGCTTCGTCTGAAGCTCGCGGGCGCGTTGGCGGGCCAAATTAATCATTCATGCGCTCCGGTGCGCTTTTTCAGCGCTGCTTATCATTGGCTCAGGTTGTCGAAAAATTCTTTCGCGCGAGAAAAGAAACCGTGACTCTCCGGATGGTTCTCATTGGAGGACAATGACTCGAACTCGGTGAGCAGCTCGCGCTGACGCCGCGAAAGATTTTGCGGGGTCTCCACCGCAACCTGGATGTACATGTCGCCGAACTGTGACGACCGCATGACAGGCATGCCCTTGCCGCGCAGCCGGAACTGCCGGCCGGTCTGCGTCGCCTCCGGGATCTTTACCTTGGCCTTCTCACCGTCGATGGACGGCACCTCGATGCTGCCGCCCAGCGCGGCGCGCGCCATGGAGATCGGCACGCGGCAATAAAGGTCCGCCCCGTCACGCTGGAAGAAGTCGTGCGCAGCGAGAGACAGGAAGATGTAGAGGTCGCCCGCAGGGCCGCCCATCAGCCCGGCTTCGCCTTCGGCGGCAAGCCGGATGCGGGTGCCATCCTCAATGCCGGCGGGAATGTTGACCGACAGGTCACGCTCGCGCTGGACGCGGCCGTTGCCGCCGCAGTTGGTGCAGGGGTCGCGCACCACCTGGCCGCGGCCCTGGCAGGTGACGCAGGTGCGCTCCAGCGTGAAGAAACCCTGCGCAACGCGGATGCGGCCGGAACCGGAACACGTCGAGCAGGTGACGGGCTCGGTGCCCGGCTTGGCGCCGGAGCCTTCGCACACCTCGCAGGTGGACGAGGAGGGCACGGTGATCTCCACCGTCTTCCCGGCGAACGCATCTTCCAGCGAGATTTCGAGATTGTAGCGCAGGTCCGCCCCGCGCGCGCGGCCGCCGCCTCCGCCACCACGCGACTGCCGTCCGCCGAACACTTCTTCGAAGATGTCCGACATGGTGGATGCGAAATCGTTGCCAAAGCCTGCGCCGCCGGGGCCCGCACCGCGTCCGCCTTCAAAGGCGGCGTGGCCGAACCGGTCGTAAGCGGAGCGCTTTTGCGGCTCGCGCAGGACCTCGTAGGCCTCCGACACTTCCTTGAATTTCACTTCCGCCGTCGCGTCGCCCTGATTGCGGTCCGGATGGTACTGCATGGCGAGCTTGCGGTAGGCGGATTTCAGCGTCTTATCGTCCGCGGTGCGGATGACGCCGAGAACTTCATAATAGTCGCGTTTCTGTGATGTGGCCATAACGTGTTCTTGGCTAGCTCCGGCGCAGCTTTGTCAAGCGCCCGAGGGCACTGTGACGTGCGGGTTTGGAGGATTGCGGCATGTTTTTCTCAACATGCAACCTGAGGTGACGGTCCAGTTCCGGCACCAGGATGCGCAATTGGGGAAGCTTTTCGGGCGGCACGGGCGTGTCGAACCTGATGTCGAAACCGCAGATGCCGGTTTCATGCCGGCCCGCGTCCACAAGGTCGCCCCGCTTGATATTGGCACTCTGGCGCCCGAGGCAGCGGTCGCCGAGGTGGATCTCGACGGAGAGTGCCGCGTGCGGGTCCATCAGGTCGGCGACCCAGCCGCGAACACCGTCCGGCTCAACCGTGTCGGTCCAGCCGAGCAGCCGGCTCGTTTGCCGGTAGCCGCCATTCGGCAGCACGAATTGCCGGGCGAGGGCCTTCATTTCGTCGGTGACGGGCATGTTGAGGAAGGCCGCAAACTGGTTGAGCATGGCTTCGCCGTCGCCACCGTGGTCCTCGAAGGAGAAGGCGAGAAGCGGGTGTTTCGTTCGTGCTGCAAACCAGGCGTAACAGGTCTGCAGGGCGGTGGTCCGCCATAGGCTCGCCGGCCACGGCTTGCCGGTCCAGCGTTCGGCGCTGATGCTGGCCGACAGCGGATTGCGCATCACCATCACATAGGCCGGGTTCGGCAGCGCGCTTTCCAGCGCCCACATGGTCGGGCCGATGAACGGCGCCTTGAAGCCGAACAGCCCCCAGCGCGTGCGTTCTTCTTCAACGTAGCGGCGGAGGCTTCCGCGTGCGGACGGCAGGCGCCAGAATCTGAAGCCTGCGCCCAGCCGCTTGATGATGCGGTTGATATCCCTGTCCTCGCCGCGGGTGTTGACGTTCTCGCCAAAGTCCACGCCGAGGATCTGGAGGATGCCAACGGTGACGGACGTGCCGCTGCGCGGCGCGCCCAGCACCACCACCGTCGGTGCATTCTCGCCGTCAGGCGAACCGCAGGGTTCGTTGCGGGTCAGAAACGGACGAGAGGCGGGCGCCGTCTCCGGTACCCGCCCCTCGGTCTTGTCGTGGTTGGCCCGCACGGCGCTGCCGCGAGGGTTACGCGGAGCGCTTCTGGTCGTCGTCGCGGACTTCCTCGAAGTCAGCATCGACCACGTCGTCCTGCGCGGGGCTGTCGCCACCGTTGTCGCCATCGTCGCCGCCAGCCTGGCCGGCGTTGTACATGGCTTCACCAAGCTTCATGGATGCCTGCGCAAGCGCCTGCGTCTTGGCTTCGATGGCAGCAACGTCCTCGCTTTCCAGCGCGGTCTTCAGTTCGGCAACGGCGGCTTCCACCGTGGACTTGTCGCCCTCGGCAATCTTGTCGCCGTTTTCGGACAGCATCTTCTCCGTGGAGTGGATCAGTGCCTCGGCCTGGTTCTTGGCTTCCACCGTGGCGCGACGCTTCTTGTCGTCCTCGGCGTGGCTTTCGGCGTCTTTCACCATCTGGTCGATGTCGGAGTCCGACAAACCGCCGGAGGCCTGGATCTTGATCTGCTGTTCCTTGCCGGTGCCCTTGTCCTTGGCCGACACGTTGACGATGCCGTTGGCGTCGATGTCGAACGTGACCTCGATCTGCGGCACGCCGCGCGGTGCGGGCGGAATGCCGAGCAAGTCGAACTGGCCCAGCATCTTGTTGTCGGACGCCATCTCGCGCTCACCCTGCGCAACGCGGATGGTCACCGCGTTCTGCCCGTCCTCGGCCGTGGAGAACACCTGGCTCTTCTTGGTCGGGATGGTTGTGTTGCGGTCGATCAGGCGGGTGAACACGCCGCCCAGCGTCTCGATGCCCAGCGAAAGCGGGGTCACGTCGAGCAGAAGAACGTCCTTCACGTCGCCAGCCAGCACGCCGCCCTGGATCGCAGCGCCGATGGCAACCACTTCGTCCGGGTTGACGCCCTTGTGGGGCTCCTTGCCGAAGAACTGCTTCACGGCTTCCTGGATCTTCGGCATACGCGTCATGCCGCCGACGAGAACCACCTCGTCGATCTGGCCAGCGTTGAGCTCGGCATCCTTCAGCGCCGCGCGGCAAGGCGCGATCGTGCGCTCCACCAGGTCCGCCACAAGGCTTTCGAGCTTGGCGCGCGACAGCTTCATGGTCAGGTGCTTGGGACCCGACGCATCGGCGGTGATGAACGGCAGGTTGATCTCGGTCTGCGTCGCGGACGACAGCTCGATCTTGGCCTTTTCAGCCGCTTCCTTCATCCGCTGCAGGGCGAGCTTGTCCTTGCGCAGGTCGATGCCCTGCTCTTTCTTGAACTCGTCCGCGATGTAGTCGAGAATCCGGATGTCGAAGTCTTCGCCGCCGAGGAAGGTGTCGCCGTTGGTGGACTTCACCTCGAAGACGCCGTCGCCGATTTCCAGCACCGACACGTCGAACGTGCCGCCGCCAAGGTCGTAGACCGCGATGGTCTTGCCGTCGCGCTTGTCGAGACCGTAGGCGAGCGCAGCCGCGGTCGGCTCGTTGATGATCCGCATCACCTCGAGGCCGGCGATCTTGCCGGCGTCCTTGGTGGCCTGGCGCTGGCTGTCGTTGAAGTAGGCCGGCAC
This sequence comes from Acuticoccus sp. MNP-M23, assembly GCF_031195445.1. Classification (NCBI taxonomy): domain Bacteria; kingdom Pseudomonadati; phylum Pseudomonadota; class Alphaproteobacteria; order Hyphomicrobiales; family Amorphaceae; genus Acuticoccus; species Acuticoccus sp. MNP-M23. Next base: position 2,401,563 of record NZ_CP133480.1, read on the forward strand.
CGTGATGACCGCCTTCTCCACCGTCTCGCCGAGATAGGCCTCAGCGGTTTCCTTCATCTTCTGAAGGATGAACGCCGAAATCTGCGAGGCGCTGTAGCCCTTGCCCTGTGCTTCCACCCACGCATCGCCGTTGTCGGCCTTGACGATCTTGTAGGGGACGAGGTCCTTGTCCTTCTGCGCGGTCGGGTCGTCGTAACGACGGCCGATCAGGCGCTTGACGGCAAAGAGGGTGTTCTCGGGATTGGTGACGGCCTGGCGCTTGGCGGGCTGGCCGACAAGGCGTTCGCCGTCTTCGGTGAATGCGACCATCGAGGGGGTGGTGCGCATCCCTTCGGCGTTCTCGATCACCTTGGCGTTCTTGCCGTCCATCACGGCGACGCACGAGTTGGTCGTGCCCAAGTCAATGCCGATGACTTTGCTCATGGAAGCTCCTTCTGTGGCGGACCGGCGGGGCCCGTTACGGCGCCCCTTGGTGGCAAACCGGTCCCCGGTTCGCTTGTGTTGTGAAAGGGGGCCGGCAAGCGACCCCTACAACCGGCACATATAATCGCAGAACACGGGCGTACAAGTCGCAAGACGTGTCGGTTAACGGCCGATTGCGTCCGATGCCGCGTCAGCGCGCTTTGCAACGAGGCGCAACTGCACCTCCACATCGGGTCCGAGTGCAGCGCCCAGGCTCGATGCTTCGCCAAAGCCGAATGCCTCGCGGGTGAGGCGGGCTGTGCCTTCCGCAATCGTGTTGTCGCCCGACGGGGTGAGCGTGAATGGCAGGTCTACCGGAGCGTCCACGCCGCGTAGTGACAGCGTGCCGCGGGCGAGGAACCCCCCGTCAGCATTTTTTTCGATGGTCGCGGCCCGGAACTCGGCAGTGGCCGCCTTGGCGGTATCGAGCCCGTCGGCGCCCTTGATCTGCGTCAGCGTCAGGCTGCCTTCGCCGGGGGCGACGCTTTCAAGATCGACGGTGGCACTGATGGACGAGGCGGCGAGGTTGTTCTCGTCGAACCGCACCTCGGCGGTGAAGTCGGGCAGCGTGCCGGTGATGCGGTTGTCCTGGTAGATGAATGCGTAGCCGAGGGTGCTGGCTGACGTGTCTATCGTCCATAGCGGGGCAGTGCCGGCCGGCGCAGTCTCTGCCGCCGGGGCGGTGCCGGCTGCCGGGGTGCTGTCGGCCGCCGGGGCGGCATCCGGTGCGGCGGCGGCAATTGCCACCGGCGTTTCCGCTGCGGTCATAGCGCCGGAGCCCAGCACGGCCGCCTGATCGGGCGATACGGAGGTTGTGGCCGCCGTCGCGGCGGGCTCGTTGCCGGCGACCCAGTCGTCGCCATAGCGGGACCAGGCTGCCGCGCCCACAATGGCGCCGAAGAAGATGACCATCGTCAGCCAGGTCACGGCATGGCCATAGGAGTTGCGCGGCCCGTCGCCCCCCGCAAAGGGGGACATGCGCGTCAGAAAATTCCCGTCTGCAATATGGTGCTTGATGGCGCCGGCCGCGTGGAGAACCAGCAGTGCGCCCGTGGAGTAGGCAAGGAAGCCGTGGACCTCTTCGCTGGCCTCGTTAAGCACGTCGCGGCTGCCTTCGGAGAGGGCGCCCACGAGCGGCAGGTCCGGCCAGGGCAGCCAGTTCTGAAAGAAAAGCACGGTTTCGACGCGGATCGACGAGACAGAAATGATCAGCCAGCCGGAAAGCGGGATGATGAGGAGAAGCGCGTAAAACAGGATGTGCACCCAGTGGGCGACAATCCCCTCCCGTCGGCCGACTGATTCCGGCTCCGCGGGCGGCGGGTTGAAGAGGCGCCACATGATGCGGCCGACCGTCAGCACCAAAATGGTGATGCCGAGCGATTTGTGCATCTGAAACAGGTCGTATTGCTGTGCGCTGCCGCGTTCCAGAATGTCGTTCATGGCGTAGCCGCCGACAATCTGCGCGACGATGAAGAGCGCGATCGTCCAGTGCAGGATGATCGCGCCCATCGTGTAACGCGAGGCGCGGAAGGGTAACTCGGCTGTGGTGGTCATGGTCGCGTCAACCTTCCGCTGTTCGCACTATTCCTTGTAGGCGAATTCGCCCTGGATCTCGATGGTCACGTCCGTGCCAACGGGGCCGGCGAGGGTGTTGATGCCGTACATGGTGCGGTCGATCACGCCAGTTGCGGTCACGCCGATGTGGGGCGCGCCGGACATGGGGTTGTCCCCGGCACCATTCAGCGTGGTTTCCAGCACCAGCGGGTGGGTCTGGTTGTTCAAGGTGAGGTTGCCGGTGATGTTCGCAGTGTTCTCGCCGGTCACTTCGATGCCGGTGGACTCGAACGTCGCGACCGGCGTTGCCGGGGCGTTCAGGAACATGTCGGAGGCGATTTCCTGGTCGAAATCGATGCTGCGCGGATCGAATTCGATGGTGTGCCCTGTCAGAACTTCGTTCACATCGACGCTGGCGGTGAGCGATGATTTGGCGACATCATCGGCGTCGAGCGTGATCGTCGCATCAATGCCGGCGCGCTCGAACATGGCGGTGTAGGTGGAAAAACCGAGGTGATTGATCTTCCACACCACCGAGGCGTGCGTCTTGTCCAGAACGTAGGTGCCCGACGGGACGTCGAGGGACTCGGCGGCGGCCGGGAGGGCAAACGCGATGGCGGCTGCGGCGATGAATGTGCGCATAGAACATTTCCATTTCAAATTAGGCGCCATAGCAACTATGGCGGGTCTGCGCCGCATTTAAGGGGTTGGCGCTCGATTGCAACGGATTTTCGCGTTGAACGAATTGTGATCTCATCTGGCATGTTTCGCGCCCTGGGACGGAGCGCGGCGTTATCGCGGGGCAAGATGTGATGGTCGAGACGGGGATAGAGGGCGTCTGCTACTGGCCCGCCTACTTTGACGCTTCCGCCCAGCGTGCGCTGGTTGGCGCCGTATCTGCCGTGGTGGATGCCGCGCCCTTCTTCACGCCGCGGATGCCGCGGACGGGCAAACCCTTTTCGGTGCGGATGACCAATTGCGGTCCGCTCGGCTGGGTGTCCGACAAAACATCCTACCGCTACCAGCCATGCCACCCGGAGACCGGCGCGCCGTGGCCGCCGATGCCGGATGCGCTCCTTGCGCTGTGGGACGACGTTGCGGCAGTGGGCGCGCCCGCGGAAGCCTGCCTCATCAACCACTATCCCGCCGGCGCCAGAATGGGCCTTCACCAGGACCGCGACGAGGCCGAGTTTGCCGCCCCCGTGGTGTCCGTTTCGCTGGGGGACAGTGCCGTCTTCCGTCTCGGCGGCACGGTGCGCGGCGGCAAGACCACCTCGCTGCGCCTCAAGAGCGGAGACGTGATCGTGTTCGGCGGTCCGGCTCGGTTGATCTACCATGGGATCGACCGTGTGCTGAGCGGTTCTTCGACGCTGCTTGCGGGCGGCGGTCGCTACAATCTCACCTTGCGCCGGGTCACGCCGCTCACCGGCAACGCCGCAAAGGAGGCCCCATGAACGGATTTTTCGTGCTCGCGTGCGTCATCGCTTTTCTGGTCGTATCGGGACCGGCACGCGCGGGTGAGGCGGTGGTGGAAGGCGTCGTCGTACGGCCGGACGGCGCCGGCACCTTTCGGTTCGACGTGACGGTCCGCCATGCCGACACCGGCTGGGACCACTACGCCAATGCCTTCGTGGTTGGCGCCGACGCTGCAACCTTGTTCGGCACGCGCACGCTCCACCATCCGCATGTGAACGTACATCCCTTTACCCGCAGCCTTGGCGGCGTTGCGGTTCCCACCGGGACCGCCACGGTATCGGTGTGGGCGGTGGACAGCGTGCACGGCGCCGGGCCTCCGGTCACAGTCACGCTGCCGCGTGAATGAGAGGCTTCTGCCGGACATTCATGAGCAGCCCGGCGCGATCCTGCCCGCCGCCTCCAATTGGTGCGGTCAGATCCAGCCCATCAGTTCGCGGCGGACGACGTGTTCGATCACACGCATTCCGTGGTCCGAATCGTTGAGGCAGGGCACGGCGGAAAATTTTTCGCCGCCTTCCTCGTAAAAATACTCGGCATTCTCGCCGCCGATCTCTTCCAGCGTCTCCAGACAATCGGCGACGAAGCCGGGGGTCATCACGGCAAGCCGCTTCACACCCTTGCGGGCAAGGCCCTTGATGGTCTCGTCGGTGTAAGGCTGCAGCCATTCGGCCGAGCCGAAGCGGGACTGGAACGTCACCATCAGTTTTTCTTCGGGCCAGCCCAGCCGTTCGCGCAGGAGGCGGGATGTCTTGTAGCAGTGGCAGTGGTAGGGGTCGCCCTTGAGGTGATAATCCTTCGGCAGGCCGTGATAGGACGTGACCACCAGCTCCGGCTCGAAGTCGAGACTGGCGAGGTGGTCCTCCAGCGAACGGGCCAGCGCGTCGATATAGACCGGGTCGTCACAATATTGGGGCACGGTGCGCAGCGCAGGCTGCCAGCGGAGCTTCATCAGCGCCTCGAACGACTTGTCGTTCACCGTTGCCGTGGTGGCTGCCGAATATTGCGGGTAGAGCGGCATGATCAGGATGCGCTCGCAACCGCGCTCCTGCAGGGCCTTCAGCTTTTCCTCGATGGGGGGCAGGCCGTAGCGCATGGCCCATTCCACGTCGATCTTCGGCTCGTCGCCCATCAGCTCGGAAAGCTTGTCGGACTGGCTGCGGGAGATCGTCTTCAGCGGGGATTCGTCCAGCTCCTTGTTCCACACCTCATCGTAGGCGCGGCCCGAGCGCTTGGGGCGCGTGGTCAGGATCACGAGGTTGAGGAGCGGCCACCACACCGCGCGCGGCACTTCGATCACGCGCCGGTCGGACAGAAATTCGCGCAGATAGCGCCGCATCGACCAGTAATCCGTCGCCTCGGGCGTGCCGAGGTTGACGAGCAGGACGCCGATCCGCCCGAAATCTACCCGCGGGTGGCCCTTGGGCACGGCGCCGGGCAGGCCCGAATGGGGCGCCGGGCGTGGCTTTTGCGCGGCATCCGCGGTGTCAGCGGCAGGGGGGGCGTAGGCTTGTGCGTCCATGGGATCCAAAATAGCAGCAACTGCGCAACTTTCGAGTCGCGACAAAGCCCTGCGACGATCAGGGCGCGTTTCACGAAAGCGCGGCGGCCCCCTCGTGCGGGGAACCGTCGACAGATGGCGCGGATCGTGAATAACCTCAACCCGGAAGGTTTGTCGCGGCTGCATCCTTATGTCGCGCGGAACCGCAAACGAACGAGGTCTTGCGCCATGTCAATCCTGCGCACAATCGGCGCCGCCGCTGTCATCGCTGCGGCACTCCCTGCGGCTTCACTCGCTGCCGACACCACGCTCACCGTCTCGAACTGGCTGCCGCCGAGCCACCCCATCGTGCGCGATATCATCATCCCCTGGGGCGAGGCGGTGTCCGAGGCGACCGAAGGGCGGGTGGCCGTGGAGGTGATGGCCGCCCCCATCGGCAAGCCGCCCGCGCAGTACGACCTCGTGGCCGACGGTGCGGCCGATATCGGCTTCGGCGTTCACGGCTACACGCCCAACCGCTTCGGCCTCACCACCATTGCCGAGCTTCCGTTCCTGACGGACAGCTCCGAGGCGCTGTCCGTCGCCTACCAGAATGTGCAGGACGAATTTCTGGCGCCCGCCGACGAGCACAAGGGCGTCCACCTGCTCGCCGTGTGGGTCCACGGCCCCGGCAACATCTACACGACCAGCGCGACGGTCGGCTCGGTGGCCGATCTTGAGGGCAAGAAGATGCGCGTGGGCGGCGGCCTTGCCAACATGGTTGCCCAGCGGCTCGGCATCGTGCCGGTTTCCGCGCCCAGCCCGCAAGTCTACGAGATCCTCTCCAACGGCGTCGCCGACGGCATTCTCTTTCCGCCGGAGTCCGTGCCCTTCTTCAAGATCGACAGCGTGTTGAAGCATGGCGTCGACGTGCCCGGCGGCCTCTACAACACCTCCTTCTTCATGATCATGAACGAGGGCACCTGGGACGACCTGTCCGATGCGGACAAGGCGGCGATCGACGGTGTGTCCGGCGAGGCGCTGGCCCGCCGGGCGGGACAGGCCTGGGATGCCGCCGATGCGGCCGGCCAGGAGGCCATGAAGGCCGCAGGAATGGACATCTCCACCGCCTCGGACGATTTCATGGGTGAGATCGAAGGCAAGATGGAAGGCATCGACAAGGTGTTTCTCGATGCCGCCGAGGCCAAGGGCATTGACGGTGCAGCAGCGCTTGCGGCGCTGAAGGAAAAAGCCGGCTCCTGAACAGCGCACAAATGTCTTTCCAACCCATCGGCCGGTGGCTCCTCATGGCAGCCGCCGGCATTCTCCTTGTTGCGATGATGATGCTGACGGTGGTCGACGTGATCGGCCGCTACATTTTCGCCGCCCCGGTGGCCGGTGCCTTCGAGGCGACCGAAGTGATGCTGGCGCTGGCGATCTTTGCCGGTCTGCCCATTGTCACAGCGCGCGGCGAGCACGTCTCCGTCCGCCTGTTGGTCGACCGGTTGCCCCGCCGTCTGCAACTGGCGCTCGATGTGTTCAGCGACCTTCTGGTCGCGGTGCTGCTGGCGGGCGCGGCCTGGCTTCTCTACCAGCGGGGCGCAAGCCTTGCCCGCTTCGGCGACAGCACGGTGCTCCTCCACATCCCGCTGGCGCCGGTGGCGTTTGCGCTGGCGGGGCTTGCCGCAGTCGCTGCATTGGTTGGCCTGTGGAAACTCGGGCGGATGGCGGTTCGCCCGTGAGCGGGATCGAGCCGTGGGTGCCGGGCCTCCTCGCGCTTCTGGCACTCATTTTCGTGGGCGTTCCCATCGCCTTTGCCATGGGGCTTGTCGGAACGGCCGGACTGGTGCTGATCCTCGGCCCGCGCGGCGCACTGTCGATTGCGGGGCAAACGCTGTTCGACACCGGCCTTTCCTACACGCTGTCGGTGGTACCGCTGTTCATCCTCATGGGCAATTTCGTCACCCGCGCCGGGCTGTCCGACAAGCTCTATGCCGCCTGTTATTCGTGGCTTGGCGCGCGGCGAGGCGGTCTTGCGATGGCGACAGCCGTTGCCTGCGGCGGCTTTTCGGCGGTGTGCGGCTCGTCACTCGCCACAGCGGCCACCATCGGCAAGGTGGCGCTGCCCTCCATGCGCCAGTACGGCACGTCGGACAGCCTGGCCGCCGGGGTGATTGCGGCGGGCGGCACGCTCGGCATCCTCATTCCGCCTTCTGTCATTCTCGTCATCTACGGCGTCACCACCAACACCGACATCGGCGCGCTGTTCATCGCGGGCATCCTGCCCGGCGCGCTCGGCATCCTCTTCTACATGGCGGCAGTGCGGGCCACCTGCGCCATCAACCCCGCCGCAGGCCCGCGCGGCCCCAGCACCACCATGGCGCAAAAACTCGTCGCCACTCGCGGCGTCCTCGGCATCCTTGCGCTGTTCGTTCTGGTGATCGGCGGCATCTATGCCGGTATCTTCACCGCCACCGAGGCCGCCGGCGTCGGCGCGTTCGGCGCCTTCCTGATTGCGCTGTTCAGCGGGAAACTCACGCTGGCGGCCTTCGGCGAAGCGCTGGCGGAGACGGCATCCACCACCACCATGATGTTCACCATCCTCGCCGGGGCGCTGATCTTCGCCAACTTCGTCAATATTGCAGGGTTGCCGGCAGCGCTCAGCGGCTTTCTGGAGAGCGCCGCGCTGCCGCCCTATGCGGTGCTGGCGCTGATCCTCGTCATCTACCTCCTTCTCGGGATGGTGCTGGAATCGCTGTCCATGATCCTCCTTACGGTGCCGATCTTCGCGCCCATCGTGCAGGCGCTCGGGTTCGATCTCGTCTGGTTCGGCATTCTTGTGGTGGTGATGACCGAAATCAGCCTCATCACACCCCCCGTCGGCCTCAACGTGTTCGTGCTGAAATCCGTCATGCCGGATGTGCCGCTGGGGGCCATCTTCCGCGGCGTGGTGCCGTTTGTGGTGGCCGACATCGTTCGGGTCGGTCTCATCCTCGCGGTCCCCGGCATCGCGCTGTGGCTGCCGAGCCTGATGGGATGATCGGTGTTCCGCTTTGGCCGCGGACACATTAGATCCGGGGGAGAACAACGGAGACAAGCCCATGCCGACGCCCACGATGCTGATGATCCTCGACGGCTGGGGCTGGCACGAGGAACGGGAGGGCAACGCCGTCCTCCAGGCCGACACGCCCAACTTCGACCGGCTGTACGCGGAAAACCCGCACGCCTTCCTCATCACCTGCGGCCCCGCTGTGGGTCTGCCGGAAGGCCAGATGGGCAATTCGGAGGTCGGCCACCTCAACATCGGCGCAGGCCGCGTGGTGAAGCAGGAACTGCCGCGGATCGACGACGCCATCAAATCCGGCGATCTGGCCGCCCGCATCGAGGCGACCGGCCTTGCCGCCCGCGTGAAGGAGACCGGCGGCAGGGTCCACCTGATGGGCCTCGTCTCGCCCGGCGGCGTCCACGCCCATCAGGACCACGCCGTCGCGGTTGCGAAGATCCTCGCCGAACAGGGGGTGAAGGTGGTGCTCCATGCCTTCACCGACGGGCGGGACACCGCGCCCCGTGGTGCCGGGGATTTTATGGCCGCCGTGGAGAAGGCGCTGCCGGCAGGCGTTGCCATCGGCACTGTCAGCGGCCGCTATTTCGCCATGGACCGGGACAAGCGGTGGGAGCGTGTCTCGCGCGCCTACGACGTGATTGTCAGCGCGAAAGGTGAGCGGGCAGCGACGGCGGACGAGGCCATTCGCGCCGCCTACGCCGCCGACACCACGGACGAGTTCATCGCCCCCACCGCCATCGGAGACTATGCCGGCACCAGCGACGGCGACGCGCTGCTCTTCCTCAATTTCCGCGGCGACCGTGCCCGCGAGATCCTCGACGCGCTGCTCCTGCCCGGTTTCGATGGCTGGGCGCGGGACAAGGTGACGGACTTTGCCAAGGCGATCGGCATGGTCTCCTACGGCAAGGCGCTCGACCCTGTGATGCAGACCCTGTTCGACCCGCAGAACCTTGCCGACGGTCTGTCGGAGACCGTGTCAGCCGCTGGCAAGACGCAGATCCACATGGCGGAAACGGAAAAATACCCGCACGTCACCTACTTCCTCAATGGCGGCATCGAGGCGCCGTTCGACGGCGAAGACCGCGTGATGGTGCCTTCGCCGAAGGTCGCCACCTACGACCTTCAACCCGAAATGTCGGCGCCGGAGCTGACCGAAAAGCTGCTCGCCGCCATCGAGGGCGGCACCTACGATCTGGTGGTCGTCAACTTTGCCAACCCGGACATGGTGGGCCACACCGGCAGCCTTCCCGCGGCCATAAAGGCGGTGGAGACGGTGGACGGTGCGCTGGGCAAGGTGATGGCCGCCATCGAAGGGCAGGGCGGCGCGCTGATCGTCACCGCCGACCATGGCAACTGCGAAACGATGATCGACCCGGAAACCGGCGGGCCCCACACCGCGCACACGCTCAACCCCGTGCCGGTGGTGGTGATGGCAGATGGCGTCACATCCATCCACGATGGCACTCTGGCCGACCTCTCGCCGACGCTGCTGGCGCTGATGGGCGTTGCGCAACCGGACGCGATGACCGGCCGCTCGCTGATTGATTGAGGCGGCCGAACCCCAGGCCCAGCCCTGATTGGGTCCGGAGCCTAGAGCCAGAGCCAGTAGATGACGGTGCTGCTGGCAAGGCCCACGGTGATGTTCATGGGAATGCCGATCTTCAGGAAATCGGCGAAGCGGTAGTCGCCGGCGCCGTATACCAGCGTGTTGGTCTGGTAGCCCACCGGGGTCGCGAAGCTGGCCGAGGCCGCGGCCATCACCGCAACCACGGCGGCGCGGGGGTCGATGCCGGCCTCCAGCGCCAGTGCCACCGCAATGGGTGTCACGATCACCGCCACGGCGTTGTTGGTGACAAGCTCCGTCATCACCGACGTGAGCGCGTAGAGTGCGATGATGAACAGGAACGGGGGCGCACTGGCAAACCACGGACCGACGGCTGACAGGATGATGTCGATCGCGCCCGATTGCTGAAGTCCGAGCCCGATCACCAGCATCCCGAAAATCAGCACCAGCAGGCTGCCGTCGATGGCGCTCCATGCCTCCTCGGCGTCAATGCAGCGCAGAAGCAGAAGCGCGGCCACCGCAATGAGGGCCAGCGCGCCGATGGGGGCCACCCCCAGCGCCGCCAGCACCACAACCGCGGCAGCGGCGCCGATGGCGACCGGCGCGCGGCCGCGGCGGAAGGGCCGCGTTTCGGTGCGGGTGAGGCTGACGAAGGTGTGGCTGCGGCTGAGCCGTGCGACGGCATCGGGTTCGGCGCGCACCATCAACCGGTCGGCCGGGCGCAGCATCACGTCGTTCAGGCTGCGGCCGGGGAGGTGCCGGTCGCGGTTGACGCCAAGGATGGCGATGTCGCGCCCATGAAGCAGCGGCAGGCTGGCAAGCCGTTCGCGCAGACCCCGGCGGCCTGGTGCCAGAAAGGCCTCCACCACCACGGCATCTTCGGAAAAGCCGCCCCGGTCCTTGCCCACGTGGATACCTTCCACGGCGGAAAGGCTCAGGATCTCTTCGCGGGTGGCGGCAATCACGAACCGGTCGCCGGCCTCCAGCGTATACTCCTCAAAATCGTGGCGGATCTGCTCGCCGCCGCGCACCAGCGCCTGCAGCGCGATTCCCTCCGGCTTGAAGAGGCCTTGCGCTGCAACCGTGTCGCCAAGGCCGGCATAGTCCGCGGTGAGGGTGATTTCGCTGAGGAAGGCGCTGCGGTCGTCGGCATCCAGATCGCCCGAGGCGTTGCCCCGTGCCGGCAGCACGAAGCGCGCCAGAAGCGCCATGGTGGCAAGCCCGGCCATGCTGGCGGCAATGCCGATGGGCGTGATCTCGAAAATGGAAAACGGCGCCAGCCCCTGTTCAACCGCAACGCCTGCCACCACGAGGTTGGTGGAGGTGCCGATGAGCGTGCAGGTGCCGCCCAGCACCGCAGCGTAGGAGAGGGGAATCAGCAACCGCGTCGGTGCGATTTTGGCGGTGGCGGCCAGCCGCAGCATCACCGGGATCAGCACCAGCACCACAGGCATGTTGTTGACGAACGCGGACGCCACCAGCGTTCCGCCCAAAATGAGCGCGATGGCGACGCCCGGCCGGGATTCAGCGCGCTTGGTGACAAAGCCGGCCACCCACTCCAGCGTGCCGGTGCGCACCAGAGCGCCGGAAATGACGAACATGGCCGCAATGGTAAGAAGGGCCGGGGAGGCCAGCACCCCGGCCACGTCATCGATGGAAAGCACCCCCAGCGCCACAAAAGAAGCCGCCCCCGCCACGGCAACGCCGCTTGGCGGCATCACTTCCAGGGCGAAGGCGGCAAAGGTCACGGCCAGGATCAGAAGGCCGACGAAAGGCAGGATGGCGTCGATGGGGCTGTTCCGTCACTCGTTTGCGAAACTAGACGCCCCATCGGCACCGCTTGGCAAGAGGTCAGCTGCCGTCCTTCGTCAGACGGACGATGGTGCTCTTGTTCGCCCCACGCTCCTCGGTGACGGCATAGACCGCACCATCCGGCCCCACCTTCACGTCGCGGATCCGCTGGTTGAGGGGGACACGGTCCTCGGTGACGACGCGCCCGTCATCGCCGACCTTGAGGATCACGAGACCCTTGGTGACGAGACCGCCCACAAGGTAGGCCCCCTGCCATTCGGGGATCGCATCGGCGGTATATTCGGCCATGCCGGCGGGGCCGATCACCGGGTCCCAATAATAGACGGGCTGTTCCATGCCCTCCATGGCGGTGATGCCCTTGCCCACCGGCGCGCCGTTATACTGGATGCCGTAGGTGATCACAGGCCAGCCATAATTGATGCCGGGCTGCGGCTTGTTCAGCTCGTCGCCGCCGCGCGGGCCGTGCTCGACCGTCCACAGTTCGCCGGCTGAATTGACGATGGCGGACTGAAGGTTGCGGTGCCCGTAGGACCAGATTTCCGGCTGGATGGACGCGTGCTCGGCGAACGGGTTGTCCTGCGGCACCGACCCGTCCGGATTGACGCGGAAGACCTTGCCGAGGCCGGACGTCAGGTCCTGCGCCTGATCGCGGATCGGCGTATCGGACCGCTCGCCAACGGTGATGAAGAGCTTGCCGTCCGGCGCAAACGCAAGCCGCGAGCCGAAGTGCTTGGTGCCGCTGTACGCCGGCGTCTGGCGGAAGATGACTTCCACGCCGTTCAGCGTCGCCTCGTTGCCATCGCCCATCTCCAGCGTGCCGCGCGCGACGCTCGTGGCGTTGCCTTCCGCACCGCGCGGTTCGGCAAACGAGATGTAGACCATGTTGTCGCTGGCAAAGTCGGGGCTGAGCGCCACGTCCAGCAAGCCGCCCTGACCGTCGGACATGACGCGCGGCACGCCTTCGATCTCGGGACCAGCCGACCCGTCGGTGCCGACGATGTGCATGGTGCCCTGTTTGGCGGTAATCAGCATCCGCCCGTCCGGCAGGAACTCCATGCCCCACAGCTTGGGCAGGCCTTCGGCAACGGTTTCGCTGCTGATGGCGGGCTGGATGTCGGACTGGGGGGCGCGCGTCTGGCGTTCGAAGGCCGGGGACTGGTCAGGCGCGTTGGCGGCCGACTGTTCCACCGGCTGCGTGGTCTGCGCCATGGCAAAGGCGGGGACAAGGGCCGTGGCAAGGCTGAGTGCGGCAAGGCGTGATCGCATGGGTGTCGCTCCCGTTCTGGGTTTTGCGCCGGGGGTCGGCGCTTTGATGTCCCATGTGATGCGATCCCCAGCGCCTGCCAGCCTTGACCTCCGGCGCGGGCGCCATAGGACAGCGGTCTCAACCGCCATGTGAGATGTTGTGCCGCAGATCCGGCGGGCTGCCGGACCGTTCAGGCGGTCCTTGCGGTGACGGAAAGGTCCTCGCCATCAAAGACGTGAACGTCTGCGGCATCGTATCCAAGCGCAATGGCATCGCCGCGCGCCACCTTCGCCTGCCCGGGCAGAACCGCCAGAAGCAGTGCGCCGGACGGCGTTCGGGCGTGAACCACGGTTTCGGTGCCCAGTGCCTCCACCAGTGTCACCGTCGCGTGGACGGCGCGCGCGTCGGCCGCATCCACGAGCCGCATGTGCTGGGGGCGGATCCCCACCGTCACCGCCTCACCTTCACGCAGCGCCCGGCGCAGCGGCACGTCGACATGGGCATCGCCGACGAAGGAGAGGCGCGCGCCGGCTTCGCCATTGCCTTCGATGCGGCCGGGGAGGAGGTTCATGGTCGGCGCGCCGATGAAGCCCGCGACAAAGCGGTTCACCGGGGCATTGAAAAGATCCAGCGGTGTGGCGACCTGCTCGATCCGGCCCGCGCGCAGAACGACGATGCGCGAGGCCAGCGTCATCGCCTCGATCTGGTCATGCGTGACGTAGATCATCGTCTTGCCGAGGCGGGCGTGGAGGGCTGCAAGTTCGGCGCGCATGGAAACGCGCAGTTCCGCGTCGAGATTGGAGAGCGGTTCGTCGAGCAGGAAGGCGGTGGGCTCGCGCACGATCGCGCGGCCAATGGCGACGCGCTGGCGCTGCCCGCCCGAAAGCTGGCCGGGGCGGCGCTCCAGGAGCGGCTCGATCTCCAGGAGCCGCGCCGCTTCGGCAATGCGCTCGCGGATCTCGGCCTTGGGCAGGTGCTCGTTCTGGAGGCCGAACGCCATGTTCTGCCACACGCTCATGTGCGGGTAGAGCGCGTAGGACTGGAACACCATGGCGAGCCCCCGGTCGGCGGCGTTGACGGTGGTGACGTCCTTGCCGTCGATCAGGATTTCGCCGGCGGTCGGCCTGTCGAGCCCGGAAATCAGCCTGAGCAGCGTGGACTTGCCGCAGCCGGACGGGCCGACGAACACGATGAGCTCGCCTTCCTCCACTTCGAGGTCGATCCCGTGCAGCACCTTAACGCTGCCAAACTCCTTGGTGATGCCGTTGAGCTGGATGCGGCCCATGCGAAAACTCCTACTTGAGGCCGGCACCGGCAATGCCGGTGGTGATGAAGCGCTGGAGGAATACGAAGACCAGCACCACGGGGATCATCGTCACCACCGTCATCGCCAGGATGTAATGCCACTGGACGTTCAGCTCGCCCGAGAACGAGAACAGCCCCACCTGCAGGGTGTAGAGTTCCTGCCGTGAGAGGACGATGAGCGGCCACAGAAAGTCGTTCCAGCGCCAGACGACCGAAAAGATCGCGAGCACGGCCAGCGCAGGCGCCGTCAGCGGCAAAACGATCCGCCAGTAGATCTGCCACTCGCTCGCCTTGTCCATGCGCGCTGCGTCGAGAAGCTCGTCCGGAATGGTGAGCATGTACTGGCGCAGCAGGAAGACGCCGGTGGGCGTGGCGACGGTGGGGAGGATGACGCCCCACAGAGTGTTGGTGAGGCCAAGGCCCGAAATCACCGAATAGAGCGGGACGAGGATCACCGACAGCGGCACCATCAGGGTGGCAAGGATGATCCCCATCACAGCGCCGCGGCCGCGGAACTCGTACTTCGACAGGGCGAAGGCGGCCATGGAATTGGTGAGGAGGGTGATCAGCGTCGCCATCACGGTGACGAAGACGGAGTTCCAGAGGTAGCGCACGAAGTCGAGCCGCTGGAACGGTTCGGTGTAGTTCTCCGTGGCGAACCCGACCTCGCGCGCGGGGGTGCGCTGCTTGATGTTGACGCGGATCTTCTCGTCCGGCGCGGCGGGGTCGACCATCTGCGCCATGGTGCCGACACGGCGGATCTGCGCGAGGCGGCGGGTGGTGCCGTCCTCCATGGTCACATCGTAAAGGTCGAGCGGCTTGTCGTAGCCGGGCACGGTGACGGCCTGGCTGACGTAGGGCAGGAGCGTCGGCGGGAACTCGGCAAGCTGTGCCGGGCTCTTTAACGAGGAGCCCACCAGCCACAGCGCCGGCCCGAACATGATGATGAGCCCGCCGAACAGCCACACGGTGGTGAACACGTCCGTCCAGTGCCAGCGGCCGCCATGGCCGCGGCGGCGGGTGAGGAAGCGCAGCGCCGCACTCATCGGCCGGGCCTGTTGTTGCGGCGGGAGAGGCCGAGCTGCATCACCGTCAGCACCACCAGAACGCCGCCCATCATGATGGAGGCCGCGGCGGCAAGGCCGGGGTTGCGCAGGATCGAGGCGAAGCCGATCTCGTAGATGTACTGGGTGAGGTACATGGTGGAGGTGCCGGGTCCGCCGCCTGTCAGCACATACACCTCGTCAAACACCTGCACGGCGCGGATCAGCGCCAGCACGATGACGACCAGAAGGTTGGGCGCCAGAAGCGGCAGCGTGATGCGCCAGAAGACGCGAGCCGGGCGCGTGCCATCTATCTCGGCCGCCTCGTACAGGTCCTTGGGGATCGCCTGGAGGCCCGCCAGAAGAATGAGGGCGTAGAAGCCGACGTGGGCCCAGATCGAGACGCCCACGGCGGCGGCGAAGGCGAAATTGCGGTCGGTCAGCCAGTTGGTCTGGTCGCCGCCCATGCCGACGACCACGAGGTTGAGAAGCCCCTCGCGCTGCAGGATCCAGCGCCAGATGAGGCCCACCACCACGGGCGACAGAAGGACAGGAAAGAAAAACACCGCTCGCCAGAAGGAGCGTGCGCGCAGGTCGCGGTTGAGGATGAGGGCGGTCGTCATCGCGACCACGGTGAGGAGCGCGACCTGGACGACGACGAAGGTCGCCGTGTTCCAGACCGCGTTCCAGAACATGTCGTCCTTGCAGGTGGCGGTGTCGAGGTAGTTGGTGCAGTCGGCGAGGCGCTCGTAGTGCTGGGCGCCGACGAAGCTGCGGTCGGCCAGGAAGAGCGCCGTTCCGCCGGTCATCGAGTAGATGAAGTTCACGGCGAGCGGGAACAGCACGAAGATCCCGAAGATCGCCATGTTGGGCAAGAGGAAGACGGCCGCCATCCCGCCGTGGCCGGTCTTCTTCTGCCACGCGCGCAGCGGCCGGTCGATCAGCGACAGGCCCGCCGTCACCGGCGCAATCAGGATTGCGCCGGCTTTTTGTAGGGTGGTCGCCAACGGCCTACTGCTGGGCCTGCGCGACCTGATCGGCGATGTCCTGGTCCATCCGCGCGAAGGCGTCGTCCAGGGTCAGCTCGCCGGCCATCACCTGGCTGATGCGGGTGACGAGCGCACCGTAGTAGACGTTGGCCCACTTCCATGCCGGGAGCGCGGCTGCGTTGGGGGCCACCTCGGCGGAGGCCTCAACGAACTTGCCGAGCGCTGCGGCGACGTTCTTGTCCTCGGTCTGCCACTCGAGCCCGCCGTCCGACACCACGCCGGCGTGGGCGGGCAGGAACAGGGTACGCTCGGAGAATTCCTTCACGACTTCCGGCCGGGCGAGGAATTCCATCACCTTGGCAACGTCCTCGGGGTTCTTGGTGTACTTGATCGCGACCAGCGCGGCGCCGCCGGCAAGGCCGGAGCAGGCGTCGGTGCCGCAGGGCGAGCCGATGGCCACCCAGTCGAACATGTCGCCGATCTTGGTGGAGAGGTTGGCGATCTGCCACGAGCCCGAATAATACATCGGGATTGCGGCGTTGATGAAGTCGTCCGCCGCGGCGCGGTAGGTGGAGCCTGCGGCCGACACCCACACGTCCTTCAGCATCTTGCCGTCGTTGGTCCAGTCGACGAGCTTGGTGGCGAACGTCTTCACGCCGTCGTCAACCGGGGCGGGCATCCCGTCCGCGCCGATGTAGTTGGCGCCGTAGGAGACGTTCGGGCCCGAAATGCGGTGGCCGGAACGGTCGATGGCGAACGCGGCTTCAAGCTCCTGGTCGGCGGCGACCTTGGCGGAGGCGTCCACCCAGTCATCCCACGTGGCGCCCTGGCCGGGCATTTCCACGCCTGCCTGCTCGAACAGCGTCTTGTTGGCGAAGCCGCCGACCAGCGTGAGCTGGGTCATGAAGCCCGGAATGATGTCGGAGCCATCGGGGCGCATCCAGTCGAGCTGGGCGCCGAAATTCTCGCGCCAGTCGTCCGGGTTTTCGAGGTAGGGGGTGAGGTCGAGCCAGTGGCCCGCCTGTTCCTTGATGTTGGTGACGCGGGCGATATCGGGCCCTTCGCCGGCCTGAAGCTGGATCGGCAGCTGCTCCTGGATCACCTTGTAGGCCACGTTGTCGAGCGTGACGTTGATGTCCGGGTTTTCTTCCATGAACCGGTTCAGAAGGTCCTGGATCACTTCGCCTTCGACGCCATCGGAATACCACATCACCCGCACATCGCCGGCAAAAGCCGTGGTGGACAGGAATGCCGTGGCAAGGGCTGCGAGAACTGTTCTCTTCATGGTTTCGTTTCCTCCGTTATTGTCTGTTTTCAGACTTTATAGTTCGACGTTAGCAAGAAATCGGGTGGTCAGCGCACCCTTCTTTCGCCGGCCACCGTCCATGTGGCCGGGTCGATGGTGATCCCCTCCGCCTCGATGCGCCCGTCGGGTTGGCATACGACCGTGCCGTAGATCGGGTCGGCCATTGTGAGGACGCCGCGCGTGTCACCGGTTGCGGCAAGGCCCGCGAACTGTGCTGCGATGGCGGCGGGGGGCTCGGTGCTGGAAAGCGTGCGCACGATCCAGCGGGCCGCACGACCCGGAAGACGCAATTCCGAACCGGCGGACGGGCCGGTCTCGATCACTTGAAGCGGCCCCGATGCGACAATGACGAGCCGTCCGTTGCCGGACGCGCCAACCGCCACGTTGCCCTCGATGTGCACGGCATCGAACGCCGCAATCGGGAACAGCGCGTGCGTGAAGTCCGGCTGCGGGGCCACCCCGTCGAAAACGCAGACCGCGAGGCCGCGATACTGATGGACCCGCGGGATCGACGCCGAGCCGCCCCAGAAGGACGGGCGGCCGTAGCCTGAATGGATCACTTCGCCCGGCTGGTTGATGACGGCCTGCGCCTGCGCCTCGTCGCCGATCCGGGCGTGGAGGACGGTCTCCTGGTAGCCCCAGTCGAACCATCGGTAGGCGGCGGCGGTGCCGAGCGCCCAGTCGCGCGTCTTCGCGTGGGTGAGGGCTGCAAAGCCGCCTTCGCCCTGGCGGAAGGACCAGACCTGTTCGCCGTCTTCCAGCACGGCGCGAGCCTTGAGGTCAGGCAGTTCGAGGCCATGGTCGCGCAGGCAGAGCGCCAGCTGGGGGAGGGCATGGAATCGGGTGCCGTAACTGCCGGCGCCCCATAGGAGCCGGGCGATGGCGGACAATTCCAGCGATCGGCTGGCGCGCAAGGTGTGCTCGTAGGAGCGGCCCTGCGCGCCGGTGAGAACGCCGCGGTGCGCCGAGTTGGCGACAATCTCGATGAGGCGGGCAATGCCGGCACCGGCGCGGGCGGCAATGTCAGCATCCGGCGCAAGCGCCTGAAGGGCGGTGAGTCCCTTGAGGTCGATGGGGAAATAGGGCGCGGAGTTGAACTCGGCCATTTCCCACGCCTCGAAGTGGTCGAGCCACGCGCGCACGCGCGCCGCGCCGACGGCGCATTGTTCGGCGCCCTTGCGGCCGGAGCGCACGAAAGTGGCGTCCGGAAAATGGTGGCCGGCGAGGTAGGCGGCGGTGTGGAAGAGGAGCGCGTGGTTTTCGGAAAAATACCACTGCACGTCGTTGCCGGGCTCATCCATCCAGTAGCGATAGCCGAGGATGGCGGCGTCGATCTCGGTCTTGATGGCTTCGCCAAGCCCGTCCGCGAAGGCAATGCGGGACCATAGCAGCGGCACCAGCGCAAAATCCGCGCAATCCCAGCACGCGACAACGGGGCCGAGCGCCCGCGCAATCATCGCCTCGGTTTCGGGGCCGGTGCGGCCCGTGGCGAGGCGGGCAAGGGCCGCCACCGTATCGGGCTCGGCGCGGGTGGCGACGGTGTCCAGCGTTTCGGCAATGCGCTCGGCCAGTATTGCCGGGGCAGCGCCGCTGCTGCCGTGCGCGATTTCCACGCCGAGCGTGCGGGCGGCGGCGAAGCCGTCCATCTCCAGCGTAACGCGGAAGTGGCGAAAGTCGGCGGGAAGGGTTGCCGCGTCGCCAAGGTCCAGCGTGGCGGCGCCGGGGGGAAGCTCGCGCACAAGGTCGAGCCGTTCGTGGGACATGAAATCGCCCTCCACCCGGACCGTTGCCGTGGCGGCGGGCAGCGGAGCGGGGAAGAGAACCTGGACCGGGCCTTCGGTGTAGGCTGGCCTGTCGAAGTGCATTGCCGCCAGTGTCGCCTCTACGGCGGCCACTGTGTCTGGCGCCGCATCATACGGCATCAGCGCGGTGACGGGGGTGCCGGACAGCCATTCGAGGCTGATGAAGTGGCGTGTGTCCCGCTCGGCAAGATCGTCGAAATAGATGTCGATGTCGGTGGTACCGGCGGCAAGGTCTACGTCGATCTCGGTGCTGTCGTCAAAATTGCGGGTGTAGGGGGCGAGCCAGCCTGCCGCCGCGCCGTTCGCAAACAGGACCGCGCCGCCGGGGGTGGTGAGGCGGAAACGGGCAATGCCGCCTTCGCTGGCGATGCGGGTGCGCGCCCAGGTGGCAATGTGGGTGGGGCGGAACCAGAAGCCGGAACGGTCGAGCCGCTCGGACGCGAAGGGGAGCACGTTTTCGGCGGGCTCGAAATCGTGGTTGGGCTCGGGCCGGATGCCGCGGCGCTCGGCGGCAAAGGCGGTCCGGCAGGGATATTCGTGCGGGATGAAATTCTTCGTTCTGGTGACGAAGAAGAACGGGTCCATCTCGCCGGCCATGGGCTGGTCGGGCACATCGTACGGCGTTTCCACCGTGCGGCCGATCCGCCAGTAGACCAGCGGCTGGCCAGCCTGGAGCGCGGCGTCAGCGCAGGTCATCATGGTTCATCGCTTCGCCGAGGCACAGGAGCGCCATGGCCTGGCCATAGGCCGTGGGCTGGATCGGGATGGTGCGGTAAAAGTCGAGATCGTGGCCCATCCGCGTACCGTAGCTGACGTTCTGTAACGTGCCGGTGTCGTCGATGGATGCCATCACCGCGTGAACGGCCTTTATGCCAGCCGCCTTCCACGCCGGTGTGCCGAGACCCAGCCGGGCGCCCTTCAGCAGCGCGTAACCAAAGCCTGCGGTGGCGGACAACTCCTCGTAGCTTGACGGATCGTCGAGGAGGGTGCGCCAGGCGCCACTCTGGCACTGAAGTGGCAAGAGGGCATCCACTTGCGCCTTCAGAACGCCGGTGAGGAATGCTGCGACGGAGGGGGCAATGGTGGCAAGGTCCAGAAGATCGAGCACGCCTGCGCTGATCCACGCATTGCCGCGCGCCCAGCGCGCCCGCGCGAAATTGTGCCGCCCGTCAAACGTCCAGCCGTGGAACCACAGGCCGGTTGCCGGGTCCGCGAGATAGCGGGTGTGGACGAGGAACTGGCGTTCCGCCTCGTCCACCAGATCGCGCCGGCCGGCACCCTCGCCATAGCTGGCGAGAAAGAGGGCCACCATGAAAAGCGTGTCGTCCCACAGTTCGCCTCGGTTTTTCTTGTCCGATACGTCGTGCTGGATGCCGCCCTCTTCGGTGCGCGGGGCATGTTCCAGAACGTCTTCTGCCCACTTTGCCAGAAGCGCGCCGTGGGCCGGATCGCCGCTTTCCCGCCACAACAGGGAGAGGGCCAGCATCGGCGCGGTGGTGTTGACATTTTGCGCCGGAAGCCCGGCTTCGATGCGCCGTTGGTACCAGCCTTCCAGCTCGTTCTTCAGCCGGGGCAGATGGCCTGCGCGCCAGAGCGAGGCGAGGGCGTAGAGGCCGACGCCCTGCGGCCATTCCCACGAATCGAAGCTGATATAGTCGCCCTTGGTGCCATCAAGGTTCGGCTCGTCGAACTGGCCTTCGTGGCGCAGCGCTGTCATCCCGGTGACGAGCTGGTGAAGATTGGTTTCGAGGCGGCTCATGACGCGGACATTTTCGGGCGGAACGCGTTGGGGTCGAGAGGCACCGCCTCGCCGTTCTCGGCCGAATGCTGGGCGGCAAGGCCGATGGCCACCGCCATCGCGCCATCGCGCAGGGTGACTTCGGGGCGGCTTCCGGTGCGCACGGCATCGGCAAAGCGGCGATGCTGGTAGAAGGTGGCGCCGTTGTGGTCGCCCGCCTCCAGCAGCGTCTGATCGACCGGCACCAGCACCTCGCGCGGCCCCTTCGGCTCGCGCGGGCTGACAATTACCTCCGCCACGGGCGGCGCGCCCAGATGCTCCGGCCAGAAGCGGGTCGGTCCCGGCACATGCACCTCGATCTTGCCATCAGCGCCGACGGCGGAAATCTCTTCCTGAAAGCGCGATCCGTCGGCGAACATGCACAGTTCCAGCATGGCCCGCGTGCCGCCCGCAAAGTCGACAATCACGTAGCCGTGATCCCAGATGTCCGGCGCCTTGCCGGCGTAGCGCTCATCGCGGTGGTTCACCGCCTGACCGGCGCTTGCCATGACGCGCACGGGATCATCGCCCACGATGAGGCGCATCAGGTCGAAGAAGTGGCAGCATTTTTCGACGAGCGTCCCGCCGGTGTAGCGGTTGAAGCGGTTCCAGTCGTTTACCTTGGGAAGAAACGGGTAGCGGTGTTCCCGGATGGTCAGCATCTGCACGCCGCCGGTTGCAAGGTGCGCATTCTGGATGAACGCGGCAATCGGCGGCATGTAGCGATATTCCATGGCCACCCAGATGGCGGGGCTGCGGGCGGCAAGGCGCGCCACGCGCTCGGCATCCGCGGGCCGGGTGAACAGCGGCTTTTCGACCAGCACCGGCAGGCAGCGGTGCTCCAGCGCCACCTCCAGCTGCTCCAGATGCAAATAATTGGGGGACGCCACCAGAAGACAGTCGATGTCCGGGTCGGCCGCAAGCGCTGCGAAGGTGGGGTGGGCCTTCGCATCCGGCACCATCGAAAGAGCGGCCTCGCGCATGGTGTCGTCCGGATCGAAGACGGCTGAGACGACGGCATCGTCGAGCAGGGCGATGTTGCGGATGTGCTCGTGGCCCATCATGCCGGTTCCGGCGAGACCGTATCGGATGGTTTTCACTTTATTCTTTGCACATAGCGGGCGACCGCAGGGTCGAACCAGGATTGGGACCACTCGGCGCGCGCGCCGGTCTGCGACCAGCTGATCCGCTCCACATGGCCGCACATTGCATCGGGGCGGACGCCGAATGCGGGCGGCACCCAGGCCGGGGCGGGCGCAACGGACACACGGTCCTCCGCCCGCATGATCCAGAGGTCGAGGCGCTCCTTGTAGGCAAGGTAGAGGCTTTCGCCCAGATCGTCCGGCGTGAGCGTTTCGGCGTAGCTTCCGTCCAGCCAGATTTCCTCGGCCACAGCGGGGATCCCGTCCAGCCGGCGCAGACGGCGGATGCGGTGGGCGTGGGCGGCGCTGCCAAATTGCGGTGCGCCGGCAGGCTTGGCGCACCGCTCGACCGACAGGATTTCCGCGCCGGGTGCGCCGCCGCCGGAAAGACGCTCGATGCGGAAGAACGCATAGACGCCGTCCCGGCCGCTGCGGTGGCGGACATAGTTGCCCGAGCCCTGGCGGCGCTCCAGCAGCCCCTCGCGCTCCAGGAACGCCAGCGCCTTGCGCAACGTGCCGACCGAGGTGCCGAGCTGCGCGGCCATGTCCCGCTCCGGGTCGAGCCGTTCGCCCTCCAGCAGGCGGCCGGCATCGATCTCGCGCACCAGCAATTCGCCGATCTGACGATAAAGCGGGAGGGCGGTTGGCTCATGGGGGACCATCGGATGCGCCAGAATTGATACACTATTGATCTACAACAGGCCGGGTGCTACGTAAACCCCGGAATCCGAGGCTTTCCAGGGCAAATCATGACCGTCGTGCCGATCACGTCTCCCGACCTCGATGCGGCGGAAATCAGCTGGTTCTCCGCGCTGTGTTCGGACGATTACCGCCATCTGGGCGTGCCGGACGGCGCGCTGCGCTCCTCGTTCGACCACTGCGCCGACATTGTGCAGACCGCCGAGCGCCAGGGCTTCCGCAACATCCTGTGCCCGTCGTCCTACCAGGTGGGGCAGGACACCTTGTCCTTCGTGGCAGGCTGCGCACCGATCACGCAGGACATCAATTTTCTGGCGGCCATCCGCTGCGGCGAGATGCAGCCGATCATGCTGGCGCGCACCGTCGCGACGCTCGATCACATGCTCAAGGGCCGGCTGACGCTCAACATCATCTCGTCCGATTTTCCGGGCGAGAGCGCAGAGAGTGGCTACCGATACCAGCGGTCGCGCGAGGTTGTGGAAATCCTCAAGCAGGCGTGGACCGAGGAGGAGATCAATCATTTCGGCTCGATCTACCGGTTCGAGGGTGTCTCCACGCTGCCGGCACGGCCGTACCAGACCAATGGCGGGCCGCTCCTTTATTTCGGCGGTTATTCGCCCCCCGCGCTGGCGCTGTGTGCCGAGCATTGCGACGTCTACCTCATGTGGCCGGAGCCGAAAGAGGAGCTGGCGGGGCGGATGAAGGCGGTTCACGCACGGGCCGACAAGCTCGGCCGGACGCTGGACTATGGGCTGCGCGTCCACGTCATCGTGCGCGACACCGAGGCCGAGGCGAAAGAGTATGCGCAGGATCTGGTGTCGAAGCTCGACGACGAGATCGGCCGTTCCATCCGCGAGCGTGCGCTGGATTCAGGCTCGCTCGGCGTCTCCCACCAGGCAAGGACGCGCGAGATCGCGGACCTTGAGGGCTTTGTGGAACCGCATCTGTGGACCGGGATCGGCCGGGCGCGCTCCGGCTGCGGCGCGGCCATTGTGGGGTCGGCCGACCAGGTCCTGTCCGAGCTGGAAGCCTACCGGAAGATGGGCATTCGCGCGTTCATCTTCTCAGGCTACCCCCACGTCGACGAAGCGAAACATTTTGGAAGGCTGGTGATGCCGCATCTGAAGACTTGTGCGCTGCCCGAGGTGTATGGCCGTGTGCCGGCCTCGACCCCGTCTACGCCGCTGGGTACCGGGGAGCGCCACTGATGGAACGCGTCACCCTTGCAAAGGACCTCGAATTTTCGCGGCTGGTCTATGGCATGTGGCGGCTGGCAGACAAGGCGGACCGTTCCGAGCGAACCGTGCGCGCCAAGATCGACGCCTGTCTGGCGCAAGGCATCACCACGTTCGACCAGGCCGACGTCTACGGCAACTATGAGAGCGAGGCCGTGTTCGGCGCGGTGCTGAAGGCCGACCCCTCGCTGCGGGACCGCATAGAGATCGCCACCAAGTGCGGCATCAAGCTTGTGACCGACAAGGCGCCCGAACGGCAGGTGAAACACTACGATACCAGCGCGGCCCACATCACGGCATCGGCGGAACAGTCGCTCGCCAAGATGGGGATCGAACGGCTCGACCTTTTGATGGTGCACCGGCCCGACCCGCTGATGGACCACGAGGCGACCGGCGCTGCCCTCGACGCGCTGGTGGCGGCCGGAAAGGTGCGCGCGGTTGGCGTTTCAAACTTCAAGCCGCACGACATCACGCTCCTGCAATCGGCAATGCAGGCACCCATCGTGGCCAACCAGATCGAGCTTTCGGTGCTTCACACGGCACCATTCACCGACGGCGATCTGGCATTCTTGCAAGAGCATGACCTTGCGGCGATGGCATGGTCGCCGCTTGCCGGCGGCAAGCTGTTTGCGCCCGCAAACGCAGCGCTGGCGACCCGGCTCGCCGCCCTCGGCAGGGCGACCGGCGGAGACATTTCGGCCGCTGCCCTTGCCTGGCTTCTTGCCCATCCGGCACGGATTCTGCCAGTGGTGGGCACCAACAATCTGGAGCGGATCGCAATGATCGGCAAAGCCCTCGACGTGACCATCGACCGGGAAGTCTGGTTCGAGATCTACCAGCTCTCCCGCGGGCAAGAGGTCGCCTGATGGACCTTTGTCGCGCTGCAAGAATGACGGGCTCTGCCGTGATCGACGAGACGCGTGACCGCCGGGAGCCGGCTGCGCCGCCATCTGCCGGCGACAGCCGCGCCTACCGCGATGTGCTGGGCCGGTTCGCGACCGGGGTGACGGTGGTCACCTGTGCTGCGCCCGGCGGGCCGATCGGTATGACGGTGAACTCCTTCACCTCGCTGTCGCTGGACCCGCCGCTGGTGATGTGGTCGCCGGCCAAATCCTCGCACCGCCACGCCCACTACTCGGCCGCGCCCCGCTTTGCGGTGCATGTTCTGCATGCAGGGCAGCAGGCGGTGGCCGATGGCTTCATGCGTTCGGCCGAGGCGTTTCACGATGTGGCGTGGACGGCGGCGCCCGATGGTTTGCCGCTGATGGAAAACTGCCTGGCGCGCTTTGTGTGCCAGCGCGTTGCCGAGCACGACGCGGGCGATCACACCATCATGATCGGCCGCGTGACGGCAGCGGAAGGCGGCGAAGGGGAGCCGCTCCTTTATTTCCGGGGCCGTTACACCGCGGTGGCCTGACCGCGGTGCCCAAGCCGTGGCTTACGTGGCAGCCTTGCGGCCGCGGCTGTAGATCAGCAGCATCAGGATGATGACCGCGCCGTAGATGATCTGCCGGTAGGCTTCTTCCATCTGCATGATCGACAGCATCGACTGCAGAAGCACGATCAGGATAACACCCACGACAGTGCCGGAAAAGCGCCCGCTGCCGCCAAGGATGTTGGTGCCGCCGAGCACCACGGCCGCAATGGACGGCAGGAGATACTGGTCGCCCATCGCCTGGAAGGCGCGGGCCGAGTAGCCGGCGAGCGACAGCCCGGCTATGGCCGCGCAAAGCGAGCACATCATGAACGATGCGATGATGACGAGCCGCGTGCGCACGCCCGACAGGTAGGCCGCAGCCTCCTGGTTGCCGATGGCGTACATGTAGCGGCCCAGCGGCGTGCGGTTGAGCATGTAGACCAGCGCGGCCGACATCAGCGCCCACACCACCACCGAATGCGGGATCTCGAACGTGCGGTCGCGGCCGAGGAACAGCATCAGGTCGGTCGCGGCGGATTGGGGGGCGTGGCCGCCGGTCAGCATCACCATGCAGCCCAGCAGGACCGTGTTGACGCCGAGCGTAAAGATCATCGACGGGACACGCAGCACCGCAACACCGATGCCGTTGACGAGGCCGACGGTGAGGCCGACGCCAAGGCCGACGAGGTTGCCCTCCATCCCGCCGATGGCGGAGGCGACCATGGCGCTGGTGGTCAGCGTCCACGGGACCGAAAGGTCGATGTGGCCAAGGAGGATGACCATCATCATGCCGGCCGCGGTCATCCCGAGGAAGGCGCCGAAGTGGAGCTGCTGCATCAGGTAGTTCGGCGAGATGAAGGTCGCCGTGCCCTGTGTCGCGATGGTGTAGGCCGTTCCCGCCGCCAGGATGATGACGATGAAAACGAGGCCGATCAGGATGGGTTTGTCGATACGAAGGCTCATCGCGGGGGCGCTCATGAGAAGAGGGACAGGCGGTTCTTCACCCGGAACACGCGGGCGGCGCCAAGGCTGACGGCGACGAGGAGGATCAGCCCCTCAAAGAACGGTTGCAGGAGCGGGCTTGCGACGAAGCCGAGGGGCGCGCTTTCCGGCACCACGCGGAAGATGAACGAGATCGACCGCAGCACCAGAGCGCCGAAGATCGTGCCGATCACCCCGCCCGTGCCGCCATAGAGCGACGTGCCGCCGATGACGACGGTGGCGATGGAGCGCAGCGTGTATTCGGCGGCCTGCGGCGCGTCGGCGTTGCCCGAGCCCATCTGCATGGTGAGGTAGATGCCCGCGCACCCGGCAAAGAAGCCGGCGAGCGTGAAGGCGGCAATCTTGGAGCGGTCCATCCGGACGCCGGACATGTAGGCGGCGTGGGGGTTGGAGCCGATGGCATAGGCGCCGCGCCCGGTGACGGAACGCTTGTAGGGGATCCACACGCAGACCACGATCAGGATCAGGTAGATCGGCTGCAGCGGGATCTGGCCGAAGAAGCCGAGGTCCTCCCACCAGCCGTAGGTGAGGCCGAGCTCGTTGATGTCGTTGGTGAACGCCCAGGCGAAGTCGCCGTCGATGGAGCCGCCGGGGGAGGGGCGCAGGAGGAGCGCCAGGCCGAGGAAGATGGCGCCGGTGGCCAGCGTCGCGATTATCGGCTGGATCCGGCCATAGACGATGATGCAGCCGTTCATGAAGCCGCAGAAGGTGCCAAGCGCCATGCAGGCGACGATGCCGGCCACGATGGAGCCGCCGGTGCCGGCCATCACGATGGAGCCGAAGCAGTTGGTCAGCGTCATCAGCGGGCCGACGGAGAGGTCGAGGCCGCCGACGATGACCGCCATGGTCTGCGCCATGCCGACAAGGATCAGCGCCAGCGTCTCGTTGCCGTTCTGCAGGACGACGTTCATGCCCCAGTTGGGGTATTGCGAGACGTAGAACGCGTAGAGCACGGCAAACATGGCGATGGCGAGAAGGACGCCAAGGTTCTGGCTGAGGAAGATACGGAGCGATTTCACAGTGCGGCCCCCGCCTTGGCACGCTCATCCGTGAGGTTCAGCGAACTGGAAATAATGTTGGTCTCGGTGAGGCTCTCGCCGGAGAGTTCGCGCACGATGGTCCCGTCATAAAGGATGAGCACGCGGTCGCAGCAGCCGATCAGCTCGTCATAGTCGGTGGTGTAGAAGAGGATCGACGCGCCGTCCTCGGCAAGGCCGCGCAGGAGGGCGTAGATTTCCTGCTTGGTGCCGACGTCGATGCCGCGTGTCGGATCGTTGAGGAGGATGATGCGGGCGCCGGTGAGGAGCCACTTGGCGATCACCACCTTCTGCTGGTTGCCGCCGGACAGGTTGGCGACTTCCTGGTCGAGGTCGCCGGCCTTGATCTGCATCCGGGCGACCATCTCCTTGATCTTCTCCGCCTCGGCCGACCTGTCGATGACGAGGCCCTTGGTGAGCCAGGGCATTGCCGCGATGGTGATGTTTTCCGCAACGCTCATGGGCAGCATCAGCCCTTCGGTCTTGCGGTCTTCCGGGATCAGCGCCATGGCGTGCTCGGGCTGCTTGGCGGCGGCCGGGCTGTCGAGCTTCACGGCCTTGCCGTTGATCTTCATCGTGCCGCCAACGCCGCGCAGGACGCCGAAGAGGGCGAGCAGAAGCTCGCGCTGGCCCTGGCCGTCCAGCCCGCCGACGCCGACGATCTCGCCCTTGCCAACCGAGAGGGACAAATCGTTGAGCATCGGCGCCCAGGTGAGGTTTTCCACCTCCAGCGCGGGTTCCGGCGGTGCGGTCCAGACGGGCTTTTTCGGGAAGACGTTGGACCAGTCGCGGCCGATCATCAGCTGCACGATGTCTTCGTGGCTGTGGGCGCCCGAGGCGAACGTCTCGATGTGCTGGCCGTTGCGGAAGACCGAGCAGGTGTCGGCCAGCTCCTCGATCTCGTGCATCCGGTGGGAGATGTAGAGGAGGCTGAGGCCTTCATCGCGCAGGGCGTGAAGGATGCCGTAGACCTTCTCGACGTCGCTGCCGGTGAGGGCGGAGGTCGCCTCATCCAGAATGAGGAGCTGCGGATTGCGGCCGAGCGCCTTGGCGATCTCCACCATCTGGCGGCGCGACAAAGGC
This sequence comes from Acuticoccus sp. MNP-M23, assembly GCF_031195445.1. NCBI lineage: Bacteria > Pseudomonadati > Pseudomonadota > Alphaproteobacteria > Hyphomicrobiales > Amorphaceae > Acuticoccus > Acuticoccus sp. MNP-M23. The sequence goes on from NZ_CP133480.1 coordinate 2,430,055, forward strand.
AGGTTCTTCACCCGCTCGCGCGGGTCGATGTCCTCGCAGCCGACACGGGCAAGCAGCGCCTCGGCGCGGCGGAACTGGGCGCGCCCGTCGATCAGGCCGAGCTTAGTGCGGGGCGGGTCGGTGATGGAGATGTTGTCGGCCACCGAAAGGTCCGGCATCAGCGACAGTTCCTGGAAGATGCAGACCACGCCCGAGGCGTTGGCTTCCAGCGGCGTCTTGAATTCGACCGGCTTGCCGTCCAGCGCCATGGTGCCCGTGGTAGGGGCAACGACACCGGAGACGATCTTGATCAGCGTCGACTTGCCGGCGCCGTTTTCGCCGAGCACGGCATGGATCGAGCCGCGCTTTGCGGAAAAGTCCACATCGCTCAGCGCCTGCACGCCGCCATAATTCTTGGAGATGCCGCGCATTTCCAGATAGGCGGCATTTGCCGCCGTCGCACCCTCGGGCATGAACGAACGCCTTGACGAGCTGGCCGGGGGCTGCCCGGCCTTGGGAGAAGGAAAGTGGGTGGCGGGGCGCGCGGCCCCGCCAGGTCGGCTCTTACTGCGAGTTTTCTTCGGACTCGGCCATGATTTCGCGTGCCGTGATGGTCACGTTGCACGGCGGGAACTCGTTCGGCGTGAAGAAGTCGTCCGGCAGGTCGGCCCAGAAGTTCACGCCGTCCTCGACCTCATCGAAGGTGACCCGCGGGATTGGCACGGAGATCAGCTGCGGCAGCGCGTTGCCCTGGAGGGCTTCCAGCGCCGCCTTCATGGCGATGGCGACAAGACCGGGGGACTGGCCGTAGGACAGAGCCTCGAGCCCGTTGTCGCGGTGCTCGGCGATCTGCTTGCGGAAGCCGTTTTCGGCTTCGCCCGCCATCGGCACGAACGGATGGCCCGCGTCGATCATCGCCTGCACGGTGCCGTTGGTGCCGCCCTGGGAGAACACGCCGTCGAACTGGCCATGAACGGCGATGGCGTCTGCCGTCACCTTCTGGCTGTCGCCCGGTGCCCAGTTTCCGACCACTTCGATGATTTCGTAATCACCGGCGGCCTTCATGGCTTCCTGGAAGGCTTCGTGCCGGTCACGGTCGACCGAGTTGCCGGGCAGGCCGCGCACTTCGAGGATCTTGCCGGAGGTGCCGACCTTTTCGATCAGCCAGTCGGCGGCGAGCTTGCCGATGCCGGCCTGGTCTTCGTTGACCATCATCACCTTGTCGGTGTCGAGGATGTTGTCGAACGGCACCAGCACAACGTCGGACCGGTCGGCCATGCGGACCACCCGGTCGAACCCGGTGGGAGAGACGGCGATGGTGATGATCGCGTCGTAGCCCTGGTTGATGAAGTCTTCGATGGCGCCCAGCTGTGCAGCGGCATCCGTGCCGGTGGAGATGACCTTGAGTTCGTCAATGAGCGGGGCGATCTCTTCCTGCTCGGCGAATGCCTTTGCCGTCTTGATCATCTGAATGCGCCAGATGTTGCCGACGAACCCGTTGACGACGGCAACGCGGTAAGGCGCTTCCTTGGCGTCCCATTTGAAATACTTGGTGTCGGCCGACCACGGGGCGAAGCACTCGGGCATGTAGCCGGGGCCTTCCACAACGTCCGGTCCGGCGAAGGCGGGGGCCGACGACAACGCGGTCGACAACGCAAGAGCTGCAACAAGCGGCAGTGCGCGCATAGAAACTTCCTCCCAGATATGGCTCGCTGATCGCACTCTGTCGGTGCTGAGCCTTTGTTTTGCCACGCGTCGTGCGCGGGTACTCATTTGTGAGACTTTAGCGTATCGCACACTTGCGCGAAACGGCAACGACGTTTGTAACGGCGTTTGTACATATGTTTGGAGAACCGCGCGATGGCCAGCCTCAAGGTGTTCACCGGGGCAACCCTTGTCACTCTCGACGCCGCCGGAAGCGTCATCGACGGCGGGGAGCTGTGGGTGGACGGCACCCGCATCGTTCACGCAGGCGCTCCGGGCAGCTTTGCGGCGCCGGAGGGGGTCGCGGTCGAGCGGATCGACGTGCGCGATCACGTCATCATGCCGGGCTTTGCCAACTGCCACACCCACTCCTATGCCGCGTTGCTGAAAGGCAGCGTCGACGCCATGCCGCTCGATCTGTTCATGGTCAACGCCATTCTGGGCGCCGGTGCGCGGGACGAGCGCGCCGTCTACCTCTCCGCCAAGATCAGTGCGCTGGAGATGATGCTCACCGGCACCACAGCCTGCCTCGACCATTTCTCCCACCGCCCGCGCCACACCGCCGACGCGCTGGATGCGGTGTGCCAGGCCTACGCCGATGCCGGGGTGCGCGCCGCCGTTGCGCCGATGTTCTCCGACGTTCCGCTGCGCGAGACGCTCCCGCTCACTGCCGAAGACATGCCGGCCGAGCTGGCCGCCTCAATTCCGGGCACGAAGGCCGACCCGGACCCCTTCTTCGAGATGATGGAGGCCGGGCTTGACCGCTGGAAGGGCCATCCGCTGGTCTCGGTCATGCTGGGGGTGGACAGCCCGCAACGCTGCACCGATGCCCTGCTGGACAGAGGCGGCCGGTTCTGCGCCGACCATGACATCGGCAACCACACGCACCTCCTCGAAGCCAAGACGCAGTGGGCAATGGCTGACGGGCGCGACAGTCGCGGCTTTGTCCGCTTTCTGGCCGACAAGGGGCTGGCGGGGCCGAAATCCTCGTTCGCGCACTTCGTCTGGTTCACCGATGCGGACCTCGAGGCGGCGGCGGAGGCGGGCGTCAACGCGGTTCACAATCCGGCCAGCAACCTCCTTCTGGGGTCCGGCATCCAGCCGCTCCTGCGTCTGGTGGATCGGGGCGTGAACGTCGCGTTCGGGTCCGACGGCGTCAATGTCGGGCACATGTCCATGTTCGAGAAGACGCGCCTTGCCGCGCTGCTGCCGCGGGTGGTGGAGGCAGATCCGGACAAGTGGCTGCGTGCCGGCACCGCGCTGCGCATGGCCACCGTCAACGGTGCGGCGACCCTCGGCCGCAAGGGCGAGGCGGGCACGCTGGAGGCCGGTATGCTGGCCGATTTTGCGGTGCTGGACGGGCGCACCGTGGCGCTCAGCCCCCGCGGCGATCTGCCCACGCAGCTCCTGTTCAACGAGACCGGTGCCAGTGTGCGCGATGTCTACGTGAACGGTGTGCAGGTTCTCGAAAACGGAAAGCCGACGCAGTTCGACGCCGCCGATACCCTTGGCGAAGCGCACGAGGTGGCGGCCCGGCTGGCGCGTGACAACCGGGACGCCGTTGCGCGGGTGGAGGCTTTCCGTCCCGGTCTTTCGGCCATGGCAAAGCGGATCGTTTCGGCAGACTGCGGCCCCTGCCGGATCGCGCAGCTCACATAGCGGTTTTTGGTGCCGCATCCCGTTCGCGTTATGTAAAAGCTGGCGTGAAATTTGCTTGCCGGTGAGGCAATCACAGGAGTTTCCATGGCCCTTCAGGATGCCGGCGGCGCGGCAGACACCGCGTCGGCACAGCCATTTGTCCGCATTGACGATGTGGACCTCGTTTACGGACAGGGCGACTCCGACATCAAGGCATTGTCGGCCGCCTCCATCGACGTCGAGAAAGGCGGATTTGCGGCCGTGGTCGGCCCGTCCGGCTGCGGCAAGTCCTCCCTCATGAAGCTGACCACCGGCCTCATCCGCCCCACGCGCGGCAGCGTGACCGTGGATGGCGCGGAAGTGACGGGGCCGGTCAGCATCGCCGGCATGGCGTTCCAGAACCCCACCATGCTGCCCTGGCGCACGACGCTCCAGAACGTCATGCTGCCGCTGGAGGTGGTGCAGCCGCACCGCAAGCGCCTGCGCGCCAACAAGGACGAATACGTGGCCCGCGCCGAAGGGCTGCTGGAGGCGGTTGGCCTTGGCGGTTTCGGCGCCCGCTCGCCGTGGGAGCTGTCGGGCGGAATGCAGCAGCGTGCCTCGCTCTGCCGGGCGCTGATCCACGAGCCCGAGCTTCTGATGCTGGACGAGCCGTTCGGCGCGCTGGACGCCTTTACCCGCGAAGAGCTCTGGGCCGTCCTGCAGAAGCTCTGGATGGAGCGGCGCTTCACGGTGATCCTGGTGACCCATGACCTGCGCGAAGCGGTCTACCTTGCCGACACCATCCACATCATGAGTGCGCGGCCGGGCCGCGTGGTCGCCAAGCAGAAGGTGCCGCTGGCGTTCCCGCGCACCCTGGAAGACACGTTCAAGCCGGAGTTCGTCGACATCGTGCACGACCTGAGGGACCACATCAGCCGCGAGCGCCAGGTATGAGCGAGGCCGTGGAGACCATCGCCACCGAAGAGACCAAGCTCAACCGCAAGGCCTGGCGCCTTGGCGATGTTGCCGCGCCGTGGATCATCGGCATCGGAACGCTCATCGTCTGGGAGGCCTCGTGCCTCATCTTCGACATCAAGAAGTTCATCCTGCCGGCGCCGACCGACATTGCGGCCAGCCTGTGGGAATGGCACGCGGTGATCTTCACCCATGCCTTGCAGACCCTTTACACAACGGTCCTCGGCTTTGCGCTGGCGGTGGTCGGCGGGCTGGTTCTCGGCGTTGCCGTCGGCTACTCGCGCCTTTTGTACAAGGCGCTTTATCCGATCCTCATCGGCTTCAACTCGGTGCCCAAGGTGGCGATCGTGCCGGTGCTGGTCATCTGGTTCGGCATCGGCACCGTGCCGGCCGTCATCACCGCGTTCATGCTGTCCTTCTTCCCAATTGTGGTGAACGTGGCAGCCGGCCTTGCAACGGTGGAGCCGGAGCTTGAGGACGTTCTGCGCTCTCTCGGCGCGTCGAGGCGGGACATGTTCTTCAAGGTCGGCCTGCCGCGTTCGATGCCCTATTTCTTCGCATCGCTGAAGATCGCCATCACGCTGGCACTGGTGGGCTCGGTGATTTCCGAAACCATCGCGTCCAATTCCGGCATCGGCTACCTGATGCTCAACGCCTCCTCCCGGTTCGACGTGCCGCTGGTGTTCGCCGGGCTTGTGGTTGTGGCGGCCATGGGCGTTGCCATCTATGCCGCATTCGCCGCTTTCGAGGCGCGGGTGACGGGCTGGGCCACCCGCGGCCAGGCGCTGCGGTTCGATGCAGGCGGCGGCTGAGCCAAACCACCCCGGGCCGCCAACAAAAAAGCCGCCGGCATCACTGCCGGCGGCTTTCTTTTTCTGCGGGGGTCTCCGCCTTATTTCATCGTCGCTTTCACGGCGTCGGAGATCTGGCGGTCTTCCAGCGGCGGCAGGAACGAGCCGTCATAATAGTCGGCCATGGCAGGTTCGATTTCCATGCCGAACGCCTTGGCAATCTGGCCGGCCGACGTCTCGAACCGGTCCTGGTCGACGTTGGAAATGCCGCGCTCGGCGACGTTCGGCGTCAGGATCGAGAGTTCCTTGGCAAGCTCCCAGCGGTCGCCTTCAAGGTCGATGTCCACCAGCGGCTCGCGCTCTTTCAGGAGCGCCAGGCCCTCGGCGGGGTCTTCCAGCATTTCCTGCAGGCCCTTCACGGTGGCGGCGACGAAGCCCTTCACCACGTCGGGGTTCTCTTCGGCGAACGACTTTTTCACCAGAAGACCCGAGGAGTAGGGCTGAAGGCCGTACTGGGCGAGGGTGAAGTAGGTCACGTCGTCCCGGTCGATCCCGGCCTGGACCATGTTGAGCACGGTTGTGGTGGTGAACCCGAACGTGGCGTCCGCACGGCCCTGGATCACCATGGCATCGCGCAGGTTGGGCTCGACGAAGACGTACTCGATCGATTCAGGATCGAGGTCGTTGAGGCCGGCGAAGACGGGCCATGCCAGCACCGTGGCGGCGTTCTGCGTGGCCGAGATCTTCTTGCCCGGCAGATCCGCAGGGCCGGAGACGCCGTTGTCCTTCAGCGAGATGACGCCGGTGGGCGACTGGTCGTTGATCACCATCACTGTGACGACGGAATCGTCCGGGTTTTCGCTGTTGAACTTGAGAAGGCCGGTGCCTTCGGCAAAGCCGATGTCGTAAGCGCCGGACGCCACTTTCGAGATGGTGTCGCCGGAACCGAAGCCACGGTCGATGGTCACGTCGAGGCCTTCGTCGGCGTAGTAGCCTTTGTCGAGGGCAATCAGGAACGGGCCGTGCATGGCCTGCCAGGCCCAGTCGAGCACGAACTTGACGTCGGTCTTCTCCTGGGCGTGGGCGGCCACCGGGGTGAGCGCGAGCGCAGCGCAGCCAAGGGCAAGCCGTGAAAGGCGGCTAAGGGACATGAAGGCATCCTTCTGAAGTTTGTTTCGCAAAGTTTTATGCAAGCAAGGGACCAGACGCCAAGACGTTTCCGCGCACCCCGCGCCACGCCCGCGCGTTCTCTTGCGATAAAATTCCGGACGGGCGCGCCGCAACGGAAGGTCGGCAGTTGTGACAAACGCGAATTTTCCGGCAACCGCGAGCACGTTGTGCCTTGTTTTCGTGGCCGGGCCATGCATCGACCTTTGAGGATCCAGACTGGCGAAGGAGAGCGTGATGGGTGAGACGGCGGACCTTGTCATCAGGAACGGCATGGTTGCGACGGAGACATCGGTCTTCCCCGCGTCCATCGCCGTGCGCGGCGGAAAGATTGTGGCGGTCGGCGCGGATGGGGACATGCCCCCCGCCACCGAGGAGATCGACGCCAGCGGCCTCACTGTCCTTCCCGGCGTGATCGACGTGCACGTCCATTTCCGCGAACCCGGCATGGACCACAAGGAAGACTGGGCGACCGGCACACGGGCCGCTGCCATGGGCGGCGTGACGACCGTGTTCGAGATGCCCAACACGGCCCCGCCGGTCTCCACCGCCGAGCGCTATCTGGCCAAGAAGGCCGTTGCCGAGTCTAAGGCCATTGTGGACTTCGGCCTCTACGGCGTCCTGTCGGAAGACAACCTTGCCGACCTCAAGCCGATGGCCGACGCCGGCGTGATCGGGTTCAAGCTGTTCCTCGGCAACACCACGGGCAACCTGCCGTGCCCATCGGACGGGGCGGTGCTGGAAGCCTTCGAGATCATCGCGGGCCTTGGCAAGCGCATCTCGATCCATGCGGAAAACTCGCCGATCCTGTTCTGGCGCGAGGATCGCCTCCAGGCCGCCGGCCGCAACAATCCCATCGACCACCTGATGGCCCGCCACGACGTTGTGGCGGTCGAGGCCATGGCGCGCTCGTGCATCTTTGCCGAGGCCACCGGCGCGCGCATCCACATCGTCCACGAATCCTCGGCGATGAGCCTGCCCTACCTCAAGTTCTTCAAGGAGCGCGGCGTCGACGTCACCGTCGAAACCCTGCCGCAGTACCTCACGCTCGGCGTCGAAGACATGGACAGGCCGGGCGGTGAAGTGCTGCGGATGAACCCGCCGATCCGCCAGAAGTGGCAGAACGGCCCCTTGCGCAAAGCGCTGGCGGACGGGTCGATCGACATGATCTCCACCGACCATGCCCCCCACCTGCCCGAGGAGAAGATCGGCAACCGGATCTGGGACATTGCCTGCGGCTTTCCGGGCCTTGAAAGCCAGCTGCCGATCCTCCTCACCCTCGTCAACGAGGGGTTGATGCCGCTGACGCGCTACGTGCAGATCTCTTCGGCCAACCCGGCCCGCGCGTTCGGCCTCTACGGCACCAAGGGCGTGCTCCAGCCGGGCGCCGATGCCGACATCACGCTGGTGGATATGGACCGCCGCGAAACCCTGTCCGCCGCGCGCCTGTCGTCCAAGGGCAAGGTCTCGCCCTACGAGGGGATGGAAGTGACCGCCTGGCCGGTCGCCACCATCGTGCGCGGCAAGCCGGTGATGCGCGACGGCAAGATCCTGGCCGAAGAGGGCTGGGGCGAGGTTGTGCAGCAGACCATGCCGGAGCCTGCGCCGCGCAATGTCGAAACGCATCTGTCCACCCTGGTGGGGGCATCGCCGGCGCCCGCAACCACGCGTTGACACATCAGGCGAATTGACCAACCATCGGGACCAATGGCCGCAGTTTTGCACGCGGCATCATAAAACAGGGCGCGTCAGCGCTCGATTGGGAAACGCGCAGGGGATGCTGGTGAAGCCTCATGATCGAGGCTTCAGACGGTTCTCCTTCGCGTCAGAAGGAGAACCGGAAATGACCACTCGTCTTGCGCGCCGCCTGTGCGGCACCGCGTCCACCGCGCTGATTGCGGCGCTGGCCCTTTCAGCCGGAACAATGGCTGCCAATGCCGACACCATCCGCTTCTGGACCACCGAGGAGCAGCCCGAGCGCCTCGCCAAGCAGGAAGAGACGGCCGCCGCCTTCAAGGAAGAGACCGGCCACACCGTCGAGGTGATTCCGGTGACCGAGAGTGATCTTGGCACCCGCGCCACCGCCGCCTACGCCGCTGGCGACCTGCCGGACGTGATCTATCACACCCTGCAATACGTGCTCCCGTGGGCCGAGGACGGCATCCTCGACGCGGAAACCAACGACGAGATCGTCGACGCGCTGGGCCGCGATACCTTCGCCCCCGCCGCCCTCGCCATGGCCGACTTCGACGGCCTCACCGCCGCCGTTCCGGTGGACGGCTGGACGCAGATGATCGTCTATCGCAAGGATCTCTTCGAGGAAGCGGGCCTTGCCGCGCCTGACACCTACGCCAACGTGGAAGCCGCCATCGAGGCGCTGCACAACCCGCCGGAAATGTACGGTTTCGTCGCCGCCACCAAGGTGGACGAGAACTTCATGAGCCAGGTGCTGGAGCACGTCTTCCTGGCCAACGGCGTGTCGGTGGTGGACGAGAACGGCTTCGCGCCGCTGGATGCGGCCGCCACCACCGAGGTGCTGGAATTCTACAAGGCGCTCGCCGACGCATCGCCCCCCGGCGACCTTTACTGGCAGCAGTCGCGCGAACTCTATTTTGCGGGCAAGGCGGCGATGATCATCTGGTCGCCCTTCATCCTCGACGAGCTGGCCGGCCTGCGCGATGCCGCCCCCGTCACCATCAACGATGACCCGGCAAGCCGCGAGCTGGCCGACAAGACCGGCATTGTCACCAACTTCTCCGGCCCGTCCAACCCGGACGGCGCGGCGTGGGGCGACATCCGCTATCTCGGCGTGACGGCAGACGCCAACACCGACGTTGCGATGGAATTCGTCCTTTATTCCATGGACGAGGGCTACGAGTCGCTGCTCTCCATCGCGCCGGAAGGCAAGTTCCCGGTCCGCCGCGGCACCGAGGACGACCCCGAAAAGTTCGTGGCCGCGTGGGAGAAGCTTCCCGTCGGCGTCGACCGCAAGGCACCGCTGACCGAGCTTTATGATGCGGAAACCGTCAAGGAGATTGTGTCGGGTCTCGACACGGCATCCCGCTGGGGCGTCAACGAGGGGCAGCTGGCGCTGGCGTCCAAGATCATCAACAGCCAGGAGATCAATCGTCTGGTGCGCCAGTATCTGGACGGCGAACGTGACGCAGCAGCCACCGTCGACGCCATGAACGACACCCTCTCCAAGATCTGACGAAAGGGGCCGGTTGCCGGGCATACCGGCGGCCGGATCTTGCCCATGAGCAAAAGCGCAGGACCACTCGTCGACAAGGGTGTCGGGCCCATCGCCCGGCGCGAGTCGCGGCTCGCCTACACCATGATCCTGCCCACGGTGGCCATCGTCATGGCCATCGTGCTTTTGCCGCTGGCGGCCAATATATGGATCAGCTTCAAGCCCGTCGGCATTGCGGACCTCCGCCCGCCGGCACTGCTTGCCAACGAGCGCCTGCGCGGCGACCTCGAAGCCGCGGGCGACGAGGCCACCATCCAGTACCGGCTGCGCAATTCGTCGCGCGATGCCGCCCTGTCGGACACCACCCTCACCGACACGTTGCCCGAGGGCCTCGAGCCCATCGACCTCGACAGCCGATGCACCCTCGAAGGGGGCTCGCTTTCCTGCGCGCTGGGCGCGTTCGATCCCGGCGCCCGCGGCGAACTCGAAATCCGCGTGCGTGCCGCCGAGGCGTACCTCGCCAATCCCATCAATCCGCGGGACAGCGATGCGCTGACCACCGTGCGCGCGCCCAACGTCCTCACCAACCTTGCATTCTCGCTCGAAAACTACCGTGCCGTGTTCGATGGCGAGGAGTTCATGCAGGTGCTGTGGGTGACGATTTTCTACACGCTGTTCGGCACGCTGGGCGCCATTGTGCTGGGCGTCATCGCAGCCCAGCTCCTCAACCGCGACTTTCGGGGCCGGTCGATCCTGCGCGGGCTCTACCTCTTTCCCTACGTTGCGCCGGTCATTGCCATGGCGTTCACGTGGCTTGTGCTGTTCGACCCATTTTCCGGCACGATCAACGCGATGATCCAGGCGATGGGCGTGGCGGGCGAGCCGGTCAACTTCTTCGGCGCGCGGATGGTGCCGGTCTCCATCTTCGGCCTCGAATTCGGCTTCCCGCTGGCGCTCGCCATGGTGATCGCCTTCGAGGCATGGCGCTATTTTCCGCTGTCGTTCCTGTTCATCCTGGCGCGGATGCAATCGATCCCGACCGACATGTACGAAGCGGCCGACATGGACGGCGCAACCCCGTTCCAGAAATTCTTCCGCCTCTCGATGCCACAGATCGTCGGCATTCTGGCGGTCCTGTTCCTGTTGCGCTTCATCTGGACGTTCAACAAGTTCGACGACATCTTCCTGCTCACGGGCGGCGCCGCCGGCACCCGCACCCTGACGGTTGACGTTTATTATCAGGGATTTGCCATTGGCAACCTCGGCGCGGGCGCTGCCGTTGCGGTGGTGATCTTCGTGATGCTTCTCATCTTCGCGCTGCTCTATTTCCGCGCGCTGCCGAAAGGGGAGGGGCTATGACCCCCGCACAGGCTGCCCGTGCCCGGATGGAAGCACCCCGCTTTCCGGGCTGGCTCACCGCCGGTGTTCTCGGCCTCCTGTGGGGCGCCACGCTGCATCTCCTTGGCGGTGTCACGCTCACCCTCATCACCGGCACGGCAATGACGCCGCAACTGGGCGGTGCTGCCGTTGCGGGCCTCGTTGCGGGCCTGGCGCTGGCCTGGCGCCCGCTGGAGGAGCGCACATTCGGCTTCCGCGCGATTGTCATGGCTCTGGTGGCCGCGCTCATTGTGGCGGCGGCATTCGGCGCGCCCTATGGCCAGCCGCTCGACCACGCATCACTCTGGCAGATGGCCGGTCTGCTGCTGACAGCCGTGGCGCTCGTCAACATCCTTTCGGCCAACCTGCGCACCGTCACGCTGGCAAGGCAGACGCGGCGGGCGACCGAGCATGCGCTGGCGTCAAGCCTCGGCATTTTCGGCCACCTGTTCTTTGCGGTAATCGTGATCCTGCCGTTCTACGTGCTGGTGATGACGAGCTTCAAGACGCAGCAGAGCCTGATCGCCAACCCGCTCGACCTGTCGATCGACTTCAGCCAAGGCTTCGACAGCCTGTTCGACAGCTACATCCAGCTCTTCACCACCTACGACTTTGGCCGCTACATGCTGATCTCGTTCGTGGTCTCCACGCTGACGGTGGTGATCTGCCTCGCCTTCGCGGTGCCGGGCGCCTATGCGGTGGCGCGGCTCAACTTCCCCGGCCGGCAGGCGCTGTCGCGCTCGATCCTCCTCATCTACCTCGTCCCGGCCATCGTCCTCGTCATCCCGCTCTACGCGGTGTTCTCGCAGCTGGGCTTGCGCAACACGGTGGTCGGCCTCCTCATCGTCTATCCCGCCACCACGCTGCCGGTGGCGATCTACATGCTCTCCGGCTATTTCCGCGGCGTGCCGGCGGAGCTTGAGGAGGCAGGGCTGATGGACGGGCTGTCGCGCGTCGGCGTCATCCGCAAGATCACGCTGCCGCTGTCGCTCCCGGCGCTCGCCTCGGTCGGCCTCTACGTTTTCATGATCGCGTGGAACGAGTTCCTGTTCGCGTTCATGTTCCTCGACGATCCCAAGATCTTCACGCTTTCCCGCGCGGTGGTCTCGCTGAATTCCAGCGAGGTGCCGCGGCAATATCTGATGGCTGGTGCCGTGGTGACGACGATCCCGATCCTGTTCCTCTTCCTCCTTGCCGAACGCTTCATGGTAAAGGGCCTCACTGCCGGCGGCGTGAAGGGATGAGCCGCGACGACGAAGCCATCGCCATCCTGCGCGAGAACGACCGCGGCACCTTCTCCGTCCCCACCAAGGGGCTCTACCCGTTCCAGTGGAACTGGGATTCGGCGTTTGCATCGCTCGGCTATGCCCACCTCGATCCGGCCCGCGCCGTGCGCGAACTCAAGACGCTGGCCGCCGCCCAGTGGACCGACGGGATGATCCCGCACATCATCTTCCACAGCAACGACGACGGCTATTTTCCGGGCCCCGACGTGTGGGGCAGCGGGCACGCGGTGCCGACCTCGGGCATCACCCAGCCCCCCGTGCTCGCCATTGCGGCGGAGCGGCTTCTGGCGCGCGGCGCACTCGGCGGGGCCGATCTTGCGGGGCTGGTGGAGGCCATCGACCGCTGGCACCGCTGGTTCCAGATCGCAAGGCGCGATCCTGACACCGGCGCCATCGCCGTCATCCACCCGTGGGAGTCCGGCCGCGACAACCTGCCGGACTGGGATGGCCCGTTGGAGGCCGTGGACGCCAGCAACGTCGCCCCCTTCCAGCGCCGCGACCTCGGCCATGTCGACGCCGCAATGCGCCCCACAAAAGAGCAGTATGAGCGCTACATCGCGCTGGTGGAGTTCGGCCGCTCGGTCGCCTGGAACCAGGCGGCGATGCCGGAGAAATCGCCTTTCTTCGTCGCCGACCCCGGCATGACCGCAATCCTCGCCCGCGCCGAAACCGCGCTCGCCACCCTGGCCGAAGCCGCCGGCAGGCTGGACCTCGCGGCGAAAGCGAATGAACGCGCGCAAGCGCTGCGTGCCGGCATGGACCGGCTGTGGAGCGACGAGGTCGCCGCCTACACCACGCGCGACGTGCGCACCGGCAAGCGCGGCACGGCGGTCTCCGCCGCTTCGTTCCTCGGCTTTCTCGCAGGCGGCCTGCCGCCGGAGCGCGCCGCCGCCCTCAACGCCCACTTCGACCGGATGGCTGAGGCGTGCCGCTACATGTGCCCCAGCTGGGACCCGGCAGCGCCCGACTTTGACGAGAAACGCTACTGGCGCGGCCCGGTGTGGCTGGTGGTCAACTGGCTGATCGCGATGGGCCTTGCCGAGCGGGGCGACGCGGCCCGTGCCGAGCGGGTGCGCGCAGACAGCGCGGCGCTCGTCAAGAATGGCGGTTTTTACGAATATTACAGCCCCCTCGACGGGGCCCCGCTGGGTGGCGGCAGTTTCACGTGGACGGCCGCCGCCTGGCTCGATTTTGCAAAAGGGGCCGGCGATGGCACGCATTGATCTTCAGGACATCCGCAAATCCTTCGGCGCCGTCGAGGTCATCAAGGGCGTCGACCTTGCCATCGAGGACAAGGAGTTTGTGGTGTTCGTCGGCCCGTCCGGCTGCGGCAAGTCCACCATGCTGCGCCTGATTGCGGGACTGGAAGAGACCACCGCAGGCAAGATCCTGATTGACGGCAAGGATGTGACGGCGCTGTCGGCGCCCGAGCGCGGCCTTTCCATGGTGTTCCAGTCCTATGCCCTCTATCCGCACCTGACGGTGCGCGAGAACATGGCGTTTCCGCTGTCGGTCGCCGGCGCGTCCAAGGCCGACATCAAGGCTGCGGTGGACGACACCGCCGCCATCCTGCGCCTCGAGCCGCTACTCGACCGCAAGCCCAAGGATCTGTCGGGCGGCCAGCGCCAGCGCGTTGCCATCGGCCGCGCCATCGTGCGCGCGCCCGCCGCCTTCCTGTTCGACGAACCGCTTTCAAATCTGGATGCCGCATTGCGCGTCCAGATGCGCATCGAGATTGCCCGTCTGCGCACCAAGCTCGATGCCACGATGATCTACGTCACCCACGATCAGGTGGAGGCGATGACGCTGGCGGACCGCATTGTCGTGTTCTCCGCCGGCAAGATCGAGCAGATGGGCGCCCCGCTTGAGCTGTACCGCAACCCGTCCAACATTTTCGTTGCCACCTTCATCGGCTCGCCGACCATGAACATCCTGCCGTGCGAACCCGGCAGCACCGCCGGTGAGGCCCGCGTCGGCGACAGGACACTGACGACGGAGCGCAAGGTGGACGCCGCCCGCCGCCCGGTGCAGCTCGGCATCCGGCCGGAAGACCTCTGGCTGACAAGCGAGGAAGACGCGGACTTCACCGGCCCCATTGTGGTTGCCGAGCATCTGGGCGGCGACAGCTTCTACTATATTGAGGTAGCCGGGCTCGGCGAACTGACCGTGCGCGCGCCCGGCGACCATGTGGCGCGCCTTGGCGAGGTGCTGCACCTGAAGGCCAGGCGCGACAACATCCACCTCTTCGACGGTGACGAGCGGACAATCACCAGCATCTGAGCGCAAACGAAAAACGGGGCGCCTTTCGGCACCCCGTTTCGTCTCGTTCGTCTGGCCGGCGGCTTAGCCGCGGTCGACGACGCTGAGGTCGACGACGCGAACTTCAACCCGGCGGTTTTCCGGCGAACGCTCGTCTTCGGACGCCGGAACCTCGGTGTTCTGTTCGCCGAGGCTGCGGGTGCGCACCGCAGCGGCGCTGATGCCCATCTCGATGAGCGCGGCTTCGACAGCACTCACGCGGCGCTCGGAAAGTTCCTTGTTGTACTGCGTGTTGCCGATCGGGCTGGCGTAGCCGGTGAGGAGAACGGCTGCATTCTGCGTGCCGTCCACCAGAGCCTTGATTTCAGTCAGGACGTTGGCGCGCGCCTCGGCCGTGATTTCGCTGGAATCAAACGCGAAGCCGACTTCCAGAACTGCGATGGCTTCCAGCTCGGCGGCCGCGACGACGACGTCGGTGTCAACGTCGGCAATCACGATCGTCGGCGCAGCTTCGGTCTGGACGGCAACGTCTGCGCCGCCGCTCTCACGCATGGCGCTGACGGAGGCGGTGTCCGCCATGTCGGTGCTGACCGCGGGGGCTTCCTGCGCAACGGCAACTTCGGCTTCACCCTGCGACACGGCAACCTTCGCCGCATTCTGGCTGACGTCGACGATAGGCTCGGCCTGAGCGACGTTCACCTGGGGCGCTGCCTGGGCCACGTTCACGATGGGCTCGGATTCCTCGACCTTCACCCGCGCTTCCTGCTGGACGACCTCGATCTCGGGCTGGCGCTGCGTCACGCTGACTTCGGGGCTGACCTGCTCGACGGAGACGTTGGGCTCGGCCTGCGTCACGGCGACCTGCGGCTCGGCGGCCTGCACGATCACGCGCGGCTCGGGCTGCACGACGGATACCTGCGGCTCGGGCTGTGAGACGGTGATCTTCGGCTGCGGCTGGTTGATGACCACTTCGGGCTGGAACTGGCGCACGATGATCTCGGGCTCGGGCTGCTCGATGGTCACGCGCGGCTGCGTCTGCTCGACGGCGATTTCCGGCTGCGACTGCTGCACGGTCACGCGCGGTGCCGGCTGGCTGACCTCAACCTGGGGCGCTGCGGCCTGCACGTCGACGACGGCTTCCGGCTGGGTCACGTCAACGCGCTGCTGCGGTGCGGACACGGTCACGTCGGACCGCGGCTGGCGCACTTCGATTTCCGCAGCGCGCTGGGAGACGTCGACCGAAGTCGCGCCCTGCTCGACCGAAACGTCCGCTTCAGCGGCGGCAACGGCAACCTGCGCGGGGACGGCTTCGACCATCACGGTGCTGGCTTCGGCGCTGGCGACAAGCTGGATGAGCTGCTGCGTGCGGGCAATGGCGGTGGCGTCGGACGCACCGGCAATCTCGTAGCCGGCGTCGGCCATCATGGTCTGCGACTGCGAAAGCACCGCGAAGCAGTTGCCGGGCGTGTCGCCAACGGCGTCGGCGAGCTGAAGCTCGACATCGTTGAACATGGCTTCAATTGCGGGGAACGCGTCATCACCGCGGACGGTATCCTTGAACGCTGCGACTTCGGCCTCGCATGACATTTCGGCAGTTTGTGCCATTGCCGGCGCCGCCGAGATGATCGCAGCCGCCGTTGACAGGAGAATAAGTTTCTTGTGGTGCATGAGAATGCCTCCGTTAAGTACGAAAGAAGAAGACATTCCCAGCCCGAGTCGTTCCGGCGCAATTTTAAGCTATCCCCGAAATTGGCCTCAACGTCATAGTTGTGTTGATGAATTAATATTTATATTAATCCAGGTTAATGGTCTAATAATTCGCGCATTATTGGTGTTGCTGCGGGTTTTTGAAATATTGTTAGGCGTGAAGCAGCATCGTGCCGATAAGCAATACGGCCAGCAGAAACAGCGTTTCACACACCACCAGCACCAGCGGACGCCAGCCCACCTGCCTGAGGTCCGAGAGGTTGGTGCGCACGCCGATCGCGGCCACCGCAATCACCAGCAGCCACGACGATGCGGTGGCGGCCAGTGCCACCGCAGCCGGCGGCAGGAGGCCGAAGGTGTGGAGGAGCGCCAGCGCAATGAAGCCGACCAGCATCGGCGGTGGTGCGATCCCGCGCAGGCCCCCGGCGGTGCCCCGCTCGCGGAAGGCGAACGCGACCGTCAGCACCACCGGCGCCAGCATCGCGACGCGAAACAGCTTGGTGAGGGTGGCGGTGTCGCCTGCGGTCTCGCTGATGGTGTAGCCCGCGCCAACCACCTGCGCCACGTCGTGGA
Source organism: Acuticoccus sp. MNP-M23 (assembly GCF_031195445.1). Classification (NCBI taxonomy): domain Bacteria; kingdom Pseudomonadati; phylum Pseudomonadota; class Alphaproteobacteria; order Hyphomicrobiales; family Amorphaceae; genus Acuticoccus; species Acuticoccus sp. MNP-M23. The sequence goes on from NZ_CP133480.1 coordinate 2,446,683, forward strand.
TCGAACCGCCGATGAAGAGCCCGGCCGCCACATCGTCGAAACCGAAGAGGCGGGTGATGAGCGGGTAGACCACCATCGCGAGGGTGGAGAGCGCGGTCACCGCGATGATGGTGAACAGCGTGTCGCGCTCCTTGCCCGGCCGGTCCGGCATTGCGGCCGAAATGGCAAGGGCTGCCGATGCACCGCAGATGGCGGTGGCGCCGCCGGTGAGAATCCCGCGTTCGCGCCCCAGCGACAGGACGCGTGCCAGAACGAGCCCGATCGCGATGGTGCCCACCACGCCGGCCAGAACCAGGATCAGCGACCCGGCCCCGAGCGAGGCGATCTCGTCGGCTCCAATGCGCGCGCCCAGCAGCGCGACGCCCACCCTGAGAAGGCGTGAGCCCGCGAACATCACACCCGGCCGCGTTCGCTGATCGCCGCCGAACACCCCGAGCGCCATGCCGATCAACAGCGAGAACAGCATGACCGGCCCGCCATACTCCTCGGCGATGAACTTGGCTGCGACGGCTATCAGAAGCGCAACGGCAAGGCCGGGGAAAATGTGAATGGCAGTTGCACGCAGGCGGCCGGAAAGGCCCGAAAGGTTGGAAGGCACGCAGGTTCCCGAAGAGTTTGCAGGCGCCAACGCACGGACGCCGAAGAGCCAACAGCCAACGCCTGTGCGGCAATCTGTCAAGTTATTCCGCTCGGCCTGCCTGAGCGACGGGCGGTAGAAACCTCGCGCACACCGCCGCAGGCCGGCGGCCGCGGGCGGCTTCGCGTCATTCAACCACGGTTGCCGGCCGTCCCGCCGTCAATCCGAGCTTGCGGTTGGCGCGGAACCCCTATGTATAGGGGGCGAGGCCGCCGGCAGTGCTGCCGGCGCCAAGCCTGACGGACTATGGTGCCCCTTTCTGGCCCGGGTCCGCCTTCATTTCCGCGGCAAGATCGCCGCGGCGACGCCAACCGCTCCGGCGAAACGCCGGTGCCATTTTCTGGGGGCTGCTCAAGCGTGCAACACCCGCTCCAGTTCAGGCAGCAGCGCGCCCGCACCGTGACCGCGGTGCTCGGGCCAACCAACACCGGCAAGACGCACCTTGCGATCGACCGGATGCTGGCGCACCGTTCCGGCGTCATCGGCCTGCCGCTGCGCCTTCTTGCGCGCGAGGTCTATGGCCGGATCGTCGCCCGCATCGGGCCGGACGAAGTGGCGCTCATCACCGGCGAAGAAAAGATCATCCCGCCCGGCGCCCGCTACCATGTGGCCACCGTGGAGGCGATGCCGCTCGACCTCGACGCGGAGTTCGTCGCCATCGACGAGGTCCAGCTTGCCGCGGACCTTGAACGGGGCCGCGTCTTCACCGACCGGATCCTGCGCGTCCGGGGCCGGTTCGAGACGCTGCTGCTCGGCGCGCTGACGGCGCGGCAGCTCCTCGAAAAGCTGCTCCCCGGCCTCAACGTGGTCACCCGGCCGCGCATGTCGATGCTCACTTATGCGGGCCAGAAAAAGCTCACCCGCCTGCCGCCGCGCTCGGCCGTGGTCGCGTTCTCGGCCAACGAGGTCTACGCCATCGCCGAGCTGATCCGCCGGCAGCGGGGCGGCACCGCCATCGTGATGGGCGCCCTCAGCCCACGCACCCGCAATGCGCAGGTGGAGCTGTTTCAGAACGGCGACGTGGACTTTCTGATTGCCACCGATGCCATCGGCATGGGCCTCAACCTCGACGTTGACCATGTGGCCTTCGCCTCCAACCGCAAGTTCGACGGCTACCAGTTCCGCGCCCTCAATGCCGGCGAGCTCGGGCAGATTGCCGGTCGCGCCGGCCGCCACACCAGCGACGGCACGTTCGGCGTGACGGGCCGCGTCGCCCCGTTCGACAACGAGCTGGTGGAGGCGCTGGAAACACACTCGTTCATGTCTGCGAAGGTGTTCCAGTGGCGCAATCCGGACCTCGACTTTTCGTCGGTGAACAATCTGCGCAAGTCGCTCGACGAACCGGCGCGGGAGGAAGGCCTCACCAAGGCGCCGCCGGCGGACGATCAAAAAGCGCTGGAATACGCCACCAAAACGCCCGAAGTCATGGACATGGCCAGCAATGCTGCGCGCGTGGAACGGCTTTGGGAGGTGTGCCAGGTTCCCGATTATCGCAAGATTGCGCCCGCCAACCATGGCGATATGTTGCTGGCCCTGTATCAGTTCCTGATCCGCGACGGCGCAATTTCGGACGACTGGATTGCCCGTCAGGTGCGGTATGCGGATCGCACTGACGGCGATATCGACACGCTTTCCAACCGGATTGCGCACATAAGAACTTGGACTTTCGTCGCCAATCGCAATGATTGGCTTGCCGATCCGGCCGAATGGCGAGAAACCACAAGGCAGGTGGAGGACCGCTTGTCCGACGCGCTCCATCAGCGTTTGATGCAGCGGTTCGTGGACCGGCGCACCAGCGTGCTGATGAAGCGGCTGAGAGAGAATAGAATGCTGGAATCTGAAGTGAATGACGCTGGCGATGTGATCGTGGAAGGCCAGCATCTCGGCGTCCTTCACGGTTTCCGTTTTCAGACGGATGCCTCGACTGGCGACCCGCGGGACCAGAAGGCGCTGCGTGCAGCCGCCTCCAAGGCCCTCATCCCCGAGATGGAAAAGCGTGCCGACAAGGCCGCCGCCGCCCCTGACACGGCGTTCTCGCTGGGGTCTGACGCGGGTCTGCGCTGGCAGGGCGCACTGATCGGCAAGGTCAGCGCCACCGACGACACGCTGAAGCCTGCCGCCGTGCTCCTTGCGGACGACACGCTGTCTCCCGCAGCGCGCGAAAAGGTGCAGGGGCGGCTGGCGCAGTGGCTGGCGGCCCACATCGAGGGCCTCTTGAAGCCGCTGTTCGACCTGCGCAACGCTGACGCGCTGGATGGCGGGGCTCGCGGTCTCGCCTACCGGATCTCCGAGGGGCTGGGCAGCGTGGAGCGCGGCGCGGTGGCCGAGGAGGCCAAGGCGCTCGATCAGGCGGCGCGTGCGGGCTTGCGCACGCTGGGTGTCCGGTTCGGCGCCTATCACATCTTCGTGCCTGCGCTGTTGAAGCCGGCACCGAGCCAGCTGCTCGCTCTTCTTTGGGCGCTGAAGGAGGCCGACCTCGATGTCGCCGGCCTGCAGGAAGTGCCGCAATTGTCAGCGTCAGGCCGCACGTCCATTCCGGTGGACCCGGAAATTCCGGCCGCGCTTTACGGGGTGGTCGGCTTCCGGGTTTGCGGGCCGCGGGCGGTGCGCATCGATATTCTGGAGAGGCTGGCGGACCAGATCCGCCCGCTGGTGGCCTGGCGTCCCGGTCCGGATGCGGGCGAGCCGCCGGCAGGTGCCGTGCCGTCCGGCGGGGCATTCCTGGTGACGGTGACGATGACGTCGCTGCTGGGCTGTTCCGGCGACGATTTTGCAGCGGTGCTGGGTTCGCTCGGCTACCGCGTGGAGCGGCGTGAGGCGAACGCTGCCGAGCGTGATGCCGTTGAAGCGGCCCAGCAGGTGCGCCGCGCTGCGCCGAAGAAAGCCGGAAAGCCCGGCCGCCCGCCGATCCCCGTACGCACCGCAGCGCCGCAGCCTGCCGCTGCGCCTGAGACGGAAGCCGAGCCGGAGGCCGGCGTCGCCGCGCCTGTAGACGCTCCGACAGCAGACGATACGGCCGTGGCGGACCCGGCTGCAGACAGTGCTCAGGCAGAAGCGCCCGTAGACGCGCCCGCCGATGCCGCACAGCCTGCGGTAGCAGAGCCGGCGGAAGCAACCGCAGCGGCTGAGGCGCCTGCCGAAGCGCCCGACGCCGCGGCTGTCGCCGTTCCGGCGCACCTGGCGGACCAGCCGGTTGAAGATAATGCAGAGGCGCCGGCCGCAGAGGCGCCCGCAACGAGTGAAGCCGAAGCCGAAGCCGAAGCGCCGGTTGTGATCGAGATCTGGCGGGTTCCGCGGCACCAGCGGTCCGAAGGGCCGCGCCGCCGCCGGGGTGCACCCTCGGGCGACGAGGATGCCGGCGAAAGCCGGCGCAGGCCGCGCCGCGGTGGGCAGCGCAACAGCCCGCGCCCCGACCTTGGCCAGCCGGGCTCTGCGCCGCGGTCATCACAAGGCGCAGATCCGGCACCCGGTCAGGCGCTGGCAGAAGCGCGCGGCGAGCGGCCCGATCGTGGTCCCAAGCGCGGCAAGAAGCGCGGCAAGGGCGGCCCGCCTTCGCGCACCGAAACGCAGCAGGCGCCCCGTCCGCAGCGGCGCGAGCGTGAGGCGGACCCCGATTCGCCCTTCGCCGCCCTCGCGGCGCTGAAGCAGAAGCTGGACAAGGGCCCTGGCGATCGTTGACCGCGGCGAGATTGTGCATGGCCGCGCAGCGGACTGAGGCGGACGAGGCGCCCGAGCCCCAGCGGCTGGACAAGTGGCTGACCTACGCCCGCTTCGTGAAGACGCGCACCCTGGCGCAGGCCCTCGTGGCCGGCGGCAAGGTGCGCCTCAACCGCGACAAGGTGACCGACAGCGCCCGCAAGGTGCGTGTGGACGACATTCTCACCATTCGGATCGGCAAGCTGGTGCATGTGGTGAAGGTGGTGGGGTTTGCGCCATCGCGGGTGTCGCCGCCGGAAACCGTGAACCTTTATCTGCGGCTCGACCAGCCCACCGCAGAGGGGGCCGCCAGCGTGCGGAATCATCCACGGTCGAGCCATGACTGAGACGCCGCGCCCGCAAACGCTTGCCGCATCGCGCGCGGCATCGTAAACGCGTCCCGCAAGCGAAGGAGAAGTCGTGTGACCTATATCGTCGGCGAGGCATGCATCAAGTGCAAGTACACCGACTGCGTCGAAGTCTGCCCCGTGGATTGCTTCTACGAGGGGGAGAACATGCTCGTCATCCATCCGGACGAGTGCATCGATTGCGGTGTCTGTGAGCCCGAATGCCCCGCGGACGCGATCAAACCGGACACCGAACCCGGGCTCGAGAAATTGCTTGAGCTGAACGCGACCTACGCCTCCGAGTGGCCGAACATCACGGCCAAGAAGGAGCAGTTGCCCGAAGCCGAGGAATTTGACGGCAAGCCGAACAAGCTGGAGCTGTTCTCGCCGAAGCCCGGCACCGGCGACTAGCGCCGGGTGCGGCATCTCGTGCTGGCAGCCACCTGGAAATGGCTGTGCTGCCGGCCTTCCGTCTCAATTCATCATACGTTTCGTTTCATCAATGCAAAGCGGCCGTTGAAGGCCGAATCATCGCGGCGCCGCATTGACTGGCAGCAATGCACCGTTGCGCCGGGCTTGCGCTGCGACAGCCAAGTCCTCGCGATTCTTGCGTAATTTCCAGCCGGCGACTGCGCTTTCTGCCCGGTAGCTGCATGAAACCATTGCAGCTTATAGCTCAAATTTGATCCACGCTCCGCGCGGTCACTTTAATTCGGCCGCCACTTGTGCTATGTTTATTGAAGTGCCACGGCCTGCGCGGGCGTTTTGTACGGGTCTCGCCCACGGCGCAGTCTACCGCACGTCAACAGGAGCGGTTGGTGATGGTCTTCCGAATAATTTCTGGACCGAGCGCAACCTAGCCTCACACGAAGGCGAGTGCGCGAGAAAGGACGACCCGACCGACCGACTTTCCACAACAACAATAGCCTTGTCCATGGCTGGACCGGGCTTCCGCGAGGAGTGACTGGAGCTTATGGCAACGGTTAAAAAGAGCGCTGCAAAGTCAGCGTTCAAGCCGACTGAGCATGTGGTTTATCCGGCCCACGGTGTGGGGCAGGTGACGGCGATCGAAAAGACGGAGTTCGGGGGTGAGCCCATCGAACTCATCGTCGTGACCTTCGCGAAAGACAAGATGACGCTTCGGGTCCCGGTGGGTAAAGCCGAAAGCGTCGGCATGCGCAAGCTCGCTGAGCCCGCAACGATGACTCGTGCGCTGGAAGTCGTCACCGGCCGTGCCCGGATCAAGCGGACCATGTGGAGCCGTCGCGCCCAGGAATATGAGGCGAAAATCAATTCCGGCGATCTGATCGCGATCTCGGAAGTCGTCCGCGACCTGTACCGCGCCGACAGCCAACCGGAACAGTCCTACTCCGAGCGTCAGCTGTACGAAGCCGCTCTCGACCGGATGGCGCGCGAGATTGCCGCCATCAACAAGACGGACGAGCAAGAGGCCATCAAGGTCATCGAAGCCCAGCTTGCCAAGGCGCCCAAGCGTCCGGTGAAGGGTGCCGAGGACGAAGACGACGGAGACGACGTGCAGGAGCAGGAAAAGGCGGCCTGACCGGCAGCCCGAACCTCTCGAGCGACACGAATGCGAGGCGGTCCAGCGGACCGCCTCTTTTCGTTTGTGCACCGATTGGCAAGGGATCGTGTGCCAAAGGAGCGAACGCGGTGGCAGATGAAGCGGCGCTGAGGCTTGCAAAGCCACGGCGGGTGACGGCAGTCTTCGCCGCAGGGCCGCCGGCCCGGATCAACCGCAACGACCATTCAGCGAAAGCCCTCCACGATGGAACAAATCACAGCACAACCCGTGGCCGCTCTGGTGATCGGCGTCGTCGTCCTCCTGTTTCCGCGTATCCTGAATTACGCGGTTGCGGCCTATCTGATTTTCATCGGCGTGACCGGGCTCTGGCCGGACCTGTTCTGACGTTCTGCGCCAAGTAGCGCCACCGCGGGCCGCCACGGCGCCGCGGGCCTTCCTTATGACAATGCGAGAGCGCCTTGATGCCCATTTTCCGCCCCGTCCTCGTGTTTGTGTGCCTGACCGCGGGCACTCTTTCGGCGTCCGCGCAGGAGCCGCGGGACCGGGAGTATCGCAAGGCGATGGCCGCGTGCGAAAACCCGGACATTCTGGCCGCCCGCAAAAGGGTCGAAGCGGTTCTGGACACCGCACCGGCCGGTGCGGCGGCCGAAGCGCAACGGATGATGGAGGAGGGGCTGGCGGCCTGCGGCCACGGCAACGTTGCGGCGGGCAAGAATTCGCTGGATGAGGCGATCGAGGTGCTGGCCGCCTTTTCGGCGGAGCCGGTGCCGCCGGCCGAGCCCGTCGCCGCCGAACCTGCGGCTGCCGAGCTGATAACGCCGGAGCCGGCGCCCGAGGCCGTCGCGGTCCCGGACCCCGGCGATGCAGCGGCCGAAGAAGTGCCCTGGTGGCAGTTCTGGTAGGCCGTCAGACCGAGACTGAGCGGTAGAGTTCGTCCTCGCTGAGGTCGGCCTTGTTGCCGGACAACAGCACGGCGCCGCGCTCCAGCACCACGAAGCGGTCCGCCAGATCGTAGGCGAAGCGGAAATATTGCTCGACCAGCACGATGGCCATGGTCTTCTGGTCGCGCAGATATTCGATCACGCGGCCGATCTGCTGGATGATGTTGGGCTGAATGCCCTCCGTCGGCTCGTCCATCAGGAGAAGCTTGGGCTTGGTGATCAGCGCCCTCGCGATGGCAAGCTGCTGTTGCTGGCCGCCCGACAGGTCGCCGCCGCGGCGGTTCTGCATTTCCTGCAGTACCGGAAACAGCTCGAAAATCTCGCCGGGAATGCCCCGCTCCGCGCGCGGCAGGCAGGCGTAGCCGGTTTCGAGGTTCTCGCGCACCGTCATCAGCGGGAACACGTCCCGCCCCTGGGGAACAACGGCCACGCCGCGCTTGGCGAGCGCGTGGGGGGCGGGCGTTGCCACGGGCGACCCGTCCAGTACATAGCTGCCGCCGGAGCGGTGGTGGGTGCCCGCAATCGCCTTCAGGAGGCTCGTCTTGCCGACCCCGTTGGTGCCCATCACGCAGGTGACGGCACCAATGTCGGCGCTCATCGAGATGCCGTTGAGGATCCGGGACTGGCCGTAGTGGAGGGTGAGGTCTTCGATTTCGAGCATCATCGGCCAAGGTACACTTCAATTACGCGCTCATCGCTGGTCACATGGTCGAGTGAGCCTTCGGCAAGCACCGAACCCTCGTGCAGCACCGTGACCTTGCAGCCGAGCTGGCGGACGAATTCCATGTCGTGCTCCACCACCACCACGGCGCGGGTGCGGGCCGCTTCCCGCAGGAGCTTGGTGGTGTGGGCGCGTTCGGCAACCGTCATTCCGGCGGCCGGCTCGTCGACCAGAAGGAGCCTGGGGTCCTGCGCAAGCAGCATCCCGATTTCGAGCCACTGCTTCTGGCCGTGGGAGAGCTCGCCGGCCTTGCGGGGGAGCTGGTCCGACAGGCCGATTTCTGCGGCGAGCTGATTGATGCGCCGGATGTCGGTCTCGTCGCGGCGGTAGAAGATGGCGGCAAAGGGGCTGCGCGGCTTCTTCAGCGCCAAGACGAGGTTGTCGAACACGCTCTGGTCCTCGAACACCGTTGGCCGCTGGAACTTGCGACCGATGCCGAGGCGCGCAATGGCCGCCTCCGACAGGCGCAGGAGCGAAATGTTGTCGTCTCCCCAGCTGACCTGACCCTTGTCGGGCCGCGTCTTGCCGGTGACGATATCCATGAACGTGGTCTTGCCGGCCCCGTTGGGGCCGATGATGGCGCGCAGCTCCGCCGCGCCGATCTCGAACGACAGATTGTTGATGGCCTTGAACCCGTCAAACGAGACCGAGACCCCCGATACTTCGAGAAGGGCACTCATTTTGTGGCTCCCGCAGACCGGGTGGCGGGCGCGGTGCCCTGGCCGGTCGTGGCTGGCGCCGGTTTGCGGCGGACGATGAGATCGAACACGCCGCCAATCCCCTTGGGCGCGAACAGGGTGACGAGGACGAACGAGACCCCGAGCAGCACCTGCCACCAGTCCACCCATTCGATGGTGAAGAGGCCGAGGTTCAGGTCAGGCGCCCGCCCGCCGGTGAACCAGGTGGACAGAAGAGAGACCACGGCCGCCCCGATGATTGCACCGTAAAGGCGCCCGCGCCCGCCGATCGCCACCCAAACCGCGAGATAGATGGAGGCGATCGGCGCAATTTCCGCCGGGTTCACGATGCCGGCCTGCGGGTAGTAGAGAGCGCCTGCAATGCCGGCGATGATGGCGGTGAGGGTGAACACGAACAGCTTGTAGTGCTCCACCTGATAGCCGAGGAAGCGCACGCGCGGCTCGTCATCACGAATGCCGCGGATGATGGAGCCGAACTTGCCGGAGACGAGCCAGGCCGCCAGCACATAGGCAAGGCCCAGCGCCACGGCGGACGCCACGAAGAAGGCCAGCGAAACCACCGATTGCGGCGTTCCCTCGAAGCCCGGAATGTTCTGAAGGCCCGACAGGCCGTTGTTCCCGCGAAGGCCCGTGTCGTTCTGGAAGAGATAGAGCGACAGGGCCAGCGTCATCGCCTGGGTGAGGATGGAGAGGTAGACGCCGGTGACGCGGCTCCGGAATGCCAGCCAGCCGAACACCAGTGCGAGCAGCCCCGGTACCAGCACCACGAGAAGAAGCTGGATGGGGAGGGAGTAGGCGAACGTCCAAATGGCGGGGATGTCGCTGCCGCCGACCACGCCGAAGATCTGCGTGCCGATGGCGTCCTTCACCTCCTGCGGCGTCGGCGGAAGCGGGGCATTGCGCGCGGCCTCGATCACGATGGCCTCGGTGCGCGAATACATGATCCACATGCCGACCATGTAGCCGCCGAGCCCGAAGAAGGCGAAGTGGCCAAGGCTCAGAATGCCGCAATAGCCCCAGACCAGATCCATCGCGAGCGCGATGAGGCAGAGGCAGAGGGTCTTGCCGAGCGTCTTCACGAGGCTGGTGGAGAGGTCGCCGCCTGCCGCTTCCGACATGGCGCCCACCGTGATTGTGAAGGCGGCCAGAAGCAGCAGCACGATGAAGACATTGGGCTGCGCGAGGATGGAGCGGCGTTTCATCGGGCGGCTCCAATCATCTGCCGTGTTGGCGGCGTGGCTGCCGCGGGCCGTGCATGGGCGCTCCCTCGGGGGCTCAGTTTCCCGCGGAGCGGGGCGAGCCTCAAGGCACGCTCCGCTCTTCGGCCTTGACCCTCGCCCCGCTCCACGGGTTGGGGGAGGGGTCGGCTCCGCCGGAATGTCGCTGAGAGAAGACTCGCCTCCGGCGGGTCCTCCACCGGAATGAAGAAGAGGGCGGATGGGCGGCGGGAGGCGTGCATTGTCAGGCTCATGCGTCTGCCGCGCGGCCCTTGAGGGCGAAGATGCCCTTGGGGCGGAACTGGATGAAGATGATGATGAAGATGATCATGTAGGTCTGCGCCGCCAAGGTGTTGGACGGGTTCAGCGCCTCGATGCCCTTTTGCAGGAAGCCGATCATGGTGGCGCCGGCCAGCGCGCCGAACACATTGCCGACGCCGCCGACCACCACCGTCATGAAACTCTGCACGATGTAACCGGACCCGAGGTCCGATGTGACCTTGGCGAAGAGGCCGATGGCGACGCCGGCGATGCCGGCGATGCCGGAGCCAAGGCCGAAGGTCAGCATGTTGATCCGGTCGGGGTTGATGCCCATGGACGCTGCCATCCGCGGGTTTTGCGTGACGGCGCGCACCTCAAGCCCGAGGCGGGTGCGGTTGAGGGTGATGAGGAGCGCCACGAAGAAGACGATGGCGAGGACGAAGATGGCGATGCGGATGTAGGAGATCTGCAGCGCATCGTTGATCACCAGCGCGCCGCCCAGCCAGTCCGGCGAGGTGAGGGGGCGCGCCTGCGTGCCGAAGATGTTTTTCGCCAGCTGCTGCAGCGCGATCGAGACGCCGAAGGTGGCCAGAAGCGTTTCCAGCGGGCGGTGGTAGAGCCAGCGGATCACGAGCCGTTCCAGAAGGACGCCCGCGGCAAACGTAATGGCGAAGGCAAGCGGCAGAGCCACCAGGATCGACAGCGTCTTGTCCGGAACGAACAGCTGGACGACGTAGCCGGTGTAGGCGCCCATCATGATGAACTCGCCGTGGGCCATGTTGATGACGCCCATCACGCCGAAGGTGATGGCAAGGCCGATGGCGGCCAGAAAGTAGATGGAGGCCAGCGAAAGACCGTCGAGCGCCAGGTCGGCAAACCGGTACATCGCGACGGTGGCGTTGATGGATTCCACCGTTTCGTTGGCAGCGTCGGTGATTGCCTTCGGCTCGCGGTAGATGGTTTCGAACACGAACTGCTCGAGGAGGGCGAGTTGCTGGTCCTCGGTCATGGTGGCGGGGACGACACCTTCGCCGGCAAGCGTCGCGTAAGCCCGGTCGCGCGCGGCGCGGCTGTCCAGCGACGCGACGGGAACGCCGGCAACGGCGCCGTCCGCAATGTTGGCGATCAGCGCCGCGTCGCGGGCTGCGGCGTTGATCGCCTTGGGGGCAAGGTCCTCGTCGACCAGCATGGCGTAAGCATCGAGGAAGGAGAGGGCTTCGCCGCCGGGGGTGAGCGTGCGGGCGACATTTTCGGGCGCGGGATCACCGGCCTTGCGCACCTTGAGACGGGTGTCGAGCAGCGGGTTCAGTGTGCCGCGGGTTTCGACCGAGAGGTCGTTCTCGAAGCTCTTGATGGCGGCAATCCGGGCCTCGGTGTCCTCGTCGAACATGATCGTGAGGCGGCGTTCGGCGCGTTCCAGCGCGGCTTGCACGAACGGGTCCGTCTCGCGCCCCAGCGCTGAACGCAATGCGGTGAGGTGAGAGGCCTCCGGATCGCGCAGCATCGCATCGAGGCTGTTGAGACGGATTGCGGGGTCGGGATCGGCGAGCTGGAAGGCGACCAGCGCTGCGGAAATCATCGCGCGGATGCCGCTGTTGGGCTTGATGTCGTCCACCTCGCGCCGGCCGGCTTGGCCCATGGGCGCGCCAGTCACGATGTGGGACAGGATGTAGTTGTCGCCGTCGCGCGTCGCGCGGAAGAAGCGGCCGTCGCTTTCGCGCGCGTAGAGTTCCTTGTCGCGCCACAGGCGTAGAACCTCGGCGGCATCCGGAAGGCCACTTGCCGCCAGCGCATCGATGGCGGGGCCGATCGACCGGCGTGAGCTTTTCTGAATGATTTCGGTGTATTCGAGGAGGAGAGCCTCGATGGGCGTCGGCGCGGGCGTGGCTGCGCCGGGCGTTTGCGCGCGGACGCTCGCCGCCCCGAAAAGGGCGACGAGCAGGAGAGCGGCGGACACGAGGCCCGCCAGTTTCACGAATTGGCGCAACTTAGTAGTTCGACTTCAGCTGCACGCAGGTCTTGGTCTCGGTATTGTACATACCGCACTTCAGGTCCTTCCAGTCGGACGTGAGGACCGCGGATTCCGGCAGGAAGTCGGTCCATGCGTCGCCGTCGACTTCGTCTGTCTGGCTGATGATGTCGAACTGGCCGTCGTCCTGGATCTCGCCGATCAGCACGGGCTTGGCGAGGTGGTGGTTCGGCAGCATGATGGCGGTGCCGCCGGTGAGGTTCGGGAACTCCTGGCCGATCATCGCATCGGACACGGCATCAACCTCGGTGGTGCCGGCAGCTTCGACGGCATTCACCCACATGTTGAAGCCGATATAGTGGGCCTCCATCGGGTCGTTGGTGACGCGGTCGTCGCCCATGCGGGCCTTCCACGCAGCGATGAAGTCTTCGTTCGCCGCGGTGTCGGCGGACTGGAAGTAGTTCCACGCGGCAAGGTGGCCGACGAGGTTGGACGTGTCGAGGCCGGAGAGTTCTTCCTCGCCCACCGAGAACGCCACCACGGGGATGTCGTCGGCAGACACGCCGGCAGCGGCCAGCTCCTTGTAGAAGCCGATGTTGGCGTCACCGTTGATGGTGGAGATCACGCCGACCTTCTTGCCGTCTTCGCCCAGTGCAACCACGTCGGAGACGATCTTCGACCAGTCGGAATGACCGAACGGTGTGTAGTTCACGAAGATGTCTTCTTCGGCAATGCCCTGGTCCTTCAGGTACTGCTCGAGAATCTTGTTGGTGGTGCGCGGGTAAACGTAGTCGGTGCCGAGCAGCGCGAATTTCTCGACGCCAAGCTCTTCGAGGAAGTAGTCCACCGCCGGGATCGCCTGCTGGTTGGGCGCGGCGCCGGTGTAGAACACGTTCTTGGAGGATTCCTCGCCCTCATACTGGACCGGGTAGAACAGAAGGCCGTTCAGCTCTTCCAGCACCGGCAGGACGGACTTGCGCGACACGGACGTCCAGTTGCCGAAGATCACGTCCACATCGTGAACGGTGAGCAGCTCACGGGCCTTTTCGGCGAACAGCGGCCAGTCGGACGCAGGGTCCACCACCACGGCTTCGAGCTCGCAGCCGAGCAGGCCGCCTTTTTCGTTCTGCTCATCGACCAGCATGAGGATGGTGTCTTTGAGCGTCGTCTCGGAGATGGCCATCGTGCCCGAGAGGGAGTGCAGAACGCCAACCTTGATGGGGCATTCGGCGTCCTGTGAGAGGGCCGGCGCGGCAAAAGCAGTCGTTGCCACAAGCGTGGCGCCGAGTGTCGTTCTGAAATTCATGAAGTTTCTCCTCCGGCAATGATTGTCGTTGCCGTCGTAGCAAGCTCCTTGCCAACATAAGTTGCAGGCGGCTGGTGTGGCGAAATTCAGCGCAGGATTAAATGCGCGCCTAAAATATGTGCAGATAATGCATTATAGCGCCGCTGCCGGACAGCATTTTTCAAGAAATGCAGCGAAAATTTTGAAAAATGCAAAGATCCGGCAATCTGACGTCCGGCCGACGGGGCTGCCCACCATTACAGCAAGGGCCAGTCGCTTCATTCCGACAGCCTTGACGTGCGGTGTTCAGGAATGTGGCAGGGCCGTTGCTTCGCACGGCGCGTGCTTGGGGCGGCAGGCGAAATTGGAGCGGATCAATGGACGTCAGGATCGAGATTGCGGCGCCGGGCGGCGTGGATGTCGCCGGGCTTGGCGGCCTCCTCCACGCCTGCGTGATGGCAGGCGCAAGCGTGGGCTTCATTGCGCCGTTTGCGCGAAACGAGGCGGAGGCGTTCTGGCGCGAGAACATTGCACCGCGGGTTGCAAGCGGCGCGATCACGCTGCTGACAGCACGGACGGCAGATGATGCGATCGCGGGAACGGCGCAGCTGATCACCGCGATGCCGGCCAACCAGCCGCACCGGGCGGACGTTGCCAAGGTGCTGGTCCACCCGGACCATCGCCGCAAGGGCATCGCCCGCGCCCTGATGGCCGCACTGGAGGCCGAGGCGCGGCAACGCAACAAGACACTGCTGACGCTGGATACCCGCACGGGCGATGCGGCCGAACCGCTTTACGCGTCGCTCGGCTATACGACCGTCGGCGTTGTGCCGGACTATTGCATCGACGCGTTCACCGGGGCGCTGGACTCCACCACCATCATGTACAAGCGGCTCGGCTGAGCGGCGCTCAGGCGGCCGCCTGGGGCGCGGCGTCCAGCACGGCAGATGCGGCCGCCGGGGCTGGCCCGCCCTGTGCCCAGTCGATCAATTCCACGGTGTGGACGATGGGCCGGCCGCCCTTCAGCTGCGTCATGCAGCCGATGTTGCCGGTGGCCACAAGGTCGGCGCCCGTGGTGTCGATGTTGGCCAGCTTGCGGTCGCGCAGCCGCGCGGCAATGCCGGGCTGAAGGATGTTGTAGGTCCCGGCCGAGCCGCAGCAAAGGTGGCCTTCGGGCACCTCCTTCACCGCAAAGCCGTGGGCTGTCAGGAGAGCTTTCGGCTCGGTGCGGATCTTCTGGCCATGCTGCATGGAGCAGGCGCTGTGGTAGGCGACCGCGGCCGTTGTGGTGCGGGTCGGGGGCGCAAGGTCCAGCTCGGTCAGGAGTTCGGTGATGTCCCTTGCCATGGCGGACACGGCTGCGGCCTTCTGCGCATACTCCGGGTCTTCGCGCAGCATGAACCCGTAATCCTTGATGGTGGTGCCGCAACCGGATGCGGTGATGACGATGGCATCGAGCCCGCCGCGGTCCCGCTCGGCAAGCCATGCGTCGATGTTGGCCCTGGCGGCGCGGTGGGCATCGTCCTCACGGCCCATGTGGTGGACCAGCGCGCCGCAGCAGCCTTCCCCGCGTGCCTCCACCACCTCGACGCCGGCGCGGTGCAGAACGCGCCGCGTCGCAGCATTGATCGAAGGCGCCAGAACGCTTTGCGCACAGCCTGAGAGGATGGTGACGCGCTTTCGGCGGGTGCCGGCGACGGGGGGCGGGGCCGCATTGTCGCGTGCGGGCAAGCGTCCGGGGGCAAGGGCGAGCATGGCACCGAGGCGGCTGAAGATGTCCGCGCGCGGCGCTGTGGTGCGCGCTGCGTTGGTGGCGTCAGGCGCGATGCTGCCGCGCAGCGCGATGTTCTCGTTGCCGGAACGGCTGGCGTGCGGCGTTCGGACCACCGTGCCGTCGGCGCGGGAGTCCCGCCGGGTGGCAAAGGGCGACCCGAGCCGGGCAAGCCGCAGCGCGACGCGGAAGCGGCCCGGGTAGGGCAGCACCTTGGCAAGGACGAAGCGCAAGGCCCGGTCGGCAAACGGCCTGCGATAGGTTTTTGCAATGTGCGTGCGGGCCTGATCCACCAGGTGCATGTAGTTCACGCCGGAGGGGCAGGTGGTCATGCACGCGAGGCAGGAGAGGCACCGGTCGATGTGCCGCGTGTCCCGCTCGGTGGCGGGGCGATCCTTCTCCAGCATGTCCTTGATCTGGTAGATCCGTCCGCGGGGGCTGTCGCACTCGTCACCCAGCAGCACGAAAGTGGGGCAGGTGGCTGTGCAGAAGCCGCAGCGCACGCAAGCGCGCAGGATGCCGTCAGCCTCCCTGATGGCCGGCTCGGCAAGCTGTGCGGGGGAAAAATGCGTCTGCATCTGGCAACGCTAGCCTGCGGCCGGCGCGCGGGCAATGCGGCGGGTCGGCGTTGCCGTGCCGCAGCGTCTCAATCCGTGGCGGCTCAGACGAAGACGCTGAGCGGCTCTTCGATTTCGACACCTTGCGCCACGCGGATGAGGCCTTTCACCGAACGGGCGACCAGCCAGACCGCAATCAGCGGAAAAAGCAGGAGGCCGACGCCAGCGAAGGACAGGGCGTAGGCCACGATGTTGGCGGCAAGACCCATCCAGAACGTGCGCGTCTGGTAGAGGTAATGCGTCGCCAGCCACTGCGGCGGGTCCTGCTTTGCATTCTGGTGGGCGAAGAAACCGGCAACAAGCGCAACGGGCGGCATGGCAAGGCTCGCCAGATAGCCGGCATAGATGAGCTTGACGTTGACCGCACCCGGCCGGAACCAGAGGGACTGGCGGGGCTTCTTCGGTGCGTCGGCGCCGGATGTTCCGGACGAATGGTGGGTGCGCGAGGTCGGCTCCGCCGGGGTCGCAGCGGACGCCTTGCCGCTGTTTTTCGGCTTCCTGCCGGCCTGGGCGTGCGCCGCTTTGGCGCTTGCGCCTGTGGGCGGCACGCTGCCTGCGGTTTTTCGCGCCATGGCCGGGGTTCCGTTCTCGCCGGATGCTGCCTGCGCCGGACGTGATTTGCCCGCCGTGCGCTGGTCGCCAGCGATTGCGCGGGACACGACGGCGTTTGCAGACTTGTTGGTTAAGCGGCCGATCATGCTTGCTCCCGCGCCATGCGGTTCGGGTTGAGTATGGATTTCGGGTCGAACGCGTTGCGAAGCCGGGTGCTGAGAGCGGCGAGACCAGCGGCAACAGGATGAAAGGTAGGAATTCCTGCGCGAATGTCCAGCGGTGCGCGCAGCAATGTGGCGTGGCCGCCCACACTATCCACCGCGTTGCGGATCTCTCGTGCCCCGCCGTCGTCCACGGCAGGTGTTTCGATGAGGAGAAGACCTCCGGCCCAGTCGTAAAGGATGCGGGCGCCGGGGGGCGCTGATGCGGCAATGGCGGGCGCATCGGTCGGGGCCACCGAGCAGCGCCAGATTACCCCCTTCGTGCCGGCAAAGGGTGCGCCGTCCCGCACCAGCCGCCACAGCGCGGCCGAGGCGTCGCCCTCAAGCTTTGCGCCGACCTTGCCGGAGAACAGGCGTTCGGCGGCGGCCACGCGGGCTTCGACCGAGGGGCCGAACCCGTCTATCCGCAGAAGCGTTGCGGGGCCGTCGCCATCGAGCGGAAGCGATCCGGCCACGTCTTCCGGCGCATGGGCGGCCGCCGACACGTCGCACGCAGACCCCATGGCGCGGCTCATGGCGGCGACGGCGTCCGCAATGGTGTGGCCGGGGAGAACCAGCGTCGTCTCCCGTTCCGGTTTCGGCAGTACCTTCACCGTCATCTGGGTGACGACGGCAAGCGTGCCCCACGAGCCGGCGAGCGCCCGGGCAAGGTCGTACCCGGTCACGTTCTTGACCACGCGGCCGCCGGCCTTGAACGCCTCGCCACGGCCGGAGACGGCCGCAATTCCGAGCATGTGATCGCGCACCGCCCCGGCCACCACGCGGCGCGGCCCGGCAAAATTGGTGCCGAAGGTGCCACCGAATGTTGGCGTGCCCGCCGCGCCCAGAAGCGCGGTGTAGTCCGGCGGCTCGAAGGCGAGCATCTGGCTGGCGCCTTCCAGCGCCTGCGCCACTTCAGCCATGGGGGTGCCGGGGGCAAGGGTGAGCACCAGCTCGTCCGGCTCGTAGCTGTCGATGCCGCGCACGCCGGAAACGTCCAGCGTATGGCCCACCTGTGACGGGTTGGAGATTGCGCGCTTGGTGCCGCCGCCGACCACCTCCAGCGGCTCATCGGCATTGGCGGCAAACGCGACGGCGTCCAGCACGCCTTGCGCAGTGTCGGGCGAGAATGTGGACAAGGCGCTAGTTGCCCGTGCCGGGGGCAGCGGCGCCTGCCGGTCCTGCCGGGACGGTGGGGGCCGCGGGTTCCGCGGGTGTTGCCGGCAGCGAAGGGGTCCCCGGTTCTGCCGGATCGGCCGCCACGGCCTCGGCGTCGTTGGGCGCGCAACTGAAATTGGTTTCGAGGATCAGGTGGAAGACGGCGGCGGTGGGCATCGTGTCGGGGACGCCGCGTTCGATCACCGTGGTCATCATGTCCATCATTTCCACCAGCGTGACCGGGCGGGGCAGGCAATAAGGCTGCGGATTGCCGTTGGCCACGGCGGCCGTGGTGTAACCCTCGATCAGCCCTGCCATGAAACCGAGGCATACAAAGTTGGCATCCGGCCGTGTGCCGCCAGCGTCCGGCCGGGCGTCGCAATTGGCAAGGAAGTTCCCGGCGCGCTTCAGAAAATCTGTCGCGGGGGCGGGCGTCTGGGCGAACGAGGGGGCCGCAAGGGAGCCGGCGACGACAACGCCGGCGACAAGGGCAGCACGGAGACGGTCAGCGTACCGGAGCATCTAGAACCTCGGAATGTCGGGGAAGGGAAGCTGGCCGCGGTGGACGTGCATCCGCGACAGCTCCGAACAGCGGTGCAGCACCGGGAACACCTTGCCCGGATTGAGGAGGTGCCCGTCGTCGAACGCGCACTTGACGCGCTGCTGCTGCTTCAGGTCGTCCTCGGTGAACATTTCGGGCATCAGGTCCCGCTTTTCGACGCCGACGCCATGTTCGCCGGTGAGGCATCCGCCCACCTCCACGCAAAGGCGCAGGATGTCGGCGCCGAAGGCTTCGGCACGGTCGAGCTCGCCGGGGGCGTTGGCGTCGAACAGGATGAGCGGGTGGAGGTTGCCGTCGCCGGCATGAAACACGTTGGCAACGCGAAGGCCGTGCTTTTCGGACAGCGCCGCCATCCCCTTCAGCACACGCGGCAGCTCGCGCCGCGGAATGGTGCCGTCCATGCACATGTAGTCCGGCGAGATGCGACCTACGGCGGGGAAAGCGGCCTTGCGCCCGGCCCAGAAGCTGGCCCGTTCCGCCTCGTTCTCCGAAACGCGGATGTGGGTGGCGCCGAACTCCCGTGCAATCGTCTCGACCCGCTCCAGAAGGTGGTCCACCTCCACCTGCGGCCCGTCCAGCTCCACGATCAGCAGCGCATCCACATCGCGCGGATAGCCGGCGTTGACGAAATCCTCGGCCGCGTGGATGGCGGGGCGGTCCATCATCTCCATGCCGCCCGGAATGATGCCGGCGGCGATGATGGCGGCAACGCAGCGCCCGGCATCTTCGGTCACCGGAAAGCCGATGAGGCAGGCGCGTGCGGTTTCCGGCGCCCGCAGGATCCGCACGGTCACCTCGGTGACGACGGCGAGAAGTCCCTCCGAGCCCACCAGAAAGGCCAGCCAGTCATACCCGGCCTGGTCCAGATGCTTGCCGCCGATGCGCAGCACCTCGCCCTCTATGGTGACAATCTCGAGGCCGAGAATGTTGTTGGTGGTCAGCCCATATTTTAGGCAGTGCACCCCGCCCGAATTCTCCGCCACGTTGCCGCCGATGGAGCAGGCAATCTGCGAGGAGGGGTCCGGCGCATAATAGAAGCCTTCGTGCGCCACGGCCTGGGTGATGGACAGGTTCGTGACACCGGGCTGAACGGTGGCGGTGCGGTTGGCAAAGTCGATGTCGAGGATGCGGTTGAAGCGCATCATCGACATCAGCACGGCATCGGCCAGCGGCAGCGCCCCGCCGGACAGCGAGGTACCGGCCCCGCGCGGCACCACGCGGATGCCGTTGGCGTGGCAATATCGGAGGACTGCGGCGACCTGTTCCACCGTTTCGGGCAGGACCACCACAAAGGGCATCTGGCGGTATGCGGTCAGCCCGTCGGTCTCGTAAGCGCGCATGCCGCTCTCGTCGTCCACCGTGCCCTCCCCGGGCACGATGGCTCTGAGGGCCGCGACAATTTCGGCGCGGCGCACCAGCACGTCGTCTTTGGCCCTGGGCATGGCGAGGCTGGACACGTTTTCATCCCCAAAATGATTTTGTTTGCGGGCAGGCTGGCGTGCTGCGTCATATAATTCAAGCCGCCCGGTCTCGTTTATCCAGCCGGCGCGGTGCGTCATCGCCGCGTGCGGGGCTGACGCTTGCGTGAGCCAGAGGTTGGCGGCGCTGCGTGACCCGGATTTCTTGCCTTCCCGGCAAGGGGCACTTAGACAAACGGCAGCCGTGACGCGTGTGACTGCAAACCCAAGAGGACCCGATGGCCCAGCCAGTCTATCAGACCACCGATCCCGACGCGGAACCGCCCCGCACGACGATCGAAGAACATCAGCAGACCTATGACGGTTTCATTTCGTTGACGAAATGGAGCACCATCTGCATTGCACTGTTGCTCATCGGCATGGCAGTCTTTCTGGTATGAAAATAGACAGCCTTCGCCGCCGGGGTCATTCGTGAAGATAGCCGTACCTGCCGAGACCGACGATTCGCGCGTCGCCGCGACACCTGACGTCGTCAAACGCTACGTGACCCTTGGGGCGACGGTTGCCGTTGCCAGCGGCGCGGGCGCCGATGCCCGCGTCACCGACGCTGCCTACAAGGATGCCGGCGCCGAGATCGCGCCCTCCAGCGTCGACGCCGTGAAGGACGCCGACATCGTGCTGGTGGTCCGCCGCCCTCCGCCGGACGTGCTGGCCGCCATGAAGAAGGGCGCCATCGTGATCGGCGCGCTCGACCCGTTCGGCGACCGTGACGGGCTGAAGGCCATGGCGGACGCCGGCGTCGCCGCCGTTGCCATGGAGCTGATGCCGCGCATCACCCGCGCCCAGTCGATGGACATCCTGTCCAGCCAGGCAAACCTTGCCGGCTATCAGGCGGTGATCGACGCGGCCGCAGTTTTCGATCGCGCGTTTCCGATGATGATGACGGCCGCCGGCACCGTGCCCGCGGCCAAGGTTTTCGTCATGGGCGCGGGTGTTGCCGGCCTCCAGGCTATCGCCACCGCCCGCCGCCTCGGCGCCGCCGTTTCGGCGACCGACGTTCGCCCCGCTGCCAAGGAACAGGTCGCCTCGCTGGGCGCCAAGTTCGTCGCGGTGGAGAACGACGAGTTCAAGGCTGCGGAAGATGCCGGCGGCTACGCCAAGGAAATGTCGGACGATTACAAGCGCCAGCAGGCCGAGCTCGTGGCTGCGCACGTGGCCAAGCAGGACATCGTCATCACCACGGCGCTGATCCCCGGCCGCCCGGCGCCAAAGCTGGTTTCGGCCGACATGGTGAAGTCCATGCAGCCGGGTTCGATCCTCGTCGACCTTGCGGTGGAGCGCGGCGGCAACGTCGAGGGCTCCAAAGAGGGTGAAGTGGTTGAGGTCGGGTCGGTGAAGATCATCGGCCACGCCAATGTTGCGGGCCGCATCCCCAACACCGCTTCGCTTCTCTACGCCAAGAACCTCTACACCTTTGTGGATACGGTACTCATCAACAAGGAAACCAAGGCGCTGGAGCCAAAGTGGGACGACGAGGTCGTCACCTCCACGCTGCTGACGCGCGATGGTGCCCTGGCGCATCCGAAGTTCGGTGGCCCCGCCGAGAAGCCCGCCGCGCAAACCGCTGCCTGAGGAAACCCAGATGCAACAATTCGCACAGGCCGCGACCACCGCGCCGGACACGCACTCGACCGTGGACAGCGTCGTCGTCGCCGCAGACAGCGCCGCCGAGGCGGTCGCCTACGCGTCCGGCGGTGCCATCGACCCCACCATATATCGCCTGGCTATCTTCGTGCTTGCGATCTTCGTCGGCTACTACGTGGTCTGGTCGGTCACCCCCGCTCTGCACACCCCGCTGATGAGCGTCACCAACGCCATCTCCTCGGTGATCGTGGTGGGTGCGCTGCTCGCCACCGGCGTCTCGTTCGCTGACGCGGAAGGGGCGGTCTGGGCCAAGATCTTCGGCTTCATCGGTCTGGTTCTGGCGAGCGTGAACATCTTCGGCGGCTTCCTCGTCACCCAGCGCATGCTGGCGATGTACAAGAAGAAGAAGTGAGCGTGGCTCTCATCTTTCGCACCGAAATCGTAGACGGCGCAGCTTGCCCGTGCCTTGCGCCCATGACTTCGGGAGCCGGCGCGCTCCCCAATAAACACGGAATGACATGATGAGCGCCAACCTCGCAGCCATTCTCTACCTCGTCTCGGGGGTGCTGTTCATTCTGGCGCTCCGCGGCCTCAGCCACCCGGTCACCTCCCGCCAGGGCAATGCCTTCGGCATGATCGGCATGACTATCGCGGTCATCACCACGCTGTGGGCCGGGGCGCCGGACATCACGGGCTGGATCCTCATCGTGCTGGGCCTGGGCGTCGGCGGGGCGGTGGGTGCCGTCATCGCCAAGCGCATCCCGATGACCGCGATGCCGCAACTTGTCGCCGCCTTCCACTCCCTCGTCGGCCTTGCCGCGGTGTTTGTCGCCGCTGGTGCGCTTTATGCGCCGGAAGCCTTCAACATCGGGACGCCCGAGCACATCAAGACGCTGTCGCTGATCGAAATGGCGATCGGCGTCGCGGTGGGCGCACTCACCTTTACCGGCTCGGTGATCGCATTCGCCAAGCTCGACGGGCGGATGTCGGGCAAGCCGATCATGCTGCCGGGCCGCCACATCCTCAACGCGGCAATCTTCATCCTCCTCATCGTGCTTGTGGTGATGTTCGTGCAGGCCGATGGCGCACCGCTGGAGCAGCGGCTTCTCTTCTGGGGTGTGGCGCTGGTCGCGCTGGTGCTGGGCGGCCTGCTCATCATCCCCATCGGCGGGGCGGACATGCCCGTCGTGGTGTCGATGCTCAACTCCTATTCGGGTTGGGCGGCGGCCGGCATCGGCTTCACGCTCGGCAACACGGCGCTGATCATCACCGGCGCGCTGGTCGGCTCGTCGGGCGCGATCCTCTCCTACATCATGTGCAAGGCGATGAACCGCTCGTTCATCTCCGTCATCCTCGGCGGCTTCGGCGGCGAGAGCGCCGGCCCGGCGGACGACCTTGGCGACCGCACGGTCAAGATCGGCTCGGCCGAAGATGCTGCGTACCTGATGAAGAACGCCGGCTCGGTCATCATCGTCCCCGGCTACGGCATGGCGGTGGCGCAGGCCCAGCACGCGCTCCGCGAAATGGCGGATACGCTGAAGAAAGAGGGCGTGGACGTGAAATACGCCATCCACCCCGTGGCAGGCCGCATGCCCGGCCACATGAACGTGCTGCTGGCCGAAGCGCAGGTCCCCTACGAGGATGTGCACGAGCTGGAAGACATCAACTCTGACTTTACCCAGACCGACGTGGCCTTCGTGATCGGCGCCAACGACGTGACCAACCCCGCCGCGCGCGACGACCCGTCCTCGCCGATCTACGGGATGCCGATCCTGGACGTCGACAAGGCGAAGACGGTGCTCTTCTCCAAGCGCTCGCTGGGTTCGGGTTATGCCGGCATCGACAACACGCTGTTCTACAAGGACAACAACATGATGCTGTTCGGCGATGCCAAGAAGATGGTCGAAGAGATCGTGAAGGCGCTCTAGCCGCCGTTACCACCGCGCCCGGCCAATGGACCGGGCCTATGAAAAAGCGGCACCCCGGGTGCCGCTTTTTTTGTGCGTGCGGCCTGGTCAGCGCATCCGGAAGGCGGCACTGCTGGCGACAGCGTAGGAGACATGGACGGGCGCCGAAGGGGCGACGGCGGGGGCGCCCTGCGTGCAGTGCGGATAATGCTCGCGGGCGGCCGACAGGGTCATGAGGTGCAGCGCGGAGGCGAAGTAGGTGGTGGTGCGGAACTGCTGCAGCGCGGCGGGTATCGGCACGTTGCGGGTGGCACAGGCGGCAAGGGCAGCAATGGCGCGGTAGCCGCTGTCGTTCATGTCGGTGTCCGTGCGGGTCTTGCCAAGGTCGACGTCCTTGGGGATGCGGTTGCCTTCAATGTTCCAGGCACGGTCGAACGGGGCGACATAGCGGGTGGGCACACGGCCGCCAAGCATCATGTAGAGCGGGATGCGCACGGCATCGTAGGAGGATTTCTTGGGCATCCGATGGCGCTGGCCCATGGCGCCGGTGCGGGTGACGGAAACCCAGTCGGGCGCAACGCGGTGGCCGGTGTGCATGGCCTGCTCGGTGAGCTGCAGGCCGCTCTGCCATGCCTCGAAAAAGGGGTAGTCGTCGTTGACCTGTGAGAACAGGAGCAGCGCGCCGTAGACGAAGTAGGAGAGGTTGACCACCTGCCCGTCAGTCTGGTCGAACCCGGCAGCGCCAGGGCGCACCAGAACATGCGCACCGTTGCGCACCAGAAGGAGGCGGCCGATGTCGTCGATGATGGGGGTCGCGAGGGCGAGATAGCGGCCATCATTCCACTTCAGCGCGGCTTGCACGAGGCTGTAGGCAATCATGATGTCGCCATCGGTGGCGTTGTTGGTGTCGGTCACGCGGCCAGCGCCGCGGGGGTCGTAGAGCCAGCCGGACAGATGATCCTTGCGTGCGCGCAGGGACCGCAGGGTAAAGCTTGCAATCCGCTCGAAGGCGTCGCGGTCATCGGCCTTCACCGCCAGAATCATGCCGTAGCCCTGGCCTTCGCTGTGGGTGAGGCCGCCTTTCTCGATATCGACGATCCGGCCATCGGAGGCCATGTAGCGCTGCTTGAAGGCGTCCCACTCATGGGCGAAGAGCGTTGTCGGAACCGAGCTGGCGGATGCAGGCTGCGCCACGGATGGCGCCGTCATCAGCGACGCCGCAGTCATGCAGGTTGCTGTCAGGACGTTGCGGAAGAAGCGGCGAACATTCGCATTGAGCATTTGCGCATCCCATCATGTCTGGCAGGAGGGAAATGCGGTCTGTCAATATTCGATGCTTAGATTAGCCGTTCCTTGAGGGTAAAGCAGGTAAAAGAGTTTCGTTTGTCTGTAAAAGATGTGTTCGGGCGGATTTTTTTTGCGTATCAATTACTGTTCATAAAATAAATACAACGCTTCAGTGGACGGGTTTTTGTAGGGGATTTGCCCGGCCGAAGCGGCGACAATGGGTAATCCGAAAACATCAAGCGACCGTTGGACTGGCGGTCGCTTGATGTCGGGTTCGGGCCGAAGTGGAGGAGACGCGCTGGTCCGGCTTTCCGCTGCGGGAGCGGTGCCGGGCTCCGGTCAGGCGGGGGCGGGGCCGTCCGGCGGGCGCAGCCCGCGCAGCCGATCCAGCAGGGGGCCGCTGCTGAGGATGCCCATGCGCTCGGCCGGGTCCAGCCATTCTGCCAGTTCCTCCAGCGAATTGGCCTCATCCAGCTTGACGGTGGCGAGCGCGGTGGGCGCGTCGACGGCGCCGCGGCCGCGGGCCGGTTCGCTGAGTGCCCGCCGGTGGGCGGCAAACAGCGCCGCATCGCCCGCCAGCGCCAGAACCGCATTGGGCGGTTGCACCATGAAGCGGTCGCGCAGCGCTTCTGCTTCGATCACAGCGTTTGCGGGCGTGCGCTCCTGCGGCGTCGTCAGAATGGTGAATCGCTTGAACCATGCGCCGAGCCTTGCCGATCCGGCGCCCTTGGAAATGGGCACGGCGAGGATCAGCGCAATCAGGGTCGGCGACATCCAGGCGGCAAGGGTGGGGGAGTGGAGCAGCGCAATCAACGCCAGCGAGAGGCCCGCCAGCATGTGATAGGCGTGGAACTTGATGGCCGCCAGCCAGGGCACGCTCTGCCCCTCGCGCGCTTGCGGCGTCCAGCCCACGGCACGCCCGAACACCACTGACAGCACGATGGAGGTCTGCGCGATCATCATGATCGGCGCGATCAGCGTGCTGACCAGAAGTTCGACCAGCATGCTTTCGGCCAGATGCGCGCCGCCGCCGCAGCCGCGGCGGATCTCACGGATGAACAGCGCACGAACCAGCGCCACTGCCTTGGGCAGAAGCAGAACGGCGAGCGAGACCATGAACAGCTGGAGGAGGCGCGCGGAATCGAACACGGGCCAGGTGGGGAACAGCGCAAATGCAGTCGGGAAATACTCAGGCCGCACCAGCGTCGCCTGGATCGACAGGACCACACCCACCAGGATCAGCGCCAGCCAGATCGGGCTCATCAGATAGGCGAGGATGCCGATGGCGAAGTGAACGCGGTTGGCGAGCGCCAGCCCGGACGCACCGATGATGCGTGAATGCTGGAGGTTGCCCTGCGCCCAGCGCCGGTCGCGCTTGATGACGCCGAAGAGGTCCGACGGGGCCCCTTCGTAAGAGCCGGTGAGGTCGCTGCGCAGGGTCACCGAATAGCCCGCGCGGCGGATGAGGGCGGCTTCCACAAAATCGTGGCTGAGGATGGTGCCGCCGAAGGGGGGCGCACCCGGCAGGCTGGGCAGGCCAGCGGCCGCGGCGAACGCCTCCATGCGGATGATGGCGTTGTGGCCCCAGTAGTTGCCGTCCTCGCCCTGCCAGGCGGCCACCCCGTCGCCCACCGTGGGGCCGGCCACGGTGTTGGCAAATTGCTGTGCCCGCGCAAACGGGGTCACGGCGCCGATCAGCACCGGGCTTGTCTGGATGATGCCGCTTTGCGGGTCGGCCAGCATCGCCTCGCGCAGGCCGGCAAGGCAGGCGCCGGTCATCACGCTGTCAGCGTCCAGCACCACCATGTGGCCGTAGCGGTCACCCCAGCGGCGGACAAAATCGCCGACATTACCGGCCTTGCGGTGGCTGTTGTCCGACCGGCGCCGGTACCAGACCGGCACCGGGCCGCACAGCGCGCGCAATGTCTCAAGGCCGCCTTCCTCGGCCACCCACACCTCGGGGTCCGTGGTGTCGGACAGGATGAAGATCTCGAACGCTTCGGCGGTGCTTGGCGGCAGGTCGCGCGCCATGGCGGCCAGCGCCGCGAACACGGTGCGCGGGTCCTCGTTGTAGATCGGCATGACGATGGCGGTGCGGACGCCGCCAGTGTCGCCGGGCGTACGGGCCTTTGCCGGCCGGAACGGGAACAGGAGGCCCACCAGGGCATTTGCGGCGCTGAACGCGATCCACGCGAACGCGACGGTAAAGATTGCGACCAGCACCCACTCCAGAAACGTCACACCGCCGGGGCTGGCGGCGACCCGCATTTCGTTGGATGCAAAGATGGTGGTGGCAACGGTGATGGTTGCCATGGTGGTCCGCGCCGCCATGGTGCGCACGGAGACGGAGCGCCTGAACCGCGCGGCAGGCGGCGTGCCGAACAGGGCCTGCTCCGGCATGTCGCGCGGGGCAGGCGGGGGCGCGAAGTCTAGGCGGTCCATCGGAAAAGCCATTTTTCCGCCTGTTCGATGCCATCGGCAGTCAGCGATGCCCGCAGCTCGATGGTCTCGTTCGCGTCGGGGTCGAGTTCGAAGCTCACGCGCAGGATCCCCGGCTCGGGGGTCATGTAGTGGGTCACGTTCTTCACCTTTCCGGCTGAGCTTTGGACATCCACCGCAATGTTGGTCGGCGTGGCATCACCGAGGGCATAGTCGATGACGAAAAGCTCATCAGTGTCGAAGAAGTTCCGCCCGTGCCGCGTACTCTCGACGCGCGGCCCTTCGGCGCGAACCGGCGTGTCGGCATCCCAGTGGATCCGGTAGGTGAGGCTGAAGGGCTCACCGGCGACAATCGCCTTGTCCGGCTGCCAGTAGGCGACCACGTTGTCGTTGGTTTCCGAATCGGTGGGGATCTCGAACAGGACCACAGCGCCGGTGCCCCAGTCGCCAATGGGCTCGACCCACGCCGTGGGCCGGCTTTGATAGCGCGCCTCGGCGTCCTGGTAGTCCACGTAGCTGCGCTTGCGCTGGACGAGGCCGAAGCCGCGCGGCGTGGTGTCCACAAAGGCCGAAACCTCCAGCCGTTGCGGGTTGTAGAGCGGCCGCCAAAGCCATTCGCCGCCGCCGGTCAGCATGGACAGGCCGTCCGAGTCGTGCACCGCATCGCGGTAATCGTCGAACGCGCTGCGGTTCATGCTGTCGAACAGGAACATGGACGAGAATGGCGCAAAGCCGATGGTCTCGATGTCCTTGCGCGGGAACAGCGTCAGCTCCACGTCGGTCTGCGTGGAATCGCCGGGCCGCACCGTGATGCGGTAGACGCCGGTGGTGGACGGGCTGTCCAGCAGCGCATGGATCACCACGGCCTTGGCGTCGCTGCGCGGCTTCTCCACGTAGAACGCACGAAAGAACGGGAATTCCTCCCCGGTCGGCTGGCCGGTGTTGATGGCGAGGCCGCGGGCGGAAAGGCCGTAGGTCTCGCCCTTGCCGATGGCGCGGAAGTAGCTGGCGCCCTGAAAGACGACGAACTCGTCGTTCACGTCCGGGTTGTTGATGGGCGTGCGCAGGCGGAAGCCCGAGAAGGGAATGTCGCCGTCGGGCGCCTGTGTGTCGGCGGGCGGATCGAACACGTACATGTCCCGGTCGAACTGGATGCGGCGCGCGCTGTCCCCCTCGACGAGAAAAAGATCGACCGGTTGCCGGAAGACAAAGCCCGCCAGCAGCGGATCCATGTGAAACGCATCGGCTTCGGACAGCGCGATCGGAAAATCCGGTCCCATGCGCATCGCGCGGTAACCGTCGTACGTCATTTTGGTCAGCGCTTCGGGCATGCCTGCGCGCGGATCGACGAACGGCGTTTTCGAGAGCGCCTCGGCAGCGGCGGCCAGCGCTGCCCGCGAGAACGGCTCCGCCGCCCCCAGAAGCTCGGCACGCGCGGACTGCACCACGTTGGTGAGGCCGCCAAGTTCGAGTGCGGCCAGCGCCGCCACGCTGACAGCTCCCTTCAGCAATTGCCGACGTGCGATGGGCATTGTCGCAGGACTCCGATTGTGGGTGCCGGGATGTTCCCGCAGGAGCACATCCCTATGCAGCTTCGAGACCAGCTCGCCATCTCATAGGCCGAGTGGTCGATGCCGGCTAGCGGTTGAATACGGTCTGAATGTGTCTGACGAGTGGCACGTCCGCGGCAGGAACGTCGTAGCCGTCCATCTCCTGCGGACGAACCATGCGGATCGCCTGCCCTTCGCGAGAGGTGGGGACGCCGTCCCACCGCTTGCAGATATAGAGCGGCATCAGCAAATGAAACGCGTCGTAGCCGTGGCTGGCGAAGAAAAACGGTTTTAGATCCGCCTCGCGCACCACAATGCCGAGCTCCTCGGCAAGTTCCCGGACAAGGGCTGCCTCGGGGCTTTCGCCCGGCTCCAGCTTGCCGCCGGGAAACTCCCAGAGGCCCGCCATGGCTTTGCCTTCGGGCCGCTGGGTCAGCATGATCAGCCCGTCGTCGTCCATCAGCGCAGCCGCGACGACGGTCAGAACCCGCCGCGCAGAAGCCTCGCTCACGTGCGATAGTCGCCGTTGATGGCAACATATTCCTTGGTGAGGTCACAGGTGTAGACCGTGTCCTCGCCGTCGCCGAGGCCGAGCGCCACGCGGATGGCAATTTCCGGCTCACGCATGACGGCGGAGGCCGCCGCTTCGGAGTAGGCCGGGTCCCGCTCACCGTTCACGGCAACACGGATATTGCCGAAATGGATTTCCAGCTTGTCGCGGTCCGCCGGTTCGCCGGCCTTGCCGACGGCCATGACGATGCGGCCCCAGTTGGCGTCTTCGCCGGCAATGGCGGTTTTCACCAGCGGCGAATCGGCGATGGAGCGGGCGATCCGGCCGGCGGAGGCGTCGCTTTCCGCGCCGCTCACCGTGATCGCCACGAATTTGGTGCACCCCTCGCCATCCTTGACCACAAGATGCGCGAGATCGAGGAGCAGCCCGTTCAGCGCATTGGCAAAGGCCTTACCGTCCGCCGAAGCCGGATCGTCCACCGCAGCGCCGGACGCGCCGGTGGCGAAGGCGAGGAGGGTGTCGGACGTGGACGTGTCGCTGTCGACGGTGATCTTGTTGAACGAGCGGGAAACGCCGTGCGCCAGCATCGCCTGGAGAACGGCGGGTGGCACCTCGGCATCGGTGGCAACGAAGGACAGCATGGTCGCCATGTCGGGGGCAATCATCCCGGCACCCTTGGCGATGCCGTTGATGGTCACTTTCTTCCCGCCGATGTCCACGGTCCGCGACAACCCCTTGGGGAAGGTGTCGGTGGTCATGATGGCGGCGGCGGCGTTGGCCCAGTCGTCGCCGGCGAGGTTGGCGGTGAGGCTGTCCATCACGCCGGCAAACTTGCTGGCATCCAGCGGCTCGCCAATCACGCCGGTGGAGGCGAGCATGATGTCGTCTGCCGCAATGCCGAGCGCGTCGGCCACAAGGCTGGCAGACGTTTCGGTCGAGGCGCGGCCCTTGGCGCCCGTGAAGGCGTTGGCGTTGCCGGCGTTGACCAGTAATGCGCGGCATTTGCCCGTCGGCAGCACCCGCCTGCACCACTCCACCGGGGCGGAGGGGCAGCGCGAGGTGGTGAAGACCCCGGCAACGGTCGTGCCGGGGTCAAAGCTGATGAGCAGCACATCCCGTCGCCCGGCGCGCTTGATGCCGGCCATCGCGGTGGCAATGGAGACGCCACCGATCGGAGGGAGGGCCGGCGGATTGGCCGGGGCAAACGGGGATGGCGTCATTGTGCGGGTGTCGGCAGTTTCATTTCGATCTCAGCGGTTTCCTTCAACTTCGCGACTTCGTCAACGAAAGCTTCGCGGATCATCAGCTGACGGATCTGGTCGCCCACCTCTTCAAGCGTCGGAACCGGCTTCTCGCGGGCCTCGTCCACCTTGATGATGTGGTAGCCGAAGCGCGACTGAACCGGCTCCTCGGTCATTTCGCCATCGCCGAGCGCAAAAGCTGCTTCCTCGAATGCCGGCACCATCTGGCCCTTGCCGAAAAAGCCGAGCGAGCCGCCGCGTGCGGCAGAGCCCGGATCCTTCGAATTGTCTTCGGCGAGCTTGGCAAAGTCCGCGCCGTCCTTCAGCTGCGCGATCAGATCTTTCGCGGTTGCCTCATCTTCGACCAGGATGTGACGGGCCGAGACTTCTTTTTGCGGGCCGACCTTGGCAGCTTCTTCCTCGTAACGGGCCTTGACGGCTTCTTCCGTCACTTTTTCGGAAATTAGCTTCTCCATGTAGAGATCACGCAGGGTCTGGCTGCGATAATATTCCATTCGCTGCGCGACGACGGGGTCTTCGTCATAGCCCGCCTTTTCGGCCGCGTCGGCCAGAAGTTTCATGTCGACCATCAGCGAAAGCACCATTTCGGGGCGCCTTTCGGCCGGCACCTGCTCCAGCACTTCGCTGAGGGTGGAGACCGCAAAAGCCACGTCCGCTGCGGTGATTTGCTTGCCGTTGACGGTTGCGAGGACTGGATTGTCCTGCGCCGCGACGGGGAGCGCGGTCATCGCGGCAATTGCCGCGGCGCCGATGAGACGCTTGAACATTATTGTAGTCCTTTCCTGCGGGCCAACTGCGCCGCTTGTTTGACATGTCCCGAGGCCAAACATATGTCGAATTCGGGCGCGCCAAGTGGCACAAGCCGACTCAGCGCATTCTGCATGGGCCGCGCGCCGCGCCAGTACGCAAGGACCTCGGATGCTCGGCACCCTGACCAAACGCCTTTTCGGCTCGGCGAACGACCGCCGCGTGAAGGGCTACCGCAGCCGCGTGGATGCAATCAACGCTGCTGAACCTGAATTTCAAAAGCTTAATGATGAGGAGCTGAGGGCGAAGACCGCCTTCTTCCGAGCCGAACTTGCCAATGGCAAGTCGCTCGACGATCTTCTCGTCCCCGCTTTTGCCACTGTCCGCGAGGCGGCCAAGCGCACGCTGGGCCAGCGTCATTTTGACGTACAGCTCATCGGCGGCATGGTTCTTCACGAAAGCGGCATCGCCGAAATGAAGACCGGCGAGGGCAAGACGCTGGTGGCAACGCTGCCCGTCTACCTCAATGCGCTGACCGGCAAGGGCGTCCACGTCGTCACCGTGAACGACTATCTGGCCGAGCGCGATGCCGGCTGGATGGGCGAGATCTACAACTTCCTCGGCATGGAAGTCGGCGTCATCGTCCACGGCAAGACCGATGTGGAGCGCAAGGCGGCTTATGCGGCCGACATCACCTACGGCACGAACAACGAGTTCGGGTTCGATTATCTGCGCGACAACCTCAAGTACGACATCAAGGCGATGGCCCAGCGCGGGCACTATTTTGCGATCGTCGACGAGGTGGACTCGATCCTGATAGACGAGGCACGCACGCCGCTGATCATTTCCGGCCCGCTGGAAGACCGCTCCGACTTCTACAACACCGTCGACACGTTCGTGCCCAAGCTGGAGCCGGACGATTACGAGGTAGACGAGAAGATGCGCACCGCCTCCTTCACCGAGGCGGGCAACGAAAAGCTGGAAGTGCTGCTGGGCGACGCCAAGCTCCTCAAGGGCGATTCGCTGTACGACGTGGAGAACGTTTCCGTCGTTCACCACCTCCAGCAGGCGCTGCGCGCGCACAAGCTGTTCCAGCGCGACAAGGATTACATCATCAAGAATGGTGAGGTGATCATCATCGACGAGTTCACCGGCCGCATGATGCCGGGCCGCCGCTATGGCGAGGGCCTGCACCAGGCGCTGGAGGCGAAGGAACGGCAGAAGATCCAGCCGGAAAACCAGACCGTCGCGTCGATCACGTTCCAGAACTATTTCCGCATGTACGACAAGCTTGCCGGCATGACGGGCACCGCGCTCACCGAGGCGGAAGAGTTCATGGACATCTACCGCCTCGACGTCGTGTCGATCCCCACCAACCGGGAGATCAAGCGCGAGGACGAGCACGATCAGGTCTACCGGACGCAGGAAGAGAAATATCAGGCGATCCTGGGGATCATCAAGGAGGCCCACGCCAAGGGGCAGCCGATCCTGGTGGGCACCACGTCCATCGAGAAATCCGAGCAGCTTGCCGAAAGCCTGAAAAAAGAGGGCTTCCGCCAGCGCGACCTGGAATCGGCCACCAGCGCAAGCCTCGGCGAGACCGCAAAGGGCGGCAAGCCCACGTTCCAGGTGCTGAACGCCCGCTTCCACGAGCAGGAAGCCAAGATCATCACCCAGGCGGGTGTTCCGGGCGGCATCACCATCGCCACCAACATGGCAGGCCGCGGCACCGACATTCAGCTCGGCGGCAACGCGGATATGGTGATCGACGAGGAGCTGGGCGACTATGACGGCCCGGACCGCGGCGAGAAGGAACAGGTGATCCGCGACCGGATCGAGGCGCTGAAGCAGAAGGCGCTGGCTGCAGGCGGCCTCTTCGTGCTGGCCACCGAACGGCACGAATCGCGCCGGATCGACAACCAGCTGCGCGGCCGTTCGGGCCGTCAGGGCGACCCCGGCCGCTCGCGCTTCTACCTGTCGCTTCAGGATGATCTGATGCGCATCTTCGGCTCCGAGCGGATGGACGGCATGCTGCGCCGTCTCGGCCTCGAAGACGGCGAGGCGATCGTTCACCCGTGGATCAACCGCGCGCTGGAAAAGGCGCAACAGAAGGTCGAGGCGCGCAACTTCGACCAGCGCAAGAACGTCCTCAAATATGACGACGTGATGAACGACCAGCGCAAGGTGGTGTTCGAGCAGCGCCGCGAGCTGATGCAGGAAGAGGACGTTCGCGAGACCATCAACGAGATGCGCCAGGATGTGGTGGAGGCGATGGTCGCCAAGCACATCCCCGAAAAGGCGTATCCCGAGCAGTGGGACAGCGAGGGACTCACCCAGTCGGTCCGCGAAGTGTTCGGCCTCGATCTCCCGGTCAAGGACTGGGCCAACGAGGAAGGCATCGCCGACGAGGAGATCCGCGAGCGCCTGAAGAACGCGACGGACGAGGCCGCTGCCCGCAAGGTCGCCAAATACGGCATCGAGACGTGGCGCCAGGTGGAAAAATCGGTCCTGCTGCAGACGCTGGACCATCTGTGGCGCGAGCATATCGCAACGCTCGATCACCTGCGCTCGGTGGTGGGCTTCCGCGGCTATGCGCAGCGTGACCCGCTGAACGAGTACAAGACGGAATCCTTCGAGCTGTTCGAGGCGATGCTCCAGGAGCTGCGCACGCTGACCACCAGCCAGCTGATGCGGATCGAGATCCGCCAGCCGTCCGAAGCGCCGTCGCTGCCCAGCGATGACGAGCTGGACGATTACGAGCCGCACCACTTCGACCCCAGCACCGGCGAAGACGAGTTCGACGCGCCTGCGGGTGCCCCGGCTGCGTCCGGCGGGGCAGAGGAGGCGCGCCTTGCCCGCAGGGCCGCCGAGGAACGCGACCCCAACGACCCCACCACGTGGGGCAAGGTGAGCCGCAACGAGCCGTGCCCCTGCGGCTCTGGCAAGAAGTACAAGCATTGCCACGGCAAGACGGTCTGAACCGCCTGCCGCATTTGTGAAAACTTTGAAACGCGCCGGGGCTTGCTCCGGCGCGTTGTCGCATCCGGCTGGCGGAACGGCGCCGCCGCTTGTATTGAGCGGGTGCACCGGCGGGTGAGCCGGAAAGGCCCGTTCGGTCCGGTGCAAGGGGCGCGCGGCGCAACGTGCCGGGCACAAGCGCCTGCGATGCGGCACCAACAGCTGCGAGGCGTCCAATGGACGAGACATTCCGCCCCCTTGTGGAGGAACTCGAAGAGTTTCTGACCACCGCCGCACTCAGCGCAAAGCAGCTTGCCCACATTGTGGACGGCTTTTCGGCGCGCGCGCGGGCAGGCGGCATGTCGCTTGGCCGGGTGATGGTCGGCTACCGTCTGCTCAATCCGATCTTCAACAGTCAGACGGTCCGGTGGGGGCCGGAGACGGGATGCGTCGTGGAGTTGCACCCCCACGGCGAATCCGAAACCTCAGAAGAGTTTCTGCGTTCGCCGATCCACACGCTGATCACGACGGATGCCTTTGAAATCCGGCGGCGCGTCGACGGCGCCAATGCGCCGCTCGACTACCCGATCCTGTCCGAGCTCGGCGCCGCCGGTTTGACCGACTATCTCGCGGTCAAGGTCTCGTTCACCAGCGAAACCATGCCTGCAGCACCCGGCAACGGACTGATCTTCTCGTTCGCATCCGAGCGTCCGGGCGGCTTTCTGGATGAAGAGATCGAGGCGCTGGGCCGGTTGAAACGGATCTTTGCGCTGGCCGTCCGGAGCCGGATGGAAACCGCGATGCGCGAGACGCTGGCGACGACCTATCTTGGCCGCACCGCCGGGGGCCGCGTGCTGGGCGGGGAAATTGCACGGGGCGAGGGCCGGGCGGTGGATGCGGTGATCTGGTACTGCGACCTGCGCGGCTCCACCGCCTTGTGCGAGACGCTGGGCGTCGGCGCCTACCTTCCATTGCTGGATGATTATTTCAGCGCCAGCGCAGGTGTGGTCGACCGCCACGGCGGCGACATTCTCGATTTTATCGGCGACGCCGTACTCGCGATCTTTCCCCAGAGCGATGCGGGACTGCAACGGGCGCTGGATGCCACCCGCGAGGCGCAGAGTGCGCTGGCCGCCTTCGCCGCACGTCACCGCGTGTTTGACGGACGCAGCGACGTTGCGGAAATTGCCGGCATCGCCATCGACGTCGGTACGGTCGTTTATGGCAACATCGGCATCGAGGACCGGCTCACATTTTCGGCGATCGGCCCCAGCGTGAACAAGGTGGCGCGGATCGAACGGCTCACGAAAACGCTGCGGGAGACCGTACTTGTGACGGGCGCCGTCGCGAAGGCGTCGCCCGGTGCGTTCAGGAGCCGCGGCACATTCGCGCTGGAGGGCGTTGCGGACGCGCAGGAGCTCTTCGGGCTCGCCTGATGGTGTGATGCGCCCTCGGGCTACAGACCAGCCTCCAGCCGCTCCAGAAGGGCGTCCAGCATGGTGTCGCAGCGGGCAAGGTCGTCTTCGGTGATGAACTCGTCGGGCCGGTGGCCCTGTGCCATCGAACCTGGCCCGCACACCACCACCGGCGCGCCCAGCCCCTCGGCAAACAGCCCGCCCTCGGTGGCGTAGGCGACCTTGATCGTGCCATTGGCCCCGGTGAGGCGCTTGACGAAATCCACCGCGGCGTCGGTCTTGGCCGTCGCAAGGCCCGGCGAGCGGTTGCCCTCGGTGATCTCGATGGACGCATCCGGATCGCCCGCAGCCGCGACGATGGCCGCTGCATCGGCCCGGATGGCCTCGATGATGCCGACATCGTCGTCTTCGGCCAGCGCCCGTACCTCAAACTCCATCACGGCGTGGTTGGGCACGATGTTGAGCGCGACGCCGCCTTTCAGCGTGCCGACGTGGACGGTGGTGTAGGGCACGTCATAATCGCCGTCGCGAAAGCCGCGCTCGGCGAATTCGGCCTGCCGGGTGCGCAGCGCGGCCACGAAGTCGGTGGCAAGGTGGAGTGCGTTGAAGGCGAGGGGGGCGAGCGCGGAGTGGCCCTCCCGGCCGCGGAAGACGGCAGTGAGGGAGGTCTTGCCCTTGTGCCCGGTGGCGACGGCCAGCTGCGTCGGTTCGCCGACGATGACGAGGCCCGGCCGAACCGGCGCGCCCTTCAGCATTTCGATCAGCGGTCGAACGCCGAGGCAACCGACCTCCTCGTCGCATGACAACGCCAGCGCCAGCGGGTTCTTCAGCGTCCGGCCCTTCGCGCGCTCGGCAGCAGCCATGGCGGCTGCGACGAAGCCTTTCATGTCGGCGGTGCCGCGACCGTAGAGGCGGCCATCCTCCCGCGTCAGTTCGAAGGGCGGTTTGGTCCATGCCTGACCCTCAACCGGCACCACATCCGTGTGGCCGGACAAGATGACGGCGGGCCGGTCGGCAGGGCCGATCACGGCATAGAGGTTTTCGCGGCCGTTCTCATAGGGCACCCGCGTGAGCGTTGCACCGGCGGCAGCAAGGAGTTCGGCGGCGCGGTCCAGCAGCGCGGTGTTGGGGGTGCGCGACACCGTGGGCATCGCAATCAGTTCGGAGAGGATTTCGGTGCTGCGGGACAAAATGCGGGCGCCTCTGTTTGGTGCGCCCCTGTCGGCGCCGGGTGAAGGGAGCTTCGCCTGCCTGTGCCGCGCATGCAATCGGGGCAGGCCGCACGGCCGGGGGGCGGGTGCGGCCTGCCTGGCTATTATTCGGCGGGCGCTGCCTGTGCATCGCTACCCGCCGTGTCGGCGGTTTCGTCGGTCTTCTTCTTGCGCCTGAACACGGAAACGAAGCGCTGCACGGCGACGAAGAACAGCGGCACGAACACCACACCGAGGACTGTGCCGGCGATGGTGCCGCCGAGCACGCCGGAGCCGATGGCCTGCCGGCCGGCAGAGCCCGCGCCGCTGGACAGGACCAGCGGCAGCACGCCCAGCGAGAACGCCATGGAGGTCATGATGATCGGCCGGAAGCGTTGGCGCGCGGCCGTGACGACGGCGGTCACCGCGTCTTCGCCTTCCTCCTCCATCCGGTCGCGGGCAAATTCCACAATCAGGATTGCGTTCTTGCCCGTGAGCCCGATGACGGTGAGGAGGCCCACCTGGAAGAACACGCCATTGTCGAACCCGCCGAGCCATGCGCCAGCCAGCGCGCCGAGCACGCCAATCGGCATGGCGAGCATGACCGCGAACGGAACCGACCAGCTCTCGTAAAGCGCCGCCAGCGACAGGAACACCGCCGCCAGTGACAGCGCGTAAAGAAGCGGGGCCTGCGATCCGGACTCCGTCTCTTCCAGCGAAAGGCCGGTCCACGCCACCTGAAAGCCCTGGCCCAGCTGTCCGGCAAGCCGCTCCACCTCGGCCATGGCATCGCCGGTGGCAACGCCGGGCGCTGGCGTGCCCTGGATCTGCATGGAGGGCACGCCGTTATAACGCGTCAGCCCCTGCGGGCCGAACCGCCAGCTGCCTTCCGCAAAGTTGGAGAACGGCACCAAACCGCCTGACGAATTGCGCACGCGCCACTGCTCGATGTCCTCCGGCGCACCGCGGGCGTCCGCCTCGCCCTGCACGATCACGCGCTTGACGCGGCCCTGGTTGAGGAAGTCGTTCACATAGCGGCCGGCCCATGCCGTCTGCAGAAGGTTTCCGACGTCGCTGGCGGTGACGCCCATGGCGCCAGCGGCCCGCCAGTCGATGTCGAGGTTGTACTGGGCGGAGTCTTCCAGCCCGTTGGGGCGGGCCGAACCCACCAGCGACGACTGGGCGAGAAGCCCCAGAAACTGGTTGCGCGCCTGCAGCAGCTGCGCGTGGGTCTGTCCGCCGCGGGCCTGAAGGTAGAAATCGAAGCCGGACACGTTGCCCAGCTCGATCACCGCAGGCGGCACGATCGGGAACACCATCGCATCCTGGATCTGGCTGAGGGCGCCGAAGCCGCGGCCCGCAATGGCCTGCACACCCTGTCCGGGTTCGGTCCGCTCTTCCCAGTCCTTCAGGCGGACGAAGCCGAGGCCCATGTTCTGTCCGGCGCCGGCGAAGGAGAAGCCGACCACCGAGAACATGGACGCGACATTTTCGGCCTCGCCGTCAAGGAAGTGGTCTTCCACCTGCTTGACCACGGCAAGGGTCCGTTCGGCCGTGGCACCGGTGGGGCCCTGGATGAGGGTGAACATGATGCCCTGGTCCTCGTCGGGGAGGAAGCCGGTGGGCGTGTTCATGAACATCCAGACCATGCCGCCGACCAGCGCCAGATAAAGGATGCCGACCCGGAAGGGGCGCCGCGCGATGAAGCCGACAATGCCGGTGTAGCCGGACTGGGTCGCCCCGAAGCCGCGGTTGAACCAGCCGAAGGCGCCGCGCCGCTTGTCGTGCCCGTCTTTCGGCTTCTTGAGGATGGTGGCGCAGAGCGCCGGTGTCAGCGTCAGCGCGACCACCACGGACAGCGCCATGGCCGACACGATGGTGATGGAGAACTGCTTGTAGATGACGCCCGTGGACCCGCCGAAGAAGGCCATCGGCACGAACACCGCCGACAGCACCATCGCGATGCCGATCAGCGCGCCGGTGATCTGCCCCATGGATTTGCGCGTCGCCTCGCGCGGTTCCAGCCCTTCCTCTTCCATGATGCGCTCGACGTTTTCGACCACGACGATGGCATCATCGACGAGTAGGCCGATGGCGAGCACCATGGCCAGCATCGTCAACGTGTTGATGGTGAAGCCGGCCATCGCGAGGATGCCGAACGTGCCCAGAAGCACCACGGGCACGGCAAGCGTCGGGATGATGGTGGCGCGGATGTTCTGCAGGAACAGGAACATCACGATGAAGACCAGCACGATGGCCTCGAACAGCGTCTTGACCACCTCCTCGATGGAGATCGTCACGAACGGCGTGGTGTCGTAGGGGATGACGTAGGAGACGCCCTCGGGGAAGAATTTCGAGAATTCCTCGATCCGCTCGCGCACGGCGGTCGCTGTGTCGAGCGCGTTGGCACCGCTTGCCAGCTGGATCGCCATGCCCGCGGCGGGCTGGCGGTCGTAGCGCGCAATGGTCTGATATTGCTGCGCGCCGATTTCCACCCGCGCAACGTCGTTGAGGAGGACGAGGCCGCCGTCGGTCTCGGCCCGCACGACGATCTGCTCGAAGTCTTCGGGCGTTTGCAGGAGAGACTGGGCGGTGATGGTGGCGTTCAGCATCTGCCCGTCGACGGCGGGCAGCGAGCCGAACGACCCGGCAGAGATCTGCGCGTTTTCGGCGGAGACGGCCGCGACGACGTCTTCCGGGGCAAGCTCGTAGGCCGCCAGCTTGGACGGATCGAGCCAGATGCGCATGGCATACTTGGAGCCGAACACCTGAACCTGGCCGACGCCCTCAACACGGCTCATCTCGTCGACGATGTTGGAGGCCAGATAGTCCGACAGGTCGACCTGCTCCAGCGCGCCGTCTTCGGAAATGAGGCCGATCACCATCAGGAAGCCGGCAGACGACTTGCGCACCGTGATGCCCTGCCGCTGCACGGTTTCCGGCAACAGCGGCGTCGCCTGGCTGAGGCGGTTCTGCACCTGCACCTGCGCAATGTCGGGGTCGGTGCCGGTCTCGAAGGTGAGGGTGATCTGCGCGGAGCCGGACGAGGTGGAGCTGGACGAGAAATAACGCAGGCCGTCGAGCCCGGTCATCTGCTGCTCCATCACCTGGGTGACGGTGTTGGCCACAGTCTCGGCCGAAGCGCCCGGATAGTTGGCCGAAACGGTGACCGAGGGCGGCGCAATCTGCGGGTACTGGGCAATGGGCAATGTCAGGATCGAAAGGACGCCGATGCCCATGATGATGATCGAGATGACCCATGCGAAGACGGGCCGATCGATGAAGAATTGGGCCATTTGGCACCCTCCAAAAGGCAATGAGGCGCGTTTTGGTCGGCAGGAAACATGTCCGCGCCTGACGAAACCCGCGCCGGTTCAAGCATTGTTACAAGTCTGGGCGGCGCCGCGACGGCGCCGCTGCGGCACTAGTTGGCGACGGTTTCCGGCTCGGCCGGGGTCGCCGCGGCAGTTTTATCGCGTTCAGCCTCTTGCGGTGCGGCCGCGGCGCTCTCTTCGCTTTCGGGGGCTGCCGGCGCTTCCGGTGCCTTCGGTGCTTCCCGCTCCGACGGGCGCACGGTTGCGCCCGGCGAAATCCGCTGCAGGCCGGCCACAACCATCCGGTCGCCGCCCTTGAGGCCCTTGGTCACGATCCAGTTCGCATCGCGCGAGCCGTTGATGGTGAGGTCGCGCTGCTCGATGGTGTTTTCAGCGGACACCACATAGGCGATCGGCTGGCCGCGGCGGTTGCGCGTCACGCCCTCCTGGGGCGCCAGCACCACGCCTCTGGCGAGACCCTGCGGCATGCGCACCTGCACATACATCCCCGGCAGCAGGAAGCGGTTGGGGTTGGGGAATTTCAGCCGCAGCGTGACGACGCCGGTGGACTCGTTGACGTTCGGCTCGGCGGCGGTGAGCGTGCCGGTTTCCTCGTAGACGGTATCGTCCGCAAGGATCAGCGAGACCGAGAGGTCGGCTTCACCGAGGTTTTCCTTGGTCACGCCGCGCCGGAACGCGATCAGCTCCGCTGCGGACTGGGTGACGTCCACCAGCACGGGGTCGATGGTGCGGATGATGGCGAGCGGCGTCGCCTGGCCCGAGGTGACCAGCGCACCGCGGGTGGTGAGCGACCGGCCGACAACGCCGGAGAGGGCTGCGCGCACGGTGGTGCGGTCAAGGTCGATCTGGGCCTGCTGCAGCTGGGCCTGCGCCACCTGCAGTGCCGCGGCGGTGGTCGCCTTCGATGCGTCCGCCGCTTCGAAGGTCTGGTCGCTGACGACGCCGCGGTCACGCAGCCGGGAGGAGCGGGTGGCTTCTTTCTCGGCGGCATCGTAGGCGGCCTGCGCCTGCGCCACCTGCGCCTTGGCGGCGGCGATGCTGGCTTCGTAGGTGGCGGGGTCGATCCGGTACATCGGATCGCCGATCTCCACGTCGGCCCCTTCCTCGAACAGGCGCTCGGTGATGATGCCGGCGACCTGCGGGCGTACCTGGGCAACGCCGGACGCCACAACGCGGCCCGGCAGGAGCGTGGTCAGCGTGATGTCCTGCTCTTCCAGCGAAACGAAGGTGACCGCTGGCGGGGGAGGCGCCTGCGGCTCAGGTGCGGCCTCGGGCGCTGCCTCCTCGGCGGGCGGTTCGTTCGCGCTGGTGGAATTGGAACGGCTGCGCTGCGCATCGGCAACGCCTGTCATGAGAATGAGCGCCAGACCGGCACTCGCTGCACGCCAAGCGAACGACGTCATACGATCTACTTTCAGTGCGGCGCGCCCACTTGGTGCGCCGGGGACAAAACAGTGCTTCTACCCGCAGTCCGCCAGCCGTGCGTCGGTGCGGTCGACGGAAACGCGGTGCCAGCGGACATCGCGACCAACGACCTCAGACGCCCTCCAACCCATAGCGAGCGCAAGCGGTCAGGTTTAACCTACAGCCACTTACTCGTCGAAAGCTATGCGCCGTCGGGCACGAAGTGGCAAACGCGGTGCGGACATAGCGAGTATGCAAGCGCTGACGCCGAAAGCCCTGCATCTTCCGGGCCGGCGCGCCCGCTCCCGCGACATGCTGCGCGCATGGGTCGCGCTTCAGCCGGTGCCGCTCACCCGTTTGCCACGGGAACGCAGCCGGG
The DNA here is from genome assembly GCF_031195445.1 of Acuticoccus sp. MNP-M23. Taxonomy (NCBI): domain Bacteria; kingdom Pseudomonadati; phylum Pseudomonadota; class Alphaproteobacteria; order Hyphomicrobiales; family Amorphaceae; genus Acuticoccus; species Acuticoccus sp. MNP-M23. The sequence continues at coordinate 2,488,304 of NZ_CP133480.1, forward strand.
TCTCACGAAGCGGCGGGACCGCTGCGTGTGAAGTCACCCCTAGGTGGCGTCGATCGTCACCGGGCTGCCGGCGCTGGCAGGCGCCCGGGTGGAGAAGCCCCGGCGCCGGGCGGCCGCTGAGCCGAGCGCGCGGCCGATGGCATCACGCAGCCCCTCGGCCTGCAGGGGCTTTTGCAAGATGGGGTGGTCGGAAAACATCCTTGCCGCTTCCAGCACGGCATCTTCCGCATATCCGGTGGCAAACAGGATCGGCATGTGCGGCCTCAATTCTTTCGCACGCCGCGCAAGGCCGACGCCGTTATACGCACCGGGCATGCTGATGTCGGTCAGGAGCACATCAGCCTGTGCGCCGTCTTCCAGCATCTTGAAGGCATCGGGACCGTTGGCGGCCGTCAATGTCCGGCAGCCACTTTCTTTGAGAATGGAGACGATGACGTCACGCACCTCGTCCAGATCCTCGGCGACGAAAATTGTGTAGTCGCGAATGTCGAAGATTGCCGGCGCCTGCAGTGTGCCGGAACCGGTTGTTGACCGCGCAGGAATCTCGATTGCCGGCAGGAACAGGGACACTTTCGTGCCTTCGTCGACCACGCTGTGGATGCGCACGGTGCCGTTCAGCTGCCGCATCAGGCCATAGATCATCGCAAGCCCAAGGCCGCTGCCCTTGCCGCGCGCCTTGGTGGTGAAAAATGGCTCCAGCACCTTTGGCAACACGTCCGCCGGGATGCCGACCCCGGTGTCGGCGACGCTGAGCACGATGTAGGGCCCGGGTGTCAGCTCAGGTTCGTCGGCGATGTGCTGGATGGCGGATACCGTTACCGTCAGCTTGCCCTGGCCGATCATCGCGTCGCGCGCATTGATGGCAAGGTTGAGGAGCGCGGCCTCCAGCTGCGCCTTGTCGGTGCGGGCGATGGCGTGGTCCGACTCAAGCTGCACCTGCACCTCGAACCGGCTGCCAAGCGCCCGCTGGAGAAGCTCCTCCAGGCCCGCGACGAGCACGGGCACATCCACTTCGGTCGTCTCGATGGGAGCACCGCGCGAGACGCCGAGGAGGCGCTGCGTCAGATCAGAGCCGCTGCGCACCGCCTGAATGGCGGAGTTGAGCAGGGGCGCCAGGTGTTCTTCCTTGCCGATCCGCCGTTCGATCAGCTGCAGATTGCCGAGAACGATGCACAAGAGGTTGTTGAAATCGTGCGCAAGGCCGCCGGTGAGCTGGCCCACGCTCTCCATCTTGCTGGCCTGGAACAGCTTCGCCTCGATCCTCTTGCGGTCGGTGATATCGGTCAGGCTGGTGAGCCAGCTGACAAGGTTCCCGTCCTCGTCATTCTGCGCGACCGCAGACAGAAGCACCGTAACGACATTTCCGTTGCTGGCAGCAAGGTCGATCTCGAGATCCTTCACGACCTGCGCGCGCGTCTCCCAGGGCAAGCGGATGTGTTCCCCGCCCTGAACGAAGTCCTGCGCCGGTCGTCCGATCACTTCCGCGCGCGAGAAGCCGAGCTTCTCCAGCCAATAGTCGCTCACGCTGATGATCCGACCATCCGGATCAACGGACTCCAGCATCACCGGCGTCTGGTTATAAAAGACGCGGTAGCGCTCCTCGCTCTCGCGCAGCGCCTCCACGGCGGCCTGCTCCGCAGTGATGTCCACCGAGGCGACAAACAGGAAGCGCTCGCCGGTTGCCGGGTCGGTGTAAGGCACCTTGTCGGTCCGGACCCATCCGGGAACGCCATTGCGGGGCACGACCGGTTCCACGATGCCCAATTTCGGCTGGCCGGAATTGATGACCTCCATGTCCTGCCGATAATATGTGTCGGCATGCTCGGTGAACAGCCAGCCAGTGTCGGCGCCCTCCGCCTCGAAGACGCTCAGCCCGATGGAGTCGGCAGCCGGCTTGTTAAGCCGCAGGACCCGGTTCTTGTCGTCCTTGTAAAAGATGCGGATCGGCACATGGTTGAACATCAACTCCAGTTCGGCGGTCTGGCGCCGCAGGGCCTCTTGCGTGTCGCGTTGCTCGGAAATGTCGCGACCTTCGGTGATGATGTGAGTCACCGCGCCAGTCTGGTCGAACACCGGGGTCAGCGAGAAATCGGAGGGCGAGATTGACCCGTCCGGCATTTGATAGTCGACCTCGTAGCGCACGCACTGCCCGGCCCTTGCCATCCGGAGCGACTCCATGAGAAGAGGCCGTCCGGCGTGCGGTTCGCCCCAGAATGTCTTGTCCCAGAAGGGGAGCCCCAACAGCTGCTCGCGCGTACAATTCAGGAGCTCGATGACCCGGTCGTTGACTTCCACCACCTTGAGATCGACGTCGAGAACGCAGGAATATTGCGTGGCCGCGTTGAAGATCGCCTTGTAGAGCATGTCGGCTTCGCGCCAGCGCCGGTGGATGATTCGCTCGCGGGTGACATCGCGCAGGGAAACCACCGCGCCAATGACATCGCCATTTTGCTCGCGCATCGCTGCGCCGTGAACGACCACCTCCCTGTGCTGGCCGGCGTGGTTGATGATCTGGTATTCTTCAGCGTCGATCTCGGCGCCGCGCATCAGGCGAGATAGCGCCATATCCTCCGCGGCAATCGGCGTGGGTTCCCCGGCGCGGTACACCGTCAACCCTTCGTGCCAGCTCCTCAGCGGGCGCGGTTTTTCGGGGTCGATCCCCAGGATGGCGGCACTCGCACGGTTGGCGATGGAGAGGGCCCCGTGCTCGTCACAGGCGATGATCCCCTCGGACACGTTCTGCAGCATCGCCTCGATGAAGTGCTGGCTCTCCTGCAGCTCTTTGCGCGCGCGCACCTGTGCGTCCAGGCTCACCATCACGATGATGATTCCGCCGAGGTTGCCGTTCCGGTCGTACCAGGGGTGTACCGTCCGGCGGAACCAGTGTGGCGCGCGGCCTGGCAGCTTGAGTTCTTCCTCTTCAACGAAGAAGCGGCCTCCGCTCAGGCAGGCCTCGTGCTGTTCGCGCCACTCGACCGGCAGATGGGGGTGAACGTCGTGCATGTAGCGGCCTTTGAGGCCGCTTTCCTCGATGCCGAACGTCTTGCACCAGCGGCGACTGGCCAGCACGTAGGCGTGCGAGCGGTCGAGCATGGCAACATTCAGCGGCACGTCCTTCAGGAGGACGCCGAAAACGTGGTCGGCCTCCGCGCGATCCCGACCGGAAGCCTCCGCGTCCATGGCTGCCTTGGTCCGGCTGGCGGCAAAATGCAGCTCGATCTGCTCGGCGATGGTGGTTGCCAGATCTCGCAGGATCAGCTGATCGCGGAGGGAGAAATCGTGCCTCGGCTTGCCGGCGATGATGCAGAGGCTACCCAGTTTGAATCCCTCGGGATTGACGATGGGTGCGCCTGCATAAAAGCGAATCCCGCCTTTTCCGTGGACATAGGGGTTGTCTGCAAAGCGGGGATCCGCTGCGGCGTCCGGCACCACCAGCACACCGTTCTGACTGATCGTGTGAGAGCAGAGGGAGTGCTCGCGGGAGGTTTCGTCAAGATCGAAACCCACGGATGCCTTGAACCACTGCCGATCTTCGTCAATCAATGAAATCAGTGAAGTTGGCAGATCGAAGATGCGTGCCGTCATCTGGACGATGCGGTCGAAACCTGGCTGGGGCGCGCTGTCGAGAATGCCGTAGCTTCGGAGTGCGGCAAGGCGTTCGGCTTCACCATTCTCAACTGAAGCAGTCATATATTCAGAAATCCTTGCGCAGCGGCGATGATCCGGAGCCCATCACTGCGCCATGCTCCACGTCGGTTGCAGGGACGTTGGCCGTTGCCGAGCCAATACTTATGCCTGGCGAAGGATAAATACAATTCCTGTGCTATAAGACCACGCGAACCCCTTATAATCCCTGCGAATTGGCGTCGTCGGCCTTGCCGGCGGCCGTTTGGCCCGTCGCGTTTGCCTCGGCAGTGGGATTATTTTCGCAGTGCTCATGCAACGGGTCAACAGATCATAAATAGACCCAATAACTTAGTTATAATGAGCATGAGCCTTCGTCCTCCGGGGTTGCCGGTGCCTGCCTCAACCGCCGGCAGTCATCGGCACTGGCAGTCGCTGTGGCCTCTGCTGAAGGTGCGGCCACATTCGGCAAGGCAATCAACGCGAATTGGTTTCATGCAAAATCGACAGTCGCAGTGAGACAGGTACACCCTGCGCGGGGTCGCGGGCGTCGGCCCTTTTTCTCGCCCTGGGGCGGGGGCGCAATGCGGAAGCGGCCCTCCTGCGGAAGCAGCCAGCGCACAAAAAAATCGCCGCCCGGCAAACGGGCGGCGATCAATCTCAAACCATATTTTCCAGGCGATCTGCCCGGCGCTGGCGCACCGGTCGGCCGCGCTGATTTGCCTTAGAAGTGGTAGCTGAGCCGCGCGCGGATCGCGTGGAAGTCGTTGTTGATCTTGACGTCGCTGACACCTGGACCAAACGTGAGCTTGGTGTCTTGCAGGTCGGTCCAGCGATATTCCAGGCCGACGCTGATTTTTTCGGTCACCAGCGCTTCCGCGCCGCCACCGATGGTGTAGCCGTGGCGACCCTCGTCCCTGCTGGTGCGGAAAATCTGGGCGCCGCCAGAGATGATATTCGCGTCGGCAGATGTGTGAGCGTAGGCATAGCCGCCGGTGGCATAGGCGAGAAAGTTGCCGTACGCGAAACCGGCCTTCAGGCGGGCGGATGCCAGCACGTCGATGTCACGGCCGACACGAGCCCTGATCGGAACGCCGAAAAGCCGGCCGTTGGCCGATTCGGAGCCATCCATGCCCGAATACTCGACGTCGCCCTCGGCGCCGAGGACAAAGCCGTTCTGGAACTGGTGCAGATAGCCGACGTGGCCGCCGCCGACGAAACCGCCAAGGTCGAGATTGTCCTGGTCGAACCAGTCCCCGCCGTAGCCGCCCTGCAGACCGAAGTAGACACCGGTCCAGTTGAGTATGACCGGCGCTGCCTCGAAAACGGGCGCAGGCTCGACCACCACGAGATCTGCGGCGAGTGCGTTGCCTGCAATGAACGTGGCCGCTGCGGCCAAAAGAATCTGACGCTTCATGTTGTACTCCACTCTACAAATCTGAGTAGATGGATAGTCGAGTACGCTGAAAGAGTCTGTCACATATAGAGCACAATAGTGATTGATAGACCTTCCGGGTCAGTTGAATAAAACTTAGGTTGTGCGCGCCTGAATTCAAACCGGAAGTAATTTGCATTTACTTGTGATTACTAGACAACGTGCAATTTTAATTGCTTTGCGCGCTTTGCGCGCTTTGCGTGATCCGGGAGGCGGTGGCCGCCGGATATTCCGATGTCCGGACCCGCCTTGCCCCGGAACATGAACCAAACTCCGCTGCCGGTGTGACACCTGGCGAACGAGTGCCAGAACGTCAGAGCAGGGGGCCGACAATGGCCAGGGTGTTGTTCCAGAGCCGCTTCGTCCACGGCCAGGCCTCGACCTCGGCAAGGATCACCTCGCGGCTGTCGGCAATGTACGCGTCCTGCCGGGCGCGCATCTGAGCCGTGAGGTCAGGGTCGTGCAGCAGGATATTGTTTTCGTAGTTCAGGTCGAAACTGCGACGGTCCATGTTCGCCGAGCCGATCAGCGTCACCGCGCCGTCGATGGTCATCGACTTGGTGTGCAGGAGGCCGGGCTGATATTCGAAGATGGTGGCGCCCGCGGTGAGAAGGTCCAGATAGTAGCTGCGGCTCGCGGCGCCGACGGCAAAATCGTCGTTGCGCGCCGGAAAGACGATGATGACGCGAACGCCCCTGTTTGCCGCCGCGCAAAGGGCGCTCTGGGTGGCTTCGTCGGGGACATAATAGGGCGTCGTGATCACGAGCTCCCGGCGTGCTGCATACATCACGCTCTGAAACATCTCCGGCATTGCGGATGCGCGGGTCGTCGGGCCGCTGGCGACCACCTGCGCCGTGAAGCCGGGCTCAACCGTTCCGAGCGGCGCCTGCACCACGCCGCCGATATCCTCGTCGTGGGACTCCATCCAGTCGCAGGCAAACAGGTGCTGGTTCTGGCGGACGACCGGTCCCTCGAAACGCATCACGGCGTCCACCCAGGGCGCATAGGCCGCCTTGGGCAAGAAGGCGGGATCAGCGCAATTCTGGCTGCCGCAGTAAGTTATCTCGTTGTCGATCACCAGGATCTTGCGGTGATTGCGAAGATCCACACGCCCCACAACGGCCCGGATCAGCAGATTGCCGACCTCGAGCGCCCGCGCCAGCCTGATGCCGGCCTTCGCCATTTCGGCCCAGTGGGGGCTGTTGATCAGGGCGCGAGAGCCGAGATCGTCGACCATGGCGCGGCAGACGACGCCGCGCCCCGCGGCGCTCTTCAGGGCATCGGCCATTTTGGTGCCGTTGGTGTCCGGCAGCCAGATATAGAACATCAGGTGGACGTGGGCGCGGGCAGCGTCGATATCGGCGACCATCTTGTCGATGGTCGCATCCGAATCCGGCATGAGCGTCGCCCGGTTTCCGGTAACCGCGCCGTATCCGCTGATCGACCGGCCGACGTTGAAGAGCTGCTCGTAGGGGTCGTGCGCCTCCTGCGGCGGCAGCGCCCTGTCCCACCCTTCAATATCGTGAGGGCGCGGGAGGCCAGCCACGATCCGCCTCAGCCGGACAACGCGGTTGCGGCCGATATTCGTCTCGCCAAGAAGAATGTAGGCGATCACGCCGAACAGCGGCACGGCCAGCACGACGGCAATCCACGCCAGACGGGAAGCCGGGTCCCGGTGCGGCCGCAAGAGAACACGGATGATGCAGGCCGTCCCGATCAGAAATATGAGAGACGCGATGATCATCTGAAACTGGCTCCTCGGGCCGCCTGCCGTCACAACCGCCGAGGCTGGGTGGTTCAAACTGGCACACGGCGCCGGGGGACGGCGAGTCGTTCATGCCGGCCAGCAGCCTAACCGTGGTCCGGCGCGCCCGCCGTCAGCAGGGGAGGCGGGCACGGGTGTTGCGGACAGGATGCTCAGGCGCTGTAGTGTGCGAGCGCGGCTTCGGTTCCGTTTTCGTCGATGAACCGCATCCAGCGGCAGAAGGGTTGCACGAACGCCTCGGCATCCTTGAGGTCGCCGTAGAACGGGTTCTGGTCCAGCCAGGCCTCAGGCCTGGCGCGCGCTGCCTTGGCAACTGCGACGAGGCGGTCCCAATCGGGATCGTTGGCGGCGATTTCGGTCCCGTCTTCGCGGGTGCCGCGCGCCATGCGCGCCCACAGCGCCTCCACCAGCGCAAGGCCGTCCACCGCGCCGCCGGCCGCCAGCCGCTCGCGCACCGTGGGAAGCACAAAGCCCGCGTGCCGGGAAGATCCGTCGAAAGCCACCCGGCGCGTGGTGTCGCCGATGGCGGTGTTGGAAAAGCGCGTTCGGGTCTGCTGGAAATATGCCTGCGGGGTCATCTCCGGCACGGGATCGACGTGTGGCAGGATCTCGGTCTCGGCGACCTTGGCGAAATAGGTCCGCACCGCCTCGCTCGCCATGCAGTCGGCAATGGTGTCCAGCGACAAGAGCTCGCCGGGATTGGCGATGATCTGGTGGCCTGCGTTGAGAACGCGCAGCTTCATGATTTCGTAGGCGTGCACGTCACTGGTGAATGTGGCGCCGGCAAGCTCCCACGGCGGGCGGCCTGCGCAGAAATCGTCTTCCATCACCCACTGGCGGAAATTCTCGTGGGTGACGGGCGCGGCATCCGCGATGCCGAACTGCCGCGCCAGCGCGATCTCGTGCGGCCCGGTGGCGGGGACGATGCAATCCACCATCGCGTTGGGGAAGCTGACATTTTGCTCGATCCAGTCCGCAAGGGCGGGGTCGGACAGGCGGGCGAGGCCAGTGACGGTCTGCCGGGCGATGGCGCCATTGCCCTGGAGGTTGTCGCACGACTGCACGGTGAAGGCCGGCTGCCCGTTCGCGCGCCGCTGTTTCAGCGCCGCGACAATGGCGCCGAATGCCGTGCGCGGGCGCTCCGGACTGGCGGCGTCGTGGCGGATATCGGCGTGGCTGCCGTCAAGGCTGTGGCCGGCGGCGTCCTGATAGTAGCCGCCTTCGGTCACCGTCAGCGATGCGATCCGGGTGGCGGGATCGGCAAGGGCTGCGACCAGCGGCGCGTTGTCGGCGGCGATGGGGCAGAAGTCGATCATCGCCCCGACCACCTCGGCGCCCATGCCCGTGGGGTCCAGCTCGATGAGGGTGGTCAGCCCGTCCTGCGCCAGAAGCTTGTCGCGCATGGCGCTGTCTGCCGGGCGGACACCGGCGCCGACAATGGCAAAGTCGTGCGCATGCCCGTCCTGCATCAGGCGGTGGAGATACCACGACTGGTGGGCGCGATGAAAATTGCCGAGCCCGATGTGCACGATCCCGTGCGACAGGGCCGCACGGTCGTAGCGCGGCCGGGCGACATTGGCGGGAAGGCGGTTCAGGCTGTCATTCGACAGCGTCGTCAATTCATCCACTGGCCACCATCGACGTTGTAGGTCTGCGCCACGATATAGTCTGCTTCCGGTGTGGCGAGGAAGACCGCCATGCCCGTCAGATCCTTGGCGACACCCATGCGGCCATAGGGAACGCTCTCGCCGACCTCGCGCTTTTTCTGGCCCGGTGCCTTGCCCTCCAGCTTTGCGAAAAAGGCATCGACCCCCTCCCAGTGCTCGCCGTCCACCACGCCGGGGGCGATGGCGTTGACGTTGATGCCGTGACCGATGAGGCCCAACCCGGCGGACTGGGTGAGGCTGATGACGGCCGCCTTGGTGGCGCAATAGACCGCCACGAGCGCCTCGCCCCGCCGGCCGGCCTGGCTTGCCATGTTGATGATCTTGCCGCCGCCGCCCCGCGCGATCATGTGCCGCGCCACCGCCTGCATGGTGAAGAGGGTGCCCGAAACATTGATGGCGAACACGCGGTCATAGTCCGCGCGTGTGATGTCGGCGATGGGGGCCGCGGTGAAGAGGGCCGCGTTGTTGATGAGAATGTCGATCCGGCCCATCGCGTCGATGGACGCTGCGACGGCATTGTCGATGCTCGCCTGGTCGGTGACGTCCATCCGGATCGCGGTGGCCGCCTCTCCGATTTCGCCGGCGGTGCGTCTTGCCCGGTCGATGTCGATGTCACCGATCACCACTTTTGCGCCCTCGTTCACGTAGGCCTCGGCGAAGGCGCGGCCGATGCCGCGGGCCGAGCCCGTGATGAGGGCGCACTTGCCGTCGAGCCGCTTCATGCCACGCGCAGTCCGTCGCGGTCGAACCGGTGGATGTGTTCGGGGTCGGGGGTGAGGTGGATGGTCTGGCCGTGGTGCATGTCCACCTCGCCGCGGGCGCGCACGGTCACGGGCTCGTCCCTTCCTTCCATGTGGACGTGGAAGAACGTGTCCGAGCCAAGGTGTTCGGACACGCCGATCTTGCCCTGCCACGGGCCTTCGGTGGCCGAGGGGGTGATGTGCTCGGGCCGGATGCCGATGGCGTGGGCATCGTGGCCGGCCGCCTCGGGCCCCTCGATGATGTTCATTTTCGGCGAGCCGATGAAGCCTGCCACGAAGCGGTTGCGCGGATTGCGGTAAAGCTCCAGCGGGCTGCCCACCTGCTCGATGCGGCCGGCCTGAAGCACCACAATCTTGTCGGCCATCGTCATCGCCTCCACCTGGTCGTGGGTCACGTAGACCATGGTGGTGTCGAGCCGGTTGTGCAGCTCGCTGATTTCAAGGCGCATTCCGACGCGCAGTGCCGCGTCGAGGTTGGACAGCGGCTCGTCGAACAGGAAGGCTGACGGTTCGCGCACGATGGCGCGGCCGATGGCAACGCGCTGGCGCTGGCCGCCGGACAGCTGGCCGGGCCGCCGCTCCAGATAGTCGGTCAGGTTGAGAACGTCGGCGGCCTGGGTGATGCGGCGGTTCTGCTCGGCCTTGTCCATCTTTGCCATGCGCAGCGGAAAGGCGATGTTCTTGCGCACGCTCATGTGCGGGTAGAGCGCATAGGACTGGAACACCATCGCAAGCCCGCGCTTGGCGGGCGGGATCGTCGTGGCGTCGGCCCCGTCGATCCGGATCGTGCCGCCGGAGACATCTTCCAGCCCTGCAATCAGGCGCAGCAGCGTCGACTTTCCGCAGCCTGACGGGCCGACGAAGACCACGAACTCGCCGTCGTTGATCTCAAGGTCGAGCGGGGGAATGACGGTCACGTCGCCGAACGACTTCTCGACCTTTTCGAGAACGATACGTCCCATGGGAGTTCTCCTATTTCACCGCGCCGAAGGTGAGGCCTCGGACAAGCTGCTTCTGGGCAAACCAGCCGAGCACGAGGATCGGGGCAATCGCCATCGTGGAAGCGGCACTGAGCTTGGCGTAGAACAGCCCTTCGGGGCTGGAATAACTGGCAATGAAGGCTGTCAGCGGGGCTGCGTTGGCCGCCGTCAGGTTCAGGGTCCAGAATGCCTCGTTCCACGCCAGAATGACGTTGAGCAGCATTGTCGAGGCAATGCCCGGCAGTGCCATTGGCGTGAGCACGAAGATGATTTCCTCGCGCAGGCTTGCACCGTCCATCCTCGCCGCTTCGAGGATCTCACCCGGAATCTCCTTGAAGTAGGTGTAGAGCATCCAGACGATGATCGGCAGGTTGATCAGCATCAGCACGATGGTGAGGCCGAACCGCGTGTCGAGAAGGCCAAGCTCGATGAAGATCAGGTAGATCGGGTAAAGGACGCCCACCGCCGGCAGCATCTTGGTGGAGAGCATCCAGAGGAGAATGTCCTTGGTGCGCCTGGAAGGGACGAACGCCATGGACCATGCGGCCGGAACGGCCACGATGATGCCGAGCAGCGTCGAACCGCCGGCAATGATGATCGAGTTCCACAGGAAGCGGACATAGTCGGAGCGCTCCTGGACGACGGCGTAGTTCTCCAGCGTCCAGTCGAAGAACAGGAACACCGGCGGGTCGGCGATGGCCACCGCCTCGGTCTTGAAGCTGGTGAGGACGGTCCACAGGATCGGGAAGAAGATCAGCAGTCCGATCGACCAGGCGATGAGGGTGTTGAGCGCTTTGCGCTGGGTGCTGACGGCGCGTGCCATGATGCCTCCTCTATTTGTCGAGGTTCTTGCCGACGATCCGCATCAGGAAGATCGCGACGATGTTGGCGAGGATGACGGCGTAGATGCCGCCGGCGCTGCCGAGGCCCACATTCTGGCTCTCCAGAACGCGCTGGTAGATGAGGTAGGTGAGGGTGCGCGTGCCGAACGACCCCTGCGTGGTGACGAAGATTTCCGCAAAGATCGAGAGCAGGAAGATCGTCTGGATGAGGACGACCACCGTCACAGCACGGGCAAGATGCGGCAAAATGATGCTAATGAAGCGCGAGACCGGCGGCGCGCCATCCATTTCGGCGGCCTCCAGCTGCTCGCCATCCAGCGACTGTACTGCGGTCAGAAGGATGAGCGTTGCGAACGGCAGCCACTGCCACGCGACAATCAGGATGATGGATTGCAGCGATGCCTGGCTGAGCCACTCGATGGGCGCGAAGCCGAAGAATTGCCACAGGTGCGCGAAGAGGCCGTTCACGGGATCCATGAACATGTTCTTCCACACCAGAGCAGACACGGTGGGCATGACGAAGAACGGCGCAATCACGAGGATGCGCACGATCCCCTGGCCCCACATGGGCTGATCCAGCAGCAGCGCGAGGACGATGCCCAGGACCACGGTGATGATGAGGACGCCGCCGACGATGATGAGCGTGGCCTGGACGCTTGGCCAGAACGCGCTGGAGGTCACGAAGCGGACGTAATTGTCGAACCCGGCCCAGCCGAGGTCTCCGCCGCGCAAGGGCAGGTATTTCTTGAACGAGAAATACAGCGTCATGCACAAGGGAACGAGCATCCAGCCCAAAAGCAGGATGACGGCGGGTGCCATCATCACCCTTGCGGCGGTGCGGGAATGTTGGGTGGCCATGGCTTGGCTCCATGCCGGACTGTCGGGGGCATGGCGGCGGCGCCGTCAGGGGGCGCCGCGCGCGCGTGTGTTGGACGGCGGGCGCGAACGCCCGGCCGTGCCGTCCGGTGGCTCAGTAGCCGGCCGCTTCCATCTCTTCGGCGGTGATGTTCTGCGCCTTTTCCAGCGCCTCCTCGACCGTCTGCTGGCCTGCTAGCGCCGCCGACATTTCCTGGCCGACCTGCGTTGCGATGCCGGCAAACTCGGGGATCGCGACGAACTGGATGCCGGTGTAGGGGACCGGGTCGATGGTGGGCGCCGAGGGGTCGGCGGAGTTGATGGAGTCCAGCGTCATCTTCGCGAAGGGCGCAGCATCCAGATATTGCTGGTTCTCGTAGAGAGACGTGCGCGTGCCGGGGGGAACGTTGGCCCAGCCTTCCTTGTCAGCCACAAGCGCCGTGTAGTCCTTGCTGGTGGCCCAGGCGACGAAGGTCTTTGCCGCGTCCGTCGCGTCGGAGCCGGCGGGAATGCCGAGCGACCACGCCCACAGCCAGTTGCCGCGCTTGCCGAGGCCATTGTCGGGCGCCAGCGCAAAGCCGACCTTGTCGGCGACGGTGGAATCGTCGGGGTTGGTCACGAAGGAAGCCGCAACCGTCGCGTCGATCCACATGCCGCATTTGCCCTGCTGGAACAGCGACAGATTCTCGTTGAAGCCGTTGGTGGAGGCGCCGGGAGGGCCGGAGTTCTTCATCAGGTCCATGTAGAAGTCGAGCGTCGACTTCCACTCTTCGCTGTCGAACTGCGGCGTCCAGTCTTCGTCGAACCAGCGCGCGCCGAACGAGTTGGCCATGGCGGTGAGGAAGGCCATGTTCTCGCCCCAGCCGGCCTTGCCGCGCATGCAGATGCCGTAGATGCCGTTCGCCTCGTCGGTCATCGCCGCCGCAGCTTCGCGGATGAAGTCCCATGTGGGGGCTTCGGGCATCTCGAGCCCGGCCTTCTCCATCAGATCGGTGCGATACATCACCATGGAGCTCTCGCCGTAGAACGGGGCGGCATAAAGCTCGCCGTCGACGGTCAGGCCGCTGCGGATGGCGGGCAGCAGGTCGTCGGCGTCCCACGCGTCCGGAAGATCGTTGAGGGATACCAGCCAGCCGAGCTTGCCCCAGATCGGAACCTCGTAAGTGCCGATGGTCATCACGTCGAACTGACCGCCCTTGGAGGCGATGTCCTGTGTAACACGCTGACGCAAGACGTTTTCTTCGAGCGTTACCCACTCAAGATTGATGTCGGGGTGCGCTGCCGTGAACTCGTCCGACAAGCCCTGCATGCGGATCATGTCGCCGTTGTTGACGGTGGCAATGGTGACAGTGGTTTGTGCAAGGGCACTGCCGGTGGCGAACATAGCCAGCACCGACACGGAACCCAATACTTGGCCCAGTCGCATAACGTACCTCCCATGTAGCTTTTTATTTGGAAGCGAGAGTAGGAGGCTAAAAACTACCGAGTCAATATGAATTTTCCGCGCGTCAAATTTTAGGCGGTCAGGCCGATTGGCGCAGAACCAGGCGGCCGTCGAAAAGGGTCGGCTTTCGGCCCTTTGCCGTCCCCTCGTTGTCGATGATCTCGAACAGGGTCTCGAAGCTGCGCGCGGCGATGGCGTCATATTCCTGGCTCACGGTTGTGAGCGCGGGGCAGGTGTAACGGGCAAAGGGGTGGTCGTCGTGGCCTGCGATCCGCATGGCGCAGCCGCTGCCGGCCCCCACGCGCAGGCCGTTCTCGTAGGCGGCGGCGATGAGGCCGATGGCAAGGCGGTCGTTGCTGCAAAGGACGGTGTTGGTCGCAAAGCCGTTCTGCCGGATCAGACGGCTCCCCTCGCGAAGGCCGATGCCCTCGAAATCCCAGCCGCCCCCTTCGGCCTGGACGATGTGCGGCGTCAGCCCCTGTGCGTTCAGCGCATTGCGGAAGGCGTGGTGGCGCTTGAGCGCGTTGGGGTTGGGCGGTGTCGCCATCTCGAAAAAGCAGGGCGGCTCGCCGGTTCGGCACAGGTGATCGACGATCAGCGCGATGCTCTGATCGTTGTTGGAGCCGATGAACGCGGCATCGACCCCCTCCATCTCGCTGTCGAAGATGACGGTGGGAACGTCGGCGCAAATGGCCTTGATGGCGGCCTTGTCAGACGCACGGCCCAGCGGCGCAATCAGTGCGCCAGCAGGCTTCAGGGCGCGCAGCGTGTCGAGGTTTTCGTTTTCGAGGGTAACGTCGCCGTGGGAGCTGAGGAGTAGGGGGCGAAATCCCTCGGCGATGCACATGCATTCGATACTGCGTGCAATTTCGGCAAAGAACGGGTCGACCAGCTGCGGAACCATGATGCCGATGGTTTTCGTCAGGCGCCTGTTCTGATTTATTGCATATATATTGGGCCGATAATCGTATCGGGCGAGCGCTCCCTCGATCCGCTTGCGCGTAGAGTGGCGGACGCTGGCCGGATCGTTGAAATATTTGGAGATCGTCGGTCGCGAGACGCCCGCAACCGATGCGAATTCTTCCATGTTCTTGATTTTTATGTCGGACACGATTGCCTTCGCCTTGGATTGGCGCATCATACACAACGAGCGTCGCGCAAAAGATCGTTAAATAAATTGCGCGCGTAAAATTTGCGCGTCGCGGCGGTGTCGGGGAAGGGGGACCTCAGCCCGCAGAGAATTGTTTGTTGTCGCGTTACGCGGTGCCTGCCGGGTTGATGCGGCTTGAGTGCCCTTGCCGAACGCCATAGGCTGCCGCCAGCAAACGATAAAAATCAATCGGGAGGATACTGAATGATGATCCGCACAATGCTTGCTGCCACGGCGGTCGCCAGTGTGGCGCTGATGGCCGGCTCCGCATCGGCACAGACGATGCTGAAGTTCGCGCATGTGTACGAGTCCAGCGAGCCTTATCACACCTGCGCTGTCGCAGCGTCGGACAAGCTGCTTGCGGCGACCGACAACCGCTACGGCATCGAGGTGTTTCCGGCATCCTCGCTCGGCAAGGAAGTCGACATCAACGAAGGGCTCGGCATCGGCACGGTGGATATCATCTACACCGGCCAGCTCTTTGCAGGGCGTGCATACGGGCCCATCGCCATCGGCGGGTCGCCCTTTATGTTCCGCGACTATGCGCACTGGGATGCCTACCGCAACTCCGACCTCTTCCAGGAGCTGAGCGACGGTTATACCAAGGCCACCGGCAACCACATCGCCGCGATGACCTATTACGGCAACCGCCACGTCACCTCCAACAAGCCGATCCTGAAGCCGGCAGACATGGAGGGGCTGAAGATCCGCGTGCCGAACGCACCCCTTTACATGATGTTCCCGCGGGCCACCGGCGCGAACCCGACGCCCATCGCCTTCGCCGAAGTCTACCTCGCGCTTCAGCAGGGGACGGTGGATGCGCAGGAAAATCCGCTGCCCACCATTCAGGCCAAGAAGTTCTACGAGGTCCAGAAGGACATCAACCTCACCGCCCACATTACCGATGCGCTTCTGACCATCGTCGGCGGGCCGGCCTGGAACCAGATGTCCGAAGAAGATCAGACCGCGCTCGGCGGCGTGCTGAAGGACACTTCGGCCTGCGCCACCGACCAGATCCGCCAGAAGGAAGCCGAGCTGGTGAAGTGGTTCGAGGGCGAGGGCGTTGTGGTGAACGAGGTTGACCGCGGTCCGTTCATCGAGGCGACCAAGAAGATGCACAACGGCGACATGGCAACCTGGGACCAGGAAACCTACGACCGCCTTCAGGCGATCAACTAGCCCATACACGCTGAAGTGCGGCCGCCTTCTTTCGCAAGGAGGCGGCCGCATTCGTGTCCCGGCGGACCTGACCGGGGCGGCCAGGATCAGCGCCAACGGTGGGCCGGATTGGATGTTTCCGGCCCATGCGGCGGCTGCCGCACCTTGTTGCCGCGAAGCTCACACACACCACAAGCCTGAGAATGGGGATGCTATGTCCAAGGCATGGCGCGAGGCAGAGCCCGCATGAACGACCAAGCGGTTCCGGCCGATGCCCCG
The DNA here is from genome assembly GCF_031195445.1 of Acuticoccus sp. MNP-M23. Classification (NCBI taxonomy): domain Bacteria; kingdom Pseudomonadati; phylum Pseudomonadota; class Alphaproteobacteria; order Hyphomicrobiales; family Amorphaceae; genus Acuticoccus; species Acuticoccus sp. MNP-M23. Next base: position 2,504,264 of record NZ_CP133480.1, read on the forward strand.
GAAGACGAGCCCATCGACCTGTCCGACATCCAGTGGGACGACGCGCCTGTCCTGGTGGTGTTCTGGGCGCTGGCGGGCGTGGTGTTCCTGCAATTCTTCACCCGCTACATTCTGAACGATTCCCTGGGGTGGACCGAGGAGATCGCCCGCTTTTTGCTGATTGCGGTGACCTTCATCGGCTCGATCATGGCGGTGCGGAAGGGAAGCCACATTGCGGTCGAGATTCTGTACCGGTGGTTTCCGCGCCCGCTGCGGCGGATCCTGCAGACGATCGTCGACGTGGTATCCGTCGTCTTCTACGGGGCGCTCACCTGGTTCAGCTACCAGCTCTCCGGTCGCACCTTCCAAATGATGGTGTCGATCGATGTGCCGAAGTCGTGGGTCTATTATGGCGTGACGGCCTGCTTTGCCTTGATGACCATGTACGCCATCGTCGTTGCGGCCCGCCACATGATCAGCGGAACAAGCCGTCTGGTTGATCCGGACAGCTACGACGTCACTCCGTCCACGGACTGACGGCCCGCGTGGCTCGCCCGCTCCGCCAAGCCTTGTTTCTACCTCGTCCCCCGCAACGTGGACGCCACTCAAGAAAGATCCGACGTGGAACTTGTCCTTCTCTTTGGTCTGCTCTTCGGCGCCATCGCCCTCGGCTTTCCGGTCGCGATCGCCCTTGCAGGCTCATCGGCCATCTTCATCCTCGCGACGGGGCAGGTGCCCTCGATGGTCGTTGCGCACCGGATGATCAACGGCGTGGATTCGTTTCCGCTGCTGGCGGTGCCGTTCTTCATTCTCGCCGGCAACCTGATGAACACCGCCGGGATCACCGAGCGGATCTTCGAGTTTGCCAAGGCGCTGGTGGGCTGGATGCGCGGCGGGCTGGGGCACGTGAACATCGGCGCTTCGGTGATCTTTGCCGGCATGTCGGGCGCGGCTGTTGCCGATGCCGGCGGCCTCGGCGCCATCGAGATCAAGGCCATGCGCGACGCGGGTTATGATCCGGGATTTTCCGTCGGCGTGACGGCGGCATCCTCCACCATCGGTCCGATCATCCCGCCCTCGCTGCCGATGGTCATCTACGGCGTGGTCGCAGGTGCGTCCATCGGCCAGCTGTTTGCGGCCGGCTTCGTTCCGGGCCTCGTCATGGCGCTGTCCTTGATGGTGATGGTGTTCTTCTATGCTCGCATTCGCAATTATCCGCGGGATGCACGCTTCTCCATCCGCCGCCTCGGCACCACCTACCGCAAGGCGTTCCTGTCGCTGCTGACGCCAGTCATCATTGTCGGCGGCATTCTGACCGGCGCGTTCACGCCCACCGAAGCTGCCATTGCCGCCTGCGTCTGGGCGCTCTTTCTGGGGATCGTCGTCTACCGCACCCTCACGTGGCGCCGGTTCCTGCGCGTATCCTACGATACCATCGAGACCACAGCGGTGGTGCTGTTCATCGTTGGTGCCGCTTCGATCTTCGCCTGGGTGCTGACCTCCAACCGCGTGCCGGAACAATTTGCGGCGCTTCTCCTGTCGGCGTCGGACAACCCCATCGTCATCCTCATTCTCATCAACCTGATCCTCCTGATCGTTGGCTGCTTTCTGGAAACGGTGGCGGCAATCACCATTCTCGTGCCGGTGCTGCTGCCGATCGCAGTGAAGATGGGTGTCGACCCGGTGCATTTCGGCGTGATCATGGTGCTGAACCTGATGATCGGGCTTCTGACACCGCCGATCGGGATGGTGCTTTACGTGCTGTCGCGTGTGTCCAAGGTGCCGTTTGAACGGTGCGTCACGGCGACGGCGCCTTTCCTCGTCCCGCTGGGCATCGTTCTGGTGCTTGTCACCTTCATTCCCGCCATCACCATGTGGCTGCCGACCCTCATCTACCGCTGAGGCAACCCCGGCCCTCTCAGGGGCGCGACCCATGGGCGCGCCGCAACCGCGACACCTTCTCCCCACATGCGGGTTGTACTAAGGCGCAGACGTCACAACGCGCACAGTCCGAACTCGAAGAGCGTGGCCGAAACCCGGTTTTCAGGCCACGCACAGGAGGAGAGACCGAGATGACGAAAGTCCTGCAGACCCGCCGCGCCCTTCTCGTGGCAGGCGCCACCACGGCCGCAGCTGCCATGACGTCCGGCGCCTTCGGCCTCATCGCCCCCGCCAGAGCCGCCGGTCTCGCGCCGACGACGACGATGCGCGGCGGCGCCAACAACTACCGGCCCGGCGCGCCGGTTGTGCCGCGCATTGGCGGCGGCGGCTTCTGGATGACGGGCACCGTGCGGCGCGCGGGCGACGGTGTGCCCCTCGAAGGCGTCCGCATTCAGGTCTGGGCGCACACCACCGAGGGCCATGAGCGCGACCAGCGCAGCCATGGTGCCACGCTGACCGGCGCCGACGGTGTGTTCCGCATGGAGATGCCGCAGATCGTGCCAGCCTTTGGCCAGCCCCACGCCCACCTCGCCTACGACGCGGAATATGACGCCAACGGCTTCCAGACCGTTTTCCTCCGCCCCGTGATGTCGAGCGCGCGCGACACCAGCCTCACCGCCGACTTCGTGCTGCAGTCCGCCTGACCGCGTGAGGCGTGCCCGCGCATTGCTGATCTGGGCGGCGCTCGCGGCGGCTCTCGCCGTGCCGATTGCCGTCGCGGCGGCCAGCCCGCTGCTCGCCTGGCGCGACCCGGTCTACATCGCGGCCGGGTTCGCGGGTGTCGTCGGCATGGCGCTTCTCCTCGTCCAGCCGCTGCTGGCTGGCGGGTATCTGCCGGGTCTGTCACCACGGCGCGGGCGAATTCTCCATGGCTGGGTCGGGACGGCTCTGGTCGCGGCGGTCGCACTCCATGTCGCGGGCTTGTGGCTGACCAGCCCGCCGGACGTGATCGACGCCCTTCTGTTTCGTTCGCCGACGCCGTTCTCCCTCTGGGGCGTTGTCGCCATGTGGGCGGTGATTGCGGCAGCGCTGGCTGCCGGCTTTCGCCGCCGGCTGCGCTTGCGCCCGCCGGTCTGGCGCCTGTTCCATCTGACCTTTGCGGCGGTGATCGTCGTTTGCAGCGTGGTCCATGCGATGCTGATTGAAGGGACGATGGGGGCGGTGTCGAAAGCGGTGCTTTGCATTCTGGTCGTGGCCGCAACCCTCAAGGTTGCCGCAGACCTGAAGCAGCGGACCGTGTTGCCGCGCCGCAAGGCCTGACCGCCATCTCTCCAGCGTCGTCGCCGGCGACTATCTCAGAGCGGATCAAGCCTTCCCGGCAATGATGGCTGTCCGCAATCCGGGCCATCCGGTCCAGAGCGCTCAAGAGGCTGTTCGTGATGGTCGCAGTCTGGTTCGCTCCAAGCCTGAGGTATGACGCGGGCGGATGCGTTTGCGCTTTCGTGCAACCCAATTTTGCCGTCCTGACCGTGCCAAAGCGCAAGTATGATCGGCCAATTCGCGAAGTTACCAAACTAATAATGTTATTAATTTTAATATATTGATGCTAATTATTTAATATGCATACATTGCTGCTGACGATTATGATCTATTATTGGAAATAAACCTATGTCAGCGTCAGATAATGACGAAAACCCTACTCCCGACAAAGTATCGGGCAACAGAGGGGGTCTGGATCGCCGCGATTTTCTGAAGGGCGGCGGTGCTGTTGCTGGTGGCGTGGCCGCTGCTGGAATGGCCGGCACGGCATCGGCAGAGGACGTCCGGTAACCGCCGATGAGGGCGTCACCCGGTTGAAGACCGTGATTGCCCGTCCCGACATCTGGTTTTATCCCGGCGAAGAGCTCGACCCTGACGAGATGCGCGTCACGCTGATGGGCACCGGCTGGGGCAACATCATCCGCCACGAACAGAAGGGCGCGAGCATCTTCGTCGAGCTTGGCAACGGTGAGAGCTTCGTGTTCGACATCGGCCCCGGCAGCGGCATCAATTACAACACGATGCAGGTTCCATCCTCGCGGATGACGAAGATCTTCCTCACCCACCTGCACACCGACCACACGTCGGATCTCGCCTGGGTCTACTCCTTCGGCCCCGCGTCGGACCGCTATGTCCCGCTCGAAGTCTACGGTCCGTCCGGCCCGCGTCCGGAGCTGGGCACCAAAGCCAATATCGAGGGGATCAAGACGCTCACCCAGTGGCACCGCCCGACTTTCGAGGCCACCCTCAATGTCGGCAAGGCTTACGAACTCGACATCACCGAACTTGATTACCGGCAGAATCCGGGCGTTGCCTACGAGAAGAACGGTGTGAAGATCACCCACTTCCCGGCGCTTCACATTGCCGATGGGGCGATTTCCTACCGGGTCGACTGGAATGGGCTTTCGTTCGTCTGGTCCGGCGACACGCAGCCCAACCATTTTCTGGTCGAGAATGCGCAGAACGTGGACCTTCTCGTTCATGAGACGGCGCCCTCGGTGGAGCGCTACAGCCAGGCGACGGGCCAGCGGGAAGACATTGCCAAGGGAATTGTCGCCGCCTCGCACACGCCGGCAAAAGCGCTCGGCAAGATCCTGCAGCTCACCAACCCGAGCCTTGCCGTCACCTGCCACTCGCCGATCGACCCGCAGGAATGGCAGGATTTCTACAATGGCGTCGCCAGCCACTGGGACGGCAAGTACCAGGTCGGCGAAGACCTGATGGTCTTCAATATTTCCAAGGATGCGGTGACGGTGCGCAAGGCCGGCATCCATGGCCGCGCATGGCAACCCAACGTCGTTTCCCCCGAATCCACCACGCCCACCAAAAACGTGAAAGATCTTCAGTCGTCCCTGTTCGATAACGCCATCAAGGATTATTGACCGGCATGGTACAGCCAATGCCGGTCACCATCATCGGTGGCTTTCTGGGGGCGGGGAAAACCTCGCTTCTCAACCATATCCTGACCACGGCGACGGACCGCCGGATCGCCGTGCTGGTCAACGATTTCGGCGCCATCAACATCGACGCGAAACTGATCGTCGCCATTGAGGGCGAGACCGTCAGCCTTGCCAATGGATGCGTTTGCTGCACGATCCGCGACGACCTTCTGAGCGAGGTCTTCAAGCTCCTGGAAAGCGCCGAGCCGCCCGAACACATCGTCATCGAGACGAGCGGGGTTTCCAAGCCTGTCGCGGTGGTGGAGACGTTTTCCAACCCCGCAGTGCTGGGCCTCGTCGACGTTGTTGGCCTCATCACGTTGCTCGACGCCGAGCTGGCGGCCTCCGAGGATGCCGCTTACGGCACGCTCGCCTACGACCAGATCGCCACCGCCGACCTTGTCGTCATCAACAAGGCGGACCTTGTTTCGCCGCCAGCGCTGGCGGCGCTCCGGGCGCGGGTGACGGCGGTCGCGGGGCGTGCGCGGATCGTGACCGCCGAGCATGGCAAGGTGCCGCTGGCGCTGATCTTCGACGAGATGCAGGGACCGTCGCCTTTGCGGCCTGTCAGCGGCGACCACGGCGAGGACCACAGCCACATGTTCGAGGCGTGGTCCTTTCGCAGTGAGCGGCGCTGGTCGTTCAACGCCCTCCAGCGGGCAACCGAACATCTGCCGACGGACATCTACCGTGCCAAGGGCCTCGTCCGGCTTGACCTGCCGAGCGGTGATTACGGCGTTCTCCAGATGACGGGACGCCGCGCCTGGCTTCGCCTGTGCCAGCCGGATGAAGCTGGCAACGAGCCGGCCACCGAGCCGGCCACCGAGCTGGTCTTCATCGGCAAACGCGGCGCAACCACGGATGAGGAGCTGGCCGCTCATTTCGAAAACGCCCTGACCGAGGCAACGGCTCCCTCTGCGCCCGTCCACATCGTTACCGACCTTCGCGCATTCAACGTGATCTTCGCCTGACGCTGAAAGAGCCACAGCCCCATTTGTGATCCCGCCCCGTGGAATGGGGCGGAAAGCCCTTCGCCCATCGTTTCCTCGCGCGTTCCATGCGCCAGACCGCCGCCGCCGGTTGCATCGGTGCCGCGCCCTTTGAACGACATTGCGCGATTGCAAAGCGCGGGCGACTATCGGCGCGCTGTCCCTGTTGGCATGGCATGGCGGAAGGGGGCGATCATCTCGACATCGTTCGGAAGCGATACCCTGCGGCGAGGCGGTGCCGAGCCTGCAAAGCTGCGGCGGGCGGCCATTATCGCCATGGTGGTGATTGTCGCTCTCGGGGCAGCGTCCCTGTTTGTCGGCCGCTTCGTCTCCCAATATTACGATGAATTCGCGCGCGAGAATCGTCTCGTCCTGAACCGCAGGGCCGACGCTGTCGAAGGGTGGCTTGCACGGTACCGACCGCTCGCCGCCCTCTTTGCCCGCGATCCGCGGATCGTCGACCTCCTCGTGGACGGGTCTGGCCGGGGGACCGCTGCGGCCAACACGCTTCTCGAGCCCTGGACCCACATGACGGGGGCGTCCGTGGTTTACGTTCTCGATGGTACAGGGACGACGATCGCGGCGTCGAACTGGGACGAGCCGGTCTCGTTCGTGGGCCGGAATTTCGCGTACAGGCCGTATTTCACCGCGGCGATGGATGGCCGGCTCGGACGATACTTCGCGCTGGGGACGACGAGCGGGGAACGGGGCTATTTCTTCGCGGCGCCGGTCCGCAACGACGGCCGGATCGTCGGCGCGGTCGTCGTCAAGGTTGCCGTGGACGAACTGGAGCGGCTCCTGCGGCTCGCGACGGAGCAGGTCTTCGTCACCGATGCGGCCGGCATCATCATCCTCGCCGGCAATCCTTTGCTGCGCATGACCGCCCGCGCGCCGCTGCCGGCTGACGAAATGGACCGGATCGCCAGAACCCGTCAGTTCGATCCGGCCCGGATCCGCAACGCCCCGATCGAACCGGCGTCCCCTTTATGGGCGGACGGTCACAACCTGGTGCTGGCACCCGCCGATCGCGGCGGAAACCCGACCCGGCGCTACCTCGAACTGAGCGAGCCGCTTGCGACCGAAGGTTGGACGATCACGCTTCTCGTCGATACCGCACCGGTCCGCGCACGGCTCGCCGCGACGACGTTCACGGCCTTCACCGGCGTCACGCTGATCCTTGCCATCGTCGCGCTGGTCTGGCAGCGGCGCCGTCTTCTCATCGAACGGCTGCGCGCCGGCGAGCGTGACCATCTGCATCTTGAGGAGCGGGTCGCGGCGCGGACCGCCGAACTTGCAAGGGCCAACAGCCAGCTCGAGGCCGAGATCATCGAGCGGCGCGAGGTGGAGGCCGATCAGCGCAAGATGCAGGCCGAGCTGATCCAGGCCGGCAAGCTCGCAGCGCTTGGACAGATGTCCGCGGCGCTCAGCCACGAGTTCAATCAGCCCCTGACCGCCATCCGGACCTACTCGGAAAACGCGATCGCGTTCTATGAAGCCGGGGCGGGCGACAAGGCGGCCGAGAACCTCAACCGGGTCCAGCGATTGACCGAGCGGATGGCGCAGCTGTCCCGCCAGCTGACACGGTTTGCGCGGCGGTCGAAGGATACGGTAGCGCCTGTCGATCTTGACGACGCGCTGAAGGAAGCACTCGACCTTCTTGATGGCCGGATCAAGGGCGCCGGCGCGGTGGTGACGGTTCGCGGGGACCGGAACGTGAGGGTGATGGGTGGAACGGTCCGCCTCCAGCATGTCATCATGAACCTCGTCGGCAATGCCATCGATGCCGTCCCCCCGGACCGGGCTGCCGAGATCGGCATCGACGTCCGGCGCCGTGGCGCGGCAGCGATCCTCACGGTCGAAGACAACGGGATGGGAATTTCGCCGGATAATCTGGAGCGGATTTTCGATCCCTTCTTTACCACCAAGGAGGTCGGCAAGGGGCTCGGCCTCGGGCTTTCGATCTCGTATAACATCATCAAGGATTTCGGCGGCCACATGCGGGCCGAGAACCGGAGCGGGGGAGGGGCGCTGTTCGAGCTGACGCTCGTTGCAGCCGAAGAGGACAGGCGGGAGAGCGTTGAGGGGTGAGGTCATTCTCATCGACGACGAGGAGGACATTCGCGTTTCGGTCCAGCAGTCGCTGGAGCTGAAGGGATTGTCCGTCGTCTCGTATGCCCGGGCCGAGCGTGCTCTGGACCGGCTGTCGCGCGACGCCGAATGCGTGGTCGTCTCCGACATCCGCATGCCGAAAATGGACGGGATCGCCTTCCTTGAGGCCGCGATGAAGATCGATCCCGAGCTGCCGGTGATCATGATCACCGGGCACGGCGATGTCCCGCTCGCCGTCGAAGCGATCGGCAAGGGCGCCTACGATTTCATCGAGAAGCCGTTTGCGGTGGAGCGGCTGGTGCGGTCCGCGGGCCGCGCCCTCGAAAAGCGCCGCCTGACCCTTGAGGTTCGCGCGCTGAGGGAACGACCGGCGCCCGACGATCCGCTGGAGGCGATGATCTCCGGCCGGGCCGATGCCATCGTCGAGCTGCGGCGCAAGCTGCGAGCGGTGGCTGAGAGCGATCTCGACGTGCTGCTCGTCGGCGAGACGGGGACCGGAAAGGAGCTTGCCGCACGGGCGATCCACGCGCATTCGGCGCGGCGGGAGATGCCGTTCGTCACCATCAACCTTGCCGCGCTGCCGGCGGCGCACGCCGAGCAGGAGCTGTTCGGCTACGTCCAGGGGTTTGACGGGCATGTGCGGGCACGCACCGGGCGGCTGGAGCATGCGCGGCGCGGCACAGTCTACCTCGACGAGATCGGCTCTGCGCCGCTTGCGCTGCAGATCAAGCTCCTGCGCGTTCTGGAGGACCGGGCGATCGAGCCGCTGGGGACCTCCGAACGCACGGCCCTTGACGTCCGGTTCATCGCCTCGAGCCGAACCTCGCTCGAAGCGCTGGTCGCACAGGGTGCGTTTCGCGACGACCTGCTCTATCGCGTCAATCCCGTAACGCTGCGCCTGCCGCCGCTGCGTTCGCGCCCCGGCGACGCATCGCGCCTTTTCCTGCAGTTCGCCGCCGAGGCGTCACGGCGCTTCGGCCGCGAGGTGCCGCCGATCTCTGCGGCCACGCTGCTCGCCGTGGGGCGGCGGGACTGGCCTGGCAACCTACGGGAGCTGAAGAGCGCCGCCGAGCGCTTCGTCCTGGGTCTGGAGAGCGATCCGATGCCCTTCGAGACGTCTGGCACGACCTTGATCGAGATGCTCGATCGCTACGAGAGGGACGTGCTGACCGCGGCGCTCACAGCGCACAATGGCAGCCTCAGGGCCACCTACGAAGCGCTCGGGCTCGCGCGCAAAACGCTGTACGAGAAAATGCAGAAGCACGGACTGAAGCGCGAGAATTTCTCCAGCTGAGCGTCCCGGCCGGGCTCGGCCGCTCACCCGCTCCACCGGATGTTCCCTCGTCCACCCACCCGGACTGCCCCGGTGGGCAGGGTTTGAAACACCCCGGTCATTTTTCTTCCACGGCACGAAAAACGCCGTGCGATCCGCGTTGCGGCGCGACGGCCAGCCCCTCTTTGTGTGCCAACCGCTCGATGCGGATGCGTCCGTCAGAAGGCGTCACACAAAATAACCGGAGGAAATATCTTGAAAGTCACAACCATTCTCGTTGGCGCGCTCACCACGGTCGCCATGGCCGCTCCGGCCTTCGCTGCCTGCGAAAGCGGCGAGACCGTCATCAAGTTCGCGCACGTCACCAACACTGACAAGCACCCCAAGGGCATAGCTGCCCAGCTTTTCGCGGATCGCGTCAACGAGGAGATGAACGGCAAGGCCTGCGTCGAGGTCTATCCGAACTCCACGCTCTACGACGACGACAAGGTGCTGGAGGCGATGCTTCTGGGCGACGTGCAGATGGCGGCGCCGTCGCTGTCGAAGTTCGAGACCTTCACCAAGAAGCTGCGCCTTTACGATCTGCCGTTCGTCTTCACCGACATTGCCGCCGTCGACCGCTACCAGCAGTCCGAAGGGGGCCAGGCGCTTCTGGAGTCCATGAAGCGCAAGGGCCTTCTCGGCCTTGCCTACTGGCACTCCGGCATGAAGCAGATGTCAGCGAGCACGCCGCTGCTCGAGCCGGCTGATGCCAAGGGCCTCAAGTTCCGCATCCAGCCGTCGGACGTTCTGCAGGCGCAGTTCGAAGCGCTCGGCGCCAACCCGCAGAAGATGGCGTTCTCGGAAGTCTATGGCGCGCTGCAGACCGGCGTTGTCGACGGTCAGGAGAACACCTGGTCCAACACCTACGGGCAGAAGTTCTTCGAGGTGCAGGACGGGGTCACCGCGACCAACCACGGCGTGCTGGATTACATGGTCGTCGTCTCGACCGACTGGTGGGACGGTCTGGACGCTGATGTGCGCGATCAGCTCACGACGATCATGAACGAGGTCACGACCGAGCGGAACGCCGCCGTCGTCGACGTGGAGAACGGGTCGCGCGAGGCGATCATCGCCGCTGGCGGGACCGTGCGCGATCTGTCGCCTGAGCAGCGCGCGATGTGGGTCGAGGCCATGAAGCCGGTCTGGGCGCAGTTCGAGGATGAGATCGGGGCCGAGGTGATCGAAGAGGCCGTCGCCTCGAACGCCGTCACCAACTGAGGCAGTTCGCCCCGCGGTCATCCGCGGGGCGTTTTTCCAGTCACAGCCTCCAAGAAGAATTCAGGAAAAAGAAATGACCTACCAGCCGACAAGCGCGCTGGGACGGATCGTCAACGATATCGAGGAAACGCTGATCGCGCTGCTTCTCGGCCTGATGACGATCATAACCTTCGCCAATGTGATCGCTCGCTACGTCTTCAATTCGAACCTTCTCTGGGCCCTCGAGACGACCGTCTTCCTGTTCGCGTGGCTGGTCCTTCTTGGTGCTGCCTACATCGTCAAGATCGGCGGCCAGCTTGGCGTCGACGTGGTGATCCGCGCCGTTTCGCCGGGGGCGCGCAAGGTGCTCGGCCTCCTGTCGGTCGCCGTCTGCATCGCGTTCACCGCCCTTCTTCTGAAAGGCGCGTGGGATTATTGGGCGCCATTCGTCGGCAGCCAGGCGTGGTACGAGGTGAACGACATCCGCATGCCGGACTGGCTGCGTTTCATCGAACCGGTCCTCAACGAGGGCGAGGCCTACGAGAAGCTGCCGCGCTTCATCCCCTACGCCGTGCTTCCGATTTCGATGGCGCTCCTTCTGTTCCGCTTCCTCCAGCAAGGCTGGTTCATCCTGACCGACAGGTCCGACTCGCTCATCGCCAGCCACGAGGCCGAGGAGATGGTGGCGGACGCAGCGAGAAGGGAGAGCTGAGACCATGGACGTCGCAATCCTCTTCATCCTCGTCATCGGGCTGATGCTCATCGGCGTGCCGATCGCCATCGCGCTCGGCTTCGCCTCGATGCTGTTCATGATCGTCCTGTCGGACACGTCTCTGGCCTCGGTCGCGCAGCAGCTCTTCAACGCCTTCGCGGGCCACTACACACTGCTTGCGATCCCGTTCTTCATCCTTGCATCGACCTTCATGTCCACCGGCGGGGTGGCGCAGCGCATCATCCGCTTCGCGATCGCGTCCGTTGGCCATGTGCGGGGCGGCCTCGCCATCGCCTCGGTGTTCGCGTGCATGCTGTTCGCGGCGCTGTCGGGTTCCTCGCCCGCAACGGTGGTGGCGATCGGCACGATCTGCATCGCCGGCATGCGCCAGGTCGGCTACTCGAAAAGCTTTGCTGCCGGCGTGATCTGTAATGCTGGCACGCTCGGCATCCTCATTCCGCCGTCGATCGTGATGGTGGTCTATGCGTCAGCGGTGGACGTGTCGGTGGGCCGGCTGTTCCTCGCGGGCGTCATTCCGGGTCTCCTTGCCGGCGTCATGCTGATGATCGGCATCTACATCGCCGCGCGCGTGAAAAAGCTGCCGAAGGAGCCGTTCGCCGGGGTTCGCGAAATTCTGGCGTCGGCGCGCGATGCGATGTGGGGACTGTTCCTCATCGTCATCATTCTCGGCGGCATCTATGGCGGCGTCTTCACGCCGACCGAGGCGGCGGCGGTTGCGGCGGTCTACTCGTTCCTGGTCGCAAACTTCGTCTACCGCGACATGGGTCCGCTCGCGCAGAACGCCGGGGACGCGCCCGGCGCGCTGACAGAAGCGCGCTCGCTCTCGGCGGCGGCCGTTTCGCCACCGCGCCGCCCGCTGACCCTCCTCGACAAGCCGCAGGCGCTCCTGACGGTGTGGTTCCACCGCGACACGAAGCGGGCGTTGCTGGAGTCCGGCAAGGTGACCATCATGCTGATGTTCATCATCGCCAATGCGCTGATCCTGAAGCACGTCCTCACCGACGAGCAGATCCCGCAGGAAATCACCGCGCTCCTGCTGGACGCCGGGTTCGGGCCGGTCATGTTCCTCGTCATCGTGAACATCATCTTGCTGATCGGTGGTCAGTTCATGGAGCCGTCCGGGCTCATCGTGATCGTGGCGCCGCTGGTGTTCCCGATCGCGATGGAACTGGGGATCGACCCGATCCACCTCGGGATCATCATGGTCGTGAACATGGAGATCGGCATGATTACGCCGCCGGTCGGCCTCAACCTCTTCGTCACGTCGAGCGTCGCGAAAATGCCGATGCTGGACGTGGTGCGGGCTGCGATGCCCTGGCTCGGCATCCTGGTGATCTTCCTGATCATCGTGACGTACATTCCAGCCGTGTCGACCTGGCTCCCGACGACGTTCATGGGCCCAGAACTCGTCATCCGCTAAGCGGTGGGGGCGCCGGTCGATCCGGCGCCCCCCTTGCACTGATCGGCCGGCGCCGGTTTTGCCGGCCTTTTGAGTGTCAGCGGCCGCCCCTTGTCAGAAACGGCAATCGGCTAGCGGATGAACTGGTCCACGTAGTCTTCGCCAAGGCCGACGTCGGTATAGTGCTTGCGGCACATCTCGATCTTGGTGAAGACGTCTTCATAGCCCATGGTGTTGCCGAACGGGTCCACGTAGAGCATCACGCCGTTCACCTGAAAGTAGGTGATCATCTCATCCACATCGTCCGGAACGACGAGCGTATGGGTTTCGCCCGGCGGTTCGAACACATAGCCGCCTTCACGCGCCACCCAGTCGTGCTCCAGATAATACCAGCTTCCCTTCAGCACCCAGCCGTGAACCGGCTGGGGGTGCCGGTGGCGCGACAGCACACCGGACTTGCGCACGCGCAGAAGGTTCATCCAGTAGCCCTGCGACCGGTTGAGGCACAGCGGCCGGAACGCAACGTTCTCGGCTTGCGGAACCCACACCCGCTCGTCCTCTGCGATCGCGTCCGGAATGACGATTTCGGTCTGCGCATCCTTGGGGAAGGGCAGCTGGTAGGGGACTCGCTTGTCTTTTTCTTCGGTTTGTACGGGCATGGCCGCCTCCTCACATCGCAGAATAACCACCGTCGACAGGGTAGACGCAGCCTGTCACGAATGAAGCTTCGTCCGACAACAGCCAGCTGACCAGCGCGCCCACTTCGCCGGGTTTGCCCCAGCGGTGCAGCGGCGTGCGGTTGACGATCGGATCGTTGCGGACCGGATCGGCCCTGAGCGCGGTTGTCATCTCGGTCTCGATCCAGCCCGGCGCGACTGCGTTGACGCGCACGCCGTCGGCGGCCCAGCGCCCCGCCAGTGCCTTGGTGAGCTGCGCCACGCCGCCCTTGGAGGCCGAATAGGCCGGCACCAGCGGTCCGCCAAAATAGCTCAGCATGGAGGCCGTGTTGACGATTGCGCCGCCCGACTTCGCGAGCAGCGGATGCGCCGCCACGCAGGTGCGCATGGTGCCCGTCAGGTTGATATCGATGACCGTCTCGAACGTCTCGATCTCGTATTCCTTGCCGCGGGCGAGAATGCCGGCACAGTTCACAAGGCCGTCCACCCGGTCGAGGCCTTCGAAAAAGCGTGTGACTGCTGCGGTGTCCCGAACATCGAGCACTGCGGCCTTCGCATCGGGGACGGCTTCGGCATAGGCATCGACCTCGGCATGGGAAACACCCGTGGCCGTGATCCGCCACCCCTTCTGGCGCAGGGTGTCCGCGACACCGGCGCCGATCCCGCGCGTTCCACCGATAATGACGGCGTTTTTCATCGTGTCTTACCTTTGATCGTGGTCGGCCCGGCCTGAGCGGCGGAAGGGGCGGTTTCTCGCCGGCCAGCCAGAATTGTTTCAGGACGGAGCCGCAGCGGTGCCGCGCCGAACCCTAGCAATGTTGCAAGCGGGCCGCATCACCTTGGGTATGCTGACGCCGGCAACCGTGCCAAGGAGACCCCTTGCGCGGTGGCTTTCGCGTGAGGGGCAATTTTGCGCAGCTTCATCCGTTGGCACGCCGCGCCAATTGCGTGGACAGGCGCGGGAACCGGCGATGCCGGGCGCCTCGGATGACACCTTTTGACTAGCTCGACGAATGGCGCGGCAGTATTGTCCCGCCGTGCCGACCCGATGGTGGAGGCGGCACCCTTGTTCCCAACAAAAGCAGAAAGCCGCAGCCATGAAGTCATCAAAGATCCTACTAGCCGCGGCCGTCGCGGCGCTCGGCGTGCAGTCCGCTGAAGCGGCTGACGGCGTCGATATGGGGGTTCTCACCTGCAAGCTGACGGGCACCACCAATCTGGTCGTCTACACCGACGAAGAGTTCGATTGCGTGTTCGACCCGAAAACCGGCAACCCCTACACCTACACCGGCCAGATCAAGAGCGTTGGCGTGGATCTTTCCATCACCAAGGAACTGACGATGGTGTGGGCGGTGCTGACCACGAAGACGGACGGCGATGTCGCCAACCAGCTTCGCGGCACGTATCTGGGCGCAGGGGCATCAGTCGAAGTTGTCGGCGGTGTCGGCCTCAACGCGCTTGTCGGTGGCAACAGCAAGGCCATCACGCTGCAGCCGGTCAGCGTATCGGGCTCCGTCGGCGCCGGTGCGTCCATCGGCCTGGAGCGCTTCGAACTGCGCTGACCCCGGCACGCGGCGGCGTCTCGGCGCCGCCGCGCAACTGCGGACGACCATTTTGCCAGGCCGACCCGATTTGCGCGGCGCTGGCAATTGACTTGCCTTCGTCGTGACCGACAATCCATTGGCGCGACAAGGATCAATCCATGCATGAATCGACTGGGCTGCGGACATTGGCGAGGCCTGCGGCTCGGCCGGTCGGTATGGGGCACGCGGCTCCGCTCCTGCGGCTTGCCCGCTCTGGCGCGGTGGCGCTTGCAGCACTGATGTTGCCGGTGGAGGCGGGCGCACAGGCGCTGGTCAATGCCGGCGAAATCGCGCTCAACGTGCGCAACGGCAGCGTCAAGGCGGTGGATGTGGTTGAGGCCGCGCTGGACCGGACGCGCGAGATCGCAGGCCTCAATGCCTTCATCACACTCGACGCCGTGGGCGCCGGCAAGGCGGCCGCGGCCATTGACGCGGCAGCCGGCGCCGCCGGCCCGCTGGCCGGCGTACCCTTTGTGGTGAAGGACAATATTGCCTCCGCCGGGCTTCCCACAACGGCCGGCACCCCGGCGCTGCGAAATTATGTGCCCGCGGTCGACGCGCCTGTGCTGGCGGCGCTGCGCAAGGCCGGCGCCGTGCTGATCGGCAAGACCAACATGCACGAGCTGGCTTTCGGCATCACCTCCAACAACGCGGAGTTTGGCGCGGTCGGCAACGCGGTCGACCCGGCGCGCTTTGCCGGCGGGTCCTCCGGCGGCACCGCAGCGGCCATCGCCGCCGGCGTCGTGCCGTTCGGGCTCGGCACCGACACCGGCGGCTCCGTGCGCATTCCGGCAGCGCTGAACGGCATTGTCGGCTTTCGCCCCACCACCGGGCGCTACAGCGGCGAGATGATCGTGCCCATCTCCACAACGCGTGACACCGCCGGGCCGATGGCGCGCACGGTTGGCGAAGTGGTGTTGATCGACGCCATTCTGGCCGGGGAGGGCGGCGAGGTCCCGCTCGACCTTTCAGCCGTGCGTCTGGGTCTCGCCCATCCGCAGGCGGACAACCTGTCGGCGGGCGTGAAGATTTCGCTCGACGATGCCATTGCACGGCTGAAGGCGGCGGGCGCCACAATTGTCGACGTCGACATGTCGAAGACGCTGGCCGATGGCGGCGCGGCAGGCTTTCCCATCGCGCTGTTCGAGGCACGGCGCGACCTTGGCGCCTACCTTGCCGCCAACACCGACCTTGCGCTGGAAGACCTTGCGGCAAAGATCGCCAGCCCGGACGTATCCAACATCTTTGCAGGCGGCGTTTTGGGCGTCGGTGTGTCGGAAGCTGAATATGAAGAGGCGCTCGCCGTGCGCGAGACGATGATTGCCGACTATGCGGCCCTGTTTCAGAGCAATGCGCTGGACGCCATCATCTTTCCCACCACGCCGCTGGAAGCCCAGCCGATCGAGGGCTCCGACAAGACGGTGATGCTGAATGGCGAGGCCGTGCCCACCTTCCCGACCTTCATCCGCAACACCGATGCCGGCTCGGTGATTGGCGCGCCGGGCCTCTCTCTCCCCATGGCGCCGACCGCCGAAGGGCTGCCGACCGGCCTTGAAATTGACGGGCTGCCGGGTGCGGACGCCGCGCTCCTGTCGCTGGGGCTGGCGGTGGAGAGTGTGCTCGGCGATTGAGCGCTGACACGCCGGTCAGCCGATGGACGAAAGCTCTGCCGCCGGCGCCGGCTCCTGCCCGGCGGCAGCGTGTTTCGCCGGACCGGGGACGAAGACGCGCAGGGGCTGCGCAAGGCCCCGGACCGGGTGTTCGCCCGCGTCCTGCATCGCGCGCCCGTGGCTGACGCCGATGGCCGCCACTTCCTGAGAGACCAGATATTCCTCACCCAGATGGCTGCACAGGGACGCAAGCCGCGCCGCAACATTCACGTCGCGCCCGATGACCGTGAAATCCAGCCGGTCCCCTGAGCCCACATTGCCGAACACTGCATCTCCCAGATGGATCGCGACGCCAAAGCGGATCGGGAATTCGCGCCCCTCGCTGTGAAATGGCGGCACTTCGGTGTCCAGCATGGCACGGGCAGCGTCCAGCGCGGTGAGGACGGCCGCAGCATCGCCCTTTCCCTCGGTGGGAAACGTGGCGAGCACCGCATCACCGATAAATTTCAGGATTTCGCCGTTCCGCTCGGTGATCGGCGGGACCACCACATCGTAGTAGCGGTTGATCATCTCGGCGGTGACGCCTGCGGGAAGCTGGGTGGACAGATGCGTAAAGCCGCGCAGGTCCGCGACAAGGATCGCGGCACGCATCTTGGTGACCTCGCCGCGGTGGATGGTCCCGTCAATGATCTGACGCGCCGGACCCTTGCCCACATAGGCAGCAAGCACATCGCGAAACGTGGCCTGCAAGGTGCGGATCTGCACCACCGCCGATAGGGCGGGCACAATGGCGGCGAGAAGCGCATGGGCTTCGGCCGGAAAGTCTTCGGCGTCCTTGGTGGCCAGCGTCATCAACAACAGGTCGCGCCCGGAATGGGGGAGCGGGATGACGGTATAGTGCCGGATGCCGCCGGCCCGCAGCTCCGGCACAATTCCGAACGCCTCGTCCGGCGTCTTGTCGATATTGATATAAACCGGCGCCTGCGTCTCGAACGCAACCTTGAACGGGCTGCGTTCATACATGCCGGAGTTGCGATTGTCGTAGCCGAACCGGGTGAACTCGATGCCGGATTCCGGCCGCCAGAGGATGCTGGCTGCGAGAAGCGACGGGTTGAGGAGGCCGAACCCGACAGAGAACCGGTCGATCTTGAAGCCGAGCGCGGTGAGGCGCAGTGCAAGGCTCTCCACCATGGCCGACAGGTCGAGATTCACGCCGTCGCGCAGCAGCCAGTCGCTCAGTCTTGCGGCTTCGTTCATGGGCACAGGCTTTCAGTCCGCACAGTTGCCGTGGTGGCCGGGCTGCTGCCTGGCACAATTCATAGTGGTTCGAATTCTGGTGGCGGACAATGGGAGGTTGCCGCCTTTGTCAGCCGGAAATCCCGCGCAGAATTGGCGGCGCCGTGCTGCCTGCGACCGCGGGGCGGCATGCGCGCACGTCGCGGGGGCGGTCAAGAAAACCGCCGCCCGGTGGTCCGGGCGGCGGTTGTGTCAGCTGTCGAGGAAGGAGCGCAGCTTGCGGCTGCGGGACGGGTGCTTCAGCTTGCGCAGCGCCTTCGCCTCGATCTGGCGGATACGCTCGCGGGTCACCGAGAATTGCTGGCCGACTTCTTCCAGCGTGTGGTCCGTATTCATGCCGATGCCGAAGCGCATCCGCAGCACACGCTCCTCACGCGGGGTGAGGGACGCCAGCACCCGCGTGGTGGTTTCACGCAGGTTGGACTGGATCGCCGCGTCGATCGGCAGGATCGCGTTCTTGTCCTCGATGAAGTCGCCGAGGTGGCTGTCTTCCTCGTCGCCGATGGGCGTTTCGAGCGAGATCGGCTCCTTGGCAATTTTCAGGACCTTGCGGACCTTTTCCAGCGGCATGGCGAGCTTTTCGGCAAGCTCCTCCGGGGTCGGCTCGCGGCCGATCTCGTGCAGCATCTGGCGCGAGGTGCGCACGATCTTGTTGATCGTCTCGATCATGTGGACCGGGATGCGGATGGTCCGCGCCTGGTCCGCGATCGAGCGGGTGATCGCCTGCCGGATCCACCACGTGGCGTAGGTGGAGAATTTGTAGCCGCGCCGGTACTCGAACTTGTCGACGGCCTTCATCAGGCCGATGTTGCCTTCCTGGATGAGATCTAGGAACTGCAAACCGCGGTTGGTGTACTTCTTGGCAATGGAAATCACGAGGCGCAGGTTGGCCTCGACCATTTCCTTCTTGGCACGGCGGGCTTCGCGCTCGCCCTTCTGTACCTTCTGGACGATCTGGCGGAACTCGGTGATTTCGAGGCCAGCCTGACCGGCGATTTCCTGAATGCCGTTGCGCAGCTCGGTGACGGTGTCGGTTTCGTTGGCGACGAAGGTCTTCCAGCCGCGGCCGGGAAGGGCGCCGACCCGCTCCAGCCAGCCCGGCTCAAGCTCGTAGCCCTGATAATGCTTCACAAAGCCGACACGGTCGATGCCGTAGCTGTCGGCAATGCGCATCAGCCTGCCCTCCTGGGTAATCAGGCGCTTGTTGATGTCGTAAAGCTGCTCGACGAGGCTTTCGATCCGCTGCGGGTTGAGGAGCAGCGACTTGACGCTGGTGACAATCTCCTCGCGCAGCTTCTTGTACCGCTTCACCTGTGAGGGGGAGAGACCGTCCTCGTCCGCAAGGCGGCTTTCAACCACTTGCTCCTGCAGCTTGCGCAGCTTCTTGTAGTTCTCGGCAATCTGCTCGAACGTATCGAGCACCTTCGGCTTCAGCTCCGTCTCCATCGCGGAGAGGGACATGGAGCTTTCGAACTCGTCGTCGTCGTCACTGTCGTCCGACTCGGTGTTCGGCTGGCCGGGGCGGGCGCCTGCCAGAGAAATGACGTTGCTGTTGTTCTTGTTTTCGCCGTCCTGCTCGGCGCCCTTGATGTTGCCGTGCTGGTCGCGCTGGGGCGGATCTTCCGGCTCGGCCAGATGCGCCTTGCCCTCGGGGTCGGCGTAGGTGCCTTCGAGGTCGATGATCTCGCGCAGGAGGACCTTTTCCTCGATCAGCTCTTCACGCCAGATGGTGATGGCCTGGAAGGTGAGCGGGCTTTCGCAAAGCCCCGCAATCATGAAGTTGCGGCCAGCTTCGATCCGCTTGGCGATGGCAATTTCGCCCTCACGGGACAGAAGCTCCACCGAGCCCATCTCGCGCAGGTACATGCGGACCGGATCGTCGGTCCGCTCGGTCGGCTCGCGGGTGGTGGTCTTGGCGACGGCTTTGGTCTGCGTCTCGGCGGTCAGCTCGCGCGACTCGCCCTCTTCGCTCTCTTCCTGCTCTTCGTGCTCGACGACGTTGATGCCCATGTCGCTGAGCATCGCCATGATGTCCTCGATCTGCTCGGAGGTGACTTCCTCCGAGGGCAGGACTTCATTCAGTTCGTCGTGGGTAACGTAACCGCGCTTTTTCGCGGTCTTGATGAGTTTCTTGACCGCTGCATTGTTGAGGTCCAGAAGCGGGCCATCGCTGCCCTCGTTGGAAGTCTCTTTTTCGTCCGCTGCATTCGCTTTGGTCGCCAAAACAGTCCTCCCGATCGGGGTTAGGCCGCACGCTGGGCACAGCCCGCGCTGCGCAAGATAGGCATCACAAACACGCCGGCCAGTGCGTGGGACACCGGGTTACGAACCGCATCCACACACCCAAGACAGCGCTTTGGGAAAACCGATAGATAACGCAGGATTGGCCGCGTGCAAGGCTTGTGTTTACAGGAGGCTGTCATGCGGCCGTGTCATGTCCTCGCCGGAAGCGGCGCGCCTGCGCAGCTGTGCGGCCTCGTCAGTGAGGGCGCGCTCGGCATCTTCCAGAATACGCCGCTGCTCCCCGATGGCCATTGATAGGGATATTAGCCTCGACTCGGCGGCTTCGTTTCCGTCGTCCACGGCGTCGGACGCCGCCGCCAGTTCCGCTTCGTGCCCGCGCATCTGCAATTTCAGCAAGAAGACATCAATGCACTGGCCGATGAAGCGGTCGCTCGGATTGCTGGACAGGATTGAAAACCTGTTTATCAGACGCTTGCCGCGGCCGTCTCCCGCGTCGCCCCAGACCTCGTTGAGACACATCCGCGCCCGCTCCGGCAGCGCCGAAATGAGTGTCGCACTTTCGTCACAAAGTGTGGCGCCGTAGGCCTCGAGCAACATTGCGGCGAACGTCTGGTGCACGCTGGAGAGGAAACGGGCCCCGTAAAGACGCTCGCCATGCATGTCGAGAAGGGTCGGCCGCAGGATGAAAAGCCCCAGAACGATGCGCTCCAGCTCCATCAGCGCGTTGCTGACATCGGCCGGGGCGGAGAGCGGCGCGGTGGATGCCGCCGGCATGTCGTTCTGCGGCGCACCGCGGCGGCCACCTTTGGGGCTGAACCGGCCGTTCTTGCCGGCACTGCCCTGTCCGCCCTGGCCGGCCGGGTTGTCGCGGGGGCCGCGCAGGGCCGTCCGGCGGAGCTGGTAGAGGCGCTCGTCGAATGCGTTGCGGTAAAGGGCAGTGAGGCGGTCGTCGGCAATCTCGCCGGCCAGCGCACGCAGACGGGTTTCGAGCGCAGCCATCCGCTCGGGCGTGTTGGCGCCAATGGCGGCCTCGCGCGCAAACAGGGCATCGACCAGCGGCACGGCGCTCGCCGCCCGCTGCTCAAAGGCCTCGACGCCGCCAGCGCGGATGAGATCGTCCGGGTCCTGACCCTCGGGCAGTGTCAGGATCGAGAACGACTTGCCGGCCGTCAGAAGCGGCACGATCCGCGACAGGGCACGGTCCGCAGCCTGCCTGCCGGCGCTGTCTCCATCGTAGCAAAGCACAGGCTCATCGGCGAGCTGCCACGCGAGCTTGATCTGCTGTTCGGTCAGCGATGTGCCGAGGCTGGCCACAACCATCTCCAGCCCAGCCTGGGCCAGCGCGATGGCATCGAGGTAGCCCTCCACCACAAAAAGGCGGTTGGCGCGGTGGGCGGGGCCGCGGGCGCGGTGGGCGTTGTACAATAGCGCCGATTTGTCGAACAGCGGCGTCTCGGGCGAGTTGAGGTATTTGGGCTCGCGGTTTTCCAGTGTGCGGCCGCCGAACCCGGCCATGCGGCCGCGCCCGTCGTGGATCGGCACCATCAGCCGGCCGCGGAAACGCTCGCGCATCCCGCCCCCGTCCGTCTTCGCCAAGAGGCCCGCGCGCTCCAGGTCAGCCTCGGACAGGCCCTCGGCTGAGAGGTTGCGCGTGAGAAAACCCTGCGGGCTGGGGGAGAGGCCGAAGCCGAAGGCGCGCAACGTCGCCTCTGTCAGCCCCCGGTCGGCGGCATAGTCGCGCGCCGCACGGCCGCCGGGGCCCCACAATGTCTTGGTATAGAGCGCGGCGGCGGCGTCCAGCGCATCGCGGCCTGCCCTGCGCTGGCGCTCGCGTTTGTCGTCCACCTGCGGCGTGTCCGGCAGCGCCACGCCGGCAGCCTCGGCCAGCGCCTTCACTGCCTCGGGAAAATCGAGGCCCTGGTGGTCGGTCAGGAAGCGGAGATGGTCGCCGGACTGCTGGCAGCCGAAGCAGTGATAAAAGCCCTTGCGGTCATCCACGTGAAAGGACGGCGTGCGCTCTTCATGAAACGGGCAGCAGGCCCACAGGTCGCCCTTGCCCGGCTGGGACTTGCGCCGGTCCCACGTGACCACGCGGCCGATGATCTCCGACAGCGGCACGCGCTCTCGAAGGCTGGCCAGAAAGTCTTGTGTAAAGCGCAAGGGCTGAGCCTCGTTCGAAGTCCGCGGCATGATGTGCTCTGCGGGACCATGACGCGAGGGCGTGGTTAAGATTTAACAAAATTTTCCCCGCTATCAAATCACGTCGCGGGCAAAGGCCTTCGCGGCAGGAATTTGGCGGGTTCGGTCCGGTGGGCTAGCGGAGCATCCCGCGAACGAGGCAGCTGGCGCGTCCAAGGTCGAGCTGGCCGGGGTATCGCTTCTTCAGTGCGGTGATGGTGCGGCCGACGTCCCGAAGGCCGGCAGCGCCAATTTCGGACATTACCTGCGTACAGGCCCTTTCCATGGCGCCTTCATCCATCAGCGGCGGCATGAATTCGCGAATGGTCTCGATTTCGCGAACGGTCTGCCCGGCGGTTTCGGCGTTGCCGGCGAGCCGCTCGGCCTCGGCCTGCTCCTCGCGCTGCTTGATCATGGTTTTTAGCAGGGCGGCAATCTCACCGCCGGAAATCTTCTCGCCGTTGCCGGCGCAGTGCGCCGCATCCCGGTCGCGAATGGCCGTCTGGATCAGGCGCAGTGTGGACAAGCGTTTTCGGTCGTCGCTGTCGCCAGCCACTCGGATCGCGCCTTGCAGTTCTTCACGCACATTCATGGTCACACCTGTTGGACAGGGTCTCGGACGGCGGGGCGGTTAACATTAATTGAGTGCCACACCAAATGTGTTGATCATGCAGCCATGTCATGTGGCTCCGCGTCAACGGGAAACGGCCATCTTTATCGACCGTTCGGCTCAGTGGTGCCGACATATGAGGTCAATGCGCTTCGAACGCAAGGGTTGCGTCTCCGCGGCGGCCGGTTCGTTGACAAGCTGGTAAATCGGATCTGTTCAAAAGTGGCTGTGATGGACTAGAGAGGAAATTCGCCGCACGCATGGGAGTTGAGATGTTCGCCGTCAGTCCTTGGGTAGAGCCCAAAGCCACCGCCTGTCTGGTTCTTGCCGATGGTCTGGTTTTGATGGGAGAGGGCGCCGGGGCGCAGGGAACGGCAGTCGGCGAGCTGTGCTTCAACACGTCGGTAACCGGGTATCAGGAGATCCTGACCGACCCGTCCTACGCCGGTCAGATCGTCACCTTTACCTTTCCGCATATCGGCAATGTCGGTGCGAATGAGGATGATGTGGAGACCGTTGCCGTGGAGGCGTCGCTTGCCGCACGGGGCTGCGTGCTGCGGGCGCCGATCACCGCGCCGCAGAACTGGCGTTCGCGCGAAACTTTCGGCGCATGGCTTGCAGCCCGCGGCATCGTCGCCATCACCGGCGTCGACACCCGCGCCATAACCGCACGCATCCGCGATGGCGGGATGGTCAATTGCGCGCTGGCCCACAATCCGAACGGTGACTTCGACATCGAGGCGCTGCGCGAAATGGCGCGGACGGCACCCGACATGGCCGGCGCCGAACTTGCGACCACGGTGAGCGGGCGAGAAGCACGGGGCTGGACCAGAGGAGCCTGGGGCTGGGATGCCGGCACCTATGGCGATGCGTCCGGCACCGGCCCGCGCATCGTTGCGCTCGACTACGGCATCAAGGGCAACATCCTCAATCTTCTCTCCGAGCGCGGCGCCAACGTCACCGTGATGCCGGCGTCCTCCACGCTGGAGGAGGTGATGGCGGCAAGGCCCGAGGGCATCTTCCTGTCCAACGGCCCCGGCGATCCGGGGGCGACCGGAGAGGTCGTGGGCGAAACCCTGCGCGGCCTGCTGGGCAAGGGCATTCCCACGTTCGGCATCTGTCTTGGTCACCAGCTCATCGGCAATGCCATCGGCGCCAGCACCAAGAAGATGAAACAGGGCCACCACGGCGCCAACCATCCCGTGCTCGACATCGAGAAGGGCCGGGTGTCCATCGTCTCGATGAACCATGGCTTCACCGTGGACGCAGGCACGCTGCCGGAGAATGCGAAAGAGACTCACCGGTCCCTGTTCGACGGCACCAATTGCGGGTTGGCGCTCACCGACCGGCCGGCGTTTTCGGTCCAGTATCACCCGGAAGCATCACCCGGACCGCAGGACAGCTACGATCTGTTCGACCGTTTTCTCGACATGGTGCGTGAGCACGCGGCGGCGAACGCATGATTGTCGAAGACGCTGTCCTGCCCGATGACATCGAAGAGGTACTGGCGCTCAACAACGCCGCCGTGCCGGCGGTGAACGCGCTGGACGCCGACGCCCTGCGGTCGCTGTGTGCCATGGGCCAGCTGCGTGTCGTGCGCGGCGAGGGCGTCGAAGGCCTGTGCCTGACGCTTCAGAGTGGCGCGCCCTACGAGAGCGGCAACTACCAGTGGTTCAGCGGCCAGTTCGACCGCTTCATGTACGTGGACCGGATTGTGGTGGCGCCGACCGCAAAAGGCCGCGGCATCGGACGCGCGCTCTATGAGGACACGTTTGCCCGCGCCGCCGCGCTCGGCCAGCCGCGGGTTTGCAGCGAGGTGAACTCGGACCCGCCCAACCCGCAGTCGATGGCGTTCCATGCCAGTCTCGGCTTCGAGCCGATCCACGAACGGCTGAACCCCAGCGAGGGGAAGACGGTGCGGATGATGGTTCGGCCTATCGGCTGAACCGATGCGCCGCCCCGTTCCGGGCGGCGCATCTGGTCAAAGTGCTGCGAACGTGTCGCAATCGGCAGGGTTGCCGCTTTGATAGCCGGTGCGGAACCATTTGGACCGCTGGGCGGCCGTGCCGTGGTTGAAGCTCTCCGGCACCACATAGCCCTGGCTGCGCCGCTGCATCATGTCGTCGCCCACGGCAGCCGCCGCGCCCAGCGCTTCGTCGATGTCGCCATCTTCCACAATGCCGGTCCTGTCGGCCGCATGGGCCCAGACGCCAGCATAGCAGTCAGCCTGAAGCTCGACCTTGATGCTTTCGGCATTCGATGCGCGTTCGCCCATACGCTGACGCGCTTCGTTGAAGCGGCCAAGCACGCCGGTCTGGTTCTGGACATGGTGGCCGACCTCATGCGCCAGCACGTAGGCCTGCGCAAAGTCGCCCGGCGCGCCGAGCTTGCGCGACAGCATGTCGAAGAAGGAAAGGTCGACATAGACCTTCTGATCCGCCGGGCAATAATAAGGGCCGACGGCCGCGCTGCCGAAGCCGCAGGAGGTCTGCACGAAGCCGGAGTAGAGCACGAGCTGCGGCGGGTCGTAGCGTGACCCGCTCTCCTGGAAGATGCGGCTCCAGGTGTTTTCCGTCTCTTTCAGGACCACGGCCATGAAGGCCGCGCGCTCATCGTCCATGGCGGTCTGCTCAGGCGTGCGCGCCTGCGACGGCGCGCTGGCGACCGGGCCGCCACCGCCCTGGCTTCGTGAAAGCATGTCCAGAAGCTGGAGCGGGTTGATGCCTGCAAAGATCCAGAGGCCGATGGCAACGACGATCACCAGAATGATCGAGCCACCGCCTGCGCGACGAACACCGCCGCCGCCCCCTCGGGGAATGCGGATCGACGGTCCACCACGAGAGGAACGGCCGAAGATGTTTCCACCGCCCCGGCCGCGCCTGTCGTCTACGTTCTTGCTTCGCTCGCGGCCTTCCCAGCGCATCCGTCACCTCCGCGGCTGTGAATCAGCCCTCGGGCAAGACAGTGCGCTATCAGGACACTTGGTTCCGTTTGAAGGGCGTGAAAAGTGAGGCCAGCTCATGTTTCAGCCACGACACCATCGCGTGATGCGAGCGGGCCTGGGGGCCGGTACGCTGCGACGGCTTGTTGAGGGGAGCCTTCAAAAGAGACTGCCCGAGTACGAGATGATTGAGCATCATTGTTATTCCTTCCCCTTGAGTGTGTTGCAGCGATGAAAACGACTGGCGTTCGCTT
Organism: Acuticoccus sp. MNP-M23; assembly: GCF_031195445.1. Classification (NCBI taxonomy): domain Bacteria; kingdom Pseudomonadati; phylum Pseudomonadota; class Alphaproteobacteria; order Hyphomicrobiales; family Amorphaceae; genus Acuticoccus; species Acuticoccus sp. MNP-M23. Next base: position 2,530,237 of record NZ_CP133480.1, read on the forward strand.
GAATTCCCGTCTACGTCTCCCGCATTCAGTGCGCCTTGCCAATTCAATATACGCACATCGTGCGCAATTGGAAGGGGGCGGCGCACTATTTGCGCTAAAAAAGGTTGAATATGACACCCGAGCAATTCCGAGCCTGGCGCAAGGCGAATGGCTGGAAGCAGCGCGAGCTTGCTGACCGGCTCGGACTGAAGCGCCGCATGATCCAGTATTATGAACGCGGCAACCGTGACGGGAAGGATGTGGAGATACCGCGCACGGTGCGCCTGGCCTGCTACGCGATCGCCTGCGGTGTCGAAGAGTTCGACGGCCGGACCGTCCAGTGGGCGATGCACACCGAAGAAGACCTCGATACCACCCCTGCCGATGAGGACGATGACGACTGAGCGGGTTGCCGCACTGCCGGTGCACCCTCTATAGCGGGCGCGTCCTCCTTCCTTGTCAGCGGTAAGAATGCCCAAACGCACCGACATCCAATCGATCCTCATCATCGGGGCAGGTCCGATCGTGATCGGCCAGGCCTGCGAGTTCGACTATTCGGGCACGCAGGCGGTCAAGGCGCTCAAGGAAGAGGGTTACCGGGTCATCCTGGTGAACTCGAACCCGGCGACGATCATGACTGATCCGGAGCTGGCCGACGCCACGTATATCGAGCCGATCGTCCCCGACATTGTCGAGAAGATCATCGCCAAGGAGCGTCCCGACGCGCTCCTGCCGACGATGGGCGGGCAAACCGCGCTCAACTGCGCGCTGAACCTGCAGGCCAGCGGCGTCCTCAAGCGCTATGGCGTGGAAATGATCGGCGCCGACGCCGAAGCGATCGAGACCGCCGAGGATCGCGAGAAGTTCAAGAAGGCGATGGACGAGATCGGCCTTGAATCGCCGCGCTCGCGGATCGCCCACAACCTGCCCGACGCCATGCGCGCGATGGAAACCATCGGCTTGCCGGCCATCATCCGCCCCTCGTTCACGCTGGGCGGGCAGGGCGGCGGCATTGCCTACAACCGCGCCGAATTCCTCGACATTGTGGAAGGCGGGCTCGACGCTTCGCCCACCACGGAAGTCCTGATCGAGGAGTCCGTGCTGGGCTGGAAGGAGTACGAGATGGAAGTGGTCCGCGACCGCGCGGACAACGCCATCATCATCTGCTCCATCGAGAATATCGACCCGATGGGCGTCCACACGGGGGATTCGATCACCGTCGCCCCGGCGCTGACGCTGACCGACAAGGAATATCAGCGGATGCGCTCCGCCTCCATCGCGGTGCTGCGGCGCATCGGCGTGGAGACCGGCGGCTCCAACGTCCAGTTCGCCATCAACCCCGACGACGGGCGCATGGTGGTCATCGAGATGAACCCGCGCGTTTCCCGCTCTTCGGCACTGGCGTCCAAGGCAACGGGCTTCCCAATCGCCCGCGTGGCGGCGAAGCTCGCCGTCGGCTACACGCTGGACGAGCTGGACAACGACATTACGCGCGGCGCCACACCGGCCTCGTTCGAGCCGACCATCGATTATGTGGTTGTGAAGATCCCGCGCTTCACGTTCGAGAAATTCCCCGGCGCGTCCAGCGTGCTGACCACGTCCATGCGCTCGGTGGGCGAAGTCATGGCCATCGGCCGCACGTTCGCCGAATCCATGCAGAAGGCGCTGCGCGGCCTCGAAACCGGCCTCTCCGGGTTCGACGAGGTGGAAATCGAGGGGCTCGGCAAGGGCGAGGACAATCAGGCGATCCGCGCTGCCATCGGCGTGCCGCGGCCCGACCGGCTGTTGAAGGTTGCCGAAGCGATGCGGCGCGGCTTCACGGCGGATCAGGTCCACGAAGCGTCCGGCATCGACAAGTGGTTCCTCGTCGAGATCGAGGCCATCCTTACCCTTGAAGCGAGGGTGCGGGCGCACGGCTTGCCGCAGACGTCGGCCAACCTGCGCACCCTCAAGGCCGCCGGCTTCTCCGACCAGCGCCTGGCTGCGCTTGCCAACGTGAGCGTGGAGTCCGTGCAGGCGCTGCGCGACCGGTTGAGCGTTCACCCCGTCTACAAGCGGATTGATACGTGTGCGGCCGAGTTCGCCGCGCCAACGGCGTACATGTATTCCACCTACGAAAGCCTGTTCGAGGGGGCGCCGCAGAGCGAGGCTGCCCCGTCGAACCGCAACAAGGTGGTCATTCTGGGCGGCGGGCCGAACCGGATCGGCCAGGGCATCGAGTTCGACTATTGCTGCTGTCATGCGGCCTATGCGCTGGCGGAAGCCGGCGTCGAGACCATCATGGTCAATTGCAATCCGGAAACCGTCTCGACCGACTTCGACACGTCCGACCGCCTCTATTTCGAGCCGCTCAGCCTTGAGGACGTGCTTGAGGTGCTGGCGGTGGAACGGTCGTCCGGCAGGCTGATGGGCGTCATCGTCCAGTTTGGCGGGCAGACACCGCTCGGGCTTGCGCAGGGTCTGGTGGATGCCGGCCACACCATCCTCGGCACCAGCGTCGACGCGATCGACCTTGCCGAGGACCGCGACCGCTTCCAGAAGCTTCTCCACAAGCTGAACCTGCGGCAGCCGGAAAACGGCATCGCCTACTCGGTGGAGCAGGCGCGGCTGGTGGTGCATGACGTGGGGCTGCCCGTTGTGGTGCGCCCGTCCTATGTGCTGGGCGGCCGCGCGATGGAGGTGCTGCGCGACGAGGACCAGCTCGACCGCTACCTCTTCGGCCCGCTGCAGCAGATGGTGCCCGGCCACATCCGCGCCAAATACCCCAACGACAAGACCGGGCAGATCAACATGCTGCTCGGCAAGAACCCGCTGCTGTTCGACCGCTATCTCAGCCAGGCCGTGGAAGTGGACGTCGACGCCCTGTCCGACGGCGAGGACGTGTTCGTCTGCGGCGTGATGGAGCACATCGAGGAAGCCGGCATCCATTCGGGCGACTCCGCCTGTTCGCTGCCGCCGCGGACGCTGAGCGACTCCGTCGTCGAGCAGATGCGGGCGCAGACCACGGCTCTCGCGCTGTCGCTGGGCGTGGTCGGACTGATGAATGTGCAGTTCGCCGTCAAGGACGAGACGATCTACATTCTCGAGGTGAACCCGCGCGCCTCCCGCACCGTGCCATTCGTGGCGAAGACCATCGGCGTGCCCGTTGCCAAGATTGCAGCGCGCGTGATGGCTGGCGAGCGTCTGTCGACCTTCGGGCTCTCGCAGCAGACGCTGCGCCATGTGGCGGTGAAGGAAGCGGTGTTCCCCTTTGCCCGCTTTCCCGAGGTGGACACGGTGCTGGGCCCGGAGATGAAATCCACCGGCGAGGTGATGGGGATCGACTTCACCTTCGCCTCTGCCTTTGCCAAGGCGCAGCTTGGCGCTGGCAATGGTCTGCCGAAGACCGGCACGGTGTTCATTTCGGTGCGCGACGAGGACAAGGAAGCGATCCGGGCAGCCGCAACCAGGCTCGTTGACCACGGCTTCAAGCTCATCGCCACGTCGGGCACCCAGCGTGACTTTGCCGCTCACGGCATTGCGTGCGAGAAGGTCAACAAGATGTCCGAGGGGCGTCCCAACATCGTCGATGCGGTGAAAAACGGGGACGTGCAGCTCGTGCTCAACACCGCTGAAGGACCGCAGGCCATTGCGGATTCGAGCCAGATGCGGCGCGCGGCCCTCTTCCACAAGGTGCCCTATTACACCACACTTGCCGGCGCGCTTGCGGCGGTGGAGGGCATCGTCCTCACGGGAACGACCGATCTTGAGGTTCGTCCCATGCAGTCCTACTTGAGCGCGTCACCGGCAACTTGAGCGCTTGCAATTTGCGCATCAACTGGTGGACATTGGTCTGATTCGCGGCGACGCGGCTCTGAAGAAAGTTTTTTGGCGATGGAAAAGATCCCGATGACGGCTGACGGTTACGCTTCTCTGGAGCGTGAACTGAAGCTGCGCACATCTGAAGAACGGCCCAAGATTATCGCCGCCATCTCCGAAGCGCGTGCGCATGGTGATCTGTCTGAGAATGCCGAGTATCATGCGGCGAAAGAGGCGCAGAGCCACAACGAGGGCCGGATTCAGGAAGTCGAAGACATGCTTTCGCGTGCCGAAGTGATCGACCTGAAAAAGCTTTCCGGCGATACTGTGAAGTTTGGTGCGCATGTGACCCTGGTCGACGAAGACACCGAGCAGGAGCGGAAATACCAGATTGTTGGTGATGTCGAGGCCGACGTTAAGCAGGGCCGTATCTCGATTTCCTCGCCGATTGCGCGTGCGTTGATTGGCAAGGGCGTTGGAGACAGTGTGGAAGTGACCGCGCCCGGCGGGGCCCGTGCCTACGAGATCACCGAAGTCCGCTTCGGCTGAGACCCGCATCGCAGGCTGGTGCGCGGTGGTGCACCGGCCTGAAAAGAAAAAACCGCAGCCAACGGGTTGGCTGCGGTTTTTCTTGTTTCAGGCCAGGCTGGGCGATGCCATGCCGGCCGATCCCGGGAAGGCCGGGGACCACCGCGGTACCTGTCGGCGCACCACCGAGGTGCGCGACGGTGCGGCCATGTTGAGAAAATTCTTTTCGCTGACATGCGATCGCGCGACGCCCGCAAGCGTCAGCGTCTGGCGCGCGCTGGTGCCGAACTTCACCACAATGGTGCAGCCGCCGCGAGCATCGTGGAATTCAAGGTCGAGCAGGGAGATGGTTTCGCGCAGGTCGATCCGGTCGCACGCTGGGTCGAAGCCGAACACCGTCGCCTGTGCACCGAAAATGGGAACGAGAACAACCGGCGGCTTTTCCATTGCGGCGGAAACGGTGCCGTAGCGGGTGGCGCCCGCCTCGTTCATTTCACTCTGCGTCATCTTGGTCGCTCCCACATCTTCACGCCAAGGGTCGGGCGATGCCGCTTATTTTACGGCTTTGTAAACCATTTTAGCGGGTTCATGCACCCGGTGACCATCCCCGAACCACAAGATTTGACGCGGCATAAACGCCGTTGGCTGCTTCAGCCTGTTCGCTGCGCAATTTTCAAGTGTCGCGCGATTGGCGCCTGAACGCGTTGGCCCTGACGCACGCAGTGTCGCTGGGCACCTTGCCGCCGGCGGCTGGCGGGGTTAGAGACAGCCCGTTCTACAAACAAAGCGCCGCGCTGCGAGGGTCGTTGCTCGGGAGAGCGACCGGCCCCGCCGGTCGGCGGCGCATCACATCCTAACGGCACGGTACGGAGCGGATGGCACGCCAGTTCATTTACCACATGCAGGGTCTGTCGAAGATTTACGGCACCAAGAAGGTGCTCGACAACGTCCACCTGCAATTCTACCCGGACGCCAAGATTGGCGTGCTCGGCCCCAACGGCTCCGGTAAGTCGACGCTCCTGCGCATCATGGCGGGGATCGACAAGGAGTGGAACGGCGAGGCATGGCTCGCCGATGGCGCGACCGTCGGCTACCTGCCGCAGGAGCCCCACCTCGACCCGGCCAAGACCGTTCGCGAGAACGTCATGGACGGCGTCGCCGCCAAGACCGCAAAGCTTGCCCGCTACAACGAGCTTGCGATGGATTATTCCGACGAGACGGCCGACGAGATGGCCCGCCTCCAGGACGAGATCGACACCGAGAATCTCTGGGACCTCGACAGCCAGATCGACCAGGCGATGGATGCGCTCCGCTGCCCGCCCGACGATGCGGACGTGACGGTTCTCTCCGGCGGTGAGCGCCGCCGCGTGGCGCTCTGCCGCCTGCTGCTGGAACAGCCCGACCTCATCCTCCTCGACGAGCCCACCAACCACCTCGACGCCGAAACCGTCGCATGGCTGGAAAACCACCTGCGCGAATACCCCGGCGCCATTCTGATCGTGACCCACGATCGCTACTTCCTCGACAACGTGACCGGCTGGATCCTGGAGCTCGACCGCGGCCGCGGCATTCCCTACGAGGGCAACTACTCCGCGTACCTCGAAGCCAAGGCCAAGCGCATGCAGCAGGAAGGCCGCGAAGCCTCCGCCGAGCAGCGCGCGCTGACCCGCGAGCGCGAGTGGATCCAGTCGTCCCCCCGCGCACGGCAGACCAAGTCCAAGGCCCGTATCCAGGCCTATGAAGAGCTGATGGCCCGCAACGAGGCGCGTGTTGCCTCGGGCGACGCACAGATCGTCATCCCCGCAGGCCCGCGCCTCGGCGACACGGTGATCGACGTCGACAACCTGAAGAAGGCGTTCGGCGAAAAGCTCCTGATCGACGACCTGACGTTCAAGCTCCCGCCGGGCGGCATTGTCGGCATCATCGGCGCCAACGGCGCCGGCAAGTCGACGCTGTTCAACATGCTGGTGGGCAAGGAAGCGCCGGACGAGGGCGCGGTGAAGGTCGGCGACACCGTCGTGCTCGGCTACGTCGACCAGTCGCGCGACTCGCTGGATGGCAAGAAGAACGTCTGGGAGGAAATCTCCGGCGGCAACGATGTCATCAGCCTCGGCAAGCGCGAAGTGAACAGCCGCGCCTATGTCGGTGCGTTCAACTTCAAGGGCGGCGACCAGCAGCAGAAGGTCGGCAACCTGTCGGGCGGGCAGCGCAACCGCGTGCATCTGGCCAAGATGCTGAAGTCCGGCGCAAACGTCCTCCTGCTCGACGAGCCGACCAACGACCTCGACACCGAAACCCTCGCCGCGCTCGAAGATGCGCTGGAGGATTTCGCAGGCTGCGCCGTGGTCATCTCGCACGATCGCTTCTTCCTCGACCGGCTGGCGACGCACATCCTCTCGTTCGAGGGCGACAGCCACGTGGAGTGGTTCGAGGGCAACTTCCAGTCCTACGAGGAGGACAAGAAGCGCCGCCTCGGGCCGGATGCGATCGTCCCGCGCCGTGTGAAGTACAAGCGCCTCACGCGCTGACCTTGTGACGGCCGGGCGGCCATTTGCGGCCGCCCGGCTATCATCCAATCCGCGCCGGCTTTCGCGCAACCCAGCCTCACGGCGATGGTAATTGGCGCAGCGAAGCGCATATGAGCCTTTATCGGGGCGTGTGCCCTCGGGCGATGGGGTGCAGCGTGTTGGGGCAGGGCGACCGAGACGACCGCGCGGTCAATGTCGCGCGACGGCGCCGGTGGCTGATGCAGTGGCGTCCGAAAAATGCGCTGCGCCTTCTTGGCCGCTCGCTCGGCAGCTTCAGCACTGCTGCCGCGCTTGACGAACATGCCGCCTTCCGCGTCGCGCGGGCCGAGCAGCGCGGCCTCCAGCTTGCCATTATCTGCCGCACCATCGCCTTCGCCCTTGCCGGCGCCTACTATGTCGCGTCGCTGCTCCTGTCAGACTTCTCGCCCACCATCAAAGGCGTTGGGCTGATTGCCGCGCTGACGCTGGTGGGTGTCGTCCATTTCGCCATGATCGGCACCCGCTGGGATACGGTGTGGCTGAAATATGTGATGTCCGCGTTCGACATTCTGGCGATCTGCGCGCTGGTTGTCGTTCTGCCGCTGGGTGTCGATGGCGACGTGCCGCAGAGCTACATCTATATCAGCGTCACGGCCCATGTGCTGATGCCGTTTATTGCGCTGGCCGCCCTTTCGCTGTCCCCCTCGCTGGTGCTGTTTGCAGGGGCCGTGGCGGCTGCCGGCTGGTGGGGCGCCTTCATGCTGGTGACGTGGGGGATCGAAAATCCGCTGTCGTGGGCGAACCTTCCCGCCAACCCCACCGCCGCGGAGTATGAAGCGCTGGTGTTTTCACCCGATTTCATCGGGCGGGGCACAAGGCTCATCGAGATCCTGTCGCTGATCATCGTCTCGGCGGTGCTGTCGCTCACCGTGGTGCGGGCGCGGCGGATCTTCGTGGCGCAGGTCCACGCCCAGGATCAGCGGGAGGAGGAGCGCGAGGCCAGGGCGCGGATCTTCCAGCAACTCGGCCGCTTCGTGCCCGCCTCCGTCGCGGACCGGTTGATCGACGACCCGTCCGCGCTGGAGCCCAACCTGCGGGATGGCGCGGTTCTGGTCATGGATATCCGCGACTTTACCGCCTACGCAGAAAGCCGCGGTCCGGCGGACGTGATTGCCGATCTCAACCGCTTCTTTGCCGTGTGCGCGGACGAGGTGAGTGAGCGGGACGGCGTCATCATCTCGTTCACCGGGGACGGTCTGCTGGCCACCTTCAACACGCCGATCCGCACCGGTGCGCCCGAGAAGGCGGCACTTTTGACCGCTCAGGCGCTGGTCGAGTGCGGAAAGGATTTCGGCTTTTTCCTGCGCATCGGCATCGCAGCCGGGTCCATTGCGGCCGGAAGCGTGGGCTCGACCCAGCGCCAAGCTTTTACCGTTTACGGAGACACCGTGAACCGGGCAGCGCGGCTGGAGGCGCTTGCCAAGGAACTCGACGTGCAGATTCTCGTCGACCAGACCGTGGCGGACGTGATGCCCGATGCGATGGTCTCCCGCGGTGACCAGACCATCCGCGGCTTCACCGGCAACGTCCCTGTGTGGGAGGTGGTCTTCGCCGGTGAGGTGCAGCCTGCCGCAGGCCAGAGCGAGAAACGCCCTAGATGAACATGCCGGCGTGAAGGTCGGCGAGCGATACGTTTTCGAGAATGAGATCGGCTGGGCCAGGCAGGTCGAACACCACGTTTGCGCCTGCCGTCCGCGCGTCCTCCAGCACGGCGCCGAAGGGCAGACGCACCCGGTCGACGGACGAGACATCGGTCGCGGTGCCGCCGCTGGAAAAATGGAAGGTGTCGCGGCCGGCACCGCCTGTGAGTGTGTCGATGCCTCGCCCGTCGACGAGGTAGTCATCGCCGTCGCCGCCGATCAGGCGGTCGTTTCCGGCCTCGCCATACAGCGTGTCATTGCCGGAACCGCCGAGCATCCAGTCATCGCCCGTGCCGGCGTGGATGCGGTCCCGGTCCGCACCGCCGTCCAGATGGTCGCGGCCGGTGTTGCCGTAGAGCGTGTCGTTGCCGCCAAGGCCGAAGAGGGCGTCGGTGCCGTCGCCACCGCCCAGAATGTCGGTGCCGGTGCCGCCGATCAGCCAGTCGTTGCCGGCCTCGGCCAGAATGACGTCGTTGCCATGGCCGCCGACCATGCGGTCCGCACCGGCGCCGCCGTTCAGGCGGTCGTTGCCGCGCCCGCCGTCCAGATGGTCGTTGCCGTTCTGGCCGGACAGCGTGTCGTCCCCGTCGAAGGCGAACAGCGCGTCGTCGCCATCTCCGCCGAACAGGATGTCATTGCCGCCGCTGGCGATGATGCTGTCTCTGCCCGCTTCACCGGCAAGGGTGTCATTGCCGCTCCCGCCGAAGAGGCGGTCGTTGCCGGGGCCGCCATGGACACGGTCGTGACCGCCGCCGCCGTCCACAAGGTCGTCAGCCGCGCCACCCTGGAGGGTGTCGTTGCCGCTGCCGCCATAAAGCCGGTCCGGTTCGCCGGCCGCCAGGAGGAGATCGTCGCCGGTCCCGCCGGCCAGCACGTCGGCGCCGCTATCGCCGAGCAGGCGGTCGTTGCCGGCCTGCCCGGTGAGCGTATCGGCCCCGGTCCCGCCGAACACGCGGTCGTGCCCGGTGCCGCCGTGGATCAGGTCGCTGCCGCTGCGTCCTTCCAGCCGGTTGTGGGCGCCGTTGCCGGTGATGGTATCGCTGCCGTGGCCGCCGATGGCATCCTCGATCCACGATGCCGCCCGGCCCCGGTAGAGCGCGGCGTTGTGAATGGCGCCCTCGGCCCGGATCGGCGATGCGCTGGCGGAAAGTTCCTGAGCGCGGTTGAGCTGCGGCTCCTGCCCGGTGCGCGAGTGCCCGCCCGGCAGAAGGCTGATGTCCAGCGGCGTGACGAAGGTGGAAAAGTCGTAAGTGTCGTGGCCGCCACCGTCCCATATGGTGCGCAGGGTGACCCGCTCGAACGGGTCGAAGCGGTAGTGTGTGTTCCCGTTGTCGCGGAAATTGGCGCCGTAAAGGTGCTGCAGGGCGGCAATGTCGGCGGGCATGTAGGTGCGCGCAAAACCGCCGGGCTCGTTGCCGAGGCCCGCCGTGAGCGAGGCACCGGGGACGGAGCGGACGCTCATCACGCTGTTCTCCACGCTGTCGTACCTGGCGGGGAGGGCGCCGTAGGGCGCAGGCTCGTGCGGGTGTTTGAGGCCGAGCGCGTGGCCGATCTCGTGGAGCACGGTGCGAAAGCCGTAGGAGCCCGGCGCGAGGTCGGCGGTAATGGATCGGCCGAAGGCGATGTCCCCGCCGGCAGCGCTCCCCGGATAGAACCCGTAGGCGCCAAGGGGGAGGGTCTGACCGCCGGCAAAGGCAAGCCCCTCGGCCGTGACAACGCGCACATCCGCCGCGGCTGCGGTGGTCCACCGGGCGTTGAGGTTGGTGAACGCGCCAATCTGGGCAAAAGCCGCGGTCACGGCGCCGACAAGCGCGGCCGATGGCATCTCACCGTTGACGGCGGTGACGGTGTTGCCGCCGAACCCGCTGGCAAAGCCGAAGCCCAGGGGGCCGGACCAGGCGGTGCCCGAAAGCAGCGTGTTGATTGTGGCCTCGGACGAGGCAAGACTTCGACGCACGGACGCCACGCCGTTCTCCCTCCGCAATACAGGACATGACACGGCGCCGGCGGACATGGCAGCGCGCGACATGGGTGAGGCGCAAGGCGCCTCAGGTCGCGCGGGCCATGGCCCGTCGGCGGCGGTGGTGACAGCGGGGAGTTGTCGGCGCGCGCCTGCTGCGATCGCAGGCGCTCAAACCTCCACGGACGGGAGGTTAGTCAGCTTGCATCGTGCGGGCCTGACCTTGCGGCCGGCCCGCACGAACCGGGGTCAGGCGCCAGCGGCGCTGGAGAGCTGCGGCGAGATGGCGTGAAGCGCCGCAGCGAAGCGCTCGACGATGGCATCGGCATCGTCCCGCGTCAGGATCAGCGGCGGAGACATGGCGATGGAATCGTTCAGCATCGCACGCACGATCAGCCCGTTCTCCAGCGCTGCGGCGGCGAAAGCCTTGCCGATGCCTTCGCTCGCCGCAAAATTCTGCGACGTCGCGCGGTTCCTTACCAGCTCCACCCCTGCAATCAGGCCAATGCCGCGGATTTCGCCCACATGGTCGTGGTCCCCGAGGCGGGCGCGCAGCTGCTCCTGGAAATAGGCGCCGACGGCCCCCGCATTCGCAAACAGGTTTTCCCGTTCCATGATCGCAAGGTTGGCGTTGGCCGCGGCGCAGGCGATGGGGTGCGCGGTGTAGGTGTAGCCGTGGGCGAACACACCAAGATGGTCGGACTTGTCGCGCACGGCGGCCCACACCTTCTCGCCCACCAGCACGGCAGACAGCGGCTGGTAGCCGGAGGTGATGCCCTTGGCGACCGAGATCATGTCCGGCTCGACGCCGAAATAATCGCACCCGAAGGGCGTGCCGAGACGGCCGAAGCCGCAGATCACCTCGTCGGCGATGAAGAGGATGTCGTACTTCTCCAGAACCGCCTTCACCTTGGGAAAATAGCCCGGCGGCGGGACAACCACGCCGCCCGCGCCCATCACAGGCTCGGCAATGAAGGCTGCGACCGTTTCCGGCCCCTCGGCGACGATGGTGGCTTCGAGTTCGGCGACCAGACGGTCGGCGAAGGCTTCCTCGCTCTCGCCCTGTTCGGCTTCGTGGTAGTGGTGGGGGCAGCGGACGCGCACCACCTGCGGCAGCGGCAGGTCGAACGCGGCGTGCACCGGCGCGAGCCCGGTCAGCGAGCCGGACGCGACCGTCACGCCATGGTAGGCGCGGTTGCGCGCGATGATCTTCTTTTTCTGCGGCCGGCCCATCAGGTTGTTGAAATACCAGACGAGCTTGACCTGCGTGTCGTTGGCATCCGAGCCGGAGCAGCCGAACAGCACGCGCGCCATGTTGCCGGGCGCCATGCGGCGGATGGTGTCCGCGGTGAAGGCGCTGGGCTCGGTGCCCATGGAGGCAAACGAGTGGTAGTAGGGCAGGCGCGCGGCCTGATCGGCGATGGCGTCGACAATCTCCTGCCGGCCGTAGCCGACATTCACGCACCAGAGCCCGGCAAGGCCGTCGATGAAGGTATTGCCGCGGTTGTCGGTGACGCGGACGCCCGCGCCCGATGTCATGATCCGGGGACCCGTGTTCAGGTGCCCGCTGGGGCTGGTGAACGGGTGGAAGATGTTGTCCCTGTCGAGATCTTCGACGGACTGGTTGTGGGCAGGATTGATGTCCATCGTGCTCCCTTCGGCCCGGATGCCGGGCGCAGAAGAATTTACGGCATTGCAAAGCTGGACCTACCACAGCGCCGTCGCCCGAGAAACAAAGCCCTGCCCGATTGCGCGCGCCGGACGCTAGAAGGGCTTGCCGCCGTTCGTCATGGCGCGGTCGAGGGCGATAGCGGCCGAAATCATCGCAAGGTGGGACAGCGCCTGCGGTGTGTTGCCAAGGTGCAGCCCGTCCGGTCCCAGCTCTTCGGAGTAAAGCCCCGCCGGGGAGGCGTGGCCGAGCATCTTCTCGAAAAGCGCCTTCGCCTCGTCCACTCGCGATGACCGCGCCAGACACTCGATCCACCAGAACGAGCAGGTGACGAATGCGCCCTCGGCGGGTCCTTCGAAGCCGTCGTCCGCCGCAGCTTCCGTTTCGTAGCGCCGCACCAGCGGGCCATCCACCAGCCGTGCCTCGATGGTGTCCATGGTGCGCCGGAAGCGCGGATCGGTGGTTGGCAGGAATTTTACGAGGGGCATCATCAGCGTTACCGCGTCCACGGTTCCGGAGCCGGGGCGCTGGGTAAAGGTGCCCGCCGTCTCGTCCCAGAACTCGGTGAGGAGGCACTGCCGGGTTTCGTCGCGGGTTTCGGCCCATTTCGGGTTGGGCGCGTTGCCGGTCTTGTCGGCAAGGCGGATGGCGCGGTCGGTCGCGACCCAGGTCATCAGCACAGCGTCGATGAAGAGATCACTGGTGTCGCGCATTTCCCAGATGCCGGCGCCCGGCGTGCGCCAGTTGGCGCAGACATAGTCCACACTGCGCGCAAGGGCGGCCCAGCCGCCGTCGCTGAGCGTGCCGAGCTCCTTGTGGGTGATATAGAGGCTGTCGACAATTTCGCCGTAGATGTCGATCTGAGTCTGGCTGAAGGCGGCGTTGCCGATCCGCACCGGGGTCGAGCCGCGGTAGCCTTGAAGATGACCGAGGGTTTCCTCGTCCAGCCCGTCGGTGCTGCCGTCGAGCCGGTACATCAGCTGCAGGGCGCCCTCATCGCATTCTTCCATCCGCGCGCCGATCCAGCCGCGGTAATTTTCGGCTTCCTCCCGAAAGCCGAGCCGCAGCATGGCGTAGACGGTGAACGCGCTGTCGCGCACCCAGCAGTAGCGGTAATCGAAGTTGCGCGTTCCGCCGATGGCCTCCGGCAAGCCGAAGGTGGGCGCCGCCACGATGGAGCCGTGCTTGGCGGAGAACATCAGCTTCAGCGCCAGCGCCGAGCGGGTCACCGCATCGCGCCAGACGCCGGTATACGTGCTTTTGGCGGCCCATTCCCGCCAGGCGGCGATGGTATCGGCCAGCGCGTCTTCGGCGTGCGCGGGCGTCACCGGTTCAGCGTCCATCCCGTCGCAGATCAGGCTGAGGACGAGGGACTGGCCGGGGCCGAGGGTCTCGCTCAGGCTGGCGGCCCCGTCCTGAAATGTCACCGGCGCACTGCTGCCAAGGTGAAGGGCAGGGCCGCGCTCGGCGGTGAAGAGGGTGGTCCCACTCTCGTCGCGGCTCAGCTCGGGCGTCAGGCGGCCATAATCGGGCCGTGGGGCGCACACGGCGTTCACCCGCACTTCGCCCTTGTGGCACGTGACAATGCGGACAAGCTGATTGGAGGCGTTCCGGCCACCCAGCGGCATGAAGTCGGTCACCTCCAGAACGCGGGCACCGTCGTCAAATCGTGTGACGAGGACGTTGGTGTCCGGCAGATATTGCTGCGTGCCCGTGGGCGCGATGTCGTTGCGCAGGGTGAACGCGCCCGCCTCGCGGCCGAGCATGGCCGCGAAGATGGTGGGTGAGTCGAAGTTCGGGTAGGCGAAGAACTCCACCGCTCCGGTGTTTGCGATGTAGGCGACGGTTTCGAGGTTGCCGATCACGCCATAGTCGGCAATGGCGGGGAAGCTGTCGGTCCGGGCGGGCGCGAGATCCATCAGCCGTTGTCCCGGAATTCGGGGTAAAGTTCCATTCCGCCGTCCACCACCAGGGTCGAGCCGGTCACGTAGTCGGCTGCGTCCGAGGCGAGGTAGACGACAGCTTCCGCTATGTCCTTCGCGTCGCCGATGCGGCCGTAGGGGATCAGCTTCTTCAGGGCTTCGGCCTGCGCCGGGTCGCTCCACACCTCCTTGTTGATGGCGGTTGCGATGGCACCCGGCGACACGGCGTTGACGCGGATCTTCTCCTGCCCCAGCTCCTGCGCTGCGGTCTTCATCAGCATCGAGAGTCCGCCCTTGGAGGCGGCGTAGTTGGCATGACCCGCCCAGGGAATGACATCGTGCACGCTGGACATGACGATGATCTTGCCGAGCGCCCTTGAGGTGCGCATGCCCTGCGCGCGGAACTGGCGCACGGCCGCCTGCATCGCCAGAAACGCGCCGGTGAGGTTGACGGCGATCACGCGGTCCCAGTCGGCCTTGGTGAGGTCGGTGAAGCTGGCGTCCATCTGCATCCCGGCGTTGGAGACCAGAATGTCGACCGCGCCGAACGCCTCCACGGCGGCCGCAAACATTCCGGCGATGTCGTCTTCGCTTGCCACATCGGCCTGGAAGGCGAGGGCGCGGCCGCCGGCAGCTTCGCACTTGGCGACCACCGCGTCGGCGCCCTCCTTGTCGGAATGATAGTTGACCAGCACTGCCGCGCCGGCTTCTGCCAGCGCGACGGCGCAGCCTGCCCCGATGCCGGAGCTGGCGCCGGTGACGATTGCGGTTTGGCCGGCCAGCAGGCCATTGGGATCGCTCATTGATCGCTCCATGTCTCTTGCGCAGGTCTCTGCCGAGTCATCCTGGCGGCAGGGTGGCTGGAGTACAGCCTCTTTGGTGGGGAGATGGCGTGCTGCGCCAAAAGGGAAACCGGGTCGCGTCGAATGGTGTGCCGAAACATCCGCTAAGAAGGGCGTATGATGGCACCAACGCGCGAAGGCGGGCCCAGGGTGTGGCCACTTCGGGCCGCTTGCGAAAGGTTTTGGCCGATGCCCATCATTCCCCACGAGGACAGCCGGTCACCGGCGCCCGCCAGCGGCGTCGAGCGTCTCCTTTTCATGCTCGTTGGCGGCGTGGTGGCGACCATCGCGCTCGAAATCTCCGGGCAGGCGATTGCGCCCGCGCTCGGCTTCGAGCGGTTCGTGCCTGAGGCGCTGTCGGCCTCGGCGCTGCAGGCCGTGTTCGGCCCCATCGACAACCTGTTGCTTTACGGCAAGATCGTGCACTGGATCAGCGGTGTGCTTCTCTATCCGGCTGTATGTCTGTTCATCGTGCTGCCCGTTTTCAAGCGTGCAGCGCCGGGCCTTTCATGGGTGTTTGGCGCTGTTGCATACGGCGTCGTGCTCTGGGTCATTGCACTTTATTTCGTGGCGCATCTGGTTTCCGGCAATCCGCCATTTCTCAGCTTTACGGGTGTGACCTGGGTCGCGCTGGCCGGGTATTTGCTTTATAGCCTGACGCTCGGTGCGGTCCTCTTGCCACGAACATGACGGGTTGCGAGACGCGCCAGAATTATCATGCGTTCGTTCCGAAAATTAAACTGAACCAACATGCGGCGTCGCCGTTATCGCTGTACATGAATCTGCCAACCAACCCGAGCTCCCACATGAACAACCGCACGACGACTGCGCCCGTGGCCGCTCCGCCAGCGGCTGCGCCCTCCACGCCGGGCAGCGAAGCCAGCCTGATCGCGAACATGGCGCTGGAGCGCGTCGCGATAGAAGGGATCGATCCCGAGATCGACGGTGGCCGTTTTCCGGCAAAGACCGTTGTGGGCCGTCCGTTCATCATCGAGGCTGACGTTTTCGGCGAAGGCCATGACGAGGTGGACGCCGCAATTCTGTGGCGCAAGGCTGGCGACGAGGCATGGCAGGAAGCCCCGCTGACCGTGTTCGACAATCAGCGCTGGCGCGGCCATTTCACCCCCACCGAGAATGCGCGCCACGAATACACCGTCATCGCCTGGCGCGATCTGTGGGGCATGTGGCGCTACGAGGTGTCGAAGAAGCATGCCGCCGGTGTGCCCATCGCTCTGGAGCTGCAGGAAGGCGCCGACCTTCTGGCCGCGTCCGTCGGCGCCGGGCGCGGTTCGGCCGAGGATCAGGCCGCGCTGAAGGCGTTGGCCGCCAATATGGCCGATGCCGACGACAGCGCCCGCTTTGCCGAAATGATGACCGAGGACACCGCCGGGCTGATGCAGCGCGCCGGCCACCGCGGCAATCTGACCCGCTACAACAAGATCCTCGACCTCACGGTCGACCGGACCGCGGCCGTGTTCTCGGCATGGTACGAGATCTTTCCGCGATCGATGTCCAACGATGTCAACCGTCACGGTACGTTCGACGATGTGATCGACCGGCTGCCCTACGTGTCCGGTCTTGGCTTCGATGTGCTCTACTTCCCGCCGATCCACCCCATCGGCAGAAAGAACCGCAAGGGCAAGAACAACTCCCTCACGGCCGGTCCGGACGATGTGGGCAGCCCCTACGCCATCGGCGCGGAGGAGGGCGGCCACGACGCGATCCACCCCGAGCTTGGCGGCTTCGATGCGTTCAAGCGTCTGGTTGATGCTGCGCGGCAGCAGGGCCTCGAAATTGCGCTCGACTACGCGCTCAACTGCTCACCGGACCACCCGTGGATCAAGGAACACCACGACTGGTTCGACTGGCGGCCCGATGGCTCGATCCGCTACGCTGAAAACCCGCCCAAGAAGTACGAGGACATCGTCAACGTCCGCTTCTACGCAGGCGACGAGCCTCTGCCGGAGCTGTGGATCAAGCAGCGCGACATCTTCCTGTTCTGGATCGAGCACGGCGTTAAGATCTTCCGCGTCGACAACCCGCACACCAAGGCATTCCCGTTCTGGGAATGGGTGATTGCGGACGTTCAGAAGAAGCATCCGGACGCGATCTTCCTCGCCGAGGCGTTCACGCGGCCCAAGGTCATGCACCGGCTGGCCAAGGTGGGCTTCGCGCAGTCCTACTCGTACTTCACCTGGCGCAACACGAAGGCCGAGCTGACCGAGTACATGACCGAGCTGACGACGACCGAGAAGCGCCACACCATGCGCGTCAACTTCTTCGTCAACACGCCGGACATCAACCCGGTCTACCTGCAGACCTCAGGCCGGCCGGGCTTCCAGGCGCGGCTGGTGCTGGCGGCGTCGCTGGCGGGCAATTACGGCGTCTATTCGGGTTTCGAGCTTTGCGAGGGGACGCCGATCCCCGGCAAGGAGGAATATCTCAACTCCGAAAAATACGAGATCAAGGCGTGGGACTGGGACCGGCCGGGCAACATCCGCCAGGACGTTGCGCTGATGAACCAGCTGCGCCGCACACACCCGGCGTTGCAGGAGTTCACCAACCTCCAGTTCTACACCATCTGGAACGACAATATCCTCTACTACGGCAAGCGCACGGCGGACCGCTCGTCCTTCCTGCTGTTCGCCGTCAACCTTGACCCGCACAACGGGCAGGGCGGCAACTTCGAGGTTCCGCTCTGGGAGCTTGGCCTTGGCGACGACGCCTCCGTCGAGGTCGAGGATCTTGTCGCCGGCTATAATTTCACGTGGACTGGCAAGATCCAGCACGTCTTCATCGACCCGCAGCAGCGCCCGTACTTCATCTGGCGTCTGATCAACCCCACAGGCCGTATTTAATGGACGCTATTGCTCCGGTCTCCGAAGCCGAAGTCACCAACGCCGACGACATCGATCGCACCATTACCGACTGGTACAAGGACGCGATCATCTATCAGCTGCACATCAAGGCGTTCATGGACGGCGACAACAACGGCTACGGCGACTTCGCCGGCCTGTTGTCCAAGCTCGACTATGTGCAGGCGCTCGGTGTGACGGCGATCTGGCTCCTGCCGTTCTACCCGTCGCCGCTGCGCGACGATGGCTACGACATTGCCGACTACACCACCGTCAACCCGCAATACGGGGACGTGGAGATGTTCGCCAAGGTGGTGAAGGAGGCGCACTCGCGCGGCCTTCGCATCATCACCGAACTCGTCATCAACCACACGTCGGACCAGCACCCGTGGTTCCAGGCTGCCCGCAACGCGCCCAAGGACAGCCCCGAGCGCGACATGTACGTGTGGTCCGACACCGACGACAAGTACAACGAGACGCGCATCATCTTCCTCGACACCGAGAAGTCCAACTGGACGTGGGACCCGGTGGCCGAGCAATATTTCTGGCACCGTTTCTACAGCCACCAGCCCGACCTCAACTTCGACAATCCGAAGGTGCTGGAAGAAGTGCTGGAGGTGATGAACCAGTGGCTCGACATGGGCGTCGACGGGCTGCGGCTCGACGCGATTCCCTATCTTGTCGAGCGTGACGGCACCAACAACGAGAACCTGCCCGAGACCCACGTGGTGCTGAAGGACATCCGCCGCGCGCTGGATTCCAAGTACACCGGCCGGATGCTGCTGGCCGAAGCCAACCAGTGGCCCGAAGACACGCGCCCCTATTTCGGCGAGGGCGACGAGTGCCACATGGGCTTCCACTTCCCGCTGATGCCGCGCATGTACATGGCGCTGGCGCAGGAGGACCGGCACCCGATCACCGACATCATCCGCCAGACGCCGGAAATCCCGGAAGAGTCCCAGTGGGCGATCTTCCTGCGCAACCATGACGAGCTGACCCTCGAAATGGTGACCGAGGAGGAGCGCGACTATCTGTGGCGGACCTACGCGCCCGAGCAGCGCGCCCGCATCAACCTTGGCATCCGCCGCCGCCTTGCGCCGCTGTTGCAGAACGATCGCCGCAAGATCGAGCTGATGAACGGCTTCCTCCTCTCCATGCCCGGCACGCCCGTGATGTATTACGGCGACGAAATCGGCATGGGCGACAATTATTTCCTTGGCGACCGCGATGGCGTGCGCACGCCGATGCAGTGGTCGGCCGACCGCAACGGCGGCTTTTCGCGTGCCAACCCGCAGCAGCTCTACCTGCCGCCGGTGATGGATCCGGTGTACGGCTTCCAGGCCGTCAACGTGGAGGCGCAGGAGCACGACCCCTCGTCGCTGCTGAACTGGATGCGGCGCATCATCATGGTGCGCAAGCAGCATGAAGCGTTCGGCCGCGGCACGATGACGTTCATCTATCCGCGCAACCGCAAGATCATCGCCTATGTCCGCGAATACAAGGACGAGGCGATCCTGTGCGTCGCCAACCTGTCGCGCTCGGCGCAGGCGGTGGAGCTGGACCTTGCCGCGTTCCGCAACCGGGTGCCGGTGGAGCTGTCCGGCAACACCCCGTTCCCGCCCGTCGGCGACCTTCCGTACATGCTGACGCTGCCGGCCTACGGCTTTTTCTGGTTCCTGCTCGCCGGCTCCGAAGAGGCGCCGCGCTGGCACGCCACCATGCCCGAGATGCTGCCCGACTTCCTAACGCTGACGGCCCGCAACGGCCGGATCGACGGGGCACTCGACGGCCGCGAGAAATCGCAGCTTGAGGAAATCACGCTGCCGCAGTTCCTGCCGTTGCAGCGCTGGTTCCAGGGCAAGGGCGATACCATCAAGTCGGTCAAGCTGACCCCGCTGGCGACGCTCGACGATGCCGGCCAGTTCGCCATCGCCAAGCTCGACGTTGCGATGGCCGGCGGCGCGCAGACCTACCTCGCGCCGCTTTCGGTGCGCTGGGGCGAGGAGCACATCCGCGCCGGTGCGCCGAAGCTGTCCTATACGCTCGCCAAGGTCCGCTCGGTCGCCAAGCTCGGCGCCCTGCTGGACGGCACCTATGACGAGGCGCTGGGCGCCGAACTCGTCCGCCTGATGCAGGGCAACGAGACCCGTTCGTCCGGCACTGCAAGCGTCAGGTTCACCGGCTCCGACGCATTGTCTGAGATTGGCGAGCTGGCCCCGCCGCGTCCGCTGGGGGCGGAGCAGACCAACGTCTCCATCGTGTTCGGCGAGCAGATCATCCTCAAAATCTACCGCCGCATTCGCGAGGGCGAGCAGCCGGACGTGGAGATTGCCCGCCAGCTGACCGACGTTGCGCGGTTCGAGAACACCCCGGCGCTGCTCGGCACCATCGAGCTGACGGACGGGGCGGGCGCAGAGCCTGCCGTTCTGGCAGCGGCCTTCAAGTTCGTGCCGAACCAGGGCGATGCGTGGGCGGCCGTCCTCGACGCGCTGGTGCGCCACATGGAAGGGGCGGACCTCTTCGAGCAGGAAATGTCCACTGACGGGATGGAGAGCGAGCCGCTTCTGACCTTCCCGCTGGAAATCGGCGAGATTGCAGGCCAGCGCACCGCAGAAATGCACCTCGCGCTGGCAAACGCCGGCGGCAACGCTGCATTCGAGCCCGAAGCCGTCACCGGCGACGATCTCGACACCTGGGCTGACAACGCCATCAGGGAAGCCGACGAGGTGCTGGCGCGCCTCTCCACCCGCATGGCCAGCCTGCCGGAGGAGGCGCAAGCCGACGCCGAGGCGGTGCTGGCATCCCGCGACGAGATTGCCGCGCGCTACAACAAGGCGAAATCGGCCACCCCGTCCGGCACCAAGACCCGCATCCACGGCGACTATCATCTCGGCCAGGTGCTGGTCTCCCAGTCCGACCTCGTGATCATCGATTTCGAGGGCGAGCCGGCCCGCACGCTCGAAGAGCGCCGCGCCAAGTCCGCCCCGATGCGCGATGTTGCAGGCATGCTGCGCTCGTTCGACTACGCCGCCGCCATGGCACTCGCCCGCTGGCGCGACATTCACGACGTGCACGGCGAGGAGGCACGGGAGAAAGCGCTGGCGTGGCGCGACCGCACGCGGCGCGGCTTCCTGGCGTCGTATCTTGCGACCATGGGCGACGAGGCGCCGGACGCGGACTTGACCGGCGCGCTTCTCGACCTCTTTACCCTGCACAAGGCGATCTACGAGATCGGCTACGAGCTGGCCAACCGACCCACCTGGGTGCGCATCCCGCTTGCGGGCGTGCTCGATGTGCTGGCAGACCCCCGCGGCGTCAGCGCCTGGGCCGATGCGCCGACCGACGAGACCAACACCGAGGAGCCCACCAATGGCTGAGTCGCGCAATTCAGACGACCTTTCGCCTCAGGTGTCCGAGGCGATCGTCACCGGCCGTCATGGTGATCCGTTCGCGATTCTGGGGCCGCATCCGTTCGGTGACGGGACCGTGGTGCGCGTCTTCGCGCCCCACGCCGATACGGCAACGCTGGTCTCCGAAAAGGGCAAGGCGCAGGAGATGGAGCGCATCCATCCCGACGGCCTTTATTCCATCGTGCTGGACAAGGCGCCCGGCCACTACACGCTGCGCCACAAGTCCGGCAAGCATGAGTGGGAGGCCGAAGACCCCTACCGCTTCGGCACGATCCTCGGCGAATTCGACACCTACCTTCTGGCCGAGGGGCGCCACCGCAAGCTTTACGAAAAGTTCGGCGCGCACCTCACCACCATGGACGGGATCGACGGCACCGCCTTCACCGTATGGGCGCCCAACGCGTGGCGCGTTTCGGTGGTCGGCGACTTCAACGGCTGGGACGGGCGGCGCCATGTGATGCGCCGCCGCACCGAGGCGGGCGCGTGGGAGATCTTCGTCCCCGGCCTGCCGCGCGGCCTTTACTACAAGTTCGAGATCGTCGGCCCGCAGGGCAACGTCCTGCCGCTGAAGTCGGACCCGTTCGCGTTCGCGTCGGAGCAGGCACCGCAGACATCGTCGATCATCCACGGCCTCGTCGAGCACGACTGGCACGACCTGTCGTGGATGAAGTCGCGCGCCGCCACCAGCGCGCACAGCGCTCCGGTCTCGATCTACGAGGTGCATCTCGGCTCATGGCGCCGCGCCGATGGCGAGCGGATGCTGTCCTATGACGAGCTCGCCGACCAGCTTCTCCCCTATGTCAAGGAGATGGGCTTCACCCACGTGGAGCTGCTCCCGGTCTCCGAACATCCGTTCTCGGGCTCGTGGGGCTACCAGCCCATCGGCCTTTATGCGCCCACATCGCGCTTCGGCACGCCGGAGGGGTTCGCCCGCTTCGTCGACCGGGCGCACCAGGAAGGGATCGGCGTCCTGATCGACTGGGTGCCCGCCCACTTCCCGACCGATCCGCACGGCCTCGGCACCTTCGACGGCACCCACCTTTACGAGCACGAAGACCCGCGTGAAGGCTTCCACAAGGACTGGAACACGCTGATCTACAACCTCGGCCGTCGCGAGGTGGCCAACTTCATGGAAGCCAACGGCCTGTTCTGGCTGGACCGGTACCATGTGGACGGTCTGCGCGTGGATGCGGTCGCCTCGATGCTCTACCGCGACTATTCGCGCAATGCCGACGAGTGGGTGCCCAACGTCCACGGCGGTCGCGAGAACCTTGAAAGCATCGAGTTCTTCAAGTCGCTCAACACCCGTGTCGCTGAAGACGGCGTGGGTGCATTCACCGCCGCCGAGGAATCCACCGCGTTTCCCAAGGTGTCCGGTCCGGTTCCCGAAGGCGGCCTCGGCTTTGACTACAAGTGGAACATGGGCTGGATGCACGACTCGCTGGAGTACATCCAGCTTGATCCGATCCACCGCCAGCATCATCACGGCCAGATCACCTTCGGCCTGCACTATGCGTTCTCGGAAAACTTCATCCTCCCGCTCAGCCACGACGAGGTTGTCCACGGCAAGGGCTCGCTGATCGGCAAGATGCCCGGCGACGAGTGGCAGAAATTCGCCAACCTGCGGGCCTACTACGCCTTCATGTGGACGCATCCGGGCAAGAAGCTCCTGTTCATGGGCTGCGAGTTTGCGCAGATCCGCGAGTGGAACCACGACCGGAGCCTCGACTGGCACCTTCTGGTCGACCCGATGCACAAGGGCGTCCAGCGCGTGATCAAGGACCTCAACGAGGTCTATGCCTCGACGCCTGCGCTCCACGCACTGGACTGCGACCCCGCCGGCTTCGAGTGGATCGACGCATCCAACGCCGAGGCAAGCGTGTTCGTCTATGCCCGCCACGACAAGGACGGGAGATCGGCTCTGGTGGTTCTCAACTTCACGCCCGTGGTCCGGCCGAACTACCGGATCGGCTTCCCTGAGGGCGGCACGTGGCGCGAGGCGATCAACACCGATGCGGAGGCCTATGGCGGCTCCAATGTCGGCAATTTCGGTGCGATCGAAACGGAAGAGACGCCGTTCCATGGCAAGCCGCACTCGGCAGAGGTGACCTTGCCGCCGCTCGGCGCCCTCGTGTTCCTGCCCGACGACTAGCTGATGCGGGTCGAGACGGGATCGCCGTTCCACCTCGGTGCGCAGTGGGACGGTTCGGGCACGAACTTTGCGCTGTTCTCCGCCAACGCCACCAAGGTGGAGCTGTGCCTGTTCGAAGGCTCCGGCCGGCGCGAGACCGACCGGATCGCGCTGCCGGAAAAGACGCACGACATCTGGCACGGCTACCTGCCCGATGTGCGGCCCGGCCAGGCCTACGGTTACCGCGTCCACGGCCCCTACGAGCCGGATGCGGGGCACCGCTTCAACCCCAACAAGCTGCTGCTTGACCCGTATGCCCGCGCAACCCGCGGCGAATTGCGGTGGCATGATTCCATGTTCGGCTATCGCCTCGGCTCGTCGCGCGAGGACATGTCGTTCGACCGCCGCGATTCAGGCCCCGTGGTGCCCAAATGCGTGGTGGTCGACGAGGCGGTCACATGGGGCAACCACAACCGCCCCAACGTGCCGTGGGCCGAAACGGTAATCTACGAAGCCCATGTGAAAGGCTTCACCGCCCTCAACCCCGACGTGCCGGACAAGCTGCGCGGCACGTTTGCCGGGCTCGCCGACCCGCACGCCATCGACCATCTCGTCAAGCTCGGCGTCACCACGCTTGAGTTGATGCCGCTGCAATATTTTGCGGATGACCGGTTTCTGGTCCAGAAAGGGCTGAAGAACTACTGGGGCTACAACACGCTCGGCTTTTTTGCATGCGCGGCGCGGTATATTTCTCCCGGCGCCAAGCATCATGAGTTCAAGCACATGGTCCGGCGCCTGCACGACGCGGGCATCGAAGTCATCCTCGATGTGGTCTACAACCATACTGCCGAGGGAAACCAGGTTGGGCCGACATTGTCTTTCCGCGGGATCGACAACGCCAGCTACTACATGCTCGCCGAGCACAAGCGTTATTATCACGACACCACGGGTTGCGGGAACACCGTCAACATGGCGCATCCGCGGGTCATGCAGATGGTGATGGATTCGCTGCGTTACTGGGTCGAAGTCTGCCAGGTGGATGGCTTCCGCTTCGACCTTGCGCCAGCGATGGCGCGCGATGGCGGCGGCTACGACAAGTCCGCCGCGTGGCTGGATGCAATGATGCAGGACCCCGTCCTGCGCACAACCAAGCTGATTGCCGAGCCGTGGGACCTTGGCCACGACGGCTATCAGGTGGGAAATTTTCCGGGTGGCTGGGCCGAATGGAACGGGCGCTACCGCGATGACGTGCGTTCCTTCTGGCGCGGCGAGGCCGGCCACCTGCCGTGCATTTCGCGCAATCTCCTCGGGTCGGCGGATCTGTTCGACCATGGCGGCCGGCGCCCGTGGGCGAGCGTCAACTTCATCACCGCGCACGACGGTTTCACGCTGGCCGATCTCGTCAGCTACACCGAGAAGCACAATGCGGCGAATGGCGAGGACGGCCGCGACGGCCACGGCGACAACCGCTCGCAGAATTTCGGCGTGGAGGGCGCGACGGACGATCCCGTCATCGTCAAGCAGCGCGAGCAGATGCGCCGCAATTTCATGGCGACACTGTTCCTCAGCCAGGGCACGCCCATGGTCCTGATGGGCGACGAGGTGGGCCGCAGCCAGAACGGCAACAACAACGCCTACTGCCAGGACAACGAGATGAACTGGCTGGGCTGGGAGGCCAGCGCCCAGCGCGACGCCGACTTCGAGGCGTTCGTCGGCAAGCTCACCATGCTGCGCCGGAATATGCCCATCTGGCGCCAGCGCAATTTCCTCCACGGCGCCCCGCTGGACCTTGGCGAAGAAGACGAGTTGCGCGATGTCCTATGGCTGCGGGCCGATGGCGCCGAAATGACCGAGGCGGACTGGCACGACGGCGAAGCCCGAAGCGTCGGCATGATGCTGACGGCCACCAGCGGCCGCCGCGCCATCGTCTTCCTCAACGCCGGGGCGGACGATGCGACGTTCGATCTTGATGATGCATTCGAAACACTGACGTGGCGCGAGATTGTCTCCACCCGCGACGGCACGGTGCACATGTTCGGCGAAGGTCCGGAGCGGGCCGCACCGTTCACGATCCCGGCACGTTCCATTCTTGCTGTCGCAGGCCGTCTCGGCTAGCGCAGCCGGACGCGCCACCAATCCTGCTAATCTGAAGGCGCACCGCGCGCCCAACTCCCGGCGATCACATGAGCCAAGCACACATTTTCCAGACCACCTGGGGCGCGACGCTGACGGACGGGGGCGCGCGCTTCCGTCTCTGGGCGCCCGATGACGACCGCCTGATCCTGCGCGCCGACGCTGGCGATTTCGAGATGGAACGCCAGGACGGCGGCTGGTTCGAGCTTGTCACCGACGCGGTGCCGGTGGGCGGCGCCTACGCATTCGTCCTGCCCGATGGCTCGGTGGTGCCGGACCCGGCAGCGCGGGCGCAGATGGGCGATGTGCATGGTCCGTCCAAGCTCGTCGACCCCGGCGCCTACACCTGGCGCAACACCTCATGGCAGGGCCGCCCGTGGGAAGAGACGGTCATTTACGAGATGCATATCGGCACGTTCACGCCGGGCGGCACCTTCCGCAGCGCCATCGAGAAGCTGCCGCATCTGGCGGACCTCGGGGTGACGGCGGTGGAGGTCTTGCCGGTGGCCCAGTTCGGCGGCGCGCGGGGCTGGGGCTATGACGGCGTGCTGCTGTATGCGCCGCACAACACCTACGGAACGCCGGACGACTTCAAGGCATTCGTGGACGCTGCACATGATCTGGGGCTGATGGTGTTCCTCGATGTCGTCTACAACCACTTCGGACCGGACGGGAATTATCTCGGCAAGTATGCGTCGAAATTCTTCGACCCGGAACGGCATACGCCGTGGGGCGCTGCCATCGCCTATGGCGAAGGCGCGGTGCGCGACTTCTTCCTCGAGAACCCGCTCACCTGGCTCACCGAATACAATCTTGACGGCCTCCGTTTCGACGCCATCGACCATGTGCGCGACGACACGTCCGACGAGCCACTCCTGATGGCGATGGCAAGGCGGGTCCGCGAGACGTTCGACCGCCCTGTCCACCTCCACACCGAAGACGAGCGCAACATCATCGCGCTGCATCCCTACGAGAACGGCAAGCCCCAGCGCTTCACCGCCGAGTGGAACGATGATTATCACAACGTGATCCACCCGATCGCCACTGGTGATAACGAAGGCTACTACATCGATTTTGTTGAGGATCACTGGAAGAAGCTGGCAAGGGCGCTTGCCGAAGGCTTCATCTTCCAGGGTGAGCCGTCGCGAATGCATGGCAACGAGCCGCGCGGCGTCCCCTCGACCGGGCAGCCGCTGACTGCGTTCGTGATCTTCAACCAGAACCACGATCAGGTGGGCAACCGTGCCTTCGGCGAGCGGCTGATCGACATGGCGGAGCACGACGTGGTGCTGGTGCTGACCGCGACCCTGTTGCTCGGCCCGCAGATTCCGCTCTTGTGGATGGGGGAAGAGTGGGGCGAGACCAACCCGTTCTGCTTCTTCTGCGACTTTCACGGCGAACTGGCGGACGCGGTGCGCAAGGGCCGCCGCAACGAGTTCTCCAAGTTCGATGCGTTCATCGACCCCGACACCCGCAACGACATTCCGGACCCCAACGCAAAGTCCACCTTCGATGCCTCGCGGATCGACTGGGGCAAGCTCGCCACGCCCCACGGGGAGGGGTGGCATTCGATCTACAAGCACCTCCTTGGCGTTCGTGCGGCCGAGATTGCCCCGCGCCTTGCAGGCATCGGCCCCAACGCAGGCAAGATCGTGCAGGCCGAGGACGGCGTCATCGAGGTCAACTGGCGCCTTGGCGATGGCAGCACGCTCGCCATGGCCATCAACCTGACCGCCGATGACAAGGGCGCCGGGCCGGATGGCCGCCTGCTCGCCGCCGTCGCCCGCGGCAGCCTTTCCGACAACAATCATCTGGCTGCGCATTCGTGCGTGGTGACGCTGGTGAACGGATGAGCGCCGGTCCCGCTCTGAAGGCACGGGCGGAAGCGGCTGGCATTTTGCTCGAACCGCGCTGGGGCGGCGCGCCGGACGTGCCGGCCGCCACGCTTGAAGCCCTGGTGGCGCTTCTGGGCGAAGCGGCGCCGCAAAAGCCGGCCGAGCCGCGGCAGGCTTACGTTCCGCCATTTCTCGACAGCGCGCGGATCTTCGGCGTTGCGCTTCAGCTCTACCAGCTGCGTTCGCCGCGCAATCTGGGTGTCGGCGACCTTGGCGATCTGCAAGCGCTGATCGCGCCATTTGCGGCGGCGGGGGCAGACTTCATCGGCCTCAACCCGCTCCACGCGCTGTTCAGCGCTGAGCCGGAGCGGGCGTCGCCCTTTTCGCCGTCCGACCGCTGTTTCCTCAATCCGCTGATTGTGGCCGTGGACAATGTGCCCGGCTACGACCCGGCCATGCGAGAAGGGATCGAAGTTCCAGACGCCAGCGAGCAGGTGGACTATACCGCTGCCGCGGCAGCCAAGCTCGCGATCCTGCGCAAGATCTTCGCGGTGTGGCAGGCTGGCGGGCGTTCCGTGCCGGACGCGGACCGGGAGGCGGCGGCCGCGCACCGGGCCATAGGCGGCAAGCCGCTGGCCGACTTTGCGCTTTTCGAGGCGCTGTCGCATGCGATGGTTGCCAAGGGGCATGGCGCTGGCTGGCCCGCCTGGCCGGCCGCCTACAGGCACATCGACAGCCCGGAGGTGGCGGCGTTCCGCGCCGCAAACGCCGACGAGGTGGCGTTCCACACCTTCCTGCAATTTGTGGCGGCCAGCCAGCTGGACGCGGCGCAGGCGGCTGCCGAAAACGCCGGGATGCGGCTCGGCCTCTATCTCGACCTTGCAGTCGGCACCGCGCCCGACGGGGCGGCCACCTGGGCCGATCCGGCCCTTGCCATGCGCGGTGCACGGGTTGGCGCGCCGCCCGATCTGTTCTCGTCCGAAGGGCAGGACTGGGGCCTTGCGCCGCTGTCGCCCACCGTCCTGCAAGAACGCGATTTTGCGCCCTACCGCGCGGTCATGGGCGCGGTGATGGGCCCGGCCGGTGCTGCGCGCATCGACCATGCCATGGGCATCGAGCGCCTGTTTCTCATTCCGGACGATGCCTCTGCGCTGGACGGGGCTTACGTCAAATTTCCCGGACTGACCGATGTGCTGGTGGATGAGACCCACCGCCACAGCGCAATCGCCATCGGCGAAGACCTTGGCGTGGTCCCCGAAGGATTTCGCGAGCGGATGGGCGCACGGCGGATCTTTTCCATGCGCATCGTGCCGTTCGAGCGGGATGCGACGTCCATGCGGGCACCGGCCCGCTACCCCGCCGATTCGCTGGCGTGTTTTTCCACCCACGACATTGCGCCGCTGGAAGCCTGGTGGCGTGGCGACGACATTGCCATCCGCCGCGAGCTTGGCGGCCTGTCCGCCGCCGATATGGCCCGCGCGACCCGCGACCGCCAAGCCGAAAAGGCGC
Source organism: Acuticoccus sp. MNP-M23 (assembly GCF_031195445.1). Lineage (NCBI taxonomy): Bacteria > Pseudomonadati > Pseudomonadota > Alphaproteobacteria > Hyphomicrobiales > Amorphaceae > Acuticoccus > Acuticoccus sp. MNP-M23. Next base: position 2,559,015 of record NZ_CP133480.1, read on the forward strand.
TGGTGCTTGGCCTTGCCGGCCTGCCGCCAGCCCTCGCTGCAGGGGATCTCACAGACGATCTGGTCGTCGCGATCCACCGCATCGCCGCTCGCAGCGGTTCGCGCATGGTCGCCATCCGGCTGGAGGATGTTGTGGGCGGACGGCGGCTGGTGAACCTGCCGGGCACCGACCGCGAACACCCCAACTGGCGCAAGACCCTTCCCCTCGACGTTGCGGCGATCGCGCAATCGGCGCGTCTCGCCCGCGTCTTCAACGCCATGGCCAAGGTCCGCACACGATGAATCGCACCCGATGATCGGCGCCACATATCGTATCCAGTTCCGCGAAGGCATCGGGTTCGACGATGCCGCCCGGCTCGCACCGCAGCTGGCCCGCGCCGGCATCAGCCACCTTTATGCCTCGCCCATCTTCGAGGCGGCGTCCGGCTCCACCCACGGCTACGACGTGGCCGACCACAATGTGCTGGATCCCGTTCTGGGCGGCGCCGAAGCGTTCGACCGCATGTCAGCTGCCATGGCGGCTGAGGGGATCAAAATCCTCCTCGACATTGTGCCCAATCACATGGCGGCCTCGTCAGACAATGGCTGGTGGCGCGATGTGCTGACGAATGGCGCGGCTTCCGCCCACGCCAACCATTTCGATATTGACTGGACGGCGCCCAAGCTGATCCTGCCGCTTCTAGGCAAGCCTTACGGGACTGCACTGGCCGATGGCGACATCGTGTTCGCCGAGCATCCGCAATGGGGCCGCGTCCTGCGCATTCCGGGCAGCGACCTGCCGCTGGCGCCCGGCACCGAAGCCATCGACGATGTCCACACCTGCCACGAAGCGCAGAATTACCGGCTGGCGCACTGGCGCATCGGCCGGGACGGGCTGTCCTATCGCCGCTTCTTCGAGATCACCGGGCTTGTGGGTGTTCGCGTCGAGGACCCTGCGGTGTTTGCCGATGTTCATGCGCTGACGCTGAAGCTGGTGGCTGACGGCAAGGTTCATGCCCTGCGCGTCGACCATGTGGACGGGCTGGCCGACCCCGCCGGCTACCTCGAGCAGCTTGCCGAAGCGGCGGGCGTACCGATCCTGGTGGAAAAAATCCTGGAGCCCGGCGAAAAGCTGCCGCAATGGCCGGTTCTCGGCACCACGGGCTACGAGTTCATTGCCGCCATGGCGTCGCTCTTTTGCGATCCCGACGGCATCGACAGCCTTTCCGCCCGCTACGGGGCCCTGGCCAGCGATGACATTGCGGCGCTGACCCGCGCGGCCAAACACGAGATCATCAACCGCAACCTTGCTGGCGAACTACTGCGGCTGACCGATCTTGCGCTCACCCTCTTCAAGGCAGACACGGTCAAGCGGGATCATGGCCCGTTCACCGTGCGCGAGGGCCTGTCCGCGCTTCTGGCCGGCATGCCGGTCTACCGCACCTATGTGACGGAAGCCGCGGCCTCGGAGGCGGACCGCACGGTCCTGGCCCACGCGGTGGAAGCCGCCCGGTCCGACGGTCTGGAGGATGATGCGATCCTCGGTGATCTCGCGTCGCTTCTGGCCGCGCCGTCGCCGCACGAAAGCCAGCGCCAGTTCACCGTGCGTTTTCAGCAGACCAGCGGACCGTTGATGGCCAAGGCTGTGGAAGACACGCTCTTCTACCGCCACCACCGCCATCTGGGCCTGAACGAAGTGGGCGGCAGCGCCACCCCGGCATTCGGCACGGCGCCATTCCTCACCGTTGCGGCCGAGAGCGGTCTTGCGGCCACGCAGACCCATGACACCAAACGCGGCGAAGATGCCCGCGCCCGCCTTTATGCCCTCACCGAGCCGGCGGCCGCCGAACGGTTCGCCGCCTTCTGGCCGACATTGCCCGGCGACATTGCGGACCGGCTGAAATGGGCGCTGGGCCAGATGCTGTTTGCATCGGCGCCGCTCGGGTCCGATCCGGATTTCGTGGACCGTTTCCGCGAGGCGGCGATCAAGACCGTCCGCGAAGCCAAGGAAGAGACGAGCTGGACTGCGCAGGATGCTGCGTTCGAGGCCAGCATTGCCGACGCTGCGGAACGGATGGCGCGCGAGACCCATCGCCTTGAAGCCTTCGACGACGTCCACCGCGCCGGCGCCGTGATCGGTCTGGGCCAGGCGCTGTTGAAAACCTTCGGCCGGCCGGCACCCGATATCTACCAGGGCACCTTCGGCTGGGATTTCTCCATGGTCGATCCGGACAACCGGCGCCCGGTGGACTTTGCCGCCGAAGCTGCCCTTTCAGAACAAGCCGCGGCGATGACGCCGGAAGCGTTGCTGGCGGACTGGCGCTCCGGCGCTGCAAAAGCCCGCGTCCTCACAGAAGGGCTGGCTGCCAGAAACGCCCGGCTCGAATTTTTTGCCAAAAGCGCGGTGGAAGAGATTCCCGTTGCCGACGCTGCCTATCGCGCCTTCGTGCGTGACGATGGTCGCGATCTGGCGCTTGCGGTGGTGCCGGTGCGGCCCCTGTCCCGTCTTTTGGGCAAAGGGATTGCGCTTGCGCGGCCAAAACTGGGTCTTGAGCGGCTGAATCGGCCGTTGACCGCGCGATTCACCGGTGCCGAAATTGCCGATTCTGCCGATGCGGAAGCGCAACTCGCTGAATTTCCAGTGCTTTTTGCGACGAGCTGGTAGCAAGCAGATTCGGCGCGCCGCCGGCGATCGCTGGCGGCGCAGAGGCCTCCCAACGGCCAAATCGTTAATCCATCCTTGCCGTCACACCCAGAATTCGCCCGGTCAGAGCCAATTTTGTGTTGTCCATGCAACAAGCCGAGCGATGTGAGGGGGGTAGGGACTTTCAACCTCACGCTTTCCGTTGCTGCCGGGGGTCCTGATGCGCAATGTCACTGGGCGACGGGGGAACGAACCGGTCGCGGGTTTGGACGGGCGCAGCAGCTTCCTACAAATCGAGTAAGATCCGGCGACTTTCGGCCCGATGGTCACCGCCGGAATGAAAGTCAAAGGATCTAAACAATGAACCTCTTTGGAGATCGAGACATGAACATTAAACGTCTTGTCCTCGGTGCAGCTGCGGGTGCTCTCGCGGTGACCGGGGCGCAGGCAGCAGACCTTCCGGTCGTTGTCGAGCCTGTTGACTACGTGCAGATCTGCTCCGCTTACGGCGACGGCTTCTTCTTCGTCCCCGGCACCGAAGGCTGCCTCCGCATCCGCGGTCGTGTCCGTGTGGACTTCACCAACCGCTTCGACCTTGACAACAACGGTGTTGTCCTTGCGAACCGCGGTTACGACGATATCGCTGACACCGGTTATCAGTGGAAGGCACGTGGCCAGATCTCCCTGGACCACTTCACCGAAACTGAATTCGGTCAGCTCCGCACCTTCGTGAACCTGCAGATGAACCGCGACAGCGGCGTGGGCATCGACGGCACCCCGACCGACAACGTGCTGCTCGACCAGGGCTTCATCCAGCTCGGCGGCCTGCTCGTTGGTCGTAACGCTTCCAACTTCGTCTCCGTTGTTGGCGGCCCGGAAGTCATCCTCGACACGGCTGGTGACAACCCCAACATCCTGCAGGCAGCTTACATTGCTCAGTTCGGCAATGGTCTCTCCGCAGCGGTTGCTATCGAAGACACGACCCGCCGCCGCCCTGGCATCGGCAACATCACCACCTTCTTCGCTGGTGGTAACGGTGTTGGCCCCCGCCAGTCGCTGTCCGGTCACTACGCTGGTGCAAAGGTTCCCGATCTGGTCGCAACCCTCGCGGTTGACCAGGGCTGGGGCTCCGCTTCGCTCTCCGGTGTCCTGCGCATGCTCGACGTCGCTCGTCGGATCAACGGCCCGGCTGGTTCCACCTTCATCGACTCCACGCAGGAGCTCGGCTGGGCGGTTGCTGGTAACGTCTCTGTGAACGTGCCCTTCGGTGCTGCTACTTCGTTCGCAATCGGCGCTGGTTACGGCCAGGGTGCAACGCGCTACCTCTCCGGTGGTGCTACCAACGCCAGCTTCGGCGGTCGTGGCAACCTGCTCTTCACCGACGGTATCTACCGCGGCACGGGCGTCCGCCAGAATGGTAACGTCAATGGCAACGACTTCGAGAAGACTGAAGCTCTCGTCATCGGCGCTTCGCTGACCTCCGCCTTCACGCCGACCGTCGCCGGTACGCTGGCTGGTGGCTGGGTTAACCTCCAGAACGACAACACCATCCGCGAAGTCAACGACTTCAACGTCAACGCACAGCTTGCCTACACCCCGGTGTCCGGCTTCCTGATCGCAGCCGGTGTTGAATACCGCTACGCTGACGTGACCAACTCGCAGGACGGCCAGGGCCTCGGCACCTACATCCGCCTGCAGCGCGACTTCTAAGATCCATCCACTCTCTCGGATGGGGAAAGCCCGGCGGTTCATTCCGCCGGGCTTTTCTTTTGTGCAGCACCCAATGATCAAAAACGCGCCCGAAGTGGCGCATTTTTGCGTTCATCAGCCTCGCGGGGCTTGAAATTGCGGCCGTTTGCGGCGTCACTCCCCCGGCACCGGCCAAAAAGGGTGCAATTGGGAGCTTTGAATGAAACGTCCGGTTCTGTTGGCGGCCCTTGCGCTGCCGTTCGCCCTCGCACTGGCCGCTCCGGCCTGGTCGCAACCGGAAACGGGCCGCATTGTCATCGGCATGGGGCTCGAACCGCCGCACCTTGACCCGACCGCCGGCGCCGCGGCCGCCATCGACGAAATTCTCTACGCCAACGTGTTCGAAGGGCTGACGCGGATCACCAGCGACGGCACCGTCGCACCGGCCCTTGCCACCGGGTGGACCGTCGCGCCGGACGGAAAGTCCGTCACATTCGGATTGCGCGAAGGCGTCACCTTCCACGACGGCAAGCCGTTCGACGCGTCCGTCGCGAAATTCGCGCTGGACCGGGCGCGGGCAGAGGGCGCGGAGAACGCGCAGCCCCAGCTTTTCGCCGCAATCAGCGACGTCACGGCCGATTCCCCCACGTCGCTGACGCTGACCTTGTCCCGTCCGGACGCGAATTTGCCCTACGCGCTGGGGTGGGGCGATGCGGTGATGGTTCATCCAGACAGCGCGGACACCAACAAGCAGACTCCCGTTGGCACTGGCCCGTTCCAATTTGACCGCTGGCGCCGGGGCGACCGCGTTGTCCTGACTCGAAATGACGGCTACTGGGGCCCGCCGGCTCATCTGAAACGGGCCGAATTCGCCTTCGTCACCGATGCGACCGTCGCCCTTGCCGCGCTTCTGGCCGGTGACGTGCACGCCTTTCCCATTTTCGGCTCACCGGAATCGCTGCCGGTTCTGGAGACGAACCCGAAATTCACCGTGAAGATCGGAACGACGGAAGGCGAAACCATCCTCGCCATCAACGCAGCCCGGCCGCCGTTTGACGATGTGCGCGTCCGCCGCGCCATCGCCGCTGCCATCGACCGCCAGGCGCTGGTGGATGGCGCCATGTACGGCACCGCCACGCCGATCGGATCGCACATGCCGCCGCACGATCCGGCCTATGTCGATCTCACCGGCGTCAATCCCTACGACCCTGAAAAAGCGAAGGCTTTGCTGGCCGAGGCGGGGGCGACCGATCTTGCGGTCGAACTGGTTCTGCCGCCGACGTCCTATGCCCGCCGCTCAGGCGAGATCATTGCCGCCGAGCTGCGTGCGGTCGGGATTGACGCTTCGATCCGTCCCGTGGAGTGGGCCGAATGGCTGTCGAAGGTGTTCAAGGGAAAGGATTTCGACCTCACCGTCGTCGCCCACACCGAACCGCAGGACATCAACATCTACGCCCGGCCGGACTATTATTTCCACGTCGAGAACGCCCGCTTCAACGCGGTGATCGACGCGCTTGCCAGCGAGAGCGACGAAAGCGCCCGGACGGCGCTTTTGCAGGAAGCGCAGCAGCTTATTGCCGACGATGCCGTCAACGCATTCCTGTTCCAGCTGCCGAAGGTCGGTGTCTGGGACGCCAGAATCGAGGGTCTCTGGGCCAATTCTCCGATCCAGGCCAACGATCTTTCGGATGTTTCCTGGCATCAGTAGCCCCGTGCTTTTTGCGTTCAGCCGTCTTTTGTGGCTGGTCGCCACGCTGTTTGCGGCCAGTCTTCTGATCTTTCTGGCGATGCAGGTGCTGCCGGGCGATCCGGCGGCAGTGCTTCTGGGAATCAACGCATCGCCCGAAGCACTTGCCGCGCTTCGGGCCGAAATGGGGCTCGACCGGCCGCTTGCGGTGCAATTCTTTGCCTTCGCCGGCGGTGTGTTGACCGGCGATCTTGGCCGCAGCGCCACCTACGATGTGCCGGTGGCCGCGCTCATTGCCGAGCGGGCGGCGGTTTCGGTCCCCCTCGCGCTGATTGCGGTGCTGATTTCGGTGGCAATATCGCTCCCGGCCGGGGTGTGGGCCGCAACGAACCGCGGCAACTGGCGGGATCGTGTGGTGGGAGCGGGCGCCCAGATCGGCCTGTCCATTCCCAACATCTGGCTGGGCCTGATGCTGATTGTGGTGTTCGCGATTGTCCTCGGGGTGGCGCCGGCGGGGGGCTTTCCGGGATGGGACAATGGGCCCGGCCCGGCGCTGACGGCGCTTTGCCTTCCGGCAATTGCGTTGGCGGCGCCGCAAGCTGCGATCCTCACTCGCATCGTGCGCGCTGCGGTGGTGGAGGCGATGGATCAGGACTATGTGGCGCTCGCGCGGGCCAAGGGTCTGTCGCACGCAAAGGCGGTTCGCCGCCACGCACTTCGCAATGCATGGGCGCCGATACTCACCATCATCGGCCTCCAGTTCGGCTTTCTGGCTGCCGGCGCTATCGTGATCGAAACGGTGTTTTCGCTGCCGGGGCTGGGGCGTCTTCTCTTCCAGGCGGTCGCGCAGCGCGATGTGCCGGTGGTGCAAGGGGTGGTGCTTGTGGTGGTGGCTGCGGTCGTGCTGGTCAACGCGCTGTGCGACGCGCTCGCCGCCTGGTGCGACCCCAGGAGGCGCACGAACGCTGACGGTCTGTTTGCGTGAGGTGGGCGTCTTGAAGGGCTCCATGTCCGGTTCCGTGCTCGCGCTGTTTGCGATTGCCGCATTGGTGGCCGCGTTCTGGACGCCGCATCCGGTGGACGGAGTGGACATTGCCAACCGCTTCGCCGCGGCTTCGGCACGCTTCCCGCTCGGGACCGATCAATATGGCAGGGACGTGCTGTCCATGCTGCTGGCCGGGGCGAAAACGTCGCTCGGGGTGGCGGCCGCATCCATTGCAATCGGCGTTTCGGTCGGGGCGGCGCTCGGGCTTCTGGCGGCAGCAGCCGGCGGTGTTCTGGACGCTGCCATCATGCGGTTCAGCGACCTTGTGTTCGCATTTCCAGCGCTGATCATTGCCGTTATTCTTGCAACTGCGTTCGGTCCCGGCGTGTTCGGGGCGATCATCGCGATTGGAGTTTTCAACATTCCCGTGTTCGCCCGGCTGACGGCTGCCAGCGCGCGGCCGCTCTTCACGCGCGATTTTGCCGATGCCGCGCGCCTTGCCGGCAAGTCCGAGGCGCGGATAGCGCTGGAGCACGTGGCGCCCAATGTCGCGCCGATCATCCTCACCCAGTGCGCCACCCAGCTGGCGGTGGCGATCCTGGCAGAAGCCAGCCTCAGCTACGTCGGCCTCGGCGCGCAGGCGCCGACAGTCTCCTGGGGCCGGATGCTGGCCGAAGCGCAAACGCTGGTGGCGCTTGCCCCGCAACTGGCGATCTGGCCCGGGCTTGCCATTGCCGTTTCGGTGTTCGCGATCACGTCGTTCGGCGAAACCCTCAGGGCCCGGCTCGACCCGCAGGCGGCGCGCCGATGAGCGTGCCTGAAATCTTGCGGGTGGAAAGCCTCACCGCCCATGCCGGCGGGCCTGCGCTGGTGGGCGGCGTCTCGTTTTCTCTCCGGGAGGGCGAGACCTTTGCGATGCTGGGGGCCTCCGGCTCCGGCAAGTCGTTGACGGGGCGGGCGATTATCGGCCTTCCGCCGCGCGGTATCCGCTATGGCGGCAAGGTGCTGTTCGAGGGGGCGGACCTTCTTGCCATGGGAGAGAAGGCGCGCACTGCGTTGCGCGGACAGGCCCTTGCCATGGTGTTTCAGGAGCCTGCCACCGCGCTAAATCCGGTCATGCGGATCGGTGCGCAGATTGCCGAACCCCTGCGTATTCACACCAGCCTCACCAGCGCCGAACGGTCGGCGCGGGTGGCGGACCTTCTGGACCGCACGGGGCTTGCGGCGGCGGGGGTCGGCCCGGCGCGTTATCCGCACGAATTGTCCGGCGGGCAGCGTCAGCGGGTTGCGGTTGCCATTGCGCTGGCGCTGTCGCCGCGCGTGGTGGTGGCGGACGAGCCCACAAGCGCGCTCGACACGGTCGCCGCCGCCCAGGTGCTGGACCTTCTGTTCGCGTTGACCGGGGACGCCGGGGCGGCCCTTGTGCTGATCACCCACGACACCAATGTCGCCCGCCGCGCCAGCCGCATCGCGGTGATGGACGGCGGGAAAATTGTCGAAGAGGGCGGGGCCGCGGTGGTGACAACCCCGCGCACGGCGCCCGCCCAAGCCATTGCCGCCGGCAACCGGATCGTCCTGCCACCGCGCGACGCTGGTTCGGGAACCACGGTGCTCTCGGCCACGGGCATGACCGTGCGGCGCGGCGGCCGTGTTGTGGTGGATGACGCCGCGCTCGATGTGGCCGGCGGCAAGCGGCTTGCCGTTGTCGGCCGCTCGGGCTCCGGCAAGACTTCGCTGATGCGGGCAATCCTTGGCCTGTTGTCCGCGGAAGGCACCATCATGCTGGACGGCGAGCCCGTGCCGCCGGGCGCGCCTTCAATTCGCCGTGCCGTCTCGATGGTGTTTCAGGACCCGGCCACCAGCTTCAATCCGCGCCACACGGTTGCCCGCATCGTCACCGAACCGCTCCACCGCCTGCCGCTGCGGGCAGCCGAAAAGCGGGCGCGAGCGGAAGCCATTTTGCGCCGCGTTGGCCTGCCGGATGCGCTGGAGCGCCGGCCCCACGCCTTTTCAGGCGGGCAGCGTCAGCGAATTGCCATTGCCCGCGCGCTGATTGCCGAGCCGCGCGTTCTCATTGCCGATGAGGCGGTGTCTGCGCTCGACGCGGCGCTGCGGGCCGACATTATCCGCCTTCTCGACGATCTGACGCGGCGCCAGAATATAGCGCTGATCTTCATTGCCCATGACCTTTCGCTTGTGCGGACCCTCGCAGACTATATCGTGGTCATGGAACAGGGCAGGGTGGTGGAACATGCGTCCGCGGACGCAATATTTCATAGCCCTTCGAGTGAAGCGGCCCGGTCATTGCTTGCAGCGACCGACCGTCATGAGTTTGTCAAACAAGGTCGTGATAAGACGGCCGAAGTGGCATTAGAATCCGACTCTCGTCTGGAGCAGAAAACTTGAATACCATCCGAACCGTCTTGCTATCCAGCGTCGCGAGCCTTGCGCTCTCGGCCACCGCCTTCGCGGCGTGTCCTCCCGTCACCGTGGCGGACATGAACGGCCTCACGCCGGACTATCCGCAGCAATTCGAGCTTCAGGAGTTCGAGGACAAGGCCGGCTGCGAGCTGACCTTCGCCGCCAACCCGGACATCGCCGCGCTCAACGGCGAGATCCTCGGCAACGCAGACCTGCCGCCGCTGGCAGAGCGCCTGCCCGAAGAGCCCCTCGTGGTCGCGCCCTACGATGCCATCGGCACCTATGGCGGCACGCTGCGCGGCATGTCGAAGGCGACCGAGTCCGGCACGTCGGACCTTCTTTCGGTCCGCCACGTCAACCTCGTGCGCTATTCGGACGACCTGCAGACCCTGGTGCCCAACGTCGCCAGGGCGTTCGAGGTCAACGACGATGGCACCGAGCTGACCTTCCACCTGCGCAAGGGCCACAAGTGGTCCGACGGCGAGCCCTTCACCGCGCAGGACATCGCGTTCTGGTACGACGACATCATCTTCAACAAGGACGTCTACGAGACGACGCCCGACCGCTGGCTCTTCCAGGGCGAGCCGATGAAGGTGACCGTCGTCGACGACCAGACGGTGACGTTCACGCTCCCCGTGCCCGGTCCCGGCCTCCTTGCCCGCTTTGCGGTGGACTTCAGCCAGCCGTTCCAGCCCAAGCATCTCCTCGGCAAGTTCATGGAGAAGTTCAACCCGGACTATGAGGCTGCCCTTGAGGAAGCCGGCTTCGCCGACACCGCCGAGGCGCTCAACTGGTACTATGGCGGTTCGGACTGGAAGGACGTTCCGACCCCGCTCCTGAAGGACGCCGACAAGGCGAAGGCGACCGGCCGCGCAGTCACGCCGACGCTAGAGAGCCACATCGTCATCGCCGACAGCTCGGACGGCCGGCGCATGGTCGCCAACCCCTACTTCTTCATGGTCGACACCCAGGGCAACCAGCTCCCCTACATCGACCGGATCGACGAGCGTTACGCGCCCGAAAAGGAAGTCCAGAACCTCGCCATCATGAATGGCGACATCAACTGGAAGCAGCAGGGTCTGTTCCTGGAAGACTTCCCGCTCCTGAAGGAGAACGAGGGCAAGGGCGACTACACGATCGCGTTTGCGCCCACCTTCGGCGAGAACGTGTTCTACTCGTTCAACCGCACCCACAAGGACCCGGTGCTGGCCGAGGTCTTCAACGACAAGCGCTTCAACCAGGCAATGTCGGTTGCGATGAACCGCGACGAGATCAACGAGATCGTCTATCTGGGCCAGGGCAAGCCGATGCAGGGCGTGCCGGCGGAGCCGAAGACGGTGGACTTCGTCACCGAGGAAAACCTCAACGCCTTCACCGAGTATGACCCCGACAAGGCCAACGCCCTTCTCGACGAGATGGGCCTGACGGACAGCGATGGCGACGGCGTGCGCGAGCGGCCGGACGGCAAGCCGATGGTCCTGCGCATGGCCTACTCCAACCAGGGCGCGCCTGTGCAGATGCACGAGCTGGTGCGCGACTACTGGGGCAATGTCGGCATCCGCGTGGACCTGCGCGAAGTGACGTCGGACGAGTACCGCACCGCCGCCAACAACAACGACCTCGACCTCACGGTCTGGAAGTACGACCGTTCGGTCGGGCCGACCATTGCGCAGAACCCCATGGGCCTCGTCCCGCCGTTCGGCGACTTCTTCAACCCCGGCAACGGCTTTGCCTGGGCAGCGTGGAAGACGTCGGGTGGCACGGAAGGCACCGAGCCGCCGGAGTGGGTGAAGGAGCTTTACGAGCTTTCCGCCGAGTTCGTGCAGAAGCCGCTCGGGTCGCCTGAGTCCAGCGAGATCGGTGCGAAGATCGTCGACATCCACGTCGACAACCTCCTGAAGATCGGCACCGTGGGCGATATCGTCGGGCCGTTCATGCACTCCAACGACCTCAAGAACGTGAAGCCGTTGCTGGCGAAGACCTACGACTACTACTGGGCGTACCCCTACCGTCCGCAGCAGTGGTTCCTGTCTGACGCCAAGTAGGCGACGGCAACACTGACAGGTGCGGCGGTCTCTGCGGCCGCCGCACCCTTGTTGCAGATTGCCGGCCGATCTGGCCGCAAACTTGCTGTGCAGCCGTGGCAAACCGGTTGCCTTCATAAACGACCGGCCCGAGGGGGAAGGGGTCCCATGCACCACGGCGCCTTGACGCTTTCGGCCACTCTTTTCGGCGCGGCCATCGTTGCGTTCGCGGCCACCTGCGTCGCCGCCCACTCGGTGGGCTATCTCATCGACGAGACATTCCGCGTCGTGACCATCGAGGGTAACCCCGCCGCCGCCGAGCAGACCCTTGCCTTCGCGGTGGATGGCACGGTCCGCGGCAGCACGGGCTGCAACACATTCAGCACCGGCATCCGCGTCGACGGCCACGAGATGAGCATCGGCAACCCGCGCCTGACCCGCCGCGCCTGCCCGGCGCCGCTGATGGACGCCGAGCGCGCGTTTCTGGACGCTCTGGCAAAGGTCGGCGCCTTCGAGATCGAGCTCGACGACAACCGCCTCATCCTGTTCGACACCGCAGGCGTGGCAGAGCTGACGCTGACCCGCGTGCCGAGATGACGGTGCCCCGATGATCCGCTTCATCATCGAGCGCCTCCTGGGCATGGTGGTGACGATGGTGCTCGTCTCGATGATGGTGTTCGTCATCATGGAGCTGCCGCCGGGCGACTACGCCGACCGCTACGCCTTCCGCAAATATTCCGGCACCGGCGTCAACGTCACCGCGGCGGACGTGCAGGCGATCCGCGTTGATTTGGGGCTCGATGTCTCGGCGCCCGAGCGCTACCTCAACTGGATCGGCGGCATCGTCCTCGAAGGCGATTTCGGGCAGGCGTTCGCGTTCGAAACCTCCGTCACCAACGTGATTGGCGACAAGATCTGGCTGACCCTGATGCTGGTCGGAATGACGCTGTTCATCACCTACGCGGTGTCGATCCCGGTCGGCATCTACGCTGCCGTAAAACGCGGCTCGGCGGCAGATTACGGGCTCACGATCTTCTCGTACCTCGGCCTTGCGCTGCCCAACTTCTTGCTGGCGCTGGTCCTTCTCTACTTCGCCAACCGCTGGTTCGGGGCCGACATCGGCGGTCTGTTCTCGCGCGAATACGAGCGGGCGCCCTGGTCGCTCGCCAAGCTGTGGAACCTCATCACGCACCTGTGGCTGCCGGCGTTCGTCCTCGCCTGGTCCGCGGTCGCCTACCAGTTGCAGACTGTGCGGGCGACAATGTCGGACGAGCTGAACAAGCTCTCCGTGGTGGCAGCAAGGGCGCGCGGGGTGCCTGAGCGCAGGCTTCTCATCAAGTATCCGGCGCGGGTCGCGATCAATCCGGTGGTCTCCACCATCGGCTTCGACGTCAACCGCATCTTCTCCGAGCTTCCCATCGTCGCGGCCGTGCTCGGCCTCACCGAGCTCGGCGGCCTGCTCCTCAAGGCCTATCTCGACCTCGACATGTATGTGGCGGGCGCGATCCTGCTCCTCCTCACTTTCATCATCGTGGTGATGAACTTCGTTTCCGACATCCTCCTCGCGGTCCTCGACCCGCGCATCAAACTGGGGGGCTGAGATGTTTGTGGCGCTCGTCCTTGGCCTCACGCTGTTCGTTCTGCTGCGGGCCCACCGCGCCCGCGCAACGGTTGCAGCACCCGAGGGGGAGCTGCTGACCCCCGGCGAGGCGCGGCAGCGGGCGCGCGAGGAAAAGAAGCGCCTGCGCTATTATTCGGCCAGCCAGTGGACGCTGGTGTGGTGGCGCTTTCGCAAGCACCGGGCGGCGATGGCGGGTGCATTCATCCTTCTCACGATGCTGCTCCTCGGAATGTTCGCCAGCGTGATTGCCCCCTACGGCCCCACAACGCGCGACACCCAGTATCTCGACGGCCCGCCGCAGATGCCGCTGTTCTGCGACGAAAACGGCTGCTCCGTTCGCCCCTTCATCCACGGCGTGAAGACCGAGCGCGACCCCGTGACCCTCCGCGCCATCGCCGTGCCGGACCCTGAAACGCGCCTTTACGTCCGCTTTCTGGTGGAGGGGGAGCCGGTGAAGGTGCTCGGCCTCTTCCCGACGCGGACGCACCTTTTCGGGATCGACGCGCCCGGCAGCCTTCACCTGTTCGGCACCGATTCCATCGGCCGGGATGTCTTCAGCCGCATCCTTTATGCCACGTGGACGAGCCTCTCCATCGGCATCATGGGCGTGATGATCTCGTTCGTTCTGGCGCTCATCATCGGCGGTGTCGCCGGCTATTTTGGCGGTGCGATCGACATGGTGATCCAGCGCATCACCGAGGTGATCCGCGTGATCCCCATCATTCCGCTCTACATGGGGCTTGCTGCCGCCATGCCGAAGGAATGGTCGTCGACGCAGGTCTATTTCGCGATGACGCTGATCCTCGGCCTGTTCGGCTGGCCGACGCTGGCGCGGCGCATCCGCTCGCAGCTCCTGTCGATCCGCGATGAGGACTATGTGGTCGCCGCCCGCCTCGCCGGGGCCCGCTCGCGGGTCATCATCGCGCGGCACATGCTGCCCTCGTTCACCAGCTTCATCATCGTCGATCTGGTGATCTCGTTTCCGTACATGATCCTGTCGGAAACGGCGCTCTCCTTCGTCGGCCTCGGGCTTCGGCCGCCTGAGGTGTCGTGGGGCGTGCTTCTCCAGCAGGCGCAGTCGGTCCGGGTTCTGGAACAGACGCCATGGCTGTTCATTCCAGCGGTGTTCGTGGTGGTGGCGGTGCTCGCCTTCACCGTGATCGGCGACGGAATGCGCGACGCCGCCGACCCCTACAGCGAAAACAACTGAGGGCCGCCGCCATGGACAACGTGCTCGACGTCAGGAACCTCTCCATCACCTTCCGCTCCGACGAGGGCGCGGTGCGGGCCGTGGACGATGTTTCGTTCTCGGTGGGGCAGGGGCGGACGCTGGGCATTGTGGGCGAGTCCGGGTCCGGCAAGTCGGTCTCCACCAAGGCGCTGATGCAGCTTCTGCCGCGCTCGGCACAGATTGGCGCGGAAACCGCCATCCGCTACCGCGCCAAGGATGGCGAGGTGCTCGACATCACCAAGGTTCCGGTGAAAAGCCGCCGGATGCGGGAGCTGCGCGGCGGTGAGATCGGCATGATCTTTCAGGAGCCGATGGCCAGCTTCTCGCCGGTCTACACCGTCGGCGCGCAGATGGTGGAAACCATCCGCCTCCACCGCGGCCTTTCCCGCAAGGACGCCCGCGCCGCTGCCATCGCGATGCTGAAGGAGGTCGGCATCGCCAATCCCGAGGGGCGGATCGACGCCTATGCCTTCGAGCTGTCGGGCGGGATGCGGCAGCGCGCGATGATCGCGCTCGCCCTGTCGGCCGAGCCCCGGCTCCTGATTGCCGACGAGCCGACCACCGCGCTCGACGTGACGATCCAGGCGCAGGTCTTGCGGCTGATGCGCAGCCTTCAGGAAAAGCACGGCATGGCGATGCTTTTCATCACCCACGATCTTGGCGTGATCGCCCAGGTCGCCGACGATGTGGCGGTGATGTACCTTGGCACCATAGTGGAGCGCGGCGCCGCGCACGATGTCCTGCGCACGCCGAAACATCCGTACACGCAAGGGCTTCTGGGCGCGATCCCGCGGATGGATGCGCTGGACGCGCGAATGAAGCCCGTGCCCGGAGACATTCCGAACCCCTCCCAGCGGCCGACGGGGTGCGCCTTCCATCCCCGCTGCGACAAGGCCGTCCCCGGCCTTTGCGACCGCACCGCCCCGCCGGAATTTCATCCCGAACCCGGCCGCGCGGTGCGCTGTCACCTTTATGGCGAGGGCGCCGGCCACAAGGTCGCCGCATGAGCGCTGAACAAAGCCCGCTGATCGAGGTCCGCAACCTCGAAGTCCGCTTCCCGGTCCGCATGCCGGGCCTGTTTTCGCGCGTGACCGCGGAAGTGCGCGCGGTGGACGACGTCACCTTCGACGTGAGGCGCGGCGAGACGGTGGGTCTCGTCGGCGAATCCGGCTCGGGCAAGACGACGGTCGGCCGCGCGATCCTGCGTGCCGTCGACCCCACCGGCGGCCAGATCATCTTTCACAAGCAGGACGGGGAGGGGACTGCCCCGGTGGACCTGTCGACGCTCTCGGGTGAAACGCTACGGCGCTTCCGGCCCAACATGAGCCTCGTGTTCCAGGACCCGTATTCCTCGCTCAACCCGCGCATGACGGTGCGCGACATCATCGCCGAACCGCTGACGGCAGGCGGGATCATGCACAAACGCGCCGAAATTGACGCGCGGGTGCGCGAGATCGCGGCCCGCTGCAAGCTCAACATCGAGCACCTGCGGCGCTTTCCGCACGCCTTTTCCGGTGGGCAGCGCCAGCGCATCTGCATTGCCCGTGCGCTGGTCGCCAAGCCCGACTTTGTGGTGTGCGACGAAAGCGTTTCGGCGCTGGACGTTTCGATCCAGGCCGAGATCGTGAACCTGCTGAAGGATCTGCAACAAGAACTTGGCGTGGCGTTCCTTTTCATTGCCCACGACCTTTCGGTGGTCGCGCAGATTTCCCACCGGGTTGCGGTGCTCTACGTCGGCAAGTTCATGGAGTACGCGCCGACGGAGAAACTCTTCTTCGCGCCGCGGCACCCCTACACCCACGCGCTGCTGTCGGCCGTGCCCAACCCGGACCCAGATGCCCCTTACGATCCGGTCTTGCTGGAAGGGGAGGTGCCGTCCCCTCTGGACACGCCGGCCGGCTGCCGCTTCAACACACGCTGCCCCTACGCCACGCAGCGGTGCCGGACCGAGGTGCCGGCGTGGCGCGAACTGGAGCCTGCGCATTTTGTTGCCTGCCATCACGCCGAGGAACTCGACCTGTCCCGACCCCGCGCCGCTGCATGAATGACACCACCGATGTTCTGATCGTCGGCGCCGGCATTGTCGGCCTCGCGCATGCGCTGGCTGCCGTGCGCCGTGGCCGTACCGTCCGGGTCGTCGAGCGCGATCATGCGGCTGTCGGTGCATCCATCCGCAATTTCGGGTTCATCACAGTCACCGGGCAGGCGTCCGGCGATTGCTGGCGCCACGCCCGCCGTGCCCGCGACGTGTGGGTCGAGGTGGCCGCAGAGGCAGCCATTCCCATTTTGCACGAAGGCCTGCTGGTCACCGCCCGCCGCCCGGAAGCCGA
The DNA here is from genome assembly GCF_031195445.1 of Acuticoccus sp. MNP-M23. Lineage (NCBI taxonomy): Bacteria > Pseudomonadati > Pseudomonadota > Alphaproteobacteria > Hyphomicrobiales > Amorphaceae > Acuticoccus > Acuticoccus sp. MNP-M23. Next base: position 2,575,625 of record NZ_CP133480.1, read on the forward strand.
AGCGGTGATCGACGCGTTCCTCGACACCGATATGGCGGAAGGCTGCCGGCGGCTCACGCTCGGCGAGGCGCGCGAAAAATGCCCGGTGCTGACGGACAATGTCACCGCCGCGCTCTATTCGCCGCTGGAAGTGCGGGTGGAGAGCCGCACCGCCATCGGCCAGCTCACGCGCTGGCTTGCCCAAGCGCATGGCGTGAAATTCGTGTTCGGCGCCGAGGTGAAGGCGGTTGCGGCGCCGCGGATCGAGACGACGGCCGGCGTTTTTGAGGCCGAAACCGTAATCGTGTGCCCGGGCAACGAGGCCTTGTCCCTGTTCGACCGCGAGATTGCGGCGATGGCGGCGATGCCGTGCAAACTCCAGATGTTGCGGGTGGCGCCGGAACGGCGGGTGCCGCTTGGCACCGCAATCATGTCCGATCTTGGCCTGGCGCGCTATCATGGCTACACCGAGCTTGAAGCGTCCCGTGCGCTGGCGGCAAGGCTCGACGCCGAGCAGGCCGAACACCGCGCGATGGGGGTGCATCTCATCGCGGTGCAGTCCGCCGACGGGAGCCTTGTGGTCGGCGACAGCCACGAATATGCACCGACGCCGGAGCCGTTCCGCTCCTCGGCCATCGACACGCTGATGCTGGGCGAACTCGACGCAGTGGTGAACACAGGCCCGCGGCGTATCACCGAGCAGTGGATCGGCATCTATCCCTCCGGCAAGGCATGGCTCAACCGTGCGGCGCCGGACGATGCAACGCGTGTGGTGGTGGTTGCGGCCGGCTGCGGCGCCTCCACCGCGTTTGGCATCGCAGAAGAAACACTGGCCGGGCTGTTCGGCGCACAAGAGGCAGGGTGATGAGCGAATTCAAGGCCGTGATCTTCGACTGGGCGGGCACGCTGGTCGACTTCGGATCCCGTGCGCCGATGGGGGCGTTCGTCGATGCATTCGGCAAGTTTGGCGTGGAGATCACCATTGCCGAGGCGCGCGGTCCGATGGGCGCGGCAAAGCGCGACCACATTGCCGCAATCTTTGCGTTGCCTCGCGTTGCCGCCGCCTTCGAGGCCGCGCACGGCCATGCACCGCGCGACGCGGATATCGATGCGCTCTACGCCGTTTTCCTGCCGCTGAACGAGGCTGTCGCCGCCGACTACGCGGTTCCCATAGAAGGCGCTGTGGCGGCCGTCGATGGCTTCCGTGCTGCGGGTATGAAGATCGGCTCCACCACCGGCTACACCCGCTCGATCATGGCGAAGGTGCTTCCGGTGGCGGCGAAACACGGTTTGACGGTGGATGCGTGCGTCTGCGCCGACGAGGTGAGCGAAGGCCGGCCGGCGCCCCTCGGCATCTACAAGAATCTGGTGGAGCTCGGGGTCTATCCGCCGTCGCAGGTGATCAAGGTCGACGACACCGAAGTCGGCATCCGGGAAGGGGTTGCGGCGGGCTGCATCAGCATCGGCGTGACGCTATCGGGCAACCTTGTGGGTAAATCTGACGCGGAACTGGCCGCGCTTCCGGCAAAAACAGTTTCCGAGCTGCGCGATGTTGCCGCTGAGAAGCTCGCAGCCGCCGGTGCACGGCATGTGATCGACAGCGTTGCAGACCTGCCTGATCTCTTGGCAACCATGAAATAGACAACCGGTTGGGACGCAGCTCCTATGGTGCTGTGGCCTCGCAACGGCTGGAAATCAGCGCTCTGCCTAAGACGTATGCCAGCCTAAACTTTAATCGCATATTGCTTTTATGCAATGCCTATTCTGGCGCCCTGATGCACTGCAGCATGGATCTGTGACAGCTGAACGACGGTGTGGCGCCGCTGCATCTGCGCTGAATGCATGGCTCCATTGAATTTTCAGGCGAAGACGAATCCCTCTCCGTCTCCTAGCTTGTGTGCATAGCAGCACGGATTGCTGCGTTGCACATAACTGGGGAATTTGTCTTTCGGCCATGGGTCGGAAGGGGACCTCAAGCCGACGGAGATTTTGTTATGAACACTCGACTGAACGTCGCCACACTCCCCACGGGCCTTGCTGGCTGGAGCCTCTCTTCGCTGCGTGAGCGCTATGAGGTCGCCAGGCAGCGCCGCATGGTGCGCAACCAGTGCTTCAACGAGCTGGCCCAGCTCAACGATCGCGAACTCGCCGAGCTCGGCTTCTTCCGGTGCGACATCGCCCGGATTGCCGACGAGCACGCATTCTCGGTTGTCCCGCGGATCCGCTAAGGGCCGGGCGCGGCTTGCGGCGGTGATCCGCCACGGCGCCCGCACCACACCAGATCGAAAAATACCAACCGCCCCTTTTGTCCGGCAGGACTGAGGGGCGGTTTTCGTTGGCCGGATGCCGCCAGAGGCGCTGATCCGGGCGCCGGCGGTGCGTGGTGCAAGAGCGGCAATCCACCAGTTTGTGGCGCACGGGAAGACATTGAGCGCGCGTTCGGGTTCCTGTTCCGGATCGAGCCGCTAGGGTGGCGGGCGAGGGCGCTGTGTTCCTCGCGGCGCCGTTTGTCGTTGTCGCGCTTGTTGCCGGAGACCGCGGTTTGAAGATCGCCACAATTCAGAATTGTCATTCGGGTCCGACTGCTCAATTTCTGACGAAAGCGCTCGGCAATCCCGAGATCGAGCAATTCAGGCTCGACGTGGTGGGCTGGAACGATCCCGCGGCACAGGAGGCCTTTCTCGACCGGGTTGCGACGGCTGATCTGGTACTCGCCCAGCGAACGCGGCAGCCGCTGCTGTCGCCCGCGGCGCTGAAAGCCAATTTCGGCGACCGTCTCTTGCTTGTCTCGAACATGCACTACGCGGGCCTCACGCCCGACTGCTGCTATGTCGGCCAGCGGGATGGTCGTGTGGACGGTCCGATGAGCTACCACAGCTCCGTCATCATCGACGCTTACAAGCGCGGGCTTTCGGTGGCCGACTGCCTGAAGTTGTTCAGTCCGGAGGGCTTTGCCGACCTGCGGCTGTTCGATGTCCACGAAGAGGCGCTGGCGGAGCTTGCTGCGCGTGATGCACAGGTGCCGGTGAAGATCGTGCCGATCATCCGCCGTTTCCTGACCACCGACCGTTTGTTCTACACCATGAACCATCCGACGATGTTTTTGGTGTCACGCTATATGATGGCGCTGCTCAGGCACCTTGGCATCCGCCATCGCCGGGTCGACACCGCCGGGATCCGCGATGTCCTGAAGGCGGGGCAGGTGCTGCCAATCCACGATTTTGTCGCGGCTCACTTCGAACTCAAATATCGATCGACACAGCTTTACCAGAATCACGCGAACTTCATGGATCTGCGCCAGGTGGTGGAGGGGTTCTACAAGGCTTACGCCGCAAAGCCGCGCGAAAGCATCACGGTGGGTGGCGTGCCGCGGCCGGTTTATGCGGCTGATCCTGAGCGTTTCGGGCACCTCATCGGCGCGCAACCGATCGCGTGATCCGGCCGCGGTGTGCCAGCCGCGCTCGGTGCGCGGGCGGTGGGAGAGATGCTTCCCGCCCTTCCGCTGCGGCGGCCGAAACGCCATCGAGCACATCGGCCGCCTCAAGGCCTTCCGCCGCACTGCCACTTGCCAGAGCCGACTGGCGTCCGGTGTCCTCGCCGCCGTCTGTATCCACGTCACCGTCACCCGCCGGACATGAACTCCGAGCCTCGTTCCGCCGGAATACGCCAGGGCGGCGTTCCGGCGGATCAGCTGACGACGCGGGCGACCTCTCTTGGTCGGACACTCAAAGCGTGAAGGTTCGGACCGTGCCGTCTTCGCGTGTCAGTTCCACCGTCTCGATGTTCTCGACGTAAAGGCCGATCGCACTCAGCGTGCCGGACGAGGTGCCGTTCGAGACCCAGTCCGAAAGCTGTGCCTCCACTGAGGTTTGGTCGCCGGCTTCGGAGGCGGCCGAGAAGTTCAGCTCCAGCGTGTCGTTGTCGGCGCCGCCGTCGATGCGGCTTCCGTCGCCGTCGGTGCCGGCCACGTCGTAGACGATAAGGTCGTCGCCGTCTCCGCCGTTGATCGTGTCGGCGCCGGATCCGCCATAGATGGTATCACTCCCGGTATCTCCGTCGACGCTGTCGTTTCCTGCGCCGCCATTGATGACGTCGTCGCCGTCGCCGCCGCCAAGGGTGTCATTGCCCGTTCCGCCATCGATGGAATCGTTGTCCGCATTCCCATAAATCGTATCGTCGCCAGCGCCACCGAGGACGGTGTCAGCGCCGTCGCCGGCGAATGTCAGGTCCGCACCGTCGCCGCCGTCGACGGAATCGTTGCCGTCGAGTGCGTAGATCCGGTCATCGCCCGCGCCGCCAGCCACGGTGTCGTCGCCCGCCCCGCCGATCAGGAAGTCCCGACCGTTGCCGCCGTCGATGGAATCGTTGCCTTCGCCGCCGTTGATGGTGTCGTTGTCTTCGCCGCCGTCGATTGTGTCGGCACCCGCGTCGCCGATCAGGGAGTCTCCCCCGTCGCCGCCGGAGATGAGGTCGTCGTCGGCGCCGCCGTCGAGGGTGTCGTTGCCGATGCCGCCGTTGATGGTGTCGTTGCCGGCGCCGCCCTGGACTTCATCGGCGCCTTCGCCGCCGTCGACGGAGTCGTTGCCGTCACCGGCGACCACGAAATCGTCACCCGCGCCGCCGTCGACCGTGTCGGCGTCGTCGCCTGCGTAGATGGCGTCGTTGCCATCGCCGCCATCGATTGTGTCGGCACCCGCCTCGCCGATCAGGAAGTCTTCCCCGTCGCCGCCGGAGATGAGGTCGTCGTCGGCGCCGCCGTCGAGGGTGTCGTTGCCGATGCCGCCGTTGATGGTGTCGTTGCCGGTGCCGCCCTGCACTTCATCGGCGCCTTCGCCGCCGTCGACGGAGTCGTTGCCTTCACCGGCGACCACGAAATCGTCACCCGCGCCGCCGTCGACCGTGTCGGCGTCGTCGCCTGAATAAATGGCGTCATTGCCTTCGCCACCGTTGATGGTGTCGGCACCCGCCTCGCCGATCAGGAAATCTTCCCCGTCGCCGCCGGAGATGAGATCGTCGTCGGCGCCGCCGTCGATGGTGTCGTTGCCTATGCCGCCGTTGATGGTGTCGCTACCGGCGCTGCCCTGTATTTCATCCGCACCGTCGCCGCCGTCGACTGAATCGTTGCCATCACCGGCTGCGACGTAGTCGTCGCCAGTGCCGCCGCTCACTGTGTCGTTGCCGTCCCCGCCGTAGATTTCGTCATTCCCGTCACCACCATCGACGGAGTCGTTGCCTTCGTTCGCGTAGACTGTATCGTCGCCTACGCCGCCGCCGACAGTGTCGGCCCCCAGGCCGCCGAAGATCAGGTCGTCGCCTTCGCCGCCTGTGACGGCGTCGTCGCCTTCGCCGCCGTCGATAGCGTCGTTGCCCGCGCCGCCCCCGATGGTGTCGTTGCCCGCACCGCCGAGGATTGCATCAGCACCGTCGCCGCCGTCGATGGAATCGTTGCCCGCACCGCCATCGACGAAGTCGTCCCCCGCGCCGCCGAAGACGGTGTCGTTGCCGTCACCGGCGCCGATATTGTCATTGCCGTCGCCGCCGAAGATGACGTCGTTGCCCGCGTCCCCGTTGATCGTGTCGTCGCCGCCCTTGCCGTCGATGACGTCGTCCCCGGTCGTGATCGCGTCGCCGTAGGGGTCGGTGTAGCCGAGCATCATTTCGTCCGCTGCCGCGGTGCCGTCGACAATGCCGTCGGCAAATCCAACGAAGTTCTCGATGCCGGAATAGTTCACCGTGACGGTGTCGCCGTCCGCACTCTCGTACGTGAAGGTGCCGGAGTAGGAGCCGGTGCCGTCGTCGATGGCGTCGCCGATGATATAGAGGTTGGTGAGGCCGGTCCCGTCGAGGATGTCGCCGGCATTGCCATTCGCGGCATCGGCGGGACTGCCGTTCGTTGCATCGTTTCCGCCCGCCACGGTGATCGTGCCGACGCCCTCGGTGAGGGTGGGGTCGAAGCTGAAGAGGTCGTCGCCGCCGCCGCCCGTGGCAGTGTCGCCCGCTGCGAGGATCAGGGTGTCGTCGCCGCCGCCGCCGTTCAGCGTGTCGGCGCCCAGGCCGCCTGCCAGCGTGTCCGCACCCGAGCCGCCCGTCACCGCGTCGTCGCCGGCGCCGGCGAAAATGGTGAAGCCTGCGGTGTCGGCCGCGCCATCGACGGTGTCGTCGCCGCCCGTCAGAGTGAAGGCGTCAATGTCAATGAAGGTCACGGGCTTTGCGCCGCCGTCAATCGTGCCTTCGCTGTCGCCGGTGAAGACGATGTCGAGAGGCCCGCCGTGCTGCGACGCATCGACGGTGTTGCCGGAGTAGCTATAGTTGCCCTTGCCGTCCCAAAGTTGGGACGTATCGCTGGATCCGCCGCGGATGATCAGTTCGTCCGAGAGGTCTGTCGCGAACTGAGCCTGGTCGCGGTACTGCGCCTCGATCCCGAACAGGGTCAGGACTTCCTGGGCGGCGTTGTAGAGCGTCACCTCTGCACCCTCGATATACCGAAGGTGTTCCGTCAGATCGACGACGTCCTGCGATGCGCCGGCGATCCCGGATTGGCCGTTCGCCTTCGCCGCATTGGCGGTATCGACAGCCCCTTTCGCCAGGATGTTGGCAAACTCGTTGCGAGGTTGAGGCTTTGCGACCTGGATCTCAGGTCCGTGTGCAGACGCCGCCGTGCGGAGCATCGACCTGGCGGAAGACTGCAGCGGATCTGTCTCTCGGTCGGCCCCTGCCGATGTCAACAAGCTCTGCGGCCCGCTTTTCGCGTCCGACGGCGCCAGAAATTTTCGCGAAGTTTCCGCGACATCTGTCGGCGCCAATAAAGAATACGGAGCATCACGCCCCTTGTCTTTCAGTTCCTGATGAATTGGGGCGGAGACTCGAAGTAGAGGGCTATAGTTGAACCCTAAAATGCTTACCATGTGCCGCTTGCCCCATCATACTTTAATGCATCCGTACAATGTCGGGCTGGCGATACTCGTTTCGTTGAATATGATTGGAACAGGTATTCGAGCAATCTCCAAAACGACGTGCATAGGGCAATTCTTGTTCGTGTTAACTGCGCTTATGGAAACGTCGCGGCAGCACGGCCTGGTCCCGCCCGCTCAGGCCGTCTGCGAAGCATAAAGCTGAATTCATAAAGCCTGCGGGCCCTTCACAAGATCCACGGTTCTTGCGCAGTAGACGATGACCGCCGGCATCGAAGTTTCGTGGGCCCCCGACCTGGCGCTGCGGGGCAAAGCCCGGCTGGAAAACCTCGCGCCGAAATGATGCCGGTGGCAAAGTGCGGGTATTGTGGGAGACAGCCGCTTGAGCGCTTCAAGGAAAAACTCTGAGGTGGCGCGGGCGCGTCCCGATCCCGCGCCGAAGCCGGACTATCGCTCGCTTGAATTCTGGTTGATCGACGGCGATGCGCGTCCCTGGAAACAAGCCGCCATCAATGTTGTGGCCATCCTCGGGCTTCCGGTCGCGCTGGGCTTTCTGTTCGGGCCGACTGTGGCGATCGGCGGCTTCCTCGGCGCGCTCCCGGGCACGATCGGGTCGCGACGCTGCGGCCCGCGCAATACCGCGCCGTTCGTGATCCTGTCGGGTCTTGCGGGGTTGCTGACGCTGCATTTCAGCGCCTTCGCTCCGGCCATCGGTGCAGCGCTTGCCATGGTCGCCGGCCTTGCGGGCCGACGCGGGATTTCTGCACCAGCAATCTTCTCGGTCGTTGTCTGGACGATCTACACGAGTTCCCTTGTTCCTGCGGAAGATGGCCTGCAAGTGGCCGCGGCTCAGCTCGGCGGACTGTTGTGGAGCATCGGGGTCGTCACGATATTCGGCACCACCGGAGAAGAGACCGATTCAGCGCCGTCGCGCACCTATGCGATCACGTTCGGCGTGCTGTTCGCCACCGGCATCGCTTTTGCGACGTGGGTTGCGCAGAACATACTGACGCAGCACGGGTTCTGGTTCCCGCTGTGCCTCGCGCTCCTGAGCCTGCCACCGCATCATCGCTATTTCACGCGTGCCCTGAAACGCGTGATCGGCACCGCGATCGGCAGTCTGGCGGCATTCCTTCTCAGCGATCTCGACCCGCCGACCCTGTTGGTGACGGTGGCCGCCATTGCCGGTTTTCTTGCCACGCAGCGCTTGATGCCCAGATCTCAGCTTATCGGTTCTGCCGCAATCACCTTCGCGCTCGTCCTCTTCATCGGCGAACATTCGCCTGTTTCGCAAATCGCCATCGCGCGGCTGCTCGATTTCGCGGCCGGGGCGGGGCTGGCGATGGGTCTTGCTCTATGCGGTGTCGCGGTCTTGCGCCTGGCCGACAAGGATGCACTCAGGGCCTTGCAGCAACGATAGGCGCGCGGGGGCGGGGCGAGAGAGCCCGGTGCGGCTGGGTGCTCCCAATGAGTCCGACGGTGTCCCCATGGTTTCAAGCCACTGCCGGGATCTGCTGATCGGTTCTATCCCCGGTGGCGACGAAGGCAGCACCGCACTCAGAGACCGTTTGAGAAAGGGACTCCGTTTCGCGCGGGTTCGTGATTCACACTCTAGATGTGGACCAAACGAACGCGAAGCCGGCTGGCTGCCATCGAACGCAAGACCAAGCGATATCGTGCGACCTGACGGATACGGGTTGGGAGCGGATCGTGCCGCTGCTGCCGACGCAGGGCCGGCGGGGGCGCAAGCACGTGACGGACCTACGGGAGGTACTCAATGCGATCCGCTACATGGGTCCGCTCAGGCGGCGGCTGGCGCATGTTGCCTAAAAACTTCCCGCCCTGGCAGGCGAACTATTGGTAATTTCGCCGGTTCATCCGGCTAATGCTGTTCCGCACCATCCACGACACGGCGCTGATGGTCGACCGCGAGCAATCCGGTCGCGAAGTCGGCCCCCGTGCCGGCGTGCTCGACAGCCAGCCGCGGTTTCGAGCAACGCATCTGTGTCACCGACGCCATGATCCATGCCCAGATGGGTGGCCTGCTCCTCCGACGCATTAGCGACTGACCGAAATTCCCAAATAGACTCTAAGCGGAACAACAACGCGTCGGGCCTCGAGTTTAATTTAAAGTGCTTTCGGCCATAACATCAGACAAAGAGAGTTAGTGGATGCAAAGTGTTTCTCACCTGCACGAAGCACTCAACGTTTCAACTGCCTCTCGGGATCCGCTCAAGCTGAAAAGCATAAGATAGTTTCGTGTTGCATTATCGGAACATTCGTTGGCAGTACTATTTTTAGTCTCGCATGTGGCTGGAAATCGCACTGAAAGAACAGAGCCGGCTGATATTTGATCCAATAGTTCTGGGGTCGCACCAGAAGTCAGTGTGCTATTCGGCAGCGCAATGCTTGGGTAAGAGAATTTCAATTTGTGAGGTTCGCTAAAGTTGTCGACTTGTATCAACCAAACCGCTTCCGGTAAATCTCCAGCACCTCCAGAGCCGTACCAGCCAAGCAATAATTTTGGTGGCTGACATATAAGCAAAAAGCAGAAATCATTTACCGGACCTAAATCGCACGTAAACGCCGCCGAACCCCACCCCGAATTCAGATTGACCGCCCATGGGTCGGTCTGAGCCCAACTGACAGTCGGAACCAAAAGGCTGAGGAAGATGCTGAGTAGCCTGACAATTGGCATTATTTTGCTCTAATTGGAGTCTGAGTTTCTTTCAAGTATGCGAGGCGCTGTTTTCACTTTAGTGACGCAGAAAAGGTTCGCACAGGTATTTTTCCGACCCCCGAGCTGCGGAGCCGCGGCCTTTCATTCAGCGTTGCGGCAAGCTGACAGAGAGATTGCTGCCATCTGTGCTTATGCATCAAAAGGTGAGTTGCGGCTAAGTAATTGTTTTTACTGATTTCTGTGCGCATGGCTGGGGCGGATGGCGCCTCAGACTGCAACCGTATAACCTATTGATACGCAGTAGAATCAAAGGCTTGCAACCGGATTTGGGTCTGCGCTATGGGTCTGGAATGGGTCTGAACTAGCATTCTCAGCAGGCCCGGTGGAGGGCCTCACATGGCGGCAAGGGATCGCCGATATCTCGAACTCCATGGCGGATCGTGGAGGGTGGCAGTCAACGTCCCGAGGGACTTGAAGGACCATCTGGGCTCGAAGGTGAAGCGTCCTCTCCGCACAGACAGCCTTGAAGAGGCCAATCGCCTCAAGGGCCCTATCGTCTCAGAGATCCTGACGCTCTTCCAAGCCACCCGGAAAGGGATTGGCCAGCAAGCTTTCGACGCGAAGCAGACCGCTCGCGAGGACGCGCTGGCACTGAAGGCCTGGGTCGATGAGGCGGTCGACGACGACGACGAACACGAGATACGAAGCCTTGTGGTCTCCGACCACGTGGACGCGATCCTCGGTCAGCCCATTGGCACGGATCGCCACGGGGATCCGATATATCCCGAAGATCGTGATCAACGGGCGAGGACGGTACACGCCATTGCAGCCATGGGGCTGATCCCCATCGACAGCCTGCTGGCCGACTATCACGCACAGCGCGGGGACTATAAGGCCCGCACCAAGCTCGATGATGTCCGAGCGATCAAGTACCTCACCGAGTGGTGCGAGCGAAACAACGTCGTGCCGACCATCTCGCATATCGACCGTAGAACAGCTGGTCGCTTCATAGGCGATCTCCCTGCCTTGGCCGCGAGCGCTCAGAAAGAAGCTGGCACGAGGATCAGCAATCGGACATGCAACAAGTATATTTCCCGCCTATCGTCCTACTGGATGTGGCTGGTGAACCGGGGCCAAGCGAAAGCCAACATCTGGCGGGGCCAGTCACTCAAGGAGGAGACGCGTAGGGAAGGGCAAGTGGAGCGGCCCTTCACGGACGCGGAGATCAGCAAGCTGTTGAGTGGTGCCCCCGCACGTGGATCCCTCCTTCCGCTCATGAAGATCGCGGCGCTCACAGGGGCGCGAATCGATGCGATCGTGCAGCTCAAGGTGTCGGACGTGGAGGGCGGCTGTTTCCGCTTCCGTCCACAGAAGAAGGAGAGATCCTCTAGGCTTGTTCCGATCCACAGCAGCCTCGAGGCGATCGTTGAAGAGTTGGTGAAGGGCAAAACGCCAGTGCAGGATCTGTTCACCAAGCCCGATGGGTCACCTGAGTATCCAGAGCTTGAGCCGGGAGACCCTCGTGAGCGATCAATGCCGGCGGTGAAGGCCTTCACGCACTACCGCAGGAAGGTCGGCGTGGATGAGCAACTCCCCGGCCGCCGCCGCTCCCTGGTAAACTTCCACTCTTTCCGTCGATGGTTCGCGACCAAGGCGGAGGAAGCTGGGCAGCCGCTCCACATCATTGAATCAGTCACGGGCCACACCAGGCAGGGAACACTTGCTGACCGATACTCGAAGGGCCCGTCGCTAGAGCAGCGCAGGGCGTGTGTCGAGGCGGTTAGGTTGCCGTAGGTGCCACGGTGCTTAGGAGAAGACTAGCCCGGAGTGCCCGTTATTTCCAGCGTTTCTGCGGGGTTTGGATGCCCGGACGGAGGCTTTGTGTAGCACCGCTGTGGGGTCCCTTCAAGAGACGAAGCGATAGCCGTTTCGAGCGCGAGACCAGCGATTATCTTTGCTATCGAGCACACACCGTCGAGGCCGTTGAGATGCAGGCAGTCCTGCTTGGAACTTGATGGGGCGCCTTGTAGTCTCTTGGGGACATGACGACCGGCAAACCCAAGTTCATCGAGCTCGATCGCGACTTCGTGTCGCTCGACGCCGCGCGCCGATACGGCTTGGACGATCTGGACATGCTTGGTCTGCTGGGGTCGTCGGCCCTCAAGTGGGCCAATCTGCTGGAGCGTAAGCGCGTCGTGGTGCTCGCGGGCGCCGAGAGTGGCAAGACCCAGGAGTTCCGTGAGCGCGTCAGCGTTTTGCGCGGCGCCGGGTCGTTCGCACAGTTCCTGACCATCGAGCGATTGGCGAGCGACGGAGTGGAGGCGTCGCTCAACATCACCGAGCGGGGACGGTTCGCAGCTTGGCAGGCAAGTGACGCGCCGGGGTGGTTCTTTCTGGACTCCGTCGACGAGGCACGGATCAATCATCGTGACATCGATACGGCGCTCAACAGGTTCGCGATCGCGCTCGGAGCCGGATTCGACAGGGCACGGGTGTTACTATCGTGCCGGGGATCGGCTTGGGAGGGAACGGCGGACCTCGAGCGATTCACCCACACGCTTCCGGTTATCGCGCACCATGTAGCCCCGGTTCCGGTCGATCCCGACGAGGCGCTATTCGCAAAGCCGACGGACAATGGCAACTCAGACGTCGTGCATAAAGGGGAGGATGACGCGGGCAGCCTCCACGACCAGGTGCTCGTCGTCGCGATGTCGAGCCTCAGCGCGGCCCAGCGCATTACCTTCGTCTCGGGGCTGAAGAACGTCGAGCCCGGCCGTTTCCTTGACGATATCGTGAAGCAGGGACTGGAGCGATACGCTGAACGTCCGGGCGACCTGCGCGCGCTGGCTCTCTATTGGGCACGGTACGGCAAATTCGGATCACTCACCGACATGAGCGAGTTCGCTATCTCTGAGCGGCTGATCGAGCATGATAGGATGCGCGAGGCGGCCAGGCTCGTCACGGACGTGGACGCCCGCGCTGGCGTCGAGCGGCTGGCTGCGGCGATGACACTGGCCAAGACGATGGAGCTCGTGCTTCCTACGGACGAAGCTGACACCGGCGACGGCGTCGATCCGTACGCAGTGCTCGCGGACTGGAGGCCAGACGACGTCACGGGTCTGCTGCTTCGCGGCGTCTTCGCACCGGCGACGTTCTGCAGGCTGCGGTTCTATCACCGATCCGCCCAGGAGTATCTCGCCGCCTGCTGGTTCCTGAAGCTCGACCTGCCGGATTCCGAGCTCTACGCAATCTTCCTCGCGGAGGTCTTCGGGATCTCGACGGTTCCTCCATCTCTGCGCGCGGCCGCCGCGTGGATCGCAGGAAAGCACGTTGGTCTGCGCGACCACCTGCTCGAGCGCGAACCTCTCGTCCTGCTGGCGGCCGGCGACCCCGGGTCGCTGTCGATACCTGACCGTGTCCAGTTGCTAGAGACCTTCGCGGAGCAGCAGCGCAAGGGGCAGTCGCCGTTTCGCTTCATCGACCACCGGTCGCTCTGGATGTTCGCGGATCCGGCTCTCGCAGCGAGTATCAACGCCGCATTGGAGACCAACCGGCGCCCCAAGTTCCAGCTCGAGATGGTGCAGATTGTGGAGCTTGGGGCGATCGCTGGTTGCCGGGACGCCATGCGCCGGATCGCCCACGATGCCGGCGGCAGTCCCTATCTGCGGGTCCGCGCCGTCAGCGCGCTCGGCATCATTGGCGACGATGCCGGGCTCGCGGAGGTCGCCATGCGCTTCAAGTCTGACCCCGGCCCGCTCGATCGCACGCTCGCTCCAGCGTTCGCGCAGGCGCTTTTCCCCAAACACCTGACTATAGACGAGGTGCTGACGGTCGTTATGCGGACGCGTCCGGCGCGGCGTTATCAGGTGGAGGGCTTCCGTGACGAGCTGGCCAGCATCTTCGACTCCTGCCGATTGCTCGCCGATCAGGAGACGCTCGTGGATGGGCTTGCGGCTCTAGCGTTCGAGCCGCCCCTAGGTGACTGGCCTGCCGTATCCAGGCGTTACGCTACCCTCGTCGAGCAACTGGGACCGCTTGTCCGCGCCGCGATCCTCGCGTTCGACGGCAAACCGCATCGCCCGGGACTGATCAGCCTGATCCGCGCTGTGGCGATGGAGCGCGAGGATCGCCACGAGGGACCGACGCTCCGTTCCCTCGTCGCGGCGAGGCCCACGCTCAAGCGCGCGGTGTTCCTCGCTGACATCGCGGCTGAAGTCGCGGCGGAGAAGCGTCCTGTCCGGCACATTGGTCAACTGGGATGGTTCGACCACCTGGCCTGGCAGGTGGATGACGGCGATGCAGGCTGGCTCGAGGACCTCCTGGCCAGCGGCGAGGAATCCGAACGTCTGGTCGCCCTTGACGCGCTCTACCGTCTGTCGCGCCAAGATAATTCAGTGATCGATCTCGACGCGCTCGCCAGGCGCATCGCCGGTGATGCGGGGCTCTCGGCCGTTCTCGCCGACGCGCGCAAACCGTTCGAGCCGACGCCGGAGATGCTGAAGCGTGAGTCCCAGATGACGGAAACCAAGTTGCAAATGGAACGCCGGCAGGCCGCGGCATGCGATGGACTCCGGGCGTTCCGGGCCGGACTGCAGGCAGATCCGGGTCAGCTGCATGACGAAGGCAAGCTGGCCAAGTGGCCTGGGGCGCACCCGCTCGCCCGGCTGACCGAATGGCTGCGCGGCCAGAAGTTCGGCAGCGGCTACGATGGCGCGGCGCTGCAGTGGCGAAAGCTCGCACCGGCTTTCGGCGACGAAGTTGCAACAGGCTACCGCGACGGCATGACGCTCTTATGGAGACTGGTCCCTTCGGAACGCCCCAAGATCGACGGAAAGGGCCATCAATCGCGATACGACGTCGTCCTCTCCTTCGCGGGCATCGGGATCGAGGCCACGGAGAATCCGGATTGGGCGGACGCGTTGAAGCGCGACGAGGTCGTCCGCGCCGCGGAGCACGCCTGCCGCGATGGGCAAAGCATTCCGGCATGGCTGGACACCTTGTTGCAATGTCATCCCGAACAGGTAGCGCCGATTGTGCTCGCCGAGATGTCGAACGAGTGGAAGCAGTCACAGAATTACACACCATTCCTCGAGCGTGCGTCGCAACGGATGGCGTTGGGGGCGCGGCTCCAGCGCGGGCTGACAGAACTGATATTAGGTCCTGCTCCGCGCGACGTGGCGCGGATCTCAACCGCTGCCGAGATCGTCGGACGGCTGGATCTGACGCGGCAAGAACGATCCGCTCTCCTGCGTTTGTCGGGCAGCCGCATCGCGAATTTCCGTAAGCGGGGCGACTGGATCTCGATCGGTCCGTATTTGCGTCTGCGGTTCCGGCTCGATCCTGCCGCCGGCGTGGCGACACTCGAAGACCTGTTGGGCAATCTCGAGGCCGGCAAGCACTGGCACGAAGCGTTCTCCCTGATGCGGTCGCTGTTCGACCGGCACCGCGGGTCGGTGGTCGATCCGGCCGTGCTGGGCCCGGACGTGCTCGCGAGGCTCGCCGAACGGACGTATTTGCTCGAGCAAAGGGCCACCAACTCGCCGTCCGGGGACGAGGAGGATGACGACAGTTCCTTCGACATTCACGATCCGCGCGAGGCGTTGCTTTCGAGCCTCGTGAGACTCGAGGGCGAACAGGCATACTACGCGGTGGTCCGTCTCGCGGAGCGGCCGGTGATCGCGCGGATCGCGCACCATATACGCGAGCGCGCGCGCGAGATCGCCGAACGCGCGGCTGATCGGCCGAACTGGACTGAAGCCCAGGTGCGCGCGTTTGAGACCCGGAAACTAGCGCCGATAGCCAACGGCAGCGATCTGCTCACACTGGTCTGCTCGCTTCTGGACACCCTTGATTGGGAGTTCCGCAAGGCGGACATGTCTGAACGCGCAGTGGTCGAGACGGCCAAGGATGAGGAAGCCGTCCAGGAGTGGCTCGGCACGACGCTCGCCCGCATGGGCGGCGGGCGCTTCCGGTGCGATCGAGAGACGCAGGTCGCCGCTAACCGCCGCCCCGACATCACCTTCACCGCGACACAGGTGCAGGTCCAGGTCGCGATTGAGGTCAAGCACAACGAGAAGGGATGGACGATGCCG
Source organism: Acuticoccus sp. MNP-M23 (assembly GCF_031195445.1). NCBI lineage: Bacteria > Pseudomonadati > Pseudomonadota > Alphaproteobacteria > Hyphomicrobiales > Amorphaceae > Acuticoccus > Acuticoccus sp. MNP-M23. Next base: position 2,591,287 of record NZ_CP133480.1, read on the forward strand.
GACCTCAGGTTCGCGCTCGCGACCCAGCTGTCGGAGCGATACCTCTATCCGTCTGGCCGGCGCCATGGGGTGCTGGTCATCACCAACCACCGCGACGCGAAGTTCTGGCGAGATATTCGCTCCGGCGAGCGGATCCGGTTCGGCAAGGCCATCGAGATGCTGCGGGCCGAGGCGGCTGGTATCACGTCCAACTCCGCCGGGCCTATCGAGGTGGCCGTTCGGGGTCTCGATGCCTCCCCCGGTCGTCGCCGGGTCGCCAACGCCAAGAATGGGCGGAGGTCGTCAGCGACGAAAAAGGACGTAATCGCACCGAAAGTGCGCAAGGCCGCCGCGAGTTCGGCGGCAAAAACGCGGAAGGTCTAGAGTATCAATCTGGCAACGGGTCGGCGCCCCCGCTGCTTGCTTCGACTCGAGCATTCAGCTTCGCCTCGTAGTCGACCAGCTCGTATTGCCCGATTTGGTCCATCCGCGCGAATAGCCAGGACAGCCGGGCTACGTGGCCGTTCGGCGCGCTCCGGTTTCCGCTCCCAAGATCGCCTCGATCTCATATCTGCGCATTTCGCCTATGTTGTCCGCGCCGTGGAGGCGGCGGCTCGCCCGCATCGTCACGGTGTGGAGCGTCCGGATCACGCGGTGGTCGATGCGGGACGATGCGGCATCGTGGCGAGGGTAGCGCCGAGCGTGAGCGCGGCGGAAAGCGGAACGGCGGCGGCGTGCAACGTGCGGAGCTCTTTGCCGGTCGGAGTGCTCTTGATCTCGGCGGTGAGTGAGCACGCAAGCCTCAAGGGGAAATGTGCCTGCGTCCCTGATCAGCACGGGCAAATGCACACCCCGGTCCGCGACCACGACGCTGTTCTGGTTCGACGTTCCCCCGTATGCCGAAACGATCTCCCCGGTGCCTATCGCGCAGCCGGGCGGCAGGAGCAGTTCGAGGAGTTCTCGCACCATGAGCTCCCATAGCTCCCCTTTTAACCCGCTGTGATTGACCTTCTGAAGCGAGCGGGCGACAGCGACGGCGATCGCGGCAAGATTGATCATCAGGACTGGTAGGGGCATGCACCATGCTGCTCCTATGACTTGGCCGCCTTCATTGGCGTAGGCGACCCGTCGCCGCCGAGGGTCAGGTTGGCCCAGATCGGGAATCGGCCGTGTTCGAGTATTGCGCGCAGCACGCGGCGGACCAGCTCATCAGCGGCGTCGAGGTCGACCTTTGACTTGGGAGAAAGGACGCCAGTGTGCACCGCCTGCGAGCGTGCGGTGTAGAGGCGCTTGGTCTCGGCGAAGATCGTCTCCCGCTCCGATGGGTTTCTGCCTAGCAGCCAGGCCGCGCGTGTCCCGATCTTGTGCGTTATCTCGGCATTACCCTCGCCATGCCCGTGCATGAGCGCGATCTCGGACGCGATTCCCAGTTCGAGAGCGCGATCGACGGGCGAGCTGGCCAGCCTTGCGCGTCCGAGTCGGTCGATGGAACGCGCCAGGCTGTCGAGTTCGTCGAACGCGGCCAATGCGCCGTAGATCCGCTTCACGTCTTGGGCGGCCACCGGGCGCGAGAACTTCGGGTGTGCCGCGAACGGGCGGCCTGCTGAATTTCTCTCGCGGGCGACGAACAGCGCGTCACGGTGCGGCTCCAGCACGGTGAGCGGGAGTTCGACCGGTCCGTTGCTGGCCAGCAGGCAGGCCAACCGCGCGCGCGCCCGGACATTATCCCGTTCGGGGGACGGAGGTGCGGTATCGCTCTTCCCCGGGCACTCACGATCATCGGTGCTGCGCACGTGGAATGCCGGGGTAACTATGAAGGTCTGCCGAAGTATGGCCGTGCCTGTCGGGAGGTGGACCGACTGGAACTGCGATAGGAGCCGCAGCGCCTCTAACGGGTCGTCCGATAGCGTCGGGACAATGGTGATCCCACTTCCCAGGTCGCAGATCGCGTCGATCTCGATGCCAAACACCGGCGAAGCGTCCACGTAGGAAGCGGAGTTGGTAGCGACCTGAGCGTCGAAGGTAGCGAAAATTTCATCCGGTGCCATCTTCTCGACGAGTCGGTCGATGACCCATTCGCCCGTTCTGGCGGTCGCCCGTACATGTCTACCGTCGCCCGTATGGATCCAGAGGTCGCGATGCGAGCTGAAGGGCGGCACACGGCCCAGCTGATCAGTCAGGCGGGCGGACGCCCCATCACGCCACAGCGCGTAATGCTTCGCCCTCTTAATGCCGGCGAGTTCGCCCGCGATGAGGCGGATGTATTCGATCGCGGTTGCGTGCTGCCCATTCATGCCGTCAAATTATACGCGCGATAAGCCCGGTGTCGCGGTGCAATCTGCGCCGTTCCAAGTTTATGCCCGTCAGCCGGGCTTGGCGAACCGTGGCAATCCATCGGCAATGCGCGTCTCACGTTTCGTCGGCAGCCGGTTCGGACTGCTGGACATCGAACACCGTCGATTGAAAGTGGTGATGCTCGCCGACGTCAACGATCCACTCGGGATGCTACTCTACGCCTGTACCGGGGAAGGTCCATCGGCGCATTCGTGTCGCCCGTAACGGTTCGCTAAGCGGACCGGATGCTGTGGCGTCAGCCGGCTGACACCCATCGGCTGTCAAAGTTACAATGGTCCTGAATATCGGAATATAAGCGGTCACTGACGGCCGCCATTACGTACAAGCCGATAGTTTTGGGTCAGAGATGCGAGCGGGTATCTAGACAAGAGCTTCTGGCGCGTGTCCCCCCCCGTGCCCCTGCGCTTCCTGATGTCTACCGGCGAGGCGTAGAGCCGGGGGGAATGATCCAGATAATGTATCGATGTCTCGATCGGCGGATCCAACCGATCAAACGGTCGTGCATGCAGCTCCCACTCCTGAACCATCGGCATGGCGATCGAATTGAGGAGCGCTTAGGCACCATTAACTGAGACCTCCTCACAAGAATGTCCGCTAGGGCATACTCCAGTGGACGGTCCTAAGGCAGCTGAAATAGCGTCCGTATGGGTTGACCTAGGCTTTTCGGACGCTGATAAGACCGGACATCGCCCTTACGGACACCGGATCCTCCCCATGAGCAAGACCGTCCTCTATGCCCGCGTCTCGACGACCGAGCAGACCCTCAGCCACCAGCGGACCCAGGCGGAAGCCGCCGGGTTCACCTTCGATGATGTCCTTTCCGATCATGGCGTCTCTGGTGTGAGCGTGCCGCTGAACGAGAGGCCGGAAGGAAGGAGGCTGTTCGATGTCCTACGCGCTGGGGACGTGCTGGTGGTCCGATGGATCGACAGGTTGGGGCGCAACTACGCTGACGTGACGGAGACCGTACGGGAGCTGCTGGCCCGAGGGATCACCATCAAGACGGTGATCAACGCGATGACCTTCGACGGGTCGGCCAAGGACCCGATGTCGAAGGCTGTCCGGGACGCGCAGCTCAGCTTCATGGCCGCAATGGCAGAGGCCCAGGTGGAGACGACGCGGGAGGCTCAGGCCGCTGGGATCGCTGCTGCGAGGGAGCGGGGGACCTACCGGGGCCGGAAGCCCAGCTTCGACCGTCAACAGCTCCAGAGCGTCGTGGGGATGCTGGCTGAGGGCCTTGCTCCGGCAGAGATCGCCCGGCGCGCGCGCGTATCGCGACAGACTGTCTACAGGATCAAGGAGGATCCAGCGGGTGCTGGGAGAGCGCTGAGGGCCTGGGAGGCCGCCTGACAACGAGCGCTGATCTCCTCGGGTGCCAAACCGCTGAGTCCGCTGGTTCCGCTGGACAAAGTGCCCCTGATAGCTGGGGGCGCTCCTAGGTACGGGGGGCACTTCTCTGTAATCCTTCCTCCGGTCCGCGACCGCCATCACCGTTGCACGGTCACCATGCAACAGCTCCCGCTTCAATGACGCGATGAACCGGCTTGCTGAGCGGATGCCGGCGAATGTCTTCCGTGTGCGTCTGTCGCACCGTGCGCGACCTCGATGCCCTCAATCACCCTTCACGGCTCCTTCAAAGCCCTGAGTGGCCCGCAGGTCCGCCCTGACGGACGTTCGCGCATGTTCCTGTTGAGCGGTACGGGAGTACCCCACGCGTACTCCCGATGACCGTACGAACCCTCGGAGACGGCAATTCCCTACCCTTGGGACAAAGCGGCCGCCACGGACACCTCCACGGCGGTCCGGCGTCCCTCATGAACACCTCAGGGGAACACCTACAATGACTGCACCCAAACGCATGTGCGCCGTCTCCGGCTGCACCAAGATGACGGCCGGCTACAGCCGGTACTGCACGACCCACCGAGCCACCGTGAGGAAACAGGGTCACCCTGAGCAGACCGCGATCAGACGCAAGGAGCTGGCATCGTTCGAGGAGATCGTCGCCAAGTACCTCCGCAACAATCCCGACGCCGGGGCGTGGAAGGTCCTCGACCAGATGTGGCGGGACCGAGTCCGCGAGGCCCGGCGGCAGACCGAGGCGACCCAGAGTAGTCCTTCGAGCCAGACCCGATTGGCTGCGGCACGCGAGATCGTGAAGGTCGACCGCGACTGCCACTGGCAGGAGATCATGGCGGTGGTCGCCGCAGCCTGGATGCTGCAGGAGCAACAGCCCCTGCGTGTGAAGTCCGACGATGCCATGCGGGTCCAGGTCGCTCGTCTGGTCCGACAGATCGTGCCGAAGGGCGGCCACCGCTACCTCGACCGGCACGGCAACGAGACGGCCAAGGCGCCGTACATTCCCGTGAGGCAGTCCGAGATCTTCGGTCAGTGGTTGATCGAGGCCTTTGCGGCCCTCGGCATGCGGCTGCTGGACCTGGAGAAAGCCGAGCAGGAGCGTCGGATCCTGATGCGGCAGGAGCTGTCCAGCGGCCTTGCTTCGCTGCGCTGACCACCGCCCGTCCGATCTCGACGTCGAACTCTCGACCGCGACTCACGCGTATCCCAAATCCGATCCGCTGCTGCGACCGCCCACGTGTCGCAACGTCCCTGGCGCCCATCCAAGAGCGCGCCCACCCGGACATCAGCGCCGGGGGACTTGATGCGGATCACCACCATCATCTCGTGGCCCACGGCCGCGCCCTCATCAAACGCGCCTGCACGCCAGCCCTCTGGCCGCGTCCGGCGCCAAGGCGAAGGATTCTATCCCATGGCACACATCCACGGCACAAAGCTCACCTGCGACGAGCTGCTGAAGAATTTCTACTACCACAAGAGCCGCGCCAAGCAGTTTCTCGAGAACGATGGCGGCGACATCGGTGCGGCCACCGAAGACGAACTGGCTGAGGTCAAGACCGTTGCCAGCGAGCTGATTGAGAAAGCCAGAACCGGCCGTCAGACTGACTCCGTCATCGTCTTGCCGGACCAGAGCAATCGGTATGACCCGGAAGAACGGGCGGATGAGACCAAGCTCGACGAAGACGGAGCAGACGAGGTCACCCATGATCGTACTCCTGAGCCCGCTGAGGAGCAGGAAGGCGAACAAGCTGAGTGCGGTGAGATCCAAGCCGGTCGCGAGGCATGGGCTGAGGAAAAAGCCAACGCCGGAAGGAGCCGTGAACGATGGTTGAAGATCGGCCGTGCGCTGCAGATCGGCCGGGACCTCCACGCCAGCAATCGTGGCTTCAGCGAGTGGTGCCTCGAACACGGCTTCGACGACCTCCACCGCAACGACCGGACGAATGCCATGTGGCTGGCCAACAACTGGGAGGAGGTCCAGGCGACGTTGCATGGTGACCGTGCGATGCCCTCGACCCCCGGCGAGATCCGCCGCGCCTTCAACAAGGCCAAGAAGGGAGCCGAGAAGGGCGCGGACGGGGACGATAGCAGCCCCTCCAACAAGGAGGATGATGGTGACCGCTCGGACGACAAGAAGACCACGTCCTCGCTTCAGAAGGTCATCAGCCGGATGACGCCAGAGCAGAAGGTCCAGCTGCTCGGCATTGCCGAAGGCATCCTCGACGAAGACTTCGCGCTGGTTATGGACGACTGACCCGCAGGCGCTCGCCGACAGTTCGTCTCCGCGCGAAGACCACGGCTCGCCGCAAGGCGGCAACCACAACACCCACACAACAACTGAAACGGCGCAGTGCGTCACCTCGCGGCCCATCGGGCTTCGGGGAGCGACGTGCTGCGCGCATGAGAAAGCACAACACCCCATGAAGACCGATATCGACAATTTCCTCGACCTCGCGCGGCGCTTCCACGCCCGGCGAGGCGGTGGAAACCTGACGCCCACCATGCTGAAGACGGGCAAAGCGCTCTACCACTTCTTCAATCAGGCCCAGAAGGACGCAGAGACAGGGATCAAGCGGATGCAGGTTGCTGCAGCGCCAACTGGATCGGGCAAGTCGACCGCCACGCTGGCGTACGCCGCTCACCTCTGGAGCACCCAAGGCAAGACCACCGTAATCCTCGTCGACACCATCCAGCAGGCCGAGAACATTTGGCAGGACGCTCGGCACCTGTTCGCCGAGGAGGAGGCGTTCCGCTCCACCGTGAACGTGTTCACGTCGATGCATCGGGTCGACACCGATCCCCGGCGCCGGGAGACCGATTGCCAGAGCTACGGTATCCGGCCCACCAATCCGCCGATCGCCTTAAACGATACCGTGCGGGAGGGGGTCGCAGTCCTGGGCCTCCCCGAGTGGCCGATCCTCATTGCCACACAGCGCTTCTGGGTTGGCAAGAACGGCTGGAAGGCCACCGAGGGCCGGTCGCTGATCGTCCTCGACGAGTGGACCGGCCGGGTAGAGAACTACTCCCTCGCGATCGGCGACCTCAACAGGCTCCGCAACCTCTATGACCGCACGATGCTGGTCGACGAGGAGACCCGCGACCAGACCTCGCTCGACCTTGAGGAGATCTCCGGCCTCATCGACGCCGCTTACACGGAGGTGAAGGGCGAGGCTGGTCACAAGGGGCGGTACGTGCCGCTGCCGGTCGACCGAAGCGAGGCTGTCAGCCGTGTCGCCGATCGATGGCTCGCCGAGAAAGACAAGGCCCTCACCCCGCTGCAGAAGGCGGGCAAGGAGCTGGTCGAGAACGCGATGGGCTTCATCGTCGCCCTGGACAAGGGACAGGTGGTGAAGGCGAGGCACCAGCCGGATCGCGGGTACGGTGGCCAGTTCGTTGGCTACTGCGTCAGCTACGAGATCCAGCCGGGAATTGTCCTCCTTGATGCCACGGGCAGGCTGGATGGGATCGACCAGTTCACGTCGTGGCGTTCCAGCGAGTGCGCCGAGGTCCCGGTGATCGACTACTGCAACCTGCAGCCAGTCATCGTCGACAAGCCGAAGGCGCTGGTCGACCCGAAGACGCTCTATGTGAAGGAGATCGTGGAGAACGAGGACGGTGCGCTGGATGTCTGGAAGGACTGGGTCCTGTGGCTGATCCGGTCGACGATGCACGGTGACCATGCAACGGGGTTGGTCGTCCTGCCGAAGGCGTTGGAGAACCACTTCCCCCGCGCCCTGCGGGAGGAGTTCGGAGACAGGTTGTCGGTGATCCACTGGGGCCAGCATGTCGGGTCGAACGAGTGGAAGACGGCCGATGCGGTCTATCTGCTCGAGGAGTTCCACCAGCCTCGAGACGTCCACATCAGCCACGTTCGGGCCCTTCAGGACGACGAAGAGGACCGGCGGCCCACCGCAGAGAACCTGAAGGACGCCCAGGGGCCCTCGCTGCGCGGCGACTACGACGCCTATCAGGACGGCCAGCTCCTGGCTTCTATGGTCCAGGCAGCCAGTCGCGGGAACGTCCGCAACCCGGATGCAGATGGTCGGTGTGGGGAGATGCGGCTGTACGTGGCGGGGCAGATCTTCCGTCTAGATCGTCACCTTCGGACTGGCTTTCCCGGTCACCGTCCGGTGCGGTTCATCGCCTATGACGAGGGTTCAACTGGGCGGCTGCGGACGGCGAAGGGGATCTTGGAACGCCTCCTCGGCTTCTTTATCCGCGAGAAGGCCGGTGGGGTCTCCGAGGTGACCTACAACGACATCTCGGCTGCCTGCAGGGTCCCCCGGAGGAAGGTGACCGAAAGGCTCTCTCTGCCCAAGGTAGTCGAGTGGATGGAGGCGAACGGAGCAGAGCGTGTCGCCCCGCTCGGGCGTGGCAAGGTCGGTAAAGTGGTCTTCAGCTCGACCTGATCGGACCAGAAGTGCCCCTCGTACCTAGGAGCGCCCCCAGCTATGGGGGGCACTTTCCCCTGTCGGGATGCAGCAGCATACGGCCTTCGATGGTCCCCAAGTACCGCTGCATGGTGTGCTGGAACCACCTCCGCAACTTCCTCGACGAGGAGCGTTCCATGTTCGAGGTCCACGGTTTGAACCGTCGTGCCTTCAGCACTCCGCACATCGACCTGGACGCCGTCGAGACCCTCGCTGGGGATATCGACCGCTACGTGTTCGGCTATGCCCGCAAGGCGCCCGTTTGAGACGCGGTGCATGCGTGGGTCTGCACTTGGGTCTGCAGATGGGTCTGCAGCGAATCTAACCAGATCGCTAGGCCGTTGTAATTGCAGGGGAAAATTAGCATAACAGCAGGCTGGCTGGGGCGGATGGATTCGAACCATCGCATGGCGGTACCAAAAACCGCTGCCTTACCGCTTGGCTACGCCCCAACGTCGGCCACCCGTTTAGCGAACATGACCGGGCACGGCAACCGTTTGACGTGCGCCAATGCGTTCCGCTTCCCCGGCCGGGCCGGCCGCATTATGGTGGCGCAACAGGAGGCGGAATGTCCACACTCACCAGCGGCGCGCGCGCGCCTTCGATCCTCAATCCCGGCCGCTTCGCCAGCCTGGCGGACCGGCTCGTGCCGTGGCTGGCCGGGCTGACGGCAATCGTCCTTGGCGTCGGCCTCTATTATGCGCTGTGGGCCTCGCCGGAGGATTACCAGCAGGGCGCCACGGTACGCATCATGTACATTCATGTTCCATCGGCTTGGATGGCAATGTTTACCTACATGGTGATGACGTCGGCAGCGCTTGGCACGCTGGTGTGGAAACACCCGCTGGCGGACGTTGCGGCCAAGGTGGCGGCGCCCATCGGGGCGGTGTTCACCTTTGCAGCGCTGGCCACAGGCTCGGTCTGGGGCAAGCCGATGTGGGGCGCATGGTGGGTCTGGGATGCACGGCTTACCTCGATGCTCATCCTGTTCTTCATGTATCTGGGCCTGATTGCGCTGTGGCGTGCGGTGGACGAACCGGTGCGGGCGGCGCGCGTCACGGCCATCACCATTCTTGTCGGCGTCATCAACATCCCGATCATCAAGTTTTCGGTGGACTGGTGGAACACGCTGCATCAGCCCGCCAGCGTCATGCGGTTCGACGGGCCGACCATCGATGGCTCCATGCTGGTGCCGCTGTTCGTGATGGGCGGGGCGTTCATGCTGTTCTTTGCCACCGTGCATCTGGCGGCCATGCGCTCCGAACTCCTGCGGCGGCGCGCTCGGAGCCTGCGGCTGCGCACGGTCGAGGCCATGCGATGACCGGGCAATACGCCGCCTACGTCATCAGCGCCTATGCCATCGGGGCTGCTTCGCTGGGCGGCATCGTCGCCTGGGTGGTGGTCGATCGCCGCTCTGCCCGCAAGGCGCTTGCCCGCGCCGAACGGGCCGCCGAACGCCAGGGTGCCGCCCGTGACCGCTAGCACGCGCGTTCTTCTGGCGCTGCCGCTGGTGCTGTTTCTTGCGCTGGCCGCCGTGTTCGCCTTTCGTGTGACCGACGGAGCGGACCGCACCGTCGTTCCGTCCGCGCTGATCGGCAAGACGGCCCCCGACACGGCGTTTCCGCCGCTGTCCGACGCGCACCCCGGTGTCGCCAGCGCCGACTTTGCCGGCAAGGTGACGCTCGTCAATGTGTTCGCGTCCTGGTGCGCACCGTGCCGGGTGGAGCATCCATACCTGATGGAGCTTGCCAGAACGCCGGGCCTTCAGACCGTGGGCCTCAACTACAAGGACCGCGTGACCGCAGCGCGCGACTTTCTGACTGAACTTGGCAATCCCTACGATGCCATCGGCGTCGATCCGGATGGGCGGCGCGTGATCGAGTGGGGCGTCTATGGTGTGCCCGAAACCTATGTCGTCGGGCCGGACGGGGTGATCCGCGCCAAGCACGTGGGGCCGCTCACCGAGGAGGTGCTGGCCGGTGCGTTCGGCGATACGATGCGCGCGCTTCTGGCGGACGCCGCGCCGGTTCCGGGCGCATGAAGCCGTCATTCCGGGAGGCGACGCCGGATGGCGACACGCTGCCCCGGCAGCTCTGCGACCACTGCGGCTATGTGGCCTACGACAACCCGAAGATCGTGGTCGGCGCCGTGGTGCGCTTCGAGCGCCAGATCCTCCTCTGCCGCCGGGCGATTGAGCCGTCGCGCGGGAAATGGACGTTGCCCGCGGGATACATGGAGCATGGCGAGAGCCCGCAAGAGGGGGCCGCCCGCGAAGCCTTCGAGGAGGCGACGGCAGACATTTCCATCGAGGGGCTGCTTGCGGTCTACACCATCAAGCGGATCGGCCAGGTGCAGCTGATCTACCGTGCCCGGCTTGGGTCCGCGTCGTTTGCGCCGGGCCCGGAAAGCGAGGCCGTGCGCCTTTTTCCGGAGGATGCGTTGCCGTGGGACGATCTGGCGTTCCCGTCTGTCCACTGGGCGCTGACCCAGGAGCGGGCGGCGGGCGGCCCCTTCGTCAACCCCGAGGGCAGCGAGACGGCGCGGTTGTGACTGGCTTCGACCGGCACCGGCCGGACGAGATTTTCTATCACCCGTCAGTGATTGGCGTTCGCCGGCGCAACCCCCTAAGTTGCGGTCATGGCCGGGCACGGGTCCGCGCAAGTTGCGCCGTATCGGCATCCAACTCTCACGATTTCGGAAGGAGTGCGCCGTGATTCACGTCATCCTCGGAGCGCTCACCGTCGCATCGGCCACCTTCGTCACGCCGGTGGCCGCGAACGCTGCGGATGCGCCGAGCGCCTTTGTGGAGCTTTTTACCAGCCAGGGGTGCGCTTCCTGCCCGGCGGCCGACGCACTGTTGCACAGGCTGGAAAAGGATGACGGCATTCTGGCTGTCACGCTGCCCGTCCAGCTCTGGGATTTTCTGGGTTGGGAAGACACGCTGGCCACCAAGCCGGCCACCCGGCGCCAGATGGAATATTCGAGAGCACGGGGCGACCGCGACGTCTACACTCCGCAAATGGTGGTGAACGGGCGCGAGGACGTGGTCGGCAGCGACCACGAGGCGATCCTCGACGTCGTGCGCGCCGCCGGCCGTAATCCGCTGCCTGTGCCCATCGACCTGGAGATCCGTTCCGGGGTTTTGCATGTGGACGTGGGTGCGGCCAAAACGCAGTTCGACAAGGCCAATCTCTGGGTCTTCATTGTCGACGAAAAGGTTGTCGTGCCGATCAGAGGGGGCGAGAACCGCGGCCGCAAGCTCACCTACCACAACGTGGTGCGGGAGATGCGCCCCATCGGCATGTGGACCGGAGGCGCGCTGACGCTGGACATTCCGCTGAGCGACATCGAGAAGCAGCCCCGTGCCGGCTGCTACGTGATTGCCCAGGTGGAAACCTACAAGGGGCCGGGGCCGGTGATCGGCGCCGCCAAGCTCGACCGGCTGTTTCCTGCCCGACCCATCGCGCGGCGCAAGGCTGCCGACTGACGCCGTCTGATCCAGCGCCGGCGGCCGCGCTTCGTGCGCTATTCGTCGCCGAACGCTGCGTAGCTGACGCCGAGGATGCCGCCGTAAAGAAGGTTGAGCCCAAGCGTCATGGTGATGAACACCGGTGGCAGGTCGAGCGCGAAGATCTCGTGGCCCGACATGGGCATGAAGACCAGCATCATCGCCAGCCACGTGAGAACGCCGAACCACAGGCCGCTGGCAAAGCCGCGGCCGGGCAGGATCGGCTCCAGCAGCGCAAAGACCAGCCCGTAAAGGCCGATGCCGATCAGAAGGTGCGTGACCCAGACCGCCTGTTCGGTGGCCGGCAGGCCGATCCGCGCGTTGAACCCCTCGATGTCCTGAAGAATATCGAATTCGGGATAAAGGTCTAAACGCACGTTCATATACATCAGCGTGGTGACCGCGATTGTCGCAATCAAGGTGGCAAAGAACGCGCGAGCCATGAAATGCCCTTAACTTCAGACAGCTCTTTTAGTAAGCGATTGCCGATGAGCGTGCAACGCTCGGGCGTTATGGCCCTGGCCGGATCGAACCGGGTTCGTTCGTCGAGGCAATGGAATATAGCCGGGGCGCGCCCGGAAGGCACCGGGAGTTTCTCCCCGCCGTGTCCGGCGCGGTTCGTTTGACTTCGCCGCCCCCCGCTCGATAAACCGATAGCGGGCAATGTTGATTGCAGTGAAAAACCGAACGGATTTCGACTACTCTGTGTGGTGAGTGAGTGCTGCCGGCAAAGGCATCTGAGTTTGAGAGACCATCGACCGTGACTGAAAGCTGCCTGTTCTCGAAACTCAGCAAATTCGTCGAGTTGAGCGAGGCCGATCGCCGTCTTCTGGCGGTGCTGGAAACCGACGAACGCTCCTACGAGAAGGAGCAACTCGTCAGGCGGACGGGCGACCCGGTGACGGAAATGTTCGTGGTCAAGAGCGGTTGGCTGGTCTCCTATTCCATTCTGGCGGATGGACGCCGCCAGCTTCTGCGTCTGTTTTACCCCGGCGACATTGTCGATCTGTCGGAAATTGCGCTGGAGCGGGCCCAGCACGACATCAAGTGCGTGACGGCGGCCACACTCTGCCCGTTCCCCAAAGCGGGGCTTGAACCGTTGATGGTGCGCTCGCCGCGGCTGACCGCGCTGCTGTTCTCGATGACGGTCAAGGAGTCGGCCGTCCTGCTGGACCGGATCCGCGCCATCGGGCGCCTCAGCGCTTACGAGCGCCTGTGCTATCTCCTCCTCGAGATTGCGGACCGGCTTTCGCTGACCGTGCCCGACGTTGGCGACGGTTTCCGCTTGCCGCTGACCCAGGGCGAACTTGCCGATTTTCTCGGCCTCACCAACGTCTATGTGTCGAAGACGATTTCGCGCATCGAGCGTGACCGGCTGGTGCGCCGTCAGGGCAACCGCATCATCCTGCTGGATCCCGACCGGATGCGTGAAATCTGCGAGTATAATTTTTCGCACCAGATCGACACCAGCTGGTTTCCCGGCAACTGACGCCATGCGCCGTGGCGCCTTTGCCGCGCGCGCTCCGGAGCGGGACGTGAGGAGCCTTTTGTGAAGGTTGTCTTCGCCAGCCATGGGTCGCTCGGCGACCTCGTGCCCTTTCTGGAAATAGGGAAGGTGTTGCGCGAAGGCGGGCACCGCGTGGTGGTTGCGACCCACGATGCCCACCGCGGCGCTGTCGAAGGTGCGGGCCTGATCCATGCGCCAATGCGGCCGGACCGCCCGTCTGACGCAACATTTCACGCGCGCTTCATGCACCGCACCCGGGGGCCGGCGTTCGCTTACAGGGAATATCTTGTCCCCGCCATCGCGCAGAGCGATGCGGACCTGATGGCGGCCTGCGCGGATGCGAACGTGCTGGTCAGCGTGACCCTGGCGCTGGCTGCGCCGCTGGTTGCTGCGCGCACCGGCATTCCCTGGCTCTCAAGCGCGTTCCAGCCGGCGATGCTGTTCAGTGCGGAGGACCCGCCGCGGCTGCCGATGCTCCCCTTCATCAAGGGCCGGCCCTCTTACAACGCGTGGCTTCTGAAAAGCGCCCGGAAGGGGATCGAAAGCTGGGTGGCCCCGCTGCGCGCCTATCGACGCGCCGAAGGGCTGGGCGAGTATCCGGACCATCCGGTCTTTTCCGGTCAGCACTCGCCGGACGGGGTGCTTGCCTTGTATTCGCCGCTTCTGGGGGGGCTTCCCGCCGATGCGCCGCCCGGCACGGTGCAGACCGGCCAGGTGCTCCAGACCGGCGCGGCGCCGCTTGCGCCTGACATCGAGGCGTTTCTGGGCAACGGCCCGCCGCCCATCGTGTTCACGCTGGGGTCGGCGTCGGCGCACGCGGCGCGGCGGTTCTTCGTTCACAGTGCCGCGCATGCACGCCGGCTCGGCAAACGGGCGCTCCTCCTTGTCGGCCGGCCGGAAAACAGTGCGGGACTGCCGCTGGGGCCGGATCTGATGGCCGCTGCGGTCGCACCCTACCAGTCGGTGTTTCCGCGGGCGTCGCTGGTCGTGCACCAGGGGGGGATCGGCACCATTGCCCTCGCGATTGCCGCCGGAACACCCATGGTCCTCGTCCCGTTCTCGCACGACCAGCCGGACAACAGCGCACGGGCCGTGCGCGCCGGCGTTGCGCGGGTGGTTCCCCGCTGGGCCTATGGCGGCCGCGGCGGTGCGGCCATTGCCGCCGTTCTGGCCGACCGGATGATGGCCCGCACCATCCGCACCGCCGCGCCACAGATCGTGGCTGAAAGCGGTGCCACGGTCGCGGCTGCGAGAATTCTGGCGGCAGCGCAATAGGGTCCTGCACCGCACCCGGTTTGCGGAACAGTTCCGCAGTCGTGCGCATTTTCGCTTTTGATGGAAAGAACATTACAGGCCCGTGAGATTTTCTTCGCTCAAAATCCAGACGGACTGCTGCTATTTCCGTCAGGCCTGTGTCGCGTGACCCTCACCAAACTGTTCTGCCGGAAACAATCGGGCGACGCGGCCGCCGGAGTCTGAGGCTTTGGCGGCGTGTCCGTTCCGGTCGCGGGGGAGCGGTGTTGCGACATGGCGACACGTGCTGGCCAATCACAGGCCACGCATAAATGATTTGATTGACATTGCCGGACTGATTCGAATTTCCGCCCGGAAAAACACTAAGGCGAAAAAGCGATTTGTCCGCATGGGTTTAACGTTACCAAATTCTTAGCCTGGATGAATTTTCCGTGGGTCCTCACCGATAAAAACAGTGTGCTTCGTCTTCGATCCGCCAGCATGTACACGGTTGATCAAGATTTCGGCGCCGTTTTCCACAGCCGGTGGATAGCTGGTAAAAAGTATGCGGCGACGTTCCACCTTCGTTCAACCCTTTAGAATTGCGGTAAGATGAAGCGTGTCAAAAGACGCTAACCGCGTGAGTTGGCAACGGAGGCTTTATGCTGATCGACGATTTTACATCTGCCGCCGATGGGGGATCCCCCCGTGCCCTCGACCTGTTCTGGTGGCAGGGGTACAGCAGCAATTACTATCTCACCTCAGTTTTCAGCCTCAAGGACTTCGACTGCTGCGAGCGCGGTTCGTTCATTCTTGTTCGTCGTGAGCCGGATGGAGCGCGGACACCGCTTCTGGCCGGCGCGGCAGACTGTATCAGCGAAGATCTTTACGCCGTTCACGGCGACGCCATCTTGCGGGCAATCCGGGGCGGCGCCACCGAAATTCACGTTAACCTTACTGCCGATAGCCGCGCCCGGACCAGATCCATGCTGAACGATCTGGCTGCCGGCTGGTCGATCCCACTGGTCGGTATGCCGCAGGCCGTGTCCACCGTTTCAAACCGCGTTCCAGCCTGATATTCCGGCAAGACTGATCCGGCGCGGCGGCGGGTGTTCGCCGGTCACTCGTCTTTACCACCCGCGGTCGCTGCGCGCTGCCGCGCTTCGAGGCTATTGCGGTGCACATTCTCATTGCTTGCGACAAGTTTCGCGGCAGCCTGACTGCGGCTGAAGCCAACGCAGCCATAGCGGCCGGCCTTGCGCAAAGCGCGCTGTCCGCCCACGCCACATTCGTCTGCCTTCCCATTGCAGACGGCGGCGAGGGCACCATCGATGCCCTGTCCGGCCCCGGTACCGCGCGCGTCGAGGGTGTTGCGCGCGGCCCGTTCGGCGGCACCGCGCCGGCGTATTTTGCCCATGATGCGGGGGCCGGGCGTGCCGTGATCGAGATGGCCGCCATCGCCGGACATGCGGCCGCGAAGGACGCTGGCTATGACCCCGACAAGGCCAGCAGCGTCGGCGTCGGCGATCTCATTCTGGCCGCGCTGGATGCGGGCGCCCACGAGATTGTGGTGGCGCTCGGCGGCAGCATCTCCGTCGATGGCGGGGCAGGGGCCCTCCACGCGCTCGGCGGTCGTTTCGCCGACGCTTCGGGCAAAGACCTTGGCATCCCGGCCGGTCGCGCGCTGGCGAGGGTTGCCGGCGTGGATCTTTCGGGACTCGATCCGAGGGCAGGCCGCGCGCGCATCATCGTTGCGGCCGACGTGGATAATCCGCTGACCGGGCCCAACGGGGCTGCCGCGGTGTTCGGGCCGCAGAAGGGCGTGAAGCCGGAGGAAGTGGCGGCGTTCGATGCGGCGCTGGGCCATTTCGACGATATGGTGGCTGCAGCGCTTGGCCGGGGCAGCTACGCGGCCGAGCCCTTTGCAGGCGCCGCAGGCGGGATGATGACCGGCCTCAGCGCCATTTCACCCACCACTGCGACGGATGGGTTCGCCCTGGTGCAGGCCCACCACAAACTGGAAGAGGCCATTCGCCGCGCTGATCTGGTGGTCACCGGCGAAGGGTCGCTGGATGGCCAATCGCTCGGCGGCAAGGGGCCGGTGGGCATTGCGCGCATGGCCATGGCCGCCGGGGTGCCGTGTCTTGCGTTTGCAGGCCGCGTTGCCGCTCAGCCCGATGCGCTGGGTGCAGCCGGCGTGACCGCGGCTTTCGCCATCGCGCAGGGGCCGCAAACACTGGACGACGCGCTGGGAAATGCCGCGCCGAGCCTCACCGTCACGGCGCGCGCCGCCTTTGCGCTTTACGAAAGCGCGCTCAGGCCGGGCGGACGATAGAGCCGAACGGGTCGACCCGCAGATCGCCAGCCTGCGACGCGACGAAGATCAGGCAGACCGAAACAACCAGCGTGAGAACGGCCCGAAGGCCGGCGTACCACCTTGGCCCGGTGCGCCGGAAGATCGCGATGTCGACGATGCCGATCATGATGAACGCACCAGCGAGCGCGAACAGGGCCACTGGCCGCGGCGCGAACACGGCCACAAAGCCCAGAAGCGGAGACACCACGGACCAGATGTAGCGCGCCCCACTGCCGCCCTGGAGCGCGATACCCCAGTGAACGCCGCCGAGGAAGCACAGGATGGCAAGGCCGTACACAAGGGCGGTGTAAAAGGCGATCGGTTGCAGGAACGGCGGCAGCACTGCGACGCCCACGGCCGCGGCAATGAAGGGCAGCAGTCCGGAAAGGCCGATGGCGATGGGCAATATTGGCCGGGACATGGGTCCTCAATTTCTGCGGAAGACGACACCGCCCACATAGCCCGTGACCAGCGCGAGGACCACCACCGCCAGTCCGTAAACCAAAGGCGACTGGCGCGACAATTCGAACACCCGCTGCTCGACGCCGACCTTGGCGAGGGTGAAGCCGGTTTGCGCCACGTCCAGCGGAACGCCGTCTGCGAGGAGGTAGATGGCGACCTGGTAGTCCCCGTTGTCGGCAACGCCCGGGATGGGAATGTTGGTGTGGAAGAAGGTGCGGGTCAGCTTCTCGACGGCGCCGATCCGCTTCAGGTGCAGGCCTTGCTCGGCCTGCTTTTCGGTAAAGGCGTTGTAGAAAACGGCGCTGCGGCCGGTGACGGGGCGGGCGGGGACCGCGACGCCCTCCTGCCGCGGCAATGCCTCGATCCATTCGGCCACCATTGCTTCTGTTCCGGCGGTGGTCAGCATCGCATAGTAGGACGGGATGGCCTTGAAGGTGGCGCCGTCGGAATTGATCCAGATGCCGAAACGCCGCGCCTTCTTCTGCACCAGCACGTCGTGCGGCGGGCCGTTGACCACCACCAGAACCTCGTAGCCGCCGGCGCGCGACACGGTCGTCGCGTCGCGTTCGATCACCCCGAACAGGGAAATGTTGGCGCCCTGAAACTCGGAGCTGATGTTGACGAGATCATTGGACAGCGAAACGACCAGCTGCTCCGCGTCTGCGGGGGCGGCCATCATGAAAAAGGCCGCGGCAAAGGCGGCCCGTGGGCCAGGCAGGGAAAGCCAGCGCCTCACTGGCCGAGCACCGTGATGGAGAACAGGCTGGAGGGCGGCAGCACGAGGTTGAGGGCAAAGCGGACCCCCACCGCCAGCACCAGAAGGCCGAGGAGCGCGCGCAGCTGCTCGCCCCGGATGGCCTGACCCAGCGACGCGCCTATCTGCGCACCGATCACGCCGCCAATCATGAGGATGAACGCCAGAACGCCGTCCACCGTCTGCGAGGCGACCGAATGGCTGACTGTGGCGATGCTCATGACGCCGACGATCTGCAGCAGCGACGTCCCCACCACCACCGACGTGGGCACCTTCAGAACGTAGATCAGCGCCGGAACCATGATGAACCCGCCGCCGATGCCGAGCAGCGTGCCCAGAAACGAGATGCTGAGCCCGAGGCCGATCACCGGCAGCACCGAGATGTAGAGGCGCGAGCGGCGAAAGCGCACCTTGAGCGGCAGGTGATGGATCCAGCCATGACCGCCGCCCCGCCGTGCGGGGGGCTGGACGCCGCCGCGGCGCTTGGCGGCGCGGGCCCGCAACATGGCGCGGACCGACTCGTTGAGGGTCAGCCCGCCGATTGTGGCGAGAAACACGGTGTACGAAATCGCGATGACCAGCGTCAGCTGACCAAGGGAGCCCAGAAGCGCGAAAAGCTCCGCGCCCGCATAGGCACCAACGGCGCCCGAGAGGGTGAGGATGGCCGCAAGTTTGAGGTCCACCTGCCCGCGCCGGAAATAGGCGAGTGCCCCGGAGGTGGAGCTTGCCACGATCTGCGGTGTCACCGAGGCCACCGCCACAGCCGGCGGGATGCCGGAAAAGATCAGGAGCGGCGTCATCAGGAAGCCGCCGCCGACGCCGAAAAGGCCGCTGATCAGGCCAACGGCGCCCCCCATCGCCAGGATCATCAGGATGCCGATCGGCATTTCCGCGATGGGGAGATAGAGCGCCATCAGATGCTCACGGCATGGGCAGGATGAAACGCGCTGCGCCGCGGGCAGCACACCACACATCGGACGAAAGGATCAGGGGCCATCGGGAACCGGCGTTGGAGGCCTTGTGCAGAAAACCCGTTACCGGGCCGGAAGGGCAACAGCGAAGACCGTGCCACGAACAAGATTGACCACGCCCATCACGGTGCCGCGCAGGATGCGCAGGCCAATGAGCCCGGCAAGCCAGGCGACCATGCTCCACAGGAACGCAATCAGAAGCCGCAGCCCGCGAATGCCAACGCGGAAGCTGCGCAGCGCCGTCTTGCCTGTCAGCTCCACCACGGCGCGCGAGCGGCGCCCGAAACGGCCGGTGAAGGTGGCAAGGTTTTTCGCATCATCGCCGGTGCGCACGAAACGCATCAGCTTGACCGCATTGGCCGCACCGGCGTTGCCTGCCATGGTGTTGACCGCGCCGACGGTGGCGGAAAGCTCGGCCCGTGCCGCGGTTCGGGTCAGGCCTGCGCCATTGCCGCCGGTGCGCACCACGGCGGGTGCGGCCGGGCCGGTTGCTGCCCGTGCAAGACGCACCAGGCGCTGGGAGAATGCCAGCGTGAGGTTGCCGGTGCGCTTTGCAACCTTGAGCACCGAAACGCCTGCCTTGAACACGAGCGAGGAGCCGCCTGTGGCAATGACCGCACCTTCGGCCGCGATGCCGATGGTGGCGAGCGCCAGCAGGAACTCCGAATATTCCTGCCCGGTGGCAGCTTTTCCGCCCTCGGAGATGATGTCGCGCACATCGCCCACAACGGTAAGGTCGGACACGACGGCGCCGGCAAGGCCAGCCCCGCTGTCGGCGTTGCCGGTCACGTAGGCGCCGGCAAAATCGGTGGCGTTGCGCAAGATGGTCGCCATGGTGCCCTGCGCTTCGAACAGCGCGTCTTCGGTGCTTGGCGCCAGCGGCTTGCCCAGTTCGCCGGCGAGCGCCGCATATTGCTCGGCCCCGTCGACGTCGCCTTCGTCGAGGGCAGCGCGGACACGCTGGTCCAGCGTGTCGCCGCTGGTGGCGGCCTGCAGCTCGACGCGGATGGCCCGCTCGTCAATGCCCGTGGAAAGGCGCGGCACCGCGAGAGCCAGAAAGGCGACGGTCCCGAGAGACAGCACGAATGCGGCCGATAGCAAACGCCTCACCGGGTCTCCTTTCGCGCCATGGGCTTCACTGTCCTGCAGCGCAGCGTAGCGGATAATGTTTGCGTGTGCACCGCAGTTCTTCGCAATTGCGAGGATCGCGGCGGATCCGGAACATATGTAATGCTAAATTCCCCAAGGTGAAGAAGCGGTGAACACCGCGTTGTCTTGGCGCCTTCGGCATGTAATGGCCGCGGCAGCATGAAGTTGGAGACTAAGATGGGCGATCTGTTGGCCGGCCTACGTCCGGCAGCGCGTGGGGTTCCGGTCAGCGGCATCATCGATGCGGTGAACCATGGGCGCGACAAGCCGGGCGTCATTCCCCTCTGGGCCGGCGAGGGCGACCTGCCCACGCCGCGCTTCATCGTGGAAGTGGCGCAGAAGGCGCTGGCCGACGGCGAAACCTTCTATACGCACCAGCGCGGCATCCCGCCGCTGCGCGAGGCGCTGGCGGCCTATCACGAGCGCCTTTATGGCCGCCCGTTCGATCCGGACAGCTTCTTCGTCACCGGCTCGGGGATGCAGGCGATCGCGCTTGCCCTGTCGTTGACGGCCGGGGCGGGGGACGAGATCCTTGTGCCGACGCCCACCTGGCCCAACGTGATGGGCGCAGCCTTCGCGCTGGGTGCAAGGCCGGTGCCGGTGCCCATGCGCGAGGAGGATGCGGTCTGGCATCTGGTGATCGAGGATCTGGAAACGGCGCTGACGCCGGCGACCCGTGCCATCTTCCTCAATTCTCCGGCCAACCCCACCGGGTGGACCGCCACCAGAGACAAGCTGGAGCAGGTGCTGGCGTTTGCCCGCAAGCACGACCTGTGGATCATTGCCGACGAGATCTATGCCCGTTTCGTCTACGGCGATGCGCCACGCGCCGACTCGTTCCTCGACATTGCGGAGCGCGATGAGAAGATCATCTACGTCAACACCTTCTCCAAGAACTGGGCGATGACGGGCTGGCGGATGGGGTGGATCCACGCGCCGGTGGAGCTCAAGCAGACCATCGAGAACCTGATCCAATACTCGACCTCCGGCGTGGCGCCCTTCATGCAGCGCGCTGGCGTGGTCGCGCTGAACGAGGGCGATTGGTTCGTCGAACACACCATCGCGCGCGCCCGGGCAGGGCGCAGCGTGGTGAGCAGCGCATTCGAAGGCAACAACCGCATCACCTACGCAGCACCCGACGGTGCGTTTTACGCGTTCATCAAGGTTGCAGGGCTGACCAATGCGCGCGAAGCTGCGTTTCGACTGATCGACGAGGCGAAGGTCGGGACTGCCCCCGGCACAGCCTTTGGCGCCAACGGTGAAGGCTTCGTGCGAATCTGTTTTGCACGGAGCGAAGACAGTTTGCGCGACGCAATGGGCCGGATCAGCGCGTTTCTGACAGACTGAGTGGAAAAACCGGGCGCAACCCGAAAGTTATCCCCGGTTGCAATATATTGAGATTACTGCGCGATCGGGTGCTGCCTCTTTGGAGCTTGTGTCAAACTTGCAGCAACGGAGGATTGTTCGCTTTCTGTTATCCCCTCACTCACTCATTTGTGCGAATATCTGCTTGCTCCTCCCTCAACTGGGGTTCGGCCACTAGCGCCGGACCCCTTTTTCGTGTCAGCCGCCCGATTCTGCCGGCATCGCAGCTTGTGGCCGATTGCCTTTTGCCGCGCGGCCAGTCAGAACCCACTCGCCAGCCGGTTGGACGGCCGCTCCGGCAAGGGCTGAAAGGTCGCCGGGGAGGAAAGTCCGGGCTCCACGGAAACACGGCGCCGGGTAACACCCGGCGGGGGCGACCCCAGGGAAAGTGCCACAGAAAACAGACCGCCGGTTCCTTCGCGTGCCGGTAAGGGTGAAACGGTGGGGTAAGAGCCCACCGCGCGGACGGTAACGGACGCGGCATGGTAAACCCCGCCGGGAGCAAGACCGCATAGGGGTGGTAGGCTGTTTCCGGCCGATGCCACTCGGGTAGGTCGCGTGAGGCGTTCGGCAACGAACGTCCCAGATGAATGGCCGTCACGTTGGGGTTCGCCCCAGCCATACAAAACCCGGCTTACAGACCGGCTGGCACCCTCCCATCCCATTAGCTTCGTTCTCCTATCGCATTTTTGCATGTGTTGAGAACGTTGCTGCCAGTATTTCTGCTGAATGTTGGCAAGTCACTGCGTATAGCTGCTTCGCGCAGAACTGCGAAAATTCCACCAAACAAACTGCTCTCTTTGTGGTTGTATGTGTACGACGCTGATGCGAAGCGTATCACCCACAAAGCGCATCCAATTGCTTTGTTCCGTTATAATGTCTGGGGACATGAAGTATTACCAGGCGTTGACAGCTTTGTCTGCAGATACCGGCGTGTAGGCCGGTGTCTATAAAGTTGAGCGGGTGAAAATGATTATTCACTCATATCAGAAACGGGCGCTGTGACGTCCATGCGTAGAGTAAGGTAACAGACGATGAACAATTCTGTCGGCGCGATGAATGCGCTCACTGCCCTTCGGTCCCTCAATAACGACATTGAAACCACCACCAAGCGCATCGCAACCCAGATGAAGATCGCCGACGCCAGTGATGGCGCCGCCTACTGGTCGATTGCGCAGACCGCCCGCTCCGAGGTTGGTATCCTCGGGCAGGTCAAGACCTCGCTTGCATCCGGCAAGGGTGCACTCGATGTCGGGGCCGCCGCGGCGGCTGGTGTGAGGGAAAACCTCCAGACGTTGCGTGACGTGCTGGTCTCCGGCCTCACCATGGGGGCGGACCGTGCGTCACTGCAGGAGCAGGTCGACGGCCTCATCTCGCAGATGCAGACCCTGGCCAACAGTGCTGACTTCAACGGCACGAACCTCCTGTCGGTCGACAATGCGGCGGCGTCCTACAGCGCCACGTACTCGACCGTGGCGGGTGTCGCCAACAATGCGGGCGGCACGCTGACGGTCTCGACGATTGACCTCGACGTGACGGTCACCGCGGCAATGGATGCCACTGGTGACGGGTTCCTGGACCTGTCGCGGACGGTCGGCGGTACCAGCTCTGATGTCCTCACGATCGACATCAGTGCGCTGACCGACGCTGCGGCCGATATCACGACGCTGACGGAGACGATCTCGATCGTCGATGCAGCGATCGAGGATGCGATCTCGGCAGAGACCGCAATCGGTGTGGCCCAGAGCCGCATCGGGTCGCAGGGCGACTTCGTGCAGGCGGTGATCGACGCAAAGGAAGCGGCGATTGCCTCACTGGTCGAAGCCGATCTGGAGGAAGAGGCAGCCCGCCTCACGGCGCTTCAGACCAAGCAGCAGCTCGCTGTGGAAGCGCTGTCGGTGGCCAACGCCAACTACACCCAGGTCCTGGCGCTGTTCCGCTAGGCCTCTGGCTGAGAATGGTTCGGGCCACCCGCCCGGGCCTTCCAGAAAGGGAGCCGTGCCCCTGGGTGCGGCTCCCCGGGCCGGAACTCCGGTCCGGATGGCATCAGATGGCCCGCGCTTCGGTGCGGGCCATCACCCTCAAAAGGCCCGGGCTCACCGCTCGGGCTTTTTTTCGTCCGGCGGTACCGTCTGGCGCCTTGCCGGGCCATGGGCCGCCGCCCCACCGTGTGGGCGCGCGCCGCCGCTCAATGCGGCTGGAAATTAATGTCCGGGGCTGGGCTTTTGCCCCACTTCCCAGCCATGCCATTCCAAGGCCTTTATTAACAGTGTGTTAGGGTGAGGGCGGCACTTTGCTGCCAGTCAGGCTGCGCTGTGGAGTGGATCCGCCGCCACCCCATATGGTTGATCAGTCGTTGACGCCCCATGAAAGCCCATGGTATCCCAGCTCATCCCGCAAGAGGTGACCGCGGTGCATGGGTTCGTCTCGCACTTCACCAACAAACTGGACGCGAAGGGGCGGGTCTCAATCCCGGCGTCCTTTCGTTCTGCGTTGGCCAAGGATGGCTTCGAGGGTCTGTATACCTTCAGGTCTCCGCACGTCCCGGCTCTTGATGCGGGAGGTAATGCGCTGCTGGCGGAAATCGAGCAGAAGCTCAGCAGTCTGCCGAAGTTGACGATCGAGTACGACATGATGGCGACCGCACTGTACGGCGCCTCCGATATTATGAAGATCGATGCAGAGGGGCGCTTTCTTGTGAACGAAGACATTCGCGCTCTCACTGGAATCACCAAGCAGGTGACGTTCGTCGGTCAGGGTTACAAGTTTCAGATCTGGGATCCGGAGCGGTTCGAGGCGCATCGCGCCGAGGCGATGAAGCGCGCCCTCCAGTCCTTCAGCGGTCCCGCAGGCGGTGTTCCGCAATGACATGGGAAATCACCCCACCGGGCGCCCACACCCCCGTCATGCTGCGTGAAGTGATGGAAACCCTGGCGCCGCAGCCGGGCGAGACCATTGTCGACGGCACGTTCGGTGGCGGCGGCTACACCCGCGCCATTCTGGCCGCCGGTGCCGCCGTGATCGCCATCGACCGCGACCCGGCCGCCATCGCGCGCGCCGCGACGCTTGCGACCGAAATGCAAGGCCTCACCGTGGCCGAAGGTCGCTTCGGCGCGCTGGACGATCTGGCGCGGGCGGCGGGGCACGACAAGGTCGACGGCATCGTTCTCGACATCGGCGTGTCCTCGTTCCAGTTCGACGAGGCCGACCGCGGCTTCTCCTTCCGCTTCGATGCGCCGCTCGACATGCGGATGGGCGGGGAGGGGCCGAGTGCGGCCGACTTCGTCAACCATGCCGACGAGAGCGGCCTTGCGCACCTGTTCCGCACCTACGGCGAGGAGCGCCGCGCCGGCGCGCTTGCCCGCGCCATTGTCGCCGACCGGCCCTTCCATACGACGCTGGAGCTTGCCAGCCTTTGCGAGCGGGTGATCCGCGCCAGCCGTGACGGGATCCATCCCGCCACGCGCGCCTTCCAGGCGCTGCGCATTGCGGTGAACGACGAACTGGCCGAGCTTGCCAGCGCCCTTCGCGCCGCGCAGGAGATCCTGCGCGAAGGCGGGCGGCTGGTGGTGGTCTCGTTCCACAGCCTGGAAGACCGGATCGTGAAACGGTTCCTCGCCGACCGCACCAAGGTGCAGGCCGGGTCCCGCCACGCCCCGGTCGCCAATCCCGCCGAGCCGCCGTTCTCGTCGCTGACCCGCAAGGCGCTCCTGCCGGCCGAGGACGAGACGCGCGTCAACCCGCGCGCCCGGTCCGCCAAGCTGCGTGCCGCGCTGCGCACCGGCGCTCCATCCATTCCACTCGATCCAGCCACGCTCGTTCCGGCCGTTCGCCTGAAAGGGGTCCCGTCATGAAACGCTCCATGAGAAGCCTCGTTCTGGCGCTTGCGCTCGCCGCAGCAACCGTCAGCGCGTCCACTGTCTTCATCATGAAGAAAGACGCTGAGCGCGATGCGCGAGCAATCGGTGAACTAGATCGAAAGATTTCAGCCGAGAAGCAAAGAATCAGCGAACTTCATGCAGAGTGGAGTGCGCTTGATAATCCCGCACGGCTCCAGGCGCTGGTTGATCGTCATCAAG
The DNA here is from genome assembly GCF_031195445.1 of Acuticoccus sp. MNP-M23. Taxonomy (NCBI): domain Bacteria; kingdom Pseudomonadati; phylum Pseudomonadota; class Alphaproteobacteria; order Hyphomicrobiales; family Amorphaceae; genus Acuticoccus; species Acuticoccus sp. MNP-M23. Next base: position 2,616,791 of record NZ_CP133480.1, read on the forward strand.
ACGTTCTACGCCTGAAGCCGATCAAGGCAGAACAGATCGCATCCGCCGCCGACATCGTGAAGGCAGCGCAGCGCAAGGCACAACAGGACGGGGAGGGCAGCCAATGAGATCCAAACGCCACGACAACGGCGCCCGCGGTCGCATCGCCCTCGCCATTATCGCCTGCATCGGCATCTACGGTGCCATCGGTGCGCGCCTGGTGACGCTTGGCATGGCGCCGGCGGAAGCTGCGCAGGGGTTGCCCATCAACCCGCAGGACGAAGTTCAGGCGTCCCGGCCCGACATTGTCGACCGCAATGGCGAGGTGCTGGCCACCGATCTTGCCACCGCATCGCTGTATGCCGAGCCGCGTAACATCTCCGACGTGGATGAGGCGGTGGAGCAGCTGACCGCGCTGCTGCCGGAGCTTGATCCGGGCAATCTGCGCACGCTGCTCGGCACCGACCGCGGCTTTGAGTGGCTGAAGCGCGAAGTGAGCGGGCGGCTGCGCGAGAAGATCCACAATCTCGGCCTGCCGGGTGTCGGTTTTCTCACCGAAACGCGCCGCTTTTATCCGGGCGGTCCGGCGGTCGGCCACATCGTCGGCCACGTCAATATCGACAATGCGGGCATTGCTGGCCTGGAAAAATCCATCGACGGCAGCGGGCTGCGCGCGCTCCAGGCCGCAGGACTGGCACGCAAGGGGCAGGCGATGGCGCCGGTCCGGCTGTCGCTGGACCTGCGCGTCCAGCACGCCGTGCGCGATGAACTCTCCCGCGCCATGGAGCGCTACCGGGCGATTGCCGCTGTAGGCATCGTCCTCGACGCGCGCACCCTCGAAGTGGTCGCGATGTCCTCCCTGCCGGATTATGACCCCAACCGGCCCGAGCAGGCGCTGGACGATAAACGGATGAACCGCGCGCTGACCGGCGTGTTCGAGCTGGGCTCCATCTTCAAGTCGTTCACCATGGCGAGCGCCCTCGACGCGGGCACAGTGGCGCTCGACACCAAGGTGGATGCCCGTTACCCGCTCACAATCGGCCGCTTCACCATCAAGGACTTCCACGCCAAGCGCCGCTGGCTCGATGTGGGCGAGGTGTTCAAATACTCGTCCAATATCGGCACGGCGAAGATTGCCAAGGCGCTGGGCAAGGAAAAGCAGCAGGCCTACCTGCGCACGCTCGGCATGTTCGACCGTGTGCGCACCGAGCTGCCGGAGGCTGCGAAGCCGCTGGTGCCGCGCCGCTGGGCCGACATCACCGCCGCAACCGTCTCCTACGGCCACGGTCTTTCGGTCACGCCGATGCACGCGGCCGCCGCTGCCGCCGCGATCCTCAATGGCGGCATCTACGCCAACCCCACCTTCTACCCCCGCTCCGAGGCGGAGATGTTGAAGGTCGGCCACCGGGTGATCTCCGAAGACACCTCGCGCAAGATGCGCGGCCTCTTCTACCTCAACGCACAGGAAGGCTCCGGCCGTCAGGCGCGGGTTCCGGGCTACAATGTCGGCGGCAAGACGGGCACGGCCGAAAAGGTGGTGAACGGCGGGTACTCCGACAACAAGAAGGTCAACTCCTTCCTCGCCGCGTTCCCGATCGACGATCCGCAGTACATCGTCCTCGTGACGCTGGACGAGCCGAAGCCGGAGAAGGGCAAGACCACAGCCACCGCCGGCATGAACGCTGCGCCCACCGTCGCGAACATCGTCAGCCGGATCGGCCCGATGCTGTCCGTCGAGCCCCTTTTTCAGGATGATGACGCCGTCGCGCGCGCCATCGAAGTGGCTTACCAGGAGTAGTCCGATGCGCCTCGGCGACCTCGCACCGGATCAACATCCGAGCGCGACGACTGAAATCACCGGCATCACCGCCGACAGTCGGGCGGTCCTGCCGGGGATGATCTTTGCGGCGCTGAAGGGCGCGCGCGTGGACGGCACCGCGTTTGTGGCAGACGCGCTTGCGCAAGGGGCGAGTGCCGTGCTGTGCGCAGACGATGCCAGCGTCAGCGCGCCGGTTGTCCTGCGCGATGGCGACCCCCGCCGCCGCCTGGCGCTGATTGCGGCGGCCCTTGCCGGCCGTCAGCCGCGCACGATCGTCGCCGTCACCGGCACGGCAGGCAAGACGTCGGTCGCCGAGTTCACGCGCCAGATCTTTGCGGCATCCGGCTACAAGGCCGTCAGCATCGGCACGCTCGGCGTGCGCGGTTCCGTCGACGTGCCGGGCGGGCTCACCACGCCGGATCCGGTGGCGCTGCACACGCGGCTTGCCGAAATCGCCGCGGCCGGGGTGGAGCGCGTCGCCATGGAAGCGTCCAGCCACGGCATCGACCAGCGCCGCCTCGATGGCGTGGTTCTGGCCGCCGCCGGCTTCACCAACATCGGCCGCGACCATCTCGATTATCACGCCGACCTCGAAGCCTATCTTGCTGCCAAGCTGCGTCTCTTCTCCGAGCTTTTGCCCGATGGTGCACCCACCGTGGTGGATCCCGACACGCCGGGTGGCGACCGGGTGCTGGCGGTTGCCAAGAAGCCGCAGACCGTGGGCCGCGATGGCGACCTCATCCGCCTCCACCGGGCCCGTGCCGTTCCCGGCGGGTCGGTGCTGGACCTTGAGTGTTCGGCCGGCAGGTTTGAGGTGACGCTGCCTCTGATCGGCGGCTTTCAGGTGGAAAACGCACTGGTTGCGGCGGGGCTCGCCATCGTGTCCGGCATGGGCGAAGAGGCGGCACTCGGCGCAATTTCCGCGCTTGCGGGCGCGCCGGGGCGGCTTGAGCTGATCGGCCGTGCGAGCGGTGCCCCGGTGTTTGTGGATTACGCCCACAAGCCTGAGGCAATTACCGCGGCGCTGGCGGCAGTACGCCCGAGCGTGAAGGGCCGGCTGATTGTGGTGATCGGCGCAGGCGGCGACCGTGACCATGGCAAGCGCCCGCTGATGGGGGAAGCTGCCACCAGAAGCGCCGACGTGGTGATCGTCACCGACGACAACCCCCGCTCCGAAGATCCTGCCACAATCCGTGCCGCCATTCTGGCCGCTGCACCCGGCGCCACCGAAATCGGCGACCGCGGCGAAGCCATCTCCACCGCCGTGGCGATGCTGCGCGACGGCGATGCGCTGGTCGTTGCCGGAAAAGGGCACGAAGAGGGCCAGACGGTGGCCGGCGTGGTCCAGCCCTTCAGCGACCGTTCAGCCGTGCTCGCCGCACTCGCAGCCCTATGAACAAGATCTGGACTCTCAAAACACTCAGCCATGCCGCCGGCGGCCGCCTCGAAGGCGCGCCGGAAGACACCCCCGTGTCCGGCATCTCCATCGACACCCGTACCCTTGGCCCCGGCGATGCGTATTTCGCGATAAAGGGCGTGCGGATGGATGGCCATCAATTCGTGCCGGCGGCTCTGGCGGCCGGTGCATCCGCCGCCGTCGTCTCGCACGGGGAGGCCGACCGTGCCATCCACGTTGACGATGTGCTGGCTGCGCTGGAGCGCGTCGGGATTGCCGCGCGGGGGCGGCTTGGCGCGGAGACCCCCGTGGTTGCCGTGACCGGCTCCGTCGGCAAGACCGGCACCAAGGAAATGCTGCGGCTGGCGTTCGGCCCCGGCACCCACGCCGCTGCGGCCTCCTACAACAACCACTGGGGCGTGCCGCTCACCCTGTCGCGCATGCCCGCAGACGCATCGGCCGGCATCTTCGAGATCGGCATGAACCATGCTGGCGAAATCACGCCGCTGACGCGGATGGTGCGCCCCCACATTGCAATCATCACCACCGTGCAGCCGGTGCATCTGGAATTCTTCGACAGTGTCGACGGCATTGCCGACGCCAAGGCCGAGATCTTCGAGGGGCTGGATGAAGGCGGAACGGCCATCGTCCCGGCCGACATTGCGCAGACCGGGCGCCTCGTTGCCGCTGCCCGCGAAAAGGCCGCGCGCGTGGTCACGTTTGGCGCGCCGGATGCTGACGTTGCGCTTGTCGCCTACGATCCGCAGTCCGGCGCTGCCGATGCGCAAGCGTTCGGAACGCGGGTGCGCTACACCATCCGCGGCGGCGCCCACATTGCGCGCAACAGCCTTGCCGTGCTGGCAGCACTTCACGCCGCAGGCCGCCCGTTTGATGCCATCGACGCACTGTCCGGCTGGTCGGCGCAGAAAGGCCGAGGGCGCCGCGTGATGCTTGATGTGGCCGGCGGGCAAGCCACCCTCCTGGACGAAGCCTACAACGCCAATCCGGCATCCATGGGCGCCGCCATCGTATCGCTGGGTGCAACACCCGCGACAAGGCGGATCGCCGTTCTGGGCGACATGCTCGAGCTTGGCGCCACCGCACCCGATCTTCACCGTGGACTGGTGCCTCTGCTCGTCGATGCGGGGGTCCGAATCGTCCATACCGTAGGGACGATGACGAGCCACCTGACCGACAGTCTGCCGTTCGAGATGCGTGGCCTCCATTGCGAGGATGCCGCTGCCATGGCCGAAGCCCTGCCACCTCTCGAACCGGGCGATGCGTTGCTCGTCAAAGGGTCCAACGCGGTCGGTCTTGGCCGTGTGGTCGAGGCGGTCGAAACCCGCACCGGACAGGAGCGCTGAATGTTTGAGCTTCTGTCGCGGCTTGCGGGCGAATTCGCCCCGCTCAACGTCTTCCGCTACATCACGTTCCGCACCGGCGCAGCGCTGATGACGAGCCTCTTCGTCACCTTCATGTTGGGTCCGTGGATCATCCGCATGCTGCGCGTGCGGCAGGGCAAGGGCCAGCCGATCCGTGAGGACGGGCCGGCAAGCCACCTTCTCACCAAGCGCGGGACGCCCACCATGGGCGGCCTGATGATCCTGTTCGGAATGCTGGTGTCGACGCTCCTGTGGGCCGACCTCACCAACCTGTACGTCTGGCTCATCCTCTACGTTACGCTCGGCTTCGGGGCGATCGGCTTCTACGACGATTACCTCAAGGTCCGCCGTGCGACCCATGGCGGGTTCTCCGGGCGGATGCGGCTCCTGCTGGAGGCGGTGATTGCGGTCAGCGCCACCATCGGGTTCATGCAGCTGGAGTCGGCGGGTCTGTCGTCGCGGCTGGCGGTGCCCTTCTTCAAGGACATCCTGATCAACCTTGGCTACTTCTTCCCCGTGTTCGCGATGATCGTGATTGTCGGCGCAGGCAATTCGGTGAACCTGACCGACGGTCTCGACGGCCTCGCCATCGTCCCGGTGATGATTGCGGCCGGCTCCTTCGGCTTCATCGCCTACCTTTCCGGCAACGCGGTGTTCGCCGACTACCTGCAGATCCAGAATGTGGCGGGCACCGGCGAGATTGCCGTGATCTGCGGCGCGGTGATCGGTGCCGGCCTCGGCTTCCTGTGGTTCAACGCGCCGCCTGCCGCAATCTTCATGGGCGATACCGGCTCGCTCGCGCTGGGCGGGATGATCGGCGCCATTGCGGTTGCGACCAAGCACGAGATGGTGCTCGCCATCATCGGGGGCCTCTTTGTGGTGGAGGCGGTGTCGGTCATCATCCAGGTCTGCTCGTACAAGCTCTTCGGCAAGCGCGTGTTCCGCATGGCGCCGATCCACCACCACTTCGAGCAGCTGGGCTGGACCGAGCCGCAGGTGGTGATCCGCTTCTGGATCATCGCCTTCGTGCTGGCGCTGATCGGCTTGTCCACGTTGAAACTCCGGTGATTGCCGTCGAAACCTTCGAGGGCAAGCGCGTCGCCGTGTTCGGCCTCGCGGGCTCCGGTCTCGTCACCGCCCATGCCCTTGCGGCGGGCGGCGCGGAGATCCTGTGCTACGACGACAAGCGCGAGCGCGTGGACGCGGCGAATGACGCCGGCCTGCCGACGGGCGACCTCCGCGTTGCCGATTTTGCCGCGTTCGACGCGCTGGTCCTGTCGCCGGGCGTGCCGCTGACCCACCCCGCACCGCACTGGACGGTGGAGCGTGCGGCCGCCGCGGGCGTGCCCGTGGTGGGCGATGTCGCCCTGTTCGACGGGGAACGGCGGGCGCGGTTCCCCGAACTGGCGCTGGCGGCCATCACCGGCACCAACGGCAAGTCCACCACCACGGCACTTCTGGGGCACATCCTCGGGGCGTTGGGGCTCGGCGCGCAGGTGGGCGGCAACATCGGCCGCCCGGTGCTGGATCTCGACCCGGTGCCCGGCATCGCCGTCGTGGAATGCTCCAGCTACCAGATCGACCTGGCGCCCGGCCTCACGCCCGACGTTGGCGCGCTCCTCAACCTCTCGCCCGACCATATCGACCGTCACGGCACCTTCGAGAACTACGCTGCGGTGAAGACGCGGCTGGTCGAGGGCAGCCGGCAGGCCGTGATCGGCGTTGACGATCCCCACTGCGCCGCCATCGCCCATGCGCTGGAGGAAGCCGGCAAGCCGGTCCACCGGATTGGCGTTTTCGCCAGCGTCGACGAGGCTGCCGGTGCGCTCGGCCGGTCCGGCGTTGCGTCGGTCGGCGACGCGCTCTTTGTGCTCACCGGGGGAACGGCAGACCCGGTTGGCAGCCGCGCCGGCATCGGCTCCCTGCGCGGTGACCACAACGGGCAGAATGCCGCCGCTTCAATTGCGATCGCCATGGCGATGGGCGCTGACCCCAAGGCAGCGGCTGACCAGCTTGCCAGCTTCCCCGGCCTCCAGCACCGGATGGAGGAGGTCGGCACCCGGAACGGTGTCATCTTCGTCAACGATTCCAAGGCAACCAACGCGCAGTCGGCGCGGCAGGCGCTGGCAAGCTTTACCAATGTGCACTGGATTGCCGGCGGCGTGCCCAAGACCGGCGGCATTGCCGAGCTGGCGGATTTGTTCGGCCGGGTGAACGCCGCCTATCTCATCGGTCAAGCGGCCGACGATTTTGCCGCAACCCTTGAAGGCAAGGTGAACGCAGCGCGGTATGCGGGCCTCGAGCAGGCGCTGGATGCCGCCATCGCCGCGGCCCGGCCCGGCGACGTCGTTCTTCTGTCGCCCGCCTGCGCCAGCTTTGACCAGTTCCGCTCGTTCGAAGCGCGCGGCGATGCATTCCGCGCGCTCGTCAAGGCGCGGATCGAGGCAACGGATGCGTAAGGCCTGTCCCATCCGTTCGGCGATCAGCCGGTGCCACGGGCCATCCTGCACAATGAGACCGACTGGGCGCCGCCTCGTTCGGCTGCGGTCCATCGAGGGAGCGAACCATGGTTAGTCGCGCTGAAAACACCGAGTTTGCCCGCTGGTGGTGGACCGTGGACCGGGTTCTGCTCATCACCCTTCTGGCGCTGATGGGCATCGGGCTGATGCTGTCGTTCGCAGCCTCGCCGCCGGTTGCCGAAAAGCTGGGCCTTGGCAGCTACCACTTCGTGCAGCGCCACGTCCTGTTCGCCATTCCGGCGGTGATCCTGCTCGTCTCGCTGTCGTTCCTGACGCCGCGGCAGGTCCGCCGGGTGGCGCTGGTGGTGTTCATTGCCGCGCTTGGCGGCATCATCCTCACGCTGTTTGCCGGCGTCGAGGTGAAGGGGTCGCGGCGCTGGATTTCGCTCGCCGGCTTTTCGTTGCAGCCCGCCGAGTTCATCAAGCCGGCCTTCGTGGTGCTGACGGCGTTCCTCTTCGCCGAAGGCTCGCGCCGGCCGGACCTGCCGGGCCGGCTTCTGGCGCTGTTCCTGCTTGCCATCGTCATCGCGCCGCTGGTGGCACAGCCCGACTTCGGCCAGGCGATGCTCATCGCCATCACCTGGAGCGCGATGATCTTTCTGGCCGGGCTGCAATGGCGCTGGGTGTTCGCGCTGGGCGGTATCGGCTTTGGCGGCATCGTGTCGGCCTATCTCTACCTGCCGCACGTCACCCAGCGGGTGAACGCGTTCTTCGACCCGTCGGCGGATGCCAACTATCAGGTCAACCGCTCCATCGAATCGTTCATGCGCGGCGGCTGGTTCGGCGAAGGCGCGGGCGAAGGCATCGTCAAGCGCCGCCTGCCGGACAGCCACACCGACTTCGTGTTCGCCGTGACCGCCGAGGAGTTCGGCATCATCGCCTGCGGCCTCATTCTGGCGCTGTTCACGGTGATCGTCCTGCGCGGCCTGTCTCACGCATTCAAGGAAACCGACGAGTTCGTCCGCCTCGCGCTGTCCGGCCTCATGCTTCTGTTCGGCGGGCAGGCGTTCATCAACATGGCGGTCAACCTTCAGCTGATGCCGGCCAAGGGCATGACGCTGCCGTTCCTGTCCTATGGCGGCTCGTCACTTCTGGCGGTTGCGCTGACCATGGGCTTTGCTCTGGCTCTGGCACGGCGCCGCCCTGGCCGGGTGCGCTTTACCGCAGCGCGGTCCACCCGCGAGGCGTTTGCGTGAGGGCGCTTCTGGCAGCAGGCGGCACCGGCGGGCATCTGTTTCCAGCGGAGGCCATTGCCGCGGTTCTCGGCGCGCGGGGCCATCAGGTCGCGTTGATGACGGACGTGCGCGCAAAGACGCTGGTTGCCCAGTTTCCGGCCGAACGCGTGGACTTTCTGCCCGCTGCCACGCCGCGGGTGAAAAACCCCGTTGCGTCGGCCAAGGCGCTTCTGGTGCTCGGCGGTGCGGTCCTGAAGGCGCGCAAGCTCATCAAGGCATTCGGGCCGGATGTGGTGATCGGCTTTGGCGGCTACCCGACAATTCCGCCGCTCAAGGCCGCGCAGACGCTGGGCCTTGCCACCGTGGTGCACGAGGCAAATGCCGTCCCGGGCAAGGCCAACCGCTTTCTCGCAAACAGCGCGACCATCTTCACGGCCTTTCCCGAAACGCCCGGTTTCGGCAAGCCGACGACCTTTGTGGGAATGCCGGTTCGCCAGGCGGTGAAAGCCGCCGCCCGGCCGTTTGAGGCACCCGGCGACACGCTGCGTCTCCTCGTGTTCGGCGGCAGCCAGGGCGCCCGGATCTTCGCCGACATCGTACCCCCGGCACTCTCCGCGCTCTCGCCCGAGCACCGGGCGATGCTGAGGATCACCCAGCAGTGCCGTCCGGAAGACCTTGAACGCACCCGCGCAGCCTACGATGCGGCGGGCATTGCGGCCGATCTTGCGCCCTTCTTCACCGATCTGCCGCAGCGGATGGCGGACGCGCATCTTGTGGTGTGCCGCTCCGGCGCATCCACCGTCGCCGAGCTTGCGGTGATCGGCCGGCCCTCGCTTCTGGTGCCGCTGCCGGGCGCGCTCGATCAGGACCAGGCCCACAATGCCGAGGCGCTTGCCGCTGCCGGCGGGGCCATCGCCGTCCTCCAACCCGAATTCACCGCAGAGCGGCTCACCGCCGAAATCGGCAAGCTCCTGACCGCCCCGGCATGGTTGGCGCAGGCAGCGGACGCGGCACGCGGCTTCGGCCGGCCCGACGCTGCGGAGCGCTTCGCCGATGCGGCCGAAAACGTCGCAAAGGCCAAGCCATGACCCCCACCATGAAGATGACCTCCGCCATCGGCCCGGTCCATTTCGTCGGCATCGGCGGGATCGGCATGTCCGGCATAGCCGAGGTGCTCCACAATCTCGGCTACACCGTGCAGGGCTCCGACATTGCCGAGAGCCCCAACGTTCTCCGCCTGCGCGACAAGGGGATCGACGTTGCCATCGGCCATGCGGCGGAAAACATTGCCGGCGCCACGGTGCTGGTCGTCTCGTCCGCGGTGAAGAAGGACAACCCGGAGCTGATGGCAGCGCGCGCCCGGCTCCTCCCCATCGTCCGCCGCGCGGAGATGCTGGGCGAACTGATGCGGCTCAAGCAGGCCATTGCGGTGGGCGGCACCCACGGCAAGACCACCACGACGTCCCTGGTGGCGACCTTGCTGGAAGCCGGCGGGCTCGACCCGACTGTCATCAATGGCGGCATCATCAACGCCTACGGCACCAACGCGCGCCTTGGTGCGGGCGACTGGCTTGTGGCAGAGGCCGACGAGAGCGACGGCACCTTCGTCAAGCTGCCGGCCGACATCGCCATCGTCACCAACATCGACCCCGAGCACCTCGACCATTACGGCACGTTCGACAGGGCGCGCGACGCGTTCAAGCAGTTCGTCGAGAACGTGCCGTTCTACGGCTTTGCCGTGATGTGCCTCGACCATCCGGAAGTGCAGGCCATGGTCGGCCGGATCGAGGATCGGCGGATCATCACCTACGGCGCCAACCCGCAGGCCGACGTGCGTTTCATGAACGTGCGCCCCGGCACCCGAACCGTGTTCGATGTGCGCATCACCGACCGTGTGACCGGCGAAGTGCGGATCCTCGAAGGCCTCACGCTGCCGATGCCGGGCATTCACAATGTCTCCAACGCCACCGCCGCGGTGGCCGTGGCGGACCGGCTTGGCATCGACACTGCCGCCATCGTGAAAGGCCTCGACGCGTTCCGTGGCGTCAAGCGCCGGTTCACCCATGTGGGTGACTGGAACGGCGTTGCGATCTTTGACGACTATGCCCATCACCCGGTGGAAATCCGTGCCGTTCTGGGTGCCGCGCGGGAAGCGGCTGCGGGCAAGGTCATCGCCGTGGTCCAGCCACACCGCTACAGCCGCCTTCAGGCGCTGTTCGACGATTTCTGCGCCTGCTTCAACGATGCGGACACCGTGATTGTCACCGACGTTTACCCGGCCGGCGAAGAGCCGATTGCGGGTGCCGAGCGGGACGATCTGGTGGCGGGACTTGCCGCCCGCGGCCACCGCAACACCGTCGCACTGGCCGGCCGGGACGACCTGGCCGCCGTCGTCCGCGAACATGCCGAACCCGGCGACATGGTGGTCTGCCTCGGCGCCGGGTCAATCACCCGCTGGGCCGAAACGCTCCCCAGGGAGCTGGCGCAATGAGCCTTTTCGAGACTCTCAAGGGCGTTGCCCGCGGCCGTTTGAGCGAAAATGAGCCGCTGGCAGCCTTCACCTGGTTCCGCGTCGGCGGACCGGCCGAGATCCTGTTTTCGCCGGCCGACGAGGCTGATCTTGCCGCGTTCATGAAGGCGTTGCCCGCGGGCGTGCCGGTCACGGTGCTCGGACTTGCGTCCAACACCCTGGTGCGGGACGGCGGCGTCGAAGGCGTCGTCATCCGCCTCTCGCCAAAAGGGTTCGGCTTTGCCCGAGCGGAGGGAAACCGCATGAGGGTGGGGGCTGCCCTGCCGGACGTGAAGGCCGCCCGCGCTGCCGCCGACGAATCGCTGACGGGGCTTGAATTCTTCCGCGGGATTCCAGGCTGCATCGGCGGTGCGCTGCGCATGAATGCCGGGGCCTATGGCGGCGAGACGCGCGACCGGCTTGTGTCGGCCCGCGCGGTCGACCGCCACGGCGAAATCCACCAGCTTTCCAATGCGGATTTCGGCTTTTCCTACCGCCATTCCAGCGTTCCGGCGGATTTCATCTTCACCGAGGCGACCTTTGAGGCCGTCCCCGGCGACCGCGACGTGATCCTGGCCGCCATGGACGAGATCACCGAGAAGCGGGAGGCGACCCAGCCAGTCAAATCACGCACCGGCGGCTCCACCTTCAAGAACCCGCCGGGCGAGAAATCCTGGCAGCTGATCGACGCTGCGGGCGGGCGCGGCCTCACCGTGGGCGGGGCGCAGATGTCCGAGCTCCACTGCAATTTCATGCTCAACCTCGGCGATGCCACCGCCGAGGATCTGGAACGTCTCGGCGAGACGGTTCGCGGCCGGGTGCGCGCCAATTCCGGCGTCGACCTGGAATGGGAAATCAAGCGCGTCGGCCGTTTTGTGGGCGCGCCGGTGCCGGAGTTCATCGCGCCATGAAACACGTTGCCGTGCTGATGGGCGGGCAAAGCGCCGAACGCCCGGTGAGCCTTGCGTCCGGAAAGGCCTGCGCAGACGGGCTTGAGGAGGCGGGCTACCGCGTCACCCGGATCGACGTTGCAGAAGATCTTGTGGATAAGCTGAAGTCCGTCAGACCCGAAGTGGCGTTCAATGCATTGCACGGCCCGATGGGCGAAGACGGCTCCATCCAGGGCCTCCTCGAATTTCTCGGCATTCCCTACACCCATTCCGGGGTGATGGCCTCGGCGCTGGCGATGGACAAGGGGCGCGCCAAGGCGGTTCTGGCCGCTGCCGGAATTCCGGTGGCCGAGCATGTGACGTGCACGCGCTTCGAGGCGGCGCAACGGCATATGCTGCCGCCACCCTACGTTTTGAAGCCTGTGGCGGAGGGATCGTCGTTCGGCGTTCTCATCGTGCGCGAGGGGGCCAACCGGCCGCCGGACGAATTGTCGGGCGATGAATGGCCCTACGGCGATGCGATGATGGCCGAGAAATTCGTCGACGGGCTGGAGCTGACCTGCGGCGCTTTCGGCGACACGGTCTACGACATCATCGAGATCGAACCGGTGTCGGGCGCCTTCTACGGCTTCGAGGCGAAGTATGCGCCGGGGGGCTCCAACCACACGCTCCCGGCGCGAATTAAACCAAATATTTACCAGGATATACAAAAGTACACCCTACTGGCTCATCGTGCCCTGGGGTGTCGCGGTGTCTCACGAGCCGACTTTCGCTATGACCCCGAGAAAGACGAACTCGTTTGTCTGGAAGTGAACACGCAACCCGGAATGACGGAAACCTCGCTGGTGCCAGAAATGGCAGCGTACGCGGGCGTCAGCTTTTCCGCGCTCGTCGCAGCGCTGGTGGAGGACGCAAGTTGCCGGCGTTGAGGTCCCGTGCCGGCAGGCTTGCAAGCGCTGCACCCGGCCGCCTTCTGGCGGTGGCGGTGCTCGTGGGCAGCTGCGGTGCCGGGCTCGCCTATTCCGAGGACCCCGCGCGGATGTGGGACGCCGTCGGCCGCGCGGGCTTCAACCTGCGCGAAATCAAGCTCAAGGGGCAGGAGCATACGTCCGACAGCGCGATCATCGCCGCCGTCGGGCTCGGCCCTGGCGTGACCCTGCTGGGCCTCGACGTGGAGGCCGCACGTGCCCGTCTGGAGGGTTTGCCCTGGGTGAAGACGGCCGCTGTGCGCAAGTCGCTGCCCGACCGGCTTCTGGTGGAGATCGAAGAGCGGGAGCCGTTCGCGCGGTGGCGCTGGAGCGGCCACGAGGTGGTGATCGACCGGCACGGCAACGTCCTCGCTGACGACGTGCCGTCCCGTTACCGGAGCCTTCCGCTGGTTGCCGGTGCGGGGGCCAACGATGTGGTCGAATCGATTCGCGAGGTTCTGTCCGCCGACCCTGCGCTGGACGAGCGGGTGGCTGCGGCAATCCTCGTCAACGAAAGGCGCTGGGATTTGCGGTTGAAGAATGGCGCAACGGTCCGTCTGCCGGCCGATCAGCCCGAGGCGGCGCTCGCCCGTCTCGCCAGCATCGAGGAGCGCCAGCCGCTTCTGGGCGTTGGCGAGGTTGTGGTCGACATGCGCCTGGCCGACCGCACCTCGGTGCAGCTTCAGGCTGCCAGCGCGACAGAGGACGAGGGCGAACGGCCCGCGTTGCAGGCGGAGCCTGTGGCGCAGGATGCGCTGGCCGCGGCCATTGCCAACGCGACGGTGAGCTATGACGACCCCCTCGCGAGGGCCATCGCGGAGGCCATGAACCAATGAACGTGATGGATTTCCCCGGTCGTGGAGACGGTGCGCGCTGCCATGTGAAGCCTGGTCGCTCCTCCATCGCTTGCGTCCTCGACGTCGGCACCAACAAGATCGCCTGCCTGATTGCCCGGCTGAAGCCGGCTTCGGAAGAAACGCTGCTGGCCGGCCGGACCCACGCCATCGAGGTGATCGGCTACGGCTACCAGCAATCGCGCGGCGTGAAGGGCGGCATGATCGTCGATCTCGACAAGGCCGAGCACGCCATCCGGCGCGCGGTGGATGCTGCCGAGCAGATGGCGGGCGTGACGGTCGAATCGCTGATCGTGACCCAGACATCGGGCCGGCTTTCGTCCGAGGCATTCGGCGCCAAGGTCGACCTCGACACCGGCGCCGTGCGCGACAATGACATTCGCAAGGTGCTCGCCGCGTCGGGCCGGCACCAGATCCGGCAGGGCCGTTCGGCGCTGCATGCACTGCCCATCGGCTATACGCTGGACGGTCAGGGCGGCATTCGCGATCCGCGCGGTATGATCGGCGACAATCTCGGTGTCGACATCAACCTCGTCACGGCAGACAGCGCCGCGCAGGACAACCTCGTTCTGGCGATCAACCGCTGCCATCTCGACGTGGAGGGCATCGTCGCGACGCCGTACGCCTCGGGCCTCGCCTCGCTGGTGGATGACGAGGGCGAACTCGGCGCCGTGTGCGTGGACATCGGCGGTGGCACCTCGTCCATCGCGATCTTCTCGGAGGGGAACCTCGTGCATGTGGATGCCGTCGCCATCGGCGGCCATCACGTGACCATGGACATTGCCCACTGCCTGTCGATCCGCCTCGACGAGGCGGAACGGCTGAAGACACTCGAAGGCTCGGCGATTGCCGCCTCTGCCGACGAGCGCGACACCCTCACCATCCATCCGGTGGGCGAGGACTATGGCGCCGCGCCGCAGGTCATCCCGCGGCTGACGCTGAACCAGATCATCCGGCCACGCGTGGACGAGATTGTCGAACTCATTCGCGACCGCCTCGTCGAGTCGGGATTTTCGGGGCGGATCGGCCGCCGCGTGGTCCTTACCGGCGGCGGAAGTCAACTCACCGGACTGCCGGACGTGGCGCGCCACGTCTTCGGCCGCCCGGTCCGTCTCGGGCGCCCGCTCGGCGTCAAGGGATTGCCGATTGCGGCCCGCGGCGCGGCGTTCAGCGCCGTGGTCGGGCTTCTCATCTATCCGCAGCTCGCTCCGGCGAGCCTGTTCTCAGCCGGCACCCAGTCCACGGGCTACATCGCCCGCATGGGCCGCTGGCTGAAGGAAAGCTTCTAACCTGAGCGTTCGCGCTCAAACGAAAACAACGCGGCTCAGGCCGTAATCTTGGCGCCCGGTTCGGGCAAAGTGACGAGAACAGGGGGCAATCATGTCGTCCAACCATCTGAAGACGCCCGACCTCACAGAGCTCAAGCCGCGCATCATGGTGTTCGGCGTCGGCGGTGCAGGCTGCAACGCGGTGAACAACATGATCGAGGCCGGCCTTGCCGGTTGCGACTTTGTTGTCGCCAACACCGATGCACAGTCGCTCAACCTCTCGAAGGCGGAGCGGGTGGTTCAGATGGGCATCGCGGTGACCGAGGGCCTCGGTGCCGGTTCCCAGCCTGACGTCGGCCGCGCCGCCGCCGAGGAAGTGATCGACGAGATCGCCGACCATCTGTCCGGCTCGCACATGGTGTTCATCACCGCGGGCATGGGCGGCGGCACCGGCACGGGTTCGGCCCCGGTGGTCGCCCGCGTTGCGCGTGACCAGGGCATCCTCACCGTTGGCGTCGTGACCCGCCCGTTCCAGTTCGAGGGCGCACGCCGCGCCAAGCTGGCAGACGCCGGCATCGAGGAACTCGCCCAGCACGTCGACACGCTGATCGTGATCCCGAACCAGAACCTCTTCCGCATCGCCAATGCGCAGACCACCTTTGCCGACGCCTTCGCGATGGCCGACCAGGTGCTCTACTCCGGCGTTGCCTGCATCACCGATCTGATGGTCAAGGAAGGCCTCATCAACCTCGACTTTGCCGACGTGCGCTCCGTCATGCGCAACATGGGCAAGGCGATGATGGGCACCGGCGAGGCCTCCGGCGAGGGCCGCGCGCTCCAGGCCGCCGAGGCCGCCATCTCCAACCCGCTGCTTGACGAAACCTCCATGAAGGGCGCCCGCGGCCTTCTGGTCTCCGTCGTCGGCGGCAACGACCTGACGCTGTTCGAGGTGGACGAAGCCACCACGCGCATCCGCGAAGAGGTTGACGACGACGCCAACATCATCTTCGGCGCGACGTTCGACGACAGCCTCGAAGGCGTCATCCGCGTCTCCGTGGTGGCAACGGGCATCGACCAGGATCCGGCCAACGTCATCGAGCCGCCGAAAGACACGCGCGTCGTCTCCTTCGCGGACCGGGCCGCCAAGAAGCAGACCCCTGATTCAGGTGCGGCGGTTGCCATCGCCGATCCGGGTGAAGCTGCCTTGGCCGCCGTCGCAGCGGGCCTTGAAGACTTCGACCTGGATCCGCATGCGCTGGAGCCCATCGAGGAAGCCGAAATCTTCGACGAAGCCGCTGCGCAGGCTGAGTTCGACGACGAGTTCGACGAGCCGGTCGCGGTTCCGGACCTGCGCGCCAACCGTA
This sequence comes from Acuticoccus sp. MNP-M23, assembly GCF_031195445.1. Taxonomy (NCBI): domain Bacteria; kingdom Pseudomonadati; phylum Pseudomonadota; class Alphaproteobacteria; order Hyphomicrobiales; family Amorphaceae; genus Acuticoccus; species Acuticoccus sp. MNP-M23. Next base: position 2,632,914 of record NZ_CP133480.1, read on the forward strand.
CCCGCGCCCCGGACTATGGCGACTACCCCGCCGCGGACGAACGCCGCCCGATGGGTCTGCTGCGCCGGATCGCCAGCGGCCTGTCGCGCCGCGAAGAGGAAGACGCGGACGATTTTGCCCCCGCGCCGCAGACCCGCCCCGAGCGCCGCCGCGCCCAGGCTGCGCTGCCGGCACCGGAGCAGCGCCCCGCCGCGCCACAGCTGGACCAGGCCTACATGGATGAGGCAGCCGACGGCGCACCCGCACCGCGCCGCGCCCGCCCCAAGGCAGAAGCGCCGCAGCGCCGCGCCCGGACGGAGGCTGAGCCTGTGTCCCGCACGCGGCAGGCCCAGCGCCCGATGGACGACGATCAGCTTGAAATTCCGGCGTTCCTGCGCCGGCAGGCCAACTGATCCTCCAACGCACACTGCGCGAGCCTGTCTCGCTCAAAGGCATCGGCGTCCATTCGGGCGCCGATGTTTCTGTTTCTGTGGCCCCCGGCACACAGGGCGTGCGCTTTCACCGGGACGGCGGCAGCGTTGCCGCGTCCTGGCGCAATGTCAGTGCCACGCGCCTTGCCACAGTGATCGAGGCCGGCGGAACGCGGGTCATGACGGTGGAGCACCTGATGTCGGCCCTGTCCGCGCTCGGCGTCTGGAACGCCGATGTGACCCTTGAGGGCCCCGAGCTTCCCATCATGGATGGCAGCGCCCGTCCGTTTCTGGATGCGTTGGCCCCGTTGGTCGCGGATGCGGGCAGGGTGGCGCCCTTTCGCGTTCTCCGCCCGGTCTCGGTGAGTGACGGAGATGCCTTTGCGGCGCTCCTGCCGTCGAACACGCAGCGTTTTGATGTGGGGATCGACTTTGCAGCGCCGGTGATCGGCCTCAGCCGTGTGACCTTCGAGCTGGGGCGCGACGATTATGCCCGCGACATTGCGCCCGCCCGCACCTTCGGTCCGCTGAAGGACGTGGAGCGGATGCGCCGCAAGGGCTACGCCAGGGGCGCTTCGCTGGACAATGCGGTGGCTGTGGACGGCGACCGGGTCGCCAACCCCGAGGGCCTGCGCTTCTCCGACGAGTTTGCCCGCCACAAGCTGCTGGATGCCATTGGCGACCTGGCGCTGGCGGGCGCGCCGATCCTTGGCGTCTACCGCAGCCACAAGGCGGGGCACCGTCTCAACTACAGGCTTCTGGCGGCGCTTTTCGGGTCGAACGAAAACTTCACAATTGATCGTTAATTGCAGCTATTATCAGTTGCGCTAGTAAGGGGTGCGCGGCGGGCGTTGGAATGCGTTGCCAGCGCTGCTACACGGTGTCCCTGCGTTTTGTTGGAGTGTTTGCGATGAGCCTTGGCATCAGGATGGCAGCCGTTCTTGCGCTCGGCCTCAGCGTTGCGGCCTGCGGCGGCGGACGGGTGGAAGAACTTGCCTTCAACGACACGCCGCCAGACCAGCTCTACAACGAGGCGCTGGTGCTGATGAACGAGGGCGATGTGCGCACCGCCCAGATCAAGTTCGAGGAGGTGGACCGGCTCCACCCCCACACCGAATTTGGCCGCAAGAGCCAGATGATGCTGGCCTTCACCAGCTATTCGCGCGGGAAATATCCCGAGGCGATCAACGCCGCCAAGCGGTTTCTGGCGCTGCACCCCAACCACGAGGATGCCGCGTACGCGCAGTACATCATCGGCAATTCCTACTACAAGCAGATCCCGGACGTGACGCGCGACCAGCGCGAGACCGAGCAGGCGCTCGCTGCGTTCCGCATCCTGATCGAGAAATACCCGGACAGCGAATATACGCCCGATGCGCGCAACAAGGTGCTGGCGGCAGAAGACCAGCTGGCCGGCAAGCAGATGGAAGTGGGCCGCTACTATCTGGAGCGGAACGACAACCTTGCCGCCATCAACCGCTTCCGCAATGTGGTGGAGAACTACCAGCAGACGCGGCACGTGGAAGAAGCGCTATTCCGCCTGACCGAATCCTACTATGCGTTGGGGCTGACGCAGGAGGCGCAGACTGCGGCCGCCGTGCTCGGGCACAATTTCCCGGACAGCAAGTGGTACCGCGATTCCTACGCGCTCCTGGAAAAAGGCGGTTACTCGCCGAGCGAAGCCAAGGCAAGCTGGATCAGCCGGGCGTTCTCAAGCATCAACGTGCTCTGACCAGACCCCAGGCGAGGCAAGGCGAGTACGCCAAACGAGGGCGTTCGAGGCGTGCTGTCACGGTTATCCATCCGTAACATCGTCCTGATCGAGGCGCTGGACCTGTCCTTCGCGCCGGGCTTCACCGTGCTCACGGGGGAGACCGGTGCTGGCAAGTCCATCCTGCTCGATGCGCTGTCGCTTGCGCTGGGCGCAAAGGCAGAAGGCGGGCTGGTGCGACGCGGCGAAGACAAGGGCGCGGTGTCTGCAACCTTTCTCGTCACACCGCTGCATCCCGCCGTCGCGCTTCTTGCCGAGATGGACATCGAAGTGGAGGATGACGCAATCATCCTGCGCCGCACCCTGACGGCGGATGGCAAGGCGCGCGGCTTCGTCAACGACCAGCCGGCCAGCGCGACGCTGATGAAATCACTGGGCACGATGCTGGTGGAAGTGCACGGCCAGCACGCCGACCGGGGTCTGATCCAGCCTGCCGCGCACCGACGGCTGGTGGATGCCTACGGCACGCTTGGCGCCGAATGCGAGCATCTGGGCACTTTGTGGCGCGGCCTGAAGGATGCCGAGGAAGCGCTCGCCGCCCACGAGGCGAAGCTGGCGGCTGCCCGCGACGAGGTGGATTATCTCCGCGCCTCGGTTGACGAATTGACCAGGCTCGACCCCGAACCCGGCGAGGAAGAGCGCCTCTCGGTGGACCGCAGTGCCATGGCGGCGGCCGAAAAGGTGGCGGGCGATCTGGCCGAGGCCGCATCGAGCCTTGAGGGGCCGAAGTCGCCCATCCCGTCGCTGGCGGGCGTCCTGCGCAAGCTGGAGCGCAAGATGAGCGGCGCCGAAGATAAGCTCACCCCCGTGATGGACGCGCTCGCCGCAGCGCTCGATGTGCTGGAGGAGGCGCGCACCACCATCGCGGATGCCCAGCGCAGCCTCGACTACAACCCCGGCGCAATGGAGGGGCTGGAAGAGCGATTGTTCGCGCTGCGTGCGGCGGCCCGCAAGTTCAAGGTGCCGGTGGACGACCTTGCAGCGCTTGCCGCAAAAATGGCGGACGACCTTGGCGATATCGACGCCGGCGAGGAGCGCCTTGCCGGGCTTGCCTCCGCGGTCACTGCTGCGGAGCAGGCGTACCGCGATGCAGCCGCCACCTTGTCCGACAGGCGCCTTGCCGCCGCCAGCGCACTGGAGGCGGACATTGCGCGTGAGCTGGCGCCGCTGAAGCTGGACAAGGCGCGCTTCACCGTGCGTCACAGCGAGGCGGAGCCCGCCGCCGAGGGCATCGACCGCATGGAGTTCTACGTTCAGACCAACCCCGGCTCGCCGCCGGGCCCCATCCTGAAGGTGGCATCCGGCGGCGAATTCTCGCGCTTTCTGCTGGCGCTCAAGGTCTCGCTCGCCGACCGCGGCTCCGCCTCCACCATGATCTTCGACGAGATCGACACCGGCGTGGGCGGCGCGGTGTCGGACGCGATCGGCGCGCGGATGGCCCGCCTGTCGGAGGCGGTGCAGGTGATTGCCGTCACCCACGCGCCGCAGGTGGCGGCAAGGGCCGACAATCACCTTCTGATTGCCAAGAGCCACACAGGGTCTGCCACAACGCAGACGGCGGTGGAGCAGATCGAGGGCGAAGCGCGCAAGGAAGAGATTGCGCGCATGCTGGCCGGCGCCGTCATCACCGACGAGGCGCGCGCCGCTGCCGTGCGCCTGATCGAAGCCTGAGCTGTACCTCATGCGCCGGCGCGTTATCTATGCGCCGGGGAGGACCATTGTTTGCCTGAGCTGCCAGAAGAACCTGCTGCGCGCCACAAGGCGCTCGCCGCCGAGATCGCCGAGCATAACCAGCGTTATCATGGCGACGACGATCCGATCATTTCCGATGCCGAGTTCGACGCGTTGCAGCAGGAGCTGGACGCGCTGGAAGCCGAACACCCCGAGCTTGCCGACGGCACCACCAGCGGCATCGGCGCGGCGCCGTCCGGCGCGTTCGCCGAGGTCGAGCATCCGCTCCCGATGCTGTCGCTCAACAAGGCGCTGACGGCTGATGAGGTTGCCGAATTTCTGACCCGCGTTCGCCGCTTCCTCAAGCTGCCCGAGGATGCCGGTCTCACCTTTACCGCTGAGCCGAAGATCGACGGCCTGTCGCTGTCGCTCCGCTACGAGAATGGCGCGCTTGCCGTGGCCGCCACCCGCGGCGATGGCCGCGCCGGTGAAAACGTGACGAAGAATGTCGCCTTTGTGGAGGCGATCCCGCAGAAGCTGAAGGGCAAGCCGCCCGCGGTGTTCGAAGTGCGCGGTGAGGTCTACATGACCCACGCCGACTTTGCCGCCCTCAACGCGCGGCTGGTGGAGGAGGGCAAGCGGCCCGTCGCCAACCCGCGCAATGCGGCCGCCGGATCGCTGCGGCAGGTGGAGCCGCAGAAGACCGCCGATCGGCCGCTCCAGTTCTTTGCCTACGGTTGGGGGGAGGCGAGCGAACTTCCCGCCGAGACCCAGAGCGGCATGATGGAGGCGCTGAAAGCCTACGGCCTGCCCGTCAATGATCTGATGCACCGCTGCGAAACCATAGAGGCGCTTCTGGCCGCCTACAGCGAGATTGAGGAAAAGCGCGCTGCGCTCCCCTATGACATCGACGGGATGGTCTACAAGATCGACCGCCTGGACCTGCAGCGCCGCCTTGGCGAGCGGGAGCGGCGGCCCCGCTGGGCGGTGGCGCACAAATTTGCCGCAGAGCGCGCCATCACGGTGCTGGAAGGCATCGAGATCCAGGTGGGGCGCACCGGCTCGCTGACGCCGGTCGCGCGGCTGGCGCCCATCACGGTGGGCGGCGTGGTCGTGAAGAACGCCACGCTCCATAATGCTGACGAGATTGCCCGGCTGGACGTGCGCATTGGCGACACGGTGGAGATCCAGCGAGCGGGCGACGTGATCCCGCAGGTGGTGCGCGTCCTCACCGACAAGCGGCCGGCGGGTTCGGCGCCTTACGTGTTTCCCGAAAAATGTCCGGTGTGCGGCAGCAAGGTCGCGGCGGAACTCAATCCGCGAACCGGCAAGCCCGATGTGGTGCGCCGCTGCACGGGCGGCCTCGTTTGCGACGCGCAGGTGCTGGCGCGGCTGAAGCACTTCGTCTCCCGCGCGGCGTTCGACATCGAGGGGCTGGGGGCCAAGCAGATTGCCGCCTTCCACGCCGATGGCCTGATCCGCACCCCGGCGGATATTTTCACCCTGGCCAAGCGCGATGCTGCAAAGCCCGAAGACGAGCGGATTGTCGCGCGCGAAGGCTATGGCGAGACCAGCGTCCGGAACCTGTTCGACGCCATCGAGAGCCGGCGGACCATTGCGCTGCGCCGGCTGATCTATGCGCTTGGCATCCGCCGGGTGGGCGAGATCTCGTCGCGCGTGCTGGCCCTCCATTTCGGGACCTACGATGCCTTCCGGAAAGGCATGGGCGCGCTGGCGAAGGCTGCGGCGGACCGGGCCGCGCAGACGGAGCCGGATGCGGAAGGGGAGGCCGTGCGCACCGACCTTGTTGCCATCGACGGGCTCGGCGCCGTGGTTGCCGATGCGCTTGAGAATTTCTTCAGCGAAAGCCACAACGTGGACGCGCTGGACGCGCTGGCGGGCGAACTCACCATCGAGCCGGAGGTGGCGCGCACGGTGGATTCGGCCATTGCCGGCAAGGCGGTGGTGTTCACCGGCTCGCTGGAGCGGATGACGCGCGACGAGGCCAAGGCGCGGGCCGAAGCGCTCGGCGCCCGCGTGGTCGGCACCATCTCCAAGAAGACTGACATTGTGGTCGCCGGCCCCGGCGCAGGTTCGAAACTCGCAAAGGCCGAAGCATTGGGCCTCACGGTCTGGGACGAAGACGCCTGGCTGGCGGTGGCGCAAGAGGAGAGCTGAACGCCGGGCTGCCGTGGCGCCTCGTCAGCCGCCGGCGCTGCCGGTTGCCTCATCAGCGGGCCTAGCGCGCCGGGTGATGACAAGATCCCGCCCGTCGGTCCGCAAGCCCTCCAGCGCTGCGAGAAGGGCGTTGTCCATCGGATTGGCGGCTTGAATCCGCGGCACCCCGGTCTTGCGCGGAAAAGGCATCCCCCGCGCCTTGAACGGGTGGGGGCCGAAATCTGTCGGCTTCACCTCCAGAACTCGCGCAAGCACCTCGACGAAGGGGCGGAGGTTCTCCGGATCGCCGATCAGGAACGGGCCTGCCTTGATGCGTGCAACAGCGGCCTCCACACTCGGCTCCTCGCCATCGGGGGACAAGACACGGGTGGTCGCATCGCGGATGGTCTTTGCGAACGGCAGGTCTTCTTCAAGCACCTCGCGCGGCATGAATGCATGCGTGAGGGCATGGTGCGGGTGCGCCTCGTTGTTCACCGCAGTTGACCACTGGCGCATGGACCGCGTGCCCGGATCGTCCAGCACCATGGCAAAGAAGCGGACGCCGCGCAGCGCATAGACCTTGTCGAACGGCAAAGGTCCGCCGATGACCTTGAAGCGTTTCGCGATGCCGGGCTTGAGGTCGTCGACAGTGAGATTGCGATCGAGCCAGCCCACCGCGTCCGCTCCCAGCGCCCGCTTGAAGGCTTCGTATGGGTTGTCCACGGACCCGAACATAGTCTGAAACACGATCAACGGGACTTCTCCATCTTTCTGAGGCTTGCCGCATCACGGCTATCCGGCTCCTGCGGCTTACGCCAAGATGGCGCGCTTCGGCACCCCTGTCATGCCCGGCCGGGGCGCATGTTGCTGGCACAGGCACATTTTCGGGCCACCCATCCGCGTGGACGTCCGCCAATATTGACTTTGCCTGCAGGCGATAACATACCGCCATCGTCGGGGCCGTAGCTCAGTTGGGAGAGCGCTGCAATCGCACTGCAGAGGTCAGGGGTTCGAATCCCCTCGGCTCCACCACGCCAACAGCGTTCCCGGTCCTGATAATTCGCGTGCTCCAATCACAAAGGTTGGCCCTTGCAACAACTCCATACCCTGGCCGGCAAACGCGTCTTTGTGGCGGGCCATCGCGGCATGGTCGGGCAGGCGATCGTCCGCGCGCTCGGCGCCGAAAACCCCGCCGAAGTTCTGACCGCCACACGCAACGAGCTTGACCTCAGGGATCGTGCGGCCGTGAAAACCTGGCTTGCCGCCCACAAGCCAGACGTCGTCTTTCTGGCAGCAGCACGGGTTGGCGGCATTCTGGCGAACGACACCTATCCGTCAGAATTCCTGTTCGACAATCTGGAGCTGGAGACTGCCGTCATTCGCGGCGCGTTCGAGGCGGATGTGGAGCGGCTCGTGTTCCTCGGCTCGTCGTGCATCTATCCGAAGATGGCGCCGCAGCCCATGGCGGAGGATGCGCTCCTCACCGGTCCGCTGGAGCCCACCAACGAGTGGTACGCCATTGCCAAGATTGCCGGCATCAAGATGTGCCAGGCGCTGAAGCGGCAGTACGGCGCGCACTACATATCGGTGATGCCCACCAACCTTTACGGGCCGGGCGACAATTTCGATCTGGCATCCAGCCATGTCATCCCGGCGCTGATGCGCAAGGCGCACGACGCGAAGGTGGCGGGCGCGCCGCAGATGGTGATCTGGGGATCGGGCCAGCCTCGCCGCGAGTTCATGCATGTGGACGATTGCGCGTCCGGCATCCTCCACGCGGCGCGTTTTTACGATGGCTACGAGCACATCAACATCGGCCTCGGCACCGACGTGACCATCCGCGAACTTGCCGAACTGGTGATGGACGTGGTGGGCTACACCGGCGCACTGGTCACCGATCCCACCAAGCCGGACGGTACCCCGCGCAAGCTGATGGACGGCGCCCGCCTCAAGGCGCTGGGGTGGCAGCATCAAATCTCCCTTCGCGAGGGGCTCGCATCCACATATGACTGGTTTGTCGAGCACCACGCAGCCACCGCATGAAGAGCGCACCGACCGAGCAGGTTTCCCGTTGAGTCTTACCGTTGCAACCGTCGCCCTGAACGCGGCCGAAGAACTCCCCCTGACCCTCGAAAGCATTCTCGGTCAGGACTATCCTGACATCGAGCTTCTGGTGGTCGACGGGTCGAGCTGGGACGATACGCCAGAGGTCCTTTCCCGCTACCGGGACGACATCGACCGGCTGGAAATCATCGAGGACGCCGGGATCTTCGATGCCATGAACCGGGCCGCTGCCATGGCCGGCGGCGAGATGGTCCTGTTTCTCAACGCGGGCGATCTCTTCCACAGCGCGGACACCGTGACCCGGCTGATGGCGCGGCGGCACACCGATGCCGACATCGTCTACGGCAACCACATCTATCGCAAGAATGGCCGCGAGATGTTCCAGCAATCCTGGGATTTCCGCGCGGCAATGGCGGGCTTGCGCAGCGGGCGGATCACGCCGGAGTGGATCGCCCGCTTTCCGGCGCACCAGGCCACCATGACACGCACCACCCTCCTGCGGGAAAAGCGCTACGACACAGCCTTTCGCGTCTGCGCCGACCACGACTTCTTCCTGCGCGCGGTGGAGGCTGGCGCCACGCCGCAATTTGTGGACGAGATCGTGGCGATCTACGCAGGCGGCGGCTTTTCGGACCAGCGGCACGACCTGCTCAAGTTGGAGTGGAACGCGCTGCACCGGCGCTTTTCGGCCGATCCTGCCGGCGTCGACGCCTACTATTATGGCGGGGCCTCCCCGTTCCGCGGCACGCGTTCGCTGGCGGCAGGCGAGGCGATTGTCGGCCTTTCGGTCGAACGGAAGGCGGACCTTGCCCGTGCAATCAACCACCCTTACCGCTTTTTGTCGGGCGACGGGGCGCGCTTCCTTACCCCCACCGGCACCAACGCCACCGGCCTTCAGCTGCGCGGCACCAATCCGTTCACGAACCAGATCCTGAACGCCTTCGTGGACGGGCAGTCCATTGCGCAGGTGGCGGTACCCAAGGGGAGCTTTGCCGTCGATCTGGTGTTCGAGATGCCGCTTCCCGGCGGCACTGTCGTGGAGGTCATGTCCGACCACGCCGAGCCGTTCGATGCAGGGTCGGGGCTGGTTTCGCTGGCCGTGCGCGAGTTCGAGTTCAGCGGCGACGCGACCACATCGCCGCGGCCGGCCGGCGCCAAGGTCGCCTTCAACCGCACCACATCGGCCGAAAACGCCGAGCTTCTGGGCGCAGGCTGGTACCAGTTCGAGCCGACCTTCATCTGGTCGCGCGGGGTGAAGAGCGAGGTGCGGCTTTCGTCGATGGATTCCATCTCGGCTCTCGTTGTCGACATGCGGCCCAACCCCGTGGTGAAGAACCAGAGCTGCACCATCAGCGTCAACGGCATGGTCGTTGCGGAAGGCCCGCTGAGCGGCGGTGCGATCAGCGCGGATGTGGGGCACCTCTGGCGCAAGGGCGGACAGGACAACATGGTCCATATCCAGCCTTCGGCTTCGGCCAGCGTCGGCGGCGATCCGCGCGACCTCGGCGTCGCTCTCGTCAGCATCCAGCTGCGCTAAGGGGATGGGCATGAAGATCTGTTTCGTCGGCCACACGTTCCACGAGCGCACCGGGTCCACCCGGTTCATCCAGAGCCTTCTGGCCGAATTGGGCACGGTCACCGTGCTTCACTCCTCGCCCGACGATCCGCGCCTGTCGGACGACACGGCTGTGGAGACATACCTCAAGGAAGATTTCGACCTCTGGGTCTTCCTGCAGACCGAATATGTGGCAGCGCGGCTTCTGCCGCTCGGGCTGCGCAACGCGGTCATCATCCCCATGTATGACGGGGCGTGGAGCCATTCGGACGACTACTGGCGCCAGTTCATCAACTGCCGCTTTGCCACCTTCTCGCGCACGCTCCACAGCCACCTGCAGCGGCTGGACCAGCGCAGCGCCTCGTTCGAATACTGGCCGGAGCCCGCGGCCCCGGTGGCGCGGAACACGGCGCCCGAAACGTGGTCGGCGTTTTTCTGGGAGCGCAAGCCGCAGGACGTGCCGAGCGCGCGGACCGTGGCCAAGCAATGCCGGACGTTGAAGATCGGCAGCCTCCACGTCCACGCCGTGCCCGATTTTCCGCACGAAGCGGCAAGCGCCCACAGCTATCGCCGCCGGGACACCTTGGAGGGCGTTGCCCTCACCACGTCGGACTGGTTCGACGACAAGGCCGAGTTTGCGGCGGTGAGCGGGGCGCCGCTGTTCCACTTTGCGCCGCGCCTGCGCGAAGGGATCGGCATGATGACGCTGGAGGCGATGGCGCGCGGGCAGATTGTGGTGGCGCCCGACAGGCCGACCGCCAACGAATATATCGGCCACAGGTCCAGCGGGATTCTTTACGATCCGGAGCGGCCGCTGGCATTGCCGGAGCTGTCGCAGGGCGAGGCGGAGGACATCAGCGCTGCCGCGTGGTCCCGCGTCGAGTTCGGGCACCGTGCCTGGACCCAGGATCGTGAGCGGCTGATCTCGTTCCTGCTGGATGACGGGCGGCGCTGGCCGAACACGGATTCTTCAGCCCATTTCGGCCTGAAGATCCGGCAGGCGGCGCGGTCCCGCAAACTTAGCTCCCTTGCGAAGTAACCTCGTTGCAAAGAAGCTTGCGCTGGGCTTGTGGATTTAGTCCTCACATTTGGGGGTTGACTGGCTTTCATCTGCAGAATCAGCAATTATAACCTTTGACGCGGCGAGAGTGCGCCATAGTTGCGCCGCTAACAGGGGATTAGCGGATATGAGCGAAGCAGACGTCACCCGAGACCAGGGACGCATCAAGGAATGGGCCGAAGCGCGCGGCGGGCGACCGTCGATCGTCAAGGACACTGCCAACAACGGCAAACCTGGCGCCTTGCTCCGGTTCGACTTCGGCAAGAAGGACGACTCGCTGGACGAGATCGACTGGCCGAAATTTTTCGACATGATGGACAAGTACGGTCTGGCGCTTCTCCTGCAGGAGACCACCAAGTCCGGCAACAAGAGCCGCTTCTGCAAATTCGTCGACGCGGCCGATCACGGGCTTGAGAAGGCCCCGGCGAAGAAGCGCGCGTCGGCCAAAAGCGCCAGCGCCGCAAAGCCGGCTGCGAAAACGTCGGCCAGCAGCAAGGCGGCGCCAGCCTCGAAATCCTCCGCGGCGAAACCGAAGGCCACCAAGGCGGCGGCGTCCAAAACGAGCGCATCGGCCGGGTCCAAGATGAACGGCGCCAAGGCACCGGCATCGGGCTCCAAGTCGACTTCGAAGTCGGCGGCAAAGCCATCGGCCCCCGCCAAGAAAACAAGCGCCAGCAAGGCGGCGAGCAGCACATCGGCATCCGCCAAATCACCGGCCAAGACCGCATCCAAATCCTCCGCCGGGACCGCTGCATCCAAGAAAACAACGACGAAGGCATCGTCTTCCGCGAGCGCATCGTCGAAATCCACCGCAAACGCCAAGCCTGCCGCAAAGTCGGCGTCGTCCGCCAAGGCCGCCACCCCGAAAAAGGCCGCCGCGTCCGGCAAGGCCGCGACGGCAAGCAAGAGCAAGGCCGCACCGTCGGCAAAGTCCGCTTCATCCGCAAAGGCCTCGCCCGCGGCAAAATCCACGAAAGCGCCGGCCAAAAAGGCAAAGGCTGATGCTGCGGCCGGTGAAGCACGGCTGAAAAAGGCCAGCGCCGACGACGATGCGCAGACCACTGTCGATCACACCCGCATTCGCGAATGGGTGGAATCGCGTGGCGGCCGGCCGACTCACGTGGCCGAAACCGGCACCAAGAAAGGCAAGCTCGGCATCCTGCGGATCGACTTCGGCAAACCCGACGAGGGCCTTGCCGCAGTGCCCTGGCCCAAATTCCTGAAGGCGTTTGACGACAACAAGCTCGCCTTCCTGTTCAAGGAAAAGACCGCGACCGGCAAGGTGAGCCGGTTCAACAAGTTCGTCTCCCGCGACGACGCCTGAATTCGGCAGTTCCGCCGGCCAGATCTTTCGCGCAGCGCTGCACCGGATGCCGCGCTGCGCGAAGGACTGGCGTTGCGCCGTACCCTGCGGAGGCCGAAAGGTCGCACAACACGGCACCGCCGCAGCTGCCCGGCCATGGTTTCGTCGCCTGCGTCCTTCATTAAACTCACGGCTTGCCCCGCACCGGGACGAAGCCAAATGCAAACGGGCGGCACCAAGGCCACCCGCTGCTACGCTCTATTGCCGTAATTTTTGAGAGCGGGGCGCGAGCCGCCCCGGACGCCGACGTCAGACGACGGCGATGGCCAAGACGACGCCGAGCGCCACCAGAACGCCGAGCCAGACCAGCGGCGGAATTCGTGTAGACGATTTCTCCGCGCTGCCCGCGTCCGCTGCGGTGGGGGCGGGCGCTGCAGGCGGCGGGGCGGATGCTGCCGGCGCTGCCGCTGCGGCAGCCACCGGATCTTCCGGCACGGGGTCGCCAACGGCAGGCTCCGGCTCGGCGCCCTTGCTCAGGATTTCCGACAGGTTCTGGAAAAAGTCGGCCGCATATTTTCTCGCGGTGGAATCCACCAGGCGCGAACCGAGCTGCGCCAGCTTGCCGCCGATATTGGCCTTGGCGTTGTAGGTCAGGATGGTGTCGTCGCCATCTTCGGCCAGCACGACTTCGGCCGAACCCTTGGCAAAGCCCGCCACGCCGCCCTTGCCTTCGCCCACCAGCGTGTAGCGCTCGGGTGCCACGGGGTCGGTGATCTTCACCACGGCGTCAAATGTCGCCTTTACCGGGCCAACCTTGGCTTCCACCTTGCCGGCAAGCTCGTCGTCGCTGATCTTGGTCAGCTCCTTGCAGCCTTTCACGCAAGCCTGCAGGATTTCGGGGTCGTGCAGGGCCTTCCACACGGTTTCACGCGGCGCCGGGATGCGGTGTTCGCCAGTCAGTTCCATTGGTGTCCTCCAGTGCGCGCAACATTTGTCATCATGCGTCTCTCAATATCGTAAAGCCTTCAACGGGCGGAAGGTCGACGGCATCCAGCCCGACCGAGGTCACGGCCGCGCCGGGTGGTCCCTTGCGGCAGGCCACCAGCATCTCGTCCACAACCTCGTTGCGGCCATAGAACAAGGCTTCCACCCGCCCATCCGCAAGGTTGCGGACATAGCCGGCAAGACCGCGGTCTTCGGCTTCGCGCCGGCACCAGTCGCGGTAGCCGACGCCCTGCACATGGCCTGAAATCAGAAAGCGCGTCGCCATCATTCGAACTCCAGGATCGGCGCGTCTACCGCAAGGCTGGCGCCCGGTGCAACGTGAACGGTCTTGATCTTGCCGGATCGTTCGGCGCGCAGGACGTTTTCCATCTTCATCGCCTCGATCACGGCAAGCTGCTGCCCGTCCTCCACATTGTCGCCCGCTGCAACGTCGATGGATACCACCAGGCCGGGCATGGGGCAGAGGACCGTCTTGCCGCTGCCGGCGGTGCTTTCCTCCGGCAGATGGCGCATCAGGTCGGCCACGCGGGGGCTGGCGATCCGCGCGGTCGCGCGCATGCCGCGCCACGTCATCGCGCTGCGGCCGCGGCGCCTGTCGAGGCCCATAATGATGCGCCGCCCGCCGACCGCGCCGCGCCAGACAGCGTGCTCGATGCTCTCGATCACCACGTCCAGCGCCATGCCGTCGATCATGATGCGCCAGGTGTCCCAGCTGCCGGCGAGGCCAGCGTCGATCCGCACATCGTCGGCAAAGACGGCCGACAATTCAGCGGGGGCGGGCGAGGGGTGCGGGCCGAAGCCCGAGCGGCGCTGGCTTTCGCGCGCATGGGCCGCGAAGGCGACGGCGGCCATGGTGCGCCGGTCGTCGTCGCCCAGCGCCGCGGTGCCGGTCCCGTCGAACTCCTGCGCGATGAATGCGGTCGACAGCGCGCCCTCGCGCCAGCGCGGATGCGCCATCAGCGCCGACAGGAACGTGCCATTGTGGCGGATGCCTTCGATGGCAACCTCGTCGAGCGCCTCGGACATGGCCTCCACCGCCAGGTCGCGCGTCGGCCCGTGGGTGATGACCTTGGCGATCATCGGGTCGTAGAAGCGGGAAATTTCGGAGCCTTCGACCACGCCTGTGTCGATGCGCACGGTGGTCTCGCCGGCGCGTTCGGCCGGGAAGGCGAGACGGCGCAGGCGTCCGATGGAGGGCATGAAATTGCGGTCGGGGTCCTCGGCGTAGAGGCGGCTTTCCACCGCCCAGCCGCTGGCGCTTATGTCGTCCTGCTCAAGCGAAAGACGCTCGCCGTAGGCAACGCGGATCATCTGCTCCACAAGGTCCACGCCGGTGATGAGCTCGGTCACCGGGTGTTCCACCTGAAGGCGGGTGTTCATCTCCAGAAAATAAAACTCGGCGTCCTGGCTTGCGACGAATTCCACCGTGCCTGCCGAATCGTAATTGACCGCTTTCGCCAGCGCGACGGCCTGCGCGCCCATGGCGGCGCGGGTCTCGTCGTCCAGCAGCGGGGAGGGGGCCTCCTCCAGCACCTTCTGGTTCCGGCGCTGAATGGAACATTCGCGCTCCAGAAGGTGGATCACGTTGCCGTGCTTGTCGCCCAGCACCTGAATTTCGATGTGGCGCGGGTCGACGATGAACTTTTCCACGAAGACGCGGTTATCGCCGAAGGAGGCGGCCGCTTCGGAACGGGCGCGGTCGAAGCCTTCCTTCACCTCGGATGCGCTGTGGGCAATGCGCATCCCCTTGCCACCGCCGCCGGCGGACGCCTTGATCATCACCGGATAGCCGATTGTCTCGGCCACCTCGAGCGCATCCTCGGCGCTGGTGAGGGCTCCCTTGCCGCCGGGGACGGTGGAGACGCCCGCGGCCTCGGCGCGCAGCTTGGATTCGATCTTGTCGCCCATGGCGTCGATGGCGTCGGCGTTGGGGCCGATGAAGACAATGCCGGCGTCCGCCAGCGCCTTGGCGAAAGACGCGCGCTCGGACAAGAAACCATAGCCGGGGTGGACGGCTTCTGCGCCGGTCCGGGCGCAGGCGTCCAGAATGGCATCAATCTTGAGGTAGGAGTCCGCGGCGGGCGACGGGCCAATGTGGACCGCTTCGTCCGCCATCTCCACGTGGGGTGCGTGACGGTCGGCGTCGGAATAGACGGCGACCGTGGCAATCCCCATCCGCTGCGCCGTCTTCATGATGCGGCAAGCGATCTCGCCGCGATTAGCCACCAAGATCTTTGCAAACATCGTCAGCCCTTCGCCACGTCTCCCGTCCCGTTGTAGGGGAGTGGCTCATGGCAAGTCCAACCGAAAGGCACAGCCACATGATCAACGCGCTCGTTGTCCTCCTTGGCTTTCAACTTGGCGGGGAGGTGCTGGTCCGCTTGCTCGACCTGCCGATCCCCGGTCCGGTTCTGGGGGGCGGGGCGCTGGCTGCGGCGCTGCTCATCCGCGGCCGGATCGGCACCGAGGTGGCGGCGGTCTCGCACACCATCCTGCGCAACCTCTCTCTCTTGTTCGTGCCTGCTGCGGTCGGGGTGATCGAGTACCGGGACATCTTCACCCAGTACGGTCTGCCGCTGGTGTCGGCGCTGGTGATCTCGTCGATCACGGCGCTGGCGGTATCGGCGCTGGTGTTCCGCTGGGTGGCGGGCAGCCGATGATCCCGGAAAACGTCAACGACCTTTGGGTCTATCTCGCCGAGCGGCCGCTCACCTGGCTGACGCTCACGGTCAGCGCCTACGCGCTGGCCGATGCGCTCGCGCGGCGAGCCAACCGGCACCCGGCGCTGAACCCTGTGGTGATCGCTGCGCTCATCATCATCGCACTGCTCGCGATCACCGGCACCGACTTCGACACCTATTTCGAGGGGGCGCAGTTCGTTCACTTCCTGCTCGGCCCGGCAACGGTGGCGCTGGCCATCCCGCTGGTGGAAAACTGGGCAACGGTCCGCCGGGCGGCACGGCCCATTGCGGCGGCGCTGGCGGCAGGGTCGATCACAGCGGTCACCGTGGCGGTGGGGATCGGCTATGCGTTCGGCTTGCCGCGGGACGTGCTCGTCAGCCTGGCGCCAAAATCCGTCACCACACCCATCGCGATGGGCATTGCCAGCACGCTGGGCGGCATCCCGCCGCTGACGGCGGTGCTGGTCATCCTCACAGGCATCATCGGCGCGGTGGTCGTCACGCCGCTCATGAACGCGCTGCGGATCAAGGACATGCGCGCCCGCGGGTTTGCGGCGGGCATCACCGCCCATGGCATCGGCACGGCGCGGGCGTTTCAGGTCGACCCGCTGGCGGGGGCCTTCGCGGGGATCGGAATGGCGCTGAACGGCGCGGTGACTGCGCTCATTGTGCCATTGTTCCTGTCGTTGTTCTGACCGGCGGTGTGGCCGGTAGAGCGGCGCCCACGCCCAGCGCAAAAAGGGCTTCCGACATGGCGAGATTACGCACGCCCCGGGCACAGGCGGTGATGCCGTGCCGGGCAATCAGCGCCATGGTGGCCTGTGCAAATGCGCCGGCCGCCATGTCCTGCGCCATCGCGCGCGCCGTCTGGTTCGAGAGTTTGGCAATCCTGAAGGGGCCGCTGCGCATCCGCTCCATGTCGGCAAAGCTGAAATCCCAGTCGCCGAAAATGAGCCCGACACCGGTTTCCTTTCCGCCAAGCCGGTCGATCAGCCTCGTGTCGGTTTAGGCAGGCATTGGCAGGCGCAGATGCGTTTCGCTGCGACCCACGTTCGCGAGAGCGGGATATTCTTCAGGAAGTCCGCCACGAGCGGCGTGGCCTCAGCCAACTTGTTCAGTGCGTCCTGCGTTGCCACTCGATGACCCGGTGTTGCGACCGGTGTCGCAGTGCGGCGCGCTTCGGCATCAAGGCAGCGGTGGGCCTCCTTCGGCAGAGAAAGCGGGGTTATTGGTCATAGCGGAATATTGTCATGCTTGCGCCAGGGGTTCTCCAGCGTCTTCTCGCGCAGAAGCCGCAGCGCCCTTGCAACACGGCGCCGGGTCGAGTGCGGCAGGATGACTTCATCGATGAAGCCTCGTTCGGCGGCGACAAACGGGTTGGCAAAGCGTGTTTCATATTCCGAGATACGGGCCGCAAGCCGCTCCGGGTCATTCCTGTCTGCCCGGTACAGGATTTCTGCAGCACCTTTCGGCCCCATCACCGCAATCTCGGCGGTGGGCCAGGCATAGTTGATGTCGCCGCGCAGGTGCTTGGACGCCATCACGTCATAGGCGCCGCCATAGGCCTTGCGGGTGATGACGGTGATCTTCGGCACGGTGGCCTCGGCGTAGGCAAACAGCAGCTTGGCGCCGTGCTTGATGAGGCCGCCATATTCCTGCGCCGTTCCGGGCAGGAAGCCCGGCACATCCACGAACGTCACCAGCGGGATGGAGAACGCATCGCAAAAGCGCACGAAGCGGGCCGCCTTGCGCGAGGCATCCGAGTCGAGAACGCCGGCAAGCGTTAGCGGCTGGTTGGCGACGAATCCTACCGTCCGCCCCTCGATCCGGCCAAATGCGGTGATGATGTTCTTGGCAAAGGCCGGCTGGATCTCGAACAGCTCGCCTTCGTCGGCGGTTTTCTCCAGAAGCTCCATCATGTCGTAGGGCGCGGTCGCAAGGTCGGGGATCAGCGTGTCGAGCGAGGGTTCGACACGGTTTGCGGGATCTTCGGTCTCAAGCTCCGGCGGCTCGACGACGTTGGAGGCGGGAAGCAGGTCGATCAGCCGGCGCACGTCGGTAAGGGCGGCAATGTCGTCGTCATAGGCGTTGTCGGCGACAGACGAGCGTGCGGTGTGAACGTCGGCCCCGCCCAGTTCCTCCGCGGTCACGGTCTCGTTGGTGACGGTCTTCACCACCTCCGGGCCGGTGACGAACATGTAGCTCGACCCCTTCACCATGAAGATGAAGTCCGTCATTGCCGGGGAGTAGACGTCGCCGCCCGCGCAGGGGCCCATGATGACCGAGATCTGCGGAATGACGCCGGAGGCGAGCACGTTGCGCTGGAACACCTCGCCATAACCGCCAAGCGCGGCAACGCCTTCCTGGATGCGCGCGCCACCGGCATCGAACAGGCCGATGATGGGTGCACGGTTGCGCAGCGCCATGTCCTGGACCTTCATGATCTTCTGGGCATGAGTCCACGAAAGCGAGCCGCCGAAGACAGTGAAGTCCTTGGCGAAGACGAAGACGGTGCGGCCGTTGATGGTGCCCCAGCCCGTCACCACGCCGTCGCCGGGGAACTTGTTGTTCTCCATGCCGAAATCGGTGCAATTATGCTCAACGAACATGTCGAACTCTTCGAACGAGTTCTCGTCGAGCAACACCTCCAGACGTTCGCGGGCGGTGAGCTTGCCGCGCTCGTGCTGGGCATCGACCCGCCGCGCGCCGCCGCCGGCCCGCGCTTCCTCGCGCCGCCGCTCAAGTTCGATGAGAACGTCCTTCACGTCGTGGCCCCGTTTGTCATGTTCGCCCATTGCCGGGTCTTGCTGCTGTCGCGCGGTTTTTCAGAAGCGGGCGCCGGCGGATTGTGTCCGCAAACCATCGCCTGAAGCTCCTGCCAAAATCGCGCCCGGCCCTGCAAAGCCCTTTATCCGTCGACCGCAATGACGGTCGCACCGCCCGTTTTAACGGCGCCGGGAAATTATCCCCCGCGCCGAAGCTGAACGCTACCGGCTCGGCACTGCTTTTCACAAGGACCATGACAATCTTTGCCGCGGCGGGCGATGCGCCGAAGGCTCAGGCCTCGCGCAGGATGAAGGCGGCGGCGTCGGCGTCCTTTTTGCGGTCGTTGCGGCGGGCGGCGGCCTGTGCGTCGGCGCCCCACTGGTCGATGTTCCAGTCCTCGTCCACATGGGCAGCCTCCCATGCCGCCTCGAGGTCAAGCGCTTCTGCGGCAACGGCCAGGGCAATCAGCGCGCTTCCGGTCAGGGTGGAAAGCTGGTGGAGGGCGGCCAGCCGCAACGGATCGTCCGGCAGGGACGCCTTTACCGCCCTGGCCAGACCCTCGTCCTGGTTGATCGGCATGACGCCCGCCGTGAGGCGCAGCGTCGTGCCGAACCGCGCTTCGGTGTGGCGCACCACGGGGTCCCATGCCGCATTCTGGCGGGCGACCAGACCGTCCGGCCGGTCCGCGCGGTAGACGATGAGGTCGTTGCCGGCGATGGCGACGAGATCGTCCTGGACGCTGGCGACTGCCGCGGCAACACCGTCTATGGCGGTGTTGACGAGACGCGTCACCGGCATGGTCAAAGGCAGGATGTGTGTTTGCTGCGCGTCCCATTCGGCGGCCATTGCGCTGGCGATGGGGGTGCGCATCTTCAGCTGCGCGCGGGCGGGCGTGCGCAGTGTCCGTCCGTCGAGCAGGATCAGCGCGTGGCCGTCGTCCTCCTCGCGCAGGCTGACGTCCGTGTAGAAGCGCTTCAGCGGTTCGGGGACGTCCGGACCCTTGCGGCCCGCGCCATTCTTCGGTTCGTCGCTCATGGTGCCACCAGTCCTGCAATTGCGGCTGGCAGGTCCGCCATGGTGCCGGCAATGGTGTGCGCACCGGCGGCCTCCAGCCGTTCCGGCGGCTGATAGCCCCACGACACGCCAACCGCAAATGCACCGGCTGCGCGCGCCATCTGCATGTCGAACGCACTGTCGCCCACAACCACGGTGCGCGCCGCGTCGCAGCCGCTCTCCGACAGCGCCTGCAACACCATGTCCGGCGACGGTTTGGACGCGGCATCGTCGGCGGTCTTGGTGGTGACGAAGCGGCCTTCCAGCCCGTGCTGGCGGATGATCCGGTTGAGCCCGTTGCGCGATTTGCCGGTGGCAACGCCAAGCAGCGTCGCCTCGCCGGACACGCTGTCCAGCATCCGCATCACGCCCGGATAAAGCGGTTCCATCGCCGCCTCGCGCGTCGCGGCCTCGCGGTAGATGTTCTTGTAGGCGGTGACCAGCTCGTCGTGGACGGCCGGATTTTCGGCGTGCAGCGCTTCGATGGCGAAGGGGAGGGAGAGGCCGATGATAGCGCGCACCGCCTCGTCATCCGGCGGGGTCAGGCCGTGGTGCGTGAAGGCGGCCTGCATGGTGCTCACGATGTGCGTGCCGCTGTCCACCAGCGTGCCGTCACAATCGAACAGGATCAGCCGAAGCGTGCTCAAGTCAGTCTCCCCGGGCAATTGCCCTAGAACTTGCCGTCATAGGCGCGGCGGCCGATTCGCACACACAGCAACGTGAATGTGGGCCGCGAGAGGGCAGCGGCGGCCTCGCTGGCGAGGGTCTCGGTGTCGTCGATCCACACGCCGTGGCCGCCCATTGCGCCCGCCACGGCAACAAGGTCCGTGGCGGAGAAATCGACGCCCGTGTTGCCGAGCTGCTGGCCGCGCTGCTTCATTTCAATCAGCGACAGGCTGTCGTCGATCAGGACCACAACGGGCACGGCAAGGCCGAGGTCGCGCACGGTGGCAAGGTCGCCGAGGACCATTTCAAGGCCGGCATCACCGACAAACGCGGTCACGGGTGTCTCGGGGGCGGCCTGCTTGTGGCCGGCCGCCAGCGCCACCGCGCAGCCCATGGTGCAAAGGGCGGAGGACTGGAGCATCGTGCGCGGCGCCGGGCAGTCCCAGATCTGGCTGAGAAGGATGCGGTGTGCCCCGGAATCGGCGGTGATGACCGTCTCCGCCGGCAGGACCTTGCGCAGGGCGTGGAACGCTGCGGCGGGGCCCCAGCCGCCGGTCTCGGCCGCAAAGGTTTCACGCAGCGCATTGCGCACCTTGCGGGGCGTGGCGTCCGGCCAAGTGGGGTGGTGGGCGCTGCCATTGGTGAGCGTGTCGAGAACTGCGGAGACCGAACCGTACAGTGTCACCTGCACCGAATGCATGCCGTGGGTGCGGACCACCGGCGTCACGTCGATCACGCGCGCATCGTCGGGCCACGGGTCGCGCCATCCGGCGCGCATCTCGATCGGGTCGTAACCGGCAAGGACGATGCAGTCGGCCTTTGCAATCAGCGGCATCAGGTGCTTGTCGGCAAGGGGGGAGAGGCCGGCGCCGCCGATGGCAAGCGCGTCGGTTTCCGCAATGAGGCCCTTGCCCTTGTAAGTGGTGATGACCGGCGCGCCCACCGAGCGCGCAAAGCGCACGAGCGCATCGCTGGCGCCGTCGTTCACCGCGTCGAGCCCGGCAATCACCAGCGGGCGCTCGGCTTCCCCGAGCCACTTGCGGGCACGCTGCAGCTCCGGTCCATCGGCGGGGATGAAGCTGGCGCCAACCCCGGCAGGCGCGGATGCGGAACCCCTGGCGGCCTCTTCGGCAACACGGATCGGCACGTCGATGTGGACGGGGCCGGGCTGGCCGGTGGCAGCCAGCACCAGCGCCTTGTCCATCACCTGGTTGAGGCTTGAGGTGGCGGCGCGGAAGGTGGCTTTCACAATGCCCGCAAGAAGCGCCTGATGGTCGAACACCTGATGGGTGTAGGTGTCGGCGTCGCCGGCATCGAGGCAGCCGGTGAGCACGATCAGCGGCACCCGGTCCTGATGGGCGTTGGCAATGACGTTGACGGCGTTGGCAAGGCCCGGCCCGATGGTGGCGACAAGGATCGCCGGGGCGCCGGTGGCGTGCCATGTGCCCTCGGCCATGAACCCGGCAAAATTCTCGTGCTTGGTGAGGTGGAACGCAATGCCGGCTGCGGTCAGCGCGTCGATGATGGTGAGGACCTCGCCGCCCGGAATGCCGTAGGCGTGGCTGCACCCGCTGGCGGCGAGCTTGCGGGCGATGATGTCGGCGTTGCGCAGGGTCACGGGTCAGCCTTTCGCGGCGAGATCGCCGAGGTCGACCACCCCCGCCTTTGCCAGAGCGTCGATTGCATCGTCGTCCATGCCCAGAAGTTCGGTGAGCACTTCGCGGCTGTGCTCGCCGCGCATCGGCGGCCGGCGCCGATAGTCCACCGGCGTGTCCGACATCTTGATGGGGTTGCCGATGGTGCGGGCAATGCCGTCGGCGGCCGCCGGATGATCGTGGGTGACCACGGCGCCGCGGGCCGCGGCCTGCGGCTCGGCAAAGGCTTCCGGAATGGTGTTGATGGGGCCGATGGGCACGCCCAGCGGCGCCAGCACCGCCATCCACTCGGCCCGTGTGCGCTGCGCGGTGAGCCGGGCGACGTTCGCCTCCACCGCATCCCGGTTGCGCACCCGTGCGGCGTTGGTGGCAAAACGGGGGTCGGTCGCAATGCCAGGCTCGCCGGCTGCGGCGCAGAATTTGGCGAACTGACCGTCATTGCCGATGGCCAGAATGAACATCCCGTCGGACGCCGGAAAGGCGTTGTAGGGCACGATGGTGGGATGCCCGTTGCCGCGGCGGATCGGCGTGTCGCCGCTCATCAGGAACGAGGCGCCCTGGTTGATCAGCCAGGCGAGCTGCGTGTCGAACAGCGACAGGTCGATGTACTGACCCCGGCCGCTGACGCTGCGGCCCTGGAGCGCGGCCAGCATGGCAACCGCGGCGTACATTCCCGTCATCACGTCGGCGATGCCGACGCCCACCTTCTGCGGTGTGCCGCCCTTGTCGTCGGCCTCGCCGGTGACGCTCATGATCCCGCCGCGGCCCTGCGCCATGAAGTCGTAGCCGGCGTGGCTGGCGAGCGGCCCGGTCTGCCCGTACCCGGTCACCGAGGCATAGATCAACTTCGGGTTGATCGTCGACAGCGCGGCATAGTCCAGCCCCATGCGCGCCGCGCCACCGACCTTGAAATTCTCGATGGCCATGTCCGCCTTTGCCGCGATCGCACGGACGATGTCCTGCCCCTCGGGTTTCGACAGGTCCAGCGCCAGCGACCGCTTGTTGCGGTTTGCCGCGAGGTAGTAGGCGCTTTCGGCGGTTTCCCGGCCATTCTCGTCGGTGAGAAACGGGGGGCCCCAGCGGCGCGTGTCGTCGCCGACACCGAAGCGCTCGATCTTGATGATGTCGGCACCGAGATCGCCCAGAAGCTGTGTTGCGGTCGGTCCGGCAAGGATGCGCGAAAGGTCGAGGACGAGAATTCCGCTCAGCGGCCCGGTAGGCGCAGCGGCGGGGTCGGAACGGTCAGCCAAGTCGATGCTCCCGGGGCGTTGCGGCGCACATACGCCGCCCGTGCGCGGTCCGAGTCAACCCGCACGGCCGGCAAACGGACGGACGCGCAGAATCGTGATCGGCAGGGACGGGACATCCGGTGCTTTGCGCCGGGCGCACCTGCGCGCGGTGCCGCATTCGTCACCAAAGAGTTAAAAAAGGCTGGATAACCTCTGGTTTCGCGCCGGGGCCGGAGGGCTGATCCTTGCCTCGCCTGCCCCTCCCGCCTCAATGTCTGTGACGTTCAAAGTGCCCTGGGAGGTGTGACGTGCGGCCCGCAGCCTTCGATTATCATGCGCCGGCGACGATCGACGAGGCGGTCGCACTTCTTGGCGTGCATGGTGCGAATGCGCGCGTGATCGCCGGTGGTCAAAGCCTTGTGCCTGCCATGACGGCACGGCTTGCACGGCCGACCCACCTCATCGACATCAACCGCCTGCCCCGCGCCGAACGTCCCGCCATCGCCGGCGGTCGACTGCGCATCCCGCCGCTGATGCGACACGTCGACTTCGAGGTGCCGGTGGCGGACAGCCCGCTGGGCGCTGTTCTTGCAGAGCTGTCGGCCGCCATCGGCCAGCTGGCGGTGCGCATGCGCGGGACCTTCTGCGGGGCGATCGCCAATGGCGATCCGGCATCGGAGTGGTGCCTTGCCGCCGTGGTTCTGAATGCCGACGTGATCGTCCGCTCCAAGGCGCGCGGTGTGCGCACCATTGCCGCAAGCGCCTTCTTCGAGACGATCCTCACCACCGTGATGGCCGACGACGAGCTGGTGGTGGAGGTGCAACTGCCGCTTCTGGCCGACACCACGCGCTTCGGCTTCTCCAAGATTGCCCGGCGGCACGGCCACTATGGCGCCGCCCTCGGCCTTTGCATCTACGACCGGGACGAGACGCGCATGCGCGATGTGCGGATCGGCGTCGGTGCGGTGGAGGCGGTGCCGCGCCGCCTCTCCGTTGTGGAGGCGCTGCTGGAGCGGCAGGAGCCGAGCCTGCGGCTGTTCCGCCAGGCGGCGGACGCTGCGGCCGACACGGTTTCACCGATCGACAGCGCGCCGGACGATATCAGCCACAAGCGCGATCTCACGCGGACGACGGTCCGCCGTGCCCTGGAGGCATCGCTCCCATGAGAAACATCCAGATGACACTGGACGTGAACGGCGCCGAGCACACGATTGTGGTGGAGCCGCGCACGGCGCTGGTGGATGCGCTGCGCGACAATCTCGGCCTCAAGGGCACGCCCGCCGGCTGCGAAGGCGACTGCACCGGCGCCTGCACGGTGCTGGTGGACAACGAGCCGATCCGCGGTTGCCTGATGTTTGCGGTGCAGGCCCACGGCACGTCCGTCGCGACCGTTGAGGGGTTGTCGGACGGGGTGACGCTCAACGCCTTGCAGGAAGCGTTTGTGGAGGCCGGGGCCGTTCAGTGCGGCTACTGCACGCCAGGCTTTCTGATGCTGGCCTCCGGTGCGCTCGCCCGCACACCGGACATGGACGACGCGGCCATTGCCGCACTGGTGGCGGAAAACATGTGCCGCTGCGGCGCCTACGACCGGATTGAAACTGCGATCAGGACCGCCCGCAACGCGCTCAAGGTCCACGCTCTATGAAGCACGTTGGCCGGTCCTTCCAGCCGGCAGGCGCCCGTGGTCCGGTCAGCGGACGCGCGCGCTACGCCGGAGACATCGACCTGCCGCGCATGCTGCACATGCGGCTTGTGCGTGCGCCGGTGGCGTTCGGCCGGATCGTGCGGATCGACGCGGACGCTGCCCGCGGCGTGCCCGGCGTGGTGGCCATCTGGACGGCGGACGATGCGGTCCTGCCGCCGGTCCCCGTGCGGGTGATGCCGAGCGAGGCGTTCGAGGCCTATTGCCAGCCGGTGCTGGCGGCCGGAACCGTGCGCTATGTGGGCGAGCCGTTTGCTGCCGTGTTCGCCGAGAGCGCGGGCGCTGCCGACGACGCGGCCGAGCTGGTGATTGCCGACATTGATCCCTACGAGCCGCTGCTGGACGCCACCGCCGATGCCACCCTCCTGTCCGGCGATCTGCGGGCCACCGAATGCGCCACCGTGCGCAAGGGGTTCGGCGATGTGACCCGCGTCTTTCACAATGCGGACCGGGTGGTGGAGCGGCGGGTGAGCCTTGCGCGCGATGGCGCCATGGCGCTGGAGCCGCGCGTGGCGCTTGCGGCATGGGATGCCGACCGGGAGGTGTTGCGCCTGTGGGGCGGCGGCCGCGCCATTCACCAGACCCGTGAAGCCATTGCGACCATGATGGGCCTTGCCGATGAGCAGGTGGAAGTGGAAAGCGCGCGCTCCGGCGGCAGCTTCGGCAGCCGCGGCGAGCTTTGCGCCGAAGACATGCTGGCCAGCCATGCCGCCCGCAGCCTTGGCCGGCCCGTGCGGTGGATCGAGGATCGCCGCGAGCAGCTGACCGCCGCCGCGCAGGCGCGCGGCATGGAGGCGCTCGCCCGTGTCGCGCTGGACGACAAGGGCCGTTTCCTGGCGCTGGACGTGGAATTCTGGATCGACCAGGGAGCTTATCTGCGCGCCGAAGGCACCATGGTCGCCGACCTTGTGGCCGCCATGTTGCCCGGCCCCTATGCGCTGGACGCCTACCGTGCCGTGGGCCATGTGCGGATGACCAACAAGCCGCCGGCGGGTAGCTTCCGCGGTGCAGGCCGCGTGGAGGCAACCTTCATCCGCGAGCGGCTGATCGACGGCGTTGCCGACGCCATCGGCCGCGATGGGTGTGCTTTGCGCTGCGCCAACCTTGCACCCGCGCAGCAGAGCGAGGCGCGCAGTGTTGAGACACTGAAGAGCGCCGTGGCCCCCGAAGGCGTGGCGCATGACGATCTTCTGGCGCAGATGACCAAGCGCTTTTCCCTCGATATCGTGCGCAGGCGTGCGCAGGACCGCCGCGGTCAGGGCGAACTTGCGGGGATCGGCACGGCCTTTTTCACCGAGCCGTCGGATCTCGGTCCGTTCGACCATGTGCGCATTGCCGCCGATACCCGCGGCAACCTTGAAGTGGTGACGGCCGCCGCCGAATTCGGTCAGGGCACCACCACCGCCATTGCACAGATTGTCGCCGACATTGTGGGCGTCGATCTCGACCGGATCCGCGTGACCACCGGGCGAACGGACAGGCTGGGACAGGGCGGCGCACGCATCCTGTCCTCCGGCCTGGCGCTTGCCGGAACGGCGGCGCAGTACGCCGCGGAGTCACTGCGCGACAAGATCGTCCATGCCGCTGCGCGGATGATGGCGGTGCCGGCCGACCGGCTGTCCGTTCGCTCCGGCCGCATTCGCGAGGCGGACCGGCATTTCGGCACCGCGCTTGAACTTGGTGCGCTTGTTCGGGCCTGCGCGCCCGGCACGGTGTTTGCCGGTCCGGACGGCACGGGCCTTCAGGCCGAGGGCTGGTGCCTGTCGGACGGGATGACCACGTCCCACGGTCTCGCCATTGCGGCGGTGGAGATCGACGAGGCGACCGGCTTCATCAAGGTGCCGCGGGTGTTCATCGCCTGCGACGTGGGCAACGCCATCAACCCGGACCTCATCACCGCGCAGATCGAGGGCGCGGTGTTGCAGGGCACGGCGGGGGCGCTTTCGGCGGCGCTGCCGGTGGGCCCGTCAGGTGATCCGCTGGCGCAGACGCTGGCGGACTATGGGATGCCCACCGCGGCAGAGCGGCCCGTTGTGGAGGTGCTCCTGTCGGAAGAGGCGCCGACGCTGCAAAACCCGCTCGGCATCAAGGGCGTTGGTGCGGCCGGCATTGTCGGGATCGGCGCTGCCATTGCCGCGGGCATCGATCAGGCACTTGGTGTCTCCGGCTTTGCGAACAGTCTGCCGGTCCGCCCGGCTGCGGTCCGGCTCCATCTGCGCCAGCGCGCGGATGCCGAACGGGCGGCAATGCGGCGCACCGCCTGACACTCAGGCGCTCCGCCCGAACCGGCCGGCGCGATAGGGCATAGGGTCGGCAAGCGGCTGTTCTCCCGTCAGCATCTGCGCCAGAAGTTCGCCGGTGACCGGGCCGAGGGTGAAGCCCAGATGGTGGTGGCCGAAATTGCCCCACAGCCCGTCCGGCCCAAGTCTGCCGATCACGGGCAAAAGGTCCGGCAGGCAGGGGCGGGCGCCAAGCCATGGGGTCTCGTCGAGCGCATCGCCGATGGGGAAGATCGTGCGCGCATCGGCTTCGGCGCGCATCAGTTGCACCGGCGTTGGCGGATCGTCCCGCCGCGCAAACTCCGCGCCGCTGGTGATCCGCAAGCCCCGCGCGTTGGGCGTAAGCACGTAGCCGCCCGCCTCGTCGGCAACCAGATGGTTGAGCACGGCATTTCCCCTCGGGGCATAGTGGCGGTGGTAGCCGCGCTTGACGCCGAGCGGCAGCGAAATGCCGAACCGCGACAGCACCGCGTCCGACCATGGACCGAGGCACACCACCGCCTCGCGCGCTGTAACGGCGCCGTCGTCCGAGGCGACCCGGTAGAGGCCGTCCTTGCGGGTGAGGGTGGTGGCGTCGCCCGCGGCAATGGTGCCGCCTTCGGCCTCGAAGAGTGCCGCGTAGGCTTTGCCAAGGGCGCCGGGGTCGTTGATGCGCTTGGGGCCGGTCATGTGCACCGCGCCCGCGAACACCGGGGCAAGGTGCGGCTCGGCGCGGGCGAGCGCTGGCGCATCCAGCACACGAAACGGGATGCCGAACTGCGCCTCCACCGCCTCGTCTGCCGCAACCGCTGCCGCCATCACCTTTTCGCTGCGGTAAAGGCGGAGGTAGCCACCGTCCCGCCAAAGGTCGGTGGCGGCGGGACCGGCCCGCTCGCTGAGGGCGCGGTGAGCCGCGATGGCGCCGCCCACCAGCGGCACGTTGGCACGCGCGGTTCGCATCACGCGTGCGGAGCTGCTGCTGGCGGCATAGCGCAACAGGAAGGGCAGCGTCTTGCCAAGGGCGCCCCAGGCGATCCGGGCATCCGTCCGTCGCCCGGCCAGAACGCCGAGGATCACGCGCAGATCGTGGGGGAATGCGTAAGGCATCACCGCTTCGCTCTGGATCAGTCCGGCGTTGCCGAAGGACGTTTCCTCCGCCGCCCCCCGCCGGTCGACCAGCACCACGGAGCGGCCGCGCGCCTGCAGCGCCAGTGCTGTGGAAATCCCAACCATCC
This sequence comes from Acuticoccus sp. MNP-M23, assembly GCF_031195445.1. Taxonomy (NCBI): domain Bacteria; kingdom Pseudomonadati; phylum Pseudomonadota; class Alphaproteobacteria; order Hyphomicrobiales; family Amorphaceae; genus Acuticoccus; species Acuticoccus sp. MNP-M23. The sequence continues at coordinate 2,661,155 of NZ_CP133480.1, forward strand.
CGGCGCCCAGCACCATCACGTCGGATTGCGTCACAGCGTGCGGCTCAGGTCTGGCACTGCGGATCCCGTGCGTTCACATACACTTGCGGATGGTTTGCCAATAGCCTGCTCCTGACCCTGAAAAGAAGCCCGAGGATGCGAACCGCGTGCCAGCGGGTCCGGTCCTGCGCCGCGAACGCCTGGGGTTAGCCGGCACCCGGTTGTCGCGGTAGTGTGCCAACGGTATCCAGATGATGGGCACCATTGCCTCAATATTACTGAAAGGCCCCGTTTTGACCGAAAGCCCGGAAAACGCCGTCAACGCCCACCAGGCCGCCGCAGACCCGCGCAACGACACGCTGAAGCTCTACCTCAACGGCCGGATCGTGCCCAAGGCGGAGGCCACCGTGTCGATCTACGACTCCGGCTTCATGCTGGGGGACGGGCTTTGGGAGGGCATTCGCCTGCACAATGGTGTCTGGGCGTTTCTGGATCAGCACCTCGACCGCCTGTTCGAAGCCTCGCTCGCGCTGGACCTCGACATCGGGATGACCCGCGACGGGCTGAAGAGCGCGTTGGACGAGACGGCGGCTGCCAACAGCATGACCACCGATGCCCATGCCCGGCTGATGGTCACGCGCGGCATAAAGTCCGCGCCCTTTCAGCATCCGAGCTTCTCACGGCAGGGGCCGACGGTCGCGATCATCGTGGAGCACTCGAAGCCGTCCATCCCGCGGCCGATCCGGCTGGCGAGTGTTGCGCATCACCGCGGCCTGCCGTTGACCCAGGATGCCAAGCTTAACTCGCACTCCAAGCTCAATTGCATCCTTGCCTGTATTGCCGCCGAAAAGGCGGGCGGCGATGAGGCGCTGATGTTCGACCCGTTCGGCTTCGTCAACACAACCAATTCGTGCAACTTCTTCATCGTGCGCAAGGGCGAGGTCTGGACCTCCACGGGCGACTACTGCATGAACGGCATCACCCGCGGCCACGTCGTCTCGCTGTGCCGCGAAAACGGCATCCCGATCTTCGAGCGCAACTACTCGCTGGTCGACACCTACGGCGCCGACGAAGCCTTCATGACAGGTTCGTTCGGTGGGCTGACCCCCGTGGGCTCGATCGATCACAGGCCGATGCCCGCCGGTCCCGGCCCGATGACCGATAAAATCAGCGCGCTTTACCGCGAATTGATCAAACGGCACTGTTCTGGCGTGGAGGCTGCATAAATGCGCTTTCAGAACGAGAAACTCTCACGAGGAGCACACATGCTGAAACACACCATCGCCGCTGCGCTGGCACTCGGCCTGTCGGCCGCGCCGGCGCTTGCGGCCGATCCGGGCCCCACGGTCCAGAAGATCATGGATCGCGGCACCCTTCTGTGCCCCGGCCACAACGGCTCCTACCTCGGTTTTGCCGAAGTGGACGACAAGGGCGCCTGGTCGGGCTTCGATATCGAGTTCTGCAAGGCGCTCGCCACGGCAATCCTCGGCTCGCCCGATGCGGTGCAGATCATTCCGGTCTCGTTCGCGCAGCGTTTTCCGGCGGTGCAGTCCGGCGACATCGACGTGATCATCAAGGTCACCGGCTGGACCATGAGCCGCGACACCGAGCTTGGCCTCCAGTTCTCGCGCCCCTACTTCATCGGGCCGACCAACGTCCTCGTCCGCTCTGACATCGGCGCCACCTCCACGGCGGATCTTGAGGGCGGCGTGTTCTGCATCAACGCCGGCACGTCCATCGAGCGGATTGTGGCCGACTACATGGGTGCCCGCGGCATCAGCTACGAAAGCCTCACCTTCGAGAAGCCCGAAGAGCTGCGCGCTGCACTCTACAACGGCCGCTGCGACGCGCTGGCCGGCTTTGGCCCGTTCCTCGCCGCGACCCGCTTCAACGCACCCGATCCCGATGCCTTCGAGATCATGGACGAGACGCTGGCGCTGGAACCTGAGAGCCTTGCCGCACGCCAGGGCGACGACAATTTCATCGACGTTCTCAACTGGCTGACCAACTCGCTCCTCTTCGCCGAGGAGAACGGCATCACGCAGGCCAACGTCGACGAAGTCCGCGCCAACCCGCCGTCGGCATCCGTGGAGCGTTTCCTTGGCGTTTCGCCGGGCTACGGCGAGCGGCTCGGCCTGTCCGACGACTGGGCCTACAACGTGATCAAGGCCGTCGGCAACTACGCCGAAATCTACGACGGCACCGTGGGCGAGGGCTCCGTCTACAAGCTGCCGCGCGGCAAGAACAAGCTGTGGAGCGACGGCGGCCTTCTCTACACCCTCGTGCTCGACTGACCACGTGCTTCGCGCGCTGAAAAACCGCAAGGCGCGGGGGTGGCTCCTTCAGGGGGCCACCCTCGCCATCGCCATCTTGCTGGTGGCGACGTTCGTCCTCACCGCACGCCACAACCTTCTGAGCCAGGGGATCGCCACCGGCTTCGGCTTCCTTGAACGGTCCACCGGCTGGCCCATCAACTTCTCGCTGATCGATATTTCCGACCGCTCGCCCTACTGGGAGATGCTGCTCGCCGGCTTCCTCAACACGCTTCTGGTCGGCATTCTCGGTATCACGCTTGCCACCGTCATCGGCGTCACCGTCGGCCTTGCGCGCGTCTCCACCAACTTCATGCTGAACTTCATCGGCACGGTCTTCGTGGAGATATTTCGCAACGTCCCGCTGATCCTGCAGGTGATTTTCTGGTACGCGCTTCTGACGCACCTGCCGCGTCCGCGCGAAGCCTACGACATTGGCGGCGCCATCTTCCTCACCAACCGCGGCCTCATCGTCCCCGCATTCGACATGTCGAGCGCCGACATCGCGCTGTTTTGCGCAGGCTTCGTTGCGCTGGTGGTGGCGGGCGTCGTCTTGGCCCGCCGGATCGGCGGGCTCGCTGCGACCGCGCTGGTCATTGCCGCATCAACCGTCCTGTTCCTGACGCTCCTTTATACCGGGCGGACGCCGGACGCCCCGGTCTTCACCCTGCCCGCCATGAAGGGCCTGCGCTTTGCCGGCGGGTTCGACATCAAGCCTGAATTCTTCGCGCTACTGGTCTCCATCGCCATCTTCGGCGGCGCCTATGTGGGCGAGATCGTCCGCGCCGGCTTCCTCTCGGTCGATCAGGGCCGGGTCGAGGCGGCACGGGCGCTCGGGCTTTCCGGCTGGCAGGTCAACCGCTTCGTGCGGATCCCGCTTGCTGTCCGCGCGATCCTGCCGGCGCTTTCCAACCAGTATATCTGGCTGATGAAGGCGACGACGCTGGGCATCGCGATCGGCTTCCCGGACTACTTCATGGTCGTCTCCACGTCGATCAACCAGTCCGGCCAGACCATGGAACTCCTTGCGCTCCTGATGGGCGGCTTTCTCGTCATCAACTACGCGATGGGGGCGGGCCTCAACATTCTCAACGGTCGCCTCACGTTGAAGGGCCGCAACTGATGGCCGCCGCTGAAGACGGAGCACCCGCCAGGGTGGTCGATGCCGAGCGGGCGGACGCCGTGGCCATTGCAGCCCTTCTGACGGCGTCGATCACCGACCTTTGCGAAGCCGACCACGGGCACGACCCGGCCGTGGTCGCAAGCTGGACCGCCAACAAGACGCCGCAAACCGTCTTGAAGTGGATCGAAGACCCTGAACTGGGCGTGCTCGCTGGCTGGGAGAATGGCGAAATTGTCTCCGTCGGCGCCTTCCGGGTCGAGGGGATCATGCTGACTTACGTGGCACCGGCGCATGTGCGGCGAGGCCACGGCTCTGCACTGCTGGCGGTGATGGAAGCCTGCCTCGGCTTTGCCGGCGTGCAGAATGCCCACGTCACGGCCACGCGCACCGCGCTCGGCTTCTATGAGGCGTGCGGCTACATCGCGGATGGCCCGCCGGATGGCGGACCGGGCAATTGGGGCCAGCCGATGATCAAGGATCTCAGCGCATGAGCGGGGCAACGCTCTCTACCGAGACCATCGCAGCCGCACCGCCGCCGCCCGAAGACGGGGCGGTCGCATGGGCGCGGCGGCGCCTGTTCTCCAACGCGTTCGACACGGTGATCACGCTGGTGTTCGGCGCGCTCGTCGTCTGGCTGGCGGTGGTGCTGGTCGACTGGGCCTTCATCGGCGCCATCTGGAATGCCGCCGACGCCGAGCTCTGCCGCAGTGCCAATGGCGCCTGCTGGGCGGTGATCGATGCGCGGGGCCGCCTCATCCTCTTCGGCCTCTACCCCTACGAGGAGCAGTGGCGTTCCGCGCTTGCCTGCCTCGTCATCATCGTCACCATGATCCTGTCATGCGTCCCGCATTTCTGGGGCCTTCGCGCACTGCCGACCATCTGGCTGACCGGGTTCGGCATCTTCGTGGCGCTGATGTACGGCGGCTTTCTCGGCTTGCCTCTGGTCACGACCGAGCAATGGGGCGGGCTGGCGCTCACCGTGTTCATCTTCGCCGCGGTGTTCGTGATCGGGATGCCGCTTGCCGTGGCGCTGGCGCTGGCCCGCCGCTCCAACCTTCCGGTGATCCGCGCCGTCGCGGCGTTCCTGATCGACACCGTGCGCTCGCTGCCGCTCCTCACCATCCTGTTTGCCGCTGCGGTGGTGGTGCCGTTTGTGGTGCCGGACTGGGCCCAGGGCGACAAGCTCGGCCGCGTGGTGGTGGCGTTCGCGCTGTTCTTCGCCTGCTACGAGGCCGAAATCCTGCGCTCGGGGCTCCAGTCGATCCCCGGCGGGCAGGAGGAGGCGGCGGCCGCACTCGGCATGTCCTACTCGGCCCGCGTGTTCGACATTCTGCTGCCGCAGGCCTTCCGCGCCTCGCTGCCGGCGACCATCAATCAGGTGGTCATCACCTTCAAGGAAACCTCCATCGTCACCATCATCGGCTTCTTCGAGGTGACGGCGTCCGCCTCCGCTGCCGTCGGGCGGGGCGAATGGGGGGCCTACTATGTCGAGGTCTATGTGTTTGTGGCGCTGGTCTACTTCGTGTTCGTGTTCGGCCTGTCGCGCTACGGCGCCTATCTGGAGCGCCGTGCGCGGTTGACCGCTCGTGGATAGGCCGGCAATCGCGCTCCATGCCGTCTCCAAGCGGTTCGGAGACTTCAACGCGCTATCGGACGTTTCGCTCGAGGTGGCCGAGGGCGAGGTGCTGGTGGTGTGCGGACCATCGGGCTCCGGCAAGTCCACGCTGATCCGCTGCATCAACGCGCTGGAAACCCACGACAAGGGCCGCATCAATGTGGAGGGCGTCACCCTCTCCGACGATGTCGACGCGATCCAGGCGATCCGCGCCGAGGTCGGAATGGTGTTTCAGTCGTTCAATCTCTTCCCCCACCTCTCGGTGCTGAAGAATTGCGCGCTGGCCCCGGTCCGCGTGCGCGGCAAGAGCTGGGCCGACGCGGAGGCTGCCGCCCTCACGCAGCTCAAGCGCATGCGCATCGAAGATCAGGCCCAAAAATTTCCCGACGAGCTGTCCGGCGGCCAGCGCCAGCGCGTCGCCATTGCCCGCGCGCTGACCATGGCGCCCCGCATCATGTTGTTCGATGAGCCGACCTCCGCACTGGACCCCGAAATGATCGGCGAGGTGCTCGACGCCATGCGCACGCTGGCCGCCGAGGGCATGACGATGATCTGCGTCACCCACGAGATGGGCTTTGCCCGGCAGGTGGCCGACCGCGTGGTGTTCATGGCAGGCGGCCGGATCATCGAGACCGCGCCGCCGGACGCATTCTTCGCCAACCCCCGCGAGCCGGAAACCCGCGAGTTCCTGGAAAAGATCCTTTAGGTGCGTACCACAAAGACCATCCACGTCGTCTCCTGCCACGCCGAGGGGGAGGTGGGCGACGTGATTGTCGGCGGCGTCGCCCCGCCGCCGGGCGACACGCTGTGGGACCAGCGCAGCTTCATCGCGGCCGATGAGACCTTGCGCAATTTTGTGCTGAACGAACCGCGGGGCGGGGTCTTCCGCCACGTCAACCTTCTGGTGCCGCCGAAGGACCCGCGCGCGGCCATGGGATTCATCATCATGGAGCCGGCGGACACGCCGCCAATGTCGGGGTCCAACTCCATCTGCGTCGCGACGGTGCTGCTCGACACCGGAATTGTCCCCATGACGGAGCCCGAAACGCGCTTCGTGCTGGAGGCGCCGGGCGGGCTTGTGGCAGTGCGCGCGCGCTGCCGGGGCGGCAAGGCCGAGGCCATCACGGTGGAGAACGTGCCATCGTTTGCCACCCGGCTCGATGCCCCGCTGGAGGTGGCGGGCCTTGGCACACTCTCCGTCGATACCGCCTATGGCGGCGACAGTTTTGTGATGGTCGATGCTGCTGCTCTGGGTTTCGCGCTGACGGCGGACGAGGCGCGCGATCTGGCCGCGCTGGGGCCGAAGATCACCGCCTCCGCCACCGAGGCGCTGGGGTTCCACCACCCCGAGCAGCCGGACTGGCGGCACATCTCGTTCACAGTCTTCTGCGGCCCGCTGACCGAGACTGCGCAAGGGCCGGAGATGGTCAACGCCTGCGCCATCCGTCCCGGCAAGATCGACCGCTCGCCCACCGGCACGGCTCTTTCGGCCCACATGGCCCGCTTTGCCGCCCGCGGGATGATGGACGTCGGCGACCGGCTGACCACCGTCTCGCTCATCGGATCGCGCTTCTACGGGCGGATCGAGTCGCGCGCGACCGTTGGCGCCCTGCCTGCCATCGTGCCGACTGTAACAGGGCGCGGTTTCGTCACCGGAACCCACCAGTTGATGCTGGACCCCGATGACCCGTGGCCCGGCGGCTACAGGGTCAGCGACACCTGGCCGGGCGCCACGGGCTAGGCCCGGCGCCGCGTTCCAGCTTTTTGCAAAGCGGCTCGCCTGCCGCGTGCAGGACGGCTATGAAGGCCGCCTGACTATCACGCCTTACGAATCGAAGAGGGAGGAACGACAATGGCACTCGCAAAGAGGCTACTCGCGGCGGCAACGGTCGCTTCAATGGTGGCGCTGGGCGCAAGCGCGGCATCGGCGGCGGACGAGATCAAGGTGGGCATCCTGCGCTTCGCCTCGCACTCGCCCTCCATGATTGCCAAGGCAAAGGGCTATTTCGCGGACGAGGATCTCGACGTCACCTTCGTGCCGTTCCAGGCCGCCCAGCCGATGGCGGTGGCGATTGCTTCCCGCGACATCGACTTCGGCATGACCGCCATTTCCGGCGGCCTCGTCAGCCTTGCCGACAAGGGCGCGGTGAAGGTCATCGGCGGCGCGCTGATGGAGACGGACGACGTGGAGGGGCAGAAGATTCTCGCCTCCAAGGCCGCCTATGATGCCGGCTTTACCGATCCGTCCGGCCTCAAGGGCAAGCGCTTCGGCGTGACGACGGCGGGCTCCTCCTTCCACTACATGGCCAGCAAGGTCGGCGAGGCCGAGGGGCTGAAGACCGGCGATTTCCGCATCGTTCCGCTCCAGAAGGTGCCGGCGGTGATCGCGTCGCTGAAGTCCGGCCAGATCGATTCCTGGTCCATTGTCCCCAACATTGCGAGCGCCATTTCGGCGGGTGGCGACGTGGTCGAGATCGGCAAGATCTCCGACTATATTCCGGGCTATCAGGTGACGACGGTGTTCACCTCCACCGCCAACGTGGAAGACCGCCCGGATCTGGTGAAGCGCTTCCTCGCCGGCCTCTCCAAGGGCATTGCCGACTACAACGCCGCCTTTGTCGACAAGACCATGAGCGATGCGGACAGCGCGGAAATCGTGAAGATCGTCCACGAATACGTCTATGCCGACATGCCGCTCGACAAGGCCGACAAGCGGATCCGCGCCGGTGCCATGCGCATCAACGAAGGCGCTGCGCTCAACGTCGAGAGCGTCGAGGACCAGCTTGAATGGTTCAAGGCGGAGAAGCTGGTTCCGGAGGGCGTCACCATGGACGATCTCGTCGACACGCAGTTCGTGACCACCAACTGATGAAGCTGATCGCCGACAACATCACGCACCGCTATGGCGACACGGCGGTGCTCTCGGGTATCTCGTTTGCCATCGACGCGGGGGAGATCGTGGCTGTTGTCGGCCCCTCCGGGTGCGGCAAGTCCACGCTGCTCCGGTTCCTTGGCGGGCTGGAGCGCGCTTCCGAGGGGCGCGTTCTGGCCGAAGGCGACGCGCCCGCCAATTCGCTCAACCCGGTCACCTACGTCTTTCAGGATTTTGCGCTGCTGCCGTGGCGGACGGCCGAAGGCAACGTCTCGCTGGTGCTGGAGGACCGCAAGCTGTCCGCCGCCGAGCGCCGCGAGATTGTTGCCGACGTTCTCGCCCGCACCAAGCTCACCGATTTTGCCGGCGCCTGGCCGCGCCAGCTTTCAGGCGGCATGAAGCAGCGTGTCGCCATTGCGCGCGCGCTCTCCGTCCGCCCCGCCGTGATGCTGATGGACGAGCCCTTGTCCGCGCTCGACAGCCAGACCCGCGAACTCCTGATCGACGATCTCGTCGACCTCTGGTCCCGCGAGCGGTTTTCCGCCTGCTACGTCACGCACAACCTTGCCGAAGCCGTGAGGCTTGGCCACCGGATCATCGTGCTCTCCCGCCGCCCCGGCACCATCCGCGACATTGTCGAGATCGACATGCCGCTTGCCGAGCGCGCCGAGCGGATCGCCGAACTTGCCCCCATCGAACGCCGCCTGTGGAACCTCATGCGCGAAGAGGCCCGTGCCGCGGACCGGGAGTTGCTGGATGCTTGAGCGCACCCCCGAGGCGGCTGCGACGCGCCGCGAAGTCCCGTTTCGCGGTGGCGGTTTTCGCGCCCGCCCGATGCTGCTTGCCGGGCCTCTGGTGTTTCTGGTGCTGCTGGCGGTGTGGGAGCTCGGCTCGCGCACGGGCGTCATCAGCAACATTGCGCTGCCCGCGCCGTCCGAGGCGCTGAAGGCGCTGGGCGACCTCATCGAGACCGGCATGTTGTGGCGGCACCTCGAGGCGAGCCTCTCGCGCCTTGCCATCGGGTGGACCGTCGGCACCTTTGCCGGCGTTACGCTGGGGCTTTTGATCGGGCTGTTCTCGGTTGTCCGCGCCGGGGTGGCGCCGCTGGTCTCGGCGCTGTTTCCGATCCCCAAGATCGCGCTCCTGCCGCTCTTCATCATCTGGTTCGGGATCGGCGAGGGCTCGAAGGTCGCGACCATCATGTTCGGGACGTTCTTTCCCACCGTCATCGCCACCTATAGCGGCGTCGACGGGGTGGACCGCACCTTGATCCGCATGGGCCAGTCGTTCGGGCTGTCGTGGGTGTCGATCGTGCGCAAGATCATCCTGCCGGGCGCGTTGCCGGCGATCCTCTCGGGGGCGCGCATATCCGCGTCCATTGCCATCATCCTGCTTGTGGCGGCCGAGATGATCGGCGCCGAATACGGCATTGGCGCGTACATTCTGATGGCGGGGTCGCTGTTTGCGCTCGATCAGCTGATCGCGGGCGTTGCGATGCTCTCGGTGATCGGCCTTTGCGTGAGCTGGCTGATCGGCCGGGCAGAGCGCAGGCTCCTTGCCTGGCGCACCTGAGGGGCGGGGCCGGGTTGCGGGGCTCGCTCTGGCACGGATGACCGTGGGACGGCTGCAGCGAGGAGGGGTTCCCCTCCTCGCGCTCCTCTCCACCTCGCCGGCAGGCAGGTTTGCAAGGTGAAGAACCTTGCAAACCATCGGCAGGCTGGGTCGGACCCTGACGGCATCAAGCACCCGTCCTCGCCATGCTCGCCCCTTCAGGGCTGTGCGTGGCTCCGGGTGGGCGCTTGACGCCGCCACGGTCCTCGGAACTGCAGCAGGTCAGACGGGATCAGACGTAGCGGTTGACGATGTTTTCCAGGATCTCCTGCCGGCCAGACAGGGGTTGCGGCTCCATTTCCTGCTCCAGCACCATTGCTTCGATGCTCTCAAGATCGCTGTCGGCCATCGCCTTGGCCCAGCCCTCGGTCCAGCCGGCGTAGCGTTTTGCGCGGGCGTCTTCCAGGGCGCCGTCGGCCAGCATCTTCGAGGCTGCCTTCAGGCCGCGGGCGCAGACATCCATGGCACCGGCGTGGCCTGCGATGAGGTCCACCGGGTCCAGCGACTGGCGGCGCAGCTTGGCGTCGAAGTTGGTGCCGCCGGTCTTGAAGCCGCCGCCCTTCAACACCTCGTAGTAGGCGAGCGCGACCTCGGGCACGTTGTTGGGGAACTGATCGGTGTCCCAGCCGGACTGGTAGTCGTTGCGGTTCATGTCGATGGAGCCGAAGATGCCGAGCGCGTTGGCGAGCGCCAGCTCGTGCTCGAACGAGTGACCGGCGAGGATCGCGTGGCCCTGCTCGATGTTGAGCTTCACCTCGTTCTCAAGGCCGTGGCGCTGGAGGAAGCCGTACACCGTCGCGACATCGTAGTCGTATTGATGCTTGGTGGGTTCCTGCGGCTTCGGCTCGATCAGGATCGTGCCCTTGAAGCCGATCTTGTGCTTGTAGTCGACCACCATGGAGAGGAAGCGGCCGAGATTGTCGAGCTCGCGCCCCATGTCGGTGTTGAGGAGGGTCTCGTAGCCCTCGCGGCCGCCCCACAGGACGTAGTTCTCGCCGCCGAGCTTGTGGGTGGCGTCCATGCAGTTCTTCACCGTTGCGGCGGCGTAGGCGAAGACGGCCGGGTCCGGGTTGGTGGCCGCGCCCGACATGTAGCGCCGGTGCGAGAAGAGGTTGGCCGTCCCCCAAAGGAGGCGCACCTTGGCGCTCTCCATCTTGGCCGCGAACACGTCGACGATCTCTTCGAGATTGCGCGTGGTCTCGGCAAAGTTGGCGCCTTCGGGCCGGGCGTCGGCGTCGTGGAAGCAGAAATAGGGGACGCCGAGGATCTCGAACATGTCGAACGCGGCGTCGGCCTTGGCCCTGGCGCCTTCCATCGTGTCGTTGAACCAGGGGCGCTCGAAGGTCTGCCCGCCAAACGGGTCGGTGCCGGGCCATGCGAAGGAGTGCCAGTAGGCGACCGCAAAGCGCAGCTGGTCTTCCATCCGCTTGCCGCCGACGGTCTCGTCGGCATCGTAGTGGCGGAAGGCCAGTTCGTCGCCGGCATCCGGCTTGAAGGAAAGCGGCTCGATGCCTTCGAAGAAGCGGCTCATGACAGGTCTTCCAGTGCGTTGTACGTCGCCTTGTAGCGGTGGTGGGCATCCGCGAAGGCGCCGGAGAGGGCGTTGGACGGGGCGATGGTTTCCTGGATCGCCGGTGGGGTGACGATGCTCACGTCTGCGCCGGCGGCCAGCGCGCCGAGACGGGCCGCGCCGAACGCTGCACCAAAATCACCGTCCGCAGGAACGTTGACGGGCACACCGAGGACGGTGGCGATCAGCTCCAGCCAGTAGCGGGAACGGGAGCCGCCGCCGACGGCAATGACTTCGTCGAGGTGCGTGCCGCAGGCGGACAGCGCTTCCGCGCAATCGCGCAGCGCGAAGGCGACGCCTTCCATGACGGCTCTGGCACCGGCGGCGCGGTCCACTTCGTGGCCAAGGCCGATGAAGGACGCGCGCGCGTCGGGCGCATTGTGGGGGGTGCGCTCGCCGCCAAGGTAGGGGAGGAACATTGCGCGGCCGGGTGGCTGGAGCGGGCCGAGGCCTTCGGTCAGCGTTGCAGGGTCGGCGCCGGTCAGGCTGGCGTACCAGTTGAGCGCATCGGTGGCGGCAAGGATGACGCCCATGTGGTGCCACAGGTCCGGCAGCGCGTGGCAGAAGGTGTGCGTTGCGCTGGACGGCATGGGGCTGAAATTGGCGGCTGGCGCAAACACCACGCCGGACGTGCCCAGTGACACGAAGGCGGTGGACGGCTGGGTCACGCCCATGCCGATGGCGGCTGCGGCATTGTCACCGCCGCCGCCCGCGATGGGAATGCCCGCCGGCAGGCCGAATTCGCTGGCGACTTCGGCGCGCAGCGTGCCGGAGGTTGCGCTGCCTTCCACAAGGCGGGGCATGTTGTCGGTGGACAGCTCGGATTCGGACAGAAGCTCCGGCGACCAGTTTCGGGCGCCAACGTCGAGCCACGCCGTGCCCGAGGCGTCCGACATTTCGGAGACGGCCTCGCCGGTCAGCCAGAGGCGGAGATAGTCCTTCGGCAACAGGACGAGTGCGGTCTGCTTGAAGAGGTCCGGCTCGTTGCGGGCGACCCACACCAGCTTCGGCGCGGTGAAACCGGCGAAGATCAGGCTGCCCGCCTTTTGCGCGTAACCCGGGATGGACGACAGGTCGGCAGCTTCGGCGCCGGCGCGCGTGTCGTTCCACAGGATCGAGGGGCGCAGGACGTCGTGTGCCTTGTCCAGCAGCGTCGCGCCATGCATCTGGCCGGAAAGGCCGATGCCCTTGACGCCGTCCAGCGGGGTCTTGGCGCCAAGGGCGGTGAGCGCGGCCCTGGTCGCCTCGATCCAGTCGGCCGGGGCCTGTTCGGACCAGCCCGGATGGGGCCGGGAGACGGTGAGCGGAGCGGTCGCCTCGGCGACGATCGCCTGCGCTTCGTCGATCAGAAGTGCCTTGACGCTGGAGGTGCCAAGGTCGATCCCGAGGAACACGCTAGCGGTCCCTCAGGGGGTTCTTGCCCATGATGATCATTGAAAGAATGTCGTCCTCCGTCACGTCCTCGACCCGCTCCATACCGACGAGCCTGCCGTTCTTCATAACAGCGACGCGGTCGCAAAGCGCCATCATTTCGCGGGTGTCGTGGCTGATGAGGAAGATGCCGAGGCCCTGCTTCTTCAGCTCGTCCACCAGTTCGGCGACCATCTGCGTCTCGTGAACGCCGAGCGCTGCCGTCGGCTCGTCCATGATCAGGATTTTGGCGTTGAAGTAGACCGCGCGGGCGATGGCGACGGACTGCCGCTGCCCGCCCGACAGCGCCTTCACCGGCTCCGACAGGCGTTTGAAGTTGGGGTTGAGGCGCGCCATGATCCTGGCGGTCTCCGCCTCCATTCGCGCGTCGTCGACGAAGCCGAGCTTCGTCGTCAGCTCGCGGCCGAGGAAGAGGTTGGATGCGGCGTCGAGGTTATCGGCGAGCGCGAGTGTCTGGTAGATGGTCTCGATGTTGTGCCGGCGGGCATCGCGCGGGCTTTCGATGCTGACCTTCTTGCCCTCGACGAAGATCTCGCCCGCATCCGCATTGTAGGCGCCGGACAGGATCTTGATCAGCGTCGACTTGCCAGCGCCGTTGTGGCCGAGGAGGCCGACCACTTCGCCGGGATAAAGGTCGACCGAAACGCCGTCGACGGCATTCACGCCGCCGAAGGCAAGGCGGATGTTCTTCATCTCGACCAGCGGCGTCTCTCCCTTGCGGGCGGGGGCGGGGCGAGTGGCGGTTGTGGTCGCAGTCATCAGCTGACCCCCGAGCGGCGGCGGTAGATTATGTCGATCAGCACCGCGAGAACGAGGACGCTGCCGACGACGATATTCTGGAACGGCGCATCAACGCCCACCATCGCCATGCCCGACTGGAGCGACTGCATGATGAGTGCACCGAGAATGGCGCCGTAGATTGTGCCGATGCCGCCCGACAGGGCGGTCCCGCCGATGACGGCGGCGGCAATCACGCGCAGCTCGTCGAGCGTGCCGATGTCGTTGGTGTGGTAGCCGAGGCGGGCCGATGCAATCACCGCCGACAGCGCGCACAGCGCCCCCATCAGCGCGAACACTTTTACCGTCAGAAGGCGGGTGTTGATGCCGGACAGCTCGGCCGCGTCGGGATTTCCGCCAGTTGCAAAAATATAGCGGCCGAAGCGGGTGCGGCGGGCGAGGATGGTCATGATCACGGCAACGCCGATGAGGACCAGAACCGAGATGGGAAGCCCGTAGCCGGGTGCAAAGCCTTCGGGGATCTGCCCGTCCTCGAACATCCGGCGGACCCGGCCGACGGGGATTTGGTAGGCGTTGAGGATCGCGATGAAGCCGACGATGGCACCGGCGGCGATCACGCACATCACGGCTTCGGCCCACAGCGGTTTGACGGGGAAGTCATGCTTGGTCCGCGCGCGGCGGGACTGGAGAAGAAGCAGGATCGCAGCGATGGAAGCGACGGCCGCGAAGATCCACGACAGATCCGGCCCCAGCGTGCCGTTGATGCCGCCGAACTTGAGGAAGGTTTCGTCCAGCGGGCCGATGGTCTGCCCGTCCGTCAGATACCAGGCAACGTTGCGCCAGACGAGAAGCCCGCCCAGCGTGACAATGAATGCCGGGATGCCGAGATAGCCCACAAGCGTGCCCTGGAAGGCGCCGATGGCGGTCCCGACGAGGAGGCCGGCCAGGATCGCGATGATCCACACGGCGGGATGACCGATGCCGAGGCCGAGCCATTCGGGCAGGATCGCCGTCTGCATCATGGCCATGACGGCAGAGCAGGTGGCCAGCAGCGAGCCGACCGAAAGGTCGATGTGGCGCGTCACGATCACGAACACCATTCCGGTCGCCATGATGGCGACGGACACGGTCTGGATCGTGAGGTTGAAGATGTTGCGGGGGGTGAGGAACCGCCCGTCGGTGATGAAGTCGAACACCAGGCAGAGGACCACGAAGGCGCCAATCATGCCGAGGAGGCGGGTGTCGATCTGAAGCTGCTTGAGAAGCGAGGTCCGCTGCGGCGCGGTCGCCTGCTGGGCGGTGTCGGTCATGGGGCGTCCCGGTCAGGCTGGTGGGGGAAAGGGCGGCGCGATCTCGTCGCGCCGCCCTCGGGTCGTATCGTCAGTCAGCGGCTCAGTTGCAGGGCGAGGGGCCGTTCTCGACGCCCTGGCACAGCGTTTCCTTGTCGATCCAGCCGGCGTCGACAACATCGTCGAGGTTGTCGGCCGTCACCGGGACGGGGACGAGGAAGCGGGCGGACAGCTCGGTGCCGGCCGGCGAAGTCCACTGCTCGGCGCCTTCAACTTCCGCAAGCGCGGTGCCGTTTGCCATCGCGACGGCGGCTTCGGCGGCAGCCTTGCCCAATTCGCGTGCGTCCTTCCAGACCGACACGGTCTGCGTGCCCTTGGCCACGCGGTTGAGGGCGGCATGGTCGCCGTCCTGACCGGAGACGGGGATGCCGTCGAGGCCCTGTGCGGTCAGCGCGGCGACAGCGCCGCCGGCGGTGCCGTCGTTGGATGCGACAACGGCGTCGACCTTGTTGTCCTGCGCGGTGAGGATCTGTTCCATGTTGCGCTGGGCGTTGGCGGGGAGCCAGCCGTCCGTATAGGCCTCGTCGACAATGGTGATGTCACCGGCGTCGATGGCGCTTTGCAGGACTTCCTGCTGACCGCCGCGCAGGAAGTCTGCGTTCGGGTCCGTGGGGGAGCCCTTAATCATCACGTAGTTGCCCGTGGGGGCATTCTTCAGCACTTCGCGGGCCTGCATCCGGCCGACTTCGACGTTGTCGAAGGTGAGGTAGAAGGCGCGGGGGTCCTCGATCAGCCGGTCATAGCCGACCACGGGAATGCCTTCGTCGGCTGCGGCCTGAACGGCGGGGCCGATCGCCTGCGAATCCTGCGCCAGAATGATCAGCGCGTTCGCACCCTGTGCGATCAGCGACTCGATATCGGACAGCTGCTTGGACGAGGAAGACTGTGCGTCCGACGAAATATACTCGGCGCCTGCGGCTTCGAGCGCGCTCTTGATTGCGGCTTCATCGGTCTTCCAGCGTTCTTCCTGAAAATTGGACCAGGAAACACCAACGGTCTGCGCGAACGCAGCCGTGGAGAAGCTGGCCACCATTGCGGCGGCCAAAACGGTCTTCAGCATAAAGGTCCTCCCATCGCCCCAATGCTGGGGCGTTGCTCGTTTATTGACGTTGCGGTGACACTGGCGCCATTTATTTCATCTGTCAAAATAAAATTGCATGGCTGCGTCCCGCCCCCTAACGTTGCCAAAAATACGGTCGCCAGAGGCCGGGACAGGGCGGAATGTGAGCGAGACAATGCAACGAGACGCGGCAGGTGGCGCGGGGCCGGGCGGTGCGGACGCGCCTGGTTGCGGGCCGCTGCTGCCGTCGCCATCGGAAACGCGGCCGCTCCGGCACCGCCTCCTGGAGCATCTTCGTGCCGCGGGGCGGGCAAGTCGCGTCGACCTGTCGCGCGAGCTTTGCATCTCGCCGGCATCCGTCACGGCGGTGGCGGGCGACCTCATTGCGCAGGGGCTGATTGCGGAGGTTGAGACGGCGCGCGACGAGACCATCCGCGGCCGCCCTCCGGTGTCGCTGGCGGTGGCGCCCGGCGCCCACGCGGTTGCCGGGATGAAGCTTTCCGACGATCTCCACACGGCCGTCATCCTCGACTTTGCGGGCAACGTCCTGGGTGAGAGCACGCTTCCGGTCTCGGTCCATCGCAAGAGTGGCGCAGAGGTGATGTGCGAAGTGGAGGCGCTGCTGGACGAGGCGCTGGCCGCAGCGGGCCTGCCGCGCGCCGCGCTGCACGGGCTTGGGCTCGGCCTGCCGGGCACCGTGGCGTACGAAAACGGACATGTCATGTGGTCGCCGCTTCTGACCGAGCGCGACCTTCCGCTGGGCGCGATGCTGGCCGAGCGCCTTGGCATGCAGGTGGTGCTCGACAACGACGCCAACGTTCTCACCCTTGCCGAACTCTGGTTCGGTGCGGGCCGGCGGATGGGCGATTTCGTGCTCGTCACCATCGAGCACGGGCTTGGGATGGGGCTCGTCATCGGCAACCGGCTGTTCCGCGGTGCCTCCGGTTTCGGGCTGGAACTTGGCCACACCAAGGTGTCGCTGGACGGGGCGCTTTGCCGTTGCGGCCAGCGGGGCTGCCTCGAAGCCTATGTGGCGGACTATGCCCTCGTGCGGGAGGCGCGCACCGCGCTCCACGGCGACCGGGACACCGCAATCAGCCCCCGCGCGCTGCTCAGCCACCTGTTTCAGGAGGCGGAGAGCGGCAACGCGGCGGCGCGGTCGATCTTCTCGCGTGCGGGGCGGCATCTCGCCATGGGGCTTTCGAACATCGTGCAGCTGTTCGACCCGTCGCTGATCATCCTGGCCGGCGGGCAGGTCCGTTTCGAAACGCTGTACGCCAACGACGTGATCGCCGAGATGCGCGCCCTGACCCTCGACACCGGCCGCACGCCGCGCGTGGAGGTGAATGCGTGGGGCGACATGGTGTGGGCGCGCGGGGCAGGGGCCATGGCGCTGTCCGTTCTCACCGCGCAGCTTGTGGGCGAGGCACGCGCGGCGTGAGGGGGGCGGCCCTGCTGCTCATCCTTGCCGCAACGCCTGCGCTCGCCGGCCCTGCCGTGCCGGATTTTGTGGACGCCAGCGCCGCACTCCCCGGTCCGCCCCATGTCTACGATGGGGACTGGGAGCATTATGTGGGCGGCGGCGTTGCGGTTCTGGACTGCAACGGGGACAACCGGCTCGACCTTGTGGCCGCCGGTGGCACCAACCCCGCGCGGCTCTTCATCAACCGTTCGGAGCCGGGCCGTCTTGTGTTCGGCGCCGGCGCCCCGCTGCCGGCAGACCTTCGCGTCACCGGCCTCTGGCCCGTCGACATCGACAGCGACGGCGTGCTGGACCTCGCACTCACCCGCGTCGGCCCGAACGCGCTTCTGCGCGGCGCCGGTGACTGCACATTCAGCGATGCGTCGGACGCGTGGTCGTTTGCGCGCGGCAACGCCTGGAGCACGGCGTTTTCCGCCACCTTCGAGCCCGACGCCAGATGGCCCACCCTCGCCATCGGCAACTATGTGGACCGGGACGACCCTGCCGGCCCCTTCGAGGCGTGCGACGACAATGTGCTGTTCCGGCCGTCGGGCGAGGGTTACGGCCCGCCGCAAATCCTCACGCCCGGCTACTGCGCGCTCTCCATCCTGTTTTCGGACTATCGCCGCCGCGGCCGGGCGGACCTGCGCCTGTCCAACGACCGCCATTATTATGTGCGCGGCGGGAGCGAGCAGATGCTGGAAATGCCGGGCGCGCGTTTCCTGACGGCGGCGGACGGGTGGGACAGGCTCTCCATCTGGGGCATGGGCATTGCCAGCGAGGATTTCACCGGCGATGGCCTCCCCGAAGTGGTCCTCACCTCCATGGGCGACCAGCTGATGATGATTGCCGGGCCGGACGGCTACGAGATGGCGCCTTTCGAGATCGGCACCTTCGCCCAACGCCCGTTTTTCGGAGACGACGGCCGGCCCTCAACCGGGTGGCACGCCCAGTTCGCCGACGTGAACAATGATGGCCTCTCCGATCTGTTTATCGCCAAGGGCAATGTCGATCAGATGCCCACCAACGCCATCGCCGACCCCAACAACCTCCTGCTGCAGCGCGAGGACGGCCGCTTCGAGGAAGCGGCGGACCGTGCCGGCATTGCCACCACGGCCCGCGCCCGCGGCGCCGCGCTCGCCGATTTCGACCGGGACGGTGCGCTGGATCTGGTTGTGGTCAACCGCCGTGCGCCGCTGGAGCTTTATCGCAGCGCCGGGCCGGGCGGGCGCTCCGTCGCCATCACGCCGCGCCAGAGCGGGGCCAACCCGTTCGCGATCGGCGCCTTCGTGGACGTGATCCGCGACGGAACCGCCATGAGCCGCGAGCTGACCGTGGGCGGCGGCCATGGCGGCGGCATTGCCGGCCCGGTGTATGTGGGCCTTGGCGATGCGCCCGGCGTGACGGTCCGGATCACATGGCCGGACGGCAGCGTTTCGCCGGAAACGACCCTTCAGGCCGGCGCTGATGTGGTGCTGATGCGCGACGGCGACGGCATTGCGGTCAGCCGCAGAGACTAGATCAAGGACGCCTTCGTAAACGCGATCACGATGATTGCGAGGTCGCCCGCGGCTTGGCGCTGCCGGCGGGTTGCGATGTGTCGCCGGTTCCCGAGCTTGCGGCACATCCTGCCTGCGATGTTGCGTCGCCGGCAGGTGCGACGGTCAGGCGAGGCCTTCGAACAGGCGAGCCACCGCCTCGGCGCCCGGGTCGTTATGGCCGGAGAGCTTGTCGGCGGCGAGATAGCTTGCCCGGCCGGCGCGCGCGCGGGTGATGGAGCCCGTGGCGTCCGCACCTTCACGGGCGGCACGGGCCGCCGCGTCGACGCCTTGCGGCAGCGCATCCAGCGCCGGGGCAAGAGCGTCGATCATGGTGCGGTCGCCAGGGTTCGCCCCGCCGACTTCCTGCACGCGCCGGAGCCCGGCCTGGAGGGCATCGATGGGATCTTCGCCCTTGGCGCAGGCGTCGCCGGTCGCGGTGAAGAAGATCGCCAGGAGAACGCCCGAGGAGCCGCCCATCGCCTGGCTGAGTTCCATGCCGATGGCGCGGAAGAGCTGGGTGAGGTCGGCCAGCGGCATGTTGTCGAGCGCGTCCTCCAACGCATGGGCGGCGGTGGCGAGCGTCGACCCGGTGTCGCCGTCGCCCGTGTGCGCGTCGAGGGCGTTGAGGTCGCGCTCGGCGGCGATGAAAAGGGCGCAGCTTTGCTCGATGAGCGCGCGGTGGCCGGGATGGGCCGAGGCACCCGGCCGGATCGGGGTCAGCCCGCCCGGCAGCGGCAGCGTCTCGATCGCACCCACCGGGCTGACGCCCGGCCAGGCGACGAGCGGCGTCGGCGCGACAAGGAGCGCCAGTTCGGCCTCCGTTGCGGGGAACACGGAGATCGAGAAGCCGCGCATGTCGAGCGAGGTCATTATCGGTGCCGGACCGATGATTGCGCTGAGACGCGTCCCGATTGCGGAGCGGGTGAGCTCGTGGGCGAGCACCGACATTTCAAGCGGCGTGGCGCCGCCGAGATTGTTGAGGAGCGCCACGTGCGCGCCGTCGCCAAGGTGCGGCTCCAGCCGCTCGACCATCATGGCAACGGCAGGCTCGGCACCCGAAAACGCGACCTGCTCGATCCCCGCCTCACCGTGGATGCCAAGGCCAAGCTCCGCCTTGCCCTCCGGAATGCGGGCGTCCTTCGGGCTTCCGGGCACGGCGCAGGTGTCGAGTGACATGCCGATGGAGGCAACGCGGTCGATCACGCGCGTCGCGGCATCTGCAATCTCGTCCAGCGCGGCACCCTCTTCGGCCATCGCACCGGCGATCTTGTGAACGAACAGCGTGCCGGCGACACCGCGGGCCTGTGCAATGTCGGGCAGCGAGATGTCATCGTCGACGATGACCATCGCGACCTTGTGGCCGAACGCACGGGCCCGCTCTGCCGCAAGGCCGAAGTTGAGGCGGTCGCCGGTGTAATTCTTGACGATCAGCAGGCAGCCGGCCGAGCCGGTGACGGAGAGGATTGCGGCCAGCACCGCGTCGACCGAAGGCGATGCGAAGACATCGCCGCAAACGGCGGCCGTCAGCATGCCGGGGCCGACGAAGCCGGCGTGTGCAGGCTCATGCCCCGAGCCGCCGCCCGACACGAGCGCGACCCTGGAGCGGTCCCAGTCTGCGCGCACCACGACGCGGATGTGCGGGTAGCCGTCGAGGCGCTTGAGCTTGCCACCCGACAGCTGCAGCATGCCGTCGATCGCCTCGGTGACGACGGCTTCGCGGCGGTTGATGAACTGATCCATGGGGGCGCTCTCTATTCGTGAATGCGATTGCCGGCGGCGTCGAAATGGAGAAGCCGCTCGGCCGTTGCCGTGATGCGCTGGCCAGCGGCGAGACCGGCGTGCGCATCGGCCAGCGCGATGACCGGGTGCCCGTCGATGACGAGATGGACCCGAGTCTGGTCGCCAAGGTGTTCGACCCGCGCAACGCTGGCGCCGCCGGTCTCGCCGCTATCGACCACGCGCAGGTGTTCGGGTCGGCAGGCGCTGGTGCGGGTACCGGCGGGCGCATCGCCCAGAAGTCCGGCGGGAAGAACATTGATCCGCGGCTGGCCGAGACGCGCCGCGACCGTGAGGCTGACGGGGTTCTCGTACACCTCGCGCGGGGTGCCGAACTGGACGATGCGTCCGTTGTCGAGAACGCCGATCTCGCTTGCCATCGTCAGCGCCTCGACCTGATCGTGCGTGACGTAGAGGAAGGTGGCGCCGATCTCGTCGTGGATGCGGTTGAGCTCCACGCGCAGGCCAGAGCGCAGTTTGGCATCGAGCGAGGAGAGCGGCTCATCCATCAGGAAGATTGCGGGGTTGCGCACCAGCGCGCGGCCGATCGAAACGCGCTGCATCTCGCCGCCCGACAGCGCCGTCGCCTTGTTGTCGAGCTTGGCGGTGATCTGAAGCGTTTCGGCGACGGAGGCGACGCGGCGCTGGATCTCGTCTGCCGGCGTCTTCAGCATTGGCGATTTCAGCGGAAAGGCGAGGTTTTCGCGCACCGAGAGGTGCGGATAGAGCGAGTATTGCTGGAAGACCATCGCGACGTTGCGGCCGGCCGGGCTTTCGCGGGTCACGTCAGCGCCCGCAATGCGCACGGTGCCGGCGTCCGGCCGCTCGAGGCCCGCAATCAGCCGCAGCGCCGTCGTCTTGCCGGCACCTGTCGGGCCGAGAAGGACGACGAAGCCGCCGTCTGGCACGGTGAGCGAAACGTCGTCGACCGCGACGGTCGACCCAAAGCGCTTGGTGACGCCGGAGAGTTCGACCTCAGCCATGGGCGCCTCCCGTCAGGACCGCTTCGTTGGCCTCGGTCAGGAACGCGCGGCCGCTCGCTTCGTCGAACAGCGACAGCGCTGCCGCGTCGAACGACAGGCCAACCGGCTCACCGACACGGGCGAACCGGTCCGGCGCGGTTCGTGCCCTGATGTCGCCATACGCCGTGCGCACGGTGACGACCTCTTCCATGCCGAGATATTCGCTGGCGAGCACCTCGCCGCGGATCGCGCCTTCGTTCGCCAGCGTAACGTGTTCGGGCCGGACGCCCAGAACGATGCGCCCGCTCGCCCCTTCGCGCAGGGCAGGCAGTGCAATGTCCGCGCCCGCCACCCGCACCGTGGCGGCGCCGGGTGCAACGGTGCCTTCGAATGGCAGGAACGCCATCGCGGGGGAGCCCAGGAAGCTGGCAACGAACATGGTGGCCGGGTGGTCGTAGACCTCCTGCGGCTTGCCGATCTGCTCGACCACGCCCTGGTTCATCACCGCGATCCGGTCGCCCATCTGCATCGCCTCGAGCTGGTCGTGGGTGACGTAGACCGTGGTTGCGCCTATGCGGTCGTGGAGGGCGCGCAGCTCTTCGGCCATGTGCTCGCGGAACTCGGTGTCGAGGGCGCCGAGCGGCTCGTCCATCATGAACGCCTTCGGTTCGCGCACGATGGCGCGGCCGAGCGCGACCCGCTGCCGGTCGCCGGCGGAAAGGCCGCCGACGGGACGGTCGAGGATCCCCTCGATCTTGAGAATGCGCGCGACTTCGCCGACGCGCTCCTTCACGCGCGAGCGACGCCAGCCCTGGCTGACGAGGGAGTAGGAGAGGTTCCGGCGCACGTTCATGTGCGGGTAGAGCGCGAACATCTGGAAGACGAACGCGATGTCGCGTTCGCGTGCCGGGCGGCCGCTCACCTCTTCGCCGTCCAGCCAGATTTCGCCCTCGGTCGGCAGCTCCAGCCCCGCGATCATTCTGAGCGAGGTGGTCTTGCCGCAGCCGGACGGGCCGAGAAGCATGAAGAACTCCCCGTCGTGCACGGTGAACGACGAGGCGTGAACGGCGGTGAAGGTGCCGAATTTCTTGGAGAGGTTTTTCACGACAATGTCAGCCATCGTTGCGGCGCTCCGGAAAATGGCTGACGACAATGAACATGCCGGTCCCGACGAGGGTCGTCAGGAACGACCATGAGTAGAGCGCGATGCTGAATGGCTGCATCAGCATGAAAACGCCGAGCGTGATGACGCCGGTCGCGACCATCTCCCACGGCCCGCGCACGAAGATGCGGGCGGCGGGGTGGATCGCCTCGCCGGCGACGGGGGTGCCGGTGGTGTCCTCCACCCAGGGGCGCGGCAGGCCGGCTTCCGCGCGGGCCTCGGCGTTTGTGAGGCTGGCATCCGGGTCGAAGCTGGTTGCCGAGCGGTGGCGGTCGGTCAGCGGTGCATGACCGGGGGCCGGCTCATCCTGCGGTGGCGGGGTGTGCGGGGGGCGGGTCATTTGCGCACCGCGCCGAAGGTGATGCCGCGCAACAGATGCTTGCGCAGGACGACGGTGAAGATGAGCACCGGGAGCAGGAAGATCGTGGCGCCTGCGGCAACCGCCGGCCAGTCGAGCCCGCCGACGCCGATGATGGTCGGGATGAAGGGCGGCGCGGTCTGCGCATTGCCGGAGGTGAGAAGCACGGCGAACGCATACTCGTTCCACGCAAAAATCAGGCAGAAGATTGCGGTGGAGGCGATGCCGGTGGCGGCCTGCGGCAGCACCACCTTCCAGAATGCCTGGAAGCGGGTGTAGCCGTCGATCAGCGCGGCTTCTTCGTATTCGCGCGGGATCTCGTCGATGAACCCCTTCAGGAGCCAGACCGCGAGCGAGATGTTCACCGCCGTATAAAGGAGGATCATGCCGAGGTGCGTGTCGGAGAGGCCAAGCGTGCGGTACATCAGGAAGATGGGGATCGCGACGGCAATCGGCGGCATCATCCGTGTCGACAGGATGAAGAACATGAGGTCGTCCGTCAGCGGCACCTTGAAGCGCGAGAAGCCGTAGGCCGCCAGCGTGCCGAGGACGATGGACAGGAACGTCGACCCGAAGCCGATGATGATGGAGTTGAGGAACCGCTCGCCGAAGCGCGAGGCGCCGACGATGACCATGCCGCGCTCGCGCACGATCTCCTGCGCGAAGTTCTCGGCCGGGCCGAGTTCCTCGAGCTGCTCAGGCGTTGCGCGGGTGCGGGTCGTGAAGAGGTTGACGTAGCCCTCCACCGTCGGCTGGAAGACGAGCTTGGGCGGATAGGAGATCGCGTCGGACGGCGTCTTGAAGCCGGTCAGCATGATCCACACCATCGGCACCAACGTGACGAGCGCGTAGCCGACGACGACGATCCCCGCGATCCATTTGACGCGGCCGGTGGGCTCGGTGACGGAATTTGCGCTCATCGCTCTTTCACCTTGTTGAGCGCCTTCACGTAAATTGAGGCGAGACCGAAGACGGTGACGAAAAGGACGATCGCGAATGCGGATGAATAGCCGGTCCGCCACTTCTCGAACGCCTCGCGCTTGAGGTTGATCGACGCCAGCTCGGTGACCGAGCCCGGCCCGCCGCCGGTGAGCTGGACCACCAGGTCGAACATCTTGAAATTCTCGATGCCGCGGAAGAGCACGGCCAGCATCAAGAACGGCAGCACCATCGGCACCGTGATCGTCCAGAACTGGCGCCAAGCGGACGCGCGGTCGATCTCAGCCGCCTCATAGACGTAGGCAGGAATGGATCTGAGGCCGGCAAGGCAGATCAGCATCACGAAGGGCGTCCACATCCAGGTGTCGACGATAACGATTGCCCACGGCGCCAGATCGACGTCTCCGATCATCTCGAAGCTTGCCGGGTCCGTGCCGGTGAGGAAGCCGACGACGGCGTTGAAGAGGCCGATCTGCGGCTGGTACAGGAACGTCCAGAAATTGCCGACGACGGCCGGGGACAGCATCATCGGCAGGACGATGATGGTGGTCCAGAAGTTGGAGCCGCGGAATTTGGCGTTGATCAGCCACGCCAGGGTGAACCCGATCAGCACCTGCAGGACGATGGTCCACACCACGAAGTGCGCGGTCGCCTGCATGGCCTGCCAGATGTCGTCATCCGTCAGGACGCGCTCGTAGTTGCGCAGTCCGACCCACTCCACATCGCGGTTGAAGCGGTTGGCGCGGTAGTTGGTGAAGCTGAGGTAGATCGTCCACAGCAACGGAAAAATGTTGATCGCGAGCAGCAGGAGAATGGTCGGCCCGATGAACACCCATGCGAGTGCCCGGTCCGACAATCCCCGTACCGTGCGAGCAACACCCGGAGGTGTTGCTCGCACCATGCGCTCTGGCACCGAAGCTTTATCGGTCATCTCTGCTCCGCTCGCGACAGTGCCGACTGGGCCAATTCGCTCTAGCCGGACGGCTAGAGCTTGCCCTCATCCTCGAAGGTTTCCGTCCAGTCCTCGACAAGCGCGTCGAGTGCTTCCTTCGCCGTGCCGTTGCCGGCAATGACGTAGTCGTGGACGCGGTCCTGCATTGCGAGCAGCAGGTCGGCGTAGGCCGGTTCGGCCCAGAAATCCTTCACGATCGCCATCGAGTCGAGGAAGGTCTGTGCGTAGGGCTGGCTTTCCGCGAAGCCGGGGTCTTCGACCACTGCCTTGAGCGCAGAGTAGCCGCCGGCCTCCCACCATTTCTGCTGCACTTCGGGCTGTGCGAACCACTTGATGTATTCAAGCGCAGCGTCCTGCTTGTCGGAGAAGGCGACAACAGAGATGCCCTGTCCGCCGAGCTGGGCGAAATGCCCGCCGGGCCCTTCCGGGTTCACGAAATAACCCGACTTGCCACCGCCGACGTTGGGGTCGGCTTCGACACCCGGCCAGATGAACGCGAAGTTCATCTGCATTGCGACCTGGCCCGATTTGTACGCATCGATGTTCTGCGACATGTACCAGTCGGACGAGCCCGGCGGCGTGCAGCAGTCGTAAAGCTCTTTGTAGAATTCGAGCCCTTCGATGGCGCCTTCGGAGTTGACGAACCCGTCCATCTGGTAGGGATTGTCCGGATCGGCGTACTGGAAGCCGTAGTTGTAGAGGGCGTTGGTCACGCCCATCGTGACGCCTTCCGAGCCGCGCTCGGTGTAGATCGCGGCGCCGTAGACGGTCTTTCCGTCGATCTCGCGGCCCTGGAAGAATTCGGCAATGTCCTTCAGCTCGGCCAGCGTGTCAGGGGGGGCAAGTTCGCGGCCGTATTTTTCCTGAAACTCGGCCTGAAGCTCGGGGCGCTCGAACCAGTCCTTGCGGTAGGTCCAGCCGACGACGTCGCCGAATGCGGGAAGCGCCCAGTAGTTGGGGGTGCCCTTCGGCCATTCGGCGTAGCCGGTGACGGTCGCGGGAATGAAATCGTCCATGCTGATGCCGTTCTCCTCGAAGAACGCATTCAGCTTGACGTACTGGCCGTTCTCGGCGGCGCCGCCGATCCACTGGCTGTCGCCGATCATGAGATCGCAGAGCTGGCCGCCGGAGTTCAGCTCGTTGAGCATCCGGTCGGCAAAGTTCGGCCAGGGCACGAACTCGAAGTTCATCGTGTGGCCGCTTTCCGCCTCGAAGCCCTTTGAAAGCTCGACGAGGGCGTTTGCGGGGTCCCAGGAGGCCCAGCAGAGGGTCAGATCCTCTGCCTTGGCGGACTGGGCTGCACCGGCGCAAAACGCCAGCGCGACGGCGGTGGTCGTGAGAAGCCGCTTCATACTTCCTCCCATGCTGACCGCGTCTTGAGCGCGGTTCTGTTGTCGGGACGCTATTTGAGGTGCGTACCTCATGTCAATGAGGGGGTGCCGCGAAAGACGCGATGCGCCTCAGTCCGGCAGGTTTTCCGCCAGAATTACCTCGATGCGGATGCGCTCCTGCGATGCCACGATCGGCACCCCGTCGCACTTTGCCCGCAGCACGCGGATCGCGCTGCGCACGATGTGGTCGACGTTCTGGGAGATGACCGCGTCGATGATGCCATCGCGCAGCGCACTTTCGAGGTGGCTGGTGAGATCGTGCGCAATCGCGACCGGGGGCGGCGCCGGCTTCAAGCGGCGCAGCACGTCGATCATGCCGCGATGCCCTGTGCCGAGCGAATAGAGCCCGACAATGTCACGCCGCCGCTCCAGGATGCGCGGCAGCAGCACGCGCACGGCCTCCGGATTGTCGTGGATTTCAATGGTCGGCGCGACCGAAAGGGAGGGAAAGCGCTCGACGATGATCTCGTCGAAACCGCGGCGCCGTTCGATTGCTTCGCGCGACAGCATCGTGTTGGCGAGCGTGATGACGACACCCGGCCGCCCGGTCAGGAAACGGCCCATGAGGACGCCCGCGGTGCGGCCTGCGGCAATGTTGTCGATGCCGACAAAATGGTCCCGCCCCGCACTCGGCAGGTCCGAAATGATCGCAACCACCCGCACGCCGCGCGCTTTCAGTGCGGTGATCTCGTCACGCAGGAGCGGCGTCTCGTTTGCGAGGATGGCGACGCCGTCGATCTCGGACCCGTCGAGCTGCCGCAGGGTGCGCACCAGCGCGTGGGGATCCTCGGCCTCGACCTCGATGATCTGGCAATCGGTCCGGTCGGCAAGCGAAGTGCCCCTCGTATCGGCGATCGATGCCCTGACGGACCCGAGGAACGCGCTCGCGCTCATGGGCAGAACGAAGGCGAAGCGATAGCGCCGGCTGCGGGCAAGATTGGCGGCCGCAACGTCGCGGACATAGCCGATTTCCTCGATCGCGGCATTCACCTTGTCGATGGTGATCTGCCGCACGCCCGGCCGGCCGTTCAGCACACGATCGACCGTCGCCAGGCTGACGCCGGCGACGCGGCCGATATCGGTTACCGTCGGCTTCGACACGTCCGTCTCTCCGTGAGGTGCGTTCATCAAACCCCGATCTAGAGTGATCTGACGTGCGACACCACCATTGTCCATCATCTGTCCCGGGTCGCGCTGTCGTCGAGCGGCTCGAATGCGGCACGCCTGATTGCCGCGGCCCTGAGAGCGCTGCGGACCTTGGCCGCACCAAGGGCGTGCCACGGGGCGGTGTCAGCGGTGCGGGGGCAGTTCCATCTCGAGGAGGATGCCGGCGAGGCACTTCCCGTGCGGGTCGAGGGCGAGCGAACGGGTGACGCCCCCCTTCAGGGCGCCGCGCAGAACGATGTTGAGCGCGCCGAGCTGCGGGAGGCGGTAGATGGAAACGTCGGCGTTGTCGCCGAGGGCGAGCTGGCGGGCGACGCGCTCGGGCGTGACATCCCGCTCGATGAGCGGCCAGTCCTCGGCCCGGTAGGCGATGACCGAGATGTTGGAGACCTCGCCCTTGTCGCCGGTACGCCCGTGGGCGATGTCATGCAGGCGCATCGGCCACCTCGAAAAGTTGCACCGCCGGGCGAACGTGCTCGCGCGAGATCAGCGTAGAGGCGATGGCGACGATCTCGCGCACCGTGCGCGACACGCCGCCCCCGCCCATCGGGCCGCACAGATAAAGGCTCTCGACCTCCTCGGCGACGCGGGCTGCGGCGTCCTGCGAGGCGCAACGCGCGGCGTAACGCATCCGCACCTCGCCCGGCGCGTTGCGGCTGAAGGTGGGCCGCACCGAGTCAAGGCCGATCAGCGCGCCGCGCTCTTCGGTGATTTCACCGGCGAGGTCCTTCAGGCGGGCAGCGACGACGTCTATGGCAAGGCGTCCGCGGGCAACCGCGTTGGCCCCGGCATACGAAATCTGTCCCTCTCCGAGCCACCCGTCGCGGTAGCCGACGGAGACCTTGAAGGCCCCGGTCGGCGCGTGGCCTTGCCCGCCGCTGACCGCGACCCTGTCGGGGCCGACCTCGTCGAGGCGAACGCCCGAGAAGTCAGCGACGACGTCCGGCTGAAGGTAGCGGGCAGGATCGTGGATCTCGTAGAGGAGCTGTTCGGTTGCGGTGGCGCGGCTGACGAGGCCCCCGGTGCCGGGAAGTTTCGTGATGGTTGCGTTGCCCGTCTCGGCGACCTCGGCGAGGGGGAAGCCGATATGGGCAAGGTCCGGCACGTCCTTGATGCCGGGGTCGGCGAAATATCCGCCGGTGACCTGCGCGCCGCACTCCAGCAGATGGCCGACGAGGGTGCCGCGGCCAAGCCGCTCAAAGTCGTCCATCGCCCAGCCGAAGGTGTGGACGAGCGGCGCGAGGAACAGCGCGGGGTCCGAGGCGCGGCCGCAGATCACGACGTCCGCCCCAAGGGCCAGTGCCTCGACGAGGCCCGCGACACCGATATAGGCGTTTGCCGAGACGAGCCGCTCGCCAAGCCGGTGGGCGGGCGCGCCAGTCTCGTCGAGCACGCAATCGTCGATATGGGAGAGCACATCGTCGCCGGTGACCGCGGCGATTTTGAGGCCGGTGAGGCCGAGCCCCGCGGCGATGTCGGCCGTGCGCCGTGCGGCGGCGACGGGGTTGGCAGCGCCCATGTTGGTGAGGATCTTCGTGCCCGTCTTCGCCGTCACCGGCAGGACGGCGCGCATCCGTCGTTCCAGCAATGGGTCGTAGCCGGCCGCGGGGTCTGACAGGCGGGCAAGCTGAGCAAGCGCAATGGTGCGCTCTGCGAGGCACTCGAACACCAGAAAGTCGAGATCACCCCGCGCGGCAAGGTCGACCGCGGGTTCGATCCGGTCGCCCGAGAAGCCGGCGCCGGCGCCGATCCGCACGTTTCTCATGCGAGCGCCACGCCGCGGCGGCGTCCGAACGCGAACGCCGCGATGAAGAGTGCGAACGCTGCGAATGGCGTCAGAGGATGCGGCCAGACTGACAGAACGATCACGGTGAGGAGCACTGCAACGTCCACGGTGCGGGTGCCGGTGAGGCGGGCGCCCGAAAGGAGCATCGGCACGGCAAGCACCAGCGCAACCCCGGCTGCAACCGCGTCTAGAATCGCGAGCGGGCCGCCTGACATCGTCATCCCCGGATAAAGCAGGATGAGGAATGGCACGAGGTAGGTGATCGCGCCGAGCCGCACCGCTTCCATCGCGGCGGGCAACCAGTTGGTGTTCGCAATTCCCGCGGCGACGAAGACCGCGACGCATACGGGTGGGGTGATGACGGAGATGGTCGCGAAGTAGAACACGAAGAGGTGCGCCTGGACCGGCTCGACCCCGGCTGCCGTCATCGCTGGCGCAAGCACTGCGGCAACGAGGACATAGGCGGCCGTGGTCGGCAGCCCCATCCCCATGACGAGGCAGATGAAGGCGACGATAATTGCAACGAGGGTTGTGGAATCGCCGGCCAGCGACACGATCAGCGAGGACAGGGTGACGCCGATCCCCGTGAGATTGATCATCGAAACGAGCACCTGCGCTCCTGCCAGCAGGACGCCGATGATGACCATCCCCTTGCCGGCGTCTTCGAGGCCCGCAATCACGCGGCGGGCCATTTCGCCGGGCGACAGGCGTCCGGCCTGCGTGGCGACGAAGGCAATCAAGAGCCCGGTGATGCCGTAGAAGGCGGAGGTGGCGATGGAGCGGCCGAGCCAGATGCCAACGCCGAGGCCGCCGAGTGCGGCAAGGATCGGAAGCACGTTGCGCGGCGCAAGGATCGCGGCCCAGGCGGGCAGCTCCTCATCGGGCACCACGGCAAGGCCGCGCTTGAGTGCCACGAAATGCACCGTTGTGAACACCGAGAGGTAGTAGAGGAGCGCCGGCAGGATCGCCGCCAGCATGATGGTGAGATAGCTGACGCCCAGAATTTCGGCCATGACGAATGCGGCGGCACCCATGATCGGCGGCGCAATCTGGCCACCCGTGGAGGCGACCGCCTCCACGGCCGCCGCGAGCGGGCGCGGGTAGCCGAGGCGGATCATCATGGGGATCGTGAAGTTGCCCGTGGTCGCGACGTTGGCGACGGCCGAGCCCGAAATCATGCCGAAGAGGCCGGATGCGATGGTGCCGATCTTGGCAGCGCCCCCCGGCTGGCGCCCGCCGAGGCGCATGGAAAGGTCCATGAATGCCTGGCCGCCGCCGGAATGGAGGAGCAGCGCGCCGAACAGGACGAAGGCGGCGATGACGGTGGCGGCGACGCCCGTCAGCATCCCCCAGATGCCAAGATCGCCAAGGAAGATGGTTTCGGTGACGAAGGCCGTGTCGAAGCCGCGATGGTGGAGCGCCCCCGGCAAGAGATCGCCGAAGAGGGCATAGGCGAGGCCGGTGAGCACGAGCGCCGGGAAGATCGGCCCCACCGTGCGCCGTCCCAGCTCCAGAACGGCCCCGACGAGGCCGATGGTCAACGCCTTGTCCAGCGACGTTGCCCATGGAAGCTCGGTCATGATGCGGTCGTAGTTCACGACCACGTAGGCGCACGCCGCGATGGTGACGGCGGTCAACGCGAGGTCGACGGCGGCACCCAGCGGGCGCCAGCGTCTGCCGGCGCCGAGAGGGTAGAGCGCGAAGCCGAGCGCCGTCACCAGCGCCAGGAAGACCGCCCGCTGAATAAGCCCCTCAAACGGGCCGGTTGCGGCGGTGTAGAAGACGAAGGCACCGACGAGGATCGCCAGAGCCTTCTGGATGCGCTCGATCGTCATTGCGGCCGGCTCAGCTCGCGGGCTGCAGCTTCGCCGGAATGTCGTGTCCGTTCTCCTCGAACCAGCGTGCCGCGCCGGGGTGGAGAGGGATCGTGCCTGCCGACAGCGTCAGGTCGGCGATGCTCTCGTTCTTGAGGTTCGCCATGGCGTTCGCCTGCGCGCCCGTATCCTCCATGATGGCCTTCACGATCTTGTAGGCCGTCTCCTCATCCATCGAAGCCGGTGCCGCGACGCCGACGCCGAAACTCCACGTCTGGTAGGCCGGAACACCCTCCGCAGCGCCTGCGGGAATGTCGACGACGGAGATGTCCGGCATCTCCTTGCCAAGCGTTGCCGCCTGCTCGGGCGTCAGGCCCAGGATCGCGATGTCGGTCGATGTCGCGACGTCCATCGTGGAGGCGTCGAGCTTCATCCCCGAGCCCGATTTTGCGTAGCCGGCGACGCGGTTGTCCTTGATTGCGTCGACAATGTCGGTGGTGGAGCCGCGCACGTAGTCGGCGCTCAGGCCGAGCGTCTTGAACACGGCCTCCGTGGTGGCTTCGGTGGAAGACCCCTTGATGCCGGGGTTGAAGCGCACGCCGTCCAGCCCGTCGAGGCTGGTCACGCCGGCGTCTGCGCGCACCACAACGTTCTGCGGCGCGTTGGTGTAGACCCACAGGAGGCGCAGATCCTGGCTGTCGCCCTCAAATTCGCCGGAGCCGGTGTAGGCGTGCTGGGCGGTGTTGGTGGTGACGAGGCCGAGGTCGAACTGGCCGCGCTGCATGCGGCGGATGTTGTCCATCGTGGCGCCGCTTTCGGCGACCGTCGCGGAAACACCCTCTGCATTTTCGTTGATGAGCTGACCGACGGCGACAAAGTAGCCGTAGTGGCTCGACGACGCCGAGGTCGAGCCGATCAGAAGGTCGGTGTCCTGCGCCACAGCCGGGCTGGCGGCGAGGGTCGCGCTCAACAGGGCGCACTTTAGCACTCGGTGCATGTCGTTCCTCCCATATGCAGTCCCGTCTATCGGGATCTTTGGGCTGATCTTGCGCGATGCCGAGTTATTGCGAAATGCGCAATCTGGTGGATAGTTGTTGCGTGAAACGCAACATTCCCCCGCTGGCCGACTTCCAGGCCGTTCTTGCCTTGCATGAGTGCGGCTCGTTCCGCGCCGCCTCGTCGCGGCTGGGGCTGTCGACCTCGGGGCTGTCGCGGCAGGTTGCTGCACTCGAGGCGCGTCTCGGGACCCGCCTGTTCGACCGTGACACGCGCAAGCTCCATCCCACCGCGTCGGGCGAGGCATTCCTGCGCGTCGCGGCGCGCCTCGTCCACACGGCCGACGACGTGATGGCCGAGTTCGACGCGCACCTGTCGGCAAGTCGCGGCCGGCTCACCATCGCCGGCCTTCCCTCGGTGACGGCCGGGCTGCTGCCGGCCCATGTGCGCACGTTCGCCAACGCTCATCCCGATATCGACCTCGTCATCATCGACGCGCTGTCGGAGGGGGTGCTGGATGCGGTGGAAACGGGCAACGCCGATCTGGGTTTTACCGCGGGCACGGTGACGGCGCGGAGCCGGCTTGCGTTCCAGCCGCTGATGGATGACCCGTTTGTGGCCGTCGGCACCCCCGATGGCCCCCTCTGCGAAGAACGCACCTATGCGTGGGAAGAGTTGACGCAGCTCCCCTTCATCGCAATGGCGAAGGGGACGAGTGTTCGCGAACTGATCGACGGCGCCTGCCAGCGCTTTGGCCGGCCGCTCGAACCGCGCTTCGAGGTTGCGCATCTTGCGACCGCCGGCGCGCTGGTGGCGGAAGGGCTCGGGATCACCGCACTGCCGACGTTGACCTTGCCGGTGCTGCGGTTCGACCGCCTCGTCCACCGCCCGATCCGCGACTTCGGCGTCACCCGGCGGATCGGCCTGGTGCGCCGCTCGGGCCGTTCGCTGTCGCCAGCGGCCCGCGCCTTTGTCGCCCAGTTCGGCCATGCCGCAGGGCCTGCGTCCGCACCCCGCGGCGCATCGCGCGCATAGGGGAAGCCGCGGGCGACCGCGCCGGGCGAGACTTCGATTGGCCCGGTGCTGTTCCTGATCGTCCGCTGTGCGGCTATGTCGGCGACGATGTCCCCGAAGTTGGCCGCGAGCGTCCAAGGCAGAATTCGTGTCGAATTTTTTCTGAAGGGTGCCGGCAATGGGCACCGTGGCAGCGCCCGCCCTTACGCCGGACCGGCGGCACGGAACGTCGCCCGCATCCGGCCGGCATCCGCCGGACGGCCCGTGAACAGCTCGAATGCGCGCACGGCCTGGAACACGGCCATGCCTTCGCCCGAAAGGGTGTCGCAGCCGGCAGCCCGTGCGGCCGCGAGCAGCGCCGTCTGGAGCGGGAAATAGACAATGTCGGAGACCCAGTGGCGCGGCTGAAGAAACGCGGGATCCATCGGGGTGCCAGGCAGCTCGGCTGTGCCCACGGGGGTTGCGTTCACGATGCCGTCTGCCGCGGCGGCGGCGCCGGCAAGCCTCTCCATCGGCACCGCCTCGCTCTCTCGCCCCACCGCTTTGCAGAGCGCTTGCGCAGCGCCTTCGCGCACGTCCGCCACCAGAATTTTCAAGGCGCCAAGGTCGCGAAGGGCATGGGCGACCGCGTTGCCCGCGCCGCCGGCGCCAATCAGAAGCACAGTCCCCATGGCAGCATCCGGAAGGCCATTTTGGATATTCTGGACAAAGCCCCACAGGTCGGTGTTGTCGCCATGCCGCCTGCCGTCCTTGAACACGACCGTATTGACCGCGCCGACGCGCTCTGCCGCATCCGACAGCGTATCCAGCAGCGCAACGACGTCCTGCTTGTAGGGGTAGGTGACATTGAGGCCGGCGAAGGCGCTTTGCTCCGCGCGGTCGATCACGTCCGCGAGGGAGCCTGCGGCGCCTCTGTCGGTGTCGAGCAGCGCGTAGTGGCAGGCAAGCCCCTGTGCCCGCGCCTCTGCTTCGTGCATGCGCGGCGTGCGCGACAGCGTGATCCCGCGACCGACGAGACCAAGGCGCATGGGCTGCGACGCGGACGCGATCGGTGCCTTGTCCCAGTCCCGCGATTTCGCCGGTTCGCTCACGCCAGATGGTTCTCTCGTGTGTCGCTGACCGGCAGGATTTTCGATCCGGTCCATCGCGTCAATCGCTTTGTGCCGTGCGGTTCGATTGCTGCGTTGCGCCATCGCACCCCGCCAGAGGCGCTGGAGCAGACGGGGCGTTCAGGCAGGACACGATCGCTGCTATCGTCTTGCATTCCCCGCTTGGGTGTCGGCGTGCAACACCCTTTCTGCCAGAGGTGAAAACGATGCCCCAGGACCAATTTCTCCATGCACTCGCCCTGCTCCGGGCCGGGGACCTGCAACAGGGCCCCGAGATGGATAAGGCCCACCAGATCTGTCAGGCGCACGAGGGTTCGCCCCTGTTCGACTGGGTCCACGCATTGGTGCACCGGATTGAGGGCGACGATGCCAATGCCGGTTACTGGTACCGGCGCGCGGGCAAGACCCGCCATTCGGGATCGGTCGAAGAAGAATGGTCCATCATCCGGACAGCCGCAGGCCCGGTCCGGCCGAACTGACATTCCGGCAGGCGCCCTGTTCCCGTAGATCCGATGCAGGATCGGGCAGCCGGTTCGCCCTTCCAATCAGCGGCCTGATCGAGCTTCCAACCTAGCGGTCCACCGGCAGCCCGCTGGGGACGCTTTGCGGGATGCCGAGGCGCCCGGCCTTTGCGCTGTCCCCCGTTGCCGTGTTGAGGAAGGCAACCAGAAGGGCGACGTCCCCTGCGGTCAGCGTCACGTCAGGCCGCGCGACGGAGCCCAGCACCATGGCGCGTTCGGCGTCGTCGTCTCGCACCGCAAAATCGTCTGCGCCGGGCAGGGCCGGCAGGACGGCATCCTGCGGCCATGGCGCGTTGCGCGGGGCGGCGTGGTCGGCGATGAAGGCGGCGAGGTCGTCGTGCGCGCCGGCGTGGCCCCATGGGCCGGTGATCGCCACGTTGCGCAGCGGCGGGGTGCGGAACCGGTAGGCATCGGCGGCGCGGCCTGTCACCTCCATCCGCCCTTCGTCGCGCGCATGCCGCTCGAACCGCGCGCCCTTGCCGGGACCGAGCTGCGGTGCACCGGCGGCGTGGAACTGATGGTCGGTCAGAAGCGGCCCGCTGTGGCATTCGCTGCACCCGGCCTTGCCATAGAAGAGGGAAAGTCCGGCCAGAGCGTCGCCGGAGAGGGGCGTCTCGCCGGAGAGATGCCGGTCGAACGGGCTGTCGTCTGACCGCCATTCAACTTCCATGAACGCCGCTATGGCGTTGGACACGTCGGCAAAGCTGATCGGACGTCCAGCGGCGATCTCCGGGTCAGCGGCGGCAAACATCTGGAGGTAGGCGGGGATGGACGAGACGCGCCGCGCAATCAGTGCCCAGGCACCATCCGGGCCGGTGAGGTCGCCCTTGCGCACGGCAACGGATATCTCGTTCTCGCCGTAGTGGCCGGCCATCTCGTCGGGGGAAATGGCCGGGAACATCGTCTGCGCGGCCAGAATGGTGTCGAAGCCCGCAGGCATCTCGCTCTCCAGCGGCGTGCGAAGGCCGGAGGGGCGCGCGGGGTCCACCTCGATCCGCCCGTCGTGGAACAGGTGCACCATTTCGCGGGCGCCAAGGTTGAACAGCGGCTGCGCGTTCCGCGGCACGCGCTGCTCGGGCATGTTGTTTGGGTCGGCCACCCGGTCCGGGCCGAGCCCGATCCCGCCTTCGCCCAGCGACAGCGCGAGCCCGTCGCCGGTGCCGAAGCGCGGGTGATGGCAACTGGCGCAGGCAATGTTGCGGTTTCCGGAGATGACCTTGTCGTAGAACAGAAGCTGTCCGAGCGCGGCTTCGGTCTCATTCACCGGGCGAAAATCCGCATCGCGCAAGGGGCGCGGCAGTTCTGGCGCGGGTGCAGCCTCATCCGCCTGTGCGGTGGTGACGAACGCCGCGAGGCAGAGTGCGAATATGCGGACCATGACGCGGACCATACCGCGCCGAAGTCCCCGGTCAACTTCGTGAAAAACAGTTTCGCGACCGGTTGTAGAGGCGCCGAAGAAACAGCTTTGGGATGAGATTAGATGCTTTGTAGATTGGATCTATAATTCTTCAATACTCAGTATTTCTATTGGAATTGAAGACTTAAATATCCAATATTTGATGAAAATCCAATAACAACTTGCTTTATTGTCTGGGGCATTGGATGGAGCGGCATCGGAATATATGAGCAAGAGAGTCTACAATGTCCGGAGCCACCAATTTTCCCGTTTCTGGCGTCTTGTTGGGCGACCAGGGCGACTCCAGCGTGCCGGGGAGCGACAAGCTCTACCTTCTCGTCGACAACAATGGTGACGGCGATGCGGCGGACGATGGCGAACGGGTGGTCTTCTACGATCAGTCGAACGCCGAAGGGCTGGGGAACGGCAATCCCACCGGCAACATCCTCAACATCGCCCAGGCATCCGACCTGTCGGTCTACTTTGGCGACGGCGACACCGATGCCGTCTACCGCCTGATCGACAACAACAACGATGGCGACGCCAACGACGCCGGCGAGTCGACCGAGTGGTTCTCCGAGGCGAACAATGCCGCAGGCTTCACGCTGCCCACTCCAAACGGCATTGAAGAGGGCGCGGACGGCGCAATCTATATCGTCAACGCGGGCGTCTCCTCTCGCCCGTCCGACGGGATCTACCGCACCGAAGACCTCAACGGCGACGGCGATGCCAATGACGCCGGCGAAGCCACCCTGTGGCTCGACCTCACCGAACTCGTG
Source organism: Acuticoccus sp. MNP-M23 (assembly GCF_031195445.1). NCBI lineage: Bacteria > Pseudomonadati > Pseudomonadota > Alphaproteobacteria > Hyphomicrobiales > Amorphaceae > Acuticoccus > Acuticoccus sp. MNP-M23. The sequence continues at coordinate 2,697,937 of NZ_CP133480.1, forward strand.
CCGACATCCTCGCCCTACGACCTCTCCTTCATCGGCGACCGCGGCTATCTGATCGACCCGTCGGGCAGCGCGGAGGATGCCATCTACACCTTCCGCGACGAAGACGGTTCCGGCGCCATCGAGGCCGACGAATTCTCGGTCTTTGCCACCAAGACCCAGACCGGCGCGCCGATCGACTTCACCGCGGCGGCTGATGGCGATTCGATGGTGGTGTGGGAGTGGCTGGACCGTGACGAGGGCGTCAACAGCGTCGTCCGCCTCGAAGACCTCGACGGGTCGGGCGCCATCGACCAGCCGGACGAGACGGTCGAGATCTGGAACACCGACCAGCTTCCGGGCATCTTCGACACGCTGGCGGGCTTCTCCATCGCCGCCAGCGGTGACGGGCAGATTGCGCTGACCTCCAACGATTCCGGCGCATCCGGCGACAACGTCTACCTCCTGACCGACCGCAACGGCGACGGCGACTATTTCGACACCGGCGAGACCAACGTCCTGGCCTCCCGCGCGTTCGACGAGGATACGCTCGCCCGCCCGCGCTCGGTGGAATTTTACGAAGGTGCGGTGCAGCCGGCGAACATCACCGCCAGCGCCGGCAACCACTTCTCGATCTTCCTCGATACCGAAACCAACACCGTCTATGGCGCCGGCGAAAACCTGTACGGCCAGCTCGGCCAGGGCGGCCCCGGCTTTGATGTGAACACCCCCGTGCCGCTGGAAATGCCGGACGGTTTCAACGAAACCATCGTGTCGGTCTCGGCCGGGATGCTGCACGGCTCGCTACTGACCGAAAGCGGCGACGTCTATGTCTGGGGTTTCGGCAACACCGGGCGCCTCGGGCTGGGCGACCAGGAAAACCGCTTTGCCGCAACCAAACTCACCGGCGTGCTGGATGACGCCAATGTGGTCATCGTCGAAAACGGCAACGGCGTATCCTTCGCCATCACCGACACCGGCGATCTGTACGGCTGGGGCCAGAACACCAGCGGCCAGCTCGGCCTCGGCGATGAAGTGAACCGCTACGAGCCGGCAAAGATCGATATTGACGGCAAGACGGTGGTGTCCGTCTCATCCGGCACCTCGCACACGCTGGTGCTGACGTCGGACGGCGCGGTCTACGGCTTCGGCGGCAACCGCGATGGCGAGGCCGATCCGGACGCGCTGGAAGGCCCCGGCGATCCGGTCAACGAGATCCTGACGCCGCAGCTGGTCGAAGGATTGCCGGACGACATCGTTTCGGTCACGGCAGACACCTCCACCTCATTCGCCGTCACGTCGGACGGCCGGGTGTTCGGCTGGGGCGAGAATGAGTTCGGCCAGCTCTTCGTGGGTGACGACAATGGCGATGGCACCTTCACCCGCACCGATTACAAGGTTCTGGAGCCGCGCGAACTGACCGAGCTGCCCGATGACGTGATCGACGTGAAGGCGGGTGGACGCTGGGCCGTGGCGCTGACCGATGACGGCGACGTCTTCATGTGGGGGCGGAACGATGACGGGCCCAGCGGCGGCCTTGACGGAGACCCGGATGCCACCTCGGATGCCTTCTTCTATCCGGTGGAGATTGCGGCGCTGGACGATGTGAACATCGTCTCCATTGCAAACGGCCCGAACAGCATCCTTGCCACTGGCGAAGACGGGACGGTGTACGCCTTCGGCCTCAACGGTGACGGGCGCCTCGGCGTGGATACCGGCGGGGCCACCGTGTTCGATCCCGTCATCGTCGACTTCAACACGGCGGACGACGTGCCGGTCCTGTTGACCGCGACGCCTTCGCTCAACGGGCGCGACGTTGCCGCCAACACAGCGGTGAGCCTCACCTACACCGAGGATGTGTTTGCCGCCGAAGGCACGATCCGCATCGTCAACCGCAATGACCCGGACGACGTGATCACCGTCGACGTGAGCGACCGCAAGGCCGTCTCCATCGATGGCGATACCGTGACCATCGAGCCCGGCGTGACCTTCGCGCTCGATACCGCGTACGCCGTGCAGATCACCGACGGCGCCTTTGTGGATGCCGACGGGCAGGCCGCCGCGGGGATCGCGAATGACGATCTCAGCACCTACCGCTTCACGATCGGCGAGGAGGCTATTGCCGATGGCCAGAAGCTGAATGCCGACGGTGATACGCTGCTGCGCGGGACCGCGGGGCAAGACACGCTGCATGGCGATGACGCCGGCAACATGATGCACGGCGATGCGGGCGAGGACATGCTCATCGGCTACGGCGGCACCGATTCCCTTTATGGCGGTGACAACAACGACCTCATCGGCGGCAAGGGCGGCAACGACGCGATCTATGGCCAGGCCGGCAATGACGATCTGCGCGGGGGCGGCGGCAATGACACCATCCGCGGCGGTGCCGGGAACGACGATATCAATGGCGGCGCCGGCAACGACAGCGTTGCAGGCCAGGCCGGCGAGGACCTGATCTTCGGCGTGGGCGGCGACGACCGGATCAACGGCGGCGACGGCAACGACAAGCTCAATGGCGGTGCCGGCAACGACACGCTGAACGGCCAGAATGGCGACGATGTCGTGAACGGCGGCGCAGGCCACGACTTCGTTCTCGGCCGCGATGGTGACGACAATCTTTCAGGCGGTGGAGGCGATGACATCGTGCGGGGTGGCGCTGGCGACGATACGCTGAGCGGCGATGGCGGCAACGACCTCCTGATCGGCGACGGCGGGGACGACATCTTCATCTTCCGCAACGGTGCCGATGCCGGCAACGACAAGGTGAACGGCAATTTTGACGGCGAAGACATCATCGCGCTGCACAATTCCGGCTTCGACAGCTTCGAGGCGCTGCAGTCGGTGATGGCCGATGTGGGCGACAACGTGGAGATCACGCTGGGCAGCAACACGCTGACCGTGCTGGGCACCGACCTTGCCGCGCTCGATGCGTCGGACTTCATCTTCGCCTGAGTGCGAAGGCGCCCGGAGGGGTCTGATCAGGGCGGTGCCTCCGGGTGCCGCCCTTTTTCTCGTGGGTGCGCTATGGCGCGGCGGCCTTGCGGGCAATGTCCGAAAGCAGCGATGGTCCGCCAAAGCCGCCTGACTTGGTGAGAAGGGTGAACGGCCCGGCCGACGAAACCGGCACGCCCGGCAGCGCCTCGCCATGAAGTTCCAGAATGTCGATCCCGAGGATCGCAAGGATGGCGTTGGCGGTCTCCCCGCCACAGGCCAGAACCGTTGCAGGGCAGGTCGCGCGGATGGCGGCAGCAACATCTGCGGCGAAACGCATGCCGCTCGCCGCCACGTCTTCCGCCACGGCCGACGTCTGCCGCATCAGGCTGACCCCCGCGCACGGTTCGCCGGCGGTGCCCAGCAACTTGTCGATCTGCTCCATGGTGACCGGATCGCGCGAGCCGATGGCAAACAGGATCGGCTCGCCAAAGGGCGGGGCGGCGGGCGGGGTGGCGGCCATGTCTTCGGCCAGCGCCAGCGAAAGGCCTGCCGCGCCCACCAGCAGAGCATCGCCCGCCCGTGCCACAACTTGGTCGAGGTCCGCCTGCACGGTGGCATCGCACACCTCGACCGTCTGGCTGCAGGCGGCGAAGGCGGGCGCGACCCGGATGGGGCGGTCGACGCCGGCGCCGGTGACGGCGCCATTTTCAACGGTGCGGCCCAGAAGGGGCACAGCGGGGCAGACAAGCGCGCGGTCCATGCCGAACGCGCGCGCAAGCGCGTCGGTCTCGGCCGCCACATGGCCCTTGAGGCGCGAATCCACCTTCTTGAAGACGCGCTGCGGGTGAAGGCTGGCGGCGGCGACAGCGTCAATGGCGCGGCGGGCGTCCGCCACGGTGCCTTCGCGCGAGGCGGTGCTGACCGCCACGATCTGGGCGTCCGCCGGCAAGGCGGAAAGGGCGCCCGGATGGCGGGCGACGGCGGTTTTCAGGCCGCGGGCTGCAAAGGCTGCTGCGCTGTCCAGCGCGCCGGTGAGATCGTCCGCGACGATGAGGAGGCGCGGACGGCCCAACCTATTCGGCGGCGTAGCGGCGGTTGAACCGCACGGAGGAGACCAGCGAAAGTCCGATCATTCCGGCGCCAATCAGCCCGGTGATGACCTCCGGCACATGGACGATGCTCTGGAGGTACATGATCACCGAGAGGACGAAGATCGAGTAAAACGCGCCGTGCTCGAGGTAGCGGAACTGGCGCAACGTCTGCCGCTGGACGAGCATGATGGTCATGGAGCGGACATAGACCGCGCCGATCCCGAGGCCGATGGCGATGAGGAAGAGGTTCTGCGTCAGCGCAAAGGCCCCGATCACACCGTCGAAGCTGAACGAGGCGTCCAGCACTTCGAGGTAGAGGAAGGCGCCCAGGCCGCCGACGCGGGCGGTGTCGCGCGCCGCCTGCTTGGCGTCCAGCACATGGCCCAGCGTGTCGACGGCGTTGAACACCACCAGGCCGAGGGCTGCGGCGAACATGAAGTCGTAGGCATCGGAATCGGGCAGAAGCAGCGTGAACACCAGCATGGCGCAAAGGACCACGCCATAGGCCATGCCGCGGACGGAGGCGCAGCGGCGAAGGCGCGATTCCACCCGCTTCAGCCAGTCGATTTCTTTTTCTTCGTCAATGAAATAGCAAAGCGCGACCATCATCAGGAACGTGCCGCCGAAGGCTGCAATGGACACGTGTGCGTCGGCGATGATGGCGGCGTACTGGGCCGGCTCGTAGGCGGCGAGGCGGATGGCCTCGATGGGGCCGATCTTGGCTGCGATGGCAACCACCGCCAGCGGGAAGATGATGCGCATCCCGAACACGGCGATGAGGATGCCCCAGGTGAGGAAGCGGCGCTGCCAGACCTCGCTCATTTCCTTCAGCTTGTTGGCGTTCACGATCGCATTGTCGAACGACAGCGAGATCTCCAGCACCGCCAGCACGCTGCCCACCAGCAGGAACGATACCGCACCGCCGAGGTTGCCGGTGGTGTTGTAGCCCAGCCAGAATGCCAGGATCAGGCCGAGCGCGGTCACGCACAGCGGAAAGGTGAGGTCGCGAAGCATCGACCGCGTCATCTGGATACTCCCGTACTATCCGCGCGTTGCCGCGGGAAGGTGTTGCAACGCGCAGATCAGGCGGCACTCGCGGCATTCGTCCGGCCGGCGTCCCGATCGGCGCGGCGGGTGGCCTGCACATCGGGGTCCGGGTCGAGACTGGCGGCAAGAAGGGCCTGTGTGTAAGGCACCTGCGGGTTTTCGAAGATTTCCCGCACGGTGCCGGTCTCCACGATCTCGCCGTCCTTCATCACGATGACCCGGTCGGCGAAGTCGCGTACCACCGGTAGATCGTGTGCGATGAACATGAAAGCAATCCCCAATTCACGCCGGAGCCGGTCAAGCAGTTTGATGACCTGGGCCTGAATGGACACGTCGAGCGACGAAACCGCCTCGTCGCATACGATAAGCTCGGGCTCCATCGCAAGCGCACGGGCAATGGCGATGCGCTGGCGCTGGCCGCCGGAGAACTGGTGCGGGTAGCGGTCCATATGCTCCGGGCCGAGCCCCACCTGCACCAAAAGCTCCTCCACCCGTGCCTTCCAGCGCGCCTTCGGCAAGATCTCGCGGTGGATGACGAAGGCTTCCGACACGATCTGGAACACGCTCATCCGCGGATTGAGCGACTGGGTGGGGTCCTGAAACACCATCTGCATGGCGCGGCGCACCTTCTGCATCTCCCCTCCGGATTTTTCGAACAGATTGCTGCCATGCCACAGCGCACGGCCGCCGGTCGGCTCCTCCAGCTGCAGCAGCGTGCGGGCAAGGGTGGACTTGCCCGAGCCGCTCTCGCCGACGATGGCAAGCGTTTCGCCTGCCATCATCTCGAACGAGACGCCCTTCAGCGCATCGAAGCCGCCATAGGATTTGCGCATGTCCTCCACCACCAGGATGGGGGCATTGGCGCTCTGCGGTTCGTGCAGCGCGCCCTGTCCCGGCACGGCCCCCACGAGCGCCCTTGTGTAGGGATGCTTTGGCGCATGGTAGATCTGGTGCGCCGTGCCTTTCTCGACCGCCTCGCCCTTGGACATGACCACCACGCGGTCGGCGACCTCCGCCACCACGCCAAGGTCGTGGGTGATGAGGAGGAGGCCCATGCCGGTTTCGGCCTGCAACTCTTCCAGAAGCGCCAGAACGTCGGCCTGCACGGTCACGTCCAGCGCCGTGGTGGGCTCGTCCGCAATCAGGATGTCGGCCTTCAGCGCAAGCGCCATGGCAATCATGATCCGCTGGCGCTGCCCGCCCGAAAACTGGTGCGGAAATTTCCGCATCGCCCGCTTGTCGGTGATGCCGACGCGGCGCAGGAGCTCCGTGGCGCGGGCCTTTGCGTCGGCGCGCGACATGTCGTGGGCGGTCATCGCTTCCACAATCTGCCAGCCGATGGGGTAGACCGGGTTGAGGTGGCTGAACGGGTCCTGGAAGATCATGGCAATGCGGCGACCGTTGATTTCCCGGCGCGCCTCATCGTCCATCTTCAGAAGGTCCTTGCCGTCGAACAGGATCTCGCCGCTGACGATTTCAGCCGGCGGACAGTCGATCAGGTTCATGATCGCCGAGGCGGAGACCGATTTGCCGGAACCGCTTTCGCCCAGGATCGCCAGCGTTTCGCCGCGGTCCAGATGCCAGCTCACGCCCTTGACGGCATCCACCGTCTGCCCGGCGGCGTGGAAGCGGACGGAGAGGTCGCGAACCTCAAGAAGGTGGGAGTCGGGCTCAGGCATTGCGGCCACCCTCCAGACGCCAGCGCTGCGTGGGATCAAGCGCAATGCGCAGCCAGTTCGAGACGAGGTTGAGCGACAGCGTGGTGAGGATGATCGCAAGGCCGGGCCAGAAGGCGAGCCACCACGCGTTGGTGAGATAGGCACGGCCCTGGCTCACCATCAGCCCCCACGTGATTTCCGGCGGCTGGATGCCGATGCCCAGAAACGAAAGCGCGGACTCGGCGAGCATCACGAACGCGAAATCCAGCGTCGCGATGGTCATCAGCGTCGGCACGGTGACGGGGAGGAGGTGGCGCAGGATGATCCGCCCGGAGGAGGCGCCCATCACCCTGGCCGCCTGCACGAACATCCGCTCCTTGATTTCCAGCACTTCGGCGCGGGTGGTGCGCAGGTAGATCGGAATGCGGGTGATGGCGAGGACGATGATGAGGTTGGCCACCGAAGGCGCCAGCGCATAAAGCACGACCACGGCCAGAAGCAGCGACGGAAACGACATGATGACGTCGGCGAGCCGCATGATGACCGCGCCGGTGCGCTTGCCGGCGTAGCCTGCCACAAGGCCAAGCCCCGTGCCGATGATGAGGGCGGCGACCACGGCGCCGGCGGCAATCATCATCGTGTTCTGTGCCGCGACGATGATGCGCGCCAGAAGCGGCCGGCCGAGCGCGTCGCCGCCGAGAATGAACAGCCACCCCCGCTCCAGCTCGAACGGTGCGGCATTGCGCGCGCGCAAATTCTGCTGCGAGGCCGCGTCGCCGAGGAGCAGCGGGCCGAGAAGCGCGCAAAGGACGACGATCAGCAGGAAGGAGGCTGCGCAGAAGGCGAACTTGTCGCGCCACAGCATGGAGATGGTGCGCACCAGCGGGTTGCGGCGGGGCGCGATAACGGGGGTCTGGGCATCGAGGATGGCCATGGGGTCAGGTCCTGATGCGTGGATCGAGCGCGGCGTAGGCGAGGTCGATCAGGAAATTCATCACGAAGATCGCGACGGCGGTGACGGTGATGGCGGCAAGGATGACGTTGAAGTCCCGCTGGAGGATGGAATCGATCATCAGCTTGCCGACGCCAGGGAAGCCGAAAATGGTTTCCACCACCACAGCGCCGTTGAGGAGCGAGGCTGCCTGATCGCCGATCACGGTGATGACCGGCAGCATCGCGTTGCGCAGCGCATGGACGAACACGATGGACTTGTTCTTCACGCCCTTGGCACGCGCGGTCTTGACGTAGGCGGCGTTGAGGGCGGTGATCATCGAACCGCGGACGACCTGCACGATGAGGCCGAACGGGCGCAGGAACAGCACCCCCACCGGCAGCACCCAGTGAAGCGGTGAGCCGGTGCCGGAGGTGGGCACCCAGCCGAGCACCACCGCGAACACCACAATGGAGACGATGGCGATCCAGAAGTCCGGCGCGCTGGCGCCGACGAGCGAGAAGAAGGTCGCCAGCCGGTCGAACACACCGCCGACATTGAAGGCGGCGAGCGAGCCGATGAGAATTGCGCACAAGGTGACCAGCGTCATGGTGATGACGGCGAGCTGGAGCGTCCACGTGAACGCTTCGAGCACCACGTTGAGGGCAGGCTCGGCGCGGCGGATGGACTCGCCGAAGTCGAGCCGGATCACGTCGCCGAAATAGTGCAGAAACTGGACGTAAAGCGGATCGTTGAACCCGTGCAGTTCGCGAAACCGCTCACGGCTTTCCAGCGATGCGTCGATCGGCAGGAAAAGCGCCGTGGGGTCACCCGTCAGCCGCGACAGGAAGAACACCAGGACGATCAGGCCGACCAGAGAAATGGCGCTGGCGAACACGCGCCGGGCCAGAAACGCGCCCATCAATCACCTCGATCAGACCACCGGCATGGCGCCGGGCTTTGCAAACGGGAAGCCCGCGCCGGATGCCGGCGCGGGCTGAGGGTCAGTCCTACTTGAAGCTGATCTGAGACAGCTGCAGTTCGGAATTGGTGCGGATGGTGGGCTTGAAGTCGATCGTGTCGCTGACGCGGCTGAAGCCGACCATGTGGAAGAGCATGATGTCGGAAATCACGTCTTCCTGCAGGTAGGCGAACAGCTCCGACCAGAGGGCGGCGCGCTCGTCACCTGTGGCAGCGGTCGCCTTGGTGATCAGCTCGTCCACCTTGGGGTCCTCGATGGCGGACTGGAGCCCGTCCGAGTGGTACTTGAAGTACATCGAGAACACCGGGTCGCCGTTGGCATTGTCGTGCATGGCGGTGAACAGCTGCGGCTTGCGGTCTTCGGCGAAGGGCTTGGAGTAGATGTCGATCCACTCGGCCACTTCGTACATCTGCAGGTCGATGTTGAAGCCGACGTCCTGCAGCATGGACTGGATGGCTTCCAGCGTTTCCAGCACGTTGCCGAAATTGTTGGTCCGGCCGATCAGTTCGATCTCAGCGCCGGTGTCGACGCCATCGGCCTTGGCCTCTTCGAGCAGCGTGCGGGCACGGTCGGGGTCGTAGGCGTAGGGCTTGATGTCCGGGTTGGAACCCAGCGTGGTCGGCACGTTGATGGCGCTGGCAAGCTCGGTGCCGTCGGGCATGATGGTGCCGAGGAAGGCCTCGCGGTCGATGGCAAGGTTGAGCGCTTCACGCACGCGCTTGTCGTCCAGCGGCGGGTTGCCGACGTCGATGCGGATATAGACGGTCTCCGAGTTGGGGTAGGAGAAGTCCGTGTCCGGGTTGGTGGCGTCCTGCACCGAAATGTTGGGCGCGATTTCCGCCTCGCCGGTCTCCACCATTGCTGCGCGCACGGCGCTGTCGGCGCGGAACACATAGGTGGCGCCGGTCACTTCGGGCGACTGCGCCCACCAGTCGTTGTTGGCGGAGAGCTTGATATTCTGCCCGCGATTATACTCGTCGAACGTGTAGGGGCCGGTGCCGACCGGGGTCGTCACGTAGCTGTCCATCGGTGCGTCTTCCGGCACAACGGTCAGCGTGGACATCAGGAGCGGCAGGATCGGCTGCGGCGGGTCGACGGTCACGTCGAGGGTGGTGTCATCGACGACGTTGGTGGTCAGCTCCATGCCGCCAAAATATTTTGCGCCGATCTCGCACACCAGCGCATCGTTGTTGATGGTGCGGGCGATGGAGTGGGCGACGTCCGCTGCGGTGAAGTCGCTGCCGTCGGAAAATTTCACGCCTTCGCGCAGGTTGAAGCGCCAGGTGCCGTCGCCCCTGTCTTCCCAGCTTGTGGCAAGCCGGGGCTGAAGGCCTTCGCCGGGCACCAGCTCGGTGACGGTTTCGGCAATGTTTTGCAGGACCACGCGGCCGATGTTCGACTGGGACGCCATGCAGGGGTCGACCAGCTCAAGCTCTTCGGACAGCACGATGGTGACGTTGCGGTCCTGCGCGTAGGCAGTGCCCGCGGTGAGCGCGAGCACCGCGCCGACCGCAGTCATTGTCAGACTTCTCATTCCTCGGTTTCCTCCCGGTTGATCGTGGCGGCGTTTTTTGTGCCGCTTCTTGTGTCCGGCGTGGTTCCGTCCGGAACCTCCGCCAATTCGACATCCGCCAATCGAACTGTGCCGACGGGCGGAGTGCAAGTGTTATTCGCCCCGCGGTTGCGCGAACTTCTTGCAACGAGCGCGGTGGTGAGAAGGATCAGGCCCGCGCCGATCCATGTCGTCAGCTGCACGTCCTCGCCGAACAGGACGTAGGCCAGCAAGGCCACGAACGGCAGGCGCATGAAGTCGAAAGGCGCGACGAAGCTGGCGGGCGCCATCGACACGGCGAGCGTGATCAGCGTCATGTTCAGGGCGCCGAATGCGCCCTGCATCATCAAGAGGCCCAGGATCGGCCAGGACGGCGTGGTCCACACGAACAGGGCAGGGATGATCGCCAGCGGGACGGAGAGAATGAGGTTCCACGCCACCAGCGTGAATGCGCTCTCGTCCGCCGACATCCGCTTCAGGATCACCACGATGGTGGCCTGCAAAAGCATGCCGATCACCGCGAGCCAGATCGCCGGCGGAATGCCGTGGGCGCCGGGGTCGAGGATGATGATCACCCCGATGAAGCCGATGGGCAGCGCCAGCGCCCGCAGCCGGCCCACCTTTTCGCCGAGGATCAGCCAGGCGCCCAGCGTGACGAAGATCGGCACCGCAAACGCAATGGCCGTCACCTCCGCCAGCGGCGCGTGCGCAAGCGCCGCAAAGAACGCAACCAGCGAGAGAAGCTTGAGCCCGGCCCGCAGCGCATGCAGCGGCAGGCGCGTGGTGGTGAGGTTGTGCCTGCGCGCCAGGATCCACGGCATCACCACAATGAGGCCGAACAGCGCCCGGAAAAAGCCGATGGCAAACGGATGCACCTCGACCGCGACGACGCGGACGATCGCGGCGTCCACGGCGTTGAACGCTGCGGCCAGCGTCATCAGCGCGGCAGCGATCAGGTGAGCATGGCCGGCTGTGGACTGCCCCGCGCGCCATGCCATCACGCCAGGGGCTCCCCGTTGCGGGTGTAAACATGGCTTGAAGGATGCTCATGGGGTCGATAATTTGTCAACGTATAACCTTGAGGCGTGTTTTCGAAGGGCGTGGATTCATTTTAGTGCATTGTTTTTTATGATGATATTTCAGAATATCGGCTGTGGCCGGTTTGTTTTCTGAATTCATACAACTTGACAAGTTGTCTACGGGGCGGGAGGCTGAGGACCTTGTGGAAGAGCACGACGATGGCGGACGACACACGATTTTGGGCTGGAAACGCGCCGCCGTCACCCCAGGCCATTGCGGCGGCCATGTCGTGCCGGCTGGCGCCGGGCGACGGCGGGGTGCTTTCGGCATTGCTGCCCTCGCCGCAGGTGCAAAATCACGCACCGTTTGTGGCCGAACTCCCCGGCGGGGACTGCCTGTGCCTGTGGTTTGCCGGCAGCCTGGAAGGCGCCCGTGACATTGCCATCCATGGCGCCATCCTGCCCCTCGGGTCGGACCGGTTCGGCCCCACTGTCGCCATCACCGACGATCCGGTCCGCTCCGAGCAGAACCCCTTGCTGGTGATCGGCCGGACGGGCGGCCTCCACCTCATCAACACCGCGCAACCCTCCGGCCATCAGGACCGCTGCGCCCTGCGCCACCGCCGCCTCGCCGTCGACGGCACGGCAATCACTGCATCGGAGGCGCGCGACCTGCCACTGCCGCGCGGAACCTTCGTGCGCAGCCCGGTCCATGTGGGCGAGGACGGCCGCTGGCTGATCCCCCTGTTCCGCTGCAACCCTGCGCCGGGCGAGGCGTGGACGGGCCGGTACGACACGGCCGCCGTCGGCATCAGCCGCGACGAGGGGGCGACAATCGAGATTGTGGACGTGCCGGGATCGGTGGGCTGCGTCCACATGGCCATCGTGGCAGACGGCGACCATCTGGCGGCCTTTTTCCGGCGCCGGCAAGCCGATTGGATCCACCGCAGCGAAAGCGTCGACGGCGGGGCGAGCTGGTCCGTTCCCGCTTCGACGGATTGTCCGAACAACAATTCGTCCCTGTCGGCCATTGCGTTGGCGGACGGGCGGATCGCCATCGCCTCCAATCCGACGAGCGCCAGCGAGCACTCCGCCCGCCGCGCCTCGCTTTATGACGAGCTGGACGGCGACGATGCGGCCGCAGGCGAAGACGAAGCCCCGGCCGCGGTGCGTCCGCGCGAGGCCTGCACGCCCGTCTGGGGCATTCCGCGGGCGCCGCTGTCGATCAGCGTTTCGGCGGACGGCGGGCGCACCTTTCCCCTGCGGCGCGTGGTGGAAGACGGCCCCGGCACCTGCCTCACCAACAATTCGCTGGATGGGCAAAACCACGAACTGTCCTATCCCTCTTTGGTGCAGCGGGCGGACGGCGGGCTTGATCTCGCCTACACGTTCCACCGCAGGGCCATCAAATTCACGCGCCTTCCCGCCGGCTGGATCGACGGGGAAACGCGCGGCGGGGAGAGCGACGCATGACTGAAATTCTGGGCATCACCATGGGAGACCCGGCGGGGGTCGGCCCGGAGATCACCGTCAAGGCACTGGCCGAGATGTCGGCGGGGGACCGCGCCAACACCCGCGTGTTCGGCAATCGCGCCACGCTGGATGCTGCGCAGGACGCGGCCGGCACGGCGGTCGATCTGGGCGGGATGGTCCACGACATCGAAATCGAGGGCGGACCGCTGCCCTTCGGCAAGATTTCCCCGGCGGCGGGCGATGCGGCGTTCCGCTTCATCGAGGCGGCCATCCGTGCGGCGGAGCGGGGCGATATCGCGTGCATCGTGACGGCGCCCATCAACAAGGGGGCGCTGAATGCGGCCGGTCACCACTATGACGGCCACACCGGGCTCCTGCGCGAGCTGACCGGGGCGGACGCGGCATACATGCTGCTGGCGTCCGAGCGGCTGAAGGTGATCCACGTCTCCACCCACGTTTCGCTGCGTGATGCCATCGGCCGTGCAACACCGGAGCGGGTGCTGTCCACCATCCGCGCCGGCAACGCGCACCTCAAGCGGATCGGCATCGAAGCGCCGCGCATCGCTGTCGCCGGCATCAACCCCCACTGCGGCGAAGACGGCCTGTTCGGCCGCGAGGACGATGACCAGATTGCCCCGGCCGTCTCCACCGCCCGCGGCGAGGGGATCGACGTCAAGGGCCCGATTTCGGCAGATACCGTGTTTCACCGCGCCTATCAGGGCGCGTTCGATCTCGTGGTCGCGCAATATCACGACCAGGGGCACATCCCCATCAAGCTCGTCGCGTTCGACACGGCGGTCAACGTGTCGGTGGGGCTGCCCATCGACCGCACGTCCGTCGACCACGGCACCGCGTTTGACATTGCCGGCACCGGCAAGGCCAACCACGGCAACATGATGTCGGCGCTGGCCTATGCGCGCCGTCTTGCGAAAGGCCCCAAAGCATGACCACCCCATCGCTCGCCGGGGTCTACAGTGCCGCCACAACGCCGGTAACGGCCAGCGGCGCGCCCGACACCGGGCGTTTTGCCGAGCATTGCAAGGCGCTGCTGGCCGAGGGCTGCCACGGCATCGCGCTTCTGGGCACCACAGGCGAGGCAAACTCGTTCGGCCTCAACGAGCGGCAGGAGCTTCTGGACAGCGTTGTTGCGGCCGGGATCGATCCGGCACGGCTGATGCCGGGCACCGGCACCGCAAACCTTCCCGACACGGTGGCGCTGACCCGCCATGCGGTGGCAGCGGGCGTTGCGGCGGTGGTGATGCTGCCGCCATTTTACTACAAGGGCGTGAGCGACGAGGGCGTGCTGCGCGCCTACTGCGAAACCATCGAGGCGGTGGGCGATGCGCGGCTGAAGGTGGTGCTTTACCACATCCCCCAGATGTCCGGCGTGACGATCAGCCCTGCCATCATCGAGGCGCTGCTGAAGCGCTATCCGGACACTGTGGTCGGCATCAAGGATTCAGCCGGCGACATTGACCGGATGCGCGAGATCATCGCTGCGTTTCCGGGGTTCCAGCTCTTTGCCGGAGCCGATCCGTTGCTCCTTCCGGTGTTGCAGGCGGGCGGGGCGGGCTGCATCACGGCCACCTCCAATCTGGTTGCCGCCGCGCTGCGCACCGTCTTCGACAATCACGCCGACCCCGCCGCGTCCGCCGCGGTGGATGCTGCGCAGGCGCACATTGTGGCAATGCGCACCCTCACCAACGCCTATGTGCAGATCCCCACGGTGAAGGCGATGGTCGCCCGCCGCCGCGGTGCGCCGGAGTGGACCAACGTGCGTGCCCCGCTGCTGCCGCTGACCGAGGCCGAACGCGCGGACGTGGAAACGCAAATGGCTGCACTGGAGCAAGCACGATGAGCATGAGCCAACCCATCACCCTGCACCAGCCGCGCCGCGTCGAGATCGGAGCCGGCAAGGGCAGGCTGATCGGCGAGTGGGCGGCTACGTTCGACGGCCCGGTGCTCGTCATCTCCGGCAAGAGCACCGCGCGCCTTGCGGGCGAACTCGGCCTCGGCAGCGCCGCTATCTTCGACGGCGTTCTGCCGGAGCCCGAAACCGGCGTGCTGGATGCAGCGCTCGAAATGGCGCGCGAGGTGAGGCCCGCCGCAATTGTCGGGCTTGGCGGCGGTTCGCCGATGGACGTTGCCAAGCTGGTTGCCGCCATGTGGGACGGCACGCAGACCATCGAGGACGTTTCCGGCAACGACAAGGTCAAGGGTCGCAACACCGCGCTGGCGCAGGTGCCGACCACGGCGGGAACCGGCTCGGAGGCCGGCATTCGCGCGCTGGTCACCAACCCGGACACCCACGCCAAGATTGCCGTCGGCAGCGCCCACATGATTGCAGATCTCGCAGTGCTGGACCCGGTGCTGACCCACTCGGTGCCGCCGGCAATCACGGCGGCCACAGGCGTCGATGCGCTGGCCCACTGCGTGGAGGCGTTCACCAGCCTCAAGTCCCACGATCTGGTGGACGATTTCGCCCGGCGCGGGATGGCGCTGGTCGGCCGCTATCTCGCCCGTGCCGTGGCCGATGGCAGCGACACCGAAGCGCGCGCCGGCATGATGCTGGCAAGCTTTTATGGCGGGGTCTGCCTTGGCCCGGTCAACACCGCAGCGGGGCATGCGCTGGCCTATCCGCTCGGAACCCGGCTTGGCATGGCGCACGGGCTCGCCAACGCAATCATCTTCCCGCACGTGCTGGCGTTCAACCAGCAGGCCGTGCCGGAAAAGACGGCCGAGATTGCAACGGCGCTCGGCATTCCCGCCGGCACCGACGTTCTGGCCGGCGCGCGTGAATGGTGCGAAAGCCTTGGTGTGGAGATGCGCATGTCCGCCCATGGCGCAAAGGCCGGCGATCTGCCCGCATGGGCCGAGGAAGCCCACGCCATCCGCCGCCTGATGGACAACAACCCCCGCGACATGAGTGCCGACGACGTTCTCGCCATCTACCGCGCCGCCGGCTGACCGGGCGACGGGATCGCGCACTGGCGCTGCCTCAGGGCGCACCGCCATTGCGCTGGCTTTCGAACAGCCGTGCCCGCGAATGCTCAAGATGGCCGCGCATCAGTTTGGCGGCCAGATCGGCGTCCCCGCGCGCAACCGCCTCGAAGATCGCCTGATGCTCGGCAAACACATGGCCGAGCCCGTCGGCCCGCGCCTTCAGCGACAGGCCATGAAGCTGCATGCCCACCGCAATATGGCTTTCCAGTGAGGCCATTGCTGTGGCGTAGTAGGGGTTGGTGGATGCCCTTGCGATGGCAAGGTGGAAGGAAAAATCCGCATCTTCGCGGTGGCGGCTGGTGTGGGTCGCCTCGCGCATCAGGTTGAGCGCGCGCTCCACGTCGGCCAGTGCCGCCTCGGTGTGGGAGAGGGCCGCCCGCGCCGCTGCCGCAGGCTCCACCGTGATGCGGAACTCGTAGCAGTCCGACAGGTCGGCGAGGTTTTCCAGCTCGCCGAAGCCGAGCGGTTCGCGCACGCCCGTTGCGCGCACGAAGCTGCCGGCCCCCTGCCGGGAATAGATCAGCCCCTTTTCGCGCAGGCGCCGCAGCGCATCGCGGATCACCGGACGCGAGACCTCGAATTCGGCTGCAAGCGCATGTTCGGGCGGCAACCGCTCGTCTGCGTCGTAGGCGCCGGACTTGATGGCCCGCTGGAGGTGGCCGAACACCGTTTCGCCGAGGCGGCGGCGTGGCGGCCGCGCCTCCCTCTGGCTTGGTTGTTCGGTCATGGTTGCTGTCAAACCCTCCGGGCGTGCACCGCCGTTCTGCGGCGTGGTGGCCTTGCCGAATATGCCCAATCCGGAGCCTGCGAAGCAAGCAGACTGCGGCCTCCGGATGCGTGAAACTGCAATCGGGCGGCAGGACTTCCGCGCGGTGGGCAACGCAGCACGCCGCAGCCCGATTTTTGCTGCATTGCACAATCAAGCGGCACGATCATTGTCGGTGCACTGATGTATTGATGGAAGATGTTTTATGTGTAAACTATCTGCCGAAACACCTTGCGCAGTCCTTTGTGCGGGGCAGTCACACCGATGACCGTAGAGAAGGGCCTCACAATGCGAACAACCTCAATCAAGGCGCTGGCGCTTCTGGCCGCGACAGCGCTCTCGGCACCCGCCTTCGCGCAGGACGCGGATCCGTTGAAGATCGGCTTCATCGTCACGCTCAGCGGCCCGGCCGCCGTGCTCGGCGAGCAGGCGCGCAACGGCTTTCTCCTTGCCGCGGAAGATCTGGGCGAGAAATTCGGCGGCGTCGCCACCGAAGTGATCGTGGTCGACGACGAGCAGAAGCCGGACGTTGCCGTCAACAAGGTGAAAGAGCTGATCGAACGCGACGATGTGGACTTCGTGGTCGGTCCGATCTTCTCCAACATCCTCCAGGCGATCCAGCCGCCGGTGACATCCGCCGGCAAGTTCCTGATCAGCCCCAATGCCGGCACGTCCAACTTTGCCGGCGCGGAATGCAACCCCAACTTTTTCGTGACATCCTACCAGAACGACCAGGTGCACGAGGTTCTGGGCAAGTACGCGCAGGATCAGGGCTACACCAACGTCTTCCTGATGGCGCCGAACTATCAGGCCGGCAAGGATTCGCTGGCGGGCTTCAAGCATTCCTACACCGGCGGCACGGCCGGCGAGGTTTTCACCACCCTCGGCCAGCTGGATTTTTCGGCTGAACTTGCGCAGATCGCAGCCTTCCAGCCGGACGCGGTGTTCACCTTCATGCCGGGCGGCATGGGTGTGAACCTCGTCAAGCAGTACCGCCAGGCGGGGCTGGACGGCATCCCGTTCCTGTCCGCCTTCACGGTGGATGAAAGCACGCTGCCGGCAACACAGGACGCCGCGCTCGGTCTCTTCGGCGGGGCCAACTGGGCGCCCGACCTCGACGTGCCGAAGAACAAGGAGTTCGTCGCAGCATACGAGGCAAAGTACGGCGCAGTGCCCGGCACCTACGCCATGCAGGCCTATGATGCGGCGCAGATGATCAACGCTGCCGTCGCGTCCGTCGATGGCGACCTTGATAATACTGACGGCATCCGCGAAGGGCTGAAAGCGGCCGACTTCGATTCGCTTCGCGGCGAGTTCAAGATCGGCGCCAACCACTACCCGGTGCAGGACTTCTACCTGGTGAAGGCCATCAAGCGCGACGACGGCAAGTACCAGACGTCCATCGTCGAGAAGATCTTCGACGATTACACCGACAACTACGTCGACCAGTGCGAGATGCAGTAGCGCCAGTACACGACCACTGACCCAAGCGACGGCCGGACCCGCCAAAGGGTCCGGCCACCGAATTCGAGAAGAGGAAAGCCCGTGAAGATGTTGCCGGGTATCACGCGCGCGGGCGACGGAATGGACAGCATCAGCTGGAACATTCTGGGCCAGACCTACGTCCCCAAACAGGTCTCCAGCGACTCCATGTCGTGGCACGCGACGCTCCCGCAAGGCACCTTCGTGCCGCCCCACATCCACCCGACGCAGGACGAGTTCCTCTACATTCTCGAAGGCCGGTTCGACTTCGTGCTCGACGGTCGCGAGGATTTTGCCGAGCCCGGCGATCTCGTCCGCCTGCCGATGGGAATCCCGCACGGCATCTTCAACAAGGGCGATCAGACCATCAAATGCCTGTTCTGGGTCGCGCCCACCGGGCGGCTGTTCGACCTGTTCTGGGCCTTGCACAATCTCGGCCCCAAGGCGGACCCGGCCGCGGTGGTCGCCACGTCCGCCAAGCACGAGGTGGACTTCCTGCCGCCGCCGGACGCGGAATGACCGGCCGGGAGGTTTCGCCATGCATGTGATCATCGCAGGCGCCGGGATCGGCGGCCTCACCACCGCGTTGATGCTGCACCAGCGCGGCATTCGCGTCACCCTTTACGAGCACGCAACACGGGTGCGCGAGGTGGGTGTCGGCATCAACACGCTGCCCCACGCCATCCGCGAGCTGGCCGACCTCGGCCTGCTGCCGGCACTCGATGCGGTTGGCGTGCGCACGCGCGAACTGTTCTATCTCAACAAGCAGGGTCAGGAAGTCTGGCGCGAGCTGCGCGGCATCGATGCCGGCCACCCCGTTCCGCAATTCTCCATACATCGGGGCCGCCTGCAACGGGTGATCCACGATGCGGTGATCGAGCGGCTGGGGGCGGATGCCATTGTCACCGGCGCGTCTCTTGCCGGCTTCATGCAGGACGAAGGCGGCGTGACGGCGCACTTCACCGACAGTGCAAAGGGCGGCGCTGCCCGCACCGTGCGCGGCGATGTGCTGATCTGCGCCGATGGCATCCATTCGGCCGGCCGCCGCGCCTTTTATCCGGACGAGGGCGCACCCCACTGGAACGGCGTTGCCATGTGGCGCGGCGCGACCGAGTGGCCCGTATGGCGCGACGGCCAGTCCATGGCGATCGGCGGCGGCATGGGCGGCAAGTTCGTCCTCTACCCCATCGCTCCGGCCAGCGGCGGCCGGCAGCTGATGAACTGGGTGGTCAACATCCGCGTTGCGCCGGACGGCTCAAGCCCGCCGACCCGCGAGAGTTGGTCGCGACCCGCCAACCGCGCCGACGTTCTGCCCCATTCCACCCGCTTCCACGTGCCGGGCTGCGACATCGCCGCGCTGGTGGAAGCCACCGAGCAGATTTTCGAATACCCCATGTGCGACCGCGATCCGCTGCCGCGCTGGACCTTCGGCCGTGTCACGCTTCTGGGCGACGCGGCACACCCCATGTATCCCGTCGGCTCCAACGGCGCGTCCCAGGCAATCCTCGATGCACGGGCGCTGGCCGATGCGCTGGCCTTTGCCGAGCACCCCCGTCAGGCGCTCTATGTCTACGAAAAGGACCGGTTGCCGAAGACCGCCGAAATCGTCCGCCTCAACCGCAAGGGCGGCCCGGAGCGGGTGATCGACGAGGCCGAAAAGCGCTCCCCCAAGGGTTTCGACGCCATTGACGAGGTGATGACCAGGGCTGAGCGAGAGGATATTGTGGGCACCTACGCTGGCAAGGCAGGCTTTTCGGTGGCGGGGCTCGCGGCGCGCCACGGCATGGCGCGGGGCCGCTAGGGTGGGTGCTTCGCGATGATGAACCTCTTCCTGCTGCAGACGCTGAACGGGATCCAGTTCGGCATCCTGCTCTTTCTGGTGGCCGCTGGTCTCACGCTGATCTTCGGCACCATGGACCTCATCAATCTGGCGCACGGCGCCATGTACATGGTCGGCGCCTACGTCACCGCGACGGTTGCCGCCGTCACCGGCAGCCCGGTGCTGGCCATCGTGCTGACGATCCCCGCGATGTTTGCCATCGGCATCATCCTGGAGGTGGTGCTGTTCCGCTTCCTTTATGCGCGAAGTCACCTCGATCAGGTGCTCGCCACCTTCGGCCTCATTCTGGTGCTGACCGAGGGGGTCAAGATGATCTGGGGCGCAGCGCCGCTGAGCGTGCCGGTGCCCGAACTCCTGTCCGGCTCCATTCCGCTCATCGGCAACATGCGCTTTCCCGTCTACCGGCTGGCGATCATTGCGGCGGGGCTTTTCACGGCGCTGGGGCTCTACATTCTCGTCAACCACACCCGCATCGGAATGCTGCTGCGCGCAGGGGCGACCGATGGCGCGATGGTGTCGGCGCTTGGCGTCAATATCCGCCGCATCTTCATGGTGGTGTTCGGCATCGGGGCGATGCTGGCGGGCTTTGCCGGCGCCATGGTCGCGCCCATCCTTTCGGTCGGGCCGGGGATGGGGGAATCCATCCTCATCCTTACATTCGTGGTCATCGTCATCGGCGGCGTCGGCTCGGTGCGCGGCGCGTTCGTGGCGGCCATCCTCGTCGGCTGTGTCGATACGCTGGGCCGGATGTTCGGGCCGATGATCCTGAAATCCGTGATGGACCCGGCCGCTGCCGGGCAGGCGGGCCGGGTGCTGGCGCCGATGCTCATCTACATCCTTATGGCGCTTGTGCTGGTGATCCGTCCGGCCGGGCTGTTCGGTGCCAAGGGCAGCGGCTCGTGAGCGGGGCCGCACCGCGCCTCGTCACAGGATCCCGACTTGCCGCGCTCGGCATCTTCGGGGCCTTTGCGCTCCTGCCGCTGGTGGCGGTGCTGACAGACGACATGTTCCTTCTGGTCATCGCCAGCCGGATCATGATCTTTGCGCTGGCCGCCATCGCGCTCGACCTCATCCTCGGCTACGGCGCCATGGTGTCGTTCGGCCACGCGGCATTTTTCGGGATCGGCGCCTATGCGGTGGCGATCCTGACCAAGAACGGCATCACCGACATTGTGCTGCAGACGCTGGCCGGCGCTGTGGCGGCGGCGTTGTTCGCCCTTGTCACCGGCGCGCTCTCACTGCGCACCAGGGGCGTCTACTTCATCATGATCACGCTGGCGTTCGGGCAGATGGCGTTCTTCTTCGCCGTGTCGCTGTCGGCGTATGGCGGCGACGACGGGTTTTCGCTGGGCGGCCGCTCCAGCCTCTTCGGCACGGACCTGCCCAGCAACGACGTTGCGTTCTTCTATCTCGTCCTGGTGGTGCTGGTGCTCGCCTACGTGCTTTTGCGCCGCATCGTGGCTTCGCGCTTTGGCCGGGTCCTGCGGGGCACGCGCGAAAATCCGGTGCGGATGGGGGCCATCGGCTTTGCCACCTATCCCTACCGGCTGACCGCCTACGTTATCTCCGGGGCGCTCACCTCGGTCGCCGGCGTGCTACTTGCCAACCAGATCGAGTTCGTCGCGCCCGCCTTCATGACGTGGCACAGGTCGGGCGAACTCATCGTGATGGTGGTGCTGGGCGGGATGGGCACCCTCATCGGGCCGGTCGCCGGTGCCACCATCTTCATCCTCCTGGAGGAGTGGCTGGCCGCCTTCTCCCAGCACTGGAAGCTCGGCTTCGGCATCATCCTCATCCTGTTCGTCCTGTTCGGCCGGGGCGGGCTCGCCGGCCTTGCCCGCAAGCTGACCGGGGGCGCGAAACCATGAGCGAGCCGCTCCTGTCCGTCCGGCACCTGCGCAAGTCCTTCGGCTCCCTTGCCGTCACCGACGATCTGTCGCTGGAGGTGGCGCCGGGCGAGATCCACGCCATCATCGGCCCCAACGGCGCGGGCAAGACGACGCTGATCCACCAGCTTTCCGGCGGCATGAAGTCCGACAGCGGCAAGGTGTTCTTCGGCGGCGAGGATATCACCCACCTTTCCATGCCCCAGCGCGTGCATCGGGGGCTGGCGCGCTCGTTCCAGATCACGTCCGTTCTTGCCGGCTTTTCGGTGCTGGAGAACGTGGCGCTGGCTGCGCAGGCGCGCGCAGGGTCCAGCTTTCGCTTCTTCCGGCCGGCAGCGCGCGAAGCTGCCCTCAACGAAGCGGCCATGGAAGCGCTGGAAAAGGTCCACATCGCCGACCGGGCGGACCGCATCGCAGGCTCTCTCTCGCACGGCGAAAAGCGCCAGCTGGAAATCGCCATCGCCTACGCCACCGGCGCAAGGATGCTGCTGCTCGACGAGCCGCTGGCCGGCACCGGCCACGAGGAGGGCGAAGTGCTGGTGGACCTGATGCGCACCCTCAAGGCGACTCACACGCTGGTCCTCATCGAGCACGACATGAGCGCGGTGTTCTCGCTGGCCGACACGCTCAGCGTCCTTGTCTACGGCCGGGTGATTGCCAGCGGCGTCCCCGAAACCGTGCGGGCCATGCCCGAAGTGCGCAGCGCCTATCTCGGCGAGGAGGCGGTCTGATGCTTGAGGTGGAAGGGCTTGAAGCCGCCTACGGCGATTCGCGCATCCTGTTCGGTGTCGATCTTTCGGTTGCGCCCGGCGAAGTGGTGACGCTGCTGGGCCGCAACGGCATGGGCAAGACCACCACGATCAACGCCATCTTCGGCCTCATCAAGCCGCGCGGCGGGCGCGTTGTGGTCGGCGGCGAAAACCTTGCCGGGCGCCCGTCTCACGTGATTGCGCAAAAGGGGCTCGGGCTGGTTCCCGAGGGACGGCGCGTGTTCCCCACGCTGTCGGTGGAAGAAAACCTTCTGGCGACCCGCCGCGGCGATCCGGCCCGGTGGACGCTGGACACAGTCTACGGCCTGTTTCCGCGGCTGAGGGAGCGGCGGCGCAACCTAGGCAACCAGCTTTCGGGCGGGGAGCAGCAGATGCTTGCCATCGGCCGGGCACTGATGACCAACCCGCGCCTGATGGTGCTGGACGAGGCGACCGAAGGCCTTGCCCCGCTGATCCGCGAGGAAATCTGGGCCTGCCTTCAGCGACTGAAGGCGGAGGGCGAATCCATTCTCGTCATCGACAAGAATGTCGATGCGCTGGTGCGCTTTGCCGACCGGCACGTGGTGATGGAAAAGGGCCGTGTGGTATGGCGCGGCACATCGGATGAGCTGCGGGCAGCGCCCGACATCAAGGACCGCTTCCTCAACGTCTGACGCGCCCTACACTGGAATTCAGTTTCTCTGGCGGATCGGGCAGCCACCGCCGAACCTTTCTGCCGAGGATCCCGCGATGCGTCCCACCCTGCTTTCCGACGTTGTTCTCGCCGATGGCCGTAACGTCGATATCCGCATCGAGAGCGGCCGGATTGCTGCCATCACCGAGGCCTCGTCCACACCGCCGGTCACCGGCGATGAAACGCACATCGAATGCGGCGGACGACTCATCGCGCCAAGCTTCTGCGACGGCCACATCCACCTCGACAAGACGTTTGCGGGAATGCCGTTCGTCCCCCACCGCCGGGGGACCACGGTGGAGGCGCGGATCGAGGCGGAAAAAGAGATCCGGCGCGAAATGACCGTCCCTGTGTTCGACCGGGGCAGCCATCTCCTGCGCAGGATAATCGGCTTGGGCACCGGCACGCTGCGCACCCATGTGGACATCGACACCGAGATCGGCCTTGCGAACCTCCATGAGGTGCTGGCGCTGAAGGAGGCGTTCGCCGAAATGGTCGACATGCAGGTGGTGGCGTTCCCGCAAAGCGGCATCCTGCGCGACCCCGGCGTTGCCGACCTCCTGAGCGCCGCGCTGGAGGAGGGCGCGACCCATGTGGGCGGGCTCGACCCCGTGGGCATCGATGGCGACATGAACGCCCCGCTCGATGTGGTCTTCGCGCTGGCCGAGCGCCACGGCGCCGGTATCGACATTCACCTCCACGACGGGGGCGGCGCCGGCCTTGCCCAGCTGCGCGAGATTGCCAGGCGCACGCGGGAGGCCGGACTATCCGGCCAGGTGGTGGTGAGCCACGCCTTTGCGCTGGGCGATGCGCACGAGATTGGCCCCACCGTCGACGCGCTGGCGGCAGGCGGCGTCGCGATCCTCACGAACGGGCCGGGCCGGGCGCTGATGCCGCCGGTCTGCGCGCTGTGGGAGGCCGGCGTGCCGGTTCTCGCTGGCTCCGACAATATTCGCGATGCCTGGAGCCCCTACGGCAATGGCGACATGCTGAAGCGGGCCATGGTGATCGGCTATCGCCAGGGCATGAACGCCGATGACGAACTGGCGCTTCTGTTCGAGACGATCACCCGCCACACCCCGGAGAGGCTGGGGTTTGAGGCCAGAGGCATTGTCGACGGCGCCGATGCCGATCTGGTGGTTATCGATACCACGGAGGTTCAGGACGCGGTGGCCGATCATCCGGCCCGCCCCCTTGTCATGAAGCGCGGCCGCATTGTTGCGGAAAATGGCGTGTTCGCCGGCTGACGAGGCGCGCGTCTTGCATGGGGGAAACCCCTGTGCTGCAATGGGACGCTCACCATGGACCTCACGCTTCACGACGTTCGCCTTGCCGGCGCCCCCGCCGAACTGGTCGACATCGGCATCGCGGACGGCAAGATTGTTGCAGTCGCAAAGGGTCTGCCGCGTGATGGCAAGTTGATCGACGGGGAGGGCCGCCTCGCCGTTCCCGGCTTTTGCGAAAGCCACATCCACCTCGACAAATCCTGCATCCTCGACCGCTGCACCATGACCGGCGGCATCGAGGGCGCGATTGCCGAAGTGGGCCGCCTCAAGGCTGCCTTTTCCGAGGAGGATGTGGCCGAACGGGCGAGCCGCACGCTCGAAAAGGCCGTTCTCCAGGGCACCCAGAAGATGCGCACCCATGTGGAGGTGGACCCGGT
The DNA here is from genome assembly GCF_031195445.1 of Acuticoccus sp. MNP-M23. Taxonomy (NCBI): domain Bacteria; kingdom Pseudomonadati; phylum Pseudomonadota; class Alphaproteobacteria; order Hyphomicrobiales; family Amorphaceae; genus Acuticoccus; species Acuticoccus sp. MNP-M23. The sequence continues at coordinate 2,722,686 of NZ_CP133480.1, forward strand.
GATCGGCCTGCGCGGCTACGAGGGCGTCAAGGCGGCGATTGCCCGGTGGGCGTGGGCGATCGACGTGGAAATCTGCGTCTTCCCGCAGGACGGGATGACCAACAATCCCGGCACCGAGGAGCTGATGGCCAAGGTGCTGGAGGACGGCGCCATGGTGGTCGGCGCCACGCCCTACACCGACACCAACCCCAAGGCCCAGATCGACCGCGTCTTCAACCTTGCCCGCCGCTTCGATGTCGACATCGACATGCACCTCGACTTCGGCACCGACCCCGAGAACCTCGACGTGGAGCACGTTGCCCGCCGCACCGAGGAATATGGCTGGGGCGGCCGCGTGACGGCGGGCCACGTCACCCGCTTCACCGCCCTGTCACCCTCGGCGCTGACGGACCTGTCCCGCCGCCTTGCCGACGTCGGCGTCGCGATAACGGTGGTGCCGTCCACCGATCTTTTCCTGATGCACCGCGGCAGCGACCTGGTGGACCCGCCTCGCGGCGTCACGCCATTGCACCTGATGGCGGCTGAGGGCGTGACCTGCTCGCTCTCCACCAACAATGTCCTCAACCCGTTCACGCCCTACGGCGACTGCTCGCTGATCCGCATGGCGAACCTTTACGCCAACATCGCCCAGCTCGGCAGCCCCGCGTCGCTGGCGGAGTGCCTCGCCATGGTTTCCACCGATGCGGCGCGCCTGATGAACCTCGAAGGATACGGGATCGGCGTAGGAAATGCTGCCGATCTGGTGCTCTTGGACGCGGCGGACCCGGCAATGGCGGTGGCGGAGCTGGCGGTGCCGATGCTGGGGGTCAAGGACGGGCGGCCAACGTTTGCGCGGGAGCGGGCGCGGTTGTTCGGGTGAGGGGGCAGACCTTTTGTTAAGGCCGCTGCCTTGACGGTTGGTTGCACGAACGCGAACCGCGTCGGCAAGCGGCATTCTCAAGGCACGCTCTGGCAGATCCGCTGAGGGGGCCGAGACGGACGGTTGCCGCAGAAACGGCCGCCGGTGCGCAAGCGGTCAATCTGGACGAAATTCTTCAAATGCGTGGGTTGTGATGTCGGTCACGTGAAGATGACGAAGCCGTCATCATCTTCAATGCATCGGCAACGGGCCGGAACCCGAAACAAACGTTGCAAGCATCTGGAGATTTCCGACCATGAATATCAAGAAAACCATTGTCGCTGCTTCCACCGCAATCGCACTGTCTGCCGCGGCTGTCGCAGCCCCCACCGCCGCTTCTGCAACCCCCTTCGCCGCGCTGAAGAGCGCCCAGATCGAAACCGCCGCAACCGCCGTCGATACCGTGGGCAGCCGCAGCAGGCGCCATCGCCGCCCGCACCGCGGCCACCGGGGTCGCCACTTCAACAACGGTGCAGCGGCTGCCATCGGCTTCGGTGCCTTCGCCCTCGGCGCGGCCCTTGCCGCCAACGCTGCCCCGCAGCGGGTCTACTGCCGCGACGTGCGCACCGAGCGCTGGAGCCCCCGCCGCGGCGCCTACGTCATCCGCATCAAGCGCGTCTGCAACTGACACGCACTCCAATTACGGCAAAAGACTTTTCAATCTGCTTGTCAGTATGGATTTATTCTAGATCTTTTCAGTCGAAGTAAGCCCGCCTCTGTTTCAGGGGCGGGCTTTTTCGTGGTGCGATCGCGGATTGATCGTGCTTTGGTACTGGCTCGGTGCGGCAACTGCCACACGGCCCGCCAGCGTTCAGGATGGTCCATCCCGCTCCGCATCGAGCCAGACACGCACCGCGGCAAGTGCCGGAAGAGCGGCTTCGATCGAACTGGCCGGCACGGCCCTCGCCAGCCGCTCCAGGCTTGGCGCGAGTGCCGCAATCGCGCGCTCGCGTGCGGCCCGCCCGCCTTCGGTCAGCGTGACGATCTTGGCGCGGGTATCTTTCAGGTCGGGCGCGACCTCGATGTAGCCCTTCGTTTCGAGGCGGTGCAGCGTGTTGGTCATCGTGGCTTTCGTCACCTGCATGGCATTGGCAAGCCGCACAGGGCTCCACGCACCGCCGAGGCGAACGAAATGGTTGAGGACGATGAACTGCGGCAGCGTAAGATCGTCCGGCATCACGCGCTCGAACAGGCGCGACGCGAGCTGGTCGATGATTCCGACTTCGTTGAGAAACCGGAAATGCGGCGGATCGGCCACCGCATTTCCCTCTTGCGTTTTGGCGTCGTCGGCGATGGGGCGCGGCTCCTAGTCCACAATGCGCGTTTCGGCCGGCCATCGCGGGCTGGGCGGCACCGCAGGACCATAGCCGAGCCGGGCAAGCATCTGAAGCGTTTGTGACCCCTCCGTCCCCGTCATGGTGCGCACCTTCCGAAAAAGTGGGGCCATGGCGTCGAACTCCTGCAGCATCTGGCTCTGCGGATGGACCGCGAGGCCGGATGCTGTTGCCGCAAGGTTGATCCGCAGCCAGTCCCGGCCGGCGGCGAGCTGATCGGCACGCGTGTTGCCGTTGCTGACCTGCCAGATATAGGCGGGCGTGGCGCGCATGGGCCGGATGGCGTAGTCGACCATCTGGCTCACGAGCGGGTTTCCGTCCGGCGCGCGCAAGGATTTTATCCCGTAGCCTTCCTGCGTGATCTCCTGCCGGAATGCGTCGCGCGTCAGAATTCCCCTGGCGGCAAGGTCCTCGATCTGCGGGCCGGTGAGATCCACCCCATCGGGGCGTGCATCCACCTCGGCGCGGCCGATGCGGAGCAGATCGACGCTCTCCATTGCGGTTTCGCGCGTTCCCATCTCGATTTCCATGGCGGCGATGGTCTCGGTCCGCAGCGCCTCGACCTCGCCCTGATCGACCGTGCCGGCGAGCGACGTTCCGTTGGCGCAGGACCTGGCAAGTGTGGCGAGGTTGTCCTGCGTCACCCGGCGCGTCATGTCGTAAGGCTCCTTGTTGGAGCGCCGGTCGAGCACGGCGGAAAAGAGCGGATCGGCTGCCGCTCCTTCGCTGAGCGAAATGCGGGCGACCGGGCGACCGTCAAGCTGCGGATGGGGTTCGCCCTCCGGAAACGGGACGACATTTGCCGCAAGGCCCTGCTGGGCCGCAGCCATGACCAGAAGTTCGGTGAAGCAACCAAGGCCGATGGTGATCTGGCGGTTGAACGGATCGGTGACCGGCAAGCGCCGATCAAGGTCACAGAAGAGAAGCAGCGAGTCGTCTCCCTGCATCTTCACCAGCCACGGCTGGCGGTTGTGCGGGCTTGGCGCCAGCACCGCCCAAGAGAGTGCGAGCCGGCGGGGCTCCGTCTCAAAGGAGCCGGCGGCGAGCCAAGGGCGCTGGGCCTTTGCGCTCTGCTGCGCGCGAACCGGGTTGGCCGCGATGATCGCAGCACCGGCAATGACCTTGAGGACATGACGTCGATGAAGAGGCATGGGGTCCACCATCTGGTTCAATATCGAACTATATAGTTAGACATTGAACCATATTCGTCAAGGCGATCTCGTCAGCGGGTCCCGCCCGCCTCATCTCCGTCAAATGCCGGTCCGTCGCGAACGTCTCCGGCCCGCTATCTGTTTTGGAAGGAGCGGCGCCAAACCGTGTTGACGAGCGGCACGATCGCAAGTGCGTTCAGCGGAACGAGGGCAGCGGTGAGGAGCAGCGTCTTCAACGGAAGCGACATGTGCAGCTCGGCCCAGTCGAAGGCGAGAAGCGCAAATGTCACCAACGGATAGACGCAAGCCCAGACGAGGATGAGGCGAGCAAGCGTCAGCATGGCGGTTCCTGATTTGTCATGAATTGGTCGATCTCCTGGAAGTAACCCGGCAGGACCCGGTCCAGCGTCTGTTTGCCGGTGTTCGTGAGCGCGATCGTCTTTGCGCGCTTGTCCGTGCCGTGCGGATTGACGGTAATCAGACCGGCCTCTGCCATCGCCTGGAGCGTCCGGCTCATGACGGGCTTGGCGACATCGAGCCTGTCGATGACCTCGCCGATCGTCAGGTCGTCCCGGTCCGGCTCGCGGTCGACGACGATGAGGACGAGAAAGCGCAACTGCGAGAGGCCGTGCTGCGCGAAGTACGCCTCTAGGCGACGGACGAGAAGACTCGCCCGCCGCATCATCGTCAGCGCATCGTCGACCGCGTCGACGTTCATGGCGGGAAAGCGCGCGCTGTAACGCTCCATCATCGCCCGCGTCGGCAACTCCTTGAGGAAGAACATGTCAGCGAAGGCCGACACCGGCGAGGGCGCGGGTCATGCCAGCCTCCGCATCTTCGTGATCACCACAGGCTCAGCGAGCCAGTTCTCGTATTTCGCGAAAACGGCCTTGGTGTAGGGCTGCGCGTAATGCGCCTTCAGCGCATCCTCATCGCGCCATTCCTCATAAAGATAGAGGCAGCCGTCCTGTGCGTTTTCGTGCAGGGCGAAGCCCTGACAACCCGGCTCGTTTTCAGTTTCCGGGACGATCCGCCGAATGGCCTCCCTGGCGGCATCAAAGTGCACAGGCTTCGGCCGGATCTGAGCGAACAGGAAAAGGGGTTCTGTCATCTGATCACCATCTTCATTTCGTTATCATGGTAACTATATGGGCACAGCCAGATCGTCAAGAGGTTGGGGCGGCCATTGATCCGCTACCTCAAGATCTGGAATCTTACGGGACGCCCGGCGCGCACAGGCTGAGGCCGGGACGCACGATGCACGCTGCCGCGTTCGCCACCTCAGCCGCGGATCATTCCGCGGTCACGTGCCAGTCCTGCGAAAAGCGGGACGACATCACAGCCGCCGCCGCGCCGGATGCCTTCGCCCACTGCGCGTTGTGGCCAATCTCGGTGGGCACGGCGACGCCGCGGTCCGTGAAGGCGGCATCGACCGTTGCCGCCAGCGCCGCAAGATGCCGGGCGGCGAAAGGGGCGACCAGCACAGTCTTCGGCACATCGAGGAAGGCGAGGAGGCCGATAATGGCGTTGGTGATCCGGATGGAAACGTCCGCGCCCCATGCGGCCAAGGCCGGGGCGGCAGTGTCCGGCAGCGTCTCGCCCATCCAGAAGCCGGCGAGCGGGATGCCGGCGGCGTCCAGCTGTGCCTCAAGCGCGCTCATGCCGGGAAGGGCGATGAGGGTGTCATCGAACCCCACCTGCGCCTGTCCGTTCAGCACAACGCGAGCCTGCGCGTTGGCGCCGATGTGGCAGTAGACGAAGCGGTCGTCACCCGCGCCGTAAAGGATCTGACCGATGGCAGCGCTCGTCGCATCATCGACGATGACGCAGGAGAGGCCGGTTTCACGGGTGAGGCGGTTCTCGATGTCGCCGAGCCCCGCCTCCGGGCTCCACCCCTCGTCCGGCCCCGAAGGCTTCGGCCCCCAGTGCGCCTTGTTGACGCCAAGCCCCAACCCCAGGCAGCGCGAACGCACGAGATCGCCGGCGCCCGCCAGCACCTCGGCTGCGAGCGCAATCACCTGCGTGCCGAGGCCGTCGCCGCGCGCAATCGGCCGCCGCAGCGTGCCGCGCAGGTTTCCGCGAAAATCGAGCACGCAAACGTCGATCACCTTCACGCCCACATAAACGCCAAGGGCAAAAGCCCCGTCCGGGTTGAGCGAAAAGGGCGTGGTGGGCGGACCGACCCGGCCGCGGCTCGATTCTTCCTCGCTGACGAGACCGTCCTTCAGAAGCGCCCGGATCAGCACCGAAACGGTCTGCGCCGAAAGCCCGGTCCGCTGTCCGATCTCGAAGCGGGACAGCGTCTTCTCGCGGCGCAGGAGGTCGAGCACGAGCCGCTCGTTGTGGCTGCGGACGCTCATCTGGTTCAGCCCGCCAGCCTTGGAGCGCGCCAGTAGCACCGGCGCAGGGGCGAAGCGCATATCGGGCATGAGGCGTCAGCCGCCGGTGCGGTTGGCGGAAAGCGGCGCCCAGCCGATCAGCTCCACCTGCCGCGCCATCGCCGCGCCAAGCTCCTGGTGGCCTTTCAGGTCGAGGTGGAAGCCATCTTCGGCGTAACCGGTGACGGCGCTGCCGGCGTCGAAGAAATGCACCTCGAGCGCATCGGCGACCTTCTCGAACTCGGCGGCAAGCTGGAGCGACTTTTCGTGTCCGCCGCGGAACATCGGCTCCCAGTCTCCCAGCTCGGCCTTGGTCGGCGGCGGGGAAACGAGGATGACTTCGGGCATCACGCCGAGCCGGTTGACGCCCAGCCCGCGAATATCCTCGATCAGCACGCGTACGCCCATGGCAATCTCGCTGGCGGGCTTGTTGAAGCGGATCTTCAAATCGTTGGTGCCGAGCATCAGGATCAGCGCGTCGATGGGGCGGTGGCTGAGGAGGCAGGGGGCCAGGTAGCGCCGGCCATTGCGCAGCTCGCCCTCGATGGGGTCGTCGCTGACGGTCGTGCGGCCGGACAGGCCTTCTTCGATCACCATCCAGTCCGGCCCGAGGAGGCCGCGCATGATGCCGGGCCAGCGTTCGGTCGGCCCGAAACGCTCGGCCGGACGGTCGGCAGAGGTCTGCCCATAGGTGTTGGAATCGCCGTAGCAGAGCACTGATCGCACCGTCTGGATCTCCATCGCGTGGGTTGGACCGTTTTGGACGCGCGCCAGCACTGCACGCTCAAGGGTCGGGAGAAATAGCAAGGCTACGCTGAACTTACAATAATCATTCTGCGTGAATAACTATTGACAGCCCGCCAAGCCGCATGTTGGTTGTGCGCCCATACGCCGCCCAGAGGGGACGGCTCCCGCGCAACGACGCGGATGATGGAGGAGACCCCCATGCGACCCATCGACAGATATCGGAAGAGCTTGAAAAAGGGCCTCGCCATCGGCGCGCTGGCCCTGGCCGCTGCGTTGCCGCAGGCAGCGCGCGCGCAGGATGGCCCCATCATCGTGGTCAGCGGCCCCTTGTCGTGGCCGTTCTTCGCCGCGGTGAAACAGGGCTTCGATGACGGCGCCGAAGCCTTCGGCCTCGACTACCAGTACGTTGCCGTCACCGAAACCGCCAACATGACGAGCGACTATCCGCGCCTCCTGCAGCAGGCGATCAGCCGCAACCCGAAGATGCTGCTGGTCGGCAATTTCTTCCCCGACGGGATGGACCCGCTCATCAAGGAAGCCACGGCAAAGGGCATTCCGGTCCTGACCCACAATTCGGGCCAGAACCTGTGGCAGGGCAACGGGTCGCTGGGTTTCGTGGGAGAAGACCCGTACCAGATGGGGTGGAAGGCTGGCGAAATTCAGGCTGAAGCTGGCGTGAAACTAGGCCTCTGCTTCAACCAGGTGCCGGGCAATCCCACCGTGGAAGCACGCTGCACCGGCTATGTCGACGCGATGGAGAAGGCGGGCGCCGAAACCATTTACCAGACCATCGGCACCGGCGACGCCACCAACCCGCAGGCCATGGCGCAGGCAATCTCCGGCACGCTGCGCGCCAACGCCGGGATCGACGGCATCTATACGCTGAACGCAGTGCCCGCCATGAGCGCGTTGCGCGCGGTGGAAGACAATGGCCGCGCCGGCGAGGTGATGATCGGCACGGCGGACCTTTCCAACGAAGTGCTGATGGCCATCAAGGACGGCAAGATCGCCTTTGCGATGGACCAGCAACCCTACCTGCAGGGCTTCATGTCCATGCAGATCGCCAACCAGTACCTGAATTACGGCATGCACCCCATCGGGGCCGTGACCACCGGTCCGCTGGTGATCGACGCCACCAATGTCGACCGCACGCTGGAGGTGAACAAGGAACATCCGGGGATCCGCGGCGCCTCCTGACCGAACCCCACACAAACCCTCCGGCGCGTGCAAACTCGCGCGCCGGCTTTTCACTGACCGGCAGAACGAAAGCCCGCGATGACCGCCAAACTCTTCCGACGGCCGGAAACCGGCGCAGTCGCCGCCTTCCTGCTGACCTACATCTTTTTCGCCGTGTTCACCTATTCCAACGGTTTCGTCAGCTGGAACGGCACCGTGGGGTGGATGAACCTTGCCGCCGAGCTGGGGCTGGTCGCCATCCCCGTCGCCTTGCTGATGATTGCCGGCGAGTTCGACCTGTCCATCGGCTCCACGGTGGGCATGGCCTCCATGGTGCTTGCCATCGGAACCAGCCATTTTGGCGCGCCCATCTGGCCGATGATTGCGCTGGCGCTGGCGGCGGGCGTGGTGGTGGGGCTCGTCAACGGTATTGTTGTGGTCCGCACCGGGCTGCCGTCCTTCATCGTGACGCTGGCCACCAACTTCATCGTCATCGGTGGCACCATGGGCGTTGCGCGGCTTCTCACCAACGTCACCTCCATGTCGATTGCGACGAGCCCTTCGGCGCGGGCGGTGTTTGCGGGGCGCTGGGAGCAGGCCAACGCCTCCATCGTGTGGTGGCTGGCGGCGGCGCTGATCGGCACATGGGTGCTGGGCCGCACGGTGTTCGGCAACTGGATCTACGCCACCGGCGGCAACCTCACTGCCGCGCGCGGGGCGGGTGTGCCGGTGGAGCGCGTGAAGGTCCTTCTCTTCATGGCGACGGGATTTGCGGCGGCACTGGTCGGCATCATCCAGGGCATCCAGTGGAACTCCGGCAATGCCACCTACGGGATGGGTTACGTGTTTCAGGCCCCCATTGTGGTCGTGATTGGCGGCGTGCTTCTGGGCGGCGGCTACGGGACCGTTGGCGGTGTCGTGGTGGCAACCGCGCTGTTCGGGGTCATCTCCACCGGCATCTTCTACACCGGGTGGAGCACGGACTGGATCCAGCTTTTCCTCGGCGCGCTTCTGGGCGCGGCCGTTCTCGCCAACAGCTATGTGCGCAAGTTCGCAATGTCGGGAGGGCGCTGAGATGGCCGAACCCATTCTGGAGCTGCGGAATGTCTCCAAGCACTTCGGCGCCACCCGCGCGCTGACGGACGTGTCCGTCGCGCTGGAGCCGGGCAAGATCCACTGCCTGCTCGGCGACAACGGGGCCGGCAAGTCGACCCTCATCAAGGTGATGTCCGGCTACCACGCACCGTCGTCCGGCGAGATCCGCTTCGGTGGCCGTGCGCTGAAGTTTGCAAGCCCTCGCCACGCCCGCCAGCTCGGCATCGCCACCGTGCACCAGGACGTTGGCACCATTCCGCTGATGAGCGTCGGGCGCAATTTCTTCCTCGGTGCAGAGCCCACCAAAGGCCGCTGGCCGGTGCGCTGGCTCGACCGGGCGAAAGCCAACGCCATCGCGCTCTCCGAGATGCAGCGGTTCGGCATCACCCGCATTCGTGATGCCGAACAGCTTGTCGGCACCATGTCAGGCGGCGAGCGGCAGGTGCTCGCCATTGGCCGCGCCATGTATTTCGGCGCCAAGGTCCTCATTCTCGACGAACCGACGTCCGCGCTTGGCGTCAAGGAATCGGCGATCGTTCTGAAGATGATGAAGCAGGTTGCCGCAGACGGGATCGCGGTCATCTTCATCACTCACAATGCGCGGCACGCCATGGCGGTGGGGGATGATTTTTCCGTCCTCATCCACGGCGCGGTGGCGGCCTCGTTTCGCCGCGGCGAAGTCAGCCGGGACGAGCTTCTCAACCTGATGGCCGGCGGTGAGGACATGGCCGCTCTGGAAGTGGACCTCGACGCGGTGGAGTAACGATCGCGTCAGGCTCATCGCTCGATGCCATTTATCGGACCACGCCCTAGGACAGGGTCTGCGGGCCGGTTACAGTCAGGCCAGAACGTTCCAGATTTGAGCTGAAACACCTATGAATGGCCGCAATAATGGACGCGCAGGCATGCGCGCGTTTGGGCTTGCCGTCCTGCCTCTCCTCCTTGGCCTCTCCTTCTTTGCGGCCTCGCTGACCCCGTCCCTCATCCCGCGCGGCTGGTTGCTGCAAGGGATACTGGCGGGGCTCGTCACCGGGATCGGCTACGTCATCGGGCAGATTCTGCTCACGGCATGGCGCGCAATCGACCTTCCTCGCTTCACCGGCCGGCGCGCGGTCATCGCCCATGCCCTGGTTGCGGTGCCCGTGGTCCTGCAGCTGGGCTGGAGCTTCTGGCGGGCGGCGGACTGGCAGGATTCCATCCGCGAGCGGCTCGCCCTCCCGCCGGTCGAAGACCTCTACATCTTCTACATCATCGGCGCTGCAATCCTCACGTTCGCGGTTCTCTTCGTCCTCGGTTGGGCCGCGCAGAAGATGTTCGACACCCTGCGCTTCCGGCTGTACCGGGTCATGCCGGCGCGCACGGCAAACGTTCTGGGCCTCCTGCTTGCGGTTCTTTTCATCGTGCTCGTCACCCGCGACGGTGTCGTGCGCGCGGCCATGAACAGCATGGAAGCCTCCTACGCCGCTGCGCAGGAACTGTTCGCCGATGCACCGCCCGCACCGGATGATCCGAGCCTTGCCGGCAGCGCCGCCTCGGTGATCGATTGGGGCGCGATGGGACAGCCGGGTCGCAATTTCGTTCTCGATGGACCGGATGCTGCGGTGATTTCGGCGTTCTCCGGGCGGCCGGCGAAGGAGCCGATCCGGGTCTATGTCGGGCTGGCGGACGCTGATGGCCCGAAATCGCGGGCAGAGCTTGCTCTGGAAGAATTGAAGCGGGTCGGCGCCTTCGACCGCAAGGTTCTCGTTGTGGCAAGCCCCACCGGCACGGGGTGGCTCGATCCCGGCGGTCATGAACCGCTGGAGTTCATGCATGATGGCGACATCGCCACCGTGGCGGTTCAATACTCATACCTGCAATCGCCGTTCGCCCTTGTTTTCGAAACGCAATCGGGGCTGGAACAGGCGTCCGCAACCATGCAGACGATCTACGAATACTGGCGGACCCTGCCGCCCGACGCGCGGCCTGAATTCTACCTGCACGGCCTCAGCCTCGGCGCCTGGTCGTCGATGTATTCGTTCGACATGTTCCGGGTCATCAACGATCCGGTCCAGGGCGCGCTGTGGACCGGACCGCCATTCCCGTCGCGGCTCTGGAACCTTGCCAATTCCGAGCGCAACCCCGGCTCGCCCTACGTTCTGCCGATCGTCGGCACCGGGGAGCTTGTGCGGTTCACGTCACAATTTGGTGGTCTGGAGCGGACACCGGATCCGTGGGGGCGGCTGCGGATCGTGTTCCTGCAGCACGCTTCGGATGCGATCGTCTTTTACGAGCCGCAATCGTTCTGGCGCGCCCCGGAGTGGATGCGTGAGCCAAGGGCGCCCGATGTATCCCCGCTCATGCGCTTCATCCCCGTGGTCACGCAGTTCCAGCTCGCTCTCGACATGGCGCTCGCGCTGGGCGTGCCCCCTGGCTACGGGCACAACTATGCCGCCGAGGACTATATCGGCGCCTGGGTTGCCGTGACCGACCCGGCCGGCTGGACCGAGGCCGACACAGCGCGGCTGAAGGAGTGGTGCGGCGTGGAATGGGGTCTTGGGTGCCGAAAGGAATAGTCCTCTGGGTTGTCGCCGCATGCGGCGGCATCCTTCTGGTTCTGGGGCTGAACACCCTTCGCCATGCCGCAGGCTGGTCGACCTTCGACGATACGCCCGACAAGCGCGCCCGGCGCCTTTCGGCCGAGTGGCGCCTTCAGATGCCGGACGGGCCGGGGCCGCACCCGGCGGCCATCCTTCTTTCGGGATGTGACGGCGTGCGGGACAACATGGCCTACTGGGCAGATGTCCTTGCCCGATCCGGCCGGGCAACGCTGATTGTCGACAGTCACACGCCGCGCGGTCTGGATCAGCTTGAAAGCTGGCGGCTGGTCTGCGCGGGGCAGGCGTTACCGGGGGCCGAGCGCTCGGGTGACGTCGCCGTGGCGCTGGCTACACTTGCCGACATGGCGGAGATTTCGGACGACGTGGTCATCCTCGGCGGTTCCCATGGCGGTTGGACGGCGATGGAATTCGTCGCACACGCCGCTTCCGGCGAGGTGCCGCCCGGTCTCACGCGCTGGCCGGCCCCTCCGGAGGATCTTCTGGGGCAGGTTTCCGCGGTGGTTCTCCTTTACCCCTATTGCGGCATCCTCAACGGCGCGACGTCGGGAAGGTGGCCGCCGGACCTGCCAGCCCTCATGATCCTCGGCGAAGAAGACAGCATCGTCAGTACGCCGTCATGTCTGGGGGCGGCAGAAGAGCTTCGCGAACGCGGCGCGCCGATCACCACACGGGTGCTGGAAGGTGCGGACCACGGGTTCGACCAGCGCGAGAGATCGCCGGTCTCGACCCTCATCTTCGACGAGGGCCTGCGTGACGAGGCGGAAAACCAGATCGAAGCCTTCTTGAAGGACGTTGCCTCAAGAGACTGAAAACTGCCGGGCGCCCCAGCCCCCGAGGGACGGCAGTGATGGGGCTGGGCGCGCGTTGACCTGGCGATGACGCCACAGCGGGGCCGGCCGCAGACGCCTGCATCGCCGCGCTGGCAACCGAAGACACGCTGGTCGTTTTGGCAGGCCCCGTGGCGGAGGCGCTGATTGTCGCCTTCCGCCGCAATCGGCCCCTCTGTCCCGGCCGGGCAAAACCGTGGCAGAAGAAGCTGACGGCACGGGTCTGGCATCGGCAAACCCGCTCGCCGCCCTTCTCCAGAGGCTTTGCATGCTGCGCCAGTTCTTTTCCTACTATGCGCCATGGCGGCGCCTGTTCGTGCTGGACTTCGGCTCCGCCATCATCGCCGGGCTCCTCGAACTCGGCTTCCCCATTGCCGTCAAGGTTTTCGTCGACCGGCTGATGCCCTCCGGCAACTGGGAGCTGATCGCGCTCGCCACCGCCGCGCTCTTCGCCATCTACGCACTCAACACCGCGCTGATGGTGGTGGTCACCTACTGGGGCCACATGCTGGGCATCAACATCGAGACGGAGATGCGGCGCCGGGCCTTCGAGCACCTGCAGAAGCTGTCGTTCGGCTACTTCGACAACGTCAAGACGGGCCACCTCGTCGGCCGGTTGACGAAGGATCTGGAGGAAATCGGCGAGATTGCGCATCACGGGCCGGAGGATGCCTTCCTGGCCGTCATGACCTTCATCGGCGCCTTTGCGCTGATGCTGTCGGTGCACTGGGAGCTTGCCGTCATCACCGGCATTGTAGTGCCGCTGGGCGCGTTCATCACCGCCCGCTACGGCGCGCGGATGACGGATACCTGGCGCCGCATCTACGCATCCGTGGGCGATTTCAACGCGCGGATCGAGGAAAATGTGGGCGGCATTCGCGTGGTGCAGGCCTTTACCAACGAGGCGCACGAGCGGTCGCTGTTTGCCGTCAACAACGCCGAGTACAGGCGGCGCAAGCTGTCGGCCTACTGGATCATGTCGGCAAGCCAGGCGCTCAATTACATGACCATGCGCGGCACCCAGGTGATCGTGATGGTGGCCGGCACCTGGTACGTGGTGGAGGGCGATCTCTCCATCGGCGGCTTCGTCGGCTTCCTCCTCCTCGTCAACGTCTTCTTCCGGCCGATGGAGAAGATCGCGGCGGTGCTGGAGACCTACCCCAAGGGCATTGCGGGCTTCCGCCGCTATTGCGAATTCCTCGCCACCGAGCCGGACGTGGCCGACCGCCCGGCGGCGCAACCCGCCACAATCGGCGGCGCGCTGACGTTCGACAACGTCGCGTTCGCCTACCAGAAGGGGAAGCCGGTTCTCGACGGCATCAGCTTCGAGGTGGAGGAGGGCGAGACCGTCGCCTTTGTTGGCCAGTCGGGCGCGGGCAAGACGACCATCTGCTCGCTGGTGCCGCGCTTTTACGACGTGACCGCCGGAGCAATCCGCATCGACGGGGTGGACGTGCGCGACATGACGCTGGAATCGCTGCGCCGGCAGGTGGGCGTGGTGCAGCAGGACGTGTTCCTGTTCGGCGGCACGCTGCGCGAGAACATCGGCTACGGCAACCTCGGTGCCTCGGAGGCGGCCATCGTTGCGGCCGTGGACAAGGCGAGCCTGACGGAAACCGTCGCCGCGTTGCCGATGGGGCTGGACACGGTGATCGGCGAGCGGGGCGTGAAACTGTCCGGCGGGCAGAAGCAGCGCCTCTCCATCGCGCGCATGTTCCTGAAGGACCCGGCCGTCCTCATCCTCGACGAAGCCACCTCGGCGCTCGACACCCGGACCGAGGCGCAGGTGCAGGGCGCGCTGTTCGAGCTTGCCCGGGGGCGCACCACGCTCATCATCGCGCATCGCCTGTCCACGGTGCGCACCGCCCACCGCATTCTGGTGGTGGAGCGGGGCCGCATTGTGGAGGACGGCGACCATGCCACGCTTCTGGCCCGCCGCGGCGTCTATCACGGCCTCGTCTCGGTGGGGGAACTTGCGGCCGCCGCAGAGTAGCCGCCGCAAGCCGGGTGCGCGTTCCGACCTTTGAGAAGCTGAGGCGCCCGCCTACCAGTTGGCGATGGTGCCGTCGGCGAGGACGGCTTCCGTCGCGGGGATCACCTCCTGCGCGAAGGGGTGTGCAGCGGCAGCCTTCTCGTTGAGTTCGAGGCCGAGACCGGGGCCTTCCGGCACCATCCAGGCGCCATCCTGAAGGCGGAGCGGGTTCTCGAACACCTCGTTGAACCAGGGCACGATGCCCGTCGCCTCCTCCTGGATGACGAAGTTGGGGGTTGCGACGTCGAAATGGAGCGCGACGGTGCTGGCGACCGGGCCCATCGGGTTGTGCGGCATGATCCCCATGTGGCCGGCTTCGGCGATGGCGGCGATCTTCCGCCCGCCGGTCAGCCCGCCGCAATGGCAAAGGTCGGGCTGAACGTAGGCGACGGCGCGCAGCTGTGCCACTTCGGCGAACTCGCCGGGGGTGAACAGGCGCTCCCCGGTGGCAAGCGGGCAGTCGACCCGGCGCGCAAGGTCGGCCATCGCGGGCGTGTCGCCGGGCTGGATCGGCTCTTCCACGAACATCGGCTTGATGGGGGCGATGGCGTCGATATAGGCCTTTGCCGCATCGATGCTGTCCGGCCGGCCATGAAAATCGGTCATGATGTCGACGTTTTCGCCGACGCGCTCGCGCACCGCAGCGGCCAGCTCCGCGACGTGGCGGACAGACGACGGCGATGCATCGTAGGCGACATAGGGCACGAACCCGAGCTTGATCGCGTCATAGCCCATCGCGACCGTTTCCTCGACCGCATCGCAGAATGCGCCGATGTCGCCGGCAGCAACGTGGCCGTCCACCTTGCCGCGGCGCATGTGGGTGTAGACGCGCACCCGGTCGCGCACCTTGCCGCCCAGAAGCTGCCACACCGGCACGCCAAGGTCCTTCGCCTTGATGTCCCACAGCGCCTGTTCGATGCCCGAGACGGCGGTGAGGCCGATGGCGCCCAGCGGCCAGAAGCTGAAGCGCGTCATCCGCCGCACGATCTGCTCGATGTTGCGCGGATCCTGGCCGATGATGAACGGGGCAAGGTCCTCGATGGCGCCGGTGACTGCGCGGGTTTTCCATTCCAGCGTTGCCTCGCCCCAGCCGTAGAGGCCGGGCTGGTCGGTCACGACCTTGACGCAGATCCAGTTGCGGATGACGGCGTTGACGACGGTGGTTTCGACGGCGGTGATCTTCACGCAGAGACTTTCGTAACGGGTTGTGGGCCGCGCGGCGCTAGCGGGGGTTGAGCAGCGAGGGCAGCCAGCTGGAAAATTCCGGGACGAGGCAGAGAAGCGCGACCGCGCAAAGCTCGGCAATCAGGAACGGCATCAGCGCGCGCAGGAGCGGCAGCATCCGCACGTTGCCAACGCGCATGACGACGTAAAGGACGACGCCGACCGGCGGCGTGATGAGGCCGATGGCAAGGGTCAGCATCACCACCATCGCCGCCTGCAAGGGGTCGATGCCGAGTTCGTAGACGGCCGGCATCAGGAGCGGCACAAAGATGAGGATCGCCGCGCCAATATCGAGGAAGGTGCCGAGGATCAGCATCAAAAGCGCGATGGCGAAGAGGAACAGCGTCGGCTGCGCTTCGAACATGGAGGCCGCCGCGCTCACCCAAGACGAGATGCCGAGGAGGTTGAGCGCGTAGGACAGAATGGTGGCCGCCGCCACCAGCAGGTAGATGGTGGCCGACACCCGTGCCGCCTTGAGGAAGGCGCGCCACAGCCCCTTCATGTCCAGCGCGCGGAAGACGACGACAGCGAGGAACGTGGCGTAGGCAACCGCGATGCCCCCGCCTTCGGTGGCGGTGTAGGCGCCCACCACCATTCCGCCGACGATGACGATCGGCAGCGTCATCACCGCCGCGCCTTCGAACACCATGCGCCACACGCCGTCCGACATGTCGATCCTGCGCGGCTTGGGGAGCTTGCCGCGGATTGCGCCGATGGCGACCACCGCCGCGCACGCCCCGCCCAGGAGCAGGCCGGGAAACACCCCGGCGAGGAACAGGTCGATCACCGACAGTCCGCTGACCGCCGCCATCAAGATGGCAAGGCCGGAGGGCGGGATGATCGGGCCGATGATGGAGGAGGCGACGGTGAGCGCCGCCGCATAGTCCTTGCGGTAGCCCTCCTTCGGCATCTCCTCGATGAACACGCGGCCGAGCGCGGCGGAGTCGGCCACGGCCGACCCAGAAATGCCGGCGAACATGACCGACGCGCCGATGTTGGCAAACGCGGTGCCGCCGCGCAGCCAGCTCGTCGCGGTGGACGCGATGGAGATCAGCCGCGCGGTGATCCCGCCCTGGCTCATGATTTCGGCGGCCAGAATATAAAACGGGACCGCAAGGAAGATGAACGAATCGACCCCGGTGAACAGCCGCGTGACGACGACGCCCATGGGGATGCCGAAGAGCCAGACGCCCAGCATTCCCGCAAGGCCGAGCGCGAATGCCACCGGCACACCGATGAGGAGGAGGCTGAGCCCCGCAATGGCGACCTGGATCATTTCACGCTCCGCGGGGCATTCACGAGGTCGGTCTCGGCATCGGGGCTGTCGTCGGTGTCGGGCTCGAAGCCGGCGAACCAGGTGAGCGCGATCTGCACGATCATCAGCGCCGCGCCGACCGGCAGCGCCATGTACGGCACGATCATCGGGATGCGCGATGCGGGCGCCACCTGCGCCGCGTTGCGCAGCGCAAGCGGCCAGCCGTACCAGACGATGACACCGCAGAAGATTGCAGCGACCGAGTAGAGGCCCGAGCGGACGAAGCGCGCATGCTCCGGCTTCACGAGGCTTTCCAGCGCCTCAACGCCCATGTGCTCGACGCGGAAGATGCAGGCGACCGAGCCCATCATCATCAGCCAGATCATGCCGTAGCGCATGGTCTCTTCGGTCCAGCTGAAGCCGGTGTTGAAGAAATAGCGGCCGCCCACCTGCGTGAGGTTCAGGACCGTGACGACGATCATCAGGATCGCAGCGATGGTCTCCGTCGTGCGGGCAAGCAGTCTGGACAGGAAAAGAGCGCGTTCACGCATGGGGGTCCTCGCCACTCATCGGCTCCGGCCGCCTTTACGGGGCGGCTCCGGCGGTGCGGCATCGGGGAGGGGGAGGCCGACGCCTCTTGTCGAGGCGCCGGCTGAACGGGCTTATTTGCTGGCGGTGCCGTAGAGTTCGGCCTTGGCCGCGTCGACGGCGGACAACAGCTCGCCGACCACCTCTTCGCCGACATTTTCCTCGATGAACTTGGTCACCGGGGCCTGCGTCAGCTCCTTGAAGGCGGCCTTCTCGTCGGGGGTGGAGACGTGGATCTCCATGCCGAGTTCATCGGCAAGCTTCTCGGAGAAGCGCCAGTCGCCCTCGGTCTTCTGCAGGTTCTCGGTCCATGCCATCAGCTGCGCGGCATCGACGATGATCTGCTGCTCGCCGGGTTCCAGCGCCTCGAACCACTCGTTGTTGGCGATGATGACGTGCAGGCCGAAGACGTGCTCGTTGAGGGTGTAGTACTTCTGCACTTCGCCAAGGCCGCCGCCATAGACCACCGCGGGCGGGTTCTCTTGGCCGTCGACCACGCCCTGGCGCAGCGAGAGCAACACCTCGGCGCCCGAGATCGGCGTTGCCGTGGCGCCCAGCGAGTTGACCAGCTCCATGAAGACGGGGCTCTCCATGGTGCGGATCTTGAGGCCGGAAATGTCACCCGGATTGACGATCGGCCGCACGTTGTTGGTGAACGAGCGGAAGCCGTTCTGCGAGAAGGCCAGCGCGCGGATGCCGGTCTGTTCCAGAATGTCGGCCTGCATCTCGCGGGCAAACTCGCCGTTGATGACCTTCCAGGCGACGGGGGCGGACTCGAACAGGTACGGGATCGACCACACCTGCATCTTGGGATAATAGCCCGCCATCGCGCCGTCGGCGGGGAAGGAGAGTTCGAGGCTGCCCTGCTGGACCTGCTCGATCATCTCGCGCTCGCCGCCGAGCTGGTTGTTGGGGAACAGGCGCACGGTCATGTCGCCGTTGCTCTTGAACTCGACGTATTCCTTGAAGCGGACGAGTGCGTTGTATTCGGGGAAGTCGCCTTCGGGGATGCCGATGCCGAACTTGATATCCGTGGCTTGCGCGGTGCCGGCGGCAAGGCCGAGGGCGCCTGCGAGCGCAACGCCGGTCAGACATTTGGTGAGATTCATGTTTCCTCCTCGTCGTCCGTTGGGCCTGGCACTGGTCGTTCCGGCCCCGGACAATCTGTTGTGCGTGATCGCCTCTAGGTATGATCTAGAGTGTGCGACAGTTGGCTCGCTGTAAAGGCCGGAGGCGCTGATTCTTGGACGCTAAGCCACAATCCGACGTGCCGGCGCACACCCGCCTCACGATTCCGCTTGAGTTCGCGTCGCCGCTTCCAACCGGCGCCGCCAAAAAGGCTGTGGACATTCTGGGGCGCCGGATCGTCAACGACGCCTATCCGCCGGACACCATCATGCCGACCGAGGCGGAGCTGGCGCAGTCGCTCGGGGTGAGCCGCGCCACGGTGCGCGATGCGGTCAAGGTGCTGTCCGGCAAGGGGCTGGTGCGCACGGCACGGCGCTACGGCACGCGGGTGCGTGCGGTGGAGGAGTGGAGCCTTCTGGACAGTGATGTCGTCTCCTGGCACGCGCCGGACCATCCGCGCATCAAGCGGATGTTCGGCGAGACGACCGAGCTTCGCACCATCATCGAGCCCGCCGCCGCGGCCCTTGCCGCAATCCGCGCAACAGCGGCGCAGATCGAGGTCATTTCCGAGGCCGCGCAGGCCATGGACCCCGGCCAGGGCGACGTTCAGACGCTGTTTTCGGCCGATTGCCGCTTTCACGTCACGCTGCTCGACGCGACCCACAACGACGTGATGCGCCAGCTGGCACAGATCATCGTGACAATGCTGCGCATCTCCTACGAGTTCGGGGTGCTGCAGATCGACGACAAGGGCGTCAGCCGCGAGGGGCACATTGCAGTGGCAAACGCCATCGAAGCGCGCGATCCGGCGGGCGCAGAGGCCGCCATGACGAAGATGCTCGACCAGAATCGCCGGATCGCCAGCGGCGCCTGGGCGAAACGCTGAACCGCGGCTGAGACCGGGCCGCAGGCGCCCGATAAACACACTCAAGAAGACCGGGGCAGGGCGCGAAACAGCGCCGGCGTGCTGGCGCGCCGTGCCGCGTGGTCAGGTTACGCCGCGCACCCCGCGAAGCCTTCACCCTGAACTGCCTGCCGCAATTCATTCCGGACAAAAATCTTCCCTTCTGCAGTGCCGGGTCTTCCCGTGCGTCGCCGGGCGTGATTAAGATTGCAGAACAACTAGAATTTCAGTTGGGTCGCATACCCGACTGTTGGGGAGAAAAATCATGCGTATTCATGCCAAGATTCTCGGCGCGGCTCTGGCCGTGGCGGCTGTGAGCGGCCTTGCCGGTCCGGTTTCGGCCGATACCACGCTGCGCCTCGGCACCGTGCTGGCGCCGAACGATCCGATGGGGCAGGGCCTCGAAAAGTTCGCCAAGGACGTGGAAGAGGCGACCGGCGGCGACGTGAAAGTCGAGATCTTCCACAACTCGCAGCTCGGCGACACGACCGAGATGCTCGATCAGGCCCGCGCCGGCGCCAATGTCGGCACCGTGACCGACGTTGCCCGCCTGTCCGACTTCGTGCCGCAGCTTGCCATCATGTCCGCCCCGTTCCTGTTCGACACCTACGAGGACGCCGACAAGTTCGCCGGCTCCGACGAATATCTCGCGTGGGGCGACGAGCTCGCCGAAAAGGCCGGCATCGTGATGCTGGCCTCCAACTGGTACCAGGGCGCCCGCCACGCGCTGACGCAGAAGTCGATCACCGCGCCGGCCGATCTTGACGGCGTGCGCATGCGCACAATCGGTGCGCCGGTGTGGATCGAAACCATCCGCGCCATGGGTGCCGAGCCGACCCCGATGCCCTGGGGCGAGGTCTATTCCGCGCTGCAGCTCGGCACGCTCGACGCCGCCGAAGCCCAGCCCACGGCAATCTGGGGCGCCAAGCTCTACGAGGTGATCGAGAACGTCACCAAGACCGGGCACATCCAGCTCGTCACGGCGCTGGTCATCGGCGCCGACACCTGGAACGAGATTTCGCCCGAGAACCAGAAGATCGTCCGTGATCTTGCCGTCGAGGACGGGCGTTTCGCCTCAGGCCTCACCATCGAACTTGGCGAGAAGGCGCTGACGGACGTTGCCGCTTCCGGCGTGACGATCTCCGAGGTTGACCTTGCCCCGTTCAAGGAAGCGGTCGCCCCGGTCTACGAAGAACTCGGCCTCACCAAGGAAAAGGCGATCGTCGAGAAGATCCTCGGCCAGTAAGGCGCCGATAGGCGGGGCATCCGCCTCCGGCGCGCTGCCGCGCACGGAAGGCCTGCCGCCAAGATCTAGACGCGCCCACAGACAGGGCGCGTCTGCCCGCCCGTTCCGCCGTCCGTCCCGGCGGACCCCGTGCCCGGCCGCCGCGCGGCGGCGCATTCCGAGATCCTTCATGTATCGCCACATCGAAACGGCATGTGCCGCCGTGCTTCTCGTTGCGATTGTCGTTCTGGTGGGCGTCGCCTCCGTGGCGCGTTCGGCCGGGTCGCCGATCATCTGGTCCGTCGAGATGGCCCAGCTCATGTTCGTGTGGCTGGTCTTCCTCGCCGCCGACATCGCCTTGCAGGAGGGCCGCCATTTCGGCCTCTCGCTGATCCTCGACAACCTCTCCGCCCCGGCGCGGCGGATTGCCGACATCGTCAACATCCTCATCATGATGGCGCTTCTGGCGTTCCTGCTGCCCTATGCGTGGAAGAACGTCGTGCTCATGCATCCGCGGCTCGACGGGGCGCTGCGCATCCACTCCTCCTATATTCACGGCTCGCTGCTGGTCGGCTTCATCCTGTTCGAGCGCACGCTCCTGATGCAGCTCATCGCACGCATCCGCCAGAAGGACGCGGCCTGATGCTCCTCACCATTGCCGCGCTCTTTGCGCTGTTCCTCGTCATCGGGCTGCCGGTCGCCTTCGCGCTGATGCTGGCCGCAATCCCCGTCTTCATCGCCACCGGCACCATGCCGCCCACCGTGGCGTTGCAAAAGATGGTGACGGCAACGCAGAGCTTTCCGCTGCTGGCCGTGCCCTTCTTCATCCTCGCCGGCAACCTGATGAATGCGACCGGCATCACCGACCGTCTCGTCACCTTCGCGCGCCTTCTGACCGGGTGGATGGCGGGCGGCCTCGCTCAGGTCTCCGTCGTCCTCTCCTTCATGATGGGCGGCATTTCCGGCTCCGCCGTCGCCGATGCCTCCATGGAGGCGCGCGTGCTCGGCCCTTCGATGCTGGCGCAGGGCTATTCGAAAGGCTCGACCGCCGCGATCATCGCGTTCGGCTCCATCATCACCGCGACGATTCCGCCGTCCATCGGGTTGATCCTGTTCGGCTTCATCAACGAGGTGTCCATCGGCCGCCTGTTCCTGGCCGGCCTGCTGCCGGGCCTGGTCCTGACGCTGGTGCTGATGGCGACGGTGTTCTTCGTCTCCAAAGTGCGCGGCTATCAGCCGGACATTCCGCACGTGCCTACAGCGCGCGAGCTTGGCAAGAGCTTCGTCTCGTCCATCTGGGCGCTCGCCTTTCCGGTGATCCTCATCGTCGGCTTTCGCTTCGGCTTTTTCACCGCCACCGAGGCGGGGGTGTTCCTGGTCTTCTACGCGCTCTTCATCGGCACCGTTGTCTACCGCGAGCTTACGCTGGCCAAGCTCTACCAGGCGATCCGCGAGTCGGTCTCCGACCTTGGCATGATCATGCTCCTCATCATGATGGCGGCGGTGCTGGGCTATGCCGTCACCATCGAGCGGGCGCCGCAGGAGATCACCGAGTGGGTGACGGGGCTCACCGACGATCCGCGGATGATCCTCGTTCTCGTCGTCATCCTGCTGGTGGTGTCGGGAATGTTCCTGGAGGGGGCGGCGAACATCCTCCTTGTCACGCCAATCATCTTGCCGGTGCTGATCAATGCCGGTTACGACCCGGTGCACATGGGGATCCTGATCGTGCTCCTCATCAATTTCGGCGGGCTGACGCCGCCGGTGGGGGTCATCATGTTCACCGTGTGCGGCATCCTGAAGTGCAAGACGGGTGAATTCACCACCGCTTCGGCGCCATTCTTTCTGGCGATGCTCATCTTCCTGATCATCCTTGCGGCGGTGCCCTGGCTGTCGCTCGCCCTGCCGCGTACGCTGATGTAGCGATGGCAGGACCCCGTATCATCTGCGTGATCCGGCAATGAGCGCCGCGCTGCGCTCGGACGGCGCGCGCGCGTCCGCCGGCGTCTACGACGACGTGCGGCGGCGGATCATCATGATGGAGCTTCCGCCAGGCACCACGCTGGACCGCAGCGAGCTTGCCGAGCGCTACAAGGTGAGCCAGTCGCCGGTGCGCGAGGCGATGCGACGGCTGGAGCAGGACGGTCTCGTCCAGGCCTTCCCCCAGTCCCGCACCGTGGTCACGCGGATCGACGTATCGCGGATTGAGGAGGAGCATTTCCACCGCGTTGCCCTGGAATGTGAGGTAGTGCTGCGGCTGGCGGCGCGCGGCGGTGCGGCAAGCCTCGTCACGCCGAGCGGCCTTGTGCGCACGCAGGAGGCGCTGGTGGGCGATGTCGGGCAGATCGACCTGTTCCGCCAGCTCGACGATGCGTTTCACGAAAGCCTTTTCGGCGCGCTGGACCAGCTTGGTCTTTACCGCCACATCCGCTCCCGCGCCGGGCAGCTTGCCCGTGTGCGCACTCTCGACCTGCCGAGCGACGGGAAGATGCGCGCTGTCCTCAACGCGCATCTGGAGATTCTCGCAGCGCTTGAGGCCGGCGATGGCGAGGGCGCCAGACACGCCATGCGCCGCCACTTGTCCGGCACGGTGGAGCGCCTGCCAGCCCTTCGACTGGAGCATCCGGCCTTCTTCATCGGGGGCTGAGACCCCGCCGATCCTCGTCGCCGTCACGGGCGATTGAAGCGCAGGGCCTGATTTCAATCCACATCACCATCGCAAACGCCAAAGCGGGAGCCCGCGCGCGTGGTCGCCGACGGCCGGGGTCGCTTGGCGTTCACGCCGGCTCGCGGCGGCCTGCCGAACCGGGACACGAAAATGCCGATGAACACTTCTTGACATCCTGCCAAGATGGAATAGCGTTCCATCTTAGAACAAGAGGCGCTGGCTGTGACGGGTTCGTTGCATGACACGGCGCCGAGGGGAGTGAACAGATGTCAGCCGACGCGTCAGCGGTGAAGCATGCGCAATCGCGCACGAAGGATCAGCCGGCGGTTCAGGTGACCGAGTTTCGGCGGTCTGCACCTGTCCGGTTCGTGCGCAGCGTCACCTGGAATGCTTTGCCGCCACTGACCTTCGCGGCACTGATCGGCTTCTGGTGGCTCTCGATCGAATTATTCGAGATCCCGCCCTACCTCCTGCCCACACCCGGCGCGGTGTTCGACCGGCTGATTTCGGATGCACCGCTTCTGTGGCGCAACACGCAGGTCACGCTGACGGAAATCATCTTCGGCTTCGCGCTCACCATTGTCGGCGCAATCCCGCTGGGGCTGTTCATCGCGCTCTCGCCGCTGGCCAGACAGATCGTCTATCCGCCGGTGATGCTGCTCCAGCTGGTGCCGAAGATTGCCGTGGCGCCGCTGTTCCTGGTGTGGCTCGGCTTCGGCATGGAATCGAAGATCGTCCTCACCATCCTGATGACCTTCTTCCCGCTTCTGATCGCCTCCATCAGCGCCTTCCAGATCCTGGATACGCGCTACCTCTACCTCACCAAATCGATGGGGGCGTCGACGCTGCAGACGTTCCGCTTTCTGCGCTTTCCCGCCGCCCTGCCGGTCATCTTTTCCGGCATCAAGGCCTCGGCGACCATTGCGGCGACGGCGGCCATCGTGGCCGAATTCGTCGGCGCAAACAAAGGGCTGGGCTACGTTCTCCTCAAGGGAACGAGCACGCTCGACCTCGACCTCACCTTTGCTGTCCTCGTCGTGCTGACGGTGATCGGGCTCGTGATCAACTATCTGGTCGAGTTCTCCGAGTGGCTGTTGACGCCGTGGCAGCGGGCCAGCCGGAGCTGAGGGCAAACCCTCACTCCGCACAAACATAACAACCGACAGGGAGATTCCATGGGTATTCGTTTCCATTCGCGCGCGTTCGGCCTTGCCGCCGGTGCTGCGCTGCTGATGTCCACCGCCGCCTTTGCGCAGGAGAAGGTGGAGTTCCAGCTCAACTGGATTGCGGGCGGCGCCAACGCCGGTTTCGCCGTCGCCAAGGCCGAAGGCTTCTATGACGACGTCGGCCTCGACGTGGACGTCGTGCAGGGCAACGGCTCGGCCACCACGGCCCAGCTCGTCGCCAGCGGCCAGGCCGGCATTGCCTACGCCGATGCCGTCGCCGTCAGCCAGCTGATCGCCAAGGGCGCGCCGATGAAGGTGGTCTCCACCGTCTACCAGTCCAACCCCAACGAGGTGCTGGCGCTGACCAAGAGCGGCATCGACTCGCTGGAAGGCCTCAAGGGCAAGACCATCGGCGTTCCGGCAGGCTCGTCGCAGACCACGATGCTGCCGCTGTTCCTCGACGCCAACAAGATGACCGAAGCCGACTTCGAGCTGATCAACATGCCGCCGTCGTCCATGGTGCCGGCACTCTTGACGGGCCAGGTCGACGCCATCCTCGGCTCGATGGACTCCTACCGCGTGCAGCTGGAATCCCAGGGCGCGGAGCTGACTGGCTGGGAATTTGCCAGCAACGGCGTGCCGACCGTCTCCACCTCGATCTTCGCCAGCGAAGACTTTCTTGAGAAGAACCCCGAGCTGGTGAAGAAATTCATCGGCGCGAGCCTCAAGGGCTGGTCCTTCGCGATCGACAACCCGGAAAAGGCCGTCGAGGACGTCAGCGAAGTGTTCCCCGACACGGACCCGGAACTTGTCGCAGCCGAGCTTGGCGCGATCACGCCGCTCTTCTGCAGCGGCGACGCGCAGTATCTCGGCAAGGCGGAGCCGGCCCACTGGGTGCGCACGCAGGATCTTCTGTCCAAGGTCGGCCTGCTGCCCGAAGGCGTCGACCCGACCTCTTACTACTCCAACGACTATCTGCCGGCCGATGCCGAGATGCGCGCCTGCAACTGAGGCAGGCCAGCAACCCGCTCGCGTAACCAAGTGAAGACCTGAACCATGACCGACCGGCCGAGACTGGGCTACCGCTACGAAGACCTCCATGAGGGGATGCGATTTCGCAGTCCCGGCCGCACGATCACGGATGCCGACCTTGTGGGATTCGCCGGATTGACCGGCGACTTCTCCGAGCTTCACACCAGCGACGTTTACGCCAACGGCAGCCAGTTCGGCCGCCGCGTCGCCCACGGCATGCTCGGTCTTGCCTATGCCCACGGCCTGATGTGGGCGCGCACGGGCGAACTGAGAGAAACCGCCATCGCCTTCCTCGGAATCAGCGACTGGCGGTTCCTCGCCCCGATCTATGTCGGCGACACGATCTTCGTCGACTACGTCCTTGCCGAACTCAGGGACAGCAAGTCCCGCCCGACGCAGGCGGTCGCGACCTTCGACGTCGAACTCGTCGACCAGGACAAACGAGCGCTCCAGCGCGGTCGCAAGGCTCTCCTCGTTTCAAAGGTACCGCTCGATGCAGTCGCCAACTCCAACTGATCTCAAGGCCGGCCCGGCGCCGGTTGGCCACGAGGCCACCGAAAAATCCGGCCACGCCATCGACATTCGCGACGTGACCAAGGTGTTCGGCGCGGATACCGACAAGCCCTTCCAGGCGCTGAACACCATCAACGCGACCATCGAGGCTGGCGAATTCGTGTCGGTCGTCGGCCCGTCCGGCTGCGGCAAGAGCACGTTGATGCTGATGGTGGCGGGGCTGCTGTCCCGCTCGTCGGGCGACATTGTCGTCGGCGGAGACAGCGTCAAGGCGCCGATCACCGATGTCGGCATCGCGTTCCAGGACCACCTTTTGCTGGAATTCCGCACCGCGCTCGACAACGTGATGCTGCACGCCGACATTCGCGGCTTGCCGAAAGCCGACATCAAGGCGCGGGCCGAGGAGCTGTTCCAGAAGCTGCGGCTCGAACACGCCATGTCCAAATATCCGCGCCAGCTTTCCGGCGGGATGCGCCAGCGCGTCTCCTTGATCCGTACGTTGGTGCACGATCCCTCCGTCATCTTGATGGACGAGCCGTTCGGCGCGCTCGATGCCCTGACCCGCCTTCAGGTCCGCTACGACCTCGAGGCGCTGTGGCTGGCACGGCGGCCGACGGTGCTCTTCATCACCCACAGCGTGGAAGAGGCCGTCGGCCTTTCGGACCGCATCTTCGTGATGAGCCCCAGCCCGGGCGAGATCGTCGACGAGATCCACGTGAAGCTGCCGCGGCCGAGGCCCATCTCGCTTGGCGACGCGCCGGAATTCGGCTCCTACGTCAAACGGATCTACGAGCAGTTCGAGCGCATGGGCGTCCTGCACGGCATCACGATTCCGGGGCAGGGGGAGTGATGGAAGAGCGCCAGACCCCGCGGCTGGTCGAGGTCGAGATCCGGGGTGCAATTGCCGAAATTGCACTGAATGCCGGTCCCCTCAACCTCGTCACTCGTGAAGTTCTGCGCGCGCTCAACACGGCGATCCGCTCGCTCGGCCAAAGCGACGGGGTCCGCTGCGTGATCCTGCACGGCGGCACCGCCCGTGCGTTCTGCGCCGGCAGTGACATCAACGAGTTTGCCGGCATCAAGGCAGACGCCAGCGAGCAAAAGATATTGTTCGAGGACATGGTGCTGCGCGCGCTGGCCGCTCTGCCGATGCCGACCATTGCCGCCATCGACGGCCCGGCGCTGGGCGGCGGCCTCGAACTGGCGCTCGCCTGCGACCTTCGGGTGCTGCGCGCCGGTGTCGCCGTCGGCCTCACCGAATCTCAGCTTGGCGGCCTCGGTGCATCAGGCGCGGTACGCCTCACGCACCTTGTGGGACCGGCACGGGCCAAGGAAATGCTGTTCACCGGCGAGCCGATCATCGCTGAAACCGCGGCCGCATGGGGCGTGGTCAACCATCTGGCGGACACCTCCGCGCTCGAACTTGCGCGCAAACTGGCCTCCAAAATTGCAGCGCGCGGCCCGGTGTCCAACCGCGAGGGCAAGCGCCTTGTGGCAGCGGCCCTTGCCATGCCCACCGATGCCGCGCTGTCGGCGGCCAACATCGCGCAGCAGGTGATTTTCGATTCGGCTGATCTGGATGAGGGCGTCGCGGCGTTCTTCGCCAAGCGCACGCCGGAATTTTCAGGGCGATGAGTATGCTCGCTTCCTTCCCGTTTGCGCCAGCAACACACTGCCGGTCCTGAGAGGTCGTTGCGCGATGTCACACGTTCCCGCCGAACGCTGCCTGTCGATTGTCCAGATCCTTGCCGAGGAGGCGGGGCGGATGTCGGTCGGCGCGATTGCAGAGCGCCTCGACGTGCCCAAGAGCGGCGTTCACCGCCTTTTGACGACTCTGGTGGATTTCGGCTGGGTGGAGAAGGATCCCGTGACCAGCCTCTACCGGCTGACCATGCGCCTCGCCATAGTCGGCCAGCGCTTCTACATCGCCACCGGCATCCCCGATGTGTGCCAGCCGCTGCTCGATGCACTCGCCCGCACCTCGCGCGAGTTCGTCCGTCTGTCCGTGGTGGACGGCAACGACCTTGTCTGGGTCGCCCATGCGCAAGGGGCGAGCGTCGGCCTCGTCTACCAGCCGTCGATCGCGACCGATGTCGTGCCGGTCCACGCCACCGCGTCCGGCAAGTTGTGGCTCGCCTCCCTGCCGGTGGAAACGGCAACGCGGCTTGCGCTGCGCAACGAGCGGTTCGGTGAGGTCGACAACCACGGCCCCAACGTCGTGCGCACGCTGGAACACCTCCTGAAGGAGATCGACGTGACGCGGGACGCCGGCTTCGGCCGGGCGGTCAACGAAGGCGAACCCGGCGTTTCGGCCGTGGCCGTGCCGGTTCGCCTCGCGCCGGACGAACCCGTGATCGGTACCGTCAGCGTTGCAGGGCCCAGCATCAGGATGACGGCGGAGCGGCTCGTGGAGCTGGTCCCCGCCCTCAGCGAAACCGCCGAAGCGCTGGCTGCCGTCTGGCCGCTGCGCGAGCGCTTTCCCGCTGAAGCGATTGTTTCCGGCGACGCCCGCGAGCCCCGCCAGCTTGCCCGCTAAGCCCATGAGTCTTGTGAAGGAACACGTCCGATGAAAGTCGTCTCTGCGGCAGAGGCCGCGACCCTCGTGAAATCCGGCGACAGCGTGCTTGTGAGCGGTTCCGGCGGCGGTCACGCCATTCCGGAGGCCTGCCTCGAAGCCATCGAGAAGCGCTTCTTCGACGATGGCGCGCCGCGCGACCTTACCCTCGTCCACGTGGTCGGGCTTGGCGACCGCAAGACGAAGGGCGCTGCCCGCTTTGCGCACAAGGGCATGCTGAAGCGGTCGATCACCAGCGCCCTGATCGACGCGCCGTCGATGATCCCGATGGCGCAGAACGACGAGATCGAGTCCTACACCCTGCCGCAGGGCGTCCTTTCGCAGATCATGCGCGACATGGCGGCGGGCCGGCCGGGCCTCATCACCCGCACAGGGCTCCACACGTTCATCGATCCGCGCCAGCTTGGCGGCCGCCAGAGCCCCAGCGCCAAGGAAGACCTCGTCGAGCTGATGGAAATCGACGGCAAGGAGTACCTGCGCTTCAAGCCCTTCCCGCTCGACATCGTGTTCCTGCGCGGCACCACGGCAGACGAGGACGGCAACGTCACCATGGAGCAGGAGGCGATCTTCGGCGAGATGATCTCCAACGCGCAGGCCGCGCGCCGCAATGGCGGCATTGTGGTGGTGCAGGTCAAGCGCATGGCAAAGCGGGGCACCTTGCCGCCCAAGTCGGTGAAGATCCCGGGTATCCTTGTCGATTACATCGTCGTCGACCCCGAGCAGCGCCAGACCTACGCGACCGACTACAGCCCCAGCTACGCCGGCGAGCTGCGCGTGCCGATGGACGGCTTGAAGCGGCTGCCCTTCAACGCACGCAAGATCATCGCGCGGCGTGCCGCGATGGAACTGGTGCCGAACGCCATCTGCAACCTTGGCGCCGGCATCTCCACGGGCATCTCAGCCGTCGCCGCGGAGGAGGGCATCCTCGACGAGATGGTGCTCACCAACGAGCAGGGCTTTATCGGCGGCGCACCTTTGACGGGCGTCGATTCGGGCGCGGCGGAAAACTACATGGCCGCCGTCGACCAGCCCTACCAGTTCGACTTTTACGACGGCGGCGGCCTCGACGTGGCGTTTCTGTCCTTTGCCGAAGTAGACCCCAGGGGGCACGTCAACATCAGCCGCTTCGGCTCGAAGATTGTCGGCGTCGGCGGGTTCATCAACATCAGCCAGAATGCGCGCAAGGTGGTATTCAGCGGCACCTTCACCGCCGGCGGCCTTGAGGTCGCCTGTGCGGACGGTGCGCTTTCCATCACCGCCGAGGGGCGGATGAAGAAGTTCGTCCAGGCCATCGAGCAGATTTGCTATAACGCGGTGTTCGCAGGCGAGGAGGGCCGCGAGGCGGTCTTCGTCACCGAACGCGCGGTGCTGCGCCCCCGAGATGGCGAGCTGGAGGTGATCGAGATCGCCCCCGGCGTTGATCTGGAGCGCGATGTTCTCGCCCAGATGGGCTTTCGCCCGCGCGTCGCCACCGACCTCAAGCTGATGGATGCGCGCCTCTTCGACCCCGCGCCGATGCAGCTTCTGACCGACATGCAGCGCAAACGCGAAACCGCCACAGCCGGGCGGCCGCCGCTGCGCATGGCCAGCTGACCGGCACACGCTGAAACCGAGGAACGACACGATGGGACTGCGCGGGAGCGGTGTGCTGGCGATCTGGAACGGGATTACCACTGAGGCGGAGGAAGAATTCCTCGCCTGGCATGTGCGCGAGCACATGCCGGAGCGGGTCGGCCTGCCGGGCTTTGCCCGCGGTCGCCGCTATGTGGCGGTCGATGGCACGCCCAAATATTTCAACTTCTATGAGGCGGAGGACGCTGCGGTGTTTTCCTCCGAAGTGTATCGCGCGCGCCTGGACGACCCCAGCGACTGGACGCGCGCCGTCGTCGCCGACTTCAACGACACCATCCGCACCGTGTGTGACGTGGCGTTCAGCGAAGGCGCCGGCGGGGGCGGCTTCGTCGAGGCGGTCCGCCTGTCGATTGCCGGCGTGCCGGAGGACTTTGTGGCCGCGCTCGCCGCTCGGGCGCGAGACGCTCTGGAAACGCCGGGCGTCGTCGCGGTCCACGCCCTTCGCGGCCTTGCGGAGGCTTCCGCCGGCGGCTCTGCCGAAAAGGCGCTGCGCGCGGAACCCGACGAGGTCGCCGAATGGGTCATCCTCATAGAGACCACCGACGGGGGGCACCTCGCCCGGCTGCGCGAGACGACATTCAGCAACGACGCGCTCGCCGCCATAGGCGCGCACGGCACTCCGGCGCGCGGGATCTACCGCCTGCAATTCGGCCTCGACCATGCCGACGCCGCACCAGCAACCTGAAGGGAACGAAGACAGTGAAGCTATTGCGATATGGTGAGCCGGGTGCCGAGAAACCGGGCGCGGTGGACGCGGACGGCAACATCCGCGACCTCTCCTCGGTAATCTCCGACATCACTGCCGACACCATTGCGGACGGCAGTTTCGCCCGCCTCGCCGGCGTGGATCTCGCCACGCTGCCCGTGGTGGCCGATGGCGCGCGCATCGGCCCGCCGATCCGCCGCATCGGCAATTTCCTCGCCATCGGCCTCAACTATGCCGACCATGCGGAGGAAACCAACGCCGAAATTCCCGCCGAGCCGATCCTCTTCAACAAGGCGCCGTCCTGCATCAGCGGCCCCTACGACGATGTCGTCCTGCCGCCGGACTCCGAGAAAAGCGACTGGGAGGTCGAACTCGCCTTCGTCATCGGCAAGGAAGCAAGGTTTGTTTCTGAAGCGGATGCCCTCGACCACGTTGCGGCCTACACGATCTGCAACGACATCTCCGAGCGGTCCTACCAGCTGGAGCGTGGCGGCCAGTGGATGAAGGGCAAGTGCTGCCCCACCTTCGGCCCACTCGGCCCCTGGCTCGTGACGCCGGACGAGGTACCCGACCCGCAGAAGCTCTCCCTCTGGCTGGAGCTGAATGGCGATCGCGTACAGAACGGCTCGACCACGACCATGATCTTCCCCATCGCGGAAATCGTGAGCTATCTCAGCCGCTTCATGGTCCTGGAACCGGGCGATCTCGTCACCACCGGCACCCCGCCGGGCGTGGGGCTCGGGTTCAAGCCGCCGAAGTACCTCAAGCGCGGCGATGTCATGAAGCTCGGCATTGAAGGCATGGGCGTCCAGCAGCAGACCGTTCGCTAGGCCAACCGTGCCGCGTCAGGGATCAAAGGAGACGTTGTGACAACACCGCAATCGCAGACCGGTTCGCGTGTCGCCGGAGACACGAAGCTTCTCGGCATCGTCGGCGATCCCATCGCGCAGGCGCGCTCGCCGCTGGTGTTCAATCCACTGATTGCGGCGGCGGGGGCCAACGCCGTGCTCGTCCCGCTGCATGTGCGACGGGACGATTTCGACGGTGCCATCGGCGGCATCATGCAGATTGCGAACCTTTCGGGTCTCGTTCTCACGCTCCCGTTCAAGGAGAAGGCGCTGTCGCTTGCCGACCGGGTGCTGGAGGTGGGGACGATGGTCGGCGCGCTCAACGCGCTTCGCCGCGAACCCGATGGCAGCTGGACAGGGGAAATGTTCGACGGGTTCGGCCTCGTCGGCGCGCTAGGTACCATGGGCATCGCGCCGAAGGGCCTGCGCTTCATGGTCCTGGGCGCCGGTGGTGCGGGGAGCGCCATTGCCATCTCGCTTGCCCTTGAGGGCGCTGCTGACATCACCGTCACCGACGTGGACGGCGGCCGCGCCGAGCGGCTTGCTGCACGGGTTGAAGCCGCCGCACCCGGTTGCCGCGCCAGAGCGGGTGCGGCGACCGTCGACGGCATGGACGTTCTCATCAACGCCACCCCGGTCGGCATGAAGACCGGCGACGGGTTACCGGCGCCGTTCACAGCGTTCCCGCCCGATCTGGCGGTGGTGGACATCGTTCCGGCAAGCGGGGTGACACCGCTTCTTGCGCTTGCCGCCAGATGCGGCTGCGCAACGGGCGGCGCGGCGTCCATGGTCGAGGGGCAGGCCCGCGCGATCCTTTCATATTTCGGCATCGAAACGGACGCCTAGCTGAGCGACACCGCTCCATAGGCCCGTCTGGAAATAAAGTGGTGAGACGCACGGGGAGGCGGCGGTGCATCTGCGCCTGGCCTTCGGCGCGAACGCGCGGTGCGTCCGCTGGATCGTTTGAGCAGATCGGTCGAGCTTGTGCTGTTGCGCCGCCCGGCCGTCGCCCCCTCAGCCTCTCCTCGCGCCGGAGGCCGAACAGCGTCTTGTGGTTCTCGATATTCTTGTGACGGAGCGGGATATGCAGCCGCTGACGTCACCCCTTGTAGTGTCCTCCGTCTGGACCGGACTCCATCTTTTCTGACAAATTACAATTCGGATCTGGAATACTTCGGGGGCAAAATCAACGCGCGGCTGGATCGTATAACGAATAGTCAATCATACGAATTTTAATCTACTTTTTCTTTCTGCGAAAGCTGGTTAAGTCGCACGATCGTCTTTGTGTAAATTCGTTGCATGTGCTTCAGGAGGGCCTCCAGTTCCACTCGTCGGTGCGCGGCTCCATCCGTTTTGGCGATCTCCTCAAATGCCCGGGCCAGAGAAGCGAGCCCTTCGGCGCCGACGATCTGGCTTGAACTCTTGATTGTGTGCGCCGGCATCACGGCGTCAGCGTAGTTCTCTACCGCGAGCGAACGTTCAATGAGATCCAGATAGGTTTCAGTGTCGGACTCGTAGAAACTGAGCAATTTTTCGAATTGCTTCACCGAAGCACGCGTCTTTTCATAAGTGACGGTGTTGACGAGCGGGATTTTTGGTTTTGCGTCTTTCGGTTGGCCCGCCGGGCTGCCAGACCCCGCCGGGGCAGCTGTTCGGGTCGCCTGGGCGGTCCCGGGCGTGCGGGACTTTGTCCTCACCGTGTCTGCGAAAAGGTCGCCCAGGACGGCCTCCAGGTCGGCGATCCGCATCGGCTTTGTGATGAAGGCATCCATGCCGGCTTCGAGGCAGCGCTCTTTGTCACCCTTCAGGGCGTTCGCCGTCACGGCCACAATCGGCACGGCGGCGACGCTCCCCTCGCCAATAAGCGCCTTGATGCGCCGTGTGGCCTCGTACCCGTCCATCACCGGCATCTGGCAATCCATGAACACGATATCGAACTTGGTGTTCTGTGTTGCCGTTACCGCTTTTTGCCCGTTGGATGCGGTCGCCACGGCAAAGCCGATCTGTTCCAGCACCTCTTCGCCAAACATGATGTTGACGTTGTTGTCATCGACCAGAAGGGCCTTGAGGCCGTCGAAGCGACGTTGGGACATGGAGCACTCCTTTTCTTCGTTCGATGTTTGGCTCGCGACAAGCTCCAGCCCGCAGAACTTGGAGAGACGCTCCACGATTGCGCCGCCGCTCACGGGCTTGACGAGCGTCTCATCGAACTCGGCATACAATTTGTTCGCCTGCTGGCGGCCCAGGATTACGCAAGGGACGTCCGCCGTCGCCGCGTCGCCGCGCAGCCGCGAAAGCACCGCGCGAGCCTCCCCGATGTGCCGACCTTCGTGGACGATGACCGCGTCGAACGGCCTGACCGCGTGGGAGGCGAGGACCGCGTCGATTCCTTCGCCGTCGGGCGTGAAAGACTGCCGGCTGATTTCGTAGTGCTCGAAGGTGCGCCCGAGCAGTTCTTGAAGTTGCGGGGAGTTGGCGACGATCGCCACGTGCAACGGCACTCGCGGTATCTCGCTCGCAGGCTCGATGACGGGGAAGGGAAGCGAGAACCTGAAGGTGGAACCCTTGCCGATTTCGCTGTCCACACCGATCGTGCCGCCCATCAGCTCGCAAATCTCCTTGGCGATCGCGAGACCCAGCCCCGTCCCGCCATAGAGCCTCGTCGTACTGGTTTCGGCCTGCGTGAAGCGAGAAAACAACCTTGCGATGCTCTCGTCAGCGATGCCGATTCCGGTGTCGACCACTGAAAACTCTATAATGCATCGCATTTTCTCGGCGTCGTAGGTTTGCACCTTGGCGCCGACCGTCACATCGCCCGTCTCGGTGAACTTGATCGCATTCGAGATGAAATTGCTGAGGATCTGCCGAATTCGAACGGGGTCGGCCAACACGACATTCGGAAGCGTCAGGTCGAGATCGAGATGCAGCTCGAGATTCTTCTGATGCGCATTGGGCGCGAAGAATGTGGCGACGTCGCTGACGAGTGTAGTCAACGACACGCGGATGGGGTCGATCGCGAGCTGGCCGGTCTCCAGCTTCGACAAATCGAGAACATCGTTGAGGATCGCAAGCAAGCTGTCGCCCGACGCTTTGATCTGCCCGACATAACGCTGCTGATCGTCGGTGAGATCGGTCCGCCCGAGCAGCTCCGCCATTCCGAGCACGCCATTCATCGGCGTTCGGATCTCGTGGCTCATGTTGGCCAGAAAGAGAGATTTTGACTCGTTCGCATGGTGAGCGTCGTCGAGCGCCTCTTCCAGTGCGTGAGCGGCGCCACGCTGCGTCCGCTGATAGGTGACAACGAACAGGATGCACAGAACACCGAGGACCAGGAGGCCCAGAACCATGATGACGAGCGGCGCCAGCCTGTCGATGCGCTCTCTCAAGACAATTTCGATCTTCGCGCCACGGCCGAAACCGACGCGGAGCGTCGTTGTTGCAGGCTTGTAGAACCGAGCGGTCCAGTGCCTCTCGTTGGCATATTTCAGCCGGAAGGCGTAACCGTCCGTCGAAATGAAGCGGAGCGAGACAATGGCGCTGTTCTCGAGCCGGACCTCTGCTTCGTCTAGAAGCTTTTGCAGATCAATCACGGCGTAGACGATCATTCGCCCTTCATTGCCCGAGTTTACTGGCAATGATTGCGCCATAATGAGATTATTCTTCGGCAAATCCGGGAACAAGCTCGAATGTGGATGTTTGGACCAGGCGAAAATTACGCCAGGCTTTTTCATGTAGGCTTGCGATAATCTTTGATAGTCGCCTGTGAGCGTCCGGGAGAAGACGATCGGATCGCCGATATAAGATGTCACTTCCGTTGGCTGATCGATGGGAAACCGACCCAAACCAACAAGGTAAGGCGAATGCAGGCTCGTCTCGCGCAGCTTGACCGCCACCTCGGCGCCCATACCGGCAGCGAGAAGGCCCGCAGTGTCCTTGATCCGCAGCCCGAGCGTGGTGCGCTGAACCTGCAAGGCGGCTTCCAGATTGGTCGCCTCATACCGAAATAATTGTTCGTGTTCTTTCAGGAAAATGGTGACGTACCAGACCAGCATGCCGACCATGAGGGCTATGATCGCCAGAATTGCCAGCGGGTGAAAGAGCGAGCGTCTGCCGAAGCCTGGCTGCTGCATTGTCCGAGGTCCTACCATTCCAGTGCCGGCGTCGTCTTGATGACACCGACGACCTGATTGCCTGTCTCGTCGTAGGTCAGCTTGTCGAAGACGCCATTTGCCGCCCGCGCGATCCCGCGTCCGGAGGGTGCGCTCGCGCGGCTCGGGTCAGCCTGAATGAATGACTTCCAGTTGAAACCGGGGCCGTTGTCCTTCACGCTGACGTAGATCCCGTCATCACGGCGAACGCTGGCCGCCTCCACCCATCCGTTTGAATAGCGCGCATCGCCCGCGCGCTCGGCAATGGCGTTCTGCCAGTTGCCGTCACGCAAGAGCTTGGCCTTGGTCTCGAATCCGAAGCGCAGGACGCCGTGCTCGACGGCGTTCTGAACCAATTCGTGGATGCTCTGGATGGCGCTGTCGGGATTCTCCTGCATGCTGGCGAGAAGGCTGACGACGGGGTCCACCTCTTCCGGCAGACGAAGGCGGAACTTCATCGCCGTTGCGTTCCGGAACCCGGCTTGGTGGCGCTGGAGACCCTGCCTCAGCTTGGCTCTGCGGTTCACTTCCTCCAGCGCGGACGCGAGCACGGAGGCGACAAGGGCCTCCACTGGAGGCTTGGTGAGGTAATAGAATGCGCCGGCCGCCAACCCGTCGGCAATGTCGGCCGGATCGACAGCGCCGGTCAGAAGAACCACCGGAATATGCTTCGTCGCATCCTCTCGTTTCAGACGGCGGGTCAGGGCGAGCCCGTCGAGCACGGGCATCATCCGATCGGTGACGACGACGTCGATCGCCTGTGGGTTCTCGCGCACCTCCGTGTAGGCTTCAGCACCGTTCTCGGCGGTTCTGACGCGGTAACCCAATGCGCCGACGATGGCCTCAAGCATCAGGAGGCCACTTCGGTCGTCGTCGACGAGGAGGATCGTCGGCGGCTCGGCTTGGGGAGCGGCCGTTTGCGGGCTTCGCGCTTGCTGAAGCATTCTATCGTTCCCTGAACGAGGTCCGCAGCGCCTTGTGAACCGGGCTGAGGAAGTATGCGAGAATCGACTTCTCGCCGGTGATGATGTCGGCATCGACGCCCATGCCCGGCACGAGGTATGCCGAAGGGGCTTCGGGCAAATGACTGTCCGCGAGCGTGATCGTCACCCGGAAGTATGGCGCCTCACCGTCGTGCGCGAAGGCGGAGGGCGAGATGTGGGTGACCGTCCCGTCAATCCAGCCGAAGCGGGTAAACTCGAAGGCGGAGACCTTCACGTGCGCCGGCATCCCGATCTTGACGTAGCCGATCTGGTTCACCGGGACGCGGGTGTGCGCCGACAGTGCCTCGTCGACCGGGACGACCGTTGCGAGTGCCTGACCCGGTCCGATCACCCCGCCGATCGTCGTGACCTCCAGCGACTGGATGATGCCGCGCACGGGCGAACGCACCGTCAGTCGGCCGCTGCGGCGTGCGGCCTTGCTGACGTCGCCCTCAAGCGCGGCGCGCTGCTCGCGCAGATCCCGCAGTTCCTCCGCCCAGGTCGACTTGGTATCGGCATGAAGGGATTCGAGCCGTTTCCTGGTTTCGTCGAGCCTTGCCTTTGCTTCTTCTTCTTGCTCCCTGGCAATGGCGATCGCGTGGTTCGCGTCGCTGACCGCTTTGCGGCGCTCGGCCAACAGCGCTGCCGTGGCGTAGCCGCTCGCGACAAGCGGTTTGATCCGCTCGAAATTTTCGGTCGCAAATTGCAGATCGCCCTGGAGGCGGGCACTTTGCGCGTCATAGCTCGCGATCTGCCGTCTTGCCTGCTCGATCTGACTTTCCAGCAGTTCACGCTGGGTGTTCAGCTGCTCGCGGCGCGCCTCGTAGACCGTCCCGGCGAGCGTCGCCACTTCGCGTCCGAAGGCGCCGAGATCGGGTGCGCGATCCTCGGTCAGCGCAAGAACCGCCTCGATCCGTGCGTCGAGGTCTGCCTGCCGGCGCTTGCCGGTCGCCAGATCCTCCACCGACCCGGCGTCGCCGAGAACGAAAAGGACGGCGCCCGCGTCCACCTCCTCTCCCTCAGTGACCTTGATGTCCTCGATCACCCCGCCTTCCAGATGCTGGACGACGCGCTCGAAGCCGGCAGGCACGATCTGGCCATGCGCCACCGAAACCTCCTTCACAGTGGCAAATCCGGCCCAGACGAGGAACGCGATGATCCCGAAGGCGAGCGTGATCGACAGCCGCCGCAGGAATCTCTGCTCGGTGCGATCCTCGATGAGAACCGGCGTATGGAGCCCCGGCAACGGCAATGCCTTTGCCGGACGCGAGGTGGGCGGCTGGACTGTGGGCAATGTGTTCATGAAAATTGCCCCAGAAGGTCGGCAGGTGTCGTCACCTGGGCCTGGTTGGCGTAGCGCAGCACAACCACCTTGTCGGCCAGCGCTAGGAAATCCGGACGTTGCGTGACGAAGAAGACGGTGCGCCCGTTGCGCGCAGTCGTAAGCAACTGCCGAATGAGGTCGCCGACCCCGCCTTCGAGGACCGCGTTCGGGATCTCGTCGATCAGCATGAGGCGGGAATCGACAAGGATGGCCTGTGCGATGGCAAAGCGCGTGCGAAATGACTGCGTTATGGTTTCGATCTCTTCAGCGCCGAGCGGAGTGTCGAGCCCATCGGCGAGAGCCGCGATGTCGTCGTCCAGTCGCGCCCAGCCGACTGCCCGGGCAAGGTCCTGCGGCCGTGCCAATGGGTTGGCGAGAAGAAGGTTCTCGCGCAGCGTGCCGGGAAAGATCGTCGGGTCCTGCCGCACGTAGGCAATTCTGCGCCGCAGATCGGAAAGCTCGAACTGGCGGATATCGACCCCGTCGATCCGCACGGTGCCGATCGTCTGGTCCACCATGCCCTGTGTCATTTTCAAGATGGTCGTCTTGCCGGAACCGCTCGCGCCCGTGATGGCGATGACGCCGCCAGCCGCGACGTCGAGGTTGAGGCCAAGGAAAAGCGGGCGCGTGTCGGTGTACCTGTGGCCGGCGTTGAGGAAGGTGACGCCGCCTCCCACGTCCCTGGTGATGCTGTCCTCGCGGTTGGCCGCGCGTTCGGGTGCGATCTCCATGAACTCGTCGAGCTGGCGCACGCTGTTGCGGACCTGCTCGCAGCGCTGCAACGACAGACACAGCATGTGGAAGGGGGCGAGCGAGCGCACGCCGAGCATGATGACGGCAAGCAGCGCGCCCGGGCCCAATGTTCCGGACCACACCCCCTGGGCACCCACGACGAGCAGCATCGCGGCCGTGGCGGTCAGAACGAAGGCGGACAGGGCTTCGCCCGTTGCGCCGACGAGGCGCAGCCCGTACTGCGTGCGCTGCTGGCGTATCGCCGCGTCGGCGACACGCCTGGACCACACATGGCTGATCCCGGCATCGCGAATGCTTTCGCGCTTCTCGAACGTTTCGATGGCGATGCGCTGCATGTTTGTCGCATCGTCCGCGGCGCGGTTGGTCTTCACCTTCGCCCACCGCCTGACACTTGCAAATACGCAAAGATGAAGTGCGATCCCCGCGGCCGGAACGATGGCAATCCACCCGCCGAGGATCGCGACGAGGATGATCGACACGAGGCTCGCCGGCGCCTCCAGCAGCGCAGAGAAGGTGGGGCTAGTCATGAAGGCGCGAACGCTGTCGAAGGAGCGCAGGCGTGAGGCCTGGTCGGTCACCGTCATCCGTTGCGACAACGCCGGCCGCAGCTTGACGAGGCGTTCGAACGAGAGCGTGACGATCAGATATTCGAGGCGGTTGGCGAGGAACGCGACGATCCTGCCGCGCTGCATCATCAGCACCGCCTCGAACGCGAGGAGAATGAGCATCCCCGCAACGAGGCCCGGCAACGCGTCGAGCGAGCCGAGGCCGATGACGTTGGCATATGTCTGGATCGTGAAGATCGGGACGGTCATGCTCAGGAGCGCCAGGGATAAGGTGCAGATCGCGAGCGCCGTGACCGGCCCGCCCAACCGTCCCAGAATGCTGCGGAACCAACCGTGCCCGGTGTGTTTGCGCTGCTCCTCGCTCAACGGATGCGATGGGCCGGCTTTGTCGAACGTCCAGAAAATCGCACCGGTCAGGTCGTGCCGCGCAAGACCCAGCGGCTCGGTCCGGCCGCAGCGCGACAGCGCCATGCGCTCCTGTGTGACCCGGTCCCGGTAGAGGACGAACGCCTCGCCCTGTTTCGGAACCACGAGTTGCGCCGCGATTTCGCTGAAGCCGGGCTCGTGCGCTTGCCGCTCCGGCCTTCCCCGAAAGCCGAGAGTTCCCATCGCGCAAACGATGTCGGAGACGTCCAGCCCCATCTCGTCGGCGGGAAGTGCCGCCGCAAGCTTGCGGATCGGCCAATCAACGCCAGCCATAAGGACGAGGGCGCAGAAAAGCCGCTCCACGCCATTCGACCATGCCTGTGTGGGCCGGCTCCGCTTCAACAGGTCGTAAAGCGCCTCGATGGCGTCGCTCAGCTTGTCTGGCGACGCGGTGGGCGGCGGAACCGGAACCCGTGACGTCACGGGCCGCACGAGCGCGATGCTCTGCGCATTGATTGGCGCATTCATAGCTCAAGGCTCCGGTAGGGCGTGACCACGCGCAGGTCGTTCGGAGAGCCGGCACGCAGACCGTTCGCGTCGATCACGCTGCGCCTCGTGGCGAAGTCGACGAGGTTGGCATCGTCCGAAACGATGACAAGGGTGGCCTGTCCGCGGAGCGCGCCAACGAACTTGTGGAGCCGCGAGTAGGCGTTGCGATCGAGGCCGCGGTCGGCACGGTCGAGGAGGATGAGGCGCGGGCGCTGCGCCAGCGCCCGCACGAAGCTCAGCTGCTGGATGAGGCCCGGAGGAATAGCCTCTCCGTTGCGGCCGGTCAGCGGCGTCTCGACGCCATCGGGAAGTTCCTTGATGAGGGTGTCGACCCCCAATAGCGCGGCGACATTCATCGCTTGCTCAATCGGAACCTCACCGAACCTTGTGATATTCTCGCGAATGCTGCCGCGAAACATGACACCACCCGCGGGCAGATAGCCGACGCATGCGTTCAACAACGGCTGATTATAGGCCGTCGGCGCAACGCCATTCAGCTCCACCACGCCGGAAGTCGGCGCGATGATGCCGGCCATGAGGCGC
Source organism: Acuticoccus sp. MNP-M23 (assembly GCF_031195445.1). Lineage (NCBI taxonomy): Bacteria > Pseudomonadati > Pseudomonadota > Alphaproteobacteria > Hyphomicrobiales > Amorphaceae > Acuticoccus > Acuticoccus sp. MNP-M23. The sequence goes on from NZ_CP133480.1 coordinate 2,763,620, forward strand.
AGCAGAGCAGAGGCCTGCCGCTCGCTATCGCTCGACAGACACAGGACTTCGCCAGGCTTCAAGTTGAGTGTCACATCGGCGATGCGGCAGTCGGGCTCGGCGTCGTAGGTGACGCCCTGGAGGGAGAGGCGACCGATGTTGTCCGGCGAAATGTCCGCCTGCGGTGTGGCGATCGCGGGGCAGGAGAGCACGGATCCGACCTTCTCACGCGCTGCAACAATGTCTTTCATCTGCACGAGGAGGAAAACCGCCCGTTGAAGCGGCACCGTCACCCGCCCCGACAGGAGAACCAGCGCCGTCACCGCCCCCATGGTGAGCTCGCCCTGTCCCACCGCGACGGCGCCGAAGACGAGCGTCGCCATCATCATCGCCTGATTGGCCAGGGGCGCTGCGGAGAGGAGCCGTGTCGTGGCAATGGCCAGGGCGTGGTTGGCCGCGGCGATCTTGCGCTGGATGCTCTCGTGACGGCGCGCAACATTGTCCTCGACCCCGAGCGATTTTACAGCGTCGAGAGCGGAGAGGGCCGAGAAGAGGAATTCGTAACGCTCACGCTCGTCGATCTGGCTTTGCCCCGCGAGCCGGTTCATGCGCATGGCCAGAACCAACGTGATCGCACCGAAGAGCAACAGGCCTCCGGCGACCAGCATGCCTGCCTTGACCGATATCGCAAAGATTCCGGCGACGACGATCGGCAAGAACAACAGCTCGGCACCGCTGACGAGAACCTGCCCGGAATAACGCTCCGCGACTTGCTGGATCGCGTTCAGCTGCTCCAGACTGCGGGACGACGACGTCTTGATGGAGCGGATGTCGCTTTGCACCACGTGGGTGAGAACACTGTGGGCCAACCCCGCGGCGAACACGGTGTGGGAGCGGGCCAGCATCGCAGCGCGCCCCAGCCGCAGCACCGCTTCCGCCACCGCGATCGCCACCAGGCTGACGAGGATGAAGAAGAGCGTCGGGCTGTGCGGATTGGATAAGATCCGGTCAAAGACCTGCGCGGTGGCGAGCGGAACTGCCAGCACGAAGACGTTGAGCACCATCGTGACGAGAAGCATCCCGAAAATGGGATTCTTCCCGTCTACGATTTGCACGATGTTGATGTGCGCCGGTCCCGTCATGGGGCCTGTCTTAGACGCCGACCATTGCCTCAAGCTGCAGGCTGTCGTCGTGTTGGTCGGTGGCACTGTCGAACATGGCTGAGCCGCCTTCGATGCTCTGGACGGTTCCGAGAGCTGTCGCCTCTGAATCGGCAGGCTCCGACATTTTCAGGAGGTCGAAGGTCGACAATTCCGCGTTGGACTGCGCGTCCATCTTGAACCCTCCGAAGAGCCAATCCCAGGGCGAGGAATGGTCTTCCAGCCCAACGGAAATATCGGCCTCGAGTTCGGCGTCTAGTTCGTCGGCCACGCCCAGGCTGAGATCGGCGTCGATGCCGGTCGAAAGCAGCCCGCCATCGTGCTCGCCGCCAAGGCTCAGGTCCGCGTCGAGGTCGGCGGAAAGCAGTCCGCCATCGTGCTCCCCGCCAACGCTCAGGTCCACGTCGAGACCGGTTGAGAGCAGTCCGCCGTCGTGCTCCGCGCCAACGCTCAGGTCTGCGTCGAGACCGGTGGAAAGCAGTCCGCCGTCGTGTTCCCCGCCAAGGTCCAGGTCAGCGTCGAGACCGGTTGAGAGCGGTCCGCCGTCGTGTTCCCCGCCAAGGCTCAGGTCCGCGTCGAGGTCGGCGGAAAGCAGTCCGCCATCGTGCTCTCCGCCAACGCTCAGGTCCACGTCGAGACCGGTTGAGAGCAGTCCGCCGTCGTGCTCCGCGCCAAGGCTCAGGTCCACGCTGATACCAAAGGAAAATAGTCCACCATCGTCCCCCCCTCCAAGGCTCAGATCCAAGCCGAGGCCGGTTGAAAGCAATCCGCCGCTGCTGCCCGCGGGCTCGTCGAGGGTTTCGTCGATCGCGGACACGACATCATCGACCGGCCCAGCCCCGGGATCACCCGCCTCGCTGACCGGGCCCGCACCAGAAGCGGGCTCGTCCAGCGTCTCATCGATCGCGGACACGACGTCATCGACCGGGCCGGCCGCGGGATCGTCCACGTCGCTGACCGGGTCCGCGCCAGAAGCGGGCTCATCCAACGTCTCGTCGATCACGGACACGACGTCATCGACTGGCCCGGCCGCGGGGTCGCCCGCCTCGCCGATCGGGTCCACACCCGTCGCGGGCTCGTCCAGCGTCTCGTCGATTGCGGACACGACGTCGTCGACCGGCGCGGCCGCGGGATCGCCCGCTTCGCTGACAGGGTCCACACCCGTCGCGGGCTCGTCCAGTGTCTCGTCGATTGCGGACACGACGTCATCAACCGGCCCAGCCGCGGGATCGCCTGCCTCGCTGACCGGGTCCACACCCGTCGCGGGCTCATCCAGCGCCTCGTCGATTGCGGACACGACGTCATCGACCGGCCCAGCCGCGGGATCGCCTGCCTCGCCGACAGGGTCCGCGCCAGAAGCGGGCTCATCCAGCGCCTCGTCGATTGCGGACACGACGTCGTCGACCGGCCCAGCCGCGGGATCGTCCGGCGCGCTGACCGGGTCCGCGCCAGAAGCGGGCTCGTCCAGGGTTTCGTCGATCGCGGACACGACGTCATCGACCGGCGCGGCCGCGGGATCGCCCGCCTCGCTGACCGGGTCAACACCCGTCGCGGGCTCGTCCAGCGTCTCGTCGATCACGGACACGACGTCATCGACCGGCGCGGCCGCGGGTTCGCCCGCTTCGCTGACCGGGTCCGCGCCAGAAGCGGGCTCGTCCAACGTCTCGTCGATCGCGGACACAACGTCATCGACTGGCCCGGCCACGGATTCGCCCGCCTCGCTGACCGGGTCCACACCCGTCGCGGGCTCGTCCAGCGTCTCGTCGATCGTGGACACGACGTCATCGACCGGCCCAGCCGCGGGATCACCCGCCTCGCCGATCGGGTCCACACCCGTCGCGGACTCGTCCAGCGTCTCGTCGATTGCGGACACGACATCATCGACCGGCCCAGCCGCGGGCTCGCCTGCCTCGCCGACCGGATCGGCACCAGAAACGGGCTCGTCCAGCGTCTCGTCGATCGCGGACACGACGTCATCGACCGGCCCAGCCGCGGGATCGACCGCCTCGCTGACCGGATCGGCATCAGACGCGGGCTCGCCCAGCGTCTCGTCGATTGCGGACACGACGTCATCGACAGGCGCGGCCGCGGGGTTGCCCGCCTCGCTGACCGGGTCCGCGTCCGACGTGGGCTGGTCCAGGGACTCGTCGATCACCGGCACGGCGTCATCGACCGGCGCGGCCGCGGGTTCGCCCGCCTCGCCGACCGGGTCCACACCCGTCGCGGGCTCGTCCAGGATCTCGTGGTTCACGGACACGACATCATCGACCGGCCCAGCCGCAGGCTCGCCTGCCTCGCCGACCGGATCGGCACCAGAAGTGGGCTCGTCCAGCGTCTCGTCGATCGTGGACACGACGTCATCGACCGGCCCGGCCACGGGGTCGCCCGGCGCGCTGACCGGGTCCACACCCGACGTGGGCTCGTCCAGCGCCTCGTCGATTGCGGACACGACGTCATCGACCGGCCCGGCCGCGGGGTCGCCCGGCTCGCTGACCGGGTCCGCACCAGACGCGGGCTCGTCCAAGGTCTCGTCGATTGCGGGCACGATGTCATCGACCGGCCCGGCCGCGGGATCACCCGCCTCGCTGACAGGGTCCGCACCAGAAGCGGGCTCGTCCATGGTCTCGTCGATTGTGGGCACGACGTCATCGACCGGCCCGGCCGCGGGATCACCCGCCTCGCTGACCGGGTCCGCAGCAGAAGCGGGCTCGTCCAGCGCCTCGTCGATCGCGGACACGACGTCATCGACCGGCCCAGCCGCGGGGTTGCCCGGCTCGCTGACCGGGTCCGCGCCAGAAGTGGGCTCGTCCAGCGTCTCATCGATCGCGGGCACGACGTCATCGACCGGCCCAGCCGCGGGATCGACCGCCTCGCTGACCGGATCTGCATCAGACGCGGGCTCGTCCAGCGCCTCGTCGATCGCGGACACGACGTCATCGACCGGCCCTGCCGCGGGATCGCCCGCCTCGCTGACCGGCTCCGCACCAGAAGCGGGCTCGTCCAGCGTCTCGTCGATTGCGGACACTACGTCATCAACCGGCCCGGCCGCGGGATCGTCCGGCGCGCCGACCGGGTCCGCGCCAGAAGCGGGCTCGTCCAGGGTCTCGTCGATTGCGGACACGACGTCATCGACCGGCCCTGCCGCGGGATCGCCCGCCTCGCTGACCGGGTCCGCACCAGAAGCGGGCTCGTCCGGCGTCTCGTCGATCGAGGACGCGACGTCCTTGATCGGTCCGGCCGCGGGGTTGCCCGGCGCGCCGATTGGAGGCGCAACATCAGGAGCCGAAACGTCACCGGCTACAGCATCTTGCGTTGAACCCTGGCTCTCAATAGCCCCGGCCAAATCGCCCTCATCCGCATCAGCGCTATCGCCAACGAGGTCGATATTCGAAGCATGGAGAAGGCTTGGCTCAAGCACGTCCGAGGTCGTGCCCGACGTTGTCGGCGACCTCGGTTCGTCTGACCGGCTCCTAATACCGCTCTCTGACGCCGGATCTTGATCGACTTCGATCGCGGCCACCATTCCGGCGGTCATGTCGGCCACGCCAATTGATCCAATCCCGTCGACTAGATCTACGGCCTCATAAAGCTTCGCCTCGTCCAACGGCCCCGGTTTTTCTATGACTGCCATTACAACCCCCACTGCGCACCTTCAGTGGATGAATTATATTGGATTGCGATCTGATCCATAAAATGCGCAGATAATAGTTTTTCATTATTCAGTTGGTGTTTTATTTATGGATATTTAAGAAAGATCTCTCCAGTATACAATATGACTACTCCTGAATTTCTCTTAGGCATAAAAGAGATATAGAGAATATGTTCGTGTGCGATGGATCTATCAAAGAAGTGAAAACATAAACGCATCGTATAAAGTATTCTTGACGGGATTGCGTTGCGGAAAGCAGTCTACAGCCATTGCCCGCGCCGTGAGCCGAGCTGGCTGCACCCGTCGAATGATCTTCAGCCTTACCTCCCAGCAGTGCGCAATTTCGGTAAGGCGTCGCTCCTCCTCGTCACGCAACGGCTGCGTGTCGGTCGACCGGGCAGGGGCCCGGAGGCGAGCGTGCGAAGCGGTCGTACTTGGTGACGATGATCACGTCTCCGTCCCGCGCCTAGGTGTTTCGTCCCGGACTTTGATGGTGCAGTCTTTTCGCAGGAACGGAAGGATGCGCTGTGGGACGTGTTCTACACGGGAGCGCCACGACGACAGAGGCGATCTGTCGACCAATACAAGATAGTCAAGAGAGCCTGAAGGGTTCTCGCCAAAACGCTACGGGATCAACCAGAAGACCGTCGCCAAATGGAAGAAACGTGGCTCAGGCAAGGACTGGCCGGCGGGGCCACGAGAGGCAAAGTCCACGGTTCTGTCGGCCGAGGACGCGGCGATCGTCGGCGCACTCTGCTGCCGCTGGACGACTGCCTCTATGCGCTCCAGCCGACGATCCCGCACCTCACCCGTTCATCTCTCCACCGCTGCCTCCAGCGCCAACAGATGACGCACATGTTCGCGATGGGGTGCCGCGACCACGGCATCGAGCACCGGTTCACCAAGATTAATCATCCGTGGACCAACGGCCAGGCCCTGCGGATGAACCGGACCATCAAAGACGCCACCGCCAAGCGCTTCCACCACGACGATCAGGAGCAGCTTAGGCGGCACCTCGACGACTTCATCGCCGCCTACAACTACGGCCGTCGTCTCAAGACCCTCAAGGGCCTCACACCTACGAGTTCGTCTGCCAAAGATGGGCAATCGACCCCGACAAATCCAAACTTGATCCAATCCATCAAATCCCGGGACTGAACACCTAGATAGTCGCTGAAAAGCAATATAATGAAGAAAATTACCCTGTCATTTAATGCGTCTGCTATTATTGTTTCGTTCGTGCGCCCCGCGCACGCAAAAGGTTTCGAGTATGAAACTTTCTGATCTCGACAACTTTAACGGCTTCCGTGTCGATGGCGTCGATCCGTCCGACTACAGCGGATACGCAGTCGCCGGCGCGGGCGACATCAATAACGACAGTTTCGACGATGTCATCATCGGAGCCTACAACGCGCGCGGCCTGGAATATGACGAGGCTGGCGCGAGTTATGTCGTCTTCGGTCATGCAGGCGGCTTCCCGTCTTTCTTTTCGCTCAGTGACTTGGATGGCACCAACGGCTTCCGTCCCGATCCGGTCGGCGAATTCGGCCGCAGCGGATTCTCCGCATAGAGTGCGGGGGACCTCAACAACGACGGCATTGGCGACCTCATCATCGGTGAGCCGTGGTCGAGCGGAGGTCGGAGATTCGTCGTCTTCGGCTTTCACCCGCAGGACGCGAGCTTCCTTTACCCCGCGCACCAGGAGGCCGGCTACACCATAGGCATGGTGCTGTCCGGGTTCGGGGGGGGCGGGGTTTCGGATCGTGGCAGGCAACGAGGACGGGTTCTTCGCAATCGACGAGGCGGGCCGAATCTCGCTCACGCCGGCTGGCGCCGCTGGCGCGGCGAACGACTTTCGCGAAACCCCGAATGCTTCCGCTTTGACCGTCAGCAAGGCGATCGCCAGCGGGGAGACGATCGAGAGCAGTGTTGGGATCGACGTCAAGAACCCGTATTATTACTATTCCCCGATGACCGACAGGCCTGCACCGCGCGAAGAGCTGCAACTATTGGGCACGGCGGCCGATGACTATCGCGTGGGAGGGGGGGGGGGCGTAAAAGCGACACGCTCGTCGGCCGAGCCGGGGATGATACGATGTTGGCGGCAGGAGGGACGACGTCATATAAGGTGGCGCAGGAGAGTATCCAATTTATGGCGACGACCATAGTGACGAGCTTTTTGGCAACAAAGGCGCGGATACGATCAAGGGCGGCAACGGAGATGATACGATAAGCGGAGGCCGGGACGCGGATCGCCTTTATGGCGAAGATCGCGCTGACAGGCTCTACGGCGACCACGGCAATGACCCCATTTACGGCGACCGAGGCCCAGATTCACTCTTCGGCGGCGGCCAGAACGACCTTCTGATCGGTGGGTGGGACAACGATGTCCTGCGAGGCGAGCAAGGCGACGACGTCTTGCTCGGCCAGCAGGGCAGCGACAAACTGCTCGGCGGCAGCGGATCTGATACCCTCAGGGGCGGAACCGGCTACGACTTGATCTTCGGCGGGAAAGGCGATGACGTCCTCGACGGCGGTGAAGGTGCCGACGTTTTGAGGTTCGACCGGAACGATGGGCAGGACAAGATCCGCGATCTTGATCCGATCATCGACAACATCAGCCTGCAAGACTTCGACATCGATTTTGACGATCTATGGATCCGCGAACTCCCGCGGGGCGACACGGTCGTCTCCGTGGATAATCTGCGCATCATCCTTGAGGATGTCAGCGCGGCCCAAACCCTCGAACACCAAAAAGCCTGCGGAGCAGGTGGTAAAAGGCATTCGTCGGGCGACCCAGCGCACTTCTCGGCGGAAGACAAGATCCGGATCGTGCTCGACGGCCTATGCGGCGAAGGACACCTTCGCCGAGCTCTGCCGCAAGGAAGGCATTGCCCAGAGCCTGTATCACACCTGGTCGACGGAATTCATGGAGGCGGGCAAACGCCGGCTTGCCGGTGACACCGCCCGTGCCGCTACGACCGACGAGGTGAAGGATCTGCGCCGCGAGCCCAGCGGGCTGAAGGAATGCGCCGCCGACCTGACGCTCGAGAACCGCCTGCTCCGCAAAAGCAGGAGCGCGGATGGGGGCGACGACGCATGAGGTATCCCGGAACCCAGAAACTCGAGATTATCAGGATCGTCGAGCAGTCCCACCTGCCGGCGCGCAAGACGCTGGCGCAATTGGGTATCCCGCGCCAAACTTTCTGCGACTGGTATGACCGCTACGTCGAGAGCGGTCCCGAAGCGCTGGAAGATCGGCCATCGGCACCCGGCCGGGTATGGAACCGTATCCCGGCTGAAATCCATGACCAGATCATCAAGCGCAGCGCTGGAGCAGTCCGACCTGTCGCCCCGGGAGCTGGCGGTGCGGTTCACCGACGAGCAGCGCTACTTCGTGTCGGAAGCAACGGTTTACGGCCTGTTGAAGGCCCGTGATCTGATCACCCGCCCTGCCTGTGTGGTGATCAAGGCCGCGGATCGCTTCCACCCCCGGACCACCCGACCGAACGAGATGTGGCAGACCGATTTCACCTGCTTCAAGATCATCCGCTGGGGCTGGATGTACCTCTCGACCGTGCTCGATGACTTCTCCCGCTGCATCATTGCATGGAAGCTGTGCCGCACGATGCGGGCCGAGGACGTGACCAATATACTGGACACGGCGCTCGCGGCATCGGGCTGCGATCGGGGACACGTGAACCACAGGCCACGCCTGCTGCCAGATAATGGCCTTGCACCATCGCCAGCGATCTCGACAATTACATCGAGGCCCACAAGATGAAGCATGTGCGCGGTGCGCCCTTCCACCCCCAGACCCAGGGCAAGATCGAGCGCTGGCACCAGACCATGAAGAACCGCATCCTGCTGGAAAACGACTTCCTGCCCGGCGACCTCGAATGCCGGTTCGCAGCCTTCGTCGCGCACTACAATGACCGGCGGTCCCACGAGAGCCTGGACAACGTGACACCCGCCGATGCCGACTTCGGCACGGCCGCTACCATCATCAAGCAGCGTGAGAAGATCAAGCGACAGACCATCGAACATCGGCGTTTGCAGCACCGCAAGCTCGCCGCCCAACATCAATCATCAGACGAGGCCGACACTCCGCTTATCTACGCCCCGACCTGCGCCAAATGTTCTGACGACGGACAATCATTCTCAAGATCTGATCTTGCGAAAGGCGGTGGAGCGCACCGTCACCGACCTTCGGGACCGCATTGGTGAGGTTCTCGACCCCGTCACACCCAATGAGGCCCCAGCTCGCTTTCGCGCCGCCGGCTATGACCCGGACCGATCGCGAAACGCTCTAGGAAAGTATGACGCCAGTTTTAAGACTAAGTCATTGAAAGGGTGTGGTGGGCGTGCACGGGCTCGAACCGTGGACCCGCTGATTAAGAGTCAGCTGCTCTACCAACTGAGCTACACGCCCTTGAGAGCCGGGGAAGTAAGCCGGATCGGGCGGCGCGTCAACCGTCGTGCGCCGCTTCTGTGCAATTCATATGCTCTGGCCTGTCGCTTTTTTCAGATAGCAACCGCTGATCTGCCACGAACCGTCTTCTTGCAGGGCAAGGGTGTAGAGCGCGGTCCAGGCCGCGCCTTCGCTGTCGGTCAGAGCGACTTCCTGCGCGAAGTGGGTGGTGTCGATCTCCTGCGTGCGCAGGAACACGGGCGCGCCGGCACCATAGACCGCAGGATAACCGCGGCGCACCATGGTGATGAACCGCTCCGCGCTCGGGAACATCCGTTTGATCTGGGGGGCAGCCAGCGCATAGGCCGCCTCCGCGTCGCCGGCACGGAAGGCGGCCAGCTGCCGCGAAATCGTCTCCTTCACCGCCTGCGGATCGGCGCTGGCCGGCAGAGCCGTGAACAATGCGGAGAGGGCGAATGACGCCGTGAGCGCCAGCGCAACGAACGGTCGTTTCATGACATGCTCCATCTCGGACGGTCCGGGCGAAGCCAGACAGAGGCCACCCGGCGCAGAAACAAAGCGTAGCGCAAGCGGAGGCAGATGGAAGGGCCGCAGCGCCGCAGGGGCGACTGCTGCGGCCGCGGCAGTCATTTCATCAGGTTGGCGGCAAGCTCGCGCAGCTGCGGGCCGAGGTCGTCCCGGTCGAGGCCAAAGGCGACGTTGGCGCCAAGGAAGCCGATCTTCGATCCGCAATCATAGGTCGTGCCGTTGAAGCGCAGCCCCTTGAAGCCTTCGTTCTGCATGAGGCGGAGCATGGAATCGGTAATCTGGATTTCGCCGCCGGCGCCCTTTTCCTGATTCTCAAGCATGCCGAAGATCTTGGGCTGCAGGATGTAGCGGCCGGTGATGATGAGGTTGGACGGCGCGGTGCCGGCCTTGGGCTTTTCCACCATGCCGGTCACGTCGAAGACGTCGCCGGAACCGTCGATCTCGACGACACCGTACTGATCGGTGCTTTCTTCCGGCACCTCTTCGACGGCAATCACGTTGCCGCCATGCTCGTTGTAGACGTCCATCATCTGGGCCATGCAGCCGCGCTCGGCCTTGATGATGACGTCAGGCAGGAGGAGGGCGAAGGGCTCGTCGCCCACCAGATGGCGGGCGCACCACACCGCGTGGCCAAGGCCGAGAGGCGCCTGCTGGCGTGTGAACGACACATTGCCGGCCTCCGGCAACTCGCGCCGCAGGTGTTCCAGCGGGCCGGTCTTGCCGCGCTTTTCCAGCGTGTCTTCCAGCTCGAAGGCGTGATCGAAGTGGTCTTCGATCACACCCTTGTTGCGGCCGGTGACGAAAATGAACTGCTCGATCCCGGCCTCGCGGGCTTCGTCGACCACGTACTGCAGAACGGGACGGTCGACCACCGTCAGCATTTCCTTCGGCATTGCCTTGGTGGCGGGGAGGAACCGTGTCCCAAGCCCCGCAACCGGGAGGACCGCCTTGCGCACAGGCTTCATGTGACGCGTCTCCAATATTTTATTGGCATCCCGGCATTTATGCGGGGCGCTATTGCTTCACGTTTAGAAGCCTGTAGCGGAACGTTCGTTCCAGAAGCAACCCTAAAACAAGGGCGCCGATCACCCAGCTGAAATAGTATGCCGGGCTGAAGAAGCCGCTGTTGTAGTCTTCGAAGTATACGCTTCGGACAAATTCAGTAGAATGCAGGATCGGATTGTAGAACAAAATCTTCTGAACGCTGAGCGGCATCGATTCTGCCGTGTAGAACATGCCTGAGCAGATGGCGAGCGGCATTGTAACCGTCGACCAGATCACCCCCCAGAACTTGAACCAGGTTTTGATCACGGCGTTGAGCGATGCAAATCCAAGCGCGATGAACGAGTTGCAGACAGGCGCTGCCAGCGACAGCATGAGGTTCTGCGGCCACGGCGCATCGTAAACGACACAGAAAAACACGGTCATGCCCAGGAACAGGGAGATCATCACCAGGGTGTTGGTGAAGATCCCGCTGACCATCAAATCGATGGGGCGAACATGCGGCAGGCCGAGCACGCGGCGCAGCCTCATGTAGCCTTGCTCCCCGGCCATCTGGCCCTGCTTGAACACGTTGATGGCGATGATGCCGGTCATGAAAAACAGCATCAGATAGTCACCGGCCTGCGGCACGCGCATGCGGATGGTGCTGAAGACGAGGGTCATCATCAGGATCATCGCCAACGGTTCGATCAGGCTGGAAAACACGCCGAGCGGGGATTCCCGGGTCTTCAGCTGCAGGAGACGCGTCGCCACGGTCCAGATGATCCGCGATTGTGCGACGAATGTCCCCGAAAGTGTCGTCGTTGCCATACAGGTCTTTCAAACAATCGAGCGGTCAGACAGTTTTCAGAAAGTCCGCCTCGAGTGGATCACACGCCGCGGGGTAACACGGGTCGTTGTCAAGCCATGCGGCCCAGTCCTCGCGGAACCGGTCGGCCTCCACGGCGCGCTCCATCCGCCAGACGGGTCCGCCGCGGGCAAACGGGTTGTCTGTCTGCCGTGGGCCGATGGAGATGGACTCGTGATGAACGGCGCGGGCCGTTCCCACCAGAACGCTGCTTAAGCCAAGGCGCCGGGCCCGGAGGCAAAGGTCGACGTCGTTGTAAAGGACGGGATAGCGCTCTGCGCGAAATCCGCCAAGTGTTTCGAACAGGGAACGGGAAACCCCGAGCAGCGCGCCGGTGACCGCAACGGTTTCGGTGACACGGTTGCGGCGACCGGCGTAGCCCGCGCTGCGACCGGGGGCAAAGCGTTCCGTGTGCCGCACGCGGGCCTCGCCAGCCAGCGTGATGCCGGCGTGCTGGACCCGCCCGTCAGGGTAGTGGAGCAGCGCACCCGCCACGCCCACGGCGGGGTTGCGCAGGGCGCTCACCATGGCGCGCAGCCAGCCGGGGTCGGTGAATTCCAGATCGTTGTTGGCGAAGATCAGGAGATCTCCCCGGCTTGCAGCGGCGCCAAGGTTGCTGAGGGCGGCGAAATTGAAAGGGCGCCTGTCGCGCAAAACTGTCATGCCGCGCGCTTCGGCCTTTGCCAGCGCGTCGAGGGCTGCCGGGTCGGTGGTTCCGTTGTCCACCAGCACCACGTCGAGTGCCGGCCAGTCAGTCTGCGCAATGGTTTCGAGGTAGCGCTGGATGTGGTGCGGTGCGTCGCGCGTTGCGGTTACGACCGAGACTGTCGGCGTTTCGGCTATTGCGGTGGCTGTCGGGGGTGGCGGCGAGGCTGGCGTTTCGGCAGGGGCCTTATCCGCTGCGCCAGATTGTTGAATGTGGCGCCTTTCCCGCCAGGCAGTCTCACCCGCCCCGCGCAGAGCCTTGCGCAATGCCCCGTCGCGGCCGGGGCCAGTGTCCAGCCAGTGGTCCACCAGCCGGCCGGCTTGGCGCCGCGCGGCAGAAAGCCCGTCCCTGCCGAGCGAAAGCACGCGGACTGCCGGGGGGACGGGCCGGATGGTAAGCGCATGGATTGCAACACCGCCGCGCTCCTGCCGCGGCTGGAGCACCAGTTCCTGCACCGGCTGCGTCAGCGTGATCTCGGCCCGGTAGCGAGCCCCGGTGCGGCGGCGGAAGCGGCCGAGCGGATGGTCATTGGGCTCAGCATTCGCCGCAAACAGAAAAGGCGCGACCCAGGCAATTGTGTCACCGCCCGTAAAATCGGCCTCGAAGCGGACGCGGCCGGGCCCGATCGGCGTATCGAAAGACAGGCTGAGCGCACCACCTGGCGCCATCTCCAGGAAATGACCGTCGAACCCTATGCCCTCATATCGGCCGATGCGCACCGAAGGAGGCCAGCCCGGCAGTGCCGCCTGCGTCGAACTGCCGCCATGCGGGGCAAGGGCGGACCGCTGGGTGTGGGGGAGGCGAAGCGGGCCGACCTGCCAATCGGGCAGGAGCGGCTCCCAGGGCGGGGCCGGCGCTACCTCAAACCGGCTCACCTGAAGCCGGGTGCTGCCCTGGGGCATCAGACGCATGGCGCGAAGCGGCGCATCCAGCGTGAACACCGCCTCCAGCGCCCAGCCGACGCCGCGCATCGGGAGCGGAACCCAGCCGGCCGCAGTCTCCACCTCGACCCGGACGGCCGCTTCCTTTGCGTCCAGCGTATGGATGGCCACCGCCTCGAGTGCCAGCGACAGGCGATATGTGCCGCGGGGCAAGTCGAGACAGACCGTCAGCCACGCTGCGTCCGTCGGGAACACCAGCGTGGCGCCTGCAATCTCGATCAGCGGGTCAAGGAGGGGCGGTTCGGGGAAAGCGTCGAGGGCGTGCGCGGGAGGGGCCGTCTTCTCAGTCAAAGATGGCGGGAAGGTCGGCAAGGCGGCCGAGGGTGAGGTCCTTGTCGGAGAGGATGACATCGGATTGCGGGACGCCCCAGTCGATCGCGAGATCGGGATCGTCGAAACGAATACCGCCCTCGCTGGCCTTATCGTAGAATCCATCGACCTTGTAGCACACCACGGTGTCCGGCTCGCGCGTCACGAATGCGTGCGCAAACCCCTGCGGCACGAGAAGCTGCGTCCCGTTTTCTGCAGAGAGTTCGGCACCGACCCATTTGCCGTATGTGGGCGAGCTGCGACGAATATCGACCGCGAAGTCGTGGATCCGGCCTTGCGCGACCCGCACCAGCTTGGCCTGGGCGAAGGGCGGGGCTTGAAAATGCAGCCCGCGAATGGTCCCGACAGAGCGCGAAAGGCTTTGATTATCCTGGACAAATTCCATATCCACCCCTTCCGCTGCGAGGGTCTTCCTGTTCCATGTTTCTTCGAACCAGCCGCGGTCGTCCCCGAAGCGGCGTGGTTGAATTAGCAACACTTCAGGAATTTCGAGTGGTGTGATGGTCAACTGGGTTCCCCTGCAGGTTGGGTTTTTTTCACAGACGCGTGTATGACGCTTCTGCCTATTCGGTAAAGCAGGGTCGTTGCGTGTGAACCGTCCGTTAGTCCTCTTTGATTTGACGCGCCTTTTGAGCGCGACAGGCCGTGCTGCTCCAACGGGCATCGAGCGCGTAGAGTTCCATTATGCTAAATGGTTGACTTCGTTATCTGATATTGAAGTTAAGTTCGTGGCGACCCTGTCGTCGTCCATCCGCCTCGTGCCCGATGCGTCGGTCAATGCATTTCTCGAGCGTCAGTCGCGGACGTGGTCCGAAGGCGCCGAAGGGTTCTCGTCCGGCGTTTCGGTCGACAACATCAGCCGCTTCCTGTCCGGGCGCGGTGCGCCGCCGGCGCCGAAACTCGGGCACCTTTCGCCCGAAGAACGGCGCCTTCGCCGCAGCGCGCACCGGGCAAAGGCGGAAGGCGCCAACCCCATCGCCTCCTGGGCGCAGCAGATGGCGGCCTCCTTTGCGCACGATCCGCTGCAGCCGGTCCTGCGCCGCGCCGCCAGCGGGCGCCAGTCCGTCATCTACCTGCGTGCATCGGGCGACCGCCTGGAAAACCCGGCTCCGTTCGAGAAGCTGAAGGCTGCGGGCGTGAAGATCGTCGTGATGACCTACGACACGATCCCGCTCGACTTTCCGGAGTTCGTCCGCCCGAAGGCCGCGCAAACTTGTGCCGCCCGCGTCAGCAACATGGCGAGACTGGCCGACGGGATCATCTCGATTTCCCACTACAGCGCCGGGCGTCTCGCACCCTATCTCCAGCCGTTCAATCCGAAGGTGACCGTCGCCCATCTGGGGACCGACGAGCCGAACCTGCCGGCCGGGTGCCCCAGCTTCGCGGGGATGCCGTATTTCCTGGTGATCTCCACCATCGAGGCGCGCAAGAACCACATGCTGCTCCTCAACGTGTGGCGCCGGATGGTGGACGAGATGGGGTCCAGGACGCCAAGGCTCATCATCGCGGGCAAGCGCGGCTGGGAAGCGCAGACGCCGCTGGCCGTGCTGGACCGTGCGCGCGAGCTGCGGCCGTTCGTATACGAGGCGGGCGCCGTCTCCGACCAGACGCTCCATCTCCTCCGCCGCGACGCGACCGCGCTGTTGATGCCCTCTTTCGTGGAAGGCTTCGGTCTGCCGGTCACCGAGGCACTTGCCGTGGACACCCCGGTGATCGCGTCCGACATTCCGGTGTTCCGCGAGATTGCCGGCGAGGCCGCCGAACTCATCGACCCGCTGGACGGGCCGGGCTGGCGCGCGGCCATCTGCGAATATGCAGGCGCGAAGTCAGCACGCCGGGCTGCAGCCCTTGCCCGCGCCCAAGCCTACGCCGCGCCCACCTGGGACGCCCACTTCGACAAGGTGCGCCACTTCCTTGACGAGATGGCCGCCGACACGCCGAGCACGTTTGCACAGCGTGCGCGTCGCCGGGTTCTCGACACCGCGGCCATGGTGGGGCAACGCACAGCCCCTATCGCTCTGACACGACCCCACTGACGGGAGCCTCCCCTTGACTGCCATTATCGACATTGTTGCCCGGGAAATTCTGGACAGCCGCGGCAACCCCACTGTCGAAGTCGACGTTCTGCTCGAGGACGGATCGCTCGGCCGGGCCGCCGTTCCCTCCGGCGCGTCCACCGGCGCCTACGAAGCCGTCGAGAAGCGCGACGGCGGCGACCGCTACAGCGGCAAGGGCGTTCGCGACGCCGTCGACGCCGTCAACGGCGAGCTGTTCGACGCCCTTTCCGGCCTCGAAGCCGAGCGCCAGCGCCACATCGACGAGCTGATGATTTCGCTGGACGGCACCGAAAACAAGGGCCGCCTCGGCGCCAACGCCATCCTCGGCGTCTCGCTGGCTGTTGCCAAGGCGTCGGCCATTGCCGCCGACCTGCCGCTCTACCGCTATGTCGGCGGCGTCAACGCCACCATCCTGCCTGTGCCGATGATGAACATCCTCAACGGCGGCGCCCACGCGGACAACCCGATCGACTTCCAGGAATTCATGGTGATGCCTGTCGGTTATGACAGCTTTGCCGAGGCGCTGCGCGCCGGCGCGGAAATCTTCCACGCGCTGAAGTCCAAGCTCAAGGCCGCCGGGCACAACACCAATGTCGGCGATGAGGGCGGTTTTGCGCCAAACCTGCCGTCCGCCCGCGCTGCGCTCGACTTCGTGATGGAGGCGGGTGCCTCCGCCGGCGTCAACATGGGCACCGACGTGATGATCGCGCTCGACTGCGCCGCCACGGAGTACGTGGCCGACGGCCAGTACCGCCTCGAAGGCGAGCAGCGCACGCTCCAGCCCGCCAAGATGGTCGACTACCTTGCCGAGCTGGTCGACGCCTACCCGATCCTCTCCATCGAGGACGGCATGGGCGAGGACGACTGGGACGGCTGGAAGATGCTGACCGACCGCGTGGGCGACCGCTGCCAGCTGGTCGGCGACGATCTCTTCGTCACCAACTCAAAGCGTCTCGGTCAGGGGATCGACATGGGCGTTGGCAACGCGATCCTCGTCAAGGTCAACCAGATCGGCACGCTGACCGAAACGCTGGATGCCGTCGACATGGCCCACCGGGCAGGCTACCGCGCCGTGATGAGCCACCGCTCGGGCGAAACCGAAGACGTGACCATCGCCGACCTTGCCGTTGCCACCGGCTGCGGCCAGATCAAGACCGGCTCGCTCGCCCGCTCCGACCGGACGGCGAAATACAACCAGCTCCTGCGCATCGAAGAAGCGCTTGGCCCCAGCGCGCGCTACATGGCGCCGGGCTTGCCCCGCAAGCGGGGCTAAACGCACCAACGGGTTGCGCACGCTACACACGGTGCTGTGTAGCGTGGTCCTTCCGACATCAGGCCTGCGCTGTGTTTCAATTCACATCGCGGGCCTTTTTTCATGGATACCGTTCGGATCAGTGGCACGCGCACCGTCTTCGCGTCAGACGTGCCCGGCTACGAGGTCACCGCCAGCTCCACCCATTACATCTTCGACGATACGACCACCATCACGGCGGCTTCGTCCGCGGTGCGCGCCGATTCGCACAACCGGAACACCTACGAGGTGCATGGTTCGCTGACTTCGACCGGATATAGCGCGTTCGATGTCAGCGGGATCGGCCGGAACACGGTCGGCGTCATGAAGGGCGCGCAGATCTCGTCGGCCTCGATCTCTGTCTACATGGCCGGGTCCGCCAACGTTTTCTCCAACGAAGGCACGATCAGCTCCACCTTCGCCAACGCGCTGACATTCACCGGCCAGATCAACGACATTACCAACAGCGGCACCGTGATCGGCCGCACCAACGCGCTGTTCATCGGGGGAAACCGCAACAATGCGGTGAACGACGGCCGGCTGGAGGGAGGCCTGTCCACGGTCTACATCAACGGCCACGAAAACGATCTCGTGAACCGCGGCACGATCACGTCCACGGACGTGGGCATCCGGCTGGTGGGACGGGACACCACGGTCATCAATTACGGGGCGGTCCACGGGACCTATGGCGCGCTGGAGACCAACGGCCTGCGCGGACTGAACTTCGTCAACCGCGGGACCATGTCGGCGGCGGACGATCCCACCGTGAGCCTTGGCACCCAGGAGGGCCAGTCCGCCCGCTTCGTCAACCACGGTGTCATTCATGCGTCCGGCAATGGCGCCGTCGCCCTTGAGGGGGGCGTCGGCAATGAGGTGGTCGGCAATTCGGGGCGGATTGCGGGGCGCGTCGTTCTGGGCGCCGGCAACGACACGCTGCAGAACTACGCCGCGGGGTTTGTCGCCGCACTGGCGGACCTTGGGGCGGGCGATGACCACTTCATCGGGGCCAACCAGCCCGACCGCGCCTTCGGCGGTGCCGGGAACGACCGGCTGTCCGGCGGTGCGAGCCGCGACAGCCTTTATGGCGATAGCGGCAACGACACCATCAGCGGTCAGGACGGGTTCGACGTGCTGATCGGCGGGTACGGCAACGATGTGATCCACGGCGGTTCAGGCGAAGATCTGTTGCAGGGCAATGGCGGCAACGACTTTCTCGTCGGCAATGACGGGAACGACCGGCTGGAGGGCTGGGACGGCGCGGACCGCCTCTACGGCGCGCAGGGGGCGGACCGTCTTGACGGACACAATGGCGACGACCTCCTCAACGGGCAGGCGGGCAACGACCTGCTCTTCGGCGGCTCCGGCAATGATTTCATGCTCGGCGATACCGGCAACGACAGAATGGTTGGCGGCAACGGCGCAGACGCGATGTTTGGCAACCGGGACAGGGACACCATGGAGGGGGGGCAGGGCAACGATACGCTGAATGGCGGTGTCGGCGACGATCTCCTGATTGGCGGCCTCGACCGCGACACCCTCTACGGCTCCGCCGGAAATGACACGCTGGTGGGTGGTCCGGGCGTCGACGAGCTTTTTGGCGACAATTTCAACGACCTGCTGTCCCCCGGTGACGGCGATGACAGCGTCGAAGGTGGTTATGGCAACGACACCGTGGTGGCCAGCAGCGGCAACGACCAGATCGAAGGCGGACCCGGCAACGACCTTCTCTTCGGCGGATCCGGGAACGACACCATCATGGACGACGAGGGCCTCAACACCCTGTGGGGTGGGAGCGGCAGCGATCATCTCTCGGGCGGGAGGCACGCCGACCGGATCCTCGGCGAACTTGGCAACGACCTGTTACTGGGCGGCAGCGGCAATGATGCAATATTCGGCCAGCCCGGTAACGACGTCCTCTACGGCGAGAACGGCTTCGACCAGCTCTACGGCGGCGGCAACAACGACCTTCTGCGGGGCGGCGACCTGAATGACAGACTGTATGGCGGGTTCGGCAGCGACCGCCTGTTCGGCGACAATGGCGCCGACTACCTGAATGGCGGTGGCGGCAACGATGTCTTGTTCGGCGGCTTCGGCAACGACCTTTTCGTCTTCGGCCGAGGCGACGACATCGACCGGATCAAGGACTACAACAGCTGGAACGATACCATTGACCTGCGCGGGCTGAACATCAACCGGGCCCAGCTCATCAACGCGCACAGCCAGAATGGCAGCACGGCGTTGTTCAATTTCGGCGCGGGCGATGTGCTGGCCGTGGAGGGCGCAAATCTCGGCCAGCTCCTGCCGGACATTCTGATCTGACCGTCCGGCGCCTCAGCCCCAGACCGGGCGCAGCCGCTCGTAAAGCGCGGCAAAGGTGCCGGTTTCGATTGCCGCCCGCATCTCGGCCATCAGATCCTGATAAAATGCAATGTTGTTCCAGGACAGAAGGGTTGCGGCCAGCGGTTCGCCGACCCGCACCAGATGGTGGAGATAGCCGCGGGTGTAGTCGCGCGCGGCAGGGCAGGTGCTGTTGGGGTCGAGCGGGGTGTGGTCGTCGGCAAAGCGGGCGTTCTTGAGGTTGAGCTTGCCTTCTGGCGTATAGGCGACGCCGTGGCGGCCGGCCCTGGTCGGCATCACGCAGTCGAACATGTCGATGCCGCGGGCGACGGAGCCGAGGAGGTCGCCGGGGGTGCCGACGCCCATGAGGTAGCGTGGTCGATCCGCCGGAAGGTGCGGCACGGTGTGGTCCAGCGTTCCGAACATCTCGGCCTGCGGCTCGCCGACGGCAAGGCCGCCCACCGCGTAGCCGTCGAAGCCGACCTCAAGCAGCCCCTCAGCGGAACGCGCGCGCTCGGCGGGGTCGGTGCCGCCCTGCACGATGGCAAATTGCAGCCGCTTGTCGGGCACGGTCTCGAGAAAGGCGCGGCGGGCACGGGCGGCCCACTCCAGGCTGAGCGTGACGGAGCGCGCGATCGCCTCCGGCGTTGCCGGCAAACGAACGCACTCGTCCAGCTGCATCTGGATGTCGGCGCCGAGCCTGAGCTGGATCGACACCGCCTCTTCCGGCGTCAGCCGGTGCATGGAGCCGTCCACATGGCTTTTGAAGGTGACGCCGTCGTCGTCGATCTTGCGCAATGCGGAGAGGGACATGACCTGAAAGCCGCCCGAATCCGTGAGGATCGTACCATTCCAGCCCATGAAACCGTGAAGGCCGCCGAAAGCGGCGACCCGGTCTGCGCCGGGCCGCAGCATCAGATGATAGGTGTTGCCCAGCACCACCTCGGCGCCCGTGGTGGCGACATCGCGCAGCTGCATCGCCTTGACGGTGCCTTGCGTGCCCACGGGCATGAATGTGGGTGTTTCCACCGTGCCATGGGGGGTGGTGACGCGGCCGCGACGCGCGCCACCGTCGGTGCCCAGAAGCGCAAAGCTCATGTGCGCCACAGGAGCGACGAGTCGCCGTAGGAGTAGAAGCGGTAGCCCTCGCCGAGAGCATGATCGTAGACGCGCCGCATGGCCGGATAACCGATGAACGCCGCCACCAGCATCAAAAGCGTGGAGCGCGGCAGGTGAAAATTGGTCATCAGCCCGTCTGCCACACGAAAGGTGTGCGGGGGGCGGATGAAGAGAGCGGTTTCGTCCGAAAACGATTTCAGCGTCCCGCCCGCTGCGGCGGACTCCAGAAGCCGCAGCGCGGTGGTGCCCACGGCAACGATCCGCCCGCCAGCAGCCTTGGTGGCCGCAATCTCGGCAACGCTTGCGGCGCTGATCTCGCCCCATTCGGCGTGCATCTTGTGGCCGTCCATGGTGTCGGCGCTCACCGGCAGGAAGGTGCCGGGGCCGACGTGGAGGGTAAGGCGGGTCATCGCGATGCCGGCGTTGGCGAGGGTTTCCAGCAGGCCCGGCGTGAAGTGGAGGCCGGCGGTGGGAGCCGCAACGGAGCCCGGCGGTGCTGCGTACACGGTCTGATAATCGTCGGTGTCGCGGGCGTCGGCTGCACGGCGGGCGGCGATGTAGGGCGGCAGGGGCATCCCGCCTGCGGTGAGTGGGTCGCCGGTGAAGGCGACCGTCACGCTGGGGCCTTCGCGGGTTTCCACAACGCCCTCGACGGCGCCGCCGGGCGCGGCAAAGGAGAGCCGGTCGCCGGTGCGCACGCGTTTGGCGGGCTTGGCGAAGGCGTGCCACCGGCCGTCGCCGCGATTTTCGATGAGGGTGAGGGCTATCCCGGCGGTGCCCTCGTCGCGGATGCGGCTGCCGGTGAGCTGCGCAGGGATTACGCGGCTGTCGTTGACGACGAGCCGGTCACCGGGGCGCAGAAAATTGGGAAGGTCGTGGACGCGGGCATCGGCGAGCGGTGTGCCGGGCGTATGGACGAGCAGCCGGGCGCTGTCGCGCGGCACGGCGGGGCGCAGCGCAATCTGGCTCTCGGGCAGCTCGAAATCATAATCGCTGAGACGGGCCCCGGGAGGGCCCGTCTCGATGGTGGTTTCGGTCACGTCAGCTGTCGGATGCGATCCGCGCCTTGACGATCTTGTCCGGGTTGGCGACCGCACCGTTGTTCTGCATCGTGCCGGCGTTCAGGCCGTCGATCGTTTCCATGCCGTCAATCACGCGGCCGAACACGGTGTACTGATTGTCGAGGCTCGGCGTCTTGTCGAACATGATGAAGAACTGCGAGTTGGCGCTGTTGGGGTCCGACGTGCGGGCCATGGAGACGACGCCGCGCTCGTGCTTGGTGGCGTTGAACTCCTGCTTCAGGTCCGGCAGGTCGGAACCGCCGGCGCCGGTGCCCGTGGGATCACCGGTCTGCGCCATGAAGCCCGGAATGACACGGTGGAAGACCACACCGTCATAAAAGCCGTCGCGCGTGAGCGACTTGATGCGGTCGACGTGGTTCGGTGCGACCTCGGGGAGAAGCTCGATGGTGACCGGGCCATCTTCCAGCTCGAGGATGAGCGTGTTTTCGGGGTCCTGTGCGGCGGCATGGGCGCTGGCGAAGATCGCCATGGCGGCAGCGGCGAGCAAACGGTTGATCATGTTTTTTTCGTCCTTTCGGGTCGAGGTATCGAATGGACAACGGCTCGAACCCGGATGCGGTTCAGGCTGCTGTCCGTTCAATCAGCATCGTTGCCACGTGCGGTGGCACGAAAGCGTCGACTTGACCACCCAGCTTCGCGATCTGTCGCACGAGGGTTGCCGTAATATGGCGCACACCGGGGGACGCCGGCACGAAGACGGTGGATATCTTGGGCGCCAGAGCCCCGTTCATACCCGCCATCTGCATCTCGTAGTCGAGGTCGGTCCCGTCGCGCAGCCCGCGGATCAGGAGGCTGGCGCCGGCATCGGCCGCGGCCTGGGTGACGAGGTTCTGGAACGAAACCACCGAAAGGCTGTTCTTGTCGTATGCGGCGTGCGCTTCGAGCGATTGTCTGATCATCGCCTCGCGCTCCTCGAACGAGAACATCGGGGTCTTGCCCGGATGGACGCCGATCCCGACCACCACACGGTCGGCCAGCGTGAAAGCGCGGCTCAGAACATCAAGATGGCCGTTGGTCATCGGGTCGAATGAGCCCGGATAAAAAGCAATCCGCATCGGGTTTCAATTCCTCGGTAAAGAAGGCCGCCTGGCGGGGCACAGTCTAGCTTCGTTCGAATCAGCTGGAATTCTGGTCTTCCACCTGCGAATTCCAAATAGTTAACGCCGAACCCCTGAAAACGTTAACGCGCTCCCAAAAAAACTAAGCTGTGAATTGGGGAACTTTTTTACGTCGAATTCGATTTCATTAATATCGGCGGTGCAGGAGCGCGCTGCCCCTCTCCAGGGTGATCCTCTTCGATCTTCCCGGAAAGTGGCAGCAAACTTGGTCTCCCTGCCAGGCTTCGGAAGTTTTGTGATGCGAATCACTAAGGTTTTTCGAAGCTGCCGTTAACTTGATGTGTAACGCAGTATCAACACCGGAGCTTCCCATGACTTCCGACCGCCGCCTCCTGACGCCCATCTCTGCAACCATCGTTGCCGGCGCGATCGTTGGCATCGCGACCCTCGGAGGAACCATGGCTGGCAATCAGGCTTCGGCCACGAAGGCCGACCGGTTCGCCATGGTCGGTGAAGAGCTTTGCGAAGGGCAGTCCTGGCCGAACCTGACGCCGGCATGCCTGAACTGGTCCGAGGGTGTCGAGTCCGGCCCGGTGCGCTTCGTGACCCTCACGGACACCGATGGCGCCGCCGGCCAGACCAATCTGGTCCGCGTCCGCGACATCGTTACCAACTGATTTAGTCAACAAAAAAAATCGCGGAACGATAAATTTGTTCCGCCGTTATCCACAGAGTGTTGCGCAAAGATCGAAGCGCACCATGTGTAGAAGATGGAAATTAAGGAAGCGTCATGAAAACGTTCCGCATCAAAAGCTCTGTTGTTGCTACCGTGGCCGGTGCCGCCCTGGTCTTCGGCGCCTTTGCAGCGAACACCATGACCCAGGCCCCATCCGTCGCTGGTGTGAAGGGTGATCGTCTCGGGATGACCACGCGCATCTCATGCGATGCCGGCTGCATTGCGCACACTGACCGGATTGCCGCCGCATTCGACACCGTGGCTGCGCACGACAGCGAGAACGGCGTCTCCGTTTTGACCCGCGTCCGCTACGACTAGGTCAGCAGTACAAGCCTCAACATGAAAACAGCCCGCACTCGCGGGCTGTTTTCATGTTGAGGGCAGGGCAATTCAAAAAGGCCGTGCGGGCAGGCAGCCCGCACGGCCTTTTTGTCATGAGCCGTTGTCGTCGCCAGCGCCGGTGTCATCGGCACCGTCTTCCGTGGCGTCGATATTGCCGTCCGCGTCAATCTCCGGCGCGTCGTCGGCTTCGGCCTCTTCGGTTACCCGTTCAACCGAAACGACGTTCTCGCCATCGCCGGTCTTGAAGATCGTCACGCCCTGGGTGGCGCGGCCGGCGGTGCGCACACCGTCCACCGGAACGCGGATCAGCTGCCCGCCATTGGTGACGAGCATGATCTGGTCGGTATCGTCCACCGGGAAGCTTGCCACAAGCGGGCCGTTCCGGTCGTTGACCACCATCGCCTGGATGCCCTTGCCGCCGCGCGAGGTGACCCGGTACTCGAACGAGGATGTCCGCTTGCCGTAGCCGTTCTGCGAAACGGTGAGAATATGCTCTTCCGACGCGCTCATCGCCGCATAGCGCTCCAGCTCGACGATGCCGTTCTCTTCCTCCGCGCCTTCTTCAGGCGGCGCATCGGTCTCGCCGGCAACTGCACGGCGCATCTTCAGGTACGCCGCGCGCTCTTCGGAGTTGGTGGCGAAGTGGTTGAGGATGCTCATGGAGATCACCAGATCGCCGTCGCCAAGAGAAATGCCGCGCACACCCGTGGAGGTGCGGCCCGCAAACACGCGCAGTGCGGTGATGGGGAAGCGGATCGCCTGACCGCTGGCGGTTGTAAGGAGCACATCCTGCTCCGGCGTCGCAATCTGCACACCGAGAATGCCGTCACCCTCGTCGAGCTTCATGGCAATCTTGCCGGCGCGGTTCACATTGGTGAAGTCGGAGAGCTTGTTGCGGCGGACATTGCCTTTTTCGGTGGCGAACAGGATGTCGAAGTTGCCCCAGCTCGCCTCGTCCTCCACCAGCGGCAGGATCGAGGTGATCCGCTCGCCCTCCTGCAAGGGCAGGATGTTGGACAGGAACTTGCCGCGTGATTGCGGGGCGGCCTGCGGAAGGCGCCACACCTTTTCCTTGTAGACGATGCCGCGCGACGAGAAGAACAACACCGGGGTGTGGGTGTTGGCCACGAAGAGCCGCGTCACAAAGTCCTGGTCGCGGGTGGACATACCGGCGCGGCCCTTGCCGCCGCGGCGCTGCGCCCGGTAGGTGTCGAGCGGAACCCGCTTGATGTAACCGGCGTGAGACACGGTAACCACCATGTCCTCGCGGTTGATGAAGTCTTCATCCTCAAGGTCCGGGCCGCCTTCGGCAATCACCGTGCGGCGCGGCGTCGCGAATTCTTCCTTCACCGCGGCAAGTTCGGCCTTGATGATGGTCTGAACGCGGGAGCGGCTGCGCAGGATGTCGAGATAGTCGGCGATCTGCTCGGCGAGCTTCTTCAGCTCGTCGCCGATTTCGTCCCGGCCGAGAGCGGTGAGGCGCTGCAGGCGCAGGTCGAGAATGGCGCGGGCCTGATCTTCGGACAGGCGGATGGTGCCTTCTTCGGACAGGCGGTGGCGCGGATCGTCGATCAGCGCAATCAGCGGGCCCATGTCGTGCGCCGGCCAGTCGCGATCCATGAGGAGGCCGCGGGCGGTGGCGGGGTCGGGCGACGTGCGGATGAGGCGGATCACCTCGTCGATGTTTGCCACGGCAACCGCAAGGCCGACCAACACGTGCGCCCGGTCCCGCGCCTTGCCGAGAAGGAACTTGGTGCGGCGGGCAATGACTTCTTCGCGGAAGGCGATGAAGGCGGAGAGGAAGTCCTTCAGGGTCAGCTGCTCAGGGCGGCCGCCATTCAGCGCCACCATGTTGCAGCCGAACGAGGTTTGCAGCGGCGAGAAGCGGTAGAGCTGGTTGAGCACCACGTCGGCGTTGGCATCGCGCTTCAGCTCGATGACGACGCGCATGCCGTCGCGGTCGGACTCGTCGCGCAGGTCCGAGATGCCTTCCACGCGCTTTTCGCGCACCAGATCGGCGATCTTCTCCACCATGGTGGCCTTGTTCACCTGGTAGGGGATCTCGTCGATGACGAGGGCTTCACGCTCCTTCGCCATCGTTTCGACGCGCACCTTGCCGCGCATCAGCACAGAGCCGCGGCCCATCTCGTAGGCCGAGCGGATGCCGGAGCGGCCGAGAATGATGCCTCCGGTGGGAAAGTCCGGCCCCGGCACGTGCTCCATCAGGTCGGCGATGGTGAGGGCGGGATCGTCGATCAGCGCGGTGGTGGCGTCGATGATCTCGCCCAGATTGTGGGGCGGGATGTTGGTCGCCATGCCAACGGCGATGCCGCCTGCACCATTGACCAGAAGGTTGGGAAAGCGCGCCGGCAGAACCACGGGCTCGCGCTCGGACCCGTCATAGTTGTCCTGAAAATCGACCGTGTCCTTGTCGATGTCTTCCAGCAGCGAGTTGGCGACCTTTTCGAGCCGCACCTCGGTATAGCGCATGGCGGCGGGGGAATCGCCGTCCACCGAGCCGAAATTGCCCTGGCCATCCACCAGCGGCAGGCGGAGCGAGAAGGGCTGCGCCATGCGCACCAGCGCGTCGTAGATCGCCGAGTCGCCATGGGGGTGATATTTACCCATGACGTCACCGACCACGCGGGACGACTTCTTGTAGGTGCGATTCCACTCGTACCCGTTTTCGTGCATCGTATAGAGGATGCGCCGGTGTACGGGCTTGAGGCCGTCGCGCGCATCCGGCAGCGCGCGGCTGACGATGACGCTCATCGCGTAGCCGAGGAAGGATTTCTCCATTTCCGCCGTAATGGAAATGCCGGAAATGCCGTCGCCGGCTGGCGCGCCGCTGTCGTTTTCGTCGCTCACGAAGCTTTAGTCCTGCGATGGATCGGGAGACATTCTTGTTTATGCGATTGTGCGGTCAGATGCTACCGCCGCGGCCCCGCCATCCAGAGAAACCGGCTTAACGGGTGGGGCGACGGGCCACAAAGTGCATCCGCACCTCGGCGGAACGCCCGTAAAGCGGCCGGCCGGCCGTTACGCCGAAGGCCGTGCGGTCGATGGTGCCCTCCAGGACAGCCTGGATGCGCCGCTGGTTGAAGCGCACGATTCGCCCCGAAAACGTTGCCGGCAGCGTCACGCCCTTGATGGTGAGGTTGCCATCCACGGTGATCTCGTCGCCGTTCTGGCGGATCCGGCTGGCGCTGAAGCTGCCGGCAGGGTGGTTGTCCACATCGAAACCCTTGGGCCCGCGCATCTGGCGGGCGGCCATCTGGCTGCGGGTGTTGAGCGCCCGCGTGTCCATCCGCGTGGTCACTTCGGTCACGACGCCGCCGCTGACCACCAGCGACCCGGAGAACGGCACCTCCGCACGAATCCGGCCCGGTGCGCCGGACACGGTGATCTGTGCCATCGAGCGATCCGGCACGATCTGGTAAACACCTTGCGCCAATGAAGCAGCCTCCGCGCCCAGTGGCGCCAAAAAGAGAAACGCGAGAAAAGCGGCAACAGGCGACGCTTTGGTGAACATCATGACTTCAGACCTCTTCCGTGTGCAGCAGCCGCACGTCCTGGAAGATTATGCCTGAACGCCATCAAAACGCACGAGCAAGGCCGTCGCATCGTCCGATTGCTTGAACCGGGGGAAGCGCGTGTTGTCGGCGTCGGCGGTTTCCGTGGCGCGGATCTGCGCCAGTGGTCCGGCCAGCCCATCTTGTGCCGCCGCCATCAGACCGGGCGGATCGAACAGGGCATAGTCGACCACGGCAGCAAAATAGCCGTCGGTCATCAACAGGGCGTCGGCGGTCGGGGCCAGGGGGTGGCGGTGAATCCGGGCGCCTTTCCCGTCCCAGGTGCCGGGGGCGAAGATCGGGAAGCCACCCGGCGCATTGGCCTGGTTGCGGGAGGCGCGCAGGTTGGCCAGCACCGCGGGCGTGCGCTCGAAGCTGCCGTGCATGATGCTGGCGGCGTTGGTCTGCTCTCGCGCCCGGCCTTCTTCGGTGCCGCCATAACGGGCGCAACCGGTCGCATCCGCCACAATCGTCGCGCAATCGCCGAGCTCCGCAATTTCGATGTGGTCGCCGTTGTCGCGCACAAGAAGGAAGGCTGCGGCCGGAATTTCGTAGCGATGCTCCGGTGCGCGGATGCGCTCGGCCGCAAAGCGCGCCGCAACGGCCCGGTTGGCGCGCGCCAGCAGCGCATCCGGCGTTGGCGCATCGGCATGCTCGGTGAAGGCTAGGTGGATGGCAGCGGTCAGCCAGGCCGCATCGCTCGGCGCGTCCAGCAGCGGCGCGTCCGCTAGGCCGGTGGCGCCGTCGATGATCCAGGCATAGGCGCCGGCGGCGCCGCAGCCGTCCTCGTTCGGCCGCCCCGGTTTGCCCGGAGCGGAAAGCTGTTCGATGGTGTGAAGCACGCTGGTGTCAGAACGGGATATCGTCGTCGTAGGGTTCATCGGCCGGGGCAGGGCGCCCACCGCCGCCGCCGGAACCGCCGCGGTCGCCGCCGCCATAGCCGCCACCGCCGCCGCCATAATTGCTTGAGCCGCCGGCGCCGCCGCTGGTGCCACGGTCATAATCACCGCCGCCGCCACCGCCGGGCCTGCTGTCCAGCATTTGCAGGACGCCGCCGAAATTCTGCAGCACCACCTCGGTGGTGAAGCGCTTCTGGCCCTGCTGGTCTTCCCACTCGCGGGTTTGCAGCGCGCCTTCGATGTAAACCTTCGAGCCCTTTTTGACGTATTGCTCGATCACGCGGCAGAGGCCTTCCGAGAAGACGACCACGCGGTGCCACTCGGTTTTCTCGCGCTTGTCGCCGGACGTGCGGTCGCGCCAGCTCTCTGTGGTCGCGATGCGCAGGTTGGCGATGGGGCGGCCGTCCTGCGTGCGGCGGATTTCCGGATCGGCTCCCAGATTGCCGATCAAGATGACTTTGTTGACGCTGCCGGCCATGGCCTCTCCTCTCGTGTGCGCGCCACCTTAACAGGCGGGCCGCGCAGCCACACGCCCCAAGACGCAGTTGCGCACAGCCCGCCCCCAGAGAATCTGGCGCGTTCGCCCCCGGTCAGATGTCGGCGGGCGGCGACCAGGTTTTTGAGAAGGCGGCCACGCGCTTGCCCAGATGCTCGCCGGTGAGGCGGTCGCTTTCCGGCGGACACGCGTCCGGACCCTCGTCGACATTGGACTGGGCCATGGCGCCGATGGCACTGCCGAGGCGGTTGAGGTCATCGGACGAGCCCGTGGACGAGTTGTTGCCGGGCATCAGGCCGAGGCTGATCCACACCATCATGTGCTGTGCCGCAAGGCCCTGCATCTGAATGAGAGTGGACTGCTTTTCGCCAGTCAGCGAACCGGAGTTGGTGAACCCGGCGGCCAGCTTGTTCTTCCACTTGCCCTCCATCCAGCGCTTGGACGTGGCATCCTTGAATTCCGAAAAGCCCGCGGAAGCCGTGCCCATATAGGTGGGAGAGCCGAAAATGATGGCAGTGGCATCATCCAGCGTCTGCCACTCGGAATCGCCCATTTCCTGCGTGTTGATGAGGTGCGCGTCGACGCCTTCAACGGACGAAGCGCCCTTGTGTACGCGCTCGGCAAGCACCTTGGTGTGGCCGTAGCCCGAATGGTAGACGATCGCGACAGATGGCATGGTATTCCCTTTCAACAAACGCGGTGGACGCGCGGGTGAGACGCCGCAATCCATGTTGAAAGGAAAGGTGCTGTAGCACGTAGACGCCGCAAACCCCTGCTGCTGCATTGCAGAGATGCAGCAGCCAAAGAGCTGCGGCGCGCTGCTATTTCGCGCCTTGCTTTGCCTTGCCCCCCGGCTTGCCCTTGCCGGCGGGTTTTGGCCCCGCGCCCGGCTTCTTCTTGCCGGGGGCAGCTCCGGTCCTCGCCTTCTTGCGCGCACCGGTCTCGCCGCGAAAATACGGCATCAGCCCCAGGCGGGTGATCCACGGCGTCAGCGGATGCGGCTTCACGTCATAGAGTGCAAACGGCGACTTCATTTCCAGAAGGCGACCCGCCGGGGATTTGGTGAGGTCGAACGCATATTGCGCCGACTGGAGGATGACGCCGGCAAGGGATTCCAGCTCATCTTCGGAAAGGTGCGGCGGATCGGTCGGTGTTACGGTCGGCTCCGGCAGCACCACGCCGAATTCGCGTTCCAGAAACGCAAGCTCCGGAGCGCCGGCCTTGCGTGCAATCTCCAGCGAAGCCTCCGGCAGCACATATTTCGGCCCGCCGATGGCATCGAACGCGCGGCCGACCGCGGTTGGCAGCTTTTCGCCGCCAATCGCCAGCGCCCGGTCCATCAGATAGATGCCCATCACGGACAGCGCCTCGTTGGTCTTGACCCGCACCAGCTTCGGCGCCACCGCGCCGACGCCGAGAACGTCCAGCGCATCGTCGATCACGTCGCCATTTTTCAGGAGGCCGCGGTCGAACGGGCGCACGATCATGTTTTCGGGCCCGACCGCGTCGGTCCAGCGCTTGAGGATCATCCGCAGCGGCACGATACCGGGATTTTCTTCAGCCTGGGCCAGCCGGCCGCCCATGCGCACGCGCTGGTGCGCGGCCGAAGACGCAAAGCCGACCGGGTGGCGCACGTACACCAGCACCTTCAGCGTTTTGGCCAGCGGGCGCAGCAGGGCCACCAGCGCCTTCACCTCGTCATCGGTGAGGCGGACGAACGTCTCTGTGGATATCATCGCCTGCGGCAATGATGTCGCCTTCAGCGCTTCAACGAAATTGCGGACCACACGGTGGTCGCCTTGTGTGGTGAGCGGCGCATGGAATTTGCGCGCCATGGGGTGATGCGCCGGGTGACCGTCCCAGAAATGCAGGCCATGCTCGGCCAGTAGAGCGGCATTGTCGCGGAATGTGAATTGCAGGCTGGTCGTGCCGGTCTTCTGATGACCGATGTGCAGCGTCAATTGATCCATGGTGCCTCGCCACTCTTACCCGTCGTCAGCCATTGACCCGAGCCGGACAGGGGCACAGGTTCAAGGCTGATCAGATCTTTATTGATGGCCCATGCAACAGCGCAAGCGTGTCGTCCCCGAACGGCAACTCGTCGTCAAAGGGGCCAGAGAGCACAACCTTAAAAACGTCAGCGTGTCGCTTCCCCGCGACAGCCTGATCGTGTTCACCGGTTTGTCCGGCTCGGGCAAGTCCTCTCTGGCCTTTGATACCATTTATGCCGAGGGGCAGCGGCGGTACGTCGAGTCCCTCTCGGCCTATGCACGCCAGTTCCTGGAAATGATGCAGAAGCCGGACGTCGACCAGATCGACGGCCTGTCGCCTGCCATCTCCATCGAGCAGAAGACGACGAGCAAGAACCCGCGCTCCACCGTCGGCACCGTCACCGAGATTTACGACTACATGCGCCTTCTGTGGGCGCGGATCGGTGTGCCGCACTCGCCGGCGACGGGGCTGCCGATCGAGAGCCAGACGGTCTCGCAGATGGTCGACAAGGTGCTGGCGCTGCCGGAGAAGACGCGGCTTTACCTGCTTGCCCCCATCGTGCGCGGCCGCAAGGGCGAGTACCGCAAGGAGCTTGCCGAGCTGCAGAAGAAGGGGTTTCAGCGCGTCAAGATCGACGGCACCTTCCACGAGATCGAGGAAGCGCCGGCGCTCGACAAGAAGTTCAAGCACGACATCGACATTGTGGTGGACCGCGTGTCGACCCGGCCGGACCTTGCGACTCGCCTTGCCGACTCAATAGAGACGGCACTGCGCCTTGCCGACGGCATCGCCATTGCCGAGTTTGCGGACGAGAAGGATGGCAAAGAGCCGCGCCGGATGGTGTTTTCGGAAAAGTTCGCGTGCCCTGTCTCCGGCTTCACCATCGCCGAGATCGAGCCGCGGCTGTTCTCGTTCAACGCCCCCACCGGCGCCTGTCCCACCTGCGACGGCCTTGGCACCACCTTGCGCTTCGAGCCGGACCTTGTGGTGCCCGACGACACGTTGACGCTGGCCGATGGCGCAATCCTCCCCTGGGCGAAAACCGGCAACACCAGCCCCTATTATGCCCAGACGCTGGAATCGCTGACCGCCCACTATGGCGCCGAGATGACGACGCCGTGGAAGGACCTCGCGGACGATATCAAGAAGGTGATCCTCTACGGCTCCAAGCGCGAAAAGATCCAGTTCGTCTATGATGACGGGATGCGCGCCTACAAGACGTCCAAGACCTTCGAGGGCGTGATCACCAACATCGAGCGCCGCTGGAACGAGACCGAATCCACGTGGGTGCGCGAGGAGCTGTCCCGCTTCCAGTCCGACGCGCCGTGCGAGGCGTGCAACGGCTACCGCCTCCGCCCCGAGGCGCTGGCGGTGAAGATCAACACCGCGCACATCGGCGAGATCACCGCGCTCTCCATCCGCGACGCCGCACCGTGGTTCGAGGAACTGCCCGAGCACCTGACCGAAAAGCAGAACGAGATCGGCCGCGCGATCCTCAAGGAAATCCGCGAGCGGCTGCGGTTCCTCAACGATGTGGGGCTCGACTATCTCCAGCTCTCGCGCGGCAGCCGCACCCTTTCGGGCGGGGAAAGCCAGCGCATCCGGCTCGCCTCACAGATCGGCTCCGGCCTGACCGGCGTGCTCTATGTGCTGGACGAGCCGTCCATCGGCCTCCACCAGCGCGACAACGCGCGCCTGATCGAGACGCTGAAGCGGCTTCGCGATCTCGGCAACACCGTCATCGTGGTCGAGCATGACGAGGACGCGGTGCTCGCCGCCGACTATGTGCTCGACGTTGGCCCCGGCGCCGGTGTCCACGGCGGCGAGATTGTCGCCGAGGGCACGCCGGACGAGATCCTCGCCAACCCCAACTCGCTCACCGGGCAGTACCTGTCCGGCGTGCGCGAAATCCCGGCGCCCGCAAAGCGGCGGCCGCGCAAGAAGGGCCGCGAGATCCGGGTGGTCAACGCCACCGGCAACAACCTCAATGGCGTCACGGCCGAGATCCCGCTGGGGCTGTTCACCGCCGTCACCGGCGTGTCGGGCTCCGGCAAGTCGACGCTGGTGATCGAGACGCTGTTCCGCGCCGTCAGCCGCAAGCTCAACAAGAACCGCGAGCAGCCGGCGGCGCACGACGAGATCACGGGGCTCGAACACCTCGACAAGATCATCGACATCGACCAGTCGCCCATCGGCCGCACGCCGCGCTCCAACCCCGCCACCTACACCGGCGCCTTCACGCCGATCCGCGACTGGTTCGCCGGGCTGCCGGAATCCAAGGCGCGCGGCTACGGGCCGGGGCGCTTCTCGTTCAACGTCAAGGGTGGGCGCTGCGAGGCGTGCCAAGGCGACGGCGTCATCAAGATCGAGATGCACTTTTTGCCGGACGTCTACGTCGAGTGCGATGTGTGCAAGGGCAAGCGCTACAACCGCGAGACGCTGGAGATCGAGTTCAAGGGCAAGTCCATCTCCGGCATTCTGGACATGACGGTGGAGGAGGGGGGCGAGTTCTTCCAGGCCGTGCCCGCGGTGCGCGACAAGCTGGTGACGCTGAACCAGGTCGGTCTCGGTTATATCCGTATTGGCCAGCAGGCGAACACGCTGTCCGGCGGCGAGGCCCAGCGCATCAAGCTCGCCAAGGAGCTTTCCAAGCGCGCCACCGGCCGCACCCTTTATATTCTCGACGAGCCGACCACGGGGCTCCATTTCCACGATGTGGCAAAATTGCTCGAAGTGCTCCAGCAGCTTGTTTCCACAGGCAATACTGTGGTGGTGATCGAGCACAACCTCGAGGTCATCAAGACCGCGGACTGGGTGATCGACATCGGTCCCGAGGGCGGGGACGGGGGCGGCGAGATTGTCGCAGCCGGCACGCCCGAGAAGGTCATGAAGGTCGCGAAAAGCTATACGGGTCAGTATCTTGCCGAGCTTCTGGGGCGGCGCGGGCCGCGCAAGGTGGCGGCCGAGTAGGGCGCGCCGCGCGCGAACCTTGCGCAGGCGTTAACGGAGCGCCTGCGCCTATCTCAGGGCAGCCATGATCTTATCGGGGGTCACATCGCGCCAGCCCTACCTCATATGGGGTGCATCGCATATCGCACCGCACAATGAGGAATTGAAATGTTCGATCGTATCTCCCGCGCCTTCCATAACTGGCGCGTCACCGTTGAAACCACCGAAGAATTGTCCCGCCTGTCCGACGGTCAGCTGCGCGACATCGGCCTGACCCGGGAACAGATCCCGGAAGTTGTTCGCGGCCGCAACATCGCCTGACCATCATGACAAATCCTCCGAGGATTTTTCAAAGAAAGCCGGCCCCGCAAAGGCCGGCTTTCTGATTCTCGGGGCCTGATCAGGCGCTAGAGCTGCCCGTCGATCTCTGCCCGGTTCGGCATGGCGGCCGATGCACCGGCCCGCGTGACCGCTATTCCCGCCGCAGCGCACGCAAAGCGGACCGCCTCCAGCGGCATGGCACCCTCCGAGAGGGCCGCCGCCAGCGCACCGTTGAAACAATCTCCCGCACCTGTGGTCTCTTCAATGGGGCCGGCCGAAACCGCTTCGACCAGCTCGCTCACCGTGCCGTCGTGGTACAGCGCGCCAAGTTCGCCCAGCGTCACGATCACGGCACGGGCGCCGCGCCTGCGCAGATGCTCGGCGGCAATCCGCGCCTCCTCCAGCGTGCCGGCGGGGAGGCCCGTCAGCGCCGCCACCTCACCCTGGTTGGGGGTGACGTAATCGCATAGTGCCAGGAGCGCATCGGACACCTCGGCCGCCGGGGCCGGGTTGAAGATGGTGGTGACGCCGGCATCCCTGGCAAGGGCAAGCCCGCGTTCAGCAGCCGGGATCGGTTGCTCCAGCTGAGTGACGAACACGTCGGCACCCGCAATGGCTTCCCGTGCGCCGTCAATGTCTGCCGGGGACAGCGCACCGGCGGCGCCGCTTGCCACGATGATTGCGTTGTCCCGCGTCTGGGTGGAGACGAAGATGAACGCCGTGCCGGTGGGCCGCGCGTCGTCGCGGATCACCGCGTCGGTTGCAATGCCGTCGGCGTGCCAGGTGGCGAGCGCGGTTTCGCCGAAGGCGTCCTTACCAATCCGCGTGACCATGGACACGGTGGCCCCGGCGCGCGCGGCGGCAACGGCCTGGTTGGAACCCTTGCCGCCTGGGCCAAGGCGGAAATTTTCGCCCAGAATGGTCTCGCCCATGGCGGGCAGGCGCCCCGCCTCGAAGGTGAGGTCGGCATTGAAGATGCCGAGAACCGCGACGCGGCCCATGTCAGCGCCCCCGCTCAAGCATCGGGTGCAATCACGCCCTTGGTGAGGATGATGCAGCCGTAAAAGCGCCGCTCACCAGTGGAAATCACGCAATAGGCGTTCTTGGCTTCCTCGTAGAATGCGAACCGCTCGATACCGCGCAACTGGCCCGCGGAGGGCTCGTGCCGGTCGAGCAGCGCCTGCACCTCGGCCTGGATTGCGGGGATCTCGTCCGGTGCGCCCATCACTTCCATGCGGGCAGCATCTTCCACCGGAAGCACCGAGAGGATCGCCTCGATGGCATCCGGAACGGAGACGTTGGCAATGGCGATGAGGTCGCCAAGGCCGGTCTGCCTTGCGATGTGATCGGCGGGAAAATTCCCGTCGCAGATGACTACGGTGTCGCCGTGGCCCATGGAGCGGAGCGCGTAAAGGACGTCTGCGCCAAGGCGCGGGTCGAGACCCTTGAGCATTGTGGTTCCCTCATGGCCCGGCTTGTCCGGGCGCGGTGTTGGCCGGGCCGGCTGATGCCAGCGTTGCCTGAAAAAAGCATCCGCGCGCCCGGCGGGCAAGGGTTTGCGCCGCCCGCGTCAGCGATCGCGGGTGGGGAGGCCGATGGCGCGCAACCGGTCGAGTGCGCCTTGCAGGATGAGGGCGGCCGCAATCTTGTCCACTGATTCCTGCCGTTTCGCGCGCGAGACATCGGCGGCAATCATCGTGCGCGTGGCCTCGACGGTGGACCAGCGCTCGTCCCAGCCGACCACCGGCCGCGGGTCGAGCTTTGCCAGATTGCGGGCAAAGGCACGGGTGGACTGGACGCGCGGGCCAGCCGTCCCGTCCATGTTGAACGGCAGGCCGACCACAAAGGCCGTCACCTTGTAGCGGTCGGCAAGGGCAATAAGGTCCGCTGCATCGGCTGCGAACCGGGTCCGGCGGATGGTTTGCAGCGGCGAGGCGATGTGCCAGCCATCGTCCGCCACCGCAATGCCGATGGTCTTGCTGCCAAGGTCGAGGCCGAACAGCGGGCCCTGGTGGTTCGCCAGCCCTTCGATGGGGATGAAGGGATCGCTCATGGCGCGGTGCCGAAAAGCTCGCGCGCCCCGGCCCACCGTGCGCCGGGGTGCCGTGCCACCAGCGCGGCAAGCTCGGTGACGAAACCCTCGATGGCGTCGTCATGGTCGATATGGTGGGTGAGGATGCCGATGGGGCCGTCTTGCGCGATGGCCTTGTCGATCATCGCGGCAAGGGCAGCGTCCGGTGCAAGGCTGCGGTCGCTGCGCCAGGCAATCGGGTCGATGTGGGTGTCGACGCGCCGGAGCGGCAATTGGGTGGTGCCTTCGCCGTAAAGTGAGAGGCCGATATAGCCGGCATCGGCAAGGGCGGGGCCAAGTTCGGGCCGCATCCGGTTCCAGGGCGGCACGAGGACGGGGACGAACGCTTCGCCGGCAAGACGCCTGCGGGCCGCGGTGAGCCCTTCGATGATCGCGGCAACGGGCCGCCCGTCGCCCAGCTCCGCCGCCTTGCCGGTGCTCTGGTGGTTCTCGTGGGCAACGCCGTGCTGGAGAATGGAAATGTCGGCGCTGGCGGCAAAGGCCAGCAGGGCCGGTTTGGCGCGGGCGGGGATCGCTGCAAGGGCGAGCGGGGCGCCTGCGCGGTCTGCACAATCGGCCAATCGGTCGAGCTTCGGGCCGGGCAGCACGGCGTCGTCGTCCCGCCACCAGAACACACGGGGCGCTGCAACGCTCCGGTCGAGGTGAGATTCCAGTTGCGCAAGCGGGGTCACAGGCCCTCCAGCAAAATGGCCGCGCTGCGGCGGGCGCCATCCAGATCCAGCGTCAGGCGGGGGGGCGGCGGCGCCTCCACCACCCGCGCAATTGCCATCAACAGGGTGCGCGGCGTCAACTTCTTCTCCGGAAGCACGCCGGCAAGGCCGCGTGCGGCGAGCGCGGCGGCCCGGTCGGTCTGCTCGGTCTCTTCGTGTTCGGCAAATGGCACGAAGACAGCGCGCGGACCGGCGCTCAGAACGTCGAGCACGGTATTGTAGCCCGCCTGGCTGACCGAGATTGCAGCGCCGGCCAAAAGCTCCCGGAAGTCGGCGCGGTTGTCTTCGATGATGGCGTTGGGCGGCGCCACCTCGCGCCAATGGGCGGCATTGTCGGCCAGCGAGGGCGGCACCAGAATGCGCCAGTTGCGCCCGCGATTGCGGATGGCGGCATCCACCGAAGCCGACAGGAGGCCCGCGCCCACCTGACTGCCGCCGGCCGACACCACAATGCCGCTGCGCGCGCTTGCAAAGGCCGGGCGGGCCTTGCCATCCACGAAGCCGGTGTAGCGGATGAGATCCGCAATCCCATCGGCGGTCGAAAAGCTGTCGCCCAGCGTCACGAACCGCGGGTCGGCATGGACGAGTACACGGTCGAACATCTGGCGGGCGCATTGTGCCATCGCCTGCTGCTTCGCGGCCGATTTGCGCACCAGAACATCGCGGATGGAGCTTGCGGTGCGTCCACCGTTTGCCCGCACGGCGGTGAGTGCAGGCTCCAGCTCGCCGGCGAAGCGGCGGCGGCCGAAGGGGAAGCTCTCGGTGAGGAACACATCGGGCCGCAACCGCTCGACCGCTGCAAGGAGCGCTGCGGTCCGGTCGGCAGCCAGCGCCTCGTAGGGGGTGCCGTCCGCAGCTTCGATGAAGTGGAACGAGGCATCGGTGGCCAGAACCGGCGGGAGCTGGATGATTTCGAGGCCGGAGAGGTCGAGCGTTGCGGGCGACGCGGCGCCCAGCACCAGCGTCACCTCGGCGCCGGCCGCCTTCAGCGCGCGGGCGATGGCGGTGGCGCGCACCGTATGGCCCGTGCCCAGCAGGTGCTGCACCCAGATGAGAACGCGCTTCATTGCCGGAGGGCCGCGGTGTGGCGGCGCCTGGCATGGGCAAACAGCGCATCAAGCCGTGCGGCGCCTGCGCCAAGGTCGTTTGCGGCGGCAAACGACCGGGCAGCCTTCCCGGTGGCGCTCAGGCGCGCGGGGTTCGACAGGAGCGCGAGGATGGCCGCGGCCAGCGCATCGGTCTTGCCGGGCGGGACCAGCACACCGCCATCCCTGACGATATCCACCACGCCGCGCGCTGCGCCGCCGATCACCGGAAGCCCGGCGGCCTGCGCCTCCAGAAAGACGAAGCCGAAAGGCTCTTCGATGGCCGGCCAGACAAAAAGATCAGCGCCTGCAAACAGCGCGGCAAGGTCTGCCTCGGCAAGCCGGCCCACAAATGTACCTGGCGCAAACAGCGGCTCCAGCCGTGCCCGCTCCGGTCCGTCGCCGGCAATGGTCAGCGATGCCTCCGGCATTTCGCCCGCAACCTTGCAAAAAGCGCTGGCGAGCAGCGCGACGCTGTCGGCCTTGCGCCCCGGCCGCATCATGGCGGCGGATACGATCTGCCGGCCACCCGGTGAACCGGTGTGCGGTGCGGCAAAGGGGGCCGTGTCGATGAAAGGCTGAAAGGGCACGAGCGCGTGCGGGACGAAATCGGCCAGCGCCGGCCGGTCCCGTGCGGTGACCGCCCCCACAGCGTTGGCGGCCGCCAGCGCAGCGTCGGCGCGTGCGAAGCCTTCGGCCCAGGGGCCGGTTGCTTGCCGCGGCGACCGGCTTGCCTCGACAATCGCATAGGCCGCGCCGTAGTGGGCGGCGAGGCGGGGGCCCAGCAGGTCCGGCGCCTTGTGGTAGTTGTGGTAGGTCAAAACGATATCCGGCTTGAACGAAAGCGTTTCGATGGTTTTCGCCAGCGCGCGCGGGGCCTCGGCCTCGATGGCCGCAAGGTCCTCCGGCGCATTGCACCGGGTGACGAACGGGGAGGCGAGGGCTGCGGTGTGACCGCCCGTGGCAAGGGCTTTCAGGATCAGCCGTGCGAAGGTCCGGTCGCCTGACGGCGTTGACGCATCCGGCGGCTTCATCGGCGTCAGCAGTGCGACCTTCATCCGGTGGCGCCAGCTGCCCCGACCCGCAGAAGGCGGCTGCGCAGCGTTTCGAACCCGGCGACAGGCAAAAAGTCGGCGCGCACCCGGACTGCGCCCGCTGCGCCCAACGCAAGCCGCTTTGCAGGGTCTGCCGCCAGCACTTCAACGGCCTTCGCCAGTGCTTCGGGTGCGCGTTCGGGCACCAGAATGCCGGTTTCCGGCGTCACGATTTCGGGCACTGCGGAAACCGCCGTGGAAATGACGGGAAGTCCCATGGCCATGGCTTCCATGATCACGTTGGGCAGCCCGTCCCGGTCGCCGTTCTTCGCGATCCGGCTGGCAAGAACGAAGAGGTCGGCCGCGGCGTAGGTCTCGATCACCCGGTCCCGTGCCATGGAGCCGAGAAAGGCAACGCGCGCGCCAAGCCCCAGCCGGTCCGCCAGTGCCTGAAGGTCCGGCACCAGCGCACCGCCGCCGATATGGCTGAAGCGCCAGTGCAGGCCTTCCGGCAATCTCGCAAGGGCGCGGAGCAGATCGTCGAGGCCCTTCTTCTCGACCGCCCGGCAGACGCTGACGATCTCGATGGGATCGCCCGCCTCACCGGTGTGCGCCACACGGGCGGGCGGTTCTGGAAAACGCGCGACATCGAGCCCGTGGTAGACGAGGTCGATCTTGGCGGGGTCGTCTGACAGAGCGCGCAGGACGCGGGCGTTGTAGGCGGTGCAGGTCGCACCCCATGCGGCATCGGCAATCTTGGTGCGCAAATCCCACTGCGGTGTGGTGTAGATATCCTTGGCGTGGGCGGAGAAGGCAAAGGGCAGCCCGCGCATCTTTGCTGCGTACCGCGCCACGGAAGCCGGGGTGTGGAGGTAGTGGACGTAGATCTGCGCCACATCGGCCGGGAGCTCGGCGGCAAGCACCGCGGCCTGGCCCCAGCGGCGCCGGCGGCTCGCGGAAGGGTCGCGCGCCAGATCGGCGGCATAGGCGCCTTCCGCGTCGGCAAAGCCGGGGAGGGCGCTGGCCGCCTTCATCCCGGCGCGCACCCGTGGCGGGTCGTCCTTCAGATACTCCGGCAGGTAGAGGACGGGGGCGGTGATCTCGTGGTGAAGGTCGTGCAGCGCGCCATCGGTCGGGTGGCGCAGCGAGACGATGAGGAGGTCGAACCCCATCCGCTGCAAGCCGAGAATTTCCTGCGCGATGAAGGTCTCCGACAGGCGCGGATACCCTTTGACCACAACCGCAATCCGGCCGGCCTTCTGCGCCCGCGATGTGGCGGTCATCAGCGTACGAGCGTCAGCGGAGGCTGCCCGGGCTGCCGTCCTTTTTTGAGAATGTCGCGCGTGCGCTGGTTGATGATGTCCAGCCCGGAGAGAAGATCGCCAACACCAGCGGCTGAGGGGGGCGCCCGCTCCGGCAGCTCCACCAGCGCCTGTAGCATGATGTCGACGTCCGGGTAGGCGTCGATGGGAAGCGAGGTGACGAGGCCGACCTTCTCCGCATTGGCAGCGCGGATCGCCTGTTCGCGCCGCGGCACTACGCGCGGCACCAGCAGCGTCGGCTTGTCGAAGGACAGGATCTCGCAGAAAATGTTGTAGCCGCCCATGCCGACAATGGCGGTGGCATCTGCCATCAGCCGCTCGATGGTGGGCGTGAAGCGGATGATGTGGACGAGGCGTAGCGCTTCGGCGCGTGCCTTGAACTGCGCCTGCGCCTCGGCGGGCATGAAAGGACCCAGCACGATGAGCGCGGGGAACAGCGGCTTCTCGTGGGCCTCGTAGGCGCGCAGCACCCAGTCCACCAGCTCCATCCCGTCGCCGCCACCACCGGGCGTCACCAGAATGTAGGGTTCGCCGTCGAACGGGATCTCGTCGGTGCCGGAATCCACCACCGGAATGTCGCGCCGCAGGTACCCGGTGTAGACCATCTTGTCCCGCACCTTTTTGGAGACGTCGATGCCCTGCAGCGGGTCGTGGACCTCTTCCTTGCCGTAAACCCAGATCTCGTCGTAGATCTCTTCCAGCGCGTGGACGGCGTTCTTGCGCGCCCACTCATCGGCAAGGCTGATCGGGTCGTCCATCACGTCGCGCAGGCCGAGCACCAGGCGGGTGCCCTGGTCGCGCAAGCGGTTGAGGGTGGGTTCCACCTCCCCGCGCAGGCCCAGCGGCTCCTTGTCGACGATGAAGATATCCGGGTCGAACACTTCTGCCGTGTGCTCGATGATGGAGCCGCGCAGCTTGAGCGTGTGCTCGATGTCGAGCTGGAGGGAGAGCGCCGAGTAGCCGCCGTTGCGCTGCTTGATGACGCCCGGCACGCGGACGAAATCCACCCGCGAGCGGAATTCGAAACTGCCGATGATGGGCGAGCCGGACAAGATGATGACCGACAGCTTGCTCATGTCGCCGACCATCGCATGGGCGATCGCGCGGCAGCGGCGCAGATGCCCCAGGCCGAAGGAATCGTGCGAATAGATGAGAATTCTTGGTTGTCCGTTGGGCATCAATTCACGCCTTCATCGGCAGACGACATTTTGAAAGCGCGCTTCGGCGCGGCCGGGTCCGGAAAAAGTCCGTTGGGGAACAGGGATTAGCCCAAATGGACAGTTGCGACAATCTTCCGCTTTGATAACGTCCCCACCCAATGGATCGCTCACTTTTCAAATTTATCTGGCGTTATTCGCGGCGCCAACAAATCTTCATCATGATGATGACGGTTGTGTCGTTCCCGATTCTGTACATGACTTTGGAACTGCCCAAGTGGATCGTCAATGACGCGATTTCCGGGCAGGACTTTCCCAAGCAGATCCTTTGGATGAATCTGGATCAGATCCCGTACCTCATCACACTGTGTCTGATTTTTCTTGGCCTGGTCGTTCTTAATAACGTCATAAAATACATCCTGAACATCACGAAGGGTGTTGCGGGCGAGCGCATGCTGCGCCGGTTGCGCTACATGCTGTATCATTCACTGCTCCGCTTTCGCCTGTCGCGGTTCCGCCGGGTGTCCGGCGGCGAGCTGATCCCGATGATTACCGCCGAAGTGGAAGATATCGGCGTTTTCATCGGCGAGGCGATTGCGACACCGGCGTTCCAGGGCGGCACGCTGCTCGTCTACATCTTTTTCATTTTCGCGCAGGATCCCTTTCTCGGGGCAGCGGCCATCTCGCTGTACCCCATCCAGGGCTATATTATCCCCAAGCTGCAGCGCCGTGTCATCATTCTGACTCGCGAGCGCATCAAGAACGTGCGGATGATTTCCGACCGGGTGAACGAAAGCGTCGGCGCCGCTGCCGATATCCATGCCAACGACACGGCACGCTTCCACCTCTCCGACCTGTCGGACCGGCTGTTCATCAACTACCGGATCCGGCTGGAAATCTTCAAACGCAAGTTCATGATCAAGTTCATCAATAACTTCATGAACCAGCTGCCGCCTTTCTTTTTCTATTCGGTGGGCGGCGTGCTTGTCATCAATGGCAGCCTTTCGTTCGGCGCGCTGGTGGCGGTGCTGGCCGCATACAAGGACCTCGCCTCGCCGTGGAAGGAGCTTCTGAACTGGTATCAGACGCTCGCCAACGTGACGGTGAAGTACGAGACGGTGGTCGAGAATTTCGACGTCGAAGACGCCATGTCGCCGAGCAAGATCAGCAGGGCGGACGAGCCGCCGCCGGAACTCGAAGACCAGACGCTGAAGCTGCGCAGCGTGACCGCGACCTCGGGCGGCAACCAGCCGGAGGTGGTCGACGTTTCGCTGGAGCTTCCCACCGGCAGCGTGCTCGGCGTCTACGGACGCGACGGCAGCGGCCGCGGCGAATTGCTGATGGCGCTGGCCGGACTGATCGATCCGATCTCCGGCCGCGCCACCCTGGGCGACGGGCGGATGGAGGATATGCCTTACTCCACCCTGTCCCACTACATCTCGTTCGTCTCGTCCGATCCCTTCGTGTTCAACGACACGCTGCGCAGCAACGTGGTCTACGGCCTGAAGACCCACCCGCAGGGTGACGGAACCGACGATTTTACCGACTTCCGCCGGGCAGAAAGCGAACTCACCGGCAACTCCCTGCTGGACGTGACGGCACCGTGGGAAGACCTGGTGCGGGCCGGTGTCGACGGCCCGGATGCGCTCGATGCGCGCTTGGTGGAGCTGTTCCAGCTGGTCGGCCTCGACGGCGATCTTTTCCGCCTCGGCCTCGGCTCGCACGTTGAGCCAGGCGATCAGGCCAAGTTCGCCGACGCGATCCTCAAGGCCCGCGGCGTCTTCATGAAGCGGGCGCAGGAGGATGCCGAGTGGGCCGACCTCATCGAGCTCTGGGACCCGAAGGCGTTCAACCATTCGGCGACAATTGGCGAGAACGTGCTGTTTGGCGTGCCGGTGGATGCCAGCCGCCCCGTCTGGGAATGCATCAGCGACGATAAGGTCCGCAAGGCGCTGGAAGAAGCGGGCATCCTGAGCGACCTGATGACGATGGGGGCCGAGGTTGCCTCCACGATGATCGAGCTGTTCGCCGACACCGGCGCCGATGCCGGCCTGATGGGTGACTATTCGTTTCTGGCGCCGGACGATGTGCCGCTGTTCGAACAGCGCCTGCGCACCTTGAAGACCAAGGGGGCCAAAGGCCTCGGAACACAGGACATCGCCGCCTTCGTGGGGCTTGCGCTGCGCATCGTGCCGGCCCGCCACCGCATCGTCACCATCGACGACGAGATGGCACAGAAGATCGTCAGCGCCAGAGGCGTCGTCCACGAGCATCTGGCAGACAGCCCCAGATACAGCCTGTTCGACGCGGAGACCTATGCGTCGGCGCTGTCGGTGGAAGAGAACCTTCTGTTCGGCAAGGCGCGGGTGGACCGGCGCGGTTCGCGCGACAAGATTGACGCGTATCTGCGGCAGGTGGTTCTGGATCTGGGCTTGCGCGCGCCGATCTCGCGCGCTGGCCTCGGCTTCAATGTGGGGGTTGCGGGCGGCCGGTTGTCCGCAAGCCAGCGGCGGCGGCTCTGTCTGGTTCGCGCTCTGGTGAAACGTCCGAAAATTCTGATTTTTGATACGGTTGCAGACGGCGATCCGGAGTTGATGGAGCGAATCTTGCGTACGCGGGAGAAGGGCAAGGACACTCTGGTCGTTGGCACCACCGATCCGCAGATCGCCAAGCTCTTGGACACGGTGGCGGTGATGCGCGAAGGTCAGTTGGTCGCAAAAGGGGGATGGGATAGCGTGCAGCAGATGGCCAGCAACGGTTCACCGGACGAGGCAGAAGAGAACGAAGAACAATGACGCTCGATAATGATACTGCCGCGCTGCGCAAGATCCCGCTGTTTCGCGGGGTGGACGATCAGAAACTGCGTCTGCTCGCGTTCATGTCGGAACGTGCGCGGTTCGAGGCTGGGGAAAGCCTGATGGCGGAAGGTGAGTATGGCGATGTCGCCTACATCATCCTTTCCGGCGAGGCGGACGTGGTGATCAATTCCCCGTCTGGCGAACAGCTTGTGGCCACGGTCGGCAAGAACGATTTTGTGGGAGAGATCGCAATCCTGATTGATGTGCCCCGCACGGCCACCGTCCGCGCCAAAACCACGCTGATGGCACTGGCAATCCAGAAAGACCAGTTCTTCAAGCTTCTCACCAATTTCCCGGATATGGCGG
Organism: Acuticoccus sp. MNP-M23; assembly: GCF_031195445.1. Taxonomy (NCBI): domain Bacteria; kingdom Pseudomonadati; phylum Pseudomonadota; class Alphaproteobacteria; order Hyphomicrobiales; family Amorphaceae; genus Acuticoccus; species Acuticoccus sp. MNP-M23. The sequence goes on from NZ_CP133480.1 coordinate 2,808,009, forward strand.
TTGAGGTCATGCGTGCGCTGGCCCACCGGCTGGAACGCACCACCCGCGAAGTGGGCCGCCTGCGCACCGCGCTACCGGGCGGATAAGGGCATCATGGCCGACGAGAGAAACGTGACCGAACCTGCTGGCGCCCTCCCTGCCGACGATCCACGCGGGGATCGGCAAACCCTGTCGGTCCGTTTCTGGGGCGTGCGCGGCTCGATCCCGGCGCCGGGACCCGACACGCTGCGTTATGGCGGTGAGACGACGGCCATCGAGATCCGCTGCGGGGACCGCGTCGTGATGATCGACTGCGGCTCGGGTGTTCGCCTTGCCGGCCGCGAACTCAGCCGTTCCGTTCCCGGCCGGATGGACGTTCTGTTCACCCACACCCACCTCGACCACATCTGCGGTCTGCCCTTCTTCTGCGTCGCCTACGACCCGAACATTGCCGTCAATCTGTGGGCCGGACACATTCCACCGGACGGCACGCTGGAAGAAATCGTCCAGCGCCTGATGTCGCCGCCGATCTTCCCGGTGGCCACCTCCGCGCTGAACAACACGCACTTCCGCTCCTTCACCGTCGGCAGCATCATCGACCTTGGCGACGGGCTGACCGTCCGCACCGTTCGCCTCAACCACCCCGGCAACGCCACCGGCTACAGGTTCGACTGGTGCGGATCCTCTCTCGCCATCATCACCGACCACGAGCACGGCAAGCCGGAGATCGACGACCCCATCGCCGATTTCGTGAAGGACGCGACGGTGATGGTCTACGATGCCATGTACCGGGACGAGGAATATCCGCGTTTCAAGGGCTGGGGGCACTCGACGCCCGGGCAGGCGCTGGCGTTGGCAAAACGCGCCAATGTCGGCCACACGGTGCTGTTCCACCACGACCCGACCCGCACCGACGATCAGATCGACACCATGGCCGCAGAGCTGGTCGACGCTGGTGAGAAGGCGTCCTTCGCCCGCCAGGGCGACACGCTGCTTCTGCGCAACGGGCAGCTCTCCCGCGCGGAGCGGGATGCAAAGATCCACGCCTGATTGACGCCTGCCGCGCCGGTTGATCGGCGCGCCGCAGCGCTTGGCTCGCGCTGCCGTTCGGTCCGCGGCGGCGGCCTGTATCCACAGTTGTATCCTCGCCGGGCAAAGATTAACCTTTGTCTTGGGAATGGAAAGCATTCCCTTCAGGGGAGGAAAACCATGAAATATAATAAAGCCATCCTGCTCGCCGGTGCTGCGTTGTTTGCCGGCATCACCACTGCATCTGCGCAGGAATTTACGCTTCGGATTCAAAACCATCAGAGTCAGGAATCTCTGTCGGGGAAGAATATCGCCGCATGGGTCGACGACGTGGAGACGATGTCCGGCGGCCGTGTCGACATCGAGATGTTCTACTCGTCGGCCATCGTGAAATCGGTCGAGACATTCGACGCGGCGGTCAACGGGATCGTCGATGCAGACTTTACCAACGGGTCTTACCAGACCGGCAAGGACACGGCCTTCCAGTTCGTCGCCGACGTGATGGGCGGCTACGAAACGCCGTGGCAGTTCTACGCCTGGCTGTACAATGGCGGCGGCGAGGAGCTGACCGAGAAGCTGTACAATTCCTACGGGATGCACCTGCTCGGCTGGCAGATTCCGGGAATGGAATCACTGAATGCCGCCAAGCCTCTCAACAATGCCGACGACTTGAAGGACTGGAAGTTCCGCTCCCCGCCCGGCATGGAAACGATGATCTTCGAGAATCTGGGCGCCTCGCCCGTGGTGATCGACTTTACCGAGGTGTTCACCTCGCTTGAAACCGGGATCATCGACGGGGCCGACGCATCCAACGTGTCCACCAACCGTTCGCTCGGCATCTACGATCTGGTGAAGCACACCACGTATCCGGGCTTCCACTCGATGCCGGCAGACCATTTCGCCATCAACCTCGAAGTATGGAACAGCCTGCCCGAGGACATCCAGCGGATCATGTCGGTGGCGACGCAGAAGAACTCGTTCCGCACCACGCTGGACTATGCGGTCAACATCCAGGAAGCCGTCAACGAACTGCAGGGCGAGGTCACGTTCCACGACTGGGCGCCTGAAGACCGCGCAGCCTTCCGCGAAGGCGCCCGCAAGGCGTGGAAGGAGTTCGCCACCACCGATGCTGCGAAGGAGCTGGTCGCCTCGCACATCTCGTTCATGAACAAGATCGGCCTCACACCTCCGGCCTGGAGTAGGGGCGCCTTGCGCCGGGGCCTTGGTCCCGGCGCATCATCCCTTGCGGATGAAAAACTGCCAGCCCTTGTCCTGCGCCCTTTGGCCGACGAGTTCGTGCCCGTCCTCGGTGCAGAGGGCCGGGATGTCGATTGCGGCCAGCGGGTCGTCGGCGAACACGCGCAGGATGGCGCCCGGCGCCAGCGCCTTCAACCGCTTGCGCGCCTTGAGCACCGGCAGCGGGCAGCGTTGCCCCGCGACATTCAACTCTTCGTCGAACAGCATGGCGGCCTCCCCTGGTCGGCCTGAGCGAGGCTGCGCGGCAACGCCGGTCAGCCCACCAGCGGACGACAGCGTTCTTCGAGCCACGCGCGTCCGGCAGCGTCGAGGTCGCCCACCAGCGCACCGTGGACCCTCGCGTGATAAGTGTCGAGCCAGCCGATTTCCGCGGCGCTGAGGAGATGCGGTGCAACCAGCCGCGTGTCGATCGGCACCAGCGTGATGGTCTCGAACGCCAGCATCGGCTTGGTCCCGCCGGGCGGCACGGTCGCCCCCTTCACCAGCACAAGGTTCTCGATCCGGATGCCGAACGGGCCGGGATAGACGCCCGGCTCGTTGGAGATCACCATGCCCGGCTTCAGCGGTACGCGGCTGCGTTTGGAAATGCCGGCCGGCCCTTCGTGCACCGCAAGGGCCGCGCCCACCCCGTGGCCGGTGCCGTGGGCATAGTCGAGCCCTGCGTTCCAGAGGGCGAATCGCGCAAGGGTGTCGAGTTCGGCGCCGCTTGCCCCCTCGGGAAAGCGCTGGCGGGCCAGCGCAATGTGTCCCTTCAGAACCAGCGTGAACGCGGTGCGAAATTCGTCGGTCGGTGCGCCGGCCACCATGGTGCGCGTGATGTCGGTGGTGCCGTCGTCATACTGGCCGCCCGAATCCACCAGCACCGGGTCTCCGGCCACGATCGTCCGGTTGCTCTCCCGGTCGACCCGGTAATGGACGATGGCGCCGTTGGGGCCGGCGCCCGAGATGGTGTCGAACGATATGTCGCGCGCCCCGGCCTCGCGCCGGAATCCCTCCAGCGCCTCCACAAGGTCGATCTCGGTGGCGCCGGCGGCGTGGGCGTCGAACCAGGCGAGGAAGCGCACCATGGCGACCCCGTCGCGCTGGTGGGCGGCGCGCATTCCCGCAATTTCTGCCTCGTTCTTCTCCGCCTTCAGTGCAACCGAGGGATCGGCGCCACCCTTCAACGTGCCGCTTTTCTCGATGGCGAGCAGCGCAGCTTCGGACGCTGCATTGAGGTCTGCGCCAACGGTGAGTCCCTCGGAAAGCCGCGTCAGCGCATCCGGATAGTTCGCCTCCGGCTCGATAACGGCAACACCGTCCAGCGCCGCCGCAAGTTCGTCCGGCACCTTGGCCGGGTCGACGAACACCGTCACCGGTCCGTCCTTCGGCACGAACGCGCGCGAAAGCACCAGCGGCGTGTGCGCGACATCGGCGCCGCGCCAGTTGAGGAGCCAGCTCACCGCATCGCTTTCGGCAATCAACAGCGCGTCGGTCTCCATCTTTTCGCGCAGGCTTGCGAGCTTTTCGGCCGGCGTGCGGCCAGCAAGGGCGGCCGGATGGGCCCGTACGGCGCCCGGCACCATGGCCGGCCGGTTGGTCCACACGGTGTCGACCGGGTGGGGCGACAACGGCGTGCGGGTGAGGGTGGGCACGGTGTCATCGAGCCGCTTCAACCCATCGCGGGCATGAAGGGAGGGATCGAACCCCAATGTCACGCCGGCCAGATTCTCGGTCAGCCACGCCCTGGCCGCCTCTTCGGTGCTGACGATGGTGAACACATCGTCCGGCACCTGCGTCTCGGCTTGCAGGGTGTAGCGCCCGTCGGTCGCCAAAAGAGCTTTATCTTTCAGGACGATGGCGCGGCCGGCGGAGCCTGTGAAGCCGGTGATCCAGGCGAGCCGCTCCTCGGACGGGGGCAGGTATTCGCTGTTGTAGGCATCTTCGTGCGGGACGATGACACCGTCCACGCCATGCGCCCCGAACGTTGCGCGCAATGCTGCGATGCGTTTGCGGATTTCGGCGGGGTCAGCGCGGGGTGAGTCGAATGTTTGAAATGCCATGGCGGCAGAAAACCCCGGTGTGGCTGGCAGATCAACCATTTTGTGTGCGTATGTTGCGGCTGCTTTGTTGCGTTGCACCATGTGGCCGCCAGCCATGCACTGGCGTCAGTTGTTGCAGCCGCAGGATCTGCCACCTTGTTGTGCATGGACGGCGTTGCTGAGGCCCAACCGGGGCGGATGCTGCGCTGCACCCCACTGACGCACACACGGAGCAACCCATGACCGTATCCACCTATTCGTCCGCACTGACCGGTACGTCCCACGAGCAGAGCCTGCTTTCGCGCATCGGCACCCGCATCATCAACGCCCGCAAGGCCCAGGCCGACCGCGCTGTTGCCGCCTACCTTCTCAGCCTCGACGACGACACGCTCGACACGCTGGGCTACGACCGCGCCGAGCTGCAGGCACGCGACCCGAAGGGCTACCCCTTCCTCTAAACGCGCACGACAAGCCGGGTCCCCGGCAGTGCGTCGGCGTGCGGGGCAATTGCCCCGCCAGGCCGGCGGAATGTGATCGTGACCCAGTCCTCGATCAGAACGCGCTCGGCAACCACCAGCCCGCGCGAACGATAAGCGGCCTCCACACGCCGCCGGTCGGACCGTCTGAGGCCCGATAGAACCAAAGTCCGCTTCGCCGCATGGGCCAGCCGTGGCGCCATGGCAATGAGCGGCCGTGCCAATATGTTGGCAAAGACCGTGTCGGCCCGCCGGAACGGCCCTGCCGCCGTGCGCAGGGTGATCGGCGTCAGCGTCCGCGTGGCGCGCACGTTGCGATCCGCGACCCGAACGGCCACCGGATCAATGTCGCCAGCCGAAATAGGCCCCGCGCCAAACCGCTCCGCCGCAATGGCCAGAACACCCGTTCCCGTCCCCACATCATGCACGCTGCCAAGGCCGCCCGGCCGTCTTGCCAGCCGTTCCAGCGCAATCAGGCACCCCTTGGTGGAGGCGTGGTGCGCCGTGCCGAATGCGCGGCCTGCATCAATCTCGATATTCCAGCGCGAGGGGGGCAGCTTTGCCGAATCGTGGCTGCCATGAACGGTGAACCGCCCGGCAAACACCGGATGGAGCTGGCGCTGGCTTTCGGCGACCCAGTCGCGCTCGGCCAGCGGGTCGATCTGGAAGTCCGGCAGGTTCGGCACCATCTCGCGCGCCGTCTCCAGCCACAGGTCAGCGGCGTCCGCCGTGGTGTCGGTGAACAGGATATCGAGGAGCCACGGGCCATCCTGCACGGCGCGGTAGGCGGAAATGACGGGTTCGCCCTCGTCGGTCATCTCCTCCAGCACGGAGATCGCCCCCCGGGCCTGCGCCTCGACCGCATCGCCGGTGCCAAGAGTTGTGAATGCGCGAAAAACCATGAACGCTCCGTGCCGCAGCGCCGCCAACCCGGCCGCGCTTTCGCAAGAAGCGTTAGCCGAGGATGATCGTTCGTGCCAGCTTGCGCGCGAGCGCAGGGTTGCGGCTTGCAAGGCGCATGAGGGTGACGCCGACTGTGCGGCGCGTGCCGCTGCCGCCCAGCAGCGTTTTTCGCGCGCGCTCGCTGAGGCCGATCGTGTGGGCACCGACCGCGTGCCGCGCCGCGCTGTAGCCCGCGAGAGAGCCGTCGGAGAGCGCTTCGGCAAAGTGGGCGGCGTCGTCGATGCCAAGGTTCATGCCGCGGCCGCCGACGGGGGAGTGGGTGTGCGCTGCATCGCCGGCCAGCGCGACATGTCCGACCCTATAGGTCGGTACCTGCTTGACGGATATGCGGAATTTCGCCTCCCGCCGGACCCGCGCGATGGCGAGGCCGGGGCCGAAGGTTGCCAGCGCGTCGGACGTGTTGGAGACAAGACGCACCCGGCTTCGCTCCATCGGGATCATGAACACCGCATCGTGGGCACCGTTGAGGTGGATCGTCGTTGCCGGCGGGACCGGCTCGGCGAGCTCCACATCGGCGATGGACCAGTCTTCCGGCAGTTCGATGCCCTCCGCCTTCAGACCCAGCGCCTGGCGCACTGCACTCTTCGCGCCGTCGGCCCCCAGAACCTCGTGGGCACGGATCTCCTCGCCGCCTTCGATGGCGACGGTGACACCGCTTTCATCCTGAATGAGCCCCTTGCAGGCTTTGCCGTACTCGACCGTGACGCCGCGTTCGGCGAGCGCTTCGGCAAGGATTGCCTCGGTCCGGTCCTGCGGGAGGCTGAGAAGGCGCACGTTTGGGTCGGGATCGGCATCGAGGCGGAGGTCGACGGCGAGGTGGCCGTCGCGCAGGATCCGCGCCTCCTCGATGGTGACGGCTTCGCCGCGCACCCTTTCGGCAATCCCGAGATGATCGAAGATGGTCATCGAGCCCGGCAGCAGGCCGACGGCTCGCGACAGGTTCGAGGCGTTGGTGCGCGCCTCAATGATCCGCGGTGTGATGCCCAGTGCGGCAAGGCTGAGGGCGGCGGTGAGGCCGGTCGGGCCGGCACCGACGATCAGGATATCAGCCATGGTGAGGGTCTCCCGTCCGCCGCAGGGGGCGTCGAACGGGAAGGTCGTTCAGTCACGCGCTGCGGTCAACCTTCCGGGGCGGTGACGCCGCGCAGCATCTCGAGCCCCTCGTAGGCGACCGGATCGTCCGGGCAGAGGCCGCCGGCGCATTCGGCAAGGGTCGAGACGCCGTTGCCCACCACCACCAGCACAAAGAGGGCGAGCGCCAGCCGGGGGAGAAGACCGCCGCGCGGCCGGGACAGCGCGTCGAACTGTTTGGCGGAGAGGAGGAGCAGCGCCGTCACCACCACCACAATGGCGAAGATGATGAAGGCCCAGGTGTAAAGGTGAAGGCCGAGGATGGGCGGGCCGTAGCCGCCGGAGCCAGGGACGATGTGGAGAAGGATCTGGCGCCCGGCAATGGCAGCGCCTGTCACGGCGCCGACGATCACCAGCCCGTAGTGGCCGGGCCGGACGCCGCAGATGAGGTTGAGGGCAAGACCGGCACCGGCAAGCGCAAAGCCGGCGCGCTGGAGGATGCAGAGCGGGCAGGGAAGGTCGCCGCCCAAGAACTGGTCGGCAAATGCAGCGACCAGCACCAGCGAGATTGCGATGAGGCCGAGAGCGTTGAGCTGGCGGGCAAGGGTGGGGGTCATCGTGGCCTCAGAAGTCCAGCGGGAGCACGTCGGTGGCGTGGAAGCTGAACAGCACCAGCGTTCCCACCACGGCGGCAAGGGTGACGACCACGGCCGCCTGCGGCTGGCGGAAGGCTGCCAGCAAAAGCGCCAGCGCGACGCCGAAGAAGGGAAGGCTCATCATTGGGTCGGTCCTGCGAAGTTGGTTCGCGGCGATCTGCGCCGCGCCAGCCACGCTGCCGCAATGACGCCGCCGCCGTAAACCCTTGCCGGCCAAATAGGCGGCGCCGACCGTCGCGGCGCGGTGTGACGCGCGTTCATGGCGCAACGGCCGCGCGCAGGTGGTGTCGGAGCCTGAAGCGGCGCCGGTATTGCGAGGCCCCGACAAACAAAAAGGCCGTGCCCGAGGGCACGACCTTTAAGTGTCTTTCGACGGGCGCTGACCCGGCCAGCGAACCGGCCGGGAAGAGCGTCTGGGCCGGACTTAGAAGCCCATGCCGCCCATGCCGCCCATACCACCCATGTCGCCACCGCCGGCGGGCATTGCCGGCTCGTCCTTCTTCGGCTTCTCGGCGACCATGGCTTCGGTCGTGACGAGGAGCGAAGCGATCGACGCTGCGTCCTGCAGGGCGTGACGGACAACCTTGGTCGGATCGATGATGCCGGCCTTGATCATGTCGCCATACTCTTCCGTCTGGGCGTTGAAGCCGAAGTCGGAGGAGGAGTTTTCCAGGATCTTGCCGACCACGATGGAGCCTTCGACGCCAGCGTTGTTGGAGATCTGGCGGATCGGGGCTTCAAGTGCGCGCAGGACGATCTTGATGCCAGCGGCAACGTCGGGGTTGTCGGAAGCGACCTGGGAGACGGCTTCCTTGGCGCGCAGGAGCGCCACGCCGCCACCGGGGACAATGCCTTCTTCCACGGCCGCGCGGGTCGCGTTGAGGGCGTCGTCGACGCGGTCCTTCTTTTCCTTCACTTCGACTTCGGTCGCACCGCCGACGCGGATCACCGCGACGCCGCCAGCGAGCTTCGCAAGACGCTCCTGGAGCTTTTCCTTGTCGTAGTCGGACGTGGTCTCTTCGATCTGCTGCTTGATCTGCGCAACGCGACCCTTGATGTCCTCGGCTTCACCGGCGCCGTCGACGATGGTGGTCTCGTCCTTGTTGATCGTGACCTTCTTGGCGCGGCCAAGCATCTCGATCGACACGGACTCAAGCTTGATGCCGATGTCTTCGGACACGACCTGGCCAGCGGTCAGGATCGCGATGTCCTGCAGCATGGCCTTGCGGCGATCGCCGAAGCCCGGTGCCTTGACGGCTGCGACCTTGAGGCCACCGCGCAGCTTGTTGACGACCAGCGTGGCCAGAGCCTCGCCTTCGACGTCCTCGGCGATGATGAGGAGCGGACGGCCCGACTGCACCACGGCTTCGAGGATCGGAAGCATCGCCTGAAGGTTGGAGAGCTTCTTCTCGAAGATGAGAATGTAGGGGTCTTCGAGCTCGACGAGCATCTTCTCGGCGTTGGTCACGAAGTACGGCGAGATGTAGCCGCGGTCGAACTGCATGCCTTCGACGACTTCGAGTTCGGTCTCGAGCGACTTGGCCTCTTCGACGGTGATGACACCCTCGTTGCCGACCTTCTGCATCGCCTCGGCGATCATCGCGCCGACTTCCTTGTCGCCGTTGGCGGAGATCGTACCGACCTGGCCAACTTCGTCAGAGGTGGAGATGCTGCGCGAACGGCCGGTGAGGTCCTTGATGGCGGCTGCAACGGCGAGGTCGATGCCGCGCTTCAGGTCCATCGGGTTCATGCCGGCTGCAACCGACTTGGCGCCTTCGCGGACGATGGCCTGGGCCAGAACGGTCGCGGTGGTGGTGCCGTCGCCGGCGAGGTCGTTGGTCTTGGAGGCGACCTCACGGACCATCTGGGCGCCCATGTTCTCGAACCGGTCTTCCAGCTCGATTTCCTTGGCGACCGTCACGCCATCCTTCGTGATGCGCGGGGCACCGAAGGATTTTTCGATGACGACGTTACGACCCTTGGGGCCGAGCGTCACCTTGACGGCGTTGGCGAGAATGTCGACGCCGCGCAGCATCTTGTCGCGCGCGTCGGTCGAGAATTTAACTTCTTTGGCTGCCATGTGATGTGGCTCCTAAAAACGTGTGCAGGTTCGGCGAAACGAAGCGGGTCGGGTTACGCGGCAGCTGCCATCGAAGAACCTTCGACGATGCCCATGATGTCGCTCTCCTTCATGATGAGGAGATCTTCGCCATCGAGCTTCACCTCGGTGCCGGACCACTTGCCGAAGAGCACGCGGTCGCCGGCTTTGACGTCGAGCGCCTGAACCTGGCCTTTGTCGTCACGCGCGCCGGGGCCGACGGCGATGACTTCGCCTTCCTGCGGCTTTTCCTTGGCGGTGTCGGGAATGATGATCCCGCCTTTGGTCTTGGTATCGGATTCGATGCGGCGCACAACAACGCGGTCGTGCAGGGGACGGAAGTTCATGTCTGTCCTCAATCGTCTGAAATGTCAGATCTTTTTGGCCATGTGGCCGACTGTTGGCACTCGCCTTGGGTGAGTGCTAACCGTTGCCCCGGACATAGTCGGGCAAGGGGTTCATGTCAACGCCTGGTAGCCATCAGCCGGTGAAATTTTCAGCGCGCATGAAATGCGGCTTGTTGCGCAGGAGCGACGCTCCGTTGCGCGGCGGGCACTGGCACCGGTGCAGGGCCGGTGGGCCGAAACGGCAGGCAGTCCGCCATGGGCGCTTGCGGCCCGTCCCCTTTCAGGTAGGGAACGCTGATGAAAACAAAACCCCCCCTAGGGCCGAATTCCCTGATTCCCGTCCTTGCGATCATGCTGGGCGCGGCCTGTTTCGGCACGCTCCCGCTGTTCGCGCGGACGTTGACTGACTTTGCCATTGCCGCCCCTGCGATTGCTTTTTACCGCTTTGCCCTTTCGGCGCTGGTGCTCTCGCCGTTTCTGGTTCTGCGCGGTCCGCTGCGGGGGGCCACGTTCTGGGGCCTTGCCGGCGGCGCGGTCATGGGCCTCGGCTGGATCGGCTTCGTGGTTGCGCTCAAAACGCTGTCGGTGGCCGAAACCGGCATCCTGTTCATGACCTTCCCGCTCTTTGCCATCCTGTTCGGGCTGCTGTTCGGCGAGCGGCCCGGCGGACGGGGCTGGATTGGCGCGGCGCTGATCGTGCTTGCTGCGTTGATCGTGGCGCCGGGCGATGCGCTGGACCCGTCCGGCGGCCTCGTTGCAGTGGCGGCGGCACTGGTTGCACCGGCCGCCTACGGGCTCCTCCTCAACATCATCGCGCGGCGGGTTCATACGCTGCCGGCCATTGCGGCCACCGGGTCCATTGCCATGGGCTCCGTCCTGGTGCTGGCGCCCATTGTGGCCACGCTGCCGCTGGGCGAGGTGCTGCCCGCCGCGCCTGCGGCCTATGCCTGGCTTGCGGTGTTCTCGGCAATGACCGCGCTCATCCCGCAACTGATATATGTGGTGTTCTCGCCGCGGATCGGCGCCGTGCGCACGGCGATGGCGGGCAGCGCCGAGCTTCCGACCATGTTCATTGTGGGTGCTGTCGCATTCGGCGAGCCTCTGGGCTGGACCCATTTAACCGCTGGCGCGTTGATCCTCTGCGCCATCGCGCTGACGGCGCGGCCGAAAGCGAGCGCCTCAGCCTGAACACGCGGCATGGCCCGGCGCCCTGTGGTCTCGGCAAGGCGTTGTTGTTAAGGCGGGCTGACGGATCAAGGCCGCAGCGGACAGCGGCGCACGGGAGACGAACATGCTGCGCCTAATGCTGGTCATCTGTTTCTGCGCCTTTGCCGCCGTCCTTTCAGGGGCTTCGGACGCCGCGGTCGATCCGGCAGGCCGAATTCTGAGCGTTCATGCCGGTGATGCGCGGCTGGCCCCGGTGCGACCGGTGGCGAAGCGCCTGCGCCCGGTCACCCTGGCACAGCAGATGGATGGTGCGCCCGGCACCCGGTACGGCCCGCAAGCCGCAGGCGACGACGCCGCAGCGCCAACGCAGACCGGAGCCGCAGAGACCACCGGGCAGATGCGCTGGCTGCGGGTCCGCGAAGGCCATGTTCCGTTGCTCGGCGCCATCGCCCTCTCAGCACTTGTGGTGGCGCTGATTGTGTTTCGGATTGTCCGTGGCCGGGTGCGGATCGAGGCAGGGCGAAGCGGCCGCACGATCGTGCGCTACAACATCGTCCAGCGCACCGTGCACTGGCTTCTGGCGGGCTCGTTCGCGGTCCTTGCCATCACGGGGCTGTTCCTGACGCTGGGTCGCGAATTTCTGGTCCCGCTGATGGATGCGACCCTTTACGCCAATGCCGTCCAGCTGGCGCGATGGCTTCACCGCGCCGTGTGGTGGCTGTTCGGATTCTCCTTGCTGATGATTTTCATCTTTTTCCTGCGCCACAGCGTGCCCATGCTGCGCGACATCAGATGGTGGCGGCGCGGCGGCGCGCTCCACCGCAAGGGCGTGCGGCTCGATGCCAGCAAGTTCGACGGCGGGCAGAAGGCCGTGTTCTGGGCAACGGTGATGCTCGGCGGCCTCATCTGTGCCACCGGCGTCTCTCTCCTGTTCCCCTTCAAGGTGGAGCTGTTCGGTACTCTGGCCCGGTTTGCCAATGCAACGGGGCTGCCGCAGCTCCTGGGCGGCCCGCTCGACACCGCGTATGCCGGCTACACCGAGGTGCAGCTGGCCCAGATCTGGCACACCATCCTGTCGTTCATGCTGATTGCGGTGGCACTGGCGCACAGCTACATGCGCTCACTCGGGATGGAAGGCGCGGCCGAGGCCATGCATACCGGCACGGTGGACGAGAATTTCGCGCGGGAGCGCAGCAATCTGTGGGCCGAGTCGAAGCTGGGCAAGGCCCCTGCCGACAACGCGGAACCCGGCCCGCCGCACTGAACGATCTGGCGCCGACGGAGGCTTGATGGAGGAGACCTGGCGCGGCGCCGTTGATGCCCTCCGGCTCGTCGTCACGCTGGATGCCGACCTTCTGGAAATTACCCTGCGCTCGCTGGGTGTGACCCTCACAGCGGTGACCATCGCGTCGCTGGTTGCAATGCCGCTGGGCGGCTTGCTTGCGGTGCGTCGCTTTCGCCACCGCCGTGCCGCAATCGCCCTTCTCAACGCGCTGATGGGGCTGCCGCCGGTGGTGGTCGGGCTCGTTGTCTACCTCCTCCTGTCGCGCGCTGGCCCGTTCGGCGTGTTCAACCTCCTGTTCACCCCCACCGCGATGATTGTGGCGCAGACCATCATTGTCGCGCCGCTGATTGCCTCCATCGCCCACCAGGCCATCCGCGAGCTGTGGGCCGACTATCACGACCTTCTCATCTCGTTGAACGCCTCGCTCGGCCAGCGGATCGCCACACTGCTGTGGGACGGCCGGCGCGCGCTTCTGACGGCAGCGCTGGCAGGCTTTGGCCGTGCCATCGGCGAGGTGGGCGCGGTGATGATCGTCGGCGGCAACATCGACCACCACACCCGCGTCCTCACCACGGCCATTGCGCTCGAAACCTCCAAGGGCAACTTCGCGCTGGCGCTGGGGCTTGGCTATGTGCTGATCGCGCTTGCGGTGTCGGTCAATTTTGCGGCCCACCTTTTGTCGCGCACCGAGCGCGGGGGGCGCTGGTGACTTTGTTTCCCCTCCACATCGAAGGCGCCACCGTTCGCCGCGGCGGCCGAAACATTCTCGGCCCGGTGGACCTGACGCTGGGCGGGGAGGGGGCCACCGCCCTCATCGGCCCCAACGGTGCCGGCAAGACCACCTTGCTGCGCCTGATCCACGGTCTGGCCCGTCCCCATGGCGGCACCGTGCGCTGGGCGGCCGCGGATGCCGAGAAGCGGCAGGCGCTGGTGTTTCAGGCCCCCATTCTTCTGCGCCGCACGGTCTGCGCCAACATCGCCTATCCGCTCCGCCTCAAGGGGGTCGCGGCAGGAGACGCGGCCCTTCAGGCAGCGTCATGGGCAAAGCGCATCGGCCTTGGCGATCATCTGGCCCGCCCGGCCACCGCGCTTTCTGGCGGTGAGGCCCAGAAACTGGCGCTCGCCCGCGCGCTCATCACCGCGCCCGACCTTCTTCTTCTGGACGAACCCACCGCAAGCCTCGACGGCCGCGCCAAGCGCGAGATCGAGGCCATCGTGGGCGCGGCCATCACAGAGGGCACGCGCGTCATCATTGCCACCCACGACATGGGACAGGCCGCGCGCCTTGCGAACGAGGTGATCTTCCTCTTCCATGGCGAGGTGCATGAAACCGGACCGGCCGAGCCTTTTTTCAGAGCGCCGCAGACGCCGGCCGCAGCCGCGTTCCTCAGGGGAGATATCGTCGAGTGATCAGAGCTCTTGTTGCTGCCTGCCTTATGGTCGTGTCGTTCGCCGCCAGCCCGGCATCGGCAGCCGACGAAATGCGAATGGCGGTGACGACGTCGTTCCACAATTCCGGCCTTGCCGAGATCCTGCTCCCCGAAATTGCGGCCGACACCGGAATTGATGTGGCGCTGCTGGTGGTCGGCACCGGGCAGGCGCTCCGCCTTGGCCGTGCCGGGGATGTCGACGCGATCCTCGTGCACTCCCGCGCCGCGGAAGACGCGTTTGTGGCCGAAGGCTTCGCGCCGCACCGCCGGGAGATCATGTACAACGATTTCGTCATCGTCGGCCCGCAGGCCGACCCCGCCGGCATCCACGGCGCCCCCGGTGCCGTCGACGCGCTCACCGCCATCGCAGTGGCAAGAACGCCGTTCGTCAGCCGCGGGGACGACAGCGGCACCCACCGCCGCGAGCAGGCCTTGTGGGAAAGCGCGGGCAAGGCCCCCGAAGACGCACCCTGGTACAGAGCCGTGGGTGCGGGCATGGGCGCCACCCTTAACGCTGCGGCCGGCATGAACGCCTACGCCCTCACCGACCGGGCCACCTGGCTCAACTTCCAGAACAAGGGCGACCTCGCGCTTCTTTACGAAGGGGACCCGGCGCTGTTCAACCAGTACGCGTTTCTGCCCATTGCCAAGGCGCGCCACCCGCACGCGAAGGCTGCGCTGGCGGCTCGGCTGGAGGACTGGCTGGTCTCGGACAAGGCGCAGGCCATGATTGGTGCCTACACCATTGCCGGCGAACAGCTTTTCGTGCCCAACGCCAAGCCCGCGCATGACTGAGTTTCTGCTCGCGCCGGACCCGGCGGCCCCGCGCCTGTCGAAGGCGGTGGCCGCCATCGACCACACCGGCGCAAGCCAGACGATCAAGATCGTCACCGAACGGCCGCTGACCATCTTTCTCAACAGCCGCGAAATCGTCACCGCAATGACCATTGGCGACTATCCGGAATATCTGGCGCTGGGCTTCCTGCGGAACCAGGGAATGCTCGGCGATGGCGAGACCGTCACCGGCATCGATTACGACGATGAGATCGACACCGTGGTGGTGCGTACAGCGGTGGAAACCGACTTCGAGGAGAAGCTGTCGCGCAAGACGCGCACGTCCGGCTGCGCCGTGGGCACGGTGTTCGGCGACATGATGGAGGGGCTGGACAGAGTGGTCCTGCCGAAGGCCCCGGTGCACACGTCGTGGCTTTACGCGCTGTCGCGCAAGATCAACACGCGCCCGAGCCTTTATCTGGAGGCGGGTGCAATCCACGGCTCGGTGCTGTGCGAAGGCGACCGGCCGCTGGTCTACATGGAGGACGTGGGCCGCCACAACGCGGTCGACAAGATTGCCGGCTACATGTTCGCCAAGGGCGTGCCGGCGGGCGACAAGCTCCTCTACACCACAGGCCGCCTGACCTCCGAAATGGTGATCAAGACTGCGTTGATGGGCATTCCGGCGCTGGTGTCCCGGTCCGGTTTCACCGCGTGGGGGGTGGAGCTGGCGAAAAGTGTCGGCCTTACGCTCATCGGCCGGTTGCGCGGCGAGCGGTTCATGTGCGTTGCCGGGGCCGAGCGCCTGGTCTGGGACGCGCCGCCGAGCGCTGCGCCGGGCGATCACGCAAGGCACAAACGCAAGGGCGCCGGGGATGATTGAGGGACCCGCCATCATTCTGGCAGGGGGCCTTGCCCGGCGCATGGGCGGCGGCGACAAGGCACTCCTGCCGCTGAACGGGCGCCCGCTTCTTGCCCACGTCATTGCGCAGCTTGCCCCGCAGGCGGGCGCAATTGCCATCAATGCCAACGGCGATCCGGCAAGGTTCGCCGCCTTCGGCCTTCCCGTGCTGGCTGACCCGGTGGCGGATTATCCGGGTCCATTGGCGGGCATTCTGGCCGGGTTGCGCTGGGCCGCCGCAGCCGGCGCACCGGATGTGGTGAGCGTCGCCGCCGATACGCCCTTTTTTCCCGCCGATCTGGTGGTCCGCCTTCGTGCCGCGGCGGCAGACGCTTGCGCCCCCATCGCGCTGGCCGCAACGCCGGACCCGGCACGCGGCGTGGCCCGGCACCCCACCTTCGGCCTCTGGTCCACCGCGCTGGCGGACGACCTGGCCGAAGCGCTGGCCGGCGGCACCCGCAAGATCGTGGCATGGACCGACCGGCACGGCGCTGCCACCGCCCTTTTCGATGCGCCCGGCGATCCGTTCTTCAATCTCAACACGCCGGATGATCTTGCCCGCGCGCAGATGCTGACGGACGCTGGCTCATGAGGGTGTACGGCGTGACCGGATGGAAGAATGCCGGCAAGACGGGGCTGGTGGAGCGGCTGGTGGCCTACCTTTCCGCAAGGGGCTTGCGGGTGTCCACCATCAAGCACGCCCACCACGAATTCGATGTTGATGCGGACGGCACCGATTCAGCCCGCCACCGCGCTGCCGGCGCCGGCGAAGTGCTGATCGCCTCGGCGCGGCGCTTCGCTCTCATGCACGAGCTTCGCGGTGCGCCGGAGCCTTCGCTCGACGCGCTGCTTGCGCATCTCTCCCCTTGCGATCTGGTGCTGGTGGAGGGCTTCAAGACCGCGCGTCACCCCAAGATCGAGGCGTTTCGCGCGTCCGAGGGTCATGCGCTGATGGCACCGGGGGACCCGTCAGTGCGGGCGCTGGCCGCAGATGCACCGATCACGGGCATGGACCGTCCGGTGTTTCACCTCGACGACACCGCCGCCATTGCCGCGTTCATCTGCGCCGATTGCGGACTGGCGATGCCGGAACCGCCCACCGCAGCGATGGCAGAACGGTCATGAAACCGCCCCCCTTGCGCGATGATTGCTTCGCCCTGCCGGCAGGCGTCGAATGGACGCCGGTGAGCACCGCGTTTGCGCACCTGCGGGACAACCTCGTCCCCGTCGCCGAAACGATGATGGTGCCGGTCGGGGCGGCGGACGGGCTCTACCTGGCGGAGGCTCCCACCGCGCAGCGGGCCAACCCGCCCACAGCCAACAGCGCGGTGGACGGCTACGGCTTTGCCGCCGCCAGAGTGCCGGACGGAGACGTGGCGCTCCCGCTGGTGGAGGGGCGCGCGGCAGCAGGGGTGCCGCTTGGCACGAGGGTGCCCGCTGGTTTTGCGGTGCGCATTCTCACCGGCGCCGCACTGCCGGACGGCGTCGATACCGTCGTTCTGGAAGAAGACTGCACGGTGGCGCCGGGCCGGATTGCATTTCGCGGCACGCTGAAACCCTTCGCCAATACCCGCAGGGCAGGCGAGGATTTTGACGCAGGCACAGTGCTATTCGACAAGGGCCACCGCCTTGGGCCGCAGGATCTGGCGCTGCTTGCGGCGGCCGGTCTGGGCACGGTGAGGGTCCACCGGCCGCTCCGCGTGGCGGTCCTGTCCACCGGCGACGAATTGTGCGCACCCGGCGCCGAGGCCGCCGCCCACCAGATATACGATGCCAACCGCCCCATGCTGCTGGCGCTTCTGGCCCGCTGGGGCTTTGTCCCGGTGGACCTTGGGTGCTGCGCTGATGACGCGGACGCCGTCCGGGTCGCGCTCGATGCGGCGGCGGCGGATGCCGACGTGCTCATCACGTCCGGCGGTGCCTCGGCGGGAGATGAGGACCATGTTTCGGCCACCCTGCGCACTGCGGGGGCCATGGCGCTGTGGCGCATTGCCATCAAGCCAGGCCGTCCGCTGGCGCTTGGCCTGTGGCGTGGGATGCCGGTGTTCGGCCTGCCCGGCAACCCGGTGGCCGCGTTCGTGTGTGCGCTGGTGTTTGCCGCGCCTGCACTCAGGCGTCTTGCGGGCGGCGCCTTTCAACTGCCGCGGGGACAGATGGTGCCCGCGGCCTTCGCCAAGGCCAAAAAGCCCGGCCGGCGCGAATTTCTGCGCGCCCGCCTCAATGCGGACGGCCACGCCGAGGTGTTTCGGTCCGAAGGGTCGGGGCGGATTTCGGGCCTTGCGTGGGCCGACGGGCTGGTGGAGCTGCCGGACGCTGCAGCGGACATCCGCCCCGGGACCCCGGTCCGCTACATTCCCTACGGGGCTTTCGCGCCTTAGTCCGGCGTGACGCTGATCTGCGTCAGTTGCCGGTGGCCTGGTCGGAAATCCGGTCGAAGATTTCGTCCAGCGTGCCGGTCGCCTCATCCAGCGCATCGCCGCCTGCTTCGGCATAGGGGGCAAACACGGTGCTGGGGTATTTGTAGGCAAGGGTCGCCGTGCCGTCCGGCTCTTCCATCACCATGAAGCGCACCGGAGCCTCGATCATCGCTGCCGGGGCGGCGCGGATAATGGCCACCGCAAGGTCGTTGCGGAAGACACCGACAACGCGGTTGCCGGGGATGGTCTCGCCCCGGCTTTCCGCCATCTCGGTCGGACCGGCTTCGGTGACGATGCCCATCTTGTTGGCGGTCACCGCTGCCTTCAGGTCGGCCAGCAGCGTTGCATAGTCCTTGTCGGTCTCGGTCACGCTCCAGCCGTCCGGCGCGCCAAGCACCGAGGCAGCGTGCGCCGGGGCGGCAATCAGCAGCGCAAGGGCTGCGGCAGCGAAAGTTCGCATGGGCGTCTCTCCTGATCTTCAGGGGGCAACGGTCACCTTGGCGCGCGGGTTGCCGGGCCCGCTGTCACGATTGCGTGCGCAGCGGCCGGGCAGAGGCCGGGGTGGACAGCGCAGGGTCCATGCCGATCCGCTCGCGGATCCTGACGCCGACGATGCTCCCCATGAACGCGAACGCGAACCAGCCCCAGCCGTGGAGGCTGCCCGATGCAATGCCCGACAGGAGCGCGCCGATGTTGCAGCCGAACGCGATGCGGGCGCCATAACCCATCAAAAGCCCGCCGATCATTGCCGTTGCCACGTCGCGGACCGAAAGGTTGAACTTGGGTGCGTACTTGCCGGCAAGACATGCGGCCAGCGCCGCGCCGGCAATGAGGCCGAGGTTCATCACCGACACGCCGTCCGAGAAGATCGAGCCCTCGACGCGGTTCATCGCATAGCGCCAGTAGTCCCACTCGCCGACGGGCACCCCCACCACGTTGGCAATCTGCGCCCCCCACAAGGTGAGGCCGGAGGTGATGCCCCAGGGCCGCCCCAGTACGAGAAGCGTGAGGACGCCAACCAGCGTGAGGCCGACGGTGCCGGCGGCAAGCGACCAGGGGCCGGTCACCAGCGAACCCATGGCGGTGCCGCCGAGTAGGTTGCCGTGCCGCGCCTTCTCGGCCCGTACCGTGAGAAGACCGATGAGCCCGAGCGCGACAACGGTGGCGAGCACCGCACCGATGGGGCCGAGCGGCGCCGCGAACGTGACTGCGCCCAGCGCCGGCAGCGACTGCCAGAAGTCCCAGTTGTGGGTGGCAAGGAGGCCGCCCAGAATGAAGAAGGCGAGGGTGATGACCATCCGCGTCGACCCGCCCCCCACGGTGAACAGGGTGCCAGAGCCGCATCCGCCGCCAAGCTGCATTCCAAGGCCGAACGCAAACGAGCCGATGATGACCGCAATGCCGAACGGAAAGACGAACCCGCCCGTCTGGACACCGATCAGGCCGCCATAGTGGATGAGCGGAATCGCAAAAACGGCGGTGGCGCCCACCAGCCACAGCTGCGCGCGCAGCCCGCCGCCCCGGCGTTCGCGGATGAAGCGGCGCCACCCCGCCGTGAAGCCGAACGACGCGTGGTAGAGCGAAAAGCCTGCAAGCACGCCCACCAGCGCGCCAAGGGCAAGCCGTCCGCCAGCCTCTGCGAACGTTGCGGCGACAATCACCGCAATCACGGCAAGCGCGGCAATGACGGCCTTCGGCTGCTTCAGCGTCATTTGTATCGTCCCTTCTTTTTCGGCGCATTGCTACCACGGGCGCGGCAATCAGGCGTGAGCCCCGCGACACGATCAACGGCATGTGACAATCATTCACGCGATCGTTCAGCCAGCGGCCATCATTGCGCACTAGATGTGCCTTACAAGCGGGTGATCGACCTGTCCCGCAAGTTCTACCGGAGTTGGTGCCCATGACCGCGCGCGCTGATGCACCCGTGCCCGCCTCGCTTGCCCATGTGGCCGGCGACTGGCAGGGCCTTGTCACGTCCTTCATGGCGCATTCGGCCAGGGTGCCCGATCGCCTTGCAGCGCTCGGCGAAGCCGCGCCGTCCTCGCCTGCATTTCTGGCCGCAAAGGGGTTGCTCTTCATGCTTCTGGGCCGGCGCGAGCTGGCCACCGAGGCAGGCAACCTTCTTACTGCCGCCAGAGCAGGGCTTGCCGCGCATGGCGGCCTTGCCGACCGGCAGATGGTGGAAGCGCTGGCCGCATTCATCGCCGGCCGCCCGTCCCGCTCGGCGCAGATCTTCGACGAGATGCAGGTGCTTGCGCCCGGCGACGGCTTTGCACTCAAGATGGCGCAGGCCATCCGCTTTTTGTACGGCGATACTGCGGGGATGCGCCGTTCGGCGGACGCTGCCATCGGCGGCTTTGCCGACGAGCACCCTCACGCCGGCTATGCGCGAGGCTGCTTTGCCTTCGCCTGCGAGGAGGTGGGCGATCTTGCGCTGGCCGAGCGGGCCGGCATCCGCGCGCTGGAGCTTGCGCCGGACGATGCCTGGGCGCTCCACGCCGTCGCCCATGTCCACGAAATGCGCGGCCAGCCGGAGAAGGGGCGGGACTGGCTTGCGCCCCGCCAGTCCGCCTTTGCCGGGTGCAGCAACTTTGCGCACCATGTGTGGTGGCATTCGGCGCTGTTCGAGCTGGATCTTGGCAACGTCGACATGGTGCTCGACCTCTACGACACCGAAATCCGCCGCGAACACACCGACGATTATCGCGACATCGCCAACGCCGTTTCGCTCCTGGCCCGCGTCGAGGCGGAGGGCATCGAGGTCGGCACGAGGTGGGACGAGCTGGCCGCCATTGCCGAGCGGCGCGTGGACGACGCCTGCATCGTCTTTGCCGACCTGCACTATCTCATGGCGCTGCTGGCATCGGGCCGGCAGGATGCGGCGGACCGCCTGATCGAGCGGATGGCCGGCGCTGGCGATGGGAGCGAGTTCGGCGCGGTTGCGGCCGGCGCCGGGGCTGCCGCAGGCGGCGGCCTTGCCGCCATGCGCCGCGGTCACCACGAGGATGCGCTGATTGCCCTGCGCGGCGCACGCGCACAGATGCAGACCATCGGCGGCAGCCATGCCCAGCGCGACGTGTTCGAGCGTCTCACCATCGACGCTGCCTTGAAGGCCGGTTGTGCCGACGAAGCCCGCGCCATCATCAAGGACCGGGCGCAAAAGCGCGGCGCGTTCGACCGCTTCGGCTACGAGCGCCTTCTGCGCTGTGGACCGCCTGCCGTCGAAGCGCCGGCATCCACGTCGGCCGCATTCTGAGGCTCGCCTTGACGCGGCCTTCCTCTATAAGACGCTGCGGAGCGCGTGCCGGCCCCGGCGCCGCCCTCCCGCACATGGAGCACCAGTCGGCCTGATGACCACCGTCTCTCCGGCGCCCGCGAAGGCGCCGACCAAGAAGCCGCGGGATCTCCGGCTCGACTTCTTCCGCGGGCTCGGCATGTACATCATCTTTGTGGCGCACATGCCGGGAAACCCGTGGACCCTTTGGATCCCGGCACGGTTCGGCGCGTCCGACGCTACCGAAATCTTCGTGTTCTGCTCCGGCATGGCGTCGGCCATCGCCTTCGGTTCGGTGTTTCGCGACCGCTCGTGGTGGCTGGGCACGGCCCGCGCGGCATTCCGCGTCTGGCAGGTCTACTGGGCGCACATCGCGCTGTTTCTCGTCACTGTCACGCTGCTGGTCGTGATGGACAGGCTGGAAGGCTCCGAGAACTTTTACACCAATCGCCTCTACGTCCGCCCGTTTTTCGAGGATACCGCCAGCCATCTGGTGGCCCTCATGACGCTGCAATATGTGCCCAACTACTTCGACATTCTGCCGATGTATCTCGTCCTTCTGGCAATGATGCCGGTGGTGGCAGGCGTCGGACTTTACAATCGCTGGCTCGTGTTTGCGCTGATGGCGGTGGTTTGGCTTGGCGCGCAGTTCGGGTTCCTGCATTTCGGCGCAGAGGTCCGGCCCGGCAACGACCGGGAGTGGTTCTTCAACCCGTTCGGCTGGCAGCTGGTCTTCTTCACCGGCTTTTCGTTCATGATGGGGTGGATCAAGGCGCCGCCCTTTCGCTGGTGGCTGGTGGCGTTGTCCATTGCGGTGCTGGTCTTCAATTTCTTCGTCGCCTCGCGCTGGGGCTGGCAGATGTCGCCGCTGATCTACGACTTCCGCGATGCCACCTGGCAGCTCCTGAACAAGACCGACCAGGGCCTCTACCGCTTCACCCACTTTCTGGCGCTGGCCTACCTGGCCTACGTGGCGGCGGGCGAGGGGGGCCGGCGGCTTGCGGGCACCGGGGTGTGGGCCGGCTTCGTGAAGGTGGTGCGCAAGGTGGGGCAGCAATCGCTGGCTGTGTTCCTCGCCTCAATGGTGCTGGCGCAGCTTTTCGGGGCGCTGCTGGATGTGACCGGACGCAATGTCCTCACGATCCCGCTCGTCAACCTTTGCGGATTTCTGGTGCTGACGGGCGTCGCCTACGGCACCGGATGGTTCAAGTCCCAGCCCTGGCGGCGGGCGCCCCAGCCGGTGGACAGCGTGCGCGATGAACGCCGGCAGGCCGAGGCGCTTGCCATGCAGCCCTCCGGCACGGGAGGCGGGCCGCCCGCTTGATGGCGGCGGCCGGAGAGGATAGGGCCGGCGCAACAACGGGGAGAGAACGGTTGCGCATCCTGATCACCAATGACGACGGCGCCAGAGCGGATGGCATCAAGCTGCTCGAAGAGATTGCCCGCACGATCACCGACGACGTGTGGGTCATTGCGCCCGAGTTCGACCAGTCCGGCGTCAGCCACGCCATCAGCCTGCACGAGCCGCTGCGCGTCCACCGCGAGGACGAGAAGCGCTTTTTCGTGAAGGGAACGCCGGCGGATTGCGTGGTCCTCGGCATCGAGCATCTGATGGACAGGAAGCCCGATCTCGTTCTTTCCGGCGTTAACCGCGGCGGGAACATGGCCGATTCCATTGCCTATTCCGGCACCGTCGGCGCCGCGATGACGGCGCTTCTGGCAGGCGTACCGGCCATTGCGCTCAGCCAGTTTTTCCAGGGCGTCGACATCCACTGGGAAACCGCGCGCGCCTACGCCAAGCCGCTCATCGAAAAGCTGCTTGCCAACGACTGGCCGCGGCCGATCGTCCCCAACATCAATTTTCCGCACTGCGCGCCGGACAAGGTGGCCGCAATCACTGTCTGCCCGCCCGGCCATGGGCTGATCGGCGGTCTCAACGTGGAAGAACGCTGCGACGTGCGCGGGCTGTCCTATTACTGGCTCCGGTTCCGCCGTTCGCCGGATGCCAGGCTTGAACAGCAGACCGACTATGCGCTCCTCCTCGAGGACCACATCACCATCACGCCGCTGCGGCCGGACCGGCACGCCGATGGCGGCTGGGAAGCCTATGGCGAGGCGCTCGCGGAAAGCCTGTCCGGGACGCTGACGCAGAAGGCCTGACGGGCCTCGGGCGTGGCAGTTGCGCCACGCTCTTTTCCGGTGGCCCGAAACAGCGATTTTTTGGCCGCCGCCTCTTGCATCGCGGAGCGATTCCCATCATATCCGCCTTGCCCAATTTCGCACGTGCCTGTGGTCGCGTGCCGGTCACGCAGAGGGGACGGGGAAACTCGGAACCAATGCGGGGCATGACCGGTCTTCCGGATTAAACCGGACCCTGCGGTGGATGTATCGGTGGCGAGGAGCCCCCTGCACAGCCAGCGCAGCGCGACTTGAAGCAACGACGTAGAGGGCTTTTTTGGTCTCTGCCGGCTGTCCACATGCCGGCGTCACTGAAGAGGCGACTACATCCTTGCCAGGCGTGCGAGTGACGGGACCTCCCGGATCTCAAAGCGCTACGCATCACCGACCGTCTTGCGAGGCTTGCCCCCCGCGAGCGGTCAATCGCACCGTCAGGCGTATTGCCTGTGCGGACGTTGTGACGCGCTGTGTCCACCTGTGCTGCAGGGGACCTTCGGACGGACGACACCCAACCGTGCCTCCACAGCACGGCGGTGAACGCCGATCCGACGCCGTAATCTGAGCCCTGGGGTTACCGCGATGACCGATCGTATCAAGAATTTCCTCCGTGACGTCCGTCCGGAAGGCCCGTGCCTGGTGGTCGACCTCGAAGTTGTCCGCGACAACTTCGAGAAGTTTCAGCGCGCCATGCCGGAAAGCCGTATCTTTTATGCGGTGAAGGCAAACCCTGCGCCCGAAATCCTGTCGCTGCTCGCCGAAATGGGCTCCAACTTCGACTGCGCATCCGTGCAGGAGATCGACATGGCGCTGGCCGCCGGCGCTTCCGCCGACCGCATCTCGTTCGGCAACACCATCAAGAAAGAGCGTGACGTTGCCGCTGCCTACAAGCGCGGCATCAACCTCTTCGCGGTGGACTGCGAAGCCGAGGTCGACAAGGTTGCCCGTCAGGCGCCCGGCGCCAAGGTGTTCTGCCGCATCCTTTGCGATGGCGAGGGCGCAGAGTGGGCGCTGTCGAAGAAGTTCGGCTGCGAGCCGGGAATGGCTGTCGACGTGCTGGACCACGCCCACCGCGCGGGCCTCACTGCCTATGGCGTGTCCTTCCATGTCGGTTCGCAGCAGAAGAACCCGCGCGCATGGGACTCGGCGCTGGCGTCCGCTGCGGAAATCTTCCGCACGCTGTTCGACCGCGGCATCGAGCTGAAGATGGTCAACCTCGGCGGCGGCTTTGCCACCAAGTATCTGGAAGAGATTCCGGGCGAGGGCGAGTACGGCAAGGCCATCGACGATTCGATCCGGGCCCACTTCGGCAACCGCATTCCGGAGACCATCATCGAGCCTGGCCGCGGCATGGTCGGCAACGCTGGCGTGATCAAGTCGGAAGTCATCCTGATTTCGCAGAAGGCGAAGGACGACATCCGCTGGGTCTACCTCGACATCGGCAAGTTCAACGGCCTTGCCGAGACCATGGACGAGGCGATCCGCTACGCCATCGAGTCTGACCGCAATGGCGAGGCCGTCCCGTGCGTGCTCGCCGGCCCGACCTGCGACTCGGTCGACGTGATGTACGAGAAGACCCCGTATCCGCTGCCGATCAACCTCGAGATTGGCGACGAACTGCTCATCGCCGGCACGGGCGCCTACACCACCACCTATTCCGCGGTGGCGTTCAACGGCTTCCCGCCGCTCGCGTCCTACGTGATCTGACCGGGCAACCCCGGCCGCGACATGAAAAAGCCCCGGTGCATCTGCACCGGGGCTTTTTTCCGTCTGGTGCCGGGACGGGACGTCAGCGGCGGATCCGGATGCTCGTGTTGCCGCGGCCGTACTTTCGCACGAGGTTGTAGAGTGTGCGGGCATTGCCGGGCGCCAGACGGACGCAGCCATGGGAGGCGGGCCGGCCGAGATTCTTCACATAGCCGGTGCCGTGGATCGCATAGCCGCCGCGAAAGAAAATGGAGTGCGGCATCGGCGAGTTGTTGTATTTGCGCGAAAAATACTTCCGGTACATTCGCGTGGGCCGGTAACTGCCTGTTGGCGTCCGGTAACCCTTGCGGCCGGTTGAGACGGCCCACGTATAGGCAGGTTTCCCGCCGATGGAGACGTACATCTGCTGGGTGGAAAGATCCACGGTGGCGCTGACCCGCGCCGCATTGGCGTCGCCCGCGCTGATCGCGAGCCCGGCAACAGTCGCGACAGCCATCGCAACAAGTGATTTCATGAAACGCATCAAGTCCTCCGTATCAATGTCGGCAAGCCAGCTTCGCGACCGAGTTTCGCGGTAAAGGCTCGCAGAAGGCAAAGGAATAAAGGTTAATCTGAAAAACTATACGCATGCAGTGTTGCTTAAATGAGTCTCCGTTGCAGCCTTCGCAAGCCCGGTGTCGCCAGTTTGCGCCCACAACGGGATGGCTTGCTGCCAGTCCGCTCACGCGAACGTGAAGATTGCGGATTCGCGTGCTGACACGGCGATCAGCGGGTGCTGGCGACCGCTGCGTCGATGAGCGCCAGCGAATCGGGGCTGTTCCACACCGCAGCGCCATGCAGAACGCCGGCTGCGCACCCGTCCGGCGCAATCAGGAGCGTCGTGGGCATCCCCATGGCAAGGCCCGCCTTCTTGAGCGAGTTGAAGAGGGTGAGGTCCGGTTCGCGGTGGTAGGCGAGGTTCTCGGCGCCGGTCTCGGCCAGAAATTCGGTCGGGCGACCGTTGTCGTTGTGGTCGATGGAGGTGGCGACCACGGCAAAATCATCACCGCCGCGCGCTGTCTCCAGCGCGGCCAGATGCGGCATCTCGATCCGGCAGGGCGCGCACCAGGTGGCCCACAGGTTGAGAAGCGTCGTCTTCCCCTTCAGCGTTTCGATGGTGGTGGCGTCCGCGCCGGTGCCATCGAAGGGGAGGGCGGACAGGTCCGCCGGCGCCAGCGGCAGAAAGGCGGCCATTTCGCCCTTGACGAGGGGCTTCACGGCCCCGGCCATTTCCGCGGCAGCCCGGCATTGCGACGTGCCCTTGGCGAGACTAAAGATGTTTCCGCCCGCCGTGATGAGCACTGCGGCGGTAAAAACCATCACGCCAACAGCGGCTGCGCCACCAATGATCCACGTTCGCGCCGCCATGGCTGCACCTCTCGCATACAAGGATACCCGACCATGAGCGGCAAAGACGCCCAGGCCGGAAACGCGCTCTGGGGTGGCCGCTTCGCCAGCGGCCCCGGCGCGATCATGGAAGAAATCAACGCCTCGATCGACGTGGACAAGCGCCTCGCCGACCAGGACATTGCCGGCTCGCTCGCCCATGTGGCGATGCTTGCCGCGACCGGCATCGTCTCCGAGGCCGATGCTGAGGCCATTACAGGCGGCCTCCACAAGGTCAAGGCCGAGATCGACGCAGGGGACTTTCCGTTCTCCCGCGCGCTCGAAGACATCCACATGAACATCGAGTCCCGGCTGAAGGACCTGATCGGCGAACCCGCCGGCCGCCTCCACACCGCCCGCTCGCGCAACGATCAGGTGGCGACCGACTTCAAGCTCTGGGTCCGCGACGCGCTGGACGCGCTGGACGCCGAACTCGCGGACCTGCAGGCCGCCTTCGTCGACCGTGCGGCCGAGCATGCCGATACGGTGATGCCCGGCTTCACGCACCTCCAGTCCGCCCAGCCCGTCACCTTCGGCCACCACTGTCTTGCCTACGTCGAGATGCTGGCGCGGGACCGTGGCCGCCTGCGCGACGCGCGCCGCCGGATGAACGAATCGCCGCTCGGCGCCGCAGCGCTCGCTGGCACCGCGTTCCCGATCGACCGAGAGATGACCGCGGCGGCCCTGGGGTTCGACGGGCCGATGCACAACTCGCTGGACGCGGTGTCCGCGCGTGACTTTGCGCTGGAGGCGCTGGCGGCGGCGGCAATCTGCGCCACCCACCTGTCGCGCTTTGCCGAGGAGCTGGTGATCTGGTGTTCGGCCCCGTTCGGCTTCGTCTCGCTGTCGGACGAATACACCACCGGCTCGTCGATCATGCCGCAGAAGAAGAACCCGGATGCCGCCGAGCTGGTGCGCGCCAAGGTCGGCCGCATTGTCGGCGATCTCAACACGCTGCTGATCGTGATGAAGGGCGTGCCGCTCGCCTATTCCAAGGACATGCAGGAGGACAAGCCGCCGGTGTTCGACGCCATGGCCGCGCTGTCCCTTTGCGTACGGGCTTCCGCCGGCATGGTGCGTGACCTGACGGTGAAAAAGGACGCGATGCGGGCGCTCGCCTCCAAGGGCCACACCACCGCCACCGACCTTGCCGACTGGCTGGTGCGGGAGGCAGGCCTGCCATTTCGCGATGCGCACCACATCACCGGCGCCGCGGTGAAGGCTGCCGAAGGTCTCGGCAAGGAGATCGCCGACATGAATCTCGCCGAGCTGAAGGCGGTGGACCCGCGCATCGAAGCCTCCGCGCTTGATGTTCTCACGGTCGACCGCAGTGTCGCGTCGCGCATGAGCCTCGGCGGCACCGCGCCGGACCGTGTGCGCGAAGAGGCGGGCCGCTGGAAGGCGCTTCTGGAGGCAACGGCATGATCCGCAGCGCACTCCTTGGCGCACTGGCGCTGGCTCTGGCTTTGTCGGTGGCAGGTTGCGGCCGTCGCGGCGCGCCTGAATCGCCGGAAATCACGGGGCCCACGGCGCCTGTCGACCCGGCCTTCCCCCAGGGCCGTCAGGCGCCGGACGGCAAGTTCGTGCTCGATCCGATCCTTCAATAATGCATCATTTCAACGAGAGAGACGGCGTGCTCTACGCCGAGGATGTGCCGCTGTCCGCCATTGCGGAGGCGGTGGGGACGCCGTGCTACGTCTACAGCGCGGCCACGTTCGCGCGGCATGTGCGCGTGTTCACCGAGGCGCTGGAGAGCGCCGGCGTGCCGCACCTTGTCTGCTACGCCATGAAGGCGAACTCCAACCAGGCGGTGCTCTCGCTGGTGGGGGCGCTGGGCGCAGGGGTGGACGTGGTCTCGGGCGGTGAGCTGAA
This sequence comes from Acuticoccus sp. MNP-M23, assembly GCF_031195445.1. Lineage (NCBI taxonomy): Bacteria > Pseudomonadati > Pseudomonadota > Alphaproteobacteria > Hyphomicrobiales > Amorphaceae > Acuticoccus > Acuticoccus sp. MNP-M23. The sequence continues at coordinate 2,836,336 of NZ_CP133480.1, forward strand.
ACGCGCGCTGGCGGCCGGCATTCCGGCAAACCGCGTCGTCTTCTCCGGCGTCGGCAAGACCGACCGGGAGCTCGCCGACGCGCTGGACGCTGGCATCTATTGCTTCAACGTGGAGTCGGAGAGCGAGCTTGCGGCGCTGTCCGCCATCGCCGCGGAAAAAGGGCTGACGGCCCCCGTCTCCCTGCGCGTGAATCCGGACGTGACACCCAACACCCACGCCAAGATCTCCACCGGCCAGAAGGAAACCAAGTTCGGCATTCCGGTCAGCCGCGCCCGTGAAATCTACGCGCAGGCGGCGGCACTGCCAGGCATCATGGTGTCCGGCGTCGACATGCACATCGGTTCGCAGATCACGTCGCTCTCCCCGTTCGACCATGCGTTCACCGTGATGGGCGATCTGCTCGATGCGCTGCGGGCGGACGGTCACGCGATCACCCACGTTGATCTCGGCGGCGGCCTCGGCGTGCCCTACGAGGATGCCAGGGCCGATCCGCCCCGGCCGGAGGATTATGCGGCGCTGGTGGCGCGCCACTCCAACCGCTTCGGCTGCACGGTGGTGGTGGAGCCGGGCCGGGTGATTGCCGCCAACGCCGGCGTCCTTCTCACGCGGGTGGTCCACCGCAAGGAAGCGGAAGAAAAGACGTTCATTGTGGTGGATGCCGCGATGAACGACCTCATCCGGCCGACGCTTTACGATGCGCATCACGAGATCCGCGCCGTGGTGCCCCGCGGCGGGACGGAGCTGGTCGACGTGGTCGGCCCGGTTTGCGAGACGGGGGATTATCTGGCGCAGGGGCGCACGATGCCGCGGACCGAGCGCGGCGACCTTCTCGCGATCATGAGCGCGGGGGCCTACGGCGCCGTGCAGTCGAGCACCTACAACACGCGGACGCTGGCGGCCGAAGTGATGGTCTCGGGCGACCGCTTCGACGTGGTGCGCCGGCCCATGCCGCCCGAAGACCAGATTGCGCTCGATCATGTGCCGGACTGGATCGGCGAGGCGGCGCGCCGCTGAAGTTTCAGTCGGCGGCGGCGACCTTGCCGGCGCCGACACGCGCCCGGTGCGGCGCGCAAAGGCACGCAACGCCGAGGATGATGCCGGAGACCGTAGCGATCATCCCCGCCGCGCTGACCGCATCGGTGCCGCCGAACCACAGCGGCCCGTAGCCGGCAAACACGTAGCCGGCAATGGCCGCCACCACCGCAAAGAACACCGACCACAGCACCTGATGCTCCAGCCGGTTGGTCATCAACCGTGCGGTGGCGGGCGGGCAGATGAACATCGCAATGACGATGATCGACCCCACCGCATCGAACGCGGCAACCGCTGCCACCGCCGATACCACCACCAGGCCGATGGCAATGGCCGCAGTGGGAAGCCCGAGCGACTGGGCATAGCCTTCATCGAACGTTGAGATTTTCAGAGGGCGCCAGAACACCAGCACGAGAACGATGACGAGGATGCAGGCGATCGCGATGCGCCAGAGTTCTTCGGGCATGGTGGCGAGCGCTGCGGGATCCAGCAGGGAGCCCCAGCCGTCGGCGCGAAACCAGATCAGGCTTTCAAGGTTGCCCATCAGCGCATGCTCCACGTCGAGGTGGACGCTGGAGGTGTCGGTCTGTTCCAGGAGCAGGACGCCGCCGGCAAACATGGAGGTGAAGACCACGCCCATGGCAGCGCCGGGCTCGATCCGCCCAAGGCGCTTCACGGTCTCGATCAGCACCACTGCGACCACGGCAGCGGCGGCGGCGCCCAGGAGCATGGGGATTGCCGAAAGGGTGGCTGTGATGAGGAAGGCGACCACAATGCCCGGCAGCACAACGTGGCTGATGGCATCGCCAATCAGTGCCTGCCGCCGCAGGATGAGAAAGTTGCCCGGCAGTGCGCAGGCGACGGCCGAAAAGATCCCGATGAGGATCGGCGTCAGCGAGAACTGCACGAATTCGGCGCCCATCATGCAGCTCCCATGACGAGGCGCGGCGGGCCGAGCTCTGCGTCGAACGTGGCAATTTCGTCCGGTGTGAAGACAGCTTCGATGGGGGTGAGGCCGTCGTAGCGGCCGGTGAGGGCGGTGTCCTTGTGGATCTCCCGCGCCACCTGCCAGCGGTGCTCGTCGTGGGCGGCCTTGGCGGCTTCGGCCCTGCCGCGCCCCGTGGCAACGCCGTCAGCCCGGATGAGGCCGCCCTTGCGCAGGACGCGGAGGGTGAGCGGGTCGTGGATCGGCTCTGCGCGGGCCAGCGCAAGGAGGCCCTGCCGGCGATGGACCCGGCGCTGAAAGCGGTATTGCCGGATTGTGGCCGCCACCACGCCGCGCACGGGCGCAAACAGGAGCGACAGTGCAAACAGCGTCGACGCCGAAAGGACGATGATCGGCCCCGTGGGCAGAGCCGGCGCCGAGGCGGAGATCGCCGCGCCCACATAGCCCGACGCCCCGCCGAGGAGCCCGGCAATCCAGATCACGCGGCCGCTCCGCTCCGTCCAGAACCTTGCCGTCACCGGCGGAATGATCAGCATCGCCACAATCAGGATGAGGCCGACGAGCTTGAGGCCGATCACCGTGACCGCCATCACCAGCCCCATGATCGCAAGGTCCACCAGCCGCACGCTGATCCCGGCGGCAGCGGCATATTCGGCATCGAAGGCCACCAGCGTCATCGGGCGGCGGAGGAGAAACGTGGCAAGGACGGCAAGGGTGCCGCCGGCGGCAATCACCAGCGCGTCTTCCATCAGCATTCCGGCGGTAGAGCCGAGGAGAAAGCTCTCCAGCCCCGCCTGCCGCCCGGCTGACATCGTCTGGATTACCGTGAGGAGCACGATGCCGAGGCCGAAGAAGACCGAGAGCACCGCGCCGATGGCCGCGTCTTCGGTAAGCCGCGTGCGGGCGGAGATCCACTCCACCAGAAGGAGGCCGGCCAGAGCGGTGAGCGTGGAGCCTGCCAGAAGGCCGATGAGATTGCGCCCGTCGCCGCCCAGCGCCACCATGGCGATGAAGGCGAGACCGACGCCCGGCAGCGTGGCGTGGGCCAGCGCGTCGGTGACGAGCGCCCGCTTGCGCAGGAACAGAAACGTGCCGGAAGCGCCTGCCGCCAGACCCAGCATCCCGGCGCCGATTGCAACCAGCGCCGCGTTGTAGCCGGCCTGCAGCGTGAGCGCTGAAAGGAATTCGCTCATGCCACGTCGAGCTGTTCGATGTGCGCGCTGGCGAGGCGGCCGCCATAGGTGGCCTGCAGGTTGTCGCTGGTGAAGGCGGTCTCGACGGGGCCTTCGGCAATCTTGTTCACGTTGATGAGGAAGACGTGGTCGAAATAGGCGCGCACGGTGGCAAGGTCGTGGTGGACGCAGACGACGGACTTGCGGTCGTCCTTCAGCGTTTTCAGAACGTCGATGATGGCGCGTTCGGTGGCAGCGTCGACGCCGGCAAACGGCTCGTCCAGCAGATAAAGGTCGGCACCCTGGGCAAGGGCGCGCGCCAGAAACACGCGCTGCTGCTGGCCGCCGGAAAGCTGGCCGATCTGCCGCTGCGCAAAGTCCGCCATGCCGACGCGGGAGAGCGCATCCATCGCGGTGTTGCGGTGGCGGCGGCCGATGCGGCGCAGGAGCCCGAGCTGACGGAAGAGGCCCATCATCACCACGTCGATGACGGTGGTGGGAAAATCCCAGTCCACGCTGGCACGCTGGGGGACATAGGCGATCCGCCCGCGCGATGCCTTCAGCGGGGCGCCGAACACGGTGACTTCGCCCGAAAGGCGCGGCACCACGCCGAGTGCAGCCTTGAGGAGCGTGGACTTGCCGGCGCCGTTGGGGCCGACGATGGCGGTCATCGCATGGGGCGCAAACGTCGCGTCGACCGAGAAGATCGCCGGCTTCTCGCCATAGGAGACGGTAAGTCCGCGGATGGCGAGCGGGCTTTCGGCAATGGCGGTGCCGGCGACGGTCTCGCCGCCATTGCTGGCCACATTCATTGCGGGGCGCGTCATTGACCGGCCGTCGCGAGCAGGCCGTTCATGCCGGTGGCCGGGGCGTCTCCGCCCAGCGCACGGGCGATGACGGTGGCGTTGTGGTCGATCATGCCGACATAGGTGCCCTCATAGGTGCCGGGTTCGCCCATGGCATCGGAAAACAACGTGCCGCCTATGGCAACGTCGTGGCCGCGTGAGGCCGCGCCCTCGATGAGCGCGCGCACGTTGCGATCCGACACCGAGCTTTCGACGAACACGGCGGCAACCTTCTTGCCCACCAGAAGGTCCACGAGGTCGCGGACGCGGCGCAGACCGGCCTCGCTTTCGGTGGAGATGCCCTGAATGCCCACCACGTCGAAATCGTAGGCGCGGCCGAAATAGTTGAACGCATCGTGCGCGGTCACCAGCACGCGCCGGTCCTCCGGCACAGTTGCCAGAATTTCGGTGGTGTAGGCGACGAGCGCGTCGATCTCGGCCAGGTGAGCATCGGCATTGGCACGGAAGGTGGCTTCATCCTCGGGGCGGGTGGCAATCAGCGCGTCGCGCACAGCGGCAACGACGTGAGTCCACAGGGCAGGGGCCATCCACACGTGAGGGTCGTATTTCTCGGTGTAGGTGTCGTGGGCGATGAGGAGGTCCTTCGGCATCGCCTCGGCAACCGCGACCACGTTTCCGTCCCGCTCCAGGTCGCGCATGAACTCTTCCATCTGCGCTTCGAGGTAGAGGCCATGCCACAGGACCAGGTCGGCGCGGGCAAGGGCCACAATGTCGGACCGTGTCTGCCGGTAGGCGTGGGGATCGACGCCAGCGCCCATCAGCCCGGTCACGTCCACCAGGTCGCCGCCCACCTGGCGCGCCGCGTCGGCAATCATGCCGGTGGTGGCGACCACGTTGATCGGCTCGTTTGCCAGGGCGGCACGAGGGCCGAGCGCCACCGAAAGGAGGCTGCAGAGAAGCGTGACGCCGAGCGCGTGACGCAGACGGAAAATGTGGCGGTTCAGCATACAGTCCCTTGTTAACCCGAAAACCCAATGCGGACCGAAGTGGCATCGAGGCAAGTCTCATTCAAGTGCAGATGAGAGCCATTTGCAACAAGAAATTTGAAATGGCTCTTATCGGTATGCCAAAGCGCCTCGCACCGCGGCAAAAACCGCGTGTTCAGGCGGCTGCCGAGGGAATATTTGAGCGCGGAACCCGCCGGATTGCGGCGGGTTTCAGCTTTTGAAGAAAAAAAAGTTCGGCGGGTGGAACCATCGCGGCAATGCGCACGTTCACATCACAAGCGGCGTGTCGCCCCCCGTCCCGCCGCCGGAATTACCCAAGATACGGAATTTCAGACCGCCCCAGTGGCGGTCTTTTTTTTTGTCCGCCGGAGCCGGTCCGGCCCCGTCAGGCCGCGAGAATGCGGGCGACCACGCCGGGCAGGCTCTCGCGCCAATGCGGCAGCGCGACGTTGTGGTCGGCGGCAAGGCGCGCAGTCTCCAGGCGGGAGTTGGCGGGGCGCTTGGCCGGTGTCGGATATTCGGCCGTCGTGATCCCTTCGACGCTGGGGCTGAACGGTGCGAGGGCAAAGATGCCTTCCGCAAAGCCGTGCCACGAGGTCTCGCCGGCGCCGACCATGTGGTAGATCTGCGCGCCGTCGCCCCATTGGTCGGCCCGCTTGGCAAGCGCAAGAACGCCATCCGCAATATCGAGCGCAGAGGTAGGGTTGCCGAACTGGTCGGCGACCACGCGCAATGCATCGCGCTCCTTGCCCACCCGCAGCATGGTTTTGACGAAGTTGCCGCCGAACGGCGAATAGACCCAGGCCGTGCGCAGGATCAGCGCCCTGGCGCCGGATGCTGCGACGAGTTCCTCGCCGGCAAGCTTGGTGCGGCCGTAGGCGCCTTGCGGGCCGACAGGATCATCCTCGCGGTAGGGGCGGTCGCTCTTGCCGTCGAACACATAGTCGGTGGACAGGTGGATGAGGGGGAGGCCGCGTTCGGCACACAGCGCAGCCAGCGCGCCGGGACCGGCGGCGTTCAGGGCGTGGGCGGCGGCTTCGTCGCTTTCGGCCGCGTCCACCGCGGTGTAGGCGGCGGCGTTGATCACGATGTCCGGTCTTGCGTCGTCAAGCGCCGGGGCCAGTGTTGCGGGATCTGCAAGGTCCACATCCGGGCGGCCCCGCGCATCGACCGCAATGCCGGTGCCCGCCGCGCGCTCGACCAGCGCCTGCGCCACCTGACCGTTTCGGCCGATTACCAGAGCCTTCATCGAAACAAGTTCCTTAAAGAAAAATCAAAATTGCCTCAAAACGTCTGCAATGGCGACCAGCGCGGGAGCAAGGGGCTCAGCGGCCCGCGCCGTCGGCGACGTCACGTTTGCCGGCTTCGCGTTGCTCTGCGATCACGGCATGAGCGGCTTCGCGTGGGAAGCCGAGGGTGACGAGGGTCTCCTCGCCCATCTGCAGCGAAGCCTCGAACGCCTCCATCACCACCTGATCGGCGCCGAGGCTGTAGAGGGCGCGGGCGTCGGCCACATCGCGCGCACGCACGACCACGGGCGTGTCGATCCCGGCGCGGCGCATGGCTTCCAGCACGGCGGCGTTGGCCGCAGGGTTGTCCATGGTCAGGATCACGGCGCGGGCCTTGCCGGCGCCAGCATTTTTCAGAACGTCCGTCCGGCGCACGTCGCCAAAATAGATGGACTTGCCGGTGCGGCGGGCCCGCGCCACTTCGTGGGGGTCCCGGTCCAGCGCGGTATAGGGGATGCGCCGTTCGTCCATGAGGTGGCCGATGGACTGGCCGATGCGGCCGAAGCCGGCGATGATGACGTGCCCCTCTTCCTTGGCAGCGGCGAGGCTGGTGGGCGGTGTGCGCGGGGCACCGCGCGCCTCCAGCCAGATGGCGAGGTGGCGGATGGGCGCGGCAACCGCCGTGGTCAGCGCCATGGTGACGCCTGCCGCCACCACGAAGATCCGTGCCACGTCCGGCTCGATCACGCCGAGGCTCATGGCAAGGGAAAGCCCCACGAGCGAGAACTCGCCGATCTGCCCCAGCATCAGAGCGCTTTCCACCGCCACCGCCAGCGGCTGGCGCGCCAGAAGCGCCAGCACGAAGATGACCCCGGCCTTGACCGCAATGATTGTCACGACCACGGCGAGCAGGGTGAGTGGCGCGTCGATGATGACGCGCGGGTCGATGGTCATGCCGACCGACAGGAAAAAGAGCCCCAGGAGCAGGCCTTTGAACGGCTCGATTTCCGCTTCGAGCTGGTGGCGGAATTCGGTGTCCGCAAACACCAGACCGGCGAGGAACGCGCCAAGGGCCATGGAAAGGCCGGCGATCTGCGTTGCCGCGGCGGTGCCGATGATGACGAGGAGGGCGGCGGCAGTGAACATGTCCCGGTCGCGCCGTGCGCCGACGAAGCGGAACACCGGGCCGATCACGCTGCGGCCGGCAAGGAGAATGAGCGGGATCAGGATGGCAGCGGTCAGGATGGAGAAGAAGAGGCTGCGCCACAGCTCGGTTGCCTCGTTGGCCCCCAGTGCGCCGATCACCAGAAGGACGGGAACGACGGCAATGTCCTGCATCAGCAATATGGCGAACATCACGCGCCCCGAAGGCGCGGCGAAGCGCCCTGAGTTGACGAGGAGCTGCACGACGATTGCGGTGGATGACAGGGCGAGAGATGCGCCGACCGCGACGGACGCTTCGGGCCCGAGGCCCGCCATGCGGCCGACCGCCGTGAGCGCAACTGCCGTCAAAAGGACCTGCGCGCCGCCGAGGCCGAACACCAGTTTGCGCATGGCCCAGAGGCGCGGGCCGGACAGTTCGAGCCCGATCAGGAACAGGAGGAAGACGACGCCAAGCTCGGCAATCTGGCCGACGCCCTCCTGCTCGGGGATTGCAAGCATGTCGAGCGGAATGCCGAAGACGCTGTCTGCAAGCGAGACGATACCGAACGGGCCGACGATAACGCCGGCCACCAGGTAGCCGAGAATGGGATTGAGGCCGATCCGCTGCAGGACAGGCACGAAAATCCCTGCCGAAACGAGGAAGATCAGCGCTTCCTTGATGTACGGAATTCCATGTGCGACTTCATGCTCCATCGAAATTCCTTAGCATGACTGCGCCCCCCAGCGGTATCGCAACGCGACCTTTTGGGGACGATACGTTAATCTGCCATGAAGCGGCGGGGGGAAGCGCGTCTAGCCCATGTCGGGCCGGGTGGAGCGGAAGCTTTCCAGCGCCGTCACGCGGCTCCACCAGTCGCCCAGCCCGTGGAGCGCCATGATCTCGTCATTGTGCGGGGTGAGCGCGATGTAGGCGACGAGGGGCGCCAGCATGTAATCGGCAACGGAATGCTCGGCACCGGCGATGAAGGTGTCCGGCCCGCGCAGGCGCATCAGCTCGCCGATGACGGTGCGGCTTGTGGTGAGGTTGCGACGGTGTGCCTCATCGTCCTGCCCGCCGATGAAGTCCGGAAACAGGTGGTAGGCAATGACGCCGAGGAGGGCGCTGTAGCCGTAGGAGTCGATGATCCCGGTGGCCATGTCCATCCGCGCCCGGTCCTTCGGCGCGGTGGGGATGACCGAGCGGCCCGGCAGCACGGTTTCGAGATACTGACAGATGGCGGCGGTCTCATAAAGACGCAGACCGTCATGGTCGAGGACCGGGACCTTGCCGAAGGGGTTGCGTTCACGGTGCTCCTGGCTGCGGGGATCGCCTTCCAGCACGTTGAGCTGGACCTGTTCGTAGTCGCCGACCTCCTTTTCGGCGAGCACCATCTTCACGGTGCGAACGTAGGTGGAATTGTCGAAGCCCCAGAGCTTGATGTCGGCCAATGTCGTCTCTCCCCGGTGGCCACGCCGGCGTGGCGGCGGGCTGTGTCACATTCATCACGTCAGCTTCGGAAAAGGAACAGGCGGCGGCAAGGCACGTTCCAGCCGCCGGCAGGATGGTCTAAGCCGGATCGCACCCGAGGCGACGCGGAGGCGTTTGTGAATCAGCTCACTCGGCCAAGGGAGCACTCCCGGCATGTGCCGCGGGCCATCCAGCAACTGCGGCCAACACTCTACATCTCCAGCTATTTTGGTGTCGCCTTTGCGCTGCTGATGCTGATTCCGGCGCTGATCGACGTCGCCGACGGGCGAGACACGTGGTCCGTCTTCGTGCTCGCCTCCGGTGGGGTGTTTTGCGTATCGGTGCTCGGCGTCGTTGCGCTCAAGCAGCCGATGCCCGAATTTTCGCCCCGCTTCGGCTTTTTGCTGACCACGGTCCTGTGGGGGTTGTGCTCCATCTTTGCGGCCGTTCCGTTCTGGCTTTCGCCGCTGGGGATGACACCGGCGGCGGCATACTTCGAGGCGATGAGCGGGCTGACGACCACCGGTGCCACGGTGCTGTCGGAGCTCGACCTCACGCCGCGCTCCTTCCTCATGTGGCGCTCGCTGCTGCAATGGCTCGGCGGCATCGGGATCATCGCAGTGGGGCTCTTCCTGTTCCCGTTCCTGCGCATTGGCGGAATGCAGGTGTTCCGCACCGAGTCGTCCGACCGGTCGGACAAGACGATGCCGCGCGTCGTCTCCGTCACCCGCGCGCTGTGCGCCATCTACGTGTTTGCTTCGCTGGCCTGCGCCATCACGTACGCCGCGCTCGGAATGAGCCTGTTCGATGCCATCAACCATGCGATGACCACGGTCGCGACCGGGGGCTTCTCCACGCACGACCGCTCGTTCGGCTTCTTCGAGGATTCGCGGCTCCTCTGGGCGGCTGTCTTCTTCATGTGCGTCGGTGCGCTGCCGTTCCTTCTTTACGTGGAAATGGTGGTGCGCGGCCGCTTCAAGCTGTTCAGTGACTGGCAGGTCCGCACCTTCTTCGTGGGCATCATCATCATCGTGCTCGCGCTGTCGGTCTGGCTGGAGAAGACCCGCAACATCGACTACGAGGACGCGCTGACCCAGGCCGCCTTCAACGTGGTTTCGGTGGTGACGACCACAGGGTTTGCCTCCGACGACTATGCGGTGTGGGGACCGTTCGCGTTCGGCGCCTTCTTCATTCTCACCTTCATCGGCGGTTGTTCCGGCTCCACCACCGGCGGCATCAAGGTGTACCGCTTCATCATCACGTTTCAGGCACTGCGGCGGGCATTCACCCGGCTGGTCTATCCCAATGCAGTCCAGCCGCTGCGCTTCGGCGACAAGCGGATCGAACAGGATGTGTTCGACAGCGTGGTGATCTACTTCGTCGCCTTCTTCCTGGTCTATGCCTTCACCATCCTGGCGTTGTCGCTGGCCGGGCAGGATTTCGTCACGGCGTTGACCGGGGCGCAGACTGCGCTCACAAACGTCGGCCCGGGCCTCGGCGAGACAATCGGTCCCGCTGGCAATTTTGCACCGCTGGGCGAGTTCGAACTCTGGCTCCTCTCGTTCGTGATGCTATTGGGACGCCTAGAGATCATGACGGTGCTGATCCTGTTCACGCCGGTGTTTTGGAGAGACTGATGGGAGATGGCGGAGAACGGCGCGACCAGGCGCTACAGACGCGGCTCATTCACGACGGTGTCACGCGTTCGCAGTTCGGCGAAACGTGCGAGGCGCTGTACCTGACGCAGGGCTTCGTCTACGCGAGCGCCGAAGAGGCCGAGGCCCGCTTTGCCGGCGTGTCGGAAGGCTACGTCTATTCGCGCTACGGCAACCCCACGGTCGCCATGTTCGAGCAGCGGATGGCGACGCTGGAGGGCGCGGAAGCCGCCCGCGCGACGGCATCCGGCATGGCTGCCGTGACCGCTGCCATGCTGGCGGCGCTGAAGGCGGGCGACCATGTCGTCGCGTCGGCGGCCCTGTTCGGCGGTTGCCGCTACGTGGTCGAGACCTTCCTGCCGCGCTTCGGCGTGGAGACGACGCTGGTGGACGGCACCGACCTTGCCGCCTTCGAAGCCGCGGTCAGGCCGAACACCCGTGTCTTCTTCATGGAAAGCCCCACCAATCCGACGCTGACGCTGGTTGACCTTGAGGGCGTCGCGAAGATCCGCGACGCCAAAGCGCCCGGCGCGCTGGTGGTGGTCGACAACGTGTTCGCGACGCCGCTGTGGCAAAAGCCGCTGGAGCTTGGCGCCGACATCGTGATCTATTCGGCCACCAAGCACATCGACGGGCAGGGGCGGTGCCTCGGCGGTGTGATCCTGTCCGCCGAAGCGTGGATCAAGGACAATCTCGACATGATCCTGAAGCAGACCGGGCCGGCGCTGTCGCCGTTCAACGCCTGGACGCTGCTCAAGGCGCTGGAGACGTTGCCGCTGCGGGTGCGGGCACAGACCGAGACCGCGGCTGCGGTGGCCGATGCGCTTGCAACGCACCCCAACGTGACCCGCGTCATCTACCCCGGCAGAGACGACCACCCGCAGGCCGAGATCGCACGCCGGCAGATGAAGAAGGGCGGCACGCTGGTCGCCTTCACCGTGGCGGGGGGCAAGGCGGGCGCGTTTGCGGCGGCCAACGCGCTGCGGCTGGTCAAGCTTTCCAACAATCTTGGCGATGCCAAGAGCCTGCTGACACACCCGGCAACCACCACGCACAAGAATCTGGCGCAGGAGGCGAAGGATCAGCTCGGCATCGACGATGGCCTGCTGCGCCTGTCGGTCGGGCTGGAGGAGGCGGACGACCTGATTGCCGATCTCACCCAGGCGCTGGACCAGGTCAAGGCCGCAACGCATCTGCGCAGCGTCTGACGCACCAGCGTCCAGGGCGCCCGCATCCGTAGCCCCGGCGGCCTCAGCGGCGGGTGGAAATGCGTCCGTCCCGGCCAATGAGGTTGGGCGAGTTCGGCCGGGCCCGCGTGTTGTCCCGGTTGATCTGTGCTGTCACGCCTGCGCTGTTGGTTTCACTTGCGAGGAAGGACTGGCTGCCGCTGCGGCCGGGCACCAGATCGTCGTCATAGACCACGCCGTTCTGGTACGAGAGCTTGGTGTCTCCGAAGTCGCCGCCACCGCCGGTGCTCGATGGGGTCAACGGACGAAATTGTGCAGCGGCCGGGTTGGCGAGCGCGGCGACGGCGGTAAGGGCAAGCGCTATCCGTAGCGTGTTCATGGCAGGTCTCCTGTCGAATGCGGGTGGCGCACCGTGTGCCAACGCGAACTAACTCATCGTGTGCACAATATGGTTCCGATAGGGTTATCGGACGAGATGCCACCTCATTGCCCCTTGCAGCGCTGGAACTTGCCTCCAGCTAGGCTGTGAGCCCTTGCGAAAATACCGCGATTGACCACAGGACAGCGATCATGGACGTCGAACTCACCTGCTACCTCTCCGGCGAGATCCACACCGCCTGGCGCGACGAGATCGAAGCCGCCGTCGACGAGCTCGACCTGCCGGTGGACCTCACGGGCCCGGTGACCGACCATGCCGCGTCCGACGATTGCGGCGTGACCATTCTCGGCGCAGAGCAGAATGCATTCTGGAAGGATCACAAGGGCGCCAAGCTGAACGCGATCCGCACGCGCACGCTGATTGGCGAGGCGGATCTGGTGGTGATCCGCTTCGGCGACAAGTACAAGCAGTGGAACGCTGCGTTCGATGCCGGCTACGCCGCCGCCCAGGGCACGCCCTACATTGTGATGCACGGCGCCGAGCACGCCCATGCGCTGAAGGAGGTGGACGCGGCCGCCTTCGCAGTCTGCGAAACGGTGGAGCAGGTGGTGGCCATGCTGCGCTATATCTGCCGCGGCGAGCTGGTGCGGCCGACCCCGTCGCTCTCGGTGGTGCGCTGACGGTTCCGGCGTGCGGGCGTTTGCCGTGGCGGCGGTGCGAAATTTGGGAGCGGACGCGCCCGGCACCCTGTAAGGTCCTGCGATGACGAAGATTATTTCCGCCATCGTGATCTGTGCCATGATCGCCCACATGATCCGCCCGTTCGGCCTGCCGGGGATGCGGCGGCGGGGCGATGTCTGGAAGCTGGCGCTGGTCGCCTTTGCGGTGATTGCGCTCGTCACGGCCATCCGGCCCGAATGAACGGCGGCAGGGTGCCCGCTGCCGGGCGGGTGAAAGGATCGCGATGGACCGCCTGACGGGGTTTCCGGACCTCAAGAGCTTTGACGATGTGGTGGACGCGTCCTGCTTCAGGCCGCTGCCGGACGGCTGGGTGGTGGGCACGACCGACGTCGTCAGCTCCACCGAGGCCATTGCCACCGGTCGCTACAAGGCGGTGAACATGGCAGGCGCCGCCGCAATTTCGGGCCTGATGAATGCGCTGAAGACACGGCGCTTTCCCTTCGTGTTCGGCGGCGACGGGTGCGCCTTTGCGCTGCCCGGTGAAGACCGGGACGTTGCCGCAACGGTTCTGTCGGAAACGGCGGCGTGGGTGCGCGACGATCTCGGCCTTTCGCTGCGGGTGGCGCTGGTTGACGTTGCGGCGATCCGCGCCACGGGGCGGGACGTTCGCATTGCGCTTTATGCCCCGTCGCCGCACGTGTCCTACGCGATGATCGACGGCGGCGGCGTTGCCTGGGCGGAGGCGGAAATGAAGGCCGGGCGCACCGACCTGCCGCCAGCAAAGCCGGGCGTGCGGCCGGACCTGACGGGCCTGTCGTGCCGGTGGCAGCCGATCAAGGCGGAGCGGGGCGCGATGGTCTCCATCATCGTGCGGCCGGCGGGCGAGGCGGACGGCCCGTTCCGCAAGGCGGTGAGCCGCGTGCTGGCGATGCTGGGGGAGGCGGCGCATCCGGTGCCCGAACGCGGCCCCGAGCCTGCGCTGGTGTCGCCCGGAGCGCGGCTGGAGGCGCTGGCCTCCCGCGGGGAGCGTCCGCTGTGGCGGCGGATCGGGGCGATCCTGGCGCACAATCTGATGGGGTGGGGCCTCTTCCGCACCAACATGCGGGCCGGCGATTTCGACCCTGCCCTTTACCGCGCGGTGACCTCCAACAACGCCGACGCGAAGAAGTTCGGCGACGGGCTGATGGTGACGGCCGATTGCGATGCTGCGCTGCTCGGCCGCGTTTCCGCCTTTCTGGAGGCGGAGGCCGCGGCGGGAATTCTGCGCTTCGGGATTGTCAGCCAGGATGCGGCGCTGATGACCTGCATCGTCCCGTCCTACCAGGACCACGGCCATTTCCACTTCATCGACGGGGCAGGCGGCGGATACGCCGCAGCCGCCCAGGAAATGACGACCCGCGACGCCGCGCGCAGCTAGGCCGTGCCGGCTTTGGCCGCCGGTGGTGCGCGCGGCTATGGCCGGGCGTGCGCCTGTGGCCGCGCGCCGCGTTTTGCGGGCGACGGTGGGGACGGGGGGACGCGGGGCGGCCCGATGTTTGAAGATAGGAAGGGCCGCATCCGCGTCCCGTCCGTTCGGCTTTTTCCGGGGGTGGCGTGTTGCCGGCCGGTCTCCCGGCTGCTGCTCCCTGGGCCTCGGCTCGGCGTCTCGGTGCCGTCCTTGCTTTCGTGCCACCGTCCGCTCCGACGGCTTGAATTGCACGCGCCCATGGCCTCTCGGGTGCACCGTGCGGGTTGCCCCGTCCGGCGCTTGCGAGCAGCACCACCCGGTCCACCACGGGGTCTGGCGTGCGTTACCCGCCTTTGCCCGTGGCAACCGAAATCCCTGACTCTCGCGGCGGTCGGTCCGCGGCGCCTCCCCTCGGGAGCCAGGCGACGGGGGGAGTGTGGCATGGGGCTGAGGGGCGGGGACAACTTTTTGCCCGCTGGCGTGTTAGTGCCGGAGAGGCTGTGCTTCGCACGGCGGTTAAACGGAGAGAACCGAGATGGCTGGAGTGGACGACACCCGCAGCGGAAAAAGCGATGGCCGCCTGTTCGAGCCGCATGGCACGACGATGCCCCCGCGGCAGCGCCGCCTGTACGCTGCCTTCGAGATTGCGTACACGCTGGCGGAGTTTTCGGCCGCGACCGCGTTCATTGCCGGCTCGGTGCTGTTCTTCTACCCGGACCTGGAGACGGCGGGGACGTGGATGTTTCTGATCGGCTCCGTGCTGTTTGCGCTGAAGCCGACGCTGCGGCTTGTGAAGGAGCTGGTCATGGTATCGGGCGGCGATCTGACGGAGGTGGCCCGGCGGGCGAAATCGTAAGCGCCGCCGGGGCAGCCTTGTGGTCAGGCGCCCGGATCGGCGGGCGGGTTGGCCAGCCTTGAGGCGAACATCCACGTATAGCCGGACGGGCAGGTGACGGTGTAGGCGCGGTCGCCCCAGTAGCGGTCCGCCGGCTTTTCCTTGACGGTGATGGTGCGCTTGCGCGACAGGCCCGCATAGTGCGCGTCCACATCGTCGACATAGATGTAGAAGGCCTGCGGCGCGTCGATGCCCATGGTGGCCGGCGACTTGCCGACGCCGTAGCCGGTTTCGTACTCTTCCGCCCCGCCCATGGCGATGGGCTTGCCGCCGTGGCTGATTTCAAGGTGCTCGGGCAGGCCGTCCTTTTCGGACCTGACGTCGACCTCGAAGCCGAACGCCTCACGGTAGGCTTTCAGCGTTTTTTCGTGGTTGGAGAGGGTGAGGTAGGGGGTGAGCCACGCGGCGTTACGGGGCTTTGGTTTGAAGTCTGGCATGGGGATGTCCTCGGTGGGTGCCGAGGGGAACGTCCGCGCATCATAGGAGGTTCGCCCAGCCTGAACTGATTGTCGGGAGGCGCGCTGTTCAGCGTTTGTCCATCGCATAGAATCACTACAGCCATCGGTGGCATTGAATTGGATAATGCGATGACCAAAACGCGTCGTCTGCCGCCCAAGTCCGCCCTTTGATGATGGCTTCAAAAGTGTATGTTTCGCTTTGTTGGCTAGTACCTTGGTAGCCTCACCAGCAGGGAGATTAAATTCACCCCAAGCGCTGCAAATGTTGACTGACACCACTTTTACGTTGTTTGCGAAGCTGTGTCGGTGGTGTTGGGTGTCGGCAAGTAAGCGGGGACTATCGGAGTGCAGGAATTGGCGAATAGCTTTCGGAAAATTGTCTACTCGTTCGTGATTCCGTTGATTGTTTTAATGATTCTGGGTTTGGCGTGGGCGAGTGCGCCAATTCTGACGTTTTTTGCTGCCTCATTCGCGTTGATCATGGTTATATTATTTCTCTGGTCCGCTGGTTCTGAATAAGTCGGGAACAGGAACTTTCGGGTCGAGCACGCGTAAAACCGAACGGCCTTTGTGACGAAGTTCCCAAACGCCCCCAACCTTACGCTCTTTTAGTTCAAGTATGATAGTCATCCGAATATTCGCTCGAAGATCTTCTCGGATATTGGCATTCTCAAGTGCGGCTAAGAAATTCTTATCGCGCATTACGGCAGTAAAAGGATCAAACCCTTCTTCGCGAAATTTCCAAGACCGTGGTTTATTTTCCAGAACGGGGCTAATCAGGATAACGTCTTTTTCGGATCGGCGAATCCTTTCGTCGCTCGTCTCAGTTAGGCCCAAATCCGTTTCGGCTTCGCGCGCAAAAAGCCCTCCAAGCTCAGCGAACTGGTTTCGATTCACGAGGGCAATGGGAACGGTCGATCGTTCTGGCGCTAAACCAACAGCTTGGATGTGCGTGTCTCTCTCAAGTGTGCGAAAAAACTGCTGAGACTGCTCCTCAACATCGTCGTCTCGCCGCAGTAACTCAATTAGTTCATCCATCCGCTCTCGATCTTCATCTGAAAGTTCGGTTCCTTCAGAGGAAAAATAAGATTCATACGCTAAATAAGTTGGCCCGGCGGTAAAAATTAGAAAAACAGCCATGGCCATTGCTGTCTTGCTGAGCAGTGGATACCTGCCGCTGCCTCTTTTTAGTTGATCAAGTTGTTCTTCTCCCCAATCTAAGAGGGCATTCAGCTTTAAGCTGCCCTCTTCCATGGACTCCAGTTTAATCTGAACTGTAAATTCTGCATTTATAGCCCGGGCTGCCGCTTTAACTGAGCGCGCCCATGCAGCAGCAGCTTCGCCTACGACCTCGAGGTCAGCGTAATAGCCACGTTCTAAACCAATATACAGGGTGACTTCAGATTGTTCGGGCACGTGATGTACATATTTCCAACGGAACCGCAGATAAATTCAACACTACCCATCCACCTTCAGCGCCGCAATAAACGCCTCCTGCGGGATCTCCACCTTGCCAAACTGCCGCATCTTCTTCTTGCCCGCCTTCTGCTTGTCCAGCAGCTTGCGCTTGCGCGAAGCATCGCCGCCATAACACTTCGCCGTCACGTCCTTGCGCAGCGCGCGGATGGTTTCGCGCGCAATGATCCGCCCGCCAATCGCCGCCTGGATGGGGATGACGAACATGTGCTGGGGGATCAGCTCTTTCAGCTTTTCGCACATGGCGCGGCCGCGGCGCTCGGCCTGGCTGCGGTGGACCAGCATCGACAGGGCGTCCACAGGCTCGGCGTTGACCAGAATGTTCATCCGCACGAGGTCGCCCTCGCGGTAGTCGGAAATTGCGTAGTCGAACGAGGCGTAGCCCTTCGAGATCGACTTCAGGCGGTCGTAGAAGTCGAACACCACCTCGTTCAAAGGCAGCTCGTAGGTGACCATGGGGCGGTTGCCCACGTAGGACAGCTCGGTCTGGATGCCGCGGCGCTCCTGGCACAGCTGCAGGATGGCGCCGAGATACTCGTCCGGCGTCATGATGGTGGCCTTGATCCACGGCTCGGCAATGGCGTCGATATAGGTGGGGTCCGGCATGTCGACCGGGTTGTGCAGCTCCACCTCGCTGCCGTCCTGCAGGGAGAGCTTGTAGACCACCGACGGGGCGGTCGCGATCAGGTCGAGGTTGAACTCGCGCTCCAGCCGCTCCTGGATGATTTCAAGGTGGAGGAGGCCGAGGAAGCCGCAGCGGAAGCCGAAGCCCAATGCAGCGCTGGTTTCCATCTCGAATGAGAAGCTGGCGTCGTTGAGCCGCAGCCGGCCCATGGCGGCGCGCAGGTCCTCGAACTCGTTGGCATCGACCGGGAAGAGGCCGCAGAACACCACGGGCACCGCGGGGCGGAAGCCTTCCATGGCGTTTGCGGTGGGCTTCCTCTCGTCGGTGATGGTGTCGCCGACGGCGGTGTCCGCCACCTCCTTGATGCCGGCGATGAGGAAGCCGATCTCGCCGGGGCCGAGGCTCTCCACCTCCAGCATTTTTGGCGTGAAGACGCCGACCTTGTCGACCGGGTGAGCGGCGCCGGTCTGCATCATCTTGATCTTCTGGCCCTTTTTCAGGTGCCCGTCGATCATCCGGACGAGGACGACCACGCCGAGATAGGCGTCGTACCATGAATCGATCAGCATCGCCTTCAGCGGCGCGTCGGGGTTGCCGATGGGGGGCGGCAGGCGCTTGACGATGGCTTCCAGCACGGCCGGGATGCCGACGCCGGTCTTGGCGGAAATTTCGAGCGCCTCGGAGGCGTCGATGCCGATGACTTCCTCGATCTGGGTGCGGATGCGCTCCGGCTCCGCAGCGGGGAGGTCCACCTTGTTGAGGACGGGGATGATCTCGTGGTCGTTCTCGATCGCCTGGTAGACGTTGGCGAGCGTCTGCGCCTCGACGCCCTGCGAGGCGTCGACCACCAGGAGCGAGCCTTCGCAGGCGGCCAGCGAGCGGTTGACCTCGTAGGCGAAGTCCACGTGGCCGGGCGTGTCGATCAGGTTGAGCGTGTAGGTGATGCCGTCCTCTGCGGTGTAGAGGAGGCGCACCGTTTGCGCCTTGATCGTGATGCCGCGCTCGCGCTCGATGTCCATCGAATCGAGCATCTGCTCCTTCATCTCGCGCGCCGTGGCCCCGCCGGTCGACTGGATCAGCCGGTCGGCGAGGGTCGACTTGCCATGGTCGATGTGCGCGACGATGGAGAAGTTGCGGACGTTGGTGATCGGGTGCGCATCGCCAGTGGCGGCGGCACTCGCGGGCGCCTTCGAGACCGGGGCCTCGGGCGAAATGGGGGCGATGTCATCCATGGGTCGCGTTGTAGCAGCGGGGGCGGTTCGCGGGAAGCGGGGGCGTGCGCTGCAACAGCTCTTATTCGGCGCGCTCTATGGGCGCGGGGCCGTGCATCAGGCGATGGCGGTGGTGAGGGCGGCGGGGATCGGCACGCGGTAGGGCGCGGCGGGACCGGCATGGGCGCGGACGGCGGCGGCAACGGCCTCGCGGATGCGCGGGAGGCGGTCCGCCGGCTGGCGCTGGAGATGCTCGCCGAGGCGCACGGTGCCGTTGCGGAAATAGTCGAACAGGAGGGCGGGATCGTCCGCGTCGTAGAAGCTTTCGACGGTGGTCATCGTGCCGTCCCGGAAGCCTGCGGCCTTGAGTGCGGGGTGGACGATGGCGGGGTCGGCGAAGGCGAAGTTGGGCGGGGCGGGCGGCATGATGACGGTGGGGTCGCCCTCCGCGGCGATGGCCTCCTGCATGGTGCGGATGGCGAAGGAGCGGTCCGGCCCCAGCCAGCAGGTGAAGGCGATGCGGCCGCCCGGCGCCAGAACCCGGTGCACCTCGGCGAGAACGGCGGCGGGATCCGGCACATGGGGGATCCCGAGCCCGATGGTGACGGCCGTGAAGTGGCTGTCCGGAAAGGGAAGTGCGGCAGCGTCCGCCGCGACAAGATGGGCCGCGGGGGCGGTGACGGCGGAAAGGGCGAGCATGGCGGGCGAAAAATCCGCCGCGGTGACGGATGCGCCCGCTTTGCAAAGGGCAGCGGCGACGATGCCGTGGCCGCAGCAAAGGTCGAGCACGCGTGTGCCGGGGGCGGCGTGGACGGCAGCGACGAGGTGCGGCACATGCTGGAGGCTCGCTGCGGCAAAGCCTTCGGCGTAGGCGGCGGCGCGGGCGGGGTCGGCCCAGCCGGCGCGTTCCATTGCGGCGAATTTGTCAAAGTCTGCCATAGGACAAGTCTACCACCGCGAAGGCGGGGCGGCGACCGCCTATCCGGTCATTGCAACGGGGCGGGCGGTATAGTTGCGCCAGCTCCCGTAGGCGCTGACATCGTCGGCGGTGTCCGCCGCAATCCCTTCGCAGATGAAGCCCCTGGGGCTGGTGCCGTCGGCAAGCGTTGTGGTGCCGAGGCCAAGAGGCGCCGGGATGCCGGCGAGGAAGCTGCCGACCTCTCCCAACGGGAGTGTCCACACCTCCACGGCAATGGCACTGCCGCCGTTTGCGACACGGATGAGGCCGGGGCGCTCGGGCGGGCCGCCGGGGAGGGCGAAGAGCCGGTAGTCCGGCGTCGTGTCGACGGCGCGCAAAAAGCGGCCGCCGCGCGAGGTGAGCTGGTGGTTGAGCGCCATGCCGGACATGTGCGCGCCGCACACGGCGATCTCGATCTCGTTTTCGGATGCACCGCCGGTGAGGGGAGAAGCCTTGGGGAGCGGGCTGCCGGTGGCGCCAAGGGGACGGGCGGGGTCCAGCGCCTCGATGGTGACGCCGAGGCTGGCAAGGGTGCCGTCACGGCCGTGGGGCGCAAGAAGGGTGACGGAGCCGGGGCGGCCGTCAGGCCGCGGCACGGTCGGGACTGCGAGGCCGCACATGTCGAGAAGATTGACGAAATTGGTGTAGGTGCCGAAGCGGCTGTTGGGGCCGATGGGGTCCGCCTCAAGGTCGGCCACCGTGTAGAAGGTGGGGATGGTGGGGACGCACACGAGGTCGACGGAGGCGAGCACCGGCTCCAGCTTTCGGCGGAGTTCGGCGAAGCGGTACTGATCGCGGAAGGCGTCGGTGGCGGAAAGGCCGAGCGCCTTTTCGATGACGGTGCGGGTGACGGGGTGCACCGCCTCCGGCTTTGCGCTGAGCATCGGCTCGATGGCCGCGTGGCGCTCGGCGACCCAGGCGCCTTCGTAAAGGAGCTTTGCCACCTCGAAAAAGGGGGTGAAGTCGATCTCGCGGATGGTGGCACCGCCGGCTTCCAGCGCGGCAATCACGGCGCGGAAGTTGGCTTCCTGCGCGCCGTCGCCGTCGAAGTCGATGCTGGCGCGGCTGGGGATGCCGATGGTCATCGCCGGAAGGGCCGCGAGCGGCGGGGCCGGGGCGTGGCGGGACCACGGGTCGGCAGCGTCATAGGCGGCGGCGACGCGGTAGACGGCGTGGGCGTCTGCCACTGTCAGCGCGAAGATGGAGATGGTGTCGACCGTGCGGCAGGCGGGAACGACGCCGGTTGCCGAGAGGGCGCCCAGCGACGGCTTGAGGCCTGCAATGTTGTTGAGCGCGGCGGGAACGCGGCCAGAGCCTGCCGTGTCGGTGCCGAGCGCGAACGGGACGATGCCGTGCGCAACGGCGACCGCGGAGCCGGAGGACGAGCCGCCGGGGACGATGGCGGGGTCGATGGCGTTTTTCGGCACGGGGTAGGGCGTGCGCACGCCGACGAGGCCGGTGGCGAACTGGTCGAGGTTGGTCTTGCCGATCACCAGCGCGCCTGCGGCTTTTAGCCGGGCAATGACGAAGGCGTCTTCGGTGGGCGTGTAGGCGAAGGCGGGGCAGGCGGCGGTGGTGGGCATTCCCGCAACGTCGATGTTGTCCTTCACCGCGAAGGGGATGCCCCAGAGGGGGCGCGACGGGTCGGGCGCGCCGAGGGCTTCGGCCTCGGCCATCAGCGCGGCCTTGTCGGCCAGATGGATGAAGATGCCGGGGTCGCCCACGGCGTCGATGCGGCGGAAGACTTCGGCGACGATCTCGGCGGGGCGGGTGCCGGCGGCGATGGCGGCCGTGAGGCCTGCCAGCGTGAAGGGGGTGTTTGCGAGCGTCATGGCGGATCAGGCGGCGAGGTTGCCGGCGGGCGGCTTGGGGGCCGCCTCCAGAAGCTGGCGGGTATAGGCCTCGGCCGGGTTGTCCATCACATTTGCGACGGGGCCTTCCTCGACCACCGCGCCGTTTTGCATGACGACCACGCGATCGCACAGGAGGCGCACGACCGTGAGGTCGTGACTGACGAACAGATAGCTCATGGACAAACGGGCTCGAAGGTCGGCGAGAAGGTTGAGGACGACGGCCTGGATCGACACGTCGAGCGCGGCGGTGGGCTCATCGAGGATCAGGAATTGCGGCTCGACGGCGATGGCGCGGGCAATCCCCACGCGCGCCTTCTGGCCGCCGGAAAGCTGATGCGGGAACCGGTCCAGCAGGTGCTGGGGGAGGCCGACGAGGTCGGCAAGCTCCTTCACGCGGTCCGCGCGCACCTTGGCGTTGCCGGTACCGAGACGGCGGAGCGGCTCCTCGATGGCGCGGCCTGCGGGGTGGCGCGGGTTTAGGCTGTCCGTCGCGTCCTGAAACACCATCTGGATTTTGGCGCGGCGTGGGTCGCGCGCGAAGGCTTTGGCGGAGGTGTCGGCAAGGTTCTCGCCGTCGAACATGATGCGGCCGGAGGTCGGGTCCATCAGGCGCACCACCATCGACGACGTGGTGGACTTGCCGCAGCCCGACTCGCCAACAAGACCGACCGTTTCGCCCTCATGCACCGTGAACGAGATGCCGCGCACGGCGTGGACCGGGCCGGACTTGCCGTCGAAGGTTTTGACCAGATTCTGCACCTGCAACAGCGGCTTGGTGCCGGGCATGTGCGGCGGGGCGGGGGTGCGCGCCTCGGCTGGCAGAAGGCTGCGGATGGTGGCGTCGCGCCGCGGCGTCGCGTCCACCAGGCGGCGGGTGTAGGCGTGTTCCGGCGCGCCGAAGATCTTTTGCGACGGGCCGGTCTCGACCACCTCGCCGTCCTTCATCACCGCGATCCGGTCGCAATATTGCGCGGCAAGGCCGAGGTCGTGGGTGATGACGATGGCGCTCATCCCGCGGTCGCGGATGAGGCCGGCCACGAGGTCCATCACCGCCTTCTGGGTGGTGATGTCGAGGCCGGTGGTGGGCTCGTCGGCAATGAGGAGGCGCGGGTCGCAGGCGAGCGCAATGGCGATGACGACGCGCTGGCACATGCCGCCCGACAGCTCGAAGGGGTAGGCGTTGTAGCGGCTGGCGGCATCGCGGATCTTGACCGCTTCCATGGCCGCGATGGCCTTGGTCTTTGCGTCGTTGCGGCCGGCGCGGCCGTGGCGGACCAGCACATCCTCGATCTGGTGGCCGACCTTGCGGATCGGGTTGAGCGCCGACCGCGGGTTCTGGAAGATCATCGAGATTTCGCGGCCGCGGATGTCGGCCATCTGGCGCTCGGCGGCCTTCGTCAGGTCCATGCCGTCATACTTGACGTCGCCGGCGCGGATCGAGCCGCCAGCGTCGAGAATCCGCATCAGCGCATAGGCGGTGACGGACTTGCCGGAGCCGGATTCGCCCACGATGCCGAGGGTTTCGCCCTTGGCGAGGGTGAGGTCGATGCCGCGCACGGCGTCCACGTCGCCGCGGCGGGTGCGGAAGGAGACGGCAAGGTCGCGGATGGAGAGGAGGCCAGTCATGTGCGGCGCCTCGGGTCGACGATGTCGCGCAGGCCATCGCCCAGGAGGTTGAAGGTGAAGACGGCGAGGACGAGCGCCATGCCGGGGAAGAAGGCGAGCCACCATTCGCCGGAGACGATGAAGTTGGCGCCCTCGGCGACCATGATGCCCCATTCCGGCGTTGGCGGGCGCACGCCAAGGCCGATGAAGGAGAGGCCGGCGGCGTTGAGGATCGCCCAGCCGAGGTTGAGCGAGACCTGCACCATCATCGGCGGCAGCGCGTTGGGGAAGATGTGCAGAGCCAGCACGCGGATGTCGGAGTTGCCCGAGAGCTTGGCGGCCAGCGCAAAGCCGGACTCGCGGCGGATGTTGACCTCGGCACGCACCAGCCGGGCGTAAAATGGAATATTAATCAACGCGGTGGCGTAGACGATATTCTCGATGGTGTTGCCGAGCGCGGCGACGATGCCCATGGCAAGGACGAAGAGCGGAAACGCCATGATGGTGTCGAGAATGCGCGACAGGCCCGCGTCCAGCCAGCCGCCCCAGTAGCCCGCCGCAGCGCCGATGACGGAGCCGATGACGAAGGAGAGCGCGACAGCGGCGACCGAGATGGTGAGGTCGAGCCTTGTTGCGATGATGACGCGGGACATCACGTCCCGGCCGAGAGCGTCGGTGCCGAACCAATGGTCCCAGGTGGGGGCTTCGAGCGCGCGGGACGCGTTGGAGGCGAGCGGATCGTACGGCGCGATCAGCGGGCCGAAGATGCCGACGAGAATGATGACCGCGAACATGATGAAGGCGATCAGCGTGACCGGGTTGCCCTTCAGCACATAGGCGATGTGGCCGAGCGTGGTCTGGCGGTGCGGGACGGCTTCGGCGGTGCTCATTGGTCGCCGAACCCGATGCGGGGGTCGATCGCGGTGTAGAGGATGTCGATCACCAGATTGAGGGCCACGAAGAGGAGCGCCATGGCGAGGACGAAACCCTGCACGGCGGCATAGTCGGACGCGACGAGCGCCTCGACGGCGTAGGAGCCGATGCCGGGCCAGGCGAACACCTTCTCCACCAGCACGTTGGCGCCCAAGGTGAACGAGAACACCATGCCGAGCGTGGTGATCACCGGCAGCAGCGCGTTGCGCAGGGCGTAGCGGTAAAGAACCGTTGAGCGGTTGAGGCCGGCGGCGCGCGCGGTGCGGATGAAGTCCGACGACAGCGCCGAGAGCATGGCAGCGCGCGTCATCCGCGCAATCGGCGCCATGGTGAAGAGGGCGAGCGTGATGGCGGGCAGGGCAAGCTGCTTGAGGGCGGCGAAGAAGGTTTCGGGGTCGCCGGCGATGAGGCTGTCGATCAGGTAGAAGCCGGTGACTTTTGGAGGCTCGAAATACATGAAGTCGAGCCGGCCAAGGGGCGAGGGGGCCCAGCCGAGGAGATAGTAAAAGATGTAGATGAGGAGGATGCCGGTGAAGAATGTCGGCATCGAGACGCCGGTGGTGACGAGAACGCGGCAGGCGTGGTCGACCCACGAGCCGGGGCGCGTCGCCGCGAGCACCCCGAGGGGCACCGCGACGAGGCAGGAGAGGAGGAGGGCGACCAGCGTCAGCTCCAGCGAGGCGGGGAGACGCTGGGCCAGATCCTCCGCGACGGACTGGCCGGTGGAGTGCGAGCGGCCAAGGTCGCCCACGGCCAGATCGCCGACATAGTAGAGGAACTGCATGGGGAGCGGCTGGTCGAGGCCCATGTCCTTGCGGACCTGTTCAATCGACTCCTCGTCCGCCACGGCGCCGGCGAAGTAGACCGCCGGATCGCCGGGGAGCGCGCGGGTCAGCACGAAGCTGATGATCACGACGCCGATCACCACAGGCACCGCCTGCAGGATCCGCATGAGGATGGGCTTCAGCCGCGCCACGTTCAGTCCTTCTCGACGGAGAGGGTGCGCGCGTCGAGCTGGCGGTGGAACCAGTAGGCGTAACCGTCCGCGCCGTTGGAGGCGACGTTGAGGGCTGTCTGCCACAGCGGAATGCGCGGGATGTCCTCGAACGCGACCTCGATCATCCGCTCGATCTTCGGCGCCCATTCGGGGTCGTCCACCGGCAGGTGCAGCGTCTCGGAGACCAGCGTTTCGATTTCCGGGTTGCTGTAGTTGGACGAGTTGAACAGCTTGCCGTCCTGGTAGGCCCAGAAGAAGTAGTAGTCCGGGTAGTTCAGCCAGCCGCCGAAGCCTTCAAGGTGGAGCGGCAGGCGCTTTTCCACCAGAGAGGCGGTGCGCCAGTTGGCACCGGGGATCTTCTCCAGCGTGGCGTTGATGCCGATCTTCTTCAGATTCTCGATGATGAGGAGCGCGGTCGGCTCCATCCAGTCGAGCTGGTTGAGGTCGATCGAGAAGGGCACGTCGAAGCCGTCAGCATAGCCGGATTTGGCGAGGTGTTCCTTGGCCTTGTCGAGGTCGGTGTAATAGGGCGAGGGCTGCGGCCATGCCGTGCCTTCGACCTTGTCCGAGCCCCACATCGGGACGCCGCGGCCGTAGGCTGCCGTCTGGAAGATTTCCTCGTAGGGGATCGCGTAGGCGACGGCCTTGCGCACGTCCGGATCCTTGAACGGATCGAAATTGTAGTTGAGGCCGACGACGTTGATCGAGTTCTCGACCGGGGTCGAGTAGACTTCGAGGCCGGCCTCCGCCAGCTCCTTGGCATCCTTGTTGGGGATGTTGAAGGAGAGCTGGACGTCGCCGCGCTCGATCAGGGCGCGCCGGGTCGCGGGGCTCGGCACTTCGCGCAGGATGACGCGCTGCACGCCGGGGAGGTCGCCGTGCCACTCGTCGTTGCGGTCATAGACGATCTGCTGGCCGGGGTCCCAGCGGCTGACGCTGAAGGCGCCCGAGCCGATGGTGTTCTTGTGGACATATTCCAGCGCCCAGGGGTCGTCCGCCGTGGCGTTTGCCTTGGCGACCTTGGAGTTGAGGATGAACGGCACCGGGACGGCAAGATCCGGGATCGCGAGTTTTGACGCGCGGTCCAGCGTGATGACGAAGGTCTTGTCGTCGGGTGCGGAGAATTGCTCGGGCCGCTCGAAGCCGCCGGCCTTCATCTGCGAGGAGGGGAAGCCGCCGACGGTGACCGCGCGGTCGAACGACCACTTCACGTCCTGCGCGGTGACGGGCGAGCCGTCCTGGAACTTCACGCCATCCTTCATGGTGAAGGTGATGGTCTTGCCGTCCTCGGAGACGTCCCAGCTTTCCGCAAGGTCGGGCTCGATGACGGAATAGTCGTAAGAGAGGCTGCCGTCGTCCATCTCCTTGATGCCGAATTTCACCAGCCGGTCGTAGCAGTTGACCGCCACCTGGTAGGACGGGCGGTTGGTGCCCGTGCGGTGAATGTCGAGGCTGTTGATGGTCTCGCCGTGGACGCCGACGAGGACGTCGCCGGCGGCGCTGGCGGGCAGGATGCTGGCGAAGGGTAGCGCGCTGGCGAGGCCGGCTGCGGCGCCTGCCTTCAGGACGGAACGTCTGGAAATCATGAACGGTGCTCCTCGGACTGGCGTGTTCTTGCCATTAAGGAGTGTAGGCTTGTCGTGTTCTGCCGCTGACTTCCACTGCTCATTTCGCAGTAAGGTGCTGCATTGAATGCAGCGCTTTGGGGCGGAGCGAAATTGCTTCTGCGGCGCAGCGGGTTGGCAGCCGCGCCGGGGCAATGCGCTCAGCCCGGAGGCCGCACGATCGATCAGTGCATCATCGGCGGGTCCTGGCTGGGCGGGGGGAGGAGCCCGGCCGGACCGCGAGGCGGTGCTTCCGTGGTGTTGCTGTTGGCGGCGTGGATGGGAAAGGGCGGGGTGATGGCGCAGGGCAGGCGCCGTCGCAGCGGATGTCGGGCGTGGATCTCCGACACCGGGTCCAGCACCCAGCGGTCGAACAGGGCGCCCTGGAAAACGGTTTCGTTGTGCGCCGCAGCCTCGGCAAGGCGCTCCTGCTCTGCGGCGGTGAAGCCCGGCTCGCGCTCCATGAAGGTGAGGAACGACCGCCACGCCTTGTCGAAGCGCATCGCCGGGTCTTCGCGCATGTCGTAGCTGTGGTCCACCAGATCGTGCAGGACGTCGAAGCCGGTTTCTTCCAGAAGGGCGATGGTGCCCTGGTTGCCGAACACGATGAACGGGGTGCCGGCGATCACCGCCTTCAGAGTTTTTTCGGTGAAGCGGCGCTGGTCCGGCAGAGCGACTTCCTTTTCGGTGACGAGCTGGAGTTCGGAATCGCGCAGGGCCTCGATCGGCATGAAGTTGGTGACGTTGCGTGGCGAGGCATGGGAATCAAGGTCGATCTGGTGGTTACGGTTGATCGCGCAGAAGGATGAAACCTGGCTCTGGTTGTCGCGGAAATGGTGGTGGAGGCTGACCAGCGAAAGCTCTGCAAGGAAGGCGGGGCTGCCGGGTAGCGAGCGGCGGAACTGGTCCTTGCGAAAGGAGAGGTAGCCGGGATCGGACATTCTGAGGAGGCGGGCCGCGAGGAGTGCGCGCGTCGCCGTCGCTTCGAAGTTGGTGCAGATGTAGCGTTTTGCGCGCGGCTTGTCGGCCGCGGCGGCAAAGCCGAAGCGGTAGGCGGTTTCCTCGCGGTGGACGCGGTTGCCGAACAGCATGCGCCAGAACACCGGAATGAAGGCGTGGGCGTTGACGATGGAAAGATCGCGCACACCATCGGCCGAGCGTTCGGGTGCGGCGATATTCTGCGTCAGGACGATGATGTTCTGGGCGGGCATGCCGAAAAAGTCGGTGATGCGGCGGATGTTGCGGGTCCAGAAGGTGGGGCGGCCTTCGTGCGACCAGTCGAGCACCAGAAGGGCGCGGCCGCCGCGGAGCTGCTGCTTGAGCGGTTCTGACAGCGCATCCAGCCGTTCGGGCAGCTCGACCCGGCGACCGGACCCGGATGCAAGGTCGCCGTAGCGGGTGTCGATCCGCATCCAGACGACGGGCAGGCGGGTGTTGCCGGCGTGGCGGGCCGGGCCTTCGGGCAGAAAAGTGAGCTTGGCGCCAGCGTAGGTCTCGAACGGTTTGCCGACAAA
This sequence comes from Acuticoccus sp. MNP-M23, assembly GCF_031195445.1. Taxonomy (NCBI): domain Bacteria; kingdom Pseudomonadati; phylum Pseudomonadota; class Alphaproteobacteria; order Hyphomicrobiales; family Amorphaceae; genus Acuticoccus; species Acuticoccus sp. MNP-M23. The sequence goes on from NZ_CP133480.1 coordinate 2,864,618, forward strand.
AAGTTCGTAAAGGGCGGCGAGCATGGGGGGCGGGCGGCGAAGGTCCCGCGCTTCGCAATGAATGTCGAGGTCGGCAAGGGCGGCGAGGGCCGGGTGGTCGGACCGGAAGGCCACCATGTCGGCAACGATACTGCCCTCTCTCATCAGACGGCCTTTCAATGCGCGGCACGCCTGCCGCTCGGTTGCACCAACGTCCCGCCAAACAGAAATGCCGGGATCAGGCTGCAAACTTTAGGCAAGCTGGCTTGCACCGGGCTGTGATGCGGAGGGCGCCAGCGTTCAGGCGGGGGCAGCGGAGCGGCGCGCGCGGTCCAGCGCATCGGCGAAGGCCGTGGCAAACGACGCCCGGTCGTCCGGATTGAGGAAGGCGCCGATCACGACCACCTTGCCGTGGGAGCCAAGGTCGATCCGCGTGACGCCTTCTTCTTCCTGCCGGATGATCGTGAGGCGCGCCCAGAAGGGATTGAAACGGTGCTCCGTCACCGCGCCGGCGGCGGTGACCTTGCGCACCAGCACCTCGCTTTCGCTGACGGCAATTTCCTCGAACTGGCGGCCTGCGCGATAGCTGAGTTTGAAGCAGACGTAGATGAGCAGAACGTCGAGCACGGAAAAGATGGCGACGGGCCACGCGCCCAGCGCCAGTGCGCGCAGCGCGCCAAAGCCCATGATGGCTGTGATGCCTGCCATCATGACAAAAAAGCCGCGGCGGCTTAGCGAACGATGCGGATAGAGCACAGCGTGAAAGGCGCCGGGCGATGTTTGATCCATGGAATGCATTATACGTCGCGCGGCGAAGGATGCGAAGGTTCTGATGTCGCAATTGAAAGCTGAAGGCCTCCCGCGCAAGCCACGCGCAAGCCACATCGCGTCCAATGGAGGAACCACCGCACCTTTGAGCTGGCGGCTCGTCTCCATGGTGGTGAGTGCGGTGCTTGTGGTGCCGGTGGTGGCCGGGCTTGTGGGCGTCATTGTCCCGGCAATGGGGTATTTTCCGGCGCTGGGCGCGCGGGAGCCGGGCTTTCAGGTGCTTGCGGCTTTTGCCGCGGAGCCCGGAATTGCGCGCTCCATTGCCGTCAGCGCGCTGTCGGGGCTTGTGGCCACGGCGGTCTCGCTGGTGCTGACGGCGCTGATTCTGGCGGCGGCCTTCGCAACGCGGACACTTGGCGTTGCCGAACGGTTGCTGGCGCCCATCCTTTCGGTGCCCCATGCGGCTGCGGCGCTGGGGTTCGTGTTCCTGTTCGCGCCCTCGGGCTTCCTGTTGCGGCTGGTGTCGCCCTGGGCAACCGGCCTCGACGTGCCGCCCGACATTGCGATCCTGCGCGACCCCTGGGGCTGGTCGCTGGCAGCCGCTCTGGTGGTGAAGGAGACGCCGTTCCTCTTTCTGATGGCGCTGGCGGCATTGCGCCAGGTGCGGGCGGGCGAACGGGCGGCCGTGGCGCGAACGCTGGGCTACGGGCCAATGACCGCGTTCCTGCATGCGGTGTGGCCGCTCGTCTACCGTCAGATCCGCCTGCCTGTGCTGGCGACCCTCGCGTTCGCCGTATCGGTGGTGGACATGGCGCTTATTCTGGGGCCGACACGCCCTGCGCCGTTGTCGGTGCGGATCGTCGGCTGGCTCCAGTCCACCGACCTTGCGGACTGGATGATCGGCAGTGCAGGCGCCTTTGCCATGGCGGTGCTGGCCGGCGCGACGATTTGCCTGTGGCTTGCAGCCGAGGTTGCGGTGGGTGCTGTCATGCGGTCGGCGGCGCTGTCCGGCGCGCGCCTTACCCGCGACGGGGCCGTGCGGACGCTGGTGCTGAGCGCCGCCGGGCTTGGCGTTGCGGTGGTCTTCTGCGGTTTCGGCGGGCTCATCGTCCAGTCCTTCGCGGGATATTGGCCATTTCCGCAAACCTGGCCCGGCACGATGAATCTGTCGGCCTGGACGCAGCGTTTGCCCATGGCCGCTGGCACCTTGCAGGCGACGCTGCTGCTGGCGCTCGGCGCGACCGTTGTGGCGCTGCCGCTGGCCGTGCTCCTCCTTGAAGCGCAGCGGCGCGGGGCGCGGGTGTGGTGGCTCATCTATGCGCCGCTGATTGCGCCGCAGGTGGCCTTCCTGTTCGGCCTCAACGTGCTTGCCATTGCTGCCGGCTTGCAGCCCGGCGCGGTGGCGGTGACGTTGTGCCACGCGCTGTTTGCGCTGCCTTACGCCCTCATTGCGCTATCAGGCCCATGGCAGGCGCTGGACCCGCGCTACGAGGCGGTGGCCGCAAGCGTGGGCGCGGGGCCGGTGCGCCGGCTCTTTACCGTGCGGCTTCCCATGTTGTTTCCACCGCTGTGCGTGGCGGCGGCTCTTTGCGTTGCCGTCAGCGTCGGGCTTTACCTGCCGACGCAGTTGATTGGGGGCGGGCGCGTGGTGACGGTAACGACGGAGGCCGTAACGGCAGCAAGCGGCGGCGACCGGCGGCTGATCGGCATTTTCGCCAGCTTGCAGCTTGTCCTGCCCTTTGCCGCATTTGCGCTGGCCCGCGGCGCGCCGCGGCTGGTGCGCGGCGTGCGCCGTGCCGGGTTCGCCGCGTGAGCCTTGTCTTGGACGACTACCGCGTTGCGCTAGGCGGGCGGACGCTGGCGCGCCTTTCGGTCACCGTGGCGCCGGGCGAAGTGCTTTCGGTGATGGGGCCTTCGGGTATTGGCAAGTCCTCTCTCCTTCTGGGGATTGCGGGGCTTTTGCCGCCGGGTTTTGCGGTGGAGGGTGCTGTGCGGCTTGGCGCTGCCGACCTTCTGGCGCTGCCGCCCGAGCGGCGCGGCGTTGGCATGATGTTTCAGGACCCGTTGCTTTTTCCCCACATGTCGGTGCTGGGCAATGTGATGTTTGCCGTCCCGCGCACTGCCGGAGGGAGGGCAGCCCGCCGGAACGCGGCCATGGCGGCGCTGCAGCGGGTTGCCATGGCCGATCTTGCAAGGCGCGACCCGGCAACCCTGTCCGGCGGGCAGAACAGCCGCGTGGCGCTGGCGCGGACGCTGGCGGGTGCCCCCCGCGCGCTGCTGCTGGACGAGCCGTTTTCGGCGCTGGACCAGGCGCTGCGGGCCGCAACGCGGGCCATCGTCTTCGACCTTGCGCGCCAGGACGGGCTCCCCGTGGTGATGGTCAGCCACGACCCCGACGATGCCCGCGCTGCAAATGGGCCGGTGATCGATCTGTCTGCGGACTTGCCATTGCCCGAATGACCCTTGATATAGGGGGCGGGAGGTCGGCGGTGGACGGGTCCTTCGCCAACCGGGTCAGGTCGGGAACGAAGCAGCCCTAACGAATTCGGTCCGGGTCATTGTCCGGCCTCCTATCCGCCAGCCCCTTCGCTTTGAGCCCAGGCGATGCGACCGCGCCGCCCGACCCTTGAGAGCGGCACGGAGTTGAAATGGCCGACGCCACCCTTCCAGACCCCGCCCCAGCGGCCGAGGCCGGCGCCTACAGGGTGCTCGCCCGCAAATACCGCCCCAGCCACTTCGGCGAGCTGATCGGCCAAGAGCCGATGGTGCGCACCCTGCGCAACGCGTTCGCGCACCAGCGCATTCCGCAGGCGTGGATGCTGACCGGCGTGCGCGGCGTGGGCAAGACCACCACCGCCCGCATTCTCGCCCGCGCGCTCAATTATGAGCGCGATGGCGAGCCCCGCGAGCCGACGGTCGATTTCACCGAACCCGGCCGTCACTGTCAGGCGATCATGGAAGGCCGGCACGTCGACGTCATCGAGATGGACGCCGCCAGCCACACCGGCATCAACGACATTCGCGAGATCACCGATGCAGCGCGCTACAAGCCCGTATCGGCGCTCTACAAGGTCTACATCATCGACGAAGTGCACATGCTTTCAACGGCGGCCTTCAACGGCCTGTTGAAGACGCTCGAAGAGCCGCCTGCGCACGTCAAGTTCATCTTCGCGACCACCGAAATCCGCAAGGTGCCGGTGACGGTTCTGTCGCGCTGCCAGCGGTTCGATCTCCGCCGCATCGAGGTTGGCGAACTCTCCAGCCACCTTGCCAGGGTCGCAACGGCTGAAGGCGTCACCGTCGACGAGCCCGCACTGGCGATGATCGCGCGGGCTGCGGAAGGCTCCGTGCGCGATTCGCTGTCGCTGCTGGATCAGGCCATCGCCCATGGTGGCGGCAACGTGTCGGCCGACGACCTGCGCGACATGCTGGGCCTTGCCGACCGTGCGCGTGTCGTCGATCTCTTCGAGCTGGTGATGAAGGGGGAGGCGGCCGGTGCGCTTGCCGAACTTGGCGCCCAGTACGAGGTGGGTGCCGACCCCGTGGTGGTGCTCAGCGACCTCGCGGCGTTCGTTCACCAGGTGACGCGGCAGAAGGTGACCAACGCGCCGCCGGAGCCCGGCGAACCAGAGACCGTGCGCGAACGCTCTGCCGTCTTTGCAGGCACGCTCGGCATGGCGGCTTTGTCGCGCATGTGGCAGGCGCTGCTGGCCGGGATCGCAGAAGTACAGACGGCGCCCAAGCCCGTGATGGCGGCCGAAATGGTGCTGATCCGCCTTTGCTACATGGCGAGCCTTCCCGAGCCGGACGGCTTGCCCTTTGGCGACGCCCCGGCCGGACGCGGGGGAGGGGCCGGGGGCGGCGGGACCCATGCGCCTGCTGCACCAGCGCGGGCGGCGCCGGTGGCCTCCGCGCCTGCGGGGCCCGAGGCGCAGGCCCGCAAGGCGCCGCCGCAGCCGCAGAGCTTTGCCGCCGTGGCGCGGCTTCTCGAAGGCAACGTCATGCTGCGGCGGCAGGTGGAGCGGGACATGCGTCTCGTCAGCTTCGAGCCGGGGCGGATCGAGGTGTCGCTGCTTGAGGACGCCGAGCCGACGGTGGCCGGCGCGCTCGGCCAGAAGCTGACCGAGCTGACGCGCCGCCGCTGGATTGTCACCGTCAGCGAAGGCAGCACTGCGCCGACCTTGCACGAGGCCTTTGTTTCCGAGCAGGTCGCCCTCAAGGAAGACGCCAAGAGCGACCCGCTGGTGCGCGCGCTGCTGGAACGCTTCGCCGACGCCGAGATTACCGAAGTCAGAAAGAACGAGGACGCGCCGGCCGGCAAGGCTGCGCGCAGCGAGGGTTAGAATGGACATTCTGAAGATGATGGGCAAAGCGCGGGAAATTCAGTCCCGCATGGGCGAGCTTCAGGAGGAGATGAAAACCCTCGAAGCCACCGGAGAATCCGGTGCCGGCGCCGTCGTTGCCCGCGTCAACGGCCAGATGGCGCTGGTGTCCCTCAAGATAGACCCGGCGATGCTGAAGCCGGAAGAGGCCGAGATTGTGGAAGACTTGGTGATTGCGGCCTGCAACGACGCGCGCGAAAAGGTCGGCGCTCTGGTGCAGGAGCGCACCCAGGGCATGATGGGCGACATGGGGCTGCCCGCAGGCTTCAAGCTGCCGTTCGGCTGAGCCGGGCCTGCCCGTGGCCGTCGCCGGCGCAGAAATCGAACGCCTGATCACGCTTCTGGCAAAGCTTCCGGGTCTCGGGCCACGCTCGGCCCGGCGTGCGGCGTTGCATATGGTGAAAAAGCGCGAGTCCCTGCTGGGACCGCTGGCCGCCGCCATCACCGAGGTGGGCGAGCGCGTCAGCGTGTGCACCGTGTGCGGCAACGTCGACACCTCCAACCCCTGCACGGTCTGCCTCGATGCGTCGCGCGATCCCGCCGTCATCATTGTGGTGGAGGACGTTGCGGACCTCTGGGCGCTGGAGCGGGCCGCCGTCATGCGCGCGCGCTACCATGTGCTGGGCGGCACAATTTCCGCCATCGACGGGTTCGGCCCGGAGGACATCGGCATCGGCAAGCTGGTGGAGCGAGCCGCCGACCCGTCCGTGCGCGAGGTGGTGCTGGCCATGAACGCCACGGTGGAGGGCCAGACCACGGCCCACTACATCATCGAACGGCTGGAGGCGCTGAACCTCACCGTGTCGCGCCTCGCGTCCGGCGTGCCGATCGGCGGCGAACTCGACTATCTGGACGAGGGCACGCTGGCCGCCGCCATCAACCAGCGCCGCCCCTTCGGCTGATCGCTGCCCGACATCACCTCAGAAGATGAGGGACTGGTGGGCGCGGGCGCCGGTCATTGCGCCGCTCGCCACCGCAAGCGAAATCGAATGCGGCGCCGCAGCAGCATCGCCGCAGGCAAAGACACCCGGCACGGATGTCTCGCCGGTCCCGTCGACGCGGATCTGCGTCCCGAACGGGCTCTCTTCCACCGCGCAGCCGAGCGTTGCGGCAAGGCCGGTGGACGGGGCGTTTCTCGGTGCCACAAAAATGCCGGCGAAGGGGAGGACGCGCCCGTCCGCAAGGCGTACGTCGGCCGTGCCTTCGATGCGGGTGACGGCGCTTCGCTCGGTCGCGATCTTGCGCGCCGCCAGCGCCTGAAGGTCGGCATCGGCGGGGACGAAGGCGTCGTTGAGGAGAAGGGTGACCGGTCCCCAGTCTGCGCAGACCAACGCCTGGTGAATGGCAATTTCCCCGCTTGCCAGCACCGCGATGGGCTGTCCGTCCAGCTCGTAGCCATGACAGTAGGGGCAGTGGAGGATGGAATTGCCCCACCGCTCCGCCAGCCCCTTGACCGGGGGAAGCGTGTCCGAAACCCCGATTGCGAGGATCAGCCGCTTGCCGGAATGCGCACTGCCGTCGGCCAGCCGAACGGTGATGCCGTCCGCTTCCGCGCTCGCCGTTGTCGCCATGCCGTCAATCCAGCTGAGCGCGGGGTAGGCCATCAGCTGGGCCTTGGCGGCCCCGTGCGATGTCGGCCGGCGGTGTGCCGTCCTGGCTAATGAAGCCGTGCGCGTGTGAGGCGGCGCGGTTGCGCGGCAATCCGGCGTCGACCACCAGGACGGGGCGGCGCGCGCGAACGAGCTGCAGCGCAGCCGCCATGCCGGAATAGCTGCCACCTATGATGATGACATCGTGGATCATCGGCTGTCCTCATTGGTCCGGCGCCAGTGGGCCTGTCGCTGGCGGAATTCGGCTGCGAGGTCGTCAAGGGTCACGGAGGCGAAGCGGGCCAGAAGCAGTGCCTCCACTTCGCCAAGCGTCTCGTCGATGAGGGTGTTGACCGACTGTTCGACCAGACACGCAGGATTTTCAGTGCGGTTGCCGATGGCGAAGACCGCCGGCTCGCCGAGCGCTACGTGCAACTGACGCAGGGTGATGTCCGCAAGGTTGGCCGAGATGGTCCACCCGCCGGCGTGGCCTTTTTGCGATCTGACGAACCCCGCCTCGCGCAGGAAACCCATCGTCCGCCGCACCACAACCGGGTTGGTGTTCATGCACCTTGCGATTTCCTCGGAGCGCATCGGCCCGTCGTGGTCGGCCATGTGGAGGACGGCGTGGAGTACGGAAGAGAGACGGCTGTCGCATTTCATGTAACTTTGATTATTGCATGAAATGCGGTTGCGCAAGCCTGCGCCGCAGTCCGGATGCTTGACCGCGGCGGGCTGGTCTGGATCTATCGCTGTTCTGGGTTCGTGCTCGCGCGCATAGCCCTTTGCAGGGAGTTCTGGCAGGTCATGCCGATGTTTTGCGCCCTCGATGTGGAGCCGATGCTGGACGGCCGCCAGTCCCCTGCCGCGCTGAAGGTGCGGCGCGGGGTGGGGCGGTTGTTGCGCGAAATGGGCCACGGTGTGGTGCCGGAGCTGATTTTGCCCTCCGGCCGCCGTGCCGATCTCATCACCCTTGGCGCAGATGGCGAGATCTGGATCGTGGAGATAAAATCCTGCCTTGCTGATTTTCGCGCCGACAGCAAGTGGCCGCAATACAAGGCATATTGCGACCGGCTGTTCTTCGCATCGACACCCGAGGTGGGTGACATCTTCCCGCAAGGGGAGGGCCTCATCATGACCGATGGCTTCGAGGCAGAAATCATCCGCCCCGCAACCGTATCCCGGCTTGCCGCCCCTGCACGGCGCACCCTGACGCTGCGCATTGCGCAGACCGCATCGCGCCGGCTGCACGAGATGGAAGACCCCAGCCCGCGCATTGCCGTGCCGAACTGACCTTCAGGGAAAGCGCACCGTGGGGGGCATGGAGGAGAGGATCGACTCCACGTTGCCGCCGGTCTTCAGGCCGAAGATGGTGCCGCGGTCATGCAGGAGGTTGAACTCCACGTAGCGGCCGCGGCGGATCTGCTGCTCGGTGCGGTCGGCCTCGGTCCACGGTTCGTGCATGGTGCGCCGTGCGATGGCGCTGTAGGCGGCCATGAAGGTGCGGCCGATGTCCTTGGTGAGGGCAAGGTCGGCGTCCCAGTCGCCGGAGAACTGGTAGTCGTAAAAGACGCCGCCGATGCCGCGCATCTCGCTGCCGCGGTGGGGGAGCGAGAAATATTCGTCGCACCATGCCTTGTCGGTGGCGTAGTCGCGCACGCCCTCGTGCCGACCGTAGCAGTCACGGAAGGCGTCGTGGAAGAGGACGGTGTCGGGGTGGTCCTGGCCGCGCCGGCGGTCGAGCATTGGCGTCAGGTCGGCGCCGCCGCCCAGCCAGTTGCGCGTGGTCACCACGTAGCGGGTGTTCATGTGCACGGTGGGGACGTGGGGGTTCCACGGGTGGGCGATCAGCGAGATGCCGGAGGCCCAGAATTTGGGGTCTTCCGCAGCGCCGGGGATCTGGCCGCGGAACTGCTCGGAAAACGTGCCATGGACGGTGGAGGTGTGAACGCCGGCCTTTTCGAACAGGCGCCCGTTCAGCATTCCCATGGTGCCGCCGCCACCGTCCGCGCCATCGTGGTTGGTGCGTTGCCACGGCGAGCGCTCGAACGCGCCGGGTGTATCCGCCTCGGAGACGGGCGGGGCTTCGGCTTCCAGTTCCTCGAACAGCGTGTGGATCTGGCGTTGCAGGTCTTCGAACCAGTGGCGCGCCTCGCTCTGGCGGGCTTGAAGCGTGTCCGCATCGGGCAGCGGGCCGCCTTTCTGGGCAGCGTTCGTCATGAAGGGCCTTTCGGGTTCAGTTGGTGGGTTGTGGAGAGCGCCTGCCACAGGCCGATGGACACGGCGACGGCAAGGTTGAGGGAACGGGCGCCAGGGGCAAGGGGGATGCGTACCTGCGCGTCTGCGGCGTCATGGACGGCATCGGGCACACCGGCCGATTCGCGCCCGAACAGGAGTGTGTCGTCCGGCGCAAACGAAAACGCCTCCAGCGACGCGGTGCCGCGGGTGGTGAAAAGGACAATTCTGCCGCATGCGGCACTTTTGAAATTATCGAAACTGGTGTGGCGCTTGAGCCGCGCTGTCGCAGCATAGTCGAGCCCGGCGCGGCGTGTGGCACGGTCCGAAAGGTCGAATGCGGCAGGTCCGACAATGTGCACCGCAGCATCAAAGCACACCGCAGTGCGCAGGATTGCTGCGGTGTTTTGTGGGATATCGGGTTCGTAAAGGGCGATGTCCATGGGGCGTTGGGGCGTTCTGTCGGGGTTGGCGGGGCAGCGTCGGCCGGCCAGTTTTCGACCCGCTAGCTCCGCGATACTATGATTTGCGACAACGAGTCTGACCGATTGCGATCTGGACAGAGCGGTCAGGGCGTTGCAATTGGTGCTTGGAACCATTCGAGCGTGGGAGAGGTGCGTTGAGCACAGCTGACGAGACCGGACCTGGAGACGAACATTCGAGGCGCGACTTCCTCTACATCGCGACCGGGGCCGTCGCCGCGGTGGGTGTCGCAGGGATTGCGTGGCCGTTTATCGACCAGATGAACCCGGACGCCTCATCCGAGGCGCTGGCATCCATCGAGGTTGATGTTGCCAACCTTGGGGTCGGCGAATCGATGACGGTGATGTGGCGCGGCAAGCCGGTGTTCATCCGCCGCCGCACCGAGCAGGAAATCGAGGCTGCCAGGGAAACCCCGATGTCCGCGCTGGCGGACACCGAGGCGCGCAACCCCAACCTCGGCGGCGCGGCAGACGAGCTGGCGACCGACGAGAACCGCGCGGCGCCCGAGAACGAGGCCTGGCTGGTGATGATTGGCGTTTGCACGCACCTTGGCTGCATTCCGCTGGGCACCTCCGGCGACTTTGGCGGCTGGTTCTGCCCCTGCCACGGCTCGCACTACGACACGGCCGGCCGTATCCGTAAGGGTCCCGCTCCGGAGAACCTTGCCATTCCGCCTTATGTTTTCGCCTCCGACACTTCGATCGTCGTCGGCTAACCGAATCTTCAGAGAGGACAATCATGGCCGGACACGGGACTTCGTCCTTCCAGCCGCAGAACAAGACGGTCCGCTGGATCGATTCGCGTCTGCCCCTGTTTTCGCTTGCTCACGAGCAGGCCATCGCCTTCCCGACGCCGAAGAACCTCAACTACATGTGGACGTTCGGCGCGATCCTGATGTTCATGCTGATCACCATGATCCTCACGGGCATCACGCTCGCGATGCATTATGCAGCAAACACGGAGCTGGCGTTCAATCAGGTCGAGCACATCATGCGCGATGTGAACTACGGCTGGCTGCTGCGCTACATTCACGCGGTCGGCGCGTCGATGTTCTTCTTTGCGGTGTACATGCACATCGCCCGCGGGCTCTACTACGGCTCCTACAAGGCGCCACGGGAGATCCTGTGGATGCTCGGCGTGATCATCCTCATCCTGATGATGGCCACCGCGTTCATGGGCTACGTGCTGCCCTGGGGGCAGATGTCGGGCTGGGGCGCCACGGTGATCACCAACCTGTTCTCGGCGATCCCGCTGGTCGGGCCTGCGATCGTGGAATGGCTGTGGGGTGGCTTCGCGGTCGATAACCCGACGCTGAACCGCTTCTTCGCGCTCCACTACCTGCTGCCGTTCATGATTGCCGGCATCGTGTTCCTGCACGTTTGGGCGCTGCACATCTCGGGCAACAACAACCCGACCGGCGTCTCGGTGAAGTCCGCCAAGGATACCGTGTCGTTCCACCCCTACGTGACGATGAAGGACGTGTTCGCGCTCGTCTGCTTCATGCTCCTTTACGGCTACTTCGTGTTCTATGCGCCGAACTATCTCGGCCACCCGGACAACTACATCGAGTTCAACCCGCTGGCGACGCCGGCGCACATCGTGCCGGAATGGTATCTCCTGCCGTTCTACGCGATCCTGCGCGCCATCCCGTCCAAGCTCGGCGGCGTGATCGCGATGTTCTCGGCACTCCTGGTGCTGTTCGTGGTGCCGTGGCTCGACACGTCCAAGGTGCGCTCGGCCAAGTACCGGCCGATGTTCAAGATCGCGTTCTGGCTGTTCGTCGTCACCGCGGTGGCGCTGGGCTGGCTCGGTGCACAGCCGGCTGAAGGCGTCTACATCGTTCTGGCGCGGATCTTCACGGCCTACTATTTCGGCTTCTTCCTGGTGCTGATGCCGGTGCTGGGGCTGATCGAGAAACCCAAGCCGATGCCCAATTCCATCTCGGAGGCGGTGCTGCACAAGGACGACGGCCTCCCCAACGCCCAGGACCAGAACTGGATCTGGGGCGGCAAGCGGCAGCGTGGCCGCAATCTGCCGCGCGTTGCCGGTGAACCCGCGGCCGGGGCGCCCACCCAGCCAGGCAGCGCTAACGCAGCGCAGAAGGATTGATCGCAATGACGATGATGAATTGCGGCGCCTTCCTGCGCCGCGCCGCTCTGGCAACCGGCATTGCGGCTTCGCTAGCACTGCCGGCGGCTGCCGCCGAGGGCGAGCAGGTCCACATCCACAAGCACGAATGGTCGTTTGGCGGTGTGTTCGGCCAGTACGAGACCGCGCAGCTCCAGCGCGGGCTCAAGGTTTACCGCGAGGCCTGCGGCATCTGCCACTCCATGCAGCTGGTGGCGTTCCGCTCGCTGACGGACGAGACCGGGCCGCACATGTCCGAGGAGGCCGCCAAGCAGATCGCCTCCGAGTACCGGATCAGCGACATCAACAACGAGACCGGCCAGCCTTTCGAGCGGCCGGCGCTCCTGACCGACAACTTCCCGCCGCCGTTCCCCAACCGGATTGCGGCGGCTGCAGCCAACGGCGGCGCCTACCCGCCCGACTTCTCGCTGCTGGCGAAGGCGCGGGCGGACCACCGCGGTTTCCCGGGCTTCATTGTCGACGCGTTCGCCAACTACCAGGAGAACGGGCCGGACTACATCTACTCGCTGCTGCAGGGCTACGAGGAAGTGCCGCACGGCGTGGAGCCGGTGCCGGGCAAGTACTACAACCCCACCTTCCTGGCGGGGGACTGGATCTCCATGCCGCCGCCGCTGCGCGACGGTCAGGTGACCTACACTGACGGGACGCCCGAAACGCTGGAACAATATTCCGAAGATGTCGCGGCGTTCATGATGTGGGCTGCGGAGCCGAAGCTTGAGCAGCGCAAGGAGATGGGCTTCAAGGTCATGATCTTCCTCGCGGTGCTGGCGCTGCTGCTCTACCTGACCAAGCGCAAGCTCTGGCGCAACATCGAGCACTGATGCTCTGACGCAAAGCCCGGCCCCCGCGGCCGGGCTTTTTCTTTGCCGCAATTGCCATGGTGGAGGCGCGAGGGTTTTGCGCGGGGCGATTACGAGTGCGCGAACTTCCTGCGTGAAACCGGCGCAGCGCCTTCTGTGTGAGGCACGGGCCTTGTATGGAAGGGTCATCGTTCAACACGAAGGGCGTTCCGATGCGAACCGGCCCCGCGGATTTACCGACCCGTCCCCCGGATGACGCTGCGCCGGGCGCTTCCGGCAGCGGTGCACCGCGCGGTATCGCCGCCGCCCGGTCCGATTTGGCAGCCGCCCTGGTGACCCGGAAGGCGCTGCGCGCAGGCACGCGCCCGGCAGGGCACCCCCACTCACACGAGCCGACCCCCGCCAACACATCCGATACGCAGAGCGGCACGCCACCGGCTGAGGGAACGCTTTTTCTGGTGGTGGGGCCGAGTGGCGCCGGCAAGGACACATTGATCGACGGCGCCCGGGCCGCTCTTGCCGGTGACCCCGCGTTCGCCTTCGCGCGGCGGGTGGTGACGCGGCCTGCCGAGGCCGGCGGCGAGGCGCACGAGGCGATGGACGAGGCCAGCTTTGCCGCCGCCGAACGCGCCGGAGCTTTTCTCGCAAGCTGGGGCGCTCACGGGTTGTTCTACGGGGTCCGCCAGGCCGTGCGCGAGGCGCTGGGTGAAGGCCGCAACGTGGTGGTCAACGGCTCGCGGCGGGAAATCGCGGCATTCGAGGCGGCGGCCGCGAGGGTTGTGGTGCTCTCGATCACCGCGCCGCCGGACATTGTGGCAGCGCGGCTCAGGGCGCGCGGCCGGGAGGATGCGTCCGCGGTGGCCGCGCGCCTGTCGCGTGCCGTGCCCATCCGTGCGCACGGCCCGGTGATCGAGATTGCCAACAACGCCACGGCCGATGTGGGGGTCGCGCGTTTTCTGGCAGCCCTTCTGGGGGCAGCGCATCTGCCGCTCACCCTTGCCGCAGCGCCGGTCAGCATGGGCCGCGAGGCGGTGTGTTTTGTGGCGCGCGAAAGCCTGTGCGTGCGCGCCGGTCAGCTGGGTGCGGCCGAGCGGGTGGATGTGGTCGCGGGCAGCCGCAGGGTTCGCGCCCGGCTTGCCCTTTGCGACGCCGGCACGCTGGTGGGGCCGGGGGAGGCGGCACTGTCCGCTCCTGCGCTGGAGCGGCTCGGGCTCGCGTCCGGGTCTGAGGTCACGGTGCAGCGCGCCCGTGCCGCCGGCAGCCGGGATCTCCTGCGGGCCAAGGTGGCTGGCTGCACGCTGGAGACGGCCGAGATCGAGCAGATTGCGCTGGATCTGGTGGCCGGCAACTACAGCGAGGGCGAGACCGCCGGATTTCTGGTCGCCGCCGCGCAGAGCCTCACCACCAGCGAGGTGATTGCGCTGACGCGGGTGCGGGCGGCGCTCGGCAACGCTCTTGTGTGGGACCGGCCGCTGGTTGTGGACAAGCACTCGCTGGGCGGCGTTCCCGGAAGCCGGATTTCGATGATTGCCGTGCCCATTGCCGCTGCCCACGGGCTTTTGGTGCCGAAAATATCGTCGCGCGCGATCACCTCGGCAGCCGGCACAGCGGATGTGATGGAGTGCGCCGCCCGCGTGGATCTGACACGGGCGGACATGGGTGCAGCCATTGCAGCCGCGGGTGCGACCATCGCCTGGAACGGGCGGATCAGCCACAGCCCGCTGGACGATGTGATGAACGCCATCAACCGCCCCCTCGGCATCCGCTCTGCCCTTCTCGACGTGTCGTCGATCCTCTCCAAAAAGCTTCTGGCGGGCGCCACCCATGTGGTGATCGACATTCCGGCCGGGCGAGGCGCCAAGACCGAGACGCGGGCGGAGGCGGCAAAGCTGGCGACCCTGTTCGAGACGGTCGGGTCCGGCGTCGGCCTTACCGTGCGCGCGTTCGTGACCGACGGGAGCCGCGTGATCGGCACGGCGGTGGGGCCGGCGCTGGAGCTGATCGACGTGCGGGCGGTGCTGGAGGGCGCCGCGGGCGCCAGCGCTGCGCTGCGGGAGAAAGCGCTGGATTTTGCCGCTGAAATGCTGGCGTTCGATCCGTCCGTGCCGGTTGGAACCGGGCGGGCACGCGCGGAATCCCTTTTGGAAAGCGGCGCGGCACTTTCTGCCTTCGAGGCGATTGTGGATGCGCAGGGGCGGCGGCAGACGGCAACGCCGGGGCCCTTTGTCCGCACCATCTGCGCGAGCCGCAGCGGCACGGTGGCGGGGATCGACGGTCCGGCGCTGGGCGCTCTGGCACGGGCCGCCGGTGCGCCGGAGGACAAGGGTGCCGGGGTGCGCGTGATCGCGCCGCCTGGGGCTCAAATTGTTGCAGGTGCGCCGGTGCTGGAGGTGGTCGCCAGCCATCAGGACGCGCTGGACTGGAGCCGCACCGTCGATGGCGAGGCGGTTGTCAGCATCGGCTGAGCGGGCGCCTCAGCGGGCGAGCGGCAGCAGTGCGGCCTCGACCGTCTCGAGATGGGACTGCCACGTCGGGGGCGGAACGATGGCGGCGACGCGCGCGGCGTGGGCGGCATCGTCGGTTGCCATGGACAAAATGGCGCGGCGCCACGCCGGGCCGTCCGTGGGGGCGCAATAGATGGCAGCGGCGCCGCCGACTTCGCGGTGGACCGCAAGGTCCGATGCGATCACCGGCACACCCATGTGATGCGCCTCCACAATGGGAAGGCCGAACCCTTCGGCGAAAGATGGCGTCAGCAGGCCGCGGGCGCTGGCAACAATGGCCGCCGCCTCGCTGTCGTTTACCGCGCCATGCACTGTCACGTGGTCGGCCAGTGCGTCGCAGCGGTCGATCAGCTCCAGCGCGGTGTTGTCGTTGCCCCGCCGGCCGATGATGGCGAGATGCGGGGCCACGCCATCGGCTGCCATCTCGCGCCAGATGTGGAGCAGAAGCCCCAGATTCTTGCGGCGGTTGATGCTGGAAAGGTGGACAAAGGTCGGCCGCTGCGCCGGGGCCGGTGCGGCCGGCGCGGCAAGGGAGGGGCCAAGGTGCGCAACCGTGGTGCCGAATTTGGCGGCGGGCGTGATCGCGCGAAGCTCGTCGACCGTGGCCGCGGAGTTGGCGATCACGTGGTCCATATGGGCGGCGATGGCGGCAACACGCCGCCCGTGCAGCAAGGTGGTGCGCCGCGTGTCATATTCGGGGTGCGTCAGGGGGAGCACGTCATGCACGAGCGCCACCTTGGCACCGGGCAGGCCGGCGTAGTTCTGCGGCACGTCCAGCCCTTCGTGGCTGACATTGAGGTAAAGGCTTGGCCGTCCGGCCGGGTTCGGCGCGGTTGCCCCGGACAAGAGCCGCCAGCGGGCGAGCCTCTGCACCGTGCGCTCTGTGCCATAATGAAGGAGGTTGCGGCCCTCGCGGCCAAAGCCGGGCGGGACATCGCGGCCCCAGCGGCGATTGAGGGTGGCAAGCACGGTGGCAAACGTCTGTGCGGAAAGAGCCAGCAGGCCGCGCCTGCTGCGCGTCACCGCAATGCCCTCGAAGAGGGTTTGCCGTGTCAGCCACTCGGCGTACTGAATGTCGACGCGGTCCACCCCGGTGGGCCCACCGAAGTGTTCGTAGCGCCGGAGAAGCCGGCTGATGTCGAGGTAGAGGATCGGGCGCGCCATGGCGCGGTGAAGTGCCGCCGACGGCCACCCGAAGTCAAGCACAACAACAAGACGAGAGGGAGTTGCCCCATGCGAACCATCATCATCGCTGCCCTTCTGGCGGCAGGTTTCGGCGCCACGGCACACGCAGAAGGGCGGCCGGACACGCGCAAGATGACGTGCCAGCAGGTTCAGGCGCTGATCAACCGGGAAGGGCAGGTGGTCATCACCACCGGCGCGCGCACCTACAAGATGTTTGTGACCGACGTGAGCTGGTGCACGCTCTACGATCAGGTGGTCCGCCCCTACCGGGTGCAGACGCGCGACAATGCGCGCTGCACGGTGGTGGGGACCTGCGAGGCGGATCCGTTCGCCGACACGTTCGGTTTCGGTCTGCGCGATTGATGCGCGCTGCAACGTTTCTTGCAGCAGCGGTGCTCCTGTGTGCCGGCGCCCCGCAAGCCCGTGCCAGCGGCACCGAGCCTGCCATCGGCCGGCTCAACCATGCAGGCTTTTCGGCGAGGCGGCATTGCACGTTTGCTGCAATATCCGAGGACACCGCGCTGACCGCGGCCCATTGCGTGGCGGGCGTAGCGCCGGAGAGCCTGACGCTGCTGTACGGCTACTCGCGGATGACATGGGTGGCGGAAGGCGGCGTGAAGGCAGTGGAACCGCTGGGCGGCGACCTTGTGGCCCTGTGTCTCGCCAGCCCGCCGCCGGCGACCCTGCCGCTCGGCCCGCCCGCCGCAACCGACGATCCGATGACCATTGTGGGTTACGGGCAGCCGCGCGTGCACCTTCAACAGCGCGCCGGATGCGATGTGCTGGCCGAGGTCGGCGGCATGGAGCTGTTGCTGAGCTGCCCGTCGCCCCGCGGCACGTCTGGCGCGCCGCTCCTTTCGGCGGACGGGGCGGTTGTGGGCGTGATGTCGCGAACGGGACGCGGCTCCTCCATGGCGGTGACCGTGCCGCCAACGGTGGCGACCGTGTGCAAGGCGCCCTGACCGCGACGCCGAAATGGGGCATGGGGGGCAAAGGCAGCCCCCAAGCGCGCCATGGAGGGTTTTGTCCGGCGCCGTCCGGTGCTACCGACCGTCTTCCTGTCTGAACCGGCGTTTCACCCCATGCCCGAACTCTTCGTCGAAATCCTGAGCGAGGAAATCCCTGCGCGGATGCAGCGTCGCGCCGCAGGCGATTTCAAGAAACTCGTCACCGACCACCTTGTGGAGGCGGGCCTCACCTACGAGGGCGCCTATGCCAGCGCCACGCCGCGGCGGCTGATCCTGTCCGTCCAGGGCCTGCCGGCCCGCTCGGCGGAAAAGCGCGAGGAGCGGAAGGGACCGCGCGTCGGCGCCCCCGAAAAGGCGCTCGAGGGCTTCTTGCGCGCCAGCGGGCTTGCCTCCATCGACGCTGCCGAGATCGTGAACGACCCGAAGAAGGGCGATTTTTACGTGGCCCGCACCGTGGTGCCAGGCCGCGAAGCGATCAACGTGTGCGGCGAAGCCATTGTCGAGGCGGTCCGCCGCTTTCCCTGGCCGGTGACGATGCGCTGGGGTGCCGGCTCGGCCGAAGCCGGTGCCATGCGCTGGGTCCGCCCGATGACGTCGATTGTGGCGACCTTCGGCGCAGAGAACGAAGACCCGGAGATCGTGCCGGTCGCGATCGGCGACGTGCCGGTGGGGGACACCACCGTCGGCCATCGTTTTCATGCGCCCGAACCCATCCGCGTCCGCCGGCTCGACGACTATGCGCCTGCCCTCACGCGGGCGAAGGTTATCGTGGACATGGACCGGCGGCGCGACCAGATTCTGGAAGCTGCCAAGAATGCCGTGTTCGCGCTGGGGCTGGAGCTGGTGGACGACCCCGGACTTCTGGAAGAGGTCGCCGGGCTCGTGGAGTGGCCGGTGGTGCTGGTCGGCCACTTCGACGAGGCGACGCTGAGCCTTCCCGAAGAGGTGATCCGCCTCACCATCCGCGTGAACCAGAAATATTTCGTCACCCGCGATGCTTCCACCGGGCAGCTCTCCAACGCCTTCGTGCTGGCGGCCAATATCGAGGCCAGCGACGGTGGGGCGGCGATCATCGCCGGCAACGAGCGCGTGGTTCGCGCGCGCCTGGCCGACGCCCGCTTCTTCTGGGAGCAGGACCTGAAAAATTCGCTGGAAGAGCATCTGGCGACGCTCGGCAACGTGACCTTCCACGACAGGCTCGGCAGCCAGCTGGACCGGGTCGACCGGATCGAGGCACTGGCGCAGCTGATCGCGCCCCGGGTTGGCGCGGATGTTTCGCTTGCCGGACGGGCGGCACGGCTTGCGAAAGCCGACCTTGCCACCGGCATGGTGGGCGAGTTCCCCGAGCTTCAGGGCTACATGGGCCGCCGCTATGCCGCCGTGCAGGGCGAGGACGATGCGATTGCCGCCGCCATCGAGGGCCACTACGCCCCTGTGGGACCGTCGGACGCCGTGCCGGAGGGGAAGGTCGCCATTGCGGTGGCACTCGCCGACAAGCTCGACCAGCTGATGTTCCTCTGGGCCGCGGGCGAAAAGCCGACCGGCTCAGGCGATGCGTTCGGGCTTCGGCGCGCGGCGCTCGGCATCATCCGCATCATTCTGGAGCACAAGCTGCGCCTGCCGCTGCGCGACGCCGCAGGCGAGGGGCTGATCCGCGACGCCTGGGGCGTCCACGGCGGCTCCGAGCTGATGGAAAGCCTGCGGCCGCAGGAGCCGATGGATGCAAGCCCGGAAGAGCGGCTCGCCCGTGCGCAGAATTTCGGCGAAGGGGGCGATCAGCGCGCCTTCCTGGTGGACCGCTTCGTGGTGCAGCAGCGCGACGCCGGCGTGCCGGCCGAGGTAGTCCGCGCCATCCTGCCGACCCTTACCAGCATCGACCTTGTGGACATCACCAACCGCATTGCCGCGCTGACCGCCTTCCTCGCCTCCGACGATGGCACGACGCTGATGGCCGGCTATCGTCGCGCCACCAACATCTTGCGCGCTGAGGAAAAGAAGGACGGCGCAGCCGTGAAGGGTGCCGTGGATGCGGCGGCGCTGGTGGAGGCCGAGGAGAAGGCGCTGGCCGCTGCGGTGTCCGAGGCGGCGGGTGCGGTCTCCGCCGCGGTATCCGGCGAGAATTACGAGGCTGCAATGGCGGCGCTTGCAAGGCTCAGGGCGCCGGTGGACGCCTTCTTCGAGGCGGTGCACGTCAACGCGGACGACCCTGCACTGCGGGCGAACCGTCTGGCGCTTCTGGCCGCCCTGCGCGACGTGACGCGACAAGTGGCGGACTTTTCGCAAATCTCCGGTTAGCATCGGCCAAAATTCTTCGACGAGGAGCGACCATGGCTCAGAACGAGCAGGCATACGACGTCATCATCATCGGCGGCGGGCCGGGCGGGTATGTTGCCGCCATCCGCGCCGCCCAGCTCGGGCTGAAGGCCGCTGTGGCGGAGAACAAGCATCTGGGCGGCATCTGCCTCAACTGGGGCTGCATCCCCACCAAGGCGCTGCTCCGCTCTGCCGAAATCTTCGACCACATGAACCACGCCAAGGATTACGGCCTCTCCGCCAAGGACGTGTCGTTCGACCTTTCCGCCGTGGTGAAGCGCTCGCGCGGGGTGTCAGCACAGCTGAACGGCGGCGTCGGGATGCTCCTGCGCAAGAACAAGGTGGATGTGCTGTGGGGCACGGCCACCATCGAGGCACCGGGCAAGGTGAAGGTGGAGGAGGGCAAGGACGCCCCCAAGGGCGCCAAGGTCGGCGGCACTTACGCGGCCAAGAACATCATCATCGCCACCGGCGCCCGCCCGCGCGTCCTTCCCGGCCTGGAGCCGGACAAGGAGCGGATCTGGACCTATTTCGAGGCGATGGTGCCGAAGGAGCTGCCGAAGTCGCTTCTGGTGGTTGGCTCAGGCGCCATCGGCATCGAGTTTGCGAGCTTCTTCAACTCCATGGGCTCCAAGGTCACCGTGGTGGAGGTGATGGACCAGATCCTGCCGGTGGAAGACGTCGAGATTGCCAAGATCGCCCGCAAGCAACTTGAGAAGAAGGGCCTCGAAATCATCACCGGCGCCAAGGTTGCCGGGATCGAGAAGGGCAAGACGCTGAAGGCCACCATCGAGGCCGGCGGCAAGAAGGAAGTCCGCGAATTCGACCGCGTGATCTCGGCCGTTGGCGTTGTCGGCAACATCGACGGGCTGGGGCTGGAGAAGGTCGGCGTGAAGACCGATCGCGGCATCATTGTCGCCGACGGAATGGGCCGCACCAGCGTCAAGGGCATCTTCGCCATTGGCGACGTGGCGGGGCCGCCGATGCTGGCGCACAAGGCCGAGCACGAAGGCGTCATCTGCGTTGAGGGGATTGCCGGCAAGCACCCGCACGAGATGGACAAGGGCAAGATCCCCGGTTGCACGTACTGCCAGCCGCAGGTGGCCTCCGTCGGCCTCACCGAAGCCAAGGCCAAGGAAGCGGGCCGCAAGGTGAAGGTCGGCCGCTTCCCGTTCATCGGCAACGGCAAGGCAATTGCGCTCGGCGAACCCGACGGCATGGTGAAGACGGTGTTCGACGCCACCACCGGCGAGCTTCTGGGCGCGCACATGGTGGGCGCCGAAGTGACCGAGCTGATCCAGGGTTTCGTGGTGGCGATGAACCTTGAAACCACCGAGGAAGACCTGATGCACGCGGTCTTCCCGCACCCGACCCTGTCGGAAATGATGCACGAGTCGGTGCTGGATGCTTACGGGCGCGCCATCCACATCTGAGCGCAGATCAGACGACGACGCGGCAATCTCTTGAGGGGGCTTTCGGGGGTCCCCTCATTATTCTGGCGAGACGGCTGAACCACGCCGGGCGTTGCATTGTTCAGAAACAGTACATTCACTGCCCGCTATCCAGCCACCCGATAAAAGAACGAGGATACGCAATGCGCCAGATGGCTAAATTGTTTGTGGTTGGCCTGACAACCTTCGGGTTGATGTCGCCGGGTCTTGCCAAGGTTGCAGAAAGTGTGCCCGCTTCGGCAGGCGTGGCGACACCGTTCGTGCGAACGGCGGCACCGAGTGAGCCGGGTTTGCAGGTTGGGCAGCTTTCCGATGAGGAGCGCAAGCGCCGCCGCGAGCTGCGCCTGCAGCGTCAGCAGCAGAAGCAGGGTCAGAATCAAAACCAGAACCAACGGCAGCAGCAGCGCCAACAGCAGCGGCAGCAGCAACGACAGCAGCAGCGGCAGCAGCAACGCCAGCAGCGGCAGCAGGAGCAGCGCCAACAGCGCCAGCAGCAGCAACGCCAGCAGAGGCAGCAGGAGCAGCGCCAACAGCGCCAGCAGCAGCAACGCCAGCAGCGGCAGCAGGAGCAGCGCCAACAGCGTCAGCAGCAGCAACGCCAGCAGAGGCAGCAGGAGCAGCGCCAACAGCGCCAGCAGCAGCAACGCCAGCAGAGGCAGCAGGAGCAGCGCCAACAGCGCCAGCAGCAGCAACGCCAGCAGAGGCAGCAGGAGCAGCGCCAGCAGCAGCGGCAGGGCCAGCAGCAGAACCTGACGCCCAACCAGAAGCGGGTTCGTGCCGAGCGGCGCGCCGAACAAGAGCGCTTGCGCCAGCAGCGCCTGCGTGAGCGCAACCAGAACGCGCAGCAGGAGCGCCGCAAAGAGCGGCAGGAAAACCGCGCCAACCGGGAGCGCCGGGAGCTGCGTGAGAAGCGCGCTGCCGAACGGCGTCAGGAGCGGCTGCGTGAGCGCCGGCAAAATGGCGGCAACGAGCAGTTGACCGATGCCGAACGCAAACGCCGCGAACGCCTGCGGGAACAGCGCGCCAACGAGCGCCGTCAGGAGCGTGTCCGCGAGCGCAGGCAGAACACCCAGGCGGAGCGCCGTCAGGAGAGGCAGCAAAGGCAGGAGCGCGAACGCCGGCAGAGCCTGCGCGAGCGGCGTCTGGAACGTCAGCAGCAGAACACGCAGGAGCGGCGTCAGGAGCGCCGGCAGGAGCAGCGTCGCGAGGCCCGTCAGGAACAGCGCAATCTTGAGCGTCGCCGTCAGGTTCGCCAGGAGCGCCGTGCCAATCGTGTGCAGAACGACCGTCGTGCCGAACGCCGGGCCGAGCGCCTGCGTGAGCGGCGGCAGGAGCTGCGCCGCGAAGTGCGCCGCGATCGCCGGGTGAACAACAACGTGGCGCGTAACCGCAACCGCAATATCCGGGTCAACGACTGGGAGCGGCGCCAGCGGCAGCTTCGCCGACAGGCGCGGCGCGATTACCGCAACGACCTGCGCTTCTTCGACCGTGCCGAGCGGATCAACCGCCGCAACCGGCAGATCTACTACAACGACAACCGCTACTTTGTGGTGAACCCGTGGGTGGACCGGTTCGGCTGGCGGGCGAATGCCATCGATCGCTTCGAGCTGAACAATGGCTGGAACGAGACCGTGGTCATTCGCCCCAACGGCGTGCGGGTCGTGACCATCGCTGACGATCGCGGCATCCCGATCCGCCGCTACCGCGAAGTGCCGGGCGCCGCACCGGTGACGTTGTTCAACAACCTGCCGACCTGGTGGGGCAACGATTCCGATGTGGTCATCGACTATGCGCCGCCGCGTGAGCGCTACATCGTCGATCAGTCGATCGCAGCGCCGGAAGTGGTCTACGAGGCCGTGACCGCAGAGCCGGTGCAGGAGCTGGATCGTTCGTTCACGCTGAACCAGGTGCTGGCCAACGAGAACGTGCGCGACTACATGCCCCGCGTGGATGTGGACACCATCACGTTCGCGACCGGTTCGGCTCAAGTGGCGGACAGCCAGATCGACCAGCTGGAGAATATCGGCGTGGCCATCGAGCAGGCTGTCGCCGACAACCCCAACGAGGTCTATCTGATCGAGGGGCACACGGATGCTGTGGGTTCGGACCTGTACAACCTGGAACTGAGCGACGAGCGTGCCTCGTCGGTCGCCGAAGTGCTCACCGAGTATTTCGAGATCCCGCCGGAGAACCTCGTCACCCAGGGCTTCGGTGAGACCTATCTGAAGGTCGATACCCAGGGGGCGAGCGCTGCCAACCGCCGCGTTACGGTGCGCCGGATCACCCCGCTTCTGTCAACCGACGATGAAATCGCCGGTTATGCGGACGACGAGGCTGTCGGCACCACCGCTCAGTAAGGCAGGCTCCCTTCTGCCGCGACGACAAGAAAAGGCCCGCCGGACAACCGGCGGGCCTTTTTGCGTGGTGGCTCCATAATATCTCCGGCGCGGCCAGACCCTTGCGCTTGTCCCCACCTGCCAAAATCGCGTACCGCAAGCCCATCGCCCGCATGTCGGCAAAGAGGCAAAGGAACAGTCCCCTGAACGTCTGGATCAAACTCGCCGCGTCGATCTCATGCGCCCTCGTCCCCCTCATCGCGGCAGACAGCGCGGACGCAGGACGCGACCTTGCCGGCGTTCGGGAGCTGGCGGTGCCCTCGGCAGAGCGTGGCGACGACCTTGCCGTGACGGTCTGGTACCCGGCGGAGGCCGGCGGCACACCGGTCACGCTGGGCGAAAGCATCTTTTTCCGGGGCACGTCCGCCATGAAGGATGCACCGGTTTCCAAAGGGCCATTTCCGCTGATCCTGCTCTCCCACGGCGCAGGCCTCGGCGGTACGCCGCAAGCGATGAGCTGGCTTGCCACGCCGCTCGCGAAGGCCGGCTATGTTGTGGCGGCCCCGACGCATCCCGGGAACGGGGGACGGGTTCGTTCCGCGCTCGATACGGTGAAGCTCTGGCTGCGGCCGGCCGACATCACCGCAACGCTGGATGCAATGGCAGCCAGCACGGTCTTCAAGGACAGCCTGGAACCGGGAAACATCGGCGTGCTGGGGCTTTCCATGGGCGGCTCGACCGCGCTTTCGCTGGCTGGCGCGCGGATCGACCCGGCCTTGCTTGCCGGCTACTGCGACACGTTCGAACGCAATGCGTCCCTTTGCGGGTGGATCAAGGCCAGCGGTGTCGATCTCCACGCCATCGACATGAGCCTTGCGGGCCGTGACAACACCGACGACCGCATCGGCTTCGCGATGGCAATCGACCCGGCCCCGGTGGATGTTCTGGAGCAGGTCTCGTTTTCGCAGATCACGATCCCCACGGAGATCGTCAACCTCGGCCGCGAGGGCGAGATCCCCGTGAGCACGCTGTCGTCAGGGATCGCCCGACAAATTGCGAACGGGCGCTACGCAACCGTTGCGGATGCGTCCCACTACAGCATGTTCGGGGAATGCAAGCCGGGAGCGGCCGGAATTGCCGAGAGCGAAGACATTGGCGAACCCATCTGCACGGATGGCACCGGGGATTCCCGCCGCGACATCCATGCGCAACTGATCAGAATCGTCATCGCCGCCTTCGACAAGGCATTGAAAGGCGGCAACTGACGGCGCTCTTTGCCCACCGCCTTGTTCAGGCCGGCACGGCTTCGAGGGGATAGAGCTCCTCGGTGAGATAGGGGCCGCCGCCGGTTGAGGCGCGCGAGGAGAGGAGCGCGAACTCCTCCACCTCGAACGGCGGGACGGCGAACCCGCCGCGCACGGTCAGCCAGTCGGCGACCTCGCGCGGTGAGGTGCCGCGCAGCCGTGCAATGGTGACGTGAGGGGTGAAGCGCCGCGCTTCGGCAGGCAGGCCGAGGCGCTGGAACATCCGCTCCTGCTCCGCCTGAAGTTCGCTCAGCGCCTCTGTTGGCTCCACACGTGCGTAGACCGAGTGGGGCTTGCGGCTGCCGAAGGAGGCAAGACCGCAAAGGCGGATGCTGAGGGGATCGCGCTGGATGCTGGAGAGGGTGTAGGCGATTTCGTCGGCCACCCGGTCATCCACATCGCCAATGAAGCGCAGGGTGATGTGGTAGTTGGCAGGGTCGATCCAGCGGGCACCCTTGAGGCCGCCGCGCAGGAACGTAAGCTGCGTTCGGACGGCCTCCGGGAGGGCGAGGGCGGTGAACAGTCTCGGCATGGAAGCCTCCCTTTTCAACGGTCCTGGGGGGAAGTGTCCTCACTCACGGAAGTGCTGGCAAGGGGGTCTTCGCCCAACGCACCGATCAATGCCGTGCGCCACGCTTCGAGCCGCTCGCGGTTCTTGCCAAAGTCGCCCTTGCCGTAGCGCGCCGCGGAATAAACGAGGAGCCGCGTGCCCGAACCGTCGGCGATGGCCTTGGCATAGATATCGTCCGGGAAGCGGAAGATTCGCGAGCGCTGCACCGCGTGATGGGTAAAGGCGGTGGCGTCGGCGTGGATCACCTCGGTGCGCGGGGCGTCCGCCACCACCTGCTGCCATGCGGCAAATACCGCAGCCGGCGTCCTTTGAAAGCGAAGCGCCGGGACGTCGGCCTGGCTTTTTGTATCACCGGGGTCGGCATAAAGCGCCGTGTTGGGGGAGCCGGGGCGCTCGAGGCTGGAAAATTCGATCATCTTGGGACCGCTCATCGGGTGTCGTGCCTCTTTTCGATGCTTGTCTCGATGCTTGTCGCGGGGGCGGGACGGTCGTCGCGCCGTTTTCAACGCAGCGGGTTCGGTGGCGCTCACGAAAAAGGGCGCGGGGGATGCCCCGCGCCCTCGGTCGTCCCGGCCCTTGCGGGCTGGTTAGTTGCGGTTGCCGAACAGCGACAGCAGCATGACGAACATGTTGATGAAGTTCAGGTACAGCGACAGGGCGCCCATGATCGCCTTGCGGCCGGCCGTGCTGCTGTCGTCGCCCACGTAGTACATCTCCTTGATGCGCTGCGTGTCGTAGGCGGTGAGGCCGGCGAACACCAGAACGCCGATCACCGAGATCGCGAACTGCAGTGCGGACGATGCCACGAAGAGGTTGACCACAGAGGCGATGATCACGCCGATGAGGCCCATGAACAGGAACTGGCCCCAGCCCGACAGGTCCCGCTTGGTGGTGTAGCCGTAGAGCGACAGCGAACCGAAGGCGGCGGCGGTGATGAAGAACACGCGCACGATCGACTCGGAGGTGTAGACGAGGAAGATCGACGACAGCGAGATGCCCATCAGGCCGGCAAAGACCCAGAAGGCGAGCTGCGCGGAAGACGTCGACATCTTGCCGATGCGGGCGGAGATGAAGAACACCATGCCGAGCGGCGCGAGCATGACGACCCACTTCAGCGCGCTGGTGTACAGCGTGACGCCGAACTGGGTGAGGTACATGCCGTTGGGCAGCTGCGCCGCTGCGTTGGCGGCGGTGTCGGTCACGGCGAACTGGACCATTGCGAGCGCGGCAACGCCCGTGATGGCGAGACCGATGGCCATGTAGTTGTAGACACGCAGCATGTAGCTGCGCAGGCCCTGATCGACGCCGGCGTCGGCGCGCACGGCACCGCCCATCGGCCGAGCGTACGGATTACGATCTGAGGTTGCCATTGATATTCCTATGGTTCGAGTGAGCCGGTGAGGTCTTCCCCAGAAGGCCGGCGGCGGACGCACCTCGTCCATTGACTTGCAATATGGGGATTCAAAAAGCGACTAGCAAGCGCAACCGGCGCGCGGACGGCCTGCATGAAAAACTTGTAAGGTCCGCAATTGAGACAAGATTTCAGTCCGGCAGAATATGACGGCTGCGCGGCAGGCTCAAGCGCCGCGGGGCGCTAGAAGGATGATCGCGGCACCCGCGAGGCACACGGCGCCGCCCAAAAGATCCCACCCGTCTGGCCGCTGACCCTCCGCCGCCCACAGCCAGAGGAGCGAGGCGGCAATGTAGACGCCACCATAAGCCGCAAAGGCGCGGCCGGCGTGGTCCGCAGGGCTCAGCGCCAGAAGCCACGCGAAGGCGGCCAGCGATGCGAGGCCGGGAAGCAGCCATAGCGGGCTGTGGCCAAGGCGAAGCCATGCCCAGAATGCGAAGCACCCGGCAATTTCGGCAAGCGCCGCGGCGGCGTAGAGGACAGCGGCCGGCACGCGTCAGTCCGGCGCGATGGCGTCGATGATCCGGCAGTCAGAGATCGTGCCGCCGCCGGTGGAGCCGGCGATCGCGCGGAGCGGCCCGGCGAGGGCATCGACGTCGGCGCAGGGGTGCTCAGCATCGCAAGACAGCGTCAGTAGGTCGCGCACCTGATCCAGCGAGAATCCGAGCCTGCGGCAGCGGCGGATGAAGCGAAGACGGGCAAGAGCTGCCGAATCGCAGGTTCGGTAATGGGTTCGGCTTAGCGAGGCGCGCAAAAGAACAGCCGCGTTCTCGTGGTCGCGGATCGTGACCACCCTGGTGCCTGTGGCGCGGGCGAGATCGCCGACCCTGAGGCTTCCGTCCATGCTTGACCCTATTTTGGCTATAGACTGCTTGTAGCGCGGAGCTATAGCCGAAGCGAGATCGTTACGCTCCGCCTTGCCCCGGCAGCCGCCTTCTGTGGATCGATCTGGCCATCAGGGGCGGGATGTCCGGGGTGGAGATCGCGGCAGGTCCCGTGGCCGGATCGGCGGCGCTTCAGGCCGACGCGGCGAATTGCAGGATCAGCCTGTTCGGCACCGGAGCCGGCTGGCCGGATAGTGCCGTCGCCGGTTTCAGGCCAGACGCGGCGCGCTCAGAGGAAGCCGAACACGAACGCGCCGGTGCCGAGCGCAACGTGGACCAGCGTCACCCCGGCCAGATTCTTGTGGCGCAGGAAGATGCAGCCGAACAGGAAGCCGCCAACGGTCGTGATCAGCACGGCATGGAGGCCGAAATGCAGGTGGAACATGCCAAACAGCACCGATGACAGGATGACGGACTTGATGCCGCGCGCATCGTTGAGGAAGCGCTGATAGGCGCTTTGGAGGAAGCCGCGGGCGAGAAGTTCCTGGAGGAACGAGTGCAGTGCGTAGGAGAGGAAGACGGTCAGGGGCATTGGCGTCGGTGTGCCGAGCATGATGTCGAACCGGCCGAGAACGAAGCTTGCCACCGCCATCACCCCGATCAGTACGGCAGAGATGGCGATGCCTTCTGTGAGCGACCGGCCGAGGCCGCGGGTGGTGAGCCCGAGCTCGGAGACGGGCAGCTTCATGCGGATGAGCACGACGAACAGCGGCAGGAGATAAATCGCCAGATATTGCCAGCCGAAGCGCACCGAGTAGACATCAACGTCGAAGATGTTGCGTGCGATCACCACGTTGGCGATGGTGCCAAGGCCCATCGTGACGATCGAATAGATGTAGAAGACGCCGAACTGCTCGCGCTCCTTGAGGTTGCTGACCTCACGCTCCAGCGATTCCAGGTATCGGTCGTTGTGGTCGCGCATTCGGGTGACGATGGCGGCGCCGAGGGCAGCCCTGAGGTCGGACAGGGCGCGCGAGCCGGCGTCGGTTGCGGCAAGCTCGGCCGCGCTGAGGCGCGACAGCGTGACCTCACTGAGGGCACGCACGGAGGCGGACCTCGGTTCGCCGTCGAGGAAGGCCATTTCGCCGACAATCTCGCCGGGGCCAAGCTCGGCCAGCGTGTGCTCGGTGCCGTCATCGCCGTTCCGCACCACAGCAACCGTTCCCGACTCGATGCGGAACAGCTCGTCGGGCGTGCCGTCTTCGGCAACGATGGTTCCGCCGGGGGCATAGCTTCGCCGGGTCTCGGCAGCCGCCAGCGTGGCGCGGGAGGCGGCGGGGAGTTCGGCGAGCGCTAGGGTCATTGTGGTGTGTCGGATTTCTGGCGGGTTGGGCGGCCAAGGTTTCGGCCGCCGGGCAGCTTGGACAATGATCGTTAGCAATGCGTGATGGGGTGGTCTGTTCCGGCAGCGCCGCCGCGCGGCGTGCTGTTCCTGCGCCGTGAACCCCCGTTGCCACAAACGAAAACGGGGCGCCATGGGCGCCCCGTTTGATTGCGATCGTGCGGGCCCTGGCCGCGGCGTCAGCTGGCGGGGTAGCCGCCCGTGTCGACGCCGGCGACCGGGGGGGCGCCTTCGCCGGCAAGGCCGCGCAGCACGTAGTGCAGAATGCCGCCGTTGTTGTAGTAGGCCAGCTCGTCGGCGGTATCGATCCGGCAGAGCAGCTCGATGGTCTTCGTCGAGCCGTCCTCGTACGTGATCTCGGCCTTGAGGGTCTGGCGCGGGGTCAGCGCGTCGAGGCCCTCGATGGTGACCTTTTCCTTGCCGGTGATGCCCAGATTGTCCCAGGTGTCACCGCCCGTGAACACCAGCGGCAGCACGCCCATGCCGACGAGGTTGGAGCGGTGGATCCGCTCGAAGCTCTCGGTGATGACGGCGCGGACGCCGAGGAGGCGCGTGCCCTTTGCGGCCCAGTCACGCGAGGAGCCGGTGCCGTATTCCTTGCCGGCGAAGATCACCAGCGGCACGCCTTCCTTGGCGTAGCGCATGGCGGCATCGTAGATCGGCATCTCGTCGCCGGACGGCTCGTGATAGGTCACGCCACCTTCGACACCGGCAACCATCTGGTTCTTGATGCGGATGTTGGCGAACGTGCCGCGCATCATGATCTCGTGGTTGCCGCGGCGGGCACCGTAGGAGTTGAAGTCCCTCACGCTGACCTGGTGCTCGCTGAGATATTCGCCAGCGGGCGAGGACGGCTTGATGGAGCCGGCCGGGGAGATGTGGTCGGTGGTGATCGAGTCCTGGAAGAGGGCGAGGACGCGGGCGCCTTCGATGTTCTCGATGGCGTCGGGCGTCATGGTCATGCCCTCGAAGTAGGGCGGGTTGCGCACGTAGGTCGACGACAGCGGCCAGTCGTAGGTGAGGCCGCCGGAGGTCTTCACGCCCTGCCACTTCTCGTCGCCCTTGAACACGTCGCCATAGCGGGTGTCGAACATGTCGCGGGTGATGGCGGTGCGCAGCGTGTCGGCGACTTCCTTGGTGGAGGGCCAGATGTCCTTCAGGAAGACGTCGTTGCCGTCCTTGTCCTTGCCGAGCGCCACGGTGGTGATGTCCTCGGTCATGGTGCCGAGCAGCGCGTAGGCGACGACAAGGGGCGGGGAGGCGAGGTAGTTCGCCCGCACGTCCGGGTTCACGCGGCCTTCGAAGTTGCGGTTGCCGGAAAGGACGGAGACCGCAACGAGGTCCTTCTCGTTGATGACCTTGGACACCTTCTCGGGCAGCGGGCCGGAGTTGCCGATGCAGGTGGTGCAGCCGTAGCCGACGAGCTGGAAGCCGAGGGCGTCGAGGTCGTCGTCGAGGCCGGTCTTGGCGAGATAATCGGTCACGATCTGGCTGCCGGGGGCGAGCGAGGTCTTCACCCAGGGCTTGGAGGTCAGGCCCTTGGCGTGGGCGTTGCGGGCGAGGAGGCCCGCCGCGATCATCACCGAGGGGTTGGACGTGTTGGTGCAGCTGGTGATGGCGGCAATCACCACGTCGCCATCGTCGAGCCGGTACTCCTCGCCCTCGACCTCATGGCCGGGAACCGGGGTCTGGTCGCGCGAGGCGCCTTCGGCCATGAAGCGGTCGTCGCCCTGGCTGGTGTTGGCGGGATCGGCGACCGGCTCCTTGGGCATGCGGCCGCCCTTGATGGTCTTGACCGCTTCGGCGAAGGCGGGCGCGGCGTTGTCGAGCGCAACGCGGTCCTGCGGGCGCTTGGGGCCGGCGAGCGACGGGACGACGGTGGCAAGGTCGAGGCCCAGCGAATCGGTGAAGACGGGGTCTTCGCTGTCGTCGGCACGCCAGAAACCGCACTGCTTGGCGTAGGCTTCCACCAGTGCGACCTGGTGCTTGTCGCGGCCGGTGGCCTCAAGATAACGGATGGTGTCCGCGTCGATGGGGAAGAAGCCGCAGGTGGCGCCGTATTCGGGGGCCATGTTGGCAATGGTCGCGCAGTCTTCCACCGAAAGGGCGGAGAGGCCGGCGCCGTAGAATTCGACGAACTTGCCCACCACGCCCTTGTTGCGCAGCATTTCGGTGACGGTGAGCACGAGGTCGGTCGCCGTGGTGCCTTCGGGCAGCGTGCCTTCGAGCTTGAAGCCGATCACCTCGGGAATGAGCATGGAGACCGGCTGGCCGAGCATGGCCGCTTCGGCCTCGATGCCGCCGACGCCCCAGCCGAGCACGGCTAGCGCGTTGACCATGGTGGTGTGCGAATCGGTGCCGACGAGCGTGTCGGGGAAGGCGAAGGTCGCGCCGTCTTCGTCCTTGGTCCACACGGACTGGGACAGATATTCGAGGTTGACCTGGTGGCAGATGCCGGTGCCGGGCGGCACCACGCGGAAATTGTCGAACGCACCCTGGCCCCAGCGCAGGAACTGGTAGCGCTCGCCGTTGCGCTCATATTCCAGCTCGACGTTCGCCTCGAACGCGCCGGACGTGCCGAAGCGGTCGACCATGACGGAGTGGTCGATGACGAGGTCGACGGGGACGAGCGGGTTGATGCGCTTGGGATCGGCGCCGAGGCTCTCGGTCGCGTCACGCATGGCGGCAAGGTCGACCACGGCGGGGACGCCGGTGAAGTCCTGCATCAGGACGCGGGCGGGGCGGTAGGCGATCTCGCGGTCGGACCGCTTGTCCTTCACCCACTGGGACAGGGCTTTGATGTCGTCTGCGGTGACGGTCTTGCCGTCTTCGAAGCGCAGAAGGTTTTCGAGCAGGACCTTCAGCGACTTGGGAAGGCGGGAAACACCTTCGAGGCCGTTGCGTTCGGCGGCATTCACGTCGAAGATGGCGTAACTCTTGCCGTCTACGGTGAGCTCGGTGCGGGATCGGAACGTGTCGAGCGAGCGGGGCACGGCGCCATCTCCTTCATTGGACGAGTTCGAGATTTTGCCGCTATCAACGCCTTCTTGGCGCGCCGATCAACCCGGTTCGGAGTGAACGCGGTGAATTCGTTCGGCAAAACGCGCCTTGAAGGGCGTGACGTGTCGGTGACGCGAGGCGGGCGGCTTGTCCTGACCTCGGTCTCCTTCACCATCGCGGCGGGTGACGCGCTCATTGTGGCCGGGCCGAATGGCGCGGGCAAGTCCACTTTGCTCAGGGCTGTGGCGGGGCTTTGCGCGCTGGACGGCGGCGCGATCACGCTGGAAGGCGCAGCGCTGCCGGCCGATGCCCACCTCATCGGCCACCAGAATGCGCTGAAACCGCAACAGACCGTGCTTGCCAACCTCATTTTCTGGGCGGATTGGCAGGGCGGCCCCGACAATGCCGAAGCGCGTGCCGAAGCCGCGCTGGACGCTGTGGGCTTGCTGCCGCTGGGCGAAACGCCCGCGCAATTCCTGTCACAAGGGCAGCGGCGGCGGCTGGCACTGGCGCGGCTACTGGCCTCACCGCGCCCGCTGTGGTTGCTGGATGAACCTGTGGCGGGGCTGGACGCTGCGGCGCGGACGCGATTTGCGGCGGCCATGGCCGATCACCGGGCCGAAGGCGGACTGGTGATGGCCTCCACCCATGAGCCCCTCGGCCTTGAAGGCGCGCGCACTTTGGATCTGTCCTGATGAACCTCTGGGCCCTGTTCCGGCGCGACATTCACCTTGCCTGGGCCGCAGGCGGTGGTGGACCCGTCGGCGTCATCTTCTTTCTGGCGGTGACGGCGGTAGCCCCCTTTGCCGTCGGCCCGGACCTGCCGCTCTTGGCACGCCTGGGGCCGGCGCTGTTGTGGATTGCGGTTCTTCTCGCCCTCCTTCTGGGGCTGGAGCGGCTGTTTCAGGCGGACGAGGAGGACGGCACGCTCGACCAGCTGCGCCTGTCCGACGTGCCGCTCGGGCTTGTGGTGCTGACCAAGGCGGCCGCGCACTGGAGCGCGGCGGCGCTGCCGCTCATCATCGCAACGCCGTTCGCGGCCATCCTGCTCAACATGTCGCCGGGTGCGCTGGGGGTGACGCTCGCCAGCTTCCTCATCGGCACGCCGGGCCTTGCGCTGATCGGCGCCGTGGGGGCAGCCGTCGCGGTCTCGCTTCGCCGCGCGGGCGTTCTCATCGCAATTCTGGTGCTGCCGCTTTCCATCCCGTCGGTGATCTTCGGCGTTGCGGCGTGCGAGGCGTTTGCCGCCGGGCGCGATCCGTCGCCACAGCTTGCGATGCTGGGGGCCATCACGCTCATCTTTCTCGTCCTTGCGCCGATCGCCGCCGCAGCGGCGCTGAAGGAGATCGACTGAACGGCAGGTGTGTCCAAACCGTCATCGGGGTGCCAATCTCCCGTTACTTGCGCGGTGCAGTGTGGGGCTGTGATCGCAAGGGCGATCCGCCTTCTTGAAAAGGGCTGCACCATGAAACTGACACTGGCCGCATTGCTGGCCGCCACCGCCTTCAGCGCGCCCGCGCTTGCCAAGGACCCAACCTACATCGCCGCGATCGACGTGGTGCGCGGCGCCAACGATGGCGGCGACCACGCCACGGGCACCGTCTTCGTCGATGCAAACCGCAATGGCACGCTCGACAATGGCGAGGCCGGCATTGCAGGCGTGTCGGTCTCCAACGGCCGGGAAGTGGTCGCGACCGACGCGGACGGCAAATATTCGCTCCCCGCGTATGGCGACATGAATGTCTTCGTCACCAAGCCGGCAGGCTATCTTGTGCCGCTGGACGAAGACATGATCCCGCAGTTCAATTACGTCCACAAGGAAGCCGGCTCCCCGCCGCTCCGTTTCGGCGGGATCGAGCCGACCGGGCCACTGCCGCAGGCCATCAACTTTCCGATGATCGAAGCGTCGGTGAAGACTGACTTCAAG
Organism: Acuticoccus sp. MNP-M23; assembly: GCF_031195445.1. NCBI lineage: Bacteria > Pseudomonadati > Pseudomonadota > Alphaproteobacteria > Hyphomicrobiales > Amorphaceae > Acuticoccus > Acuticoccus sp. MNP-M23. Next base: position 2,898,198 of record NZ_CP133480.1, read on the forward strand.
GCGCTCGTGTTCGGCGACCCGCAGCCCTACAACAACCGCGAAGTGGGCTATGTGCGCGATACCGTCGGCAAGATGCTGCTGGAGCGAGACCTTGCGGACGTGGAATTCCTGCTGTTCGAGGGGGACATCATGGGCGACGACCTGTCGCTCTACCCGCGCTTCAAGAAGGTCATCGCCGTTGGCAACACGCCGCAATATTATGTGGCGGGCAATCATGACCTCGACCTCGACGCCACGTCCGACAAGGACTCGTTCGACACCTTCCGCCGTGAGTTCGGCCCGGAATATTACGCGTTCGACTATGGCGACGTGCACCTGGTGGTGCTCGACAACGTGCGTTACCCCTGCAACGGCGTCGACGTGCATGAATTCTGCGCCGTGGACGCCAGCCCCAACTATAATGGCGTCATCCACGACCGGCAGACGGCCTGGCTGAAGGCCGACCTTGCCAACGTGCCGCAGGACAAGCTGATCATCGTCAACGCCCACGTGCCGTTCCAGTCGTTCACCGACAGCGGCGCGAAGAAGCACCAGACCGACAATTTCGCCGAACTCGCCGCTATCATCGGCGATCGTCCGGCACTCGGGCTCTCGGGCCACACCCACACGACCGAGAACATCACGCCCGGCGAGGGTTTCGCCGGCTGGAAAGAGGCGACCGGGCTCGAAACGGCGCCCTTTCGTCAGATCATCACGGGCGCCGTATCCGCCTCGTGGTGGGCCGGCGACTTCAACGACCAGGGCGTGCCGCGCAGCACGCAGCGGCTCGGCGCACCGCGCGGCTACTACGAGTTCGGCTTCAACGGGCCGGACTACACAGACACCTACATCGCCTTCGGCAAGCCGGACGATGCCCAGCTCCACGCCTCGTTCAACTCGCCGCGGTTCCGCAAATGGGCCGAAGCGCTGACCGCTTTCGCCGAGAAGGGCCCCATTCCCGGCGACAAATTGCCACCGGTAACCGTGAACGACCTTGGCGATCTCTACATGCTGACGCGCGCGGACATCGAAGGCGGCACCTTTGTCGCCGTGAACGTCTGGAACGGCTCGAAGGACGCGAAGGTGCAGGTTTCCATCGACGGCGGTGCGCCGGTCACGGCTGTCCGCACCCAGCCCGGTGATGGCGAGGCGCAGTTCAAGGGCGCTGAATATGCCGACCCGCTGGCGGTGACCAAGCAGGCGACGCAGGGCCGGCAGGCGTGGCGCTCGGTCGAGGGGCGTGAAGAGACCGCGGGCTTTCAGACATGGCGGGGCACAAGCTGGGCCGGCCAGCCCGGTCCCTTCCAGGCTTATATGCTGGCCCGCCAGTCGAGCCATCTGTGGCGCGCCGACCTGCCGGCGGACCTTGCGACCGGCGTCCACATGCTGACGGCCCACACGACCGACCGCCATGGCCGCACATTCGCCACGTCATTCACCTTCGAGGTGGTGGACGAACTGCCGCTGATGGACTGGAACGCGTCGCTCTGGCCGGCCAAGTAGGCGGCGCTTGTCCACCGCAGCGCGATCCGCAGTGGCCGGGACCTTTCAGGGTTCCGGCCGTTTGCGTCTGGTACGGCCGTACGGCCGGCGGTTGAAGGTAGGTGCTGTGGCACTTATGTTAGCGGGATGTGCGGGGCCTTCGGTTCTGCGCGCAACCTGCGGAGTGCAACATGATCCCTTATTCGGTGCTCGACCTTTCGCCGATTCCCGAAGGCGGCACGGCCGGCGATGCGCTGGCCAACTCCGTTGCGCTGGCCCGCCATGCGGAAGGCGAGGGGTTCAACCGCTACTGGCTTGCCGAACACCACAACATGCCGGGCATTGCCAGTGCCGCAACCGCGGTGGTCATCGGCCAGATTGCCGCCCACACCAGCACGATCCGTGTCGGCTCCGGCGGCATCATGCTGCCCAACCACGCGCCGTTGATGGTGGCCGAGCAGTTCGGCACGCTGGCAACGCTGTTTCCGGGCCGGATCGACCTTGGCCTCGGCCGCGCCCCCGGCACCGACATGAACACCGCCCGTGCGCTCCGCCGCGCCATGGACAATTCCGACAATTTTCCGCAGGACGTGACTGAGCTTCTCGGCTACCTGGAGCCGGCCGACCCGCGCGCCCGCGTGCTCGCCATTCCGGGTGTCGGCACCAAGGTGCCGGTGTGGATCCTCGGGTCGAGCACGTTCGGCGCGCAGCTGGCGGCGCTTCTGGGGCTGCCTTACGCGTTCGCCTCGCACTTCGCGCCGGCTTCGCTGGGGGAGGCTCTGGCCACCTACAGGCAGAATTTCCGACCGTCGCCGTGGCGGGACACGCCTTATTTCATGCTCGCCGTCAACGTGTTCGGCGGGGCGGACGACGCCGAGGGGCGCTACCTCATGTCGTCCATGCAGCAGGCATTCTCCAACCTGCGCACCGGGCAGCCGGGGCCGCTGCCAAAGCCGGTGGACGACGTTGATGCGGTGATCGACCGGCGGATGCGCGCGGCCGTCAACGAGGCGCTTTCGGTCTCCGCGGTTGGCGGGCCGGAGAGTGTGCGCACGGCTCTGGGCGCACTGGTGAACCGCTATGAGCCGGACGAGGTGATCATCACCGGGCAGATCCACGATCCCGCCGCACGGCAGCGTTCATTCTCCATCGCGGCCGATGCGATGCGCACGCTTGGCCAAGCGCGCGCTGCGGCCTGATTTCTACTTCTGGCGCGGGAAGGCGTAGGCGCCGGCCTTGCTGGTCTTGAGGCCGAGACCGGCAAGGGCCTCGGCCATTTTGGTGGCGGCAATCACGCCGTCGATGACCGGAACGCCGGCCTCTTCTGTGAGTGCTGCGGCAAGGTCGGCCATGCCGGCGCAGCCGAGGATCACGGCCTCTGCGCCATCCTCCGCCACGGACTTCAGCACTTCGGCGCGGACCTTCTGCGCGGCCGCATCGCCTTCGTCTTCCAGCGCCAGGACGGGAATTTCCGCCGACCGCACCCGGCGGCAGCGGCGACCCATGCCGTAGTGGTCCGCCAGATCCTCGATGATGGGGATCGCACGGGGGAGGGTTGTCACCACCGAGAAGCGGGCGGCGAGAATGGACGCGGTCATCATTGCCGCTTCGCAGATGCCGATGACCGGACGGTCGGTGACTTCGCGGCAGGCATTGAGGCCCGGGTCGTCGAAGCAGGCGACGACGAACGCGTCGGCGCCGGCCTCGGTCCCATTACGGATCTCGTCCAGCAGCGGCGGGACCGATACCGCTTCGTCGGCAAAACCTTCGATGGAGGCCGGCGTGCCCGAGGGGTTGGTCGCAATGATTTGAGTGCCGGGGCTGGCGATGCCGCGGGCTGCGGCCGCGATCTTGTCCGTCATCGAGGCGGTCGAGTTGGGGTTGATGATGTGGATCTTCATGCCTTGCCTGCGTCCGAGCCATGGCGCTGCTGCCGCCGGCGAATGATTACGAAGGCCGCAATGGTAATGCCGATCACCAGAAACGACAGGCCCGTGGTGAGGGTGCCCAGCGCATAGATGACCGGGGTGGTGGTATTGGTCTGCATCGCCTGAAGCTCGAGCGGCAGCGTGTTGACCGCGCCGATGGCCTGTGACGAGCGCGCCAGCTCATCGTAGGAGAGGGTGAAGCCGAAAAGAGCGATGCCGATCAGCGACGGCAGGATGATCGGCACCACCACAAAGCGGATCGTCTGCCAGGGGCTCGCGCCCTGGTCCCGCGCGGCTTCCTCGAACGAGCGGTCGAACCGGTTGAACACGGCGAACATGATGAGGAGCCCGAACGGCAGCGTCCACGTGAGATGTGCGCCGACGCCGGAGCTGTACCAGTGGCGCTGAATGCCGGCGAGCTCGAACCCCGCGCCAATGCCGAGCGACACCACCACGGACGGCATCACGAGGCTGGCGATCGCCACATACAAAAGCACCGTGCTGCCGATGAAGCGGCGGCGATAGGCCAGCCCCGCGATGAACGAGATGATGACGGTGGAGATCATCACGATGACGCCGAGGCCGAACGAACGCCGGAATGCGCCCCAGATGTCGCCGATGGACTGCGGGCCGAACAGTTCGGCGAACCAGTGCAGCGAGACGCCGCGCATGGGGAAGGTCAGCCCGCCCTCCGGCCCCTGGAACGACAGGAGCACGATGGTCGCGATGGGGGCGTAGAGGAACAGGACGAAGAGGATGAAGATTGCCCACATCAGCGCCTTGTAGGGCGGGCCTTCGGTGCTTCTCATGGGCGCCTCCCTTTGGCTTGGCGGTTGCTGGGGGCCGTGCCTTGAAGCGCCCTCTTCATACAAGTCTCCCGCGGAGCGGGGCGAGCCTCAAGGCACGCTTCGCTCTCCGGCCTTGACCCTCGCCCCACTCCGCGGGTTGCGGGAGGGGTCGGCTCCGCCGGAATGTCGCCAGGCGAAGACACGCCTCCGGCGGGTCTTCCACCGGAATATAAAGGGGGGGCGTTGTGAGGGCGGGGGGATACCTGCACGTCAAAGCTCCTTGCGGATGTCGACGATGCGGATCAGCGCGATGATCATCAGGATCGTGATGCCGAGGAGGACGACGGCGTTGGCAGCCGCCGGCGGGAACTGGAGATAGGAAAGTTCGGTCTGGATGCTCTTGCCGATGGACGGGATCTGCCCGCCACCCAGAACCGAGACGGTGATGAAGTCGCCCATCACGATGGCGACCACGAAGATCGAGCCGATGGCGATGCCGGGCTTGGTGAGCGGCAGGACGACGTTCCACAGGATCTGAAGGCTCGACGCGCCCTGGTCCTTGGCCGCCTCGATCAAGGATTTGTCGATCCGGGCCATGGAGTTGAAGATCGGCACGATCATGAACAGCGTGTAGAGGTGGACGTAGCCGAGGATCACCGCGAACTCGGAGAAAAGCAGCCACTCCTGCGGCTCGTCGACGATGCCGAGCGACATCAGCGCCTGGTTGATGAGGCCGTTGCGCCCCAGGAACGGGATCCACGAGATCATGCGGATCACGTTCGAGGTCCAGAACGGGATCGTGCAGATCAGGAAGCAGACGAGCTGCGTCGGCACGCTCTTGAGGTAAAACGCCAGGAAATGCGCGATGGTAAAGCCGATCACCAGGGTCAGCGCCCAGGTGATGAGGCAGAATTTGAAGGTGGCGGCATAGGTCCGGTACGTGGTCGGCGAGGAGAACACGTCCTCGTAGTTGAACGTCACGAAGTCCGGAATGAGGATGTCGTAGGTCTGGTAGTCGAAGAACGAGACCACCACCACGAGACAGATCGGCAGGATGAAGAAAACCGCGAAGACCGCAGCTATCGGGAGCGCCTGAAAATAGGCGACGGCGCGGGAGGGAAGGGAACGGGCCATAGGATCCTGGCAGCTCATGGACTGGGCCGCGCAGGATGCGCGGCCCGTGTTGGTTCTGGTAACCCGCGGCGCGCGGGCCGGCGCTAGGCTGCGATGAAGTCGTTCCAGCGGCGGACCATGTAGCGGTCTTCGTCCATCACCGCGTTCCAGCACGCAACCGCGCCCATGCGCTTGACGAACGAGCCGCCGTCGCGCACTTCGCCGACTTCGCCGAGCTCCTGGCCGGTGGGAGAGACGATCGGCGCCGTGGCGGCCTTGCCTTCCATCCAGTAGTTCCACTCGTTCTCGGACATGTTCTCTTTCGCCGTGTCCAGCACCGCGGTGTAGTAGCCCTGACGGTTGAGGAACGCGCCGACCCAGCCGGACAGATACCAGTTGATGAAGTCGTACGCTGCATCGCGCGTCTTGCCGTCGACGTGCGCCGGCACCGTGAGGCCCGAGGCCCAGGCGCGATAACCCTCTTTCAGCGGCTGGTAGATGCAGGGGATGCCCTGCGACTTCACGGCCGTCACCGCCGGCGACCACATGGACTGGATGACCACTTCGCCGGACGCCATCAGGTTGACGCTCTCGTTGAAGTCCTTCCAGAAGGCGCGGAACTGGCCGGCCTTCTTGGCTTCGGTCATGAGAGCGATGGTCTTGTCGATCTCTTCCTTGGTCATGTTGCCCTTGTCACCGTAGGTGACTTCGCCCATCGCCTCGGCGACCATCGCTGCATCCATGATGCCGATGGATGGCACGTTGAGGATCGAGGCCTTGCCCTTGAACTCGGGGTTCAGAAGCTCGGCCCAGCTCGTGATCGGACGGCCGATGAGGTCGGGCCGGATGCCCAGCGTGTCGGCGTTGTAGACGGTGGGGATCGCGGTCATGAAGCCGGTTTCGCCGTCAGCGAATGACTTGCCGCCTTGCTCTTCGAGGAAGCCCACCTCGTAGGGGTCGGTGCCCTGGTCGGTCATCTTCGAGCCGTCGGGCATTTCGCCCTTGGTGAAGATCGGGACGATCTGGTCGTAATATTTGATCTTGGAGGTATCCATGCCGAGGATGGTGCCGGCGGGGATGATCTTCTTCAGCATCCAGTATTCGGCGTCGAGGAGATCGAATGAGGTCGGCTGCGTCACGGCGCGGCGGACGACGTCATCGGACGTCAGCGTCGTGTACTCGATGTTGATGCCGAGGTCTTCCTTCGCCTTCTCGGCAATCTCGTTGTAGGCGTTCACGCCGGTGCCGGCGAGGCGGAGCGTGACGGCATCCTGCGCGTGGACCGCCGGTGCGAACAGCGCCGAGCCGGTGGTGGCGACGGTGCCGGCTGCAATGGCCGTGGTCTTGAGGAACGCGCGGCGGTCGAGGCCGGACTTGATGGGGTTCGTCATCGGTTTGCTCCTGTTTTGTGCGTATTGATTAATTGTCAGGCAGATGTGGCGGAGAGCAGATGCCCTTCGGCGATCGGCCATGTGAGGTGCGCAGCCTCGCCCTCCGACAGCGGCGCAGCGTCGAAAATGGTGTCGGGCATGGTCACCAGCACCTGCTCCTCGGCGCCGGTGTCGACGCGGACTTCCACAAAGCTGCCCTGGTACTGGATGGACGCGATGTGGCCCGACAGGGCGTTGTCCTCGGCCGGCGTGCTTGCCGGGTGGAGGGTGATGTGGTCGGCCCTGACCGCAATGGCGACAGGATCGCCAGCGGTGGGAGCCTTGGCCGCGGCGGCGGTGGCGGCATGGCCCGCGGCGCCGAGATCGGCACGGATCACGCCGTCATCGACCCCGGCAACGCGGCCTTCCAGCACGTTGTGCCCGCCGATGAAACGGGCGACGAACGGCGTGCGCGGGCGCGAAAACACCTCGCGCGCGGTGCCGGCCTGCTCGATCCGGCCGTCGTTCATCACCACCACCAGATCGGCCAGCGCCATGGCCTCTTCCTGACTGTGGGTGACGTGGATGAAGGTGATGCCGAAATCCTGCTGCAGCCGCTTCAGCTCGCCCCGCATCTTCACGCGCAGGAACGGGTCCAATGCGGAGAGCGGCTCGTCGAGGAGGAGGATCGAGGGTTCGGTGACGAGGGCACGGGCGAGCGCGATCCGCTGCTGCTGGCCGCCGGAGAGCTGCGCCGGGCGGCGCGCGCCGTAGGGAGCCATCTGGACGAGGTCCAGAAGCTCGTCGGCCTTCGCCTCGCGCGCAGCCTTGTCGACGCCCTTCATCTTTAGCGAGAAGGCGACGTTTTCGCGGGTGGAGAGGTGCGGAAACAGCGCATAATTCTGGAACATCATCGACGTGTTGCGCTTGGCCGGCGCGACGTTGGAGATGTTGGTGGTGCCAAGCACGATATCGCCGCCCGACACGCTCTCGTGACCGGCGATCATCCGCAACGTCGACGTCTTGCCGCAGCCGGACGGGCCGAGCAGGCACGCATAGGTGCCCGCCGGAACCTTGAGGTTGATGGCATCCACCGCGACGGTGTCGCCATAGGTTTTGGTGAGCGCAACAAGTTCGAGCGGCAGGGCGGTGGCGGGCATCGGGCATCCAGAAGGCGTTGCAATCACGCGAGGTGTCCACAACCTGACAGCAAGCCACGTGCCAGAGGACAACTGCGCATGTTGCTGCCATCGGAGCGCCGCCGGTGAAACGGGTCAAGCCGTTTGTGCGGGGGCGATTGCTCACGGGGCGTGAAGGCAGCAGCCCGCTTTGCCGCCGCGCCTGACCGTATCGAGCGGCACAGTGGGACAATCAGCTGCGGTTCGCCGGGTGCGCGTCGCATCCCCTGCGGCTGGCGTTCCGGCTAGAAAACTCCTGCGAGCGCCGGCACCACCCACACCACGAAGGCCACTGCGGCAACCGTTGTGGCGGCAAGCGCAATCAACGCAAGAAGGCCGTCGCGGGCGAGAAGCGACAGCGCAAACAGCGTGATGATCAGCGCTGTGGTGGTGGCGGTGAAGGGCAGGAATTCCAGCGGCGGCATGGTTGCGGCCAGCACCGCGCACACCAGCGCCACCAGTGCGAAGGTGACGCGGTTGATGACGAAGCCGAAGCGGGGGCGGACCACCTTGTCGATGTTGCGGACCACGGGTCTGACCGTCTCCATGGCACGGTCGAGCCGCGCGCGCCCGATCCGTGCACGCAAGATCCACCGGGGAAGCCAGATGGTACGCCGGCCCGAGAGATATTGCAGGCAGATCAGGATGATGATGATGGCTGCGGTGGTCGGCACCCCTGGAATGCCGCTGATGGGGGTGACCACAAGCAGGCTCGGCGCCAGCAACAGGGCGCCGAACGAGCGGGTGCCGATCCGCTCCAGAATGTCGTTGACCGACACCTGCGCACCGCTGCCAGAATCCGAAATCACGTCCATCAGGTCCTGGAGCCCCATGGGCTGCGGGTTGGACTCGGCGGGGGCCGTGGTGTGGGGCGCGGGTCTCGTCATGGCTGTGAAACGGTGTGGCGGGAGGCATGTTCCCTCCGCGACACTATTGCATTGCGAAAAACGAGGCCCGGTTGGGGGAACGGCCTGGATGCTGCCTTGCCGCCGGTCAGCCAGAGCGGGCTGACAGCCTGGGCGAAGGGCCGCGGCACGATCCGGTGCGCGACCGTCCGGTCAGGCCGGTTCAGCCACGCGGGGGGCGGGGCGTGCGGGGCTTGTCGTTGCCGCCGGGCCGGTTCGGGCGCCGATCGCCGCCTGGCCGGCCACCGCCACCGCTCGGCTTGAACGGGCGGGACCCGGAATCGCCGGCCCGCGCCGGACGGTCACTGCCGCCGTGCCGGCCTCCTCCGGCCGGACGATCACCACGCGGGCGATCGTCGCCAGAGCGCTTGCTCCTGTCCGGCCGCGGCCCGCCGGAACCGCGATCGCTGGCGCCGCGAGGGGGGCGGGGCCCGCTGTCACGCCCGCCGCGCGGATGGTCGCCCTGAGGACGGTTGCCGCCGAACGAGCCGGTGCCGCCCTTGCGGTCCGCGCTGTCGGTGCGGGGGCGATTACCGCCGAACGAGCCCGTGCCGCCCTTGCGGTCCGCGCTGTCGGCGCGGGGGCGATTGCCGCCGAACGAACCGGTGCCGCCCTTGCGGTCGGCACTGTCGGTGCGGGGACGATTGCCGCCGAACGAGCCGGTGCCGCCCTTGCGGTCCGCGCTGTCGGTGCGGGGACGGTTGCCGCCGAACGAGGCGGTACCGCCTTTGCGATCGGCGCTGTCGGTGCGAGGCCGGTTGCCGCCGAACGAGCCGGTGCCGCCCTTGCGGTCGGCACTGTCGGTGCGGGAACGGTTGCCGCCGAACGAACCGGTGCCGCCCTTGCGGTCGGCACTGTCGGAGCGGGGGCGGTCTTTCCAAGGCTCGGAGCGGCCGGTGTAATTGCCCTGCGGGGCGCGGTCGCCGCTCGGCCGGGCGCTTTCGCCACGGTCGCCGCGGGGCTTGAAGCCGCCGCGGTCGCCTTCAGGGCGCGGGCCACGGCTGAAGCTGCCGCCATCGCGTTTCTGGCCGTAGCCGCCGGGCTTGTCGCCGCCGAACGAACGGTTGCCGCCCTTGCGGTCCGCGCTGTCGGTGCGGGGGCGGGCCTTCCATGGCTCTGAGCGGCCAGCATCATTGCCCTGCGGGGCGCGGTCGCCGCTCGGCCGGGCGCGGTCGCCCCGGTCGTCGCGGGGCTTGAAGCCACCGCGGTCGCCTTCAGGCCGGGGGCCGCGCTTGAACCCGCCTTCGCGCCTGTCGCCGGAGCCGCCATCGCGTTTCTGAAAGCCGCCGGGCTTGTCGCCATAGCTGCGGGCGGGGCGGTCGCCCTCAGGGCGGGGGCCGCGGTTGAAGCTGCCTTCGCGCTTGTCTGCGTAGCCGCCTTCGCGTTTCTGGAACCCGCCCGGTCTGTCGCCGTAGCTGCGCGGTGTCGCCCCTTCGGAGCGGGGGGGACGGCTGAAGCCGCCTTCGCGGTTGCCGGTAAAGCCACCCTCGCGCTTTTCGCCGAAACCGCCTTCGCGCTTCTGGAACCCGCCCGGCTTGTCGCCGTAGCTGCGGGGGGCGCTGCGGTCGCCGCGGTCGCTGTCGCGCGGGCCGCGATTGAACGCGGGGCGATCGCCTGACGGCCGGTCGAAACTGCCGCGCTTGTCGCCCTGGGCGGGGCGAGACGGGCGGGCGCCCCTGTCATCGTTGCGGGGGGCGGCGGGGCGTGCGTGGGTGACGGATGTCAGCGGGCTGTCGAAATCGGCACCGGCATCGGCCGAAAGGCGGGGGCCGAGCTGGTCCTTCAGAAGCCGCGTCGGGATCTCCTTGACCTCGCCGCGGGCGAGCTCGCCGAGCTGGAACGGGCCGAACGAGATGCGGATCAGGCGGGTGACGGAGAGGCCCAGCGAGCCCAGAACGATCTTGATCTCGCGGTTCTTGCCTTCCGCCAGCGCAACAGTCAGCCACGAATTGTCGCCGGCACGGTCGACGGTGACCTCGACAGGGCCGTAAAGCACGCCGTCGATGGCGGTGCCTTCGCGCAACGCATTCAGCGCGTCCTGGTCCACCGCGCCGTGAACGCGGACCCGGTATTTGCGGGTCCAGCCGGTGGCCGGCAGCTCCAGTACGCGCGCAAGCCCGCCATCGTTGGTGAGGATCAGCAGACCCTCGGTGTTGATGTCGAGCCGGCCGACGGTGACCACGCGCGGCAGGCCGCCGGGCAGGGCATCGAAGATGGTGGCACGGCCTTCGGGGTCGCGGTTGGTGGTGACGAGGCCCTTGGGCTTGTTGAACAGCCACGCGCGGGTGCGCAGGCGGCGCGGAATTTCCTTGCCGTCGACCTCGATCTTGTCGGTGTCGTTGACGATGGTGGCCGGCGTATCGAGCTTGCGGCCATTGAGGCGGACGCGGCCATCCTCAATCAGCGCCTCGGACTCTCGGCGGGACGCAACGCCGGCGCGTGCCATCACCTTGGCAATGCGCTCGCCTTCGGGCCGTTCTTCGCGCAGGTCGGCGGTTTTGGCCGGCGCATCGGGCTTCGGTGCGGGGCGGGCGGGCGCGACGTCATTGTCCGATGCCGCGGCCGGTTCGCTGTCCGCGTCGTCCTCGCCGGTGGCGGGCGCCGGGGTCCAGGTTGCGGCCGGCTCGGCTGCAGCGGTTTCCACAAGCACGGCGGGGTCGCTTTGCGGCTCAGGAGCGGCGGCGGCGGGTGCCTCCGGCGTTTCGGCGGGCGCAGATTCCGGCGCAGATGCGGCATTTGCCTCATCAAGCGGCTTGGCGCCGGGCGTGCCTTCTGGCTTTGTGCCGGTCGGCGTTTCGCCCTCGGGCGCGTCGGAATTGGTTTGGTCGGTCATCGGGGGCCTGGTGGTCAACACATTCATGGAGCGCGCCCTTGCCGAAGCAAGGCTCGCGGCGGCGCACGGCGAGGTGCCGGTGGGCGCGGTGGTGGTCGCGGACGGCGAGGTTGTGGCGGCGGCCGGCAACCGGACGCTGTCTTTAAACGACCCCACCGCACATGCAGAAATCCTCGCCCTGCGCGCTGCTGGCCGTGTGCTTGGCACGGCGCAACTCGTCGGATGCGATCTTCATGTTACGTTGGAGCCCTGCGCTATGTGCGCCGGCGCGATCGCGATGGCAAGGATAAGACGGTTATATTTCGGCGCGTCCGATGAAAAGGGCGGCGCCGTGGAAGCCGGTCCGCGCCTGTTCGGGCAGCCGACCATCCACCACCGCCCTGAAATCTATGGCGGCTTTTGTGAGCAGGAGTGCGCCGGCCTTCTGCGGGACTTCTTTGCGGCGCGGCGGGAGATCTGATGCGAATTGTGGGCGGAGACCGGCGCGGGACGGCAATTGTCGCGCCGAAGGGGGATGCAACACGCCCGACGACGGACCGGATGCGCGAAACCATCTTCAATATCGTGGCCCACCGCTACGGCGATCGGCTGGTGGAGGGCCGCGTGCTGGATCTCTTTGCCGGGAGCGGCGCGATGGGGCTTGAGGCACTGTCCCGCGGTGCCGCGTTCGCCCTGTTCGTCGAGAACGCCACCGGCGCGCGCGGTGCGCTGCGCACCAATATTGACGCGCTTGGCGCCGCCGGCCGCACCAGGGTGTGGAAGCGCGATGCCACACGGCTTGGCACCGCGACCCTGCCGCCGTTCAGCCTCGTCTTCTGCGATCCGCCCTATGCGCAGGGGCTCGGCGCGGTGGCGCTGACGGGCGCCGCGTCCGGTGGCTGGCTCACGGCGGACGGGATTGCCGTGCTGGAGGAAAAACGCGGCGCGCTGCCAGAAGAAGTGCCCGGCCTCACCCGTCTCGACGTGCGGGAGGTGGGCGACAGCGCAGTCGGCTTCTTCGCGCTGGACGCTGCCTGAGGCGGCTACTCTCCTTCGGAGCCGGGAAGGTCCGGTGCAATCAGCGCCCAGGGGACGGCCGAGCGCGTCCAGCTTTGCGATGTGGCGACGATGCCGGCCGGGTCGTCGAACAGCCCCGCCTTCACATAGAACCTCTCGGGGCGAAGATCTGACCCGGTGAACACCGGCGAGCCGCAATCGCCGCAGAAATAGCGGGTGATCGTGGTGCCGCCGTCCGACGTCACGGCATACGACCTGGGCGGCGTGCCGGTGAGGGTGAGGTCGTCACGCGGGACGCGGACGGAAATGTTGAATGCGCTGCCCGTGCAGCGGCGGCAATCCTCGCAGTGGCAGTAGGTCGCGGGCTCCAGCGGCGTGGGGACGGAGAAGCGGACGTTGCCGCAAAGGCAGTGGCCGGTGGCGCTCATCGGGCGGTGGCTTTCTGCGGAAGTTCGATGGGTTCGCCGTGCGGCGTTGCGGCGGCGGCGCTGTGCCAGGCGTCGATCTCCGCGGCCAGCGCATCCGCCGGGGCCAGCGGGGCAATGGCCCGCTCCAGCGCCGTGACGAACGCGACGAAATAGGCGGTGCCGTCGTCCGCCGGCGCCGGGTTCTCGCGAAGCGCTGCGCCGAGGTGGGCGGCGAAGTCGCCGGCATCCAGCTTGCCTGTCTCCACCAGGTGCGCCTTCAGCGCGAAGGCCGTTGCCTCCCAAGGGGCCGCAAAGGTGGGCTCGTCCGCTTCAGACGGCATCGAGATAGGGCTCGAAAAGGTCGAGGTGGACGTTGGCGGCGGTGGTGTCGGGGCCCCAGAGGTCGGCAGCGGCGAAAGCCACATTGTAAAGCGGCTGCGGGTTTTCGCCCTCATTGTGGGCGCTGGTATCGGGAAAGACGTGGACGCCGTGCACGCGGGTGATGCGGCCGACCTTGCCGCGGCAGTAGCGCGGCGCACGGGTGTGGTGCGCCGGGTTCATGGGTTTGACGCGCACCGCGTCGCCCACGGCGAAGCGGGGGGCGGGGCCGGTTCGCTCGGCCGAAAAGCCCTTGTCCATTGCGGGGCGCACGTCTTCGGCGCGAAGGACGCGGCGGGGCGGGGTCGCGGTGCCTTCGGCAATGCCGGCCTCGGCGACCAGCTGTTCGAGCCCTGCGGTCCAGATTTCGTAGTAGGAGAAGGTGTAATAGTCGGCGGCAGGCAGGCTTTCGCGGGCGAAGCGCGAGCGGTCGAGCGACCACAGCCCTGCCGGCCCCATCAGCACCGACAGCGCCATCGCCGAACGCTCCCATGCGGCGTGGAAGACCGGCTCGTCCGTTTCCGGCACCACCGGGCCGAAGCCGTGGGCGCCGCCAAGGTCCTGCGGACCGTTCATCGTGCCGGCGCCTTGGGGGCGGGCAAGCCGGTCCCGATCATGGCATCGCGGCTGACGATGCGGGCAAGCGCCGCCTCGTCCCAGCTTTCGGTGCCTTCGGGCCGCATCGGGATCACCAGATAGCGAACCTCGGCAGTGGAATCCCACACCGCAATCTCGGTCGTGTCGGATAGCTGGACGCCGAAGTCGGCGAGCACGCCGCGCGGGTCCGCCACTGCCTTGGCCCGGTAGGGGGCGGACTTGTACCAGACCGGCGGCAGGCCAAGCACCGACCACGGGTAGCAGGAGCACAGCGTGCACACGACCATGTTGTGCACCTCGGGCGTGTTGCGCAGCGCGACCATGTGTTCGCCGGCCCGGCCGCCGAACCCGAGTTCGGCAATGGCGGCGGTGGCGTCTTCGAACAGGTGCTCGGCGTAGGCGGGGTCGGTCCATGCGCGGGCGACGACCTTTGCGCCGTTTTGCGGGCCGACCTCGTGCTCGTAGTAGGTCACCAGCGCGTCGATGGCGCCGGGGTCGACGTAGCCCTTGCCGGTGAGGAGCGACTGGAGGGCGCGCACCCGTGCTTCCATGTCCGACAGGTGAGAGTGGTCGTGCCCGCTCATGCCGCCCGCGCCTTCGACTGGTTGGCGTAGGCAACGACGGCTTGCGCAAACGCTTCGAACACGGCGCGGGAGGGGCCATCGCTTTTCACGAAATGCTCCGGGTGCCACTGGACGCCGAGGGCAAACGCCGCCGCACCCCTGATGGAGATGGCCTCGATCGTGCCATCGGGCGCCACGGCTTCCACGTGGGCACGTTCGGCCAGACGGTCGATCCCCTGGTGATGGACGGAGTTGACGCGCACGCGTTCGCCGAGGATCGGGCGCAGGAGGCCGCCATCCCTGATCTCGATGTCGTGGCGGAGGCCGAACCATGCGTCGACGTCCGGCTGCTGCGGGGAGCGGTGGTCGTCTCGTCCGGGCAGGGCATGGACGGAGTGGTGCAGCGAGCCGCCGAACGCGACATTCATTTCCTGAATGCCGCGGCAGATGCAGAACAGCGGGATGCCGCGGGCGACGGCTTCGCGGATCAGCGGCAAGGTGGTGCGGTCGCGGGCGGGATCGAACGGTGCGGCGGCCTCGCTCTCCTCAGCGCCGTAGTGGGAGGGGTGCACGTTGGCGCGGGCGCCGGTGATCAGCACGCCGGCGCAGACATCCAGAAGGGGCGCGGGGTCGATCGGCTCGGAAATTGTCGGCAGCTGTACGGGCAGGAGACCGACGACGGCTGCCGCCTCCAGATAGGATGCCGGCCCGCCGGACCAGACGAGATCGTTACGCTCAAACCGGTCGCACGAAACCAGAACCATCGGCGGCGCCATCACACTCTCCCGGCAAACATACCGCCAGAGATTACAGCCTTGGCAGGGCAGGGCAAGAGGTCGCACTGCTCTTGCACCTACTTCAAATTAAAAGCGTATTTTGTTTCGAAGTCTACTCTTGTTTGGCAGGTGAACGTCTGTTTAAACCGGGAAACAATTCCGAACGTAGATCGGAACAAGTGGACTCATAGGGAGGATATCATGGATCGTCGTTCATTCTTGAAGACATCGGCTTTGGGGGCGGCTGCGGTTGGTGCCACTGCTCTTGCGGCGCCTGCAATTGCGCAAGGGCGGCAAGAGTGGAAGATGGTCACCACGTGGCCGAAGAACTTCCCGGGGCTTGGGACCGGCGCTCAGCGTTGTGCCGACCGCATCACCAAGATGACCGATGGTCGAATCACCGTCAAACTCTATGGTGCCGGTGAACTGGTTCCGGCGTTCGAGAGCTTCGATGCTGTCTCCAACGGCACCGCCGAGATGTATCACGGCGTGGATTATTACTGGCAGGGCAAACACCCGGCGTTCAACTTCTTTGCGACCGTGCCCATGGGCCTCACCGCGCCGGAACAGAATGCGTGGCTGATGTTTGGCGGCGGCCAGCAGCTGTGGGACGAGCTTTCGGCCGGCTTCGGCGTGAAGCCCTTCCCGTGCGGTAACACGGGCGTCCAGATGGGCGGCTGGTTCCGCGAGCCGATCGAATCGCTGGAAGACCTCAAGGGTCTGAAAATGCGCATGCCGGGCCTTGGCGGCGAAGCGCTGCGCAAGCTGGGCGTCAACGTGATCGCGCTGCCGGGCGGCGAGATCTTCGCGGCCCTCCAGTCGGGTGCGATCGACGCAACCGAGTGGGTTGGCCCGTGGAACGACCTCGCGTTCGGCTTCTACCGCATTGCAAAGAACTACTACTACCCGGGCTTCCATGAGCCGGGTCCCACGCTGTCCGCCGGTGTGAACCTCGATAAGTACAACGCCCTGTCCGAGACCGACAAGGCAATCGTCGAGAATGCCTGCATCGCGGAAAACGGCGCCATGTACGCCGAGTTCGTGGCCAAGAACGGTCAGGCGCTGACGACGCTGGTCAACCAGCATGGCGTGACGCTGCGGAAGTTCCCGGACGAAGTGTTCCAGGGCTTTGCCGATGCGTCCGAGGAAGTTGTGGCCGAAGCTGCCAAGCACGACGACCTCGCCAAGCGCACCTACGAGAGCTTCATGAAGGCCCGCAAGGAGTATGCGGCCTGGACCGACATTTCGATCCAGGGCTACGCCAACGAGCGCTCGCGCACGCTGAAGCTCGGCGAATAAGCCGGACCGGGGCAACACCCGAGACCGCGGCGAGGCTCGCCGCGGTCTTTGCATTTCAGATTTTTTGCGCGGCATTTCCGCAAGCCAACCGAGCGCGCCGATGAATTTTCTGGCCGACACGATCGACAACACCAACCGGTTCATCGGCAAGGTCGTCGCCTGGCTGGCGCTGGTCATGGTCGTCGTGCAGTTCGGCGTGGTGGTCGCGCGATACGTCTTCGGCGTCGGCGATCTCTGGGCGCAGGAATCGGTCGTCTACATGCATGCGACCCTGTTCATGATGGCCGCCGCCTACACCCTGTCCGAAGACGGGCACGTGCGGGTCGACATTTTCTACCGCTCGGTCACGCCGCGCGCGCGGGCGCTGGTGAACCTCATCGGCAGCATCTTCCTGCTCATCCCGGTGGCGCTGATGATCACCTATTCGAGCTGGACCTATGTGGCCAACTCGTGGCGCATCTTCGAAGGATCAATCGAAACCTCGGGCATTCCCGGCGTTTTCCTCCTGAAAACGGCCATTCCGGTCTTCGGCATCCTCATTGCCGCGCAGGGTCTCGTGATGGTGCTGCGCTCCATTCTTTATCTGTCCGGCCGCGGCGAACCGCCCGGCCTCTCGGAGCATTGACGCTGATCCCATGGGCCACCTTGCGGAATTCCTCGACATCCTGATGTTCGCAGTGGCCATCGTGCTGCTGCTGACGGGCTTTCCCGTCGCCTTCACGCTGGCCGGCACGGGGCTTCTGTTCGCCGTCGTCGGCCACACGTTCGGCGTGTTCGATTTCGCGTTCGTCAACGCGCTGCCGCAGCGGATCTACGGCACCATGACCAACGAGGTGCTGATTGCGGTGCCCCTGTTCGTGTTCATGGGGGTCTTGCTGGAGCGCAGCCGGGTGGCCGAGGAGCTGCTGGAGACCATGGGCCAGCTGTTCGGCCCCATGCGCGGCGGCCTCGGCATTGCGGTCTGCATTGTCGGCGCGCTCCTGGCGGCCTCTACCGGCATTGTGGGCGCCACCGTGGTCACGATGGGCCTCCTCTCGCTGCCCACCATGCTGCGCTATGGCTATGCGCCGTCGCTGGCGGCCGGCACCATCGCAGCGTCCGGAACGCTGGGGCAGATCATACCGCCGTCCATCGTGCTGGTGATCCTGGGCGACCAGATTTCCAACTCCTACCAAGAGGCGCAGCGGGTTCTGCAGGAAAAGGCGTGGGCGGAGGGTGATTTCTCGTTCGTGCCCGGCCCGCCGGTGTCGGTGGGGGACCTGTTTGCCGGCGCGCTCATTCCGGGGCTTCTTCTGGTCGGCGCCTACATCCTTTACATGGGGTTCATTGCGTTCTTCCGGCCGTCCGTTGCGCCGCCGGTGCCGCGCGACCCGGAAAACCCCGTCACGCTGTTCCGTATCCTTCACGCGCTGGTGCCGCCGATCGTCCTGATCCTTGCGGTGCTCGGTTCCATTCTGGCCGGTGCAGCGACGCCCACCGAGGCCGCGGCCGTGGGCGGGATCGGCGCAATCCTGCTCGCCGGCTACCGCCTCAACGAATCCAAGCCGCTTTTCGTCTACCTTGCCACACTGGCGCTGGTCGCCGTGATCACGCTGACGGTGATGATGGACCTGCGCATCTCGCGCACCGATATCTCGCAGAACGACCAGATCGGCATCTATGCCGCCGCCGTGCTGGTGGGCGTGGTGATCCTGGGGCTCGCCGTTTCGCTCTGGCGCGTGGCGCAGGCCGGCGTTCTGACCAGCGTCGTGCAGTCCACCGCCAAGATCACTTGCATGGTGTTCGTCATCCTTATCGGTGCAGCGCTGTTCAGCCTCGTCTTTCGCGGGCTGGGCGGGGAAGAGCTTGTCGAGGAGCTTTTGTCCGGAATGCCGGGCGGGGCGCTGGGCGCCATCATTGCGGTCATGCTGATGATGTTCGTCCTCGGCTTCTTCCTCGACTTTCTGGAGATCGTGTTCGTCGTGGTGCCGCTGGTGGCGCCGTTCCTCCTGATGCTGGAGATGCCGGACGGCTCCACCATGAGCCCGGTCTGGCTCGGCATCATGATGGCGGTGAACCTTCAGACCTCGTTCCTGACACCGCCGTTCGGCTTTGCGCTGTTCTACCTGCGCGGTGTGGCGCCGCCCGAGGTGAAGACCATGGCCATCTACCGCGGCATCATCCCGTTCGTGCTGATCCAGATCGGGATGCTGGTTGCGCTGTGGTACCTGCCGAGCCTTGCCACCTGGCTTCCGGTTCAGATCTACGGCGAGTGACCCCTGCCTTGACCGCGTGAGCCGGTCAGGCGTGCTCCCAATCGGCATCGACTACGCGGTCATCGGCGGCGCTGGCCGCGGCGCAGCGGGCATCGCACCCGGTTTTGCGGCTGACAGGGGCGACGGGGCAGGCTTCAGCCGCAACGCAGCGCGGCGCGTGCGGCACCACAGCGGCGGGGATGATCTCATCGCGGATGAGGGCCCGGATCTCGCGCGGCGTAGGCTCCGGGGCGGGCACTGCGCTCCGCCTGGCCATCGCCGGCGTGTGGCTGGCTGAACCACCCGCAGCCGGCACAGGCGCGATGCGGCGGGTGCCGGTCACGATGTCCAGCAGCAGCCGCACCGCATCCGTGTGCGGGATGGAACGTGCCGCCGTACGGTCGGTATCTGCATGAAGAGACATCGGCTTTCCCCCATGCGCCGCCTTTATTGGGCAGCGCGTAATATGAGGGTGCCGTTAAAGTTCCGCCCCGGCAATGAATGGCCGTTATAATGGAACCATCGTGTTAAGCGACGCGCGCCTAGTCCTCGGGGCCGGGCAGGGGGGGCAGCCGCCTGCTTACGGGGGTCGATTGCACGATCGACGTATGGGTCTGCGCGTGACCGCCCAGCCTGTCGACCAGATCCTCAAGGTGCGCCATGGAGCGCAGGTGGGCCTTGGCGATATAGCTGTCGTCGCCGGTAACACGGTCGCATTCCACGATTTCGGGGCTTTCGCGCACGATATCGGCGACCGTGTCAAAGGCGCCGGGCAATGGCGTGATTCGCACGTACGCCGAGATGGGCAGCCCGATTGCCGCAGGCATGACGACCGCGCGGTAGGCGCTGATCACTTTTATCTCTTCAAGCCGACGGATCCGGTCGCCGACGCTGGGGGCCGAAAGTCCGATGCGGCGGGCCAGCTCCGAGGTTGCAATCCGCGCATCGGATGCAAGCTCGCGTAGAATTCTTGCATCTGTGACGTCCAGTGCAATGGTACCGTTTCGCAAGCGTCTTGCTGTCATCTTTGCCAAATCAGAGCCTGCCGGCCCGTTGCTTTCTTCATTCGGGTTCTCCTATCTTCAAGGTGTCGCTGAATTTGTAGAAGCAAGTAAGTAGTTGCCAAAATTCGCGATATTCGAATTCGTGCGCGTTGCCTGACTGCCAATCCAGCAGATGCCGCGACACCGGAATTCTTATTTTTTTCTCCCTGCTAGACGATAGCGTTTCCAATTCCATGGGAATTTAGACCGATTGTGTACACGTTTAATGTGCTGTGGCAATCATTAAGGTTGGGCATGGTCAACGAATTTGCACAAATCATGGTGCGGGGGTGGACAAGTGCGGGTTCGGGTGTCCAGAAATATCCTTAAATGGGAAGGCTGATCGCCCGCGTGGCCTTCCCTTGTTCAAAACAGATGCGGGCGACAGGGAGCGACCTCATGAAGACCATTGCCAGCCTTGCTGTGCTCGCGTTGGGCACCGCAGCTTTGTCCGGTGGCGCCATCGCCCAGGACAAGACCTACAAGATTCCGACCGTGGTGAAGATCTCCGGCATCCAGTGGTTCAACCGCATGGAAGAGGGCGTTGACGAGTTCGCTGCGGAAACCGGCAACAACGCCTATCAGGTCGGCCCGGCCAGCGCCGACGCGCAGCTCCAGGTGCAGCTGATCGAAGACATGATCGCCCAGGGCGCGGACGCCATCACCGTGGTCCCGTTCTCGCCGGAAGCCGTGGAACCGGTGCTGAAACGCGCAATGGATGCCGGCATCACCGTCGTCACCCACGAAGCGTCCGACATCGAGAATGCGCAGTGGGACCTCGAAGCGTTCCGCAACTTCGACTTTGGCGGTACCATCATGCAGGGCCTTGCCGAGTGCATGGGCGAAGAGGGCGAGTACACCGTCTTCGTTGGCTCGCTGACCTCCAAGACCCACAATGAGTGGGTGGACGGCGCGATCGCCTACCAGAAGGAAAACTATCCCAACATGACGCTGGTGGGCGACAAGAACGAGACCTACGACGACCAGCAGCAGGCCTACCAGAAGGCCCAGGAAATCCTGCGCACCTACCCCGACATCAAGGGGATGCAGGGGTCCGCTTCGACCGACGTGGCGGGCATCGGCCTTGCCATCGAGGAGCGCGGCCTTGAAGACGACGTGTGCGTCTTCGGCCTCTCGCTGCCCTCCATCGCCGGCCAGTACATGGAAACCGGTGCGGTCGACGGGATCTACTTCTGGGATCCGAAGCTGGCCGGCAAGGCGATGAACAAGCTCGCCGTCATGCTCCTCAACGGCGAGGAGGTCGGCGATGGCATGGACCTTGGCATTCCGGGCTACGAGAAGCTGCAGCAGGACGGCAAGGTCCTCTACGGCGAAGCCTCGGTGAAGGTGACCAAGGACAACATGGCGGACTATCCGCTCTGATATTGTGCGGACGGGGCGCGGTTCATCCCGCGCCCCGTGACCGGAGCTGCCATGAACGATCAGAACGATAGCGGCCCCATGGTCGTGGAAATGCGCGGCGTCTCCAAGGCGTTTGTCGGCGTCAAGGCGCTGGAAGGCGTGGACTTCGAGATTGCGGCGGGCGAGATCGTGTGTCTTGCGGGCGAAAACGGCTCGGGCAAGTCCACGCTCATCAAGTCCCTCGCCGGGGCGCAGGACATCGACACCGGGACCATCGCCTACGGCGGCACCGTGGAGCCGCGCCCGACGCCGGTGAAGGCGTCGCGCGCCGGCATCCAGATCATCTACCAGGACTTCTCGCTGTTCGGGAATCTGTCGGTGGCGGAGAACATTGCGTTCAACCGCCGGCTGGCGCTCGGGCGGCGGTTCATGAACTGGGGCGAGGCGCGGCAGATCGCCCGCGACGCGCTGAAGGAGCTGGGCGTCGACATTCCGCTCGGCGTTGCGGCCGAAACGCTGCCGGTTGCACAAAAGCAGCTGGTTGCCATCGCGCGGGCCATCGTCAACGACGCCAAACTCATCGTGATGGACGAGCCCACCACCGCGCTCACCGAAAAGGAAGTGCGCCAGCTTCTCACCATCATCCGTGGGCTGAAGGCGCGGGGCATCGCCATTCTCTTCGTCAGCCACAAGCTGGCCGAAGTGTTTGCGGTGTGCGAGCGTGTGATGGTGCTGCGCAACGGCCAGATGGTCGCCAAGGGCCCTGTTGCCGAGTTCGACCTTGCCTCGCTCACCTACCACATGACCGGCCGCCGCCTTGCCGACGAATCAACGGTCTCCGCCGATACGATCCGCCCGCAGGAGCGCCTGCGCGTCCACCGCCTCTCGCGCGGCAGCGCCTTCACGGACATTTCGCTGACCCTGCACGCCGGCGAGGTGCTCGGCGTCGTCGGTCTCCTCGGCTCGGGGCGGACGGAGCTTGCCAAAGCCCTCTTCGGGATTGCTCCGGCTCTCAGCGGCCGGATCGAGCTGGATGGCCGCGAGGTGGTTCTGCGCACCATTGCGGACGCCATCGGTCACGGCATCGGCTATGTGCCGGAGGATCGGTTGACCGAGGGCCTGTTCCTCTCCCAGAGCATCGGCCGCAACATCGCGGTGGGGAGTGTGGACCGCATCGCGTCCGGCCCCTTCATCGACGCCGCGACGGTCAATGCCGAAGGCGACCGGTGGGTCAAGAAGCTCGCCATCGCCACCCCCTCCGCGGCGCTGCCGGTGCAGAGCTTGTCCGGCGGCAACCAGCAGCGGGTGGTGCTCGCCCGCTGGCTCGCCACCAACCCATCGATCCTCATCCTCAACGGTCCGACGGTGGGCGTCGACGTTGGCTCCAAGGCCGACATCCACGCCGCCATCGGCGAGCTTGCCCGTTCCGGCCTCGGCGTCATCGTCATCTCCGACGACATCCCCGAGGTCCTGACCGCCTGCCACCGCATCCTCGTCATGAAGGCTGGCCGCATCGTCGACGAGGTCGCCCGCGGCGAAATCGGCGAAGACGAACTCACCCACAAGCTCGCCGCATGAGGGCCATCCGTTGAAGTTCTGGACCCGCAACGAGACGCTGGTCGCTCTGATCCTGATCGCGTTCATCGCGCTGACGGCCATTGTCGAGCCATCGTCATTCTCTGTCGGCACCTTTGCCGACCTTCTGCGCAACGGGCTCGTCCTCGGCATCTTTGCCATCGGCGTGCTGCTGGTGCTGATCTCGGGCGGGATTGACGTGTCGTTCACCGCGCTCTCTGCCTTTGCGATGTACGCCACCACAAAGGCGCTGATGGCGGCGGGCTTTACCGACTCCATGGCGCTCGCCTTCGTTCTGGCGGGCGGGATCGGCATCATGCTGGGCTGCGTCAACGGCTTCTTCGTCGCCACGCTCAAGCTGCCGACATTGATCGTGACGCTGGGGACGCTGTCGGTGTTCCGCGGCTTCGTGCTGACCTTCATCGGCAGCCAGCTGATTTCCAACGTGCCCTCCGGCATGAAGGATTTTTCGCGCTCCATGCTGGCGCGGGGTGATGCGTTCGACGGCTCGTTCTACCGCCTGCCCACCGCCCTCCTGGTCCTGCTGGTGGCGGTGGTGGTGACGTGGTTCATCCTTTACCGCACCACGCTGGGGCGCTCGATCTTTGCCATCGGCGGAAGCAAGGAAGCGGCAACGCGGATCGGCATCCCGGTCGTGCGCACGCAATATTTCATCTACGCCTATGTTGGGATGCTGTCGGGCATTGCCGGCATCGTCCACGCCTCCATGGCGCGGGTCGCCAACCCGTTCGACCTCGTGGGGCTCGAACTTTCGGTGATTGCCGCAGTGGTCCTCGGCGGCGCGCGTCTTTCGGGCGGCACCGGCACCATCTCGGGCACGCTGCTCGGCGTTGCGCTGATTGTCGTCATCAACAATTCGCTGATCACGCTCGGCATTCCGTCGACCTGGCAAAATGTGGTGATCGGTGTCCTCATCCTGTTCGGCACGGGGATTCCGGCCTGGCAGGCCAAGCGGCAGGAGCGGCAGGCATGAGTTCGGGTGTCGGGCGCGGTAGCGGGGCGGCGGAACGCAAGCACCTCATTCGCCTCGGGATCATTGCGGTGGCGATCTTCACCGTCATGAGCCTGGTGCGGCCGGAGCTGTTCTTCACCTCGGCCAACTTCCAGTCGATGGCTTTCCAGTTTCCCGAATACGGCATTCTGGCGCTGGCGGTGATGCTTGCCATGCTCACCGGCGGCATCGACCTTTCAATCATCGGCACGGCCAACCTGTCAGGCATTCTGGCAGCGCTCCTCATGGGCGCTCTGGTGCCGGACGCGGCGGGCACGGGGCCTGAGGTGATTGGCGCCATTGCGCTTGCCATTGCGCTGTCGCTTGCCGTGGGTGCGCTGTGCGGCGCGATCAACGGCATTGCCATAGCCGGGGTCGGCATTCCGGCCATTCTGGCGACGCTGGGCACGGGGCTGGTGTTCACCGGCATTGCCATCGTCATCACCGAAGGGCGGGCGGTGCTGAACTTTCCCGATGCGTTCGCTTACATCGGCAATGGCCGGGTGGGGCCCGTGCCGGTGCCTGTGGTGATCTTCGCAGTCCTGGCGATCGGACTCGCCTTTGTCCTGTCGCGCACCAAGTTTGGCCTGCGCATCTACCTCATGGGCACCAACCCGCTGGCGGCGCGTTTTGCGGGCATCGACAACACCTGGATCACCATGCGCACCTACATCGCGTGCGGGATGTTGTCGTCATGCGCCGGGCTGGTGCTGATGAGCCGCGCCAACTCGGCCAAGGCCGACTACGGCACGTCTTATCTGCTGCTGGCTGTGCTGATTGCGGTTCTCGGCGGCACCAACCCCTATGGCGGGTTCGGCAGGGTGCTGGGGATCGTGCTTGCGGTATTTTCGCTGCAATGCCTGTCGTCCGGCTTCAACATGCTGCAATTCTCCAACTTCGCCAAAGAGCTAGTGTGGGGGCTGACGCTCCTCACGGTGATGGGGCTCAGCGAAGTCTCGCTGTCGCGCCGCCGCCCCGCAGCGAAAACCGGCGGCACCAAACCCGCCGGCTAGGCAAATCAACGCACCGGCGGACGCTGTTCCGGGTGACAGCGCTCGCCGTCTCGGTCGCGGTGCCGGTGGCGTGGCGCAGGGGCCGGCCGCCGCCTCCCGCTTGACCTCCGGCGCTGGCACCCCCAATCGTCCGGCGCACACAACAAAAAGGACGCACCTGTGGGGGACACCAACCTATTTGCACTCGACGGGCGAACCGCGCTCATCACCGGCTCCTCGCAGGGGATCGGGTTTGCGCTGGCCGAGGGGCTCGCCAAGGCAGGCGCCAGGATCATCCTCAACGGGCGCGACGAGGCGAAGCTGACCAGCGCCGCGACGCGCATCGCCCACGGCGAACCGGCCCATGCGCTTGCGTTCGATGCCACCGACCATGCCGCGGTGCGCGCAGCGGTGGACGGTTACGAAGACGATCACGGGCCGATCCACATTCTCATCAACAATGCCGGGATGCAGCACCGCGGCCCGCTGGAAGAATTTCCCGCCGATGCGTTCGAGCGCCTGATGCGCACGAATGTATCCAGCGTCTTCAATGTGGGGCAGGCGTGCGCGCGCCACATGATCGGCCGCAAGTCCGGCAAGATCATCAACATCGCTTCGGTGCAGAGCGCGCTGGCCCGGCCGGGGATCGCGCCCTACACGGCGTCCAAGGGCGCGGTCTCGAACCTTACCAAGGGAATGGCGACGGACTGGGCGCGCCATGGCCTCAACGTCAACGCCATTGCGCCCGGCTACTTCGACACGCCGCTCAACGCCGCGCTTGTGGCCGATCCGGACTTTACCGAGTGGTTGTCCAAGCGCACGCCGCAAGGGCGCTGGGGGCAGTTGCCCGAGCTGGTGGGCGCTGCGGTGTTCCTGTCGTCGGATGCGGCGAGCTTCGTCAACGGGCACACGCTGTTCGTCGATGGCGGGATCACGTCCTCGCTCTGACGGCACCCGCCCCCCAAAAAAAAAGCCCGCTGCTGCGGGCCTTCTTACCGACTGATGGGCGAGGGGGTCAGACCGCCTGCTTGCTGCGCCAGATTTCCCAGGCATCCAGTCCGTTGCCGAGGTGGCTGGGGAAGAGCTCGATATCGAACAGCCGGTGGCTTGCCGGCCCGTTGGCGTCGACCTTCACGGCGCTGACCGCGCTGTCGAGGTCCGCCGCCTCGTAGTCGCCTCGGCCGATGAGCACCAGCGCGACCAACTCGGCCTGCTCGTCCACGTTGAGGCTGTCGATCATCGCCGCGGTTTCGGTGCGGAAGAGGCGCGGGGCGTTCTCGTCCGACAGGCTCTCTTCATTGTCCCTGCGGAGCGTTGTGGCCGGGTCGATTTCCATCTCCATCTCCGGCATGTCGTCTTCGGCGTCCGGCATGGGGAACATGGCGGCGCGACCCTTGGCTACAATCATGCGCACAAGCTCGGGGTCGACGCTGAGCTCGCGCACGCCGTCTGTGTCGGTGCTGCTCATTTGTCGTCTCCTGTGCCGCCATCGCGGTTGCCCTTGCCGAGCTCCGCCTTCGCGCGAACATCCTTGTCCAGCATCTTTGCGCTTTCCACCGGGCCGGAATCGGCGTCCTGCTTGACGTTGGGCACAGCGTGCCGCTGGTTGTGGACGCTTGCCTGATCGTCGCCCTGCAACTGGTTGTTGCCCATGATGTCGCTGGCGAGGTCGCTCTGGCTGAGGCTCGCGTCCCTGTCGCTCTTGCTGTCAGGGTTGGCCATGGTGGTCTCCTTCTCGTTGGGATGCTAATTCGGACCTCCCGGCTTGCGTTCCAGCGCGCCGTTCCCGTGGCGCGCGGTTGCTTGACGCGGGGGCGGGAAGGGCGTATCTGCCGGGACATTCGAATTCGCCCGTCAGCGCGTTGCGCCCACGGGCGCATTTTGCGTTGACTTGAAGCTCTGCCCGGCGGCGGGACGACCCACCCTTAATTCAAGGACCGGCCCATGTTCGACAGCCTTTCAGATCGCCTCTCAGGCATTTTCGACAAGCTCACCAAGCGTGGCGCTCTGTCGGCGGCCGACGTGGATCTGGCGCTGCGCGAAGTTCGCCGGGCGCTGCTGGAGGCCGACGTCGCGCTTCCCGTCGTGCGCGACTTTGTGGAGCGCGTGCGCGAGAAGTCGGTCGGCGTCGAGGTGGTGAAGTCCGTCACCCCCGGCCAGATGGTCGTCAAGATCGTGCACGACGAGCTGATCGCGATGCTGGGCGAGACGGCGGTCTCGATCAGCCTGAGCGCCGCAGCGCCCGTCGCGATCATGATGGTCGGCCTGCAGGGCTCGGGCAAGACGACCACCTCCGCCAAGATCGGCCGCCGCCTCCAGAACCGCGACAAGAAGCGCGTCCTGATGGCCTCGCTCGACACGCGCCGCCCTGCCGCGCAGGAGCAGCTCCGCGTCCTCGGCGAAGAGAATTCCATCGAGACGCTGAAGATCGTGCCCGGCCAGAGCCCGACGCAGATTGCCGAGCGTGCGATGACCGCGGCCCGCCTCGGCGGCTTCGACGTCGTCATCCTCGACACGGCCGGCCGGCTCCACATCGACGAGCCACTGATGCACGAGATGGCGGACATCAAGCGCGCCACCAACCCGCACGAAATCCTGCTGGTGGTGGATTCGCTGACCGGCCAGGACGCCGTCAACGTCGCAAAAAGCTTCGACGAGCGCGTCGGCGTGACTGGCACCGTCCTCACCCGTGTTGATGGCGACGGGCGCGGCGGTGCGGCACTCTCCATGCGCGCCGTCACCGGCAAGCCGATCAAGCTGATCGGCGTCGGCGAAAAGGCCGATGCGCTGGAAGACTTCCACCCGCAGCGGATTGCCGACCGTATCCTCGGCATGGGCGACATCGTCTCGCTGGTGGAAAAGGCGGCGGAGCACGTCGACGCGGAAAAGGCCGCGGCGATGGCCCAGAAGATGGCCAAGGGCGGCTTCGACCTTGACGATCTGAAGGACCAGCTCGGCCAGATGGAGAAGATGGGCGGCCTTGGCGGCCTGATGGGCATGATGCCCGGCATCGGCAAGGCCAAGAAGCAGATGGACGCCGCCGGCATCGACGACCGCGTCATCAAGCGCCAGGTCGCGATCATCAACTCCATGACGCGGACCGAGCGCAAGAAGCCCGACCTTCTCAAGGCGAGCCGCAAGAAGCGCATTGCGGCGGGCTCCGGCACCAAGGTGGAGGAGGTCAACAAGCTCCTCAAGATGCACCGCCAGATGGCCGACGTTATGAAGATGATGGGCAAGAAGAAGGGCGGCCTGATGGGCGCGCTCGGCGGCATGATGGGGATGGGCGGCGGCGGCGGCATGCCGCAGATGCCGGCAGGAGCCATGCCCGGCGGCGGCCAGATGCCGAAGATGGACCCGGCCGACATGGAAAAGATGGCGCGCCAGATGGGCGGCGGCATGCCGGGCCTTGGCGGCCCTGGCGGAATGCCGGGCGGCCTTCCGGGTCTTGGCGGCGGCATGCCTGCGCTTGGCGGCGGCCACGGCAAGGGCAAGCGCCAGAAAGCCAAGCGGAAGTGAGCCTGTCGCCCGCCATCTTCGCGACCGACGACGACGCAGCGCGCCGTGCTGCAGCGGAGGCCGTCGCACGCGGCCCGTTCATGATGCCGCAGTTCATCCGCACCCGGCGGCTGACGCTGACGCTGTTTGCGCGCCATCATCTGGAGCCGTTCTCCCGCCTCGTCTCGGATCCCGAGACCGGCCGTTTCCTCGGTGGCCAGACGGACCGCGCGGGCGTGTTCGACCGGATGGCACGCATGTCCGGCGCATGGCGGATCTACGGCTTCGGCATCTATGCGCTGACCGATGCCGAGGGCGTGTTCGTCGGCTATGCCGGCCTCTGGTTCCCGCACGACCGCCCCGAAATCGAGATCGCCTACGGCCTGATGCCCGAAGCGCGCGGGATGGGCCTTGCAATCGAGGCGGTGTCGGCAATCTGCGCCACGGCAGAAGCGTGCGGCGTCAATGCTCTGGTCAGCTACGTTGCGCCGGACAATGAAGCATCGCGCCGCGTGGCCGAAGCGGCCGGCGCCACCCGCGACGGCACGCTGCCTCATGTGAACGGCCTTGCCGAAGTGTGGCGTTACCCCGTTGCCGCGCGGCCTGCGCCTGCCAACGATGACGGCGTGTTCGTGGACGCCAGCGTCATGCCTCTGCGGATCCGGACCCGCCGGCTGATGCTGTGCCCCTGGCAGCCCGACCACTTCGACCGTTTTGCCGCGCATCTGGCCGACGAGCGGACCACCCGCTTTCTGGCCGGGCCGCAAAGCTACGGCGATGCCACCCGCGCGTTCTTCGCGCTGGCGGGCCAGTGGCTCCTGCGCGGCTATGGCATGTATGCGGTGGAGGCGGACGGCCGCTTTGTCGGCACCGTCGGCCTGTACCATCCGCAAAATTCGCGCGAGCGGGAGCTGGTCTACTCCATCACCGCAGACGCGCGCCGGCTGGGTTATGCCGCCGAGGCCGCCAAGGCCGTGCGCGACGTTGCCGCCGCGCAGGGGCTCGACCGGCTGGTCAGCTACATCGACCCCGCCAACGCCGGCTCCATCGCCATCGCCGAAAAGCTCGGTGCGGTGCATGAGGGCGACGTCAATTTCACCGGCCTGACCGACATGGTGTGGGCCTATCCCGTTCCGGGCGCTGGCAGCGAGCTGCCGGCCGCCATCAAGGAAATAGAACCGGCGTGATCCACGCCCGGTTTCGGCGCTGCCGAAGCCGTTTCAGCTCAGAAATCCCTAAGGAGAAGCAATGTCCACGAAAATTCGTCTCGCCCGCGGTGGCTCCAAGAAGCGTCCGTATTACCGCATCGTCGTTGCCGATGTGCGCGCCCCGCGCGACGGCCGCTTCATCGAGAAGGTCGGCAGCTACAACCCGATGCTCGCCAAGGACCACCCCGAGCGCGTGACGCTGATCGAAGAGCGTGTGAAGCATTGGCTCGGTCTCGGCGCCCAGCCGACCGACCGCGTGCTGCGCTTCCTCGACCAGGCTGGTATCGCCAACCGCGCTGCCCGCAACAACCCCAACAAGGCGACCCCCGGCAAGAAGGCCCAGGAGCGCACCAAGCGTGACGCCGATGCCGCCGCTGCTGCTGCGGCCGAAGGCGAAAACGCCGAGGCGTAAGCCATGGCAGGGGACCCTCGCGGGACCGCCGGCGAACCGACCGTGGTCATGGCCACGATCGGCGCCGCCCACGGCGTGCGCGGTGCGGTCAAGCTGACCGTTCATGCCGAAGACCCGGCGACGCTGAAGCGGTACAACCCGTTTCAGACCGCGGACGGGCGCACCTTCAAGGTGAAAAGCGTCAAGCCGATCGGCAAGGCGCTGGTGGCGGAACTGGAAGGCGTTCCGGACCGCAATGCGGCCGAATTGTTGCGCGGGACCGACCTTCTCGTTCCGCGCAGGCGCCTGCCGCGTCCCGACGAGGAAGAGTTCTACCACATCGATCTCATCGGCCTTCAGGCGCGTCTGGTCTCCGGCGAGATCCTGGGTGTCGTCCGCGCCGTCAACGATTTCGGGGCCGGCGACATTCTGGAGATTGTCGGGCCGCGCACGGTGATGGTGCCGTTTACGCAGGTTTGCGTGCCGGCCGTCGATCTGGAAGCCGGCACACTCACGGTCGACCCGATCCCCGGCCTTCTCGATGAGCCGGGCGAACCGCCGGCCGATGCCGAAATCAGCGACACGAACGACGGCGGCGCATGAGCTTTCACGCCACCGTCCTGACCCTTTACCGCGACATGTTCCCCGGCCCCCTCGGCCATGCCCTGGCCGGACGGGCGCTTTCGGAGGGGCGCTGGGCGCTGGATGCGGTCGACATTCGCAGCTTTGCCACCGACCGGCACCGCACGGTGGACGGCACCCCGGCCGGCGGCGGCCCCGGCATGGTGATGCGGCCCGACGTTCTGGCCGCTGCCATCGACGGGTCCGGCGGCGCCGGGCCGCGCCTCCTGATGAGCCCGCGCGGTGTCCCGTTCGATCAGGCGATGGCAACGCGCCTTGCAGAAGGGCCGGGCGTGACGCTGGTGTGCGGCCGCTTCGAGGGGGTCGACCAGCGGGTGATCGAGGCGCGAGGCCTCACCGAGGTTTCCATCGGCGACTATGTGCTTGCGGGCGGCGAGGTGGCGGCGTTCGCCATCCTGGACGCAATCGTCCGGCTCCTGCCCGGCGTGATGGGCAACAACCAGTCGGCCGCTGAGGAGAGCTTTTCGGACGGGCTTCTGGAGCATCCCCAGTATACGCGGCCTGCGCTTTTCGAAGGGCGGGAGATCCCCGCGGTCCTGACCAGCGGAGACCATGGCCGCGTCGCCGCCTGGCGCGCCGCCGAGCGCGAGGCGCTGACCGCAGCCCGCCGACCGGACCTTCTGGCGCCAGTCCGCCGCGGGCGTGCGGCGGACTGAGGATCAGTTCGCGGGTTCGGTGTTGGACCACAGGACGGTGTCGGCGCCGTCTTCGTAGGCCATGCCGTTCGGGAACGAGATGGCCTCCATCTGAAGGCCCCAGGGCGTGTAGAAATACAGGATCGTCTGCCCGGCAGCGGGGCCTTCGTTCACGGGGAGGGGACCCAGCAGCGTCCGCAACCCCTTCGACTTCAGATAATCCGCCGCAGCGTCGATATCGTCCACATAGATGGCGATGTGATAGCCGCCGACGTCGCTGTTGCGGGGGAACACGGTGTCCTGATCTGGCGCGTCGTAATCGAACAACTCGATGTTGGAGCCGTTGCCGCAGCGGATGAGGGTGATTTCGTTGACCACGGCACGCGGGTCGACGTTGAGAAGGTCCTGCATGAAGGTGCCCTCATCGTCCCGGAACGGTCCGAAGCTGGTTGCCTTTGCGCACCCCAGCACATCGGTGAAGAACGTTGTGGCCTCTGCAAGGTCCGGCACTGTCAGCCCGATGTGGTTGACCCCGCGCATGCCGGGAAGTGTGTCGGCGGCCGCCGGCAGCGCAAGCAAGGCGCACGCACCAGCAAGAATGCTTTTCAGGCCTGTCATTGATCTGGTCCTCTCTGGAGACTGAAGCGCTTGAACTGACGTGGTGTCGCCCCGGCGATCCACGCACCCGACGGGCTTCTGATTGTGACTGCGATGTTTGCTGTGGCGGCATTTTATTTCAAGAGTGAAATGGATTGATGCTGGAGGCATCGCGGCGAGGGGATCGCGGCGCCCGATCCTGTTTCCTGACCGGCGCGGACCTTGTTCCAGGCTGGTCAGAGTACAATATGGGGGTGAGCGGAGGATGCCGGTTCGGGTCCCCCGCCACGGTCGCTTGGATCAAGGATCGCCTTAGATGAGCCGAATAACACAACTTTCGAGCCCGCTTCTGCTGGGCTTCGAGGAAATCGAGCGAGTGCTCGACCGGGTTACCAAGAGCGGAAGCGATGGCTACCCGCCCTACAATATCGAGCGGATCGCCGCGGCTGACGGAGACCGGTTGCGGATCACGCTGGCGGTTGCCGGCTTCAGCCGTGAGCAGCTTTCCGTCACCGTCGAGGACAACCAGCTCGTGATCCGCGGGCAGCAGACGATGGATGCCGAGGAAGGCCGCCACTTTCTGCACCGCGGTATCGCCGCCCGGCAGTTCCAGCGGGCGTTCGTCCTGGCCGAAGGGATTGAGATCCTGACAGCCGGGCTGGCGGATGGTCTCTTGTCCATCGACCTGGTGCGGCCGGAGCCGGAGCGCACGGTCCGAACCATCGAAATTGCAGCCGAACGATAAAAATCATCGGATTGGCAGCGGCATTGCACCGGACAGGCTTGCCGACAGCTTCGGTGAAGCGTGTCAAGCCGCCGGGCAGCTTGGTATCAATACAGTGAGATCGGGCGCGCCTGGTGTTGGCACCTTGGCAGCGCACTTAGTAAGGAGTGAGTGGGATGATCGAGAGCGGTAAGGTGTCGGGGCGCACGTCCGCCCCTCTCATTAGCGAGCACCAGCTTGCTGCGCTGGGCGAAGGGCACGTTGCATACGTGCGACAGCTCCGCTCGGAGGATGTGCACGACGTCTTCCCCGAAGCGCCGGAAATGGAGCCGGGTCAGGCGGTGTGGGCCTTGTTGTCGGCCGCTGGCGCGCCCATCGTGCTTGCGGATACGGCTCAGGCGATCCTCGAGAATGCGATGGAAAACAACCTCGTGACCGTCAGCGTTCACTAAGCGCCGGGTTGAGATACCGGCAGCCGGTGCGACTTCAGTAGTCGAACCGGCTGTTGCCGCTGCCAAGCGGATTGGGCGTTGCCGTCCGGTGCGTCCAGAAAAAAGCCGCGGCGACGAGACCTGCTGCCGCGATCACCACCGATAGTGCCGTGTCGGCGTCCATCGCCAGCGGCGCATCGAGGAGGAAGGCGCTGGCCGCCGCCTCCACCAACGAGACCATCAGCAGCGTGCTGGCCCCGAACACCCTTGACGGCACCGAGCCGCGGTGGGTGATGAAGCCGACCACGGATGCCGCGCCGAACAGGCTGGCGAGCAGAACCACGGTCGTGATGTCGGCGCCGGGCAGAGCTTCCTTCGGCGTCAGCACCGCAAGCACGGCCAGAATGGCGTAGCGCACCCCCAAAAGCACGAACAGCAGCGATGACAGCCCAACGTCGAGCGCCCGGCTTCTGGTGAAGGGCCGGCGGCGGCGCAGCATTCCGACAGTGGCCACAATGGCCGCCACGGTGAGGAGCGCACCGGCGTCAACCTGCGCATAAAGGTATGCCAGCATTGCCATCGTTGTCCGCTCTCCCCTGTTTTGAGCCTGCCTCGGCCGTTTTTTGTATGATGGCTAAATGTCGCCCACCACGCTGAAAGGCAACTGCGAATTTTGTGTCGCCACCAACCCGCTGCGACACTAGGCGCTTGCGGATCGGTCTGTACCATTTGGCATCTTGCCGGTCAGTTGGCTAGGCTTGGCCGAACGACGTTCCAGCTGGGCGATAGTCCCATGAAATTCTGCTCAACCCAAATAGTCGCGGGCGCTGCCCTGGCGCTGGTTGCCGGGGGGGTCCCCCAGGCAGCACACGCGGCGTGCCCGATCGACGATACGATCATGTTCGGCGGCCTCGATTACGGGTCCGCTGCCTTCCACACCGCGCTGGCGCGCACGGTGCTCGAAAAGGGGTATGACTGCAAAACCGACGTGATCCCCGGTACCACGCTCATTCTCAACCAGGGCCTGGCACGCGGCGACGTGGACCTTCTGATGGAAGTGTGGACCGCCAACACCGCGCAGTCCTTTCTGGATGCAGAGGCCGACGGCAAGGTCACGCGCCTTGGTGCGACATTCCCCGATGCCATCGAAGGATGGTTTGTGCCGCGCTACATGGTGGAGGGTGAAAATGCGCCTGCGCCGGATCTCACATCGGTCGACCAGCTGCCGGAATACAAGGCGCTGTTCGAGGACCCAGAGGAGCCGGACAAGGGCCGCTTCTACAATTGTGTGATCGGCTGGCAGTGCGAGGTGGTCAATTCCAAGAAGCTGACCGCCTACGGGCTGGACGATGATTTCACGAACATCCGCCCCGGCGCCGGGGCGGCGCTCGAGGCCGCCGTGGAAGCCGCGTACCTGCGCGAAAAGCCGGTCCTCTTCTACCACTGGGCACCGACGTGGCTGATCGGCAAATATGATTTCGTCATGCTGGACGAGCCGGACTACGACAAGGCCGTCTGGGATGAGATGATGGCTGCCGATACGCCAACGGAAGCAACGGCTTATCCGCAAACCCGCGTCGTGATCGGCGCCAATGTCGACTTCACCAGCAAGTCGGATGCGCTGACGGATTTCCTGACCGCGTACTCCACCACCAGTGCCCAGACCAGCAGTGCGCTAGCCTACATGCGGGAGAACGACGCATCCCCTGAGGAGGCGGCCGAGGATTTCCTGCGCAACAGCGAGGACGTCTGGTCAACCTGGGTGCCGGACGATGTTGCAGCGAAGATATCCGGGTCGCTCTAGGTAATTTTTGTAACGCTGACTGGAAACTGCGCATAAAACACCATTTTATGCGCAGTTTGTTGTTGTGAGAAGTATTCACTGCTGAAGCGTGCCAGTTTCGGTAGGTGATCTACTTTATGAAAATCCCGGATATTGCGCGTTTCGCCCTTTTTGACGAGCCGCTGGGTGCGGCCGAAGAGGGCGAGCGCTTTACTTTAATCTCAAGTCCGTTATATATCCGATAACTGGATGAAATCGCTTGTCCAACGCTGGCGGAAATTCCGGTGCTGCACCGCTTGAGCCCATGTGCTCTTGCATAGATGCGCTCCCGAGATTCCTGCCGCTCAGGCCAGCCTGATGGTGAACCGCTTCGGTGGTTCTTGATCGTTAGGCCGCCTCTGCAAACAGCTATCGGCGATTTCACGAAATAAGGAGACTACGCTTGAAACGACTCATGTTCGCGGCCACCCTCGCAGCGTCCCCCCTTCTTGCCGTCACTGCGGCACAGGCACAGGCCGATTGCGCTGGCCTCGACCGTCCTGTGGTTCTCGCCGGGCTCGATTGGGACTCCAACTCGTTCCACAACGGCGTGGCCGGTTTCATTCTCGAAAATGGTTATGGCTGTAACGTCGAATCCATTCCCGGCTCCACCATTCCGCTGATGAACGGCATGATCCGCGGTGATATCGACATCACCATGGAAATGTGGATCCCGAACGTGAAGGACGCGTGGGAAAAGGCCGTCGCCGATGGCGATGTGGCGGAAGTCGGCGTGTCCTATCCGGACGCCACGCAGGCCTGGTTCGTGCCCAAATATCTCGTCGAAGGTGACGATGCGCCGGCACCGGGCCTCAAGTCCGTGTCCGACCTGCCGAAGTACAAGGATCTGTTCGCAGACCCCGAAGAGCCCGGCAAGGGCCGGTTCTACAACTGTATTCTCGGCTGGGGCTGCGAGCAGTTCAACACCAAGAAGCTGAAGGCCTACGACCTTCTGAACGACTACACCAACTTCCGCCCCGGCACCGGCGGCGCACTGTCCGGCGCCATCGAGTCGTCGATCCTGCGCGAAAAGCCGATCGTGTTCTACTACTGGGGTCCGACCTGGGTGCTCGGTAAGGTTGGCGATCAGATCGTCCAGCTGGAAGAGCCGGAGCACGACGAAGCGATCTGGGAAAAGCTGGCGAGCACCCCCGAGGATCAGGTGGACGCAAGCTTCGACGCGACCGCCTATCCGCTGGTGAAGGTCAGCATCGCGGCCAACACCGAGTTCGCCAAGGAAGCCGGCACGCTGGTCGAGTTCCTCGGCAAGTACGGGCTCGACGCGGCGACCGTCTCCAAGGCGCTGGCGTACATGCAGGACGAGTCCGCATCGGCTGACGAGGCTGGTGAGTGGTGGCTCGCCAACAACATGGACGTCTGGAAGGCCTGGGTGCCGGCCGACGTTGCAGAGCGCGTCGAAGCTGCGCTCCAGTCGAGCTGAACAGCGGAAGTTCCGCAAAGGTAGCAATCGCGGCGGCGTCACCAAGGGGGCGCCGCCGTATTTGTATGGTGGGATGAAGGAAACACCCCATGGAAGAACAACCCAGCTTTTTTGAACGTATCACGGACAACTTCCAGGAATGGTTGTTCTTCGACGGCGCGGTCGGCGATGCGATCCGCAAATCGACCAACGAATTCGTCCGCTTCCTCGTCATCAACTATGGTGACGGCTTCGAGGCATTCTCCAATTTTCTGCTGCAGGCGCTGGTCTGGCTGGAGCGGCTGCTGGATGCGACGCCTGTGCTCGTCATCCTCGCTTTTGTCGGCCTGCTCGCCTATGCCGCCTCGCGCCGCGTGCTCCTCTCGGTCGGGATGATGGTGGCGCTCTGGTTCGTGGGCACCCTCGGCCTCTGGGACAAGGCGATGCAGACCATCGCCATCATGATCGTCGCAGTGCTGATGTCCGTCATCATCGGCATCCCGACCGGCGTGCTCACCGCAAAGTCCAACCGGGCGCGCTCGATCATCAACCCGATCCTCGACCTGATGCAGACCATCCCGAGCTTCGTCTATCTCATTCCGGCGGTGATGCTGTTCGGCCTTGGCAAGATCCCGGCGATCCTCGCCACGGTCATCTACGCCACCCCGCCGCTCATCCGCCTGACCGACCTTGGCATCCGCTACGTGGACGCCGAAGTGGTGGAGGCGAGCCGTGCCTTCGGCGCCAACCGCTGGCAGATGCTGTCGGGCGTCCAGATCCCGCTGGCGCTGCCCTCCATCATGCAGGGCATCAACCAGACGATGATGATGGCGCTCGCCATGGTGGTCATCGCCTCCATGATCGGCGCGCGCGGCGTCGGCGAAACCGTGCTCCTCGGCCTTCAGCGCAACGACGCGGGGCAGGGCCTGATCGGCGGCATTGCCATTGTGGTGCTGGCCATCATCTTCGACCGGATCAGTCAGGCGGCGGGCCAACGTGCCCAGAAGCATCGCCAAGTCGCGCACTAAGGATCGTCTGACACATGTCACTCATCGAAGTTCAGAACGTCACCAAGATCTTTGGCCCGCGCCCCAAGCAGGCGCTGGCGCGGTACCGCGAGGGCCTGTCCAAGGAAGAGCTTCTGGCCGAAACCGGCCACACGCTCGGCCTGTCGGACGTCAGCCTCTCCATCGCCAAGGGCGAGATCTTCGTGGTCATGGGCCTGTCGGGTTCCGGCAAGTCCACCCTCATCCGCCACTTCAACCGGCTGATCGAGCCGACGGACGGGCAGATCCTCGTCCACGGCAACGATGTGCTGAAGCTGTCCGCCGGGCAGCTCCAGGAGTTCCGGCGCACCACCATGAGCATGGTGTTCCAGCGCTTCGGACTGATGCCGCACCGCACGGTCCTGCAGAACGTCGCCTACGGCCTTGCCGTGCGCGGTGTCCCCAAGCGGGACCGCGAAGAGCAGGCCATGGGCTGGGTCCAGACGGTGGGACTTTCAGGCTACGAACACCAGTACCCGACGCAGCTTTCGGGCGGCATGCAGCAGCGTGTGGGTCTTGCCCGTGCGCTGGCGACCGATGCCGAGATCCTGTTGATGGACGAGGCGTTCTCCGCACTCGACCCGTTGATCCGCAGCCAGATGCAGGACCAGCTGATCGAACTGCAGGCCGAGCTTGGCAAGACCATCGTCTTCATCACCCACGATCTTGATGAAGCGCTGCGCATCGGTGACCAGATCGCCATCCTGAAGGACGGCAGGCTCAGTCAGGTGGGCAAGCCGGCCGAGATCCTGCTGCACCCTGCGGACGACTATGTGGCCTCCTTCGTGCGCGACGTGAACCGCGCCCGTGTTCTCACCGTGGACACGGTGATGAAACCGCCGATTGCGCGGCTCACCTCAGGCAATCTGGAGCGGGCACTGGCCGAGATGCGCCGCGTCAACTCGCCGTTCGGCTATGTGGAAGACAGCGACGGCTACCGCGGCATCGCCCGGCAGGACCGTGTGGAGGAAGCCATCAGCGCCAAGGGCGAGGGTGACCTTTACAGCCTGGCTGAAGCCGGACCGACGCTGACAGCGGACGACGCGCTGGAATCGGCGCTGCCCACAGCACTCGATACGGACTACCCGCTCCCGGTGGTGGACGACAGCGGCGCGCTGATGGGTGTCGTGTCCAGCCGCGAGATGTCGAGCGTGCTCAGCCCGCCCAAGGCGGTGGAGCACCCCGCCAACGAGGACGAGCCGGCAACGCCGACCGTGCCGGCCGCTGCCGCCGACGATGGCGAACCGCCCAAGGCCGCCGCAGGCTGACGCCTGACGGATTGCGGCGCCGGCCTTCTTCCCCCGGCGCCGCAAATCGGCAATTGTTGCCGCGTGCGCGCAGGATGCGCGGCAGTGAACGAGCCAGCATGATCCGCCTGTCCGACTTTGCCTCCTACGAGGATGCACGCGCCAACTTCCGCTGGTCCGTGCCGGCCCGCTGCAACATTGCCGAGATCTGTTGTGGCCATTGGGCGCGCACCGACCCGGAGCGGCCCGCCCTTATCCTGCCGGACGAGACGGGCGCCCCGCGTTCACTCACCTACGGTGCCCTTGAGGCCGACGTGAACCGCTGCGCCAACGCGTTGGTATCGCTCGGCGTCGGCCGCGGCACCGCCGTTGCCATCCATCTCGGCCAATCCCTCGAAACCGTTGCGGTCCATCTTGCGGTGTACAAGCTTGGCGCCGTTGCAGTGCCGCTCGCCGCGGTGTTCGGCCCGGAGGCGATCAGTTTTCGCATGGAGGCCTCGGGCGCCGCGCTTCTGGTCACCGGAGATGCCGGCAACCGGATGCCAGACCTTGCCGCAACGGTCCTTCCGGTGACCGGCCCCGGCCGCAACCTGCGCGATATGATGGCAGCAGCATCAAGCACGGCGGAGACCGCGCCCACGGGGCCGGACGATCCTGCGATGATGATCTTCACCTCCGGCACCACGGGCCTGCCCAAGGGGGCGCTCCACGGCCACCGTGTGCTTTTGGGGCACATTCCGGGGGTGCAGATGCACCACGACCTGATGCCCCACAGAGGCGATCGACTGTGGACCCCGGCGGACTGGGCGTGGGCCGGCGGCCTTCTCAATGTGCTGTTGCCGGGGCTTGCCATGGGGGTGCCCGTGGTGGCGCAGCGTCAGCGCCGGTTCGATCCCGAAGAGGCGCTCGACTGGGCGCGCGTTGCGGGCGTGCGGAACGCTTTCATCCCGCCAACGGCGCTGCGGATGATGCGCGATACGCGGCCGAAGCTCGATTTGCGCTCCGTCGGCTCGGGCGGCGAGCAGCTCGGTGCTGCCACGTTCGACTGGGGCCGGCAGCATCTGGGACTGACCATCAACGAGTTTTACGGGCAGACCGAGGCCAATCTGGTCCTGTCGAGCTGCGCGGCGTGGGGCATTGCAACGCCCGGCATCATCGGCCGCCCCGTGCCGGGGCACGACGTTGCCGTGATCGACGAGGCGGGCACGCCGGTGCCGGACGGTGCGCAGGGCACCATCGGCATTCGCGCGCCGGATCCGGTGATGTTTCTCGGCTACCACGGCAACGAGGCGGCCACTGCCGAGAAGTTTGCGGGCGATTACATGACCACCGGCGACCAGGGGGTTGCGGGGCCGGATGGCATCCGCTTCGTGGGCCGTGACGACGATGTGATCTCGTCGGCCGGCTACCGGATCGGCCCCGGCGAAATCGAGAGCTGTCTTGCCGGCCATCCGGCCATTGCGCTGGCGGCGGTGGTGGGGCGGCCCGATGCCGTCCGCGGCGAGATCGTGGCCGCCTTCATCAGGCTTGTCCCTGGCGCTGCGCCCGTGGACGCGCTGAAGGCCGACATCCAGACCTATGTTCGCGAACGGCTTTCCGCGCACGAATACCCGCGACAGATCGAATTTGTGGACGACATCCCGCTCACATCCACAGGCAAGGTGATCCGCCGGATGTTCCGCCAGGGCTGATTCAGCTCAGGAAGCCGAGGATCGCGGCGGCCGTCTCGGCCGGCGCTTCGCGCTGCGGAAAATGGCCGACCGAAGGCAGCACGGTGCGTGCGTAGAGGCCCGAAAACATCGCCTCGCGCCCTTCCGACGTTGCGGGGCCGTTGCAGGGGTCCGCGCCGCCGTGGATGACGAGGGTGGGGACGTGGATGGTGGGATCGGCGGCCTGTGCGCTGCGCAGCGCATCGTAGTGCGGGTCCGCGGTGGTGAAGCCCCAGCGCACGCGGTAGCTGTGCAGGACGATGGCGGCCCAGTCCGGGTTGTGGAACGCCTTGGCGGCTTGCGCGAAGGCGGCTTCGTCGTGCGGCACGTCCGGCATCCAGCTTTGCCAGAGATAGCGCGTGAAGGTCTCGCGGTCTTCGCGCACCAGCGCATCGCCGCGGGGCGTCGCCATCAGCCAGTGGTACCAATAATTCTGCATCTGCGGCAGCGACATGGCCTGCCCGGGCGCATTGGTGCCCCAGCCCACCGACAGGGCGATGGCATGGCTGAAAAGGTCCGGCCGCGCGTGGGAAGCGACGTAGACCGCGCGGGCTCCCCAGTCGTGTCCCACGGCAATTGCGGGGCCGTGGCCGAGCGCCTCCACGAGGTCGATCAGATCCTGGCCCAGAGCCTCCAGGTCTCCGGCGCGCGGCGTGTCGTTCGACAGGAAGCGCGTGTCACCAAAACCCCGCAGCGCGGGGCACAGCGTCCGGTATCCGGCCTGATGGAGGTGCGGCAGGACCCTGTTCCAGGTGGCTGGCGCGTCCGGCCAGCCGTGGAGGAGGAATATCGGCGTTCCATCCTCCGGACCGGCGCACTCGACCGCAATGTCGAGCCGCGGTGTGCGGACGGTGAGCCTCAATGGGTCGTGGGGCTCTGGTGCCGGGCCTTCTTCCGGTTGCCGCGGCCGCGGCGGTTGGACGACATGGCGACTTCGCCGAACGACACGGCGTCGGCTGCATCTTCGGCAAGCTCTGCCTCAGCTGCTTCCGCAGCCTCTTCGGCCATGGTGACGGCGGCTTCGGCTTCGTCCTCGGTCAGCGCGAGGGCGCTGTCCGTTGTGGTTGCAATGGTTTCGAGCGCGGTCTCGGTTGCGGCCTCAGCAACATCTTCGATCGGATCGGCAGCAGCAGTGGCCTCGGCCACTGCGTCGTCGGCCGCCGCCATGGTCTCAACCGCCGGCTCTGCGGCATCAACGGGGCCGGCTGGCAGGGTTGTATCGGCTGTTTCGGTCAGCGCTGCGGGGGTGAGGGTTTCGGCGGCGGGCGTTACAGCGCCGGTCTCGATGGCATCGGGGATCGGCGTCTCGTCTTCGGCCGC
Organism: Acuticoccus sp. MNP-M23; assembly: GCF_031195445.1. Taxonomy (NCBI): domain Bacteria; kingdom Pseudomonadati; phylum Pseudomonadota; class Alphaproteobacteria; order Hyphomicrobiales; family Amorphaceae; genus Acuticoccus; species Acuticoccus sp. MNP-M23. The sequence goes on from NZ_CP133480.1 coordinate 2,939,698, forward strand.
AGCGGCGGGGGCGGGCTTTGCAGCACCATCCACAGCGCCGTCCCACGTCGCGGCAAACTCGCTGATGCGGGGCGCGATCTCGCGGCGGAACCGTGAACCGTTGAACACGCCGTAGTGGCCGACGCCTTCCTGCTCGTAGTGCGCGTGGCGCTCTGCGGGAAGGTTCGGCGTCAGCGTGTGTGCAGCCTTGGTCTGGCCGATGCCGGAGATATCGTCGTTCTCACCCTCTACGGTGAAGATGGGCGTGCGCGTGATCTGCGACGGGTCCACCGGCGTACCGCGGTGCACCATCGTGCCGTTGGGCAGTGATTGCTTCAGGAACACGGTATCCACGGTCTGCAGGTAGAATTCTGCAGTAAGGTCCATGACGGAGAGATATTCGTCGTAGAACTCGCGGTGCTTTTCGGCACTGTCGCCATCGCCCTTCACCAGATCGTCGAAATAGTCGTAGTGGGCGCTCATGTGCCGGTCGAGGTTCATGGTCATGAACCCGGTGAGCTGCAGAAAGCCCGGATAGACCTTGCGCATCACGCCGGGGTGGGGGAACGGCACGGTCATCACCACATTGCTCTCGAACCAGTCGAGGTCATGCTTGGCGGCGTACTCGTTCACCTCGGTGGGGTTCTGGCGGGTGTCGATCGGGCCGCCCATGAGGGTGATGGACTTGGGCAGCGTCTCGTCGCCGCGCGCTTCCATGAGCGCGGTTGCCGCAAACACCGGCACCGCAGGCTGGCAGACCGCCACCATGTGCAGGTCACCGCGCATGAAAGCGGTGATCTCGATGATGTAGTCCACATAGTCCTCAAGGTCGAACGAGCCGGCGGCGAGCGGCACCATCCGCGCGTCCACCCAATCGGTGATGTAGACGTCGTTGGTTTGCAGGAGGGCCGCAACCGTGCCGCGCAGCAGGGATGAATAGTGGCCGGACATGGGCGCCACGATCACGATGGCCGGCTGCCGGGGTGCGCCCACCGGACGCATACGCTTGAAGTGAAGAAGGTTGCAGAAGGGGCGGGACCAGACCACCTCTTCGATTACCGGCACGTCCACGCCATCCACCACAACGCTGTCGATGCCGAAATCGGGTTTGCCGTAGCGGCGCGTCATCCGTTCGAACAGATCGCCGGCAGCAACCATCTGGCGGCCCCACTCGGTGTGGGTCATCGGATTGAGCGGGTTCTTGTAATAAAGCCGGACAGCGTCGTTCAAAGCACGCGCAGGGCTGAGGAAAGCGTGGTTCCATTCATAGAACTGATAGTACATGAGACCTCTGGCGTGACACGTGGACGGATTTTATCGATGTGCTGCACCGCAACATATCGCGCTGTTGGTGCACAAAGGCAAGTGCAGCGCGTTTCCAATTCTAGGTTGCGCCCGTCGAATACCGGCATTCGTAATCGTTCAATGCGCAAGGAAGCATGCCAATGCCATTGAGCCAGACGCACCTCATCCAGCTGGAAACGCGCGTTGTGCGGGTGCGCACACTGCTCTTCCTGCGCTGGATCGCCATTCTGGGCCAGCTGGGCGCCATCCTCTTCGTCTCGTTCGTGCTGGGGTTCGAGCTGCCGACAGCGCCGTGCCTCGGGCTGGTCGCGCTGTCGGCGTGGTCAAACGTCTTTCTGCGGGTCAAGTTCGCCGACGATCGCCGCATGCCGGAAGAGTGGACCAACGGCGTCATGACGTTCGACGTTCTGCAGCTCGGCGCCCAGCTGATGCTCACCGGCGGGCTCACCAACCCGTTTGCCTTCCTCATCATTGCGCCGGTGATGGTGTCGGCAACCACGCTGTCGGCCAACCGCACGCTGACCTTGTGGGCGATCGTCTTTCTCGTCTCGACCATGCTTGCGGTGGTCTACATGCCGCTCCCCTGGTACGCCGGCGAAGCGTTCAACCCGCCGTTCCTTTTTGTGGGCGGGGTGTGGCTGGCGCTGGTGTGCAGCCTCTCGTTCATGGGCTTTTACGCGTACCGGGTGGCAGAAGAGCGCCGCCAGCTCGTGAACGCGCTGACCGCAACGGAGCTGGTCCTCAACCGCGAGCAGAATCTGCAGGCGCTGGACGGGCTGGCAGCGGCCGCTGCCCACGAACTGGGCACCCCGCTTGCCACAATATCGGTGGTGACGCGGGAGCTGGAGCGCGAGCTGGAACCGGACTCCCCCATCGGCGACGACATCCGCCTTCTGCGCTCGCAATCGGAGCGGTGCCGCAACATTCTGGGCAAACTCAAGAATCTGCGCGAGGATGGTGAGAGCCCGCTGGTGCGCCACAGCGTCCACACGCTGCTGGAAGAGGTGGTCGGCCCGCACCGCGACAAGGGCATTGCTGTCCGTCTCGACGTGCTGGGCCTCGACGAAGACGAGAACAAGCCGATCATCTGGCGCAATCCGGCCATCCACTACGGGCTCGGCAACCTCGTTGAAAACGCGGTGGAATTTGCCCGCAGCGCCGTTTCGGTCACGGCGGACTGGAACCAAGACGCGGTTCAGATCGTTATTGCCGACGATGGGCCGGGTTTCCCCGATGATGTCCTCGACCGGATCGGCGACCCGTTCGTCAGCCGTCGGCGCACCCAGGACAAGGCCGGCGGTCTCGGGCTTGGCATCTTCATTGCCAAGACGCTCCTGGAGCGCACAGGCGCATCAGTGGTGTTCGAGAATGACGAAGGCGCCATCACCAGCGTGACGTGGCCGCGGGATGCTCTCTCGCGCGAGCGGTAGATTGTGCGCGACCTAACATTACAAGTTGGCAATAACGCGCGACGCTGGCGCGAACACCCCTATATGATTTCTAAACAGATTGAGGGGGCGTTATGATGAGTATTGCAGAACAGGCTCAGCCCGCAGAGACCATGCCGATGGGTTCCGGCAGGCTGCTGATCGTCGATGACGACGCTGCTTTCGGCCAGCGCCTCGCAAGGGCAATGGAAAAGCGCGGGTTCGAGACCGAGGTGGCCGACAGCGCTGCGTCTGCAGCCGCCGAGGTCGACCGCAATCCGCCGGACTTTGCCGTGGTCGACATGCGCCTTGGCGACGGGAACGGCATTGAAGTGGTCGAGCGGCTGCGCAAGCGCAAACCCGAAGCGCGCGCCATCATCCTCACGGGCTACGGCAACATTGCGACTGCCGTCACCGCGGTGAAGATCGGCGCGGTGGACTATCTCGCCAAGCCCGCCGATGCGGACGATGTGTTCGCCGCGCTCACCCGCGAAGCTGACGATCACCCCGCACCGCCGGAAAACCCCATGTCGGCCGACCGGGTCCGCTGGGAGCATATTCAGCGCGTTTACGAAATGTGCGACCGCAACGTGTCGGAGACCGCGCGGCGCCTCAACATGCACCGCCGGACGCTCCAGCGCATTCTGGCCAAGCGCGCCCCGCGCTGACCGGCCGCGCGCTCGCCGCGCTGCCACCCTGAGACACAAAAGCCGGGCTGGCCCATCGGGGCCGGTCCGGTTTTTTTTTGTTCGGTGACGCGGGTGCGCCTGAATGACATGTGAAGCGCGTTCGTCATCTTGCCGTCATGTTGCTTGGGGAAGAGCGATGCGGGGGCACATGATGGACAGGCAGACCAGCGGCATGCGGACAAGGGAAGGCACGGCGCGCGAGGTCTTCTTCGCGTTTTTGCCGCTGGGCTTCACGGCGTTTGGCGGGCCGGTGGCGCATCTGGGCTTTTTTCGCACGGCGTTCGTTGCGCGGCTTGGATGGCTGAGCGATGCCGCCTACGCCGATCTTGTCGCGCTTTGCCAGTTTTTGCCGGGGCCTGCCTCCAGCCAGGTGGGCATGGCGCTGGGTCTGCGCCGTGCCGGGCTGCCCGGCCTGTTGTGTGCGTGGCTTGCCTTCACGCTGCCGTCGGCCCTGGCGCTTGGGGCCTTCGGGCTCTTCTTGTCCCGCAGCGGGCTTGATCTTGCGGGTGCGGGGTGGATTGCCGGCCTCAAGGCCGCGGCGGTGGCAGTGGTGGCCAATGCGCTTCTCGGCATGGCGGGCACGCTGGCGGCCACGCGGGCGCGCGCGACCATTGCCGCTTTGGCCGCCATTGCGGTTCTGCTGACGCCCTGGCCGGCCGCAACGCAGCTCGCCGTCATCCTCGCCGGGGGTGTGGCCGGGCTGCTTCTCGGCGGCGTTGCGGCGCCGGCGGATGCCGAGGCTGTGCCGCCGCGGACCGTGAGCCGACCCATCGGCATCGGTGCGCTGGTTCTGTTCGTGCTGCTGCTTGCGGCATTGCCGGTTCTCCAGTCATTCGGCGGCGGGGCGGACCTGTTTGCGCGGGTGGCGCGGGCCGGAGCGCTGGTATTCGGCGGCGGCCACGTCGTCCTCCCCCTCCTCGAAGGGGAGCTTCACGCCATGGTGGGTGAGGGGGCCTTCCTCGCCGGATATGGGGCAGCGCAGGCTGTGCCCGGGCCACTTTTCACGTTTGCCGCTTATCTGGGCGCCGTTGCCTCACCTTTTGGCGGTGCGGCCGGGGCGGCGGTGGCGCTGGTTGCCATCTTCCTGCCCGGCGCGCTGCTGGTGGTCGGCGTCATGCCGTTCTGGGAGGATCTGCGGCGCAGTGCGTTGGCCCTTCGCGCGCTGGCGGGGGTCAACGCTGCCGTTGTCGGCCTTCTCGCGGCAGTCTTCTACGATCCTGTATTTTTGCGCGGTGTGCCGGATCAGACGTCCCTTGTGGTCGCCATTGCCGCGTTCTGCGCACTTCGCTTCTGGGCAGTGGCGCCATGGGCTGTGGTGCTGTGCGCCGGTGCTGCCGGCTGGGCAATTCTCTAGGCTTTCTGCGGCAAGAATTGTAAAAAACATCAGCGTTTACAAGGCTACGCGAAAAAAGACGTAACCACCACAATTGGCATTACGACTATTGGCACGAACGTTGCTGCCGAAATCCAGCAACCGGCCGTGGCGCGGGTGACTGACATCACCTGCGAAGCGGTCTCTTTCACGGACTCAAGACCCGTGCCAACGGAAGGGAGCCACATGACCTCGATTGCAATTGCCAAAGTTGCCCGCCGCGCCGCTCTCGGCGCTCTCCTTGCTGCCACCAGCCTCACCCCCGCGCTTGCGCAGGACGAAGACGGCGTCCTGAAGATCGGCGCTCCGCTCGCGCTCACCGGCGGCCTCGCCGACGAGGGCAAGAAGCAGGAAGACGTCTGGAACCTGTGGGCCGAGAAGGCCAACGCCGCAGGCGGCGTCGAGGTCGGCGGCCAGACGCTGCCTGTCGAGTTCGTGGAGTACGACTACCAGACCGAAGGCAACCGCGCCGGCCAGCTCGCCGAGCGCCTCATCACCGAGGACAATGTCGACGTCCTGATGGCCCCCTTCGGCTCGGGCCACACCAAGATCATCGCCGCCGTCGCCGAGCGCTACCAGGTGCCGCTGATCGCCTGCGTCGCGTCCTCCACCTCGGTCTACGACCAGGGCTTCCAGTACCTTTTCGGAACGCTCGCCCCCAACACCGGCATGACCGAGTCGATGGTCGCCTACTTCAAGGAGAAGATGCCGGACATCTCCAAGGTCGCGATCCTCGGCCGTGACGACGTGTTCCCCAAATCCATGGCAACCGCCCTTGCCGCATCCGCTGAATCGGCCGGCCTCGACGTCGTCTACAACGAGCTCTACGCCGTCGGCACGCTCGACCATGCCACCGCCATCTCCGCCATCAAGGGCGCAGAGCCGGACTGGATCTACATGACCGGCTACACGCAGGACCTGATCCTCGGCCGCAAGCAGATGCAGGACCTTGGCGTCACCGCACCGATCATCACCATGGTGACGGGCCCCGCCTACAAGGAGTTCACCGAAGGCCTCGGCGAGCTGGCCGACGGCGTGACCAGCTCCACCTGGTGGCACCACGCGACCGCCTACGAGGACGCCACCGGCGTGTGGCCGACCACGGCAAGCTTCTATGAAGACTTCACCGCCAAGTTCGATACCGACCCGGACTATGTGCATGCCTCGTGCGCCGCAGCGGCCGACGTTCTCGTCAACGCCGTCAAGGAAGCCGGCTCCACCGACAAGCAGGCCGTCCGTGACGCACTCGCCGCCACCGACATCCTGACCTTCTACGGTCCGATCGACTTTGGCGACAACGGCATGAACCAGGGCCGCGAGATGCCGATCATCCAGGTGCAGGGCGAGGGCATCAAGGTTCTCTACCCCGCCAACATCGCCGACGCCGACCTCACCGCGGTCGAGTAATTCCGCACCGGGGCGCGCCTCAGGTGCGTCCCGGCCCCCAAACGGAGGTCGCCATGCCGCATTTCCCGTCCATGCCCGACGATGCGCTCGTCAAGGACATTTACCCCTTCAAGCCGGCCCTTTTCCGCGACTGGTGCAAGGTCGAGGAAGCGATCATGCGCGGCCCTTCCGCGTTTTCGCCCGGCGAGCGCGAGATGATGGGCGCCTACTGCTCCCGCCTCAACGACTGCACCTACTGCTACTCCTCGCACTCTGAAACGGCGATCCTCTTCGGCATCGACCCGCCGGTGTTCGAGGCGCTGATGGAAGGGGTCGACACCGCCCCCATCGACGAGAAGCTGAAGCCCGTCTTCCGCTACCTCAAGGTGCTCACGCTGGAGCCCTACAAGATCACGCAGACGCTCGCGAACGCCGTGTTCGATGCTGGCTGGAGTGAAGACGCGCTGCAGGAGGCGATCCTCGTCTGCTGCGCCTACGCCTTCATGAACCGCCTCGTCGACGGCCACGGCCTGCCGTCCGACCCCACTCTCTTCAAGGCCCGCGCCAAGCGGCACTTCGAGGAGGGCTACGTCGCCCAGTACGCCACAGAAACCACGGACTGATCCACCCCATGGATATTGCCCAGATTGTCGTCAACGGCGTCGTCCTCGGCGCCCTCTACGCCTGCATCGCGATCGGCTTTTCGCTGGTGTGGGGCGTTCTCAACATCATCAACATGCTGCACGGCAGCTTCATCATTCTGGGCGGGTACCTCACCTGGTTCGCCTACCAGTACATGGGCGTGAACCCGATCATCGTCCTGCCGTTCGTCGCCATCGCGCTCTACGGGCTCGGCTACGCGATCCAGTACATCTTCATCAACAAGGTGGTGACGGCGCCGGTCCTGACCACGCTGACGCTCACCTTCGGCCTCGACATGATCCTCTACAACCTGATGACGGTGACCTTCACCGCCACCCCGCGCCGCGTGACGCTGGACCTTGGCACGGTGGACCTCTTCGGCATCTTCATGCCGGTCGATCGCATCCTCGGCATGGCGCTGGCGCTTCTCCTCACCGGGCTCCTCTACGTGGTGATGCGCGGCTCCAAGATCGGCCGCGCCATTGTCGCCGTGCGCATGGACCGGCAGGCGGCGGCGCTGATGGGCATCCGCGTCAACCGCATCTACGCCATCACCTTCGGCATCGGCGCGTTGATGGCAGGTGCCGCGGGCGCGGTGTTCGCGATGGTGTTCCCCGTCACCACCAACCTGACCGGCGCGTTTCTCGGCAAGGCGTTTGTCGTTTGCGTGATCGGCGGGCTTGGCAGTGTGCCGGGTGCTCTGGTGGGCGGCATGGCGCTCGGCCTGATCGAGAGCTTTGCGGGCTACTTCTTCGGGCCGCAGCACGCCATCACGCTCGGCTTTGTCGTGATGCTGGTCCTCCTCCTCGTCCGTCCCACCGGCCTTGTCGGCGTGAAGGGGTACGAATGATGCCGGGTTCTCTCAAATACGTCATCTTTGCGGCCTGGGTCGCGCTGCTACTGGCCTCGCCCTTCCTCGGCGGCAACTACATCGTGCGTATCGCGATCTCCATCGCCATGTTCTCCGCACTCGCCCTGTCGTGGAATTTCATCGGCGGCTTCACCGGCTACCCCTCGTTTGCCACCGCCGCCTTCTACGGCCTCGGCTGTTACGCGGGCGCTCTGGTGCAGCGGGCGGGGATGCCGGCGGCCGTCGCATGGGTGTTTGCGGGGCTGTTCGTTGCCCTCTTCGCGCTGGCGCTGGGCGCGATCATCCTGCGCCTCAAGGGGCACTACTTTGCCATCGGCTCCATCGCCATCGTGGAGGTGACGCGGCTCGTCGTCTCGTCCTGGGGCAGCCTCACCGGCGGCGGCAACGGGCTCAACGTGCCGCTCCTTCAGGGCGGGCCGCAGTACGTGTCCATGCTGGTGCTTTACGTGATGGTCGGCGTGATGCTTCTCGCCTTCGCCGCCACCGTGCTGGTCGACCGCGGACGGCTCGGCTTCGGCCTCCGCTGCATCAACCAGAACGAGGACGCCGCCGACATGGTCGGCATCGACGTCACCCGCTACAAGATCGCAGCCTTCGGCCTCTCGGCGCTTTTCTGCGGCATTGTCGGCGCGGTTTACGCCTCCTGGGTCGGCTACATCGACCCGACGGATTCCTTCTCCATCCTGCTGACGGTGAAAGTGCCGGTGATTGCGATGTTGGGCGGGGCGGGCACTGTTCTCGGCCCCGTGCTCGGCGCCGGTGTGTTCGTGATTTTGGAGGAATATTTCTGGGCGAACTTCCTTGACTGGAACCGCGCGATCCTTGGCGGGATCATCGTGTTCCTGATCTTCTTCCTGCCCGGCGGCATCCTGCGGCTCGACTATCGCAAGACGCTGAAGCGCCTTTCCGGCAGCCGCAACATCGCGCCAAAGGAGACGCGGGCATGAGCATTCTGGAACTCGAGCACGTCTCCAAGGCGTTCGGCGGCATTCAGGCCACCAACGACGTCTCGTTCGGGCTGGAGGAGGGCGAGATCGTCGGCCTCATCGGTCCGAACGGGGCCGGCAAGACGACGCTCGTTAACCTCATCACCGGCGTTCACACCCCGTCGGCCGGCTCGATCCGCTTCGCTGGCGAGGACGTGACGCGCCAGCACCCCTTCCAGGCCGCCCGCCGGGGCCTTGCCCGCACGTTCCAGATCGTGCAGCCGTTTCCTGAAATGACGGTGGTGGAGAACGTCGCCGCCGGTGCCCTGTTCGGCGGCGGTGCGGCATCCAAGCGCGCCGCGATGGATCTGGCGCGCAAGGAGCTGGAGTTCGTCGGCCTTGGTGCGGTGGCGGACGAGCCCGCCTCGGCGCTGACGCTCCCCAACCGCAAGCGGCTGGAGCTCGCCAAGAGCCTTGCCATGAAGCCCAAGGTGCTGCTGCTGGACGAGGTCAATGCCGGCCTCAACGCCGCCGAGATCGACGGTGCGCTCGACCTCATCCGCGCCATCGCGGGGCGGGGCGTGACGATCCTCCTCATCGAGCATCTGATGAAGGTGGTCCTCTCCATCTCCCAGCGCATTCTGGTGCTCCACCATGGCGAGCTGATCGCATCCGGCGCGCCAAAGGCCGTGGTGGAAGACCCGGCCGTGATCGAAGCCTATCTCGGCGCCAAGTTCGCCGCCCGCTACAAGATGGAGGCCTGACGTGTCGCTTCTCGAAGTCAAGAATCTCGAGGCCGGTTACGGCGACGTGCAGGTGCTGTGGGACGTCTCGATCAGTGTCAAGCGTGGCGAGATCGCCTGCATCGTCGGGTCCAACGGCGCCGGCAAGACGACGCTCCTGCGCACCATCTCGGGTCTCGTTCAGCCCAAGGGCGGCAGCATCAGCTTCGATGGTGAGGACATCGGCGGCAAGACGCCCGACCATGTGCTCGGCCGCGGCATCGCCCACGTTCCGGAGGGCCGGCGCCTCTTCAAGGGCCTGTCCGTGCGCGACAACCTGATGCTCGGCGCCTATCTGCGCTCCGATCAGGACGGCATCGCCAAGGATCTGGAGCACGTCATGGACGTCTTCCCGATCCTGCGCGAGCGCCAGCACCAGGACGCCAGCACCCTGTCGGGCGGCGAGCAGCAGATGTGCGCCATCGGCCGGGGCATCCTCTCCCGCCCCGCGCTCCTGATGATCGACGAGCTTTCGCTCGGCCTCGCGCCGCGGCTGGTGGACCGCCTTGGCGAGGCGCTGATCGAGATCAACAAGGCGGGGCTCACCATCCTTCTCGTGGAGCAGGACGTGATGACCGCGTTCGAGATCGCAACCGAGGCCTTCGTGATCGAGACCGGCCGCACCACCATGTCCGGCACCACGGCGGATCTGGGGGACGACCCGAAGATCCGCGAAGCCTACATGGGGCTGTGATCGAGGCTGCCGGGGATCGGCGTCCAGCCGGTCTCCACGCGGGTGAAGATGGGCGAGGCGAAGGCGCTCTTCACCCGGTCCGGCATGGCGGGGTCGACTGTGGCCAGCGCATCGCGCCACGCCGTCCCCTGCCGCATCGCCACCACAATGCGCTCCGGCGCACAGCCGAGCTTGCCCAGAAGGTGCAGCACGGAGACCATCGTGCCGCCGGTGGAGATTGCGTCGTCCACCAGCACCACGCGCTTGCCTTCCAGCCGCGGCAGCGCGTTGGGATCGATGTAGACGCGCTTGCCGGCGCCGGGCGTGGTGATGGAGCGGACGGGCTCGGACAGCGCCTCGTCGTACCAGAACTTGCGCGAGTAGCCGAGCGGCACGTAGTTGGTGTGCCCGAGGCGGCGGGCCATCTCGGGCGCGAACACCAGCCCGAGGGTCGGCATCCCGACCACCACGTCGGCGCCGTCCGCATGGCCGGCCATGATGTCCGACAGCGCATCGTTGACGGCGAACGAGGCGTGGTTGGCAATCAGCGAGGCGACGGCGCGCTCCCCGTCCGGCACCATGCGGATGGGAAGAACGAGGATGCGACCGTCGGTCAGCCGTGCGGGGTAGCCGTACTGGAACGGCGGCTCGGCGTTTCCGGCGGGATCGTCGGCAGGGAGGATCTGTTGCCAGAAATCAGTGGTGGGGCGGGTGAAATGACCTGTCATGGGCGGCCGTGACGGCTCCTCTTTGGCAACAAGTGGCAACGCTGGACGCGTTCGGCACCGGCAATCTGGCCGATGTGGTCGTCGGACGCGAGCTTGTCGTGCTGGTGCGCCGCAAATCGGGCGTTGCCGCCTACCAGGGTCTTTGTCCGCACGAATATGCGCGCCTGTCCGAAGGCCGCTTCGAGACTGATGATGAAGGCGAGTGGCTGACCTGCTCGCGCCATCTCGCCCGCTTCCGGCTTTCGGATGGCGTTTGCCCGCGCGGCTGGCGCCTGCCGCCGCTGCGCCGCTACGCCGTCCGCGTGGAGGGCGAGGCGGTCTATCTCGCCGACCCGCTCACGCCGCTCTGAGCGCCGCTCACGGCCATGGCGCGACGCCGCGGCCGATGAGGCCGTGCGTGCCGGTCTCCTCCACCATCCCCAGCATGATGCCGAGCGTTTTGCGCGGGCGCGTCAGGTCGAGACCCAGGGCCACGTCGTCCGGGAACGACGGGTGGCGGCCGATATAGGCCTCGTGCGCGGCGGGGGAGAGGAAGGCGGCGGGAAGGTCGGGAAGGTTGGCACGCAGCGCCGGTGCGAAGCGGAGAGCGGCAGCGCCAAAGCCGAGCGCGTCGATGACAGCACTATCGCCGATTGCGGGAAGGGGCGCGGTGCCCGCCGCATGGGGGCCTTCGGGTCGCTGTGCCGGCGCTGTCTGCCAACCGTCGCCGCTTGCGAGCTTCCAACCCACCTCGCGGCCATTGCCGCCGCACGCAACCACCATGTCGCTGTCCGCCACACCGTCGCCTGCGGCCAGCATCAGCGCGGATGCGGCCATCACGATGTTGAGTGCGAACTGGCCGGCGGCATCGAGGTAGGCTTCGCTTTCTGACGACAGGCCGGTGAAGTGCTGGCGGATCGCGGCCTGCATGGCGGCGACGTTGCCGTGGAGGTCGTCGCCATTGACGAGGGCATCGGCCATCAGCGGCAAAAGCGGAACGGGCGCCTGGAGGCCGTGTGCAAGATCGGCGCCGATCCCGTCGGTGACGCTTTTCACCAGCGCCAGACCGTCCGCGCTGTCTCTGCCGAAGCGCAGCGCGATGGCGGGCGGGCCATCGTTGAGCGGCGAGACCTTTGCCGGTGCCTTGCCGTCAGCGTCCGTCACTTCCACGGCGAACATCGAGGGGCCGGCGACAAAGGCCAGCGGCGTCACGATGCCGAAATCCTGCGCCGGGGCGAAGTGGATCTCCTGCGCGGCGATGGCGGCCCATCCGGCCTCGCTCCACCCCTCGTGAGCGAGTGCTGCAGCGGCGGCATTGCGCACCGGCTGCGGCACATCGCCAAGCGACGCGAACGGCGGGCCTGCATGAAAGAGCGTGCGCGGCGGCAGGTGGGCAACGAGTTCGCCGATTGGTGCGATGCGGGCCAGCTGCGGGCGGGCCGCGCACAGCGCCGCATGGGATGCGCGGGTGGCGGTGCTGCTCATGCCTTGCGCCCGAACAGCCGCGCGAAAATGATGCGCAGGAATGAAAGGCCGCTGGCGGCGCGTTGCGGGGCCGGTGCGCTCTCGCCCCTGGCTCTGGCAGCGAGGGCATCGGCGGTATCGGCCAGAATGCTGTCGGCCAGCGCCTCCACCAGCGCCGGACGGCTGAACTGCGCCAGCGGCCCTTTGACGAGGTAGGTCATGTCGAGGTCGAGCCGGGTCGTGTCGCCGTCTGCGGCGGCGGCAAAGGCGAGTTCGCCTGACAGGCGCGTGCCGCTGAGCGGGTCCCGCCCGCGGCCGACAACCTTGCCGGTATGGTCCGCAGCGTCTGCGCAAAACAGTCCCGCCCCGCGGAAGGTTGCAGTGACCGGCCCGAGCGCCACCTTGTAGGCGCCGGCAAACGGCTCGCCTTTGCCGGCGCTTCCTTCGGGCGGCGTGCCGAGTTTTGCGCCGGGAATGCAGTCGGCGATGGCATCAAGGTCGGTCAGCACCGCCCAGACCTTTGCAAGCGGTGCCTCCACGGCAAGCGAGCGTGTGAGGCGCGTTCCGCCGGTGAGCGGCTCCATTTCTTCCAGCTGCGCGGCGGGTACTGCGGTGTCGGCCTTTGCCGTGCCCGTCGCCGCGAGGCTCGGTTTGGCGCGGCGCTGGCGGGGGAGGGGCTGGACCGCAGCAGGCGGCGGGCTCTCCGCCAGCACCGCCTCGATGGCCGCGACGATCCCGGCATAGCCGGTGCAGCGGCACAGGTTGCCGGAGAGTTCGCGGCGGATGGTGGCGGTGTCGGCATCCGGCAGGCGGCGCACGATGTCGTAGGCCGTCACCAGCATGCCGGGCGTGCAGTAGCCGCACTGGAGCGCATGGTGGGCGGAGAAGGATTGGCGCAGCTGCGCCATCAGCGCGTCGTCTTCGAAGCCCTCGATGGTGTGGACGGCGGCGCCTTCGCAGGCGGCGGCCAGCGTGATGCAGGAGCGCACCGGGCGGCCATCCACAAACACCGTGCAGGCGCCGCACACCCCCTGTTCGCAGCCAACGTGGGTGCCGGTCTTGTGGCACGTCTCGCGTACGAAGTCGGCAAGGTTGGTGCGCGGCTCGGCGGCCTCGGATACGGCATCGCCGTTGAGGGAGAGGGCGAGTTTCATCGTTGGTCCATCAGAGCGAGCGCGCGGGTGAGGGCGGTGACGTGGAGGGTCGGCACCTTGAGGTCCGGCACTGTGGCGGCGACGGCCTCTTCCGGCGACAGCGTGCCTTCGATGAGAGCGTCCACGTCTTCGATGAGCCGGGGCGCGCCGCCCAGCGCACCCAGCGCGGCACGGCGGCGGTTGTTGGCGGGATCGTCCAGCACGACCGCGCTGGCCTTGGCAAACTCGCCCACCTGCCGCGTGTACTTGTTGTAGCCGAAGCGGGCGTTTTCGCCGGGGCGGGGGATTTCCACCGCCACGATCAGTTCGCCCGGCGCCAGCGCCGTGGTGAACGGGCCGGTGAGAAAATCCTCCACCGGCAGCGTGCGGGCACCTGCGGGGCCGTCGATGTGAATGGTGGCGCCAAGGCCGGTGGTGACGATCGCCCAGTCCGCCGCGGGGTCGGCGTGGGCAAGGCTGCCGCCGATGGTGCCGCGGTTGCGCACGGCGCGGTGGGCGATGTTGCCGGCGGCGGCGCGCATCCAGCCGGGCGTCGGGTCGATGGCTTCGCCGTCCTCGATCTCGGCGTGGGTGATGGCGGCGCCAATCAGCACGGAGGTTGCGGTCTCGCGCACCTCGCGCAGCGCCGGAAGGTCGGCGATATCGACCAGCGCGCCGGGGCGCACGAGGCGCAGGTTCATCATCGGGCCGAGGGACTGGGTGCCCGCGGCGGGCTTTACGCCCTCGCCGGCGAGGGCGGCCTTGGCGGCGGCGAGGTCTTCGGCGCCGCCATAGTCGAACGGGGCGGGCTTCATGCGGCCACCTTCGGGCGGGCGGTGGCGATGGCCTCCAGCACGCGCTCCGGTGTCAGCGGCACGGATGCGACCTCGGCACCGATGCCGGAGAGGGCATCGTTGACGGCGTTGGCGATGGCCGCAGGGGAGCCGATGGCGCCGCTCTCGCCGATCCCCTTCTGGCCGTAGCGGCTGAGCGGAGATGGCGTCTCCATGTGGATGATGCGGATCGGCGGCACGTCGGCGGCGACGGGCAGGTGATAGTCGGCAAGCGTTGAGGCGAGGGGCTGGCCCGAACCGTCGTAATTCATTTCCTCGAAGAGGGCCGTGCCGATCCCCTGCACCGCGCCGCCATAGACCTGGCCGTCGACGATCATCGGGTTGATCATGGTGCCGGCGTCCTCGACGATCACGTAGTCATCGAGCCGGATGTCGCCGGTGTCGAGGTCCACCGTGGTGGTGACGGCGTGGCAGGCGTAGGAGAACGTGCCGGTGTCCTTCACCGTCTTGTAGCCCTCGGTGGCTTCGAGGCCGCGCGGGTCGACCCCGTCCGGCAACAGCTGCGGCGCGCGGTAGAAGGTGTGCGCAACCTCTTTCAGCGTCACTTCGGCATTGCCGGCACGGGCTACACCGTCCGAGACGATCACGTCCGCCACATCGGCCTGGAGGAGGTGCGCGGCGATGGCGGCAACCCGGTCGCGCAAGGCAGCGCATACGGTGGCGACGGCGCCGCCAGCCATAACGGCGCAGCGCGAGCCCCATGTGCCGGTGGAGTAGGGCGTCATCGCGGTGTCGCCGTGGACGAGGCGGACGCGGTCCGGCTCGATGCCCAGCTCCTGCCAAGCGATCTGCGACAGCGTGGTTTCCAGCCCCTGGCCGTGGCTGTGGACGCCGACGCGCAGCTCCAGCCCGCCATCGGGCGTGAAGCGGGCGGTGGCCTGCTCGAAGCCCGGCACCATCGGGATGCCCCAGCCGTGGTAGACGGAGGTGCCGTGCGCCCCCTGCTCGCAGAACACCGCAAGGCCGACGCCGGTTCGGGTGCGGCCGGTCTCTGCCTTCTGGCGGGCGCGGATGGCGGGGAGGTCGATGGCCTCCACCGCGCGCTTCAGGGCTTCGGGATAGTCGCCGCTGTCGAAGAACTTGTTGGTGATGTTGGTGAAGGGCATCTCGTCGGCGCGCACCAGGTTGCGGGCGCGGATCGCCTCCTGGCTCATGCCCAGCTCGCGCGCCAGCGCATCCAGCGTCAGCTCCATGGCGAAGCACACGCCGGTGCGGGCAACGCCGCGGAACGGCAGGATCGGCGGCTTGTTGGTGGCAACCGAAAACGTGCGGCAGCGATAGTGGGAGAGCTTGTAGGGGCCTGGGAGGATGCTCCCCACCTGCGCCGCCTCAAGGCAGGCCGAGAACGGGTAGCTGGAGTATGCGCCCGAATCGACGATGGCCTCGCATTCGAGGCTGAGAAGTTCGCCGTCGGCGGCTGCGGTGGCGGTGATCTCGTAATGGTGCTCGCGGCAGTTGGCGCCCGCGATGAGGTGTTCGCGGCGGTCTTCCAGCCAGCGGATCGGGCGGTCCAGCTTGATGGCGAGGTAGGCGGCGCAGACTTCTTCGGGGAGCAGGATACCCTTGTAGCCGAAGCCGCCGCCAACGTCGGGCGCGATCACGCGGATGCGCTCCTGCGGCATCCCGAGGCATTCGGCCAGCCCGTTGCGCACGATGTGCGGCATCTGGGTCGCTGAATAGAGCGTCAGCATTTCAAGGTTGCGATCCCACACCGCCAGACAGCCGCGGCCCTCGATGGGGGCCATGCACTGGCGCGCGGTGCGGTAGGTGCGCGTGACGGTGACGCTGCCCTCCGGGGCCGCCGGCCGCTCGCCGGTGTCGACCACGGATTCCAGAAACGCGTTTTCCTCCCAGCCTTCGTGGAGGAGGGGAGCGTCCTTGTCGCGGGCGCGCGTCATTTCGTGAACGGCGGGGAGTTCCTCGAAATCGATATCCACCTGTTCGGCAAGGTCTTCGGCCTCCGCTCTGGTGGGGGCGAGGCAGGCCGCCACGGTCTCGCCGACGTGGCGCACCTTGTCGAAGGCGAGGATCGGCTGGACGGAGGAGCGGAAGCCCGGCAGGCCCGAATCGGCGCGGATCCCGGTGACGCCCTCAAGATCGGCCGCGACGAAGGCGAGGCCCTCGGGCTTTTGCGCGCCGCGGATGCGGCCGTGCGCCAGCGGGCTGCGCACGAACGCCATTTCCAGCATGTCGGCCATCCGCATGTCGCCGATATACCTGCCACGACCGCGCAAAAAGCGGTCGTCTTCCTTGCGCAGGAGCGAGGCGCCGACACCGCGGCCGGCGTGAGGCTTCGTCGTCACGCTGCGATGGCGTCCGGCACGAGGGGGCTGTCGACGTCGAACCGCTCGCCGTCCTTCAGGCACAGGATCGGGCGGACGAGCAGGTCGCTGACGACCTCCTCGCCGGAGTTGTCCATCAGCTTGAACTTGCCTTCCTCGATCTTGAGGAGGCTGATGTCCGCAACGCGGCCCACTTCCAGCGAGCCGATCTCGTCCGACATGCCAATGAGTTCGGCGGGGTTTTTCGTGACCATCGCGACCACCGTTTCCAGCGGGATACCGAGATAAAGAAGCTCGGTCATCGCGATGGTGAGGTTGAACGGGGCAACGCCGAAGAACGGGCTTTCGGCGCGGGAGCCGTCCTCGCTCGCCTCGGGCACTTTCACGTTGTAGCCGTGCATGTCGGCGCCGAGCGTGTAGGGGATAATCCCCGCGCCAATCACCTTGCGCGCCACTGCGAACGAGAAGTGCGAGCCATGGCCGACGTCGGTGCGCACGCCCTTCTGCTTGACCGCTTCCAGAATGATGGGGTGGATTTCGCCGGCATCGTTCACGTATCCGCCGGGGTGACGGGTGAACGGGTGGGCCATCACGTCGCCGGCATCCATGATCGGCACCAGCTCGCGGATCAGCTCGTCGGCGTCAGGGATCTCGGCGCTGTCGGCGGTGGGCCAGAGCTGGCCGAGGTGGATGTAGAGCGGCACGCCCACTTCGTTGGCGATCTTCTTGCCGATCTTGATGACATCCATGCCCCAGCGGGACTGGCCGCCGATCTCGGCATGCGCCTTGATGCCGCGCACGATGTCGCGGTTTTCCTTGGCGACGCGGATGGTGTGCTCGGCGTTGACGCCGATGGGGCCGTAAAGGTCCGGGTAGAGGTGGCCTTCGAGACCGCCGACCAGATAGGCGGAGATGAAGCACAGGACGCGGGTCTTGGCCGGCTCGCTGACATAGTGGCGGAAGCCGCCGATGGTCATGCAGCTGGGGCCGCCCTGGTCGATGATGGTGGTGACGGCGGAGCGCACGCCCACCATGTCCGCGTCGAGGCCGAACTTGCCCGTGACGTACTGGTAGACGTGGCCGTGGGTGTCGATCATGCCGGGGGTGACGATGTGGCCCGTCGCGTCGATGATTTCCCTGGCCTCGACGGTGGAGAGGTTGGGCGCGATGTCGGCGATCTTGCCGTCTTTTACGGCAACGTCGAAGCGGCCGTTGCGGCCGGCTGCGGGGTCGATCAGCGTCCCGCCGCGGATCAGAGTGTCAACCTGCACGCCATGCTCCTTCGTGTGTTCGTCGCCGCCAACCCGCTGCTTTCGCGTGTTGCCCTGCGGCTGATCCGAAATGGTCGTAATGCCAATAGTGATATGTACACATAATAGTTTGAAGTGTGAGGCGGCGGACTGTCAAGTCCGCCCCGGCGCTTGCGAAACCTGCTCCGGGTCGCGCATAGAGGAATAGTGCTGACGTGATGCAAGGAGCGGGCCGATGGACGCCGTCGTGCCAAGGACAGAACCGACCGACCCGTGGCGCGGCAACGCGCTGCAGGAACGGCCGGGCTTTCTCATCCGCCGCCTGCACCAGATCCATACCGCCATTTTCGCCCGCGAGATCGGCGGCCATCACCTGACGCCGATCATGTACTCCGTGCTTTCCGCCCTGTCGCAGATCGGCCCGTCCGACCAGACCACGCTGGCGGCCGCCGTGGAGATCGACAAGACCAATATGGCCGATGTGCTGGAGCGCCTGAGGAAGCGCGGCCTGGTGCGCCGCCGCACCTCCACCAGGGACCGCCGGGTGCGCATGGCAACCCTGACGGACGAGGGCCGCGCCACACTGGAAGCGGTGGATGCCGCCGCGGAGCGGGCGCACCACGCAACGCTGGACGGGCTCAGCGAGGAGGAGCGGGCGCTGTTTCTCGCGATGATGAAACGGATCGTGGCGCACAATGCGCCGACGGAGGCAGCGCGCGAGGACGCGGCCTGACCCGGCCTCGCACCGCGGCGCCCGCTGGCCTATCATAGACGCTGCAAAGTCTCCTGGAGGGGCCATGACGGGTCAATGTCTGTGCGGCGCGGTTCGCGTCACGATCGAATCGAAGCCTGAATTCATCCACGACTGCAATTGCAACCTGTGCCGCAAGTCCGGCGGTGCCTGGGGCTACTTCGCCACGGGCATGGTGGCGGTCGCCGGAAATACCGCCTCCTTCCTGCGCCGCGACAAGGCAAACGCCGCAGCGGAGGTCCACTCCTGCACCACCTGCGGATCGACGACGCACTGGTCGTTCTCCGATGCTTTCAGGGCTGAAAATGCGTCCGTCGACCTGATGGGCGTCAACATGCGGATCTTCGACCCGCAAGAGCTGGCGGGCGTCGAGGTCCGTTATCCCGACGGCAACGCGTGGGCCGGCGCAGGCCCGTTCGAGTACCGGCGCGAGGCGATGACCATCGGTGAGGGTTCGCCCTGGTAACAGGGCACCGGCCCGCGCAAAGAAAAAGGGCGCCGCGATCAACGCGGCGCCCTTTTTTGTTGCGTGAGGCCGAAGCCTACTCGGCGGCCTGCCGGCGTGCGTCGTTGATCGCCTTCCAGAGCACGCCCGGCGTGGCGGGCATGTTGATGTCGGACACGCCGACATTGCGCCACATGGCGTCGATCACCGCATTCATGATTGCGGGGCAGGAGCCGATGGAGCCCGCCTCGCCAGCGCCCTTGATCCCCATCGCGTTGTGCTTGGAGGGGATGTTGCGCGTCTCGAAATAGAGCGACGGCACGTCGTCGGCACGGGCGACGCAATAGTCGAGCAGGGAGGCGGTGATGAGCTGGCCGTCCTCGTCGTAGACGGTGTTTTCGAGCAGCGCCTGACCGATGCCCTGCACCACGCCGCCGTGAACCTGGCCGGCGAGCAGGTTGGGGTTCACCGTCACGCCGAAGTCGTCGACTATGGTGTAGCGCAGCACTTCGGTGATGCCGGTGGCGGGGTCGATCTCCACCTCGGCAATGTGGGTGCCGTTGGGGAAGGTCGGTTCGGCGTGGGACACGTCGCCCGAACCGGAGGTGCCGGGGGCCTTCGCCGCAAGCTCCGAAAAGCTCACCGCCTTGTCGGTGCCGACGACGCGGATGGAGCCGGCGTCGAACTCGAGGTCGGCGGCTGCGGCTTCGAGGTGGTCGCTGGCGAGGTCCTTCATCTTCTGGGACAGCTCGTCGGTCGCCGCGGCGACCGAAGGCATGCCGAGCGGGATCGAGCGGGAGCCGCCGGTGCCGCCGCCGGTCTTCACGATGTCGGTGTCACCCTGGATCATGTCGACTTCGGAAATGTCGACGCCGAGCTTTTCGGCGATCACCTGCGCATAGGCGGTGGCGTGGCCCTGACCGTTGGACTGGGTGCCGATGAGGAGCTGGAACTTGCCATCGTCCTTGAGGATGACTTCGGCCTTTTCCGAGCCCGGGAAGGCGCACGCCTCGATGTAGGTCGCAACGCCGATCCCGCGGAACTTGCCGCTGGCCGCGCTTTCCTCGTCGCGGGTGCGAAAAGTGTCGTATTCGGCAACTTCGAGGGCGCGGGTCATGTGGCCGTTGAAGTCGCCGGTGTCGTAGGTGCGGTCGGCGGCGGTCAGGAACGGCATCTGCTCCTGGGTGATGAAGTTGCGGCGGCGCAGCTCCAGCCGGTCGATGCCGGTGACGCGGGCCGCTTCGTCCACCAGCCGCTCGATGGTGTAGGCGGCCTCGGGGCGGCCGGCGCCGCGGTAGGCATCCACCGGCACGGTGTTGGTGAAAACGCCCTTGATGGCAACATACATCACGGGGATGGCGTAGACGCCGGGCGCCATGGTGGTGCCGACCCACGGGATGAACGGGCCGAACTGGGCCAGATAGCCGCCCATGTTGGCCTTGAGGTCCACGCGCAGGGCGGTGAACTTGCCGTTGTCGTCCATCGCAACTTCGGCAACGGTGACGTTGTCGCGGCCCTGGCTGTCGCACATGAAGGATTCGGAGCGCCCGCAGACCCATTTGACCGGGCGGCCAAGGTCCTTCGCGGCCTTCATCACCATCGGATATTCGTTGTAGACGAAGATCTTGGTGCCGAAGCCGCCGCCGACGTCGGGCGTGACGACGTGGATGTTCTCTTCCTTCTCCTGAAGGATCTCGGCCAGAACGTCGATCATGCCGTGGCCGCCCTGGGTGCCGGCGGTCAGGCGGTAGCGGCCGTTCTCATATTCAGCGAGGCAGGTGCGCGTTTCCATGTAGTTGGCGACGACGCGGTTGTTGATGAGTTCGACCTTGGCGGTCTTCGCAGCCTTGGCGAAGGCTTCTTCCGTCGCGTCCTTGTTGCCCTGGGCGTAGAGGAAGGCGAGGTTGGAGCCGTGGTCCGGCCACACCAGCGGGGCGCCGTCTTCCAGCGCCTCTGCCGTGCCGGCGACGGCAGGCTCGCTGTCCCAGTCCACCTCGATCAGCTCGGCGGCATCGTTCGCCTGCTCGACGGTTTCGGCAACGACCATAGCAACCGGCACACCCACATGGTGGACGCGGCCGTTGGCGAGCGCGGGGCGCGGCGGCACGTTGGTGGCGGACCCGTCGGCCTGTTCCAGCGCGGCGCGGCAGGGCAGCGGCTTCAGGTCGGCAAGGTCGTCATGGGTGAAAACGGCGTGGACGCCGGGGGCGCCCTTTGCAGCGGCAGTGTCGTTGATGGTGAACGTGCCGGCCGCAATCGGAGAGCGCAGGAATACGGCGACCAGACAACCCTCGGGCTGGAAGTCGTCGCTGTATTTGCCGTGGCCGGTGATGAATTTCTTGTCCTCGACGCGAAGGGCGCGTGCCCCCACGCCGAACTTGGCCATGGTCATGTCGTTCATTCAGCCGTCCCCCGGGGTCGTTTTATCGATTGCCACTGACTTAGCGCGCGCAGCGCCTCTGCGCTAGCGTGTGCCGTACCACTCGTTCGCGCAAGTTGGCGCGGTGCGGCGAAATGAGCGCCGGTCAGAAACTCTTGAGGTGGGTCAGAATGCTGGCCGTGGAGGCATCGAGCGCCGCTTCGCCCTCGCCCTTCACCGCAGGCAGCAGCACGCCGGCCAGCTCCTTGCCCAGCTCCACGCCCCACTGGTCGAACGAGTTGATGTCCCAGATGATGCCTTCGACGAACACCTTCAGCTCATAAAAGGCGAGGAGCTTGCCCAGCGTGAACGGGTCGAGCGTCCGATAGGCGATGGTGTTGGACGGGCGGTTGCCGGGGAAGACGCGGTGGGGCGCCAGCCGGTCGGCCTCCGCATCGCTCTCACCCTTGTCGATGAGCTGTGCGCGCGCCTCCTCCAGCGTGCGCCCGCGCATCAGCGCCTGCGTCTGCGCAAGGGCGTTGGCCACCAGCTTGGCATGGTGATCGCTGACTTTCTCGTGCGGGACGGCAGCCACCAGAATATCGCACGGAATGGGCTCGGTGCCCTGATGGAGAAGCTGGTAGAAGGCGTGCTGGCCGTTGGTGCCGGGTTCGCCGAAGATCACCGGTCCGGTCGGCCCGTCCACCGGTGCCCCCTCGCGGGTGACGCGCTTGCCGTTGCTCTCCATGTCCACCTGCTGGAGGTGGGCGGCAAATTCGATGAGGCGCTGGTCGTATGGCAGAACGGCATGGGCGCCAAAGTTGAAGAAGGTGCGGTACCAGTCGCCCAGAAGCGCCATCACGACGGGAATGTTCTCGCCCAGAGGCTTCTCGCGAAAGTGCGTGTCTGCGGCAGCACCGCCGGCAAGGAAGGCGCGGAAATTGTCCGAGCCGATGGCGATGGCAACCGCAAGGCCGATGGCGGACCAGACCGAGTAGCGCCCGCCGACCCAGTCCCAGAAGCCGAACATCCGGTCTTCGCCAATTCCGAACGCGGACACCTTGTCGGCTGCGGTGGAAATGGCGGCAAAATGGTCCGCGACGGCATCTTCGCCCGGGCCATCGACAATCCACGCCCGCGCCGTGGCGGCGTTGGTCATTGTCTCCTGCGTGGTGAAGGTTTTGGAGGCAACCAGCACGAGGGTGCGCGCGGGGTCCAGTCCCGCCAGCGTATCGGAAATGTCTGCCCCGTCGACATTGGCAACGAAATGCACGTTCGGGCCGTCGCCGCGGTAGGGGGTCAGCGCCCGCACGGCCATGCGCGGGCCGAGATCGGAGCCGCCGATACCGATGTTGACGACGTCGGTGAACCGCCCGCCGTCGGCAGCGGCGATGGCGCCGGAGCGCACGCCGTCCGCAAAGGCCAGAAAGCGGTCACGCACCAGAGCCACATCGTCGCTGACGTCCGCGCCATCCACGAAGAACGGGCCGGGGCTGCGCAGGGCCGCGTGCAGGACCGCGCGGCCCTCGGTGAGGTTGATGGGTTCGCCGCCGTACATTCTGGCGCGCCAGCCTTCCACGTCGGCTGCGGCAGCACGGGCGATGAGAAGCTCCATCGTCTCTTCGGTGACGATGTTCTTGGAATAGTCGAGCAGCAGGTCGCCGTCGGTCAATGTGAAGCGGGCCGCACGGCCGGGGTCGTCGGCAAAGGCCTGTCGCAGATGAAAATCTCGCAGCGTTTCCCGGTGTTTCACGAGTGCGGCGGCAGCGTCTGCGCGGTCCATGGTGTTTCCTCAGGTCGCCGTCGAATACCGGCTGTTTGCATCTTGTAGGTTCGCCCAGAATTGCTGGACGCTGGCTTCCCAGGAGAATTGTTCCGCATAGGAGCGGCATTTGTCACGCGGGATATCGAGCGCGGCGAGGCAGGCTTCCTTGAGATCCCACGACAGGACACCGCTTCCCGAATCGCCGATCACGTCGATCGGCCCCATGATCGGGAACGCGGCGACCGGCACGCCGCACGCCAGCGCTTCCATCTGGACAAGGCCCCACGTGTCGGTGAGGGAGGGGAACACGAACACGTCTGCCGCGGTATATTGTGCGGTGAGCGCCTCGCCGGTCTTCGCGCCCATGAACACCGCGTCCTTGTACTTGGCCTTCAAGGTGCCAAGGGCAGGGCCATCGCCCACCACAACCTTGGTGCCCGGCAGGTCGAGGTCCAGAAAGGCTTCCATGTTCTTTTCGACCGAGACGCGGCCGACATAAAGGAAGATGGGCCGCGGCAGATCGGTGTACGCGGGCGGCACGTCCGGATTGAAAAGCTCGGTGTCGACGCCGCGCACCCAGCGCACCAGCCGCTTGAAGCCCCAGTCCGACAGTTCCTTGCCGAGCGTGTTGTTGGAAATCATGCAGCCGACACCGCCGTTGTGGAACCGGCGGACCATGGCATACGTCCACGGCAGCGGCACCGGAACGCGCGCCCGGACATATTCGGGAAAGCGGGTGTGGTAGCTGGTGGTGTAGTTGATCTTGTTGCGGCGGCACCATGTGCGCGCCATCATGCCTAGTGGCCCTTCGGTGGCAATGTGCACATAGTCCGGCGCGGCATCGCTGATGGCGCGGTGGATGGTGCTCGGCCGCGCGATGGTGAGGCGGATTTCGCGGTATGTGGGCAGCGGAATTGTCTTGTACGGCTCCGGCGTGATCATCGCCACGTTGATGCCGAGCCTGGTGAGTTCTTCGCGGGTTTTATCCAGCGTGCGGACGACACCGTTGACCTGGGGGTGCCAGGCGTCGGTCACGAGGGCGAGGGTCGTCATCGGATCAGGTGTTCTGCACGCGTCATGCGGCGCGGACGCTGGACGGTGATAGCTCCATCACGTCTTCGCTGCGGCGCATTTTCGTCCACTTGATGAGAATGAGTTCGCCCTTTTCGTTCTCGGCCACCGCGGAGCAGCTCTCCACCCAGTCGCCGGTATTGATGTACTCCACGCCCAGCATGTCCCGGATCACCGGGTGGTGGATGTGCCCGCAGACCACGCCGTCTGCGCCGCGGCGCTTGGCTTCGCTGGCAAGCGCGGTCTCGAACTGGCCGATGAAGGACACCGCGTTCTTCACCTTCAGTTTCGCCCATGCCGACAGCGACCAGTAGGTGAGGCCGAGGCGGCGGCGGAAGCGGTTGACCCAGGTGTTGGCGGCAAGCGTGGTCACGTAGGCCCAGTCGCCCAGGAAGGCGAGCCAGCGGGCATGGCGGACCACAACGTCGAACTGGTCGCCGTGGATGACGAGGAGCTTCTTGCCCGCAGCGGTTTCGTGGATGATCGAATCGGTCACCTCGACGCCGCCGAAATGCGTGCCGAGATATTCGCGCAGGAATTCGTCGTGATTGCCGGGGAGGTAGACGATTCGGGCGCCCTTGCGGCCCTGGCGCAGGATTTTCTGCACCACGTCATTGTGGGACTGCGGCCAGTACCAGTTCTTTTTCAGGCGCCATCCGTCGATGATGTCGCCCACGAGGTAGATCGTTTCGGCCTCGTGATAGCGCAGGAAATCCAGGAGGAGTTCCGCCTGACAGCCTTTGCTGCCGAGGTGAATGTCGGAGATGAAGAGGGTGCGATACTTGCGGACGTCGCCGCCGCCTGATTGGGATCTCGCCATGCCTCTTCCGCCCATGTCATTGTCGGCAGGGTTCGCGCTAGCACACCCTACTGTTTGTTCAAACGGGGTGGAAGCTCGCAGGCTCGAAATGAGGCATTCAGCTCCACTTCACTGGGGAGAACGCGCAACGCTTCTCCCCAGCTCCGGCTTATCGAAGGAATAGAGTTTGCAGCGGCGCGTCATCCTCCACATCGGCCTTGAGAAAGCGGCGAGCACATCCCTCCAGGGGGCGCTCGTGGACCACCGTGCCGCACTGGCGGCAAACGGCGTGGCGTTTCCGGCCATCGGCGGCGGCGGCGCCAAGGATCAGCGGGACCTTCGGCTGGGTCTGGAAGGCCATGCGGAGCCGCGCGAACGGGCCGTTGCGAGGCTGAAATCGGCTGCCGCGAGTGATGCGCACACGCTGCTTCTGGCCGGCGAAACCTTCTACCGGATCGGCGTTGCGCCGGTGCTTGAGGTGCTGGCCGATGGCGGGTGGGGCGGCGTGCCGGTGGCGGCATTTGCGGTGATTCGCGATGCGCCGGGGTGGCTGAATTCCCGTTATGCGTTTGGCGCAATACAGTTCCGCTATCGCGACGGGTTCGCCAGCTACGCCCGCAAGGCAGTGCGGCGCGGCGATGTGGACTGGCATCGCCAGTTCGCGCCGTGGATGGAGGCGCCCGGTGTGGCCTTCCACGCCGTGCCGCTGGCCGATCGCCGGGACCAGCGCTCGGTGGTGGTGCGCACGCTGGAGGCCATGGCGCTCAGCTTCGTGCCGGAGGGGCCGCGCCGCAACGAGGCGGTGGACCCGCGAACGGCAGAAGCGGCCCGCCGGCTTGCCGCCTTCGGGCTGGCCAGGGGAGGCGATGCGGCCGTGCGTCCGGCGCGCCGGGTCCTTCTGGAAAGTGCGGCACGGGAAAAATTCGACGGGCGCTTCCAGGGGCTGGATGCGGCGCTGACGGAGACCATCGAGACCGGGGTGCGCGACAGCCAGAACCGCTTTGCCCGCGCCGCCTGGGGGGCGGACTGGGCTGAAATCTATGCTGGCGCACCGGCCGGCCCGAAGACCAGCAACGAGTGGCGGCGCGGTTCGCGGCCAAACGGGGAGCGCGCGGCCATTGACCGTGTGGTACGCGATGTGGTGGACGCGCGCGGACTGAAAAAGCCATGGTGGGCGTTCCGCTGAGTGGCGCGGATGGCGAGGGGTACGGTGTGTTCAAGACGCTGCTGATTGCAAACCGCGGTGAAATTGCGGTGCGCATCATGAAGACGGCGAAGCGGCTCGGGATCGAGACCGTCGCTGTCTATTCGGAAGCCGACCGGGGCGCGATGCACACGCGCGTTGCCGACCGGGCGGTGCTGATCGGCCCGGCCGACGCTGCCCGCTCCTATCTCGACAAGAACCGGATCCTGCTGGCGGCGCGCGAGGCCGGTGCGGACGCAATCCACCCCGGATACGGCTTTCTGTCCGAAAATGCGGCTTTTGCGGAGGCATGCGCTGCGGCGCGGATTGCTTTTGTGGGACCGCCGGCTGCCGCCATCTCCGCCATGGGCTCCAAGGCGGACGCGAAAACGCTGATGGAACGCGCCGGCGTGCCCGTGGTGCGCGGCTATCACGGCGAGATGCAGTCGGCCGAGTTCCTCAAGCGCAAGGCCTACGAGATCGGATATCCGGTGCTCATCAAGGCCATTGCCGGGGGCGGCGGCAAGGGGATGCGCCGCGTCGACAAGGCGATCGACTTCGACGATGCGCTGGCCGAGGCACGGCGCGAGGCAAAGAATGCGTTCGGCGACGACCGCGTGCTGGTGGAGCGCTTCATCAAGCAGCCCCGCCACATCGAGATTCAGGTGTTTGCCGACACGCGCGGTCGCACCGTCTCGCTGCATGAGCGGGACTGCTCGGTCCAGCGGCGCCATCAGAAAATAATGGAGGAGAGCCCCGCGCCGGGGATGACGCCGGAGCTGCGCGCCTCCATGGGCCGCGCTGCGGTGATGGCGGCCGAGGCGGTGGGCTATGTCGGGGCCGGCACGGTGGAGTTCATCGTCGAAGGGGGCGGGGAGCTCACCGAGGACGGATTCTTCTTCATGGAGATGAACACCCGCCTTCAGGTGGAGCATCCTGTCACCGAGATGGTGACGGGCTTCGACCTGGTGGAGTGGCAGCTTCGCGTTGCGGCCGGCGAGCCGCTGCCATCGGGCGAGCCGCGTCCGCCGAAAGGCCATGCGCTGGAGGTGCGCCTTTACGCCGAGGACCCGGACAACGGCTTCCTGCCGTCCACCGGCCGTCTTGCCGCGCTGTCCTTTCCGGAGGGCGTGCGCGTGGACACCGGCGCCGAGACCGGCGACCGCGTGAGCCCGTTCTACGACCCGATGATTGCCAAAATGATCGTTCACGCCGACAGCCGCGACGCCGCATTTGCGGCAATGCGCGATGCGCTTGACCGGACCGTGGCCATCGGCCCGCGCACCAACCTGCCGTTTCTGGCAAAGCTCGTCACCCATCCGGACATTTTGGCCGCCAACCACGACACCGGCTTTGTGGGCCATGCGCTCGATGACCTGACAGGCGGCACCGTCAGCGCGGAGGCGGTTGCCGATGCGGCGGCGTCGCTTGTGGCGGCGGCCGAGGTGCCGGCGCCGGTGGAGAGCGGCTTTCAGAACCCGTGGCTTGCGCGCGACGGCTACCGTCTCACCGGCCATGCGGCGAGCGACGTTTCGCTGCTGGTGGATGGCGAGCCCCGTTTTGCGCGGCTGGACAGCGGACCCGAGGGCCAGACCGTCAGCATCGACGGCATTGTCGGCACGGTGGGCGGGCCGCGCGTGATTTATGCCGACGGCGATGCCTTTGCCGTGGAGGCCGGGCGTGCCGTGCGCGTTTCGCTGGTGGAGCAGCTGTCGCGGGAGATTGCGCCGGATGCGGCCGGTGGCGCGCTGGCGCCGATGCACGGGCGGATTGTGGCGGTCCACGTTTCACCCGGCATGACCGTGGCGCCGGGCGACAAGCTGTTCGCCATCGAAGCGATGAAGATGGAGCATACCGTCAAGGCGGTCGCCGAGGGCGTGGTGCTGGAAGTGCATGCCGCGGCTGGCGATCAGGTCGCCGAACGGGCCGAGGTGATTGTGCTTGGCCCGCCGGGGTCCGTGCCGGCAGCGCCCGAGCCAGCCGAAGAGCTGCCTTTGGCCGTGCCGGTCGAAACTGAACCAACTGCCGAGGCGTCGTATGACGCGGGGGAGACTGCGCCCGTACCGGAGGCGGACGGTCAGGCAGAAACCGCGGCACTGGGCATTGACGATGACGCCAATAATGCTGCCGACGCCGAGGCCGCCAACGGGGACGGGGCTGTCGGTGCGGCGCTGGAGAACGAAGGCCCCGACGGTGATGGCGCGGACGATACGGCGGCGCCGAGCCCGCGCGAATATTAGGTCAGCTGCCAGCCGCCACCGGCTCGGGGGCGGGGGTGAGCATGGTCAGCGCGGCGAGCCGCTCGGCGTAAAGGGCGACGACGAGCCGGAGTTCCGGCACGTTTGCCGCCTCCAGCGCGGCAATGGCGGCTGCCATGGCCGGAAGGTCGCCGCTGCGGTAGGCGCGGGTCATCTCGTTCATGTGGCCTTCGGCCCCGGCAACACGGGTTGGCACCGGGTGGTTGGGGCCGCCCAGCAGCGCGAAGATCTCGATGGCGATCTCCTTGCCCTTTACCTTGATGTTGTCGAACGACAGGCAGTAGTAGCCGGCCTCCATCAGCGCCACGGCCGTTTCGGGGCCGACGAGGATGGGCACGCCGTAGGTCTTGGTCTGCCCTTCGAGGCGGGAGGCGATGTTCACCGCATCGCCGATGACCGAATAGTCAAACCGCTGGCTGGAGCCGAGATTGCCGACACAGCACTCGCCGGTGTTGATGCCGATGCCGATGGCAACCGGCTTGTAGATGCCCGCGTGTTCGGCGTTGAAGCGGTCCAGCGCCTGCATCATGTCGAGCGCGGCTTCGGCGGAGTGGGGGGCATGGGCCGGATCGTCGAGCGGCGCATTCCAGAACGCCATGATGGCGTCGCCCATATATTTGTCCACCGTGCCGCGGTGGGAGAGGATCACGTTGGTGAGGGGCGTCAGGAAGGCGTTGATGAAGGTGGTGAGGCCCTGCGCGTCCATTCCTTCCGAGATGGTGGTGAAGCCGCGAATATCGGTGAACAGGAGCGTCATCGACTTGGTCTCGCCGCCAAGGGTCAGCCGCTCGTGGTTGGTGGCAATGTCTTCCACCAGGTCCGAAGCCACGTAGCGGCCGAAGGCGGACCGCACCCACCGCTTTTCCGAGCCTTCGCGGATGGCAACCCAGCTCGTTGTGGCGAGCAGCACCAGCGCCCCGCCCAGCACCGGAAAGGACGGGTCGACCAGGAGCCGCTCGGTGCGAAACAGCGCGTAGCTTGCCCCGACGACGGCGGTGAGAAGGACAATGCCGACGCCGAAGCTCAGCATCGGCGAAAGGGCCGACGCTGCCACCGCAAAAAGGATGGTGAGGGCGATG
Organism: Acuticoccus sp. MNP-M23; assembly: GCF_031195445.1. Lineage (NCBI taxonomy): Bacteria > Pseudomonadati > Pseudomonadota > Alphaproteobacteria > Hyphomicrobiales > Amorphaceae > Acuticoccus > Acuticoccus sp. MNP-M23. The sequence goes on from NZ_CP133480.1 coordinate 2,969,150, forward strand.
AACACCACAATTTCGAGCCCGAGCGACCAGTCCGGCCGCTCAAGGCTGGTGCCGAACACCATATGGTCGATGAGCTGGGCGTGCAGCTCGACCCCCGGCACGGCCTCTTCCAGCGGCGTCGCCTGAATGTCCAGAAGGCCGGGGGCAGTGGCGCCGATCAGGATGATCCGTCCGGCAATCTCGTCCGGGTCCACCGTGCCGCGCACCACGGTCCACGCCGGGATCTGCCGGGCCTCGTCATTTCTGGAAAAATGCAGCCGGACCGCGCCGTCCGCAGTCGTCGGCACGTCCAGTCCGCCGATGCGCACGGCATTGATGCCGGTTTTCTCGCCGAACGCACTCTGGCCCGACGCATTGGACGCGCGCACCACCATGGTGCTGGCGCCTTGCGCAATGCGCAGGGTTTCGCCCGCAAGGCCCGGGATCAAGGTGCCGTCGCCGCCCTGGAACAGAACCTGGATCTGGCGGACGATCCGGTCCCGGTCCGGCAACCAGTTGAGTGCGGCAAGGCCGGCGCTGGCGCGCTCCAGCGCGGGCAGCGGCAAGGTGGCGCTCGAAAAGGCGGGGATGAAGGCGCGCGGGTCGTCCCCGGCAAAGGCAAATCCGGTCTTGGCCACCAGAGGCGGCGCGCCGTTTGTCTCGCGCGGGGCCTTGTCCAGTGAAACGCCCAGCACGGAAGGGGATGCGCCAAGCGCGGCGGCCAGCAGCGTATCGTTGTCGGGCGCGCCATCCAGCGCAGTCAGAAGTGCGTTGCGCCTGTCTCCCTCTGGCATCAGTTCGGCAATGCTTTCGGGCGACATGCGGTCCGGTTCTGCAAGGATCATGTCGAGGCCGATGGCGGCAGCCCCCATGCCGGTCAGCGTGTTGATGATGTCGGCCAACACGGCGCGCGGCCACGGCCATTGCCCAAGCTCGGCGAGGGAGGCTTCGTCGATGGTGACGATGCGCACGGGGGAGGCGGGATCGTAGGGGCGGGGGTCCAGCCGCTGGTATTCATCGAACACCAGATTGCGCAGGGCGCCGACCGCGGTGCCGTCGTTGACGCGCACCGTAAGCCCGGCAAACAGCAAGCCGAGCGCAATCAACGCCAGCGGCAGGGCACGGGCGAGCCTGCGCCGCCAGCGCCCGCGAGGTGATTTGCGCTGCGTTGCGCTCCGATCGAGCATGAATGCCTCCGGTGCGGTCCGCGCCGGCGCGGCGGCACTTTCGCCAATGGTGGCTTTCGCCGGGCGGCGTGTCCAGAGCGCGAGGATTGCGGCGGGCCATGTGTTCGCAGGGCAACAGGCGAGCCGAAAGCACACTGCCGGTACGCATCAAGGTTGCAGCGAAGCAACCTCCGTTCCTTAATGCATAACGACAGCTGTTTGAGTGAACTCCGGTGAAGTGGCGTCCGTCCATGAACACAACCGCCCTGCGTCAAGGTGTGGTGCTGGCTTGCCTTGCGGTGGCTGGTTGCGGCTTTGCGGTGTCGGCAAACGCGCAGGGCACGGGCGAGGCTGCCAGCGCCAGCGCATCACAAGCGGTCGAGTCCCGGCGGGACGCGCTGTTCGCCGCCATGCTGACCGACCCGTCCAATCTCGACATTGCATTCGAGTACGCCACGCTGTCGGCCCAGCTGGGCGACTTTGAGGCTGCCATCGGCACCCTGGAGCGGATGCTGATCTACGCGCCCAACCTGCCGCGCATCCAGCTCGAACTCGGCGTCCTGTATTACCGGATTGGCGCGACCGAGATGGCGCGAAGCTATCTGGAGGCCGCCGAGGTAAGCACCGCGCCGCCCGAGGTGCGCGAGCGGGTCGCCACATTCCTGGCGCAGGTGGACCGGCAGGACAGGCGCTTCCTGGTGTCCGGCACGGCCTATGCCGGGATCCGCTATCAGAGCAACGCCACGGCCGCCCCCGGCGAGGATGTGATTGCCATCAACGGCGTTCCTGTCCGGCTCGACCAGAACGCCCGTGCCCAGGCTGACGGCAACCTCTTCGGCCTTGCCGACATCCACATGACCTACGACCTCAAGAATCAGTACGATCTGATCGAGGCCAATCTCGTGACCTATGGCAGCGTGTTCTTCGATGTGGAGCGGCTCAACCTCGGTCTGGTGGAGGCGCAGCTCGGGCCGAGCTTCGGTTTCGGGCGCTTCGGCTTTGCCCAGACGCGCCTCGGGGTCTACGGCATTGCGGGGGCCACCGGGCTCGACCAGGCGCTCTACACGACCACCTATGGCGCGGGCGCCGTGCTGCGCACAGCGTTTGCCGAGGGCGTGTTGTTCGAAACGCGCAACGAGTTTCGTGCGGCGAACTACAACGACTCGCCGGCCTACCCCACGGTGCGGCTGCAGACCGGGCAGGAATACAGCTCCCTCAACAATCTGACGGTGAGCCTGTCACCGCAGGTGCTGATGCAGACCGTGGTCACGGGCCGCCGGGTGGACGCCCGCGCCGGCTTCAAGAGCTATGGCGAGCTGGGCGCATCGCTGCGCGGCACCTATTTCTTCTACATGCCCGAGTTTGGCCCGCTGGCGGCGGATGCGCCGTGGAACGCCTCGCTGGCGGTTGGCGGCCTCCTGCGGCGGTTCGATGATCCGGACGTGCTCATCAATGCCGCAGCGTCGGAAAAGGACGAGGCAGCCTGGATCGAAGCCGGCATTTCGGCCCCGCTGCAACGCGGCTTTTCTGCCTTCTTCACGGCACAGTACACGCGCCAGTGGTCCAACTACGACACGCGCGACTACGACAATGCGGTCTTCACCTTCGGTCTTTCAAGGCGGTTCTGAGCCATGGCCAAGCGCATCCTTCAGGCGGCCACGGCCGTTGCCCTCTCGCTCCTGACGGGCGAGGCGGCGCTGGCGCAGGCGAGGGTGGGTGTGACCGCCGCCGTCAACCCGCAGTCCGACTTCGACCGCAGCGGCGGGGTTCGCACGGTCGTGATCGGCGACGAAGTGTTGTTCAAGGACCGGATCGTCACCGGGGATGACGGGCTGGTTCAGGTGCTGTTCGTGGACGGGTCCAACTTCACGGTCGGGCCGGGGGCACGGGTGGTGATTGACGAGTTCGTCTACAACCCGTCCACCGGGTCCGGCTCGCTGGTGGCCGAGGTGACCAGCGGCGCGTTGCGCTTTGTGGGCGGCAAGCTGTCCAAGCGGGACAATCAGGTGCGGTTCCGCACGCCGGGCGGCACCCTTGGCGTGCGCGGCGGCATCACCAATGTCGACCTTTCGCCAGGTTGCCTGCCCGATGGCAGCTGCCCCACCGCCACCGCCTCGCTGGTGTTCGGCGACGCGCTGGTGCTGGCTCTGCCCGGCGGCGGCACGCGCCGGGTGGACACGCCGGGCTATTCCTTCGCGATTTTCGGTACCGGGGCGCGGGCGCGGGCCGACATTGTGCCCACCGCGCGGCTTGACCTGTCCAGCCTGCAGCAGCGGCTTGCCGGCAAGCCCGACCGCAGCGGCGGCAGCCGTAATATCCCCACCGATGCGAACGTCACGCAAAGCGGCGTATCCGCCCTCAACTCCGCGCGCGCGCCCTTCACGGTCCTGCCGCGGCCGCGCCCCGTCGTCGCGACATCACGCTACGCGCCGAACGCGACCTCGCCCGGTATCGCCACCACCACCAACCTTATTGACGTGACGGTGATGCAGCCTGCAGACAGCGATGCCGTGACGGACGACGTGGTGACGAACCGTCCGCCCAGGCCGCAACCGCCCAAGCCGCGACCGCCCGAGCCGCCGCTGCCGCCCGAGCCGGCCGCCGTGGATCGCCGCGTTGCCGCATTCGCGACGCCGCCGCGCTTCGATACCGCGGACGGGCAGATCATCCGCGAGCCGGGCGCTGTGGGCATCGTCACCGCCCTGGACCTTGCGCCCTACGGTGCTGCCCTGATCGAAAACGACCGTGGCCGCGTGGTGGCGCTGCAAATCGGGGCCGACACGCTGCCATTCCCCGCCGCAACGGGGGAAACGCGGATCAACCGCTTCCGCTCGCAAACGCTTGGGCGTCAGGTGGAAGGCACGGTCTACCGCGGGGCAGACAATTTCGCGCTTTACACGCTGCAGCAGGCAGGCGGCCCGGCAAAGGCCAAGCAGGTCGCCTATTTCCTGACCGGGGAGACCACACGGCCCGAAGTGATGCTCTCCGGCGACGGGGCACCCCTGACCGTGCGCCGCTACAGCCTGACAGACGACTACCAGAAGCGTGCCCGCGGCATCCGCTCAGAGCTGCACCTTCTCAATCCGCTGATTGCGCGCGAATTCGGCGCCTCGCTCGCCGATGCCGCCGAAACCCGTTTCCACATCGTCCAGAACAGCGTCGACCCGACGGTGGCCGGAACGCTTTATGGCGGCCTGCTGATTGACGGGACGGGCCCGAACCAGCGCTCCGCCATCAATGTGGACACCGGCTTCGTCGCGACCAACCCCGACGGCGGGGTGGTTGTGGTGGGCCAGCGGCGCGGCTCCACCAGGACGCAGGCGCTCCTTGCCGCCAGCACCCTGTCCGGCGCCACAGGCTCCCGGCCAACCGGCGCCCGAAGCGGCGGCACTGTGTTCGGCGCAGACGGAGACAATTTTGTCTACACCTCGGGTGCCAGCGTGCGGCCGCTCAGCGAGGGCAGGTCCCGCCTGTTCGTCGACAATCAGCGCACCGGCAAGCCGCTGCTGCCGTCCGAGCGCCGCAGCATGACCACCCAGGTGGCGACGCTGGAAGAGACCATTGCCGCTGGCGCCCTGTCGCGCTCCACCCGTTCGATCACAGGCTTTGCGGCCGGCATGATCGAGCCCAACGGACGCGACGCCATCGCCTTCCGCTCCACTGATGCCGGAGACGTACGGATCGACTTCAACGCGCCGGGCAGCACCTTGGGCGGTGTGTTCGGGATCGAGGACATCGACGATCAGGACCCCGTGGTGCGCAGCTTCAGGCTCGCATTCGGCACCGACATTTTCGGCGGGGCCTCCTCCCGCGCGCGCAGCACCTACGTGGACGACGACATGTTTGCCGGCGTTGCCACCGGCCCCGTCAACGAGCCCGGCAGCCCGCAGACAACGCTCACCACCGACGATGGCGCCACAATCACCCACAGCCGTTCGACGCCGGGCACCTACATGATTTCAGCCGATGCGGTTCCCCAGCCGGCACTGTTCGAGAATGCCGGTGTGACGCCATGCGACTGCCGGTTCATGGAATGGGGCTGGTGGGGCACGTCCACCGAATTCGAGGGGGAGGGTCTGCCCCCCGGCCGCAACGACGTTGCGCATCTGGGAACGTGGGTGGCCGGCGACATCACGCCCGATGCCGAACTGCCGACGACCGGCACCGGCAGCTACGCCGGCCACGCCGTGGGCACCGTGGTGGCCAACCAGCCGGGCGCCGGCAAGGCGCGCTACGTCGCCGCCGGTCAGCTGAGAGTGAACTACGATTTCGGCAGCCGCTCCGGCGACCTTGCCATCACCAAGTTTGACGGCAGAAGCTTCGGCGGCCGTATTTCCGGCGGCGTCGGACGCAACGGCGTGCGGAACCGCTTCGGCGGCAACCTCACCGGCAAGGGGCTGACGGGATCGGTGGACGGCGCCTTCGCCCGCGGGCCGAAGGGCTCTGCGCAGGGCGTTCTGGGCGCATTCAACGTGCGCGGATCGGGCTACCGTGCCACGGGCAATTTCCTGGGTGAACGTCGCTAGAGCTGGTGGCCGCGCAAGGTTCACAGAAAATCCGGCCGTCAATCGCTTGAAACATCATGCCCGGCGCGCCATTCGTTGCGCTCACTCGGGATAAAGGACGTTTCAATGCGATCAGCGTTACTGGCGGCATTCGCGATCATGAGCTTCACACCGGCGGCGCTGGGGTGCACGGCGGTCAACATCGTCGCCACGGACGGGACCGTCGTTGCGGCCCGTTCCATGGAATGGGCGCTTCCCATGGAGTGGACCGCCGTCACCATCCCCGTCGGAAACAAGTACGACATGACCGCGCCCGAGGGCTCCGGTCTGAAGCCGGTGGCCATGGAAACCAGCCACGCGATCTTCGGCATCAAGACCGCGCTCGTTCCGGGCAACTTCCTGGTCGACGCGCAGAACGACGCCGGCCTCACCTTCAGCGCCAACTTCCTGCCGGGCTTCACCCAGTACCAGGACGTTGCGGCGGACGACAAAGGCTACGTCGGGTTGCCGGACTTCGGGGTCTGGTCGCTGGGTCAGTTCGGCTCGGTCGCCGAACTTCAGGCTGCGCTGCCGGACGTGAAGGTCTGGTACAGCGGCGAGAAGATCCAGGGTGTCGTGCCGGACGTGCACTTCGTCTTCACCGACAGCACGGGCGACAGCATTGTCGTCGAATTCGTCGGCGGCGAGCAGCAGATCAGCAAGAATGTTTCGCGGGTGCTGACCAACGCGCCGACCTACGACTGGCACCTCAACAACCTGCGCAACTATCTCGACCTGTCACCCGACGGCGATGGCGCGGTGGAGATCGGCGGCACCAACGTGACTGCGCTCGGCCAGGGTGGCGGTCTGCGCGGCGTCCCGGCTGACTACACGCCCCCCTCGCGCTTCGTGAAGGCTGCTTACCTCACCCACTTCGCCTATGACCCCAAGGATGCCGCGGAGGCCATTTCGCTCGGCAACCACATCCTCAACACGGTGGATATTCCCGAAGGCGTGGTGCGCAGCCAGGAAGACGGCAAGACGGTTGCCGACTACACCCAGTGGGTCGTGATGAAGGATCTGAACAACAACACGCTGACCATTGCGGACTATGACAACCGCGCCAACGCGCTGACCATCGACCTGAAGGCGCTGTTCAAGTCGGGCGAAGCGGTGGATACGCTTGTCACCGACCTGCCCTTTCCGGGCCGGACGGCGGTGACGACGCTGAACTGATCCGCCAGAGCGGGCCGCATCATCAAGGTGCGGTCCGCTCGTTTGCAGCCGGTCAGCTCGCCGGCGCCGTCTAGCGGGTGGGGACGGGAACCTCGCCGCGATAGTCGTAAAAGCCGCGGCCGGCCTTGCGGCCCAGCCAGCCCGCTTCGACATATTTTACCAGAAGCGGGCAGGGGCGGTACTTGGAGTCCGCCAGACCGTCGTGCAGGACCTGCATGATGGAGAGGCACGTGTCGAGGCCGATGAAGTCGGCCAGCTGCAGCGGGCCCATCTTGTGGTTGGCGCCAAGGCGCATGGCGACGTCGATGGCCTCCACGGTGCCCACACCCTCGTAAAGGACGTAGATCGCCTCGTTGATCATCGGCAGCAGGATGCGGTTGACGATGAAGGCGGGGAAGTCTTCGGCAACGGCGGTCACCTTGCCGAGCCGGTCGATGAACGCTTTCGCCAGATTGAACGTCTCGTCCACGGTGGCGATGCCGCGCACAAGCTCCACAAAATCCATCACGGGGACGGGGTTCATGAAGTGGATGCCGATAAAACGCTCCGGCCTGTCGGTGGCGGCGGCAAGGCGGGTGATCGACAGCGAAGAGGTGTTGGTGGCAAGCAGGGCTTCCGGCTTCAGAAGCGGGCAGACCTGCGCGTAGATCTTCTTCTTGACCTGTTCGTTTTCGGTGGCGGCCTCGATCACGAGGTCCATCTCGGACAGGTCGTCGAGGTTGTCGGCGGCGTTGATCCGCTCCACCGCGGCCTTGCGTTCGGCATCCTCGATCCGGCCGGAGGCGACCTGGCGGGACATGTTGCCGGTGATGGTGGCAAGACCGGACTGGATCCGGTCGCGCGAAATGTCGTGCAGCGCGACGCGGTAGCCGCCGAGCGCGGCGACATGGGCAATCCCGTTGCCCATCTGCCCGGCGCCGATCACGCCAACGCTCTTGATCTCGTTCATCTTGTCCGCAGCCACCCGCTTGCCATACTTGTCGTCGATGAAAGCAGCCTTTCCCGGCGCGTCAAGGCGGTTTGTCCGCCGCGGGTCGAGATCGCGGCGGATATCTCTCACGACGTGGCTTTCTTCAACGCTTCCGTCAGGTCCGGGATGATGGTGAACAGATCGCCCACGAGGCCGTAGTCGGCCACCTGGAAGATCGGCGCTTCCTCATCCTTGTTGATGGCGACGATCACCTTGGAGTCCTTCATCCCGGCCAGATGCTGGATCGCCCCGGAAATGCCGCACGCCACATAAAGGTCGGGCGCGACCACCTTGCCGGTCTGGCCGACCTGCCAGTCGTTGGGGGCATAGCCTGCGTCGACGGCAGCGCGGGAGGCGCCGATGGCCGCGCCCAGCGCGTCGGCCAGCGGCTCGATCACTTCGCTGAACTTCTTTTCGGAGCCGAGGGCGCGGCCGCCGGAAACGATCCGCGTGGCGCTGGCAAGCTCCGGCCGGTCGCTGGTCGCAACCTCCTCGCCGACAAAGCTGGAGAGGCCGGGGTCGGGCGCTGCATCAATGGCGCGGATCTCGGCCGAACCGTCGGTGCCCGCGGCCGGAAAGGACGCGGTGCGCACGGTAATCACCTTCTTGGCGTCCGTGGCGCGCACGGTCTGGATGGCGTTGCCGGCATAGATGGGGCGCTTGAAGGTGTCGGCGCCTTCCACGGCCATCACGTCGGAAACCTGCATCACGTCGAGCAGGGCTGCGACGCGGGGGGCGACGTTCTTGCCGGAGGTGGTGGAGGCCAGAACGATGGCGTCGTAGTCGCCCGCGAGCGAGACGACGAGGTCCGCGACGGGTTCGGCAAGGCCGTGGGCGACGGCATCGCCGCTCGCGGTGAGGACGGCCTCAACGCCGGTCAGCGTGGCAGCTTCCTTGGCGGCGGCGTCGATGTCGGCGCCGGCCACGAGGATGTGGACGGGCGCGCCGAGCGCGTTGGCGGCAGAGAGCGCCTTGTGCGTGGCGTCACTGAGGGCGCCGCTGGCGTGGTCGGCGATGAGGAGCGTCGTCAACGGGGCCTCCTGGTCGGGGTCATTGTTCTGGGTCTCGTGTTCAGGTTCGTGCGGATGCCGGGGCCGTGTCTGCCTGGTCTGGCGTGCAACCGGCTCCCGCGCAGCGGTCGGCCATTGCGTCAGATGACGGAGGCTTCGTTCTTCAGCTTGTCGACCAGCTCGTCCACCGAGGCGACCTTGACGCCGGCCTGCCGCGCGCCCGGCTCTTCGGTCTTGAGAATTTCGAGGCGGCGCCTGGGCTCGACGCCGTAGTCGGCGGGAGTCTTTTCGGCGAGCGGCTTCTTCTTGGCCTTCATGATGTTGGGCAGGGATGCGTAGCGCGGCTCGTTGAGGCGCAGATCGGTGGTCACGATGGCGGGCAGTTTCAGCTTGAGCGTCTGAAGGCCGCCGTCGATCTCGCGGGTGACGCTGGCACTGTCGCCTTCGATGACAATCTTCGAGGCAAAGGTGCCCTGGGCCCAGCCCAGAAGTGCGGCGAGCATCTGGCCGGTCTGGTTGCAGTCGTCGTCGATGGCCTGCTTGCCGAGAATGACAAGGCCGGGCTCTTCCTCGGCCACCACACCCTTCAGGATCTTTGCAACGTCGAGCGGTTCGGGCGCTTCGTCCATTTCCACGTGGATGGCGCGGTCGGCCCCCATGGCAAGCGCCGTGCGGAGCGTTTCGGCGGATTTTTTCGGCCCGATGGAAACGGCGATCACTTCGGCGGCGGTCCCCGCTTCGCGCAGGCGCAGCGCTTCTTCGACGGCGATTTCGTCGAACGGGTTCATGCTCATCTTGACGTTGGCGAGGTCGACGCCGCTGCCGTCCGGCTTCACGCGGATTTTGACGTTATAGTCAACGACGCGTTTGACGGGGACGAGGATTTTCATGCGGATAGAGGCTTTCTGAACGTTGCGTGGCGACGCTATCGGCGTCGGATTTTGGTGTCAAACGCGGTGTTGGCGCGTCACATGGTGCGGCTTTGGCCGGGCACCCACAGAACGTCGTCGGCGCCGTTGCGGTTGGCAACTCTGGCGGCCACGAAAAGGAAGTCCGACAGGCGGTTGGCATAGCGCACGGCAGCCTCGCCCACGGTCTCTCTGGTGGCAAGTTCCACAATCATCCGCTCGGCGCGCCGGGACACGGTGCGGGCAAGGTGCAGCTGCGCCGACAGCGCGGAGCCGCCCGGCAGCACGAACGATTTCAGCGGCGCCAGCGCGGCGTTGAGCTCGTCGATCTCGCGTTCCAGCCGGTCCACCTGGGCGGAGACGATGCGCAGCGGCTCGTAGGACAGCGCCTTGCCCTCGGGGGTCGCAAGGTCCGCACCAAGGTCGAACAGGTCGTTCTGGATGCGCGCCAGCATGCCGTCGAGCTTGGCATCGGGGTTTGCTAGGCGGGCGATGCCGATGACGGCGTTGGTCTCGTCCACCGTGCCATAGGTCGAGACGCGAAGGTCGAACTTGTCGCGCCGTTCTCCCGTGCCGAGGCCGGTGGTGCCGTCGTCACCGGTCCGGGTGTAGATCTTGTTCAGCGTGACCATGGAGAAACCCGTTAGCCTGTTGTGAAGTAGAGGGCCGTCATCGCGATAACGATGGTGACGAACTGGAGGATGACGCGCATCCGCATCAAGGCCTGGCTGCGGTTAGGCGAACCGTTTCGCGCCATGTTCCACAGGCCCATGATGAGAACGACTGCGACCGCGAGCGCGGCGACGACTGTAATGAATGTGACGATCGATGGCATGGCGCTTCCTTGGCCGGTTTTCGCAGGGGCGTAAACTCATCAGTTGCGGACCTGTCGCGGGGCGAGAGGGTTGGATCGGCCCCTCACAACGCGTCGCCGCGCATCAGACGGGGGATCTCCCCTTCGATACCCGCGGCTTCCTGAATGAACAGGGATTTCAGCTTGTCGCGACGGTCGACGAGGCCGAGGCCGATGGAGCGGACCGCCCGCATCAGATCCGACCGGCGCGAGAACAGTGCGTTGAGCTGGTCGGTGACGAGAAGCATCTGGGCCGCGTCCGCGCGGCGCCAGCGGGCGTAACGCGGCAGGGCAAGCGACAGGTCTTCGCCCTGCCGGCCGGCGTCGACCAGAACTTCCGACAGCGCCGCGGCATCCCGAAGGCCAAGGTTGAGGCCCTGGCCGGCTAGAGGGTGGATGCCGTGGGCAGCGTCGCCCGCCAGCACCAGCCGGCCGCGTGCAAAGTCCCGTGCAAGATGCGCCGACAGGGGGTGCATCATGAGCGGCGCTTCCACCGTGAGGCGGCCGAGCGAAAGGCCGAACACCCGTTCGATTTCGAGCCCGGCGATGAACGGGTCCATCTCCACCAGCGTCTTTGCGAACTGCGGGCGCTCGGTCCACACGATGGACGAGCGGTTGCCGGTGAGCGGCAGCATCGCAAACGGGCCGTTCGGCAGGAAGTGCTGCGTGGCGCGGCCATAGTGCGGGTCTTCGTGGGCAACGGTGCCGACAATGCCGCACTGGCCGTAGTGCTTTTCGACGACGCCGATGCCGGCAATGCCGCGCAGGCGCGAGGCGCGCCCGTCCGCTGCAACCAGAACGTCGCCCGTGATCGTGTCGCCATTGTCCAGCTCGACGGTGATCGTGCGTTCGGCCTCGGTGTAATATGTGGCGCTGGCGGCAATTTCGGTGATGCCGAGGGCGGCGCAGCGGTCGGTCAGCGCGCCGTAGAGCGCAGCGTTGGGCACCATGTAGGCAAAGGGCGCGCCCCGCTCCCCCTCGAAGGACAGGGCCTCCGGGCGGATAAGGTCGTCGGCCCGCGAATCGGTGATCACCATGTCCTCGATGGGCTGGGCCACATCGGCAACATGGGGCCACACGCCGATGCGCGAGAACAGGCGGCGCCCTGCGGCGGCGACCGCGCTGGCCCGCTCGTCGCGCCCCGGCGGGGGGCCTGCCAGCAGCGTCACGCTCAGGTGGGATTGCGAGGCCAGCGCCACTGCAATTGTCCGCCCCACAAGCCCGCCGCCTGCAACGATCACCCGTCCCACCATCTGTCTCCCCGCCACTCGCGCCAATTGCCCGCGTGCGACAGACATTGCGCCTTTGCCGCCGGACAGCAACCGTGGCAGCGTCGCACCGCCACACAATGAAAGACGAACCGCCATGCGCCCCGCCGTTGCAGAGCTGCTGAAGACCCTGGACCTCGAGCCCCTGGAGGTGAACCTGTTTCGCGGTGAAAGCCCGCAGGTGGGCTGGCAACGCGTGTTCGGCGGGCAGGTGATCGGCCAGGCGCTTGTGGCGGCCACCCGCACCGTGGCGCCCGAGCGCCAGCCCCACTCCCTGCACGGCTACTTCATGCGGCCGGGCGACCCTTCGGTGCCGATCATCTACGAAGTGACGCGGCTGCGCGATGGCCGCTCCTTTGCCACGCGGCTGGTGGTGGGGATCCAGCACGGCGAGGCGATTTTTTCCATGAGCGTCTCCTACCACCTGCCCGAGGACGGGCTGGAGCACATGGTGGCGATGCCCGATGTGCCCGGTCCCGACGAACTGCCGGACGAGGCAGAACTGCGCGAGACCTTTCTGCGCGATGCGCCGGACGCGATGGCAAAGTATTTCCAGCGCGAGCGGCCGATAGAGATGCGCCCGCTGGAGTTGCGTCACTACACCACCAACGAGAAGCTGCCGCCGCGCCAGTACATCTGGGTCCGTGCAACCGACCGCCTTCCCGACGATCCGCAGATCCACCAGGCGGTGCTGGCCTACCTTTCGGACATGACGCTGTTCGATACGGCGCTGTTCGTTCACGGTCTTTCGGTGTTCAACCGAACCATGCAGGTGGCCAGCCTCGACCATGCCATGTGGTTCCACCGCCCGTTCCGTGCCGACGAATGGCTGCTCTATGCGCAGGACAGCCCGTCATCCGGCGGCGCACGGGGGTTCACTCGCGGATTGATCTACGCGCAGGACGGACGCCTGGTGGCCTCCACGGCGCAGGAAGGTCTGATGCGCAAGCGGACGCGCTGAAAACCCTGTTCTGATCGCGATCGACGCGGTTCCGACTGCCAGCCGCAGCGGCGCGTGAATGCATAACAGCTAGAGCGCCACAATTTTGAGTAGAAACGCGCGCGAAGCGTTTATGGTGTAGCCCGTCGGCGAGCGAAGCCCTAAAGCGTGTTCGCCAAGCGGATGTTTGTGTGCGCGCCGCGCTTGTTTGGAGTTCCGGGATGACGTCGCCGATCGATCCTCTCTACGCGTCTCAGTGGTATCTCACGCGGATAGGCAATCTGGAGCGGATCTGGGACGACTTTAACGGCCGCGGCGTTCACGTCGGCGTTTATGACGACGGGATCGACATTGCCCACAGGGACCTCGACGGAAACTACGACGCCTCACGCCATATCGATATCGGGGGCACTGCAGTCGGCCCGCTGCCGGTGGACGGCGCGCACGGCACCGCAGTTTCCGGCATCATCGCGGCCGAAAAAAATGGCGTCGGCACCGTGGGGATCGCATGGGATGCCTCGCTCACCGGGGTGAACATCTTTGCCGGGGCGGCGTCCACGGCCAGAGGGTTCAACGCAGCGCTCGGCCAGCTCGGCAGTTTCGACGTGACGAACCACAGCTGGGGCTATGACAGCCCGTTCGCGCTCGGCGCTTCCGTGGCGCGGGAGGCTGCATTGTTCGAGGCGTCGCTGGTGAGCGGGCGTGGCGGGCTTGGCACCATCAACGTGAAAGCGTCCGGCAACGCCAACACAAATGCCAACGGCGAACAGATCGAAGCGTCGCGCGCGACCATATCTGTCGGCGCCTATGACGACAGCGGCACCGCATCGTCCTACTCCAACTACGGCGCCAACCTGCTTGTCTCCGCACCGTCGGACGGCGGGGCGCGCGGCCAGGTGACCACCGACCTGTCCGGTTCCGACGGCTACACCAACGGCGACTATGAATCGAATTTCGGTGGAACATCGGGCGCTTCGCCGGTGGTCGCCGGGGTGATCACGCTGATGCTGGATGCCAACCCGCAACTGGGCTGGCGCGACGTGCAGACGATCCTGTCGGTTTCCGCCCACGAGGTGGGAAGCGGCGTCGGGAATGCGCGCGGACCCAACGAGAACCACAAATGGTTCTCCAACGGCGCCAACGACTGGAATGGCGGCGGCCGGCACTTCTCGGAGGACTACGGCTTCGGCTCCGTCAATGCCTACAATGCCGTGCGGATGGCCGAGGCGTGGTCGCTGCTCGGCCCGCGCATGACCAGCGCCAACGAGGACACCATCACCGCCCGCACCAGCGGCCCGGTGACCCTGCCCGACACGTCGGTCACACGGGTGGACGTGGCCGCACCGGACCGGGCGTTCGAGGTGGAGTATGTCGCCGTCACGCTCGACATCACTCACAGCTACATGACCGACCTCACCATCGACCTCATTTCGCCGGATGGCACCGCGGCTCGCCTGTTCCACCGGGAAGGGACGCCGGGCAATGCATCGAACGGCCTCACCTGGACGTTCGGCGCCCACGCCTTCCGCGGCGAGGACATGGCGGGAGACTGGACGCTGCGCTTCAACGACCGCTTCGCCGGCGACAGCGGTGTCCTGCAATCGGCACAGATCGAGTTCTTCGGCCGAAGCGGCGCCAACCACGTTCTGGATCGGGACGTCTTCCACTTCACCGACGAGTTTTCCGACAGCGTTGGCATGGATGCCAGCCGTGCCACCGTCGACGCCGGGGCGGGCTTCGATGCCGCCAACATTGCAGCGGTTGCCAGCAACACCGTCGTCAACATGGCCACCGGCGCTGCGAGGATCGACGGGGTGGACGCAACCCTGCGCAATTTCGAGTGGATGGTGACGGGCGACGGCAACGATAACGTGACCGGCACACAGGGCGCGAACCGCATCTTCACCATGCGGGGCGATGACCGCGTCGTTGCCCAGAACGGCAACGACGTGGTGAACGGCGGCAACGGCAACGACGTGCTCCTGGGCGGTGGCGGCAACGACCGCGTCTTCGGCGGTGCCGGGACCGACCGGATCGACGGCGGCCTCGGCCGGGATTTTCTGGCCGGGCAGTCCGGCAACGATGTCGTCTTCGGCGGTCTCCACAACGACACGCTGCGCGGGGGCGGCGGCAATGACAGCCTCGTCGGCGGCGACGACGACGACCTGCTTCTCGGCGAACACAACAACGATACGCTGGATGGCGGCGACGGCGCCGATATCGCGCGCGGCGGCACGGGCAACGACAGCTGTTTCGGCGGTGCGGGTGAGGATCGCCTTTTCGGGGACGTTGGCGCCGACACGCTAATTGGCGGCTTCGACAACGACACGCTGCTGGGCGGGACTGGACGGGACTATCTGGTCGGCCAGAAGGGCAACGATGTGCTGCGCGGCGGCGGCCATGCGGACCGCCTGGTGGGCCTCGATGGTGCCGACTATCTGGAAGGTGGCGCCGGGGCCGACGTTCTTCTGGGCGGCTATGGTGCGGACCGCTTTGCCTTTGCGGCCGCCTCGTTCCGCGATGTGATCGCCGACTGGGAGGATGGTACCGACCTGCTCGACTACCGGTCGAACGTGCGGGTGGATTCCATGAGCGACCTCATCATCCAGACGCGGGGCAACAGCACACTGGTCTTCGACCGCGACGCCCACCGCGATTTCGTCATCATCCGGAATTCAGCCGGCGACATCGACGCCAGCGATTTCCTGATCTGACCGGTCACGCGGTGCGGGTGACCTTGGCAAGGTGGGGCGGGGCTTCGGGGTCGAGCCCTCTGGCCCGCGCCACCGCATGCACCAGCCGGTAAAAGGGCAAGATCCCGGCCAGCGCATCAAGGGCCGGGGCGCCGGTGGCGGGCAGCGGGACGGACGTACCGGGCAGCGTTCCGCTGGAGAAACAGAATAGATCGGCGCCGAGTGCAGACAGGCGGCCCAGCGCCTCCTGCGCGTTCTCAAGGCCCGCGTCTCCCGGCACGAAGCCGACGACAGGGAAGGCTGGGCCCACAAGCGCCAGCGGCCCGTGCATCACCTCCGCCAGCGAGAACGGCTCGGCGTGGATTGCCGCCACCTCCTTGAACTTGAGTGCAGCCTCCGAGGCAATGGCAAGCGCAGGCCCGCGGCCAACGCAGTAGATGTGCGCAGCGCCCGAAAGGCGGGCAACGGCCTCGTCGGGCGCGCCGGGCGCTGCATCCAGCGCGGCCGGGAGGGCGGCAAGCGCACGGTCGAGACCATCGTCGTGGGTGAGGGCGGCGACAGAAGCTGCCAGCGCTGCGGCGGAGGCAATGAAGCTCTTGGTGGCGGCAACGCTGCGCTCCGGTCCGGCGCCAATATCCAGCACCAGATCTGCGCTGAGGGCGATCGGGCTTTCGGACGCGTTGACCACGGCAAGTGTGAAGGCGCCGCCGGCCTTTGCCGCATCCTGCAGTGCGATGAGGTCCGGGCTCTCGCCCGACTGCGACACGGTAATATGGAGCGCGCCCGCCAGCTGCAGCGGCCGCCCGTAGACCGACGCCACCGACGGGCCGATGGAGGCGACTGGAATGCCGGAACCAAGCTCCATCAAATATTTGAAGAAGCTGGCGGCATGGTCGGACGAGCCGCGGGCGGCGGTAGTGACAACGGGCGGCGAGGTGAACGCAAAGCGGCGGGCAAGGGCGCCGAGCGTGGCTTTTTCGCGGGTCAGGAGCGAGGCGACCGCACCGCCGGCCTCCGCCGCCTCGGCCAGCATCCCCGGTTTTGGATCTCGATCAGCCACGTTTCCCTCAACCATCATTATTTTGACCATTTTTCGGACTTTTGCGCGCGCGGTCAATGGAAGGAACTTGGCTGGATGCGAATTTCCGGCTTGACAGGCGCGGGATATATTGCGTTAGTTCGTTATTGGAACAAATGGAGCGTCCACTTGCACCAACTGCGCCGTGCCGATGTCCAGATCCATGCGCTGGTGGATGCCGTGCCGCAGCCGGTGCCGGTCACGTGGTCGTTTCCGCAAACGCCCGAGGCGGACTGGGCCGGTCTTGCGTGCGACGGGCTGGATGACGGTGCCTTTCACCCAAGCCTCGGTGCCTTCCTGGTGAAAACACCGGCGGCTACCATTCTTTGCGATGCCGGCATCGGACCGGGGCCGAATGATTATCTCGGCGGACTGTCCGGCCAGCTCCTGACACGGCTCGAAGAGGCGGGGACTGCGCCGGAAGCTGTGGACGCCATAATCCTCACCCACCTCCACATGGACCATATCGGCTGGCTCGCCACCGATGCGGGGCCGACCTTTCCGGCCGCGACCGTGTTTGCGCCGGCGGCCGATCTGGCGGCCTTCACGGGCGATGCGCCCGGCATCGGGCCCCACCACACCAGGGCTTTTGCCGCCTGCGTGCAGCCGCTGCTGGATGCCGGCCGCGTCACCCCGCTTGCGGACGGCGCCGCAATCATGCCCGGCGTGCGCTACATTCCGACGCCCGGCCACACGCCGGGCCACCAGTCCATCGCGTTCGACACCGATGGCGGCACGTTGGTGGTCACCGGCGACATCTGCCACTGCCCGGCGCAGGTGGAGCGGCCGGACTGGTCGCACCGCGCCGACGTCGACCCGGCGCTGGCGCGCCGGACGCGGCAGGCCTTTCTCGAAGACGCAGCGGCCAAACACTGGACCGTGGCCGCCGGTCATTTCCGCGATGGCCTCCAGTTCGGACGGGTGGCGCGCGCGGGGTCCGACCTTGTCTGGCAGCCCCTCAACGACTGAGCGAGACAATCGGCGCCGGCAGCCGTGATGCGGTGCCGGCATTTAATGGCGACGAACTCTGGAGAGTTGGCAATGAGCTTGAAGACCAAACTGGCCGCAGCGGCCATGGGTGCCGCGCTGATGTCATCCCCCGCCTTCGCGGTGGAGATCGAATACTGGCAATATTATTTCGAGGGGCGGGTCGACGCCATCGACCAGCTGATCGAGAAGTTCGAGGCGGAACACCCGGACATCACCGTCAAGCACACCCACTTCCCCTATGCGCAATATCGCACCAAGGTGGCCGCCGCAGTGCTGGCCGGCGAGGGGCCGGACGTTGTGCAGCTCTACTATGGCTGGCTGCCCGACTTTCTGGACGCCGGCCTGCTTCAGCCGATCCCGCAAAGCGTGATCGATCCCGCCGAAGTGGACGCCGACTTCTTCCCCATCGTCCAGAAGATGAAGGTGGACGGCCAGTATTACGGCATCCCCACCGCAGTGCGCTCGCTCGCCATGTTCTACAACAAGGACCTGTTCGAGAAGGCCGGGCTCGACCCGGAAACACCGCCGGCCACCTACGACGCGCTGGTGGAGGCGGCGACCGCAGTCTCCGAGCGGGACGCGGCCGGCAACCTGCTGGTTGCGGGGATCACTGCAACGCCGGTGGCGCAGGACGCGCATCTGTGGCGTGAGGTCTATATCCGCCAGCAAGGCGGCGCGCCCTATTCGGACGACGGCAAGACCGTCACCTACAACACCCCCGAGGGGCTGGCGGCGCTGAAGAACTACACCGACATGTTCATGGAGAACAAAGCCACCGACTACGGCTTCATGAACGAATCGCAGGCCTCCTTTGCAGCCCAGCGCGCCGGCATCCTCATCGACGGTTCGTTCCGCATCGGCGCGGTGCAGAAGATGGACGGCCTCAACTGGGGCGTGGCACCGCTGCCGACCCAGAACGGCATCAGCTCCAACTATGCGTCCTACTGGGTCAACGGCATCACCCGCGGCACCGAGGGCGAGGCGCTGGCGGCCTCCGCAGAGTTCCTGAAGTTCATTTCCAGCCCCGACGCCATGCAGCTGTGGCTCGAAGTTGTCGGCGAGCTTCCGGCCCGTCCGGCAGTGGCGCAGACCGAGGAAAACCTTGCCGATCCGGTCTACGGGCCGTTCCTTTCGGGGCTTGAGGGCGCGCAGACCACGCAGTTCGTCAACGAATCCGAACAGCGGCAGATCTGGCTCGACATGATCGACCGGATCAACATTGCCGGCGTTTCGGTGGAAGACTCGCTGGCTGCCGCCGCCGACGCCGAGCAGAAGCTGCTCGACGACTACTACGCCAAATAGCGGCTTCGGCCCGGCGGTACCCCCGCCGGGCCACCGAGGGTGAGGATGCCATGCGCTTGACCGAAAACATGACCGTCAACCAGAAACAGGCGCTCACCGCCTGGATCTTTCTGGCCGTGCCGGTGATCTTTTTCGTGGTGGTGCGGTTCTGGCCGACCGCCCAGTCGGCCTACATCTCGCTCACCGAATGGAAGTTCTTCGGCGAAGCCACCTTCATCGGCCTCGACAATTACGCCAAGATGTTTGCCGACCCGGTGTTCTGGACCGTGTTCGCCAACACCTTCGAATATCTCGCGATCGGCCTGCCGGTCAGCCTCGTCATCTCCTTCACCGTCGCCTATTTTCTCGACAAGGTCCGCTTCGGCCACGGTCTTATCCGCGCGCTGTATTTCGTCCCGTACCTCACCACCGCGGTGGCGATGGCCTGGGTCTGGCGCTGGTTCTACGAGCCGTTCCCCATCGGCCTTTTCAACGACGTGCTCCTCTCCCTCGGCCTCCCGCAGCAACCGTTCCTGCGCTCGATGGAGCAGTCGCTGCCCTCGGTGCTGGCGCCTGCGGTGTGGGCGGGGCTCGGCTTCCAGGTCATCATTTTTCTCGCGGGCCTGCGCGCCATTCCGGACACCTATTATGAGGCCGCGAGGATCGACGGCGTCGGCCCGTGGACGATCCTGTGGTCGATCACGCTGCCGCTCCTGCGCCCGACGTTGCTCTTCCTCATCGTGATCTCGTCCATCGGCTTCCTGCGCATCTTCGATCAGGTGTTCAACATGACGGTGGACGGGCAGGGGGGGCCGCTGAACGCCACCCGCCCACTGGTGCTCAACATCTACAACTCCGCCTTCGTCCAGTACGACATGGGCTATGCGACGGCGCAGACGATGGTGCTGTTCGTGGTCCTCCTCATCATCACCGTGATCCAGCTCCGTCTCCTGAGGTCGAAATGACCGCCTTGCAGCGCGCCAACGTGCGCCCCGGCCGCATCCTCGTTTGGACTCTGCTTTTCCTCGGCGGTGTCCTGATGGTGATGCCGTTCTTCTTCATGATCTCCACATCGCTGAAGACGCCCGACCAGGTCTACGACCTTCGCTTCATCCCCGCCCGCCCGACCCTCGCCAACTACGAGGAGCTGCTTCAGGACGCGCGGTTCAAGGACTGGTTCATCAACTCGCTGATCACCTCCACCCTGGTGACGGCGTCCGTCCTCTTCTTCGACAGTCTCGTCGGCTACACCCTCGCCAAGTTCAAGTTCCGCGGGCGCGGCCTCGTCTTCGTCGCGATTCTCTCGACCTTGATGATCCCCACCGAGATGCTGGTGATCCCCTGGTACGTGATGAGCGCAGCGCTCGGATGGACCGATACGCTCTGGGGCATCATGTTCCCCGGTCTCATCACGGGGTTCGGCGTCTTCCTGATGCGCCAGTTCTTCGGCACCGTGCCGGACGAGCTGATCGACGCCGCGCGGATCGACGGCCTCTCCGAATTTCGCATCTGGTGGGAGATTGCGCTGCCGCTGGTGGCGCCGGCGCTCTCCGCGCTCGCCATCTTCACGTTTCTGGGCAACTGGACGGCGTTCCTGTGGCCGCTGATCGTGACGTCCGATTCCCACCTCTTCACCGTGCCGGTGGGCCTGTCGTCCTTTGCCAGCGAGAACCTCACCCGCTGGGAAATGGTGATGACGGGCGCGGCAGTTTCCACCATCCCGACGCTGATCGTCTTCATCGTCTTCCAGAAATACATCATCCGGGGCGTCGTCCTCTCCGGACTGAAAGGCTGACATGACCGCCCGTCCGTCCGACACCGACACCACCTCCTTTCCGGACCCGGTCTATGCCCGCACCGTGCTGGCGCCGATCTACGAGAACGCGAAGACGGTGTTCGGCGAACCGCTGATGCGCATCAACCGCGCGCACTGCGTGATGCTGGCCGAAACGCAGGTGCTTTGCCGAGCCGAAGCTGCCCGCATCGCAGCGGCCCTCTGCCAGATCGAAGCGTCCGACATTCTCGCCCCGTCCGACTATACCGGCGAGCATGAGGACCTGTTCTTCGAGGTCGAAGCTGCGTTGAAGGCCGAGCTTGGGGCCGAGCTTGGCGGCAAGCTTCACACCGCCAGAAGCCGCAACGACCTCGATCACGCGATCTTCCGCGTCCGCCTCAAGAGCGTGATCGACACGCTTCTGGCCAAGGCGCGGGCGAGCGCGCACGCGATGCTCGATGCCGCAAGAGCCGGCAAGACGGAGATCATCGTCGCCTACACCCACGGCCAGCCCGCCCAGCCCACCACCTACGGCCACTATCTGTCCGGGGCGCTGGAAACGCTGCTGCGCGACATCGAGCGGCTGGAGGCGGCCCGTGCCATCGTCGACCTGTCGCCCATGGGCGCCGCCGCAATCACCACCACCGGCTTTCCCATCGACCGTGCGCGGATGGCGGACCTCCTCGGCTTTGCCGCGCCCACGCGCAATTCCTACGCGTCGATTGCCGGGGTCGACTATGTGACCGCCAGCTATTCGGCCATATCGCTGATGATGATCCACCTCGGCCGGCTGGTGCAGGACCTCCAATACTGGACGGCGTTCGAGGTGGGGCAGCTTTATGTTGCCAACAGCCTGGTGCAGATCTCCTCCATCATGCCGCAAAAGCGCAATCCGGTGCCCATCGAGCACATGCGGCACCTGGCCTCCACCGCATCGGGACAGGCCGAGACCATGGTGCGCACCATGCACAACACCCCGTTCACCGACATGAACGACAGCGAGAGCGTGGCACAGGCCGCCGGCCTCATCGCATTCGAGACGGCGGGTCGCGTGGTCGACCTCCTCGCCGCCGTCCTCGAAGCTGCGCGCGTGGAACCGGCGAACGTGCGCCGCAACATCGACCGCTCGTGCATCACCATCACCGAACTTGCCGACACGCTGGTGCGCGAGGAGGGCCTTTCCTTCCGCGATGCGCACGAGATTGCGGCAACCGTGTCACGCGCGGTGGTCGCCCGAGGCAGCGTCCTCAGCGGCGGCTTCTCCGCCTTCAAGGCCGCCTTCGAGGATCATACGGGGCGCGCGCCGGGGCTGGATGCGAGTGCGTTCCGCGCTGCCGTATCGCCGGAGCATTTCGTGGCGGTGCGCGAGCGGTTCGGCGGGCCGGGCCCGGCTGCAATGGAAGAGGCGCTGGCCCACTACGGCAGGGCGCTGGCTGCAATGGACGAAGCGGCGGCGGCCCATGCCGCCCACGAGAAGGAGGCCGCAGCGCGCCTCTCGGCAGCGTTCGATGCGCTCGCCGCAACGGCTGCGGTGGAGTAGGACATGGCGAGCGTTTCAATCCGCAATCTCACCAAGCGTTTCGACGATGTGGAGGTGCTGCACGGCATCGACCTCGATATTGCGCACGGCGAGTTCATCGTCCTGGTCGGCCCGTCCGGCTGCGGCAAGTCCACCACGCTTCGGATGCTGGCGGGCCTCGAAGACGTGTCCGCCGGCGAAATCCGCATCGGCGACAAGGTGGTCAACAACCTGGAGCCCAAAGCGCGCAACATCGCCATGGTGTTTCAGAACTACGCCATCTACCCGCACATGTCGGTGGAGAAGAATATCGGCTTCGGCCTTCGCACCGCAAAGCTGCCGCGTGCCGACAAGGCCAAACGCATCCGCGAAACCGCGGACCTACTGGAGCTGACGCCGCTTCTGGACCGGCGGCCCTCGCAGCTTTCCGGCGGGCAGCGCCAGCGCGTTGCCATCGGCCGCGCCATGGTGCGCGACCCCGCCGTCTTCCTGTTCGATGAGCCGCTCTCCAACCTCGATGCGCAGCTCCGCGCCCAGATGCGCCTTGAGGTGAAGCGGCTCCATCAGCGGCTCGGCGCCACCATCGTTTTCGTCACCCACGACCAGGTGGAGGCGATGACGCTGGCAGACCGGATCGCCATCATGCGCGATGGCCGGATCGAACAGCTTGGCACGCCGGACGAACTCTACCGCACGCCGGTCAACACCTTTGTCGCCCAGTTCGTCGGCAGCCCGTCCATGAATCTGGTGCCCGGCACGATTGGCGCCGACGGCACGGTGCGGCTCGACGGGATCGACGGGTTTGCCGCCCCCTTTGCGGGCACCACCGGCGCGGGTGAGGTGATCGTGGGGCTCAGGCCGGACGAGCTGCGCGTCGGCGCGCCGGAGGGCGGGCACGCCATCCGCGGGACCGTGGAAATTGTGGAGCGGCTTGGCCACGACGCGCTGGTCTACCTCAAGGCCGGCGGCCAGACGCTGATTGCCAAGGCCGAGGCACAGCCGGGGCTCGATGCCGGTGCCGACGTCACCGTCTCTGCGCCGGCCAGCGCGCTTTACCTGTTCGACCGCGCGAGCGGGCAGGCCCTGCCTGCGGGTTGATCCGCGGTTCGGCATCAAAACCGGCACCGCTCAAAATATATTCGGGAAGAGAATGGACAGGCACCTCATCGCGTTCGCGTCGCACTCCCACAGCCGCCGTGCGTCCTTGCGCACGGTGCTGCGCGAGGTTGTGCGCGCGGGCGCCATTTCCCGCGCCGAACTTGCCCGCCGCACGGGCCTTTCCAAGCAGACCATGTCGGAAATCGTTCGCGACCTTCTGGAAGAGGACTGGCTGCGCGAGATTGGCCAGCAGCGCGGCAATGTCGGCCGCAGTGCCACCAACTATGAGCTGAACCGCAATCGCGCCTACGTGTGGGGCGGCGATCTGGGCGGCACCAGCCTGCGGCTCGCCATTTCGGATCTCACCGGCCATATCCTGGCCGAATGCACCGTGCCCACTGCCGTTGGCGGTGGCCACGACATCATCGACCAGATTGTCGATCTGGTGCGGGGGCTCGTGCGCGAAAGCGGCGTTGAGATGGCGCAGGTGGCGTGCGGTGCGCTCGGCGTGCCGGGCTCCTACGACAGGCAGCGCTGCCGGCTCAGTCTCGTCACCAATATTGCGGGGCTCGATGCGTTCGATTTCGAGGACGCGCTCAGCGAAGCCATGGGCATGACGGTTTTTGTGGAGAACGACGTCACGCTGGCGGCCACCGGCGAACTCCACCGCGGCAACAAGCGGCTGACCGGCACGTTTGCCTTTCTGGCGATGGGGACGGGCGTTGGCCTCGGCATCGTTTCAGATGGGCAGATCGTGCGCGGTGCGCGCGGTGGGGCCGGCGAAATCGCGTGGCTGCCGCTGGGCGGAGACCCGTTCGACAGCCGCAATTTTCGAGCCGGTACGCTGGAAAACGCAGTGTCCAGCAGTGCCATCGTGGCGCGTTACACGGCCATGGGCGGCTCTGAGGGCACCGTGCGCGAAATCTTCGACCGCTATAATGCGGGCGAGGATGCCGCGCGGCGAGTGCTGGAGGAAACGGCGCGGATGCTGGCGGTCGCGATTGTGGCAATCCACGCGATCCTCGACCCCGAGGTGGTCGTCTTCGGCGGCAGCATCGGCACGCGTCCGGAGCTGATTGCGCTGGTGCGCGCGCAGCTGGCCGGCTGCATGGAAACGCCGATCGGCATCGAGGCGAGCCAGCTTGGCGGGAGGGCCGGCCAGTTCGGCGCCATCGCCATCGCGGTCAACCATTTTCAGGAAACGCTGTTCGAGGACGCGGCGGCGGTTGCTGCACGGCAGGACGAACGCACCTAGCAGACAACCGGCCGCCTGAGCGCCGTCACTTTGCCGTGGCGAGTTCTTGCGCTCGGCTCTGCGCCGTCTGCGGGTCCACGCCGAGGCGGCGCAGGAGTTCGGCACGGACGCTTTCGCGGTTCGCCTGCCGCGTCTCGTAGGTCGTCAGCGCGTCGTCCAGCGCACGCACCCGGCTGGCAAGGCTGGCGCCGGGACCCGGCGTTTCCGATTGCGCGGTCTGGACGTCAGGCGCGGTGCTGCGCTGGCTGCGGTCGCCCGATGGCGGTGCGGGCGGCACCGGCGGTGCCTCCGCGGGAGGGCCGTCCATGTCGAACGGTGCGGCCGCGTCGCTGCCGTCGATCAGATCGGCAATCCCGTCGGTTGGGTTTGCCGCGTTTGCATCCTCGTCAGGCGGGCTGGTGGCCTCCGGCGGGGACGCCGGCTCTTCGCCGGGCAGGGCGGGGTTGATGGCCTCGGCCTCCGCCTCCAGTTCGGCGTTCTGCGCTTCCACCGCCTCCACCTGACGCTCCAGCGCGCGCAGGCTCAACCAGCCGGCAATGGCCGAAACGTCGATGCTGCGCACCGGCTCTGCAACGGGCCCGGTAAAGCGGACGAGGGCCGAAACCGGCGTTTCATCCGGCGTTTGCTGAACCACCGTCCAGTCGCTCTGGAGCATGGATGCGGCAAGGTCGATCTTGGCGCTCGCGCGGGTCGTGACCGTTCCGCCGGGGAGCGCGGCCTCCTTTATGGTCACGGTTCCGTCGGCAATTGAGAACGGTACATCGAGCGCCGGCAGCGCAAGCGCGCCCGCCGCCAGATGCGCGGCAAAGGCTGCGGCCACATCGGCCTCGGATGGCGGCTCACCGGCGACGGGTTCCGACAGCAGAGGGAACGGTGCGCCGTTGAAACCTTCGAGGCGAGCATCGCGAAGATGGAGTGAGCCTTCGCCCGCCAGCGAGCCGACGATGCCTGCAACCGTGTAGCCGGAACCGGACGCTTCCGCGGTGAGCGAGACGGAGCCGGTGGCGACAGGCGTTCCGTCCGGCGACGGCAGGAGGGGGCGGAGCGAGGCGTCATCCAGCGCGAGGGAGAATGCGATGTCGGCCGCAGCGCCGCGGCGGGTGATCTGCAATTGGCCCGTGGCGGTCCCGTCTGCCACCCGGCCGCGTGCGTTGCGCAGGCTCATGGCGGTATCGTTCACATCAAGGTCGAAGCTGGCATCGCGGACAGTCTGCTGGCCGACGGTCAGCGTCTCCGCGGTGATCCCGAGCGCAATGTCGGTACCGGACAGGAGCGGGCTGCCGAGCGCAGCGGTGGCCCACTTGCCGTCCCCGTTGGCGGACTTGGGGTCGCCCAGGAAGAGGCGCGCGATGCCCGCAAGGTCCGCCTCGCTCAGCGCAAGGGTGCCGTCCACCGAAAGAGGCGCCGCAAAGGGATCGACGATCACATCTGCGGTGACGATCACACCGTCCACCGTGCCCTTGAGGCCGTCCAGTGCAATGCCGGCGCTTTCAGGGGCAAGGGTCGCCGCAACGTCGATCGTGCCGGACGCGGGCAGCGTGGTTCCGAGCGCATCGGCGAGCCCCGAGAGACCTGCTGCGGTGACGGCAAGGCGGCCCGTGGGGGCAAGGCCCGCACCGTTGGCAACGGTGCCGTCGAACACGGCATCGATATCGAAGCCATCGAACGTCACGCGGCCGGCCAGTGCGTCCTCGGCGGTGGTGGCAAGGTTGACGGCAAGATGCGCGGGGCCTGCGCGTTCGGCGGCGTCGAGGCCGAACTGGCGCAGAAGGACAGCGCCGTTGTCGTTGCGCGCGTCGAGGGTCAGCTCGGACGGCAGCATTTTCCAGTTCGGGCCGGGGGCGGCGGACAGTGCCTTCAGCGTCAACGTGGTGCCGCCAAGGGTGCCATCGAGGCCGAGGGAGAGGTCGGCCGTGCTGCCGCCCGGCTGGCCGGTGAGCGCAATGTCGAGATGGGCGGGTGCCAGCGCCGTCACCCGCGCTGCGAGAGCGCTGGCGCCGGTGTCGTTCGGCGCGAGTGCGCGGATCGCGGCAGCAAGCTGATTGCCGTCCTCCACATCCAGCGATCCTTCGATGACGCCGACGGGGTTGTCCCCGAGGTTGTTGATCTCGCCGCGGGCGAACAGGCGCGCGCCGGCAAGATTTTCCGCCGAGATGGCGTCGATCGTCAGCGCACCGCTGCGGTATGCGCCGTCGATGTTCAATGCTGCGCCTTCGACGCCGCCAATCATGAGCTGGTCGACGGAAAGGTCCATCAGCACTTCGGGCATGGTGTCGAGGGCAGCGCCAGTGGCCGCGAGCACGGCGGCAGCGTCCGCCACGTCGGCAATGTCGAGGCGGGGGGCGGTCATCGCCACGTCGAGCACCGGCGCGCCATCTTTGCGGGCGTAGCTGGCGCGGCCGTTGGCGCGGGACTCGCCGATGCGCAGGGAAAGCCGCTGCGCCTCCAGCGTGTCTGCGGTGGCACGGATGTCGGCCTCCAGCAGCACCGGGTCCATCGGCCCACGGGCAAAGCGTGTGCCCGTCCACCATCTCGCCAGAAGTGCCGGCTGAGAGGCCGAGATCTTGACCGTGCCATCGAAGGCATCGGCAATCCGGCCCACGACATCCACCGTCGTGTCGCCGGGGAAGACGGCTTCGGCGCGGTTGAGGGCGATGGTGCCGCGCGCTGCCGAGGCTTCGGCCGACACGTCGCGGATCACCGAACCGCCGGCAAGCACCGTGTTGATGGCAAGCTCGATATCGAGCGGCACATCGGGCCATGCGGGGGCGGCAAGGGCCGCGCTGACGGGGGCGAGGTAGCGGGCAAGGAGGGGGACGATCTCGTCGGGCGACGGTGAGCCCGCGGGGGTGCCGCTGGCTCTGGCGGGCATCAAAGCGCGGGCCATGCGGTCAAGGTCGATCTGCCGGCCTTCCAGCGCGATGGCGACCGGATCGCTGCGGGTCAGCGCGTAGGTGGCGTTGGCGGCAAGCTCCAGCGTTTGTGCGCCGGCGCCGTAGCGCACGGTGGCCCTTTGCAACTGCACGTCCTGCGCGTTGGCGCTGAGAGTGCCGCGCACCGACCACGGCGTGGATGCGGAGGATTCCAGTGCCACCTCGCCGCGCAGAGAGAGCCGCCGAGGCCGCGGTACCAGCGCCCCCTCGAAGCTGAGCGCCAGCGTGCTGCCTTCGGGGTTGATGCGCGCCGAAAGCGGCATCGTCCCACTCTCCACCGTGCCGCCGCCAAGCCGCACCGCGTGCCGGACACCGCCGATGGTGGCCTCGCCGGTGGCGGCGAACGGCCCGCGCAGCGTCCGCGCCTCGCCGGTCATGTCGATGTTGGTGATTGCGGTCGAACGGCCGGACCGGCGGTCGACGACATTGACCGAGCCGCCCGCCACGGCAATTTCCTCCACCGTGATGTGGTCGACGTCGAACACGGAGGTGAAGCGGCTGTCGACGGTCAGTTCCGGCAAGGCAAGGCTGCCGTTCCGGTCGAGGCTGACGGTGGCGACAGGGTGCTCCAGCTTCAGCCCCAGGACGCGGAATTCGCGGCTGAGGAGGGGGAGAAGGTCCACGTCCAGCACCACCGCCTCGGCCCGCATCAGCGGGGCGTCGGTGCTGCCGATCCGCACATCGGTCAGCCGCACGCGGGGTGAGGGCAGGATCCGCAGTTCCGCCTCCCCGTCGATGACGACTTCCGTGCCCAGAACGCGGGAGGCGTTGGCTTCGATGGTGGTCCGGTACGCGGTCCAGTCCACCAGCACGGGCCCGACCAGCGCGGCAAACAGCGCCAGAACAAGCGCAGTGCCGATCGTGATGACGATCCAGTTCACGAAAAGCCCTCGTCTGTGGTCAGGATAGGATCTTGCCGGGGTTCAGA
Source organism: Acuticoccus sp. MNP-M23 (assembly GCF_031195445.1). Taxonomy (NCBI): domain Bacteria; kingdom Pseudomonadati; phylum Pseudomonadota; class Alphaproteobacteria; order Hyphomicrobiales; family Amorphaceae; genus Acuticoccus; species Acuticoccus sp. MNP-M23. Next base: position 2,997,513 of record NZ_CP133480.1, read on the forward strand.
ATATTCTGCGGGTCGAGCGTGGACTTGATCGCCGCCATCACGTCCACCGCCGTATCCCCCAGCTCGCGCCGCAAATACTTGATCTTGCCCTGGCCGATCCCGTGCTCGCCGGTGCAGGTGCCGTCCATGGTCAACGCCCGCTCCGCAAGCCGTTCCAGAAACAGCGTTGCCTTGGCGCGCTCGTCCGCATTGTCGTTGTCGACGAGGACGAGCGTGTGAAAATTCCCGTCGCCCACGTGGCCGACAATAGGGGCCAGTAGCCCCAGCTCCTCAAGGTCGGCCTGGGTGTCTGCCACACATTCTGCAAGACGCGAGATGGGGACGCAAACGTCGGTGGAAATGCCGGCCGCACCGGGGCGCAGGCCAAGGGCTGCCCAGTAGGAATCGTGCCGCGCCTGCCAGAGCTTGTTGCGCTCCTCCGCGCGGGTGGAAAAGCTGAACGGCCCGCCGCCCAGCTCTTCGGCGATGGCGGCAACCGCTTCGGACTGGTCGGTGACGCTGGACTGCGAACCGTGAAACTCCAGAAACAGCGTGGGCTGCTCGGGGAGGCCCAGCTTGGCATAGGCGTTGACCGCACGGATCTGCAGCGCGTCCAGAAGCTCGATCCGCGCCACCGGAATGCCGCTCTGGATGGTGAGGATGGTGGCGTTGCAGGCCGCTTCGACACTGGGGAACGGGCAGACGGCGGCCGAGATCGCTTCCGGGATGCCGTGCAGCTTCAGCGTGATTTTCGTGATGAGGCCGAGCGTGCCTTCCGAGCCGATGAGGAGGCGCGTGAGGTCGTACCCGGCAGATGTCTTTTTCGCGCGGGACGCGGTTTTCAGCGCGCGGCCATCGGCCAGCACCGCTTCCAGCGCAATGACATTGTCGCGCATGGTGCCGTAGCGCACGGCGTTGGTGCCGGACGCTCGGGTTGCGCACATGCCGCCCAGCGAAGCGTCGGCGCCGGGGTCGATGGGGAAGAACAGGCCGCGGTCGCGCAGGAAATCGTTGAGCTGCTTTCGGGTAACGCCGGGCTCCACGGTGCAGGTGAGGTCCTCGTCCTGCACCTCGATGATCCGGTTCATCTGCGAGAAGTCCACCGAGACGCCGCCTGCGGGCGCATTGACGTGGCCCTCCAGCGACGTGCCGACCCCGAACGCGATCACCGGCACACCGTGGGTGCGGCAGATCTCGAGGACATCCTCCACATCCTGCGCGGTGGTCACGAAAACCACGGCGTCGGGCGCCTCGTTCGCCAGCCACGACGTGGTATGACCGTGTTGCCGGCGCATGTCCGCGCCCGTGTGACAGTGCGGACCGAAACGCTGTTTCAGCACTGGGACCGCGGTTGCGATCCCGTCGTCGTTGCGATCAACCCGGCGGAGCGGCACGGCCATGCGGATGTGTTCCTGTTGTATGTTAGGCTCGGGAGCAATCTAGACGATGTTGCCGGCAAGCTGAAGGTCACGCTCGTGGTGCAGTATGCACCTTGCGGTGAGCCGGATGGGAGAGAGTTGCGATGGAACGCCGAACGGACGAGGCCCTGATATGGTCGCCGCCATTCGACATCGCACTCGACTGGCTGGACGCCAATGGCCACCTCAACATGGCCTATTACCACGTGATGTTCGACCGCACGGTCGACATTGCGCTTGAGGCGCTGGCGTTCGGCGTGGAATACCGCAAGGCGCAAAATGCCAGTATCTTCAATGTGGAAACCCACGTTCTTTATCGTCAGGAGGTGCGTGGCGACGATCGCGTGCGCGTCAGCGTGCAGCTTCTGGGGCGGGACGACAAGCGCCTCCACATCTTTCAGACAATGTGGCGCCTTGCCGACAACGAGCTTGTCGCTTCATCGGAAAGCCTGTTTCTCCACGTCGATCTCGGCACGCGGCGCGTCACGCCCATGACGGCTGCCGTCTGCGCCGCGCTCGATGCGATGATCGAACGTCACGCCGCCGCCGGGTTGCCGGACAATGCCGGCCGCCGGATTGCCGCTCTGGCATCTGCACCGGTGCGCTGATGGAACGGACCGGCTCGCCCCCCCGCGCCGACACCGCAAGGGATGCGGATGAGGATGCTGCGGCCGACGACGCCGCCCAGGACGCCCGCGCCGAGGTGTTCGACGAGATTCTGGCCACGCCGCCGCGGCGCACGCTTCGCCGCAGTTTTGCCGAGCACGCCGGCGGCAAGATGACCCGCAGCGTGCTTTGGTGCCGGCAGACCTATGCGCGCTCCGCCGGCAACGTGACCGAGTTCGCCACCTCCCGCGACCCGGCCCTGTGGCTGATTGCGGTAATTGTCGGTGCTGCCGTCGGCGGCGCCGCCGTGCTGTTCCGGCTCGGAATCGACGCGGTGCAGTGGCTGTGGCTGGGCGTCACGTCGGAGCGGATCATTGCGGCGGTGTCTGCGCAGCCGTGGTGGGTCATCATCGGCACACCCGTTCTGGGCGGGGCGATTGTGGGCCTCCTCAACCAGTTCGTCCTGCCCGGACGGCGGCCCCACGGCGTTGCCGACGTGATCGAGGCTTCCGCGCGGGGCGGGGCGGGTCTGTCGCTGCGCACCGGGCTTGCCTCCGCCTTTGCCACCATCGTGTCGCTGGGGGCGGGCGCCAGCGCCGGGCGCGAGGGGCCGGTGATCCACCTTGGTGCAACGGTCGCCACCGGCCTCACCACCGCCATCAAATTGCCGCCGATGGCAGGCCGGGTGATCCTTGCCTGCGGTGTGGCCAGCGCCATCTCCGCCTCGTTCAACGCGCCCATCGCCGGCGTGCTGTTCGCCCACGAGGTGGTGCTGCGGCACTATGCGATGCGGGCCTTCGTGCCCATCGTGATTGCCTCTGTGGCCGGAACCCTTGCGGGCCGCTATTTCATCGGCGACGTGGCGGCATTCGAAATTCCTGCCTACACCATCGGCTCCTACTGGGAGATGCCCGCCTTCGCCATTCTTGGCGTGGTGGCGGCGCTGGTCGCCATTGCGTTCCAGTTCGCGCTCATCATCTTCGACCAGTCGGCCCGCGCCGTCATCATGCCCACCTGGCTGCGTCCGGTAATCGGCGGTTTCATCATCGGCTTCATCGGCCTCTATCTGCCGGAGATCCTGGGCGTCGGCTACGAGGCGACCGACACGGCACTGCAAGGCGGCTTTGCCTTCACCACCATGTTGCTGCTCATTGTCGCCAAGATCGTCGCAACGGCGGTGACGCTGGCGTCCCGCTTCGGCGGCGGCATCTTTTCGCCCGCGCTGTACCTTGGCGCGATGACCGGAGGCATGTTCGGCATCGTCACGGCCACCGTGTTTCCGGACCTTGCCAGCGACCAGGGCCTTTACGCCATTCTGGGCATGGGCGCCGTCGCATCGGCCCTCCTCGGTGCGCCGATTTCCACCACCATGATCGTCTTCGAGCTGACGGGCGGCTACGCGGTGTCAATCGCTCTGCTTCTCACCGTGTCCATCGCCACGGCGCTGCACCTGGCTGTCCACGGCCGGTCCTTCTTCCACTACCAGCTGGAAACGCGCGGTGTGGTGCTGGCCGAGGGACCGCATCGCTACTTCCTGAAGACAGTCAATGTTTCCAGCTTCATGGCACCCATCGAAGATGATGCCGACCTTGCCGACCCCGACGATGAGCGCACCGTTGCCGTCAACGATTCCCTCGAAACGGCGCTGCGCATCTTCAACGAAACGGGGGCTGATGCGCTGGCGGTGATCGACCCGCGCAAGGGCAACCGGGTCGTCGGCTCCGTCAGCCACGTGCAGGCGCTGCGGACCTACAACCGCCGCCTGGAGGAAACCAGCGACGAGGCGCACCAGTAGTTGATCCGGCGCCGCGATGCGATGCCTTCAATGAACCGCCGCGCCGCAGGGATTTTTAGGCAACACTACCGCCTTCAGGCGCTGTCCGTGCTCGACAGGGGCATAAGCGTGTGGCACCCTATGGTTGTTAACTGAGGTTATGTCAGTCCACGAAAGACGAAAAAGCGTGCCAGCATTCGATTCGTGCAGCGGCGGCGAAAGCGCGCCGAATATCGACCGTCCCGCAGAAGAGCGTGGCCAGTTCCTCACGGCAGAAATCGACCGTGAGCTGCAGGCCGCAATCGAATACAAGATTGCGATGGATGGTACAGCTGGCGCCGAGCGTGTGCTCGACTATCTGAATCAGGCCCTTCGCCGAAGGCTTGCCTGAAGCCTCTCAAGCGCCATCGGCGGCGGTGTTCCGGCCCGGCGCCGATCTTGCAAATGGTGCGCGGCGCGGTGACGCCCTTCCTGCCACGCCTTGCGCATGGCCAGCAGCCAGTGCGGCGCGATGACGTTCCGGCGAACCCTTTCGTGATGCCGAGAACGAAAGGGCAGCCGACGGACACAAGATAGCCCTTCGTCCCGCGAATGCCATTTGCAGCAAAAACAAACCAGCACAGTGTGACCGGCCGGGGCGTCTCGATGAAGACGTGCGTTCTGACGCGAGCTTCGCGCGTGTCCACGCGTTCCCGCCTTTGCCTCATCGTACCCGATCCGGCCGCGGGCGCCTCCAATCAGATGAAGCCCTCGCTGCGCATGGAAAGATAACGGTGGCCGGCAATGATGATGTGATCGTGCATCGAGACATTGACCGCTGCGGTGGCGCGGATGATCTGCTCCGTCATCGTCACGTCGGCCCGTGAGGGGGTGGGATCGCCGGAGGGGTGGTTGTGGACCAGAACCACGGCGGTGGCCCCGTGGGTGAGGGCGCGTGCAATCACCTCGCGGGGATAGACCGGCGTGTGGTCCACGGTGCCGACGCCCGCGCATTCGCTGGCGAGATATTGGTTCCGCTTGTCGAGGAACAGGATGTGGAACTCTTCCCGTTCGGCGCTTTTCAACTTGATGCGGTAATATTCGGCGACAGCTTCGGTGGATGAGAGCGTTGGCCTTTTGCGCAACTCGGCAAGGGCGAACCGCTCGGCGGCCGCGCGCACCACGCGCATGTCGGACACCACGCGCGCGCCGACACCATCGATCTCGGTCAGCCGGGCCACAGGGGCCGACAACGCCTCGGCAAAAGAGCCGAATTTCGCAATCATTGCCTTTGCGATGGGCTTGGTATCGCGTCGCGGGATGGCGCGGAAAAGCACCAGTTCGAGCATCTCGTAGTCCGCCAGCGTCTCGCCGTTGTCAAACCGCGCACGCAGCCGATTGCGGTGTCCTTCGAGCATGTCGGCGGAGCCTTTGCCGCCAGCATTGTCGCCGGATTTCGGCTTTGGCATCGGTCCGAGGGCCTGGGCATTGAAGAGGCCTGGTGCGTCGTTATCAGTGTTTAAAGGCGGCCGGCCTGAGCCATTTTCCGCTGGTGCCGTTTCCTCTGCGGGCAGGTCATGCCCGCCGGCACGACCGCGCGATGCTGCCGCCAGGTGCAAGGCAGAAAGGATATTGGTCGTCCCAGTCATCACGCGATACTCCCGATCACACGAAACTACGAAAACCAATCTTATTAATCAACCTTTGGTTGCCGTAAGAGCCACACAATTTCGGGCTATCGATGCGGGAATTTATTTGCTCAATCGGTCAGGCAGAAGCGGCTGCGTCAAGCCGTTCGGATGCGGTGAAGATCTCGCAGCCGCTTTCGGTGACGCCGATGGTGTGTTCGTACTGGGCGGACAGGGAACGGTCCCGCGTCACGGCGGTCCATCCGTCCGACAGGACCTTCACGTGCGGGCGGCCAAGGTTCACCATCGGCTCGATGGTGAAGATCATGCCCTTTTGCAGCCGCACGCCATCGCCCGCGCGGCCATAGTGCAGGATGTTGGGCATGTCGTGGAACAGCCGGCCAACGCCGTGCCCGCAGAACTCGCGCACCACGGAACAGCGCTCGCTCTCCACATAGTCCTGGATGGCGGCGCCGATATCGCCGGTGGTGTTGCCGGGTTTGACCGCCTCGATCCCGATCTGAAGCGCCTTCAGCGTGACCTTGAGGAGCCGGTCAGCAGCGCGGCGCACCTGGCCGACGCGGTACATGCGGGAGGAATCCCCATGCCATCCGTCACGGATGAAGGTCACGTCGACATTGAGGATATCGCCCTCGCGCAGCGCCTTCTGCGCCGGAATGCCGTGACACACCACATGGTTGATCGACGTGCAGGTGGAGTGGCGGAAGCCGCGATAATAAAGCGTTGCCGGCAGCACGTCGTGCTGCTTTGCGAAATCCATGACGAATTCGTCGATGGCCTGGGTGGTGACACCGGGCTCGATCATGTCTTCAAGCGCATCGAGGCACTGGGCGGCCAGCCCGCCAGCCTTGTGCATCGCTTCGAAGGCGGCCTCGTTGTAGAGCCGCACCTGTCCCGTGTTGCGCGCGGGCGCCGTGTCCGCGTCGACGAATTCCACCATGTCACCACGCCGTCTGTTGATGTCCATTATGTCGTCGTTTCCGGACGCGATGGCAACCCACGCGCGGCCTTTCAGGCAGCAGCCATGCCCATCGGCTCAAGGACCGGCACTGCTTCGGCATCGCCGATCCCCTCAGGCGTGACCGTGCAGCGCAATGCGACCATCGAAACGCCGGCCGCCACCGCGCGGTCGAACGCGGCGCCATAGGCGGGGTCGATCTCGCGCGCGAGGCGGAAGGACGACACGTCGCCCCGCTGGATGAGGTAGACCATCATCGCGCGGTTGCCAGCGGCAACTTCATCGGCGAGGGCGTCCAGGTGCTTGGCGCCGCGGGCGGTCACGCAATCTGGAAACGAAGCCTCGCCCGGCCGCTCGACCAGGTGGACGTTCTTGATCTCCACGTAAAGCGGCGGCGCGTCCGCCGGGGTGATCAGAAGGTCGATCCGCTCGGCCTTGCCGTATCGCACTTCGGGCCGGACCTCACCTTCGGCAGGGAAGGGGGCATGGCGCGCGCGCGCAAGTGCCGCAGCGATCCGGTTGGGGTTTTGCGTGTTCACGCCCACCCAGACGCCATCCGCCTCAACCGCTTCCAGCGTATGGGCATATTTGCGTTTCGGATTGTCCGAGACCGAAAGGAGCACCCGCGCGCCGGGGTTGACGAGTCCGGTCATCGCGCCGGTGTTGGGGACGTGCGCGGTGATCTGCGAACCATCAGGCAACGCCACATCGAGCATGAAGCGCTTGCGCCGCTCGATCCAGGTGCCTTCGGCAAGGTCGGGAAATGGCAGGATGATCATTGCGCGAGGGTGGCGCGGCGTGGTGGGCGGCGCAAGGCAGGCGGGCATGGCTGCCCGCCGGTCGATTCACCGCTCCACAGGTTCCACGACCAGTGTGGACGCGTCGATGCCCACAACGCGCACGCGGGTTCCGGCGGGCTGGTCGGCCCCGGCGACGCGCCAGGTGCTGTCGGCAAACAGGGCGCGTCCGGTGCCGTTGACGATGGGGTCCGCCAGCGCCAGCTCGCGGCCGATCATCGACGACGGGCCGCGGTTGACCTCCTCCGTCCCGGTGCTGATGCTGCGCATGGTGATCATCCGCGCAGCCACCACGGAGATGGCGGAGATGGCGAGGAAGCAGACCATCTGCAGCTCCCAGCCGAGCGGCACGGCAAGGTCCACAAGCCCGGTGGCGGAGGCTGCCACGCCGAACCAGATGAGGTTGACGCCCGGCAGCATCACCTCCGCAATCAGGAACAGCGCGCCGACAATGAACCAGACATAGGGGCCGAGGTCGCGCAGGATCGCGAGAAAGACGATCATCTCAGCGGTCCTCCGTCTCGCCGGACAGGCGGGCGCCTAGGGCATCGTTGCGGGTGGTCAGGCGGCGGATCCGTTCGATCCGGCTTTCGCCGGGCGGCACTTCGGCAGTGGCGCTGTCTGGCGTGTCGTTGTCCGGCGTTATAGTCGGCACCGGCGAGGCCGTCCGGGCAATCACCGCCTCCACGGCGCGCTCGATCTCCCTTGGCGACGGGCGCGGGCCGCCGCCCTCGGGCGCAGGGCTGGCCGGGCCGGGACCGCCTGAAAAGGCATCGCGTGCAATTTCGGCAATGCCGGCGAGCGAGCCCAGCGTGGCCGCGGTCTCAATAGGGAGGATCAGCGTGCGCTGGTTGGGCGCCGCTGCAATGTCCCGCAGCGCACCCACGTATTTTTCGGCGACGAAGTAGTTGATCGCCTGGATCGAGCCTTCCTCGATGGCGGTGGACACCACCTCGGTGGCACGGGCCTCGGCTTCCGCGGTGCGCTCGCGGCCTTCCGCGTCGCGGTAGGCGGCTTCGCGCCGGCCCTCGGCGGCGAGGATGAGCGATTGCTTCTCGCCCTCGGCGCGGGCGACGGCGGCGGCCCGGTCGCCCTCGGCCTCCAGCACCATGGCGCGTTTTTCGCGCTCGGCCTTCATCTGGCGGGTCATCGCCGCGGTGGTTTCGGGCGGCGGGTTGATGTCCTTGATCTCGATGCGAGTGATCTTCACGCCCCACGGGTCCACGGCGGCGTCAACGACGCGCAGGACACGCTGGTTGATCTCGTCGCGGTTGGAGAGGAGCTCGTCGAGATCCATCGACCCCATGACGGAGCGGATGTTGGTCATGGTGAGATTGAGGATGGCGTTGTCTAGGTCGGTCACCTCGTAGGCAGCGCGGGCCGCGTCCAGCACCTGAAAGAAGGTGACGCCGTTGGCCGTCACCGTGGCGTTGTCGCGGGTGATGACCTCCTGGCTCGGCACGTCCAGCAGTTGCTCGCGCATGTTGAGCTTGTCGCCCACGCGCTCCACGAACGGGGTGAGGATGTTGAGGCCGGGCTTGAGGGTGCGGGTGTACCGGCCGAACCGCTCGACGGTGTAGTGCATCCCCTGCGGCACGGTCTTCACTGCGGCAACAATGACCACGAAAACCAGGACCGCCGCTGCGATCAGGTAAAGGTTGACGCCAAGGTCGAAGGGGATCATGCGCAAGTCCGTGTTGAAGCAACGGTCCTATAAGTGGGCACGAACGCTTCGTGCCGCAACAAAACCGGCGTGTTCGCACGGCCCGAACAACGAAAAAGCCCGGACAGCGGGGCTGTCCGGGCTGGATGGTTTGGGCGGCATCGCTGCCGCGGCCGGGGAGGTTGCCCCTTGGCCTGACGTCAGGCCTGCTGTTCGGCGGGCTTGTCGCCGGTGTCTTCGGGCGTCGGGGTCATCAGGTCTTCGACGGTTGCCTCGGCCGCGGGAGCCTCGGCTGCGGCTTCTGCCGGCGCCTCTTCGATTGCGGCCTCGACGGGGGCTTCTTCGCTCTCGCCAAGATCGTAGCCGCTGTCGCCCTGCGAGCGGAGCAGGCCGTCGAGTGCGGCGCGGGAGATCAGGTCGCAATAAAGGGTGATTGCGCGGGCGGCGTCATCGTTGCCCGGAATGGGGTAGGTGATGCCGTCGGGGTCGCAGTTGGTGTCGAGGATCGCGACCACGGGAATGCCGAGCCGGCGCGCTTCCTGCACCGCGATGGTTTCGCGGTTGGTGTCGATCACGAACACGATGTCCGGCACGCCGCCCATCGACTTGATGCCGCCGAGGTTGCGGTCGAGCTTCTCGCGCTCACGGTCGAGCGTCAGGCGCTCTTTCTTGGTGAAGCCGCCGGCCTGGCCCTGGCCGTCCATCAGCTCTTCAAGGCTGTTGAGGCGCTTGATGGAGTGGGAGATGGTCTTCCAGTTGGTCAGCATGCCGCCGAGCCAGCGCGCGTTCACATAATATTGCGCGCATTCGGTGGCGGATGTGGCGACGGCCTCCTGGGCCTGCCGCTTGGTGCCGACCATGAGAAGACGGCCGCCCTTGGCGACGGTGTCTGAAACGGCCTTCAGCGCCTGGTGGAGCAGCGGAACGGTCTGCGCCAAGTCGATGATGTGGACGTTGTTGCGGGCGCCGAAGATGTACTCGTCCATCTTGGGGTTCCAGCGGTGCGTCTGGTGGCCGAAGTGAACGCCAGCTTCGAGAAGCTGCCGCATCGTAAAGTCAGGAACTGCCATTTTTGTAGTCTCATCCGGTTGAACCGCCGCGAGCGCTGCCAGGATGGCACCGGAAGTCCGTGCTCGCGTGAGGGATTACGCGGGGACATACGTGAGCGCGCTGCGGATGGCAAGAGAGGGTTGCGGCCAATCTGTCGGCGCTTCCAATCATCCGCACTGCTGCGCCGCGCACCTTGCGCCAGCGTTCATTCAGTGCAAACCGGCGGAACGGTGTATGGCTAGACGGTGGCAGGGTCAGTGCGAGTGGCAGGAGCAACACGGCGTGGATGATCTCGACAAGCTCGTTTTGCGCAACAGGAACTGGTCCGACAGGATCAAGTCCAACGACCCGACATTCTTCGAGCGGCTGTCGCATCAGCAGGCGCCGGAATTCCTGTGGGTCGGGTGTTCGGACAGCCGGGTGCCGGCCAACCAGATCATGGATCTGCCGCCGGGAGAGGTTTTCGTCCACCGCAACATTGCCAATGTCGTCTCGCCGTCGGACCTCAACTTCCTGTCCGTGCTGCAATTCGCGGTCGAGGTGCTCTCGGTGAAGACCATCATCGTGTGCGGCCATTATGGCTGCGGCGGCGTGAAGGCCTCCATGTCCGACGAAGACCACGGCCTGATCGACAACTGGCTCAACCACATCCGCCTGGTACGCCGTCTTCACCGGGACGAGATCGACGCGATCGACGGTGAACCCGCACAGGCCGACCGGCTTTGCGAGCTAAACGTCATCGAGCAGGTCAAGAACATCACCTCCACCACAATCGTGCGCAATGCGTGGGCGCGCGGGCAGGACCTTGGCGTGTACGGCATGGTTTACAGCCTGCGCGACGGGCTGTTGCAGCACCTTGTCACCGCCGATCCCCTGATCGGGCTCAACGGCCGTGATCGGGAGGCAATCCGCGCGGAGGCGACTGCGGGGTAGCGGTCTGCGAAAAGGGCGACTATATAACGCCATCGGGACGCGTGGTTGCCGCACGGAGTGTGAAGCTTTGTGCGGCAAAAGTCATGCGCAAGGTCTCGACACGAGGTCGTACCTCATTCAAGAGAGGTGCCGGCCGTTGCCACAAAAACACGCACAATCAGGACACTTTATACCATGACGATCACCGCGCAGCAGGTGAAGGCGCTCCGCGAGAAAACCGGCGTCGGCATGATGGATTGCAAGACCGCGCTGAATGAAACCGGTGGCGATATGGAAGCCGCGGTTGACTGGCTGCGCAAGAAAGGTCTGTCGAAAGCCGCGAAGAAAGCGGATCGCGTTGCAGCCGAAGGCCTTATTGGCGCCGCCTCGCAGGGCACGAAATCCGTGCTCGTCGAAGTCAACTCCGAAACCGATTTCGTCGCCCGCAACGAAAAGTTCCAGGCACTGGTCAGCGCTATCGCCGCTGAAGGTCTCGCAGCAAATGGCGACCTCGACACGCTGAAGGCACAGCCTTACCCCGGCACCGGCCGCACCGTTGCCGAGGAAGTGACCGAAGCGGTCGCGACCATCGGCGAGAACATGGCACTGCGCCGCACGGCCAGCCTCGAAGTCAGCGACGGCGTTGTCGCCACCTACCTCCACAACGCAGTGGCGGACGGTCTGGGCAAGCTCGGCGTTCTGGTCGCGATGCAGTCCACCGGCGACAAGACCAAGCTCGAAGAGCTGGGCCGCAAGATTGCCATGCACGTGGCCGCCGTGAACCCGCTCGCCCTCGACGTGGACGCCATCCCGGCTGAAGCCGCCGACCGTGAGCGCGCCGTCTACGCCGATCAGGCCCGTGCTTCCGGCAAGCCGGACAGCATCATCGAGAAGATGGTCGAAGGCCGGATGCGCAAGTTCTACGAGGAAGTCGTGCTGATGAAGCAGGCCTTCGTCGTGAACCCGGATCAGACCGTGGCCGAGGCCGTCAAGGACGGTGAAGCTGCTGTGGGTGCCCCGATCACCGTGACCGGGTTCGTCCGCTTCGCGCTCGGCGAGGGGATCGAAAAGGAAGAGTCCGACTTCGCTGCCGAAGTCGCTGCGGCAGCTGGCGTCTGATCGCGCCGTGCCGTCACAGTTAAAGCCGGCGTCCGAGTGGCGCCGGCTTCTCATCAAAGTCTCCGGCGAAGCGCTGATGGGCGATGGCGCCCATGGCATCTCCCAGAAGACGCTCCAGCGCATCTCTTCGGAGATCGTCGAGGTGGTCCGGTCCGGCTGCGAAGTCGGCCTGGTCATCGGCGGCGGCAATTTCCTGCGCGGCGCCAACCACATGCTGACCGCCGTCGACCGTGTTGCCGGCGACCAGATGGGAATGCTGGCCACCGTGATGAACGCGGTTGCCGTGGCGGCACAGCTGCGGGCGCTTGGTACCGAGGCCGTCGTGCTTTCCGCCATCGACGTTCCGGTGATCTGCGACCGCTTCACCCACCGCGGGGCGCTGAAGCACATGGCGGAAGGGCGCGTGGTCCTGTTTGCTGCGGGCACCGGCCACCCCTTCTTCACCACCGACACCGCGGCATCGCTGCGCGCGGTGGAGATGGGCTGCGATGCGCTCCTGAAGGGCACCAACGTGGACGGTGTCTACACCGCCGACCCCAAGAGCGACCCGAACGCAACCCGCTACGAGACGGTGACGCACCAGGAAGCGCTGGAGAAAAACCTCGGCGTGATGGATGCTGCTGCAATTGCGCTGGCCCGCGACAACGGTCTGCCCATTGTGGTGTTCTCCATCAAGGACGAGGGTGCACTGCCTCTGGTGGCGCGCGGCGAGGGCGTGTCCACCATCGTCTGCGACTGAATACGGACGGCCCTTTGTGCAGCGAGACGTTGCCGAAGGGCCTGTTCACTTGATACCAACCCCTTCCGCCTTCATGGAGGCGGACAAGAATACGTGACTGAGGAGAGCCGAGATGAGCGTCGACCTTGATGACCTGGCACGGCGGATGGACGGCGTAATCCAGGGCTTTAAGAACGAGCTGTCCGGTCTGCGCACCGGACGGGCCAGCGCATCCATGCTGGAGCCCGTCACCGTGGATGCCTACGGCACGACGATGCCGCTGTCCCAGGTGGCAACGGTGTCGGTCCCGGAGGCCCGCCTCATCAACGTTCAGGTCTGGGACCGCTCCATGGCGCAGGCCGTGGAAAAGGCGATCCGCGAATCCAGCCTCGGCCTCAACCCCGTGGTCGAGGGCACGGTGATGCGCATCCCGATCCCCGAGCTGAACGCCGAGCGCCGCGCCGAGCTGGTGAAGGTCGCCCACAAATATTCCGAGCAGGCCAAGGTATCGATCCGCCACGTCCGCCGCGACGGGATGGAAGACATCAAGAAGGCCGAGAAGGACGGGGCCAGCAAGGACGACACGCGTGTCCAGTCCGATCGGGTGCAGAAACTGACGGACGACAAAGTCTCGGAAATTGATGCTATCCTGTCTAACAAAGAGCAAGAAATCACGCAGATCTGACACGTGACTCACGTTCCCGCCGGACCGCCCCCCGCGTCGTTGCCGCCGCTGACGCACAGCGGGGTGCCGCGGCATGTCGCCATCATTATGGATGGCAACGGGCGCTGGGCAGGCCGCCGCGGCCTGCCGCGGACGCTGGGTCATCGCAAGGGCGTTGAATCCGTCCGCCGGATCGTGCGTCACGCGGGCAACCGCGGTGTCGGCGTTCTCACGCTGTATGCCTTCTCCCGCGAAAACTGGAATCGTCCGAAGGCCGAAGTCAGTGAACTAATGGGCCTCCTCCAGCGCTATATCCGCAGCGACCTCGAAGAACTGGTCGAGCAGGGGGTGCGGGTGCAGGTTATTGGCGGACGACACGATCTGAACAGCACGCTGCTTGGCATGATCGAAAACGCAGAAGCGCGGACGGCACACAATGACCGGATGCACCTGGTGCTGGCGTTCAATTATGGTGGGCGCGACGAGATCGTCCGGGCCGCCCGGCGGGCAGCCGAGGCCGTGGCGCGCGGCGAGCTTGCCGTCGAAGCGCTGGACGAAGCAAGGTTCGCGGGTTTCCTCGACACCGGCACCCTGCCGGATCCGGACCTCGTGATTCGCACCAGCGGCGAACAGCGGATCTCGAATTTTCTTCTGTGGCAGTCGGCCTACGCCGAATACAGCTTTCCGGACGCGTTGTGGCCTGACTTCGACGAAGCCATGTTCGACGAGGCGCTGCGCGATTTTGCCGGCCGCGAGCGCCGTTTCGGCACCGTGCCGCCAGTCACCTCCGTGTCCACGTGAGCCGGCCGAAGCGGTTCTCGCTGCGCTCCAGCGGGCGTCCTCGAGGCGCCCCTGTTCCCGCCAAGCCGCCGCGGCGCATCCGCGCCCGCGTTCGTGCGCTGCGGGAGCGTTTTCTCTTCAACCGCGAAATGCGGTTGCGGCTGATGTCGGCGGCGGTGCTGATCCCCATCGTCATCACGACCGCCTATCTGGGCGGGATTCCCTTCCTGCTTCTGGCGCTCATCATCGGCGCCGCTGTCTTTTACGAGTGGCTTGCCATGGTGGGGGCCGGCGGGATGCTGGGCCCGCGGCTGACCGGATGGGCCGCCCTTGCCGGCATTGCCGTTCTGGCACACATGTCGCCGCTTCCCGTGGCGCTTGCTGCCGTGGCCATCGCCTGTGGTGTGACTGCCGCGGTCGGCACCCTGCAAAAATCCTTCATCTCGCTGCGCTGGCTGGCGGCGGGCATGCTTTATTCGGGGCTCGCGGTGGTTTCGCTGGTTGCGCTGCGCAAGGGCGCAGACGGTTTCGGCGCGGTGATCTTCGTCTTTCTCATCGCATGGGCCAGCGATACCATGGCGTTCTTCGTCGGGCGCAAGGTGGGCGGACCCAAGCTGTGGCCCAGCGTTTCGCCCAGCAAGACCTGGTCCGGCGCTGTGGGCGGCTTTGTGGCAGCCATCGTGTTCGGCGCGGTTGTGGGCAACATGCTGGGCGTGCCGTTTGCGGCGGGAACACTGATCGCCGCGGGCCTGGTCGCCATTGGGGCGCAAAGCGGCGATCTGATCGAATCGGCAGCCAAGCGGCGCTTTTCCATCAAGGACGCGGGAACGCTCATCCCCGGCCACGGCGGCGTGATGGACCGTGTCGACGGGCTCATAGTGTCCGCACTCATCAGCGTGCTGATGGGCAGCATCGTGGCATTCTGGGTTTCGGCCGCGACACCGGCCGCCGGTCTCCTCCACATGATGGGGATGGGATGACGCGCGTCGTTCTCCTTGGCGCAACGGGGTCTGTCGGGACATCCGCCCTTGCCGCCATCGAGGCTGGCGGTTTCGAACTGGTGGGGGTCGCCGCCAACAGCAGTGTCGACGAACTTTGTGCCATTGCCGAGCGCCACCGCCCGCTGATGACGGTGGCGGCCGACCCTGCCTGCGGCCCGGCGCTGAAGGCGCGGCTCGGCCCGCAGGGCCTTGCCACCGATGCCGGCGCCGATGCCATGGTTGCCCTGGCCGCCATGGATGCCGAGCGCGTGATTGTTGCAATCCCCGGCTTTGCAGCGCTCCGTCCGGCGCTTGCCGCCATTGATGCGGGGCGCATCGTCTGCCTTGCCAACAAGGAAGTGCTGGTTGCGGCGGGGGAGGTGGCGATGGCGCGGGTCCGCGCTGCCGGTGCCACCGTTCTGCCTGTGGATTCCGAGCACAACGCCATCTTCCAGGTGTTCGAACGCGGTGCGCTGGGCGCCATCACACGGATCGTCCTCACAGCGTCCGGCGGTCCGTTCCGCGAGGCGTCGCTGGAGGCGATGCGCGCTGCCGGCCCGCGTCAGGCGCTGAAGCATCCCAACTGGTCGATGGGTGCGAAGATCTCCATCGATTCGGCGACCATGATGAACAAGGGCCTCGAGGTGATCGAGGCGCATCACCTCTTTCCCGTTGGGCCTGACCGGATCGGGGTGGTCGTCCACCCGCAGTCGATCATCCACGGGATGGTCCACTATGCGGACGGCTCCTGCCTTGCCCACATGTCCAATCCGTCGATGGTCACGCCCATCGCCCACTGCCTGCATTATCCCGACCGGGGGGCGGCGCCGGTTCCGGCGCTGGATCTGGTCGCGCTCGGCAACCTCACCTTCGAGGCGCCCGACGACGCCCGCTTTCCGGCCCTGCGGCTTGCGAGCGCAGCCCTGCGTGCTGGCACCGCATCGACCAATGCACTAAATGCGGCGAACGAGGTTGCCGTGGCGTCGTTTCTCGCCGAGGAGATCGGCTTTCTGGACATTGCCGCCCTCGTGGAGGCGACGCTGGATGCCATGGCCGGCCGCAGCGGCGCGGCAGACAGCGTCGACGCGGTGGAGGCGATCGACGGCGAGGCGCGCCGGGTTGCACGGGAGAAGATCCCGGCAATGGCCGGCCGCTAGGTTCGCATCAGGCCGCAGGCGTGGATGCGGCAACAGTATGCGCGATGAACAACGCGCGTCGTGAAACGAATCAGTCAATATTCCGGCGCGTGTAATTGGAAGGATCTTCGATGGACTACATCCTGTCGCTCGGCTCGAACGTTGCAAGCTACGCGCTGCCGTTCCTGTTTGTGCTCGGGCTCATCATCTTCGTCCACGAAATGGGTCACTTTCTGGTGGCGCGCTGGTGCGGGGTGGCGGTGGATGCCTTCTCCATCGGGTTCGGGCCGGAACTTTTCGGTTGGAACGACCGCTACAACACCCGCTGGAAGCTCTCCGTCGTGCCCCTGGGCGGCTACGTGAAGTTTGCCGGTGACGAGAATGCCGCCAGCGTTCCCGACCGGGACGCGCTGTCAGGCATGAGCGAAGCGGAGCGCAAGACGAGCTTCTTCCTCAAGCCCCTGTGGCAGCGCGCTGCCATTGTTGCGGCCGGGCCCGTCGCCAACTTCATTCTCGCGATTGCAATCTTTGCGATCTATTTCTCGATCAACGGCCGGCCGATGGCGGATGCCATGGTTTCCTCCGTCCAGCCTGACAGTCCGGCCGCAGCCGCCGGCTTCGAGCCGGGCGACGTGATTGTCGCCATCGACGGCGACAAGGTCGCCAGCTTTTCCGCTGTGCAGCGGGTCGTCGCCAGCGCCGCCGGAGAGACGCTGACCTTCACCGTCACCCGCGGCGGCGAATCGGTAGACCTCGTTGCAACGCCCGAACAGCGCGAGCTGACGGACCCGTTCGGCAATCCCTACGCGCAGGGTGTCCTCGGCGTGCAGCGGGACGTGGGTGCTGAAGGCATCCCTCGCGAAAAGCTCGGCCCCTTCAGCGCAATTGCCGCCGGAGTGGATGAAACCCTTTATATTACAAAGCGCACCGTCGAGGTCGTGGGCGGTATCATCACCGGCACGCAGTCGGCCAATCAGCTGGGCGGACCGCTCCGCGTGGCGCAGGTTTCCGGCGAAGTGGCGTCGATTTCGTTCAGCGCACTGTTCAGTCTGGCCGCAATGCTGTCGGTCTCGATCGGTCTCATTAACCTGATGCCGATCCCGATGCTCGACGGCGGCCACCTGCTTTTCTACGCAATCGAGGGGCTGCGCGGGCGTCCCTTGTCGGAGCGGGCGCAGGATGTGGGATTTCGCATCGGGCTCGGTCTGGTGTTGCTGTTAATGGGTTTCGCCACTTTCAACGACATCGTTCACCTTACCTCGTAACGGAGCGTGGCATAGGCGCAACGGTGCCTTCCGAAACAGGCCTGAAGAGGGGGGTATCGCCTTGTTCTACCGGCCCGAGGCGAGCATAGCTGGAGGCAGACCGCACATGCGGCGGTTGGAAGTAAAGCGAGGCTATGTCCCGATCATGTTGTTCCGTCCGGGTCCAATGATGCGAACCACCCTCAAGGCGATGGCCATGGCCGTTGCCGTCATGGGGATTGCAATCGCGCTCGCCGCTCCATCCTTCGCCGCAGTGGCGAGCCGGATTGCAGTGGAAGGCAATGCGCGTGTCGACGATGAAACCGTCCGCGCCTACCTCACCATCCGTCCTGGCGCCTCCTATGGGGCAGGTGCCATCGACGACAGCATCGCGGCGCTGTTCGCCACGGGCCTGTTCGAGGATGTGACCATCACGTCGTCGGGCAGCACGCTGGTGGTCCGCGTCGTCGAGAACCCGGTGATCAGCCGCGTATCGTTCGAAGGCAACAGGCGCATCTCCGACGAGCTTCTCGAAGCCGCAACGCAAAGCCGGGCCCGCGCGATCTTCAACCGCGCCACGGTCCAGAGCGATGTGCAGCGTATCCTGCAGGCCTATCGCAGCCGCGGCAGCTACCTTGCCAGCGTCGAGCCGAAGACCATCGACCGCGGCGAAAACCGCGTCGACCTGGTGTTCGACATCACCGAAGGCGTGAAGACCACGGTCGGCCGCATTGCCTTCATCGGCAACCGCGCATTCTCCGACAGCCGCCTGCGCGACCTGATCAAGACGAAGGAAAGCGGCCTGCTTGGCTTCATCCGCTCGTCCGACACCTACGATCCGGCCCGCCTCGTCTCCGACCAGGACGCGCTGCGTCGCTTCTACTTCAACCGCGGCTTTGCCGACTTCCGCATCATTGCCGCCACGGCGGACTATGACCGCGAGCGCAACCAGTTCTTCATCACCTTCACCATCGACGAAGGCGAGCGTTACGAATTTGGTGAAGTGCGGGTGGAAACCACGCTGGCCGATGTTGACCCCGATCAGCTCCGCCGCCGCGTTGCGACCCGTCCCGGCCGCCGTTATTCCGCCGAGAAGATCGAGGAATCCCTCGAAACGCTGACCCTTGAAGCCAACCGTGACGGCTATCCTTTCGCCGAAGTGGTCCCGGCGGGCGAGCGCAACTTCGAAGCCGGCACCATCGACGTGGTGTACCGGGTCGACCAGGGCGTGCAGGCCTACATCGAGCGCATCGACATTCTGGGCAACACCACAACGCGTGACTACGTGATCCGCCGCGAGTTCGACCTGTCCGAGGGCGATGCGTTCAACCGCATCCTGCTCGACCGCGCCGAGCGCCGGCTCAACAGCCTCGGCTTCTTCGAGACCGTCCAGATCACCACGTCGCAGGGGTCTTCGCCCGACCGCGTTATCGTGACCGTGCTCGTGGAAGAGAAATCCACCGGCAAGGTGACCTTCGGTGTCGGCTACTCCACGCAGTCCGGCATTGTCGGCGACGTGACGGTCGAGGAAGCGAACTTCCTGGGTCGCGGCCAGTACGTTAAGGCATCGATCGGCGGTGGCACCCAGAGCCAGACGGCGGAGTTCTCCTTCACCGAGCCGTTCCTGTTCGGTCGCCGTCTCGCCGGCGGGTTCGACATCTACCACCTGCGCTACGACTCCACCGACAGCCAGCCCTACGACACGGTGACCACCGGCGGCACGCTGCGCCTGACGGTGCCGCTCACCGAGGACTTCTCCACGCAGTTCTTCTACAAGATCTTCAACCGTGACGTGGACGTCGACAACGGCTGTAACCGCCGCAACCCGACCCTTTCTCTCGCCGTCTGCGACAGCCAGGGCTCGCGTCTGACCTCGATGATCGGCAACTCGCTGGTCTACAACACGCTGGACAACCAGCTTCAGCCCCGCGAAGGCATCTACGCCAACTGGACCAACGAAGTTGCCGGTCTCGGCGGCGACGCGAAGTTCTACCGGACCGAAGCGAAGGCCCGTTACTACCAGGAAGTCCTGCCGGCATTCGGCGTGGTTGGCCTGCTCTCCGTCTCCGGCGGTGCGATGCAGTCGTTCGACAACAACCTCCAGGTTCAGGACCAGTTCTTCCTGGGTGGCGCCAACCTGCGCGGCTTCGAGAGTGCCGGTGTCGGTCCGCGTGATCGTGTCACCGGTGAAGCACTCGGCGGTCGCTACTACGTGGCAGCCACGGCCGAAGCGACCTTCCCGATCCCGTTCCTGCCGCCTGAAATCGGCCTCAACGGTGCGGTGTTCGCGGATGCCGGTTCGCTCTGGGGCGTCGATCCGGACATCGTGCGGCGCAACGGCGGCTCGGCCACCGTGGTCTCCAACGATTTCGACCTGCGCGCATCGGGCGGTGTCGGCATCCTCTGGAACTCGCCTTTCGGCCCGATCCGTGCCGACTTTGCAGTGCCCTTCCTCGAGCAGGAGGTGGACCGGACGCAGGTCTTCCGTCTCTCCGGCGGCACGCAGTTCTGATCCAGCCCACAATGGGCTAAACAGGGACGCGCCCCACCGGGCGCGTCCTTTTTCATTTTAACGAACGGCAAGATTTGCATGACGAGCGGCTTCTTCCCCCCCGCAGAGCCACAGACCCTCGGCACCATCGCAGACGCCGTCGGCGCCAAGGTCGACCCTGCGGCGCGCGACCGGATCATGTCCGACCTCAAGGGCCTGGACGAAGCGGGCCCTGAGCACATCTCGTTTTTGCGCGATGGGAAAATGCGCAAGGCGGCCCGAGAGAGCAAAGCCGGCGCCGTTTTCTGCGATGCCCGCTTTGCCGGCGAACTTGGCGAGAACGCCGTGGCGCTGATCACGCCATACCCCGCGAACGCCTTCGGTCTGGCGGCCGGGCTGTTCCATTCCTCGGCCATGCGCCCGCGCCCGCTCACCGCCCGTTCCGGCGGGGAGGTTGCGCCGACGGCGATCATCGAAGATCCGGACCTTCTGGAAGCCAACGTCATCGTCGAGCCGTTTGCGGTGGTGTCGCGCGGCGTCGAGATCGGTCGCGGCAGTGTGATCGGCGCCAACGTGGTCATCGGTCCGGGCTGCACCATCGGCCGCAACACGTCGATCGGCGCCAATTCCACCATCCAGTGCGCCCATATCGGTGACCGTGTGATCATCCACCCCGGCTGCCGCATCGGGCAGGACGGGTTCGGCCTCGCGCGCACGCCGAACGGCTACGTGAAGATCCCGCAGGTCCGCGCCGTGGTGATCCAGGACGATGTGGAGCTGGGCGCCAACGTCACCATCGACCGGGGCTCCCACCGCGACACGGTGATCGGCAAGGGCTCGAAGGTGGATAATCAGGTCCAGATCGGCCACAATGTGGTGATGGGGGTGCATTGTGTCATCGCCGGCTGCACGGGCGTATCCGGTTCCGTCACCATGGGCGACCATGTGACCCTCGGCGGGCATGTGGGCCTGCGCGACGGTATCTCGCTCGGGGATGGCTGTTCCGTTGCGGGTAAATCGGCGGTGGGTGAAGACATTCCTGCCGGAGCGCAGTATGCAGGGGCTCCAGCGTCCGACGCGCGCCGCTTTGTTGCCGAGCGAATGGCGATTGCACGGTTGATCCGCGGCGGGAGCGCTTCAAAAAGCTGACGTCCAGTCCTAGACTGGTGAAACGAGCAACAGAAAACGAAGTTGGTTGAGATGGACGGAGGGGACGGGCTCGCCGGGATGAGTAGAACGATTGAATCGGCGACCATTCGGGATATCTTGCGGTATCTGCCGCATCGCTACCCGTTCCTGATGATCGACCGGGTCATCGAGATCGACAGCGACAATTTCGGCATCGGCGTCAAGAACGTGTCCATCAACGAGCCGCAGTTCCAGGGGCACTTTCCCGCGGAACCGGTGATGCCGGGCGTCCTGCTGATCGAAGGCATGGCGCAGACGGCCGGTGTCCTGTGCGTCATCAGCCAGGAAGAGAGCACCTCGCCCTCGCTTGTCTACTTCATGACCATCGACAAGGCGAAGTTCCGCAAGCCTGTGGTTCCCGGCGATGTGGTGCACTACCGCATGACCAAGGAGCGCCAGCGCGGCAACGTGTGGCGCTTCCACGGTGAAGCCGTCGTCGATGGGCAGACCGTCGCGCAGGCCGACGTCAGCGCCATGATCGTGCGCGACTGATCTTGCCCATTCACCCAACGGCCTTCGTGGCACCGGGCGCAACGCTCGGTGAAGGCGTCACCATCGGACCCAACGCGGTTGTGGAAGCAGGCGTGGTTCTGGCCGATGGCGTCGTCCTCGGTCCGAACGTGGTCGTTTGCGGCAACACCACCATCGGCGCCGAGACCGTGCTGCACGCCGGCGTTATCGTCGGCGGTCCGCCGCAGGACCTCAGCTACGCCGGCGAAGACGTCAGCGTCGAAATCGGCGCCCGCAACATTCTGCGCGAGCATGTGACGGTCCATGCCGGCACCGCACGCGGCAAGACGAAAACCGTTGTGGGTGACGACTGCTACCTGATGGTCGGCGTCCACGTGGGCCACGACTGTGTCGTCGGCAATCACGTGATCCTGTCCAACAACGTGCTTCTGGCCGGCCACTGCCATCTGGGCGACTATGTGCTGATCGGCGGCGGTGCGGCGATTGTCCAGCGGGTGCGGATCGGGGCCTACGCGTTCATCAGCGGCCTCTCCGGCGTCACCAAGGACGTTGTGCCCTTTGCCTATGTCATCGGCCACCGCGGCCGGCTCGACAGCCTCAATCTCGTCGGGCTGAAGCGGCGCGGTTTTTCGCGCGAATCCATCCGCACGCTGCTTGCTGCATACGGCATGCTGTTTGTGGGCGATGCGCTGTTCCGCGAGCGGGTTGCCCGGCTTGACGCCGAGATGGGCGACGACCCGCTGGTGCGCACGATCCTCGATTTCATCGAGGCGGGGCGCAACCGGCCATTGCTTCAGCCCTTGCCGAAGGACCATGGCGGGGCTGCCGAAACGGATCTCCTCGAAGCCGGTGTCTGACCCGCGCGCCGCAGAGGTCACGACACCGCTCGCGATCATTGCCGGCGCGGGGGCATTGCCCTGGGAGGCGGCTCGCGCGGTTGCCCCCCGCCGCCCCGTCGTGGTCTTTGCCATCGACGGTGAGGCGGACGAGGCGCCGGACGGCATCGAAAGCCACCGCCTCGGCTATGGCGAGATCGGGCGCCTGCGCAAGATGATGATCGCCCGCAACACCATGGATCTTCTGTTCCTGGGCGCCATCCGCAAGCGGCCGGACTACAGCCGGATCCTCGGCGATTTCGAGACATTGAAGCTGGTGCCGAAAATCGTGCGCGCGGTGGTCGGCGGCGACGACACCATCGTGCGCAATGTGCTTGCCCTGTTCGAAGCGGAGGGGTTCCGCATTGTGGCTGTGGCGGATGCCGTTCCGGAGCTTCTGGCCCCGGCGGGCGTTCTGGGGCGCCATGCGCCGAGCGCCGCCCATCATGCCGACATTGCGCTTGGCGCTGCCTATCTGGACGCCACGGCCGTGTTTGACGTGGGGCAGGCGGTGATGGTGGCAGACGGGCGCGTCATTGCCGTGGAGGGGGCGGAGGGCACCGACGCCATGGTCGAGCGTTGCACGGACCTTCGGGCCGCCCGGCGGTTCCGCGCAAAGAAGGGCGCGGGCGTTCTCGTCAAGCGGGCCAAGCGGGGGCAGGACATGCGCGCCGATGTGCCGGTGGTGGGCGCCGGAACGCTGACCCGTGTGCTGGACGCCGGCTTCGGCGGCATCGCCATCGAGGCGGGCCGCACCATTCTGGCCGAACGCGACGCCATGCTGCAGCTTGCCGACCGGAAAGGCGCGTTCGTGATTGCGCTGGATGGTACCGCCGGGGCACCCGCTTGAAACCGCTGAAGGTTGCGATCTTTGCCGGCGAAGTGTCGGGCGATCACCTTGCCGGCGCGCTGATGGCTGCGATGAACCGGGCGCGCGGCATCCGTTGGCGCGGCGTTGGCGGTGACACGATGCTGGGCGAGGGGCTTGCCCCGGTGTTCGCGATGGAGGCCATCGAGGTCAACGGCTTCGATGCCATCGTCAAGCGCCTGCCGCACCTTCTGGCGCGCATTCGAGAGGCGGCCGACGCGGTGATTGCCGATCCGCCGGACGTTCTCGTCATTGTGGATGCACCTGAGTTCACCCACCGGGT
Source organism: Acuticoccus sp. MNP-M23 (assembly GCF_031195445.1). Classification (NCBI taxonomy): domain Bacteria; kingdom Pseudomonadati; phylum Pseudomonadota; class Alphaproteobacteria; order Hyphomicrobiales; family Amorphaceae; genus Acuticoccus; species Acuticoccus sp. MNP-M23. The sequence continues at coordinate 3,021,115 of NZ_CP133480.1, forward strand.
TGCAAGGCGCGTGCGCCGCGCCCTGCCGCACCTTCCCATTGTCGATTTTGTGAGCCCCACCGTGTGGGCCTGGCGGCCGGGCCGCGCGCGGGCCATGCGCGCTTACGTGGATCTCGTGCTGGCGCTGTTTCCGTTCGAGCCGGCGGTGCACGCGAAGCTCGGCGGGCCGGCCTGCGTTTATGTGGGCCATCCGCTGTTCGAAGCGATGCAGCGGCCCGCGCCGCCGTCCGGCGAGGCGCTGCTGGTGCTGCCGGGAAGCCGGCGCGGGGAAATCGAGCGGCTGATGCCGGTGTTCGGCCAAGCGGCTGCGGCGGCGGCCGGGGAGCGCGAGATCCAGGTGCTGGCGGTGCCGCATCGGCGTGCGCAGATCGAGGCGCTTGCCGCGGACTGGCCGGTGGCACCGCGGATTGTCTCCGGCCCAAACGCCAAGGCCGAGACCTTTGGCGCGGCACGGGCGGCGCTGGCGGCATCCGGGACGGTGACGCTGGAGCTTGCAGCCGCGCGGGTGCCTATGGTCGTTGCCTATCGGCTCGACGGGATCGGCCGCCTCATCAAGGCGCTCCATCCGGTGCTGCCCATCGTCAAGGCGCCGTCCATGGTGCTGACCAACATCGTGATCGGCCGCAACGAGATCCCGGCATTTCTGGACGACGAAGGCACGCCGGAGGCGCTGGCCGCCGCACTGCGGCCGCTCCTTGCGGACGAGGCGGCCCGCATGGCCCAGCAAGCCACCTTCGATGCCTTCCATGGCGCGATGGCGGTGGACGGCTCACCCGGAGAGAATGCGGCGCGCGCCATCCTCGACTTTCTTGCGGCCCGCAGCGGCTGACCTTCAGTTGCGCTGCACCTCGGAGGGGACGTGCCAGGGGAGGGTCGGCCCGCCCGGTCGTTCGGCGCGCACTGTCCACCCCGCGCCAGTCTTCCAGGCGGCGAGCGAACCCTCGCGCGCCAGACGGCGACGGTCGATCACCAGGGCGGCCGGGCAGTGGGTGAGCCGGTCGCGCGAGACGACCACGGCGGCGCGGCGGCAATCCTCCATCGCGGCCAGCGGCGACCGGGGCACGGCCACCAGGCCGCCGGCAAAACGGAGCGTGCAGCCCGTGCCGTCGCAAAGCGCATCGACGGCGGCTTTGGGCGAGCGGGAGTCTGCGTTGGCGCGCAGCATCATTTCGCCGGCAAAGCTGCTGGTCTTCGGGCCGAGCGCCATGGTGCCGCCGTCGCCGCGCACGGCAATGCTGCGCCCGTCGTCGGCCACGAAAAGCGTTGCGGGCTGGCCTGCTGCTGCCACCATCAGCCCGGCGGCAATGGCCGCGGTGCCCAGGAGGCGCCACGGTGCGGTGAGCACGGCAAGCCACAGAAGGCCGCCGATCATCAGCACCGCGGCGGGTGCGGGGAGGGCGCCCACGGCGCCGCGATCACCGCTCCAGCGTGCCACGGTCTGCGCAATCATGGCGATCGCGTCCAGCGTGTGGCCCATCACCACAAGGGGCAGGTGCTCCAGCCCCAGCGGCATGGCAACCAGCGTGACGACGCCCGCGGGCATGGCGATGAGGCTGAGGAGCGGCATTGCTGCAAGGTTGGCCACCAGCCCCAGCGGCGCCATCCGGTGAAAATGGAAGACACCCGCCGGCAGTGTTGCAAGGCCGGCGATGAGCGATGTGGCGGCCAGCCCCAGCATGAACGCCAGCACCGGCTGCGACCAGACGCGGCTCCGCCGCCTCCCGCGTGAGCGCCACCACTCGTAGGCGCCCACCAGCGCCACCACGGCGGTGAATGACATCTGGAAGCCCGGCTCAAGGGCGCTGATGGGGTCCACGGCAATGAGGAGGGTCGCGGCAATGGCGACGGCGCGCATGGTGAGCGCCGGCCTGTCCGCGATGACGGCAAGGAGCGCCAGAAGGAGCATGATGTAGGCGCGCACGGTGGGCACCGCGCCGCCGGAGAGCGCCAGATAGATGGTGGCCGCCAGAAGTCCCGCCACCGCCGCCCACTTGCGGATGGGAAAGCGCAGCGCCAGCCCCGGCACAAGCGCCAGCCCGAGGCGCACGGCGGCAAACACGGACCCGGCCACCAGCGCCATGTGCAGGCCCGAAATGGCAAGAACGTGCCCGAGGCCGGATGCGCGAAGTGCCTCCACATTGTCATCGGTCATGAAGCCGCGTTCACCCACCAGAAGCGCCACCGCAAAGGCAGCGCCCGGCACGTCGGCCGCCATGATCCGCGAGGCGATGGTGTCCCGCACGGCAGCGATGCGGTTGAAGAGGCCGTCTTCGGGCGGGGCGAGAAGGGTCGGCTTGCCGTAGGTGAAGCCGGTTGCGCCGATCCCGTCGAAGTAGAGCCGCCGTGCGGGATCGTAGCCGCCCGGCATTGCCGGACCGCGCAAGGGGAAAAGCCGTGCCCCGGCCGAGACCGTCATGCCGACGGCAAGGGGGTCGGCGCCGCGCACCACAAGGCGCACCGCTTTCGGCCACGGCGCGCGAAGATCGGCGCCGGTGAGGGCCAGAACGATCCGCTGGCGCTTTTCCATCCGGTCCACCGCGCGGATGATGCCGGTGAGGTTGGCGCTGGTTGTGCGCATGAGCATGGGTGTGCCCACACGGCTGTTCTGCACGGCGAGCGATGTTGCCCCCGCCGCAATGGCCGCCAGCGCCAGCGCCAGCGGGGCAAGGGGCGCCGTCAGCGGCAGGCGGCCCGCGGCCAGCCGCACACCGAACAGGGTGAGCGCGCAAGCCCCCAGCGGCACGGGGGCCATAGGGAGGTGCCCCGCCACGCAAAGCCATATGCCGACAATGGCAAGCGCGGGCAGCAGGAGCGGGAAACGCCCGTGGTCGATCTCGCGGGCTATTGCGGCGCGCAGCGCGCGGCCCGGCGCCCACTGCCCTTGCGCGGAAACCACCAGAGACACGGGCAAGTCCTCCTTTTTCGCGCCCGCCGGGTCGACGGGTGGGCCGGCGCTCGGCTAGACGATGGGTTTGCCGCGTCCCAACACTAGCGTGTATCACATGGAAACTAAACCCAAGGTCGTAACGCGGTTCGCACCGTCGCCCACCGGCTTCCTGCACATTGGCGGGGCGCGCACTGCGCTCTTCAACTGGCTTTATGCCCGTCACCACGGCGGCGCGATGGCGTTGCGGATCGAGGACACCGACCGCGCCCGCTCCACGCCCGAAGCCATCGACGCCATTCTGGACGGTCTGAGGTGGCTTGGCATCGAAGGAGATGACGCGCCGCTGTTCCAGTCCGCTCGCGCGGACCGGCACCGGGAGGTTGCGGAAACGCTGCTCGCCTCCGGCAACGCCTACCGCTGCTACACCTCCGCCGCCGAGCTGACCGAAATGCGCGAGCGCGCCGCCGCCGAAGGCCGCCCGCCGCGCTATGACGGCCGCTGGCGGGACCGCGACCCCTCCGAGGCACCCGAGGGCGTCGATCCGGTGGTCCGGCTGAAAGCGCCGATCGAGGGCGAAACGGTGATCGAGGATGGCGTGCAGGGCACTGTCCGCTTCGCCAACAAGGACCTTGATGACCTCGTGATCCTTCGCTCGGACGGTTCGCCGACCTACATGCTGGCCGTTGTGGTGGACGACCACGACATGGGCGTCACCCACATCATCCGCGGTGACGACCACCTCACCAACGCGGCGCGGCAGACGCTGATCTTCAAGGCCCTCGGATGGGACGTGCCGGCAATGTCGCACATTCCGCTGATCCACGGACCGGACGGGGCAAAGCTGTCCAAGCGCCACGGTGCGCTCGGCGTCGATGCCTACCGCGCGATGGGGTATCTGCCCGAGGCCCTGCGCAACTATCTCGTCCGCCTCGGCTGGTCGCATGGCGATGACGAGTTCTTCACCACCGAACAGATGATCGAGTTGTTCGGCCTTGATGCGGTCGGCCGCTCACCGGCGCGGTTCGACTTCGTGAAGCTCGAAAACATGAACGGTCAGTACATGCGGGCCGCAACGCCCGAGCGACTGCGCGAGGCGCTGGACCCGGTGATCGATGCGCAGGAGGATCCCGCCGCCGTGCGCGCGGCCCTGGCCGCGGGCGCCGAGGAACCGCTGAGAATGCTGATTCCCGGCCTTGCGGAGCGCGCCAAGACGCTTGTGGAGCTGCTGGACAACGCCCGCTTCCTGTTTGCGCCGCGCCCGCTGGCGTTGGACGCAAAGGCAGAAAAGCTGTTGTCGGACGAGGGCAAGGCGCATCTGGCGGCGCTCCATCCACGCTTCGCCGCGCTCCCCGAGTGGACGGTGGAGAGCACCGACGCTGCCGTGCGCGCCTACGCCGAGGAGGCCGGCGCCAAGCTTGGCAAAGTGGCGCAGCCGCTGCGGGCGGCGCTGACGGGCACCACCACCTCGCCCGGCATTTTCGATGTGCTGGCCGCGCTGGGCCGTGACGAGGCGCTCGCCCGGATTGCCGATCAGGCGGCCTGAGCGGCGACCCGTGCCGGCAGCTCCGCGCGCAGCCGCGGGGCGACCACGGCAAACAGCAACGACATCGCAAGGCAGTAGGCGCTCATGAACAGCGCCTGCTGCGGGAAATTGACGCCAGCGTCGATGATGTAGCCGGTGATGCCGGGGCCGATGGCGGTGGCGGCGACCATCGAGGCGCTGAGGATCGCCTTCACGCTGCCGATGGAGCGCGTGCCGTAGAGCGTCGGCCACAGTGCGCCCATCATGGTGACGGCAATGCCCTGGCTCATGGCAATGCCGATGAGGACGATGAACCAGATCCACACCCCGCCGGGGAGGGCGAGCGCGGCAACGCCGACGCCGAGCGGCAGCACCATGAACGGCAGCACCCGCGTCGGCCCGATCCGGTCGATCACCGAGCCGGCCGTCAGCGAGCTGACGACGGAAATTGCGGCATAGACGGGGAAGGCGAGGGCCATCACCCGAAGGTCGAAGTTGTGGACGGCGGCGATGTGAACCTGATGGAACATAGCGCAGGTGCCGATGAACGGGGCGGCAAGAACCCCCGGCAACAGCGCATAGAATGCCCAGTGGCGCAGAACCTCTCCGCGGGTCCAGTGCCGCCCGCCCATGCCAACGGCGCTGTCACCCCCGCCCTCGTTTTGTGGCGTGCGCCCCTGCCGCAACAGGATGAATGCCACCGGCAGCACCACAAACCCGACGAAAGCCGCCGCAAACCCCCACACCGTGCGCCAGTCGCCGACGGACTGGATCTGCACGGCCACGAAGGGAAACAGCGCTTCGCCGAGCGGAAAGCCGAGGACGGTGATCGCAACCGCCCGCGCCCTGTTGGCGGCGAACCAGCGGGCCATTGCCGTCATCGACAACAACCCCATCATGCCCTGGCCGCAAAAGCGCAGGCCATAGATGGCAAGGCCCAGCATGATGATGGAATTGGCGTTCATCATCAAAAGGGCGGCAAGGGCGTAGATCACGAAAACGATGACGGCGAGGCGGACGAGGGCAACCGTGTCGGCAAAGCGGCCAATGAGGATCAATGTTGCGGCCGACATGATGGTCGCGACCGTGTAGATCCCGCCCCACTCGCCATTCGAGAGGCCGAATTCGGCCCTGATTCCGCCGGCCGACAGGGCGATGAAATAGGTCTGGCCGAAGGACGATGCGAAGTTGAGGAGAAGCCCGGTGCTGAGCCACCACGCATTTTTGCGGTAGAAATTTATTGCCATTTCAGCAGCCTACAGGCGCCGGAGCTGCCGCGAAACTGTCATCGGCGCATGGCCACCATGCCGCAGAGGCTTGAAGGGGGTTGCCCCATCCAGTAAGCGCATGGTCGAACATTCTGAATGCGGCATGAGTGCGGGACGCTGGGCGGCGCCCGAAGGGTGTCGCCCTCACAAGCAGAATTGCCATCAGACCTGAACGGAGCCGATGATGACCAACGACCTCAAAGCGCAATTTGCCATCGGAGCCGATACGGTCGACTACGACGTCATGCATGGGTCGGAAGGCCCGAGCGTTATCAATATCGGGTCCTTCTACAAGGACACCGGGATGTTCACGTTCGATCCGGGGTTCACCTCCACCGCCTCCTGCGAATCCAAGATCACCTACATCGACGGTGACAAGGGCGTTCTCCTGTACCGCGGATATCCCATCGAGCAGCTGGCCGAACAGGGCGATTTCCTCGAAACCTGCTATCTCCTGCTTTACGGCGAACTGCCGACGTTCCAGCAGAAGCAGGACTTCGTCAGCCGTGTGACCTACCACACGATGATCCATGAGCAGATGAACCGCTTCTACGCCGGCTTCCGCCGCGACGCGCACCCGATGGCCGTTATGGTCGGCTGCGTTGGCGCGCTGTCTGCGTTCTATCACGACTCCACCGACATTCATGATCCCAACCAGCGGATGATCGCGTCCGTCCGCATGATCGCCAAGATGCCGACCATCGCGGCATGGGCCTACAAATACTCGATCGGCCAGCCGTTCGTGTACCCGCGCAACGACCTCGACTTCTCGGCCAACTTCCTGCGCATGTGCTTCTCGGTACCGTGCGAGGACTATGAGGCGAACCCCGTTCTCGCCCGCGCAATGGACCGGATCTTCATCCTCCACGCCGACCACGAGCAGAACGCTTCCACCTCCACCGTGCGGCTTGCCGGTTCCTCGGGCGCCAACCCGTTCGCCTGCATTGCGGCCGGCATTGCCTGCCTCTGGGGCCCGGCCCACGGCGGCGCCAACGAGGCGGCGCTCAAGATGCTGGAAGAGATCGGCACCGTGGACAAGATCCCCGAATACGTCGAGCGCGCCAAGGACAAGAACGACCCGTTCCGCCTGATGGGCTTCGGCCACCGGGTCTACAAGAACTACGACCCGCGCGCGAAAATCATGCAGAAGACCTGCCACGAAGTGCTGGCCGAGCTTGGCATGAAGGACGATCCGCTGCTGGAAGTTGCGATGGAGCTGGAGCGGATCGCGCTGTCGGACGAGTATTTCATCGAAAAGAAGCTCTACCCCAACATCGACTTCTATTCAGGCATCACCCTGCGCGCGCTCGGCTTCCCGACCGACATGTTCACCGTCCTCTTCGCGCTCGCCCGCACCGTCGGCTGGATCGCGCAGTGGAAGGAAATGGTCGAGGACCCCGGCCAGAAGATCGGCCGCCCGCGCCAGCTCTACACCGGCGCTAAAAATCGCGACTACACGCCCATCGCCCAGCGCACCAGCTGAGGCGGTCCGGCCCTTGCGGGCCGGCCATCTGCACCAGAAAATGGCCGTCGCCCTGCAAGGGGTGGCGGCCTTTTGCGTGTCCGCCCCCTTGCCGTCAGCGGGGGGACGGGTTCGGCAGGCGCGGTAAAAAGAGTTGCGATCATTTTGCCGGTGCCTACGCTCTCTCCCAATGGCCGAAAAGTGCCGGGAGAAAACGCCATGCTTGGGCTGATGATGGATCGCCCGCTCAGGATCATCGACATTCTGGCGTACGGCGCGGACACGTTCGGTAATGCCGAGATCGTTTCGGCAAATGCGGACGGCACGCCGGACCGGATCCGCTACGATGCGGTGTTCGGCCGGGTCGCAAGGCTGGCTCACGGGCTGAAGGCGATGGGGATCGGCGAGGGCGACCGGGTTGCAACGCTCGCCTTCAACAGTGCGCGGCACTTCGAGCTTTATTACGCGATCTCCGGCATCGGAGCGGTCTGCCACACCATCAACCCGCGCCTTGCGCCGGACGAGATCGCGTACATCGTCAGCCACGCCGAGGACAGGGCGGTGTTTGCGGACCCTGCGCTGGTGCCGCTGGCGCGTGACATACTGGAGAAAGCGAGCAGCCAAGCTCCCATCGTCGCGCTGTGCGCCGCTGCCGACTGTCCCGGCGAGGCGGAGGCGTTCGAAGACCTTCTGACCGGCCGGCCGGATGCGTTCGACTGGCCGCTGCTGCCCGAAAACACTGCTGCCGGGCTCTGCTACACCTCAGGCACGACGGGCAGGCCCAAGGGCGCGCTCTACACCCACCGCTCCACTGTCCTCCATGCGCTCAGCGTCTCCAATGCCATGCGCGATGCGCTGCGCGAAGGGCGCAAGGTGCTGCCGGCGGTGCCGCTCTTCCACGTCAACGCATGGGGGCTGCCTTACGCGGCGCCGCTCACCGGCGCGTCGCTGGTGATGCCGGGCGCGGCGCTCGACGGGGCAAGCCTCTTTCGCCTGATGGATCGCGAGGGGGTCTATTCGGCCTGGGGCGTTCCCACCATCTGGCTTGGACTTCTGGCCGAGATTGAGCGGCAGGGACGGATACCGGCAAGGCTGGGCGATATCACCGTCGGCGGATCAGCAGCGCCCCCTGCCATGACGGCGCGGTTCGAGGCGCTCGGCGTCAACGTCTGCCACGCCTGGGGCATGACCGAGATGAGCCCCGTGGGCACCCAGAGCAACCAGCGCCCGCCGCGCACCGATGCGGAGCGCGAGGCGCAGCTTGTCCGCAAGGCCAAGCAGGGCCGCCGCCTGTTCGGCGTGGAGCTGAAGATTGTCGACGAAGCCGGCAACCGCCTGCCGCACGACGGGACTGCCGTGGGCGCGCTCTACACCCGCGGCAACGCGGTGGTGCGTGACTACTACCGGGCCGAGCCCGGCACCTGCCAGCTGGACGCAGAGGGCTGGTTCCCCACCGGCGATCTGGCCTCCATCGACCCCGAGGGCTTCCTCGCCATCTCCGACCGCACCAAGGACATGATCAAGTCCGGCGGGGAGTGGATTTCGTCCATCGACCTTGAAAACGCGGCCATGTCTCATCCCGCCATCAAGGTCTGCGCGGTCGTTGCGGTGCCGCACCCAAGGTGGGACGAGCGGCCGCTTCTGATTGTCGTGCCCGTCGCGGACGAGCCGTCCGCGAGTGACATTCTGGACTGGCTGGCCCCGCATTTTGCCAGGTGGCAGTTGCCGGACGATGTGGTCTTTGTGGAGGCTTTGCCGCTGACGGCAACGGGCAAGGTCTCCAAGCGTACGCTCCGGCAGCAATTTGCGGGTCATGTGCTGCCCGGCGTGGAAACGGTGTAGGCGATGGTGTTAGCTTTGTTCGACGTGACGGGAAAGACCGCGCTGGTCACAGGCGGGGCAACCGGGGTTGGCGCCATGGCCGCCGCCGGCCTTGTTCATGGCGGTGCGCGGGTGCTCATCGCAAGCCGCAACGGTGAGGCGTGCGCCGAAGCTGCGGCAGAGCTCTCTGCCGAAGGGCCGGGCACGGCGGAAGGCTTTGCCGGCGATGTTTCCACCGCAGACGGCGTTGCCGCGCTTTCAGCCGAGGTGCAGGCGCGCGCCCCTGCGCTCGACATTCTGGTCAACAATGCGGGGCGAAGCTGGGGGGCGCCGCTCGGCGCCTTCCCGCACGAGGCCTGGGACAAGGTTATGAGCCTCAACGTTGCGGGGCTTTTTTCGCTGACGCAGGCGCTTTTGCCGGCGCTCGAAAACGCGGCGAGCGCTGCGGACCCGGCGCGTGTCGTCAACATCGGCTCGGTGATGGGCGAAACAGCGCTGGGCGATGGCGCCTACAGCTATGCCGCCTCCAAGGCCGCCGTCCATCATCTCACACGCATCCTCGCCAAGGAGCTTGCTGCGCGGCACATCACCGTCAACGCGCTGGCACCGGGCCCGTTCGTATCGAAGATGACGGCGTTTGCCACCGGCGACGAAGCCACCCGCGCCAAGGTGGGCGCGCAGGTGCCGCTGGGCCGCGTTGGCGCGCCTGACGATATTGCGGCGGCACTGCTTTACCTTTGCGGCCGCGGCGGCAGCTACGTGACCGGCGCCATCCTGCCGGTATCCGGCGGCATCAACGTGGAAACCGGGCCGCCGATCTTCAGGGCAGCGGGCGCATGATTGCCGGCCTTGCGGTGGGCGACCGGCACGTTTCGCGCTGGTTCGCCATGGATAGAGCCCGCATCGAAGCCTTTGCCGAGGTGACCGAGGACCGGCAGTGGATTCATCTGGACGCCGAACGCGCGGCGCAATCTCCCTTCGGCGGGCAGATCGCCCATGGTTTTCTTACCCTCGGGATGCTCTCGGCCATGGCGTATGATGCGCTCGGCTTCGGCGACGGTGACGATTTCAGCATCAATTACGGCTTCGATCGGGTGCGCTTCGTATCGCCGGTGCCTGCCGGATCGCGGCTGCGCGGCGTGTTCGTGCTGGCCGAGCGGATGCCGGGGGCCGGCCACGTGACCCTTGCCCTCGATGTGACCATGGAGCTTGAGGGCGCCGCGCGCCCCGCCCTTGTGGCGCGCTGGCAGATCCGCCTCATGACGACCGAACCGGAGCCACGCTGATGCGCGAAGCATTGATTGTTGCAACGGCGCGCACGCCGATCGGCAAGGCCTTTCGCGGCGCCTTCAACGACACGCAGGCGCAGACGCTGGGGGGGCACGCCGTTGCCCACGCTGTGCGCCGCGCCGGTGTGGACCCTGCCGAGGTTGAGGACTGCATCATCGGCGCGGCCATCCAGGAGGGGTCGACCAGCTACAATGTCGGCCGTCAGGTGGCGATTGCCGCAGGATTGCCGGACACGGTGGCCGGCATGTCGGTGGACCGGCAGTGCGCGTCCGGCCTCATGGCCATTGCCATCGCAGCCCGGCAGATCGTGCACGACGGGATGGCAATTGCCGTGGGCGGTGGGCTGGAATCCATCAGCCTGACCCAGAACGCCCATCGCAACACCTTTCGCGACCGCGACCCGGTGGTGACGGCGCACTGCCCGGCCTTCTACCTGTCGATGCTGGAAACCGCCGAAGTGGTGGCCGAACGCACCGGCATCTCCCGTCAGGCACAGGATGCTTACGCGCTCTGGTCCCAGCAGCGCACGGCGGATGCGCAGGCGGCCGGCCGTTTCGATGCCGAGATCGTGCCACTCACCACCACCATGCAGGTGACGGATCGTGCCACGGGGGAGGTGTCCGCCCGCGAAATCACGCTGGACGCGGACGAGGGCAACCGGCCGCAGACCACCCTTGAGGGCCTTGCCGCGCTGAAGCCGGTGTTTTCCGGCGGCATGACCATCAAAACCGGTCATTTCATCACCGCCGGCAACGCCAGCCAGCTTTCCGACGGCGCGGCCGCATCGGTGCTGATGGAAGCGGGGGAGGCGGCCCGGCGGGGGCTTGCGCCGCTCGGCCGGTTTGCAGGCATGGCGGTTGCCGGTTGCGCGCCGGAGACCATGGGGCTGGGGCCGGTCCACGCTGTCCCCCGGCTTCTGGCGCAGCACGGCCTTTCGGTCGCCGATGTGGGGCTCTGGGAACTGAACGAGGCGTTTGCAGTGCAGGTGCTGGCCTGCCGCGACCAGCTCGGCATCCCCGACGAGCGGCTCAATGTCAGCGGCGGGGCCATTGCGGTCGGCCATCCCTATGGCATGTCGGGGGCGAGGATGGTGGGTCATGCGCTTTTGGAGGGGAGGCGGCGCGGTGTGCGATGGGTTGTGGTTACCATGTGCGTTGGCGGGGGCATGGGAGCCGCCGGGCTCTTCGAGGTGCTGTGATGGAGGGGTTGCAGGCCCCGCTTTGGAACCTGCGCATTGCGGCAGTGGCGGCGCCATTCGCGGTGAACCAGATCGTCCACCGGACCAACACGCGGCTGATGCGCGACATCGAGATCGGCGAGCGCTGGAAGGGGCCCGTCCGCAAGGCCTTGGCCAGGGGCGCCGATGGGCTGATTGCCGTGATGGCCCGACGTCTTGCCGCAGACGGCCCGTCATGAGTGCTGGGCAAGCGCTCGATCTGGACGCGGTCGCGCGCTGGCTGCGGACCGTGATGCCGGACCTTGGCGGTCCGCTGACGGCGGAGAAATTTGCCGACGGGCAGTCCAACCCCACCTTCCGCATCGATGCCGGGGGGCGCCGGCTTGTTCTTCGCCGCAAGCCGCCGGGGCCGTTGTTGAAGTCCGCCCATGCGGTGGAGCGCGAGTTCCGGGTTCAGCAGGCGCTGGCGGGGCGCGGGGTGCCGGTGCCGCGGATGATTGCGCTTTGCGAGGACGAAGCGGTCATCGGCACGGCGTTCTACGTGATGGCGCATGTGGACGGTGTGACGCATGACGACCCGCGCCTGCCCGGACTGTCGCCGCAGGCACGCGGTGCCATCGGGCTGGAAATGGCGCGGGTGCTCGCCGCAATCCACAAGGTCGACATCGACGCTGCCGGCCTTGGAGACTATGGCCGGCCCGGCAATTATTATGCCCGCCAGATCGAGCGGTGGACCCGCCAATACCGGGCCAGCGAAACCGAGACCATTGATGCCATGGAAGCGCTGATCCACTGGCTGCCCGCGCATATGCCGCCGGATGATGGCCGCATCAGCCTCGTCCACGGCGACTACCGGCTCGACAACCTGCTCTTTGCGCCAGGCGGCACGAACTGCGTGGCGGTGCTCGACTGGGAGCTGTCCACCATCGGCCACCCCTTTGCTGACCTTGCCGCGCTGTTGATGCAGTGGCGCCTGCCGCCGGGCCGGCAGGGCCGGGGCCTTGCGGGGGTCGACCGGGCGGCAGGGGGGCTTGTATCCGACGCGGATTTCGTTGCCGCGTACTGCGCCGATGCCGGTATTGAAACCATGCCCGACCTCGGCTTCCATCTGGCCTTCTGCTTCTTCCGCATGGCGGCGATTTTGCAGGGCGTGAAGAAACGCGGGCTGGAAGGCAACGCCTCAAACCCCGAGCGCGCCGCCGAACTGGGCAAGGCCGTGCCGCTTTATGCCGAAGGCGGCGCGGACGCTGCCGGGGCGGGTTGAACGTCAGACTTGCTCAGAACAGAAAATCGGATGCGGCGAGTTCGTCGGTGCCAACGCCTGCGACAATGATGTTGCCCTCGCCGGTGACGAGCTTTGCGCTCTCTGCCCCGTCGGTGACGATGCGAAGCGCGGCAAAGTCGGTGCCGATCCCGGTGAGGTCGATCTTGTCGATACCACGCTCGAAATCGGTGATCCGGTCAAACGCGCCATGGGACAGGCCGAACACGAAATGGTCCGCGCCAGTGCCGCCGGTGAGGAGATCGTCGCGACCGGTGCCGCCCTCCAGCGTGTCGTTGCCCAGACCGCCATTCAGGACATCCGTATTGGCTCCGCCGAGGAGAAGATCGTCGCCGCTCTCGCCGTCGAGGGTGTCGTTGTGCCGGCCGCCGTCGAGGGTATCGTTGTCGGTGCCGCCAAACATGAGGTCGTGGCCGGCGCCGCCGATGAGGAGGTCTGCGTTGGCATCCCCGCGCAGGGTGTCGTTGCCCCTGCCGCCGTCCAGGGTATCGTTGCCCCATTCGCCGCGCAGCGAGTCGGCGGCCTGATCGCCAGACAGGGAATCGTTGCCCGAATTGCCGTTCAGAATGTCCGAACTGCGGCCGCCGATGAGGGTGTCGTCGTCGGTAAGGCCGAACAGCGTATCGGCGCCGACGCCGCCAACTATGCTGTCGTCACCATTGTCACCGAAGCAGAGATCCGGACCGTCGCCGGCGATCAGCGTGTCGTTGCCGTTGCCACCGTGGATCTGGTCGAGACCCGAGCCGCCCTCGATGCTGTCGTCGCCGGTCCCGCCATCGGCCTTGTCATTGTGGGCGCCGAGGATGATGAGATCGTCGCCGCCATAGCCGCGCACATCGTCCTTGCCGTCCCGGCCGTAGACCGTGTCATCGAAGCCGCCGCCAAACACGCGGTCGGCGCCGAGGCCGCAGTCGATCAGGTTGAAGCCGCCGCCGCCGCTGATGGCGTCGTTGCCATCCTCGCCGAACAGCAGGTCGTCGCCGTCATCGCCCTGGATGATGTCGCTGCCGGTACCGCCACAGATTGAATCGTCGCCATCGTCGCCGAACAGGAGATCGATACCATCCTCACCGCAGATCGTGTCGTCTCCACCGCCGCCAAGAATGCTGTCCACCGCGGCGCCGCCCATGATGACGTCGTCATCGCCCAGCGTTCCGTTCGCGATATCGCCATAGATCGTGTCCCGGCCGAGGCCGCCGGTCAACGTGTCGAGGCCGAACCCGCCAACGATGGAATCCATCCGGTTTCCGCCGTCGATCAGGTCGTTGCCGTCGTTTCCGTAGAGGATATCGTCACCGCTGTTGCCATAGACCACATCGTTGCCGATGTAGCCCATGATGGTGTCTTCGCCGCCGCCGCCGTCCAGCGTGTCGTCGCCATCTTCGCCGGTGATGAGCTCGGGCAGGTTGGTGCCGGTGAACGTCAGCATTGCAGTTAACACTCCCCTTAAGGTTGTTTAAACAGCCTTAAGGTATGGGAGTGCCGATATGCAAGTACAAAGTGAATTTTGTGGGTGCTGCGGGCTTAGCCGTTAAGGCTCGCGAAAGTCCGGTCCTCCTCGGCGAGGGTGCGCAGAAGCGGCGGAACCTGCCAGTAGAACGGGTCCTCCTGCGCGTAGTCCTCCATCCGGCGAACCAGCCGGGCAGCGCCGATGGTGTCTGCCAGAAACAGCGGCCCGCCCCTGAAGCGGGGGAAGCCGTAGCCGAACAGCAGCACTGCATCCACGTCGATGGGGCGGAGCGCCGTGCCGTCCTCCACCACGCGCGCCGCCTCGGCAATCATTGCGGTGAGGTAGCGCTGGACGATTTCCTCGGCGGAGAAGGTGCGCGGCGTGATGCCGGCCTTTTCCCGTTCTGCCTCGATGAAGGCGAGCGCCTCGGGGTTTTGCGGGCGGCCGTCCACGTCCTCGCCGTAAAGGTAGAAGCCGCGGCCTGTCTTGCGGCCGAACTGGCCGGCCTCGCACAGCTTGTCGGCATAGGCGGCATAACGCTCCTCGGCCGGCCGGGTGGCGGCAAGGCGCTTGCGGGCGGCCCACGCAATGTCGAGGCCGGCAAGGTCGAACACTGCGTGCGGCCCCATGGCAAAGCCGAAATCTTCCAGCGCGCGGTCCACCTCTGCGGGGGAGGCACCGTCCATCACCAGATATTCGGCGGCCTTGCGGTAGTGGGAGAGGATGCGGTTGCCGATGAAGCCCTCGCAGACCCCAGCGCGCACGGCCACCTTGCCGAGTTTTCTCGCAACGGCAAAGCCTGTGGCGACCACGTCGGCCGCGGTCTTGTCCGCCACCACAACCTCAAGAAGGCGCATGACGTGGGCGGGCGAGAAGAAATGCAGGCCGATCACGTCGGCGGGGCGGGACGTGATTGCCGCGATGGCATCCACGTCGAGGTATGAGGTGTTGGTGGCGAGGATCGCGCCTTTTTTGGCAGCCTTGTCCAGCTGGCTGAAAAGGTCCTGCTTGACGGCCATGTCCTCGAATGCGGCCTCGATGATGAGGTCCGCCTCCGCCAGCGCATCGACCGTGGTGGCGCCGGAGAAGGCACCGGCGTTGATGTCGGCAAGCCGGGCTTCGCTGAGCTTGCCGCGCTTCACCGCGCCGGCGAGGTTCTTTTCGACAGTCGCCTGCCCGCGCGCCAGACCGTCGGCATCGCGCTCGACCATGGTCACGCTGTAGCCGGCCAGCAGGAAGGCCGTGGCAATGCCGGAGCCCATCGTGCCGCCACCAATGACGCCGATACGCTCCACGGGGCGCGGTGTCGCCGATGCCTCCGGGATCTTCGCGACTGCGCGCTCGGCGAAGAAGGCATGGACGAGACCGGCGCGCTGCGGGCTTTCAAGGCACGCTTCAAACAGCGTGCGCTCCAGTGCGATCCCGTCGGCGATGGGAAGGCGGGCGGACGCTGCCACGGCCTCCACGCATCTGACCGGCGCAAACAGGTTCGGCTGTTTTCGGGCGATTTCTGCGGTCTTGGCATCCAGCGCCGCTTCGTCGGGGGCAACGCCAAGCTCTCCTGTGCGGCGATGGGGAAGTGCGCCGGACACAATGTCCTCTCCGGCCTTGATGGCAGCCTCGCGGGGCGGCCCTTCGCCCAACCGGTCGATGAGGCCAAGCGTCAGCGCTGCGTCGGCGTCGATGCGCTTGCCGCTGGTGATGAGGTCGAGCGCTGCCTTGATGCCGGTGAGGCGCGGGGCGCGCTGGGTGCCGCCTGCGCCCGGAATGAGGCCGAGCGTGACCTCCGGAAAGCCGACCTGCGTCCCCGGCAGCGCTACGCGCGCATGGCAGCCGAGGGCAATTTCAAGGCCGCCGCCCAGCGTGGTGCCGTGGATCAGCGCCACCACCGGCTTGGCGCACGCCTCGATGTGGCTGCACACCTGCGTGAGGCCCGGCGACTGCGGCGGCTTGCCGAATTCGCGAATGTCCGCCCCGGCGATGAAGGTGCGGCCGACGCCGTAAAGCGCGATGGCGTCGACCCCGTCGTCAGCCGCCAGAGCGTCGATGGCCGACGCAATGCCTGCGCGGACGGCGTGGGAGGCGGCGTTGACGGGCGGATTGTCGATGGCGACGAGGCCGATCCGGCCGACGCGTTCGGTGGTGACGGGGGTCTCGCTCATGGCGACGTCTCTCGTTCCTGTTATCGGGTACGGCCGCCGGTGGCCGTGCTTTGGGTGTGATGCGTCAGCCCCAGAGGTCGCGGGCGGGCGGATGGAGCAGGGCACCCTCGTAATGTAGCGCCTCGTCACGGTCGCGCTCCAGGAGAAGCGGCCCGTCGAGATCCACGAAGTCCACGTTCTGGGCGGCAAGCACGGCGGGCGCCATGGCGAGCGACGTGCCCAGCATGCAGCCGAGCATCACCTTGAGGTCGGCCGCGCGCGCGGTCTCCACCATCTTCAGCGCCTCGGTGAGGCCGCCGGCCTTGTTGAGCTTCACGTTGACCGCGTCGTAGCGGCCTTTCAGCTTGGCGATGCCCTCGGCGGTGTGGGCGCTCTCGTCGGCGCAGATCGGCACCGGGTGCGAAAGGGTGGCGAGCACCCCGTCACGCACCGCTGGCAGCGGCTGCTCCACCAGCGCAACGCCGGCAGCAGCGCAGGCCGACATGTTGCGCAGGAGGTTAGAATCCCCCCAGCCCTCGTTGGCGTCCACCACCAGAAGCGCATCGGGCACCGCGTTGCGCACCGCGCGGATGCGGTCATCGTCACCAAGGCTGAGGCCGAGCTTGATCTTCAGGAATTTGTGGCCGCACGCCGCCGCCGCCTCGGCCATCGCATCCGGCTCGCCCAGCGAGATGGTGTAGGCGGTGGTCACCGGCGCCAGCTGAATGCCGAAGCGGTCCGCAACGGACTGGCCGGACAGCTTGGACTCGAAGTCGAGGAG
This sequence comes from Acuticoccus sp. MNP-M23, assembly GCF_031195445.1. Lineage (NCBI taxonomy): Bacteria > Pseudomonadati > Pseudomonadota > Alphaproteobacteria > Hyphomicrobiales > Amorphaceae > Acuticoccus > Acuticoccus sp. MNP-M23. The sequence continues at coordinate 3,038,196 of NZ_CP133480.1, forward strand.
GGCGCAGTCGAGCGCGCACCGCGCAGCGCCGGCGGGCATCACGCTCTGAAGTTCTGCGGAAGACATGCCGTTGCCGATGGCATCCGCCTGCGCCTCGATGTCGGCGACGACACCCTCGACGCTTTCCCGGTAGCGGGGGTAGGGCACGCACTCGCCGCGGCCGCGCAGCTCGCCGTGGGTGATTTCCGCGACGACGACCTTTGCCTCGGTCCGCGATTCCCGCGAGATGCGGAACGAACCGCGGATCGGGAAGGTCTCGGCTCGAACGGTAAGCTGTCTCAAGAAGGGAACTCCGTCATGATGCGCTTCACGATCGGGTCCACGCCGAAGCGGACCGGGTCGGTTGCGGGAAGGTCGTGCTTTGCGGCGGCTGCTTCCAGTGTTTCGAGCGCGTCGGTTTCGGCCAGCGCCGCGGTGTTGATCGCAATCCCCACCGGGCGGATGGCGGGGTTGGTGAGCTTGCCCATGGCGATGGTGGCTTCGATCACCTCGGCAATGGTGGGCAGCGGATGGGCAACGCCCCGCATGTTGGTGCGCGTCGGCTCGTGGCAGACGACGAACGCATCGGGCTGTGCGCCATGGAGGAGCCCCAAGGAGACCCCCGCGAAAGAGGGGTGGAACAACGAGCCCTGGCCCTCCACCAGCTGCCAAGTTGCGGGCTCGGTGGCGGGGGAGAGCCATTCGGCGGCGCCGGAGATGAAATCGGCGACCACGGCGTCGATGGCAGCGCCCCGGCCGGAGATGAACACGCCGGTCTGCCCCGTGGCGCAGAAGCGTGCGTCGAGCCCTGCGGCCTGCATCCCGGCTTCCAGCGCCAGCGCGGTGTATTTCTTGCCGACCGAACAGTCCGTGCCCACCGTGAGGAGGCGCAGGCCCGGCCGCTTGGTGCCCTTGCCGGTCTCGAAATTTTCGGTGCTGCGGCGCACGTCCAGGAGCTTTCGGCCGTGCTTTTTGGCAGCTTCCGCAATGCGCGGAATGTCGGCGAGCCGCTGGTGGAGGCCTGCGGCAACGTCCATGCCGGCGGCGAGCGCGTCCTCGATGGAGGAGATCCAGTGCTCGGGCAGCTTGCCGCCGGCATTGACGACGCCGACAATCATGGTCTTTGCACCGGCGTCTGCCCCTTCGGCAGCATTCATCTCGGGCAGCTTCGCGTCGGCCTTGCAGCCGGGCAGGCGCCATTGGCCAACGCACCAGTCGCGCCGCCAGTCGACGATGCCAAGCCCGGTCTTGGCGGCCAGTGCATCGGGCACATCACCCAGAAAGAGGAGGTAGGGGCGGGAAATTTCCATGGGCGAGCTGTCCACGCTGTGAGGTTTTTGCAGCACTGTTCACGCGCTGTTCGGAAGTGTCTGCCAGTTTTTTAAACTTGAGCCGACAAGAGCCAACGAACGCGTATAGACAAAAGGCATAACCGACGCGGGGCGTATCCGCCAGAACCGCGCGGTTGCGCTGCACAACGAGAGACCGGCAACAGGCCCTTTGCCGACGGGGCCCGAACTTCGGAAATAGCTGAGACTTCTATGGATGCACGCGTCCCTGCAGCGATGCCCACCGTCGACGCCGAGCGGCGCGGCGATGGCGTGCGATTGTCGTTTGCCGGCGCGTGGACCATCAACACGGCCGAGATTGCCGAGCATCTGCCACGCGACAATCAGGTCGGCGAGGCCGCGGCCGTGTCGTTCGACCTTGCCGGGGTTTCCGAAATCGATTCCGCAGGCGCCTGGCTGATCCACCGCCTGCGCGCCCGGCTGGAATTTGCCGGCCGCCGTGTGACGCTGAACAATGTGGACGATCAGCTCGCCTATCTCCTGAAGGAGATCGAGGCGCGTGCCGGTGATCCGGTGTTGCGCCCCCGGCGGCCCTATGCTGTCGTCCGTGCGCTGGCGTCCATCGGGCAATCCGTGGTTTCGGCAAAGCAGGACATGATTGCGATGCTGTCGATGCTGGGGGTGTTCGGCCTCCGCCTCGTCACGGCGTGTACGCATTTTCGTCACCTGCGCATCACATCCATCCTCGCCAACTTCGACCAGACCTGCCGCGGGGCGGTCCCGATCGTGATGCTCATGAGCTTCCTGATCGGCCTCATCATCGCGCAGCAGGGCGGGCTGTATCTGCGCTCCTTCGGGGCGGATCTTTTCGTGGTCGACCTGTCGGGCGTGCTGATCCTGCGCGAGATGGGCGTGATTTTGGCGGCAATTCTGGTTGCAGGCCGGTCGGGATCTGCGTTTACCGCGGAAATCGGCTCCATGCGGATGCAGGAAGAAGTGGACGCGCTCCACGTCATCGGCCTTGACCCTGTGGAAGTGCTGGTGGTGCCGCGGATGATGGCGCTGATCATCGCCCTGCCGCTCCTGACCTTCCTGTCCGACATTGCGGCGCTGACGGGCGCTGCATTGATTTCATGGGCCTATCTCGGCATCACGCCCGACCTCTTCATCCAGCGGCTCAACGAGGCGGTGACGCCGGTCGAGTTCTATATCGGCATCGCCAAGGCGCCGTTCATGGCGCTGATCATCGGCCTCGTCGCTTGCAGCGAGGGGCTGAAGGTGGGCGGCAGCGCCGAAAGCCTCGGCCGCCACACCACCAGCGCGGTGGTGAAGTCGATCTTCCTCGTCATTGTGGTGGACGGGGTCTTTGCAGTCTTCTTCGGGGCCATCGGCATATGAGTGTGGCGCACGATCATACCGTCATCGGCAACGATGCCGCGAAGGGAGCGGCGCCCGACAACATCATCGAGGTGCGCGACGCCACGGTGGGGTTCGGCGACTTCCTCGTCTTCAAGGGGCTCGACCTTGACGTGCGGCGCGGCGAGATTCTCGGCTTTGTCGGCGGGTCGGGCACCGGCAAGTCGGTGCTGATGCGCACAATTTTGGGCCTCGTTCCCAAGCGGGCCGGCACCATCCGCATGTTTGGCCAGGACGTTGACGAGATCGACGACGCAGCGCGGCAGCTGGTCGACCGGCGCTGCGGCGTGCTGTTCCAGATGGGCGCGCTGTTCTCCTCGCTCACCGTGCGCGAGAACATCCAGGTGCCCATGCGCGAGTATCACAACATGAGCCAGACGCTCATGGATGAACTCGCCCTCTTCAAACTCGACATTGTCGGCCTGCCTCGCACGGCGGCCGACAAGTTCCCGTCCGAACTTTCGGGCGGCATGGTCAAGCGGGCGGGCCTTGCGCGGGCTCTCTCCATCGACCCCGAACTTCTGTTCGTGGACGAGCCGACCTCTGGTCTCGACCCGATCGGCGCTGCACAGTTCGACGCGCTGCTTGCACAGCTCCGCGATACTCTGGGGCTTACCGTCTACATGGTGACCCACGATCTCGACAGTCTCCACACCGTGTGCGACCGCGTGGCGGTGCTTGCCGAGAAGCGCGTCGTTGTGACCGGGCCCGTGAGCGAACTCGTGGACTACGATCACCCGTGGGTGCAGGAATATTTCAGGGGGGAGCGCGGCCGGCGCTTCATTCCGGGGGCGTGAGGCCCTTGCTCCCTTTGTATCTGTTCAAGCGGCGCCTCGGCATGCCGCAAGGAAGCTAGGTCAGTACGATGGAAACCCGTGCCAACTATGTCGCCATCGGAGTGTTCGTGGTTGTGGTGTTCGCCGCAATCATGGGTTCGCTGTACTGGCTCTACAGTGCCGGAAAATCCGGTGCGACCCAGAGCGTGCGCATCATCTTCCCCGAGCCCACCACCGGCCTGTCGGCAGGCGGGGCAGTGCTGTTCAACGGCATCCGGGTGGGCGAAGTGGTCAACCTCAGCTTCACCGACGGCGGCGGCGACGACGTGATTGCGATCATCCGCGTCAATCCCACGACGCCGATCAAGGAAGACACGGTCGCAAAGCTCGGCTTTCAGGGGCTGACGGGCATCGCCTACATCTCGCTGACCGGCGGGTCGGAGAAGTCCAAAAGCCTGATCACGGCGGACGCGGAGAAGATTCCGACCATTCGTGCCGAGACGTCCGCATTCACCAACGTTCTGGATTCGGCGCAGAATGTGCTGCGGCAGGTCAACAGCACGCTGGGCGAAGTGAACAGCTTCCTCGCCCAGAACCGCGGCCAGCTCGACCAGGTGGTCGAGAACGTCAACACGATGACGTCGACGCTGAACGCGGCAGCGCCCCAGGTTTCCGGCCTCATCACCGACATTGCATCCGCCGGCCGGCAGATTGCCGAAGCCGCCCCCAAGGTCACCCAGATGGTCGACAGGGCAAGCTCGCTGATCGGCGCCATCGAGCCGACCCGCGTCGAGACCATCGTGACCAACGTGGAGAGCTTTTCCGGCGCGCTGCCCGAGATCGGGACCGAAGCGCGCACCGTGGTTGGCAACGTCAACGGCTTGATCACGAGGCTGGACGCTACGGCTGGCACGCTGGGCGACGCGGTTCAGTCCGTGTCCGGCGTCATGAACTCGCTCGATCAGGATGCCATCGGCGCGATTGTCGCCAACGTGCGCACCGCCACCGGCGCCATCGCCGAGAAGGCCGACGCGCTGGGCACCACGCTTGAGAACGCCGCCGCCATTTCCGCAGACGTGCGGACCGTTGCCAGCACCGTGGCCGCGCGGGAAGGCGAGATCGGCACCGCGCTTGACGGCGTCGGCGGCCTGATCGGCGATGCCCGCAACGCGGTCCAGGCCGCGGCCCCGGCCATCGAGCAGTTCGGCACGGCGCTTTCGGCGGTGACGCCTGCGCGCGTGGAGGGGATCGTCTCCGGCGTCGAGCGGGTTGCCAGCGGCTTCTCCGCACAGATGCCTGCCATCTCCAGCTTCATCTCGTCGGCAACCGAGGCAGCAGCCGGCGTCGAGAAGATCACGGCGCTGATCCAGTCGCGCGACGAGGATATCACCGCCTCGCTCACCGATGGCCGTGTCATTCTCTCCAACCTGCGTGAAAGCACCACCGAGTTCCCCGCACTGGTCCGGTCCCTTTCCGACCGGGTGAACCAGGCCGGGACGATCCTCGCCAGCGTCGACACCGCCGCGCTCAATGCCACGCTGCGCGATGCGCGGACCATCTCCGGTGCACTCTCCGCCGAAGCGCCCAACGTGGGGCCGCTGATTGCACGGGTGAGCGGGGCTGCCGGCAGCATCGACACCCTCGCCACCGGCATTGCCGAAGATCTGCCGCAGATCCGCGGCATCATCAGCGATGCCTCTGGCGCCACCCAGTCGGCCCGCGCCTTTGCCGAAAAGCTCCCCGCGATGGCCGATACGCTGCAGCCGGGCATCGAGAACGTGTCCGCGGTGCTGGCGTCCGTCGACGCTGCCGCGGTGGATGCGCTGGTGCGCAACGCGTCTTCGTTTGCCGAAGGTCTGGCCGGCCAGCGTCAGCCGCTCGAAACGCTGATTGCACGCGTCAACACCGTCGCCGAAACGGTGGCCGGGCAGGCAAGTGCCATTGGCAGCACCATCCAGAATGCACAGGCGGCGTCCGCCAGTGCGGCAGCCGCCATGCGTCAGGCCGAAACCATTGCCGCCGATGCCGCGCCCGCGCTGCAACAGCTGGCAGCGGCCGCCGCCGTGGTCACCCCGGCTCGGGTGGACGATATCGTCACCCGCGCGCAGGTGATCATCACCGGCCTGTCGCAGCAGGAACCTGCAATCACCGCCATCATCGGCGATGTGCGCGCCACCGCCGAAGCAGCGCGGACCGTCTCCACCGCCCTTGCCGAAGAGGCGCCGAAGCTGCGCGCCATGATCGACGATGCCACCACCTCCGCCCGCAATGTGCGCGAGGCATCCGCCAGCCTGCCGGGGCTCGTCGCTTCGGTGGAGCCGGGCGTTCGCAAGGTTGGCGCGGCGATGGATGCCATCGACCCTGCGCAGATCGAGGCCATCCAGCGGGATGCGGCATCCTTTGCCGCGGCGCTTGCCAGCCAGCGCGAGGCGATCTCGACGCTGCTTACCAGCGCATCGGGCGCTGCCACGCGGATCGAGGCGGTCGCCAGCGCCATTTCGCAGCGGATGCCGCAGATCGGCGCCATTCTCGACGGCACCGAGAAGACGGTTGATTCGGCAAGCACCTTCGCCGCGTCGCTGCCGGGCATCACCGATTCGCTGCAGCCCGGCATCGACAATGTGTCGGCCGTGCTGTCGTCCATCGATCCTGAGGCGGTGGACGGGATCGTCACCAGCGTCTCCACGTTTGCCGAAACGCTGGCCGGGGAGACGAGCCGGATCACCGCGATCCTCACCGACGCGCAGACGGCGGCCCGCGACGCGAGCACCATCCTCGCCGGCGTTTCGCCAAAAACCCCGGAGATTGCCGCGGCGATCGACAGCATCACGTCAGCCGCCAATTCGGCGAGCACCTTTGCAGCGTCGCTGCCGGGCCTGACCGACAAGCTGCAGCCCGGCATCGAGAATTTGTCGGCCGTGCTATCGTCCATCGACCCTGCGGCCGTGGACGGGATCGTCACCAGCGTCAGGACCTTTGCCGAAACGCTGGCGGGGGAAAGCACCCGGATCACCGCGATCCTCACCGACGCGCAGACGGCGGCCCGCGACGCGAGCACCATCCTCGCCGGCGTTTCGCCAAAAACCCCGCAGATTGCCGCGGCGATCGACAGCATCACGTCGGCCGCCAATTCGGCGAGCACCTTTGCAGCGTCGCTGCCGGGCCTGACCGACAAGCTCCAGCCCGGCATCGAGAATGTGTCGGCCGTGCTGTCGTCCATCGACCCTGCGGCCGTGGAGGGGATCGTCACCAGCGTCTCCACCTTTGCCGAAACGCTGGCAGGGGAGGCGAGCCGGATCACCGCGATCCTCACCGACGCGCAGACGGCGGCCCGCGATGCGAGCAGCATCCTCGCCAGCGTGACACCGAAAGCGCCGCAGATTGCCGCGGCGATCGACAGCATCACGTCGGCGGCCAGCTCGGCGCAGGCCTTCGCAGGCTCCCTGCCGGGTCTGGCGACGAAGCTTGAGCCGGGGATCGAGAACATAGCCACCGTGCTGTCCTCGATCGACGCGACCCAGGTGGAGGCAATGGTGACGGACGTGCGGCAGCTCACATCGACGCTGGCCTCGCAGGCTCCGAAGATCGAGCGTATCATCACCTCCGCCGATGTTGCGGCTGCCGATGCCGCCGTGATTGCGGCCCGCCTGCGCGGCGAGCTGGACGGCATCTCCCGCGGTCTCACCAGCGCGGAAGCGGCACTGGCCGATGCCCGCAGCTTTGCCGCCGAGCTGCCGTCGCTGACGGCCAACCTCAAGCCGGGGCTGGACAACGCCGGCGCGGCGCTGTCCGCCATCGACCCCGAGGCGATCACCGCAATCATCGACAACGTGCGCGGTGTCTCCGGCACGCTGGAGGCTGCCCGCGGCGACATCCAGAGCGTGCTGGCGACTGCGGGCAGTGCCGCCCGCCAGGTGGAAAGCGTGACGAGCGCCATCTCCGCCAAGATTGCGACCATCAATGCCGCAATCGACAGCGCGGGCACCTTTGCTGAGAACCTCGGCACGGCCGGGCCGCAGATTGATGGTGTGATCTCCAAGGCCAGCAACGCGCTGGACGCGGTCCGCGCCACGGTGGCTGCACTCAACACCAAGGCGATCAACAGCGTGGTGGAGAACGCCGACCGCGTGGCCGCCGCCATCGGCTCACGGGCCGGCGAGATCGGCGCTGCCATCGACAACGTGTCAGGCGCTGCCAAGGGCCTCGCTTCGGGGCTGGGCACTCTGGGCGGCAGCGATGGCACGCTCCAGCAGGTCCTTGACCAGGCCAAGCGGGTCGGCGCCAACCTTGAAGCGGCATCCAGCCAGATCAGCGGGATCGTCAGCCGCGCCGGCAATCTGCTGGATGGTCCGGTGCAGGGGCTGGTGACGAACGTGTCGGGCGCGGCAACCAACGTCAGCGAGGTTGCTGCATCATTTGCGTCACGCGCCGACGGAATCGCAGGTGGCTTGTCCCGCTTCAGCCAGGGTGGACTTGACGATCTGCGCGCATTGCTCAACCAAGGACGTAGTACTTTGTCAGCAATTGAGACAGCAGTGTCGAGTTTTGATCGTAATCCGAGCCGCGTGATCTTCGGTGGGTCCGATGGTCCCCAATACAAGCCGCAACGTCGATGATCGCGTTGACCCGAATCCTTTCGATTTTCTTAATTGCGGCGCTCGCGGGTTGTAGCGGCGGCGGAAGCAACATCGAAGCGATCTACACGATCAACGCGCTGGAATCGGTGCCCTCATCCAGGGGCACCACGGCGCAGCTTTTGGTGCCGGAACCGCGGGCGCTGGAATCGCTGTCCTCGTCGCGGATCCCGGTCAAGCCGACCGCATCGACGCTCTCCTACTATCCTGCGGTGGCGCTGGAAGATTCCGCACCCAAGGTCATCCAGCGCGTCCTGCTCGACACGTTCCAGAACACCGGGCGCGTGAAGGCCGTCGGCCTGCCGGGGCAGAGCCTCCTGATCAATTATCAGGTGGTGACGGAAGTCCGTGCGTTTCAGGCGGAAACCTTCGGGGTGGACGTGGCGCGGGTGGAGCTCACCGCCAAGATCCTCAACGACAGCAACGGCCGCGTCGTTGCCGACCGGATCTTCGTGACCGTGGTGCCGATGTCCGGCGACAGCGCGGGGAGTGCCGCCGACGGCCTCAACCGCGCATCGCAGGCACTGGCGGCCGATGTGGTGGCCTGGACGCTCGCCACCATCTGACCGCGGAAAACCACTGAGGCGGCGCCGGCAAGGCTGGCGCGGCCGTTGGCGGCGAGGTCAGGCGCCCCAGGTGCGCTCCAGAACGCCCACCCAGTTCTCATGGCAAAGCTTGGCGATCAGCGCCGGGCCGTAGCCCCGGTCGGCCATCGCCTGACGCAGGCGGGGCAACCGCTCCACGCCGGAAATTTCGGCCGGCACCACCGCACCATCATAGTCCGAGCCGAAGCCGACCCCGTCTTCGCCCAGCCGCTCGATCAGATAATCGGCATGTTCGAGCACGCGCGACAACGGCACGTCGGCGCTCATCCGCCCGTCCTCGCGCAGGAAGGCCGCGGCAAAGTTGATGCCGACGAGCCCGCCGGTCTCGGCAATGGCACTGAGCTGCCGGTCCGTCAGGTTGCGTGTTGTGGTGCACAGCGCGTGGGCGTTGGAGTGGCTTGCGACCAGCGGTGCCTTGCTGATGCGCGCGACATCCCAGAACCCGGCTTCGGTGATGTGGGACAGGTCCACCATGATCCGGCGCGCATTGCAGTGCTCCACAAGGCGGACGCCGGCGGGGGTGAGACCCGGTCCGGTGTCAGGCGATCCGGGAAAGCGGAAGGGCACCCCGTGGCCGAACCGGTTGGGCCGCGACCAGACCGGCCCCAGCGAGCGCAAGCCGGCCGCATGAAACACGTCGAGCGTATCGAGCTGTTCGTCGATGGCCTCTGCGCCCTCCATGTGGAGGACGGCGGCCATCACATTGTTGGCCATGGTGCTGCGGATCTCCGCGGCCGTGCGGCAGATGCGAAGGTGCCCCTGGCGCTCCAGGTCGAGGAGGATCGCAATCTGCGCCATCGCCACGGGCAGGGCTGTGGTGCGGGGCACTTCATCGGGCAAGGGGACGTCGAAACTTGCCGCGGCCATGGCGCCAAAGTCGATCCCGGTTGCCTGCGCCGAGGGGATCCATATGGCGAACAGACCGCCCGCGAACCCGCCCGTGTTCGCCCGTGCCACGTCGATTGCAGCGCCCGGATTGTCGGCAAAGGCCCGCCGGTCACCGTCGTGCAGCAGCTTTGAAAGCTGGTCGTTGTGACCGTCGAAGATCGGTGGCGTGACGGGCGCTGCGGTCATGACCCGGAAAGATCAGGCGACGGACTGAAGGTGGGGATAGACTTTGGTGAGCGTCGGAATGCGCGAGGAGCCGAAACCGTCCGACAGCCAGCGGCACAGCCGGTAAAAGAAGCCCCCCGCCCGTTCCGCATCGCCGGCGCCGGGAATGCTCGCCAGATGAAGGAACTTGCGGCCCTCGTCGGTCAGCATTTCGGGCGGGGTCGTGAAGAGGCCGTCGCACAGGATCGCCTTGGTGAGACCCATGCCGGCGTTGGTGGCGAGCCACCGCACCCGGTCTTCCCTTGTGCGCGCGTCATCGAAGTGGCTTTCGGGCCGGGGCACGGCCAGCGCGTTGATCGCCTCGGCCACCATATTGCGCTGCGCCACCCGCGAGAGACCCGAAAGATCCGACGGCTCGATGGCAGCGCCGGTGACGAAATAGAGCGGCGCGAGGTTCTTGGACCACATCAGCCGGCCCTCGTTCTCGTCCGGCAGGCCCCAGTTGAAGCGGGCAGGGGTAATCGGGATGTCATTTTCGAGCGCAAGATCGAGGAACGGGGCGCCGATGCCGCGCATCTCCTGGCCCTCGTGCCGGTCGGTCTCGCCGTGGACGCAGACGCAGGCGAACGAGTGGTCTTCCTCGCTGAGCCGCCGGCCGATGGCGCGGGCAACGCCCACCATGTCGCGCGGCTCCTGCTGGTTCACCATGCGCTGGCGCAAGGTGGTCGCCACGGTGCGCTCCGGCCCGTCCGGATAGGTGTAGAGCGCGCGGTTGATCTGGCTGGAATCGAGGTCGTAGTGGGCATCCCACGTCACGATGTCGCACAGCTGACGGCTGAGGCCGGACATCAGTGCGGCGAAATACCCCACGTCGCTTGCCACCTGATGGTTGGATGCGAAGAGGCGCGGGCCTGCCGGGAGCGTCGCGCGCACCTCGCAGCCGACCACGAAGTCGCGCAGCATGGCGCGCACCAGATCGCGGCGCAGGTCTTCCGTGGGGCAGACCCAGCGGCAGGCGGCTTCAATGGCCTCAGCCCCGTACACACCTTCGGCGACCAGCTGGCCTTCGGTATGCGACGCGGACTGACCGTCGGAAACGGCGGTATTGGTTTGAAGACGCATCGCGCCGGCTACTCCTGTGGGTCACAGGAAAAGCCTGCGACGATCAAGAGCGCACAGTCGCACGGCCAAACGCCAAAGAAAACGGTACGGAGCGGTCTAGCGACACACAACTGTCTTGAAAAAACGCTCCGGCAAGGCTCGGAACGCCTTCGGGACAGTCAGACGGCAAGGTAGTCTTCGCGCAACTTCTTGTCGCCCAGCACCTCTTCTGCGGTGCCGGTGTACACGATTTCGCCCATGTCCATGATGATGGCGCGGTCGGCCAGATGGAGTGCGGCAATGGCATTCTGCTCCACCATGATGGTGGTGATGCCCATTTCCTTCACCTCGCGCACGATGCCTTCGATCTCCTGCACGATGACAGGCGCGAGCCCTTCGTAGGGCTCGTCCAGCAGCAGAAGCTTGATTTCGCGGCAGAGCGCGCGGGCCACGGCCAGCATCTGCTGTTCGCCGCCCGACATGGTGATGGCTTCCTGCTTGCGCCGCTCCGCAAGGCGGGGGAAATGATCGTAGACGCGTTCGATCTCCCAGCCGCGCGGCTCGGCGATCTGGGCAAGCTTCAGGTTTTCCTCAACCGTCAGCCCCGCAATGATGCGCCGGTCTTCGGGCACGAGCTGCACACCGGCCGCGGCGGCTTCAAAGGCGCGCATCTTCGTCAGGTCCTGTCCGGCGAGGCGGATGGTGCCCTGCTTCAATTGCGGCGAATCGGTGCGTGCGATGGTGCGCAGCGTCGAGGTCTTCCCCGCGCCGTTGCGGCCGAGGAGCGCCAGCACCTCGCCCTCGCGCACGGTGAACGACACACCCTGCACAATGTAGCTTTCGCCATAGTAGGCGTGGATGTTTTCGCAGCTGAAGTAGCCATCTGCGGCCGACTGCGGCTCCCGCGGGGCATTTTTGACTGCAGCGTCCATCAGTGCGCTCCTCCGAGATAGGCTTCCTGCACCTTGGGATTGGCGCGGACCTCGTCCGGCGTGCCCTCGGCGATGATCTTGCCCTGCGCCAGAACCGACACCTTGTCTGCCAGCGAGAACACCACGTGCATGTCGTGCTCGATGATCACCTTGGTCATCCCGCGCGCCTTGATCCGTTTCAGAAGGTCAATGGTGCGGTTGGTGTCGAGGCGGCTCATGCCGGCGGTCGGCTCGTCCAAGAGCAGGAGCTTCGGCTTTTGAACGAGGCACATGGCAAGCTCGAGGCGCCGCTTGTCACCGCGGGAGAGCGAGCTTGCGTCCGCGCTGCGCTTGTCGGCAAGGTCGAGGTCGAGAAGGGTTTCCTCGGCGGCTGCGCGGATGTCCTTGTCGGAGTCGAGGCTGGAGAAGATGTTCATCCGCAGCGCCCCGTCCCGCTTGGAGAAGGCGGGCGTCATCACGTTCTGCAGGACCGTGAGGTCGGCGAAGATCTCCGGCGTCTGGAACACGCGCGCAATGCCCAGCTGGTTGATCTGGTAGGGCGTCTTGCCCGTGATCACGTCCCCGTCGAACACGACGGCTCCCCTGTCGGGCGCAAGGCGCCCGACACACACGTTAAGGAGGGTGGACTTGCCGGCGCCGTTCGGCCCGATGATCGCGTGGGTCTTGCCCTCTTCGATCTCCAGGTCGATGTCGGTGAGCGCTTTCAGCCCGGCGAACGATTTCTGCACGTCGGCAACGTGGAGCACGCGGTTGGCGACCATCGCTCAGCCCTCCTTCTTGGCGCGGAACATCCGGCCGATGCGGCGGAAGCCCTCGATCAGCCCCCCCGGCAGGAAGCACACCACCAGCACGAACATGATGCCCAGCGTCAGGTGCCACCCATCGCCCACGAAAGGTGAGACGATGGCGACGACAGTGTCCCGCGCCCCCTCCGGCACGAACGAGAACATGTTCATCAATGTGGAGTCGCCGAGCGCGGAGAAGATGTTTTCGAAATATTTGATGATGACGGCACCGAGGACCGGGCCGATCAAGGTGCCCGCACCGCCGAGAATGGTCATCAGGACCACTTCGCCCGACGCCGTCCACTGCATGCGTTCGGCGCCGGCCAGCGGGTCGATGACGGCGAGGAGACCGCCCGCAAGCCCGGCGAACATGCCCGAAATCACAAATGCGATCAGCGTGTAGGGGCGGGTGTTGAAGCCCACATAGTTCATCCGCACCTGGTTGGACTTGATGCCGCGCAGCATCATTCCGAACGGTGAGCGGCTGATGCGCAGGGCAACGATGAAGGCGATGATCAGAAACACCGCGCAGGTGTAGAAGCCTGACATGCCGGTCATGGTGATGCCGAAGAAGTCGGCCCGCGGCACAGCCACTTCGCTGGTGCCGTAGATGGCGGCGTCGATGATGCGCGGGTCGTCACGCAGGACGCGCAGGCCGGTCTCGCCGTTGGTGATCGGCGTCAGAACCGAATAGGCGAGGTTGTAGCACATCTGCGCAAACGCCAGCGTCAGGATCGAGAAGTAGATGCCGGACCGGCGCAGCGATACGTACCCGATGGCAAGCGCCAGGATGCCCGACATCATCACCGCCAAGGCAAGCGCCGGCAGGATGTTGAGCGAGAACAGCTTGAACGACCACACCGCCGCGTAGGAGCCGACGCCAAGAAAGGCTGCGTGGCCGAACGAGAGGTAGCCGGTGAGGCCGAACAGGATGTTGAAGCCGATCGCGAAGATCCCGTAGATCGCGAAGCGCTGCATCAGGTCCGGATAGGCCGCCCCGAAGGGCTGAAGCCAGATCGGCATGGTCATGACGGCGGCAGCGAACAGCACCGTCATCACAAGGTCGCGGCCTTTGGGCCAGAGCGGCTCCATTTCCGGGCCGCGGGGCGGCAGGGCGGAGGTCCGCTCCGTGCTGTCGCGGTGGTGGGCGGAGCTGGCGTCTTCGGTCATCGGTTTGCCCGGTGTGGTGTCCATGGGATCAGGCCTCCATCACGCCTTTGCGGCCGAGCAGGCCTCGGGGCCGGGCGAGCAGGACGACCACCGCAACAAGGTAGATGATGATCTGGTCGATGCCCGGAAGGATGTCCTTCACCTCGTTGAGCGAGGCGAACGACTGAAGAATGCCGAGAAGGAAGCCGGCCGCGACCGCCCCCGGCAGCGAGCCCATGCCGCCGACGACAACCACCACGAAGGACAGGACCAGAAAGTCCATCCCGATATGGTAGTTGGGCGGCAATATGGGTGTGTAGAGCGCGCCTGCGACACCCGCCGCGACGGCCGCGATGCCGAACACGATGGTGAAGCGGCGCTGAATGTTGATGCCGAGAAGCTGCACCGTCTCGCGGTCGGCCATGCCGGCGCGGACAACCATGCCGTAGGTGGTGAGGTTGAGGAACGCGAACACCGCGCCGATGATGATGGCGGCCGATGCTAGATAGACGAGGCGCCACCACGGGTAGGAGAGGTTCCCCGAAAGGCCGAACCATGCGCCGATGTCGGCCGAACCCTGCACGATTTCGGGCGCCTGGACCGGAATCGGGTTGGCGCCGAAGAAGGCCTTGATGAGTTCCTGCGCGACAATGGCGATGCCGAAGGTGACGAGGATCTGTTCGGCGTGGGAACGCTTGTAGAAGAAGCGGATCAGCCCGCGCTCGAAAATGACACCCACAAGGAGCATGAAGGGGATTGTCACGAGGACCGAGAGCGGCACCACCCAGTCGATGATGGTGGCGCCGGTGTCGCCGAACCATGTGACGAGGTAGGGAATTTCCTTGTAAGCCTCGAAGAAGGTGATGGATTCGTCGCGCACGCGGGTGGAAATCGTCAGCGCTGCCTGAAGCGTGACCGCGCAGAACGCACCCAGCATGAAGAGCGCGCCGTGGGCGAAGTTGACCACACCCAGCGTGCCGAAGGTGAGCGTCAGCCCGAGGGCGATCAGCGCGTACGCACCGCCTTTGTCGAGCCCGTTCAAGACCTGCAGGATTAAACCGTCCATCGAACCTCTCTCCGATCGCACATGGTCAAGCACCGCGGCGGAGGAGGCCGCGGTGCTTGAAACGACACTTGTCTAGGTGGCCGGCCAGACCGGCCGAAGCGGGCGCCGGCAATGTGCGGGGGCGCCCGGCGTGGCGCCGCGGGATGCCGCGGCGCCGTTGCGATGGATCAGGCCGCGCAGCCGGCAACTTCGTAGGGGCCAAGCTCGCCGCCGAAGATCGAGGGATCGTAGTCCGTCTGATCGCGGCCCACGGTCTTGTAGATCGGCAGAAGGTCGAAGTCGGACGTGGCGTTCGGGTTGCCCTGAACGACGTAGCATTCCTTCATGCACTGGTGGTCGGCGGCGCGGTAAAGCGTCGGACCGTTGCCCATGCCGTCGAACTCGAAGCCCTCCAGCGCCTTGATGACCTCAACGGGGTAGAACGTCCCGGCGCGGTTCACGGCATCGGCATAAAGCAGCGTCTGCACGTAGCAGGTGTGGGCGGCCTGCGAGGGCGGGCGGCCATATTCCTGGCCGAACGACTTGGCGAACGCCTGCGCACCGGGGTTGTCGGACATCCACGAGAAGTTGGCGGTGCCGAAGATGCCGGCGACGGCGGAGCCTGCGCCCTGCGCCATCAGCTCTGAGAACAGCGGCACGACGATCTCGAACTGCTTGCCGTTGACCTGCTTGTCGCGCATGCCGAACTGGACGGCCTGGGTCAGCGAGTTGACCATGTCGCCGCCGTAGTGGTTCAGGATCAGGACGTCGGCGCCCGAGTTGAGAACCGGCGTGAGGTACTGCGAGAAGTCGCCGGCACCGAGCGGGGTGCGAACCGCCTGCACCGTGTCCCAGCCCTGGGCTTCGGTGGCGTTCTTGATCGATTCTTCCTGCGTCCAGCCCCAGGTGTAGTCGGCGGTCAAGTGGTAGGCGCGGCGCTCCTTGCCGTAGGCTTCGGCGACGACCGAACCCAGCGCCTGGCCGGACTGGTAGGCGTTGAAGAAGTGGCGGAAGCCGTAGCGCCGCTTGTCCTTGCCGGTGGTGTCGTTTGAGTGGGTGAGGCCCGCCATGAAGACGACGCCCATCTCCTGGCAGAGCGACTGCACGGCCACCGCAACGCCGGAGGACGAGCCGCCGGTGATGATGATGGCGCCGTCCTTCTCGATCATCCGCTTGGCGGAGGCGCGGGCCGCGTCTGACTTGGTCTGCGTGTCGCCGGTGACGTAGGCGACCTTCTTGCCAAGGATGCCGTCACCCTTGAGCGTGGTGGGCTGCATGGTGGTGAGCATGCCGCCGTCGCCCTCGCCGTTGAGGTGCTTCACGGCAAGCTGGTAGGCGCGCAGCTCGTCCTTGCCTTCTTCGGCGTAGGGGCCGGTCTGCGGCACGTTGAAACCAAGCGTCACGGTGTCGCCGGTGGGGGCGTTGCAGAAATTTGCGTCCTGCGCCCAGGCGTTGCGGACGAAAAAGCTTGGCGTCGTCAGCGCAGCACCCGCGAGTGCGGTCGTCTTCAAAAATCCGCGGCGTGATGGACGTATAATGCGATCCATATCGATCCTCCCAAGTGGCGCGGAGTTCATTTGCCGACTCCGCTCATCTACTGCGGTGTAAATGAGGCGTTATGGTCGGAACAAGGCGAAGCATGCCAGTTGTTACACTCTTGTAAAGTTGCGCTTGCGGGTGCTGTATAGTTTGTAAAGACCATAACGATGCGCCGGACATTGAACCGGCGCCGGGGGAGACACGGGTTTGGGCTCATTTCAGCGCGTCCCGATGGGCGATCGGATCAAGACGCAGCGCCGCACGCGTGGGTTGACCCAGCGGGCGCTTGCGGACGCCGTGGGCGTCTCGCCCGCCTATCTGAGCCTCATCGAGAGCGACAAGCGGCAGATCGGCGGCAAGCTCCTGCGCCAGATCGCCGAAGAGCTGGGCGTCACCACCGAGACGTTCACCGCCCTCAGCGACGACCGCCTGGCCGCTGACCTTGACGAAGTGTCCCGCACACTCGGCGAACCGGCGGAACCGAACGCTTCCTCGCTGGTGGCGTTCTCGCCGGACTGGGCGCGCATCATCCTCCAGCTCAACGAGCGCGTCCTGTCCGCCGAAGCTCATTCGGACCGGATTGCGGACCGGTTCTGGCGCGATCCGCAGTCGATCTCGTTTGCACACGATATTCTGAGCCGGATCACCTCGATCCGCTCCGCTGCCGAAATTCTCGCCGACCTGGTGGACACCGGCGGCGAGACCCGCGCCCGCTTCACCCGCACCGTGGTGGGCGAAAGCGAACGGCTGACCACCGTGGCGCGGCAGATGATTGCAGCGCTTCAGGAAGGCGCGGGCGAGGATGCCGCAGGCGCCGACGTTCGCGAGGTGGACGGTTATCTGCAGGACCGGGATTATTATTTTCCGGTCCTCGAAGACGCTGTGGCGGGGTTGGCGCGGCCGGCCGCCGAGCCGCCCACCAGCCGTTTCCGCACCGCCTCCTCGCTGGTGGAGCGCGAACTTGGCAGCGTGATCGACGCGGAGCTGGATCTGCGCGCGTTCCGGACCGAGGGGGCCGTGGCGCGGGCGCGCGGCGCGCTGGTGCGCTACGCAGCGGGCGCATTGATCATGCCCTACGATGCGTTTCACGACGCCGCCACCCGCAACCGATACGATGTGGACATTCTGTGCGACCGGTTCGGCGTCAGTTTCGAGCAGGCGGCGCACCGGCTGGCGTCCCTTCGGCGACCGGGGCAGGAGGGCATTCCGTTCGCCTTCCTGCGGGTCGATCCGGCGGGGACCATATCAAAGCGTCTGTCGAGCCGGGCGCTGCGTCTGCCGCTGTTCGGCGCGTGCCCGCTGTGGTGCGCGTTCGGTGCCTTCGGCGAGAGCGGCCGCACGCTGACCCAGCTTGCCGACATGGAGGGCGAGCGCTTCCTTCTCATCGCCCGCGCCGTGGACAAGACGCGTCAGCACCACGCCCAGCCGGCCGCCCGCTTCTCGGTGATGCTCGGCGCCCCGGCCGATTATCTTGGCGACATCGTCTACGGGGATCCGTTTCCGCCGGGGGTCGAGAGTGTCGTGACCGCGGCGGGGTATGAGTGCCGCTCGTGTTCGCGGGTGTCCTGCGCGCAGCGTGCCCACGGCGGCGCAATCCTGTGAGAGCCGGAGCCATCCGCGCCCTGATTGTGGAGGACGAGCCCGCCATCGCCGAGGCACTTGCCTTCCTGTGCGAGCGGGAAGGGATCGAGACCAAGGTGATCAGCAACGGCGCCGCGGCAATGCCGCTCCTTGCACAGTACGACATCCTCATTCTCGACATCATGCTCCCCGGCGCATCCGGCTTCGAGGTGGCGCAAGCGGCCAGAGCGGTCGATCCCGTGCCCAAGATCTGCGTCCTGACTGCGAAGGGACAACCGGCCGACAAGGCGCGGATGACCGCCATCGGCGTTGATGCGTTCGTGACCAAGCCATTTTCCAACCGCGCGCTGATGGACACGATCCGGGCGCTGATCCAGCCGGCATGAACCCAGAGCCCCCGCCAGCGCGCAGGCCGCCGCGGCCGGGCGCCCGCGCGGCGCTGTCGGCCGCAGGTCCGCTGTTCTTCCTGCCGCCCGTCCTTGCCGTGGCGGACCGGGACTGGTCGCTGTTCGGCATTCCGGCGCTGGTGATCTACGTCTTTTCGGTCTGGCTGGTCGGCATCGTTCTGATTGCGCTCACCGCGCATGGGCGGGCGCGGCGCTGATGCTGTCGTCCGGGCTCGTCCTCCTCATCGGCGGGGGCTACGTCGCGCTTCTGTTCGTGATTGCGTTTGTGGTGGACCGGCTGGCGGCGGCAGGACGCTCGCGAGCGCTGTTTTCCGGCGTCACCTACACGCTGTCGCTGGCGGTCTACTGCACATCGTGGACGTTTTATGGCGCGGTGGGCACGGCGGTCCGCGGCGGCCTCGAATTCGTCACCATCTACACCGGGCCAACGCTGCTGTTGATGGCGTGGTGGCTTCTCCTGCGCAAGATGGTGCGCGTTGCCAAAACCCAGCGCATCACCTCCATCGCGGACTTCGTCTCCGCCCGCTACGGCAAGAGCCGGACGGTGGCGGTCCTCGTCACAGCCATCGCCATTGCCTCCGTCACCCCGTACATCGCGCTGCAGCTTCTGGCGGTCAGCCGCTCTTTTGCCGTGCTGGTGGGGGAGAGTGCGGCGGACACTGCGTTCTGGGTCGCCGCCGCCATGGCATTCTTCGTTGTCATCTTCGGGGCCCGGCGCCTCAATGCAGACGAGAGCCAGCCCGGCATTGTCGCGGCCATCGCGTTCGAGAGCATCGTGAAGCTCACCGCGCTCCTTGCGGTTGCGGTGTTCGCGGTCACGATGATCGACGCCGAGCCGGTGGCGGGCGCGACATTCTCCAACTGGCACAATGCGCTGGCGGAGGTTGGGGCGCTGCCGGCGGACGGGGGGGTGCGCTGGCTGATCCTCACCACCTTGTCGGCGGCTGCCATGGTGTGCCTGCCGCGCCAGTTTCAGGTGGGGGTCCTCGAAAACCGCGACGAGAAGCACATCGCGCTCGCAAGCTGGCTCTTCCCGCTCTACCTGTTTCTGACCGCCATTGCCGTGCTTCCCATCGCCGTTGCCGGGCTGACGCGGTTGCCCGCGGGCACCGAGCCGGACCTTTTCGTTCTCACCCTGCCGCTTGCGGAAGGGGCGCACGGGCTTGCGCTGTTTGCCTTCATCGGCGGGTTGTCGGCGGCCACCTCCATGGTGATTGTCGCCTCTCTTGCGCTGGCCGTGATGATCTCCAACCACCTCGTCGCGCCGCTGCTTCTGCGCAAGGGCGACAGCGGCGCGACGAGCCTGTCGGCGTCGGTGCTGATGACGCGGCGCATCGCCATCGCCGGGGTGCTCGGCCTTGGCTATGTCTATTCGCGCACGGCAGCTGGCGGCGTGGGCCTTGCCTCCATCGGCCTCATTGCCTTTGCGGGTGTGGCCCAGTTCGCGCCGGCGCTCATCGGCGGCCTTTTCTGGCGCGACGCGACACGGGCCGGCGCTGTCAGCGGGCTGACGGTGGGGGCGCTCGCCTGGCTTGCCACGCTGCTTGTGCCGAGTTTCGGCGCTGGCACCGGGCTTCTGGCAATGCTGCGCACCGTTCTTTTGCCGGGAGACATGGTGGCGGGGGCAGGGGCGGTGGACCCGCTGGTGTTCGGCGTGGTGGTCTCGCTCAGCCTCAACACGCTCCTTTATGTGACCGTCTCGCTGGCCACCAGCGGCTCGGCCATGGAGCGTTTGCAGGCCACGCTGTTCGTCGACGCGCTGTCGCGCGGCGGGCCGGAGCCGATGCTCCGCCGCTCCGCCAACCGGCGGGATCTTCTCCACCTCACCCAGCGCATTCTCGGCCCGGCCGAAGCGCACAAGATGTTCGGCGGCGGTGGTGACGATGCCGTCGACAGTGCCTTCGTGGCGCGGGTGGAACGGGAAATCGCGTTTGCGGTCGGCGCGGCGTCGGCTCACACGCTGGTCACGCGGGTGGCCACCGGCGAGCCGCTCACGGTGGATGCCGCCCTGTCGCTATTGGGCGAAACCCAGGACGCCATCCGCATCGCGCGTGACCTCGGCGTCCGCTCGGTGGAGCTGGAGCGCACGGCGGAGGAGCTGCGCGCCGCCAATGTGGCGCTCACCGAACTCCTTGCCGACAAGGACGATTTCCTGAGCCGCGTCAGCCACGAAATGCGCACGCCGCTGACAGCCGTGCGCGCGTTTGCCGACCTCTTGCGCGACGGTGGGCTCGACGAGGCGCGGGCAGACCGTTTTCTCGCCATCATCGCCTCCGAATCCGAGCGCCTGACGCGGCTTCTGGACGACATTCTGGACCTGTCGCGCCTGGAGGCAGGCCGCGCGCCGATAAAGTTCGAGACGCTCGATGCAACGCGTCACCTGCAACAGGCAGCGGCGGCCATGGAAGGTTTTGCCGCGCGGCAGGGCGTCACCATCGAACTGGATGCAGCCGTTCCCCTGTGGGTGCGCGCGGATGCGGACCGGTTGACGCAGGTTCTGGAAAACCTCGTCTCCAACGCGGTGAAGTTCCATGGCACGTCGGACAAGATTGCGCTCAGCGGCGTGGCGGAGGGCGCGACCGCAGTGCTGCGGGTGATCGACCATGGCCCCGGCGTCGGCGTGGACGTGCGCCCGCGCCTGTTCACCAAATTCAGCGGCACGGGGTCCGAGAACAACCCGTCGGGTGCGGGTCTCGGCCTTGCCATTGCGCACGAGATTGTGGCGGCGCTGGGCGGCACGCTGGTTCTGGAGCGCACCGGGGCGGACGGCTCGGTGTTTGCCGTGCGCCTTCCGCTCGCCGCCGCCGTTGTCAGCGCCTAGGCGGCGGGAAACAAGCCGAGGATCGCAGCGGCAATGTCCTCGCCGGGCTTGCACAGGGCATCCGGGCCAAGCTCGGCCATCGGCACGTCGGAATAGCCGTAGGAGAGGCCGACCATCGGGATTTTCGCGTTCTGCGCGGTCTCGAAGTCGATCCGGCTGTCGCCAACGAAAACGGTGTTTGCGGGATCGCCGCCGGCAAGGGCAATGGTTTCCAGAAGGTGCCGCGCATCGGGCTTGGAGAAGGCAAACGTGTCGCCGCCCGTAAGGACGACGAATTCGTCCATCAGCCCGAGTTCGCCGAGGAGCTGACGTGCCATGTCCTCCCGCTTGTTGGTGCAGACGGCAAGCGTGACGCCGTCCGCCTTCAGCTTCGGCAAGGCCGCCAGAATTTCCGGGAAGGCGCGGCTGAGGCGGGCAAGGCGTGTGGCGTAATGCGCCAGATACTCGGCGTGGATCTTGTCCATGGTGGCATCGTCGACCGTGATCCCGTGTTCCGCCATCGCAGAGGCGACCATCACCCGCGCACCCACGCCAATGTGATCGACGATGATTTCGGCCGGCACCGCGGCAAGCCCGCGCGCCTCCAGGACCACGTTGGTCGTGTCGACAAGGTCGGGCGCGGTGTCGATGAGGGTTCCGTCGAGGTCGAAAACGGCAAGACGAGGCATGGGGCGGGTTCTTCGGCTGGGACACTGGGGGAGGCGAAGCCATAGCGGAGAGGCGATCCGGCCGCCAGCTCTTGCCATGTCGACGCCGACTTGCTTGAAGCCTTGGACAAGATCAACTTCCAACGCGACAGGGATCCCGTCCGATGCGTATTTCTGCCCTCGCCGCCATCCTCGCCGTCGCGCTTGCGTCGGTCCCCGCTGCCGCGCAGAACGCTGCGCCTGCCGCACCCGCCGCCACGCCGGCCGACGAGGATTTCACCCCCTCCCACCTCAAAGCTGCCAGCCGCGTGATCGCCGCGGTCAAAGGCGACATCAATTTCGACGAAATCCTTCCGGGCGTTGCCGCACAGACGCGCAACATCTTCACCCGCACCAATCCGGCGCTGACCCGCGAGATCGAGGACACCACCACCGAGGTTGCCATCGAGATGGTGCCCCGCCGCGTGCAGCTGTCGAAGACACTGGAGCTCATCTGGGCCCGCCGCTTCTCCGAGGAAGAGCTGAACGCGCTGGCTGTCTTCTTTGAAGGACCGCTGGGCAAGAAATACATCGAGACCTTCCCCGTGGTGGGGATGCTGTCCGTCGGCGCCTCCAACGAGTGGGAGCAGGGCATTGCCGCCGACATGGTGGCCGAAACCCGCAAGCGCCTGCGCGAACAGGGCCATGCCCTTTAATCCTGCCTGAGCGCAGCACCACCGTCCGGAGCGTTTTCGATGAGTGACCCCCGTTACGACTACGACCTGTTTGTGATCGGTGCGGGGTCGGGCGGGGTGCGCGCCGCCCGCATTGCCGCCGGCTACGGCGCAAGGGTGGCCATTGCCGAGGAGCACCGCGTCGGCGGCACCTGCGTCATCCGGGGCTGCGTGCCGAAAAAGCTGATGGTGTATGCCTCGCAATTCTCCGAGGCGTTCGAGGATGCGGCCGGCTTCGGCTGGTCGCGCCCCGAAGCAACGTTCGACTGGCACAAGCTGATCGCCAGCAAGGACGCTGAGATCGACCGGCTGAATGGCATCTACATCCGCAACCTCAACAATGCGGGCGTGGAAATCGTGATGAGCCGCGCAACCGTAGCGGGGCCGCATGAAGTGCACCTTGCCATGGAGAACCGCACGGTGACCGCGCGCGTCATCCTGATCGCGACCGGCGGCACCCCGTGGCTCGACATGGCGCTGCCGGGCATCGAGCACATCATCACCTCCAACGAGGTGTTCTACCTGAAGGACCAGCCGAAGCGGATTGCCATTGCCGGCGGCGGCTACATTGCCGTCGAGTTTGCGGGCATCTTCAATGGCCTGGGGTCGGAGACGACCCTCGTCTACCGCGGCGACGAGATCCTGCGCGGCTTTGACGACGAGGTTCGCACCGCGCTGCGCGAAGCGATGGAGGCCCGCGGCGTCAAATTCGTCTTCAACGACATTTTCACCGGCATCCGGAAGGGACCGGACGGGCTGAGCGCATCGCTGAAGAGCGGCGGCACGCTCACCGTGGACCAGATCCTGTTCGCCACCGGCCGCGAACCTGCCACCGACGGGCTTGGCCTTGAAAAGGCCGGTGTGGCGCTCGGTCTGCGCGGTGCCATCAAGGTGGACAGCGAGAGCCGCACCAACGTGGCGTCCATCTATGCTGTGGGCGATGTGACGAACCGGGTAAACCTCACCCCCGTCGCAATCCGCGAAGGCCATGCCTTTGCCGACGCGGTCTTCGGCGGCAAGCCGACACATGTGGACCACACGCTGATCCCGACCGCCGTGTTCTCCCAGCCCGAAATCGGCACTGTCGGCTTCACTGAGCAGGAGGCGGCCGAGGCGTTCGACTGCGTGGACGTCTACTCCGCCAGCTTCCGGCCGATGCTCTACACCCTGTCCGGCCGGCAGGAGAAGATGCTGATGAAGGTGCTGGTGGATGCAGAGACCGACCTTGTGCTCGGCGTCCACGTTCTGGGCCATGGCGCGGGCGAACTGGCGCAGGTGCTCGGCATCGCGCTCAAGATGCGCGCAACCAAGGCCGATTTCGATGCGACCATGGCGGTCCACCCCACCGCGGCCGAGGAACTGGTGACGATGCGCACGCCGAGCCGCACCCTGCGGCGCCAAGCCGCGTGACGTTCAAGGTTTTCGGTTACGGCTCGCTGGTCAACCGCGGCACGCTTCCGCCTTACGTTCACGCGGAGCGGTGCACGGTGAAAGGCTGGCGGCGCGCATGGCGCAAGCGCTCGCCGGGGCTCGGCGTTACCGGCGCGTGTTCGCTCTCGGTGGTGGAGGCGCCGGGCGCGGAGATCGACGGTCTCGTCGTCACCTTCGAGGACGGGCTGATGCCGACCATCACCGCCCGCGAGCACAATTATGACCTGCTGCGCCTCAAGGACGATCCGGACATCATCATCTTCCGCGCCAAGGCGGAGGTGGACGATTATGGCGACGACGATCACCCGATCCTCCTGTCCTATGTGGACGCGACGGTGCAGGGCTTCCTGCGCGAATTCGGTGACGACGGCGCCGAGCGCTTCATGGCGACGACGGACGGCTGGCACGTTCCGATCGTCAACGACCGGGCGGATCCGCGTTATGCCCGTGCACAACAACTCGGCAGCGCTGAAGAAAAGCGCATCAATCAATTGCTCCAAAGTGTTGACGCAACGCCGGTCCGCGCCCAAGAGAAACGATCCGTTTAATCTGCGTGCGTGATCGCGCGGCAAGCCGGATTTTCTCAAAGATCACTTTGACCGCGCAAAGGTGCGGTCGAGACTTGGATAGAACGCGATGACCAAATCGGCATGGAGTCCTTCGAGCTGGCGTCAGAAACCGGCACAGCAACTGCCAGAGTATCCCGACCAGGATGCGCTGAAAGCCATGGAAGCCACCCTGGCGACCTATCCGCCCCTCGTTTTTGCAGGTGAGGCAAGAGCGCTGAAGGCGGAACTGGCGCGGGTTGGCGCCGGCAACGGTTTTCTGCTCCAGGGCGGCGACTGCGCCGAGGCCTTTGCCGAACACCACCCCGATGGTATCCGCGACTTTTTCCGCGTCTTCCTCCAGATGGCCGCCGTCTTGACCTATGCCGCCGCTTCGCCGGTGACCAAGGTCGGCCGGATTGCAGGCCAGTTCGCCAAGCCCCGGTCGTCCCCCATGGAGACGGTGGGCGACGTTGCGCTGCCGTCCTACAAGGGCGACATCATCAACGACATGGCGTTCACCGAAGAAGGCCGGATCCCCGATCCGCGCCGGATGGAAATGGCGTTCCGCCAGTCGGCGGCGACGCAGAACCTTCTGCGCGCGTTCGCCCAGGGCGGCTATGCCAACCTCGACAACGTGCACCAGTGGATGCTGGGCTTTGTGGAAGACAGCCCGCAGGGCCATCGATACCGAAACTTGGCAGATCGGATCTCCGAAACGCTTGGCTTCATGCGCGCGTGCGGCATCGACCCGTCGACCACGCCGCAGCTCCGCTCGACCGACCTTTTCACCAGCCATGAAGCGCTGCTTCTGGGCTACGAGGAGGCGTTCACCCGCGTCGATTCCACGACGGGCGATCATTATTCCACCTCCGGCCACATGGTCTGGATCGGCGACCGCACCCGTCAGCCCGACCATGCGCACGTGGAATGGGCGCGCGGCATCAAGAACCCGATCGGCCTCAAATGCGGCCCGTCGCTGACGGCAGACGGCCTGATCGAGCTTCTCGACATTCTCAACCCGTCCAACGAGGCGGGCCGGATGACGCTGATCTGCCGCTTCGGCGCGGACAAGGTGATCGACCACCTGCCGGGTCTCATTCGCGCGGTGGAGCGGGAAGGGCGCAACGTTGTGTGGTCGTGTGACCCGATGCACGGCAACACGGTGTCGGTGTCCGGCTACAAGACGCGTCCGTTCGACCGCATTTTGAAAGAAGTGCAGTCGTTCTTCGCGGTGCATCGCTCCGAGGGCACCCATGCCGGCGGCATCCACATCGAGATGACCGGCAAGAACGTGACCGAGTGCACCGGCGGCGCCCGCCCGGTGACGGCCGACACCCTGTCGGACCGCTATCACACCCAGTGTGACCCGCGCCTCAATGCGGAGCAGGCCATCGAGCTTGCTTTCCTGATCGCCGAGAACCTGCAGGCGGAAAAGCGGGATCGCGGCGCACAGGTCGCCGCGTAGCGAACGGGAGGCCGCAGCCTAGGCGCTGCGGCCGACCTTGCTGTCGTCGTTGGCGGGAAGTGCGGCAAAGCGTTCCGCGGGGCGGTTGCTGCAACGAACCGCCACGGCAGAGTCCACAAGGCAAAGAACGCGAGCGAGGCTGAACTGCACCGCGTTCGGGCGGTCGTCGGCGGATGCGGGGGTGGCGACCGGGGTGGTGTTGAAGGTGTTTGCCATCTGTTGTCTGCCTCTTGCATGACCCGGGCTACAGCCACCAGGTCGGGTGAAGATCCTGCGCAAGCATCCGGTGTTGTCCGGGGTGGTTCGTCCTGCTTGCCACTCGGGAAATAAACGGCGCCAAGGGCCAGATCGTTCGCGTCCGAACGGTCAGGTTCGGCGGCTTTGTCGGGTATAGAGTTTAGCCTTTCGGATAGTCCTGCTAGACAGGGGCGCCGCCGTGCGCTCGCACAGGCCGCTTCCGATCCGGCACGTTGAAGGCTCCATGCGCAACCGCTTCACCATCTCCATCCAGCAGCTCAACCCCGTCATGGGCGACATTGCGGGCAACCGCGCCAAGGCGGCGAAGGCGGTCAAGGCGGCCGGCGCCGTCGATCTGGTCGCATTCTCCGAGCTGTTCATCACCGGCTATCCGCCTGAAGACCTGATCCTCAAGCGCACCTTCGTGGCCGCAGCCATGGATGCAGTCCACGCGCTGGCGGCCGAATGTGCCGACGGGCCGGCCATTGCCATCGGGACGCCGTGGCAGGCGGACGGCATGCGCACCAACGCCTACGCGATCCTCAAGGGCGGCAAGGTGACTGCCGTGCGCCACAAGGTGCACCTGCCCAATTACGACGTGTTCGACGAGAAGCGTGTGTTCGACGCCGGCGCCATGCCCGGCCCGGTCGACATCGACGGCGTGCGCATCGGCTTTCCCATCTGCGAAGACATCTGGGAAGACGACGTTTGCGAGTGCCTTGCCGAAACCGGCGCCGAAATTCTGGTGGTGCCCAACGGCTCGCCCTACACGCGCACCAAGCAGGACCGGCGAATGCAGGTTGCCGTGGCGCGGGTGGTCGAGAGCGAGCTGCCGCTGGTCTACATCAATCAGATGGGCGGGCAGGACGAGCTGGTGTTCGACGGGGCGTCCTTCGTCTTGTCTGCCGCCCGCACGCTGGAGATGCAGCTTCCCGCTTTCGTCGAAGATGCGGAAACGGTGGTTTTCGAGCGTGGTTCTGAGGGCTTTGCGCCCGTTCGCGGCCGTCTGGCACCGCTTCCGCCGCTGGATGAGGCGGAGTGGGCGGCCTGCATGCTCGGCCTGCGGGACTATGTGGGCAAGAACGGTTTTCCAGGTGTGGTGCTCGGCCTTTCGGGCGGCATCGATTCGGCCATCTGCGCTGCCCTGGCGGTGGACGCGCTCGGGCCGGAGAAGGTTCACTGCATCATGATGCCTTACCGCTACACGTCTTCGGACAGCTTGTCGGATGCGGCGGACGTCGCCGAGCGGCTCGGCGTGCGCTACGACACCGTGGCGATTTCCCCGGCGGTGGAGGGGATGAGCGAGCAGCTTGCACCAGCCTTCGAGGGCCGCGAACCCGACCTCACCGAAGAAAACATCCAGAGCCGCATCCGCGGGGCGACGCTGATGGCGGTGTCCAACAAGTTCGGGGCCATGGTGGTGACCACCGGCAACAAGTCCGAGGTGTCCGTCGGCTACGCCACGCTCTATGGCGACATGAATGGCGGCTTCAACCCGATCAAGGACCTTTACAAGACCGAAGTGTTCCGCCTCTGCCGCTGGCGCAATGGCGCCAAACCCGCGGGGGCGCTCGGACCGGACGGCGTGGTGATCCCGGAGCGGATCATCGACAAGCCCCCCACCGCCGAGCTGCGCGAGAACCAGCGCGATGACGATTCGCTGCCCCCTTACGAGACGCTGGACGCGATCCTGCGCCGTCTCATCGAGGACGAGGCGGGTATCGCCGAAATCGTGGCGGAGGGGCACGAGGAGGCGGTGGTGCGCCGCGTCGACCACCTCTTGCACATTGCCGAATATAAACGCCGGCAGGCGGCCCCCGGCGTAAAGATCTCGGCGAAGAATTTCGGCCGGGACCGGCGCTATCCGATCACCAACCGCTACCGGGACGCATGATGGCCGACACCGTTCGCTTCGCACCATCGCCCACGGGCAAGCTGCACATCGGCAATGTGCGCACTGCGCTCTACAACTGGTTCGAAGCCGGGAAGGGGGGCCGTTTCATTCTCCGGTTCGACGACACGGACACCGGCCGGTCCGAACAGCGCTACGCCGATCAGATCACCGCCGACATGGCGTGGCTCGGCATCATGCCTGACCTTGTGGTGCGGCAGTCCGACCGGCTTGGGCTTTACGACGCGGCGGCCGACCGGCTGCGGGACGCGGGGCTTCTTTATCCGTGTTTCGAGACGCCGGAAGAGCTGGAGCGCAAGCGGGTGCGCCAGCGCGCGCGGGGCCTGCCGCCAATCTACGACCGTGCGGCGCTGGCGCTCGGCACTGATGAGAAGGCCGCGCTGGAGGCTGAAGGGCGCCGCCCGCATTGGCGCTTCAAGCTGCCGGACGGACCGCGCACGTTCGCCGACCGGTGCCGCGAATCGCTGACGGTGAACCTTGGCGCGCTCTCCGATCCGGTGCTGATCCGCGAGGACGGCAGCTACCTTTATACGCTCACATCGGTGGTGGACGATGCCGACCTTGGCGTGACGCTTGTGGTGCGCGGCGAGGACCATGTGACCAACACGGGTGTGCAGATTGCGCTGTTTGAGGCGCTGGGGGCGCCCGTGCCGGCATTTGCCCACCACAATCTGTTGACCCGAACCGATGGCGAGCCGCTGTCCAAGCGGGACAATCCGCTGTCGATCCGTGCGCTGGCGGCTGCCGGGTTCGAGCCGATGGCGGTGGCCTCGCTGGGGGCGCTCACCGGCACCTCTCATCCGGTGGCGCCAGCGGCCGACCTTGCCGCGCTAGCCTCGACTGTCAGCCTCGGCGATATGTCGCGCGGCCCGGCAATGTTCGACCCCGCCGAGCTGGAACGGCTGAATGCGGCCATCGTCCATGCGCTGCCGGTGGCTGCGATCGAGCGCGAACTTGCCGAGCAGGGTCTGGCCGGGCCGGAGGCTGCGGCCTTCTGGGAAACGGTGCAGGGCAATCTCACCTTCCGTCACGAGCTGGGCGGATGGGCCGAGCGGCTTGCGCAGGCCCCGGACACGGTGATGGCGGGTGCCGATCCGCTGTCCGCCGAGGATCGCGCGGTGGTTGCAGCAGCCGCAGAAGCGCTCCCGGCAGAGCCGTGGGACGACGCAACCTTTGGCGCATGGACGAAAGCCGTGCGGGCCGAGACCGGCGCCAAGGGCAAGGCGCTTTTCATGCCGCTGCGCCGCGCCCTGACCGGCACCGCAAGCGGGCCTGAGCTGGGGCCATGGCTGCACCTTCTCGGCCGCCAGCGCGCGCTGGACCGCCTCTCGGCCGCCTTGAACTGAGGGTCGCCGCAGGGGCGGGAGGAATTCCCGCGTCCGGCGCCTCGCCATCCAATAAAAAAGGCGCCCCGGAGGGCGCCTTTTTTTATTCAGCCATCGGTTTCGGCAGGAAGCGCCTTGGCAGCGGTGCCGGGGGGAAGGACGCTTTCATCGGCTTCGGCCAGGCCGGGTTCGTCTTGCTGCGCACGGGGGGCAGGGCTTGCCGAAGGAGCGGTGCCGTCTGCCTCATTCCGGCGCAGCGGTGTCACCGTGATTGTGGTGATGACACTGTCGCTCCGGACCTCGCGTTTTACCGTCTTGCGGGCGGCAAAGTCGGCGACGGTGTTGGAGAAGGACTGCGGGCCAACAGGGCGTGCGGTGTTGTCGTCAGGATCAAACGCGACGCTTGGCTGTTCGGCGTCCGGCGTTGCGGTCACCGGGCCGCTGCCGACGCGGACGTCAGCGCGGTCGTTGCCCGTGATCCTGCGGCTGCGGGCTTCCTTGGCGCCGTATGCCGTGCGGGAGATGGCCAGCGGCTTGCCGGTTTCGTCGTAGATGGCGCGGTACCGGTCCCAGCGGGTCTGGTCCTTTGTGGCGTCGGTCATCGTCGGGCTTTCGGCGGCGGGGCTTGCCGCAGCGGCGCTCGCCACCGCAGTGCCGGGGAGGCCGATATTCCCGCGGGCAATCCGGGTGCCGTTGGAGCATCCGCAGGACGGCGAGAGGGTCTTGCGGTAGTCGAACGCGGTCGGAAGGTTGACGTATGCTTCGCCGGTCATCGCCGAGCGCATCCGCTCCACCGGCTCACCACTGTAATGGACGTAGAGCGACACGTCGGACCCCGGACAACGGCCGACGCACATGGCCATTTCGTCATAGTAGTTGTCGCTGTGGGAACGGCTGTTGATGGGGAAGTAGAACCCGTCGCAAAGGCGCACGCACATGGTGCGGGAGCTGCCTTCGCGCGAGCTCCCCTTGCGCCGCCCGGAACCGCCGGTGGCGAGGGAGCGCTTGGGCGCGTTCTTTGTGGTGCGCGGGCTGCGCTTCACGTCGAGATTCACGCGCTCGACCTTGCGGGCCTTGCTGCTGCTGCGCTTCTTCTGGATCACCACCTCCGGCTCGTCGCGCCGGCCGAAAATCGAGCTGAAGATGTTGCGTCCGCTCTTGGCAGAGCGGCGAACGCCGGTGTTTTCCGAACGGGTCTCACGCCTTGCCTGACGCGTCCCGCAATTTTGGCGGATCTTGCGCATGATGGTCGCCACCTGACCGCGGTTGACCGTACCGCGGCGTGCCGCGCGCAGCCGCGCGTCGATCCGCGAGCAGGCAGGCTTGTTCGCACCGAAGCGCGTGCCGCCACATCCGTTGGATCTCTGTTGACGGGTCAGTGCCGCAATGGCGGCCCTGTCCGGCTGCCCCGACTTTGCGCTGGCCAGTTGGGCACGCAATGCTCCGCACGACTGCGCCGCAGCGCCTGCCGTAAACATCAGCACAAAGATAACAGCCAGTATCGCACGCATTACATATTCCTCGCGGCGCCGCGTCCAGAGGTTTCAAGGTACAGCTACGCATCGGATGGGTGAGCATCAATGCTGTGACCGCTGTTTTGAGCGGTCTGTGTTAACGCGGTCGCACTCTCGCGGAGCTGGTGGCGCCGCGCTAGTGCGTCACGGCCACAACGTCCACGAAGGCTTTCGCCTGCATCAGATCGCCGACAAAACGGGCATATTCGGACGCCTGATCCGCCTCGTCCGGCAAACGCAAAATGTAGGATGGGTGCACCGTCACAAGACCATGCGAGCCGTCGGCCCACAGCGTCGGCGCCCCACGTTCCTTGCCGATTGTAACGCTGCGGCCGGAAAGGCTGCGTGCTGCACTCGCGCCCAGCGCCACCGTGAGGCGCGGCTTGACGAGGCGCCTTTCATGGTCGAGCCAGAAGCGGCAGTGCGCCACCTCGCCGGCATTGGGGGATTTGTGAAGCCTGCGCTTTCCGCGTGGTTCGAACTTGAAATGCTTAACCGCGTTTGTAACAAAAGTTGAACTGCGGTCTATACCTGCCGCGGCCAGAGCCTTGTTAAATAATTGACCGGCAGGACCTACGAAAGGTCTTCCGGCAAGATCTTCCTGATCGCCCGGTTGCTCACCGACAAACATCAATGGCGCGCCGATTTCGCCGGCGCCGGGCACGTATTGTGTCGCGTGTTCGTGGAGGGCGCATCTGGTGCACTGGCGCGCGGCGGCCGTAAGCGCCTCAAGCGTCGTGAAACCGTCCTCTGCAAGATCGCGGGCGGCCGCCTCCCGCTCTCTGGCGATGCGGGTGGACCGTGCCGGGCTGCGGGCGGGCGCGGCGAGCATGCCGTCGGTGCGCCGCGCCGCGTCATGGATCAGCGGGGCGATGAGGGATGCCTCCGGCAGGTTTTTCCAGTAGCGCTTGGGCATCTCGGACTGCATGGTCTTCACCTTCAGCCGTGCCGGGTTGAAGATCGAGCGGTAGTATGTGCGCCAGAGCTCTTCGTTGACATCGCCGTCGGGCGCAATGTCTCGGGTGGCGCCGTCGCCCAGCGCAAGCGCCCTGGTGTCCCAGTGGGCGCTGCGGTGCGGTGTCAGGATCGACCAGCGCATTTCGGGAAAGCGGCGGACGAAGAACCCCGCCGTCCTGTCGAGCGTGTGGTGCTCTGGCTCGAACCACGCAACGTAGCGCGCCGTCCCGTCCGGATCGGCCGCCTCGCGAAACCGCACGAAGGCTTTCATCTTGTGGGCACAGCGGCGAACGTTTTTCGCCATGGTTTCTGCGGCGGCCACGTCCGGATCGCTGGCGACCCGCATGAGGCTGCGCTCGGTCTGCAGGCGCGTCAGCAGCGTGTGAAGCAGCGCAAATCGCTCAGGCTTGCGGTGGCAGACCACGAGCGCTGCCAAGCTGACGAACGCCTCGCTGGCACGCGGCAGACGTTCGGGCGCAGCGGCGGGCAGATGGGCGATGGAGCGCTCGGCGCCGAAGAGGCCCGCCGGCGCGTCGCCCCACACGACATCTCGCGGCGCGATGCCGGCGGCCACCAGCTGCCGCGCAGCCGCCCGCCAGCCGTCGAAATCCGCCGGATGATCCAGCGGTACGTGGATGGGGCCGGCGGGGGTCACGCCGCAAACAGATCCAGCTGGCGGGCCGGTTTCAGGAAGCGCTGGCGCAGGTCGATGGCATCGGTCAGGCGCGAGGGGTGCCACCCTTCCAGCGCAATGAAGGGCATCGCCTTGCGTGCGGTGGACGAGAGCCTGGCAAGATCCTCGGCGCGCAGGCTCCGGTAGGGGCGGGTGCGCAGGATCGCATTCACCGCCTTCACGCCAAGGCCCGGCACCCGCAGAAGCATTTCACGCGGGGCGCGGTTGACGTCCACCGGGAAGCTGCCGCGGTGGACGAGGGCCCAGGCGAGCTTCGGGTCCACCTCCAGATCCAGCATCCCGTCCGGCGCGGCGGCGGCAATATCGCCCACCTCAAAACCATAAAAGCGGGTGAGCCAGTCCGCCTGATAAAGCCGGTGTTCGCGCGCCAGCGGCGGTGCGGAAAGCGGCAACGCGCTGGAAGAATCCGGAATGGGGCTGAAGGCGGAATAATAGACACGCTTCAGCCGGTAAGAGGTGTAGAGCGAGCGGCTGGCGGTGAGGATCGC
This sequence comes from Acuticoccus sp. MNP-M23, assembly GCF_031195445.1. Lineage (NCBI taxonomy): Bacteria > Pseudomonadati > Pseudomonadota > Alphaproteobacteria > Hyphomicrobiales > Amorphaceae > Acuticoccus > Acuticoccus sp. MNP-M23. Next base: position 3,071,239 of record NZ_CP133480.1, read on the forward strand.
CACGTCGTGGGAGCCATCGGCGCCGACAATCATCTGCGTCGACTGGCCAGCAGGGGCAAAGCGCTTGCGCCGGCCGGTTTGCCGCGTCGGCTCGGCGGCCGCCTCGATGCCCGTGCGCAGCGCCGCCATGGCGGATTTGATGGTCCCCGCATCCTTTTCCGGCGCAAACGACTTGAGGCTTTTGACCGTCGGCAATTCGATGTTGATGGACAGACGGTCGGCGTAAAGGGCGGCTTCGTCGATCAGCTCGGGGGAGGCGTCCGGAATGGTCTTCAGGTGGATGTAACCCTTGAAGCCATGGTCGAGCCGCAGAAGCTTCGCGACGCGCACCAGTTGTTCCATGGTGTGGTCGGAGGATCGGATGATCCCGGATGAAAGAAACAATCCCTCGATGTAGTTGCGCTTGTAGAAGCCTATGGTGAGATCGGCCACTTCCTCCGGGGTGAAGGCTTCCCGTTCCACGGCGCTGGACACGCGGTTCACGCAGTAGGAACAGTCGAAGATGCAGGCGTTGGTGAGCAGGATTTTCAGAAGCGAGATGCAGCGGCCATCTGGCGCATAGGCGTGACAGATGCCGTTGCCTTCGGTGGAACCGATGCCGCCGGAGGTGCGGGCGTTGCGCTTCTGGGTGCCGGACGAGGAGCAGGACGCATCATATTTCGCAGCATCCGCCAGAATGCCGAGCTTTTCCTGGAGAGTGCGTGTTTTCGCCAAGGGTACACCAAGCTCCGCCGTTCATCATTTGTTCGGAACATGTAGCACGGCTGGACGGCGAGGGGAGGTGTGGCACGGAGCTATTGTGTCGCAGTCCGTCGTCTGGCCACACCATTTGGCCTCTTGTGGCTTGCAACAGGGCCACGTGAACGACTTTGCAATTGTTCGCGGTGCATGCAACTTGCGTTTGATCTTGGCGCAAAGGGGACGTTTATCGTGTTAATACGTTGTTTGACTTTCACGCTAATGTCAGCGGCGCTGAGTGGGGCGGCACTTGCGTCGACCGTGGTCGTCGGCAAGCCGGACTGGCCGTCCGCGCAGGTGACGGCTCACATCATCGCGGATGTTCTCAATGACCGTCTGGATGTGGATGCCAAGCTGCGCCCCATCGGCACCGTGCAGCTGATCGGCGCCATCGATCGCGGCGAAGTCGATATTCATCCCGAGGTCTGGCTGCCCAACTCGGCGGCAATCGTCGACGAATACGTCAACCAGAAGAAAAGCCTGCGGTTGAGTGCAATTGGCGTCAAGGCGTCGCAGCACATCTGCACCACGCGCGAAACCGCCGAGGCGACCGGTCTCAAGGCTGTGGCCGACCTCAAGAAGCCCGAAATGGCCGCGAACTTCGATACCGATGCCGACGGCAAGGGCGAAGTCTGGATCGGCGCCAATACGTGGGCGTCCACCCGGATCGAGCGCGTACGGGCCCGCTCATACGGCTATGACGACACGATGATGCTCCTGACCATGCCGGAAGATCAGGCGTTTGCGTCGGTGGATGCCGCTGTCGCGGTCGGCTCGCCCATCGTGTTCTACTGCTACGAGCCCCATTATCTCTTCGCGCTTCACGATATCGTGACCCTCGAAGAACCGGCCTACGACCCTGCGGCATGGACGATTTCCGCACCGGAGCAGGATGTGGCGTGGCTGGACAACTCGTCTGCGCCAACGGCCTGGGAACCGTCTCACTATCATATCGGTTACGCTACAGCGCTTGCCGACGACAATCCTGCTGTGGTCGCCTTCCTCGAGAAGATGGAGATCACGCCACAGGATGCCGAGGCAATGAGTTACGCCGTGCATGTCGAAGGACGCAGCCCCGAAGAGATCGCGGCAAAGTGGATCAAAGACAACAGCGCACGCATCGAGGAGTGGATCAAATGACGATGCTACGCAAGATTTTCGCGGTAGTTCTTGCCCTTGGGATGACCGTCACCGCCGCTTCGGCTGCAACGGAGATCTTCAACCCCCGCAGCAAGACCTGGATGAAGTACGATCCCAAGCTTGCCATGCGCTATTACCAGATGAAGGGCGGCGTTCCGGAGGATTTCAAGCGGCAGGTCGTCGATTTTCGCACCGCTGAAAAGCCCGGCACCATCGTGATCGACGGCAACCGGCACTTCCTCTACTTCGTGATGCCCGGCTTCAAGGCCATCCGCTACGGGATCGGTGTCGGCCGTGAGGGCTTCGGCTGGGCCGGGATCGTCAATGTCGGCCGCAAGGTTGAGTGGCCCACGTGGACGCCGCCGGCCGAAATGGTTGCGCGCGACCCAAAGGCCGCCAAATACGCCGGCGGCATGCCCGGCGGGCCGGATAATCCTCTCGGCGCGCGTGCAATGTACCTTTTTGAGGGCAATCAGGACACAATCTACCGAATTCATGGCACAACCGAACCCTGGTCCATCGGACTTGATATTTCCTCCGGCTGCATCCGGATGAACAATGAGGATGTGATCGACCTTTATTCGCGGGTACAGGTCGGCGCGAAAGTTATTGTTCTGATGCAGGGCGCCGCTCTCTACCGGGGCGTGTGAGGAGAAAGCAATGAATTTGACGATTGGACTGCGGCTGGCCGGCGTGATGGCAGCCGGTTTGATGGTTGCCAGCTGCGGCGGCGGCAGCGAAACGCCGAACACGCAGACCGTGCGCGCCACAATCGTGACCGCACCTGCGGACCTCCAGCTGCTTTGCGCCTCGGAAGCGGCCAATCGGTTCGGATTCGAGCAGACGTCGGTGTTTGCGACCAGCTCGGCCCAGATCGAGGCAGCGCGCTATCAGGTCGAGCTGACCACCGGCCCCGGCACAGCCACCTGCGTGGTCGAGGAAAGCGGCACGATCGTCTCTCTGGTTCAGGTGTAACGCCAGACCTCTCCTTTGTGACAATGCTTCCAGCGCCGCGGACCAGGGGTTCGCGGCGCTTTTGCGTTTTTGGGGTCCCATGGCGGGTCGCAAGCCTCATGTGGGCTTCCTCCGCTAACGTCCGGCGCTGACACTTGCCAAGGCGCCAATGCTCAAGTCCCTGAACGATGCTCTTGTGGGGTCGAACCCGCAGCCGCAGTTCGACGCGCTTGCGCAAAGTGCGAGAGAATTTCTCGCGGCCAACGCCATCGTCATCGTCGACGCCGACATTCTGGGCCGTCCGGTCCGCGCGCGATGCGACCGGGCGGAGGGCATCGACCCCGCGGTGCTCAACCTTGCCCGCGCCGTCCCCGTCACCGAAATTGAAGCGGAGGGCGGATCGGAGCACGTGGCGTCGGTGCCGATCGACGCGGACGCACCTTTCGGCAGAGTGCTTGCGGTGCGCCTGCGGTTGGCGCGCACGACCTACCACTGCCTCATCTTCCCTGCAGGGCTCACCCTCGACCGTGAGCTCGTCCGCAATTTCGTCGCGATGGCCGAGCGCCGCCTTGCCGAAGTGACGCTGATGCGCCGCTACCGCGATGATCTGAAGCGCTACGTCGAGATGTTCAACCAGCTGGAACGGGCCGCCCGGATCGGCCTGTGGGATCTGGATCTTGCCGCGCGGGAAGTGCGGATTTCCGATCAGATCCAGCGGATACTCGAAATTCCGCAGCGCAACAGCCTCAGCCTGGACGATGCGCTCGCCTTTCTCGGCGGGGACAGCCGCCGGCACGTGCTGCGCGCTGCCATTCGCGCCATGAAGGATGGCGACACGCACACGGTCGCCTTCCCCATCGTCACCGGGGAAGGGACCAAGCGGGCGGTGCAGTTCGGCGTGCAGCTCCAGGCAGGGCCGGACGGCAGCCCCAGGCTGGCGGGTGTCCTGCAGGACGTGACGGAGCAGCATCAGGCGACGGAGCGGCTGTGGTGGATCGCCAACCACGACCCTTTGACCGAGCTGCCCAACCGCGCGCTCTTCAGTGACCGTCTCGCCAAGGCGCTGGAGCGCCGCGTGCGCTCCGGCCGGATCGTCTGTCTGCTCTTCGTCGATGTGGACAAGTTCAAGGTGATCAACGACACGCACGGCCATGCGGCGGGCGACGCGCTCCTGCAGCAGGTGGGGCAGGGCCTTCGCGCAAACGTGCGCGTCTACGACACGGTCGCACGGATCGGCGGCGACGAGTTCGCCATTCTGCTCGATGATGTGCAGGACCGGGCCGCTTTGAATTCGGTGCTGGCCCGCCTTGGCAATGCCGTGGAACTCCCGTTCGAATATCAGAGCACCCGGATGACGATTGCGCTCAGCGTCGGGGCTGCCATCGCGCCGGACCATGGTGACAACGAGACGTCCCTTTCCGCCGCAGCCGACCTTGCACTTTACCGCGCGAAGGCGGTGGAGGGCGGGCGGATATGCCTGTTCGAGAACGCGTTTCGCCACGCAGCGGCTCTCCGCGGCAAGTTGCTGGACGACGCGCGCGATGCTCTGGCCCTCGGCCATATCGTGCCGTACTACCAGCCCCAGTTCGACATGGAGCGCGGCGTGGTGACGGGTGTCGAAGCGCTCGCCCGCTGGGTCGACCGAGATGGCGAGCGCGGCCCCGATACATTCGCCGAAGCCATGGCGGACGATCAGGTGGGCAGCCAGATCAGCCGCTGCATCATTGACAGGGCGCTGGACGATATGGCGCGCATCAACCGCCAGCGAACCGACAAACTCTCGCTCAGCGTGAATGTCTCGGCCAGCCAGCTTTTGAAGTCTGACATTCTGAACCGGCTCTACCAGCGCCGCGAGAGCATGCCGGACGCTGGTCCCGTGGTGCTGGAAGTGGCGGAAAAGGCGTTGGCGAACGACCCTGAGGGCCGGCTGACTGCCTTGATGGCGGAGGCCACCACCAGGGGCCTCGCGTTTGCGCTGGATGATTTTGGTGCGGGCTACGCGAGCCTTGTGCACCTCACAAACCTGCCGATCACGGAGCTGAAGGTGGATCGGCGCTTTGTGGAAGGGGTGGAGCGGGACCGCCAGAAGGCCAAGCTGATCGAGGCGATCATTGCGATCGCAAAATCGCTGGGCCTGCGGGCCGTGATCGAGGGCGTGGAAACCAAGGCGCAGGCCGATGCCATTGCCGCGGCGGGCGGCCACAGTGTCCAGGGCTTCTACTATGCCCGCCCGCTTGCCTTCGAGGCGCTTGTCCGCGCTCTGGCGCGGACCGGCGCCAACGCCCTCCACGTGGCCTAGGGCAACGCGGAGGCGATGGCGGGGAGCGACCCGATCAGTCGCTGGGGACGTTTTCCAGCAGCCAGTCGATGGAGCTGGGGATGAGCGTGTCGGCGCGGTAGCTCTCCTGGGGGAGCTTCACCGCAATGAGGCCGCCATAATCAACGTCGCGCAGCCGCGACAAGACATCGGGGATCGAAACTTCGCCCTCGCCGAGCGGCAGATGCGCGTGAACGCCATCGCGCATGCCGGAGACCGCAACGCCTCCCAGAACGGCCGAAAATTCCTTGACCGCCTGATGGGGCGCACGGTCACCGGACGCGACAACGTGGCCGACGTCGAGCGCGAGCCTGAGCGGCGGAGCCTCGGTCATCTGCTTGACGGTGTCGCGCACGACCTTGAAGTCGTCCAGCTTGCCGACCATGTGGCCGGGCTCGGGCTCCAGGGCCAGCGTCACGTTCTTTTCGCCAGCGGCGTCACACAGCTGGGCCAGCCCGTCGAGCAGCCAGTTGGCGGCATCGGCCTGGTCCACCCCGCGCTTGGGGCGACCGGTGGTGAAGATCACCGCCTCGCCCTCGCAGATCTCGCAGATCCGGATGGCGCGCTTCAGCAAGTCGAGCCGACGCGCACGGCTTTCGGCGGAAGGGGTGAGAAGGGTTGGCTCCATCCGGTCACGCGGATCGAGCAGAAAGCGGCCGCCGGTGTCGAAGGAGACGGCGAGGTCGTTGACAGCCAGGCTTTTCTTCAGCGCTTCCGCGGTCGCCTCGAAGTCCTCGGACAACGGGTTCATGTGGTGCACGTCGAGCGTAACGATCACGCCCTGGTAGCCGGCTTCGGAGATCATCTCCAGCGCATCGGGAAGCGCATGGTTTGAGCAGCCGATGGTATTGTAAGCAAAGCGGAGCATCGAACGAGCCTATTGGGCGATTTGGAGCGGGGCGGTGCGGAGGGGCTGCGCGTGTGGACGACAGGGCCAGTGGCACAAGGCGGCCAGCCCACTGGATTGACAGAGCGTGTTCACAGGCGGCACTGAAAATCCATTCGTTGGGGTCGCGGCTCGGCACCGCACGTCAGAAATCAAGACTTACGCATCTTGTCAAAGATAATATCGCACCGAGCGTTCCTCGAAAACCCGCGGGCAACGGGTTGTTCTGCTGCACATCGTGGGCCAGCGCGAGGAACTTCGTTCGCAGGTCGCCGATTAGAGAAGCGACGGAGGCGAATATGTTGCGGACAAATCAAATGGACGATGACGGCACTGGCCGGTACGCGGAGCGGATCACGCAGATCCCCCTGGGGGGCTGGAAGGCGATCCTCAAACGCACCTACACGCAGATCGGCGAGGACAACCTCACACTGATTGCGGGCGGATCCACCTTCTTTCTCCTCCTGGCGGTGTTTCCGGCACTCGCCTCTTTCGTTGCGCTTTACGGCCTCTTCTTCGACACCAGCGACATTGCAAAGCAGGTCGAAGAGATGCGCGGTGTGGTTCCGGCCTCCGGTCTGGAGTTGATCGAGGGCGAGCTTACCCGCCTCGTCGCGCAGCCTGCCGCAACGCTCGGGGTCGGCTTTGCCATCAGCCTCCTGGTGTCGCTCTGGAGCGCCAATGCGGGGATGCGGACGCTGTTCACGGCCATGAACATTGCCTACGGCGAAGAGGAAAAGCGGGGCTTCTTCAGCCGCACGCTGCTCAGCCTTTCGTTTACGCTGATGAGCATCGTGGCGGTCGCGGTGCTGTTCCTCGTCATCGGCGGCGTTCCGGTGCTTGTGGATGCGCTTCCCTTTTCCAAGGGGACGGAGACCCTGGTTCTCCTGCTCCGCTGGCCGCTTCTCCTTCTGTTTGTGGTCGTGGGCCTCAGCGTTCTTTACAAATACGGCCCGTCCCGCCGGCCGCCGCGGTGGCGCTGGCTCGGCTGGGGCACCACGCTGACCGCGCTTCTGTGGCTGGGCGTCTCGGCGGCGTTCGCATTCTACCTCTCGCGATTTGCCGACTACAACGCCACCTATGGTTCGCTGGGCGCAGTGGTCGGTTTCATGATGTGGCTTTACGTGTCGCTGGTGGTGGTGCTGCTGGGCGCCGAACTGAACGCCGAGATCGAGCATCAGGTGGCAACCGACACGACCACGGGGCCCTACAAGCCCATGGGCGAGCGCGGCGCCCACAAGGCCGACCGGCTGCCGGACGCGGCCTGACCGCACGATCCAAAGCGTGCTGGCAGCACTCATGGGAACCGAGTGCTGCCACGCGACCTAACTCTAAGCTGTTGTCCCCGCTGGGAAAACGCTGCGTGTGGCTTGCAACCTGCATCAGCTGTGGCACACTTGCGTTGTCACGAGTTGAAGGCATGGAGACAGGCCTATGGCGAGCGGACTTCAGAAGCAACTCATGGGCTTCAGCCTCACGACGGCTGAGATCCTCTATCACCTCCCGGACCATCCATCGCTTCTCCAAAGCTTTGTCTGGCAGGAGTACGATCAGGCGCCCGAATTTCCGACGTTGCGGCGCTTCCTCGATTTCTGGAAGACGGACATCGAAGGCCCGTTGCATTCGGTCAACGTGATTTACCAGAAGCTGATTACCCCCGGTGAAGTCCGCCTCGTCAATCTCGAACGGTTTCATTAACGGCGTCCGTCAGCCGAAAGACTTGGCGCACACGGGGTTTCGACCGTGGATTTGTGCGGTCCTGCGCCGCTCAATTGCACGCTGAACGGCACGCCAGGGTGGCAGCGGCGGCTGCGGCGCCGTATATGCGGGCAAGGCGCGGCGCACCGATGCGACCGCGCGCCAATCTCCGGGCGAACCGCAAAGGCCTGCCATGACCCCCCTGTACAAAGAACATCCGACCATGTTCGCCGACGAGCCGGGCAAATTCATCCTGGCCTGTCTGCTCATTCCCTTCGTCGTCGGCATCGTCTGGCTGGCGTGGTGGTTCATCACCAACCGCTCCACCGTTGTCACCGTGGACGATGAGCGCGTGACCGTGCGCCGCGGCATTTTCAGCAAGGAAAATATCGAGGTGGAGATGACCTCGATCCGAACCGTGCGGGTCGATCAGACGTTTGTTGACCGGATCTTCAACTGCGGGATCCTGAAAGTGTACACGGCTGGCGATAACCCGGACATCGTGCAGGGTGGCCTGCCGGACCCGGTGCGCTTGCGCACCGCCATGCGCCAGGCTCGCGACTAGCCGTCACTTTGCCCGCCAGAAAATGAAAGCTGCCCCGATGAACGACGCCCCCACCGTCAAGCCGCGCTACCAGGAACATCCGCGCATGTTCGCCGATGAGCCTGGCCGCTTCATTCTCGCGGTGATTCTGATCCCCGTTCTCGTCGGCATCGTCTGGCTTGTGTTCTGGTGGATCAGGACGCGCTGCACCCTCGTGACCGTCGGCGACGAGCGCGTTCTCCTCTCGCGCGGCGTGTTCGCCAAGGAACGGCTCGAGATCGAGCTGAAATCCATCCGCACGGTGGAGATCGACCAGACCTTCGTGGACCGGATCTTCAACTGCGGTATTTTGAAGATCTACACCGCCGGTGATAATCCCGAGCTGTTGCAGAAGGGCATGCCGGACCCCGAACGTCTGCGCAGCGCACTGCGATCTTGAGCACCATGAGCGAACCTGAACGACGCCAGAGCCGGCTTGATGTCTTCATTGCCCGGATGACGGCGCAGAAGTCCTTTCTGGAAGACGTGGCAACGAAGATCGCCGACATCGAAGGCCCGGTGCTGGAGCTGGGCCTCGGCAACGGTCGGACCTTTGACCATCTGCGCGAAATCCTGCCGGAGCGCGAAATCTTCGTGTTCGACCGGTCGGTGACGGCGCATCCGGCGTCGATCCCCGATGGCGACCACATGGTGATCGGCGAAATCCGCGATACGCTGGCCTTCTGCGGTCCGCGCGTGAAACGCCCCGCAGCGCTCGTCCATTCCGACCTTGGCACCGGCGATCCGACGGCAGATCTTGCCAAGGCCCACTGGCTGGCTCCGCTGATTGCCGAGCGCACCGCACCCGGCGGCTATGTTGCCACCGGCATTGCGCTCGACCTGCCGGACTTTGACGCGCTGCCCCGCTCTGCCGATGCCGAGCTTGGCCGCTACTGGCTCTACCAGAAGCGTCGCTGACCGGACGACATGAGCCGTCTCGACAGTTTCCTGCGGCGTCTTGCGGCGCAGCGCACGCTGATTGAGGCGGCGGCGGCACACGTTGCGTCGCTGGAAGGGCCGATTGTCGAACTCGGGATCGGCAACGGGCGCACGTTCGACCATCTGGCGGCACTGTTTCCGGACCGCAAGGTCTTTGCGTTCGACGAGTATTTTCACTCCGCCGTCGGCGTTCTGCCCGCGGCCGAGTGCATGGTATCCGGCGATATCCGGGACACATTGCCGTTTGCGCTGCCACGGCTTGGGGCCCGTGCCGCTCTCGTCCACAACGATCTGGGTGCAGGCGACCCGTCTCAGCACGCCGCCATTGCAGCCTGGCTGGCGCCCGCCATCGAGGCCGTGGCACGGCCGGATGCGGTGGTGATCACAAGTTTTCTGCTTCCGTTCAAACGCAGCGTGAGTTTGCCCTTGCCCGCTGGCGTGAAGCCGGGGCGCTACCATCTTGTGCAACTTGTGCCACCGCAGGATGTGCCATCAGTTTGACGCGGGAAGGGCCGCGTGGCATTCGCCGCGCATGGCACAGCACCGTGACCATGAGGGGATGACCGTTGGCCTCCAGAGCCTTTTTCCGTTGCCGCGCCTGCGGCGAGCCGGTTGTGGCCGGGGCCTACCGCTGCCCGGTCTGCGGCGTCGACTTTCCGGCAGGCACGCCCGGCGCGCCCAAGGCGCCGTCCGGTCCCGACGATATTCTGACCCCCGGCGACCTCGATTTTACCGAAGCGCTGCGTGAGGCGACGGGCGGACGCACGCCCGAGCACATCGTTCCGGAACCCGAGCCGGCAGCGGAAAACGCCGAAGCCGAGAGTGATTCTGCCGGCGACGATGAGCCCGTCACGTTCGATGCCGCCCCCGAAAAGGACGCAGGGCACGAGCCTGACGCCGATACGCTCGACATATCGCCCGGCGCTGCACGGGGCAGCGAGCCGCGGGTCGAGATCCACGAGCCGGCCGGCAAGGCGCCTGACGACGCGATGCTCAACGTGCGGCCGCGCGAGGAAGCGCGCGCTGCTGCGGCGGGGACGGGAAGTGCACTGGCAGTGCGCCCGGTGCGCGAGGATGGCCAGGTGGTGGCCCCTGCCGCGCGGGAGGCGAAGCCCGGCAAGGCGCTTGTGCGTTCACCGCAGCGGCGGCGGGCGCGCAGCCGCAGCCTGGCTGGCACGCTGCTGGTGGCGCTGATCCTCATCGGCGCGGTTGCGGCCGGTGCATGGTGGGTTGGCGACAAGGTGGGCGTGACACCGGCGGGCGGCGGCAGCGCCGTCGAGCTGAGCGCTGGCGTGGACGATGGGTGGGTCTCGCTCCCGACGGCCGATCAGGCATTTCAGGTCGATGCCGACGGCCCGTTCCGGATGCGCATCGATGGTGAGGTCTATGCGCTCAGCGGCGGGCGGCCGGTTCGCGTCCCGTCAGGCGCCGATGCGGCGCTGAAGGTGCCGCGCGGCACCCACCGGGCCGTGGCGCGCTCCGTAGAGCCCTGACGCCCGCGGCAACGGTTGCCGCGGGGGTTCGCCTACTCGTTTTCCAGACAGAACGTGTCCGGCTCGCCCGAGCCGCACACCGGCAGCATCTCGCTGCGGTCGATGGCGGCGTCGAGCCGCTCCTGCAGCGCATCGGGCGAAATCGGCAGGGCGAACCGCTCGTCCGTGGCAAACTCGTCGATGGCGGCGGAGACGGTCTCTTCGTCGTCGTCCTCATCGCTGGCAATGTATTCGAGGTCGCGCAGGGCACCCACGATGTTGTCGTTATCGGACCAGCGCTGCGTGTCCGTGCGGACCTCTTCTTCGCCCACGATTCGAGCGGCCGGTGCCTCCACGCTCGCCACCTGTGGCGGCTGCGCGGGGGTGGTCGACGGGAGCGGTTCCGGCGCCGTCACGGGGTCAGGTTCGGCTGACACTTCAGCCGGGGCCGGCTCTGCGGGTTCGGGCGGCAGCGGCTCCGGCGCGGCGGGAGCCGGGCCCGATGGTTCAAGGGCGGCGACTTCGGTCGGCGCTTCGGCGTCTGCGGTGTCTGCGTCCGCCACATCGTTGCGCGGGGCGGGGCGGGGGACCGGCGCCGGCCCGCTTGCGATGATCGGCCCGCCACTGTCCGCAGGCGCTTCAGGTGCGAACGGCTCTTCGATGAAGTAGCGATCGTCGGACGGATAGATCGGCTCGTCCGGCTGGCGACCCTCGATCACCACTTGCGCGGAGGCAGGTCCGGTGCGCTCCAGCACCAGCTCGGGCTCCGTGATTTCCCAGGCCTGCCCCGCGCCGCGCTTGCAGCGGAAGCCGTCGACCGCCGTGCTGCCATTGGTGCCCGAAAGGTCGACCCGATAACCGCGGCACGGGGTTCCGCCCTGCCGGCGCACCATCTCGTAGGGGCGCACGGCCACCGTGCGTCCGCTCGGCAAGCTGAAACGGCTAATCTCGTTGGCGCGCGCATAGTCCAGAATGGTGCTGATGCGGGCCTCGATGGCCCGCCGCTCGGCCGGGCTGACCGGCAGCGAGGTCTGATAGCTCTGGGCTCCCGCCGCCCCGGCGGTGAGAACGAGCGCGGCAAGCGTCAACGGCACACGCATGGCAACCTCCGCGGAAAAACTGGGGCGTGCCGACCAGCACGCCCGGACTGATGGCGCCCTCTTACGCGGCCTGCGCCTTCTTGGCGAGGGCGGAGAGCTCGCGCGGGAGATAGGCGCCGGCGCCCTTGGTGCCAACCAGCGCGCCATCCTCCACCATCAATTTGCCGCGCAGAAGAATTGTCGTCGGCCATGCGTCCACCGTCCGGCCTTCATAGGGCGAATAGTCCGACCCGTCGTGCAGACCGGCGTGGGCGATGGTGCGGCCGGCCGCGCGGTCCCAGATCGCAAGGTCAGCGTCCGAACCGACAGCGATGGTGCCCTTTTTCGGATAGAGGCCGTAGGTTTTCGCGTGGTTGGTGGCGGTCATCGCCACAAAGTCGTTGATGGAGATGCGTCCGGCGAGAACGCCTTCGGTAAAGAGGATCGGCAGGCGGCATTCCACGCCCGGAATGCCATTGGGGATGTGGCGGAAATCCTCGCGGCCCTTGGGGTTCAGCTTGCCGCGGTCGTCCTCGTAGCGGAACGGGCAGTGGTCGGACGAGAAGAGGTTGAAGACGCCGCGCTCCAGCCCGCTCCAGATCTTCTTCTGCTCCGTCTCGTCCCGCGGCGGCGGGGAGCAGACGAACTTGGCACCCTCCCAGTCCATCCCGTCGAGGTCGGATGCGGTCAGCGTGATGTACTGCGTGCAGGTCTCGCCGATCACGTTGCGGCCGCGCGAACGGGCTCGTTCGATCTCTTCCATCGCCGCCCCGTTGGAGACGTGGACGATCACCACCGGCACATCCACCACTTCAGCCAGCGACAGCGCGCGGTGGGTGGCTTCCCGCTCGGCCACCACGGGGCGGGTGAGCGCGTGGGAGAGGGGGGCGAGCCGGTTCTCGCTGGCGAACTTGTCGCACAGGAAGCGGATCGCGTCCTCGTTCTCGCAGTGGACCATCATCAGCGCGCCGGTCTCGCGCGCAACGTCCATGGTGGCGAGAATTTCGGCATCGTTGAGGCGCAGACCCTCGTAGGTCATGAACACCTTGAACGAGGTGTAGCCGTCCGCCACCGCCGCCGGCAGTTCCTGCCCCAGAAGCTGCGGCGAGGGGTCCGAGATGATGAGGTGGAACGACACGTCGGTGTAGCACTCGCCCTCCGCCTTGGCGTGATAGTCGGTCAGCGCCGCGCGCAGGCTGCCGCCCTTTTCCTGCATGCAGAAGGGGAGAATGGTGGTGTTGCCGCCATGGAGCGCGGACAGCGTGCCGGAGGCAAAATCGTCCGCCATCACGATGCCGTCGCCCGACGGCTGCGCAATATGGACGTGGCTGTCGATGCCGCCGGGCAACACGTCCTTGCCGGTGGCGTCGATCACCCGGTCTGCGCCCTCAAGGTTCCGGCCGATGGCGGTGATGATGCCGTCCTTGATGCCGATGTCGGCAACGTAGGTGTCGGCAGCGGTCGAGATGGTGCCATTGGCGACGATGATATCGAACATGTTTGGTCCCTAGTAGCCGCGGCTGCGGTCAACGACGTTTTGAAGCGGTTCGCCCGCCTCGAAAGCCTGCATCTGTCGCGCCACATAGCGCGAAACGGCGCGCGGGTCGCTCACGGCGGAGTTGTGCGGTGTGATGATGAGGTTGGGCGCGGTCCACAGCGGGCTGTCCGCCGGCAGTGGCTCTGTCTGGAACACGTCGAGGCTGGCACCCTTTAGGACGTTGGTGTTGAGGGCGGCGACGATGTCGTCTTCGTCCTGCAGTCCGCCGCGTCCGGCATTGATGACCACGGGGCCTCCGAGAGCGCCATCCTGCGCAAGCCCTGCCATCAGGTCCGCGTTGATGATTTTCCGCGTGGCATCGGTGAGCGGGAGGAGGACGACCAGAATGTCGGTGTTGGCGAGGAACTCCGGCAGGGCGTCGGCGCCCACATGGAGCTTGATGTCAGCGTCCTTGCCGGTGCGCGACCAGGCGTGGGTTGCAAAGCCGAGCGCTCCGATCACACGGGCGGCGTGCTGGGCAAGAACGCCGTAACCGAGGAAACCGACGCGCACCTCGCTGGCGAGCGGTTGCGGCTCTTCGTGCCACCGGTGGGCTTTTTGCTGGGCCAGATAGGTGAGGGTGCCCCGGTGGTGCGCAAGCACCTGAAGCGTGACCCATTCGGTCATCCGGCTGGCAAGGTTCTCATCGACAAGGCGCACCAGCGGCAGATCCGGCAGGTCCGGATCGGACAGCACCGCGTCGACGCCGGCACCAAGGTTGAAGATCACTTCGAGGTTCGGGAGGCTGGACAGGAGGCCCTGCGGCGGTTTCCACGTGAGCGCGTAGCGAATTTCGGCAGGATCGTACGCGTCGACACCTTCGAGAACGAAGCGGCGATCGGGGGCCGCGGTGCGCAACTGGTGCATCCAGGCGTCGCTGTCCCAGTTGGCGGTGGTGAGGAGCGCTGTCATGGGGAACCCGGCTTGATGTGACGGAAGTGCAGCGTAGGGCACCCTTCGCGCCGTTGACAATGTTGACCGGCCACGATCTGCCCCATATCAGCTCCGATCATGGCCAAGCTCGACATTCTCATTCTGCCCGACCCGGTTTTGCGCAAGGTTGCGGCCCCCGTTCAATCCGTTGATGCGCGGGTGCGCGCGCTGGCGGACGATATGCTCGAAACGATGTACGACGCCCCCGGCATCGGGCTCGCAGCGCCGCAGATCGGCGTTCTGGAGCGGATCGTCGTGTGCGATGTGGCAACCGAAGAGGACGCCGAGCCCGAACCGATGGTGCTGATCAACCCGGAGATCGAATGGTCCTCCGAGGACACCAAGGTTTACGAGGAAGGCTGCCTCTCGATCCCTGAATATGTGGAAGAGGTCACGCGGCCCGCCTCGATCCGGGTTGTCTACCTGGACAAGGATGGCACGGCGCAGACCATCGAGGCCGATGGTCTTCTTGCCGTATGCATCCAGCACGAGATCGACCACCTCAACGGTGTCCTCTTCATCGACCACCTGTCGCGGCTGAAGCGCGAGCGGATCACCAAGAAGTTCGCCAAGGCGGCGCGCTTGTCATGATGCGCATCGTCTTCATGGGCACGCCCGACTTTGCGGTGCCGACGCTGATGGAAATTGCCGGGCAGGGGCACGACATTGCCGCCGTCTATACCCAGCCGCCGCGTCCTGCCGGCCGCGGCATGGGCGACCGGCCGAGCGCGGTCCACGAAGCCGCCGACGCGCTGGGTCTGGACGTTCACCATCCCGTCTCGCTGAAGGACCGGGCAGACGAGATTGCGGCCTATGGCGCGGACGTTCTGGTGGTGGTCGCCTACGGGCTGATCCTGCCGCAGGCGGTGCTGGATGCGGCAGAGCTTGGCGCCTTCAACCTGCACGCCTCGCTCCTGCCGCGCTGGCGTGGGGCAGCGCCCATCGCGCGGGCGATCATGGCGGGCGATGCGGAAACCGGCGTCGGCGTCATGAAGATGGAGGCGGGGCTCGACACCGGACCCGTCGCCATGGAGGAGCGCATCCCCATTGGCCCCACGGACACTGCGGGCGAGCTGACCACGCGCCTGTCGCGTCTGGGCGCCGACCTGATGGTCCGGGCGCTGGGCGGTCTTGAGCGCGGCGCGCTGGGGCTTACCGCGCAGCCGGACGAGGGCGTCGAGTATGCCCGCAAGATCGACAAAGCCGAGGCCGGGATCGACTTTTCGCAGCCTGCCGAAGCGGTGCGTGCGCACATCAACGGCCTCAGCCCCTGGCCGGGCGCTCATGCCAGCATCGAGATCGGCGGCAAGGCCGAGCGGCTGAAGGTGCTTTTGGCGGACGTGGCGGACGGTGCGGGCGCCCCAGGCGAAATTCTGGACGATGCGCTTCACGTCGCCTGCGGCACGGGTGCGGTAAAGCTCCTGCGCGTGCAGCGGGCGGGCAAGGGCGCCGTTGGCGCAGGCGACTTTTTGCGCGGTGCCCGTGTCGGGCCGGGCGACAGCTTTTTGCCCAAGCCCGCCGCCTGAGCCGTGCCGCGCTACAAGCTGGTCATCGAGTACGACGGCGCGCCCTATTCGGGCTGGCAGCGGCAGACCAACGCCGTCACCGTGCAGGAAACGCTGGAGGCGGCGGCGCGGAAATTCTGCGGCGTTCCCACCCGCGTGATGGGGGCGGGGCGGACCGACACCGGCGTCCATGCCATGGGCCAGGTCGCCCACGCGGATTTCGAGAAGGAATGGCCTGCCGCCACGGTGCGCAACGCACTGAACGCGCTGGTGCGCCCGGCGCCCATCGCGGTGCTTGAATCGGAGCGGGTGGACGAAACATTCGATGCCCGCCACAGCGCCACCGGCCGCCACTACCGCTACGCGATCATCAACCGCCGGGCGCCGCTGGCGCTGGAAAAACAGGCCTGGCAGATTGCCGCGCCGATTGACGTTGCGTTGATGAACGAAGGGGCACAGCACCTTCTCGGCCATCACGACTTCACCACCTTCCGCGCCACCCAGTGCCAGGCCAACAGCCCCATGCGCACGCTGGACCGGCTGGTGGTGCGGCGGGACAAAGAGCGCATCGAGGTGGAAGCGTCGGCCCGGTCTTTCCTCCACAATCAGGTTCGGTCCATGGTGGGGACGCTGGTGGAGGTTGGCGCTGGCCGCTGGGCGCCCGAAGATGTGGCGACCGCGCTTGCTGCACGCGCCCGCCCCGCATGCGGCCCCGTCGCCCCCGCGCAGGGCCTCATCTTGATGAAAGTGGACTACGCATGACCATCGACGTGACCCTCGGCATCATCGGCGGCTCCGGCCTTTACGACCTGCCCGGCCTCACCGGCGAGTGGCAGGAGGTGCCGAGCCCCTGGGGCGCGCCGTCCGACCATGTGCTGATCGGCACCATCGGCGAAACCCGGGTGGTGTTCATGCCCCGGCACGGCCGTGGCCACCGGATCGACCCCACCGGCATCAACTACCGCGCCAACATCGACGTGATGAAGCGCTGCGGCGTGACCGATCTCGTCTCGCTGTCCGCCGTCGGCTCGCTGCGCGAAGACCTCGACCCCGGCACATTCGTGATCGTCGACCAGTTCATCGACCGCACTTTTGCGCGGGCGAAGACCTTTTTCGGCAACGGCTGCGTGGCGCATGTCTCGATGGCCCATCCGGTGAGCCCCCAGCTTGGCGACCGGGTGGAAGCCGCGGCACGGGCGACGGGCGCAAGATACCACCGCGGCGGCACCTATATTGCGATGGAGGGGCCGCAATTTTCCTCCCTCGCGGAGTCCAACCTGTACCGCAGCTGGGGCGCGGCGGTGATCGGCATGACCAACATGCCGGAAGCCAAGCTCGCCCGCGAGGCGGAGATCGCCTACGCCACGGTGGCCATGGTGACGGACTTTGATTCGTGGCACGCCGATCATGGCGAGGTGGATATCTCCGCCATCATCAAGACCATGCACGCCAACGTGGACCACGCCCGCGCGCTGGTTGCCGAGATTGCCCGCGCCATGCCTGCAACGCGCGAAGAATGTCCCGGCGGCGCGGATACCGCGCTGGAACACGCCATCATCACCCAGCCGGACGCGCGCGATCCGGCCCTCCTTGCCCGCCTCGACGCTGTCGCCGGCCGCGTCCTCCAACGCTAAGAGCCTGATGCAAGACCTTCGAAAATTCGTCCGCGCGATCCCCGACTACCCCAAGCCCGGCATCATCTTTCGCGACGTGACGACGCTGTTTGCCGACCCTGAGGGCCTGCGCGGTATCGTCGATATGATGACGGCGCCCTACCGAGATGAAGACATCGACCTTGTGGCCGGGATCGACGCGCGCGGCTTCATCCTGGGCGGGGCGATGGCCATGGCGCTGGGCAAGGGGTTCGTGCCCATCCGCAAGAAGGGCAAGCTGCCGGCCAAGGTATACCGCCAGGAATATTCGCTGGAATACGGGGTGGACGAAGTTGAGATCCACGTCGACGCGCTGGACCACGGTGCGAAGGTCCTGCTGGTGGACGACCTCATCGCCACCGGCGGCACAGCGGTTGCGGGGGTCAAGCTGATCGAGCGGGCGGGCGGCGCGGTGGCCCATGCCGCCTTCGCCATCGACCTGCCGGACCTTGGAGGCGCGGCCAAGCTGCGCGAGCGCGGCATCAAGGTGTTCACTGCCATGGATTTCGAGGGTGATTGAGGGCGCGGTTGACAACCCGGCGCCGCAGGGCGAGCGTTCGATCAGGCCCATTGACCGGAGAGCCCCATGATCCCTGGCGAAATCGTTTGCGCTGACGGCGAGATCGAGCTGAATGCGGGCGCCACCGTGACCGAGCTTGCCGTTGCCAACACCGGCGACCGGCCGATCCAGGTGGGCTCCCATTATCATTTCTACGAAACCAACAGCGCGCTGCGGTTCGACCGTGAGGCGGCCCGCGGCCTGCGGCTCGACATTGCGTCCGGCTCGGCCACGCGCTTCGAGCCGGGGCAGGAGCGCACGGTAAAGCTGGTGCCGCTATCGGGTGCGCGCATCGTCCACGGTTTCAACGGCAAGGTTGCCGGCCCGCTCGGCTGACCCTCCCGCCGGTTTCGCTTTCGGCACGGAATTTGCCGTGCGTGGAACGCCAGAACCCGTTTCGAGTTCGGCTGGAACCGGAGAATTGCCATGTGCGGTCAATGCGTTATCGATAGTGTGCGCAACACGATGCTGTCGCGCCGAAATCTTCTTCGCGGCAGCACGGCAGCCGTTGCAGTGGCGGCGACCGGCGGGCTGATTGCGCCGCGCCCGGCCAGTGCGCAAACCGCTGGCGGCACTCTCGCCGACCTCACGCATACGCTGTCAGAGGACTTTCCGACGTTTGGCGGCATGCCGGGCTTTGCCAAGACCCAGCAGTTCAATTTCGCCGACAACGGCTACAACCTCTTCAAGCTGTCCATCGACGAGCACACCGGCACCCACATGGACGCTCCGCTGCACTTCTCCAGCGATGGCGCATCGGTGGACGAGATCCCGGTCGGCGACCTGATGGCGCCCATCGCGAAGATCGACATTGCCGCGAAGGCCGCCGAAAACGCCGACGCGCAGGTGACGCCGGACGATATTGCGGCATGGATCGAAGCCAACGGCGACCTGCCGGAGCGCTTCATTGCGGCGATGTATTCGGGCTGGGGCGAGAAGGCGGCGACCGACGGATTCCGCAATGCCGACGATACCGGAACGATGCACTTTCCGGGCTTCCACGTGGAGGCGGCGGACATGCTGAAGGACACCGGCTGCATCGGCATAGCAGTCGACACGCTGTCGCTCGACTACGGCAAGTCGCCCGATTTCGCGACGCATTATTCCTGGTTGCCGTCCGGCCGGTGGGGGCTGGAGTGCGTTGCCAACCTCGGCGCCTTGCCGGCGGCAGGGGCCACGATGATTGTGGGTGCCCCCAAGAACCGCGGCGGAACCGGCGGCCCGAGCCGCGTCTTCGCGCTGGTCTGAGTCCGCCCGGCGCAGAATAAAATGAACCGGGCAGAAAACTCTGCCCGGTTCACAATATGCACTCGTAATATCCAGAAATGTACGCGTTTACTCAGTCAAATTCCTGCGAGTTGTATTCAGTGCCTGAGGCGTAAATTAAAATGTTTGCTCCCCTCTGCACCAACCAGAGATTTGTTGCGTGCTGGTAATATTCAAGCGGACCCCGCTGAGGATTAAACAAACTGTGACGCAGAGCACAAACCGCAAAACTTGTTTTACGTTGAACCGCTTACGCCGGATTTCCAGTGGTTCGGACGAAGGCCGGACTTGTCTTGCGGTTGACACGCCGCACCTTGTGCCATGCGCGCCGGATCAGAAAATGTCCCCGTCGCCGGGTGTTTCGATCGACTGATTGACGGTGGCGCGGAAGAGGTCGTTGCCGCCGCCGAGGTCCGGAATGATGGTGCCCGCTGCGCTGGTGCCGGAAAAGCTGGTCTGGTCGGTGCTGAACGTCTGAGCCATTTGGCTTGCCCGTTTTGCTTTCGGAGGCTGACCGGGGTGGCATGGCAATTGCGAGGCTGCGGACGATTGCGAGCCGCCCGCGATCCCGCCACTATGGCGTTGACAGCAAGCCCCGGAGACACCCGCCATGCCCGCCCGCCTCTCTCGCGCCGACTATGCGGCCATGTTCGGACCCACGGTGGGCGACAAGGTCCGCCTCGGCGACACCGAGCTCTTCATCGAGGTGGAGAAGGACCACACCACCTACGGCGAGGAGGTGAAGTTCGGCGGCGGCAAGGTGATCCGCGACGGCATGGGCCAGAGCCAGGCGACCCGCGAGCAGGGCGCGGTGGACACCGTCATCACCAATGCGCTGATCCTCGACTGGTGGGGCGTGGTGAAGGCCGACGTCGGCCTGAAGGACGGCAGGATCGTCAAGATCGGCAAGGCCGGCAACCCGGACACCCAACCCGGCGTCGACATCATCGTCGGCCCCGGCACCGAGGCGATTGCGGGGGAGGGGAAGATCCTCACCGCCGGCGTCATCGACAGCCACATCCACTTCATCTGCCCGCAGCAGATCGACGAGGCGCTGGCCTCCGGCGTCACCACCATGCTGGGCGGCGGCACCGGGCCTGCCACGGGCACCAACGCCACCACGTGCACCCCCGGCCCCTGGCACATCGCGCGGATGATCCAGGCGGCCGACGCCTTCCCCATGAACCTCGGCTTTGCCGGCAAGGGCAACGCCTCGCTCCCCGCAGCCCTCCGTGAGCAGGTGAACGGCGGCGCCATGGCGCTGAAGCTCCACGAAGACTGGGGCACCACCCCCGCCGCCATCGACACCTGCCTCACGGTCGCCGACGAGACCGACGTTCAGGTGATGATCCACACCGATACGCTGAACGAGAGCGGCTTCGTCGAGGACACCATCGCCGCCTTCAAGGGCCGCACCATCCACGCCTTCCACACCGAGGGGGCGGGCGGCGGCCATGCGCCGGACATCATCAAGGTGGCGGGGCTCCCCAATGTCATCCCGTCGTCCACCAACCCGACGCGGCCCTACACGGTGAACACCATCGAGGAACACCTCGACATGCTGATGGTCTGCCATCATTTGTCGAAGTCGATCCCCGAAGACATCGCGTTCGCCGAAAGCCGCATCCGCAAGGAGACCATCGCGGCCGAGGACATCCTGCACGACATGGGCGCCTTCTCCATCATCGCGTCCGACAGCCAGGCCATGGGCCGGGTCGGCGAGGTGCTGACGCGCACCTTCCAGACCGCGCACAAGATGAAGGTCCAGCGTGGCCGCCTCGCGCAGGAAACCGGCGAGAACGACAATTTTCGTGCCCGCCGCTACATCGCCAAGGTGACGATCAACCCGGCGATTGCGCACGGGATTTCCGGCCATGTCGGCTCCATTGAGGAAGGCAAGCGGGCCGATCTCGTCCTGTGGTCGCCGGCCTTCTTTGGCGTGAAGCCGGACATGGTGCTGATCGGCGGCACCATCGCCATGGCGCAGATGGGCGATCCCAACGCGTCGATTCCCACGCCGCAGCCGGTCTACATGCGGCCGATGTTCGGTGCATTCGGTGCCTCGATGACGTCCTCTTCGGTCACGTTCGTCTCCCGTGCGGCATCGGACAACGACTATGGCACCATGAAGGAGACGGTGCCGGTGGAGGGCTGCCGCGGCATCGGCAAGGCGGACATGAAGCTAAACGACGCGCTGCCGGACATCGAGGTCGATCCCGAGACCTACCGCGTCACCGCCGACGGCGAGCACCTCACCTGCGAGCCGGCGGCCGAACTCCCGCTCGCCCAGCGCTATTTCCTCTACTAGGAGCCGCAAGATGGCCGAACGCCTCAACCCGCCGAGCCTTTACGATTCAGTCCAGTACGGCTTTTCCCACGCTGCGGTGAGTGGGGAGGGGCGCACGATCCACTGCGCGGGGCAGGTGGCGTGGGACAAGGACCACAATCTCGTCGGCGCCGGCGACCTTGCCGCCCAGACGCGGCAGATCGTGAAGAACCTCAAGGCTGTGCTGGAGGCGGCGGGGGCAGGGCCTGCGGATGTGGTGCGCATCCGCACCTACGTTGTGGATCACACGCCGGACAAGCTTGGCACCGTCGGCGCCGAGATGGCCGGCTTCTGGGGGGACGTGACCCCGGCGCCCAACACATGGATCGGCGTCTCCACCCTGGCGCTGCCTGACTTCATGATCGAGATCGAGGCGACCGCGGTCGTCTCGTCATAAGCCTCAGCGACCGGCCTCTCCGGTCGCCATGCGCGAAATCTGACGAACTGTGATGACGATCACCCATTGCGCGCGTCCGGTCCCTTGCAGAATGCCTGCCTGGTGACGACCTGACACTGTATCGAGACAGTGAACGGGCCGCGCAAACTCAGCAGGTACACTATATTTTAGATGCTTCAAGCAGTATCGCTTGCGCGGTCCACTTTATTTTATTGGCGGCTACAGGCCGCTGTTATTTAGTGGATGAGAAAAATGCTCAAGCGAATATTGTCGATGTTGGCGCTGTCGCTGGTGGCAGTGGCGCCTGTTGCGGCAGAAGCCGCGTTTGAAAAGAAAGTCGCGCTGGTGGTGGGCAACGCGGCCTATCGCAATGCTCCGGCGCTCGCCAATCCCGTCACCGATGCCAAGGCCATGGCCGCTGCCTTCGAGCGGCTGGGCTTCGAGACGGTGACGGGCTACGACCTGGGCAAGGACGAGCTGGAGGCGACCATCCGGCGCTTTTCGCGCACGGCCCGCACCGCAGACCTCACGGCGTTCTTCTACGCCGGTCATGGTGTGGCGTTTGACAACCGCAATTTTCTGGTGCCGGTGGACGCGAAGTTCGCTGACGCAACCGCCCTCGATTTCGAGGCGGTGTCGACGGACTTCGTCATCAAGCAGATGCGCTACGGCAATGGTGTCAGCCTGGTGTTTCTGGATGCCTGCCGGGACAACCCGCTGGCCGGCACGCTGTCCCGCTCGCTTGGCCAGTCGACCCGCTCGGCGCTGAGCCGCGGGCTGACGGTGATGGATGTGAAGAACGCCGGCAAGGGGCTCGCCATTGCCTTTGCCACCAGCCCCGGCGAGGTCGCCTACGACGGTGCAGACGAGCACTCGCCGTTTGCAAGGGCACTCCTCAACAACATCGAGACCGAGGGCAAGGACATCACCGAAGTGATGTCGCGCGTCACCGGAGAAGTCCTGAAAACCACCGACGAGCGGCAGCGGCCCTGGCTCAACGCCTCGCTCACCGGACCCGTGGTGCTGAAGCCGGTGCCGACGCTGACCCTCGGCGAGCCTGTGGTGCCGGTGGTGCCTGTGGCCCCGGTGGCTGAGGCGGCGGCGCCGGCCGGCATGATCGAGGTCGAGAAATCGCTCTTCCAGTTTGCGCAGGAGACGGGCCGCGCCGCATCCTACGAGGCCTATCTCCGCGCCTTCCCGAAGGGCGTTTTTGCCGGGGTTGCCCGCAAGGAGATCGAAGCGCTGGGCGGCGAGGGTGTTGCGGCGGCCATCGAGGTTGCGTCGCTGACCACGCCGGGTGGCAGCCTTGCCGGCGATGACGCCGCCCCTGCGGCAGCCGCACAGGTAGGCGGCACACGCGAAGAGGGGATCGAGATCGGCAACGAGGCCACCGAGGAAACCCTGGGGCTGAGCCGCTCCGCACGCCGGGAAATTCAGGTGCGGCTCAATCTGGCCGAGGCCAATGTTGGCGGTGCCGATGGTCTGTTCGGCCCCCGCACCCGCGCCGGTATCGCCGTATTCCAGGAAACCCTTGGCGCTGCATCGACCGGCTATCTCACGAAGGCGCAGGTTGCATCGTTGCACGAGACCACCGAAGGCGCCTACGCGGATTATCTCAACCAGCAGGCCAAGGCCCGCGCCCGCCGGGCGAAAGCCCGCGCCAAGGCCCGTGCGCGGAGCAAGGCGGCGGAAACCCGCTCGGTCAAGAAGAAGCGCAAGGCAGCGCCGCGCAAGACTGCCAAGCGGAAGACCGCAAAGCGCAAGGCCACAAAGCGCAAATCGGCCACTCGCCCGCGGGTGACGGCACGCCCCGCACCGGTCCGCGAGCGGCGCATTGTGGAGTACGTCGAGCCGGCGCCGCGCTACAGGCGGCCCCGCCGGCACAACCCGGCCGCGGCAGCAATCGTCGGCGGGGTGGTGGGGAGCCTCATCATCGGTGGCTACGGCCGCTAGCATCAAACAGATTGCAAGCGACAGGAACGTCGGCGCATAGCGCCGGCGTTCTTCGTTGTTTCACCGGCCAGCCAGCCACACAGATTGCAAGACTGACGGTGACACGGCCTGGCGTTCCCGTGCTAACAGGGAGAAAACGCCAAGGGTTTCGGGATCGCCACCATGAACAATTATGACTTTACCGGCCGTGTGGCCGTCGTCACCGGCGGGGCGCAGGGGATTGGCGGCGCCGTGGCCGACAGGCTCGCCGCAGGCGGCGCAAAGGTCGCGATCTGGGACGTGGACCTCGACCTTGCGAAGGAAAAAGCCGCCTCCCTCGACGTTGCACATCCCGTAAAGGTCGACATTGCGGACTTCGCCGGCGTGGAAGCGGCCCATGCCGAAACGGTCGAGGCGCTCGGCGGCGTCGACATTCTGGTCAATTCGGCCGGTGTCGCGGGAATGAACGCCACCGTGGCGGACTATCCGGTCGACGAATTTCACCGGATCTGCGCCATTAACCTTCTGGGCACCTTCCATGTGAACAAGGTTGTGGTGGCCGGCATGCGCGAGCGCGATTACGGGCGGATCGTCAACATCGCGTCCATCGCCGGCAAGGAAGGCAACCCCAACGCCTCGGCCTATTCGGCGTCCAAGGCGGGGGTGATCGGCTTCACCAAAAGCCTCGGCAAGGAGCTTGCCGCACAGAACATATCGGTCAATTGCGTGACACCGGCGGCCGCCCGCACCCGCATCTTCGACCAGATGAAGCAGGAATTCATCGACTACATGCTGTCGAAGATCCCGCGGGGCCGTTTCCTCGAAGTCGAAGAGGCCGCGAACATGATCGTCTGGCTCGCCAGCGCGGAAAATTCCTTCACCACCGCCGGTGTGTTCGACCTGTCCGGCGGCCGAGCCACCTACTGATGAGAAGCGTCCGTTACGGGAGGACGCGGATTGCGGTGTTCTCCGCGCCGACCGTGACAACGAGGTCGAAGAATTTCTCCGCATTGGCCGGGGAGAGGCGGATGCAGCCGTGTGAGGCGGGGCGGCCGAGGCTGCTGGTCTCGTAGCTGCCGTGGATTGCGTAGCCGGCATCGTAGAACACCGAATTGGGCATTGGCGCGCCGTCATACTGCCGCGAGAAATATTCACGGTACATGCGCTGGGGGCGGAACGTGCCCGGCGGGGTGCGGAAGCCTGCCCGGCCCGTGGACACCTTCCACCGCGCCAGCGCCTCGCCCTTGTAGACCACGGTGAGCTGCTGGGACGACAGATCGATTTCCGCCACGAGCGTCTTTGCCGCAGCGGCGCTGGTCCCAAGCCCAGCCAGAATCATTATAATCGCAAAGAAAATGCGGGTCATGTTAAGGCCTCCTCAGCGGCGGTCATCAGCGCCATTTGATCTTTGCCTGATGACTATCGCGAGAAGGTTCACGATTCGCTACAGCAACGCTGTCGCACTTGCGCGCGTTGCCCGACCTTTCAGGAGACGCCAATGCTGTTGATGATACTCGGCCTCGTCATCTTTCTCGGCCTTCACTCGATGCAGATTGTGGAGCCGGTCCGCGCCGGGCTGACGCGCGTGATGGGCGAGATCGGCTACAAGGTGGTCTACAGCATCGGCTCGCTGGTTGGTTTGATTGCCATCGCAGAGGGTTACAAGGCGTGGAAATATGTCGACGGATCGCCGATCCTCTACAATCCGCCGGCCTTTCTCGCGCACATTTCATTGCTGTTGATGGCGCTGGCGTTCATCGCGCTGCCGGCCGCCTACCTCAACGGCTACATCCGCAAGGCGCTGAAGCACCCCATGCTGGTTGCGGTGAAGCTGTGGGCCACGGCGCACCTTCTGGCCAACGGCGATGCCGCGTCGGTCCTCTTGTTCGGCGCCTTTCTGGCGTGGGCGGTGGTCGACCGGATCTCGGTCAAGAAGCGCGAGCGGGCGGGCCTCAAGGCACCGGTGGACTTCACACCACGCGTTTCGGCAGATATTGCCGCCGCTGCGATCGGACTTATCGTTTACGCATTGTTTGTGTGGAAGGTCCATTTATGGCTAATAGGCGTTTCGCCGATCGCGATGTAACGGTCTGCCTGCGCTTGAAGGCGTGGGTCGGTCCTTTGCGCGACGGATGTTGAACGAGTAGCCGGTGGGTCAATGAGCGATATCTTTAAGGAAGTTGAAGACGATCTCCGGCGGGAGCGTCTGAAAACTCTGTGGGACCGGTACGGCATCTTTGTGCTGGGTGCTGCGCTCCTCATCGTCATCATCACCGCCGGGTGGCGCGGCTATGAGGCGTGGGAAACCAACCGCGACCGGACGGCGGGCGACACATACCTCACGGTCCTCAACGAGGTTGAGGGCGTCAGCACGGCAGGGTCGGCCGACACGCTGCTCGCCTTCGCGGCCGATGCGCCGGGCGGCTACGGCATTCTGGCCGAGTTTCGTGCCGCCACCATTCTGGCCGATGCCGGCGAGAGCGTCCGCGCGGCCGACTTGCTGAACACCATCGCAGACGATGGCGAAGCGCCTGCCGTCTACCGCGATCTGGCGCGCATCCGGCAGGGCCAGGTGCTGCTGGATGCCGGCGACGCACAGGCCGCGGTGGACGTCGTCAGCGGCCTTGCCGAGGATGCCGGCAACCCGTTCTACGCCTCTGCGCAGGAACTGATGGGCCTTGCGGCCTACGCCGCGGATGACCTTTCCGGCGCGAGGCGCTGGTTCACGGCCGTCACCGAAGAGGTGGGCACGCCGCCGGGTGTTCGCGCCCGTGCCCGGTTCATGCTTGCGCTGATCACTCAGACGGCGCCGGAAGCGGACGCCGCCGGCACAACGGCCGAGGAGGCCAATTGATGCGCACGATCCCAGCCATTGTCGCGTTGTCTCTGCTTGGCGGTTGCGGCGCGGTCTCTGACCTCAACCCGTTCGGCTCCAAGGACGAGCATCTTCTGGGCGAGCGGACGAGCGTCTTTTCCACCAATGCCCCCGTTGTGGCGGCGAACCGGTCGGCTTCGGTCTCGCCGGCCGTGGCCAATTCCGATTGGCCGCAGCCCGGCGGCAATGCGCAGAACGCACCCGGCCATCTCGCCTTCAACGGCGGCGGGGCGCGCGTGTGGAAGGCGCAGGTCGGCAGCTCCAGCCTGTCGGGCATGGCCATGGTGCGCGCGCAGACGCGGATTTCGGCCCGCCCCGTGGTGGCCGGCGACCGGGTTTATGTCTATTCGCCCGACGGCATGGTGACGGCACTCTCCGCATCCTCCGGTGGGCGCGTGTGGCGCCAGTCGCTCCGCCCGTCCAAGGAGAGCGAACCGGCGCCAGGTGGCGGCGTGACGGTATCGGGAGGCCGCGTGTTCGTGGCCACCGGGTACGGCGAGGCCGCAGCGCTTTCGGCGCAAAATGGCGAGATCATCTGGCGGCGCGAGCTGGACACGCCGGCGCGCAGCGCGCCGACGGCAGGCGCGGGCAAGGTGTTCGTCGTCAGCCAGAAAAACCAGGTTTTCGCCATCAATCAGGATGATGGCGCAGAAGACTTCTCCTACGACGGGATTCCCGAGCAGCAGGGTCTGGTTGCCGCATCATCCCCGGCAGTCTCCGGCGACAAGGTGGTCATCCCCTATTCGTCCGGCGAAGTGATGGCGTTCTCCGTCTCGTCCGGTGAGCCGGTCTGGCAGGAATTCGTCACCCGCTCCATGCGCACGCTCGCCGTCTCCGGCATGACCGACGTGTCGGGCAGCCCGGTGATTGAAGGCGGTGTGGTGTATGCCACCGGCGTTGCAGGCCGGACCATCGCGGTGTCGCTGTCGGACGGCACGAAGAAGTGGGAGCGCAACATCGGTTCGGCTTTCACCCCCGTGGTGTCGGGAGACGCGGTGTTCATGGTGGATCTGGCAGACCGGATGGTTGCGCTCGACCGCTCCAGCGGCGAAACGCTGTGGATGACGCAGCTTCCCAAGCCGAAGAAGAAGAAAGACACCACCTACGCCGGTCCCGTCCTTGCAGGCGGCGGCCTCTGGGCGGTTTCCAACGATGGTCGCCTGGCGCAGATCAACCCTGCAACCGGCGCGCTCGTTTCTGATCGCACCATCGGTTCTTCGGCGTATACTGCACCCATCGTGGCAAACGGGCAGATGATTATCGTCTCCGACACCGGCGAGATCACGGCGCTGCGCTAGGCAAGCGCCGCCAGGAGTAGACATGAAAGTCGCGATTGCGGGACGCGCCAATGTTGGCAAGTCCACGCTGTTCAACAGGCTTGCCGGCAAGCGCCTCGCCATCGTCGACGATACGCCCGGCGTAACGCGCGACCGGCGCGAGGCGGATGCGCGCCTGCATGACCTGACCTTTACCGTCACCGACACCGCCGGTTTCGAGGGCGCCGACATCGGCACCCTCGAAGGCCGGATGTGGGCGCAGATGAGCCGTGCGCTGGACGATGCGGACATCTACCTCTTTGTGGTTGATGCGCGCGCCGGGGTGACCCCGCTGGACGAGACGCTTGCGGCGGATGTGCGCCGCCGCGGCAAGCCCGTGGTGCTGATCGCCAACAAGGCGGAGGGGCGGGGCGCCAGCCTCATGAGCCTCGACGCCTACAGCCTCGGCCTTGGCGACCCTGTTGCGTTCTCCGCAGAGCACGGCGACGGCCTGTCCGATCTGCGCGACGCGCTGTCCGATGCCTTCGAGACCGTGAAGGCGCAAAGCCCCGCGGTGGAGACCGACGAGGACGAGGAGGCCGCGTTCGACCCCTCGCGTCCCATCTCGCTCGCCTTCATCGGGCGCCCGAACGTCGGCAAGTCGACGCTGCTCAACCGCGTGATCGGCGAGGAGCGGATGCTGACGGGACCGGAAGCGGGCCTGACCCGCGATTCGATCTCGGTGGAGTTCTCCTCCCACAATCGCAAGTTCAAGCTGGTGGACACCGCAGGGCTGCGGCGCCGCTCCAAGGTGACCGATACGCTGGAGCGCGCCTCCACGTCCGATACCATCCGGTCTCTGAAGTTTGCCGAAGCGGTGGTGGTGGTGGTCGACGCCATGCAGCCATTCGACAAGCAGGACGTGCAGATCATCGACCTTGCGGTCCGCGAAGGCCGTGCGGTGGTGGTGGCGATGAACAAGTGGGATCTGGTGGAAGACACCGACACCCACATCCGCATCGCACGCGAGGAAATTACCCGGCTGCTGCCGCAGGCAGCGGGCATGCGTGTGGTGCCGGTGTCGGCGTTGTCCGGCCGCGGGATCGACAAGCTGCTCGCCACCGTGCTGGAGACTGTCGAGAAATGGTCGGCGCGCATTTCCACAGGTCGCCTCAACCGCTGGCTGGAAGGCGCGCTGGAGCGGCACACGCCGCCTGCCGTCGGTGGCCGCCGGATCAAGATCCGCTACGTCACGCAGGCCAAGGCCCGGCCGCCGACGTTCGTCGCCTTCTGTTCCCGGCCGGACGATCTGCCCTCGGCCTACCAGCGCTATCTGGTGAACAGCCTTCGGGAAAAATTCGATCTGCCGGGCATCCCGATCCGGCTGCTGCTGCGCAAGGGCGATAACCCCTACTCGGAATAAACAAAAAGCCGGACGCTGATGCGCCCGGCTTTTTGGTGTGGCCCTTCGAGCGGCGTCGCGGCTCAGGTCAGCCGGGGGGCCGATGTGGGCAGGCACAGGCGCGCGATGGCTGGCGCAATGTCTGCCGGCATGGGCAGGGTGGATGCGTCCTCCCCCGGCACGGCCTTGGCGCGGAGCTGGGTGCGTACCGCACCGGGATCGTGAAGGCCGATTTTGATGGTGGTCTGCTCGGTCTCCAGCGCGTAAGTCCGCGCCAAAGCTTCCAGCGCGACCTTGGAGACCGCGTAGGGGCCATGGTAGGGGCGCAGGGTGCTGGCATCGCCTGCGGTCATGAAGAGCACGCGGGCGGCGTCCGAGCGGCGCAGCACCGGGTCCAGCGTCCGGATGAGCCGCCAGTTGGCCGAGACGTTCACATCCATCGCGGAGGCCCAGTCCTTCGCCTTGACATGGCCCAGCGGCGAGATGGGCCCCAGCACCCCGGCGTTGCCCACCAGAATATCGAGCTTGCCCCATCGCTCGAAGATGGAAGCACCGAGCTGGTCGACGCCCGGTCCGTCGGTGAGGTTGAGCGGCACCAGTGTTGCCGCCGGACCGCCCGCCGCGCGGATCTCGTCGTCCAGCTCTTCAAGCCCCTTCACCGTGCGCGCCACGGCGACCACCTGCGCGCCGCATGCACCCAGGAGAGACGCCACGGCATAGCCGATCCCCCGGCTGGCCCCAGTCACCACCGCCAGACGGCCGGCGAGGGCGGCGCGTTCTGCGTCGCTCAGCGGGCTGATGTCATTGAGGCTCAATGGCTGGGTTCCAGGAAGGACAGCTGCGGTGCGGGCTTTACCGCCGCGCGGTCCGTCAGCGTGGTGGGGTATTCGCCGGTGAAGCACGCATCGCAATATTGCGGCTTCGCGGGGTCCCGGCTCTGCTCCCCGGCGGCGCGGTAGAGCCCGTCGATGGAGATGAACGCCAGGCTGTCGACGCGGATGTAGCGGGAGAGGGCATCGAGGTCCATGCGCGAGGCGATGAGCTTGGACTTTTCGGGCGTGTTCACGCCGTAGAAGCAGGAGTCCCGCGTCGGCGGCGACGCGATGCGCATGTGGACTTCGGTGGCGCCCGCCTCGCGCACCATCTGCACGATCTTGAGCGAGGTGGTGCCCCGCACGATGCTGTCGTCCACAAGCACCACGCGCTTGCCGGCAATGACGGCGCGGTTGGCATTGTGCTTCAGCTTCACGCCCATGTGGCGGATCTGGTCCGTCGGTTCGATGAAGGTCCGGCCCACATAGTGGTTGCGGATGATCCCGAGGTCGAAGGGCAGCGCCGACCCTTCGGCGTAACCGATGGCGGCGGGGGTGCCCGAATCAGGCACCGGGATCACCACGTCGGCGGGGGCAGGGGCCTCGCGCGCCAGCTCCGCGCCGATGGCCTTGCGCACGTCGTAGACGTCGAGCCCGCCGACGGCGGAGTCCGGCCGGGCGAAGTAGACATATTCGAACAGGCAGAAGCGGGAGGCGGTGTCCGGGAACGGACGCAGCGATTCGATGCCGCTTTCGGTGATGATGACCATTTCGCCGGGTTCGACATCGCGCACATAGCGGGCGCCGATGATGTCGAGGGCGCAGGTTTCCGAGGTGAGGATGAACGATCCCTCGAAATCGCCGATCACCAGCGGGCGGATCCCGAGCGCATCGCGGCAGCCGATCAGCATGGAGCGGGTCAGTGCCACCAGCGCGAAGGCGCCTTCGATCTGCCGGACCGCATCCACGAACCGCTCGATCATCGACGACTTGGGCGATGTGGCGAGAAGGTGCAGGAGAACTTCGGTGTCCGAGGTGGACTGGAAGATGGAGCCGGTTTCGCGGAGCGAGGAGCGGAGTTTTCGCGCGTTGGTGATGTTGCCGTTGTGGGCCACGGCAAAGCCGCCAACCGCGGTTTCAGCAAACAGGGGCTGCACGTTGTGGAGCGCCGGCTCGCCGGTGGTGGAGTAGCGGTTGTGGCCGATGGCACAATCGCCCTTGAGGCGCTGGATCACGTCGGCACTGGTGAAGTTGTCGCTGACGAGCCCCATGTGGCGCTCGGCGTGGAATGTGCCGCCGTTGCAGGAGACGATACCGGCCGCCTCCTGTCCGCGGTGCTGAAGGGCGTGGAGCCCCAGCGCGGTCAGCGCCGCAGCGCCGCCGTTGCGATGGACCCCGAAGACGCCGCATTCATCGTGAAAGCGGTCGTCCTCGCGAATGTCGTAGAGCCGCGTGGTGCTCAGTTCTGGCCTCCAACTGTGGGCGTATCCACAGGCTCTGCCGGGGTGGGGGCAATGACCGTGGAATCGTCCGTCGAGCCGTCGATCAGCTGGTCAAGGCCATTGCGGTTCTGCGGGGTCAGCGTGGTGTCTGCCGGCTCTGCGGCATCTTCGAGCGCTTCGCCGGTATCCTGCATGGCTTCGCCGGCACCTTCAAAGGCGCCGCGGATGGCCGATTCGGGATCGTCGGGGATGGCAGCCAGAAGACGATCGCCAAGGTTGGAAAGCTCAGGGTAGGTGGCGGCGGTGGTGACCCAGGCCGGGCGGTTTTCGGCATCCACCAGCCAATTGAAGAAGATCACCGCGACAACCACCAGAAGGACGCCGCGTGCGGCACCGAACAGGAAGCCGAGCAGCCGGTCGATGGCGCCGACAGGCGAGTCCATCACGAAGTCGGAGATCTTCATGGTGATCAGGCTGACAATGATGAGCGACACCAGGAAGATGGCCGCAGCGGACACGCCGATCGCGATCTCGGTCTTCTCGATGTATTCGCTGACGTAGGGGACCAGCTGTTCGTAGAACAGGTAGGCGAGCACTGCCGCCGCGACCCAGGCCGCGATGGAAAGCACTTCGCGGACAAAGCCGCGGAACATGGCAAGGATCGCCGAAATCAGCACGACAGCGATGACGACGCCGTCCAGGATCGCGATATTCATCAATCGTCTCCAGAGGGGGGCTTTGACCGTTCGTCAGTGAACCCGTTTGGTGCGATGCGGTGGACCAAATCGGCCAGTAATGCAACCTCGCTGACGCGTGCCCCACCGCCTTCCGCACCCGCTTGCGGGGGAACGATGGCGCCGGTGAAGCCGAGCTTGGCCGCCTCTTTCAGCCGGCCGGTGGAGTGCGGCACCGCACGCACCCGCCCCGACAGGCTGATCTCGCCGAAATAGACGAGATCGCCCGGCAACGCGACACCCGCGCGCGAAGAGATGAGCGCTGCGGCCACCGCAAGGTCTGCCGCAGGCTCGGCAATGCGCATGCCGCCTGCCACTGCGAGGTAGATATCGTGGCTGGACAGTACAAGTCCGCAGCGTGCTTCCAGCACCGCCAGCACCATGGAAAGACGTGCCGAATCCCAGCCGATCACCGCGCGGCGCGGCGTGCCGAGGCGCGAGGGAGCGACCAGCGCCTGCACTTCCACCAGGAGCGGCCGGGTGCCCTCCATGCCGGCAAAGACCGCAGCGCCGGGGGAGGAAACATCCCGCTCGCCCAGAAAAAGCTCGGACGGGTTGACCACTTCGGCAAGCCCGCCGCCGGTCATCTCGAACACACCCAGCTCGTCGGTGGGGCCGAAACGGTTCTTCACGCCGCGCAGGAGCCGGAAGGCGTGGGAGGGGTCGCCGTCGAATGTCAGCACCGCGTCGACCATGTGCTCCACCACGCGCGGACCGGCCAGCTGCCCGTCCTTGGTGACGTGGCCGACGAGAATGACCACCGCCCCCGACAGTTTTGCATAGCGGATCAGCGCCTGCGCGGAGGCCCGCACCTGCGTGACCGTGCCCGGCGCCGCCTCCGCAATGGAGGTGTGCAGCGTCTGGATGGAATCGATCACGACCAGCGCGGGGGCAGGGCCGGCGGCAAGCGTTTCGAGAATGGTCTCGACGCTGGTTTCCGCCGCCAGCGACACGGGCGCAGTGTCGGCGCCAAGGCGGCGGGCGCGCAGCTGCACCTGCGCCGTCGCCTCCTCGCCGGTGACGTAGACCACATGGTGCCCGGCGCGGGACAGGGCGGCGGCGGTTTGCAGAAGAAGCGTGGACTTGCCGATGCCGGGGTCGCCGCCGATCAGCACGGCGGAGCCCGGCACAAGGCCGCCGCCGGTGACGCGGTCGAACTCGCCGATGCCGGAAAGGATACGCGGCGCTTCGTCGATCGGCTCGTCGAGCCGGGAGAGCGACAGGCGCTTGCCCTTGGTGCGGGAGGCCTTGCCGGTGGCCTTCGTCATGATGTCTTCGGCGGAGGCTTCCTCCACCAGCGTGTTCCAGCTGCCGCAACCCTCGCACTTGCCCTGCCAGCGCGAGTGGACGGCCCCGCATTCCTGGCAGACGAAATGGCTCTGGCGCTTGGCCATCAATAATCTTCCCGGCGTTGGAGGCTCATAGCGGACCGTGGACGCGTTCGGCGCGGCGCGAGAGGCCGGTGAGAAGCTCGTAGCCGATGGTCCCGGCGTGGCGTGCCACGGTCTCCAGCGGCACGTCCGGGCCAAGGAGCTCGATGAAATCGCCGCGCCTTGCCCCAAGCCCGGTAACGTCCACGGCAATGAGGTCCATCGACACGCGGCCGATGAGGCGGGTGGGGGCACCGCCAAACGCCGCCGGGGCCCCGGCCGCCACGTCACTTCCCCCTGCGGCGCGCAGGAAGCCGTCCGCATAGCCGAGCGAGACAATGGCAATCTCGGCGCGCTGTTTCAGCGTCTGGGCAGCGCCATAGCCAACGGTTTCGCCAGCCTCTGCGGTGCGGACCTGAATGATCCGCGCCTCCAGCCGCACGGTGGGCTCCAGCGGCGCAATGCCGTCCACAGGGGCGCCGCCATAAAGGGCAATGCCGGGGCGGGCGAGATCGTAGTGGGCATCAGACCGCGTCAGGAGCGCTGCGGAGTTGGAAAGGGATGCAGGCACCGCCGGAAAAGCACGGCGCACGGTGGCGAAGGCGGCGGACTGCGCATCGTTCAGCGTGTGGTCCGGCGTGTCGGCACAGGCAAAGTGGCTGGCAATCAGGGCCGGGGCGGGCGCGGTGGCGGCGCGCGCAAGGGCTTGGCTGACCGAAACGCCGAGCCGGTTCATGCCGGTGTCGATGTTGAGCGCGAAGGGGAGGTCGTCCGGCCATTCGGCGAGGGCATCCAAGGATGAGATGAACGGGCGCAGCTGGTGCCGGCGCGCACTGTCCGGCGTGCCGAAGATGCCGTTGAGCACGTAGATGGTGGCGCCCGGCACTGCGGCGCGCAGGTCGACCCCTTCGGCCTCCAGCGCCACGAAGAACGTGTCGCAACCGGCCTTTGCAAGCGCGGGGCAAACAGTCTCGGCGCCGTGGCCGTAGGCGTTGGCCTTCACCACCGCGCCGCAGCGGCCGCCTGTCATGGCGGCAAGGTGCTGCCAGTTCCGCACCACGGCCGCCGGGTCGACGGTGAGCCGTGCGCCTGCGGTCGAAGCGGAGAGGGGATCGCGTTCAGCCATGGCCCCTACGTCGTGCGCGGGAGCGGCGGAGGCAATGGGGCGGAGAGGCCGGCACCGCAATCAGTTGGGGATGGATTCGTCCAGAGCCAGGTCGGAGAAGCGCGTCACCTCCGCCTCGAACTGGAGTTTCACGGTGCCCGTCGGCCCGTGGCGCTGCTTGGTGACAATCACTTCGGCAACGCCGTGGACCGCTTCCATCTTGGCCTCCCATTCGAAGAATTCCGGCGTGCCTTCCGCCGGCTTGCGCGACTGGAGGTAATATTCCTCGCGGTAGACGAACATCACCACATCGGCGTCCTGCTCGATGGAGCCGGATTCGCGAAGGTCGGAGAGCTGCGGCCGCTTGTCGTCGCGCTGCTCCACCTGACGGGAGAGCTGGGAGAGCGCGATGACCGGCACCTCCAGCTCCTTGGCGAGCGCCTTGAGTCCGGTGGTGATCTCGGTGACTTCGTTGACGCGGCTGTCGGACGAACGCTTGCCCGAGCCGGACAGGAGCTGGAGATAGTCGACGATCAGAACGTCGAGCCCCTTCTGGCGCTTCAGCCGGCGGGCGCGGGCGGCAAGCTGGCCGATGGTGATGCCGCCGGTCTGGTCGATGTAGAACGGGACCGTCTGCATCATCTTTGCAGCTTCCACCAAGTCGTGGAACTGGCTCTCGCTGATCGAGCCGCGTCGGATGTGGCTGGACGAAATCCCCGCCTGCTCTGCCAGAATACGGGTGGCGAGCTGCTCTGCCGACATTTCGAGGCTGAAGAAGCCGACAATGCCGCCATCCACCGGCCGGCCGTTGTTGTCCCGCGCCGGGCGATAATTCTTGGCGATGGCGTAGCCGATGTTGGTGACGAGCGACGTCTTGCCCATGGCGGGGCGGCCGGCGAGGATCACAAGGTCGGAGCGCTGCATTCCGCCCATCAGCCGGTCGAGGTCGGACAGGCCGGTTGCGATGCCGGAGAGGCCGCCTGCGCGATCATGTGCGGCGGCGGCCATGTCGACGGCCGCGCGCAGCGCGTCGTTGAAGCCGATGAAGCCCTGGTCGAACCGGCCGGTTTCCGCCAGTTCGTAGAGGCGCCGCTCGACGCCTTCGATCTGGTTGCGCGGGGTCAGCTCGGGCGGTGCATCGAACGATTCGTTGACCATGTCCTCGCCGATGGAGATCAGCGCGCGCCGAAGCGCCAGGTCGAACAGCGTGCGCCCGTAATCCTCGGCATTGATGATGGTGGTGGCGTTGGCGGCGAGCCGGGCGAGATACTGGGTGACCGAGAGGTCGGCCATCTGCTCGTCGGCGGCAAAAAAGGTCTTTACCGTGAGGGGGGTGGCGACCTTGCCGGCGCGGATCAGCTTTTCCGCCGTCTCGTAGATCCGCCGGTGCGGCTCCACGAAGAAGTGCTCCACCTTCAGAAAATCGCTGACGCGGTAGAACGCCTCGTTGTTGACCAGGATGGCGCCGAGAAGCTGCTGTTCGATTTCCTGGTTCTGCGGCGCCGTGCGGATCATCTGGAGCGCGTTGTGATCGAGCGGTTGATTCATGGAGCCTCGCAGGAGTTGGACTCCTTGATAGGCGCATCGCTCTAGACAAATAGTGAACGCAAAAAGTGCGCCGAGTTGTTCACACGATCCTTGCTTCGTCGTGTGTCAGGCTGTTGATAAATTTCTCAAGAATTTTTCACACTTTCGCTATCGCCCGAAGCGCCGGCCTCTCCGCTCGGGTGGTTGCGCGCTTGCTCCCGTTCCTCAAGTTCCCGCTCGCGGTCTGCGGTGAGGGCGGTGGCAATCAGCCCAGTGGGGACGGCAACAACACCCAGCGCCAGAATGAGGATGACGCCCGTGAAGATCCGCCCGCCGGCGGTGATGGGGTAGACATCGCCGTAGCCGACCGTGGTGAACGTGACCACTGCCCACCACAGGGCATGCGGGATGGAGGCGAAGGCTTCGGGCTGCGCCGTGTGCTCGAACAGGTAGACCACGGTGGCGCACATGTAGAGCATGATCCCCGCCATGAAGGCGAACACGGCCAGTTCCGGCGCCACTGAGCGGATGGAGCGCGCCAGCCGGTTGAAGGCGTGGACGTAGCGCATCATTTTCAGAAGGCTGAGAATGCGCAGCGCGCGCACGGCGCGCATCGCCCGCAGGTCGAGCCCCGCAAACAGGATCGTCGGCGCAATGGCGAGCGCGTCGATCACCCCGTAAAAGCTGAAGATGTAGGCCAGCCGCCGGGGCGCTGCGTAGACCCGCAGCGCATACTCGGTGCCAAACACCGCCACCACGAACAGCTCTTCGTAAAGCAGGAATGTCCGCAGCCCGTCCGGCAGGTCGGGCAGCGTCTCGATGGCGACCGAGATGACCGAGATCAGGATCAGCGCCTGGATCGCGAACGCCACCCGGCGGCCGAACACGGCGTCTTCGCCATCGAGGATCGCCTGGATTCGGCGCCGCCTTGGACTGATTTCGGGCGCGGCCCTCAGCGCGCTGCTCCGGTCAGCTGCGCAAGGACGAGATCGCCAGCAACCGGCACGCCTTCTTCATAACGCACGGTAATGGGGCTGGATGCGACAAGGCTGAAGCCGGCGCTTTCAAGGGTTGCCGCCAGATATGCGGGCGCATGGGCAAAGCGCTGGGTGGTGGTGACTTGCCAGTCCGCCTCGGAGCGCTCCGAAGAGGCAATCAGCAACCCACCCTCCACAAGCGCGTTGGCGCCGGCGGCTGCGGTGCAGAACGGCACAAGGTCGCCGAGATACGGCCACACATCGGTTGCGACGATGAGATCGAACGGCGCTTCGTCCCACTCGGCCATGAAATCGACCGCATCGGCGACGTATAGATCGTTGTAGACCTCGCGCTCGTCGCAAAGGCCGAGCATTTCCTCGGCAAGGTCCACGCCGGTGATGTCGGGAGCGATCTCGGCAAAGGCGAGGCCGGCAAGGCCGGTGCCGCAGCCAAGGTCGAGCATGCGGAAGGGGCCGCTGGCGTGGGCGTCCACCATGGTACGGGCCAGGCGGGGGACGTCGTAGCCAAGGCGGCCGACGAGCACATCGTCGAATGTCTCGGCATGCTGGCCGAAAAGGGTGGCCACGTAGGCAGCGGGCGCCCGCTTCGGTGCCGCCAGGCCGAAGGCGGCAAGGCGCATGGCCACGCCGCAATGGTCCTCGGGGTCCATCGCAAGGCAGTCGCGGAAGAGGGCGGCCGCATTTTCGCGGTCGCCGGCATCTTCGTGGGCGCGGGCGCGGGCATAAAGGTCGCCCAGCGCGTCGGCGTCGAACGTGTCGGTGCTGTTCACCTTCGTTGCGCAACCAGCGCGGGGCCCATGAGCTGCCGGCCATCGCGGGCGGCCAGCCCGTGCTCGGCCTCGGCGATGTAGTCGCGGGTCAGCGGCACGGTGGATTGCTGCTTGGCCAGCTGGATCTGGAATACCATCATGTCTCCTGAGCGGAACGAGGCTTCGGATGCCGCAAGGTAGAAGTCCCACATGCGGTAGAAGCGCTCGTCTTTCAGTGCAATGACCTTGCTGCGATTGGCAGCAAATCGCTCGCCCCATGCCTTCAGCGTTTCGGCATAATGCAGGCGCCAGATCTCGATATCGGTGACGTACAGGCCAACGCTCTCGATGATCGGAAGCACCTCCGACAGGGACGGGATGTAGCCGCCCGGAAAGATGTGCTTGTCGATGAAGGGCGCGGTGTAACCCGGCGGGCCGGTGCGGCCGATGGAGTGGAGCATCATCACCCCGTCATCGGTGAGAAGCCGTTTCACCGTCTCGAAATACTGGCGGAAATAGCCAACCCCCACATGCTCGAACATGCCAACCGAGACGATCCGGTCAAAGCTCTCCGTGACGTCGCGGTAGTCCTGCAGGCGGAATTCCACGCCCGCGGTGTCTCTGGCACGCCGCCTTGCGCGGGCGAGCTGCTCATCGGACAGGGTGACACCCGTGACGTTCACCCCGGTATGCTTTGCCAGATAAAGGCCCATGCCACCCCAGCCGCAGCCGATGTCGAGCACGCGCTGGTCGTCCTCCAGCAGCATCTTGGCTGCAATGTGCCGCTTCTTGGCGACCTGGGCTTCTTCCAGTGTGGTTTCGGGGTTCGGAAAATAGCCGCAGGAATATTGCCAGTCCTCGTCGAGGAACAGCGCGTATATGTCGTTGCCGACATCGTAATGATGGTGGACGTTGCGGCGCGCCGCCCGTGCGTGATTGCGCTGGCGGATGCGGCGCATGCCCTGATGCAGCATCTGTCGCCAGAGCGGGACGGTGCCGGTATCCATGTTCTGAAACAGCATGGTGAGGAGGCCAGCCAGCGAGCCTTCCCGCAGCCACCACCGGCCTTCCATGTAGAGTTCGCCGAAGCGCAGCTCGGGATGGAGCAGCATATCGCGGCCGACGGCGGGATCGTTGAAGACCAGGACATATCGCGGACCGTCGCCGTCGCCGAAGCTGCGGGACGTGCCGTCCGCATATTCGATCACCATGTTGCCATGCTTCACGAGTCGATCCAGGAACTTTGTGAATAGTGTCGCCATGGTTCACCGCGCTGTGCCTGCATCAAAAATCAAAATTTTCGCAGCAGGCTGTCAAGTGGTGAAAGCGAGGGGCGTTTGCGCAATGGCGTTGCAGAACAGCAAAAAGCCGGCGCCCTGGCGGGCGCCGGCTCTTGTCAGAGGCTGCTCGGTGCGCCGGGCGGCGCAACGCTGTCAGACGTCGGGCTGTTCGCCCTGACCCGGCGCGACAGCGGCTTCGTCGTCGCTCTCGCGGGCATCGTTGTAATCGTCGTCGTCATCATCGTCGTCATCGTCGCCGTAGACTTCGGGGGCGAGAACGTCCTCACCGGCGAACTGGCGCTCGGCTTCGTCCTTGGTGCGCGCGACGTTGATGATCACGGGCACGACCACTTCGGGGTGGAGGACGAGCATGATTTCGTGCAGGCCGATGGTCTTGATCGGGCCCTTCATGTCGACCTGGCGGCGCTCGACGCGGAAACCGTCGGCGGAAAGCACTTCGGCAATGTCGCGGGTGGACACCGAACCGTAGAGCTGGCCGGTCTGGCCTGCCTGGCGGATGGCGACGAAGGTCTTGCCGGAGACGCGCTTGGAGAGGGCCTCGGCCATCTGACGGCGCTCGGCGTTGCGCTCTTCAAGCTCGACCTTCTGGGCTTCGAACTGGGCGCGATTTTCGCGGTTGGAGCGAAGCGCCTTGCCCTGCGGCAGAAGGAAGTTGCGGCCGAAACCGTCGCGAACGCTGACGACTTCGCCCATTTCGCCGAGCTTGGGAACGCGCTCGAGTAGAATGACTTGCATTGGATCTGTCTCTTTATCTGTCCCGCCAGCGGCGGTTAGGGGCCGTGCCCCAGATGATCTGTCCCGCCGTGCGGCGGTTAGGGGCGGCTGCCCCAGATGGCGGCCGGGCGGTGAGGCCCGGCCGGCGCCGTCTTATTTGATGACGTAGGGGATGAGGCCGAGGAAGCGCGCACGCTTGATGGCCTTGGAGAGTTCGCGCTGCTTCTTCGCCGAGACGGCGGTGATGCGCGACGGGACGATCTTGCCGCGCTCGGAGATGTAGCGCTGCAGGAGCTTGACGTCCTTGTAGTCGATCGCCGGCGCGTTCGGGCCCGAAAAGGGGCACGTCTTCCGGCGGCGGAAGAACGGGCGACGGGTCGGCAGCTGAGCAATATCAACCATTAGGAGAACTCCCTTTCGCGGCGTTCAGGACGCGGGCCATCGCCGCGGTCGGGGCGGTCGGAACGCTCGGGCCGGTCACCACGATCACCGCGGGGGCCGTCGCCGTCACGCTCGCCCCGTTCCCGCCGGCGGCGGTCGTCGCGGTCGCGCTTCTGCTTCATGACGGACGGGCCGTCTTCGTGCTCGTCGACCTTCACGGTCAGCGTGCGCAGCACGTCTTCGTTGAGGCGCATCTGGCGCTCCATCTCCTGAACGGCAGGAGCCGGGGCATCGATGTCCATCAGCGCAAAGTGCGCCTTGCGGTTCTTGTTGATGCGGTATGCAAGGGTCTTGAGACCCCAGTTCTCGACCTTGCCGACCGAGCCGCCATTTTCGGTCAGCACTGTCGTGTACTGCTCGATCAGCTCATCGACAGCCGTGCTCGACACGTCCTGCCGGATCAGGAAAACACATTCGTATAGGGCCATGCCCACCTCTTTCTGTGGCGCGCCACCGTGGCGCTCTTCCCGTCGGCGCAAAGCCTCGTCGAAGCCCCAAGAGGCGTCCGACCTTCGCGAGCAGGGACACCGGTGGGCGGCAATCGAATGCCTCGGGCGCCTGCCAGCAGGCACGCGCACGCCACCGTTCAGCCCCTGGCCAACGTGGAAGAGGTGCACATAGGCGGCTGAATGCCTCAAAATCAAGCGGAAACTGGTGAGCTCGGTCACTTTCGCAGGCAACGGACTTGACGGGCCTGATGCAGCGGTGGTCTTTGCCGTTTCCCGTCCACACCTATACTGTGCACGCCGACCGACGCCGAGAGCCATGACAATCGCGTTTACCTTCCCCGGACAAGGCAGTCAGACCGTTGGTATGGGCCGTGCCTTGCACGATGCCTATCCGGTTTCCCGTGCCGTGTTTGCCGAAGTCGATGCCGCCCTGGGCGAATCGCTGTCTTCGCTGATCTTCGAAGGGCCGGAAGAGACGCTGCAGCTGACCGCCAATGCGCAGCCGGCGCTGATGGCCGTCAGCCTTGCGGCCATGCGGGCGCTGGAAAGCGAAGGCGTCAAGATGGCCGACGCCGCGCTGGTAGCCGGCCACTCACTCGGCGAATATTCCGCGCTTGCCGCCGCTGGCGCGCTGTCTCTCGGCGATGCGGCCAAGCTGCTGCGCCTGCGGGGCACGGCAATGCAGGCAGCGGTCCCGGCCGGCGAGGGGGCCATGGCCGCGCTCCTGGGGCTGGACCTTGAGGCCGCTGTAGAGGTCGCCGCGCTCGCGGCTGACGGCGATGTCTGCGAGGTCGCCAACGACAATGCGCCGGGACAGGTGGTGATTTCCGGGAGCCGGGCCGCTGTGGAGCGCGCCATCGAGCTCGCGCGCGGCCGCGGTGCCAAGCGGGCCATCCTGTTGCCGGTCAGCGCGCCGTTCCACTGTTCGCTGATGGGGCCTGCTGCCGAAAAGATGGCCGAGGCACTGGCAAGCGCCGATCTGAAGGCGCCGCAGGTGCCGCTCCTTGCCAACATTTCAGTGACACAGCTCACCGATCCGGCCGCGATTCGCGAAAGCCTGGTTGCCCAGGTCACGGGGCGGGTGCGCTGGCGCGAAAGCGTTGTCGCCATGGCTGAGGCCGGCGTGACCGAACTTGTGGAAATCGGTGCCGGCAAGGTGCTGTCGGGCCTCGTGCGCCGGATCGACAAGTCGCTCGGTGCCACCGCCATCAACACTCCAGAAGACGTTGCCAGCTTCGCTGCAGAGAGAGCCGCATAAATGTTCGACCTTTCCGGCAAGACCGCGCTCGTCACAGGCGCCACCGGCGGCATCGGCGGCGCCATTGCCGCCAGCCTCAAGGGGCAGGGCGCCAACGTGATCGTGACCGGCTCGACCATGGAGCGCGCCACGAAGGCTGCGGAGGCCATCGGCGCCACACCGCTGGCGGCGAACCTTGCCGACCGCGCGGCCGTGGATGCACTGGCCAAGGACGCCGAGGCGGCAGGCCCGGTGGACATTCTGGTCAACTGCGCCGGCGTCACCCGTGACGGGCTGATGATGCGGATGAAGGACGAGGATTTCGACCAGGTGCTCGAAATCAATCTCACCGCCGCGTTCCGCCTGTCCAAGGCGGTGATGCGCGGGATGATGAAGCGGCGCTGGGGCCGGATCGTCAATGTGGGGTCGGTGGTCGGCTTTTCCGGCAATGCCGGGCAGGCCAACTATGCGGCGGCCAAGGCGGGGCTTGTGGGCCTCACCAAGTCCATTGCGCGCGAAG
This sequence comes from Acuticoccus sp. MNP-M23, assembly GCF_031195445.1. Taxonomy (NCBI): domain Bacteria; kingdom Pseudomonadati; phylum Pseudomonadota; class Alphaproteobacteria; order Hyphomicrobiales; family Amorphaceae; genus Acuticoccus; species Acuticoccus sp. MNP-M23. The sequence continues at coordinate 3,114,084 of NZ_CP133480.1, forward strand.
TGGCGAGCCGTGGCATCACCGCCAACGTGGTGGCGCCCGGATACATCGCCACGTCGATGACCGATGTCTTGTCCGAAGATCAGCGTGCCGGCATCCTGACGGCCATTCCGGAAGGCTCCATCGGCACCCCGGAAGACATTGCAAACGCTGTGGTCTACCTGTCCAGCCTTGAGGCGCGCTACGTGACGGGGCAGACGCTCCACGTCAACGGCGGCATGGCGATGGGCTTTTAGAAGTGCAGCAACCGGTGAACAGAACTTTCCAAACGACAAAGTGTTGTGATACCGGCCTTTCGACGAGGGCTTACCGGCGCGGCCGAGCCCGCTAACTCCCATTCGCCGCGACCGGCCACGTGGACCTCCACGCGTCCGCGGCCTAACCAAGGCGGCAAGCCTTAAGGATGTTCCCATGAGTGATACCGCAGAACGCGTTAAGAAGATCGTTGTCGAGCACCTCGGCGTCGAGCAGGACAAAGTGACCGAGCAGGCGTCCTTTATCGACGACCTCGGCGCTGATTCGCTTGACACCGTCGAGTTGGTGATGGCGTTCGAAGAAGAATTCGGCGTGGAGATCCCCGACGACGCGGCAGAAACCATTCTGACCGTCGGCGACGCGATCAAGTTCCTCGACAAGAACGCCACGTCGTAAGACTGAAGCGTTTCGCAAAGATCTGACCTTTCTGTACGGAGTTTAATGGTGCGTCGCGTCGTTGTGACCGGTCTCGGGACAGTCAATCCGCTGGGTAGCGGGGCGGACGCGTCGTGGCGTGCGATCCTGAAAGGCCATTCGGGCGCGAAGGCGGTCGACCGCTGCAAAGTGGACGACCTGCCTTCGCGGATCGCCTGCCAGGTGCCACGGGGGAACGAGGACAACCCGTTCGACCCCGATGCCACGATGGATCCCAAGGACCAGCGGAAATTCGATGAATTCATCGTGTTTGCCGCCGCCGCTGCCGATGAGGCGATAGCCGATGCCGGCTGGAAGCCCACGGCGGAGCAAGAACTGGACCGGACCGGTGTTCTGATCGGATCCGGGATCGGTGGTCTCATTTCCATCGAGCGTTCGGCGAAGGCTCTTGAAGAGAGGGGGCCGCGCCGCGTCTCGCCTTTCTTCATCCCCGGCGCGCTCATCAACATGGCGTCCGGCCTCGTTTCCATCCGGCACGGCTTCCGCGGTCCCAACACCTCGGTGGTGACGGCTTGCTCCACCGGTTCGCACGCCATTGGCGACGCGGCCCGGCTGATCATGCTGGATGATGCCGACGTGATGATCGCCGGCGGTGCGGAAGCCTCGGTCGGGCGGCTGGCGCTGGCGGGCTTTGCGTCCTGCCGCGCGCTGTCCACCCACTTCAACGACACGCCCGAAAAGGCGTCGCGGCCTTATGACCGCGACCGCGACGGGTTCGTCATCGGCGAGGGCGCCGGCATTGTGGTGCTCGAAGAGTACGAGCACGCCAAGGCCCGTGGCGCGACCATCTATGGCGAGATCATCGGCTACGGTCTTTCGGGCGATGCCTACCACATCACTGCGCCGTCCAGCGACGGCAACGGCGCCTTCCGCTGCATGTCGGCGGCGCTGAAGCGGGCCGGCGTCGATCCATCGGACATCGATTACGTAAACGCCCACGGCACGTCCACGCCGCTGGGAGACGAGATCGAGCTGAATGCCGTCCATCGGATCATGAACGGCAACGGCAAGGGGCTCACCATGAGCTCCACCAAGTCGGCCACCGGGCACCTTCTGGGGGCTGCCGGCGCGGTCGAGGCGATCTTCTCGCTTCTCGCCATCCGCGACAATGTCGCACCGCCGACGATCAATCTGGACGATCCGTCCGTCGAGACCGATATCGACCTCGTGCCGCACGAGGCAAAGCAGAAGCCGATCAATACGGTTCTGTCCAACTCGTTCGGGTTCGGCGGCACCAATGCATCGCTCGTTTTCCGGCGCGTTTGATCCGAGGCGCGTCTAGTCCAGAGGATCGCACATGCGGCAACGCCGTCGCGGTAGCACCACCCCCCCGTTTCCCGGCAACACGCCCGTGGCCGGGGATGGCGACGCGGCGGCATCCCCGCGCCGGCGGCCCGAGCCGCTGGTCACCCCGACGGATGCGCGCGCCAAGGCCAAGGCTTCCATGAAAATGCAGACCTCCCGCCATCGCTCCGAGAAGGCGCGCCACCCGGTGGTGTTTCTTCTCAACTTCGTCCTGTTCTTCATCGTGATCACGCTGATTGCGGGCATCGCCGGCGTGGTCATCGGCCGGGACATGTACGTCGCCTCCGGCCCGCTGGCCGAAGACGTGCAGCTCAACATCCCGCGCGGCGCTTCGGTGCAGTCCATTGCCGCCGGGCTGGAAGCGCAGGAGATCATCTCCAACCAGTACGTGTTCCTGGCGGCCGCCTACACCAGCGGCGCCACCAAGAACATGAAAGCCGGCGAGTATGAAATTTCGGCGCGCTCGTCCATGGCCGAGGTTCTGGCCAAGATCGTGTCCGGCGAAGTGGTGCAGCACCAGATCACCATTGCGGAGGGCCTCACCTCCGCGCAGGTGGTCAAGCGCCTCAATGCCGACGACAGGCTGACGGGGACCATCCGTTCGATCCCGCCGGAGGGCAGCCTCCTGCCCGAAACCTTTGCCATCACACGCGGCATGAGCCGCGACCGGGTTCTGGAAATGATGCGCGATGCGCATGACCGGGTGCTGCGCGAGGCCTGGGAAAACCGCGATCCCGATCTGCCGCTCACGTCGCCGGAAGAGCTGGTGACGCTGGCATCCATTGTGGAGAAGGAAACCGGGCAGCCGGACGAACGCGACCATGTGGCCGGCGTCTTCGTCAATCGCCTCAACCGGCGCATGCGCCTCCAGTCCGACCCGACAATTCTTTACGGCCTTTATGGCGGCGAAGCGTGGGATGAAGGGCGGACGCTGACAAAGACCGACCTCAACCGCCCCAACTCCTACAACACCTACCAGATTGCAGCGCTCCCCCCCGGTCCGATCACCAATCCGGGCCGCGAAGCGATGATGGCGACAGCCAATCCGCTCCAGACGGACGATGTCTTCTTCGTCGCTGACGGGACCGGCGGCCATGTTTTCGCCGTCACCTACGAAGAGCATCTGGCGAACGTGGCAAAGTGGCGCGAGATCGAGCGCAACCGCGCATCCGCCAACGCCGCGACCACGCAGTAACGTGGCCGCCATCCAGTCCATGACGGGGTTTGCGAGCCGGGAGGGCGAGATCGACGGTCTTGCCTTCCAGATTGACGCGCGCTCGGTCAACAACCGTGCGCTGGATGTGCGCCTGCGTGTGCCACAGGGCTTCGAGCGGCAGGAAGCGGAACTGCGCAAAGCCGTGGCCGCAACCTTCCGGCGGGGGTCCGTCAACCTGACCGTCAGCGTGAAGCGCGCCGAGGTGGAGACCCGCTTCAGCGTCAACCACACACAGTTAATGACCTACGTGGACGCCATTGCGGCGCTTGCGGAAAGTGGCTCTGTGGCCGCGCCCCGTGCGGACGGGCTCCTCGCCCTGCGCGGAGTGATCGAGGCGGCCGAGGGCGACGAGACGGTCGCCGTGCCGGACATGATGGACGAGGCGCGCCAGGTTCTCGCCGCGCTGGAGGCGGACCGGCTGGAGGAGGGGGCGCGCATTCGCCCCGTGCTGGAAGACCAGCTGAGGGCAATGGACCGGCTGCGCGAGGCGATCGACGCGCATCCCGAGCGGGCGCTGCCGGCCATCCGCGCGCGCATCGAACGGCAGATTGCGGAGATGCTGTCCGGCGCCAGGGCGCTTTCCGATGAGCGGCTGCATCAGGAGGCCGCGCTCCTTGCCACCCGCGCCGACGTTCGCGAGGAGCTGGACCGCCTTGCCGCCCACATTGCGGCGGCGCGGGCATTGCTGGCCGAAGGCGGTGCCGTCGGCCGCAAGCTCGATTTCCTGTCCCAGGAACTCAACCGCGAAACCAACACAATCTGCGCAAAGGCGCCGCATCATGCCATCACCGCGCTCGGCCTGGAGCTGAAAGCGGTGGTGGAGCAGTTGCGTGAGCAGGTGCAGAACCTCGAATGACTGCAATCAACCGACGCGGCGTCCTTGTGGTGCTGTCCTCACCCTCCGGTGCGGGCAAAAGCACCCTGTCGCGCCTCCTTCTGGATCAGGACCACGGCCTTTCGCTGTCGGTGTCCGTCACCACCCGCAAGCGCCGCCCCAGCGAAGTGCAGGGCATCCACTACGATTTCGTGTCAGACGCCGAATTCGAGCGGATGCGCGAGCGGGGCGAGCTTCTGGAATGGGCCGAGGTGCACGGCAACAAGTACGCCACACCGCGCGATCCGGTGGAGCAGGCGCTGTCCGAGGGCCGGGACGTGTTGTTCGACATCGACTGGCAGGGCGCCGACCAGATGCGCGCCGCGATGGCTGATGATCTGGTCTCCATCTTCATCTTGCCGCCATCGGGTGCCGAGCTGCAAAGCCGCCTCGTGCGCCGGGCCGAGGATGACGAGGCGACCATCCGCCGCCGCCTCGACAATGCGCGCGAGGAGCTGACCCACTACAGCGATTACGATTATGTGGTGGTCAACGAGGATCTGGGGACGGCGCTGGCCGGTGTGACGGCGGTCCTGGCGGCCGAGCGCCTGCGCCGCCGCCGCCTGACCGAGCTTGACGGGTTCGTCTCGGACATCAGCAACGCTCTGTAGCGCGGGCCTGGACGAGCCTGGCGAGCGACACGAAGTCCGCCACCGAAACCCGCTCTGCGCGCTCGTTGGCCGGAATGCCGGCCGTCTCCAGCAGCGTATGCGCATCGCCCAGGCTCTTCAGGCTGGAGCGCAGCATCTTGCGCCGCTGGCCGAAGGCCGCCGCAGTCACCTTTTCCAGAACCTTCACCGGTACATCCCCGGCATCCGGTTTCGGGTCGAACCGCACCACGCTGGACCAGACCTTTGGCGGCGGCACGAAGGACGCGGGAGAAACATCGAAGAGTGACGTTGCGAACGCGCGGGCGCCCGTGAGCACGGCAAGGCGGCCGTAGGCATCAGCGCCGGTGTCCGCAACGATCCGGTCCGCCACCTCGCGCTGGACCATGACGGTGGCCGACGACCACCACGCCGGCCACGGGCCTGTCAGCCAGCCCGCAATCAGCGGCGTTGCCACATTGTAGGGTAGGTTCGCGCAGATGGCAGCGCCCTGCGGTGCAAGAGCCGTCCAGTCCACGCCCAGCGCGTCGCCGATGACAAGGGTAAGCTTCCCGCCGGCAGCCTCGACCAGCGGGGCGAGGGCCTCAGCGGCGCGCCTGTCCTTTTCCACGGCAATGACGCTGGCACCGGCGCGCACCAGCGAGCGGGTGAGACCGCCCGGCCCGGGGCCGATCTCCACAACCGTCTGGCCCGACAGCGGTGCATCCGGGTCGGCGCCGGGCGCCCGCGCGGATGCTGCAATCTTGTCCGTAAGGTTGCGGTCCAGAATGAAATGCTGGCCGAGCGACTTCTTGGCGGTGAAGCCGGTTGCCGCCAGCACCTCGCGCAGCGGCGGCAAGGCGTCGATCCGCGCACGCAGCGCGGCCAGCGAAGGGTCGGACACCGACCGGCCTAGCGGATTTCGATCACGGCATCGCGCCGGAGCTGGCGCAGGTATTGTTTGGAGAAGGCATCGCCGCGGGCCGCCGTCATGTCCGGCTCCAGCTTTTTCATGGCGGCATTGGTGGATTTGACGACCTTCTTGTCGCACACCGCAAGCATCACCATCCCGCGCGGCTGCGGGAAAGGTTCGGTCAGCTTGCCCACCGGGGTGGCTGCCAGAAGCTCCTGCACTGCGGGCGGAAAGTCCACATCCATCCGTGCGCCGAAGTCCCGCACGACCACGTTGCGGGTCTTTTTCGCCATGCTGACGCCTTCGCGGCACGACGTGAAGCGCTTGCGCAGATCGTTGGCTCTGGCGGTCGCCTGGCGGATCCGCTGGTCGGACGGATCATCCGGCAATGCGATCGTGATCTGGGTCAGGTCATAGCGGTTGCTGTCGATGGATTTTTCCTTGGTGTCGTCCTTCAGCAGCGCGGCGACGAGGTCCTGCTCGGTCACCGTGGCCAGTGCCTTGAAGCGGGCGCGGACGAGACGGCTGAAACCCACCTGGGCACGGATGCGGTCCTGCAGCGTCGACATGGACACGCCGGACTGCTTGAACGCGGCGTTGAGCTGGGCGCTGGAGATTTTCGCGTTCTTGGCGATGTTGGCGATGGCGGCGTTCACATCAGCGTCAGTCACCTTCAGACGGGCCTTCTCGACGGCGTCGTTCTGGATCGCTTCGTTGATCAGCTCATCGAGGGCGGCCTTGCTGCCGCCGGGCTGGCCGGTGAGGCGGAGGAGCTTTTGCCGCTGGGCCACCGCGTAGTTGGTGATGGGGCTGCCGTTGACCACGGCAACAATCCGCGTTTGCGCGGCAGCAGGCATTGCCGCCGTCGCCAGCATCGCGAAAAGGATAGCGAGAACGAGGCTGATACGCGCCATGATGACCGCCTTGTTTAAAGCCATAACCAGCTTTGGAACCAAAAGAACAACGTCCGCTGCGTCAGTCTAGAACGCAGCGAGCCCCTTGGCTGTAGCGTTGTCGGCGGTCAGTTATCAAGTCCCGGTGACACGGAGGTATTGCCGATGGTGCGCAATCCGAGCCGCAGAAACACCGTTCGGTCCACGGGCTCGGTGGCAAGACCGCCGCGGTCTTCGGAATAGGCGAGGGACACTGAAAGGGCGTCGTCGTCATAGGCAACGCCGGCGCCGTTGCGGATGATGTCGTTGTCCTGCATGTCGTAGCGGACCATCCCGAACAGGCGGACCCGGTCGAACACGCGCAGCGATGCGGAGCTGTGGATCTCCTCGCGCGGGTCGATATAGCCAAGGTCCGGCTGGCGGTTGAGGAAGGCGTAGACCACCCGCGTCGACAGGGGCCCGGCCTGTCCGGCCGCCGCAAGTTCGGCGCGTTCCACCGACAGGGTCTCGTCGTCGAACCGCGCATTGGCGGACAGGGTGAAGCCACGGGCGGTGTTGAGCGTCAGGTCGGCCACGAAATCGGACGTGTCGGTGTTGAGGCCGGACTCGCCGGTGGAGTCCAGAATGTCGGGCACTGCAAAGGAGTTGCGGCCGGCAAGGTGATAGGACTGGCCAACGGTGGCGGACAGGAAGCCGCCCGCATAGGTCTGCAGGGTGTAGCGCAGGCCCACATTGGCGCGCACGCCGCCCTCGACACGGTCGTAGCCGGAGAACTTGCTGGGGCCGAACAGGGTGGTGTCGTCAAACACCAGGCTTTGCGCATCATCGTTCTGAAGCTGGCCGATGCTGCCCTCGTTGGGGCTGGCGATCAATTCGGCCACCGGCTCGATGGTCTGCGTGCCCCAGCCGGCCGAGATCAGCCAGGGGTATCGGTAGTTCACGCCGACCCAGGGCATTGCCCGCAGCCGGAATTCATCATCCGCCAGCTGGGATACGTTGGGGTCGCGGTTGTTGAGGTAGAACAGGTCCGCCCGCGCGCCGGCGAACGGGGTGATGACCTGGCCGAGCGGGGCGATGATCTGCTTGCGCCACGCGACTTCCGCGCTCTGGCGCGCAAACGTGCCCTCCACGCCGCGGAAGCGGGGGACCAGCACGCCGTTGCTGAAGGCGCCGAACGCATCGGTTTCCTGCCGGCTCAGCGACGTGGTGTTGAAGCCATAGGACAGTTCGCCGCCCAGCACCGCACCGTCATAGACGCCCTCATAGTCGATGGCCGGGTGGACGTAGGCCTGCTTGCCCTGAAGCCGCTGCCCGACGCCCGAGAAGGGGGGCGGCGGGTTGAGAACGCGGGTCGACACATAGTCGTCCTGCAGGATGCGGAAGGCCCACAGCCTTGCCTCGAACGAGTTCCGCTTGCCGAGACCCTTGAGGTAAAGCGTGGTCGGTTCGGTCAGATTGTCGCTGGTGGTGAGGTCGTAATCGTTCAGGAAGCGTCGGTCGGTGGTGATCGTCGATTCCCAGCCATACTGCCAGCGGGGGTTGATGTAGAAGTTGCCGACGGTGGTCAGCGAGCCGCGGAAGTCGCGATCGCCGCTGGTGCCGTCGAACGCGTCCGGCGAAAGCTGGTAGATCCCGGCGGCCGAAATCTGGAAGGCGCCGGTGGAAGTGGCCTGCCGGTAGGTGATATCGCCCAGCGCGCCTTGCCGGGTCAGCCCGGTGAGGCCGTAGGTAACATCCCGCGAGGGACCCCACGTCTGGAAGTAGGAGCTGCGCACGCCCATGCCGAGCCGGTTGTTGTAGACCGCCGTCGGCATCAGGAAGCCCGATTTGCGGCGGACGGACGGGTCCGGAATGCTGAAGCTCGGCAGCGGGCCGATATTGGCGCCGAAGAACTCGAACGACGGATCCTCGAAACGGAGGCTTCTTTCTTTCTCGTCGGCGATGATGCGGCGCGCCTTGATGGCCCAGGTGGGGGGCGCATCCGGGCGGCGGCGGCACGAGTAGCACGCGGTGTAGCCGGCTTCCTCGAACACGGTCACGTCGCCGCCGGTCCGCTCGGCACGGTTGGCGGCAAGGCGGGTGCGGTAGATCGTGTCTGCGCGCAGTCCGGTCAGGAAACCGTCGCGGAAATCGTCCGAAAGCTCGACTTCACGGGCGATGACGACGTTGCCGCCGGGCTCCTCCAGACGAACGCCACGGCGCGCCACCAGCGTGTTGGTGCTCCGGTCATAGGTCACCTCGCTCGCGAAGAGCTGGTAGCCCTGGTAGGCGATGAACACGGCGCCGACGGCCGCCGCGCTGCCTGTCCGGGTGTCGTAGTGGAGCGAGTCGGCTTCGAGCAGCAGCTTGGCGTCGGTGTCCCCTTCGCCGATCTGCGGGATGAGCTGGGCGTGTGCGACGACCGGCAGGGCGGACGCAAGGCCGATGGTCGCGACGGAGGCGAGGAGCAGTCTGGACAGGGGGCCGCGCATCATCCGTCCTCCGTATAAAGGAGGGTCGTGGCGCCAATCAGCGCAGCGGCAAGGCCGGGCAGCCACGCGGCGTAGACGGGGCCCACGGCACCCGCCTCGCCAAGGTCGGATGCGACGGCAGAGGCAATATAAAGAACGAAGCCGGCAATGACGCCGCCCGTCACCGCGCGGGCCATGCCGCCAAGGCGGACAAGGCGGAGCGAGACCGAGGCCGCAATCAGAACCATCGCCGCCAACAGGAGCGGCCGTGCCAGCAACACCTGCTGCTGAAGCGCAAAGCGATGGGTGGGCAGGCCCGCGCGCCGGGCAAGCTCTACCGCGTTGGGGAGCTGCCAGAACGAAATGGCGTCGGGCCGTGCAACCGCCTCGCGCACTTCCACTGGGGTGAGTTTGGTTTCCACCCGTGCGGAGGTGAGGTCGGAGCGCGCCCCGTTCCGGTCGTATTGGGTGACGCGGTACAGTGTCCACTCACCGTTTCCGAGCGTTGCGGTGTCGGCCTCGATGCGGCCGGCGAAGCGGTTTTCAAGGTCGAACAGGTGAACTTCCACACGGTAAAGGGTGAGGCCATCCGAGCTGGCGGCCGAGGCGTGCATGATGGAGCCGCCGGAGGGGCCTTCCTGGCGGAACCAGACCGAGCGGGTGCCACCAGTCAGCATTCGTGTCTCCTTGCCCAGAACGCGGGCACTCAGGACCTCGGAGCGCTCGCGCGCTGCAGCGGAGAGCGGGTTGTAAAGGGTGGTGGCGGCCACGCCAAGCAGCATGACCACAACCAGGCCCGGCATGATGAACTGCCACACAGAAACGCCGGCCGCGCGCATCACCGCAAGCTCCAGCCGCCTGTTGAGCGCCAGAAAGGCGGCAATGGCGCCGAACAGGACGGCAAAGGGCAGGAACTCCTCGGTGAGGGAGGGGGTCTTGTAGAAGGAGGCGAGCACCGCGTCGGCGGCCGAAAAGCTTTCCCGGTCGACCGAGCGGCGGATGAGCTCCACCGCATCGGCCAGAAAGATGATCGCGCTGCCGAGCAGAAAGAAGCCGACGATCCAGCGCAGGAAGATGAGCGCCAGATAGCGCGACAGGGTGAAGCCGGGGGCAACGCGCATCATGCCCGCGCTCCCGCAGGCCGCGCCCACAGCGCCGCAAGGCGGCTCGCAACAGCATTCCACAGCCGCTCGTGGAGGGTGATCGTGCGGTCGGTCGCAATCAGCGTGAGGGCAATGGCGGCGGCAGCGGCCAGCACCACGAACACCAGGGGCGCCAGCGCGGGTGACCCGTCTGCGGCGAGCAGCGTGCCGTATGTGGCGGAGCGGACGGCCGCAACGCCGAGGCCCGCGGCGATGATCCCCGCCATCCGGCTCTGCCGGTGCATCCGTGGGTCGCCCACAAACAGGAAAACGATGAGGGCGTAGACGAACGGCGCCAGCGGCTGCGCCAGCCGGTCCAGAAGTTCGGTCTTGAAACGCGCCTCGCGCTCGGCGCGGTAGGTGTCGTCGGGGTCGGGCGTCAGAAGCTCCACCAGCGTCCGCTCCGACGGGCGCAGCGCGGTGGTCACCGGACCGCCGGAAAGGTCCGTCAGGTCGAATGCGTAGGCGTCGAACGCGACGACGGAGAGTTCGTTTTCCGGCCGCTCAAGGCGCTGGAGGCTGCCGTTGGTCATCACCAGAAGGGTGTTTTCCGCCGCCTCGACGACGCGGCCGGTCTCCGCAAGGTAGGTGAGCGAAACGTCGGCAGAGCGGCTGTCCGACAGGAGAAGCCCTTCCAGCGAACCGTCGGCCAGCCGGTCGCGGATGTGGACGGTAAGCCCGTCCTCGATCTCGATGAAGCGGCCGGGCTGGACGATGGAGGTCACCACGTCGGCGCGAACGTCGGTCAGCATGACGCGGGCTTTGGCAAGGCCTGCGGGCGCCACATGGACGACGCCGACGGCCACCAGCAGTGCGCACGCGCCGGCGGCAAAGAGGGCAGGCGTCAGAAGGCGGAAGCGGCCGGCGCCGGACGCGCCCATCACCACCAGCTCGCTGTCGCGGTTGAGCCCGTCATAGACCGCGACCATGGCGATGACGAACGCGATCGGCGCAAGGAGCGTGGCGAGATAGGGGACGGCCAGCATGGTCAGCTCGAAGAAGACGGCGAACGTCTGCCCCTTGGACGTCACAAGGTCGAGCCGCTGAAGGGCTTGGGTGGACCAGATGATCAACGTCAGCACCAGCAGGCAGGCTGGAAACAGCGTCAAGATCCGCCGACACATATACCAATTTAGCAGCGGCATGGACCTCTCGCCACAACAGGGGAGGCCCTGCACAAAGCTGCAGCGCCCCTCATACTGGCCTACACCAACGCCTGTCAGGGTTGAAGAATCGCTTCGGTTTTGGGTGAACAAATCCTTGCCAAGATGTTGCCGGCGTGTCCTGAAGGACGCACCGATATGGAGTTGTCCCCATGCGTCAAAGCGGATACGTCCCAAAGACGCCGTGAAAGGACCCTCCATGCCTCAGCTTCCCGTGATCACATTTGCGCCCGAAACCCTGCCAGCCGGGGGGACGCTCGTCGTGTTCGCCGCCGAAGATCTGGCGCTCGGTGACGCCGCCATGCGGGTCGACGCCGCAACCGACGGGCTGGTGAAGGCCGCGGCAGAAGCGCAAGGGTTCAAGGGCAAGCGTTTTGGCACCATGCTGATTGCGATGCCCCGTGGCATCGAGGCCACCGGACTTCTGGTCGTCGGCCTCGGCGATCCGGCAAAGCTGACCGAAGCGGACTGGTCCAAGCTCGGCGGATCGGTGATCGGCGCGCTGCCCTCCGGCCCCAACAGCGACGTGACGGTGCTGGCCGAAACGCCCGCTGGCGCGCTGGGTGCCGCCGAAGCCGCCGAGATTGCGCTCGGCATGACGCTGCGCAGCTACAGCTTCGACACCTACAAGAGCAAGAAGGCCGAGGACCCGGCTCCGGCGGCCCGCAAGATCATCATCAGCGGCGGCGACAGCGACGCGGCCGGCAAGGCGTGGGAGCGCGTTTCGGCCATTGGCGCCGGCGTCATCCTGGCGCGCGAGCTGGTCAACGAGCCCCCCAACGTGCTGGGCCCGGTGGAGTTTGCGGACAAGGCCGAGGCGCTGCGCGACCTTGGCGTGACGGTGACGATCCTGGAGCCCGCAGAGCTGGAACGCCTTGAAATGCGCGCTCTTCTCGGCGTGGCGCAGGGCTCGGAGCGGCCCGCCCGCGTTGCCATCATGGAATGGATGAAGGGCCCGGCGGAAGTGAAGCCCGTTGCGCTGGTGGGCAAGGGCGTCGTGTTCGACACCGGCGGCATCTCCATCAAGCCGGCCGGCGGGATGGAAGACATGAAGGGCGACATGGGCGGCGCGGCTGCCGTGATCGGCACCATGCATGCGCTGGCGGCCCGCAACGCCAGGGTCAATGCCGTCGGCGTGATCGGCCTCGTGGAAAACATGCCGGACGGCAAGGCCCAGCGGCCGGGCGACATCGTGAAATCGAAGTCGGGGCAGACCATCGAGATCATCAACACCGACGCCGAAGGGCGTCTGGTGCTGGCCGATCTCCTTACCCACACCATCGAGACGTATGAGCCCAAGGTGGTCATCGACCTTGCGACGCTGACCGGCGCCGTGATCGTCGCTCTCGGCCACTTCAACGCCGGCATGTACACCGACGACGATACGGTGGCCGCGCAGCTGTCCGATGCGGGCAAGGCCACGGGCGATCTCGTCTGGCGGATGCCGCTGTCGAAGGACTATGACGGGCTGATCGACTCGAAATTCGCCGACATGAAGAACACCGGCGGGCGCTGGGCCGGCTCCGTTACCGCCGCGCAGTTCCTGAAGCGCTTTGCCAAGGACTCGCTCTGGGTCCACCTCGACATTGCGGGCACCGGCTTCGGTGCGCCCGCCAACGAGATCAGCCGCACGTTCGCCTCCGGCTTCGGCGTGCGCCTTCTCGACCGCTTCATCGCCGACTTCCACGAAGACGGCGCCGACAAGACCCCCCGCGGCCCCGCAGCGTGAGCACAGGCATGAAACTTTACACCGCAGGCGCGTCCCCCTTCGGACGGACAGTCGAACTCGTTGCCTATGAGCTGGGCCTCCACGAGGACATCGAGATCATCGCGACCAAGGTCGCCCCGACCACCGCCAACAAGGACTATCAGGCGACCTTCCCGCTGCGGAAGATCCCGGCGCTGGTCACCGAAGAGGGCGTCGTTCTCGGCGAATCCGGGTTGATTGCGCAGTATCTTGCCGCCCGCGTTGGCGACACGCACCTGTTTGCGCAGAACGCACCGGAACACTGGCAGGTCCTGTCGGACTACATGCTCGCCAAGGGGATGGCCGACTGCGCGGTTGGCTGCCGTTACGAGCTGGCCGTCCGCCCCGAAGAAAAGCGCTGGCAGCCCTGGGTCGACGATCAGCTGGACAAGATCGACGCCGGCCTTGCCCACTTCGCCAAGACGCCGCCGACCACCGAGGGCCGGCTCACCATCGCCGCCATCGCGCTCGGCGCAACGCTCGGCTATCTCGACTTCCGCTTTGACGGGATTGTCGACTGGCGCGGCAAGTACCCGGCGCTGGTGGCGTGGGCGGAGCCGCTGTTCGCGCGCCCGTCCTTCGCCGCAACCATGCCCGGCTGAGCCTGCCATGGCCGAGGTGATGTTCTATCACCTTGAGCATCAGGAGCTCGAGGATGTTCTCCCCGTGCTCCTGGAGAAGACGCTCGCGCGCGGCTGGAAGGCAGTGGTCGAACTGCCGGACGCTGCGCGCCTTGAAACGCTGGACCGTCACCTCTGGGTCTTCCGCGAGGACAGCTTTCTGCCCCACGCCAGTGAGCGCGAGGATTCGGGCGAGCAGCAGCCTGTCTGGCTGACGACGGGCCGGACCAACCCCAACGGCGCAGCGGTGCGCTTTCTGGCGGGCGGCGCCGAGCCGGAGGCGGTGGCGGACTATGCCCGCGTGATCTTGCTGTTCTCGTCGGACGATGAAGCGGCCATTGCGCGTGCGCGCCAGCACTGGAAGCCGCTGAAGGCCGCGGGCCACGATTGCACCTACTGGCAGCAGACCCTTGCGGGCGGCTGGACCAAGAAAGCCTGACGCGGCAGCTGCCGCGCCGATCTGCCCCTCAAGCGGCGCTCAGGCCCAAAGGCGGCGGGGAGAGGGTTCGCGCTGATGGTGCGGCTCGGCATGCGCACGGGCGGCCTGAGCTTCCTGTGTCTTGGCACGGGCCGCTTCACGCAGCCGCTCTGAACGGCTCAGCTGCGGCTGCGGCTCCGGTGGCAGCGCAGCGGCGATAACGGCGCTGGTCGCCTCGGCCTTTTCACGCGCGCGCTCGAAGCGGCTCAGCGGCCGCGCTTCCAGCCGCGCAATCCGCGCCTCCAGGGCCTGAATGGTCAGCTGCAACGCCGCGATGATTTCCGCGTCCTGCTTGCTGCGTTGTTCGGGTGCCGGCGTTTCGGCGCGGGGGGGCGGGGCCTCGGCTGCCGGCTCGGCGCGCACGGCCTCGGTCCATGTGGCGGTGCGCCGCAAAGTGGGGCGACCTGTCTCGGCCGGCACACGCGCCTCGTAATATGGCCGGGGCCGCTCCGGCGCCGGAACGCGCCGGGCGTCCAGCGGCTCGGCCTCATAGCGTGGCGCGCGGCCCGGCCACCCTGCCGGTTCAGCGGGCGCGGCATAGCGCGGCTGCTCCGGCGGCCGTTCGCGGCCCGGCGATGCGGGTTGAACGGCGCGGTTGCGATAGCGTCGGTCTTCGATGGCGCGGGCAAGCTCGTGAAAATCGCCATAGCTGGCAGGCTCGCCCTGACGCGGCGCATAACGCGGCGCCGCATAGGCCGGGCGTGGCGGGGCAGGCTGATATTCGGCTGCGCTGAGGCGCTCTTCCACGTAGGTCTGGCGCCATGGTGCAGCGCGCGACTCGCGGATCTCCGCGCCGGGGTCCCGCGGCGCGTTCGGGTGGGGATAGGGGGCCCATGCTTCGGGTTCACCCATGAGCGCTGCACCCTGATAGTTGCGATCGTACGGTCTGTTCAGCATGCGCATCCCCATCTGAGAGCGGCTTCCACGGCCGGAAGTGCAACGAATCAAAAGTCATCAATTCCAGCGTCCGGGAGATTGGACAGTTGTCCGGCGTTTAACGCAAAGCCTTAGCGGCCTTTTGCACAGCCTGAACGCGAACGGGGGGCGACTTGCGGGGAGAATTCATCTGGCGACTTCAAATTTGCCGGCAGATGGCCGATCAGGGCCTGGTAAAATCGGACAGGCTGCGGCGCTGGGAGAAAGACTGATGGAGCGGCCATCGCGTTACCGGCAGATCGTCTGCGGTGTCGATGAGGCGGGGCGCGGGCCGTGGGCGGGGCCCGTTGTGGTGGCCGCCGTGATCCTCGACCGCGCATCCCCCATTCATGGGCTCGACGATTCCAAGAAGTTGAGCGCACACCGGCGCGAGGTTCTGTTCGGCGAGATCATGGCGTCCTCCTGGGTGGCCGTTGCCACTGTGGGCTGCGATCGGATCGAAGCGATGAATATCCGCGGCGCCACGCTTCATGGCATGACGCTGGCGATTGGCGGGCTGGCGCTCCGGCCGACCCTTGCCCTCATCGACGGCAACGCGCTGCCGCCCGGCTGCCCGGTGAAGGCACGGGCCCTGGTGGGCGGCGACGGGCGGTCTGCCTCCATTGCCGCGGCCTCCATCGTGGCCAAGGTGACGCGGGACCGGCTGATGGTGCGGCTGGCGAGGGCGTGTCCCGGCTACGGCTTCGAGGCGCACAAGGGCTACGGCACGGCGCGTCACCGCGAAGCGCTCGACCGGCTCGGCCCCTCCATCCACCACCGCCGGGGTTTTGCGCCCATCCGCGCAGCGCTCGCTGCAAGGCTGCAGGCTGCCTTGTAGGACCACGCCCCTAAAAGAGCTCCAGTTGCGCGCGCTCCCGCTGCGGCGGCTGAAACAGGTCCGTGCGCAGCCGCAGCGAGCCGACATCAAGGCCGTGCCGCTTGGACGCCAGCGCCATGCGCGCTGCAATCGCGTCGGCAAACGGGCCTTCGCCGCGCTGGCGGTGGCCCCAGCGGGCGTCGTAATCCTTGCCGCCGCGCATCGCCTGCATCACCGACATCACCCGCCGTGCCCGGTCCGGAAAATGCCGGCCGAGCCAGTCGCGCATGATGTCGCTCACCTCGTGCGGAAGGCGCAGCATCACAAAGTTCACGCGGGTTGCGCCGGCCTCGGCAACGGCGGCCACAATGTCCTCGATCTCGTGGTCGTTGATGGCGGGGATGATCGGCGCAATGAGGGCGCTGACCGGCACACCCGCTGCGCTGAGTGCCGCGATGGCGGCAAGCCGCTTCTTCGGCGTCGGCGCGCGCGGCTCCATCAGGCGGGCAAGGTGCGGGTCGAGCGTTGTCACCGAAAGGCCGACCTTGGTGAGGTTGTCGGCGGCCATCGGGCCCAGAATGTCGAGGTCGCGCAGCACCAGATCGGACTTCGTGACAATGCCGACCGGGTGCCGCACGCGCGCCAGAACCTCCAGGATCTCTCGGGTTATGCGGCGGGTTCGCTCGATGGGCTGGTAGGGGTCGGTGTTGGTGCCGATGGCGATGGAGCGGGGCTTGTAGGAGGGCGCTGAAAGCTCCCGCTCCAGCAACGCCGCAGCGTTCGGTTTGGCGTAGAGCCGCGTCTCGAAATCGAGGCCGGGCGACAGGCCGAGATAGGCGTGGGAAGGCCGTGCGAAACAGTAGACGCAACCGTGCTCGCAGCCGCGATAGGCGTTGATCGACCGGTCGAAGCCGATGTCGGGCGATGCATTGCGGGTGATGATGGTGCGCGCCGCCTCGTCGGTCACGCGGGTGCGCAGCGGCGGCAGGTCGGCCTCCGGGTCGGTGCCCCAGCCGTCGTCCGCCTTGGCCCGCCGCTCAGGCTCGAACCGGCCGTCCGGGTTGATGCCCGCACCGCGCCCCGGCTTTTGAGTTCGCGCTATGTTCAGTGATACGGCCATAAAGATCTCCTGCCGGGGCCGAGAATACGCTGGCTTCACACGGCGCTCAATCACGTTTTGTTCTATTTTTCGCGCGCCTATCGTTCGGCGAGGCGCGGCATTATTTCGACAAAGTTGCAGGGGCGGAAGCGGAAGTCGAACTGCTGGGCGAAGACGCCGTCCCACGCATCGCGGCACGCCCCCGGCGACCCCGGCAGCACGAATACGAACGTGGTCCCGATCAGCCCGGCGGTGGCGCGCGACTGGATGGTGGAGGTGCCGATCTTTCCAAACGAGAGAGCGTGAAACACGGCCGAAAAGCCCTCCATCCGCTTGGTGAAAAGCGGCTCCAGCGCCTCCGGCGTCACGTCCCGCCCGGTAAAGCCCGTGCCGCCGGTGGTCAGCACGACATCGGTGCCGGGGTCGTCCACGCCATCCATCACGGCGGCGCGAATGGCATCCGCATCGTCCGGCACGATGGTCCGTGCGCAAAGGGTGTGGCCTGCGGCTTCGATGCGGTCTGCCAGAGTGTCGCCGGATTTGTCCGTGGCTGGCGTGCGGCTGTCGGAGACGGTGATCACCCGAAAATTGACCGCATGAAATGGCCGTGTTTCGTCGATTTTCGGCATTAGACCCATTCCACCTTGTTGCTCTCGGCCTGCTCCGCCCATACTCCAGAGGTGCACGAGGACCGCCATGACCGACCAGCCCACCGCACTCGACCTTGCCGCGCTCGCCTATCACAGCCGGGAGCCTGCCGGAAAGCTAGAGATCAAGGCCACGAAGCCGCTGGCCACCCAGCGCGATCTCTCGCTGGCCTACTCGCCGGGCGTCGCCGCGCCCTGCCTCGAAATTGCGCGCGATCCGCTGACCGCGCTCGACTATACCGCGCGCGGCAACGTGGTCGCCGTCATCACCAACGGCACGGCGGTGCTGGGGCTAGGCGCCATCGGGCCGCTGGCCTCCAAGCCGGTGATGGAGGGCAAGGCCGTCCTCTTCAAGAAGTTCGCCAACATCGACGGCATCGACATCGAGGTCGACGAGACGAACATCGAGAAATTCTGCGACATTGTGGCAGCGCTCGAACCGTCCTTCGGCGGCATCAACCTTGAAGACATTCGCGGGCCGGACTGCTTTGCCATCGAGGAAGAGCTGAAGAAGCGGATGGCGATCCCCGTCTTCCACGACGACCAGCACGGCACCGCGATCATCGTGTCCGCGGCGGTCCTCAACGGTCTGCGCATCTCCGGCAAGAACCTCAGCGAGATGCGCATCGTGACGGCGGGCGCGGGGGCGGCGGCGCTGTCCTGCCTCAACCTACTTCTGTCGTTGGGCGCAAAACTCGAAAACATCATCGTCACCGACATTGACGGCGTGGTCCACGAGGGCCGCAACGAGAGCATGGACCCGTGGAAGGCGAAATTCGCGCGCACCACGGAGCTGCGTACGCTGCGTGAAGCGATGGTGGGGGCCGACATTTTCCTCGGCCTGTCCGCCGCCGGCATCGTGAAGCCGGAGATGGTCAAGGACATGGCCGAGCGGCCGATGGTTCTGGCGCTCGCCAACCCCACGCCCGAAATCATGCCTGACCTCGTGAAGGAAATCCGCCCGGATGCGCTGATCTGCACCGGCCGGTCCGATTTCCCCAACCAGGTCAACAACGTCATCTGCTTCCCCTACCTCTTCCGGGGCGCGCTGGATGCCGGCGCGACGGCGATCAACGAAGAGATGAAGCTCGCCGCCGTCGAGGCCATCGCCTCGCTGGCGCGCGAGCGGCCGACCGAGGAAGTCGCGCGGGCCTACGGCGGTGTCGTCTCGACGTTCGGGCCGGAATATCTCATCCCGGCGCCGTTCGACCCGCGGCTGATCCTGCGCATTGCACCGGCCGTCGCCAAGGCTGCGGCCGAGACCGGCGTTGCCCAGCGGCCCATCGCGGACATGGCGGCCTACAGCGAGCGTCTTGCCCGCTTCGTGTTCCGCTCCGGCTCCATCATGAAGCCGCTGTTCGCCTCGGCTGCCGCGGCCAACAGCACCAACCGCATCGTGTTCGCCGAAGCCGAGGACGAGCGCGTGCTGCGCGCTGCGGAGATCTTGCTGGAGGAGGGCTTCGGCACGCCCGTGCTCATCGGTCGCCGCCGGGTCATGGAAGCGCGGGCCGAACGTGCCGGGCTCACCCGCGTGCCGCACGACGCCGAGCAGATCGACCCCGAAGACGATCCCCGCTACCGCGAGTACGTGGACGAGTATTTCGGCCTCGTCGGCCGCAAGGGGGTGACGCCCAGCGCAGCGCGCACCGTGGTGCGCACCAACACCACCGTGATCGGCGCGCTCGCGGTGCTGCGCGGCGAGGCCGATGCGCTGATCTGCGGCGCCGAAGGCTCCTACAAGTCCCACGTGAAGGCCATTGCGCAGGTGATTGGCGTGGAGGAGGGCGTGAGCAACCTTGCCGCCCTCTCGCTGCTCCTGTCGGACCGGGAAACACTGTTCCTGGTGGATACCATGGTCAGCGACCACCCGTCGCCCAAGCAAATTGCCGAGATGACAATGCTCGCGGCCGAAAAGGTGCGCGCGTTCGGCATCACGCCGCGGGTGGCGCTCCTGTCGGCGTCGCACTTCGGCTCGCGTGACGTCGCCTCGGCTGTGCAGATGCGCGAGGCGCTCGCCATCTTGCGCAAGCTGGCGCCGGATCTGGAGGTGGACGGCGAGATGAACGGTGAGGATGCGCTGATCGAGAGCGTGCGCAACCGCGCGATGCCCGATAGTCCGCTGACGGGGAGCGCCAACCTCCTGGTCTTCCCCAACATCGATTCGGCGCACATCGCGATGACGCTGCTTCAGGGCGTGACCGACGCGCTGCACGTCGGCCCGATCCTTCTGGGCACCCGCCTTTCGGCGCACATCACCACCCAGTCCACCACCGCCCGCGGCATTTTGAACCTGACGGCCATTGCCATTGCGGATGCAGCCTCCCGCAAAAGCCGCAGTGCGGAGGGCTAGAGACATGATTTGGCGCGCATTCTTGCGAGTGCGCGGCGTCTGACAAGGCGAGGTACGGCGAAGTTCGCATTCCGTGCCCCGTTTTGGTAAAGGCACTTTCAACCAATTTACGACAACAAGTTCGTTTGACGTTATTTTGGAGTTGCGCAGCGATGTTCGCCAGATCGACGATTTTGCGCCTTGCGGGGGGCGCGGCTCTTGCCGCCATCACGTTGGGGGCTGGAACGCTCACCAATGTACGTCCGGCAGCCGCGGACGCGTTTTCCAATTGCGTTGCCGGCAAATGGTCCGCGGCGCGCAGTGCAGGCGTCAGCCGCGCCACATTCGACGCGGCGACCCGCAATCTCCGGCCCGACAAGACCACGCTGAAATTCGCCAACAAGCAGGCCGAATTCGTCAAGCCGATCTGGGAATATCTGGATACGGCCGTCAGCGACAAGCGCGTTTCCACCGGCAGGCAGATGCTGCGCAAGCACGGTTCGACGCTGAAGCAGATTGGCGCGCGCTACCAGGTCGACCCGGAAGTGGTGCTGGCGATCTGGGGGATGGAGACCAGCTACGGCTCCTACATGGGCGACCACAACGCGGTGCAGGCAGCAGCGACGCTGGCCTGCATGGGCGGCCGCCGTAACACCTTCTGGACCAAGCAGTTTGCCGCTGCGCTGAAGATCGCGCAGGACGGCCACGTTCCGCTGAACAAGATGAACTCGTCCTGGGGCGCCGCGATGGGCCACACGCAGTTCATTCCCACAAGCTGGCAGGCCTACGCTGCTGACTTTGATGGCGACGGCAAGCGCGACATCTGGCGCTCGATCCCCGATGCGTTTGCCTCCACCGCCAACTACCTCAAGAAAGCCGGCTGGAACTACCAGCAGACCTGGGGCTACGAGGTGGCGATCCCATCGAACTTCGACCACTCGAAGGCCGACGGCAAGAAGAAGCGCTCGCTGCGCGAATGGTCGAGCCTCGGCATCAAGCGCACCAATGGACGGCCCTGGCCGCGCCCGTCCGATCAGGCCTATCTCTACTATCCTGCCGGGGCGAAGGGACCTGCGTTCCTGATGCTGAAGAACTTCGATGTCATCAAGCGCTACAACAACGCCGATGCCTACGCGCTGGGCGTCGGGCATCTGGCGGACCGGATTGTGGGCGGCGGTGATTTTTCACAGAGCTGGCCGCGCAACGAACGTCCGCTGTCTCGCGCCGAAGTGCGCGAAATGCAGTCGATCCTGACGCGGCGCGGGTTCCCCACCGGCGGGATCGACGGCAGCGTTGGCCCCAATACGCGCAAGGCGATCCGCAACTACCAGAAGAAGGCCGGCGCCATTCCCGACGGGTTCGCCTCCAACCAGTTCCTGTCGGACCTGCGCCGCCAGTAAGTCAGCGGTGCGGATCGGCTGCCCGATCGGCAGCCACCGCATCGGCAAAGGCGCGGGCAAGCGCCAGCGTGAGCCCGTCGGCTTGGGCATCCACGGCATCCGGCCGCATCCGCCGGTGAAAGGCGCGCACCAGCGCCGCGGCCTCGGCATCATCGTCCGGCATTTTATAGCCGCACCGGTTCAATGCCGCGAACAGCGAGGGCGCCGTGACGTCGTCAGCCGGGGGGACGGCCTTCACCCCCAGCGCCAGCCCGGCCTCGATCAGCTGCGACCATGGAAAGCCTTCGCCCGGGTCGATCTTGCGCAGCGGCGCCACGTCCGAGTGGGCCACCACGTTGCGCGGTGCAATACTCCACCGAGAACATATCGCTTCAAGCAGGGTGAGGAGCGCCGCCATTTGCGCAGCGGGAAAGCTCGGTGGGCCCGGCCGGTGGCCCGGACTGTCGAGCTCGATGCCGATGCTGCGGCTGTTGACGTCGCTGGAGCCGTCCCAGTGCGAGACACCGGCGTGCCAGGCGCGGTCTTCCTCACGCACCATCTGCGTCACCTTGCCGTCTGCGCCGATGAGGTAGTGGGCGCTGACCCGGCTTTCCGGGTTGCACAGCCAAGCCTGCGCGCCGGCAGCGTCTTCCATGTCGGTATAATGGAGGACCACCATGTCCGGCGGGCCGGAGCGCACGTCGAAATTGGGGGAGGGGACGAAGACCGGCACACTCATTCCGCGTGGCGGACGATCGCCTCGTAGGCGGCGTTGATGACGGCCAGCCGGTCGTTCGCGATCTTCACGAACTCGGGCGGCACACCGCGCGCGATCAGCATGTCGGGGTGATGTTCGGTGACAAGTTCGCGCCATTTGCGCCGGATCTCATCCAGCGGCATGTTGGGGCTGACGCCGAGGAGAGCGTAGGGGTCGCCGTCCGGGCTGAGGTGGCGCGCCTTGACGCGGTTCACGCGCACCCCGTCCAGCGCGAATATCTCCGCAACGCGCGTAAGGAAGGCATCCTCGGCCTCGTGGAGCACGCCATCGGCGGCCGCGATGGTGAAGAGGATATCCAGAATGTCCTCGCGCACCGCGTCGTCGTCGGGGAAGAGGTCCGCGATCTTCTGGGCGTAGGCCTCGAAGCCGGCAACGTCCTGCTGGGCAAGCTCGAACAGCCGGCGGATCGGCTTGACGGCATCGGGCGGCACGTCGAACCGGCTCCAGAAGGTGGTGGCCTCCGACATTGTGACCACACCGTCCGCGCGGGCCATCTTGGCCGCCAGCGCCACCACGGCCATGGAGAACGCGGCTTCGCGCGCCTGCGGTCCGGTGCCGACGGCGCCGCGCAGCCGGTCGAACGCTTCGCTGCCGGCTGCGCCCATGCTCTGCACGGCCCTTGCGAAGAAGTCCCACGCGCCCATCAGCGGCGCCTCGCCGGCTTGGCGCCGCGGCCGCGTTTCACCGGCCGTGGCGGCGCAATCCGCGTGCGAAGCGGACCCGGCACGGTCGGTTCCGCCTCTGCAGTCCCGGCACCCGTTTCGGCATCGACGCGGGATAGTTGCGCTGTGTGCTTGCGCCCGGCTTCGATCCGCTCGCGCAGGTTGTCGAAGCGGCCAGCGACGGACGTGTCGCCGATGTCCTCGGCTGCGGCGTCGGCATCGCCGGTATCGGGTGCTGCCTGCACCGCCGGTTGCGGGTCGATCGCCGCCACAGTTGCGGCAGGTTCTGCCTGCGGCAGCGGCGCCAGCGGCAATTCATCGCCACTTTGGGGAAGCGACGCACGGGGCGGCACCGGGTTGCCGGTGCGACCCACCACAAATTTCAGCCCGCGGCCGGCGCGGCGCGCCTTTTTCCGTTTTGCGTCCGCCGGCTGGTTGGTGACGAACGCATCGAACGCGGCAAAGAACAGGTTGCGCAGGTGGTCACGCTCCAGAAGGAGCTGGTGGCGGGCGTGGCGCATGATGACGATCCCGCCGCCTTTGACGTTGCGGGCAAACACGTCGATGGCGACGGGCGAAACCACACGGTCCGCCCCGCAGGCGATGAACAGCGATGGCACCGGCAAAAGGCCGTTCTGCATCCGCCGCGCCTGGCCCATGGCGCGGAATGTGGCGCTCAGCCAGCCGAAGGTCGGCGGGCCGATCATGAGGCCCGGATTGTCCGCAGCCAGCTTGCAGAACGCAGAATACCGTGCCGGATCGCTGGTGATCCGGTTGTCTGCGAACGTCGTCATGTCCGGGAGCGGCCGCGCTTTGGTGACGAGGGTGCGCGAGAGGCCCACACGGGCGCCGATCCACGAGAGCGCGGCAACCATGCCAGAGGGCATCGGCAGCCGCGCAATCCTGAACAGCGGGGCGACGGAGACGACGCGGTCGACCTCGCTTGCCAGAACGGGGGTGGCCAGGGTGGCGACAAGGCCGCCCATGGAGTGGGCGAGCAGCGTGTAGGGTCGCGGCAGGCCGAGCTGCGCGGCATGGCGGACCACGGCACACAGGTCCTCCACATAATGGCGGTAGCTGTCGATGTGGCCGCCGGTGCGCACCCTTCGCGCCGAGCCGCCCTGGCCGCGAAAATCAAACGCGATGACGGCAAAGCCGCGATCGTTGAGATCGGCAATGGTCTCGCTGTACATTTCGATGAATTCGCCGCGGCCCTGGACCAGCACCACCGTGCCCGGCCCGTCCGCTGCGCCCGGCCAATGGGCAACGCGCAGCTTCGCTCCGGCGTGGAGCGTCCCGATCGTGCCGCCGAGATCCGTGGAGCCCCAGTCCGCTCTCGTCACGCCAACTCCACGCCCTCTGCCATGATCACATTCTACCCTTGAACGCGGGGCAGACCACTCCCAAATCTCGGTCAGCGGTCGCCGGTATCGGGGCCGCATACGAACCGAGGCACTGGCCAGAGACCGGCAGTGTCCAACCGTTGCTTCTCATGGAGGACGACTATGCGTCAATTCGATCTCACCCCACTTTACCGTTCCACCGTCGGTTTCGACCGTCTGTTTTCGCTTCTGGACAACCAGACCGGCGTCAACCAGACCCCGTCCTACCCGCCCTACAACATCGAGCGGGTGACCGACGATGAGTACCGCATCACCATGGCAGTGGCCGGCTTCAAGGAAGACGAGCTGACCGTCGAGGTGAAGGAAAACACGCTCACCGTGACCGGCGCCAAGGCCGAAACGGACGACAACAACGAGAACATGCTGTACCGCGGCATTGCCGCACGTGCGTTCGAGCGCCGTTTCCAGCTTGCCGACCACGTTTTCGTGACCGGTGCCGCTCTGGATCACGGCCTGCTCCACGTCTCCCTCAAGCGGGAAGTGCCGGAGGCCAAGAAGCCCCGCATTGTCCAGATCGAGGGCGGCACCAAGGCGATCGACGCCAGCGCATCGTAACACGGCAGAAACGGGTTTGCCGGCAGGCTTGTGCTTGCGTTCCCGGCAACTGACCGGCCGGCTCGCCCGCTACAGCGGGTGACCGGACCAAGGCGGCTCGTCCTCGCGGACGGGCCGCTTTCATTTTGCGGCAGGGGGCGCTAGCAAGCCGCACGGCGTTCCAAAGCGCCGCTCGAAATCGTTCTTGTGAAAGGCGTGCCATGAGTGTCGTCGTCGCCATTCCGGCGCGCTACCAGTCTGTCCGTTATCCCGGCAAGCCGCTTGTGGCGCTCAAGGGAGCCACCGGCAAATCGCGCTCGCTGGTGGAGCGCACCTTCCTTGCCGCCGTGGAGGCCAAGGGGATCGACCGGGTGATCGTCGCCACCGACGATTCGCGCATTGCCGCCCACGCCAACCAGTTTGGCGCCGAGGTGATGATGACGTCCCCCAAATGCCGCAATGGCACGGAGCGCTGCGCGGAGGTTCTGTCCCGCATCTCGCCGACGCCCGAATTGATGATCAACGTGCAAGGGGATGCACCGCTGACGCCGCCCGATTTTGTGGAGGCGCTGGTATCGGGGATCGGCTCGCAAGACGTCGCCACTCCGGTCCTGCGCTGCGACATGCAGATCCTCAGCCGCTTTCGGAGCGACCGGCGCAATGGCCGGGTTGGCGGGACGCTGGCGGTGATGGACCGGGACAACCGG
Source organism: Acuticoccus sp. MNP-M23 (assembly GCF_031195445.1). NCBI lineage: Bacteria > Pseudomonadati > Pseudomonadota > Alphaproteobacteria > Hyphomicrobiales > Amorphaceae > Acuticoccus > Acuticoccus sp. MNP-M23. Next base: position 3,139,429 of record NZ_CP133480.1, read on the forward strand.
GCGCTTTATTTCTCCAAGGAGCTGATCCCCTACGCGGACGGGATCGAGAGCGAGGCCGCTGCGCGCACCGTGTTCCACCACGTTGGCCTTTATGCCTACACGCCCAAGGCGCTGTCGCAATATCTGTCCTGGGAGCCCGGCATTCTGGAAATGCGCGAGGGGCTGGAGCAGCTGCGCTTTCTGGAAAATGGCGCATCCATCGCCTGCGTGGAGGTGGAGGCCAAGGGGCGGCCGTTCTGGGAGCTGAACAACCCGGTGGACGTGGAGCGCATCGAGCAGGCGCTGGTGGGCGCCGGCATCGCGTGAACGACGCCGGCACCGGCTGTCAGCCGGCGAGTGCCTTCGCGAGCGCGTCGATTTCCCCATCACTCGTCCGGAAGCTGGCGACGAAGCGCCGGAGCTCCCAGCCATCCTGCGGCGGCTCGGGAATGAAGGCTGAGCGGAACCCGTAGGGCGCGCAGACGATGCCCGCCGCGTTGAGCCGCGCCACAGCTTCGGGGGATACGAACGCAAACACCTCGTTGGACTGGGTCGGCATCACCAGCGATGCCGCGCCGCTGGCTTCCAGCGTGGTCGCGATTCGTGCGGCCATGGCGTTGGCATGGCCGGCAAGGCCAAGCACATGGTTGTCCCGCAAGAGCGCCACGAATTGCGCGCTGGCAAAGCGGTTTTTCGAGAACAGTTGCGCTGCCTGCTTGTGGCGGTAGGCAGCGTCTTCGCGCAGGGCCGTGTCGAACAGGACCACGGCTTCGGCGGCCCAGCCTCCGGTCTTGGTGAAGCCCAGCGAGAGGACATCCACGCCGGCACGCCACGTGATGTCGGCCGGGGCAGCGCCCGTGTGCGCCAGGGCGTTGGCAAAGCGCGCGCCGTCCATGTGCAGCGCGCAGTCACGCCCGTGGGCGAGGGCGGCAAGTTCTGCAATGTCCGCTGCGGTGTAGCACTGGCCGATTTCGTTGACGTTCGTGATCGAGACCACCGCGGGGCGCCCGTGGTGGACGACACCGGGGGGATATTGCGCCAGCCGCGCGCTGAGCCCTTCGGTCGTGATCCGGCCTGCCGCGCCATCCAGCACGTCAAGCTGGGTGCCGGGGGCGAAAAGAAGCGGGCCACCGGCCTCGTCACGCGCCAGATGGGCATCGACATGACACATCACGGCGCCGCCCGGCTTGCTGTAAAGCGCAAGCGCCAGCGAATTGGCCGCCGTGCCGGTGGACACGAAGAACACCGACACGTCCCGCTCGAACCATTGCCTGAGAAGGTCGCACGCGCGGCCGGTCCACGCATCGTCGCCATAGGCGGGGGCCTGACCGTCGTTGGCCTCGGCCAGCGTGGCCATCACCGCATCGGCGGCGCCCGCCCAGTTGTCGGAGCCGAAGCTCACCGGACGCCTCGCAGCCGTCCCAGAAGGGCATCGAGGGAGAGCGGCCCGGCGCCCTTCAGCGTCAGGCAGACGAGGAGGAACACCCAGAGCGACCGCTGGTCGGCAATGGCCGAGCCGGATTCGGCCGAGAACCACGAGCCGATGGTGGCGGCGTCGGCGCCGTGCTGGGTGATGTCGGTCCACGTCATCACCGCAATGAAGGCGATCATCCCCAGCGAGGCGAGGCGGGTGAACAGGCCCACCACAATCAGCGCGGGGAGGATGAACTCGGCGTAGGTCCCGGCATGGACGACGACATGCTCCAGAACGCCGAGCTGCGACGGGTCGTAGCTGACGGCCTCCATCTCCTTGGGCAGGATCTGCGCGTAGGCACCCGGCGACAGGTTGATGATCCCCATCAGGCCGTCGCCGAGCTTGGTCATCGCGCTGTTCCAGAAATAGACGAGGAGCACGCCCGCAAAGACGAGCCGGCCCATCGTGCCGATCAGCCAGTCCTCCAGAAAGCGCTGGAGATTGAGAAAAAATGCGTTGTGCAGCCTGACGACCATGAAACTTGCAATCCGGTTATTGGGGGCATTTCAGCCCGTGGGAACGACGCGTGTGTGAAACGCCCCGGCCGACAACAGTTGCGCCAGGGCGCCGGCAAGGTCGAGTCCCTGCACCTGCGCCGCTTCGCCAAGTGGCGCGCCGTGCAGGAGATTTTCGGCAAATGTGGCGGCAGCATCGTCCAGCGGCCGGGTCAGCACGGTGAAGGCGGGGCGGGTGACGAGCGCCGCCGCAGCCGGCGTCTGGGCGAGCGGCGGCGTCTGGTTGGCCTGGAACGCCGCAAGGCCGCCGGCGGGTGTGCGGATCAGCGCGGTGGCGGGGTGCGCCACGAGCTGCACGCCGACCAGCGCCTGGGGGCCAAGGTCGGCCAGCGCGTCGCCGCCGAGCGGCTCGGCGTCCGCGGCATGGTAGGCGGTGACGCGGGCGAACTCGATCCGCCCCACCTCGGGCACGAACGGGTACGCGGTGAGCCCCGGCAACTGGGCCAGAAAGTCGGCAAAGGTTGCGCCGTAGCGGGCCAGGATCGGGCTTTGCGGCGGCCTCTGGCGGGCATAATCCACGGCGGCGGCGTCGAAGAAGGCGTCGCCCATCAGGCGCGCGGTGGTGGCGAACGTGGTGCGCAGGCTGTCGCGCAGCGAGGCGGCGACATTGTTGCGGTAGACGTCCATCCGGTCAGGCGCAGGCCGGCCCCTGCCGTTGCTGAGGCCTTCCGGCGACGTGCCGCCTGCAAGGGCTTTGAGAAAGCGGTCCTGTGTGGAAGGCGGGCGCTGCACGGGCTTAGCCGACGCCCTCGGTGGCGGCGCAGGCCTGCAAGATGCGGTCGGCGCGGGACACTTCGGCCGCCAGAATCTCGAACGGCGGAATGTCGGTGTCCCACTCGATAAGGGTTGGAACGGGCCGGCCAGTTCGTTCCAGAACCGCGCGGTAGAGCGACCAGACCGGCGGGGCGACCGGGCGGTCGTGCGTGTCGATCAGGAGCGGTGCGCCGGTAGCGTCGGCGTCCTCGGCGTGGCCGGCAAGGTGGATCTCGCCAACGGCCTCCACCGGAAATGCGGCGATATAATCGTGCGCAGTGAAACCGAGATTGGCGGCAGAGATGAAGACGTTGTTCACGTCGAGAATGAGGCCGCAGCCGGTCTGCCGGGTGACGGCCTTCATGAAGGAGAGCTCGTCCATGGTCGAAGAGTCGAACGCCAGGTAGCTGGACGGGTTCTCCAGAAGCATGGTGCGGCCAAGCGTGTCCTGCACCTCGTTGATGTGGGAGACCACGCGGGCCAGCGTTCCGGCGGTATAGGGGAGGGGCAGAAGGTCGTTGTAGTAGGCGCCGTCGTGGGTGGACCATGCCAGATGCTCGGAGACTAGCCCCGGCTCGTACCGGGCGGCGACAGCGCCAAGGCGTGCAAGATGCGCCTTGTCGAGCGGGCCTTCGGCACCGATGGAGAGGCCGACACCGTGCAGCGAGACAGGGAGGCGCTCGCGCACCGCGGTGAGGAGGCGATGGGGCACACCGCCGTCGCCCATGAAGTTTTCGGCGTGGATCTCCACAAAGCCAAGCTGATCCGGCGCATCGAGGATGGCGTTGGCGTGCGCAAGCTTGAAGCCTGCACCAGCCCGCGCCGGGATGCCGGCCGGGCAGGAAAAGCCGCTCACCGGCCCTGCCCCGAAGGGCTGCGCCTCGGAGCTTTCCCTTGCTGCGTCCGGCAGATCATCAGGCGGACGGCACGTCGCGGTCGAGCGGCTTCAGCGAGCCTTCGCGGGCATCGCCGTCGGCCATGGCCGGAAGCTGGAACTTTTCTGCGCTGGCGGTGGTGGAATAGTCGGTGCAGGTGCCTTCGGGCACCAGGGTCCAGGCATTGCCCTGATAGTCGACCTTGGAGGTGCCGGCGCATGTGGTGCCGGGGCCCGCCGCGCAATCGTTGTCACCAGCGAGAGAGATGCCGTAGCACTTCTCGTTTGCGGCATGGGCGGGGGCAGTCGCGGCCAGCGTGCCTGCAGCGGCCACGGCAGCGGCAATTGCGGTCATCGAAAAGGGCTTGTTCATCGTATCACTCCGTTTGCATCCGGCATCAGGGCCTGCCGCCAATGTAGGCGGGCTTTCCGCCACGGACGAATAAACTGTCCGTGTGGAGGATGTCAGCAAATGGGAGCAGTCAGGACAAGCCTCGTGCAAGGCCGCAGGGACGGCCTTGCCGGGTCTCGTCGGTCGGACGCGGGGTCAGACCGTGAGGTTGAGATATTCGCGGAAGGCGTGGTGCACGACTTCGTTGCGGGACAGGCCGCGGCGTTCCAGTTCGGCTTCGCTCAGCTGGAACAGGCGCTCGGCTTCACGGCCGGCGCGGATTGCGCCACCAATGTCGGAAAACAGGCCATCGGACGAGCGGTGAAGGGCGCGACCTTCAAAACGATGCGGCGCGGTACGAGCGCGTGTGACCATGACAATTCCCCTGACTCACTTGACGATTGAGGCAACCCGTGCGGCTGCCTGTGAGCTCAAGATGTCGTCTTGGATTGTGCGCTGCAACACCGGCTGGTGCATTGCTGACGACCAAGCTGTGCATACCAGCGCGCGCGCTGAGGTCCACCACGCGAAACCGGCGCAAGGTCAGCGTGTTGGCGGCCGCTTCCGGCGCACATGGTTGCGCCCGGCGGCCGGCCGTCAACACAAATGCCCTCGGAGCGCGGTCCTGCGTCCGGCCGATCAGCTGTGTGCGGTGGCGGTCCGGGCCGGGGCGGTCTGGTGGGGGGCTTTGCCGTGGTCGGCCAGCAGCGCCAGCCCGTCGGCCGTGACGCGCACCATGGCGACCCCTTCGCGCGAGCGTTCCCGGCGCACGAGGCCGCGGTCCATCGCGTCTTCCCACACCGGAAGCCGGGGGCAGGAGGTTCGCCAGGCGTCCATCACTTCGGTGTAGGCGCGCGGGCCGCGCGCCACCCATTCCACAAGGTCGACGACGAGGGATTCGGGTCCATGCATGGCAACGGCTCCAACCAGCAGATGACGCGTAGGTCATAGCACAATTTTGGCTTGAAGAATAAGGGCCGCGCTTGCGCGGCCCTCCCTTGCGGGTCTGCGGTCAGTCGTAAAGGACTGCCGCAATCTCGGGGTCATCCATGTTGGACTTGTCGTACCAGTAGAAGCCGGTGTCGATGCTGGGCGGCACTTCGGCATTTCTGATCGCATCCACGGCAGCCTTCACCGTTTCGTAGCCGATGCCCACCGGGTTCTGGGTGATGGCGCCTGCCATCACGCCATCACGGATCGCTTTCTTCTGCGCCGCGCCGGAATCGTAGCCGATGATGACGACATTATCGCGCCCCATCTCGCTCACCCCGTTGACGACGCCGATGGCAGACCCCTCGTTGGCGCCGAAAATGCCCTTGATTTCCGGGTTGCCCTGAAGAATGGCCTTGGTGATCTCGGTCGATTCGAGCTGGTCGCCGCCGCCGTACTGGACGGTCACCACCTCGATGTCGGGATGCGCTTCCGCCATGCGGTTGGTGAACCCGTCCACGCGGTCGATGCCGGTGCGGCTGGTCTGGTCGTGCGCGACCACGGCAACCTGGCCGGCGTTGCCGATCAGCTCGGCCATCTTGTCGGCGGCCAGCGCTGCGGCGGCAACGTTGTCGGTGGAGGTGGTGGTGATCGGAATGTCGCTGTCGACGCCGGAGTCGAACGCGATCACCGGGATGCCGGCCTTCTGGGCCTGTCGCAGCAGCGGGATGGCGGCCTGGCTGTCGAGCGCGGCAAAGCCCACCGCCTGCGGGTTGTTGGCAAGCGCGGCCGCCAGCATGTCGATCTGGCGGTCGACCATGGTCTCGTTGTCCGGCCCCTCGAAGGTGACCCTGACGTCGAACTCGTCGGCCGCCTTGTCCGCGCCCTGTTTCACGGCCTGCCAGAACTGGTGCTGGAAGCCCTTGGAGATCAGCGGAATGAAAAGCGTGTCCTGGGCCATGGCGGGGGCGCTCAGGAATGCGGCGCCCACCGCGGCAAGGACGATTTGTTTCAGCATTGGTTGTTTCTCCCTGTTGTGTCGCTCGAAGGCTCGTGCGGCCTTCTTTGTCTTGAGCGGATCATGTCGTCCGGCGGCGCACCTGGTCCGCGTAGACGGCAAGAATGATGATGGCGCCGGTGACGACGGTCTGCCACTCCTGCGCCACCGAAAGGATGCGCAGCCCGTTGGTGAGGACCGCCATGATCAGCGCGCCGATGACCGTGCCGAGGATGGTCCCGCGCCCGCCCGAAAGCGATGTACCGCCGATCACCACGGCGGCAATGGCCTCCAGCTCGTAGCCGAGGCCGAGGGCCGGCTGGGCCGAGTTGAGCCGCGAGGCAATCAGCAGCCCCGCAATGCCGACGATGGCGCCCGCGGTGGCGTAGATCGCGATCTTCCACGCGTCGACGTTGACGCCGGAAAGGCGCACGGCCTCCTCGTTGGAGCCAAGCGCGAAGGTGTACCGGCCCAAAATGGTCTTTTCCAGAATGTACGCCGTGCCGGCGGCCACGAGGAAAAAGATGAGAACCCCGTTGGGGATGGGCACGGCGGGGAAGATCTCGCCAATCAGCGATCCGCGGGCAATGAGGTCGAACCCCGGCGTGTCGTTGAAATAGATCGGCCGGGTGCCGGAGATGACCAGCGCCAGACCTTTCAGGATCAGCATCATCCCGAGCGTTGCGATAAAGGGCGGGATCTTCATCTTGGCGACAAAAGTGCCCGAGCATACCCCGCACAGCGCGCCAATGCCGATGGACGTGATGATGCCAAGCGCCAGCGGCATGCCCCAGTAGGTGAGGACAACGCCGGTCAGAACCGCGCAAAACGTCATCATGGTGCCGACCGAAAGGTCGATGCCGCCGGTGATGATCACCAGCGTCACCGCCACGGCCAGTACGCCGTTCACGCTGGTGGCCTGCAGGATGGCCAGAATATTCGGCGTCTGCATGAAGTTGGGGGAGGCGAGCGAGAAGATGACCAGAAGCGCCACAAGGCTCGCGAAGGCGAGAAGCTTCTGGTAGGCGCCGCCGGACAGGAGGCGGGCGCCTGCGCCGGTGCGGGCGGCGTTGGTGGTCGTCATGCAGGTTCCTTCGGGGCAGCGTCGGTCTCGACTGGGGCATCGGGCGCCATGGCGGCGTCGCGCTTTGTGGCCAGATGCATGATCTTTTCCTGCGTGGTGCCGCTGCCGCCGGGCAGGATGCCGGTGAGGCGCCCCTCGCACATCACCGCAATGCGGTGAGACAGCCGCAGGATCTCCGGCAGGTCTGACGAGATGACGATGATGGCGCGGCTCTGGCGCGCCAATTCGTTGAGAAGGCGGTAGATTTCGGCCTTGGCGCCAACGTCGATGCCGCGGGTCGGCTCGTCGAAAATCAGGATCTCGCTGTCCCGCAGCAGCCATTTGGCCATCACGACCTTCTGCTGGTTGCCGCCGGAGAGGTAGCGCACCTCCTGCCGGTCCGAGGGCGTGCGGATGGAGAGCTTCTCGATGAAATTCTCCGCCGACGTCCGCATCCCGCTTTCTTCAAGCGTCCCGAGCCGGGTGGTGAAGCGCGCCATGGACGCCATCGCAATGTTGGCGCGCACGCTCATGGGGGTGGCAAGGCCGAAATGCTTGCGATCTTCCGACAGGTAGCCGATCCCGGCTGCAACTGCGTCGGCGGGACTGTTGATCTCGACCTCTCGGCCATCGACGGCGATGGTCCCGGTATCGCGCGGGTCGGCCCCGAAGATGGCGCGTGCCACCTCGGTGCGGCCGGCGCCCATCAGTCCCGCAAACCCCAGGATCTCGCCCTTGCGCACCGAGAAGCTGACATTGCGGATGGCGCTGCCCCGCGAGAGATTCTTCACGTCCAGCGCAATCGACGCATCGCGCAGGTCAGGCACATTCACGGTTTCGTCGGCCAGGGTGCGGCCCACCATCATGGCGATGATTTCGGAAACCGGCGTCTCCGCCGCGTCGACCGTGCCCACGGTCTCGCCGTCACGCATCACGGTCACGCGGTCGGCGATGCGCTTCAGCTCGTCCATCTTGTGGCTGATGTAGATGATGCCGACGCCTTCCGCCTTCAGCCGGCCGATGATGACGAAGAGTTCCTCCACCTCACGGTCGTTCAGTGCGGCGGTCGGCTCGTCCATGATGAGAACGCGCGAGCGGAAGGACAGCGCCTTGGCGATCTCCACCATCTGCTGCTTGGCGATAGTGAGGGTGCCGACCCGGACGCGCGGATCGAGATCGAGGTTCATGGAGGCGAAGATCTTCGCGGTGTCGCGGTTCAGCGCAGCCTCGTCCAGCCGGCCGAAGCGGCGGCGCGGCTCGCGGCCGATGAAGATGTTCTGGGCAGCGGTGAGATCGTTCATCAGGGCAAGCTCCTGATGAATGATGCAGATGCCGGCGGCCTGCGCCTCGCGCGGGCTGGTGATGCTGGCGGGCTTGCCGTCGACCAGCATCGTGCCGCCATCGCGCTGATAGATGCCCGAGACGATCTTCATCAGCGTGGACTTGCCGGCGCCGTTCTCGCCCATCAGGGCATGCACTTCGCCAGGTTTGAGGACGAACGATGCGTTTCCGAGCGCAATGACGCCGGGGAAGCGCTTGGTGATCGCATCCAGCGCAATGAGGGGGGTCAGTGTCGGCCTCCGCGTTCCTCCGGTGGCCTGCCTTCTGCGGGCAATGCCATCGCGGCAAGGGAACCATGGGTCTTGCGCATGGTCAATGACCTGATGGACAGGCTGCCCGCCCGCGCCTGACCTTCAGCCGGCATGAACTTTTATGCTTTCGCCCATATCGTCCAGAATGTTGCGCAAGGTGTCGTAGTCCTCGTGGCGCACCCTTGCCCAGGCGTTGGCCATGTAGCCGGCCTCCACGGCCTGTGTCGGCGTGCCGGGGGGCGGAAAATGGTGGCTGACGATGTTGTCGCCATATCTGTCCCAGATGGCCTCGGTGCCGCTGTAGCCGGTGATCCGCCCGTCCCGTTCGGGCCGCAGCGCAATGATGCCGGCGGCGTAACGGCGTGAGGGGGCGACATCCACCCGGCCATGGCAGACGGCCATCGCCCACTGGCGGTAAAGGTCGAACTCGTTGCCGGCGCAGTAGCTGTCCCACTGGCCAACGCCGGGCGGACGGCAGCCGATTTCGGAAAATTTCAGCCCCCTGGGTCCGAAGAACCACTCCATGTGCGTTGCCGTGGTCCAGATTCCGAGCGCGTCGATCACCTTCTGGCCCATCGCCTTCACCTCGGCGTAGGCGGGGGCGTCCATCCGGTTGGTGGCGACAATCTGCGGCGAGATCCAGCGTGTGCGCATGGCTTCCAGCACGTTGGGATAATAGTGGCTGATGAAGTCGTGCTGGACCCGGCCGCCGACGCACAGCGTGTCGTAGAAGCCTTCGTGGCCTTCGATGAACTCCTCGATGGCGGCCGGCACACCATCGGCAAGCCCGGACCGTTGCACCACGTCTTCCAGCTCGGCCGCGTCGCGGGCGCGAAAGGTGCCGGCGGCGCCGGCTGCAGAGCGCGGCTTGATGATGACGGGGAAGCCGAAGGCGCCGGCAAAGTCGAACGCCTCTGCGGCAGACGAAATGCCCGCAGAGGCCGCGGTCGGCACGCCCGCTGCGCGCAAGACATCCTTCATGGCAACCTTGTCGCGGCAGAGATATGCGGTGCGCGCGGTGGTTCCCGGAATGCCGGTGCGTTCGCGCACATTGGCCACGGGCAGCGTATGGGCCTCGATCACGGTTTCGAGCCGGTCCACCCAGAACTGGTCCTGCGCCTTGCGCACCGCCCATTCCAGCGCACCCTCGTCGGTGACGGCGCCGATCTGCTGGTAGCTGGCAAGACGTTGCCGCGTTTCCTCGTCCAGCCAGTCATAAGGCCGCTCTCCGATGCCGTGGACGGTGGCACCGACAGCGTGAAGCGCACGGACGAACTCGCGCTGGTTGCTGGGGAACGATGGCTCGATGAAAATGACGTTCATGGGATCAGGCCAGTTCGCTGAGGTATCGGGGCAGCATTTCACGCCAGGTGGGCCAGTCGTGGTCGTATTGCGGGCCCCAGGAATCGACGCGGTTGGGAACGCCCTTGCGGCCCAGAATGCCGGCAAGCCGCCATGCCTCGTCCGGGCTTTCCCAGCGCCCCTCGCCGAACGCCAGCAGAACGAAACGGCGCCGGAGGAGGGCGAGCGCCTCACCCTCCAGCCCTTCGGCAAAGAGGAGCGGCGACGAGAGGTAGAAGTCGCCATTGCCGCGAAAGCCGAGCAGGGTTTCGAGGTCGTAGCTGCCGCTCATCCCGATGGCGGCGCGAAACAGCCATGGATAGCGGCAGGTGACCGCCGTGGCCTTGAACGCGCCGATGGAGGCGCCGGCGGCAATGATGTCGATCCCGTCGGTGGCGCAATCGGCATGAATGGCTGGCACCACTTCGTGGGCCACGAACGCCTCGAAGCCGTTGAGAAGCCAGCAGCGGTGTTCCACCGTGCCCCAACCGGCAGCCAGCGCCCGGCCGGCAATGGAATCGACCGAGTAGACCTTGATCCGCCCCGCCTCGATCAGAGGCCAGACCGCGCCGATGAGGCCCATCCGCTCCGCCTCGTCAGCATCGCCGCCTGCGGTCGGAAACAGCAGGACCGGGGTGCCGAAATGGCCCCAGCGGATGAGGGTGGCGGTTTCGCCGATCCGGTCCGAATGCCAGCTAGAAGCCGTCTTGATCGCCATGGCGGCCTTCCTCTTCGCGCCATTTTTCAACGCGCTGGAAGAACAGCTCGGTGAACTCGTCCACCTCGTGCGGCGGGAAGAGGGCACGCACCTTCTGGTGGACGGCATCGCGCATCTTCGCCGAGCCGAAGAAGTCGTAGGCGAGCGCGTCGAGGTGGCTGAGGTGGGTGCGGCAGAAGTCTCGGAATCGCTCGGTTTCGAACCGCTGGTGGGCGATCTTCTCGTATTCCTCAAGCCGTTCGGCGAGCGGCAGGTCGCGGTCGGCAACGGCGAAGAAGGGCTCCCAGTCCAGCGTCTTGCGCATTTTCTTGTCGGTGGCGGCGGCGAAGATGGACCATCTGAGGTTCGCCTTTATCAGCCACGGGAAGTGGAAATGGAGGCTGGTCACCTGGCTGTCGGGGCAGGCGTTGGCAAAGTCGATCGGGTGCCAGGTGCCGTTTCGGAGGAGGGCTTCGCAGGAGTTGAAGTCCCAGCCGAAGAAGGCGTTGATGGTGAGGGTGGTGTTCTCCAGCATCCGCGCGTCTTCGGCGGAGAGGAAGCCGGTTTCCATGCGGTAGCGGTCGTGGAGCGGGGCGGAGGGGTCGTAGTTGACCTTGCGGGTCTGCGGCCCGAGGCCGACGCAGCGCACGAACCGCTCGAACGGCAAGACGGCGGCCTGAAGGTTCATCACCTCGGTGCCGCTGGCATCATAGTCGCGCTGGAAATCGCCGGCGTCGTCGATCTTCGAGACGCCCTTCCAGCCGCCGCCATGGTAGGGTTTCATGAAGAACGGGTAGCCGATCTTCTCGCCAATCTCCTCCAGCGAGAACATTCGCGCGTATTGGCGCAGCGTTGCTTCCAGATCGTCGGACGCCTCGTACGCCTTGGGCGGCATCAGCCATGTGTTGGGGATGGGGAGGCCGAGGCGCATCATCGCGCAATACGAGGTGTGCTTCTCGTTGGACTGGAGCGACCACGGGTTGTTGTAGACGTAGAGGTCGTTGAGGACGATGGCTTTCTTGATCCACTCGCGACTGGTGGAGTACCAGTGGGTCAGGCGGTCGATCACAACATCGTATTTCACCGGCTGGCGCAGGTTGAACGGCTCGATGGTGACCCGTTCGCAGTTGAAGTCGAGGCGGTCGGCACCCAGTGCCATCCCGTCAAGCTTCAGACCCTCGAAGAGGCTTTCGTAGCAGATGGGCCAGCAGATATCGGCGCCGAGCGAGAGGCCGATGTTGACGTTGCGCTGTGCCATAGTCTCTCCCTTGCAACGCAACCTCGCGAGGGAGCGCTTTATTTAGTTGGGAGTATCTGACCGGTTCAGTGCCCACATCAAGCCGTCGCGCAGTTGATCGCGCCAATTGTGCCAGTGGTGCCCGTCCCACGCACTCTTGAACCGGACATCGACACCCTGTTCGCGCAGCAAGCCGGCCAGCTTCCGGTTCTCGTCGGCAAGGCCTTCCAGCTCGCCGGTTGAAACGAAGGCGCGTGTCCCGATGAGCTTGGGCGCCCGGCGCAGCACGGCAACCAGCTTGGCGATCCGCACGAACACAGGGTGCTCGCGCGATTGCAGGGTCTTCTCGTCGAGGATGAACGAGCCCGATTGCAGGATCAGACCGCCGAAAACACCCGGAAAGCGAAATGCTGTGGAAAGGGATGCGACGGCGCCGAGGCTGGCGCCGAGAAGAACCCGGTCTGCCGGGTCATCCGCCAGTTTCAGCCGCGCTTCCAGCGCCGGCAGCATTTCCGTCACGATGTAGCGGGCGTGGCGGCGGCCCCTCGGGTATTCGCCCATGCGATCGCCGGTCTGCACAAGGGCTGCGACCAGGGGCGGGATGTCGCCGGCATGGATGAGGTTGTCCAGCGCGATGGAGAGGTTGGCGTAGGTGACGAAATCTGCCCCGTCGTGGATGACGACGAGGGGGTAGGGCGCGTCTCGATCGTGGTTCGGCGGCAGGTAGATCCGCTCGTGCCGCGTCTCGCCGAACGTCTCGCTCTGCACCTCGAACGGCGCGATGATGCCGCGCGGGGCGCCGTGGTCCTCCGTCCACGCCGGCCGGGCATAGCCGTAGGTGCGGCAGGCGGAGTTTTCGCCAAAGGGGTCGGCGGCGCGCTCGGGGTTGAGCTGGTCGAGCTGCCACTCTTCGTGATCCCCATAGCGGATGGCAAGCTTGTACTCGAAGCGGCCGCCATCCTCCACGGCGAGGACCAGGAGCCACAGGTCGGTGTCCGGCACGCGCCAGAAGGCGGCACGGTCGATCCCTGCGTGGATCCAGCGCACCATCGCCACTGCGTCGGCATGGCCGCGCCAGGCAAACAGTGCCGACCCCGGCTCGACCAGGGGAAAGTCGTGGTCGGCCAGAAAGCGGTCGACCGCTTCGGGCGTCGGCGTGTTTTCCAGAAGTGCGGCGGCGGCCGGATGAAGGCGCGGCTCGGTGCCGGCGGCGCTGCGGTCCATGTGGATGGTCATCGACGGGCCTTTCCGGTTGGCACTGCCCGTCTAGAGGTGCTTGCCTGCCTGGGACTGTGATTGCACATAGGCAGATAGGCCTTCATGCTGCGCTGCACAATGCGGCACTTGGGGTGTGTGTGGCGACGCCGGCTAGGGAAAGGTCGGCGTATCGACCGCAACGGACTGCTCGACCAGCCAGTCGACGATCTTCACCTGCGCCTCGCGGTCGCTTTCGCCGGCCTCAAGCGCGGTGTTGTAGATCTTCAGCTGATGGTCGGCGCTGGTGCCGCGGGCGACGATCTGGCGGGCATTCTCCACCTCCGCCCGGCAACCGACCGCCTCCGCGCAATCGCCCAGCAGCTCGATCATTTCCTCCACCAGATCGGCGAACGGCACCTTCTTGCGGATGCCGAAGTCGCCCAGCTCCGCTTCCACGCCGTAGCGCTGGGCGCGCCACTTGTTCTCCTGCACCAGAAGGCGGCGGTACTGGCGCCAGCGCTGGTTGTTCTTGCGAAGGTGGAGGAGGAAGGCCAGCGTCGCCTGGTAGAGCGCGGCAATGGTGAGCCCGTCCTCCACATAGGTGCAGATGTCGCAGACCCTGAGTTCAAGCGTCGGGTGGTTGCTGGACGGGCGGATGTCCCACCAGATCTTGGACGGATCGGTGACCATGCCGGTGGCGGCGAGATCGTCGGTCAGCTCGGTCCAGTCGCTCCAGCTTTCGAACGTTTCGGGCAGGCCGGAGCGCGGCAGGTCACCGATGATGATGGGGCGAAACGCCTTCAGCCCCGTGTCGTGCCCCTCCCAGAAGGGCGATGAGGTGGACAGCGCCAGAAGGTGCGGCATGAAGTAGGTGACCTGACCCATCAGGTCCACGCGCAGGTTCTTGTCCTCTATGCCGGCATGGACGTGCATGCCGCAGATGGACATGCGGCGGGCCAGCGAGCGGTGTTCCGCGCCGATGATCCGGTAGCGCTCCATGTCCACCGGTTCCTGCTCCTGCCAGTGGGCCCAGGGGTGGGTGGAGGCGGCAATCATCCGCATCCCGTGGTCCTTGGCGGCCTCGGCCACAGCGCGGCGCATGGTGATCAGCTCGGCCCGCGCGTCGGCCACCGTGTGGCAGACGCCGGTGCCGATCTCCACCTGGCTTTGCAGGAACTCATGGGTGACGTTGTTGCCCAGCACCTCCTTGCACCGCGCCATGAACCCCTTTGGCGGACGGGAGGCGAGCGCGCGGGTTTCGGGGTCGATCAGAAGATATTCTTCCTCGACGCCGATCGTAATCTTCTCGCCCATCGCGGCCATTCTGGCACCATCCCCTCGCGCTCTTTGCGCTATCCAAGCGGCGTGCAACAAAATTCGCAAGAATTGTTGATCGGCAGCGCAGAGAAATCCTGTCGCATGGCAGCTGATGTCACGATCGGTGGTGATGTCAGCAGGCTGGCAGTTGTGCGGTATCTTATCGCGTGATTTCTCGGGCGAAGAGGCGCGGTGCCTGGCACCGCACGAGGAGCACCAACGATGACACTGACGCTTTACACCAACCCGCAGTCGCGCGGCCGGACCGCACGCTGGATGCTGGAAGAGGTCGGCGCCCCCTACCAGACGACAATGCTGGATTATGGCGCACCGATGAAAAGCGCAGAATTTCTTGCCATCAACCCGATGGGGAAGGTGCCGGCCATCGTCCACGACGGAACGGTCGTCACCGAGGTCGCGGCCATCTGTGCCTACCTTGCCGACGCGTTTCCGGAGGCGGGGCTTGCCCCCACCGGGGCGGCGCGCGGTGCGTATTATCGGTGGCTGTTCTTCACGGCGGGTCCGCTGGAGGCGGCCTGGACGGCGAGGTCCCTCAACATTGAGCCTTCGGCGGATCACGCGAAGACGGTCGGCTACGGCAGTTTCGACCTTGCCGTCGGCGCTCTGGAGAAGGCGGTCGAGGGGCGGGACTATATCGCCGGGGACCGGTTCAGCGCGGCCGACCTGTATGTCGGCTCCAACCTCGCGTTCGGCATGATGTTCGGCATCATTCCGAAGCTGCCGGTGTTCGAGGCCTACATCGGGCGGTTGATGCAGCGCGACGCCTTCCAGCGCGCTTCTGCGCTGGACGACGCCGCCGCGCAGCCGGCCGGCTGAGGGCGCGCGATGGACTGGACCCGGCAGCTGGACAATTATTGCGAGCGGCTCGACCCTTCCTTCTGGGCCGAACCGGTCAATGCGGTGACCAACGCGGCTTTCGTCATTGCGGCGATCATTGCGCTGATTGTGGCGCAGCGCCGCGGACGTCTCGACTGGCCGGTGGTGGTGCTGGCCGCGATCATCGCCATCGTCGGCACCGGGTCATTCCTCTTTCACACGTTCGCGACGGTCTGGGCGGTGATGGCGGACGTGATCCCCATCCAGATCTTCATCCTGTTTTATTTCGCGCTGGCCATGCGCCGTTTTGCCGGTCTGCCCTGGTGGGGGGCCGTGGTGGCGACGGCGATGTTCATGGTGCTGTCTTTCGCTGGCGGCAACGCGCTTGGCCAGCTGGCCGGCAATGCGCTCAATGGGTCGGAGGGGTATGTCACGCCGCTCCTGGCGCTGATTGTGGTGGGCGCGTGGCTCCGCACACGCGGACGGACGGATGCAGGGCGCGCGCTCATTACAGGCGGGCTCCTGTTCGCCGTCTCGCTCACCTTCCGGACGATTGATGCCGGTGTGTGCCCGTCTTTTGCGCTGGGCACACACTTCATCTGGCATATCCTAAACGGGATATTGCTCGGCTATCTCACCATCGCATTGGCGCGATATGGCCGCACCGCCGCCTAGTTCTTGACGGCGGCGAGGGCGATGGCGAGAAAATCGTCGGCCTTGAGGCTGGCGCCGCCGATCAGTGCACCGCCCACTTCGGGCACGGCCAGCAATTCGGCCGCGTTGGAGGGTTTGACCGAGCCGCCATAAAGAATCGGGACCGCGGCGCCGGGGAAGCGGGCGTCCAGCGTCTTGCGGATGGCGGCGTGCATGGCGGCCACATCGTCCGTGGACGGGGTGCGGCCGGTGCCGATCGCCCAGACCGGCTCGTAGGCCACGACGAGCCTTGCCGGGTCCAGCGTTTCGGGCAGCGAGCCGGCAAGCTGGCCGTTCACCACCGTCTCGGCGTTGCCGGCGTCACGCTCGGCTTCGGTTTCGCCGACGCACACGATGGCGCGCAGGCCGGCGCGCTGGGCAGCGGTCGCCTTGGCCGCCACCAGAGCATCGTCCTCGCCATGGTCGGCGCGGCGCTCCGAATGGCCGACAATGACGGTGGTGGCGCCGCAGGCGGCCAGCATTTCGGCGGCAATGTCGCCTGTGTGGGCGCCGTTCGGCTCCGGGTGGCAATCCTGGCCGCCGATTTCCAGCGGCGACACCGTGGCGCGCTCGGCGCACTTGGCCGTCAGGATTGCGGGCGGGCACACGATCAACGTGACGCCGTTGTGCGCCGCTTCCGGCGCTCTGGCGATCATCTTGCCGAACTCGCCAAGCGTGTTCGGGTCGCCATTCATTTTCCAGTTTCCAGCGATCAGCATCGAAGGCCCTTTGCAATTATCGTCCCGCTCGGGCAGGGAAGTGGGGGAGCCGCGGGTCGCGGGGTCGCGCTTGCGGCTCGGTTGGCCCGAACATATCATCGTATACGCTGCACCATAGCAGCGATAACAACAGCAAGAACGTACTTCTCATTATGCTGAACGCACTGAGGCGCGGCGCGAAGACGATCTTCGCGAAAATCCTGATCGGTCTCTTGGTCCTGTCCTTCGCCGTCTGGGGCATCGCGGACTTTGTGAACCAGATCGATCCCACCGAAGTTGCCCGGGCGGGCGAAACACCGGTATCGGCTGCGGAATATTCGCGCCGGTATCAGCGTGCCATGAACGCCATGGCCCAGCAGACCGGCCAGGGGCTGACCCCGCAACAGGCCCAGGCGTTCGGCCTGCCGAACCAGGTCCTGTCGCAGCTGGTCACCGAAGCGTTGCAGGTGGACGCCGCCCGCGCGCTGGGTGTCGACATCGGCGACGAGATGCTGGCCGAGCGTATCCGCGAGGATGAAGCGTTCGCCGGATCGAACGGCGAGTTCAGCCGCGCCCGGTTCGACCAGCTCCTCGGCAGCAACCGCTACATGGAGGCTGAATATCTTGAGGTGGAGCGCGCTGCGGCCGCCCAGGATATTCTGATCGGCTCGCTGGTGGGCGGTCTGAAGGTGCCCGAACCCTACCTTCAAGCCTACAACCGCTATCAGAATCAGACCCGCACGGTGCGCTACATCACGCTGACCGACGATGCGCTGGGTCCGATCGAGGACCCCACCCAAGCGGCACTGCAGACCTATTACGACGCCAACAAGGCCGATTTCCGCGCACCGGAGTATCGCGGCCTGTCGATGGTGACATTGTCGCCCGAGGCGCTGGCCGAGCCGGACGCGGTGAGCGCCGAAGCGGTCCGCCGCGCCTACGATGCGAACGGCGCCTATGGCGAGCCGGAGCAGCGCGCGGTGCAGCAGATCATCCTCGACGATCCCGAGATTGCCCAGAAGGCCGTGGATGCGCTCAACAACGGTGCTGCGTTTTCCGCAGTCCTGAGGGAGCTCGGCCGCACGTTCGCCGAGGTGGACCTTGGCACGGTGGCAAGGTCCGATCTTGTCGATCCGGCGGTGGCGGACGCGGCCTTCTCGCTGGACCGCAAGGGCGCTGCGGTGGTGGACGGGCGCTTCGGCCCCACGCTGGTGCGCGTCTCGGAGATTGTCGCGGCAGGGAAGACGCCGCTGGAACAGGTTGAAGCCGAGATCCGCACCGAACTGGCGCTGGACGAGGCGCGCGACCAGATCCGCGCGCTCTACAACAGCGTCGAGGATGCGGTGGCTGGCGGTGCGCGCGTTGCGGAAATTGCCGAGCGCTTCTCGTTGCCGACGCGGTCCGTCGCCTCCGTGGATGCGCAGGGTCGAGCGGCTGACGGCACCTATCCGGACCCGCGGGTGGACGAGGCCGTGCTGTCGGCGGGGTTTGCCGCCGCAGAAGGCGACGATGCCGAGCCGGTTACCGTGGGCGATGGCTACACCTGGGTGCAGGTGGATACCGTGACCCCCGCCGCGGATCGCCCGTTTGCGGACGTGGAGGGCGACGTGCTGGTGGCGTGGACCCGCGCCGAGAAGGTGAACCGCCTGGCCGATATCGCCGCCAAGGCGCTGGCGGCAGTGGAAGGCGGCACGCCGATGGACGAGGTCGCGGCGACTTACGGCGCGACGGCGGAGACCGCTGGCGAGATCTCGCGCGGGGCACCTGCCGCGGCCATGCCGCAGCAGGCCATTGCGGCCGCGTTTGAGGGACCGCTCGGCCATACCGCATCTGTGATTGCCGAAGACGGCAGCCACGTGGTGCTGAAGGTGACCGAGGTGTCCGAGCCGGCCTTCTTTGCCAATGCGGCTGACCTGCAAAATGTCCGCACGACGCTGAATGACGGGATTGCCGAGGGGCTCATCTTCGAGCTGGTGAACGCCCGCCAGGGCGAAGTGGGCGCCACGGTCAACCAGCCGGTGCTGAACCAGATCATCGGTCTGGAGCAAGGCTCGTGACCGGCGCCGACCGCCGCCCGGAGGCAGCCCATGGCTGACCTCAAGGCGCTGATTGCAAAGGCGGCTACCGGCGCACCGCTCACCCGTGCCGAAGCCAGCGAGGCCTTCAACGTCCTGATGTCCGGCGAAGCGACGCCGGCACAGATCGGCGGCCTGCTGATGCTGATGCGTGTTCGCGGCGAGACGGTGGACGAGATTGCCGGCGCGGTGGAGGTGATGCGCGCCAAGATGACCACGGTCAGCGCGCCCGCCAGCGCCATCGACATTGTGGGCACCGGCGGCGATGCCTCCGGCAGCTACAACGTGTCCACCTGCGCGGCCTTCATCGTGGCAGGCGCGGGCGTGCCGGTGGCCAAGCACGGCAACCGCGCGCTGTCGTCGCGCTCCGGCGCGGCCGATGTCCTGTCGGCGCTCGGCGTCCGGATCGACCTGTCGCCCATCGGCATTGCGGCCTGCATCGAGAAGGCGGGCATCGGCTTCATGTTCGCGCCCGCCCACCACGCCGCCATGAAGCATGTGGGTCCGGCCCGCGTGGAGCTTGGCACGCGCACGGTCTTCAACCTTCTGGGGCCGCTGTCCAACCCGGCCGGCGTCAAGCGGCAGCTCGTGGGCGTCTATTCCCGTGACTGGGTGCGTCCGCTGGCGGACGTGCTCAACACGCTCGGCACCGAGCGCGCCATTGTCGTTCACGGCAGTGACGGGCTCGACGAGATGACCACCACCGGCGAGACCTTCGTGGCCTCCGTCGAAGATGGTGCGGTCAGCGAATACACCGTGGAACCCGGCGCGCTGGGCCTTGCCCGCGCCGAACCGTCGGATCTGGTCGGCGGCGATGCGGCCCACAATGCCGAGGCGCTGCGTGCGGTGCTTGGCGGCGCTTCCGGCGCCTACCGCGATATTGCCGCGCTCAATGCGGGCGCTGCGCTGCATGTGGCGGGCGCTGCCGAAACGCTGGAGGAGGGGCTGGCACTCGCCTTCAGGAGCCTCGACGAGGGTCTGGCGCTGACACGGCTCAACGCGCTGGTTACGGTTGCCGACGCGGTCGCGCCCTGATGGACGGCGGATCGGACATTCTGGCCCGGATCGAGGTCTACAAGCGGCAGGAGATTGCTGCCGCGCGCCTGATCGAAGACGTGGCCCTGTGGCGCGAACGCGCCGAGGCCATGCCGCCGGCTCGCGATTTTTCCGGCGCGCTGCGGGCGCGGACCGACAACGGCCAGCCCGCGCTGATTGCCGAGATCAAGAAGGCAAGCCCCTCCAAGGGCCTCATCCGCGCGGACTTCGACCCGCCGGCGCTGGCCAGAGCCTACGCCGACGGCGGCGCTGCGTGCCTCTCCATCCTCACCGATGCCCCCTCGTTTCAAGGGGCGCCGGAGTTCTTGGAGGATGCCCGAAAGGCGGTGTCGCTGCCGGCCTTGCGCAAGGACTTCATGTACGTGCCGGAGCAGGTGTTCCAGGCGCGGGCCTGGGGCGCCGATGCGATTCTCGTCATCATGACGGCGGTGGACGACGAGATGGCCGCCTCGCTGGTGGACACGGCTGCCGCCTTCGGCATGGCGGCGCTGCTGGAAGTCCACGACGAGCGCGATCTTGAACGCGCGCTCCGGCTGCCGTCGGCGCTGATCGGCATCAACAACCGCGATCTGCGCAGCTTCCGCACCGACCTTGGCGTGACCGAACGCCTGGCGCCTTTGGTGCCGGCCGACAGGCTGGTGATTGCCGAGTCCGGCATTGCCACCAATGCCGACGTGGCGCGGTTGCAGTCCTCAGGCGTGAACGCCTTTCTGGTTGGCGAAAGCCTGATGCGCCACGACGACGTGACCGCCGCAACCCGTGCGCTTCTGGGCAGCGGCCTCACCCATCTGGCCGCAGACGGTTCGGCGCACATGGTGAATGTCGGCGCGAAGGCGGAAACCGAGCGGTCGGCCACGGCCGAGGGCGTCGTGACGATGGCGCCCGAAACGCTCGCCGCCATCGAGGCCGGCAACATCAAGAAGGGCGATGTCCTGTCGGTTGCGCGCATTGCGGGTATCATGGCGGCCAAGCGCACGTCGGACATCATTCCGCTGTGCCACCCCATCGCGCTCACCGGCGTCACGGTCGACCTCTCGCCGGATGCGTCGCTGCCGGGTGTTCGGATTGTGGCGCGCGCAACCACCACGGGTAAGACCGGCGTGGAGATGGAAGCGTTGACGGCCGCCACCGCAGCCGCGCTCACCGTCTACGACATGGCGAAGGCACTCGACCGTGCGATGGTGATCGGCCCGGTGCGCCTTCTGGAGAAAGCGGGAGGGCGCTCCGGCCACTGGCGCGCCCCATGATCGACGTGGACGAGGCGCGCCGCCGGCTCTTTGCCACCGCGCGCCGGACCGCTGCCGAAACCGTGCCGCTGTCCGCCGCCACCGGACGCGTCCTCGCCGCGCCCGTGACGGCGCTCCGCAACCAGCCGCCCTTCGCCGCATCCGCCATGGATGGCTACGCCGTGCGCGCCGCCGATCTTTCCGCTCCGCTCCAGGTGGTGGGGGAGGCGGCAGCCGGCGGCCGCTTTGAAAGGCCGCTCGGACAGGGCGAGGCCGTGCGCATTTTCACCGGCGCGCCTGTCCCGGAGGGCGCCGATGCCGTCCTCATCCAGGAGGACGTGACCCGCACCGGCGACACCATCACCACAACAGAGACGCTGTCTCCCGGCGCCAACATGCGCGAAGCAGCGCTCGACTTTGCGCAAGGCGACATCCTGCTGCCCGCCGGGCTCCGCCTTGCACCCCGCCATGTGGCCCTGGCGGGGGCAGGGGGGCACGGCACGGTTCCGGTGCAATGCCGCCCGCGGGTTGCAATTCTGGCAACGGGAGACGAGCTCGTCGTCCCCGGCGCGCCCCTTGGTGCGGACAGCATTGTCGCCTCCACAACCCCCGCAATTGCCGCAATGGTGGAGGCGGCGGGCGGCGTGGCCGTCGACCTTGGCATTGCCCCGGACGATCAGGCCGAAATTGCGCGGCGCGCCCGTGCCGGGCTTGATGAGGCGGACATCCTGGTCACCCTCGGCGGCGCGTCTGTCGGTGACCACGATCTTGTCCGCCCGGCACTGGCCGACCTCGGCATTGCGCTCGATTTCTGGAAGGTCGCCGTCCGTCCGGGGAAACCGCTGATGTTTGCGCCAGAGCCGCTGGTGCTCGGCCTGCCCGGCAACCCGGTGTCCGGTGTGGTCTGCACAATCCTGTTTCTGGTGCCGCTGGTGGAGGCGATGCTCGGGATCGAGACGCCGGGACCCACCCTGCACGACGGCATCCTTGCCGCCGCCCTGCCCAAGAACGGTCCGCGGCGTGACCATGTGCGCGCGCGCCGCACCGAAAGCGGTTTGGCAGCATTCGACCGGCAGGATTCGTCAATGCTCGCTATACTCAGCAGGGCGGACGCGCTTATTGTTCGCCAGCCCCACGCGCCGGCGGCGCAGCCGGGCGAACCGTGTGTGTACATCGCGCTCTGAGTTCTGTTCTTTTCCAAGAGAGCAGCCTGAACGAATGAAGAAGGTTGTAGAACACACGACGAACGTGTACAAAGTGTTCATGGATCGATCGAAGCGATTCGCAAACTCTCATGCGCGCACGGTGTGCGCCGGCCAATTCGGTTGGGCTAATGCTGACGAAAAAGCAGTACGATCTCCTCATGTTCATCCACCAGCGGATGACGGAGTCCGGTGTGCCGCCCTCCTTCGAAGAGATGAAGGACGCGCTCGACCTGAAGTCGAAGTCCGGCATCCACCGGCTGATCACGGCGCTTGAGGAGCGGGGCTTCATTCGGCGCCTGCCCAACCGCGCCAGAGCGCTGGAAGTGTTGCGTCTTCCCGATTCCATCCAGCCGCCCGCCCGCCAGAAGGGGTTCTCCCCATCGGTGATCGAAGGGTCCAACAGGCCGGCCGAGCGGGTCAACTTCTCCCGTCCGCCGCTGCGCCCGGTCCAGGCGGCTGTCGAGGTTGTCGATGTGCCGATGATGGGCCGGATTGCTGCCGGCGTTCCCATCGAGGCAATCCAGCAGAAGAGCCACGCCGTTCACCTCCCGGCCGACATGCTCGGCCCGGGCGAACACTTCGCACTCGAAGTCCGCGGCGACTCAATGATCGACGCCGGCATCAACGACGGTGACACGGTTGTCGTCCGCCGGACCGACCGCGCGGAGACCGGTGAGATTGTCGTTGCCCTGGTGGACGAGGAGGAGGCGACCCTGAAGCGCCTTCGCAAGCGCGGCAACACCGTTGCGCTGGAAGCGGCCAATCCGCAGTACGAGACGCGCATCTTCGGCTCGGACCGCGTCCGCATCCAGGGCAAGCTGGTGGCACTCCTGCGCCAGTACTGAACCGGCACCGCTCTGACGTTATTCGGGGTTGCTGCCTGCCCGACCCTTGCGTGTGTCACAGCGGGGCAATGCGATCATGCCGGCCGCGTCGCAAGCCGATCAAGGCGATTTCAACCAAGGCGTCACTGCGCCCCGAACGCTTTCGCCTCCGAATAAGTGATCGGCCGTCTGCGCTGCGGTGCGATCTCCGCGCAGTGCGGAGCGCTGGCAAAAAATAGCGTTAAGCGCGGTGATTAGCGGCTTGCCGATCCGCTCAAGCCCGACTAGGTATTGCGCCGCGGGAGAGGTGCCGGAGCGGTCGAACGGGGCGGTCTCGAAAACCGTTGTGCGAGCAATCGTACCCAGGGTTCGAATCCCTGTCTCTCCGCCATTTGATCAGTGTCCTTGTTTTTCAATGATTTAGCTAGGTCTTACCTGGCAGAGTTAATTAGCAAACTGCATAGCGCTGACTGTGTGATTGAGCGTCGGGTATGCCGGATCATGCATGGCGCTATTTCATGGATAATTGCAGTTAGACCCGAGAGCCATTCTAAAGCCCTTAGGGCGGTTCGCGCTCAGTCTGGGTCATAGCCGGCTGCGCGGAACTAGGCTCGGGCCTCGTCCGGCGTGACGAGGTCGAGGATTTCGCCGATGCGGTCCCACAGGTTGGTGACGGTTCGCTCCGCCGCCGTTCGAAGGAGCGCCTTGATCTTGGCGAAGGCCATCTAGATCGGGTTGAAGTCGGGGCTATAGGGCGGCAGGAACATGAGCCTCGCCCCGGCGCTCTCGATCAGGGCGCGAACGCGGCAGCCCTTTTGACTGCCGAGGTTGTCCATCACGACGACATCGCCCGGCGACAGGCATGGTGCGAGAACCTGCTCCACGCAGGCCTCGAACCAGATGCCGTTGATCGCCCGGTCCAACGCCGTCGGCAGGACGATCCACGACAGCGAGAGCCCTGCGAGCAGCGCTGTCGTCTTCCAATGGTCGAACGGCAGCGGCATGCGCAGCCTAGTCCGCCGGGCGCATCGGCCGTGGGTGTGGGCCATCTTCGTGTAGGCCCAGGTCTCGTCGACGAAAATCAGGCGCTTGGCGTCGAGCTCGTCCTGTCCGTCGAACCAAGCGTGCCGCCGGGCAAGAATGTCCGCGCGGTCCTGCTCAACCGCGTGGCCAGTCTTTTTTGCGCGTGATCTCATGGCGGCGGAAGAAGCGCGACAGCGCCGAGAGGGAGACGGTGCCGCCGGTTTCACCGAACCTTGCCTTCAGATTGACAAGGGTGATGTCGCCGGTGCCGTCCTGGATCGCGAGGGTGGGCTCGGCTGGACTTTGGTGAGGTAGGACCAGCGGTCGCCACCTTGGCGCCCGGCGCGGCATGAGCCGTTGCGTTGCCAAGCCTCGTAACGTCGGGTCGGCGTGGTTGGAGCGACGTCGAAACACGGCGCGGCCCGCCGGCGGGTCATGCCGGCGTGATGCACATGCGCCCCGGGCTGCCACAAAAGAATCCACCTCACGTCTTTCGTGGAGGCCCTTGCGAACATGGTCGTCGGCTATGCCATCGCAATCGCGACGCAGCTCGTCGTGTTTGCGTCGTTCGGCCTGCCGGTGCGCATTTCGGACGCGCTCGGGATCGGCACGGTGTTCACCCATCTTGAGCCTGGTGCGCAGCGTCGTTCTGCGGCGGGTGTTCGCGGTGTTTCGGGTCCGCACCTGCAGTTCTCGCTGGGCGAAGCGGACCTCGGGCCGCCGCGGTGATGCGCTATGGGCTCCGACGAAGCGGCCAGCCGCGGGACGATGTCCAGCATTCCAATCCCGGTCGCCACGTTGAGGGTGCGGCCAGCGGCGGCGGACTGGAGCCGCAGGGCCCCGATCGTTTTTGTTGACGAGCGCCACGCCGCCGGACGTCTCGGCGGACCATAACGCCTATTCCCGCCGCGTGCGGGCCGAGGTCCAGATCCCCGGTCGGACCCCGTAGGCCATTTCCGGGTGAGGGGGCGTCGACCCCCAAAGCCGTTACTGGATGGAGAGGTCGATGCGGAAGCCGGCGGTTTTCCCGGCGTCGGCGTCGGTGCCCATCTGGTAAACGCGGATCGCATAGTCACCGTCTGACGGTAGCGGCACGGTGGTGCTGTTGCCATCAATGGAACTGTTGTAGATCGCTTCGCCTGCGGATTCCGGCGGCAGAACGTTAAAGTAAACCGATCCAGTTCCGTTCGTTCCGTCCACTGTCAGTTCGATGAACATCTCCTGACCCGCTTTGGCGCCAAGCATGTAGTCGATGTATTCATCGCCTTCGATTGTTCCGTTGACCATGGTGCCGAAATTCCCTGGAGCGAACTCCACGACTGATTTCGATTGCGCCATGACCGGCCCAACGGGTGGTGCGGCAAGGATGAGAGTGAGAGCGAGGGCGGAAAGGGTGCGCTGCATGTTGGAGTTCTTTCGCTTTGGTTGGGATAGGGTTGATCGGGGGCGTCGCGCCGGACCGCCGGCGCGGCGAGGCCCGCATTTTCGCCGGATGCCTCGCGTCTCAGGTTGACCCGCCTGATGCGGAACGATCACTCGACGATCGCGATTGCGAAGTTCGATCAGGTAAAGATGCCGCCGCCGGGCAGTTCACGGTAGTCCACCTCCTCCGGTCCGTGCATCGAGGTCTCCTGGCCGCGCTGGCCGGCGAAGAAGAAGGGCCCGGTCTCACGCGTCCTGACCTCGAAAGGTCATGTTGCCGCAGTTCTCAAGCGGAGAGGCAGTGCACGGCCCTTCGAACATCGCCACTTTCTCGGCGGTATTCGTCAGCTTGCATTTTCCAGAACCGGTAACGCGCTGCGCGGCGGTGCCGCTTTCAGGGCGGACGCTGAATGTGTGGTCCGTAAGGTCTCTCTAAGCATTTGCATTGCTGTCCAATTGAGGTTGTGTTATTTGCAATTTAGCGTTCGCTAAGATCTTATGTCTGCATCTCGGGGCTTCCGCTCTTCGCGATTGGTTCTCGCTCTCCGGGTGGAATGTCTCATGGCGGGCAGCGCGAGCAGGGTGCAGATCCGTTGAGGGATATTTTTGCAAGCCGGGGAGGTGTTACTGACACGCCGCCCTCTCGCACGTCTATCCGCTAAGCGAATCCTGAACTTCGCTTCGGATATGTTTATGCGCTGGTGCATTGTCCGGATTTGCCGTGACCGCTCGTCTGAATGAGATGAAAAAATCTCCGTCGTTCCGGCGGTTCGACCGGACGCTTGACGCAAAACGGCGGGTTAAAGAACGTGGAATGTTCTCTGACTTGGCGAACGATCTGGCGTGACCCCCGCCTGCCGGGAGAGCGACGCCGTGTCGCGACGAAAACGTGCGATCTTACGCTCGCGGCGACGGAACGAAATTGCAGCCCGCACCCACCGCGGGCCAATCTCTGGCAAGCATGAGGAACGGAGTTCGCGATGAGCTTGCAGCGACGGCGGCGGATCATGGGAAGCGCTCTTTGTGGGGGCGGCGGCGTCGACATGTTTCCCGAAACGCTCGACCTCACGTTTCTGGACCCGGACGCCGGATGGCTGGAGACGCGCTATGACACGCTCGGCAACGATGGGCTCGAGCTGTGGGAAGTGGTGTCGACCGGCCATGAGGTGTCGTTGAATGAGCCCAACAAGGCGAGCGTGATTGTGCCGACGAGGGGCACGGTGGACGTCGCGACGCATGCGGGAGAGTATTCCGCCAGCCGCGGAAGCGCGCTCCTCTTTGGCCCCAATAATCGGCGCACGCGCGTGCGCCCGCACGCAAGCGGCACTTACGAAGCCCTCGTTCTCCTCGTTCCCCAAGCGAGCCATCAACGCGCGACAGGACCGCTGCGGCAGGATCTGGCACACGTCGAAGCCTGCCTCAAAGGCGGCGCGGGCACGCTGCAGGAGCTGACGGATCATCTTCTGGCCCTTCGCGCCGTGCTGTCCGACCCACGGTCCGCGCCTGCCGGACAACGCGCCCGCGACAACAGCGCGGCTCTCCTTGCCGACCTTTTCGCCGAGCTCGTCGACAGCGTCGCCGGCGCGAAGACCACGGCGCGCAGCACGCCGGGGATCGAGTACGTCCGCCGTATCGAGGAACTGATGCGCGAGCATCACGGCGACCCGCTCACGGTGAGCGAGCTCGCCGGCGCCGTAGGGCTCGGAAAGCGCTCTCTCCAGCTCGCCTTCAAACGTCACCGGGACACAACGCCGCGCGCCGCCCTGAGACGGATCCGTCTCGACGAGGCGCGCCAGCGCTTCGCCGCGGCCGACCCCGACGAGTCCGTGACGAGCATCGCTCTTGATACCGGCTTCACGCACCTTGGCCGCTTTGCTGTCGAGTATCGCTCTGCCTTCGGTGAATCGCCCTCAGATACGCTGCGCCGCGCACGGTCGCGCTGATTGCCGCGGGCGCGGCGGGACGCGGCGCCGATTCGCTTTCTGGATAGTTAACCGGGCCCGAACTGCGTACAGAGGTTGAGCGGGTTTGCGACGTTCGGTTGGTTTGCCGGCGCTGCCTATGTACCGTTCTGTCTGCCGAGTTCGCGGCGAGGAGCAGCTGTTCATGACGCGAATCTGGCTCGTAGTCCTGTCGATTGGTTCAAACGTCCTCGCGCTCGCTCTTCCGCTCGCGCTGATCCAGATCTACGACCGGATCCTCGCCAACCAGGCCGTCGGCACCGCAGTCGTGCTGCTCTCGGCGGTCGCGATAGCGATCATGCTCGACGCGCTCGTCCGTTTCGCCCGTTCGGCGATCATCGCCCGTCTCGGCACGACGGCCGAGTATCACCTCTCGATGCGTACGGCCGAGCGGATCCTCGCGATGAGCCGCAAGGATCTGCTCGCGCTCGGCCGTGGGCGGATCGCCGAGCTCTTCGCCACGGTTGGCCGCACGCGCGACGTTCTCGTCGGCCAGTCGCTGCTTGCCCTGTTCGACGCACCGTTCGCCATCGTGTTCCTTGCGCTCGTCTGGTTCCTCGGCGGCGAGGTGGTGCTGGCCCCAATCGCGATCGTGGTGGTCTTCGGCACGGCGGCTATCGCCAGCATGGCCCTGAACCGGGCGGCTGTGCGCCGTCAGTTCGAGGCGTCCTCCGTTCACCGCTCGCAGTTCGTCACGGCGGCGCGCAATGCCGAACTCTATCGCAGCATCGTGATCCCCGGTGAGGTGGCGGCCCGTCTCCGTCGCAGCGAGTTCGCGCGCTCGGCGGCAAGCGAACAGTCGGAGATCCGCGGCTCCGCGCTTCTCGATATCAGCCAGGTCGGTGGCCTCGCATCGACCGTCGCTATCCTTCTTCTCGGCGCCCTTGCCGTGCTCGACGGGACGATGACGACCGGCGGCCTTGCGGCGTGCATGATCCTTGGCCAGCGGGCCGTTGGCTCCCTGCTCGGGGTCATCTCGGGCCTGGCCCGGCGGCAGCTCGCAGCAGCGGCCTACCGCGAGCTCGACCGCGTGCTCCGTACAGCAAGGGACGCCGACATTTCCGGCGAGGGCGCGGGCTCGTCCGACCGGGCGCTCGCCCCGATCGGTATCGAGATCAGCGTCCCCGGGCACCTGATAAAGGCCGCGCCCGGCGAGATGGTCGTCGTCCCCTCCGAGGAGAAAGACGAGGAGCTGCGCCTTTTCGGTCTCGTCGCCAAAGCACTTCTCGACGCGGAGCGGCCTTCCGGGACGGCGGCGGATCCGGCGACTGTGAGGCTGACAGAAGGGTCCGGCACCGTTAATCCTGATCCGCGGGCCGTTTCGGTCGTCCCTCCGCTGCCGCCCGTCTTCCGCGGCACGATCCTTGACAACCTCACCGGCTTCGATGATCGCCGCGGTCAAAGGGCGATGGCGCTTGCGGACGGGCTCGGGCTCACCGACCTTGTCGGGCGACTTCCGGCCGGGTTCCAGACAAGGCTCGGGGCGGAGCTGTCGATCCCGCTGTCGGACGGTGCGGTCAAGCGCATCGGTCTCGTCAGGGGGCTCTCCGCAGTGCCCGGCCTCGTCGTTCTCGGCCATCCCGAGGCGGCGCTCGACAAGGATGGGGTCGACCGCCTCGCCACAACCCTCCGCGAGGTCTGTCCGGAGACGACCGTCCTTGCTTTCACGCGGTCGCAGCCGCTCCTGTTAGCAGCGTCCACCGTCGTGCCGCTTCCGGCATCCGTCGTCTCCGAAATGAGCGTGAGCGCATGAACACCCATGCCGTGCCACCCGCACCCGGTGACGTCGCGCCGGTGGAGATTGCTGACGCCAGCCGCGTGGCGACACCGCTCGAGGCGATCCTCCCGGAGGTCCTTGGCAGGCTCGACTGGCAGCGCAGGGAAGAGGTCTTCGCGAGCGCGCTCCCAAGGCAGGACGGTCTCTCGAGCCTCGACGACGCTGCCCTTGGCCTCGGGCTTCTCGGCATCTCCGCCACCGTCCACCGCACCGTGCCGCCGTCGTGGAAAGACGGGCTCGACGGCGCCCTCGTCGCCGTCGGCCGCAAGGGCGCCTTCGCCATCGTGCGCAGCCACGGCGAGGTCTCCTGCCTTTCCGACGTCGAGGCAACCGAGGTCAAGATCGCCGCGCGGGTGCGCGGCGCCTCGCGCCTCATGCATGTGCGCCGCCTGTCTGCGGAAGATGCCAACACCGTTACCGTCCGCGCCATCGATGAGCGGATCGCGCGGGGCATCCGGTTCGGATTGCTCCTTTCGTTTCTCATCAACGCGATCGCGGTCACGATCCCGTTTTTCACGATGGCGATCTACGACCGCGTCCTCGGCGCGAGCGCGCCGAAATCGCTCCTCCCGCTGATCCTGGGCGGTGCGATCGCGGTCGCCGTCATTCTTGTCCTGCGCAGAATGCGCGCCCGCTTCCTCGCAGCCGAGCATGCGCGCCTGTCAGCTGCCATCACCAGCGCCATGGAGACCCGGCTGCTGCGCCTTCCCTTCGGATCGCTCCAGCGCCAGTCCGTCGAGGGTCTGGAAGGGCGGGTCCGGGGCGCGACGCGCGCGGCCGACGTCTTCGCCTCGGCCAACACGAACGCCCTGTTCGACGGACCATTCGTCCCGATCTCGGTGGCGGCGATTGCGTTCGTCGGCGGGCTCATGGTTCTCATCCCGGCGATCTACCTGGCGATGTTCCTGCTCGTGGGATGGCTCCTGGCGCGGCCGGCGCAGCACCTTGAGCCGGAGATCGCGAAGGCGACGACCGAGCGTGCCGCACTCCTGTCCGATCTTGGCGAGCACGCCGCCGACATCCGGGCGACCGGGGGCGCGGCGGACTGGCTGCGCCGCTTCGCCGAAGTGTCCCAGCGCGCGGCGAAGGCGAGCTACGGTGCCGGCGCGCGGTCCGCCGCGGTCCAGTCCATCGGCTACCTGCTGGGGACGGGGGCGGCGCTCGCGACGCTTTCAATCGGCGTCGGCCTCGCGCTCGAGGGGGCGATCCTTCCCGGTGTCTTGATCGGCACGATGCTCCTCGTGTGGCGCATCACCGGGCCGGCACAGGCGTTCTTCTTCGGCCTGCCGCGCCTCATCGGGGTCCGTCATTCGATGGTGAACCTTCGCAAGTCCTTCGCCATCGCCACGGTCGCCGCACCGGATGTCGTTCGCGAGCCATTCCCCGACGTCGCCCCCGCGGTCGAATGCCAGGGGGTCTTCTTTCGCTATCTGCCCGACATGGACCCGGCGCTCACCGGCGTCTCCTTCAGGGTGGAGCCAGGCCAGACGACCGTCATCATGGGTCCGAACGGGGCGGGCAAGAGCACGCTCCTGCGAGTTCTCGCTGGCCTTCTCCAGCCTCAGTCCGGCCGCGTCCTCGTCAACGGCCGCGACCTTCACCAGTACGATCCGGACGAGGTCGTCCTCCTGAGCGGCTATGTGCCGTCCGCCGCGCAGTACGCGCTGTGGCACCCGGAAGCCTTCGCCGCCGGCGCGTCAGGGCTGCGCAGCGGCGCGTCCGGCACCTGGAGCGCTGCCGACGCCCTCGCGTCCGCCGTCGCCTCCGTGGAGCGGCGCGCGCACTGGTTCGTCGACGGAGAGCAGCCCCGATCCCTCGGTTCCGGCAAACGCCAGCCCAGCATCTACCTTCTCGACGACCCGCTCGCCTTCGCGGACGAGGCCGCCACGGCAGCCTTCTTGGCGTTTCTCGAAGCGAACCGGGGGCGCGCGACGATCTTCCTGACCACCCACGATGTTTCACTCGTTCCGATGGCGGACAACGCCCTTATCCTGGACAAGGGCGGCGTCGCCTTCTTCGGCCCCGTGCCGAAGGAAGCGGAGCAGGCCGCCGAGCCGAAGATGGTTCTCGCATGACACGGTCAAAGAAAACCCGCGCCCCCTACGATTCCTTCGAGATCAACGACGGGCCCGCCGTCCGGCTCGCCAACCTGGGCGCGCTCGTTGCCATCCTGGGCGTCGGCGCCCTTGTCGCCTGGATGGTGCTGACGCCGGTCGACGAGGTGGCGAAGGCACGCGGGACTGTCGAGCCTGTTACCGAAGTCCAGCGGCTCCAGACCGAGTTCGGCGGTGCCCTTTCCAAGATACACGTGCGCAAGGGCGATCTCGTCGAGGCATTCGACCCGATCGTGTCGTTCGACACGGCCGAAGCGGCCTCCGAGTTGCGCGAGGCGCGGGCGAAGGAGCTCGCCCTGCTTCTCGAGAGGGAGCGCCTGGCTGCGCTCGTGGAGGAGCGTGATCCGCAATTTGAGATGATTGCTCGCGCTGCCGGCAGCGGCGCGACGGCATCCAGCGTCCATCGTCCGGGGTCGCACGACGCAGATGATCGCCTCCGGAGCGACATCCAGGCCGCGCGGCGCGAGAGTGCAGCACTTACCGCCCGTCGCGCGTTCCTCGAGAACGAACGTCAGGTGATCGACCGGCAGATCGCCGAGAAGGAAGCGGACCTGGCCGCAATCGCGGAGGAGCGGCCTGCCGTGCAGCGGCAGCTCGCCGTGGCGGCGGAAGACGTGGAAACGGTCCGAGACCTCGTGGATCGGGGCCTCGCCCCGCGCCCCCGCTTTGTCGAGGCGGTCGAGGCAGAGGCACGCTTCAACTACGATCTTGCCAGTCTGACCGGCCGCGAGACCGTCCTGAAGGCAGAGATTGCGGAGCTGATGGAGGCACAGGAGCGGATCGGTCTCAACGAGGCGGCCGAGGCGCGAGCGCGGATCTCGCAGATCAACGGGGAGCTTCCCGTGGTCGCAGAGCAGATCGTCCGCCTTGTCCGCCGGGTCAACGCAACCGAGCTGCGCGCGCCGGTGGCCGGCTTCGTCCAGACAATCCCGGACACGGCCGTTGGCCGGGTGTTCGAATCCGGCGGGCTCGTGGCCGAGATCGTGCCCAAGGACGTGGAGCTTCGCTTCGCGGGGCAGCTTTTGCCGCGTGACGTCGGTTTCGTCACGCGCGGCCAGCCGGTGAGGCTCAAGATCGACGCCTTCGACTTCAGCCGGTACGGCGCGCTGGACGGAAAGGTCTCGGAGATCTCTCCCACCACGATCGTCGACGAACGCGGCAACGCCTTCTACGAAATTCTCGTTTCGCTCGACAAGACGTACTTCCGCGACGACCCGGACGCGTTCGCGCTTCTGCCGGGCATGACGGGCGAGGGGGACGTTCTGACCGGAAAGAAGACCGTCTTCGAGTACGTCTGGAAGCCGATCTATACGAATCTCGATCTCGCCTTCGCCGAGCGCTGAGGAACACACCATGGCTGGTCGGAAGAATGACCCGAGAGGCACGCGACCCCGCCCCGAAGCGGAAGGGGAAGACGCGCCCCGGCGGATGGATCGCGACAATGCGGCGACGCGCAAGCGCTCTGAAGAGGGCTTCGGCTGGCTCGCCCGGGCGCTCGGTGGTCTGTTCGGCGGGACGAAGGCGGCCGACGCGGAAGGAACCCCCGCCGGGCCGGTCGAGAGGGAACCGGACCTTCCGCCCGCGCAAGCGGCGGATGGCGTCGACACCGCTCGACCGGCACCTCAATCTCCGGCCGACGACGGAGCCCACGCGCCGGCGGCATCGCCGCGAACGTCGGAGTTCACCCCGAAAGGCGCCGTCACGGGGCAAATGGAACCCTCCGGCGTCACCGTCGCCTCTCCGCTCGCGCCGCACGCTCCCCATGGCAGCGCCGGCCCGTTCCCGCAGCCGTCGCACGGATCGCCCGGGCAACCGTTGCCGGGCAATCCGTCGGTCACGCCCCCGCCGGAGACGGGCGAGCCCCTGACGGTCGGCGGTCACGGTGAGGTGCCGGGGCGGGTGCCGGAGCCTGGCACGACTGGCACGGCCGTGCCTCCTCTTGTGCCGCCGACGCTGAATACGCCCGACCAGGTGCCAGGGCAGATCCCGCAGCCGACGGCCACGGGGACGGCCGTGCCTCCGCTGATGCCGCCAACGCTCGGCAACGACAAGACCCCGAACCTCGCGCCGCAGCAGACGACGCCGCCAGATCACCTGGCACCGGACCGCGTGCCGCCGACGCTCGGCAACGACAAGACGCCAAATCTCGCCCCGCAGCAGACGACGCCGCCGGATCACCTTGCGCCTGACCGCGTGCCGCCGACACTCGGCAACGACAAGACCCCAAACCTCGCCCCGCAGCAGACGACGCCGCCGGACCATCTGGCGCCGGACCGCGTGCCGCCGACGCTGGGCAACGACAAGACCCCAAACCTCGCCCCGCAGCAGACAACGCCGCCGGACCACCTGGCGCCGGACCGCGTGCCGCCGACGCTCGGCAACGACAAGACCCCGAACCTCGCCCCGCAGCAGATGACGCCGCCGGACCATCTGGCGCCGGACCGCGTGCCGCCGACGCTGGGAAACGACAAGACCCCAAACCTCGCGCGGCAGCAGACTTCGACGCCGGATCACCTGGCGCCGGACCGGGTGCCGCCGACACTCGGCAACGACAAGACCCCAAACCTCGCGCCGCAGCAGACGACGCCGCCGGACTACCTTGCGCCGGATCGCGTGCCGCCCACGCTCGGCAACGACAAGACGCCAAACCTCGCGCCGCAGCAGACGACGCCGCCGGACCACCTTGCGCCGGACCGCGTGCCGCCGACACTCGGCAATGACAAGACCCCGAACCTCGCCCCGCAGCAGACGACGCCGCCGGACCACCTTGCGCCGGACCGCGTGCCGCCGACACTCGGCAACGACAAGACCCCGAACCTCGCCCCGCAGCAGATGACGACGCCAGATCATCTGGCGCCGGACCGCGTGCCGCCAACGCTGGGCAACGACAAGACGCCGAACCTCGCCCCGCACATCCCGCAGATCCTTGGGGCCGATACCAGTCATGTGACCGAGGACACGGTCCTGACAGCGGGCGGCAAACTCGACATCGTCGATCCGGACCGGGGAGAGGCCGCGTTCACCGCGCAGCCGTCGGCTGCGGGCGCGCACGGGACGTTCTCGGTCAAGCCGGACGGTACCTGGACCTACCAGCTCGACAATTCTCAACCTGCCGTTCAGCAGCTCGGTCGCGGGGAGCACCTGACGGACCTTTTGATGGTCACGTCCGTCGATGGCACCCGGCACGCGCTGACGGTCGAGATCCGCGGCGTAATCGACGCCCCGGCTCTGACGGTCACGGCGACCCAGGGCACCGATCACGCGACCGCGACGGCGGGCAACAATGCAACGGCGACGCTGGCGGCCACGGAGGATCACCCGATCGGGCTCGCAATCGCGACGTCCCTCGTCGACAAGGACCCGACGGAGCACCTGCCGGCCAGCCTTACCATCGACGGCGTGCCCGCCGGGGCAACGCTGAACCACGGTGTCGCTGATTCCAGATTCCCCGGAAGATGGACCGTGAACTCAACGGAACTGGGCAGCCTCGAACTGACGCCGCCCAAGGATTTCACCGGCCCGATCACCCTCAAGGTCTCGGAGTTCGTGGTCGACCTGTCGCCGGGTGAAGGGGCGCCGGCAGCATCCGCGGAGGCAACGCTCCACATCAACGTGGCGCCCGTGCAGGAACCCGCCGTGATCGGCGGCACGGATGCCGGATCGCTCACCGAAGATACCAACCTTCAGACCGGGCATCTGCAAACTGGCGGCGCGCTGACCATCACCGACGTCGATGCAGGGGAGGCCGCGTTCACGCCGGTCGCCGGCGCGGCAGGCGCGGGACGATACGGCACGTTCACGCTCGATGCGCAGGGGCACTGGAACTACACAGCCGACAACGCGCAGACCGCAATCGACCAGCTCGGCCCGAAGGACACCCTCACTGACACCTTTACGGTCACCAGCGTCGACGGAACGACGCACGACATCACCGTAACCATTGCGGGCAAGAACGACCGTCCGGTGATCACGACGGCAGTGCGGCAGACCGACGGCGACGTGACCGAGGACAACGCGGCGCATGTCACCGCCACCGGGACGTTGACGGCGACGGACATTGACAACGCGACCGGCGATCTGACGTGGAAGGTCGTCGGCGGCGGACACGGAACATTCGGCAGCGTGTCAATCGACGCCCACACCGGGCAGTGGACCTATACGCTTGATAACGGCAAGCCGGAGACCCAGCAGCTGGGCGAGGGGCAGACGCAGACCGACCAGATTCAGATTGGCGTTCTCGATCCCAACCACGGGTACTCCTTGCGTACCCTTCACTTCGAGGTGCACGGCACGAACGACGCCCCGATCATCACGATCGGGAAGACCGATACGGACTCCGGCGCGGTCACGGAGGACGCCGGAACGACCACCGCAACGGGGTCCCTGTCCTCCACCGACGTCGACGGAACCGATGGTGCCTCCTCGCTGGTGTGGACCGTCGACACCTCCACCACCGGCACTTACGGCACGCTGAGCGTGGACCAGTCGGGCGGATGGACCTACACGCTCGACAACGGCCGGCCGGCCACCCAGGCGTTGACGTTGGGCCAGCCGGCGACCGAGACGCTGCGCGTCATCGTGACCGACCCGCACGGCGGGCAGGACACCCATGAGGTCACGGTGACCGTAACAGGCACCCCGGACGGTGCGCAGATCGCCGGTGCCGACAGCGTAACGCTGCTCGAGGACAAGGCCGTGACGTCCGGCAACCTGACGGCGGGCGGCACACTCACGGTCACCGATGCCGATACGGGCGAGTCCGCCTTCGTGCCGATTGCGGGCGCGACGGGTGCGGGCACCTACGGCACCTTCACGCTGAGCGCGGACGGCCAGTGGACCTACACGGCCGACAACAGCCAGCAGGCGGTGCAGGAAATCGGGCCGGGCCAGAGCCTCACGGATACGCTGCAGGTCACCAGCGTCGACGGCACGACCCATGACATCACCGTCACGATCGCTGGCGCCATCGACGCACCGACCGTCGGCGCCGCGGTGCGCGCCACGGTCGCCGTTCCGGAACACGCGGTGGTGGACGTGGATGCGGCTGGGACGATCCAATCCACCGGCTTCAAGCTCCATGGCTTCGGGCTGGGCGAAGGCTACGAGACGGCGGGCGGCGATCTCGTCGATCCGGGAACGGCAAGCGCGCGAGTTGCGGGCGGGATCGCGTCCGGCGGGTCCCTCGGTGTGGATGCGCCGTTGACGCAGGAGGTTCTCGCTGCGAACCCGGGCTACAGCGGCACTGGCGTCAACACCACTGTAGGGACACCCCGCGACAACGTTCTGGACAGCGCCACGACCTCGGCGACAGACAAGTCCCAGCAGGCCGGTGAAACGCTGGTGATCGAACTCGACGGTATGGCAAGGCAAGCCACGGTCTCGCTCGGGGATCTCGGCGGTCACGGCGACAAGGTGCACTGGACCGCCTATGCCGCGGACCACAGTGTCGTCGCCGAAGGCGAATTCGAGTCCCAACCAACGGCAACTCTTTCCGGCAACCTCACGACCGACCTGTCGATCAGCGCCGGGTCGCCCTTCAGCTACATCGCCCTGACGGCCGAGGCGCCCGCGCCGGAGGTGATACCGGCACACACAGCGACGGCGGCCGACGCGCGGCAGTTCAGCAATTACCACATCGGCGACTTGGTGCCCGAGCAGACAGAACAGTTCACGACAAATGTCAGCGTTTTGAGCGTTCGGGCCGAAGTGTTGCGCTACGAGACGCCACTGGATATTTCGGGAGCAACCGGCGACACGGGCGACACCGACCAGAGCGTGTCATGGCGGATCGACGGGCTGCGAAGCGGAACGCTGTCGGCCGGGACGGAGAACCCCAACGGGTCCTGGACTGTGACCGGCGCGGAGGCGCAGGGCCTCACGGTCGTCCATACCGGTACCGAACAGGTACAGGTCACCGCCATCGCCACGGATTCCGGGACGGGCGATACGGCGCAAAGCCAGCCGGTCGCCGTCACTGTCGATCCGGGCGGGGCGATCTACACCGTCATCACCGGCGCGCCCGTTGGGCGGACCGACGAGGACGCGACGACCCCGATCGGCGGCGATCTGGACATCGACACCAATGCCGCCGTCACGCCGAGCTTCGTCGCCGGTGACCAGCAGGGCCAGTACGGCACGCTCCACGTCGACACGGACGGGCGGTGGACCTACGTCGTCGACAACACAGCCGCGCAAGGGCTGCGCTCGGACACGGGGACCGACACCTTCACCGTCCACACGACGGACGGGGCGACCACGGAGTTGAGTGTCTTCGTCGAAGGCCAGGATGATGCCAGCGTGCTGGTCGACACCGCCGGCACCGGCGTTCGCACGCCCGCCGCGGTCGTGGGCGGGCATCTCGCGCAAACGGATACGGACACCCCGGCGCCTCGCGGGTCGATGTACCTCATCGAAGGCGGCCAGCGCGTCAGCGGAACGGGCTCGTCTCCCGGGATGTTCACCGAACTCGACGGAACCTACGGCACCTTCAAGATCAATGCGCAGAGCGGCGACTGGACCTACACGGTCGATCCGTCGAAGACCGCGACGCTCGCACCTGGCCAGGTGGTGGACGAGAGCGTCAGCGCCAAGAGCCAGATCCTCGGCACGAGCGAAAGTGCGACGCTCGACCTGCACGTCGCGGTCGACGACCAGGGCCGCGCCCAGGTGCGCCCCGGTTCCTCCCTCGCGCCGGCTCAGCCATCCCACACCCCGGCGACGATCTCGGGCGTCGACAGCGACACGTTGACCGAGGACACGGGGCTTGCGGGGGGCGACCTTGCGGCGGGTGGCCAGCTCACGATCACCGACCCGGACCTCGGCGAGGCGGCCTTCAGCCCGGTCACCGGCACCGCGGGCGCGGGTCAGTACGGCAGATTCACGCTGACCGCGGATGGCCTTTGGACCTACAACGCCGACAACAGCCAGCCGTCGGTCCAGGACCTCGGGCCGGGCCAGAGCGTCACGGAGATGCTCAAGGTGACGAGCGTCGATGGCACTACGCACGACATCACCGTCACGATCCACGGCACCATCGACGCGCCGACCATGGCCACGACCGTCGGCACCAGCACCTTCGCCCCGAGCCATGCGGAGGCCGTGGCCTCGGGAACGACCGTCGCGTCCACCGGCTTCATCTTGCACGGGTTCGGCTACGGCGAGGCCTATCGGGACGGCACCGGCAATCTCCTCGATCCAACCGCCGGTCAGACGGGGCTCGGTGTGGGCCGGGGAGGGACGTTCGGCGTCGAATCGACCAGCGGTGTCCCGACTGACACGGCTGGAAACGCCAACAAGACAGCCGGCTACACACTCGACACGACGGCGGACAATGCGGCCCAGCAGTCGGCGAACGAGAAGGGCGAGACGCTCGTCGTCGAGCTGGAGGGATTGTCGCGCAGCGCGCATGTCTCGATGGAGCAGTTTGGCCCCGGTGGCGAAATTACCATCGGCCACAACGACCAGGTCCACTGGGCAGTTTATGACGAGAACCGTCAGATCGTCGATGAAGGCACCATCGTGCGGACTGCGGCCAACGCGACAGGCGGGCACGTCGAACTTCAGATCGATACGGCGCGGCCGTTCGCCTACATCTCGCTGGAGGCCGAGAGCCCACCGCCCGAGCTGACCTCGGGCGGCAAGCCGGACTACGTGCACACGAATGTCGAGGTGAAGTCGGTCCAGGCAGAGCTGATCCGCTACGAGACTCCGCTCGACCTCAGCGGGACGCCGGGCGACACCAGCGACACCGACCAGTCGACCGCCTGGCGGATCGAGGGGCTGCAGCAGGCGGTGCTGTCGGTCGGCAGCCGCAATCCCGATGGCTCCTGGACCGTGACGGAAGCGGAGGCGCAGGGCCTGAAGGTGCTGCATTCCAGTCCGCAGACACTGCATGTCACCGCCGTTGCCACCGATGCCGGCACCGGCGAGACCGCAACGAGCGCGCCTGTGGACGTCACGGTAGACCCGCACGGAGCCCACTACACGGTGATCACCGGCTCGCCCGTCGCCCGTATCGACGAGGCTGCGACCGCGCCCGTCAGCGGAGATCTGGGTATCGACACCGACAAGGCCACGGTGCCGGGCTTCGTGCAAAGCACGCAAACGTCGCAGTACGGCACCTTTACCATCGACGGGGACGGGCAGTGGAGCTTCACGGTCGACCGCTCCGGGACCGAGACCCTGCTTGCCGACACGACCCAGAGCTTCACGGTCCACGCGACAGACGGGACGACCAGGGATCTGTCCATCGTCATCGAGGCGGACAACGATCCCGGGGTCCTGTCCGAGGCTTCCCGGCAGCCATCGACCGGTGCGGCCCATGCCGTCGGCGGACAACTCGGGGTCACCGACCCCGACGATCTATCGGCCCACTACATGTTTCTGCTGCCCGGGGCACGGCCGTCCGCCAGCCACGACTACACTGTGGACGGGAGCTACGGCACCTTCCACATGGACATGACGTCCGGCTCCTGGACCTATTCGCCCGATCCGGCGCGGCTTGCCCAGATCCCCGCGGGCCATACCGCGGTCGAGACCTTCGATGTTTACGGTAGGACCCCCACCTCTACCACAAACACGCTGGAACTCCGGCTCGAAGTCAATGACAAGGGCGACGCGCGGGTGGCGCAGGTCGTCCATGATGTCGACGCCGAAATGGTCACCGAAGATGACCAGAGGTCGATGCAGGGCGGCAACCTGTCACAGCACGGGACGCTCCATGCCGTCGATTCTGCCGATCCGTTGCCGACTGCGCCGGTCGCAGGCGCCTACGGCACCTTCACGCTGACGGCAGACGGCCACTGGACCTACACCGCGGACAATTCCCAGGCCGCGATCCAGCAGCTCGACCATGGGGACAGCCTCACCGACAGCGTCACCGTCACCACATCGGGCGGCGCCACCTACGCGATGGAGGTCACCATCAGGGGCGCCGACGAGGTCGCGCCGTCCCACCCGGACGCGCCGGACACCACGCTCACCGAGGACATGACGATCACCCTCGACGCGGACGGAAGGGCGATGAACAGCCTGGGCGGCGTCGTCGATGAAGCCGGGGCGGACATTTCCGGGCAGGAGACCGCAGACCCAGGTTTCGCCCAGCATGGCACGCCCATGGAGGCCGAAGGCGGCGGCGATAGTCCGTCGGAGGGGCATTTCCCGAGCACACCGGGGATCCCCGGCGACAATGCGATGGCCGACATGGCGGTCGCCGACGAAGCGGCCGACGTGCCGGCAGAGCCGACGCCAACCAGGGCGTCGCCCCTCGACCACTACCTCCAGGCCGTGGGAGGCAACGGCGGAGCCCAGTCGGCAGAGCCGACCGAGGGCGGTGCGTCGCGTTATCTCGAGGCGATCGGCGCCGGACCCGCAGACGAAGCGCCGGACGCTCATGCTCTCGATCCGGCCCTCACGAGCGGAGCCGACGAAATGGACCCGGACGCCGATGACGGACAAACCGACGACGGTCCCGCTCCCCCGGACGTGTTCGACCCCGCTGACGCTCCGCAGGAGATCCACGACGAGCCCCAGCCGGATGATCCGTCCCTCTACAATTGAGGGGGCGGATTGAAGCGCAATGCGTCGGCCAACATGGCCGCCTTTTAATTCTGCGCGGACCGGGTGACCGCGGCTGGCGCAACTCGGAACCCGGCGACCTGTCAGCCGTCAACCTCGCGAACGCTCCGGCAAGGAGCGGTTGCGATCTGTAAGCCCGTCAGTTTCGGCAGAACCAGCGCGCATATGCCCCGAAGGGCACGGCCTGTTGGTGAACGCTGGAAGCACACGATCGGCGCAGCCCGCTCTTACCAAGACGGCGGGCCCAAGGCTCTGGCCGGCGCTGCGATGAGGGCGCGCGCCGGCAATAGCGCGGCTTGTGCGCTTCAGGTGGTGCGCACCGTGGCGAGGAAGTCGGTCACCACCGAGCGTAATGAGGCCGATACGCTGTTGATCCGCTCGGCCGCACCCTCGACCGCCCGTGCGCCCTCGGCAGTGCGCTCTACCGCCTCTGCCGCGCCTGTCACGCGCTTGAAGGCGCTCTCGGATCCCTCCGCGGCGGTTCGCATGCCCTCTCCGATCGAGGAGGTGGTGCTGGACTGTTGCGACATCGCCGTTGAGATCGCGAGCGCGCCGGTGCGCAGCGTCTCGAACCGCGCCATGATGTCCTCGATACCCTGAACGGCGGCGCGGCCCTCCTTCTGGATGTCGCCGATCTGCTGGTGGATCTGGGCTGTCGCCGCTGCCGTCTGGTCGGCAAGCCCCTTCACCTCCGAAGCCACGACTGCGAAACCGCGACCGGCAGAGCCTGCCCGCTCGGCCTCGATCGTCGCGTTGAGCGCGAGGAGGTTGGTCTGTTCGGCAATGTCGGCAATGACCTTGGTGATGTCGCCAATGCGGTCTGCCGCGCCTGCAAGGCCCATGACCCGGTCGGACGTGGCCCCGGCGGCAATCGCCGCCTCATCGGTCGCGCTCTGGTTCTGGCGAATGCGTTCGGCAATTTCGGAAACCGAATTCTGCAGCTCTTCGATTGCAGAGGCGACGTTCTGCACGGCCGCAGTCGCTTGCGAGTTGGAGGTCTGCGCGTCGGTGGTCTCCTCGCGCGAGAGGGTTGCGGCCGTCGCCAGCTCCTTGGACACGTCGGCGAGGCCGTGTCCGGTGCTGCTCATCTCCTCCAGCGTGTCTTCGGAGCGTGTGCGGAAGGACCCGATCGCCGCCTCGATCCGCTTTGCCCGCGCTTCGTCGGCCTCAACGCGCAGCCTGTCATCTTCGACGAGACGCCGGCGCTCGATCTGGCCCTGACGGAGCGTTTCGAGCGCGCGGGCGATTGCGCCGATCTCGTCCGTGCGATCGACGTTGCCGACCGCGATGTTGACGTTGCCGTCGGCCAGCGATCCGATTTCCGAAACGACCGTTGCGATTGGCCGGCGCAGGCTGCGCGCCGCCAACGTGCTGACGATCAGGCACAGCACAAACACGATGAGCGTGGCGGCGCAGACGATCACCAGCTCCAGCTTCGCCTGCGCTTGATCGGCCTCTGCCAATGCGACCAGCGCGACCCCGGCTCCGTCCTCGATCTCTTTCAGAAGCTCGATCCGCGCCGTCGACGTCTCGAACCAGTCCTGTCCCGTGATCCCCTCGTGGTCTTCGGTACGCGGCGATTGTTCCGCCACCTTCACCATCTTGGTGAAGCGGTCCACAACCGGCCCGGACAGCGTTGTCTCGATGAGTCCCCGAAGGACGGCGGGAGCGTTGTGCGCGGCGTGCTCCAGAAGCGCATTCTGCGTCGCGGCAAGGCTGACGAAGCGAATGTAGACGGATGGCGCGAAGGTTCCGCTGCCGAAGCCGTTGGCCCCCATGGCACGTTGCAGGCCGGCGGCTTCCTTTGCGGCCATGACGTCGTGGTAGTAGTCGGCGACGCGGCTGGTCTCGCCCTGCGTATTTACGGTCGAGACGTGACCTTCGCCCTCCAGCAGCTCGTTGATCAGGCCGGTATAAGCCTTCGCCATGTCGCCAAGCGGCATCGTTCCGCCGGACACGGCGCGTCGCCAGTCCGGCAGCATTGCGATCTGGCGCCTTGCGTTA
The DNA here is from genome assembly GCF_031195445.1 of Acuticoccus sp. MNP-M23. NCBI lineage: Bacteria > Pseudomonadati > Pseudomonadota > Alphaproteobacteria > Hyphomicrobiales > Amorphaceae > Acuticoccus > Acuticoccus sp. MNP-M23. Next base: position 3,182,277 of record NZ_CP133480.1, read on the forward strand.
TCGATGTCCTCGGCATTCAAGACGCCGTCGTTGATGTTCATCTCGGCTTGCAGCACGGGCAAGAGCGCATTCAGCGCATCGTCCGTGGAGTGCCGTTGCGTTTCGAGCTGTCCCCGGAAGGGGCTGTCCGGGTTGCCGATAAAGCCGGCGGACAAGCCGCGCTCCTTCTGAAGCTCGTGGACCGCTGCGGCGAAGAACTTCGCTTCGCGCACATGCTGAACCGCTTGCCCGGTTCGCTCCAGCTTATCCAGTTCGAACCATACGACCGTCGATGCCACCAACAAGAGGCCAATAAGGGGAACCGCAGCGACCATCTGGATCCGCATGCCGAGTTTCATAATGGACCTCGTCCGAAATTTGGACATCTCCCTTAACGGTCCACGATGGGACGAAGCTGTGGTCGCGCCGCATCGAATTGGCGTGGGGCGTCGGACCATCCGGTCGGCTTCATGCGAAGTCCGTAAGGACCGATCACCACCGCCAAACAGACCGACCACCGGGCGAGGGCGCACTCAACAGGATATATTTGGAAGCGGCCGCTTTAGTTCAGAGTCTAGCCGGAGGGAGCAACTTTTTCGAAAAGATCGAGCTCTGCATGGCTCTTGTGGCGATCGTCACTGACGACTGAGCGTACGGTCGTAGGTCAGGGGGGCGGAGAACGTTCGAGTCCAGACCCTCTCCCTCCGCCACGCCCCCTACGCTTTTCAACGATTTGAACGCTGGTCTGTAAGTCGCGGGACAGGGCGCATTTTTGTCCTGCTTCCCGCGCCGATTCTTTGTATGGCGGTGGTCTTAGCCCAGAATTTGTTCACCATTCAGGGGGTGGTCTGCTCCGTCTGTCGTGTGGCGAGTTTCGGCAATGAGAGTAAGAACAGGGAAATTTGTTATCTGGCGGAATATTGCTGGCGCTGAGTGTAGAGATCGTCAGCCCGTGCGGTTGGCGTCCATCGAGAAAGGCAACCTGAAGATCGGATGCGAGGAAAGCGAGGCGGACAACGCGGCGCCGGTAGGATGATTCCGGGGAGGTGTTCAACATTGGAAGCCCGAGCGCACTTGATCCGCCGGATCCGGCTCGACGATTTTGTCGCCATCGATAGGGGCCCGAATTGTCGCGAGATGGTCGGTCGGCAACGTCAGCCGGATAGAGTCGCGATGGACATCGACGCGACGGAGAAAGGTCAAGCGGCTCTACGCTAATCCCGTCGAGGAAGCGATGCAGAATTCGCTGAGCCGAGCCTCGAAGAAAGCGGTGGGAACGGGCGGACTACGCCACCTTCCGCATCGTGACTGCGCCGCCCTTGATGCAATGGTGCCGACACGGTGTAGCGGTAAGTCTTGCCACGCGCGCCGTGTGATGCCGCCGGCGACATTGGCGCGCCGGTGGCATAGAAGATGCGGCCGACGAGTGCTGGGGCGGGTGCTTAGCTGTTTGGCGTCCCCATCAACCGCACATTCGCATCAAGCTGACGCTGAACGTTCTCGAAGAGGTCAGCGTCGACAATGGCCGGGTGTTGGCCTGGACGGGCGCCGAAGCGGTTGAAGGTCTTCCTCCGAACTCTTGCGAGTATAAAACACACAGCGCTTGACCGTTGGCTTCTTCATCGCCGGCTTAGTGATCGGAGGGAGGACGTGGTGCGGCCTCTCGAACGGACCTGCCGGGAAACAGGCTATCCGGGTGGACCAGGGGAGCGAGTTCGTCTTCCGCGACCTGGATCTGTGGGCCTGCCAGAAGGGCGTCGTTCTCGACTTCTCCCGGCCGGGCAAGCCGACCGACAATGCCTTCATCGAGTCCTTCAATGGCAAGCTCCGCGCAGAATGCCTGAACGCCCTCTGGTTCAAGAGCCTCTACGACGCCCGGGCCAGGATGGAGGCTTGGTGTAGGGACTACACCGAAGTTCGCCCGCACAGCGCGCTTGGCCAGAAGATGCCGATCGAGCTGATGAAATCCGTTCAGGCCGCTTCCCCGGCTTGAGCGCACACCCCCGGAAATCCTCCAGCCGGGTGGTCCAAAGACGAGGAGCGCGTCACCAGCTCTCCGGCTATAGAGTCATGTTGGGCCTAGCGGGCGGATCGTCAAAAATGACCTCCAGGCAAGACAGGAGCACGCTGCGGTCGATCCATCCTGTTGTTGACCCATCCTTGTCCATTACTTCAAAGGATACGTCTTCACCGCTTGCCATGCGGATGATTTCCGCGACCGGCGTGTCACCAGGTATGGTATGCGTGCCGCATGCAGGACGGGACGGGGTGGCGGTCGCAATGTCGGCTGCCTGCGTGAAGCGCGCCTTCATCTCGCGCGTTCCGAAGCTTGCGACATAGTCCGTGGCGGGTGTGAACAGCACCTCCCGCGGCGTGCCCACCTGCACGATCTTGCCATCGGACATCACCGCGATCCGGTCCGCTATGCGCACCGCCTCGGCAAAGTCATGGGTGATGAATACCGCGGTCTTGCGATACCTGGCGACCAGCGAGACGAATTCGTCCTGCAAGGAGCGGCGGATCAGCGGGTCGAGCGCACTGAACGGTTCGTCGAGGAGCAGGATCTCGGGGTCCGTCGCAAGGGTCCGCGCAAGGCCGACGCGCTGCTGCATCCCGCCGGAAAGTTCGTCGGGGTAGCGGTCCGCCCAGTCGGACAGTTCCACGCGGTCCAGCCACAGGCGGGCGGTCGCCTCCATGTCGCGCCGCGGGACGCCGCGCACCTCAAGGCCGAAGATGACGTTCTGAAGCACGGTGCGGTGCGGGAACAGGCTTGTGCTTTGAAAGACCATGCCGACGTGCGTTGACCGCAGGGCCTGAAGCGCGCTCGCACGCAGTGTGCTGATATCGCGCCCATCGACGCGGACCTCGCCGCAAGTGGGTGTCAGAAGGCCATTCAGATGCCGCACCAGCGTGGACTTGCCGCTGCCCGACAGGCCGACAACGGCGAGCGTTTCGCGCCGCCGCACCCTGAGGCTGACGCCGGCAAGCGCCGCGAACACGTCATGCTCGCTTTCGATGGCGGCGCGGTCCGGCAGCACGGCTTCGGCGCCGCCGGCGATCGAACGGGCCGCGGCGCGCACATCGCGCGCCGCACCATAGAGCTTCCACACCCCCTTGATGTCGAGGGCGGGGACCTCCGTCACCAACGGACGTCGTTCCGGCGCATCGGCCAGCCCGTCGCCTGCCAGACGGGACGGCAAGGCCGCGCCGTCCGAGACAGTGTTCCGGGCAAACATGGTCACTGCGCGGCGGCTTTCGCTTCCTCGACCCATGCGCCGAACTGCTCGGCGTTCTCGGCAACCCAGGCTTCGGCGTGGGCGCGGATGGCCTCGTCGTCCTTCTCGCCCTGGTAGATGCTGTAGTTTTCCGCGACAACGTCTTCGACTGGGATCTTCACGATCTCCATCCACTTGGCCGCAGCGGGGTTCTCTTCGGCAAAGTCCTTGTTGGCGATGACACCGATCGTGTTGATCGTGTGACCGATGTTGCGCCCGTCCGCGAGGGTAGTGAGAGCCGCATCTGTCGGCTCGGGCAGGCTGGTGAATGGCACGGTGAGCTGAACCACATCGGTACCGGGCACCAGCACCTGCGACACCCAGAGCGGGTTGTACGTGTAGTAAACGACCGGATCGCCGGAGGCGTGACGCGCGATGATCTCGGACGCGATCACGGCCATGTCGCCCTGCACGTGGTCGACCGTGTCCCGCAGCTCATAGGCATCGAGATGGTGCTCGATGGCGCGCTCGCAGCCCCAGCCGGGAGGGCAGCCGAAGAGCTGGGCGTTGGAGCTGCCGTCGGTCGAGAAGATGGCCGCCAGCTCCGGATCCTTGAGCTGATCGATGGAGGTGATGCCGTATTTCTCGGCGGTCGGCTTGTCCACGAAATATCCCTGCGTGGCGCCCTCGATCAGCGTGCCGAGGCGCACCATGCTGCCGTCGCCGCCGGCGCGGTCGTAGAATGCGTTCTGCAGAGGCTCCCATGCGCAGGCGATGAGGTCGACATCGCCGGTTGCAGTGGCGAGGTACATGGCCGGGATCTGCAGCGGCAGGGGCGGTTCGAGCTCGTAGCCAAGCGCTTCAAGGCCCAGCGCCACGATCTCGGTCTGGAAGACGGTTTCGGCGGTGGAGTCGTAGGCGATTTCGACGCTGACGCCCGTTCCGGGGAGATCTTGCGCCTGACCGGGCGTGGATAGGGCGGTCATCGCGAGTACAGCGCCGGCGAACGGGATCAGGCGGGATTGCGAACGTTGGATCTCAGGATGATGCATTGGGAGAATCTCCAAGTGGCACAGCGGAAGGGCTCTGCGCAGGGGATGAATGGCGTGCCGGGCGTGTCCGGTTGGCAGCCAGGTTGCCGGCGGCGAAAGCGAACAGCGCGCGGGGGTTCTTCAGCCACGCCGGACCCGGCGCGGGGCGCCGGCTGGTCCGAATGAGGGCGCTGAAAATGATGGCGAGGGCCACGATCCCGATGCCGCCGACGGTGGCCAGTCCCATATCGAGCCGGCCGATTCCGCGCAGCACCAGCCGGCCGAGCCCGCCGACGCCGATCATCGATGCGTAGGTGACCATGGCCAGTGCCATCATGATCGTCTGGTTGATGCCGGCGACGATAGACGGCATCGCCTGCGGCACCTCGACCTTGAACAGCACCTGCCGCGATGAAGCGCCGAGGGCATTCGCGGCCTCGACCATGGGGGCCGGAACCCCGCGGATGCCGAGGCTGGTGAAGCGGATTGTGGGTGGCACGGCGAACACGAAGGTGACGAGCACGCCTGGGAGGTCGCCGATGCCGACAAGCAGAACAATTGGCACCAGATAGACGAACGCCGGCAGTGTCTGCATCAGGTCGAGCAGGGGCCTGAGCGCATTGTCGAGCCGCACCGAACGCGCGGCGGCGAGGCCGAGTGGCAACCCGACCGCAAGGCAAAGCGCCACCGCGACAAGGATGAGGGCAAGCGTCTCCATCATCTCGGTCCAGATGCCGATCATGCCGACAAATGTGGCGAGTGCGACAAGGCATACAGCGCTGACGACGCCGTTGAGCTGCCAGGTCGCGAGAAACAGCGCGGCAAGCACCAGCGGCGGCGGCAGCGCGACCAGCACCGCCGAAACCCATTCGATGAAGGCCGCGAGCGGTTCGCGCGCAATTTGGAAATAGGGTCGCCAGTGCAGCGAAAGCCACATGAAGCTCTCGTTGACGCCATCCTCGAGCGGGATGGAGAAGCGGGAGAACCAGTCTGAGTTTGCCACGATCGGTTCTCCCGCCTGTCAGACGAACGCGCCAGCGAGCCGCTGGGTGAGGTACTGGCCGGTGGTGATGGGCGCATAGTCCGTGACGCCGCCCTCGCCGAGGCAGGTCGGCAGTGTTTCGATCATCACGTCGGCATTCGGGTGGAAGAAAAACGGCACCGAATAGCGCGAGTCCGTCGCAACGCGGATGACGCGATGGGGCGTTGCGCGGAACCGATTGTTGGTCCACCGCGCCATCATCTCACCGATGTTGCAAAGGTAGGCGCCGGCGCGCGGCGCAACGTCGATCCACGCTCCATCGACCGTTTGCACCTGCAGGCCGCCGCGGTCGTCCTGCGCCAATATGGTGAGGTAGCCATAGTCGCTGTGCGCGCCGCAGCCTGTCTCCGGCAAAGCTGCGCGGTCGGCGACGTGGCTCACCGCCGGGTAGTGCAGAAGCCGCAGGATCGAGGTCGGATGGTCGAGCCGGTCGGTGAAAAAGTCTTCCGGGAGGTCCAGCGCAAGTGCGAACCCGCGCGACAGGTCCTGCGCCAGCGCGCTCAGCGCTTCGTGATAGCGGGTAAGCACGCCTGGCAGGTCCGCGGGCTCGGGTGGCCATTCAAGGGCGGCATGCCGACGGTCCGAGGAGAACGCGATGTCGTAGCCCTCCTTCGGGTCGGCGCCAATTTCGGGGTCAGTGACCTCGCCCTTCATGGGGAAGTAGCCGCAGAAGTTCGTGTCTGCGCTGAGGGCGTTCTGCATCTTGGCGTCGAGCGGGCGGGCGAAATAACGCTGCGCGACGTCGAACGCGCCAGCAAGGAGGGCAGGGTCGACGTTGTGGTTCACCACATGGAAGAAGCCGACTTCACGGCAAGCGCTTGCGATGCCATCAGCGCATGTGCGTCGCTCTGCGGGGGTTCCACGCAGCATCTGCGCGTCGATCACCGGAATGATTTCGCTGGTCATCAGTGCATCCCGTGCATGGGTGGCATGAAGGGCATGTTGCTCGGCTGGCTGCGGACGCGACCCGCGGATCAGCCGGGCCAGCGTTGTCAGCCTGCCGCGGCGGTCTTGCTGCGCGAGGCCTGAACCGTGACGCTGTCGTCCCGGTAGTCGCCCCAGATTGAATCGAGGTAGGCCATCGTGACCGGATCGAGATCGGTCTGCGGCTCCGGGTCCACGTCCCAGTGGCCGTAGCGGTCTTCGCCGGAGATATGCATCGCGGAGCGGCGGGCCATCGTCGATTTGACGTGGGCCGGCATGTAGAAGAACGCCATGCCGATGCGCCGGTCGTCAGTCTGATTGGGCAGCGAGTCGTGCGCGGTCCGCTCGTGGTGCATCGAGAACTGGCCGGGTTGAAGCGGCATCTCGACCGCTTTCGTGTCGTCGATGCCCCGGAGCGACTGCCCGCGCGCGAGGAGATTGTCGGGGTCGTAGGTTTCTTCGTGGACGAGGTCAGGGCCCTCGTGGCTTCCGGGAAGAACACGCAGACAGCCGCTCTCGGAGGTCGCCGGCGACAGGGCGATCCACACCGTCACTTCCTCGTTGGGGCTGAGACCATAGTATGCCGAATCCTGATGCCAGGAGACGAAGCGCTTGTCCTGCGCATTCTTGGCGAAAGCGGAAGAGCCGAACAGAAGCACGTCCGGTCCGATGATCGACTGCACGGCGGAGACGATTTCGGGATGCCGCGCCAGCTCGCACATCCACGGAGATGCAAGGTGCGCCTTGATCTTGAGGCGCTTGTTGACCTCTTCGCCGGTATCCTTCTCGTATTGCTCGATGCGGGCGCGGCACTGCGCAGCCTCTTCAGCGGAGAGGGCGTTAACCGGGTAGTGGTAACCGTTGCGGCGAAAAAAGGCGACTTGATCGTCGGTGAGAGCTGGCATGGATTTCTCTCCATCTGCATTACGATACACTACGTATTGTATTTATGCCTACTCGCTGAGCAAGCTCGTTTTTTAGGCGAAGAGGGTGATAGTTTGTGCGTGATACGATCCATGTCTAACCCGTCCACTGATCAACCTGCGGCCACAGGCGTCGTGCGCCGAAGCGCCGGACGGCCGCGCAAGGAAACGACGCGGGTCAAGATTCTTCAGGCTGCGAACGCCATTTTGGAAGAGGAGGGGATTGCCGGCTTCACAGTCGAAGCCGTCGCGGCGCGCGCGGGCGCCGGCAAGACCACGATCTACCGGTGGTGGCCCACGAAAGGCGCTCTCGCGGTAGCGGGGTTCCTTGCCGAAACCGCGCCGAAAATTCCCTACAAGCCTTCCGGCACCGCACGCGAGCAGATCACGGCCCAGCTGAAGCGGGTCGCCGAGGTCTATTCGGGCAAAACGGGAAAGGTGCTCGCCGCACTGATCGCCGAGGGGCAGCGTGACGCCGGCACCGTCGCAGCCTTCATTGAGGGCTACGCGCGCCCGCGCCGCGAAGAGGGTAAAGAGATTCTGCTGGCTGGCATCGAACGGGGCGAATTGCGACCGGACCTGGACCTGGAGGTTGCGCTCGATGCCCTTTACGGGCCGGTCTACTATCGCATACTGGTGCCGCTCAACCCGCTCGATGCCGCCGCCGCGGAGCGGATCGCGGACCATGTTTTCATGGGCTTAGCTCTCGCCTCTTCATAGTGGCCGACGCTCGCGAAAACGCATCCTTCTGCCGACCTCCGGACCGCGATCCCGTGGGGATGAACGGCACGGGGATACTCCCTCTACTTGCATGAAAAGTATACCCGGCTGTAGATCCCAGCTACCGCACGTGGCTGATACCCACGTCGCGTTATAAGATACATTGGTCTCTGGACTTTCTCCAAGCTCCAAGCACGAGTGGTGAAGCTAATAAGAAGATCAACCACGTGGTGGTTTTTGCTGTTATTTTTCTTGAAAATGAGCGTTTTTTGAGGTTTGCGCGTCAGCGAGCTGTAATCGCTGTTTCGGCCCGACGAGGCTCTTGAATATTGTATATCTAGATGATTTTTAACAGCGAACTTTGTGGGTCGATTACGCGCGTGTCTCAACGCAGTATCAGAAGCCGGCGCTTCAGCTTGATGCGCTCAAGGTGGCCGGCTGCGAGAAAATGTCCGTCGAGAAGGCATCTGGCGCGCGGCGGGACGGGCCGCAACTCGTCGCCGCAGTCCAGTACATGCGCAAGGGCGATACCCTCTTCGTCTGGAAACTCGACCGTCTGGCGGGCTCCGTGAAGCAACTTATCGAGCCCGTCGAAGGCCTTGAGGCGCAAGATATCGGCTTTAGCGCCCTCACCGAGGCGATCGACAAGACTACATCTGGCCGAGTTTGAGCGCACGATCATACCGGAGCGCACCCGCGCAGGGCTCGATGCCGCGAAGGCACGCAGCCGCACTGGCGGCGGCCCAGGAAGCTGAGCGAGGCCGATCTGTAGGCAGCGCACGCCATGCTCGCCGAGAACACCTTTACCGTGGAGGACGTGGCTCGGCGCCTCAACGGTTCGCCAATCACGATATACCGTTACACACCTGCCGCTCGATCAACGATCACGCGCAACGAGCCGACATGACGTTCCGGCAGACCTCTTCCCGGTTAACCTGCATCCGCGCGGGTCGATATCGTCAGCAACCAAGCGTTTCACCCTCTGCCGTAGTGCCGTGCCCCGGGCAAAGACCAAGCGCCTGAACTTGCGGTGACGCGCTTGGGCCCTATCGCGCAGCGCGCCGGGTGGCTCACCTCAGAAACGATACTCAAGGCGCAGGGAGCCCGAGAGGGCCTGCTGGTCGCTGCCGATCAGGGATTTTCCTTCTAGCTTCAGGCTCCAGTCGTCGTTGAGGGTGGCGTCGATGCCGAGGGCGAGCTTGCCGAACAGCCGGTCCGGATCGTCCGTCACGTTCAGCGTCGGGCCGCCGCCCGGCACGCCGGTAAAGGTCGCCTCAAGCACCCTGTCGTCGGCAATCACGCCCAGAAGCCCGGCTCTTGCGAACAGCCGTGCCGTGGCGCCGCCCAGCGCAAGCTCGGTGGCAACCTCCACCTCGGGGCTCAGGGTGAGGGCGGTCTCGTCGTAGGCGGCAATCCGCACGCCGTAGGCGCCTGCGCCGGTTTCGGAGAAGCCGGGCCGCCACTGGTGGTGCAGTCCCGCGTCGAATTGCGGGGTGAGGGAAAAGCCGCCCATATCGAATGCACGGGCAATCCTGGCGTGTGCCGACACGAAGCCGATGGTGGTGTCGCTGTGGGCCTTCGCGAGCCCGCCCGGCGTGCGTGTCAGCCGATCGATGTCGTAGGCGCCGAAGCCGCCGGTGACGCCCGCGCCGAAGGTCCAGGCGTTCCAGTCCTTCTCCAGGAAGACGCCGGCCTGCAGGCGGTCGCCGTGGCCGCTCGAGATGTAATCGGCAGAAAGGTTGGCCGATTCGTACGAGATGCCAGCCCCGGCGGACCAGCCGTCCGCAATCTCGGCCTGAAGACCGGCGGACAGGCCGAACGACGCCTCTTCATAGCCGAGCGTCCGGTTCGTCTCTCCGCGGCGAAGGTAGTTGCCCTGCATCTTCGCCCACGCGCAGGAAACACCGTCCGACACCACGGCGGCACCGGTCGCCTGCGGGGACGCGGAGCACGCCAGAAGCGCATCGGCAAAGTCGATGCTGGAGAGCATCGTCGCGTCCAGCGGCGCGCTGTGAACGTTGGGGATCATGAGTTCGTAGTTCGTCAGCAGCGATGCGATGTCGTCGATCTCAAGGATGTAGCCCATCAGGTCTTCGACCCAGCGGTACTCACCCGTCCCGGCGGTCATTGTTCCCGCTGCGATGGCAGCACGCTCACCAAGCCGCGCGTTCACCAGCGCACCAAGGTAGCCGCCGAAGCGGGTGGCGTTGCCAAGGTCGACATCGCTGCCGATGCTGGCTGTCCGGGCCTTGGCACTTTGTGCGCCGACGCTTGCGGAGGCGATGCCCGCGGCGCGCGCCCCGGTGTCCCCGTCCCATGGCGTGTAATCGACGGTGTAGGCGAGGCCGTATGTGCTTTCGCCGGACCCGGTGGTCTCGACGAGACTGTAGTCCACCGTCGCGGTGTCTTCCACGGCAAGGCCCCGGACGTCGGCGCGGTTGCCGACCGATTTCAGGAATGCGACTTCGCCGGCCGTGCCCGACTGCACGAGGTTCACGCCGACAAGGTCGGTCCGGACCGTGCCGGCGAGCGATGCGTCACCATCGATGACGATCATGTCCGCCGCCGCGTCAACGTCGATGCCGTCGCCGAGCTGGTTGTCGACGAGGATCGTGCCACCTTGGCTCTGCGTGACGTTTGCCGCTGCGATCCTCACGCGGCGGATCCTGCCGCGCTGGCCGGCGGTGAGGATGCCTGCGTTTTTCAGCGAACCGACGCCAAGGTCGCTGGTGCGTCCGAGCTCCATGACGGCGCCGTCCATATTGTCGATGGTGAGATCGGCACCGGCGGTGGCGCCGCTCAGACGGCCCGTGTTCGTCACGGTCGTGGCGGCATCGCCGAGCGCCAGAATGGCGTAGTTCTCATCGCTGCCGGATGCGAACGACCCGGCCTTTTCGACGGTGCCTTTGTTGACGATCGTGTTGTCCGCGCCATCCAGCAGAAGGATCGCAGACCGCGCCTCGGCCGCGCTGAAGACGCTGCCGCCCTCGGCAACCTTTATGGCGATGCGCTTGTTCGCATTGCCGCCCTCGCTCTGGGCCAGTATGGCGCGGCCGTTCTTGCCGTTTGCCGCGACGCTGCCGATCACGTCGACCGTAACCCGGCCGCTGGAAAGATCCGCGCCGCTGGCCGACTGGGCAATGATGCCGTGCGCCTCTTCGCCGTTTACCGCAATCATGCCGTCGGCGGTGACGGACACGTCGCCGCCGTTGCCTCTGGTTCCGCCTGCGCTGCCCGCCATCGCGTGGGCGACGTTGCCGGCCGCATCCAAAATGGTGCCGATCCCGCCCGATCCACCGACGGACTGCGCGACCACCCCGTGCGCGGCCATTCCCTGGGTGCGGATGTCGCCGGCCGTCACCGCAACCTTGCGGGCGCTGGCCTGGCTGCCCTTCACGACAGGGGCGAATCCGTGTTCTGCGCCACCGACGCCAACGCCGACATTGAGGTCAGCCGCCTTCGCTCCGAAGGCGAGCATTGCGCCGGGGGCAAGCCCGCCGCCGCCAGCGATGCTCTGGGCGACAATGCCGGCCGCCTCATCTCCGGATGTGACTATCGTGCCCGAGTTGGTGACGTTGACGGTGCCGCTGTTGCTGCCGCCGGCGCTGCCGGTGCCGCCCACGGCAAGGTTGGTATCAGCCGATCGGATCTGCGAGAAGATGGCACCACCGCCGCCGCCGATCGACTGCGCCAGAAGCCCGTAGCTCTCAGCCCCGGCCGTGGCGATACGGCCCGCATTCTCTGCGACAACCGCGCCACCCTCGCCGCGCCCCTTTGTGCTGCCGAGGGAAACATCGATCGTGTCGACGTTGCCATTGAGGTCGAGGATGGAGATGCCGCCGCCGCCGCCGATCGACTGGGCGACTAGGCCCTGCGCGTTGTCGCCTTCGGTCTCGATCAGGCCGTCGGCGTTGCGGGCCGTGACGTTGCCGCCATCATTGCCGGTACCGTCGCTGCTGCCGAGGCCAATGCTCATGCGCTGGGCCACGGAAAAGCGCGCCTGCTGTCCCGAAACGCCGCCACCGCCGCCGAGCGACTGGGCAAGGACGCCCGTCGAACCGTCACCCTTCGTCGTGATGCCTGCCGAGTTGTCGTAATTGACGGTCCCGCCGGTGCCGCCATTGCCGCCATCGCCACCGAGGTTGACCGCCACGGACAAGATGTCGAGCGGCGAAGCTGTGATGGAGTTACCGCCAACGCCGCCACCGCCGCCGACGGATTGCGCGATCACGCCGGGTGACATCTTGCCCTCTGTCGAGATCGCACCGCCGGTCGAGACATTGACGGCACCGCCTGTGCCGCCGACACCGCCCGTGCCACCGAGGCCGGCGGAGATGTTGAGACTGGTGAGCACATCGCCCTGGATGGTGTTGCCGCCAGCGCCGCCACCGCCGCCGACCGACTGCGCCAGCAAGGCGCCCGCCGCCAGGCCGCTTGTGGTGAGCGTGCCACCCGATTTGACGGAGACGTTGGCGCCGTTACCGCCGGTGCCCCCCGTGCCGCCCATGACAAACGCCAGGGAGACGGGGTTTTTCAGGCTGAGGGACTTGGCGACGCTGCCGTTGCCGCCGCCACCGCCGATCGACTGTGCAAGGATCGCACGCGACCGGACGCCCTGCGTGCGCACCGCGCCCGACTGGGCGACATCGACCGCGGCACCGTCGCCGCCCGCGCCACCCGACGTGCCGAGCGACATGTTCGTGCTGAGCTTGCTGATGCCAAGGCTTGCGGTGCTGGTGGCCTCCGCGTTGCCGCCGCCACCGCCGACGCTCTGCGCGGTGATGCCGTTGGAGAGCGCACCATGGGTCGTGATCGCGCCGCCCGATGCAACGCGCACCTTGCCGCCGTCGCCGCCGTTGCCAGCCTGCCCGCCCAGACCGAGCGCGAAGGACACCACGCCCTTCGCCTTGGTCAATATGGTGCCCGAATCGCCGCCGCCACCGCCTGTGGCCAGTGCACTGATGCCCGCAGACATGAGGCCCTTCGTCTCGATCCCTGCGCTGGTGTCGATATCGACCGAGCCGGCATTGCCGCCCTTGCCGCCATCGCTGCCGATACCGAGAGAAACGGAGAATTTCGTCCCCACCGCAGCGGAGACCGTGCCGCCGCCGGTCCCGCCGCCACCGCCAACGCTCTGCGCTGCAAGGCCGATCGACTTGACCCCGCTCGTCGACAGCATGGTGTCGGTGTTACCGGCGATATCGCGGTATTCGACATTGCCGCCGTTGCCACCGTTGCCGCCGTCGCCACCCATGGCCATGGCGAAGATCGGTCCCGCCGCCCAGGCGGCGGCTCCCGTGCCACCGCCGCCGCCGATGCTGGCCAGGTAAAACGCGTTGGACATGGCGCCCCGCGTTGTGATGTTGCCCGAGTTCTGCACCGCAACGTCGTTGCCGTTGCCGCCCTTGCCGCCCCTGGCGCCGATCGACACGATGCCGCCGGTGGCCGTTGCGAGGCCCCCGCCGCCACCGATGCTGACGGCGTTGATCCCGTCCGCATCCTTGCCGCTGGTGCTGAGCGCGCCTGAGTTGGTGACGTTCACGAAGCCGCCGTCGCCGCCACTGCCGCCTTTGCCGCCGAGTGCAACGATCCCGACACTGGAGCCGGATTGGCCGCCCCCGCCGCCGATGCTGGCCGCGGTCAGCGCGGACGCGCCTTCGCCGCGCGTCTCGATCGACGCTGCGCTGCTCACGATCACTTTGCCGCCGGCCCCGCCTGCCGAGCCGGCCCCGCCAAGCGACTTCAGCCCGACACCGTGACCGCCAACGCCGCCGCCGCCGCCGATGCTCTGCGCGATGGCGCCGTCCGCGTATTTCCCGGACGTCACGATCGACGAACCCTTCCCGAGGGTCAGCGTGGTGCGCCCGCCACGCCCGGCGCTTTCCGAGGACGCCCCGTAGCCGACCCAGCCAAAGCCCGAACCGCCCGTGCCGGAAAAGCCGCCGACGCTCTGCGCCACCACACCGGTGCTGTCCTTGCCGGTCGTCGCGACGGAGCCTGAGAGCGTGACGTCGACCTTGCCGCCCGGGCCGGAGCCCGCACCGGCACCGCCGCGTCCTCTGGCGCTGGCACCTTCGCCGCCATTGCCCCCCGCACCGCCAAGGCTGCGGGCACCGATGCCGATGCCACCCGCCTCGACAGATCCGGCAACGTCGATCGTCACCTCTCCGCCTGTGCCGCCGCGGCCGCCATCACCGCCCCTTGCCTCGGTGAAGCTGCCATCGGCCCTGCCGCCATTGCCCCCATCGCCGCCGATGCTCTGGGCGGCGACCCCGATGCCGCGCTTGCTGCGCACCGCCACACCTTCCGCAACCGTGACGCTCACATTGCTGCCGTCGCCGCCGGCACCGCCATCGCCGCCGCGCGACTTGTTGAAGGTGAGCTGGATGCCCCGGCCGCCATTGCCGCCCCTGCCGCCCCAGCTCTCGGCAAGGATTGCCGCCGATATGGCTGCCGCTTCATAGGGATAATTCGTATCGAAGACAGAGCTGATCGTGCCCGATTTCACGACGATCGAGGCAGGCCCGCTCTTTGCACCGGGCTTGCCGTCGTCTGCCTTGTTTCGGTCGCGGCCCTTTTCGCCGTCCGCGCCGCGGTTGACGACCGCAAGGCCAATTCCTCTGGCATCCGTTCCGTAGGGCCCGCCATCGAACATGATGCTGAGGTCGCTGTTCGCGTTGGCATCGGCATCGTAAAGGGCCACCGCTGGCTGCTCGAACAAGCCGAAGACGGGCGGCAGCACGAAGAGGTCGCGACCCCTGATGTCGCCGCTGAGATCCTGAAAGATGTATTGTGTCGTCACCCGTGAAAACTCGTTTCGGGCGACAAAATCGACGTAGCGGGAGCACGTATAGGTCTCGGCGGCATCGGTCCGGGACGTTACCCGGCAGTCCGCCGCCGCCGTTCCGGTAAGGCCGAGGAGGGCGGCCACGGCACACGCCCCGACGGTCCGCGACCCGTAACGAAGTTCGTGGATCTTCATAGCCTTTGCTCCTGTCGCCGGCAGCTCCGGCACGGGAGCGCGGCCAATCCATGGCTCGCCCTCCGCAAGCGCGAAGGCGATGCCACCAGCCGGCGTTCCGAGCTTCCCCGGTGAGATCGCCACCAAGGCAAGAGCCGTTCTGCAGCTGGAGACCGAGGCGTAGCGGTATGAGTTTCGGCGAACTTGCCAATTGGCGACAAACGGACTGCGTCAAACCCAAGCTCGCCCGTTGTTACTTGCCTGCAACACTTCAGGTATCTGTTACCTAACGCAGATCGGACACGCGCCGGATCGACGAAATGCTTCGCGATTATTGTGCCCCGGATGGATCTCGGGTTCTGCGGGCAACCGTTCTGCGCGCCGCCTTCCAATCAAGCCTGTGAGTTTGGACCGCTTGGTCCAACGAAGCATTCCGCAACGCATGAAATCCTGACATCATAGGGCTATATTCAGTGATCCGGTTGCAGCGTCGAGGCTCGTCTGCGCGCCGAAGCAGGAGTTCGCATGCCGGTCTCAATCGCCATGACGTCGGTTCGCGGCCTTGGCCCGCTGCCTGGCCTCATCGAGGCCCGCGCCGGGGAAGAGGTTGCCCGGCGCGCGATGGAGCGTGTCGGCGTGCTGCGCATGCCCGACGATATGCCGGCACCGATGATGCCGCTGAAGGACATGGTCTCGCTCTTCGACCTTGCCGCAACGGTGACGGGCGACGGGTTGATCGGCCTGGAAGCCGGCCGCGACATGGACGAGTTCGGGTCGTGGACGGTCTACGCCCGCGCCGCCGGGACGCTGCGGGAATGCCTCGGCCGCCTCATCCGCGGCCTCGCCTACCACCAGAGCGGCGCCGCGCTTTTCCTCAGTCGCGAGGGGCCGCTTGCGCGGCTCGCCTATCACGTTCCCATCGGCAGTCCGCAGCACCGGGCGCAACATGCCGAGCACACGATCCCGCCTCTGCTCACCACGTTCCGCCTCTACCTCGGGCCCGACTGGTCGCCGGACCGGATTGAGGTCGACTATCCGAGGACCCGCCGCCTTCTTGCAGTGTCGGAGTCCCTCGCCGTGCCCATCATCGCAGACGCGCCGGCACCCGCTATCGTGTTCCCCGCCGAGGCTCTCGACGCCAGACGCCTGGCGCCACAAATCACCCCGCCACTCAGCCTCGGCGAACTGCGCACGATGGTTCGGGAGCGCGCGCCGCGGACAGTTTCGGGCACGGTCTCTGCCGTGGTCGAGACCCGGCTTGCGCACGGCGGGGCCAACCTGTCGGTGGTCGCGGCGCATCTCGGACTTTCAGAACGGACGCTGCAGCGCCGCCTCGGCCAGGAGGGAACGCACTTCAACACGCTGGTCGACGAGGTGCGGCTGAAGCAGGCCGAACGGCTCCTGCAGCGCGACGACATCCAGATCACCGAGGTCGCCTTCCGCCTCGGCTTCAGCGACCCCGCGCACTTCACGCGAGCCTTCCGCCGCCTTACCAGCCACACGCCGACCTTGTACCGCAAAGCGTTGCGGCAACACGGGCGAGCCCCAAACGATCGCAGCGCCTGAAGACACCCGCAACGAAGATGGGCGGCCGCTCCAGAAGGGGAGGGGGGCTGCCATACACGCGTTTGCCCAGCAGAAGATGTGGCTTGGTTGAGAGCCCGAAAATCGCTGATAGATGAAGGGTGCTATAGATTCTTATAAAAAGCTTTTGCGGCACCCTAATACCACGATAAAGTCTGACCTGCCCCTGAATTTTTCCTCCACTTGGAGCTAGAATCCGGCCCTTGAGAGGATGGACGGATGAAGCGAGCGAGATTCACGGAAGAGCAGATAATCGGGATCCTGCGGGAGAACGATGCCGGGGCAAAGGCGGGCGAGCTGCCCCGCAAGCACGGCGTGTCCGAGGGCACGATCTACGCGTGGAAGGCCAAGTTCGGCGGGATGAGCGTGTCTGAGGCCCAGCGGCTGAAGACGCTGGAGGACGAGAACCGCCGGCTCAAATCGCTGCTGGCCGACGCGATGCTGGACAAGGCGGCGCTGAACGAGCTGCTCTCAAAAAAATGGTAGGGTCTGCCGCCATGCGCGAAGGCGTCGCTCATCTGCGAACGGTGTTCGAGATCAGCGAGCGGCGGGCCTGCTCCATCGTCAAGGTGGATCGAAAGATGGTGCGCTATCGGTCCCGTCGGCCGCCGGATACCGAGATCGCCAAGCGGCTGCGCACCCTGGCTGCCGAGCGACGCCGGTTCGGCTATCGGCGGCTGTTCGTCCTGCTGCGGAGGGAAGGCGAACTCTCGGGCAAGAACCGTATTTACCGCCTCTATCGCGAGGAAGGCCTGACGGTGCGCAGGCGCCGGTCCCGTCGCCGCGCCGTCGGCACTCGGGCGCCGATCCTCATTGAAGCCAAGGTCAACGCCCGCTGGTCGCTGGACTTCGTGCATGATCAGCTCGCCGGTGGTCGGCGTTTCCGCATTCTCAATGTGGTTGACGATGTGACACGCGAGTGTCTGGCGGCGATCCCCGACACCTCGATCTCGGGCCGGCGCGTGGCGCGGGAACTGTCGGCGTTGATTGTTCGCCGTGGTCGCCCAGGCATCATCGTCAGCGACAACGGCACGGAGTTCACGTCCACAGCCATCCTGGCCTGGGCTGAGGATCATCGGGTTGCCTGGCATTATATCGCGCCGGGCAAGCCGACCCAGAATGGTTTCGTGGAGAGCTTCAATGGCCGGATGCGTGACGAACTGCTGAACGAAAGCCTGTTCTTCAGCCTCGATCACATCCGCCAGAAACTGGCCGCGTGGACGGCCGACTACAACACCACCCGACCGCACTCGGCGATCGGCTACCAGACCCCTGCGGCCTACGCCGCGAACCTGAACAGAGCAGGCCGATCCGCTGCGCAATGTGGACACTCCGCGGCTCGGCCTGTTGTTTTCACCGCGCCGAAAGGCGTAATCACCAACTCCGAGACTCAGGTCCGACCTGGATGAAAGTTCAGAGGCAGGTCATGAGCGATGCGGGCGAGTACGTCGCGCAGATAGTGCTCCGTGTCGATGCCGTTGAGGCGGGCGGTCTCGGCGCGAGGCAGGATGCCGGCAGCGCGCTCGCCGCACCTGTCCGATCCCGCGAATAGTCAGTTCTTGCGGCCAAGCGCAATCGGGCGGATGGCCCGTTCGGCAGCGTTGTTGTCGTTCTCGATGCGGCCGTCGCCGAGGTATCGCTCGAGTGCCTGCCAGCGCGCCAGAGGCATAGCGGCTCGCCTTCGCTGTTTCGCTCTTGGCCGAAAGCCGGGGGAAGTCGCGCTTGAGCCAGGCCTTCAGCGCGGCGACGTTTGGCACCGCCTCTGCCCGGAGAATCCGCTCGCGCTTGAGCGCAAGAGAGCCACGGACCCGCTTCTCTATCTCGTAGAGTTCGCCGATACGCTTCGGCGCAGCTTCGGCCAGCGGCGCGCTGCCGCCGGCAGCAAGGTCAAAGAACTTTCGCCTGACGTGTTCCCAGCAGCTGGCCTCCAGAACGCGCGGCTCGTCAGTGCCGCCGGCCTTATGAATGTCGTTCTAGCGGACGTAGCCGTCGGCATGAAGCACGCTGCGGAATGGCTCGAGGTGACGCTTCGGGTGTGACTGCATCGCCATCACCACAAGCCGCATGGATAAAAACTGACCCGTCGAGGGTCTTCGACGCGTCAGCTCTTCCGCGAAACCAGCGAAAAATATCACGAATCCGTTTCGAGCGCGTCGTCGAAGGAGGTGTGGTTCATCTTGTAGAGGCCGGCGTAGAGGCCGCCCTTGGCGATCAGCTCGTCATGCGTGCCCTGTTCGACGATCTCGCCGTCGCGCAGGACGACAATGCGATCAGCGTTTCTGATCGTTGCGAGGCGGTGGGCGATGACGAGCCCGGTCCGGTCCTGCAAGAGCCGCTTCAGCGCCGTCTGGATCTTCATTTCGGTGTAGCTGTCGATGCTGGCGGTTGCCTCGTCGAGGACGAGGATCGGCGCGTCGACCACCAGCGCCCGCGCGAAACTGAGAAGCTGGCGCTGGCCCAGAGACAGGCTGCCGCCCCGTTCGCCCAGAAGCGTGTCGTAACCCTCCGGCAATGCGGTGATGAAGTCGTGTGCACCCACGGCCTTCGCCGCGGTGATGACGTCCTCGCGGCTGGCATCCACCATTGTGTAGCGGATGTTCTCGAACACGGTGCCGGTGAAGAGGTAAGGCTCCTGCAGCACCATGGCGATGTGCTTGCCGAGCGAGGCCTGCGTTACATCGCGAACGTCGTGCCCGCCGACCAGCACTTCGCCCTCCTGGACGTCGTAAAAGCGGTTCACCAGCGCCATCGCGCTCGACTTGCCCGAGCCGGTCGGGCCGACGACGGCCACCGTCTCGCCTGGTTTCACCCGGAAGTTCACGTTCTTCAGGACAGGATGGGCCGGGTCGTAGCCGAACGTCACGTTGCGGAACTCGATCGACCCCTCCGTCTCGCGGGTGAGGGGGATAGCGCCTGACTTGTCGCGGACCGTCACCTCGATGTCGAGCACCTCGGTCAGGCGCTGGCCGGAGGCCATGGCCCGTTGCATCACCGAGTATTGCATGGTGAGCGACCGGATCGGGTCGAAGAAGCGCTGGATGTAGAACAGGAACGCCACCATCACGCCGACTTCGAGCGTCTGGCCGAGCACCATGGAGCCGCCGACGACAATGACGAAGGCCATGGCAAGGCCGGTCAGCGTATCGACAATGGGAACCATCACCTGCGCGAAACGGGCCGCGGTGAGGTGCGCCTTGAGGTTGGCCTCCGCCTTGTCGGTGTAGAGCGCGAAGTTGACGTCCTCGCGGTTCATGTTCTGCACCGCCCGCACGCCGTGGATCGCTTCTGCCAGCGCCCCGTTGGCGACCGAGTTGGCCTCATGCGCCGCCATGAACGCTTTTCGCGCACGGGGGAGCCAGAAGACCCGCACCAGGAAAAGGATGGGCAGCACCGAGATGGTGAGGAGGCCAAGGCGCACATCGAGCCACAGCATGGAGGCGATGATGCCGAACAGGAGAACGATGTCGCCCACCGAAAGGACGGAGGTTTCCAGAAACTCCTGCATGGAGTTCACGTCGCCCTGCAGGCGCGACATCAGCCGCCCCACCTCGGTCTTGTCCATGAACGACATGGAGACGCGCTGAAGGTGAGAGAACATCGCCTCGCGGATGTCGAACAGGACGTTTTCCGCCGTCTGCCCGACGACATTCTCCTGAACGAAGCTCGCCGCAAAGTTGATGAGAATGACGATCCCGAAGAGGACGACCGCGCGCGTGAGCGCGGCCTCGCCGCCCGCCACAATGCCATTGTCGATGGCATCGCGAATGATGAGGGGGATCACAACCTGCGTCCCGGTGAAGACCAGAACCGCGATGATTGCGATGATGACCTTAAGCCGGTAGGGGCTGACGAACGCCCAGATCCGGCGCACGACACGGCCGTCGAACAGACGGCCGAACATCTCCTCCTCGACGCGGTGTGAGCCGACCGTTGCGCGGGGCGGGTGTTGATCGCTGATTGCCATTATCGGGCCTTCGCCGGAGTGTCGTTGCCCACCTGCAGATCGTGCAGTGCGCGGTAGCGTCCGCCGTGTGAGAGAAGCTCGTCGTGGCTGCCCTGTTCGACGATCCGGCCTTCGTCCAGCACCAGGATCCGATCGGCATCCATCAGCGAGCTGAGCCGGTGGGCGATGATGACGGTCACGCGGGAGGATGCATTCTCGCGCATCGCCTTGCGGATGCTGCGCTCGGTGTTGGCGTCGAGCGCGGTGGTGCTGTCGTCGAAGACGAGAATTGACGGGTCGAGCATCAGCGTGCGCGCGATGGAGACGCGCTGGCGCTGCCCGCCGGAAAGGGAGACGCCGCGCTCGCCAACCACCGTGCGGTAACCGCCCGGCAGGTTGAGGATGTAGTCGTGCAGCCGCGCCGCCTCGCTGGCCCGCTCCACCTGTTTGCCGCGCGCCCACGGGTCGGCGTAGGCAATGTTGTTTTCCAGCGTCGTGGTGAAGAGGAACACGTCCTGCTGTACAACCGCGACCGCCTGCCGGAGCGAGCGAAGCGAAATCTCGCGGATGTCCTGCCCATCGATTGTGATCCTGCCGCCGGTGACGTCGTAAAACCGCGGGATGAGGTGCACCAGCGAGGATTTGCCCGATCCCGGCGGCCCGACGAGGCCGATGGTTTCGCCCTTGCGCGCCTCGAACGACACATTGCGCAGCACGGCCCGGTCGGTCCCCGGATAGGTGAAGGAGACATCTTCGAAGGACAGGCGTCCCTCGGACAGGGCAAGGGCGGGTGCGCCCGGTACTTCACGGATCGGAACCTCGAAGTCGAGGAAGTCGAACAGGCGGCTGCCGCAGGTGGACGCGCGTGCAAAGGAGTTCACCAGCATGCCGAGCTGGCGCACCGGCATTTGCAGGATGGTCATGAAGGTGAGGAAGGAGGCGAGCGTGCCGACGGAAATTTCGCCCGCGATCACCTTGTGCCCGCCGACCCACAGGACGAGCCCCATGGCGGCGAAGAAGGAGAACGTCATCGCGCTGGTGTTGCGCACGCGGATGCCGACGCGCTCGCGCGCAAGCTCCAGCGCGCTCAGCGATGATGTGTGGAACTTGTCCATCTCCAGTGGCTCGGCGGCGAAGGCGCGCACCACGCGGATGCCGGCAAGGTTCTCCTCCATCACCCGCGACAGGACCGAGAGCCTCTCCTGGAGCCGGAGCCACGTTGCGCGCAGCCTGAGCCGTGTCACCGCGGAGCGCCACCCGACGAACGGCACGAAACTGAGTGCCGCCAGCGCAAGGACGGGATCTGTGGAGATGAGGACGTAGCCGCCGACGCCGATGAGGGTCGTGAGCAGCAGCAACCGCACGATGCCAGTGGAGAAGAACATGCGCACCCCCTCCAGATCGAGCATCCCGAGCGTGATGAGGTCGCCCGAATGCACCTTGTCGTGGAAGCTGAAGTGGAGGTCCTGCACCTTGGCGTAGTAGGCACGGCGCAGCTGGTAGCCGACCGCATGGCCGACCGCCTCGCCAAAATAGTTCTGCAGCGTGGTGAAGACGCCCCGCAGCATCGACATGACGAAGAGCAGCACGGCGGTTTGCAGGAGCGCGGAGCGCGCGCCCTCGGTCTCGGTCAGCGCGCCCTGCGTCTGGTCGACGGCGATGCCGAGAATGACCGGGATGGAGAGCTGCAGGGTTGCGGCAACAAGCGTCGAGGCGAAGGCGATGGCGACCCACCACGGCTTCTGAAACGCGATCCGGGTTATCCTGAGGAGCGTGCCGGCCGAAGCGTGCGAGCCGGCACTGCGCAGTCCCACCGCCCCATCGTGTGCCGGGGAGGAGGTCTGTTGGGGCAGCGTGGTCATGGTTGTATCCGTTGGGACTCGTTCTTTTCCCGGCATCGCGTCGCACGGCACGCGGGCCGATTGCCGACGGACGCTTGGGATGTGACGGAGCCAGCCCCAGTGTAGATGGCGGGAGGCCGTGATGTCACCTGCATGGGCAGGATTGATGTCCACCGCCCATAGCGGTTTAACCGCGCAGAGCATACCTCCAGCACAGCCGCGATGGCCATGCCGGTTTGCACGTTTGTGTGCAACGGCCGCCGCGGCCGCTCCGGCGTGCTGGCCGTGCACCGCGGGTTTTCAGGCGTGGACAGCCCGCCTCGGCCGTCCACGCCTTCACACGAGCGGGTGTGATCCCGGTGTCAGGCCCGCATCCCGTCGCGCAGGCTCTTCGTGGCCGTGTCGTCGAGCGCCCAGTCGTAGCCGTTGTCGGCCTCCGTGAGGACGACGCCGTAGGCCTCGCGCGCATGATCGGGGCCGAAGAAGCCGTCGAGCACATCGTCGAGCACCTTTTCGGGGGCGCGGTCGAGCGGGTCGCCGTAGCCGCCGCCGGAGGGGGAGTAGTAGCTCACCACATCGCCGATCTCGGTGCGCAGGCCGGAAAACTTGGCGTAGGCCGAGCGCGTCTTTCCCGAATGGATGTTGTGGATCTCCATCTTGCCGACAGCGCCTTCCTTGCCGCCGAACACGCCCCACGGCGCGTCGAGGTGGCGGTCGGACTCGTGGGTCATGAAGCCGGGCGTCAGGTAGCGCTGGGATTTGACCACGCCCGAGCCGCCGCGGAACTTGCCGGCGCCGGGGGGGACGTCGTCGCGCACCTCGTAGCGGTCGCAGATGAGGGGGAGGTGCATCCCGAGGTCTTCCAGCGGGTTGTTGCGCGTGTTGCGCATCAGCTCCTCCACCGTGTCCGGCCCGTCGGACGCCGGCCGCCCGCCCATGGCGGCCTCGTTCACCTCCAGAAACACCCAGTAGTCGCCGGACGGGCGGACGCCGGAGTAGGCGGCGAACGAAAGCGTGGCGGCGTTGCCGGCGGTGCAGCGGTCCGGCAGCACCGGGGCCAGCGCCTTGATGACGAGGTCGGACATGCGCTGGATCTGGCAGAACCGCGCCTCGGCCGCCGCCGGCGCGATGGGGTTGAAGATGCAGCCCTCCGGCGCCGTCACCTTGATGGGGCGGAACGAGCCCTCGTTGGCCGGAATGTCGTCCTGAGCGGTGTAGGTGTCGAGGAGCATTGCGCGGAAGACGAAGAAGGCTGCGACCTTGGTGGAGCCGTCGAACGGGACGTTGAAGGCGGTGGGCACCTGCGGCGAGGAGCCGGTGAGATCCACCTCCACGCCGTCGCCCTCGACGCGAACGCAGACCTTGATGGGCAGCGTCTTTTCGCGGTCGCGCCCGTCGTCATCGAGGAAGCCTTCGGCGAAATACTCGCCGTCGGGGATCTTGGCGATCTCGGCGCGCATCCGGCGCTCGGTGTAGTCCATCAGCTGTTTGGTCGCCTGGATGACGGTGTCCTTGCCATACTTGGCAATCAGCTCCTCGAACCGGCGCACGCCGAGCTGGGCGGAGGCGATCTGCGCCTCAAGGTCGCCCATGACAAGGGCCGGAACCCGCGTGTTGCCGCGGATGTATTTCCACAGATCCTCGTTGCGCACGCCTTCGTTGTAGAGCTTGAGGCCGTCGAGCAGCATCCCTTCGGCCCACATGTCCGGCACGTCGATGATGAGGCCGGGGGTGGCGGCGCCGATGTCTACGTGGTGGGCGGTGTTGGCGGAGAAGCCGACAAGCTCGCCGTCCGCAAACACCGGCATCACGATGGCGATGTCGGGGGAGTGGGAGGCGCCCTTGTAGGGGTGGTTGTGGATCACGCAGTCGCCCGGCTTCCACGCGTCCAGTGGAACCGTGGTGGCGATGCCGCTGAGGTAGCCGGGGAGGGAGCCGATGTGCATGGGCGTGGAGTCCGATTCGCACAGCGTGTTGAATTCGCTGTCGAACAAGCCCGCGCCAAGGTCCTGGCTTTCGCGGATGATCGACGAATAGCTCATCCGGTAAAGGACGTTGCCCATCTGCTCGGCGATGGAGTGCAGCGCGCCGCCGACGACCTGCAACGTGATCGGGTCGAGTTCCTTGGTCATGGTCGGTCTCCTACTGGCGCGCGACGCGCATGTCGCCGTGGGCAAGGACGGTGGCCGTGTAACCGGGCGGCACCAGGGTGGTGGAGTTGTGCTGGGTGACGATCGCGGGGCCGGTCACGCTGTCGCCGGCGAGGAGCTTGCCACGGTCGTAGCGTGGCGTATCGGTCGGTGCGCCGTCCTCGAAGATGGTTTCGCTGGTGTAAAGCAGCGCCACATCGGGGTTGGTGCTGCTGCCGGTTTCGAGCGCGGGGAGCCGCAGGGGTTCCACCGCGGCTGAGGCCACCACGCGCAGGGTGACGCCCTCTGTGATCTGATCGCGGAAGGCGTGGCCGTAGCTTTCCTTGTGAACGTCGAAGAAGGCGTCGATGACGGCCTGCTTGTTGGCCTGCGTCAGCGGTTCGGCGGGCATTTCTGCCCTGAGTTCGAAGCCCTGGCCGGCATAGCGGCACTCCATCACGCGGCTGAAGCGGCGCAGGTCGGTGGCAATGCCGTCGGCATCCAGCTGGGCATCGGCCTCGGCGGTCAGTTCATCGGCGATGACGTTGATCTGGGCCAGCGCGTCGTCGTCCGCATCGTCGAGGGTCTGGAGAACGGAGCGGGTGTATTCATACTGAAGGTCCGTCACCAGAAGGCCCATGGCGGCGGTGATGCCGGGCTGGGAGGGGGAGATCACATCCTTGGCCTGGATCATTTCCGCCAGCGCGACGGAATGGAGCGGACCTGCGCCGCCAAAGCCCATCAGCGTGAACCCGCGCGGGTCGATGCCCTTGGCAACCGAGTTGGCGTTGATGGCAAGCGCCATGTTGTTGTTGATGATCTTCAGGATGCCCAGCGCCGCCTCCGTGGTCGTCATCCCGAGCGGTTCGGCGATGTGGGTGCGGATCGCCTCTTCGGCTCTCGCCTTGTCGATGGAGAGGTCGCCGCCGAGGAAGCGCTTGGGGTCGAGCCGGCCGAGAACCACCTGCGCGTCCGTCACCGTCGGCTCGGTGCCGCCGCGGCCGTAGCAGGCGGGTCCGGGGTCGGCGCCTGCGGAGCGGGGGCCGACGCGGAAGGCGCCGCCGGCATCGATGTAGGCAATGGAGCCGCCGCCGGCGCCGATGGCGTCGATGTCGATCATCGGTGCCAGCACGGGGAGGCCGGCGACTTCAGTATCTCGCGGGTTTTTCACCCGAAGTTCGCCATCCTGAATGACCGAGATGTCGGCTGAGGTGCCGCCGATGTCGATGGTGATGACGTTGGCCGCATCCGACTGGGCGCCGGTCCACCGCCCGCCGATCACGCCGCCCGCAGGCCCCGATAGAAGGAGCCCGATGGGCTTTGCCGCGGACTGGGCAACGGTGGAGATACCGCCGTTGGACTGCATGATCCGCACCGACGCGTCGATGCCATTGTCCCGCAGGCGAGACTCCAGCCGGCGCAGGTAGAGCGCGGTCTTGGGGCCGATATAGGCGTTCATTGCGGTGGACGAGAACCGCTCATACTCGCGGATGACGTTGACCACCCCGCTGGAGGTGGAGACGAACGCGTCGGGCAGCACCTCCTCCACAATGGCCTTGGCGCGCTTTTCGTGCGTGTCGTTGAGGAAGGAGAACAGGAAGCCGATGATGACCGCGTCGATGCCGCGCTTATTGAAGAGCGCCGCCGCCTCGCGCACCTCGTCCTCTGCGAGCGCCACTTCGATCTCGCCGGTCGGCGGCTTCAGACGTTCGGTGATCGGCAGGCGGTTGCGGCGCTTGACCAGCGGTGCGGACTGCCACGGCACGTCGAACTGGAGCGAGAAATTGTGCGGCCGCTTGTGGCGCGCCATGTGCAGGATGTCGCGGAAGCCGCGGGTGGTCAGCATCCCCACCTCGGCGCCCTTGCGCTCGATCACCATGTTGGTGGCAACCGTCGTGCCGTGGAACAGGACGTCGATGTCGCCAGGGGCAACACCGGCCAGCTCGCAGACCTTGAGGACGCCGTTGCAGACGCCTTCGGACTGGTCGTGCGGGGTGGATGGCACCTTGGTCACCACCACCGCATTGCCGCCCTGGTCCGCGGCGCGGGTGCGCTCCAGCACGATGTCGGTGAAGGTGCCGCCGACGTCCACGCCTACTCGGATCATGAGGGTCTTCCTTTTCCTGTGACTGCGCCTTCTGCTGGCGGGCTTTTCTTGTGGGATGTTGAGTGGCGTCAGGTTCCGGGGACGACGGTGGCGCGTTCGCGCCGCCACTTGAGGTCAACACGGGTGCCGGGCGCGATATCGCGGCCCTCGATCCTTGTGCGGTAGCTCTCGATGCGCACCTCCAGCGCGTCATCGAGGCGGACGGTGACGTAGACCACCTGGCCCACCGCATCGAGCGCCGTCACCTCTCCGCTGACGGCATCGAACTCATCGCCGTGTGCGCTGGAGCCCTGCGGCGTGATGTCGACATATTCGGACGGGATCACGATGGCCGCGGGCGAGCCGGGTGCGGCGCTGGCGGCGTTGAAGCCCGGCACGCCGGAAAGGGGGCCGAACCGTGTGGAGACCACCGCCTTGGCCGCCGAAAAATCGACAAGCGTGCCGTCGATGATGGTGTTGCGGCCGATGAACCGGGCGACGAAATGGGATTGCGGCCGTGTGTAAAGTTCAAACGGCGCGGAGATCTGCTCCACCCGGCCCTGGTTCATCACCACCACCCGGTCGCCCATCGAAAGCGCCTCGGACTGGGCGTGGGTGACGAAGACGAACGTGATGCCAAGGTTGCGCTGGAGAAGCTTCAGTTCCTCCTGGATCGATTTGCGCAGGTTCGCGTCCAGCGCGCCGAGCGGCTCGTCGAGGAGGAGGATATCGGGTTCGGTCACCAGGCCGCGGGCGAGCGCCACGCGCTGCTTCTGGCCGCCGGAGAGGTTGCGCTCGCTCTGGTGGGCGACGTTGCCAAGCTCCAGCGTGTCGATCATGGCATCCACCTTCGCCTTGACTTCGGGCGCGGGCTTGCCGGCAACCTCAAGCCCGAACGCGATGTTCTGGCGAACGCTCATGTGCGGAAACAGCGCGTAGTTCTGGAAAATGGTGGCCGTGGGGCGCTTTTCGGCCGGGACCTTGGTGAAGTTGCGGCCGCGGATCAGAAGATCGCCGGCACTGATGTCCTCAAGGCCGGCGATCATCCGCAGTGACGTGGTCTTGCCGCAGCCGGACGGGCCGACGAACGAGATGAACTCGCCTCGCTCGACGCGCAGGTCGAAGCCCTCCACCGCAACGGTCCCGCCCGGATAGACCTTGCGCAGCTTCACCAGTTCGAGGTCGGGTTCGCTCATGGACGGTCTTTCGCTTCTGGCTTGTTGAGGCTCCGCGGGGGGCGGACCGGAGGCAGGGCGCGCGCGGCACCCTGCCGGGCCGTGGGCCGTGATCAGGCGCTGAGGAACTCGTCCCAGCGCATGATGAGGCGGTCGTACTCGTCCGGCCACTGGTGCCAGTAGCTGACCTTGGACGCGCGCTCCTCGAGGCTGCCGCCGTCGCGCAGGTCGCCTTCGCTGATGCCGCGCTCCGGCGGGCCCTGCCACGGCTTGCCCTCGTACCAGAAGGCGTATTTCTCCGGCGCCATCACGTCCTTGATGTTGGTGGTGGGCGAGTAGTAGCCCTGCTCGGAGACGATGATGGCCGGCGGGCCGGACAGCCAGTAGTCGGCGTAGGCGCGCACTGCCTCGGCGTTGGGCGAGTTGCCGATCTGGCTGATGCCGATGGCCCAGGCGCGGTAGCCTTCCTTGGGCACCGCGTAGGAGCAGGGGATGCCCTGCGCCTTCACCGCCATCACGGCGGGCTGCCACGCGTCGGCAAGGATCATCTCGCCGGAGGCAAGAAGGTTCACCAGCTCGCCGAAATCGCCCCAGAGCGCGCGGAACTGGCCGGCTTTCTTCTTGGCAATGAGGAACTTGGCGGCTTCGTCGATCGCTTCGGCATCCGGGTTGCCGGGGTTCGGCACATCGAGAAGGCCAAGCGAGTTCATCGCAAGGATCGCCTGCCCGAACGCGATCAGCGGGTCGACGTTGAGGCCGGTCTTGCCCTTGAACTTCTCGTCGAACAGCGCGGTCCAGGTGTTGGCTTCCTCGGCCTCCACCAGGTCGGGCCGGTAGCCGATGGAATCGAAGTTGAAGACGGTGGGCACCATCCAGAGCTGCGTCTTGGCTTCATCCGCCCAGATCTGACCGGAAATCTGCGCCTGCGGGGCAATGGCGGGGTCGGGGGTGGTGAAGATGGGGCGGATGTTCGCCCAGTTCTTCAGCGATGCGGCCGGAATGGAATCGATCGTGTTGGTGATCGTCATCGCCGGCAGCCGCTCGCCGATGATCTCCCAGCAGTCGTAGGCGCTGGACCCCGACAGAAGCTCGGTCTGCGTGTTGGGGAAGATGTCGGCCTTGCCGGACACGGACCCGACGCCGGAGGCTTCCTTGAAGTCGTTGAGGATCCGCTCCTGCACGGTGACGGACAGGCCGACGGTGCGCAGCTCTTCGCTGGCAAGGTCCTGCGCAAAGCCCATGCCGGGGCGCAGGAAGGCGGCGGACCCGGCCAGCGCACTGGCGCCGCGCATGAAGCCGCGGCGGGACGGGTGAAGGAAGTTTCGCATGCAGTCAGTCTCCCTTGGTGTTCGTTAAGCGGTGTCGGGTGGATCAGTAGCGGCCGACGAGGAGCCCCCCGTCGACGGTCAGCACCTGTCCGGTGAGGTAGCGGGCGCTGGGTGAGGCGAGGAAGGTGATGACGTCGGCAATGTCTTCAGGCTCGCCGACGCGGCCCATGGGGATGAAGTCGGCAGCCTTCTCAAGGCCTTCGGGGCCCAGCGAATGCTGCTCGGACAGTGCCTGCGCGGTGCGGATGTAGCCGGGCGCAATGCCGTTGACGCGCACACCCTTGCGCGCCAGCTCCACCGCCAGTCCGCGCACGAAGCCGACAACGCCGGACTTGGCGGCCGAGTAGGCCACATGCTCGTCCCACCCGTAGGCGACGCCCATGATGGAGGAGAGGCACACCACCGCGCCGCCGCCATTTTCAACCATGGCCGGCACCGCAGGGCGCACGAGGCGCAGCATTCCCTTCAGGTCTACCTCGAAGGTATGGTCCCACTTTGCGTCCGTCAGCTCCGCCAGCGGGACCTTGTGGGCAATGCCGGCGTTGAGGACCAGAATGTCGATGGCGCCGTGGGCGGCCTCGACGGCAGCCACCACCGCGGCGGCGTTGTCGGTGGAGGTGACGTCGAGCGCATGGAACTCGGCTGTGCCGCCTTCGGCTTCGATCTCGGCGGCGACGGCCTTGCCTTCGGCGTCGAGCACGTCGGTGACGATGACGCGGTCGCCGGCTTGCGCAAATGCCTTGGCGGTGGCGCGGCCGATGCCGATTCCGGCGCCTGTGATGAGAACCGTTCTCACAGCATCACATCTCCCGAATTGGGGCCGAGCGTCTGGCCCACGTAGATCCTGGCGTCGTCGCTGGCGAGGAAGGCGACGGTGGCGGCAACGTCTTCAGGTTCGCCAAAGCGTTTCAGCGGCAGCTCAGCGGCCTTCGCGTCGCGCCACTCCTGCGAGATGGCGCGCACAAGGTCGGTGTTGATCGGGCCGGGCGCGACGGCGTTGACCCGCACGCCGCGCGCCGAGACCTCCCGTGCAAACGACTTGGTGAGGCCGATGATGCCGGCCTTGGCGGCTGAATAGTGGGCAAGCTCGGTCCCGCCGATCTGCCCCAGCTGGCTTGCAATGTTGACGATGACGCCGGAGCCTGCCGCCAGCATCGGTCCGATGGCACGCCGGCAGCCGAGGAAGCAGCCCCTGAGGTGCACCGCGATCATCCGGTCGAAGGCGGCGGCATCCATTGTTTCCAGCGGCACCTGGGTGACGATGCCGGCATTGTTCACCGCCAGCGTGACCGGGCCGTATGCGGCCTCCGCCGCCGCGTACATTGCGGCAACGTCCGCCTCGCTGGACACGTCGCCGGGTGCCGCTGTCGCGCGGCCGCCCTCGTTTGCAATTGAAGCGGCGGTCGCCTCTGCACTCGCCGGGTCGAGGTCGTTCACCGTCACGCTGGCGCCTTCGGCGGCAAGGCGGATCGCGATGGCGCGGCCGATCCCTGCGCCGGCGCCGGTCACAAGGGCGCGGTGGTGGGCAAGGCGGCTCACGCAATGTCCTCCTGCACGCCGGTCACGCGCCGCGCCTTGCGCACGGAGGCCGCCATCAGGATGCCGTAGACGGAAAGGAGCGCGAACGAGAACAGGGTTGTCAGCACCCCGAATGCAAAGAGGTTGGGGTGAATCTCCACCGCGAAGGTGCCGTAGATGGCAATGGGCATCGTCACATCCGAGCCGCCCGTGAAGAGGGTGCGCGGAAACTCATCGTAGGAGAGGGTGAAGGCGAACAGCATGGCCGACAGGACGCCCGGAAAGATCATCGGAAACGTGATCTTGCGGAAGGTGCGGCCGGGCGGGACGCCGAGCGCCCAGGCCGCTTCCTCCACCGCCGGGTCGAAGCGGTTGAAGATCGCCAGCATGACGAGGAACGCGAACGGGTAGGTGTAGACCACGTGGAGCAAGAAGGCGGTGCCCCACCAGGTCGGCTGGATGCCGACCTCGCGGGCAACCAGCGCCATGCCGAGGCCGAGGAGCACGCCCGGCACCATCATCCCCAGCACCACCAGGTAGAACACCACGCCGGAGCCGCGGAAGCGCCGCCGGAACGCGCTCGCCGTCAGCGTGCCGAGGACGGTGGAAACGAGCATGGTGGCAAAGGCGAGGGTGAGCGAGCGCAGCAGCGCCTCGCCGATGGGCAGCGGCGCAACCCGGCTCGGCGGTGCGAACCCGAGAACGTGCTCGTACCAGTATGTGGACCACTCGATGATCGGAAATTGCGGCCCGCCTTCCGGCCCCGACTGGAACGAGATGATCCCCATCACGATGAACGGCGCATAGAGGAAGACGAGGAAGAGGGCGGTGTAGCTCCCCAGAACCCCGCGCAGGATCGGCATCTGGTGCATCAGATTTCCCTCCGGAGATCGACGACGCGCAGGAGCGCGGTGATGACCACCGCCATCACGGCCGTCAGCACGACACCGATGACCGCGGCAAATGCCCATTTCAGCGAGCCGACCTGCGTGACGATGATGTTGCCGAGGAGATTCACCTTGCGCCCCGAAAGCGCCGACGCGGTGGCAAACTCGCCAAGCACCATCACCGAGACGAAAATTGCGCCAACGACGACACCGGGCAGCGACAAGGGGAAGATGATCTTTCGGAAAATCGTCCACGACGAGGCGCCAAGGTCGCGCGCGGCCTCGATCAGGCTGCCGTCGATCCGCGCCAGCATGAACGCGATGGGGCCGACCATGAAGACGACGTAGATCTGCGTCATGCCGATGACGACGGACAGCTCGGTGAAGAGCAGCGCGTCGATGGGTTCGGAAATGAGGCCGAGATTTTCGAGCACGATGTTGACCGCGCCTTCGCGCCCCAGCATCGGCCGCCACGCCAGAACGCGGATCAGGAACGAGGTCCAGAACGGGATGACGCAGGCCACCAGCAGGATCGTCTGCGTGGTCTTGTTGCGGACGAACTGGCCGATGAAGAGCGCCGTGGGGTAGCCGATCACGAAGGTGACCACGAGAACGGTGAGCCAGATCCGGAGCGTGCGCAGGAGTGCGCCGACATAGGTGTCGGAGGCAAAGAAGGCCTGCCAGGAGGCGAGCGTCAGATCGGACGAGATGGCGAACGTGGTCTGCGTCCAGAACGAGACGTAGACCATCATTGCGAGCGGGACGACGAGGAACAGGACCATCCACACGATGCCGGGCGCCAGCAGCAGGAGATGGTGATTGCGCTTCCAGAATTTTTCGCGGGGCGTGGTGACGCTGCCCGTTTCGGCCACGGACGGACCCATCAGGCGGCACCGCGCATGGCGGTCGGGGTGATGAGATCGCCCGCAGCGTCGAAGGCCAGCGCGTCGTTCGCGCTCCAGTGCAGGGTCAGCGGTTCGCCGGTGGTGTAGTTTTCGGGGTACGCGCGCGACAGGTGGCGTTCGACCTCGAAGATCCGTCCGTCCGGTCCCTTGATCATGTAGATCACGCGGGAGCCCATGAATTCGCTTGCGATGAAGGTGCCCTCCAGGCTCGCCGCGCCGCCCGGCGTGCCCTCGCGAGAGATCGAGGCCATGTCGTAGCGCACGGCGTAGTAGGCGGCTTCGGCAATGCCCGGCGGCAACGGCAACGTCCGGCCGGCGACGTGAAATGTCCCGCGCTCGGTATGGCCTTCGAGCACGTTGTAGGCGTTGAGGAAGCGCGCGACGCGGGTGGTTGCGGGCCGCGCGAAGATGTTGTCCGGCGCGTCCACCATGATGGTGCGGCCATTGTCGAGCACGATCATCCGGTCGCCCATGGCAAGGGCTTCCGCCTCGTTGCCGGTGACGTGCACGAACGTCACGCCGAGGGACGCGCGGATGCGGCGAAGCTCGACGGTCATCCGTTCGCGAAGGTTCGCGTCGAGCGCGCCGAGCGGCTCGTCGAGCAGGATGATCCGCGGCTCGGTGATGAGGGTGCGGGCCAGCGAGACGCGCTGCTTCTGGCCGCCGGAGATGGCGTTGGTCATCCGCTCGCCGAGCCCTTCGAGGCCGACGAGCCCCAGCATCCGCGTGACGCGGCGGTCGACCTCGCCGGCGTCGGTGACGGGGTCGTCCTCACGAAAGCGCAGGCCGAAAGCGATGTTGTCCCGCACGTTCATGTGCGCAAAGAGCGCGTAATTCTGCTGGACGATGCCAAGGCCGCGGCGGTGTGCGGGCTCTGCCGTGATGTCCCGCCCGTCGATGAGGATGCGGCCGGCATCCGGCCGTTCAAGCCCCGCGATCAGGCGCAGGAGGGTAGATTTGCCGGAGCCGGAAGGACCAAGCAGCGTGAGGTATTCGTCGTCTGCCACGGTGAGCGACAGGTCGGTGAGCGCGGCGTTATCGCCGTAGCGCTTGGTGAGACCTGCAAGCTCCATCATGGTCTACGTATCCTGGCCCGGTATTACTTGACGGCTCAAGGATTGCTCATTGTGCGCAAGAGTCAAATACAAAAAATCGCAATGACGCTAGAATGCGCTAATTGACTGCGATATGAGCGTGGATGCGCGTAAATTGAGTGCTTAAAGTTCGCACTTCGTGCGCACAGTACGTTTTGCGTAAGGGAAAGTTGGAGATGGCAGCGGCGTGAACCCCACCGAACGCCTCGAGCGGGACCCGAACGGTGCCGAGTTCGCCAATCGGCCGGAGCCGCGCTACGTCGCCATTGCAAGCCAGATCGAGGCTGCGCTGGCGTCCGGAAGCCTGCCGCCCGGCACGGTGCTGACCGAAGAGGCCATCGCCCGTCTGGTCGGCACCAGCCGCACCCCGGTGCGCACCGCACTTGCCGACCTTGCAAGCCGGCAGCTTCTCACCCGCTTCGAGGGGCGGGGGTATGTTGTGGCAGGCGGCGGCGAGCCGCGCCGGGTTCCCCTCACGCCGCAGATGCTGGCGCTGGATGCGGCCGAACCGCAAGCGCGCCGGGCTGCAACCGCCGAGCGGATCGCCACCGATTTCGAGGCGGTGGTGGCCCATGCGCTGCCCTTCGGCCAGTTTCGCATCCACGAGCAGGCGGCGGCCAACCACTACGGTGTCAGCCGCACCGTCGTGCGCGAACTCCTGTCACGGCTGCAGGACCGGGGCCTGATCCGCAAGGATTGCCGCTCGCACTGGGTGGTCGGCCCGCTCACCGCGCGGGACGTGCAGGACTATTTCCGGATCCGCGAGCAGCTGGAGGCGCTGGCGCTGCTGGAGGCTGCGCCGCACATTCCACCGCCGATGATTGCCGCCATGCTGGCCGATACGGAGGATGCCCTTGCGCAAGGGCCGGCGCTGGCGCCATCGCGCCTTGCCGCGCTGGAGACGGGAATGCACATCACGCTTCTGTCCCACGCCCCCAATGCGCACCTCATGCGGATGATCCACCAGACGCAGATTGCGCTGGTTGTGAACCGCGTCTTTGCCGACGCGGTGGGCGGGCGTCCTTTTCTGGTCTCGCTGCGAGAACACGCGATCGTGCTGGAATTTCTCGCCCGCGGCTCCAGCGGCGCGGCGGCCAATGCGCTGCGCGAGCATCTCGTCCTCTCCGCCCAGCGGACGCGGCGCCGGCTGATGGCGTTCTCGCTGTTCAGCCCGCCCGACCTGCCGGACTGGCTCCGCCGCGTTCCAGGTTAGGTGTGTGGGGTCGCCAGCGCGTCGTCCCATCGGCGGACAAGGTAGTTGTGCTCCGTCATGACCGTATCCCACACCACAATCTGGGACATGCGTTCGGCGTAACTGCCACCGCCGCGCACGTCTCCGGCGCCATAGACAGCGCGGCCCAGCGGATCGCGGATTGTTTCGGCAGCCGGCTCTCCCCCGTACCAGAAGTCCCATTCGGCGGCCGACAAATGGCGCCGCACCGCGGCGGGGGCCGCCATGTAGGCGCCGTTGCGGGCGAGGATCGCGCCGGCACGCCCCTCGAGCCACCAGTTGAGATAATCGTAGGCGGCGTCGCGCGCGTAGCCGGTGGCGAGCGTTGAGAGGGCGAGGCCGCCAAACCAGCCGCGGCAGCCTTCCGCCGGCATCACCATGCGCACCGGCACCCCTTCGGCGCGAAGCCGGATCACCCCGGACCACCACAGCGTCCCCATCGTCGGCGCGCCGCGGCCCATTGCTGCGATGGCCTCCGCCTCGTCGGTCCACACCCGCAGAAACTGGCCCGCGGACAGGGCCGCAGAGAGCCGCGCCACAAGCGTGTCGATCTCGTCCACCGAAAGGTCGAACGGGTTGGCGGGCGCAAACCCTTCCGCCGCCTGCATCGCCAGCGCAAACTCGACGGCACCGATCGCAGGGTCCGAGTGGAGGACGATACTGCCTGCATGGGCCGGGTCGAGAAACGCGCCCCAGCTGGTGGCGTCCATGTCGCCGACAACGGCAAACCCGTCGGCATTGTGGACGGTGGGCAGCATCGAGATGGCGTCCGTGGGCGTGGCCCCCAGCGTTGCGTCGAGCTGGACGAACAGGTTGCGCGACGGGTCGCTGTAGGCCGCGCGCTGTGCCTCGCCGCCGGTGCGGGACAGGGCGTTGGCATCGCCCCAGCGGGGGACCCGCGAAAGCGCGATGGGCTGGAGGGAGCCTGTCGGCCACACAAGGTCGAGGTCGTGGAACCACTGATCGTAAACATCGAAGGTGGCCGGGGCGAGGCCGCCCCGGCGCTGCGCTGCCGTCCCGTCCAGCGTGATGAACTCCAGCGCGAGGCCGAGGTCCTCTTCCGCCGCCTGCTTCACCGGCTCGATCTGCGTGACCGATGTGCCGAGGACGCGCAGCGGTTCGCGGGGGCGCGCCACCCACGGTGCCTTCAGCGGCATCGGGGTGAGCGCGTCCATGCTCAGGCGGTCTCGGCGCGGATCTGGTCGACCAGGGTGGCCCGTTCGTGCCGGGCGGCGAGGGCGGCGGGCATGTCCACCTCCTCGAAGTTCACTTTGACGTTGGGCTGGAGCTGGCCGATCAGGTCCATGTCGGCGGAGATGATCGTGCCGATCATGAAATAGCCGCCGCCGGACACCGCATCGCGGTGGAGGACGATGGGCTCGGTGCCCCCCGGCACCTGAATGGAGCCGTAGGGATAGCACCCGTCGACAATGTTGGACGGGTCCGACCCCGCGCCGAAGGGCGGATCGCGCGGCACGAACTCCAGCGGCCGACCGCCCTTGAAGCGGTAGCCCATCCGGTCTGCCTCCGCCGCCACCATCCACGTGTCGGCAAAGAAGTTCGCCTGGCTCTCCTCGGTGATCCGGTGCCAGTAGAGCCCCGGCAGAACGCGCAGGCGTGCCGGTGCGCCCGGTCGGCGCCGGAGTGTGGCGGACACCGACCGTCCTTCGGCAGCGCCGGCACTGTCGCCGAGCGGCAGCACGTCGCCCGCAGCAACGGCGCGGCCGTCCACCCCGCCAAGCGCGCCGATGGCATAGGTGGAGCGAGAGCCGAGCTGCGGCGGGGTGGCGATACCGCCGGAAACCGCAATGTAGATCCGCGCGCCGTCCTTCAGGTAGCCGAAGGAGAGGACCTGTCCGGCTTTGACCGCCAGCGCGGTCCAGCCCGGTTTCTCCTCGCCGTCGATCATCACGGGCATTTCGGCGCCGGTGACCGCCACCGTCGCGTCGCGGCCGAAGACGATCTGCGGGCCGATGAAGACCGCTTCCAGCGCAGCGGCGCCTTCGTCATTGCCGACAAGGCGGTTGGCGGCAATCAGCGCCAGCCGGTCCATGGCGCCGCCAATGGGAATGCCGAGGTGGAAATAGCCCGGACGGCCAAGGTCCTGGATAGTGGTCAGAAGGCCGGGTTTGACGATCTCAAGCGTCATTGAGGGCCTCCATCAGCCGTTTGTTGGTGCCGTCGATATCCGCGTTGAAGGCGGCAAGGTCGAATTCCACCTCGGCGATCTTCGGCGACCATGTGCCTGCCTTCACGGCGGCCTCGATCCGGTCGTGCTCGGCCCGGTCGATCGGGTTCCACTTCACGATATCGCCGGGCCGGAAGAAGACCATGAAGTCCTTCATGTAGCTGATGGTCTGCGTCGGATCGAAGATCGGCATCGGCGTGATGCCGAACATCTGGTAACCGCCGGCGCCGCGCACCGAGTAGACGCAGCCGAAGCAGCCGCCATAGCCGACCGTCAGCTTGGGCGTGTCGGTGCGCGGGCGCAGATATTTCGGCACCTGCAGCTGCCGCTCGCGGTCGACGAGCTGGTAGAGGAAGGGCAGGCCCGACACGAACCCCACCATGGACACGAACCACGGGTTGGAATGGTGCGCCTCGATGAAGGCCTCGACGCTGTCGAACCCGTTGATCCGCGCGGCATAGTCGAGGTCGGTGCCGTCCGGGTCCTGATGGCGCTCGCGAAAGCGCATGAGGGTCTCGTGGGTCCACGGGTCGCGGTAGTAGACCGGCACCTCGACGATCCGGGTGGTGATCCGCTTGGGCGCATCCGCGGCGCGGCTTTCCAGCGCCTTGAGCTCGGCCATCATCGCCTCGGGGGCAATCACGTCGGGGTCGAACTTGACCTGGAAGCTGGCGTTGGCGGGGCAGATCTCGGTCACGCCGGCGATCTTCTTTTCGGCAATCGCGCCGGTGATCGAGAGCGCCTTGAAGAAGGCGTCGAGGCTCATCTCGTGGTCGACCTCGACGAAGATGTGCTCGTCTCCCCCAAAGGAGTATCGGGTTTCCATGCGTCCTCCGTCCAAAGGGTTCGGCTCAGGCGCCGAGGGGATTGTTCGCGAGCCAGTCTTCCAGAAAGCGTGTGTGTACCGTGTCCGCGATCACGGCAGGATCGTCGGCCAGTGCGGCGTGAAGGGGGAGTGTGGTCTTGAGCCCTTCGAGCGTCATTGCCGCGATTGCCGTGCGCAGCGCTGCCAGCGCGGCAGGCCGGTCCGCACCGTGGACGATCAGCTTGCCGAGGAGACTGTCGTAGAAGGGGGGGATCGCGTAGCCCTCGTACAGCATCGTGTCGAAGCGGACATTTTCGGGCACGGTCATCGCACCGCAAACGCCGGGGAAGGGCATGAAGTTCTTCGCCGGGTCTTCGGCGTTGATACGCACCTCGATGGCATGGCCGGTCCGCGTGACATCCTCCTGGCGCAGCGAAAGCGATGCGCCGAAGGCAACGCGGATCATCTCGGCCACAAGGTCGATGCCGGTGATCGCCTCGCTGACGGGATGCTCCACCTGAATGCGGGTGTTCATCTCCAGAAAGTAGAATTCGCGCCGCTCGTCATCGAAGAGATATTCCAGTGTGCCTGCGCCGCGGTAGTTCACGCGCTCGGCAAGCCGGACGGAGGCTGCGCAGATTTCGGCACGCTCCGCTTCGGTGAGGCATGCGGCGGGCGCTTCCTCCCACACCTTCTGGCGGCGGCGCTGGAGCGAGCATTCGCGCTCGAAGGCGTGGATGGCGCGGGTGCCGTCGCCCAGGATCTGCACCTCAACATGGCGGGCGCGCTCGACCAGCCGCTCGATGTAGACGCCGCCATCGCCGAAGGCGGCACGCGCCTCTGCCTCGGCCTGCGGGATCTGCTTTTCCAGCGCCTCGGCGTTCTCCACCACGCGGATGCCGCGGCCACCGCCGCCGGCCGCCGCCTTGATCATTAGCGGATAGCCGATTTCCGCCGCAACGGCGCGGGCGGCCTCCAGCCCTTCGAGCCGTCCCTCCGAGCCCGGCGTGATCGGCACGCCCGCAGCCTTTGCGGCGGCGCGGGCGGCCACCTTGTCGCCCATGGTGGCGATGGTCTCGGCGCGCGGGCCGACGAACACCATGCCAGCCGCCTCAACCGCTTCGGCAAAGCGCGGGTTCTCCGCCAGAAAGCCGTAGCCCGGATGAACCGCATCGGCCCCGGCATCCCTGGCGGCAGCAACCACGCGCGCAATGTCGAGATAGGACTTGGCGGCCTGCGGCGGGCCGACATTGGCAGACGCATCGGCAAGGCGGACGGCCAGCATGTCGGTGTCCGCGTCGGAACAGGCCTGGACGGTCCGCAGCCCGAGTGCCCTTGCAGCGCGCACGATGCGCACCGCAATCTCGCCGCGGTTGGCGACGAACAGGGTCTTGCCGGAGAGGTCCAAGCGTCAGTCCATCTCGGCGAGGGTGGCGCCTGCCGTCACCGGATCTTCGTTTTCCACCTTGAAACGCACGTTGGTGCCGCTCTCTTCGGCCGTCACCTCGTGAAAGCTCTTCATCACCTCCACGAGGCCGATGACGGCGCCGGCTTCCACCGCGGCCCCGTCTTCGACGAAGACGGGCTCGTCCGGCGAAGGGCGACGGTAGAAGGTGCCGGGAAGCGGCGAACGGATCTCTTTGGCCATGAAGTCCCCTGTCAGGCGGCGGCAGCGAGATGGGCGGGCGGCGCGATGGTGATCCCGGCGCCGGTCAGCCCCTCGCGGACCGCCTTGCCGATGGCGAGCGCGCCCGGCGTATCGGAATGGAAGCAGATGGATTCAAAATTGACGTCGATGGTGCCGCCGTCGACCGTCGCCGTCTTGCCCTCGGTGCAGGCGCGCACGCACTTGTCGGCCACTTCGGCGGGGTCGAGCACGCGCATCTTGCGGGCAAAGACGATGTTGCCGGTCCTGTCGTAGTCCCGGTCGGCATAAAATTCACGCACGACCGGCTGGCCTGCGGCGGTGGCCGCGTTGAACGCTTCAAAACCCTGAAGGCAGTAGAGGAACGCGTCCGGCGCCGTCTTGCGGAGGGCATCCACCAGGGCGCGCGCCAGTTCGGCATCCTTGCCGACCGTCATGAACAGCGCGCCGTGGGGTTTTACGTGCTGGATCGCAATGCCGTGACGGCGACCGAACTCGCGCAGCGCACCCAGCTGATAGATGATGTCGTTGACCAGCTCGTCCGACGTTGCCGCAATGGCGCGGCGGCCAAAGCCCTGCCGGTCGGCATAGCCCGGATGGGCGCCGAGGCCGACGCCGTGCTCGGCGCAAAGCGCGGCCACGGCATTCATGATGTTGGGGTCGCCGGCGTGGTATCCGGTGGCGACATTGGCCGACGAGACGATCTCCATCAGCGCGTCGTCTGTCGCATCGCCGTAGCGCCAGTGGCCGAAGCCTTCGCCCATGTCGCAGTTGAGATCCACCGTGCGCATCACAGCCGCAGTCTCCTGTCGCGTTCGCAAATAAACGACACCGTTCAGGATTGAACGTCAAGCGCTCCATTGCGGCGCCGGGCCGGGACCCGCGTGCCTGAAGAAGGGCGGCGGTTGCACGGGGCCCACCTCAGCGCGCGAGCCATCCGCCATCGACGACAAGTGTGTGCCCGGTGACGTAGGACGCAGCGGGCGAGGCGAGGAACACGGCCGCGCCTGCAATCTCTTCAGGCTCGGCGAAGCGGCCGGCCGGAATGCGTTCGAGGAGCTGGCGCGTGCGCTCGGGGTCTTCCCGCAGCGCCTTTGTGTTCGCGGTGATGGTGTATCCGGGTGCGATCGCGTTCACCGTGACCCCTTTGCGCGCCCACTCGTTGGCAAGCGCCTTGGTGAGGCCCGTCACCGCATGTTTTGCCGTTGCATAACCCGGCACGCGCAAACCGCCCTGGAAAGAGAGAACGGACGCGACATTGACGATCCGCCCCGTCTCGCGCGCGCACATCCCCCGGCCGACGGCCTGGGAGAGATACCAGACCGAATCGAGATTGGTGGCGATCACCGCCCGCCAGTCGGCCTCGGCATGGTCGATGGCATCGCCGCGGCGGATGATGCCGGCATTGTTGACCAGAATATCGATGGACCCGAACGTGGCGGCCACCTCGTCCGCAAACCGCTCCGCACCGCTGGCGTCCAGCGCGCCCATGTCGGCGGAAAACGCCATCCCGCGCTGCCCGGCCGCCTCGATGGCCCTGATGGTGTCATCACCCGGCGAGACGTGGACGGTGATCGCAACGTCGGCGCCAGCGTCGGCGAGTGCAGTGGCGATGGCAGCGCCAATGCCGGTAGCGCCGCCCGTCACCAGCGCGCGTTTGCCCTTCAGTGAAAACGGGATCGTCACAATGCGGCCTCCTGCACCAGCAGCCGGCGCGGTTCGGCAATCAGCGTGGCAAAGCGCGACAGGAAGCGCGCAGCGTCCGCACCGTTCACCACGCGGTGGTCGTAGGAAAGGTCGAGCGGGACCATGGGCACCGGCTGCCATGCCGCATTGTCCCACACGGGGACGGTCTCGGTTCGCGTGATGCCGAGGATCGCGACCTCCGGCGGATTCACGATGGGTGTGAACCCGCATCCGCCAATGGCGCCAAGATTGGATATAGACATTGATGCACCGCCCATTTCGTCGGGCCTCAGCTTGCGCGCCTGCGCGCGTTTGGCAAGGTCGCCGATCTCGCGCGCGATCTCGAACAGCCCCTTGCGGTCCGCATTGCGGATGACCGGGACCATCAGCCCGGCAGGCGTATCGACCGCAATGCCGATGTGGACATAGTCCTTGAGCACCAGAGTTTCGCCGCCCGGTTTCAGCGAGGCGTTGAACCGCGGAAACTCGATCAGGCACCGCGCAAGCGCTGCCACATGGAAGGCGAGCGCGGTGAGGCGCACGCCCCGTTGTTCGGCTTCGCTGCGATAAGCGGCACGGAGGCTCTCGACGGCGCGCATGTCGGCCCGGTCGTGGTGGGTGACCTGCGGGATCATCGCGCTGGCGGCGGAAAGGTTGGCGGCCGCGGCGCGGAACACCTTGGCCACCGGCTCTTCGCGCACCGGGCCGAACGCAGCGTGATCGACGTCCCAGTAGCGCTCCGGGCTGGCGCTGGCTGGCGCAGCAGCGTTCTGGCGCGGCGTCCCGGAAAGGAAGGCGTCGACATCTTCGCGGCCGATGAGCGACCGCCCGGTGGCGCGGGCCAGCGCGTCGAGGTCGACACTGTTGTTGGCCGCGTAGGTGCGGGTGCTGGGGCTTGCCGTATAATTCATCACCACGCCGCCGAGATGTACTGGGCTTCCATGAACTCGTGCATTCCCTCGTGCCCGCCCTCGCGCCCGAGGCCGGACTGTTTGGTGCCGCCGAAGGGCGCTGCCGGATCCGACACGAGGCCCCGGTTGAGGCCCACCATGCCGTAGTCCAGCCGCTCGCAGACCTGCAGGCCGCGCTTGAAATTCTCGGTGAACACGTAGGCGACGAGGCCGTATTCGGTCTCGTTGGCCCGGCGGATCACGTCTTCGGTGTCCGTGAACGACTGGATCATCGCGACCGGGCCGAAGATCTCGTCGCTCACGCAGTCGGCGGTGAGAGGGACGCCGGAGATCACCGTGGGCGGATAGAAGAAGCCCGGTCCGTCCGGCGCCTCGCCGCCAAGGTGCAAGGTGGCGCCCTTGCTGAGCGCATCGCGCACGAAGTGAGCCACCTTGTCTCGCGTGTCCGCATTCACCAGCGGGCCGACATCGACCCCTTCGTCCAGGCCATTGCCCATCCGGAGGCGGCCCATGGCGGCGGTGAACTTCTCCACGAACGCGTCGTGGATGGTTTCGTGGACATAAAAGCGGTTGGCGGCGGTGCAGGCCTCGCCAAGGTTGCGCATCTTGGCGAGCATCGCGCCTTCGACCGCCACGTCGAGGTCGGCATCGTCGAACACGATGAGCGGCGCGTTGCCGCCCAGCTCCATTGCGGGCTTGAGCACCTGATCGGCGGCAGCCTTCAGGAGGATGCGGCCCACGCCGGTGGACCCGGTGAAGCTGACCACGCGCACCCGCGGGTCGTGCATCAGATGGTCGACGATCGGCCCCGTCCGCCGCGACGGCAGCACGTTGACCACGCCGTCCGGCACGCCGGCTTCCCTCAGAAGGGGCATGAGGGCGAGCATTGTCAGCGGCGTCTCGCTGGCGGGCTTGATGATGACGGGGCAGCCGGCGGCCAGCGCCGGCGCGATCTTGCGGGTGCCCATGGCGGCCGGGTAGTTCCACGGCGTGACGAGGACGGCGATGCCGGCTGGCTTGTGCTGAACGATAATCCGCGCACCGGACGCAGGCGCGCGCCCGATCAGCCCGTCGGCACGCACCGCTTCTTCGGCAAACCAGCGGAAGAATTCCGCCGCGTAGGTGGCCTCGCCCATGGCATCGGCCCGCGCCTTGCCGTTTTCCAGGGTGATGAGGCGGGCAAATTCCTCCTTGCGCGCGTCCATCAGCTCCCATGCGCGGCACAGGATTTCAGAGCGCTGGCGCGGCGTGCGGCTGGCCCAGTCCGCAAAGGCGGCGCCGGCGGCATCCAGCGCCGCGCCGGCATCTTCGATCGTTGCCGAGGCGACGGAGGCAAGCGCGGTCTCGTCTGCGGGGTTGATGATCTCGAAGCGGGCACCGTCCGACGCCGGCCGGAATGCGCCGTCGATGAAGAGGTCGGTTTCGAAATGATCGGTTTGCACGGCTTTTTGCATTTTTGTTTTCGCCTTTCGTCAAAGGAGCTGGCGCATCGGGTCTTCGATCCGCTCGGCAAAGCCGGCGATGAAATCGAGCGCGGTGACTTCGCCCATGCGGTCGGGGTCGGCATCGAGGCGGATGGTGAGAGCGTTGCCGGCTCTCGTCAGCGTCAGTGTGGGGATGCCGGTGGCGCTTGCCGGTGCCTTCGTCACGCGCGTTGCGGTGAGGTTGCGCAGGATGAAAGCCGGCGCGGTGCCGTCTGCCGAGGAGCGCGCAAAGTCCGGATCGGTGAGCGTTTGCACCTTCGGCCCCTCGCGCAGCTCCACCGTGACGGGCGCTGCGGAGATCGACTGGCGGAGCGCGCCGGCGGCAAAGGCGGCGAGTGTGCGGCTCATGTCTGCGCCAAGGTCTGCCACCAGCGCATCAAGCTGCGCGGGATCGGCCGCCGCCTCCACGACAATTCCCGCCACGGTGGCCGGATATTGTTGCGCTGACGGCGCAGCATTTGCGGGGAGTGCGGCAAGGGTTTCGAGGTCGGCTGCATGGTAGGGCTGCGGATGGCCGGCGGCGACGAGGCGCGCCAGATCTAGGCCGCGCTCGGCTGCCAGCCGCCGCGCCCTGGGCGACGCGAGAAT
Organism: Acuticoccus sp. MNP-M23; assembly: GCF_031195445.1. Lineage (NCBI taxonomy): Bacteria > Pseudomonadati > Pseudomonadota > Alphaproteobacteria > Hyphomicrobiales > Amorphaceae > Acuticoccus > Acuticoccus sp. MNP-M23. Next base: position 3,226,100 of record NZ_CP133480.1, read on the forward strand.
GCGACCGTCCTTCGGGCATGCCGACGGTTTGGCCGGGCCCGCCGGTGCCGGGTCGGACGGGCGGCTGTCCGCAACAGGCGCAGCGCCATTTGCAGGTTTGGCCTCCGGTTTCGCTTCGGCCATTGCCAGGGCCACCGGATTCTCTGGCGGCTCGGCGGAGAGGATTGCAACCGTCCGGCCGACCGGCACGTCCTCGCCAACGGCGGCGTAGGTGGCGCCGAGCCAGCCGTCGCGGTCTGCCTCCACCTCCATTGCGGCCTTGTCGGTTTCCACCTCGAAAAGGACCTCACCGGCGGCAACGGCATCGCCCGGCGCCTTGCACCAGGCAAGCAGCTTGCCGGTGTCCTGCGCCATGCCCAGCGCCGGCATGATCACGTCATGCGGCATGGAGAAGCTCCCCGCGGCAGATTTTTCGCGCGCCCTCTGCGACCGCTTCGGGCGTCGGCACCGTCAGGTCCTCGAGCGCGGGCGAAAACGGGATCGGCACATCCATGGCGCCGAAGCGGAGCACCGGCGCGTCGAGGTGGTAGAACGCCTTTTCGGTGATGCGCGCGGCAATTTCGGCGGTGACGCCGAAGGCGCGGTGGCCCTCGTCGACCACGATGGCGCGGGAGGTCTTCTTCGCGCTGTCGATGATGGTCGCCTCGTCGAGCGGGACGATGGTTCTGGGGTCGATCACTTCGGCCGAAATGCCGTCCTTTTCGAGGAGCGACGCCGCCTTCAGGCACACCTGAACCATCGACGACGTGCCGATGAGCGTCACGTCGCGCCCCTGCCTGAGGATGTTCGCCTGGCCGAAGGGGATGAGATATTCCTCCTCCGGCACCGGCGCCTTGTCCTGGTACATCAGCTTGTCCTCGAAGATCACGACGGGGTTGTCGTCCCGGATCGCGGTCTTGAGGAGGCCCTTCGCTTCATAGGCGGAGGAGGGGAGCGCCACCTTCAGCCCCGGAATGTGCGCCACCAGCGCGTGGAGCGACTGCGAGTGCTGGGCGGCCGACCGGCGGGTGGCGCCAAGGTTGGTTCTGAGGACGAGCGGCACCGTCAGCTTGCCGCCGGACATGTAGTGGGTTTTGGCCGCCTGATTGCAGAGCTGATCCATGACGAGATAGAGAAAGTCGCCGAACATCAGGTCCACCAGCGGGCGCGAGCCGGTCATTGCGGCGCCCACGGCCATCCCCATGAAGCCGGGCTCGGCAATCGGCGTGTCGATGATCCGCTCCTTGCCGAACTCGTCGACAAGGCCCGCCAGCACCTTGAACGGCGTGCCGGCCTCCGCAACATCCTCGCCGATGACGAAGACGGTCGGATCGCGCCGCATCTCCTCGCGGATCGCCTCGTTGACGGCCTGGCTCAGCGTGATTTCGCGGGTCATCGGATGGCTCCGTCAAGGTAGGGCAGGGCATGGGCGACGCCTGCGAAGACGTGCGCGTCCACTTCCGACACATCCGGGTAGGCCGCGTTCAGTGCGTATTCGACGGCAGCTTCCGCGTCGGCCTTGATCTCGTCATTGAGGGAGACCAGTTCATCGGCGCCGACGATGCCTTCGCGCTCCAGCCACTTGCCGAAATTGGTGATGGGATCGCGGACCTTTTTCCACTCCGCCTCCTCGTCCTTGGCGCGGTAGTAGTCGCGGTTGATGTCGCCCACGTGGTGGCCGTGATAGCGGTAGGTCTTCAGCTCGATGAAGAAGGGGCCTTCGCCCTTGCGTGCCCTTGCCACCAGCTCGCGCGTGAGCTCGTTGACGGCCAGCACGTCCTGCCCGTCGACGGTGTGGCTTTCGATGCCGAACGCTTCGGCGCGGGCGGTGATGGAGCCTGCCGCAATCTCGTCGGTGCGGGTATATTCGGAGTAGCCGTTGTTCTCGCAGGCGTAGATGACGGGGAGCTGCCAGAGGGCGGCCATGTTCATGACCTCGTACCAGAGGCCCTGGGCGGTCGCCCCGTCGCCGAAGAAGCAGACGGTGACGTGGCCGGTCTTCTGCATCTTGTGGGTGAGCGCAGCGCCCGTCGCGATCCCCATCGAGCCGCCGACGATGGCGTTGGCGCCAAGGTTGCCGTTGGACTGGTCGGCAATGTGCATCGACCCGCCCTTGCCCCGGCAATAGCCTTCCGCCTTGCCCAGAAGCTCGCAGAACATCTCTCGGAATTCGGCGCCCTTGGCGACGCAGTGGCCGTGCCCGCGGTGGGTGGAGGTGATGTTGTCCTCGGGCGTCAGCGCCTCGCAGATGCCGACCGCGACGGCCTCCTGGCCGGAATACATGTGCGTGAGGCCGGGCATCTTGGCGGAGAGGTAGAGCTGGTTGGCGCAGTCCTCGAAGGCGCGGATGCGGACCATCTGGCGGTACATGGTGAGATAGTCCTCGGCGTTGTGAGCCGGGTCGGCGGATGCGCTCGCGTCAATATCGGTCATGGTTTCCCTCCCGGGGACGGACGGCGCGCTGCGCCGGCATTGTTTTTCTAGAAGGTGAGGGGCGTTCCTCCCCTCACGCACCCCTCCCGTTCGCCACGTGGCAGGGGTTCAGGGGGCTTCCGGTGCTCACGCTTCGCGCTGCGCTCCGGGTCCTCCTGATCCCCTATGCGAGGCTTGGTCGGGATCGGGCCGCTTCAAGGGACGCTTCGCTCTTCGCCCTTGACCCGGCCCAATCCCGACGGCCGTGCCGGGTCAGTAGCGGTTGGCGATGGGAAGATCCTGCGCGGGGAAGAGGCTGATGACCTCGCAGCCGGTGTCGGTGACGACGACCTCCTCCTCGATGCGGGCGGCCGAGTAGCCGTCACTGGCGGGGCAGTAGGTTTCGAGCGCGAACACCATGCCGGTCTGGATCTCCATGGGGTTTTCCAGGCTGACGGCGCGGGAGATGATCGGGCGCTCGTGCAGCGCAAGGCCGAGGCCGTGGCCGAACTGCAGGCCGAAGGCGGAGAGTTCGTCGGGAAAGCCGAATTCTTCTGCGGCGGGCCAGAGCTTGGCCACCTGGTCGGTGGTGACGCCGGGCTTGATGGCGGCGATGGAGGCGTCGATCCACTCGCGCGCCTTGACGTAGGCGTCGTTCTGGGACGGCGTCGACATGCCGATGTTGAAGGTGCGGTAGTAGCAGGTGCGGTAGCCCTGGTAGGCCTGCAGGATATCGAAGAAGGCCTGGTCGCCGGGGCGGAAATAACGGTCGGTGAAATTGTGCGGGTGCGGGTTGCAGCGTTCGCCGGAGATGGCGTTGATCGCCTCCACGTCGTCCGAGCCCATCTCGTAAAGCATTTTGTTGCTGAGGGCGACGATGTCGTTCTCGCGGACGCCGGGTTTCAGCTCCTCGTAGATCATGTGGTAGACGCCATCGACCATGGAGGCGGCCTGGGTGAGAAGCTGGATTTCGTCCCAGTTCTTGATCTCGCGCGCGGACAGCATGATCTGCTGGCCGTCGACGACGTTGATGCCGGCCTCCTTGAGGGCGTGGAACATCGCCGTCTCGGCATAGTCGACGCCGACGGGCATGCCCTTCATGCCGGCGTCTTCGATGAGGCCGGCGATTTCTTCGGCATAGCGCTTCATCAGGCCGAACGACGGGGGAATGGTGCCGCGCATGCCGACGACGCCGGCGCGGCAGTGGTCCGGCACCAGCCAGTCGGAGAATTTCTTGTGGTGGACGGCGGCGGAGCCGAAATCCCACACGTAAGGGGCCTCGTCGCCGGTCAGGAGGCAGAAGCGGCACATCTTGTCCCGCTCCCACTCGCCGATCTTGGTGCCGGAGACGTAGCGGATGTTGTTGACGTCGAACAGAAGAAGCGTTGCGCAGTCGGAGGCTTTCAGCGCGTCAACCGTGCGGGCGAGGCGGTAGCGGCGCAGGCGGTCGTGGTCGACGCGGCGCTCGAAATCCACCGAGGTGTGGCCCCAGGCGGGGAGGCGGCCTTCCCAGCGCCAGCCGGGTTCGCGGTCGACGGGCGTCAGGATGTTGGGCGTGAGGGCGGGGTTGTGAAGGTTCATGGCGGGTTCCTTGGGCTTTTATATTTGGGTGGGTGCGCCGGTTACTGGATGCACCAGCCGCCATCGATGTGAATCATCTGTCCGGTCATGTAGTCGCTGTCCGGGCTTGCGAGATAGGCTGCGGTTCCAACGATGTCGTTGGGGTAGGACACGCGCTTGATCTGGAGGGCATCGCGGACGATGTCGTCGTAGGCCTGCCCCTCGCGCTCCTTGAAGCCGATGTCGACGAGGTCCTTGTCGAGTTGTTCCCACAGCGGTGTGACGACCACGCCCGGCGCATAGCCGTTGACGGTGATCCCGTGTTCGGCCAGCGCGATGGCCCCGCAGTGGGTGAGCGCCAGGCAGCCATACTTGGACGTGCAGTAGACGGTGACGTCGACCAGTGGCTTGCGCGATGCGATGGAGCCCACGTTGATGAGCTTGTAGGGATAATCGCGCTTGCCCTGTGCGATCATCTGCCTGGCAGTCTCCTGCATGCCCAGCCACATCGCCTTGGTGTTCACGTTCATGATGAGGTCCCAGTTGTCCTCGTCGATGTCCATGAAGAAGCGCGGCTTGTTGAGGCCGGCATTGAAGACGGCGACGTTGATTTCCCCGAACGCCTCCACGGTGGCAGCGACGGCGGCGGCGTTGTCCTCGCGCTTCGTCACGTCCATCCGCACCGCGACCGCCTTGCCGTTGCCGCGCTCGTTGATGCGCTCGGCCACGCCTTGGGCTTCCTCGAGGTTGAGGTCGCCGAGGGTGACGTTGGCGCCCTGCTCGGCAAAATTTTCGGCGTTGGCGGAGCCCATCCCGCGGGCTGCGCCGGTGATGAGGATGTTCTTGCCCTTAAGGCGTGTGGGGTTGATGTCCATTGTTGTTCTCTCTCAGGGACTGGTGGCGAGGGTCGTTTCCGTCCGTTCCTGGATGCGCGCCAGCGCGTCCGGGGCTGTGATGAGGCCGCGCAGCATGTCGTGGATGCCTTCGCCGCAGATGCGGATGATTTCGCTGATCTGCGGGATCGGAGGGCGCGGCCAGAACTGGAGCTCGTCGCGCCAGCTCATCCCTTCGATGGCTTCGAAGATGGGCGACAGGCGCCGCACCTCGGGATCGGCGCTGACCGAGTAGCGCGGCACGGTGCGCGAGCCGTTGAGGACGTAAAGCTTCTGCGCTTCGGGCGAGGTGAAGGTGACGAGGGCGTCGGCGACTGCTTCGCGGCGTTCCGGCGCAAGGTTCGTCGGTATCCCCAGAACGTAGCCGCCCACGGGGGCGACGTTGGTGCGGCCGGGCTTTGCGGGGTGGGGGAGGTAGCCGGTCTTGCCGTGCGCGGGCGAGTCCGGATCAAGGTCGAAATAGGGGGCGACGAGGGTGTAGCCGAACGCCATCGGCACCTTGCCGGTGCCGTAGGGGCGCACGCGCTCGTACCAGCTCATCGACAGGATTTCCGGCGGCGAATAACGCAGGAGCTCAAGCATGTACTCTGCTGCTTCCAGCGCTTCGGGCGCATCGAAGCCGCCGTGGTAGGAGCCGCCTTCCAGGTGCGTGGCGTTGAAGCCGCCGGCGATCTTCGGCAGGTCGATCACGGTGGCGCCGAAGTCTGCGCAGATCATCATGAACTGGTGGCCGAGCGCGGTGCCGCGTGCACCGTTCCAGGCAATGCCGTAGCGGCCCTGGTCGGGCTTGTGGAAATGGCGGGCGGCGGCGAGCAGCTCGTCGGTGGTCTGCGGTGGGGCAAAACCTGCTTCTGCGAACAGGTCGCGCCGGTAGAACAACACTTCCGGGGTGGTCTGCACCGGAACGCCGTAAGGGCGGTCGCCCCAGTGGCTCGCCTGCCAGCCGGCGGTGTGGAAGTCCGGCGGGTCGAGCTTTGCGGTCTCGACGAAATCGTCCAGCGGGGCAAGAACGCCGCGCTCGGCGAACTCGCCGATCCAGGGAAGGTCCACCGCGATGATGTCGTAGCGGCTTTGCCGGCGCTCTGCGTTGCGAAGGGCCTCTTCGCGCAGCCTGTCGATGGAGAAGGCGCGCTGGTGGATCTCCGTGCCGATGATCTGCTGAAACTGGCGCTTGAGGTTGCCCATGACCATGAAGGTCGGGTCGCCGTGGACGAGGATGCGCAGGCCGCCGGCAAGCTGCAGCGGCTCTGCGATCGCGGGGACCGGCCCGATGGTGCGGGTCGCGTTGTAGCTGGCGCCGAAAAAATAGTCGTCGTACCGGTCGGTCACCAGGCGGGCGGCCAGCCGCGGCACGCGGGAGGCGAGCTGGTCCCAGCGGTCGATCAGCGTTTCGGACGGGTGAAGGGTGAAGCTCTTGCCGGACTTCGTTTTCGCGCGCTGGTCGATCAGCCCGCTTTCGACAAGCTCGGCAAGACGGCGTGTGGCCGTTGCATAGGGAACGCCGGAGGCCGCGATGGCCGAGGATGGTGTGACCTGCCGGCCTTCCAGATGGCTGAGCATCAGGTGGGACAGGATTTTAAGGCGTGGATTGGGCTGTTCGAGCTCCAGAAGTGCATCGAGCTCGACACCGAGATCGCCGAGGAACGTCATGACCTGCCGCACGCGTGCCTGCCCGATAACGCCCTGGGCCGGCGTATCGTCGCGGGGGAGAAGGTCTCCGGTCGGCATTTCTTTTGAAAGATCCAATTTGGATTTCTTGGGGGTGCGCATTGCTGTCCGTCCGAACGTGTTGGAAGTCGAACTCCGGTGATACATTCAAAATATTCAAAACGAATACACAGGCATCCAAAATGGATAAATTGGACGCACGCTCGTGGCGGCAAACACGGCAAGTTGGCCGCCATCGCTCCAGCGCCGCGAACACAGACGTCGCGGGCTGGTGAGACTTGATTGCGAACACACTTGGGGAGGACGATTAATGAAGAAGACCGCACTTACGCTGGCCGCCACCACGGCACTGGTAACCTTTGCCGGCGCTGCTCTGGCACAGGACAAGGCATTCACCATCGGCATCACGCAGAACAATGTCGGCGTGGACAGCTACCAGACCACGTATGAGCAGGCGTTCATCGAAGCGGCGGGCGCCAACGACAAGGTCGACACGGTCGTTCTGGATGCCGGCGGCGACGTGGCCCGCCAGATCGCCCAGATCGAAGACCTCATCCAGCAGGACGTGGATGCCATCATCATCTGGCCGACCAATGGCGAGGCGGTCATCCCCGCTGTGCGCAAGGCCAAGCAGGCCGGCATCCCCGTGGTGGTCACCAATTCCAACATCGCCGAGCCGGGCTTCGACTTCGTGGCGTCCTTCTCCGGCCCCGACAACATCACGCAAGGCCGCTACGCTGCCGAAATCATGTGCGACAAGTTCAAGGCCGAAGGCACCGAGAACGAGGCGCAGATTGTCCAGGTTTCGGGTCAGCCGGGCTACACCACCGCCATCGAGCGGGCGAAGGGCTTTGAGGACCGCCTGCCGGAAGTGTGCCCCAACGTGACCCTGATGGAGACCCAGCCGGGCGACTGGAACCGCGAAAAGTCGCAGCAGGTGATGGAAGCCTTCCTCATCAAGTACGACGACATCGACGGTGTTTATGCCGGCGATGACAACATGGGCGTTGGCGCGCTGAACGCCGCCAAGGCTGCCGGCCGTGCCGGTGACATCGTGTTCGTGGGCGCCACCAACTTCGCCGTTGGCTACGACGCGATGAGCGCGGGCGACTACTGGGGCTCGATCTACCAGTCGCCGGTGGACGATGCGAAGGCCGCACTCCAGACTGCGCTCGACGTGCTGGACGGCAAGGACGTGCCGTTCCTCAACTATTTCGACACGCCGAAGATCACCCAGGACAACATGAAGGACTACACCAAGCCGGTGTTCTGAGCCGGCTTTTTGACCCTTCGAGACCGGGAGGGGCGCCGAGGTGCCCCTCTCCAAAAGACTATATAAAACAGTGGGAGGGCGCTATGGGCAGGGTCACGGACCGTGTCTGTCTCGTGACGGGCGCCGCACGCGGCATCGGTCGCGCCATCGGTGAGGCGTTGCTGGCTGAGGGCGCAAGCGTCTGCTTTGCCGACCTCGACGGCGACAAGGCGGCCAGGGTCGCCGACGCTGCCAGTGCAAAGGCAGACGGACGGGGCGGCAACGCCATGGGCATTGCCGTTGACGTGCGCGAACGCGACCAGGTGCGCGAGATGATTGCCCGCACCGTGGAGCGGTTCGGCCGGCTGGACGTGAAGTTCAACAACGCCGGCGTCAACAAGCCCATGCGCTTCATGGACGTTGACGAGTCCAACTGGAATTTCATCATGGGCGTCAACGGCCTCGGCTGCCTCATCGGCATTCAGGAGGCGGCCCGCCAGATGATTGCCCAAGGCGGGGGCGGCAAGATCGTCAACACCGCCTCGGTCGCGAGCCGCCAGGGCTTCGACAACGTCGCGCCCTACTGCGCGTCCAAGTGGGCGGTAGTCTCGCTCACCCAGTCTGCCGCGCGCGATCTTGCGCGCCACAACATCACCGTCACCGGTTTTGCGCCGGGCGTCGTCGCCACGGAGATGTGGGAAGAGGTCGACCGCGACCTGATGGAGATCGGCGCTGCCGAAAGGCCGGGCCAGGCGATGGAAGAGTTTTCAGCCAACATCTTGCGCGGACGCGTTGCGGTTCCCGGTGACATCACCGGCACCACCACGTTCCTCGCCTCCAGGGACAGCGATTACATGACGGGCCAGATCGTGATGATCGACGGGGGGATGACACTCGTATGACGGATCATGCCGCCGACAACACCGCAAACCCCAATCCACCAAATCAGCGCCCCGCCGCGCCCGCACAGGAGGCGGGACCGGGGCGCAACTGGGGCCAGATCCTGGCCTCACAGGGCATCCTCATTGCCTTTGCCGTCTTCATGATCGGCTTTACCATCGTCTCGCCCCGCTTCCTCAGCCCGGACAATGTCATGGGCGTGGTGCGGTCCTCGGCAATTCTCGGCGTGATGGCGCTGGGCGTCACCTTCGTGGTGATTTCCGGCAACCTCGATCTTTCGGTCGGCTCCATGATGAGCTTTTCCACCATTGTGGTGCTCGACCTTCACGACCGGCTGGGGCCGCTTCTGGCGATCCCCGGCATGTTCGTCATGACGCTGGCGCTGGGGGCCATCAACGGCTTCCTGATCGGCTATCTCAAGCTGAACTCGCTGATTGTGACCCTCGGCATGCTATCGGCGATTCACGGGCTGACGCTCACCTATTCGGGCGGCAAGAACATGGACATTGCCGACAAGGACGGCACCTGGTTCGCCTTCTTCGGCCAGGGCGACATTCTCGGCCTGCCGATGCCGATCATCATCTTTGCAGCCCTTGCCGTGCTCCTGACAATTCTCCTCGCCAGAACGCCCTTTGGCCGCAAGGTCTACGCGGTTGGCGGCAACGGTACGGCGGCAACCTTCTCTGGCGTTCGCCGGGCCCGCACGGTGTTCTTCTGCTACCTCATTTCGGCAGGGTGCGTGGGCGTTGCCGGCATCCTCCAGGCGTCCCGCTCGCTGGGCTCCCAGAATACTGTGGGGCAGGGGCTGGAACTTGAAGTTCTCGCCGCCGTCATCCTCGGCGGCGCATCCTTGCTCGGCGGCTCGGGCACCATCTTCAAGACCGTCATCGGCGTTCTCATTCTGGGCTTCATCCAGAACGGACTGCTCATTGCCGGGCTCCAGTTCTACGCCCAGTACGTGGTTACCTGGATCATCATCATCCTGGCGGTGTGGCTGGACGTGGCGGCCAAGCGCGGCCGGCTCCTGTCACCGATCGCTTGAGGAGGCAACCCATGCAACCCGGCAGCCTGTCCACCTTTCTGAAGCGCGGCGCGATCTGGGCGTTCATCCTGATCGAGCTGGCCTTCTTCTCCATCGTCGGTGATGCGATCTCCGTCACCGACAGCGCCTTCCTGCAGCCCGACAACATGCTGCTTCTCATCAAGCAATCGGCCCCCATCGGCATCATCGCGCTGGGCATGACCGTCGTCATGATCAACGGCAACATCGACCTTTCGGTCGGCGCCATCTTCGCGCTGGCGGCCATCGTGCTTCTCACCGTTCTGGGTCTTCCCTCGGTGCAGGCGCTGGGCGATGTCGGCGCCATCATCGTCGCGTGGGCCGCCGCGCTCGGCACCGGTCTTCTGCTTGGCGCGGTCAACGGGCTGATCGTCTGGAAGACGGGCGTCGACGCGTTCATCGTCACGCTGGGGTCCATGCTCGGCTTCCGCGGCCTCGTGTTCATGATTAACGGCGAGCAACCCACCTCGGAGCTGAACTGGACGCTGATCGACTTTTCCGAGGCCCATTTCCTCGGCCTGTCCACGCCCACATGGTTCCTCGTCGGCGCCACGCTGGTCCTGTGGTTCATGATGCGCTTCACCGTCCACGGCCGGAACGCTTACGCCATCGGCGACAACCGCGAGGCGGCCGTCAATGCCGGCATCCGCGTCGGTCCGCACATGATGATCAACTTCATGCTGATCGGCCTTCTGGCTGCGCTGTCGGCGGTGGTGTTCTACTCCGAAAGCGGCTCGGTGAACCCCAACGACGGGACCCTTTACGAGCTTTGGGCCATCACCGCGGTCGTCCTCGGCGGCACCAAGCTCACCGGCGGCTCGGGGTCGATCATCTCGACGCTGGGCGGGGTCATCGCCATCCAGCTCCTGCGCAAGGGGCTCGGCCACATCGGCGCCGACACCGAGACCGTGAACCTCGTCATCGGCATCATTCTCATCGCGGTCCTCTTCCTCGACCGCCAGCTCGACGTGAAGGGCAAGGAGGCGCTCAGGGTATGACCGATTTGAAACCGGCTCTTCGGCTGGAGGGCATCACCAAGACTTTCCCCGGCGTGCGTGCGCTCGACGATGTGTCCTTCTCCGTCCTGCCTGGCGAAGTCCATGCGCTGATGGGGGAGAACGGCGCCGGCAAGTCCACGCTGATGAAGTGTCTTGGCGGGGTGTACCAGCCCAACGGCGGGAAGATCATCGTGGATGATGCCGAGGTGCGGATGGCGACGCCCCTGGCGGCCAAGGCCAAGGGTATCATCTTCATCCACCAAGAGCTTTCGCTGGCGACCGAGCTTTCGGTGGCGGAAAATATCTACCTTGGCGAACTGCCGCGCAAATCGTTCGGCCGGGTGGACTTCAAGCAGCTGTTCGACGCCACCGACGCCATCCTCTCTAAATTGAATGTCAGCTTCGACGCGCGAACCCGCGTCGGCACGCTCTCCATCGCCAACCAGCAGATGGTCGAGATCGCTCGTGCGCTGACCCACCACGCCAAGGCGGTCATCTTCGACGAGCCCACCGCATCGCTCACCGACGCTGAAAAGGTCGTGCTGTTCGACGTGATTGCCGATCTCAAGGCATCGGGTGTCGGGATCATCTACATCTCCCACCGGATGGAGGAGATCTTCAAGATCACCGATCGGATCACGGTCCTGCGCGACGGGCAGTTCCGCGGCACGCTCACCACCGCCGAGACTGACGAGAACGAGGTCACGCAGCTGATGATCGGTCGCGCGCTGGACCTTTCGCGCAGCGTGTCCGACCATGCTCTCGGCGATGTGGCGCTGGAGGTGAAGGGGCTGTCCTGCGGCAAGCTTTTCTCCGACGTATCGTTTTCGGTGCGCCGGGGCGAGGTGGTCGGGTTTTACGGCCTTGTCGGCGCGGGGCGGACCGAGATTGCGGAGACGCTGTTCGGCCTTCGCGAACCGACCGCAGGTTCCATCTGGCTGGACGGGGTGGAGACGCGCATGGCCTCGCCGGTCGACGCCATCGCCAATGGCATCAGCCTCGTCCCGGAGGACCGGAAGGGGCAGGGGCTGGTGCTCGGCATGAACGGGCGCGACAACATCACCCTGCCGCAGGTGGATGGGATGACCGCCGGCCCGTTCGTGTCCCACGGCGACGAGATCGAGATTTTCGACCGCTACAAGACCCTCCTCGACATCCGCACGCCGGGCTGGCGCCAGCAGGCAAAGAATCTGTCCGGCGGCAACCAGCAGAAGATCGTCATCGGTAAGTGGCTCGCCATGAAGCCGAAGGTGCTGATTGTCGACGAGCCGACCCGCGGCATCGACGTCGGCTCGAAGTCGGAGATCCACAACATCATCCGCAAGCTGGCGGCGGAGGGATACGCAGTGATCGTCATCTCCTCCGAGATGCCGGAGGTGCTGCACGTATCGGACCGGATCATCGCGATGTACCACGGCCGGATCAGCCGCACCTTCGAAACCGACGAGGTGACGGAGGACAACCTGATCCAGGCCATCTCCGGGATAGACGACGCGCACGCCGCCTGACCGGGGCAGAGTCAGCGTGCCTTTTCGGCAAGCCAGATGGTGTGGCGGCCGCCGCGCCTGGTGCGGCCGGCCCGGACGGTCCGGGTGCTGACGCTGAAGCCGCAGCGGGCAAGGCGGGCCGAAAATGCCTGGTCCGGTGCGGCAGACCAGACGGCAAGGACGCCGCCCGCCGTCAGTGCACGGCGTGTGGCAAGAAGCCCTTTGTCGGCGTAGAGCGCGTCATTCTCCGGGCGGGTGAGGCCGTCGGGGCCGTTGTCCACGTCAAGCAGGATGGCGTCGTAGGTGCCGGATGCCTCGCGGATGGCAGTCCGGACATCGCCGGTTTCCACACGCACGCGCGGGTCGGCCAGGCATTCGCCGAAGACGGCCGCCATGTGTGCGCCGGCCCAGTCGATCAGCTCCGGCACGATTTCGGACACGACCAGACGGGCACCCGGCGGCGCGACCGATTGCGCCGCGCGCAGGGTGAACCCCATGCCGAGACCCCCGATCAGAACGTGCGGAGCGGGGCGCTCGCCAAGGCGCTCCATCGCAAGGGTGGCGAGCGCTTCCTCCGAACCGCCGAGCCTGCTGTTCATCAGCTCGTTGCCGTCTGAAAGGCGAATGGAAAACTCGTCGCCCCGCCGCAGGAGCCTGAGTGCGCCGCCGCCCGGAGCGGTTGCCGTCGCAAGCGGTATCCACGGCAGCATCGTGCACTCCTGTCGCCTGATGGGACCTGCGGCGTATCCGATTGCAGCTGGTTGGTGAAGGCTGGGCGTGCGGTTTACCGGCCTCGCTTCTTCAGGAAATCGCCGACCCGCTGGCGGCGCTCGTCCGTATCGAGGATGAGGGAGGCGAACAGGCGCTCCATCCGCAGTGTCTGCTGGAGGTGCCCTTCGCTCGCCTCGCGAAGGATTTCACGCGCGAAGCGGACCGCGGGTTCGCTGCGTGCGGCAATGGCGTCTGCCACCTCGTGCGCGGTGGCAAGCACATCTGCAGCCGGCGCCGTGCGGGCGACAATCCCGAGCTCCCGTGCTTCCACCCCCGACAGGATGCGCCCGGTGAGGACGAGGTCGGCGGCAATGGCCCGGCCGGCAAGCTGGAGGATGCGCTGCGTTCCGCCCTGTCCGGGGATGACGCCGATGCCGGTTTCGGGGAGCGACATGGCGGCATCTTCGGCGGCAACGATCATGTCGCATGTGAGCGCCAGTTCGAAGCCGCCGCCCACGGCATGGCCGCGCACCGCTGCCACGATCGGCTTGGCGCAACGGGCGATCCTGTCGAATTCGTTCAGCCAGTTCGCCAGAACCGCATCCGTTGCGGTGAGCTTGTCCACGTCCCGCAGGTCCGCGCCGACGGAGAAGAAGCGCTCCGTCCCCGTCAGCACCATCACGCGGATGGCGGGATCGGCTTCGGCCGCCAGAACGGCGCTGTGGAGGGCGGCAATCAGCGCCACCGAGAGCGGGTTGCCGCGGCTTGGCACGCCGGTCATCGCAAGCTGGCGAACCGGGCCGCGGTCGGTGATTTCAAGGGATCCGGTCATGCGCGAAACAGAGCCTCCGACATCGGTTTGACGTTCCGCACCACGGGCGCAAATTCCATCCGCGCCAGAATATCGCGATCAAGGTCGGCGCCGGGTGCAATTTCCATCAGCTCCACCCCGTCGGGGCCGAGGCGGAAGACGGCGCGTTCGGTCACGTAGAAAACCTCCTGCCCGCGTGCCAGAGCCTCCGCGCCGGAGAAGGTGATGGCGGCAACGCTGGGCACGAACTTGCGGATCTCGCCGTCTCGCTCGATCCGGATGCTGCCGTTGGCCACGTCCACCTTCGAGCCCCTGGCATCGAACGTGCCGCAGAACACCACTTTCTTTGCGTTCTGCGTGATGTCGATGAAGCCGCCGGGGCCGACAATCTCGCCGCCGATGTGGCTGACGTTGACGTTGCCGGTGGCATCCACCTCGGCAATGCCGAGGAAGGCGGCGTCGAGTCCGCCGCCATGGTAAAAATCGAACTGGTTGGAGGCGGGGAGGATCGCCACCGGGTTGACCGCCATGCCGAACATGTCGCCGGTCAGCATCGAGCCACCGTGAATGCCTTGCTCTATGGTCGTCCAGTATTGGTCGAATGCGTCGCGTTCGCTGATGATTTCGGCAACGCCGGCCGATGCCCCAAAGCCGAAATTGACGCATGCGCCGGGCGAAAGCTCCATGGCGGCGCGCAGCGCGATGACGCGCTTGGGGCCACCTGCAGCGTCCGTCTGTTCCGGCACGAGTGTGGTGCGCACGCGCCCTGCCAGCGCCGGGTCATAACCGCCGCGGTAGGTCTGGTCCTGCGCCGGACAAAGGGTGATGGCATCGACCAGAATGCCGGGGAGGCTCACCTCGCGCGGGCGGAGCGAGCCGGTCTGAACCCGGTCGCGAACCTGAACGTAAACGCGGCCGCCGCAATTGTGGCCTGCCAGTGCCACCGCAAAGGAATCGAGGTCGGCCGGTTCGTCCATCATCGAAATGTTGCCGGACGTGTCGGCGAAGGTGCCCTTGATGATTGCCACGTCCACCTTCAGCGGCAGGTAGCGAAGGTAGGTTTCGCCGCCAAGCTCCACCCGCTCCACAATGTCGTCCACCGCGGCGGCGTTGACCCTGCCGCCGCCGTGGAGGGGGTCGACGAACGTGCCGAGCCCCGTTCTGGTGATGAGGCCGGGGCGGCCCGCACCGCTTTCGCGCAAAAGCAGGCTGATGACGCCGCTTGGGAGGGAATAGGCCTCGATCCGGTTTGTTTTCGCCAGCGCCTGCATGGGCTTCGACCACGTCCAGTGCCCGCCGATGACGCGGCGGACCATGCCGTCGTGCGCAAAGCGGTTGGTGCCGAGCGTCTTGCGGTCGCCAATGCCCAGCGCGTGTATCAGCGTCAGGTCCCGCGGGTGGCCGGTTGCCAGGAACCTTGCTTCCATCGCGGCATAGATGGTGTCGGCTTCCAGCATTCCGCCGCCGGAGCCGGTGACCGCGATGGTCGCCCCATCCGCAATTTCGGCGGCAATCGCCTCGGGTGTCATCACATCGATCTGCATTGCGCTCACCCGCGCCTTTGGCCGTGCGGCACCGGTCGGGAGCGGCGGGCGGTGCAAAGGGTCGCGCAAAGCTGGTGAACGGGCATGGTTTTCTCCCCGGATCGGATTCTTGATTGTGCTTGATCTTGATCCGCTAGATCGATCTAGTAAGTGCAATTATGTGATGGGGCCTGACGCTGTGCAAGCCCCGCAGCCGAGCTGCGTGCGCGGGACGATGAGGTTGAAGATGGCCCGGGAAGGGACGAACGCCGCCGACATGACCGCGCGGGGCCTGCTGGCGGAGGAGCCGAATGGACGCTGACTCACACCGCAAGGTCGCGCTGGTTACGGGGGCCGGCCGGGGCATCGGCCAGGCCATCGCCATTGCGCTGGCAAAGGCCGGTTTCGATATTGCGGCCAACGACCTCACCGCCGACGGGCTGGTGGACACACTGGCTGCGGTGCGCGCCGCGGGCCGGCGTGCCACGCCTGTTGCGGGCGACATTGCCGATGTTGCGAGCCACGACGCGATGGTGGACGCGGCCGCCGCGTTCGGGCCGCTGGCGTGCCTCGTCAACAATGCCGGCATTTCGGTCAGGACGCGGGGTGACATGCTGGACGTGACGCCGGAAAGCTTCGATCGTGTTGTCGGCGTCAACCTGCGCGGCACGTTCTTTCTCACCCAGGCCGTTGCCCGCCGGATGCTGGAGGATGCCGCCGCGGGCGATGGACATGGCCGCACCATCATCACCGTGTCGTCGGCCAACGCATTCGCCGCTTCGCCTGACCGCGCCGAATATTGCCTCTCGAAGTCGGCGCTTTCGATGATGACCAAGCTTTACGCCGTGCGCCTTGCCGAGGCCGGGATCGGCGCCTACGAGATCCGCCCCGGCGTCATCCGCACGGCAATGACCGCCGTAGCGCGCGAACGGTACGACGGGCTTTACGCGCGCGGCGACTTCACGCCGGTCAACCGCTGGGGCGAACCGTCGGAAGTCGGCAAGGCGGCCGCGTTGCTGGCGAGCGGCCAGCTTTCCTTCTCCACCGGCGACATCATCCATGTGGACGGCGGCATGCACATCGCGAGGGTATGATGGCGCTTGGCCACATCGGGCGGCCCGCACCTTCCCTTGATGGATCAGCCGGGCCGGAGAAGCCGCTTGCCGCGTGGCGCTTCGGCAGTGCGAAGGCGAGGGCGCCGTTCGATCCGAAGATTGCCCCGGATGGCCGATGACCCGAAGCCGGGTGGCTCGCCCCGGAAGGTTCGCCTGATCGAAATCGCGCAGAAAGTGGGCCTGTCGCGCGCAACGGTCTCGCTGGCGCTGCGCCGCCACCCCTCCATCCCCAAACAGACGCGCGAGCGGATCGAAGCTGCCGCACGCGAACTCGGCTACGTCTACAACAGGGGCGCTGCCAGCCTGCGCACGGCCTCCACCCACACTGTGGGCATTGTCGTCAACGATCTCACCAACCCCTATTTTGCGGAGATCGTTGCGGCGGTGCAGGAGGAGATGACGCGGATCGGCCGGGTGGTCCTCTTCGGCAACTCGCAGGAAACGCCGGAGCGGCAGGCCGAATTCATCGAGACATTCCGCGAATACAATGTCGACGGCATCATCCTGTGCCCCTCGGCGGGCACCGATCCGGCGACCATTCGCGACGTGCAGGACAGCGGGCTGCCTCTGGTCCTCTTCTCGCGCGACATGCCGGGCGTTGACGCGGACTATGTCGGCGGGGCGAACCTTGACGGAATGCGCAGCGCGACAGCGCACCTCATTGCCCTTGGCCACCGGCGGATCGCCATGGTCGGCATCAACCGCAAGATTGCGACCGGGCGCGACCGGCTTGGCGGCTACGGTCGCGCGCTGGAGGAGGCGGGGCTGGCGTTCGACGCGTCGATCGTGGTTGACGGGCCTGCAACGCGGGAGTTCGGCATGGCCGCCATCGGCCAGCTTCTCGCGGCGGACGGCACCATCACCGCATGCGTGTGCTTCAACGATGTGGTGGCGTTCGGCGTGATGCTGGGGCTGCGGCGCGCTGGCCGGGAGGCGGGGGCAGACTTTTCGGTGGTCGGCTTCGACGACATTGCGGAGGCCAGTCTCTGGCAACCTGCGTTGACGTCGCTGTTCCTGTCCCGCCAGGAAATCGGCCGCCATGCGGCATCCCTTCTCATGCGCCGGCTTGGAAATCCGTCCGCACCGCCAAGCCGCGTCATCTTGCCATTCGTTCTGGCGGAGCGGGACAGCGTTCAGCCGCTGCACCATGCCGGGGGACGGGCCAGCCAGTGAGTGCGCCTTGCTGCAAGCGCTCAGCCGCGTGCCATGAATGCACCCCATGCCGGGCGGCGCGGCATGGGGTGGGTGTTCGGCCGGTTCTTTTCTAGTGCGAGATCATCCACGGCCGGGCAGCCGGGAACGACTTGGAGCCGTCGGGACGGTGGAGGGTCTTGCGGCTTTTCTTCGTGCCGGATGAGCAGCACGAACATCCGGGGCCGTGGGCGCTCAGGCGTTTGGGGCTGTCGGCGGAGCGCTCGTTCACGCCGTGGGCGTGGCGGGCGGCACCGTCCAGCGAACCCACCTGCGGCGCGGTGAGGATGGCGCGCGGGGCAGGCGCGCTGCAGGCCGGGCAGGGCACGGGATCGGCCGACGCGCTCATCGGCCGGTGGGTCTGGAACGGGCCGTGCTCGGCGCAAAGATAGTCGTATGTGGGCATGGGGTCAGAGATCCGGTGCGAGCGGCACGTCGACGGAGCCGTCAAGGTGGAGTTTCGGTCCGTCCTTTCCGGGCATCATGTCGAACTCGAAGATGTCGGTGGGGAGCCACAAGGTGGCGCAGGCGTTGGGGATGTCGACCACGCCGGAAATGTGCCCCTGTACCGGCGCTGTGCCCAGGATCGCGTAGGCCTGCGCGCCGGTGTAGCCGAACTTCTTCAGGTACTCGATGGCGTTGAGGCAGGCCTGCCGGTAGGCGATGTGCACATCCAGATAATGCTGCTTGCCGCCTTCATCGACGGAGATGCCCTCGAAGATGAGGAAGTCGTCGTACTTCGGCTTGATCGGGGAGGGGCGGAAGATCGGGTTCTTCACGCCGTACTTGGCCATGCCGCCCTTGATGAGATCGACCTTGATGTGCAGCCAGCCCGCCATCTCGATGGCGCCGCAGAAGGTGATTTCGCCATCGCCCTGGCTGAAGTGCAGGTCGCCCATCGAAAGCCCGGCCCCGTCGACGTAAACGGGGAAGTAGATTTTCGACCCGCGCGACAGATCCTTGATGTCGCAGTTGCCGCCATGCTCGCGCGGGGGAACGGTGCGGGCGCCGGCAGCGGCGGCCTTGTCGCGCGCCTCGCCGGAGAGTTTGCCCATGTGGGCGGAGGGCCCGCCGTCCGGCAGGGTGGCCAGCGCCGGGACCCGGTCGGGATCGGTGTCGAACAGCGCCTTCTCGCGTGTGTTCCACATGTCGAGCATCTTGTGGTCGGGCAGGCAGCCGATGAGGCCCGGGTGGATGAGACCGGCATACCGAACGCCCGGCACATGGCGCGACCTGGTGAACATGCCCTCGAAATCCCAGATCGACTTCTGCGCTTCGGGGAAATGCTCGGTCAGGAAGCCGCCGCCGTTCTTCTTGGAAAAGAAGCCGTTGAACCCCCAGGTCATTGCGTCGAAGGCGCCGATGTCGAGGATGTCGACCACAAGCAGGTCGCCGGGTTCGGCGCCCTTGACGCCGATCGGGCCGGACAGGAAGTGGACCTGGCTGAGGTCGACGTCGCGCACGTCGGCGGCGTCGTCGTTGTTCTTGATCTGGTTGCCGGTCCAGTCATAGGTCTCGACGCGGAAGTCGTCGCCCGGCTCGACCCAGTCGGCCATCGGAATGTCCGGATGCCACCGGTTGTGGATCTTTTCGTTGGTGTAGGGGCTGTCGGACAGGTCGATCTTGATCAGAGTATCGGGCATCTGAATTTACCTTCTCGTTCGGGTCGGGTGGGCACGGGCCGCCGTCCACGGGCAGCCGGTTGGGGGATCAGACGGAGAGGAAGCGGGAGACCTTCGCCTCGTCGATGCTGTCGCGCGGGCTTTCGTGGGCGATCCTGCCGTTCTCGATCACGAGGACGCGGTCGGCGACATCGAGCGCAAATGACAGCACCTGCTCGGACACGACGACCGAGAGGCCCCGCTCGTCGCGGATCTTTTTCAGCGTGCGCGCCATGTCGCGGATGATGGAGGGCTGGATGCCCTCGGTCGGCTCGTCCAGCAGCAGAACCTTCGGCTCGGCGGCGAGCGCACGGGCAATGGCAAGCTGCTGCTGCTGGCCGCCGGAGAGGTTGCCGCCCCGTCGCCTGCGCATTTCGAGGAGGACGGGGAAGAGATCGTAGATCGAAGCCGGCACGGCGGCGTTGCCGGTCACGGTGAGGCCGGTCTCGATGTTCTCCTCCACGGTCATGGTGGAGAAGATCTGCCGGCCCTGCGGCACGTAGCCGATGCCGGCCGCAACGCGCCGGTGGCTCTTCAGCCCGGTGACGTTGGCGCCGCCGACCGCCACGGTGCCCGACCTGGACGGGATGATCCCCATCAGCGACTTCATGAGCGTGGTCTTGCCCATGCCGTTGCGGCCCATGATGGCGACGATCTCGCCAGGCGCCACATCGAGGTCGATGCCGTGGATGACCTCGCTCTCGCCGTAGGCAACGTGGAGGCCGGAGACACGGAGGGCGGCGCTGCCTTCGATGGCGACAGGCGGGGCGGCGTTGGTGGCGCGCAACAGATTTTGCAACATGATCAATGCCCCAGATAGACTTCGATGACCTTCGGATCGTTCTTCACCGTCTCCATCGAACCCTCGGCAAGGATCTGGCCCTGGTGCAGGACAGTGACCTTGTGGGCGATGTCCTCGACGAACCCCATGTCGTGCTCGATGACGATGACGGAGCGGTTCTCGATGATCTTCTTCAGGAGTTCGGCGGTCTTCTGCCGTTCGGCGACGGACATGCCGGCGACCGGCTCGTCCAGCATCAGGAGTTCGGGCTCCTGGATCAGCAGCATCCCGATTTCGAGCCACTGCTTCTGGCCATGGCTGAGGGTGGCGGCCTTCTGGGACAGGTGATCCTCCAGGAAGATCATCTCGGCGACTTCATCCACCCGCGCCACCACATCGTCGCCGCGCTTGAAAAACAGCGAACCGAAAACGCCGTGGCCCTTGGGGTAGGAGATTTCGAGGTTTTCGAAGACGGTGAGGTCCTCGTAGATCGACGGGTTCTGGAACTTGCGGCCGACGCCGGCGTGGACGATCTGGTCCTCGCGCATGTGGGTCAGTTCGCGGCCCTTGAACTTGACCGAGCCCGTGGTTGCCCGCGTCTTGCCGCAAAGGAGGTCGAGCACCGTGGTCTTGCCGGCGCCGTTGGGGCCGATGATGACGCGAAGCTCGTTCTTGTCGACGTAGAAGGTGAGGTCGTTGACCGCCTTGAACCCGTCGAACGAGACGGTGAGGTGCTCCACCGACAGGAGATAGTCGTTGTTGGTGTACTGGGTGGGCTTTGCCTGCGCGTTCATCGGGCTCACTCCGCGGGGTTCGGTTGCGCGGCGGCGGCGGCCGGGCGGTCGGCGGTCTTGCGGTCGCGCAAGCGGCGGATCGGGGTCTCCACGTAGTCGGTCCACAGGCCGGCGAGGCCGGACGGGAAGGCGAGCACCACGCCGATGAAGAGGGCGCCCATGGCAAACAGCCAGAGTTCGGGGAAGCTCTCGGAGAAGGTGGTTTTCGTCCAGTTGACGAGGAGCGTGCCGTAGACCGCGCCGAAGATGGAGTAGCGGCCGCCGACGGCGCAGAAGATCACCATCTCGATCGACGGCACGATGCCGACGAAGGAAGGCGACATGAAGCCCACCTGGAGGGTGAACATCGCCCCGCCGATCCCCGCAAACGCGCAGCCGAGGCAGAAGATGAAGATCTTGAAGTTGGCGACGTCGTAGCCGGAGAAGCGCACCCGGTCCTCACGGTCGCGGATGGCAATCAGCAGGCGGCCGAGCTTCGAGCGCCGGACGAAGTGGGCGATGAACAGGCAGGCGAACAGCAGCCCGCCGTTGACGAAGTAGAGCGTGACCTTGGCGCTGTCGGTGCGGATGTCCCAGCCCAGCAACGTGCGAAGGTCGGTGATGCCGTTGACGCCGCCGGTGAAGCCCTGCTGGCCGATGATGAGGATCGTCAGGATTGCGGCGATCGCCTGGGTGATGATGGCGAAGTAGACGCCGCCCACCCGCCGCCGGAACATCGCAACGCCGATGATGAAGGCGAGCGCGACCGGCACGAGGACCACCGCGATCATGGCAACCGGGAGGGAGTGGAAGGGCTGCCACCACCACGGGATCTCGGTGATCTGGTTCCAGTCCATGAAATCGGGGATGCCGGGGGTGGACTGGATCGACGTGTTCTCCGGTGAGGACGCTTCCAGCTTCAGGAACATCGCCATGCAGTAGCCGCCAAGGCCGAAGAAGACGCCCTGACCGAGCGAGAGGATGCCCCCCGCGCCCCAGCACAGAACAAGGCCGAGCGCGACAAACGCATAGGTGAGGTACTTGCCGAAGAGGTTGAGGCGGAAAACGTCGAGCACCGAGGGCAGGACAACGAAGATGATGGCGGCGAGGACGACGAAGCCGAGCAGCTCCGACGGGGTGAAATAGCGGTTGGCAAGGCGGTTCATGGCGGGCTCAGCTCCGGATCTTGAGGCTGAAGAGGCCCTGGGGGCGCAGCATGAGGATGCCGACGACCGTCAGGAGGGTGAGCACCTTGGCCATCGAGCCGGAGAGGAAGAACTCCATGATCGACTGGGCCTGGCTGATGGAAAAGGCCGAGGCGATGGTGCCGAAGAGGCTCGCCGTGCCGCCGAAGACGACGACGAGGAAGGTGTCGACGATGTAGAGCTGGCCCGACGACGGCCCGGTCGAGCCGATCATCGTGAAGGCGGCACCCGCGACGCCCGCAATGCCGCAGCCGATGCCGAAGGTCATCCGGTCGACGCGCTCGGTGTCGATGCCGACGGCGCCGGCCATCTGGCGGTTGAACATCACCGCGCGGACCTTCTTGCCCCAGCCGGAGCGCAGCATCAGGACGCCGACGCCGACGGCGATGGCGAGCGCCAGCGCCATGACGAAGAGGCCGTTGATGGGGATCTCGATCATGTCCGTCAGCGGCAGCGAGCCCATCATCCAGTCCGGCAAGCTGACGCCGACCTCGCGCGCGCCGAACACGGTGCGGTAGGTCTGCTGAAGGATCAGCGAGACGCCCCATGTGGCGAGCAGCGTATCGAGCGGGCGCTTGTAGAGGTGGCGGATGATGAGCCATTCCACCGCCATGCCGAGCGCACCGGCGGCAAAGAAGGCGAGGATCATCGCCACGAAGAAGTAGATGCCGAAAAGCGCTGGCAGATATTCGCTGAAGAAGCCTGAGCACAGGTAGGTGACGTAGGCGCCCAGAATCATGAATTCGCCGTGCGCCATGTTGATGACGCCCATCTGTCCGAAGATGATTGCAAGGCCGAGCGCCATCAGGACGAGGACGGAAAACAGGATCAGGCCGGCAAACCCCTGCATGGCAAAGATCGCGACGAGTTCATTGGAAGTATAGCCTTCGAACATGGCCGTTACGCCCCTGGCTGTTGGCGAAGAGGGCACCGCGACGGGCGCGGCGGTGACACTGGCGCGGACGGCGCGCGAGGCGCCGTCCGGCTGCGTTCAGGCGGCCGGGCCGCCGCGGCTTACTGGTAGCCTTCGGGGAAGGGGTTCGGCTCGACGAGGTCTTCCGTCTCGTAGACGACCTCGTACTGGCCATCGGCCATCGCGTGGCCGACGCGGGTCTTGGACCAGAGGTGATGGTTCTCGTGGATCCGCACGTAACCTTCGGGCGCCTTGTCGAACTCGATGCCGGGGGAGGCCTCGCGCACCTTGTCCACGTCGAACGACCCGGCCTTCTCGACCGCGGCCTTCCACAGCCAAGGGCCGAGATAGGCGGCCTGCGTCACGTCGCCGATCACCATGTCCTCGCCCCACATGTCCTTGAAGGCGGCGACGAATTCCTGGTTGTTCTCATTCGGCAGGGACTGGAAATACTTCATGCAGGCGTAGGCGCCTTCGATGTTCTCGCCGCCAATCCCGCGGATCTCGTCCTCGGTTACCGAGATGGTCAGGAGGAGGGGCTTTTCCTCCGTCATGTCGATCCCGGCTGCCTTCAGCTGCTTGTAGAAGGCAACATTGGAGCCGCCGACGACGATCGCGTAGATCACGTCAGGCTTTTTCAGGCGGATCTTGTTGATGACCGAGTTGAACTGGGTGTGGCCAAGCGGATAGTAGTCTTCGCCGACCACCTTGGCGCCATCGAGGAACTTCTCGATGTGGGCCCGCGCAATCTTGTTGGACGTGCGCGGCCAGATGTAGTCCGACCCCAGAAGATAGAAGGTCTTCGCGCCCTTCTCGCGGTTGACCCAGTCGAGCCCGGCGATGATCTGCTGCGTGGCTTCCTGGCCGGTGTAGATGACGTTGGGGCTTTCCTCCAGGCCTTCATAAAAGGTCGGATAGTAGAGAAAGCCATTATACTGCTCGAACACCGGCAGCACTGCCTTGCGCGACGCGGAGGTCCAGCACCCCATGACGGAGGCGACCTTGTCGTTGACGAGGAGCTTGCGCGCCTTTTCGGCGAAGGTCGGCCAGTCGGACGCGCCGTCTTCCTGGATGAACTCGATCTTGCGGCCAAGGATGCCGCCTTGCGCGTTGATCTGCTCGATGGCGAGTTTTTCGGCCTGGACCGAGCCCGTCTCCGAGATCGCCATCGTGCCGGTGACCGAGTGCAGGATGCCGATGGTCACCGTGTCGTCGGTGACGGCAAGGCCGGTGGTGTTCACCTCGGCCGTGGGAAAGTCCTGCGCGCGCAGTGCCTTCGGCATGAAGAGTGCAGCGGACAGGGCCGCCGTGCCCATCATCATGTTTCGGCGGCTGAG
Source organism: Acuticoccus sp. MNP-M23 (assembly GCF_031195445.1). Taxonomy (NCBI): domain Bacteria; kingdom Pseudomonadati; phylum Pseudomonadota; class Alphaproteobacteria; order Hyphomicrobiales; family Amorphaceae; genus Acuticoccus; species Acuticoccus sp. MNP-M23. The sequence continues at coordinate 3,250,330 of NZ_CP133480.1, forward strand.
CGGCATGAAGGGCCGCTTCGTCTTGTCTTGTTCGCTCATCGTGCTCCTCGCATCGTGTTCGGTTGGCGAAACAGGGGCGCGGGGCGCGCCGCCGATGTGAAGGAGCATCGCTGAGCGTGTTGCGTCGCAACAATGGGTGGTCCTACCCATGGCGCTAGGTATTTATGGGGGGCATTCTCCTAAAACCGGCTTGGCGCATGGCAGGATTTCGCAGCGCATTTGTTTGCGTTGGGAAGACAGCGGAACTTTGTTGCCATGCCGAAATATCAGGCGACGTTCGAAATACTGGGAGATTTGGCCAGATGACGCGGGTTCACACGATCACGCGCCGCCGCCGGACCTACAACCAGTGGGTCGCAAACGAAACGCTGGAAGACTTCGCGCTGCGCTTCACTGCGCGGCGGGCCCGGCGCTGGACACCCATGCGGGTTGCCAACACCGCCATCGGGTCGATCTCGTTTCTGGCGCTGGAGGCGATCGGCGCCGCGCTCACCCTGTCCTACGGGTTCGACAATGCCGTCGCGGCGATGATGATCGTCGGCGCATTGCTCTTTCTCACCGGGCTGCCGATCTCCTATCACGCCGCAAAGTCCGGCGTGGACATCGACCTTCTCACCCGCGGCGCAGGGTTCGGCTATATCGGCTCGACCATCACGTCGCTGATCTACGCCTCGTTCACGTTCATCTTCTTTGCGCTGGAGGCGGCAATCCTGTCGCTGGCGCTGGAATATTGTTTCGGCATCCCGCTCGGCGTCGGCTACCTCCTCAATGCGCTGGTTGTCATTCCGCTGGTGACGCACGGCTTCACCAAGATCTCCTTCTTCCAGAAATGGACGCAGGCGATCTGGGTGGTCCTCCATATCGTGCCGTTCGTCTGCGTTGCGTTTGCCGGCGGCGTTTCGCTGCGCGAATGGGGAAGCTACACGCCGCCCGGCAGCACCGGCGGGCTCGACCTTCTGATGCTGGGCGCTGCCTCCGGCGTGGTGTTTTCGCTGATTGCGCAGATTGGCGAGCAGGTGGATTTCCTGCGCTTTCTGCCCGAGCCGAAAACCGCGCGGGAGCGGCGGCGCTGGTGGGCTGCGCTGGTTGTGGCGGGGCCGGGCTGGTCGGTGCTGGGCGTCGCGAAAATGCTCGCCGGCTCCTATCTTGCCGTGCTGGCGCTGTCGGCTGGTGCGTCCGCCGTGGATGCGGCCGACCCGACGCACATGTACCTCGCCGCCTTTCAGACCGCGATCACGAACCCGGCAATTGCGACCGCTCTGGTCGGTGCGTTCGTCATGATTTCGCAGCTGAAGATCAACGTCACCAATGCGTACGCCGGCTCGATTGCGTGGTCGAACTTCTTCTCGCGCCTCACCCATGCCCATCCGGGGCGGGTGGTGTGGCTCGTCTTCAACGTCCTCATCGCATTGGCGCTCATGCAGCTCGGGGTGTTCGCGGCGCTGGAGGCGACGCTCACCATCTACGCCACGGTGGCGGTGGCGTGGGTCGGTGCGCTGGTGGCGGACCTCACCGTCAACAAGCCGCTCGGCCTCAGCCCCAGGGGCATCGAGTTTCGCCGCGGCCACCTTTACGACATCAACCCCGTGGGGCTCGGCGCGATGGTTGGCGCGGTCGCCGTGGGGTTTGCGGCCCACGCCGGCCACTTCGGCGCCACCGCCGCGGCCTTTGCAACGCCGCTGGCATTCGTCGTCGCCTTCGTGCTGGCGCCGCTGATTGCGGCGGGCACGCGCGGGCGCTTCTACATTGCCCGCCCCGCCGAACCCGCCGCCACCGGCGAGGCCGAATGCACGGTCTGCGGCAACCATTTCGAGACCGACGACATCCTCCACTGCCCGTTTTATGCCGGAATGATCTGCTCGCTGTGCTGTTCTCTGGACGCGCGCTGCGCTGATGCCTGCCGGCCCCACGCCCAGTTGCGCGAGCAGGCAAGCCACCTGGTCGACTTCCTGTTCCCCCCGCGGCTCGGCCACATCTTCAAGACACGCTATGCCGCGTTTGCGGCGCTGATGACGCTGGCGGTCATCCTCATGGGCATCCCGCTGCGTTACGTTGCCATTGTGGCCAACGATCCGGCATCGGTCACGACGCCGGCGCAGGCGGTGTGGCTTTCGTTCGCGGTTCTGGTGTTTGTGGCCGGCGTTGCCATCTGGCTCTTCGTGCTGGCGCAGGAAGCCTCCCGCACCGCCATGCGCGAGAGCGACGAGCAGGCCCAGCTTCTGATGCGCGAGATCCGCGCCCACAAGCGCACCGACGCGCAGTTGCGTCAGGCACGCAAGGAGGCGGACGCCGCCAACGGGGCCAAGAGCCGCTACGTGGTCGGCATCACCCATGAGCTTCGCACGCCGCTCAACGCCATTCTGGGATACGCCCAGCTTATGGAGGCGGACCCGGACCTGCCGCCCCGCCGGCACGAGGCGGTGTCGGTGATCCGCCGCAGCGGCGAGCATCTGTCCGGCCTGATCGAGGGGTTGCTCGACATTTCCAAGATCGAGGCGGGGCGGCTGGAAATCCATTCCGGCACCGTGAACCTGCCGGATTTCCTCAACCAGCTGGTGGCAGTGTTCCGCATGCAGGCGGACGACAAGGGCCTCGCCTTCACCTACGTGGAAGAAGAAAAGGTGCCCGACTGGGTGCGCTGCGACGAGCGGCGCCTGCGCCAGATCCTGATGAACCTCCTCACCAACGCCATCCGCTACACCGAAAAGGGCGAGGTGGTGTTCAAGGTCGGCTACCGCAGCGAGGTGGCCCATTTCACCGTGTCCGACACGGGCGTCGGCATCGACCCGGCGGAGGTGCCGCGGATCTTCATGCCGTTTGCGCGGCTGAAGCGGCCTGGCGGGCCGGTGGTGCCCGGCACCGGGCTCGGCCTCACCATCACCAAGCTGCTGACCGAAGTGCAGGGCGGCGAGATCAAGGTGGTGTCGGCTCCCGGCGCGGGCAGCGCCTTCTCGGTGCGGCTGATGCTGCCGCGGGTTCACCGCACCACCTCGGTTCCGGTGACGGACACCCGCATCGTCACCGGCTACACCGGGCCGCGGCGCACCTTGATGCTGGTGGAGGACGAGCCGGACCATGGCGGCCTGATGGCCGATGTCCTGCGCCCGATCGGCTTCACCCTCCATGTTGCCGGCACGGCGGAAATTGCGCTCGACCTTGTGAGGGAGATGGAGCCGGACCTCTTCCTGCTCGACGTGCGGCTCCCCGGCATGAGCGGCTGGGACCTTGCCGAACAGCTGCGGGCCGGCGGGTGCGATGCCCCCATCGTGATGGTTTCGGCCCATGCCGCGGACCGGCTTGCGCGGGAGGCGCGGGCAGGGCTTGCCGACGAGTTCATCGCCAAGCCGATCAACATCGAAGACCTTCTGGTGCGCCTGGAGCGGCAGCTCGGGCTTGCCTACACGCTCGCCCGGCCCGGCCTGGCGCCGGCGCCCCGCCGCGGCCATCTGGTGCCGCTTCCCACCGCGCACATCGAGGAGCTTCGCCATTTTGCCGAGATCGGATGGCCCCGCGGCCTGTCACGGGCGCTCGCCCGCATCGAGGCCGATGCCCCGGACCTTTCCGGCACGGTTGCGCACCTGCGCTCCGTCGTCGCCACCTTCGACATGCAGCGCCTCGGAACCATCCTCGACGAGATGGAGGAGTCCGATGAAGCATGAGGAGCCCGGCAACCTCGTTCTGGTGGTGGACGATGCACCCGACACACTGGCGATGCTGATCGACACGCTGGAGGAGGCCGGCCTCACCGTGCTGGTGGCACGGGACGGGTCAACCGCAATTTCGCTCGCCCGCCGCGTGGAGCCGGATGCGATCCTGCTTGATGCGCTGATGCCTGGCCTCGACGGCTTCGAGACCTGCCGGCGCCTGAAATCGGGTCCCGACGCGACGTCCGCCCCGGTGATTTTCATGACCGGGCTTTCCGGTACGGAGCACATTGTGGCGGGGCTTGCGGCGGGCGGTGTCGACTACATCACCAAGCCGGTGAAGGTGGATGAGCTGATTGCCCGCGTTGCCGTCCATGTCTCCAACGCGCGGGTGGTGCGGGAGGCGCGCAGTGCGCTGGACGCCGTGGGGCAGCCGCTGATTGCCGTGTCCCGCACCGGCGTGGTCACCTGGACCGCGGCCAATGCGGCGGACATGGCCGCGTCGGTGCTCGGGTCGCGCGGGCGCGACGTGGTGGTGACCGACGCGTCGCTGATCGCCTTTGTGGAGGAGGTCGTGCACACGGCCGTGTCGGCGGCGACGCCGTGGCGTGCCGGCAACGGGCGGTTGACGATGACCTATATCGGCCGCACCGCGTCGGGCGACGTTCTTCTCAGGATTGCGCCGGGGCTGGTTGCCGATGAGCAGAGGCTGTCGGAGCGCTTCGGCCTGACACAGCGCGAGTCCGAGGTTTTGAACTGGATCGTCAAAGGCAAGTCAAACCGAGACATTGCCGAGATCCTGACGCTGAACCCCGGCACGGTGAACAAGCATCTGGAGAAGATTCTCGCCAAACTCGGTGTCGAGAACCGCACGGCGGCTGCCGTTTCCGCCGTGCGTGCGCTGGGCGCCTGAGTTCAGCGGAGAGGGGCGGGTGCGCGGCCCCTCCCGGCGCAGCCCTCAGCCGATGAGATGCTCGATGCGGATAGGGAAGCGCGCGGCACGGATGCCCGTTGCATGCCACACGGCATTGGCGATGGCGCCCGCCGTACCCGTGATGCCCACCTCGCCAACACCCTTGATGCCGAGCGCGTTCACATGGGGATCGTCCTCCGCGACCAGCAGGGCCTCAACCGACGGGCAGTCGGCATTGACCGGGATGTGGTAGCCGGCAAGGTCGGCATTCATCGGGCGGCCGGTGCGCGGGTCATGGACCGCCTCTTCGTGCAGGGCAAAGCCGATGCCCCAGATCATCCCGCCCGTCAGCTGGCTTCGTGCCAGCCGCGGGTTGATGATCCGGCCCGCCGCAAACGCCCCCACAAGCCGGGTGACGAGAATCTGGCAAAGGTCCGGGTCCACCTTCACCTCGGCAAACACGGCGCCGTGGGTGAACATGGCGTATTCCTCGGCCGATGCGGGGTTGCGCGCGCCGGTGCCGTTGCCTTCGATCGACGCGATGCCGGCGCGGGCCATGATGTCGGCATAAGCCTCGCTGCGGCTGTCGTCGTCGGCCCGGTGCAGCCGCCCGCTGCGGCCGACCACACCGGCATTGCCGGCGCCAAACAGGGGCGATGCCGGATCTGCGGTGGCAATGTCCGCAAGCTTCCGGATGGCGTCGCTGCCGGCGGCGAAGATGGCATTGCCGGCCGTGGCGGTGTGCCCCGAACCGCCTGCGATGCCGGCATCGGGCAGGTCGGAGGAGCCGGTGCTGAAGGTCAGCGCATCGCTGTCGATGCCGAGCCCGTCGGCGCCAATCTGGCCAAGTGCCGTCAGTGCGCCCTGGCCCATTTCTGCTGCCGAGCTTTCCATCAGTGCCGTGCCATCGGCGCGCAGTGTCGCCCGCGCCGCGGCGTTGAACATCGGGCACGGAAACATGGCCGTGCCCATGCCCCAGCCGGTGAGCATTCCGCTGGCGTCCCGCATCTGGCGCGGGCGGAGCGGACGGCCGGCCCAGCCGAACCGCGCTGCCCCTTCGGCGTAGCATTCCCGCAGCGCCTTGGACGAGAACGCCTTGCCGGTGGCCGGGTCAGTCTCGGCATAGTTGGCAAGGCGGAAGGCGAGGGGGTCCATCCCGCACGCCTCGGCTGCCTCGTCCATGGCGCACTCCAGCGCGGCCGAGCCGGTGGCCTCGCCCGGTCCGCGGACCGGCCCCGGCGTTCCGGTGTCGATCCGCGCGCCGGTGTGGTGCATGGCCATGTTCGGGCTTGCGTAGATGTTGTGCGAGGCGTTGGAGGCGGGCTCCACAAAATCGTCGAACCGGCTTGTGGTGGCCGTGGTGTCGTGGCTGAGCGCGGTAAGGTGGCCGGCATCATCCATGCCCAGCCGCAAATGCTGGCGCGTGGCGCCGCGGTGGCCGACCGGGCCGAACATCTGCTCCCGGCGCAAGGCGAGCTTGACCGGCTGGCCGACCATCTGCGCTGCCAGCACCGCAAGCACCGTCGGGCCGACGAGGATCGCCTTGGAGCCGAAGCCGCCGCCGATGAACGGGCTGCGGATCAGGATATTGTCCGCCGGTACGCCGAAATAGGCCGCAAGGTCTGCCCGCGCGACGCCCACGGCCTGATGCGGCATGTCGACGGTGAGGTGATCCCCGTCCCAGGCGGCCACAAGCGCGTGGGGCTCCATGGCGTTGTGGTACTGGAAGGGGGTCTCGATGCGGGTTTCGGTGGTGGTCGCAGCTTCGGCGAGGCCGGCTGCGAGATCGCCTTTCACCAGCGTGGGCGGCGCACCGGGGCCGACAGCTTCGGGCGCAAACATCTCGCTGTCTTCGAACGTGATTCTGACAGGTTCATTTGCGTATTGCGGCGCCAGAAGGCGGGCGCCTTCGGTGGCCGCCTCCAGCGTCGTTGCCACAACCAGTGCGATCGGCTGGCCGGCGTAGCGCACGGTATCGTCCTGCAACACCTCGATCCGGAAGTTGAGGCGGTGCATCTTTTCGGCAGGGTCGTGGGCGAGTGGCGGCCGGTTAGCGGGCGTGATGATCCGGACCACGCCCGGATGCGCGCCGGCCGCCGCCAGATCCATGAATGTGACCCGGCCGCGGGCAATGCCTGCAGTCGCCAAGACCGCATATAGAAGCCCATCCGGCCGGTTGTCGGCGGCGAAGGTTGCAGCGCCCGTCACCTTCAGGGGGCCGTCGTGGCGGGTGGCGGGCTGGCCCGCGCTGGAGCCGAGCCGAACGTGGCTTGCGGGGAATGCCAGTGTTTCAGCCATGTTGGTCACCGTTGATTGTGGTGGATGCGAAGACCGAGCCGGGCATGGCGGGCATTTGCGCAGGCGTGCCGCTGGCAGCCAGCGACAGCGCGCGGGTCGCGGTCCGGATGGCAAGTTCGATCTTGTAGCCATTGTTACCGGAGGGGCGGGCCCCCTCCAGCGCGGCCTCGGCCGCACGGCGGAACAACGTGCCATCCGGCGTGCTGCCGGTGAGCACGGCTTCTGCCGCGGGAACGCGCCAGGGCCGCGCGGCAACGCCGCCCAGCGCCAGCCGCGCTTCTGCGATCACGCCATTTTCAAGCGTCAGCGCCGCTGCTGCCGACACGAGGGCAAACGCAAATGACGTGCGCTCGCGAACCTTGAGGTAGCGCGAATGTCCGGCAAACCTGCCAGCGCCAGCCGGCAGGCGCACGGCGGTGATCATCTCGCCGGCGGCAAGTGCGGTGTGCTGCGCGGGCGTCTCGCCGGGGAGGTTGTGGAACGCGGCCAGCGCGGTTTCCCGCGTGCCGTTCGGCCCGGCGATCTCCACCACCGCGTCCAGCGCCACCAGTGGCACGCAAAGGTCCGACGGATTGGTGGCGATGCAGGAGTCCGACCAGCCGAGGACGGCGTGGCTCGCTGTGTTGCCGCCGCGGGCGTCGCACCCGGCGCCGGGCGTGCGACGGTTGCAGGCGCTGTGCGGGTCGTAGAAATAGGCGCAGCGGGTGCCCTGCATCAGGTTGCCGCCCACCGTGGCAGCGTTGCGCAGCTGCGGCGATGCACCGGACAGCAGCGCCTCCGCAACCGCGGGCGCTGCCGCCGCAAACGCCGCGTCTCGGGCAAGGTCGGCGTTGGAGACAAGCGCGCCGATACGCATGTCGCCGGACGGCAGTGTCTCGATGCGGCCCAGCTCCGGCAGGTGCGAGATGTCGACGATCCGGGCCGGCTGCGCGACGCCGGCCTTCATCAGGTCCATCAGGTTGGTGCCGCCGGCAAGATAGGCCGCGCTCTCGCTGCCAGCCGCGGCAACCGCCTCCGAAACGGAGGTGGGGCGGACATATTCGAAGACATTCATGCCGGCTCTCCGTCGCTCTTTGCCATCCGCTGCTGGGCGTCACGGACGGCCTCTGCAATGCCGGGGTAGGCAGCGCACCGGCACAGATTGCCGCTCATTCCTTCGCGAATTCGGGCCGGATCGTCGCCGGCGCCACCCTCGGCGATGAGGCCGACCGCGCTCATGATCTGGCCCGGCGTGCAGTAGCCGCACTGGAAGCCGTCATGCGCCACGAAGGCGGCCTGAACCGGGTGAAGGCTGCCATTGCGGGCAAGCCCTTCGATGGTGGTGATCTCGGCGCCGTCGACGCTGAGCGCGAGCGTGAGGCAGCTGTTGACGCGGCGGCCGTCGACCAGAACCGTGCACGCACCGCACTGGCCACGGTCGCAGCCTTTCTTGGTGCCGGTGAGGCCGAGCCGGTCGCGCAGGACATCGAGCAGCGTCGGGCGGGGATCTTCGAGATGGACGTCGTGGGGGTGGCCGTTTACGGTCAGACGCAGGGGATGGGTCACATCGTCCCTCCATGAAAAAGGTCGGCTGCGGGCTGATTGAAAAGTTGTTCAGGCGGGCTGGCTGCGCTTGCAGGGCGCAGGGGTTGGTCCACGATTTATATACGGAGGGGGCCTCCGCTTTCAAGCTGGGGTTATTCTTTTTCGTGTCAGACGCCGACGGAGATCCGCCGAAACGCAAGCCACGCGCCGATTTTTTGCGTAACCGCGAGCGCCTTCTGGAGGCGGCCCGCACCGTGTTCGCGGGCGGTGGTCCCGATGCGAGCCTTGAGGCTGTGGCGCGCACGGCCGGTGTCGGGATCGGCACGCTCTACCGGCATTTTCCCACGCGCGAGGCGCTGTTTGAGGCGGTCTACCGGCGTGAGGCGGACGAACTTGCCGGCCTTGCGGCCCGGCTGGCAGCCGAAGAGGCGCCGCTCGATGCGCTGCGGCTCTGGCTGAAGGGCGCGGTCCGGATGGTTGCCACCAAGAAGGGCATGCTTGCGGCGCTGGTGCAGAAATATGATGCAGCTTCCACACCGCTGCAGGATGCCTCCGCGCTGAATCGCCGGTCGCTGGAGGGCTTGATGGCGCGGGCACAGAAAGGCGGCGCCGTGCGGGCCGACGTGGCGCCCGGAGAGGTCCTGAACGCCCTGTGGGGCCTCTGCCATGCGTTTGAGATGCCCGCTCAGGTAGACCGGATCCTGCATCTGATCGACGTGTTCGTGGATGGTCTCGCCACCCCGCCGCCGGGCTGAGCGCGCGCCCGTCCCGTGCAGCTATAAAAAGCTGCATGACAATGAACGCGCCAATGCGCAAACTTGGCAAGACGCAGCCTTGAGCGAACCGCGGGACACGATCATGACCAAAGAACTGGATGGCGGCATCACGCCGGAGGGCGACGGCTTCGAGGGGGTGTCCTGGAACATTCTCGGCCAGGTCTATTTTCCGAAGGCCGATTGCGAAACGAGCTTTGCCTTCGAGGCGAATTCGGAGCCGGGGCAGTTCGTGCCCGTCCATATCCACCACACGCAGGACGAGTTCATTCTGGTGCAGGAGGGGCAGCTGGAGCTGAAGCTCGACGGCAAGTGGTCCACCGCGAAGGCCGGTGATCTCGTGCGCATGCCGCGCGGCATTCCCCACGGCTATTTCAACAAGTCGGACAAGCCGGCCCGCGCCTTCTTCTGGGTTTCTCCGGCAGGCAAGCTGAAGGATCTGTTCGTCGGCCTCGATGAGATGACCGACGTGGTGGAGGTGGTGCGGATGTCTGCGGCGCACGACGTGGAGTTCCTGCCCGCCGAAGCAAACGACTGAACCGCTGCCGCGCAATCTGGCACACGCCCGGCTGCATGCGCGGTGCGTATTGCACATATAATGCATGGAAAGCATGCAGAATCGGGACTGCGGGAGGCGGTGAAGCAGACCGGGAATGTGTCACCGGCACAAGAAGATTGCGCTTTGCAATCGATCGCCCGCGCTGCAACAAATTTGTGCGCCGGGGCCGGCGCGGCGCGGCAGCATGGACAAACAAGGCGCGAAATCCCCGCTGGCTTGGCCGGTTGGCCGGCGTCTCGGTGTATGCAGGATCATCCATCGATGCTGCGAGGCAAGAATTTATGTCAGTCGAGATTGACGTGACCGAAAAATGAGCGGAAATTTCAAATCCAAGGGCTGGCTGTTCCAATGACAGGCACCGGGTCGGCGATGGCACGGGCGTTGCTTTTCGGCAAGGCACGTTGATCGCAAGCCCTCGGTCGTGCCGGGGGCTTTACGAAGGTAGATTTATGGCGGGCCTGCTATCGGTCGAAGGTCTGACGCGCAGCTTCTATGGCGTGCACGCGCTGAACGGCGCTGCGTTCACCGTCGCGCCGGGCAGCATCACCGGGCTGATCGGTCCCAATGGCGCCGGCAAGACCACGGTGTTCAACTGCATCTCCGGTGTCATCCCGCCCGAAACCGGGCGCGTGACCTTCGACGGCACCGAAATCACCGGCTGGCGGCCTGACCAGATCAGCCTGCGCGGCCTCGTCCGCACCTTCCAGATTGCGCGCGGCTTTCCCAAGCTCACCGTGTTCGAGACCCTGCTCCTGCATGGCGACAAGCAGCCTGGCGAACATGTGGGCAATGCGCTGTTCCGCCCCGGCCGCTGGATGAAGCGCGAGCGGGAACTGGCCGACCGCGCCCGCGAAGTCGCCCGCCGCCTCAAGCTCGACCATGTGCTCACCAACATGTCTGCCGACCTGTCCGGCGGGCAGAAGAAGCTTCTGGAAATTGGTCGGGCGCTGATGGGGCGGCCCAAGCTCATCCTGCTCGACGAGCCGGTGGCGGGCGTGAACCCCACGCTGGGCCGCGAAATTGCCGAGCGCATCCGCGAGCTGGCGGAGGAGGGGCTCACCTTTCTCATTGTCGAGCACGACATGGCGCTCGTGGCCGAGCTTTGCGACACGGTGATCGTGATGGCCGAGGGCACCACCCTGGTGGAAGGCACCTTCGATGAGGTGACGTCCGACACCCGCGTTCAGGACGCATACCTCGGACGGCGCACATGACGACGCTCGACATCGAAAAGATCGTTGCAGGCTACACCCGCGCCGACATGATCCTGAAGGGCGTGTCGATGACGGCGGACGCTGGCGAGATTGTCGCCGTGCTCGGCCCCAACGGCGCCGGCAAGTCCACCATGCTGAAGGCCATCACCGGCCAGATCGACGTGCGCGAAGGCGCGGTCATGCTTGGCGGCAAGAACCTCACGGGCATGCGCCCGCGCGACGTGGTTGCCAGCGGCATCGCCTATGTGCCGCAGGAGGCCAACGTCTTCGCCACCATGAGCGTGCGCGAGAACCTCGAGATCGGCGGCACGGTCGACCGCGCCAATGTTCGCGCGCGCATTGCCGAGCTGTTCGAGCGGTTTCCGGTGCTGGCTGAAAAGCGCAGCGATCCCGCGCGCACCCTGTCGGGCGGCCAGCGGCAGCTCCTGGCCATGGCCATCGGGATGATGGTCGAACCGCAGGTGATGCTGCTGGACGAACCGTCCGCCGGCCTCTCGCCCGTCGCCGCGCAACAGATGTTCAGCGTCATCAAGGAAATTGCCGCAAGCGGCGTTGCGATCGTGCTGGTGGAGCAGAACGCCATGGAAGCGCTCGCCATCGCCGACCGCGCCTACATTCTGGCAGCCGGCCTCAACCATGCCGATGGCACGGGCAAGGCCCTGTCTTCAGACCCCGATATCCGCCGAACTTTCCTCGGAATGCACTAAGGGAGCTTAAAATGGCCAAGTTCAGCTTTACGCGACGCGGCGTCCTCGCCGGGATGACGGCAACCATTGCCGCGCCCTACGTGCTGCGCGTGCCCGCTGCGCTCGCACAGGACGGACCGATCCACCTCGGCTCCCTCACGCCGCTCACAGGCGTCGGCGGCAACTACGGCCCGTCCATGCGGGACGCCATTGCCGGCGTCATCGACGGGGTGAACGCTGCGGGCGGCGTGCTCGACCGCCAGATCGCGCTCACCTCCGAGGACACGCAGACGTCGCCGGAAGCGGCCATTCGCGCGGCCCGCAAGCTGATCGACGTGGATGGCGTATCGGCCATCATGGGCACGTGGGCCTCCTCGGTGACCACCGCCGTTGCACCGCTGTGCTGGGAAAACCAGACGATGCTGTTCTGCGTTTCGGGCGCCGACTCCATCACGCTCTTGCCGCACAAGGGCTACATCGCCCGCACCCAGCCCAACTCCAAGCTCCAGAACGACGTTGCGACCAAGTTCATGATCGACGAGGGCGCGACGCATCTCGGCTGGATCGGCCCGCAGACCCCGTTTGCCCAGGGCAACATCGACAACATGACCCGCATCGCCAGCGAGGCCGGGCTTGAGGTGGACAGCCTCATCTACGAGGCCGACAAGAGCACCTACCGCTCCGAGGTGGACACCATCATGCGCTCGGGCGCGGACTTCATCCTGCTTGGCGGCTACACGGCCGACTCCACGGTGCTCCTGCGCGATCTCTGGCAGGCAGGCTACGAGGGCAAGATCATCGGCCCGGCCTACGCCGTGAACCAGACCGTTCTCGATGCGCTGCCCGCCGAAGTGCTGGAAGGCATCTTCACCTGGGCACCGGCGCCCGCCATCGGCAGCGCAGCCTACGCCAACGTCGCCAAGATCCTCGGTGTCGAGGTTGTCGATCCCTATTCGGCCCAGTGCTACGACCACGCCAATCTCGCCATCCTCGCCATGGCCGCGGGCGGCTCCGCGTCGGGCGAAAGCATCATGGAAAATCTGCGGACCGTCAGCCAGGGCGAGGGGACCGAGGTGTCCAGCGCGCTGGAAGGGCTGCCGATCCTCGCCGACGGCGGCGCCGTCAACTACACCGGCGCCAGCGGGCCGTGCGACTTCAACGAGGTGGGTGACATCACCGGAACGCAGTTCCTGTTCCAGCGCATCGAAGACGGCGCAGCGGTCGACTTCTCGCGCACCTGATGATCGACCTTCTCCCCCAGTTCCTCGTCAACGGCATCGTGATGGGAACGCTGCTCGCGATTCCCGCCATCGGCTTCACGGCAATGTTTGCCGTGTTGCGCTTCCCCAATTTCTCGGTGGCCTCCCACGCCACCATTGGCGCGTTTGCGGGGTTTGCGGCCAATGTGGGGCTGGGGCTGCCGATCGAGCTGTCGCTGGTGGCGGCGTTCATCGTGCCGGCCATCATCGGCGTTGCCTCCGACGAGGTGGCGCTGCGGCCGCTGCGCAAGCACGGCGCGCTGACCACGGCCATTGCGTCCATCGCGCTCACCATCGTCCTCGAAAATGCGGTCCGCTTCTTCTACGGCAACGACCTGCGCGGATACGATCTGCCGCTCGTGCGCGACTGGCGCATTCTGGGCGTGCGCATCGGGCCGCAGCAGGTGGAGAACTTCCTGCTCGCCGTTGCCATCATGGTGGCCGTGTTTCTGGCGCTTCGCTACACGCGGGTCGGCAAGTCGATGCGCGCGGTGGCCGATAACCCGGCGCTGGCGGAGCTGAAGGGGATCGACCCCATTCTGGTCGGCCGCCTCACGGTCTTCTTCGGCATGGGACTGGTCGGCACCGGCGGCATGCTCCTTGGCGTCGGCACATCCATCGACCCGCTCACCGGGTTCCGCTTCATCCTGCCGATCTTTGCGGCGGCCGTTGTGGGCGGGCTCGGCTCTATCCCGGGTGCGGTGCTGGGCGCCATGGTGGTGGGGATCGGCGAGGAGCTTTCGCTGATTGTCCTGTCGCCATCCTACCGAAGCGCGGTGGGCTTCTTTGCCATTGTGCTCGTCCTCACCTTCCGCCCGCGCGGCCTTCTCGGGGAGCGGGAATATTGAGCGTGCGTTCAAAACTCCAACGCAGGCCGGAGGCTGAGGCATGCTGAGCTACCTTCTGGCCACACTCACCTTCGCCGGCATCTACGCCATGCTGGCGCTTGGCCTCAACGTCATCTGGGGCATGACGGGGATGATCAACCTCGGTCTTGCCGGCTTCTTTGCCGTTGGCGCGTATGTCTCGGCGCTCACCACCATTGCGGGGTTGCCGATCCCGCTGGGGGCAGTGTGCGCCATGGCGGCGGCGGCGCTGGTTGGCGCGCTGGTCTCGCAGCTGACGCTCAAGCTGCGGGGGGACTATCTCGCCATCGTCACCCTCGGGTTTGGCGAAGTGATCCGCCTGGTGGCAGCCAACGAGATCTGGCTGACCAACGGGTCGGACGGGATTTCCGGCATTCCGGGACCGTTCCGCAGCGCACTCTCGCCGCTTCAGTTCAATGCCCTGTTTGCCGCCATTACCATGGTTGCGGTGGCGGTTGCCTGGTTCCTGTCGCGCCGCATGATGGGGAGCCCCTACGGCCGGGCCCTGCGCGCACTGCGCGACGACGAGACCGCAGCCGCGGTGGCCGGCAAGCCGGTGCGCCGCATGAAGGTGGAGGCGTTTGCGCTGGGGGCCGCGCTCCTCGGCCTCGGCGGCGTTCTTTACGCCCACTTCACCAGCTACATTGCGCCGGACATTTTCCGCCCGCTTCTGACCATCTACATCTTCCTGTCGCTGACGGCGGGCGGCACCGGCAATGCCACCGGCGCGGTGGTCGGCGCCTTCCTCGTCATGGTCATTCTGGAAGGAAGCCGCTTTCTGGAGGGAATGCTGCCCGTTCTTTCCGGCGCGCAGGGTGCAGCCTTGCGCGAAATGGTGATCGGCAGCCTTCTCATCCTCATCATGCGCATCAAGCCGACGGGCCTTCTGGCGGAGCGTCCGCCACGGCCGCCGGTGGCCGTGGCGAACCCGTCAATCTGATGTCAGGCTTCGAGCAAATCGCCCCACTGACGCTCGATCAGGAGCGCGGTGGCGGCGGCGTGGCTCAGCTTTTGTGCAGCCTCGATCCGCTCCGGCGTGTAATGCCCGGCGTCGTGCAGGAGGTTGATGGAGCCCAGCACCTCGTCCGCCACCACAATGGGGACGTTGAGGCAGCTTTCGCAGCCGAGCGACATGATCAGCTCGTGGTCGAAGAAATTGGCCTTTACTTCGTCGGCGCCGTCACTCAGCACCCACGTGCGATCCTTCAGCATCGTGTCCGTGATGCGGGTGTCGGTCATTTTCTTGGTGCCCTTGGCAGGGTAGGCGTCCGGCATGTTGGAGAAGCTGCGGCGCAGCAGCCCCGCCGTCTGGTCGATGGTGAGCACGGTGAAGAGCTTCACGCCGACGTGCGCCGCCGCCATGTCGCAAAGCGCCTCGAAGGCGGCGGTCGGCTGGTTCGGCGCGGCAATGGCGCGGGTGAAAGCAGTCATGTCCATGAAAAGACCTCATGTTACGCGCGGCCCGGATCGGGCGGCAGTGCATGTTTGCAATACCTCATATCGGGCACGAGTGCGCCCGATCTCTATTCGAACACGGAGCAGACAATGGACGCGGCTTTGACAGTGACGGTGTGCACGCGATGACGATTGGCGTTGGTGGATCGTCCGCGCAGGACGAGCTCGACAAGATGGTTTCGATGACCGCCGGCATCGAGCGGATTGGCGTCGACGAGCATCAGGACCGCGTGGCGCGCGCCCAGGCACTGATGAAAAAGGAGGGCATCTCCGCCCTCTATCTCGATACCTCGGTCAACCTCTTCTACTTCACCGGCGTGAACCTGAAGCTCACCGAGCGGCTGCATGGCGCGATCATTCCCGCAGAAGGCCCCGTCACCTACCTCAGCCCCGCGTTCGAGGAGCCGAAGACGCGCTCGATGCTGAAGTTCGGCGACGACATCCGCGTGTGGGAAGAGCACGAGGACCCCACCGCACTGGTGGCCGACACCATCGCCAGCCTTGGTTACGAAAATGGCGTGGTGGCGGTGGACCCGGCCACCCCGTTCTACATCTTCGACGGACTGCGCCGACACGGTAACCGCTACGATTTCATCAGCGGCACCGAGGTTGCGTCACGGCTCCGCTCGGAAAAATCGGATGCCGAGCTGGCACTGATGCAGATGGCGTTTTCCGTCACCGAAACGGTGCAGAAAGCCGTTGCCCGGGTGCTGCACGAGGGGATGACCACCACCGAGGCGCAGGCCTTCGTGCAGGAAGCGCACCGCCGTCTTGGCGCAACGCCAACCCCGTCCGCCCCGCTGATCCTGTTTGGCGAGGCCTCTGCCTATCCCCACGGCGTCGACTATCCCCAGACGCTGAAGGACGGCGACATGGTGCTGTTCGACCTTGGTTGCTTTGTCGGCGGGTACCGCTCCGACATGACGCGCTCCTACGTGTTCGGCGAGCCGACGGCGCGCCAGCGCGAAGTGTGGGACCTTGAGAAGAAGGCACAGGTGGCCGGTTTCGAGGCAGCCCAGATCGGCGCGCCGTGCCACGCGGTCGACGATGCGTCCCGCGGGGTCATCGAGAATGCCGGCTTCGGCAAGGATTATGGCTTGCCGGGCCTGCCGCACCGCACCGGCCACGGCATCGGCCTCGAGGTCCACGAGGAGCGTTACATGGTGCGCAGCAACACCACCCCGCTCACGCCCGGCATGTGCTTCTCCATCGAGCCAACCATTTGCATTTACGGAGAATTCGGCATCCGCCTGGAGGACTGCGCCTACATCTCGAAGGACGGCCCGCGATGGTTTTCGGGGCCTTGCCACACCGTCGATGACCCGTTCGGTTATGAGGCATAATCACGCCCAAAAGTTCACCAACTCACGCCTTGATCATTGATATTTGCTAGCGCATTCTTTTTGCGCCAGCGCGTAACCCCACCGCTCACAAACAATCGGAGACCGCTCCTTGGGGCAGATCCTGTTCAAAAACTTCGCAATGCTTGACCCGACGAAGGATGACATCCTTCCCGGTTACGAGCTTCTGGTCGAAGACAATCTCATCCGCGAAGTCTCCGACAAGCCGATTTCCGCACCCAATGCCGGCGTCGTCGACTGTGCCGGCGGCACCTTGATGCCGGGGCTGATCGATTGCCACGTCCATGTGGTGCTCGCCGAAGTCTTCATCAGCCGCATGGAAACGATGCCGCTGACGCTGATGTCCGCCCACGCCATGGCCGCCATGAAGGGGATGCTAGACCGCGGCTTCACCTCCGTGCGCGACACCGGCGGTGCCGACTGGGGGCTGAAAGCCGCCGTCGATCAGGGCTACTGCGTCGGCCCGCGCCTCTTCATTGCCGGCCGCGCGCTCGGCCCCACAGGCGGCCACTCCGACATGCGCCGCCGGACCGATCCCGGCGCGCTTTGCCCCTGCTGCAACGCGCTCGCCTTCTGCATGGGCGTTGCCGACGGCAAGACCGAGGTGCGCAAGGCCGTGCGCGAGGAAATGCGCCAGGGCTGCGACCATGTGAAGATCATGATGTCGGGCGGCGTCGCCTCGCCGTTCGACCCGCTGGATTCGCTTCAGTTCTCGGTGGGCGAAGTGGCCGCGGCAGTGGACGAGGCGCAGAATTTCGGCCGCTACGTCTGCGCCCACGCCTATTCGCCGGAAGCGATCACCCGCGCGGCCCACGCCGGCGTGCGCACCATCGAACACGGCAACCTGATCGACGAAGAATCCGCCAAGCTGATGGCCGGCAAGGACATGTTCCTCGTCGCCAACCTTGTCGCCTACTACGCGATGAAGGAGCGGGCGGTGGACTACGGCATGTCTTCCGACATGCTGGAGAAGAACGACGTGGTGATTGAAGGCGGCCTCCGCTCGCTGGAGATCTGCAAGCGCGCCGGCGTTCCCGTCGCTTACGGCTCGGACCTTCTGGGACAGCTTCAGGCCGAGCAGAGCCGCGAGTTCGAGCTGCGCAGCGAGGTCGTGCCCGCGCTCGACATCGTGCGCTCGGCCACCACCATCGCCGCCAAGGTGCTGCGCCAGGAAGGCAAGCTCGGCTGCCTCGAGCCCGGCGCGTTTGCCGACCTTCTGGTGATCGACGGCAACCCGCTGAAGGACCTGTCGCTGTTCGGCGAACAGGGCAAGCACATGAGCCTCATCATGAAGGATGGCGCCATTCACAAGAGGACGCTGCATTGACCGGCGCCCCCTTCCACCGTGCAGCGTTAAAGGCCCGGCCATGAGCCAGATGTTCCTGTTCAAGAATCTCCGCCTCCTCGATCCCGCGTTCGACGAACCGCGCGACGGCTACGAGGTGCTGGTCGAGGGCGAAAAGATCCGCGAAGTGTCGGACACGCCGATCACCTCGTCCGGCGCCACCGTGGTCGACTGCGAGGGCAAGGTGCTGATGCCCGGCCTGATCGACTGCCACGTCCACTGCATGCACGACGAAGTCTACATGCGGCGCATGGAAGACGTGCCGCTGACCCTGGCCGCCGCGCGCGGTGCCAAGCGCATCAAGGCAATGCTCGACCGCGGCTTCACCACCGTGCGCGACACCGGCGGCACCGACTGGGGCATGAAGACCGCCATCGAGAAGGGCATCATTCCGGGTCCGCGCCTGTTCATCGCAGGCCGCTCCATCGGCCCGACCGGCGGCCATTCGGACGGCCGCGCCCGCACCAACCCCGGCTTCAGCTGCCCGTGCTGCAACACCGCCGCCTATCTCCGCGTCGTCTGCGACGGCGAAGAGGAAGTGCGCAAGGTGGTGCGCGAGCAGATGCGCCAGGGCTGCGACCAGGTGAAGATCATGGCGTCGGGCGGCGTTGCCTCACCCAACGATCCGCTGGATTCGCTGCAGTTCACCGTTGAGGAGATCGAAGCGGCGGTGGAGGAGGCGGAAGCCTTTGGCCGCTATGTCTGCGCTCACGCCTATTCGCCCGAGGCGATCAAGCGTGCGGCCGGCAACGGCGTGCGCACGATCGAGCACGGCAACCTCATCGACGAGAGCGCCGCCAAGGTGATGGCCGAGAACGGCGCCTACCTTGTCGCCAACCTTGTTGCCTATGTGGCGATGGGGGAGCGGGCCGAGCAGTTCGGTATGCCGCCTGTGATGCTGGAAAAGAACGCCGTGGTGCTTGAAGGCGGCTACAAGTCGCTGGAAATCTGCGAGGCAGCCGGCGTCAAGGTCGCCTACGGGTCCGACCTTCTGGGCGATCTTGCCGAAGACCAGAGCCGCGAGTTCTCCATCCGCGCCGAGGTGCAGAAGCCGATCACCGTCATCCGGGCCGCGACGACGATTGCGGCGGAAGTGGTGCGCCGTCCGGGCCAGCTCGGCACCATTGCGCCGGATGCGTGGGCCGACCTCATTGTGGTCGACGGCGATCCGACCAAGGACGTGACGTTGCTCGAAGGGCAGGGCGCGCACCTGTCGGCCATCGTGAAGGGTGGTGCGTTCTACAAGAACCGGCTCGGGGCGGCGGCTTGAGCGTTACGGCAGAAACCTCGTCGCCTTCGCGCCGGCCGTGGCTTCGGCTGCGGCCGGGCCGCTGGGCGCTGAAGACGGCGGCATTCCTTGCCTTCGTCTACATTCTCACACCGCTGATCTTCATCACCTGGCTGTCCTTCTACAGCCAGGAGATCCCGTCCTATCCGCCCGAAGGATACTCCCTCAAGTGGTACGGTCAGGCGATTGCCAACGACCGGTTCATTGATGCCTTCATCATCAGTGCGGAGGTGGGCATTCTTGCCACCCTCATCGGCCTTGCGGTTGCACTGCCTGCATCCATCGGCCTGTCACGGCTGAAATTCTTCGGCCGGGGGGCGGCCAACAACCTCCTTCTGATGCCGTTGATCGTGCCGGGTATCGTCCTTGGCTTTGCCATCTATGTGATGCTCGTCGAGTTCACCATCTTGTCCGGTTACTCGGTGATGAACTCGTTCGGCGGGCTGGTGCTCGGCCACGTCCTTCTGGTGATCCCGTGGATGACGCGGCTGATCATGGCGAGCCTTTCCGGCTTTGACCGGACACTGGAAGAGGCCGCGCAGAACCTTGGCGCCAACCGTCTCACCACCTTCCGCCGGATTACCCTGCCGGGCATCCTGCCGGGCGTCGTGGCAGGCTCGATGTTCGGTTTCGTCGCCTCGTTCGGCAACCTTGAACTCTCGCTGTTCCTGGTCGGGCCGGGGCGGACCACGCTCCCCATCGCCATCCTTCAATATCTCCAGTGGAAGATCGACCCGACCATTGCGGCCATCTCCGTCCTGCAGATCCTCATCATTGCGGTCGCCATGCTGATCACCGACCGCTTCGTCAAACTCTCACGGGTGGTCTGATGGCGCGCCTCGAAATCGACAATCTCACCAAGCGCTATGGTGATTTCCATGCCGCGCGTGACGTCACGCTCGACGTGCCGGAGGGGGAGTTTCTCGTCCTCCTCGGCCCGTCCGGCTGCGGCAAGACCACGACATTGCGCATGATTGCGGGCTTTGTGGAGCCGACCGCGGGATCGGTGAAAATTGGTGGCCGCGACGTCACGATGCTGCCGCCCTGGAAGCGCAACACCGGCCTTGTGTTCCAGAATTACGCGCTGTTTCCGCATCTGACCGTCGGCCAGAACGTGGCGTTCGGCCTCGAGATGCGCAGCGTTCCGAAGGCGGAGATCGACACCAAGATCGTGGAGGCGCTGAAACTCGTCCGCCTCGACCATCTGATCGACCGGCTGCCGCGCCAGCTCTCCGGCGGCCAGCAGCAGCGCGTGGCGCTTGCCCGCGCGCTCGCCTTCCGGCCGGATGTGCTGCTGCTCGACGAACCGCTCTCCAACCTCGACGCAAAGCTCCGCGGCGAGGTGCGGGTGGAAATCCGCAACCTGCAGCAGCGCCTCGGGATCACCACGGTGATGGTGACGCACGACCAGGAAGAGGCGCTCACCATGGCCGACCGGCTTGTGGTGATGCGCGCTGGCGGCATCCGGCAGATCGGCACGCAGCAGGATCTTTACGAGCGCCCGTCGGACCATTTCGTGGCGGACTTCGTGGGCCGGTCGAGCTTCCTCAAGGGCACCATGTCGGGACACGACCTGACCACGCGCGGCGGGCTCCATGTGCGCTGCGCCGCCACTGTGGAGGGGCCTGCGGTGATGGCGCTGCGCCCGGAGCGCGTGTTCGTCGACACCAAGCCCATTGCGGATGTTGAAAACACATTCGAGGGCAAGGTGGAGTTCGTCTCTTATCTGGGCGGCATGATCGACATTCACATCCGCCTCTCGCCGGAGGATCAGGTGATCGCGCAGGTGCCAAACCACGACATCGCGCTGCCCGGCGTGGGCGAGACCGTTCACGTCGGCTGGGCGGCCACCTCGGCGGTGTTCCCCGCCGATGCAGACCTTCAGGAATAAAGGGCCGCGGCGGTGGCCGGGCCAGAACACAGGGAAGAGTGAGCAATGACGAAATTTGACAAGGGCATCGGCCGCCGCGGCGTGCTGAAGGGGATTGCCGCAACGGCAGGGCTGTCGACGCTGGGTATGCCGTCCATCGTGCGCGCCCAGTCCGCCGGAACCGCAGTTGTCGGCACGTGGGGCGGCGACTATGCGCGTCTCCTCAACAAGAACATCGAGCAGCCGTTCCTGATCGACAAGGGCTGGGAGGTCCTGCAGGATCAGGCCGGCGACCCGGAACGCCGCGCCAAGATGATGGCCGAGCGCCGTCTGCCGCAGGGCTCCACCGACGTGCAGGGCCTCAACGGTCCCAACATGTACCAGGTGTACGAGCTCGGCCTGACGCAGCCGATCGACTATTCGAAGATCCCCAACGCCAAGAACCTGCTTCCCTCGATGAAGTATGAGTACGGCGTCGGCCACATCTATTCGGCCAAGGTCCCGGTCTATAACCCCGATCTCGTGTCCGAAGCCGAAATTCCGCACAGCTACGCCGACGTGTTCAACCCCAAATGGGGCGACAAGCTGGGCATCATCGACATCCAGTACCAGTACACCGTCGTCGCCGCATCGCTCGCCGCAACCGGCACCCTGACCGACTTCGAGGCCGCCAAGGCGCTGCTGATGGAAGTGCGCAAGGCCGGCTGCCGGATCTACCCCACCAACGAGGCATTCGCGCAGGGGATGAAAGCCGAAGAGATCGCCACCGGCATCATGTGGAAGGCCCGTGTGGTGCAGTGGCAGAACGCCGGCATCCCGGTGAAGGCATCGTGGCCGGAAGGTGGCGCGATCTCCTACGTGTCTGGCTTTGTGGTGCCGAAGAACTCGCCCAATCCGGAAGGCGCGTGGGCCTACCTCAACGCCATGCTGGAGCCTGGCGCACAGGAAAACTTCGCCATCGACATGGGCTACAACCCCACCGTCACCAACGCTACCGTCGCGCCCGACCTCAACGAGCGCATCGGCTTCAAGCCCGAAGAAATCGAGCAGCTGAAATCCATGGACTTCGGTGCGATGCTCGAAAACGACGTCGACCTCAAGACCTGGTGGGACCGGGAGTTCAAGGCTTGATCACAGCGATTGCCCTGACCTGCGGAGCGGCCTGAGTGGCCGCTTCCACTTCTGATTCCGGCCCGCGCGGGGGACGTCTCGTCCTCAGCGCGGCGTCGCTGATCGGTCCCGCGACGTTCATCGTCGCGCTGGGCGTGATTGGCCCGTTGCTGATCCTCCTGCGCTACAGCTTCAACGATTTCGATTCCCGGATGGGGATGATCGAAGCGTTCACGATGAAGAACTTCGTGGAGTTCTTCACCGACTCGTACTTCCTCAGTGTCTTCTTCGTGACGGTCCGGGTGGCCCTCATGACGACGGCGATCTGCCTCGTCATCGGCTTTCCGCTCGCCTATGTGCTGGCGCGGACGCAAACGCGGTTCAAGAATCTCCTGCTGATTGCCGTGGTGATTCCGCTGTTCGTGGGCAATGCGGTGCGTGCGGCCGGTTGGATGACGCTGTTCGGCAGCCGGGGCTTCTTGTCGGTCACGCTGATGGACCTTGGCATCACCACGGAGCCGACCGAGATCATGTTCACCGAAACGGCGGTGATCATCGGCATCATTGCAGTGAACCTGCCTTACATGGTGCTGACGCTGCAAAGCGTGCTGGAGGGCATCAACCGGAACCTCGAAGAGGCGGCGTTCAGCCTCGGGGCGCCGCCGATGACCATGTTCCGGCGGGTTCTCTGGCCGATGGCGCTGCCGGGGATCGCCGCCGGCGGCATCCTCACCTTCATCCTGGCGATGAATGCCTATGCAACGCCGGTGCTGCTGGGTGGTCCGGAATTCCGGATGATGGCGCCTGTGGTCTACAGCCAGTTCCAGCTCAACGCGTGGCCATCCGCTGCGGCCGTGGCCTTTGTCTTGATGGGGACGACGCTGATCCTCACCATTGTTGCCAGTGTGGCCACCCGCCAGCGCTTCCGCGACTGACGGGCGCTGCGCCGCTGAAATGAAAAAGGGCCGGCAGATGATGCCGGCCCTTTTTTGCGTCCGCAGATCGGGATGTCAGCTTGCCGGAGCGTGTGCGAGGCAACCCTCGAACAATGCGGCAAGGGCCTCGGGGTCGATCTGGTCGTGCCGGCCGATGGCAACCAGCGTGCTGGTTTCGGGCGCGGGGTGTTCCTCGAACGCCATCTCTCTGCGCTTGCCGACGAGATGGAAAACGAGGCGGCGGCTGTCCGCATCGGTGCGCAGGACGCCCTTGGCCCGGAGAAGCCCGACGGGAAGCTGGTTCAGCGCACGGCGAAAGAGGCGCGCTTCCACCGGCTTGTCCGTGCTCCACTGCCACGTTGCATACTCCGTGCTGTGGTCGTGGTGGTCATGGTCGTGGTCGTGCGCATGGTCGTGATGGTGGCTGGCGTCGGGGTTGCGCGGTGCCGTCTCGCGCGGGCCGAACAGGAGTTCGTTCGGCACATCGGCATTGGTGGCGCGCAGGATACGCACACGTGGCAGGGCGCCGCGCAGGGTCGTCTCCACCTTTTCGATGGTGGCGGCTTGCGCAAGGTCGACCTTGTTGAGGACCACCATGTCGGACCCTGCCACCTGATCGAGCGCAAGCTCGGTGGAGGAAAAGTCGAGGTCGGAGAAGCTGTCAGCGTCGACCAGGCAGAAGATGCCGTCGAGCACGGTCTTCGTGCTGAGCGCGTCCTGTTCCAGCGCGTCGGCGATGGCGAGGGGGCGGGAGACGCCGCTTGCCTCGATGATCAGCCGGTCCGGGCTGTCGTCCCGGGCCAGAAGGTCCGCAATGGCCTCCACCAGATCGTCGCGGATGGAACAGCAGACGCAGCCATTTTCCAGCGCGACGCTGTCCGCGGTGCGCTCCACCACAAGCTCTGCATCGATGTTGAGGGCGCCGAAATCGTTGATGAGGACGGCGTAGCGCACCCCCTTTGCATCGCTGAGGATGCGGCGAAGCAGCGTCGTTTTTCCGGCGCCCAGAAACCCTGTGAGGATGGTGACGGGAATGCGGGCGTCCGTGGTGGGGTCGGCCATCGTGCGGTGGTTCTCCTCGGTGTCCGCGCGACAGTGCCGCGCCCGCCGCCGCAGCGCAACACGGGCCTCTAGGCGGCAGCGTCCAGGTTGAAGAATGCCGCAGCGACGCCGGACTGGATGGTGGCGCACTCCGCCTCGGTGAGGCCCGCTGCGCGCAAGGTGCCAACGGGGTCGGTGTCGCCCATGTCGAACGGGTAGTCGCTCCCCAGCATCACCCGCTCGGCGCCGACGAGGGCGACAAGCCGCGCCACATCGTCCGGCCGGAAGACGCACGTGTCGAAGGTGAGGCGCTTGAGGTAGTGCGACGGCGGCTCGGGCGAGAGGCAGCGCACTTCGGGCCGCACCTTCCAGGTGTGGTCGAACCGGCCGATGTAGGACGGCGCGAAACCGCCACCGTGGGGGATATAGACCTTCAGCTTCGCAAATCGTTCAAGCACACCGCCGAAAACGAGGTGGTTGAACGCGATCAGCTCTTCCAGCGGCTGCGCAACCGAGTTGACCATGAAGAAGGGGGAGAGCCGCGCGCCATCGGAGAAGCCCAGCGGGTGGATCATCAACCCGGCGCCGTGGCTTTGCAGGGCATCATACACCGGGTCGAGCGCGCGATCGGAGAGTTCGCGCGTGTCGGCGCGGGTGTCGATCTGGAAGGCGCGGAGGCCTGCCTTCACGCCCCACGCGATCTCCGCGACGGACGCCTCGGGGTCGGTCAGGGGCAGCGTGCCGATGCCGGCAAACTTGTCCGGCGCCTTGGCGACCATTGCCACAACGTGCTCGTTCTGGGCGCGGCTCACTTCGGCAAGCAGCGCGGGCGGTGCCCAGTAATGCTGCTGGCCGGGGGCGGGGGCGACCACCTGAAAATCGACGCCCATGGCCGCCATGTCGGCCAGCCGCCTCTCGATGTTGTTGAACTTGTCCGAAAGCTCGGCGAACTGCGCCTTGTCGGCCGCCTTGCTCTCGGCCGACATGTCGCGCTGGTAGGGAATGCTTTCTGGGCCGATATGGTCCGCCACCATGGCGTTGACGGCGGGGCACAGCGTGTGGGTGTGCGCGTCGATGATCACGCGAAGGTCCAGTTCTGCTCGATCCTGGTGCCGGCCTGGCGGAGGATCACGGACATGGGGCAACGCTCCTCAAGTTCATCCCGGAAGCCGGGGAGGTCGGCCTCGGCCATGTCGGTTGCGGCTCGAATATCGAGCACCACGCGGGGGAAGGGGACCGGCACGTCGGCCTCCCTGTCGATGCCGCGATGGTCGAGATAGCCGACGCAGGACATGCCCTTGAAGGTGAGCGCGACGCCGCGCTCGTGGGCGATGCGGGCGGCAATCACGTGGGTGCAGCTCATCAACGCGGCAAGCATAGTTTCGAGCGGGGTGGGGCCGACGTCGGTGCCGTGACGGAAAGGCGGCTCGTCCACCACGATCGAGTGGCCGCGCATCTTCACTTCCGTCAGGCTCATGGTCGGGCAGTGGGCCTCGAGCTTCACCTCGATCAGCGCCTTCTTGCGCACCTCGACCATCAGTCGTCTCCCTTCCGGGCGCCGGAAAGGCCGAGCGCCATGATCTCTTCAGTGGATCGCACCCAGCCGAACGCAGTGTCGATGATGGCGAGTGCCGCGTCGTGCAGCGCAGGGTCGTCCATGGTGTCCACGCAGTCGCTGGCGACGATGACGGCATAGTCGAGCACGTTGGCAGCGGTGGTGGTGGCCATCACGCACGAGTTCGTATTCACGCCGGTGATGATGAGTGTGTTGATCCCGTGGGCACGAAGGTGAAAGTCGAGGTCGGTGGCGCGGAAACAGTCGTAGCGCTTTTTGGTGTCGACGATCCGGTCGGCGGGGTGCAGAAGCTGCGGCATCACGGTGCAGCCGGGCATGCCGTCGAGATTGTGCCTGAGCACGTTCTTGCGTGTCGCGGCCGGATCTTCGGCGCGGGTGCGCCAGAAGGGGTTGGCGGCAATTTCGGTGGCATTGCGGTAGCGGGTGACGATGTGGATCACCGGAATTTCGGCACTGCGGCACCAGTCCATCAGCCGCTTGTTGGCTGCAATCACGCGCTCCGCCGCCTCGGCGGCGACCGGCATCGTCGCCACGGCCGGGTCGAGGTGGCCGCGGTGGCAGTCGATGGCGACAAGGGCCGCGCGGGGGGCATCGACGCCGAGGTTCATGTCAGCGGCGCCCATGCGGTCTTCAGAAGCGCGCGCTGGTCGATGCCGAAGCGGTCAGCCAGCCAGTCGGCCAGGATCTCCTGGCCCAGCGTCGGGTTGTCGTGCTGGCAGTGCTCCGCGCCGGTTTCTTCCGGTGCGACGATGCGCAGCGTGGCATCGACGCCTTCCGCAACGGCCGCCTCATAGGTCTGGGTGGCGGCCTTTACGGTGAGGACGTCGTGGCCACCGTGGAGGACCAGAAAGGGGCAGGACATGTGGCCGATGTGGCCTTCCAGCGTGAAGGCCTTTGCGGTTTCCAGTGCCTCGGCCATGGTCTTGCCGCCCATCACCCAGCGGATGTGCATGGCAAGGCCGAAGCTGTCGTCCTTGTCGCCCCACATCTCGTGGACCGACCAGATCGCGCCGTGGGCGATGACTGCGGCAAGGCGTTTCTCGTAGCACCCGGCACGGGCCGCATAGTAGCCGCCCATGGAGGAGCCGCAGCAGCCGATGCGGTCGGCGTCCACGTCGTCCCGCGTGAGCAGGTAGTCGATGCAGGCGCTGACCGGAACTTCGGTGTCGGCGCGGGCGGTGAGGCCGTGCCGGCGGAGCGTGCCGCCCTGGCCCGGAAGGTCCACCATCAGCACCGAGATGCCGCGCTGCAAGGCGCCGTGCGCCTGCATGAACCACATCTCGTCCTTGATGGAATCGAGGCCGCCGAAGCAGATCAGCACCGGCATCCTGTCGCCGGGGAAGGGCGCGCGGACGAAGTAGCCGCAGATCGGCTTGCCGTCCTCGTAGGGAATGTCCACCACTTCGCCCGGCGGGTTGAGGTGGCGCAGGAAGCCCTGGGACGACGCCTCCATTTTCTCGAAGACGGGGAGGCGGCGGGGGTCGTCGGGCTCCAGGTGGAACTCGGCCTGGCGGTAGAGGTCCGCGGCGCGGCGGTAGGCGTTGATTGCCGTCTGGATGTGGCCGGCGCTCTCCGCCTCTGTGGCGCGCGCGAAATTGTTTTCGGCGACCGTCATGTACTCGCGGTGCCAGCTTTCCTTGTCGCCGGGGATCATGCGCGAGGCGGCAAGGAAATGCTCGGAGACCGCGCCGCCGCCTTCCTGCGTTTCGCCGAGGCCCCGGCGAAACTGGTAGGACAGCCAGGGGAATTCGGGCCAGTGGTGCCAGCCCATCGGCTCGTAATGCGGCGACAGGTCGTCGGGCGCCGCGTCGATCATGTTCTCTGTGTCGGCCATGGCTCAGGCGCCCTGCCGGGTGGTCTGGAACCAGTCGTGGATCTGCTCGCCGGTCCAGAACTCGACACCCTCGTGGCCGGCCATCCGCTCGAAGATCTCCTCAAAATACTTGATCCGGTGCGGGACGCCGGAAATGTACGGGTGGACGGCGACGGAAAGGAATTTCGCGCGCTCGGCGCCTTCCAAGTAAAGGCGGTCGAACTGGTCCATCACGCGGCGGGCGAAGTACTCGCTCTCGTGGTGCTGGACGAGCATCATCGGAATGTCGTTGAGCTCCACGGTGTAGGGCAGCGTGATCAGTTCGCCATTGTCGGTGCGCATCACGGTGGGCTCGTCGTCGAAGACGAAGTCGCCGCAATATTTCACGCCGTGCTTGGTGAGAAGTTCCGGGGTCTCGTAGGTCTCTGTCAGGCCCGGACCCAGCCAACCGATGGGGCGCTTGCCGGTGAATTTCTCGCAGGTCTCCAGCGACTTGATGATCGTCGCCTCCTGGTCCTCCAGCTTGTGCGTCGGCATCTGGACGAAGGAGTGGCCCATGAACTCCCACCCGGAATCGCGCGCCGCGGCGGCAACCTGGGGGTACTCATCGCAGACGCCGGCGTTGATGGAGAGGGTCGGCGTGATGTTCATCCGGTCGAGCGCGGCCTTCAGGCGCCAGAAGCCGACGCGCATCCCGTATTCGTGCCAGGCCCAGTTGGGGATGTCCGGCGTCAGCGTCTGTCCGGTGGGGGCGGGGAGGATCTGGCGCGCCATCGGCCGCTCGATTTCCCAGACCTCCAGGTTGACGATGGGCCACACCACGAGGCGCACGCCGTCCGGCAGCTTGAGGGGCGGGCGATCGACGATGGGGCTGAAGTCGATCCGCTGGCTCGGCGTCGTCTGGGTCATGGTATGTCTGTGGCTCCGTGCAGCGTCCCGCCGGGCCAGCTTCATGGGCTGGGGACGGCGGCGACGAAACTCTTGTTGGCGGACTTGCGCCGCCGGATATGTCTGGCACGCTGATCGCATGGCAGGCGCAGACCGCACCCGCCGGCGCATCAGTGTGCGCTTGACTGATAATCAAGCGGCCTTTCTCATTTGTAAAGTCACTTTGGTGGGCTCCGGAGGGTTCGGATGGAAGACAGCGCAGCTTTGGAGGAACGGGACGAGGTGGGCGTCGGCCTGCGCCTGCGGGAAATGCGCCGGGCCGCTCACCTCCGCCTGAAAGACGTGGCAGCGCTGGCGCACTGCTCGGAATCGATGCTGTCCAAGATCGAGAACGGCAATGTCAGCCCCTCGATCAACACCCTGCACCGGATCACCCGTGCGCTCGGCACGTCCATCGGCGACCTGTTTGCAGAGCCCGATGCCGGCGCCCCCTTCGTCCTGCGGCAGGGGCGGCGGCCGACACTGGTCAGCCATCCGCTGCGCCATGGTGACGGGATCGTTCTGGAAAGCCTCACGCCGTTCGAGATCGACGGCATCCTTCAGGCGCAGCTTCACATCGTTGCGCCGGGCGGGGCGTCGGACGGCCTCATCAGCCACGAGGGCGAGGAGATGGGCTACGTCATCGACGGTTCGCTGGAGCTGACCGTGGACGATCATCGCGCAGTGCTGGGGCCGGGCGATTCGTTCTTCTTCTCCTCCAAGCGCCCCCATGGATACCGCAATGCGGGCGACATCGAGGTGCGTGTCGTGTGGGTCAACTCGCCGCCGACCTATTGAGGTTTGTGCAACAAAAGAACTTTCTTCCTGGTCAAGTCTGCTTGACTAATGGCACGTCATTTGCAGGATTGGTGCAACAGCCAGTGGTGGCAACCGACACCGCACGGCACCCGAACCCTGGTCCCAGAAGGATGGCAGCCATGAAAATCGCCCTCAATGTGACGACAGCCCTCGGCCTTGCTCTGGCGGCCGGCGCAACATTCGCCCCGGACGCGAATGCCCAGCAAGTGCTCAAGATTGCCCATATCCTGCCCGCTGGCGATCCGCGCGACCTTGGCGCCCGCAAGCTGGAAGAGCTGATCGAGGCAGATGACACCTGCGACCTCGACGTGCAGGTCTACCCCTCCGGCCAGCTCGGCATGTTCAACGACATCAACGAGGGTGTGCAGTTCGGCTCCATCGAGATGAGCGTGATGCCGGCGTCCTACATTGTCGGCACCGAGCCGCTGTTCGGCGTGTTCGACCTGCCGTTCTTCTGGCCCGCCGACGCCGACAAGCTGAACGAACTTCAGCACGGTCCCGCCATGGAGAAGCTTGGCGCGACAATGGCCAACCACAACATGGTCCTGCTGGACGTGTGGCGCACCGGCTACAAGCAGTGGACCGCCAACCGCCCGCTGAAGGCGCTGCCGGACTATGACGGCCTCGTTGCCCGCGTGATGCCGTCCCCGGTGCTGGCCGAACAGCAGAAGGCGCTGGGGCTCACCCCCGTCACCATGCCTTTCCCGGAGACCTACTCGGCGCTCCAGTCCGGTGCCATCGACGCGCAGGAAAACCCCAACCCCACCTCCTGGAACATGAAGTTCCACGAGGTGCAGAGCCACCTGACCATGACCAACCATGGCACGCTGGATCAGGTCATCCTCGTCAACAAGCCGTTCTGGGATGGCCTCTCGGATGAATGCCGCACCGCCATCGAAGCCGCGATGCCCAGCGCCAACGAACTCACCTTCTCGGAGACGATGAAGCAGGAAGACGAGGCGATGGCGGACTTTGCAAAGGCCGGTCTCACCGTTGTCGAGCTGACCGAGGAAGAGCGCAACGCCCTGCGCGACGCCATCCTTCCCACCGTGCGCCAGTTCTACGTGGAGACCAACGGCGAAGAGGGTGAAGCGATCGTGGGCGCCTTCGAAGCTGAAATGGAAGATTGATCGGCCGGTCGAGGACACAGCCCGTGCCGTTCTTCCTGACCGTCGCGCGCGCCGCTCTCGGCGCGCTCGACAAGCTCGTCTCGGTGGCGGCGGGCATTGCCCTCCTCATCGTGACCTTCACGATCTTCCTGAATGCGACGGGCCGCTACACCATCGGCGCCACGTTCCTGGGCGGTGAGGAGCTTGCCCGTCTCCTCACGGTCTGGATCACGTTCGTCGCGGCCTACACCATGCTGCGCGAGGACGGGCACGTCTCCATCGACCTTCTGGTGCGCGTGGTGCCGATGCCGGTGCAACGCGCGTTGCGCGGGATTGCGGCGCTGATCGGCACCTTCACCATGGCCTATCTGGCCTGGCGCGCCTGGCAGCTTTGCGCCTTCTCCTTTGGCACCGGCCAGCTTGGCACCACGCTGCCCGTGCCGCGCGGGCTTTTCTTTGCGCCGGTCTGCGTCGGCGCCGTCCTGATGACGGTGGCCTTCCTCGAAAAACTGGTGCGCGCCATCACCAACACCCTGCCGCCGCTCCCGGCCCTTGCCGATCCTGTCGACACCGAACCGGCGGACACCCAGCCCGCAACGCCGCAGGAGCGCACCTGATGCCCGTATCGCTGCTCCTCGGCTCGTCGCTGTTCATTCTCGTCATCGGCGCGCCGATCTTCCTTGCAATCCTTGCCGCGACCTTCGGCACGTTCGAGCTGTTTGCCCCGCCCATTCCGCGGATGGTCCTGCCGCAGCGGATGGTCGACGGCGTCAACAAATTCTCGCTGCTGGCGATCCCGCTGTTCATCTTCGCAGCCGACATCATCGCGCGCGGGCAGATCGGCTCGCGCCTCGTGGCCATGGTGGAAAGCTTCTGCGGGCATCTGCGCGGCGGTCTTGCCATTGCCACCATCCTTGCCTGCGCGCTGTTCGGCGCCATGTCCGGCATCGGCCCGGCGGCGGTGGTGTCCATCGGCCCCATCGTGTTCCCGGCGCTGGTGCGGCAGGGTTATTCGCGCGGCTTTGCGGTCGGGCTCATCGTCACGGCGTCGACGCTCGCCATGCTGATCCCGCCGTCGGTTGCGATGATCCTTTATGCGCTCCAGACCAACACCTCCATCGGTGCGGTCTTCCTGTCCGGCCTCGGCTCGGGCTTCGTGTTCACCATCGTCCTGTGCATCTACGCCTATATCTACGCGCGGCGGCACAACATCGCGACAGACCGCAAGGCCCCGTGGTCCGAACGGCTGGTGAAGACCAAGGAGGCGGCATTCGCGCTGGGGCTGCCCGTCATCATTCTCGGCGGCATCTATGGCGGTGCGTTCACGCCCACCGAGGCGGCGGCGTTCGCGTGCGTCTACGCCATGTTCGTCGAGGTGCTGATCTACCGCAAGCTCACTGTGCCAGAGCTTTTCCGCATCTCGTCATCCTCGGCGGGGACGATCTCGATTATCCTCATTCTGGTGGCGGCGGGGACGGTGCTCACCTACTTCCTCACCCTGTCGCAGATCCCGCAGCAGGTGACGGCAAGCCTTGCCGGCTCTTCCGAGTTCACCATTCTTGCGATCATCAACGTCCTCTTCCTCATTGCCGGAATGTTTGCCGATCCCAATTCGCTCATCATCGTGCTCACGCCGCTGATGTACCAGGCCGCGCTCGGCGCTGGCATCGACGCGGTGCATCTTGGCGCGGTGATTGTCGCCAACGTGGCGCTGGGGATGGTGACGCCACCCTTCGGCCTCAACCTCTTCATCGGCATCACCACCTTCCGCGTGTCCTATCTGGAAGTGGTGAAGGCGGTGATCCCGTTCATCGCGCTGATGCTCATCGTCTTGGCGCTGATCACCTACATCCCGGCAATCTCCATGTTCCTGCCCGGGCTGATGGGGTAGGGGGTGCAGCCGGTCTACCTTCTCCTCGGTCTTGGTGTGGGCGCCGTCATGGCGCTCTACCTGCCGCTCGTCGGCACCATGGGGCGGGCGCTCGGCTCGCCGGTGCTCGCGACCGTGCCGTTCTTCATCGTTGGCCTCAGCACCGCGCTGATCGCGACGGTGGCAACCGGGCAAGTCTCCGATCTCTCCCGGATCCGCAGCCTTTCGCTCTGGCTGCCGCTCACCGGAATTGGCGCGTTCCTGATGATTGTCGGCTCGGCGCACCTCATTCCGCGGATCGGGGCGTCGCTGTTCTTTGTGGTGGTGGTGGCGGGGCAGCTTCTGGTGGGGGCCGTTGTTGCCCACTACGGGCTTCTCGGCTCGGCCACCGTTCCGCTCACCCTGCAGAAGCTGGCCGGCCTCGCCCTCGTCATCACCGGAGCCTGGCTCGCCGTTCGATAAGGATCTGCCGATGCTGCCGCACGAACGCCTTGCCTATTCGCCCATCACCGAGCGCGCGCCGCTCACTTTGCCGGACGGCAAGCGGATGGTGGTCTGGATCATCGTCAACATCGAGGAATGGGACCCGACGCAGACGATGCCGCGCACGGTGCTGACCCCGCCTGCCGGCGGCGCGCCCACGCCCGACATTCCCAACTGGGCGTGGCACGAATACGGCAACCGCGTCGGCTTCTGGCGCCTCCTGAAAATGTTCGATGCGCTGAGCCTCCCGGCCGTCCTCGCCATCAACGGCACGGCGGTGGAGACCTACCGGCCGATTACCGACGCTGCCATCGCGCGCGGCTGGGAGTTCATGGGCCACGGCTATACCCAGAAGAACATGCAGAAGGTGGACGACGAGGATGCCGACATCGCGAAAACCACCGAGGCGATCCTGAACGCCACCGGCACGCGCCCGCGCGGCTGGCTCGGCCCCGGCCTCACCGAAACCTGGGAAACGCCGGACCGCCTCGTGGAAGCCGGCTACGACTATGTGTGCGACTGGGTGCTGGACGACCAGCCGGTGGAGCTCGCCACCCGCGCCGGCCCCATCCACAACATCCCCTATACGCAGGAATGCAACGACGTTGCGATGATGCTGATCCAGCACCACCCGGCGCGCGAATATTTCCAGCGCGCCAGCGACCAGTTCGACCAGCTCTACGAAGACAGCGCGGACGGCGCCCGCGTCATGGCGCTGGTGCTCCACCCCTACATTGTCGGCGTTCCGCACCGCGCGCCTTATGTGCGCAAGATTCTGGAGAAGATTGCCGCGAAGGACGATGTGGCGGTGTGGAGCGGCAGCCAGATCCTCGACTGGTACAAAGGCACCGGAGCCTAAAGAAACTTGGCCTTGTCGAGAGTGTCGCGCACTCTTTCGATGTGTGCCTTCATGGCGGAGCGGGCGCGGCGCCGGTCGCGTGCGCAAAGTGCCGCCAGCACTGCCTCGTGGTCCTCGATCCACCCAAGGCGCAGAAGCGGGCTGCGGATATGGGCTTGCAGCGCCTGCCACATGGGGGCGCTCATCTCCGTCCACACCTCCTCGATCATTGCTTGCAGCAACCCGTTGTGGGCAGCGCTTGCAATGGTGGAGTGGAAGATGCGGTCGCCCCGTTCGCTCTCGGCGGCCAGCCGGTGCTCCTCCCGCATGATCTCGATGGCTTCGGCGATGGTCGCGATCTCGGCATCGCCGGCGCGCGCTGCGGCAAGGGCCGCAAGCTCCGGTTCGATGACCAGCCGCGCTTCCAGAAGTTCGCTCGGTCCATGTTGATGTGCCCGCAGGGTGCGGGCCCTGGTCTGCGGAATTTCGGTGGCGAGGACGAACACGCCGGAGCCGACACGGATCGACACCAGCCCCGCAATCTCCATGGCGAGCAGCGCTTCCCGCACGCAGGTGCGCGATACGGAATATTCGCCGGCCAGTGCGCGCTCGGTCGGCAGCCTCTCGCCAATCTTGAACTCCCCCGCCGAAATCCGCCGCTCAAGGTCATCGGCAACCTGGCGGTAGACGCGCACGGGCGCGACGGCGCGCGCGCCGGACAGAGGCGGCGCGTCAGTCACGCGCGAAGAAGGGGGCGGGGTCGACGAGGGGCACTTCGGTTCCAGGTTCGATGCGGTGGGGGGCAAGGGCGGCGCGGTCGAACGCGACGCCGGTGCCGGGCTCATCGGTCAGCGTGATGCGGCCATCCTCGATCTTCAACGGGTTGAGCACGATCCCCTGGTCGGCAAAGCTGCCACCATCGATGTTCTCCACAGGGTAACAGCCGGGGATGGCAGCGGCAACGATGGCCGAGGCCTCCAGCGCCCCGTGCGGGGCAATGTTGAGGTTGGCGCAAGCGCCAAGGTGCGCCAGCTTCAGCCACTCGCTGATGCCGCCGACCTTGAGCGCATTGGGCTGCAGATAGTGCACCGCACCGGACGCGACGTAGCGCCAGAATTCGTGCCGGGTGGACAAGGTCTCGCCAAGCGCGACGGGGACCGGCGACACGGCGGCAAGGCGCGCGTGGTTCTCCGGATCGTCCGCCGCCATGGGCTCTTCCATCCACACCGGGTTGAAGCGGGCGAATGCGCTGGTGCGGGCCAGCGCCTCGCCGGGCCGCCAGCGCTGGTTGGCGTCCAGCATCAGCGGCCGCTTGCCGATCACATTGCGCACTGCCGCCACCCGCGAAAGATCGTCGTCCAGATCCGCGCGGCCGACCTTGATCTTGAAGTGGCGGTTGCCGGCGTCGAGGAATGCCCGCGTCTCATCCACCAGCGCTGCCTCACTGAGGTGGAGGTTCACGGCGCTGGCATAGACTTCGAGGCTGTCCGCCGCACCGCCGATGAGCTTGCGCACCGGCAGACCGGCGACCTTGCCGCGAAGGTCCCACATGGCAAGGTCGAAGCCCGCCACGGCCAGGGCGCCAATGCCCCCCGCGCCCGGCTGGTGACTGCGCTTCCACAGGAGCGACCACAGCGCCTCGTGCTCGTGAACGTCCCGCCCGACCAGCATCGGCGCCAGATACGTGGTTGCAAGCGCCTCCACGGCAGTGCCGGCCGTTCCCATCGTCGACGTCCAGCCGGTGCCGGTGAGGCCGTTGTTGAGGGTGATGTCCACCAGAATGTGCTCGTGGTGGGTGATCGCGTGGGCGGCGGACACCCAGGGCCGCGTCAGCGGAACGCGGTAGGCCGCGACCTTCACGGCGGCGATGCGAGTTTTGTTGGCCGGTTGCGGCAAGTGTCTCTCCCTTGAACGACCCCGAACCGCGACTGGCGAGGCCCGCTCCGCCGGTGAATTGGTCCAGTGGTCCAACCAATATCTTGACAGCATCGGCCGCTTCACTGCAAGCTCCGCGTCAATCCGCCGGTACTGGCGGGGCCAGATGGGGAGAAGCAGGATGACCACGAACCCGAAATGGGCGCTGACACGGCGCAACCTGATGACCGGCGCGGCGGCCAGTGCGGTGTTGCTCGCAACGCCGTTTGTGGCCCGTGCCCAGGCCAAGACGCTGCGCGCTGCGCACATCGAATCGACCGACAGCGCCACCCACAAGGGCTACGAGGATTTCGCCGCCCGCGTTGCCGAAGCAACCGGCGGCGCGGTGGAGGTGAAGGTGTTCCCCGCCGGCCAGCTCGGCAACCTTCGCGATCTTTACGAGGGCATCAAGCTCGGTTCGGTGGACATCACCTCGTCCGGCCCCGACTATACGTCCAACATTGCGCCGATCATGGTGACGGCGGCGCTGTATTATTCCTACCGCGACGAAGCCCACGCCGACGCGCTATTGGACGGCGAATTCTCCGAGAAGCTGTCCGAAGCGCTCTCCAAGCAGGCCAACATGCGCATTCTGGCGTGGGGCGAGCTTGGCTGGCGCTCGGTGTTCAACACGGTGCACCCCATCGAGAGTGCCGCGGACTTCGACGGCCTGAAGCTGCGCGTGCCGGAGGCCAAACTGCACCTTCTGCCCATGCGTGCGCTCGGCGCCGCGCCGACGCCGATCCCGTACTCCGACGTATATACCTCCATGCAGACCGGCGTTGTGGACGGGGCGGAGGGAACGCCTGCCGCCGTCACCCAGCAGAAGTTCAACGAGGTGTCGAAATATTATTCGCTGACCCGCCACCTTTATAACCCGATCCACCTGGTCATCGGCAGCCGGGCATTCGACGGCCTCGATGCCGCGCAGCAGGAGGCCGTGCAGGCCGCCGCGGTGGCCGCCTTCCAGACCCAGCGCGCCACCGCCCGGGCCGACAATGCGGCCGCGCTGAAGGCGCTGGAAGACAGCGGTCTTGCCGTCAACACGCTGGACACCGCCCCCTTGCGCGAGATCGTCCGGCCCACCTGGGACGAGCTCACCGCCGATCTTGGCCCCGAGGGCGCCGAACTGGTGAAAATGCTTCAGTCCTGATTGCAGAGCCCGCAAGGCGCGTCCGGGGACCGAGGCCGGCCCCCGGACCGTGCCCGTCTTGTCCCCGGCCGTGACCCGCGAGACGTTGCACGCCGGGTCACAGGAACTGTCACCGCCATGAAATTCTTCGAGCGCCTGATCGCCTGGCTGATCACGGCCGTGTTCGTCTTCTTCGTCCTGATCACGTTCGGGCAGGTGGTGATGCGCTACCTGTTCGCAAATTCGCTCGGCTGGATCGACGAGGCCTCCCGCTACGGCTTCATCTGGATGGTGTTTCTGGCGGCCGCCATCGGGGCGCGGCGTGGCACCCACATGGCCATCACGCTGCTGGAAGAGGTTGCCGGACCGAAGGGGCGCCGCGGCCTCCTCATCCTTGCCGATCTCGGCCTGATCGCCTTTGCCGCGCTGGTCGGCATTGGCGGCTGGCAGCTGATGCAGCTCAACTGGACCTCGCTGTCTCCGGCGACCGGCATTCCCATTGCCTGGGTGCAGGCGATCCTCCCCATTTTCGGTGCGCTGACGGCGGTTTTTGTGCTCGAGCACCTGATCGGCCTCGTGCGCGGTGACCCCGCCGCGGCGGACGCCGACACCCTCGAAGGCATCTCCTGACATGCTGGCGCCGCTTCTCGTCTCGTTCGCCGTCCTCCTCGTGCTGCGCATTCCGGTTGCGGCGGCAATGGGGCTTTCGGGTGCCTTCGCGCTGTTCACGTCGGACATGCAGATCCCGCTGGCGGTGGTGCCGCAACGCATCTTCGTCCTTCTGGATTCCACCTCGCTGCTCGCCATTCCCTTCTTCATCCTCGCCGGTGCCATCATGGAGCAGGGCGGCATGGCGCGGCGGATGATCGGCTTTGCGCAGACCATGGTGGGCCACTGGCGCGGCGGCCTTGCGCAGGTGGACGTCCTCGCCAGCACCATCTTTTCCTCGTTGACGGGCTCCAGCGCGGCCAGCGCGTCGGCCACCGGCTCGGTGATGATCCCGGCCATGAAGCGGGCGGGCTATCCGGCCGGCTACGCCGCGGCGCTGGAAGCCTCCAGCGCCGCCATCGGGCCGATCATCCCGCCTTCGATCATCATGGTGATCTACGGCTCGCTCGCCGGCGTTTCGGTGGGCGCGCTGTTCCTGTCCGGCATCGTGCCCGGCCTGATGATCACGCTGGGCCTTTTTGCGGTGAATGCCGTCCAGGCCCGCCGCAAGGGCTGGGGCGGGGAGGCGCGCGCTTCGTTTCGCGAGCGGGCACGGGCGGCGCGGCTCGCCAGCGCTGCGCTGGTCGCCCCGCTCATCATCATCGGCGGCATTCTGGGCGGCGTGTTCACGCCCACCGAGGCGGGCGCGGTGGCGGTTGTCTACGCCGCGGTGATCAGCCTCTTCGTCTACCGCGAGATGGGGTTCCGGCGGCTGATGGGAAGCGTGTTCGACGCTGCGCTCACCACCGGCATCATCGGGCTCATCATCGCGTCGGCGGGCATCTTCGGCTGGGTGCTGGCGCTGGAACAGGTGCCGCAGATGGTGGTCGCCTGGGTCCAGAGCGTGACGGCGAGCCCATCCGTCGCCATCATTCTGGTGGTGGGCGTGGTCTTGGTGATCGGCTGCGTGGTGGACGTGACCGCGGCGGTCATCATCCTGGTGCCGGTGTTCGCGCCGCTTGGTGCAAGCTACGGGTTCGACCCGGTGCACTTCGGCATCATCATGTGCCTGGCGCTGGTCTACGGCAACGTGACGCCGCCGGTGGGCCTTCTGCTGTTCCTCACCGCAGGCATTGCAAAATGCTCGGTGGGCGAGGTGATGCGCTACCAGATCCCGTTCTACATCGTCCTGACGCTGGTACTGGCTGCAACGGTTGCGCTGCCGGGCCTCGTCCTCTTCATCGCCCGGTTCTGACCGGGCGCTGGCAGCTCAGGCCGCCAGCGTCTGTCCGCTGCCGAGCGCTGCCGCAATGCGGCGGCTGGCCTCGGTGCCCGTGGCAATCGCGGCATCCATGCAGGGAAACTCCATATAGTCTCCGGCAAGGTGGATCGGGCCGGAGGGACGCGAGAGTGCCTCCTGCAGCGCGGCCCGGCCCACGAAGCCGTAAGGCGCGCCCTGCGGCCAGCGCTGCACCACAGCCTCGCGCACGATCCCCCGCGTTTCGGGGTAGAGGGCGGCAAGGTCGGCCAGCATCGGCTCGACGATCTCGTTGTCTGCAAGGTCCATCATGCGGGCCGCATCCGGTCCGCCGCGAAACAGCATCAGGCTGCCGCCCGGCTGGCGCGGCCCGGTGCGGGTGGTGCTTGCCATGTTGAACAGCACACCGAAGGAGAGCCCCGGCGTCGCGATCGCATACTTGTTGTCCCACGGCATCGGACCGGGCTCGCCGGTGAGAAGCGCGACCGACAGGAACGCGCCATAACGCACCGCCTTCAGCGCTGCCGTGGTCTCTGCCGGAATGCCAGCCGCAATATCTGCCGCCACGTTGGCTGGCGCTGCAATGAGCGCCTGCCGGGCAACGATGGTGCGTTGCGCGCCGTCCATCCGGTAGGTGACGGTGACGCGGTCGCCCTCGGCGCTCACCCGCTCCACCGGCGCATTCAGCCGCACATCGGCCAGCCCGGCCGCCAGCGCCAGCGGCAGTTGGGCCGAGCCACCGGAAAGGTTGCGGGCGAACGAGTAGGGGCTCCACACCTGCGCAAACGACGTCATCCCGTACCCGGCGGCCATGGTGGCGGGGTCGGCGGCGGTGCGCTGGGTGATGGTGGCAAGCATGTCGCGCACCGTTGGTGTCAGGCGGCCGGCGAAATCGCCGAGCGTGCGGCTGTTCTCGAATGAAAGCTGCCGTGCGCGAAATGCGTCCACCGCCTCGCCGTCCCGCCGCGCCTGCACCTTGCGCAGCTCTGCAACGCCCTTGCGCAGCCGGAGCCCGAGCCGCGCGAACGAGATGCGGTCGCCCAGCGACAGCGGCAGCCGTAGTGGAAAGGTCTCGGCCAGACCGCCGGCAACCACCTTGCCATTCATGCCGATGCCGAAACGGTGCCCCGGAATGTCCGCGAGCGGCAGCTTGAGTGAGCGGGCAAGCGCGCCGGCCGGCGTCTCGTCGCTGCCGAAAAGGTGCGCGCCGAAGTTCAGCCAGTAGTCGCCGCGCTGTTCGGAATGGACGCGACCACCCACCCGGCCTGATGCTTCCAGCACCACCACGCGGTGATCCTTGAGGGTGTGGGCCGCGCTGAGGCCGGCAAGCCCTGCGCCCACCACCACAACGTCGGCGGTCTCAAGCTCGTGCGTGTCGCTCAAGGGTGGCCTCGTTTCATGCTGTCCTGTGGCTGCATCAATGCGCGCCTGGCCGACTGGTGCCGCAAGGCGGACGTCCGTGCAAGGCCGCGCCGGCCGCAACGACGCGCATCTGGGTTGCACGCTGACCGGGCACGCGGCAGGCGCACCCGCGCGGATCATGTGGCACGCATCTGCTATGGCGGGGGGAATGAAGACAGAGCGCTACCCGGCGCCAACCTTGGACGCCCCATGCCAGTGAGCAACGACCCGTTCTCCCACCACCCCGAACTTCGGGACAAGATCACTGCCACGCACGAATCGTTCTTTCGCACGACCAGCGTCGGCTCGGTGTTTGCAACCAGGCCCGAGCTTGCCTGGGTGCTGGATCTCCTGCACTCCGATGCGGTGCGCGAACACTCCCGCACGCAAACGCTGGCGGCGCATGGCGGCGGAGACCTCTGGGTGTTCGGCTACGGATCGCTGATGTGGGACCCGGCGTTTCACTTTTCCGAGGTGCGCCGCGCGACGGTCGACGGATATGCCCGCCGCTTCGTGCTAAAGGATGTCTGGGGCGCGCGCGGGACGGTCGACAATCCGGGCATGATGGCAGCGCTCGACCGGGGGGATTGCTGTGAGGGCCTCGCCTTCCGCATTGCACGAAGCGAGATCGACACCGAGACCGAAGTCCTGTGGCGCCGCGAAATGGTGGGCCCCGGCTATATCCCGACATTCGTGACGGCGAGGCTGGATGGCGAGACGGTGTCCGCGCTCACCTTCGTGGCCGATCATGCGGCCGAACAGATCGACCCGGCACTGACCCGCGCCGAGCAGATCCACTACATCGCTCACGGCACCGGGTTTCTGGGCACCAGCAAGGAATATCTTGCCAACATCGTGCGCCAGTTTGCGGCGCTCGGCATCGACGATGCGGAATGCACGGAATTGCTGGAAGCGGTGGAAGCCTATGGCGCCGCGGCGCAAACCGCCGGCCCGGGCGTCAATCCAAAGGGTTGACGCGGCCGCTTGCGATGCGGCCGCGTCAAGAAATGTTGTTACTGGGCGGTGATGGTGGTCATCACCAGATTGCCGTCAAGCCGGATCGGGCCGTCTTCCTTGGCGCCCAGCGTGTACTCGAACACGCCGGTCTTGGTGCCGCCGTCTTCGCTGTGCACCATCAGCATGAGCATGTCACCGGACGCGACAGGCTCGGTCAGGATGGCGGCCACGTCCTCGGTCATGCCGGCGCGCAGAGGGGCATGGCCCACCACGGGGCCGGGCTTCATGTCCGCGCCGGTGCGGTGGACCACCAGCCAGCCATTTTTTGGTGCGGACACGCTGCTTGCGCTGACCACGCCGTTGACGACGGGCTGGTCGACAGCGGTGACTGAGGGGGTTTCGGGGGACTGCGCAAACGACAGGCTGCTGATACCGACGAAAGCAACTGCGGTCATAAACATTTTCATGGCGAACTCCTATTCGGTTTTCGGTGCACTTACGCGGTGAGCGCTCGTGTTGTTGAAAACAGATACGGGCCGGCACGGCGGATGGATCAGATCGCGCGCAAAAAAATTTGGTACAATCAAAATTGGCGAGCTTGTCGGGGCAAAGGTCGCGCTGCTGATTGGATCCGGAGCCTAGATCCAGCCGCCGTCGACGACGAAAATCTGGCTGGAGATCATCCGGCTGTCATCCGATGCGAGCCAGGTGGCCATGTGCGCGCAATCCTCCGGCAAAACGTAGCCCGGCAGGCACTGCATCTCCTTGATCCGCGCGCGGGCTGCGTCGTCGACCCAGTGGGCGAGCTGGCGTTCCGTCATCACCCAGCCCGGAATGATGCAGTTGACGCGGATGTTGTCCGGCCCGAGATCGCGGGCGAGGGCACGGGTCAGCCCTTCGATGCCTGCCTTGGCCATGGCGTAGAGGGGAAGGCCGCCAAACCCGGCGTGCCAGGTGATGGACCCGGTGTTGATGATCACGCCGCCGCCCTTGGCTGCCATGCCGGGCGCCACCGCCTGTGCGGCAAACACCAGATGCTTGAGGTTCACCGCAACGCGGTCGTCGAAGTAGGCGTCCTCGATCTCGCTGAACTTGTGGCGGGTATCGTTGGCAGCGTTGTTGACGAGCACGTCGATTGTGCCGTGCCGCGCGCTTGCCGTGTCGATCGCATCGCGCAGCGCCGCAATGTCGGTGAGATCGACGTTCTGGAACACGGGTACCGTGCCGCCTGCGCTTTCCAGCCGCTCCACCAGCGCCGCTGAGGCGGCCGTGTCGATGTCGAAGAAGGTGACGTTGGCGCCCTGCGCGCAGAACGCTTCCACGTGGGCCGCGCCAATGCCGGAGCCACCGCCGGTGATGAGCACGTTCCGGCCGTTGAGGCTTGGATGGGATGAGTTCTGTCGCATGAGGATCTTTCAGCGTTTGCGGGCGGGCGGCGCCGCAGGTGGCACCGCCCGCTGCGGTCAGCGAACCCGCGAGCTCTTCTGGAGCTGCCCGTCGACAATGACGCCGAGGAGGATGACGGCACCCATCACGGCAAAGTTCAGCGAGCTTGGAATGCCGAGCATGTTGACGAGGTTCTGCAGCACCTGAAGGAGCACGACGCCAAGCGCGATGCCCAGAATGGAACCTTCGCCGCCGCGCAGCGAACACCCGCCCAGCACCGCCGCGGCAATGGCGTAAAGCTCATAGAAGTTGCCGTGCGCCG
This sequence comes from Acuticoccus sp. MNP-M23, assembly GCF_031195445.1. NCBI lineage: Bacteria > Pseudomonadati > Pseudomonadota > Alphaproteobacteria > Hyphomicrobiales > Amorphaceae > Acuticoccus > Acuticoccus sp. MNP-M23. The sequence continues at coordinate 3,292,924 of NZ_CP133480.1, forward strand.
AGGGCGAAACCGACTGCGTGTAGAACACGAAGAACACCGTCGAGATGCCGGCAAGGATGCCGGAAATCGCGTAGGTCGCCACAATGACGGCCTTGGTGGGAATGCCCGAAAAGCGCGCCGCTTCCTCGTTCTTGCCGACGGCGAAGATGTACCGCCCCAGCACCGACTTGTGCAGGAGAACCGCCATCACCAGCGCCACCAGAATGAAGAAGATGAACGTGTGCGGGATGCCGTTGGTGCGACCCGAGGTCAGCCATTCCAGCGTCTCGTAGCCGCCGGCATAGCCGAAACCTTCCGTGGCGTCCGCGGTGTAGTAGCGCGCGATGCCGCGGTAGATGAGGAGGCCGCACAAGGTGACGACGAATGGTTGGAGGTTCAGTCGCGAGATCAGCACCCCGTGGATCGACCCCAGCACCATCCCGAAGAACACGACGATGACGAAGACGGCGGGCCAGGGGAGGCCGTAATTGACCAGAAGGTCGAGGAAGATCACGCCCAGCAGCGCCAGCATGGAGCCGACCGAAAGGTCGATGCCGCCGGTGACGATGACCACGCCAAGGCCCAGCGCCAGAAGGCCGAACAGGCCGATCTGGTTGGCAAGGTTGATGAGGTTGATGGTGGAGATGAACTGGGGATTGATGAGCGCGGTAACAGTGCCCGTCACCAGGATCAGGATGAACAGGCCGATTTCTTTTCTAAGCATTCTCGGGCGCTCTTTTCTCTATCGTTCCGCCGACGGCCAGAAGCATGACATTGTGTTCGGTAAAGTCCGGCCGCTCGATGAGGCCGCTGATCCGGCCCTCGTGCATCACCGCAATCCGGTCGCTGACGCCGATGACCTCCTCCATATCGCTGGAAATCATCAGGATCGCGACACCGCTGTCGGCAAGCGCCCGCATGATGGCGTAGATTTCGCTCTTGGCGCCCACGTCGATCCCGCGGGTCGGCTCGTCGAAGATCACGGCGTTCGGCCGCATGGAGAGCCACTTGCCCAGAACCACCTTCTGCTGGTTGCCGCCGGACAGGTTGACGGCGTGGGTGCCGGTGCTGGGTGTCTTGATGGACAGGGAGGCGACCTGCTTGTCGGCGGCCTCCCGTTCGGCCTTGCGGTTGGGCAAGCCGCGCGTGGAGTAGGCGCCAAGATCGGCCAGCGTTATGTTCTGGTCGATGGGCAGGTCGAGAAGGAGACCGGCGCGTTTGCGGTCTTCGGGCGCGAGATAGATGCCCTTGTCGATGGCGTCGCTGGCAGCCTTGGCCACAAACGGCTCGCCATCCAGAAGGACGCGGCCGGAGACCGCAGGCTCGACGCCGAAGATGGCGTGGGCAAGCTCGGTGCGACCTGAGCCGATGAGGCCCGCAAGGCCGACAATCTCGCCGCGGCGGAAGGCAAACGAGACTTCCTTGCCCGGGTGGGCGGTGGTGACCAGCTTGTCGATGACGACGCCCGAATCGCGGGGCTCGGTCTTGGGCGGAATGTAGACGGATTTGAGGTCGCGCCCGATCATCAGGCGGATCATCGCGTCGTGGGTGATGCCCTCGCCGGTGAGTTCGCCGACGCGCTTGCCGTCGCGCAGCGCGACCACGCGGTCCGCCGAGGTCTTCACCTCGTCCAGCCGGTGGGAGATGTAGATGATCGAGACGCCGGCCGCGCGCAGTTCGCTCATCACCTCCAGAAGACGGTCGGTCTCCTTCAGGGTGAGGCTGGAGGTGGGCTCGTCCATGATGATGACGCGCGCGTCCAGCGACAGCGCCTTGGCGATCTCCACCATCTGGCACTGGGCGATGGAGAGGGTTGCCAGCGAATCGGACGGGCGCACGTCGAGGCCGAGACGCTCCAGCAGCGGGGCGACCTTGGCGTTGAGGGCGCGCGTGTCGATGAGGCGCAGCGGCCCGCCAAAGCGCGGCTCGCGGCCGATATAGACGTTGGCGGCAATGCTGAGATTGTCGAAGAGGTTGAGTTCCTGGTGGACGAACGCGATCCCGGCCGCGGTGGCCGCGGGCACGGTGAGACGGTCGTGCGAGACGCCGTCGATCACGATCTGGCCTGCGGTGGGGGCGACGATCCCCCCCAGGGTTTTCATCAGGGTGGACTTGCCAGCGCCGTTCTCGCCGATGAGGCCGAGAATTTCGCCTGGCATCAGCGCCACGCTCACATCGTCGAGCGCAGTCACGCCCGGATAGATCTTGGTGACCGAGCGCAGCTCGAGCAGAGGTTCAGGCATATCCGATCCTTTGAAGACCGCCGGGACAATGAATGTCCCGGCGGCGACTTCACAAGTACTGCTTACACGAAGGTGGCTGGATCAGTTGCCGAGGATGGCGCGCACCTGCTCGATGAACTCTTTGACGTTCGACGAATCGATGATCTTCGTCGGCACGATGTCGAGTTCGTCGGCGGGCACGACGGATTTGTCGCCGTCGATGTACTTGGCCATCTTGATGATCGACTGGTAGCCGAACTCGTAAGGCTGCTGGACGACGGTGCCGAGGATGTCACCGGCGACGATGCCCTTGAGGGTCTGCTGGTCTTCGTCGAAGCCGACGATCTTGACCTGGCCGGCTTTGCCCGCTGCCTTCACCGCATTGTAGATCTGCGGCGTGTTGTAGGCCCACAGGCCGACCAGAAGGTCGATGTCCGGGTACTTCGACAGGGTGTCTTCGGCGTTGGCCTTTGCCTTGGTCTGGTCGCCGCCGTCGGTGCGGATGTCGATGATCTCGATGTCCGTGCCTTCGATGGCTTCCTTGATGCCCTGCGAGCGCTCGCGTGCGTTGGCTGCGTCCATGGTGCCGACGAACAGCATTGCGGTGCCGCCATCGGGCAGGGCCTTCTTCATCAGCTCGCCCGCCTGGCGGCCAGCGGCCACGTTGTCGGTGCCGATGTACATGACGCGGTCGGAGTTGGGCGCGTCGGCGTCATGGGTGAAGAGGACGGCCTTGGAAGCGACTTCGTTGAGGATGTCGGTGGAATCGTCGGGGTTCACCGGGCTGATGGCGATGCCGTCGACGCCCTTGGCGAGAAGATCTTCCATGATCTTCTTCTGTGCCGCAGCGGACATTTCGCCCGGAATGTAGAACTCGACCTGGTAGTTATCGAGTTCGCCATCGGCCTTTTCGGTGCCGACGCGCGCAAACTTCCAGAAATCGGCAGGGACGTTGACGACGAAGGCGAGGGTCTTCACGTCCTGCGCATAGGACGGAGCGCCGGCAGCGGCGACGAGCGCCACGGATGCAACGCCAGCGGCCAGCAGGGTGCGGCGGCTGAGGGTGCGCAGGACGGCCATCGCACGGTTTTTGGGCGTAGAATTCATTCGCTGTTTCCTCCGGTAAGCACGCTCGTTGGCGTGCGTATTATCGTTTTTTGGCAGATAACGGACTGCAGGATGCGCGCGGATTCTGCCGGTCGGCAGAAGGGATGGCGCTGGTGTTAGCCTCCTAGAATGATGGTTGCTGAACAGCCGATCAGACGCAATCGGGCCGTGCGCAAATTTGCAGCGTCGAAGCAGACGCTACAGTGCATCCAGACCGCTCTCAAGCGTTACCGTTGAATTGGCAGACAAATGGTCATGTGACCGGCCTTGAATTTTCTGGATTCCCAGGCCCTCCGCGGTGTCTCCCGGCGGAGGGCCGCAGGCTCAGTAGCCGCGTGCGGCGTCGATCGTCGTCGGCATTTGGCCGGTCTCGAAATAGGCGGAGAGGTTGTCCGCGACAATCTGGCTGGCGCTGTCCATATCCGTTATCGCGGCAACATGGGGCATCATCGTGATGGCGGGATGGTCCCACATCGCGTCGTCGGCGGGCAGGGGTTCAACGTCGAACACGTCGAGCACGGCATGGCCGAGGCGCCCGTCGTCGAGCGCTGCCATCAGAGCGTCGCGGTCGATGATCGGGCCGCGGGCGACGTTGATGATGCCGGCGCCGGGGCGGCAGTGGGCGAGCATGTCGGCGTCCAGCATCCCGCGGGTTGCATCGGTGAGCGGCAGGAGGACGACGATGATGTCGGCGCCCGCCACCACTTCAGGCAGCGCATCGGCGCCGCTGAAACAGGTGACACCCGGAACCTCACGCGGCGAGCGGGACCAGCCGGTCACGCGAAAGCCGGCCGCGGTCAGGACGGCTGCTGCGGCACGGCCAAGTTCGCCGAGGCCGAGAATGGCGACCGTGCGGGCGCTGGCGCGCGGGTGGTCGAGCGGGCGCCACACACGCTGGCGCTGCTGGGCGAGGTAGGCCGGCACGTGGCGGTGGAGGTAGAGCGTGTGGGCAAGCACGCCCTCGGCCATCGTTTCAGCCAGGACCGGGTCCACCAGCCGCGCAATCCGCAGGTCTTCCGGCAGCCGGCCGATCAGCTTGTCGACGCCGGCCCAGACGCTCTGCACCCACTCAAGCCCCGTGAAGCGCGCCAGCGTTTCCGGGTCCGGGTTGCCGACAATGGCAACGCGGGCGGCGGCCGCATCCGCGTCGGACATGTCCTCCGGTGCCACCACCTGATGGCCGGGAAGCCTGTCCGCCACCTTCTGACGCCATAGCGCCGCCCGCTCGGGCGACCCGGTGGTGATGAACGGGATCAGCGCGCTCATGCGGCCCAGACGGCGTTTTCGCTGGCAAAGCCCTTGATCTCGATGGGGTTGCCGGCGGGGTCGTGGAAGAACATCGTCCACTGCTCGCCGGGTTCACCCTCGAAGCGCACGGTGGGCGGGATCACGAAATCGACGCCGGCCTCGGTGAGGCGCCCGGCAACGGCCTTCCATGTGTCCAGCGGGAGGACGGCGCCCAGATGCGGCATCGGCACCATGTGGTTGCCGACCTTGCCGGTGGCCTTCGCCTCGAACGGATCGCCCTGGTGGAGCGAGATCTGGTGGCCGAAGAAGTTGAAGTCGACCCACGTGTCGGTGCTGCGGCCCTTCTTGCAGCCAAGAAGGTCGCCGTAAAAGTGGGTCGCGGCCGCAAGGTCGTCGACGTGGAAGGCGAGGTGGAACAGCGGCTGGAACGTCATCAGGGTCTTTCCGGGGCGGTGTGGTGTGCTGGCGAACGGCGGACCGTCACCATTTTACGATGGTTTTCTCGGCAAGGCGCATCAACTGTTCGGCGGCAAGAAGCACGAAGATGAACAGCATCAGCCACGCCAGCAGCGAGACGATGTTGTAAATGTCGTAACTCGTCTTCACCTGCCAGCCGATGCCGCCGGGAAAGCCGAAAATCTCCGACAGGAACGCGACTTTCCACGACAACGTGAACCCGATGCGCCCCGCAGCCAGAAGTGGCGGGATGAGAAAGGGGAGGTACACGTCTTTCACCCGCTGGGCGAGCGTCGCCTTGAACGAGCGGGCCATGCCGGTCAGCTCTTCGTCGAAGTCCGACATCGCATCGCGGATGTAGGTGCCGACGACGGGGAGGATCACGAGGCCGATCAGGATGATGACCGTGGTGTTGGTGCGCCCCAGCGAGATCAAAAACAGGAAGATGAGGATCAGCGTCGGCGTGAAGATGGTGATCTGCAACAGCCATCTCGTCAGCTCGTCGAAGGTGCGCGAGAGGTTGGCTGCAATGCCGTATGCGGTGCCGAGAACGATGCCGAGCAGAAAGCCCATCACGGTGCGGCCGAGGGTTGCCAGCAGCGGCTGGAACGCCTCGCCGCTGCCGATGAGGCCGAACAGCGTGTCGAACACGGCGGCCGGCGAGGGCAGCGCGCGGCTGTCGACAATGCCGGACGCGACCCACCAGATGGCGACGATGACGAGGAGCGAGGAGATCTGCGCCGCGTAGGCGGTGATGCGGGTCATGGCGGTCAGAAGCTGATGCCGGCGCGCTCGGCGAACGCGTGGCGGAGTTCTTTTTCGAGGTCGATGACGGCGTCGTCCTCCATCCGGCGCGGCCAGGGCAGATCCACCTTGCGGCGCAGGCAGATGGAGGAGGACGCGGGCGTCAGCATCACGATGTCGGTGGCAAGCTGCGCGGCCTCGGAAATGTCGTGCGTGACGAAGACGATGGTGCGGCGCTTCTCTTCGCTCTGCCACAGCTTGATGAGGAGGCGGCGCATCTCGGCGGCGGTGATCTCGTCGAGGTGGGAGAACGGCTCGTCCATCAGCAGGATTTGCGGCTCGTTGACCCAGGCGCGCACGATTGCCGCGCGCTGCCGCATCCCGCCCGACACCTGGTGCGGGTACTGGTGCATGGAATCGCGCAGGCCCACGGCGGTAAAATATTTCTCGATCAGCGCCGGCCACGTCGCCCTGGGCTGGACGCCGAGGCCGCGCAGGCCGAATTCGGCGTTCTGTGCCAGGGTTTTCCAGCGCAGGAGGCGCGGGCCCTGGAAAACGTAGGCCATCTGGCGCGAAAGGTCGGGCTTGTTGCGCAGGTCTTCGCCGTCGATGACGATGCCCTTCGCCGCGGTCGGTTCCAGCAGGCCATTGATGATGTTGAGGAGCGTGGACTTGCCGCAGCCGGACGGACCGAGAAGGACGGTGAACGAGCCTTCCTCGATGGCAAGGTTGAACTTGTCGTAAATGACCTTCGTGCCTTCCGCACCGGGGAAGGAGAGGTCGATGTCCTCAAGGGATACTTTGGGGGTCATTCACCAGAACCTTGGGCTTGTGCGGACGGTCACGCGACGGATTCGCGGCGGATGCGGCGCTGGAGCGGGCCGAACACCAGGTGGTCGATCGCCATGCCGGCGGCCATGAGGATGATGCCCCAGGCGACGATCGGCGCCATGTAGAGGGTGTCGGACCAGTAGGCGACGAGGATGCCGATGCCATTGGGGAGCCCGATCACCTCGGCAATCAGGACGATGCGGATGCCGAGCGCGAAGGAGACGCGCGCATTGGCGACCATGTAGGGCGCGATGCACGGCAGGAAGAAATGCGTGAGGCGCTGCCAGGGGCCGATCTTGTAGCTGTCGCACATCTCGATGAGGTCGGACGGGACGGCGCGCACGCCCTCGGCGGTGCCGAGGAAGACGGGCGCCGAGAGGAGCAGCACCAGCGCCGAGATGGGGACGATGTTGTCGATCCCGAACAGCACCAAGAAGATGAACACCCAGACGACGGACGGCACCGCCATCGCGATCCAGACCGGGTTGGCGAAGAAGTCGAACACCAGCCGCTTGCGCCCGGCGAGGACGCCAAGGAGCGTGCCGATGACGAACGCGATGCCCCACGAGAGGATGAGCCGGAAGAACGTCGCGGCGGCGTGGGTGTAGGGTTCTCCGAGCGGGCCTTCGTTGGAGAAGATCCGCACGATCTCCTCCGCCACGGCGAGCGGCGGAGGATAGAGGCGGGCCTGGACGAGGACGAAGTTGGTGACAAACCACCAGATCCCGATGAACAGCGCGACGGGCGCGGCGTTCAAGATAAGGCGGCGGGATCTGGACATGGGCTTCATCATCGTCTCCGGCGTGCCTTACTGGGCTGCAGGCAGGGTGCCGGGAGCCAGAAACGCAGCGTCCTGTTCGGGCAGCGTTTCGAGGAACTTGCCCTCTTCCAGCAGCGTGTAGATCGCGCCGATCCATTCGGGCGTATAGGCGTCAGAGGTGAGGTACCACTTGCCGTCCTTGATGAGGGTCAGCACGGTCTGCGCGGTCTCGGGGCCGGCCAGCCAGCCGGCATCGCGCGCAAGGTCGGCATACTCGCCGCCGTCCTCGAAGGCTGCCGTGTTCTCGCCGATCCACTTGGTGGCGTCGTCGAGGCCCTTGACGATCTTGGCAGCGGTCTCGGGGTTTTCCTTCAGCCACGATGCAGTGGCGACGGCGCCGTTGATGACCATAGGCTGGCCTGCATTTTCCTGCATCGCCTCGGTGAACGAGAAGATGGTTTTGAACTGCGGCAGCGAGCGGGCCGCGGCCGACGAGCCGGAGAACAGGAGCGCCGCATCCACCTGGCCGCGCTCCACCAGCGCGAGGAGCGCGCCGGACGATGCCGTCACCACGTCGAACACCGTGGTGGGGTCTTCGACGCCGTAGTAGGCGCGGGAGAAGGCGCGGAAGGTCGCCCAGGTGCCGGTGCCGAAGCCCGGAATGCCGAGGCGCTTGCCCTCAAGGCTCATCACGTCCGGGTATTCGTCAGCGTTGTCGGCCTGCACGACGATGCCGTTGTACATGTTCTGCGCGCCGGCGGTGGAGAAGTAGCGGAAATCCGACCCTTCGGAGACGAACTGGACCGTCTCGATGGGGGACATCCACGCAATGTCGGTGTCACCGGCGACCAGCAGCGCCTGCACCTGATCGTAACCGACCTTGGAGACCTCGACATCGAGGTCGCCGAAGAAGCCGCGGTCGTCGGCGATGAAGGCGGGGATGGCGCTGGCCTCGACGGTCATGGAGACCGTGGTGTCCTGCGCATGGGCCGGGACGGCGGCGATGGCGGCGAATGCACCGACCGCGAGCGAGCGGCCAAGCGTTGCGGTGAGGGGGGCGGAAAGCTTCATTGGCAGATTCCTCTCGGCGGGAAAAAGATGGGGAAGCGCGTGTTGCGGCCGCAGAGCGGCCGGGCGTCAGGTGCCGACGCGCAAGGGGGCGGTCATCTTGCGCAGGGCCGCCAGCACGGAGAGTGCGGTGATGCGGCCGGTCTTCGGGTTGTCGCTGGGGATGTTCTCGATCGCCATCGAGAAGCTGGCGCTGTCTGAATCCACCTCGATGGAATGGGTGTTGCGCGTCAACGCGGGGTCGGCCCAGATCTCGATGGTGGTGCGGTCAGGCCCGATGCCGGCGAGCGCCAGCGCAGCCCCCACGTTGAGGTTGGCGGGAAACCCCTTGGCCGCCTCGCGCGCCGACCCGGAGAACACTTTGACGGGGCCGGTGGCCGTGGAAAGGTCGATGTCGTGTTCCACCAGGTAGGGCGCACCGACGAGACCCTTCACGGGCTTGCGCGTGGTCATCTTGATGGAGTGAATCGTGCCTTCCGCGGCAGCGGTGACGGCATCCAGCGCCAGCAGCGCGCCGGATGGGGCGATGATCTGCCCGCCCTTTTCATCGGCAAGCGCGATGAGGTCGCCGTTGGTCAAAAGCGCGCCGATGGAGAGCACGACCGCCTTCTTGCCGTTCTCGACGAAGGGGCGGACGATCTCGCCGAACAAGGCCGCAGGGGCGCACTCGACCACAATGTCGGCGTAGGGCTCGAGTTTGCCGATGGCGACGACCGGGATGTTCGGGCCGATGGCAGCAAGCTTTGCCCTGGCGCCTTCGATGTTGCGGGCAGACACGGCGCCGATCTCGAAGCCCGGCAGGCTCCCCGACTGGACGGCCTCCACCACCTGAAGGCCGATGGCCCCCAGCCCTGCGACCGCAAGGCGGATGTTGGCGGGAGCGGTGGTTGCATCTGCTGGCGGCAAGGAAATGGCCTCTTGGTGATCGGATGGTCCGGCGACGATGGCTGTCGCCCGGTTTCGACGGTGGCGCTGATTGCACAGTGACAAAGGTTAGAAGCGGTCTTGATGAGCCGACAACTCATTAATGAGCCGCAACGCATGATTTTTAGTCATGTATGGAGTTGCCCATAAAGCGGGCACAAGTGGCGCTTATTTCAGCCGTTGCCGGTCTTTTTCTGCCGTCTCGTAGGGGGCTGCCTGCGCTGCGATCCATTCCCGAAACGCCTTTATCATCGGGAAATCCCACTGATGCTCGCGCCCGAGGAGATAGTAGCTGCCGGCGCTGCGCACGGTGTGGGCGATGGCCGGAACGAGGCGGCCGGAGGCAATGTCCTCTTCCACCAGAACGCGCGGGATGACGGCCACGCCATCGCCGCGCCTCGCTGCCGCCATCACCATGAAATAATGGCCGAATTTCGGTTCTTCCGGTGTGATTGTCACGGTGAGGCCGGCCGCGTTGAAATAGTCCTGCCAGGCGTTGCCGCGGGTGGCGTTGTGGATCAGCGGGTAGGCGAGCAGGTCTTCCGGCTTTACGGGCGCTGCCCCCGTAAAGAAGTCGGGCGCGGCGACAGGGACCAGCTCGTCCACCATCAGCCGTTCCGATCTGAGGCTGTCGCTGTCCTCGATCATCTTGAGGTCGATCCGCGGCGCGTCGGGGTCGTCCGAGGCGTCGATCCGGCCGACGCGGATCGCAAGGTCCACCTCGTCGCGCGAAAAGTTCACGGCGCCGATGGAGGTGGCCAGATGCACCTCGATGGTGGGGTTGCGCGTGGAAAAGTCCTCCAGCCGGGGCATCAGCCAGCTCATGGCAAAGGTGGGCAGCGCCGACACGGTCAGAACGCCGCTGGCCTTGCGCTTTTCCACTCGCGCGACGCTGCGCTCCAGCTCGTCCAGTGCGCCGCGCACGCCGGGGTAGAGGTCGGCACCGTCGGCTGTCAGCGCGATCCGCCGCACATGGCGGACGAAAAGCGGCACGCCGATTTCCGCCTCCAGCGTCTTGATCTGGCGCGACACGGCCCCTTGCGTGACATTCAGCTCGTCCGCCGCTGCCGAAAAGCTGAGCTTGCGCGCCGCCGCCTCGAAAACCCGCAGAGCGTTGAGCGAGGGCAGTCTACGGCGCATGGGGGAGGCGGTCCTCGAAACTCACAGCGTCACAATAGGCGATCGCATCCGCACCGTCGATCATTGCCGCCGGGGCGCAAAGGCGGACTGAGAGGCAAGCGGGCCGGGTCCGGGCAGAGACATGATGCGCGACACGGGCTATCGGTTGCGGCGGTGCGTGCGCGCCGGAGCCGACAAGAACAATCCGAGGAAAGCCAAGATGGCGTTGATCACCTATCTCACCAAGATCCAGTTCGAGGCGGGGGCCCGGGCCCTGCTGAAGGACGAGCTGGACGCGCTCGGCTGCAAGGCGCCGCTGATTGTGGCCGACAAGGGCATTGTGGCCGCCGGGCTGGTTGCGGAGGTGCTGAAGGCGGGCGGGCTCAGCGCCGACACCCCCGTCTATGACGGCACGCCGGAAAACCCGACCGAGGCCGCCGTCCATGAGGCGCTCGACCTTTACCGCGCGCACGATTGCGACGGGATCGTGGGTCTTGGCGGCGGCTCGCCGCTGGACCTTGCCAAGGCCGTTTCGCTGATGGCGACGCACGATGGCGCGCTGGCCGACTATGCCGTCATCCTCGGGGGCCTTGGACGTATCCGCAAGGACAAGCCGCCGGTGGTGGCGATCCCGACGACGGCCGGCACCGGCAGCGAGGTGGGCCGCGCCGCGCTCCTCACCCTCGAAGACGGTCGCAAGCTGGGCTTCATCTCGCCCTACATGATCCCCGACGTCGCGATCTGCGACCCCGAACTGACCGTAGGCCTGCCCCCGATGCTGACCGCCGCCACCGGCATGGATGCGTTGACCCACTGCATCGAGACCTACCTCAGCCCCCGCTACAACCCACCCGCGGAGGCCATCGCGCTTGACGGTCTGCACCGTGTTGCGCGCAATATCCGCGAGGCGACGCGCAACGGAAGCGACATGGACGCGCGCACCGAAATGATGATGGGCGCCCTTCAGGGCGGGATGACCTTCCAGAAAGGGCTGGGGGCGGTCCACTCCCTGTCGCACCCGCTTGGCGCTCTCAAGCATCTGCGGCTCCACCACGGGACGCTGAATGCGGTGCTGCTGCCGGCGGTGCTCGCCTTCAACGCCGAAGGGGCGAGCGACGCGGCCGCCGCCAAATATGTGGCGCTCGCCGGCATTCTGGGCGCTGCTCGGCCAGCCGACCTGCCGGCCACCATCGAAGCCCTCAACCGAGACCTTGGCATGCCGTCCAATCTTACCGAAATGGGCGTCCCGGCGGATGTGTTCGACGGGGTTGCCGACAATGCGGTGCTCGATCATTCCACCGCCACCAACGCGCGGCCCATCGAGAAGGCCGACTTTGTGGCGATCCTCAACGCGGCGCTTTAGGAGCGATCAGCCCGGCGGGGTGATGCCAAGCCGGGAAAGCCGGGTGGCGGCGCCGAGGTTGAGCGGGCGCTCGGGCAGTTGGCCGCGGCTGAGGGCGCGCACCTGCGCCACCGTTTCCATGGCCTGATGCTCAACCGCGCTGGGCGTCAGGCCCGCCATGTGGGGCGTGGCGATCACGTCGGCACGGCGGGCGAGCGCCGGGTTCGGCTGCTGGTCTGCCGCGCGGCCCACATCCATGGCAGCGCCGGCAATCTCGCCAGCCTCCAGCGCTGCCAGCAACGCCGCCTCGTCCACCAGTTCGCCCCGCGCCAGGTTGATGAAGAAGGCGTGGGGCTGCATCTGCGCAAAGGCAGCGCCGTCCATCAGGTTGCGCGTCTGGGGGATCGACACCGCCAGGCAGACCACAAAGTCCGCCTCCGCCAGAAGCGTGCCGAACGAAACGTTCTCGCACCCCGGCAGGTCCGCGCTCCGGTGCGGGTCGTTGACCAGAACGCGCAGTCCAAGCGGCGCGGCAATGGCGGCAAGATGCTGTCCGATCTCGCCATAGCCGACAATGCCGACGGTGGAGCCGCGCAGCTGGCGCCCCATTCGCCCTTCCGGCACGCGGCCGCTGCGAAAATCGCAGACGCTGCGGGAAATGCCGCGCGCCAGGTCGATCATGTAGCCGAGCCCCATTTCGGCAACCGATACGCCGAACCCCGGCGTGGCGCGTGTCACCAGAACGCCGTGGCGGCTTGCTGCATCAATGTCGATGGTGGAGACGTCCACGGCGCAGCGCAGGAAGGCAGCAAGGTCCGGCGCGTTTGCAAACGTTTCTGCCTCGCCGGGCGTCATCCGGTCGGCGACGATTATGCTGCAACCGGCGGCGGCCTCCGCCAGTGCGGCGCCGCGCAAGATGCCGCCGGTGTCGTTGATCGCAACGTCCGCAATCTCGCGAAGCGCCGCCAGAGCGCGCGGACCATAGTAGTTGGCCAGCATGTCCGGCGTGTGGGGGAGGAAAACGCGCATGATTGGTCCGGCTCTGGCGTGCATCTTCAGGGAGGACCAGCCTACAGGCGCCACCGTGCAGGCGGTAGGCCGGGGTGGCTGAACTGCCGCGCGAATGAAAAGCGCCGCCCTTTTCGGGGCGGCGCGTTGTTGTCCGGCGGCGGGTGGCCAGCCTCAGTCTTCGAGGCCGCTGCATGGGGTGAGGGCCGCATCGGTGAGGCGGGCGGTGGTGATGCCGCGCGGCCGCAGAGGCACGGTACGCCCGGCAACGCGCAGCGTGTCATCCGTGCCGTCGAGCTCCACGGCGCGGACGATCGTGCCGTTGCCTTCCTCGGCAACCTTCAGGGCGGTGATGGCGCTGTGGTCGGCCTCCACCGCAAGCCACTGCCCGGTGTGAGCGCGAGTGCCGCCGCGGCTCACGTGGGGCGTGGTGACCAGCGGCTTGTTCAGCGTTTCGGCCAGCGCAAAGGCCTCTTTCCGGCTCACTTTCGGCGCGGCGAAGAGATTTATCGTGAAGGCCTGTTCGCCCTGGTCCATGTAGCGGTAGTGGCTGCCGTCGACGATCTTGTTGGGATCGTGGTGGGCAAAAACAGGCGCGCGCACCGCCGTCATGAACAGCGTCCCGTCCTTGACCGCGTAGGAATATTTCGCGTCGTTCAGGACGGCAATCTCGTGCCCGCCGCCGGTCGCCCGCATGAAACGCTGGCCGGGCACCTCGCTGCCATCGGTTGGATGCGCATCCCACCCGCCGGGGATCTCGAATTCGAACGTCTCCATCCCAAGCGGGTAGGCGAGCCGCAGAAGGCAACGCTCCTCACGCCAGTTGAGGTGAACGCGCAGTTCCACCGGATGGCTGGCATCTTCGGGAAGGACGATCTTGGTGGTCATCACCGAAGCGCCGCCTTCGGCCACGACCTTGATGACCGTGCGCACCGGCCCGGTCTCGATCAGCGTGACGGCGGCAAGGCGCATGTCCGTTCCGTCGAAGGGCAGGCTGCTCGGCCCGTGGCCCCAGGTGTCGGTCGGGTCTTCCACAATGGTCGCAAGGTGTCCGGGGCCGGTGAAAAGCTCGATCCCTTCCCGCTTGCTGGTGAGGCTGCCGATGGCGCCGGTTTCCGCGTCGAGGGTCAGGCGGTAGCCGCCGGTCTCGAAGGTGCGAAGGTCGGTGGACGCGCCGAAGCTGATCGGCGGCGCAGATGTGCCGCGCTCGTCGACCACAAAGCGCCATGTGCGGTAGCCGTAGGCCGGCACGCTGGCGGGGAAGACGATCCGCTGGAGCCCCGTCGTCTTGCCCGCGGGGTCGGTGTACTGGAAGGGGATCAGGTTGCCCTCTTCGTCCATTACCACGCGCTTCGAGATCACGTCCTTGTCGACCCAGGGTTCGGCTTCCAGCAGGCCGCCAGCGTCCTGACCGTTGAAGTTCATCACGAAAAACGTGGCGTCGGTGGGATCGACGGGCTTGCCGATGAGGCGGCCGAGGTGGCGGACCGAGGCGTTGAGGATGATTTCCGCGCCGGCGGCCACCATCGCCAGCTCGCGCTCTGAATCGATGCACGCGCTCTCGATGCTGGTGCCGCCCAGCGTGTCATGGAACTGGTTGAAGAGAAGCGTGCGCCAAAGCTCCTCGAACTTCTCGCGCGGGTAGGGCGTGCCGGCTTCGCGGTGGGCAAGGGTTGCGGCGGCTTCCGCCTGTTCCAGCAGCGCTTCGGCCTTGCGGTTGCCGGTCTTCAGGCTGGAGGCGGCGGCGTAGCAGCCGATGGCGTGGAACTGAAGGCCGTGGTCGATCACCGGCAGCCCGTCCCGCGGCACCTCGTTGAAGAAGCGTTCCGGGTCGGAATATTTGAGGTTTTCGCCAGCTTCGATGCGGCGGTCAATCTCGTTGATGTTCTCGATGGTGGGCGCGCCGCCGTGGTTGCCCACACCGTAGAACACCATGATCGAATGGCCCCATTCAGCCATCCACTCAAGGGAGAGGTCGGTTTTCTGGGGGAGCGGCATTTCGCGCTTGGATGTGTTGTAGGCGCCCTGGATGCGGAATGCCGTCACCTCCGAGCCGTCCGGCGAGCGCCAGGTGAACAGCTCCTGCGGCAGCGTCATCTCGTGCTTTGCGGGGCGCGAATAGGTGTAGCTGGTGGAGCCGGTGTGCTGCAGCAGCATCGGGAACGTGCCCGGATGGCCGAAACTGTCGACGTTGTAGCCGGTGGGCACGTCGATGCCGAAGCGGCTCTTGAAGTAGCGCTTGCCATAGAGCGCCTGCCGGATCACCGATTCGCCGGACGGCACGTTGCAGTCCGGCTGGATCCACCAGCCGTTGACCACGCGCCAGCGTCCGCTCGCCACATAGTGCGCGATCTTTGCAAACAGGTCCGGGTCCAGCTCCTCGATCCAGGCGTAGACCTGCGCCTCGCCCTTGGAGAAGACGAAGCCGTCGCCTTCTTCCAGCCGGTCGATGGCCGCCCAGCAGGTGCCGATCGCTTCGGCAACGCCTTCCTGCCAGCGCCAGAGCCATACAGGGTCGAGGTGTGCATTGCCGACCATGTGCAGTGTCGGCTGCGTTGTCGGGGTCGTCATGGGGTCGCTCCTTGGGTGCGCTCGATGATGAGCGTATGGGGCCCGGCGACGACGGTGTGCCGCTCCGGGTCTTGTTGGTTTCTGGTCTGGGGCAGGGGGGCGCCGTCGAGGCTGACGAGCCGGTCGCCTGCGCTGAGTTCGATGGTGCCGCTGGTGTTGGGCGGCAGCGCGATCTGCCAGCGGACGCTGCGCCCGGTCATCTCCCATTCGCTAGAAAATAGGCCGGTGGGCGCGCGGTAGGATGCGCGGACGAAGCCAAGCCGCGCATCGAACAGGGGGCAAAGCCGAACGGCGGCGAATCCGGGGTTCGTTTCGTCCCAGTCGATCCCGGCAACGCGCGCAAACAGCCACTCGCCGACGCTGCCGTAGGCGTAGTGGTTGAAGGAGTTCATGTTGGCGCTCTGGAAGCCGTTTTCCGGCGTCCACCCGTCCCACCGCTCCCAGATTGTGGTGGCGCCCTGGCGCACCGAAAAGCCCCAGCCGGGGTAGGTTTCATTGAGGAGAAGGCGGTAGGCGTAGTCCGCCGCGCCATGGTCGGCGAGGACCGGGCAAAGATGGCGCACCCCCAGAAACCCGGTTTGCAGGTGCCCGTCTGCCCGGTCGAGCGCCTCGATGAGATGGTCTCTGGCGCGGGGCCGCAGCGTTTCGGGCAGAAGTGCGAAATCGAGGGCAAGCAGATAGGCTGTCTGCGTATCGCCGGTGATGCGGCCATCAGGGTCCACGAATGCGGCGTTGAAGGCGGTGCGGATCTCGCCCGCCAGTGCCTCGAAGGCGGCGGTGTCGGCCGGGCGGCCGAGCGCGTGCGCGACCTGCGCCATGGTGTCCGCCGTGTGGGCAAAGTACGCCGTGGCGACCATCGTACGGTCTGACGGCGGACCGACATTCAGCCAGTCGCCATAGTTGTTGTAGACGGCGTTTTTGCGGATCCGGTCCGGATTGGCGCTGTCGATGTGGTCGAGCCAGCGGCAGAGGGCGGGGTAGGCTTCGGCCATGAGGCGCGCATCGCCGTAGCGCAGATAATGCTGCCAGACCATCAGCACCGGGCCGTCCCCCCAGCCGGGCGCGCCGGGTTGGGCGGTGATGCGGTAGGGGTTCAGCGGTTTGGACGGGGCAACGTCGGTGAACGCGCCGTCGGGCAGCTGCGCATCCGCAATATCGTCGAACCATTTGCCGAAGAAGGCGCTCACATCCATGTTGAAGCCGGCGGTGCGCCAGAACACCTGCGCATCCGCGCTCCAGCCATAGCGCTCGTCGCGCTGGGGGCAGTCGGTCGGCACCGACAGGAAGTTGCCGCGCTGGCTCCACAGGATGTTTTCGGCAAGCTGGTTCACCATGGCGTTGCCGCTGGTGAAGCTGCCGGTGATGTCGAGATCGGAATGGATGGCGATGGCGGTGAGGGAAACTGTATCCGCCGCAATCCCGTCCGGCAGCGTCAGCGCCACAAAGCGGAAGCCGTGGAAGGTGAAGCGCGGCTTGAAGCGCTCCGGCCCGGCGCCGCGTGCCGTAAAATGGTCGGTCGCCTGCGCAAAGCGCAGATTGGCGACGTAAAGCTCGCCGTCCGCATCCAGCATTTCGCCGTGGCGCAGGGTGAAGCTGTCCCCCCGCGCCGCCGTCACGTCCAGCGCGACATAGCCAGCAATGTTCTGCCCCACATCGTAGATCAGCGCGCCGGAGCGGGCCTTGCCCACCAGCTTCGGCGTGAAGCGCACGGTTTCGCGCACGGGCGGGCTTTTGGCGGGGACGAGCCGGGGCGGTTGCGGGTCCGGGTCGAAGACCTCCACCGGTTGCCAGCCGGTGTCATCGAACCCCGGCGCGTCCCATCCATCCATTTCGAGCCGGGCGTCATAGTGCTCGCCCATCAGGAAATCGCTGTAGGCGACGGGGCCCTGGTGGGTGGTCCATTCGGGGCCGGTCGCGATGCGGGCAACGCTTCCGTCCGTGTGGTGGAGGTGAAGCTGCGCGATGAGGGCGGGGCGGCCGCCATAGTGGTTGCCGGCGCGGCGCTGGTTGTGGCCGACCCGGCCGCAATACCAGCCTTCGCCCAGAAGTGCGCCCAGCGTGTTGGCGCCTTCCGTCAGGTGGCCGGTCACATCGTGCGCCTGATAGATGGCGCGCTGGTGATAGTCGGTCCAGCCGGGCGCCATCACCTCGTCGCCAACGCGCCGCCCGTTGATCGAGGCTTCGTAAAGGCCGAGCGCGCTGATGTAGAGCGTTGCGCGGGCAAGGCCGGGCTTTACCGTGAAGTCGCAGCGCATGTGGTCCGCCGGGCGGGCCTGGAAGGGGTTGTCGTACGGCGTGTCGGCCGGAATTTCGCGCCCGGCGGGCAGGACGAAGTAACGGGCGATCCAGCGTGCCTGCCAATCCGTGTCGCGAAGGCCGGTGAGAATCTCCCGCGGTTCGGCCCAGGGCGAGATGGCGCCGGTTTCATCCCAGACGCGCACGCTCCAGTACAGCACCTCGTCGGAACCCAGCGTCTGGCCGCCATATGCGATGAAGTGCTGGTTTTGCGACGAGACCGGGTCGGGTGCCCAGTGGCTGCCACGCCCGTCGCTCACGTGGTTCCCATCGGCGCCGACGACAATCTGGTAGGCGCTCTGGCGCGCCGCGTCGCCCTGGAGCGCCCAGCTGAAACGGGGCGTGGCGGTCGCAAGACCGCGCGGGGCGGCCAACCGCTCGCAGGTGAGGTGGGTTGGCAAGAGACGAAACATCGGCGCGCTGGTCCTAAAGATCGATCGCACGCTCGCGCGCATTGCGGATGTGCGCCTCGATGGCCGCGATCGACCGCTCGCGGTCCCGTGCCAGGAGCGCGTCGATCACGGCAAGGTGGTCGGCGAAGGCGGAGGGCAGGGTGGTTGCGCTGAGCTTGATCCGGTCGAGCTTGATCAGCCGGATGCGGCTGGAGTTGACGTTGTAGGATCCAATCAGAACCTCGTTGCCGGTGGACCCGATGAGAAGGTCGTGAAACTCTGTGTCGAGGCTCTGCCCGGCGTCGAGGTCGGCTTCGGTGGGGGCAGTGCGCACCCGCTCGACCACCGCGATGTGGCGTTCGCGCTGCTCCAGAAGGACCGCGTCGGGGAGCGTTTTCAGCGCGCTGATCACGGCTTCACGCTCAAGGGCGATGCGCATCTGGAACGCATCGCGGATCATCGGCAGGTCGATCACGGTGATCTGGATGCCGCGCTGGGGCATCACCGTGAGGAGACCCTCCGCCTGAAGGCGGGGCAGAAGCTCGCGCAGGGCGCCGATCGAAAGCGCCAGAAGCGAAACGAGATCCTTCTGCGACAGGAGCTGTCCGGGCCGCAGCTTGCCCTCGAGAAGGGCCTGCTGGAAGCGCTCGTATGCTGCATTCTTGACCGAAGACACGCTGTCGGCTCCTCGCCTCGCTCCGGGACCGGCGGCGGCCATCAGTGCAGGCTCCCGGATCTCAGCTTCATACAAACCACGCCCTGTCAGACATTCTCAGTCAAAAATGCGCCGGTCCGGCCGAAGGCCTCGAACAGCTGCTTGGCGGCGTTGGCGCCGATGGGCTGAAGCGGCGGCACCGCGCGGCACCAGCCGGGGTGCCCGTCGCGTGCTGCAAGACCGGCTTTCAGCGCGCCGATCCCGCCGAAATTATCGACGGCGGCTATGCGTGCCGCCTGCTTTTCCACCAGCGGGGCGGCCGTGTCGTTGCCGTTGGCATCGTAAATGGCGCAAAGGTCGGCGGCGAAGAGGTTGGGCATCCCGCCGATCATCCCCGCGCCGCCCGCGGCCAGAAGTGGCGTCAGCACACGGTCGTCGCCGGTGAAGATCGAGAGGTTGGGGTAGCGTTCGGCCAGCATCACGCCGTTGGCAACGTCGCCGGTGGAATCCTTCAGGCCGACAACCTGTTCGCCGAAGGCGGCCTGCATCGCGTCCACCAGAGCCGGGGTGTAGGCGAACCGGCTCAGCTGGGGGATGTTGTAGAGGAGAAGGTCGATGTCCGGCCGCCCGGCGCGCTTCAGCATCTCGTCGACAAAGGCGACTATGCCGGCGTCTCCCGCGCCATAATAGAACGGCGGCAGGACCAAAATGGCGCGGCAGCCGAGGACGGCCGCCGCTTTTGCCATGCCCGCCGCTTCGTCCACGCTTGGCGTCATGATTGCGGGGATGTGGCGCCCGAGGTCGGCGCCTTCGGCCTTCAGCACCGCCATTGCCGCAATCTTCTGCGCGGTGGAAAGGGACGCGCCCTCGCCGGTGGAGCCGAACGTGGAGACGAAGGTGCACCCTTCCTCCAGCAGCCGCGCGCAATGCTGTGCCAGGCGCGGGACATCCACCTCGAAGGACGCATCCACCGGCGTCGCTGCCGCCGTGACGATGCCGCGCAGGTCGCTGTTCGCCAAGCTGTTCTCCAATGTTTGGTGACTGATACAATCAGTCATCTGATTAACGACAAAATCAACATTTACATCAGTGCTCTGATGTTGCAACCTTCCGGCAAGCAAATTGCGCAGGCCTTGCGGCCGGCGTTGCGCTGAGACAACGAGAGCGGCGGTAACGCCCGAGTTCAAAGGGAGAAGAAAGACAATGACGACAATGATGCGTGGCGCGGCTATCGCGCTGTCCGGCGCCGTCATGGCCGCCGCGTCTATGGGCCCGGCGCTGGCGGCGGACCCGATCGAGGTGAAGTTCACCACCGTTTCCGTGCCGACCGATCTGCACACCCGTGCAATGAAGGTGTTTGCCGACAAGCTGAACGAGCTTGAGCCGGACACATTCGACATTCAGCTCTACGATTCGGGCTCGCTCTTCGGCCAGAACGGCGACCTTGATGCGCTCCAGCGCGGCAATGCCGAAATGGCCTATGTGTCGTTCCAGCTCATTGCCGATTCGATCCCCGAATTCGGCCTGTTCACCGCCGGCTACCTGTTCCAGGATGCGGACCACTACCGCAAGGTGATGGATTCGGACCTTGGAGCCGAGTTCAAGGCCAAGGTGTCGGACGAGATGGGCATCCAGCTCCTCGACGTGTGCTATCTCGGCACCCGCGAACTGAACCTGCGCAAGAAAATGGACGTTTCGACGCCGGAAGACCTTGCCGGCGTGAAGCTGCGGATGCCGGGCAACGAGGCGTGGCTGTTCCTGGGCAAGGCGCTCGGCGCCAACCCGACGCCGCTGCCGTTCTCCGAAGTCTATCTCGGCCTTCAGACCGGCACGATCGACGCGCAGGACAACCCGCTCCCCACCGTGGAAGCCGCCAAGTTCTACGAAGTGACCGAGCAGATCGTGCTCACGGACCATCTGGTCGACGGTCTGCCCATGGCCATCAACAACCAGACCTGGGACGAGCTTGACGAAACCCAGCGCCAGAACGTGACGGAAGCTGCCAAGGCCGCCTGCGCCTGGAACAACGAGAACCGCTACGCCGAGGAAGAGCGTCTGGTGGCATTCTTCGAGTCCGAGGGCCTCACGGTGACGAAGCCTGACGTCGACGCCTTCCGCAGCCACGTGCAAGAGGTCTACCTCACCTCCGACCGGGCCAAGGAATGGCCGGAAGGCTGGGTCGAGCGCATCAACGCGCTGGCTGACTGAACCCTGGTCCGGGCGGCATGATGCGCAATGCATTGCTGTGGTTGAAAAGGGGCGCCGACGCTGTCGGCGTCCTTCTTTTCCTCGCCACGTTCGCGGGCTTCATCGTCCAGATCTTTTACCGCTACGTCCTCAATTCGCCGCTGGCGTGGACCGAGGAGGCGACGATGATCGCCTTCATCTGGGCCGTGTTCTGGGCTGCGGCCTTCATGGTGCCGATCCGCGAGCACGTCACCTTCGATGTCGTCTACGACGTGGTGCCCGAACGGGTGCGCAGGATCTTCGCGCTGGTGTCCATGGCGCTGATCTTCGTGGCGTTCGTCATCCTCATTCCCTACACGCTCGACTATCTGGACTTTCTCCTGCGCAAGAAGTCGCCGGTGATCCGGGTCCGGATGACGTGGGTGTACGGCTGCTACCTGTTGTTCGTCGCCGGGTTCGTGGTGCAGGCGGGGTTCCGCTTCTACGGGCTGTTGCGGCCCAACTGGCGCGAACAAATCTAGGCCGGAGTTCCTAACATGCTGGCGTCCATCGCCCTGCCTGCCATGATCGTCATCCTGATCGGGACGACGGTTTCCGGAATGCCCATGGGCATTGCCATGATCGTGTCGAGCATCTTCTACCTGCTGATCTCCGGCCGCGACGTGGGCCTTGCCTCCGAGCAGGTGCTGAACGGGGTGTTCGGCAACTTCGTCGCGCTGGCCGTTCCGCTGTTCATCTTTGCCGCCAACATCATGAATGCGGGGCAGATCACCGACCGGCTCCTGAAATTCTCGCTGGCGCTGGTGGGGCGGCTTCCGGGCGGCCTTGCGCAGGTCAACATCCTGACGAGCCTCATCTTCTCGGGCATGAGCGGCAGCGCCGTGTCCGATGTTGCGGGCGTCGGCAAGGTGCTGACCAACATGATGATCGAAGACAACCGCTATCCGCGCGGTTTTGCCGGCGCGATCACCGCCACGTCCTCGGTGGTCGGCCCGATCTTCCCGCCATCCATTCCCATGGTGTTTTACGCTCTCATCTCCTCCACCTCGGTGGGGGCGCTTTTCATGGGCGGGATCACGCCGGCGATCCTCATTGTGGTGGTGCTGTCGCTTGTGGTGATGGTGATTGCCAGGCGCCGCGGGTTTCCGGTGGAGGTGGGCGTGCCGCTGCGCGCCTTGCCGCGGATCGTCCTGCGCGCCATCCCGCCGCTTCTGATGCCGGTCATTCTTCTGGGCGGCATCTATTCGGGTGCATTCACGCCGACCGAGGCGGCGGCCGTGTCGGCGTTCTATGCGCTGCTGCTGGCCATGTTTGCCTACCGCACGCTGAGCCTTGTTCAGTTCTGGGGCGTCGTCGTGTCGAGTGTGCGCACCACGGCTGTGGTCGCCATCGTCCTGTGCGGTGCGTTCATCTTCAACTACGTGGTTGCGGTGGAGCGGGTGCCGCAGGCGGTGTTCCTGTTCTTCGACCAGTTCGAGCTGGGCTGGGTCGAATTCTTCATCATGATCAACGTGTTGTACCTGATCCTCGGCTGCTTTCTCGACGTATCGACCATCATGCTGGTGATCACGCCGCTGTTCATTCCGGCGGCGGCTGCTGCGGGGATCGACCTGCACCATTTCGGCATCGTCATCGTCTTCAACATGATGATCGGCCTCATCACGCCGCCCTATGGCATCTTGCTGTTCATCATCAAGGCGCTGAACGGGATCCCGGTGGCGGAGATGATCCGCGAGATCTGGCTGTTCGTGGCGGTGCTGGTGGCACTGTTGATGGTGATCACCTTCGTGCCGGAACTCAGCCTCTGGCTGCCGCGCGCGGCGGGCCTGCTTTAGGCGAGCGCGTCGGCGGTGGCGGCGTCGGTTGCCAGCGCGGTGATGAGCCCGCCGCGCGCTGCTGCATGAATGGCGTCCACCTTGGCATCGCCGGCCGCCACCGCAAGCCGCACGGGGATTGCGGTTAGCGCCTCGAGACTGATCGCCATGGTGCGCCCGTCGGTCTCGCCGGTGAGGGCAACGCCGTGCGCATTGAAGAAGCGGCCGCAGATGGAGCCCGCGGCACCGTCTCGTGCCAGCGCGTTGACCGCCTCCGCACCGATCATGCCGTGGCGCAGGATGGAGGCGGAGGGGTCCATGGCGCCGATGCCGAACAGCGCGATGCTGGCGCGCGCGATCAGCGCATGGGGTTCCGCCAGCGCGGCGGATGCCGCGAGCAGCCGGGCTATGTCTGCACTGTCGACAATGGCGGGCACGGGGAGCTGCCAGCTTCTGGCGCCAAGGCCTGCGGCCAGAACGCGGCTGACTTCGCCCGAATGGGTGGCAAGCCGGGGCGCGCCGATACCGCCGATCAGCGGCACCACCTCAATGCCCCGCACAGCAACGCGCCGCGCGGCGGCAGCAACCGCTGCCACCGCGGCACCGTCTGACACGCCAATCACGTCGCCAGGGGCGACCATCGTCTCCAGCGCGCTGGCGGTCGCTCTGGCAAGGTCCGCCGTCTGGCCGCTCCGGGGCGGGGAGACCACCACGGCGCGGTCCAGCCCCAGCGTCCGGCAGAGCGCGGCCTCGCGGGCAGCGTCCCGCCAGCCGGCCGGCGTCACCCGGATTTCCAGGATGCCGGCGGCGAAGGCGCGCTTGATGGCGCGGCTCACCGTCGCCTCCGACACGCCGAGCCGGCGCGCGATCTCGCCTTGTGACAGGCCGTCCTCGAAGCGCAGCCGCGCGATGGCGGCGATGCTGTCGTGGTCGTGCGCCGGGCGGGCCATGGATCAGGCGGCCGGGAAGGCGGCCTCGATGCCGTCACACAGGCAGTGGATCAAAAAGAGATGCGCCTCCTGCACCCGCGCGGTGCCGAACGGGCCGACGGTGAGGGGAATGGTGGCGCGGGCCTGCATGTTGCCGGGTTCGCCAAGGAGCGCGATGGAGCGGAGGCCGAGTTCGCCGGCCACATCCAGCGCTGCCACCACGTTGGAGGAGCGGCCGCTGGTGGACAGCGCGAGGAGCAGGTCACCCTCGCGGGCGAGCGCGCGGAGCGGGCGGGCGAACACGTCATTCCACGAAAAATCGTTGGCGATGCAGGTCATCTGACCGGTGTCGCCGCCCAGCCAGACGGATGGAAGCGCCGCCCGGTCATGCTTGTAGCGGCCGACCAGCTCGGTGACGAAGTGCTGCCCTTCGGCAGCGCTCCCGCCATTGCCGCAGACAAAGATGCAGCCGCCCGCCTCAAGCGTCTCCACCATCGCGGTGGTGGCGCGGGCAAGGTCGGGCGAAAGGGCGCGCACGGCCTCAAAGGTCGCGGCAAGTTGGCGGAGTTGGTCGTCCATCGTCAGGGGGTCCTCAGCTGCTGGTTTCGAGGGCGGTGAGTGCGACGCTGAGCGCTGCAACATCGCCAATGGCGGGGCCGAAGGCACCGTCCACCACGGTGCACCCGGCAAGACTGACGGGGAGTGCCTCGCGCGCGATGGCGGCGTGCATCGGACGGGTGAAGGCAGGCCCCATGCGCTGCGCGAGGCTCCCCAGAACGATCCGCTCCGGCGCCAGAAGGTCGATCAGCCTGGCCGCGGCGGACCCCAGCGCGGTGCCGGCTGCCTCGATGGCGGCGACAGCGTCTGCGTCGCCAGTGTCGGCCCGGTCCTTGAGGGCTTTGGCGTCTGCCACGGTGCCAAGGGTCGCCGGCCAGCCCCAGCTTGCATGGGCCGCAATGCCCGCTCCGCTGGCGATGCCCTCCAGCGAGCCGGCTTTGCCATAAAAGGCCGGGCCATCGGGAAGGGCACGCCAGTGGCCGATCTCGCCGGCAAGGTTGGCCCGGCCGCGCAGGAGCCGCCCGCCACTGATAATCCCGGCGCCGATGCCGGTGCCAAGGGTGAGGAACACCATGTCGTCAGAGCCGCGGCCCGCGCCAAAGCGCCACTCGGCAAGGGCGCCGGCCTTGGCATCATGCTCGATGCGGGCGGGGCGGCCAAGGGCAGCAAGATCTGCGGCGAGGGGAACATCGTCCCATCCCGGCAGGTGCGGCGGGCCGAGAACGCGCCCGGCCACGGCATCGAGCGGCCCGCCCACCGCAGCGCCCACAGCAGCAACGCTGGGATGTGCGGCCAGCAGCAGCGCGGCCTCGCGGCAAATGTCGGCCAGCATCGGCGCATAGCCCCGCTCTGCACCGGAGGCGATCTGGTGGCGCGCAATCACGGTGCCGTCCGCCGCGCCCAGCACGAACGCGGTCTTGGTGCCGCCAATGTCGATGCCGAGGAGGGTGGGGGTCATGGTCGGTCTCGTGTCGGAGTTATTGCAAGAAATTGCGTAGGCGAAGGATCTTTCTCGTGCAAGCGGATCGGGCGCTGACGAATATGTTGCGAACCGGATTGCTGTGTTGACGGGAGCCCCTTGATGAAACGCACCATTCTTGCTGCCGGCATTGTTGCGATGGCGGGCCTTGCAGCCTCCGCCGTCACCGCCGAGGCGCAGAAGCTGGACGAGACGCCGCGCGTTGCGCTGATCTCGGCGTTCGAGCCCGAATGGGGCGTCCACCACGAAAAGCTGACCGGCGCGGCCACCTATGAGCGCGCCGGTGTGCGCTTTGTTACCGGCGAACTGGGGGGCCGCGATGTGGTGCTGTTCCTGTCCGGCATCAGCATGGTGAATGCCGCCATGACCACGCAGATGGCCATCGACAGCTTCAACATCGACACCATCGTCTTTTCCGGGATTGCCGGTGGCGTGGACCCGGACCTCAACATCGGCGACGTGGTGGTGGCGGAAAAATGGGGTCCCTACCTCGACATGGTGATCGCGCGGGAGACCGACGACGGCTTCAAGGTGCCGCCATTCTTCGGCACGCCGTTTCCCAATTACGGGATGATGTTTCCGCAGGCGATGGAGGTGCGCTCCGAAGGCAGCGATGCGCCGGAGCCGAAATTCTGGTTCGAGGCCGACGCTTCCTTGCTGGCGACCGCAAGGAAGGCGGTGGACAAGCTTGACCTGGAGGACTGCGGCGTCAGCGGCGCGTGCCTTTCGGCTGCGCCGAAGGTCGTTGTGGGGGGCAATGGTGTCTCGGGCAGCGCTTTCGTCGACAATGAGGATTTCCGCCAGTACGTGTCCGATACGTTCGACGCGAAGGTGCTCGACATGGAATCGGCGGCGGTGGCGCAGGTGGCCTACGCCAACGGGGTGCCGTTCATCGTGTTCCGCTCGCTGTCGGACCTTGCCGGCGGCAGCGATGCCGCCAACGAGATGCAGGTTTTCATGGGGCTGGCTGCCAGCAATTCCGCCGCAGTGGTCGAGGCATTCCTGAAAGAGACAGCGGCCAATTAACGCTCTGCGGGCCGCTGCCGCGGGGAGGGGTGCCAGCGTCGCCTTGCCAACTGGCACGATTTACCGCAGAAGGCGGCTTCTGGGACAATTCCAAGGACGAGGCTGCGCGCGGATGCGCGTGCGCAGAACGGGGACGCACGATGGGTAAAGTCACGGGCTTTCTGGAGATCGACCGGCAGGAGCTGAAATATCAGCCCGCCAGCGACCGGGTTCGCCATTTCAAGGAATTCACGCTGCCGCTGTCCCGGCCGGAGGTGGAGCGTCAGGCCGCCCGCTGCATGGATTGCGGGATTCCGTTCTGCCAGACCGACACCGGCTGCCCGGTGGACAACCAGATCCCCGACTGGAACGACCTCGTCTACGCCGGCGACTGGAAGCGTGCGTCCGAAAACCTGCACTCCACCAACAATTTCCCCGAGTTCACCGGCCGCATCTGCCCCGCTCCGTGCGAAGAGGCGTGCGTCCTCAACATCGAGAACACGCCGGTGGCCATCAAGGCGATCGAACAGGCGATTGCCGACCGTGCGTGGGAAGAAGGCTGGATCAAGCCGCAGCCGCCGCAGGCGATGACCGGCAAGACGGTCGGCATTGTCGGCGCGGGTTCCGCCGGCATGGCGGCGGCCCAGCAGCTCGCCCGCGTCGGCCACGAGGTTCACGTCTATGAGCGCTACCAGCGCGCCGGCGGCCTGCTGACTTACGGCATTCCCGACTTCAAGATGGAGAAGGGCGGCGTCGAGCGGCGCGTTGCGCAGATGGAGGCCGAGGGGGTGGTCTTCCACTTCGGCGCGGACGTTGACGCCGAGCGCCTGCGCGCACTGGTGGAGAAACACGACGCCATGCTCCTGACCACAGGCGCCGAGCGGCCGCGCGATCCGGGCCTGCCGGGTGCCGAGCTGGAAGGCGTCCACTATGCCATGCCCTTCCTTGTGCAGCAGAACCGCCGCGTTGCGCGCGAAACCTTCCCGGACACGCCCATTGTGGCCGCCGGCAAGCATGTGGTGGTAATCGGCGGCGGCGATACCGCGTCCGACTGCATCGGCACCTCCATTCGCCAGGGCGCGCTCGCCGTCACGCAGATGGACATCCGTCCGATGCCCCCCATCCGCGAGAACAAGGACCTGGTGTGGCCCTACTGGCCGACCAAGTTCCGCACCTCGTCCAGCCAGGCCGAAGGCGCGGACCGCGAGTTTGCGGCCGCCACGCTGGAGATTGTCGGCAAGAAGGGCCGTGCCACCCATGTGCGCTGCGCCCGCGTCGATGCTGCGCGCAAGCCGCTGCCGGGCACCGAGTTCGACATTCGCGCCGACCTCGTCCTCTTCGCCATCGGCTTTGCCGGCCCGCGCGAGGAAACCTACGTGACCGCCTACGAGTTCGAGCGCGACCGCCGCACGAATATCTTTGCAAACACCGAGGACTATCGCACCAGCGTCCCGAAGGTGTATGCCGCAGGGGACGTCCGCCGCGGACAGAGCCTCGTTGTCTGGGCCATTCGCGAAGGACGCCAGGCTGCGCGCGCGATCGACCTCGACCTCATGGGTGAAACGACGCTGCCGCGCTAAGACGCCGGGCGGTCCCGTCCGGCCTTCAAGGTCAAGGACGGTTCATGCTTCGCTTTCTCCCGGTCGCGACGACACTCCTTGCCGGGACAGCGGGCGCCTTGCTCTTTTACTATCTGGGCGCCCCGGCAGCGTTCCTCACCGGCAGCGCGGTGGCCGTCACCCTCTGCGTGGCGCTTCGGCTGCGCACGGACCTGCCGCGCAATCTGCGTGAGCCTTTTCTCGCGGTCCTCGGCGTCATGATGGGGTCCGGCGTCAAGCCCGACACGCTGAGTGCGCTGGCCGAACTCCCGGTCGCCATCGTCGGCCTCGTCGTTGCCGTTTCGGGCGCCACCGCGGCAAGCTATCTGGTGCTTCGGCGCGTTGGCGGGTGGGACCCGCTCACGGCCCTTTGCGGCTCCATCCCCGGCGCACTGCAAGTGACCCTTGCAACCGCAGTCGAGCTTGGCGCTCGCGTTGACCGTGTGGTGATGTCGCAGGCGTTGCGGCTTTTCATCCTCGTTGCGATCATCCCGTTGGTGTTCGGCCGCTCCGAAGGCGGCTCGACCATGGATGCGTTCGCAGCGCCCGACGCCACAACGCTCGACGTTGCGCTGAGCTTTCTCCTCGCCTTCGTGTGCCTGCTGGTATCGCGCAGTTTCACGTTTCCGAGCGGGCCGGTGGTGCTGCCACTGTGCATCTCGGCGATCCTGTCGGGCGCCGGCATCCTGACCATTTCCATCCCGCCGGTGGTGGCGGCGGCAACCTTCATCGTTCTTGGCGCATCCGTGGCGCAGCGCTTCGATTCCACCAAGGGGCGCGACATCTGGACTACGGTCTGGCTGTCGCTGGCGGCATTTGCCGCAGCGTTCAGTGTCTGCATCAGCGTGGCGGCAGTCTTTTCCACCATGATGGGCGAGCCGCTGGGCGCGGTGTTCCTGGCCTATGCACCGGGCGGCGTCGATGCGATGATTGCACTCTCGTTCCTGCTCGGTTTTGATGTGGCGTTCGTGGCAGTTCTCCACATTCTGCGCCTCATCCTTCTGTCTATCGCCGGGCCCGTCATCGCCATCCAGATGAAACGGCGCAGCGAAGCTGCTCTTCTGCGCCGTTCCGGCACTGCCGACTGAAACGCCGGCAGCTCTGCCATGCAAGCGGCGCGCTATGTCACTGCTTGTTTCAGGCCTACGTGTGAACCTTACCGATGATCAAAAGTGCTAGTGCATCCCTATGAATGAGAACGCCGACGACCAACCCTTCGCCCTTTCGATGTGGGAGTTCGTCACCCTCACGGCGTTCATGATGGCGATCACCGCGCTGTCGGTGGATGTCATGCTGCCGGTGCTGCCGGACATCGTCGAGGCATTTGCGCTGGGTGATCCCAACAAGCAGCAATTCATGGTCACGGTGTACCTGGGCGCATTCGCGATCGGGCACATTTTCGTCGGTCCGCTGTCGGACCGGGTGGGCCGCAAGCCGGCACTTCTCGGCGGCCTGCTGATCTACATCGTCGGTTCCGCCATGGCGATCATCGCCGAAAATTACACCATGCTGCTGGTCGCCCGTGCGGTGCAGGGGCTCGGGGCCGCGGGACCGCGGGTTGTCGCCGTTGCCATTGTGCGGGACCGCTTCGTCGGCCGCGCCATGAGCCAGGTGATGAGCTTTGTGATGACCGTGTTCATCATCCTGCCGGTGATTGCACCGACGATCGGCGCCACCATCGGCGCGCTGGGGAGCTGGCGTTACGTGTTCGTGGTGCTCCTGTTCTTTGCAGCAGGCACCTTCCTTTGGACGCTGATCCGGATGCCGGAGACCAACCCGCGCACAGGGCCCTTGGCGCGCAAGCCAGTGTCCATTCGCGTGGCGCTGGCCACCATCTGCAGCAACGGGCAGACGGTCGGCTACATGCTGGCGCTGGGCTTCATCTTCGGCTGCCTGATGACCTACATCTCCACCACCCAGCAGGTCTTCGCCGACATTTATGGCATCGTCGACTGGTTCCCGCTGGTGTTCGCCTCCGTGGCGGGGATGATGATCGTGTCCTCCTTCGTCAACACCCGCCTGGTGCAGACCTGGGGCATGCGCCGGCTGTCCCATGGCGCCATCCTGGCACTGATGGCGG
Organism: Acuticoccus sp. MNP-M23; assembly: GCF_031195445.1. Classification (NCBI taxonomy): domain Bacteria; kingdom Pseudomonadati; phylum Pseudomonadota; class Alphaproteobacteria; order Hyphomicrobiales; family Amorphaceae; genus Acuticoccus; species Acuticoccus sp. MNP-M23. The sequence continues at coordinate 3,322,795 of NZ_CP133480.1, forward strand.
CGTCCGCGCTGATGTGGGTCGGCGTCGAGATCTTTGGCACGCCGCATCTGTCGGTACTGATGGTGTTCCTGTCGCTCGCCTTCTTCCTGATCGGGCTGGTTCTGCCCAACTTCAACGCACTGGCGATGGAGCCGCTCGGCGCCATTGCGGGCACCGGGTCGTCCTTTGTCGGATTTGTGATGACGGGTCTCGGCGCTGTTCTGGGTGGCGCAGTCGGCCAGCTTTATGACGGGACGGTCTACCCGCTTCTTGGCGGCTTCTGTCTGTTTTCCGCCATGGTTGTCGTGATCATCTACTTCGCGGAGGGCCGCAAACTGATGCAGCCTGCGGCGACCCATCCGGCCGAGTAATTCTGAGTTTCTATTTTAGGGTGTGTTCCTTCCCGCGGGATGTGCTAGCTTCATGACGTCTCAATGACGGAGGTGCACATGTCCGCAGATATGCGAATGGTTTCGTTGGAGAAGAAACACGCTGCCCTGGAGAACCAGCTCCAGTCCATAACCACCCAGCCATCGGCAGATTCACTGACTGCCGCAGCGCTCAAGCGCGAAAAGCTCCGCCTGAAGGACGAGCTTGAACGTCTCCGAAATTAATCGCCGCCGCTAACATTCTGGCGCCGCAGCCACTTCTGATAATTACTAAAGTACAGGTTGCAAGCCACCCGGCCGGATGAGCATCGTCCATCTCAGCCCGCCCGCACCGGCTGCGCAGAACAGAACCATGTTCCGCGCAGTCCCGTGCCACCTGTTGCCTGTCTGCCTTGCTCGATCACCACAGCTGAAAACCACAACGCAGCAGCCGCCGCCCTTTATCGCACGAGCGGCATGCGCAGGCGTGCAGCAAGGCAGTCCGGCCGCGTGGCGTCTATCCTTTGCGCCATGGTGCGGGAGGTGGCATCGTTCCTCATCAGGCGCCACAGAAGCGCAAGAGGAGGGGACCGATGGCAGGCGAGTATGCCGCGATGATGGACGCGTGGCGCCGCGATCCGGCGCAATTCTGGCTGGATGCAGCCGGCGCGATCGACTGGACCGAACCTCCCACCCGCGCGTTCGACGAAGACGCCGGCGTCTATGGCCGCTGGTTCCCCGATGCCGTGGGCAACACGGCGTGGAACACCGTCGACCGGCATCTGCCCGTCCGCGCCGAACAGGTCGCCATCATTCACGATTCGCCCCTGACCGGCACCGTCACCACCTGGACCTACGCCGACCTTCACCGCCAGGTGAATGCGTTTGCCGCCGTGCTCGCCGATTGCGGTGTCAGAAAGGGCGACCGCGTCATCGTCTACATGCCAATGATCCCGCAAACGGTAGCGGCCATGCTGGCCTGTGCGCGGATCGGGGCAATCCACTCGGTGGTGTTTGGCGGGTTCGCCGCCAAGGAGCTGGCTGCACGGCTGAAGGATGCAGCGCCCACCGTCATTCTTGCCGCATCCTGCGGTCTGGAGCCGGGCCGCATCGTGGCCTACGAGCCGCTGATCTCCGAAGCGCGGCGCATCGCCGGGCTCGACATTCCGGCGCTCTACCTGCAACGCGCCGAAGGCCCGGCCAGCATCCCGCCCGGCGATCACGACCTTGGCCCGCTCATTGAAGCCGCGCTGGCAAAGGGCCGGGACGTGCCCTGCGTGCCGCTCAAGGGCACCGATCCGCTCTACATCCTCTACACCTCCGGCACGACCGGGCAGCCCAAGGGCGTGGTGCGCGACAATGCCGGCCACATGGTCGCGCTCGCCTGGTCCATGGCCAACATCTACGGCGTGCAGCCGGGGGAGGTGTACTGGGCCGCGTCCGATGTGGGCTGGGTGGTCGGCCATTCGTACATCGTCTACGCGCCGCTTCTGGTGGGCGCGACCACGGTGCTTTACGAGGGCAAGCCGGTGGGAACGCCCGATGCGGGCGCGTTCTGGCGGGTGTGCGCCGACCACAAGGTGGTCACACTGTTTACCGCCCCCACCGCCATTCGCGCCATCAAGAAGGAAGACCCGGAAGGCAATTGCCCCAAGGCGCATGATCTTTCGGCCTTTCGCGCGCTCTTTCTGGCGGGCGAACGGGCCGACCCCGCCACCATCGCCTGGGCAGAGCGGGCGCTCGGCGTACCCGTCCTCGACCACTGGTGGCAGACCGAAACCGGGTGGACCATTGTCGGCAACCCGTTCGGCCTGGAGCCGCTGCCGGTCAAGCACGGGTCGCCCACCTGCCCGATGCCGGGTTTCGAAATCACCATCCTCACCGACGACGGCGCGCCTGTGGCCCCCGGCACCCTCGGCAATGTTGCCATCCGGATGCCGCTGCCGCCGTCCTGCCTGCCGACGCTCTGGGGCGCCGACGCGCGCTTCCGGTCCGCCTATCTCACGCGTTTTCCAGGCTACTACGACACATCCGACGCGGGGCTCGTCGACGAGGACGGCTACGTCTTCATCATGGCGCGCACCGACGATGTCATCAATGTCGCCGGCCATCGTCTTTCAACGGGCGTGATGGAGGATGTGCTCACCTCCCACCGCGCCGTGGTGGAGTGCGCCGTGGTGGGGGTGGAGGACCCGATCAAGGGGCAGGTGCCTGTGGGCTTCGTCGTCCTTGGAAACGGTGTGGAATTTGCAGGACTGGAAGCTGAACTTGTGGCCAAAGTGCGCCAGGAGGTCGGGCCCGTTGCGGCATTCAAGCATGTCATCCCCGTCCCCCGCTTGCCCAAGACGCGTTCCGGCAAGACGTTGCGCGCGACGATCAAAAAGATCGCCGACGGAGAGGATTTTGCAATGCCCGCGACAATCGACGACCCCAAAGCGCTCGATGACATCGCTCTTGCCTTGCGGCAGGAAACCGATCGCCTCGCAGGTGTGAAAGCGTGAAGGGCCTGACCGACCGCATCGCCATCGTGACCGGTGCGGCCCAGGGCATTGGCCGCGCCGTGGCCGAACGCCTTTACGAGGAAGGAATGTGCGTCGTCGTTGCCGATGTGGACGGGGAAGCTGCCGAAGCCATTGCAGCCGGGATCGGCCCGGAGGACAGGGTCCTCGGCCTCGAATGCGACGTTTCCGAAAAGCTGGACGTGCGCAATCTGCTCGCCGCCACGCTCAACGCCTTCGGTGACGTCCACGTTCTGGTCAACAACGCCGGCATTGTCGGCGGCGGCGATTTTCTGGAGCTGACCGAGGACGATTTCGACCGCGTCCTCCGGGTCAACCTCAAGGGTGCGTTCCTGCTCTCACAGGCCGTTGCCCGGCACATGGTGGAGCGGGTGAAGGAGGGCGACAAGCCCGGCACCATCGTCAACATGAGCTCCATCAACGCGGTGTTCGCGCTGCCGAGCCAGGTGCCCTATTCGCTGTCCAAGGCGGGCATCTCGCAGCTGACCCGCGTCTGCGCCCTGTCGCTGGCGCCCCACGGCATTCGCGTCAACGCGGTCGGTCCAGGCTCCATCGACACGGCGATGCTGGCAAGCGTAAACCGCGACCCTGCCGCAAAGCGGATGGTCCTGTCGCGCACGCCGATGGGGCGGATCGGAGAGCCGTCGGAGATCGCCTCCATCGTTGCGTTTCTGGCCTCGGACGAGGCAAGCTACATGACCGGCCAGACCGTTTATGCCGATGGCGGCCGCATGCCACTCAACTACGTGATGCCGAGCAGCTGAGCCTCCGCTGGCAAGGGGGACGCAAGAGAAATCGGCGGCGCCGATCGCCACTGTCTGCGTCGCCATGCCGGGGCCCCCGCGCCGGCGGAGGTCGTGCGCGCGCCGCGCGGTGGGGGGCAAAGGCCGAGGCATGGCGGGCCGCCCGCCGCTCCCCTATAGTCCAGGGCCGGGTGACGCGACGGCAGGAGCGAAGAGCATGACGGCAGCAATGGTGGGCTGGGCGCACACGCCCTTCGGCAAGCTCGGCGACGAGACGGTGGAGAGCCTGATCACTCGCGTCACCACCGATGCGCTGGCCGATGCCGGCATCGGGGCCGACGAGGTGGACGAAATCGTCCTCGGCCACTTCAACGGTGGGTTCTCCCCGCAGGAATTTACCGCCTCGCTGGTGCTCCAGGCCGACGACCGGTTGCGCTTCAAGCCGGCAACGCGGGTGGAAAATGCCTGCGCCACGGGGTCGGGCGCGATCCATCAGGGCATCAAGTCGATCCGGGCCGGCACCGCGCGCTTCGTGCTGGTGGTGGGCGTCGAGCAGATGACGAAGACGCCGGGGCCGCAGATTGGCGAGAACCTTCTCAAGGCGTCCTACCTGCCGGAAGATGGCGACATTCCGGCAGGCTTTGCCGGCGTTTTCGGCAAGATTGCGGGCATGTATTTTCAGCGCCATGGCGACCAGTCCGACGCGCTGGCGAAAATCGCCGCCAAGAACCACAGGAACGGCGTGAAGAACCCCTTTGCGCAGATGCGCAAGGATCTTGGCTACGATTTCTGCCGTGCCGAGAGCGAGAAGAACCCCTATGTCGCCGGCCCGCTGAAACGAACCGACTGTTCGCTGGTGTCCGATGGCGCTGCCGCAGTGGTCCTCACCGATCTTGGCACCGCCATGCGCATGAACAAGGCGGTCGCGTTCCGCGGCGCGGCCCATGTGCAGGATTTCCTGCCCATGTCCAAGCGCGACATCATCCGCTTCGAAGGTTGTGCGGAGGCGTGGAAACGCGCGCTGTCCAGCGCCGGCGTTTCGCTGTCCGACCTTTCGTTCGTGGAGACCCACGACTGCTTCACCATCGCCGAGCTGATCGAGTACGAGGCGATGGGGCTGACCGCAGAGGGCGAGGGCGCGCGCGCCGTGCTGGAAGGCTGGACGGAGCCGGACGGAAAGCTGCCCGTCAACGTTTCCGGCGGGCTGAAGGCCAAGGGACACCCCATTGGCGCCACAGGTGTTTCGATGCATGTGGTCAGCGCCATGCAGCTTGCCGGGGAGGCGGGCGACATGCAGCTTGCGGGGCCGAAACTTGCTGGCATCTTCAACATGGGCGGCGCTGCCGTTGCCAACTACGTGTCGATCCTCCAGCCCCTGCGATGAGCCGGAACGGTCCGCCCGCCGAGCGCCTTGGGGTCAACCCTGCCGCTTGCCGCGGTCGACCGTCGCGACGACCTTGGCGAGAACTGCAATCACCGTGGTCTCGAAATCGTCGATCGCCACGTCGGCTCGCCGCTGAACGGTTTCGCGGCTGATCCCGATCCCGGTCGGGCCCTGGATGAAGCGGTTGACGAAGGCAACGTCGTCGGAAAACTTCTCTTGCAGAAGGTCTAATTCCGCCTGATCCAGAGCGGCCTCTGTCTCTTTTGGTATCTCCATCAGCGCATCGCTGACGAAGGTCGCCAGCCGCTGTGCTCTTTCGGCTGGATAAAGCCCGTTCATCATCCGCATCAGCTCGATTTCCTTCTCGGTCAGCGAGCGGTTGATCACGGTGGATTCGCTGGGCACGAATGACTGGCCGAGAATGTCGCGAAACATCAGCTCGGCAATCCTGTGCTTTTCCGTCTCGTAATTGAGGATCGCAATATTCGCGCGGGAAAACGTCCGCTTCTGAAAGCGGATGTTATCGCGGTAAAGACAATCCCACGTTTCAAGATATTCTCGGAAATTCAGCGTTTCAGCGTGTCGCTTCACGCGCTGGATGTAGGACGCCCGCGCCGCGTTGCCGATATCGCGAACGAAGTAGATTGTCCTTGCCGAGTAGCCGGACCGCTGAATGACATTTGCGAGGGTTTCCGCGCGTTCCCTGCGAGCAAATGTAATGAATTCCGATGAGTAGAGCACGTCCTTACCGTCAGCCTCGGACAGCGTCTGTTCCAGAACGTTGATGAATGCGTTCTTGTCGTCGATCTTGTGGGGCAGGCTCGGGTCCAGATAATTTGCAAGGGCAACCCCGTTGCCGGAGGTGATCTTGCCGGACATTGCCGCTTCGTGATGCGAACCGCTCGGATAAACGATATTGCCCGCAAGAAGCTGTTCCTGATAGCGCGCGAACAGGATCTGAAGGAAAGACGTTCCCGTCTTCGGAGCACCACAGTGGAGATAGACGGTCGGCATTGTGATCTCGCTTGGCGGGTGTCGACGCCATCGGGCAAGATTGACGCCGAAAGGTCAATGCCCGGGAGAGGGGCGGCGTCTTTTCTGCACTATTGCAGATGGTGTGCCGCTGCGCGGGCCCCGCTCGGCGGTTGTTCAGGTTCCTGTGAACGCAGGCTTGGAACCGAGCGCTGATGGCCCATTTGATGAGGAAGGCTCAGTCACACGGCGTTCAGGCGTCCGGATTATGTTTGCCTGCAAGCAGTGACAGACCTCGAAAGGGCAATCTCGGTCGCCGGTCCGGCGGCCGCGACGGCTGACGATGATAGCGCCGCAATGGCGTGCCACCCGTGGTGAACGAACATGATGATGCGACCGCGCGCCCTCACGGCGTTGACCCGCTTCGGTCTCGGCCCCCGGCCGGGCGAGATGAAAGCGATCGGTGACGATCCCGCCGGATATCTGCGCGATCAGTTGCAGGACCCGGGCGTTGCGATCGTGACCGATCCGATCCTGTACGACCGGACCTCCCTTCGTAAACGCTACATGGTCGTGCGCACCGCCTATCGTGAGGCGCGCAAGGCCTTGAGGGACGGCGCGACCGAGGCGGAGATCGCGGCCGAGGAAGCGGCCAGAATGGGCAACCGCGCACTCGTCAAGAGCGTGGTGGACCCCGAAGTGGAAGCCCGGTTCAACCACGCGGTGGCCACCAACGCTGCCTTTGTCGAGCGGCTGGTGATGTTCTGGTCCAACCACTTTGCCATTGAGGCGAAGAGCGGTTTCCCGGTGCGTCTCACCGTCGGCAATTTCGAGCGTGAGGCGATCCGCCCGCACGTTCTGGGCTACTTCGAAGATATGGTGGCTGCGGCCACAACCCACCCGGCCATGCTCTACTACCTCGACAATGCGCGCTCGGTTGGCCCCAACAGCCAGCGCGGCCGGCGGCGCGGGGTGGCGTCCGCCAACGAAAACCTGGCGCGTGAGCTGATGGAACTGCACACGCTGGGCGCAGGCGGCGGCTACACCCAGGAAGACGTCGTCGAGCTGGCCAAGGCGATGACCGGCTGGCTTGGCGGCTTCCATCCCTCCGGCAACGGCCTCATCTATGAAGAGCGCGTGCATGAGCCCGGCTACCGCACCGTTCTGGGCAAGACCTACGGTGCGGGCGGCCAGACGCAGCTGGAAGAGATCATCCCCGACCTTGCATTGCATCCGTCCACCGCAAGGCACATTGCCACCAAGTTTGCCCGTCACTTCGTCGCCGACGGGGCACCGGACGCGCTGATCGAAAAGCTTCGCACCACGTTCCTCGACACCGGCGGCGACCTGCGTGCCATGACGCTGGCGCTGATCGACAGCGACGTCGCCTGGGATAGCGCGCCGAAGAAGACCGTGCCGCCCTACGACTTCATGATTGCCGCGGCACGGGCCACGGGGTCGACGTTGCCGGGGCCGTTCATCCGTCGCAGCGCGCGCGATCTGGCACAGCAGGTGTGGATGCCGCCGTCACCAGCCGGATGGCCCAGCGACGACAACGCCTTTCTGGGCGGCGACGCGATGCTGGAGCGGGTGGACTTTGCACGGCAGATAGCGCGCCGGTTCTCCACCGCCGGGCGTGCGGACGAACTGGCGATCAAATTGTTCGGCGATGCGCTGGATCCATTTGTCGAAGAAGCAGTCGACCGGGCAGAGGATCAGAGTCAGGGGCTCGTGCTCCTTCTCATGAGCCCCCCATTTCACCGGAGGTGAGTAGTCACATGTTCGATCATCCTTCCCGCCGCGCATTTCTCGGCGGCGTTGCGGCGTTCTCGGCATGGGCTTCGATCCCGCGCCTTGCCATGGCCGCCGGCGGCCGCGATCCGCGGTTCATCACCATTGTCCTGCGCGGGGCAATGGACGGGCTCGGTTGTGTCGCCCCGGTGGGCGATCCGGCCTACGATGAAGTGCGCGACGATGACGCGATGCCGTTCACCGGCGACAAGTCCGGCCTGCTCCTGAACAACTTCTTCATGCTCAACCGGAATCTGCCCACGGTGGCAGACCTTTACACCAGAGGCGAGGCGCTTTTCGTCCACGCCGTCCACACGCCCTACCGCGATCGGTCCCACTTCGAGGGGCAGGACATTCTGGAGAACGGCACCACGTCGCAGAGCCATCACAAAGACGGCTGGCTCGGTCGTGCTCTGGCGCAGATGCCGGTGGATTCCGGAGTGCGGCGGGGTGGCGGTTTTGCGGCGGCTTCCGGCACGCCGCTTCTCCTGCGAGGTGCGTCCAACATCGTCACCTGGCTGCCGGCGGGAATGCCCACCGCCTCCGACGACACGCGCCTGCGCCTGATGAACCTTTACGAGCACACCGATCCGGTGCTGGCGGAGGCGATGGCCGAGGGGCTGGCGCTGGAGAAGCTGGCCGGCTCTGAAATGGAAATTACGGCGCAGATTGATGCCGGAATGGAGTCCATGGGCATGGAAAGCCGCGGTGCGGCACGCCAGGAGCTTGCGGCCGCCACGGCGGCGGCCCGTGCCATGGCGGCAGACGATGGCGCCCGCGTCGGCTTTCTGGATCTCAGCGGTTTTGACACGCACCGCTCCCAAACGCTGATCGATGGCCGCCTCGGCCGTAGCCTAACCCGGCTCGACAACGTGATTCTCGCACTGAAGCGGGGCCTTGGTCCGGTCTGGAAAGACACGGTGATTGCCGTCGTCACCGAGTTCGGCCGCACGGTGCGCTTCAACGGCTCCAACGGGACGGACCACGGCAGCGGCACGGTTGCGATGCTTCTGGGCGGTGCGGTGGCCGGCGGCAAGGTGGTGGCAGACTGGCCGGGCCTGCGCGAGCAGGACCTGTTCGAGGGGCGTGACCTGATGCCCACCACCGACTTGCGGGCCGTGATGAAAGGCGTCCTGCGCGACCATCTGGGCCTCGATCAGGCGGTGCTGGGGAGCGCGGTGTTCCCCGAGACGGCGCACCTTCGCCCGATCGACAATCTGATCGCCTGAACCACCACCCGGCCAATGGCGGGGTCACATCACGAAGAAAGCCCGGCCAGCTGGCCGGGCTTTTATTTTGCGCACGGGCGGGGCGGGTGCTGTGCTCAGCGCCCGTCGGGCGTGCGCATGCCGCTCCATTTGTCCTTCACCGCGGCGTAGTGCTGGCGCGGGTCGTAGGGCAGGACGTTGAGGCCGAACATCCCGATGCTGAGGTCGCCGGTGGCGCTCAGGATCGCAAAGCCCGCGGCGTCGCGCTGGCGGATTGCCTCCACCATGGTCAGCTGCGCGCGGATCAGGTCGCGCTGGGCGTTGAGAACGTCCAGCGTGGTGCGCTGGCCGACCCGCAATTCTTCCAGAACGCCGTTGACGGCGCGTGAGGCGGCGCGGACCGAGCTTTTCGCCGCCGTGATCGTATCGCGCGATGTGGTGTAGGTCGCCCAGGCGGTGACAAGGTCGGTGCGGGTCTCGTCCCGTGCCAGATCCACCGCAATGCGCGCACTGCCGGCCGTCTCCTTGGCCTGGCGCACCTGGGCCGACACGCGGCCGCCCTGATAGATCGGCACCTGAAGCACAAGCCGGACCTGGGCGCTTTCGTTGCGGTCGGCCGAATCCACGTCGATGTCGGTGCGGACCTGACCGTCGACGCTGAGGCGGGGAAGGGCCTGCCCCTCAAGCTGCTTCACGCCGTAGTTGGCTGCGTCCGACTCGTGAATGGCGAGGTGGATGGCGGGGTTGTTGTCCTGCGCGCGGCTGAGGGCGCTGCCGAGATTTTTGGGCAAAAGGCTGGTGACGCTGACGTCGTCCTTCAGCTGTTCGGGGGCGAGACCGGTGAGTTCGCGGAACCTTGCAGCCGCGGACGCTGCACTGCTGCGTTCTTCGGACAGGAGCGCCAGCGTCTCGGCAAGGCGCGCCTCGGCCTGGTCGATGTCGGTGCGGGTGCCTTCGCCAAACTCCAGCCGGGAGCGGGCGGCGGACACCTGCTCATCCAGAAAGCTGACCTCCTGCTCGCGCAGCCGGACACCTTCGCGCGCGCGGCGCACATCGGTGAAGGCGATGGCGACGCGCAGAAGGATCTCCTGCTCGGTCGCGCGCAGCCTCTGGCGTTCGGCCATCACCGTGGCCTCGGCCTCGCGTGTGGCGTTGCGCGTCCGGAACCCCTGGAACAGGGGCTGGGAGAGCTGAAGCGACAGGCTCGTCGGCGTGCTGCGGTCGGTGACGTTGGCCGAATCGAAATCGGCCGTCGCCACGTTGACGTTGCGCACCGACTGGACGCCGGCATCCACGTTGGCGGTCACCGTCGGGCGGTTGCCGGAGCGGGCCACCGCGATGCCTTCATCGGCGGCACGCAGGTTGGAGCGGGCTCGGTTGATGGACGGGTTGTCTTCGTAAGCAGCCTCGAAGGCCTGCCGGAGCGATTTCGTGCCGCCCGGCGCTATGTCGTCGCGCGGGGGCCGCACCGTGATCTCGGGAAGGTCCCGGCTGCGGCTTGCCATCTGCTGCCGCCTCATGCGCGACTGCGCAACCTCCTGCGCGGACAGTCTGCGCCCGGCTCCCGTGCCGCCGAACAGCGATCCGCGCCGCGCTGCAGAGGCCGGCCCGCTGGCCACCGGCATCCCCTCCGAAGGCGCAGTTTCCATGTAGCCGGTGCTGGGGCTCTGGAGGAACATGGCCGCGTCCGCGCTGCGCAGATCGACGCCGTTGTTGGACGACATCGCCATCAGCTGCGCTTGAGACAGCGGCTGTTGCGCGCTGGGCGAACACGCCGCGGCAACGAAGGGAAGAAGGAGAATCAGACTGCGACGCATTGAGACCGTCCTTTGAGACGGCCCCATTGGTGCGGTTTCTCGGTTAATACCCTGCTAACTGGTCAGAATAAATTGTCGCTGGATCCGCGCCGACCGCGTGGCGCGGCCGGAAAAAGGACTGCTTGGGGCAGGTATCGTGCGGCGTTCCTACGGGGCGGGCAGATGCGCCAGGAAGTAGGCCAGTTCGGCGAGATCGTCCGCCGTCAGGTCCTGCACCACCTCGACCATTGCGGCACGATCGCCGATTCGCCGCTCGTGCTTGTAGTCGAGCAGGGCCTTGGTGAGGTAGTCCTCCCGTTGGTTGCGCAAGGGGGGCATCTGGTGGCCGCCGCGATAGTCGGCGCCGTGGCAGCCGTTGCAGCGGTTGGCCTCCGACACGGTGCGGGCGGCGGCCATCCGGTCCGGGGCGCCGGGTTTGTCCGGCGGGGGCGGATCGGGCAGGCTTGCCACCCACGCCGATGCGGCGCGCAGGTCGTTGTCGGACATGCCGTCCATCACCGCCTGCATCACCGCGTTCTCTCGGTTGCCGGCGCGGAACGCGACCAGCTGCAACAGCGCATAATAATCGTCGATGCCGCCGAGAGATGGCACTTCGGCATTTTGCGAAACGCCCTCGGTGCCATGGCATGCGATGCACTGGGCCTGACGCTCGTGGAAAAGATCCTGCGCCGCGGCAGGCGTTGCACCGAGACCGGCGAGGAGAAGAAGGAGGGCAGCGCGCGGCCGCCCTCCGGCGCAAAGGCGCTTACCCGCCATAAGAAACCCGGTACACGGCGCCGTTCCAGTCGTCCGACACCAGAAGCGAGCCGTCCGGCATCACCTCCACGTCGACCGGGCGGCCGATATATTCGTTGTTCTCGATGAGGCCGGTCAGGAACGGCTGGATCTCGGTCACGTCGCCATTGTCGTCGAGGTGGGCGACCACAACGTCGCCGCCAATCTTCTCGGAGCGGTTCCACGGGCCGTGGCGCGCGATGAAGATCTGGCCCTTGTAGTCATCCGGAAACATGTCGCCGTTGTAAAAGCGCATGCCGAGCGGGGCAGTGTGCGGCCCGAGGAGGGCGACGGGGTCGGTAAAATCATCGCATGAGTAGCCCCAGCCGAACTCCGGGTCGGTGAACGTCCCGTTGTGGCAGAACGGAAAGCCGAAGTGCTGGCTGCCGATGTCGCTCATCCGGTTGAGTTCGTCCTCCGGCAAGTCTTCGCTCAGCCAGTCACGCTGATTGTCGGTGAAGTAGAGGTCGCCGGTGGCGGGGTGAAAGTCGAAGCCGACCGTGTTGCGCATTCCGCGCAGGACAGCCTTGGCATCCGACCCGTCGAGGTTCATGGCGCGGACTTCGCCGAAGCCTTCTTCGAGGGCGCAGATGTTGCAGGGGGCAGAGTTGGAGACGTACAGCTTCTCGTCCGGGCTCACCGCCAGAAAGCGCCAGCCGTGCGGGCGCGGCTCGCCGAGATCGGCGTAGATCTCCTCAAGCTCGGGCGGATTGTCGAGATTGTTCTCGATATCGGCAGCCTTGGCGATCCGGTGGTGCTCGGCAATGTAGAGGTCGCCGCCATGAAGGGCGAGGCCATTGGGCCAGTCGAGCCCCTGATAGATCATCCTGGGCTCGCCGCCTTTCGGGATGGCCCAGACGTTGTTGCCCTGCCAGTTGCCGACAAACACTGTGCCTGCGTCCGACACGCGCAAGGTGCGCGCATTGTTGATGCCACTGGCGAACACTTCGACCTTGAAGCCGTCGGGCACCTGGATCTTGCCGAGGGGCAGATCCGCCGCGGCGGTGGTGAGCGGCGGCGGGGTGGCCGGGGCAAGGCGCTGGGCGCCGGCGGTTTCGGGCCGGCCGGCGAGGGGGCCATCGGCCGGGCGCACCTGCGCCGGCGCGTCGGGCCCCTTGGGATCGGCCTGTGCAAGGGCCGAATGGGCGGACAAGGCCGCCAGCGGTGCACCAAGCAGCGCCGCATAAAGCAGTTTCATCATAAACCTCCCAAAATGGTGCCGGAAATTCTTGTTTCCGGTCTTCGTATTTAATGGAGAGGTTATGGCGGAGACTTCGCCTGCTCTCCTGAAATCATAGTGAACGACTTCAAGCGGCAAGCAAGCGGATTGATCAGAATGCCTCTTTCAGTCGCATCCCAAGTCGGCGACGTATCGTTGCCATGGTTGCTCTTTCGATGCTCCGAAGTATGCGGATGCATTTTATTGTGTTGTCGGCACGGCGTCTGCATGAGACAGTTTAGACCTAAAACGTCTAGCAACCGACACTGGAGAGGGTTCCATGAAGCGTTCGATTCTGGCCGTAGTCACCGCGGCCATCGCGTTCAGCGGCGCAGCGAAAGCTGAAGATGTCATCACGGCGACCCACGTCTTTCCGGCCGGGCTGATCTACACGAAGAGCTTTCTGGAATACGTCGACAAGGTGAACGAGGCCGGCGAGGGCGTCGTCCGGATCGACGTGCGCGGCGGGCCGGAAGCCATCGGCATGTTCGAGCAGCCGGCAGCGGTGCGCGACGGCATCGTCGACATGGTCTATACGCCCGGCTCCTTCTACGGCGGCACGGTCGCCGAAAAGGACGCGCTCGTCGCCTCCAACATCACCGGCCCCGAAGCCCGCGAGAACGGCGGCATCGACCTCCTGAACGAGATCCACCAGGAGAAGATGGGCGTCTACTATCTCGGCTGGATGGATTCGGGCATCAAGTTCCACCTCTACATGACCGAAGAGCCTCAGCTGGACGCCGAGGGCAACCTCGACATTTCGGGCGAGAAGCTGCGCGGCAACCCGATCTTCAACGCCTTCTTCACCGACTACCTGAAGGGCCAGGTACTCAACATTGCCTCCACCGAGCTTTACACCGCCCTCCAGCGCGGCACGATCTCGGCAACCGGGTGGACCTCCATCGGTCTGATGGACCTGTCGTGGGACGAGTATCTGCCATACCGCGTCGACCCCGGCTTCTTCTCCACCGACCTTGGGGTGATCGTGAACCTCGAAAGCTGGAACGCCCTTTCGGACGAATCGAAGAAAATCCTCCAGGACGTTGCCATCGAGCACGAGAAGTCGAGCATGGAAAAGCTCGTTCAGCTGGCCAAGGACGAGTTCGCCGAACTCGACAAGCGCGGCCAGAAGGTGATCACGCTGGAAGGCGAGGCGGGCGAGAACTACGTGAACGCTGCCCGCGAAACCACCTGGAACCGGATGCGCGAGCAGATGGAAGCCCAGGGCACGATGGACAATTACGAGCCGCTAATGGAGCACTTCAACAAGTGATCCGTCCGGCGAAGTGCACGGCGTGACGCACCTCGTTCGCGCGTACGACCTTCTGGTGGTGGGGTTGGCGGTGATCGCCGGCGCCATCCTGCCGGCCTTCATGCTGATCATCGTCTATCAGGTGGTGTGGCGTAATCTCGGCCTGCAGCCCTCGGCGCACCTCTTCACCTTCACCGAATATGGCCTGCTCTATCTGACGATGCTGGGCGCCCCCTGGCTCGTGCGCGAGCGCGGCCACGTCTACATCGAAGTGCTGACAGCCTATCTGCCGGTGCGCGCCCGCAACGCCCTGTCGCGGATCGTCTCGGCGCTCTGCGTCGTCATCTCAGGCGTTCTGGCGCTCAAGGGGCTCGACATCACGCTCACCAATTTCGCGTCGGCCGAGATGGACGTGCGCTCGCTCTATTTCCCCCGCTGGATCCTGATTGCGTGCATTCCCCTGGGGTTCGGGCTGATGGCGGTGGAGTTCGCCAGGTTCGTGTTCGGCGCTGAACTTTTCCATTCCGGCGAAGCCGGCATTCACGAATGAGCCACTAGATGGAATGGTACCAGGCGTTGGCCCTGCTTCTGGGCATGGTCTTCACGTTGATGATGCTGGGGATGCCGGTGGCGCTGGCCTTCCTTGGCGCCAACCTGGTCGGCGCCTTCATCTTCATGGGCGGCGAGCGGGGGATCGGCCAGCTCATCAACAACGGTTTTGGCGCGATGACCAACTTCGCGCTGGTGCCGATCCCGCTGTTCTTGCTGATGGGCGAGCTCTTCTTCCACACGGGTCTTGCAACCCGTGTCTTCAACGGGGTCGACCGGCTGCTGGGCAAGCTCCCGGCGCGGCTGTCCTATGTCACCGTCGGCGGCGGCACGGCGTTCGCCACGCTGTCGGGCTCCTCCATGGGGTCAACCGCGCTGCTCGGTTCGCTGATGCTGCCGGAGATGATGAAGCGCGGCTATTCCAAGGTGATGGCGATCGGCCCCATTCTGGGCACCGGCGGCCTTGCCATCATCATCCCGCCGTCGGCGCTCGCCGTCCTTCTCGCCACGTTCGCGCGGATCGACGTCGGCTCGCTTCTTCTGGCGGGTGTGATCCCCGGCATTATCCTTGCCGGGTTCTACGCTGCGCTCATCTATACGCTCGCCCGGATCAACCCGGATTCAGCGCCCGCCTACGAGGTGGTCGCAATGCCGTGGGGGGACCGCATAAAGTTGTTCATCAGCGAGCTGATGCCGATGGTGGCAGTGGTCGTCCTCGTCATCACGGTGATGGTGACCGGGTGGGCAACGCCGACCGAGGCGGCGGCGTTCGGCTGCTTCGGCGTGGTCGTTCTGGCAGCCATCTACCGCTGCCTCACGGTCTCGGCGTTCGTCACCGCCTGCCGCGGCGCGCTGAAGGTGACGCTGATGAGCTTCCTCATCATCTTCGGCTCATCCACATTCTCGCAGCTTCTGGCCTTCTCCGGCGCGTCCTCCGGCTTCATCGGCTGGGCGACCTCCATGGAGGCGGGGCCGTACACGATGCTTCTCATCATGTTCATGATCCTCCTCATTCTCGGCATGTTCATGGACCAGCTTTCGATGCTGCTGCTCACCGTGCCAATCTTCTTTCCGCTGGCAGCGCAGCTGGGGTTCGATCCCATCTGGTTCGGCCTGATCGTGCTTCTGGCGCTGGAAATCTCGTTCACCACGCCGCCCTTCGGCCTCCTCCTCTTCGTGATGAAGGGGGTGGCGCCGCCCGGCACCACCATGCGTGAGATCTACATCGCCGGTTTCCCGTTCATCGCCTGCATCCTCCTTCTGGTGCTGCTGCTGGTCGCCTTCCCCGGGATTGCGCTGTTCCTGCCCAATCTCGGCCATTGAGCACGCCGGCGGCCCCACCTGTTTTGCCGGACGCGGGTGTGGTCTGCCGGGGCAGGGCGCTGGAATGTTGTGCAACAGAGGCTTTCATCGGTGAGGATCGTTGCTAGGGTGGCGCCATGAGGTTCCATGAAAGACTGCGCCACGATGAGCCGAACGGGGCTCATTATGACGGCGACATCCGCTACATGATGATCCGCCCCGATGCGTTGATGGGCATCTTCGCGAGGCTCGACCCTGCCGCCCGTCAAGCGGCGATGGAGGCCTTTCGCGACTCCATCATCGAGCGCGGCGGGCAGTCGGCCGCCACCTATGTTTCGGCCGATGGCATCGATAGGCTGCTGGGCGTCATCGAAGCGACCGCGGCGGATCTTGGCTGGGGCCGCTGGCATTTCGAGCGCATCGGCGACGGTTACGGGCTGACGGTCCGCAACAGCCCCTTCGGCGCCGCAGCGCCATTCGAGGGACCGGCCTGCCACGCCATTGTCGGGATGGCGACAATTGTGGGCACCATGGTGCTCGGCGCTCCGGCCACGGCGACCGAAACGGCGTGCGTGGCGTCCGGGGCCGCAGAGTGCCGCTTTGTCGTGGAGCCAGAGCAGGCGTGAGCGACCCGATCGACACGCGCGCGATGCGTCAGACGCTGGGTCAGTTCGCCACCGGCGTCACCATTGTCACCTGCCGCGGGGCGGACGGCTTGCCGGTGGGGATGACGGCCAACTCCTTCGCCTCGGTATCACTGGAGCCGCCGCTGGTCCTGTGGTCGGTGGACCGCAAGGCGCGCTCGTTTGCAGCCTTCGCCGCCGCGCCGGCCTTCGCCTTTTCCATTCTGGCGCAGGATCAGGTGGACCTCTCCAACCGCTTTGCCCGTCCAGGCGCCGACAAGTTTGCCGCCACCCCATGCGACGAAGGGCTGGACGGTGTGCCGCTCATCAGCGGCGCAGCAGGCCATTTCGAGTGCGTGCAGGAAACGGCGTTCGACGGGGGGGACCATCTCATCATCGTCGGCCGCGTGCGGCGCTTTGCGCGGTTCGAAAAGCCGTGCCTCGTGTTTGCGCAAGGGCGGTATGGCGCCATTGCCGCGCATCCGGGTCCGGCGCCCGAGCAGGGCAGCGCCATCGAGGCCCGCCATCCCTACGACGACTTTCTGGTTCCGCTGCTCTTCCGTGCCTACAACCACCTTTTCGCGGCATTCTCCGGCGCGCTCGCCGAGCGGGACGCGACAGGCGGCCAGATGCGGATGCTCGCGATCCTTGCCGAAAGTCCGTGCGGGGAGGACAGCCTTTTAACGCGCACCATGCTGTCGCAGTCGCGCTTTTCTGAGGCCCGGCAGCGGCTGGTCGCGGCCAGGCTGGTGGCAGAGGTCCCGGCGGGGCTCGAGATCACCGAAGCGGGCAGGGAGCGGCTCATGGCGCTTCTGCATCAGGCTGCGGCCCGAGAGCAGAGCGCCACCGAGGCGCTGGATGCAGCCGAGGTCGCGCACCTCAAGTCGCTCCTGCGCAAGCTCGTCCGCCACCACGAGGCGGACGACTGAGCGCACCAGGCCGCCACAGTGGCGGTCAGCCCGCCTTCTTGCGCGGGCGCTTTGCTGGTGCCCTGGCGGTCTTTTCGCGAAAGAGGGCAAGATCTTCGGCCGTGCGGGTCTCGAAGGCGGCCACGTCAATGGTGGTGACCGACAGGGCATAACCTTCGCCAATGCGGGCGACTGCGGCGGCAGCGCTCATGGCGAACACGCCGCAGGGTGTCTTTGCCGCCTTGCAGGCAGCCAGAATTCTTGCGCAGGCCGCGTTGTGCGCGTCGCTTCCCGGCGCAACACCCAGCGAAAGCGCCAGATCGCCCGTGCCGATGAACACCATGTCGACGCCGGATGCTGCAATTTCGGCGGCAGCCTCCAGCCCCTTTGCGGTCTCGATCATCACGCCGGCAACGACGGCATTGTTGGCGGTGGCCGAATAGGTGCCGAAATCGGCCAGCGGACGGACGCCGCCGCCGGAGCGGTGACCGGCGGGCGGATAGCGGCAGGCGGAGACCACGGCTGCCGCCGCCTCCGCGCTCTCCACCAGCGGCACCAGCACACCTTCCGCGCCCGCATCCAGCGCTTCGCCGATGCTGGCGGCGGCATCGTCGCGCGTGCGCACCAGAACCGGGGCAGAACTTGCCGTTATCGCAGCCTCCAGCGACAGCCTGTCGAACAGGCCGTGCTGCATGTCGATCACCACCGCATCCATGCCGTGGCGCCCGGCCACCTCGATCAGCACCGGGGCGCCCAGCGTGAACCAGGCCACGCCCAGCGGCCCGCCCGCCTTCAGCGCCTTTTTCAGCCGTGCTTTCTTAGGGTCCATAATGCTCATCGAAGGCCAGCCTCTTTCAGGAGCGGCAGGACATGCTCGCA
This sequence comes from Acuticoccus sp. MNP-M23, assembly GCF_031195445.1. Classification (NCBI taxonomy): domain Bacteria; kingdom Pseudomonadati; phylum Pseudomonadota; class Alphaproteobacteria; order Hyphomicrobiales; family Amorphaceae; genus Acuticoccus; species Acuticoccus sp. MNP-M23. The sequence goes on from NZ_CP133480.1 coordinate 3,341,082, forward strand.
AAAATGCGGCAGCTCTGCGGTGTAGTCGAGAAATGAAAGCGCCGTGCCGCGGTACCCTTCTGCCGCAATGCGGGCGATGTCGGCGGCAATCATGTCCGGCGTGCCGACCAGCGGGTAGGTGCCTGCGCCGCCGGCAAACCGCTGGGCGTAGCGGGTGTAGGCATCCTCGTCGTGGCTCTTGGAAAACTGCTTCTTGCCGGCCATGTGGTTGGCGACCGCATCGTGGTCGGCCTCATGGAGGGCGTAGCGGTCATAGGCTTCGCGCGCCTCGTCGGCACTGTCGCGGCAGACGACGTGGCACACGGTGTGGATGCCGACGTCGCGGCCCGCTGCATCGGCTCTGGCGGAAATGTCGGCCACATGCCTGGCGCCGTCGGCAATGTCGCTGAAGGTGGAGAACAGCATGTCGCAGTGCTGCGCCGCAAAATCGCGCCCCGGCGGGCCGAATGCCGCGTTCATGGTCATGGGCCGGGGGGTCTGGATGCTGGCGGGGCGGCTCACCACGCCCTTGAGGTTGTAGTAGGCGCCGTCGAAGTCGAACGGCGCATCCTCGGTGTAGGCGCGCTCGATGATCCGGATCCATTCGGCGGCCCGCTCATAGCCCCTCTCGTCCGGCGTTGCGCCGAACATCGCAAATTCGGCCGGGTTCCAGCCGCAGACGATGTTGAGCCCCGCGCGCCCGCCCGACACATGGTCCACCGTCGCCAGCGCCTTGGCCGCATAGACCGGATGCACCAGCGGCACATGGACGGTGGAAAACACCGCAATGCGCTCGGTCAGCGCAGCAAGGGCCGCGGCCCATGTGAAGGTCTCGAACGAATGCTCCCGCGCGCGGGTTTCGCCGCCAAAACCCTGCCAGCGCGCAATGGGCAGGAAGAAATCGAGTCCCGCCCGGTCGGCGATCTGTGCCGCCGCCACATTGTCGGCCCAGGAGGCGCGCCAGCGCTCCGGCACGGTGGTGATGGCAAGGCCACCGTCGGCGTTGGCGGCAAACACACCGAGCTTGAAGCCTTCGGGATTGGCGAGGGGGTTGGTCGTCTGATCTGGCACGGGCAAGGTTCCGGCTTGTCGGGGGGCTATCGTGGCCCGCCGGACCCTTGTGCGAAAGGGGATAGTTGACGGATGGCGCCGCGAGGTGTGGAAACAGTCCACCACAGGATTGCCCCAATGGATCACGCCGCCCTCGACACCCGCGCCCCCGCAGCTGACGGCATGCGCCAGCTCATTCGCGACCTTGAGACCGACAACATCGCCGACCTCGCCACCAAGGCGAACAAGCTCAACGATGTCATCCGCCTCTGGTACGGCGAAGGCGATGTGGTGACGCCAGACTTCATCAAGAAGGCTGCCGCCGATGCGCTTACCGCCGGCCGCACCTTCTACGAGCCGGACATGCGCGGCGCGGCCGACCTGCGCGCGGCGCTCTCGGCCTACCAGACCAAGCTCCACGGCGTGCCGATCCCGGAGGATCGCAGCGCGGTGCAGCCGGGCGGGATGCAGGCCCTCCACCTTGCCATGATGCTGGTGTGCGATCCGGGCCAGAGCGTCGTCACCATTGAGCCGCAGTGGCCCAACATCCGCCATGTGGTGACGCTGGCGGGCGGTACGCCACGCCCGGTGCCGCTGGATCTCGAAGCCGAACGCCCCCGGCTCGACCTCGACCGGCTGTTCGACGCCTGCGACGAGACCACCGCAGCCATCTGCTTCTCCAGCCCCGCCAACCCCACCGGCTGGACGGCCTCGCGCGATGAATTTGCCGCAATGCTGGAATTTGCGCGCAAGCGCGGCATCTGGATCATCTCGGACGAAGTCTACAACCGCCTCTGGTTCGGCAACGAGAGGGGCGCGCCGTCGATCCTTCAGGTGGCAGAGCCCGAGGACCGGGTGCTCACCGTCAACTCATTTTCCAAGGCGTGGGCGATGACGGGGTGGCGCGTCGGCTGGATCGTGCATCCCGAGTCGGTCCGCCCGAAGCTTTCGGCGGTCACGCAATACGTCAATTCCGGCACCGCATCCTTCATTCAGGCCGCTGCGGCGGCCGCGATCAATGACGGCGAGCCGCTGGTGGCCGAGATCCAGCGCCGCTGCCGCGACGGGGTGGATGCCGCCTACGCCGCCCTCAAGGGCCTCGACGCAATCCACCTGCCGGAAAAGCCGCTCGGCGGCATGTACGCCTTCTTCCGCCTCAAGGGGGAGGATGACAGCCGCGCCGCCTGCACCCGCATTCTCGAGGCAGCGCAGGTCGGCCTTGCGCCGGGCTTCATGTTCGGCGCGTCCGGCCGCGCGTGGCTGCGCATGTGCGTCTGCCGGGAGACTGCGGTGGTGGAGGAGGCCGCCGGGCGCATCGCGTCCGCCCTCAAATGACGCTGACCTTCCGCGAAGCCACCGAGGCTGATGTTGCCGCCGTCGTCGCTCTTCTGGCCGACGACGAATATGGGGCGGCCCGCGAAACGGTGAGCGACCCGCCCGCGCCTGCCTATCTGGCGGCGTTCCGGCGCATTGCGGAAAACCCGCGCGATACGCTGATTGTCGGCGTGAAGGAGGGGGCGGTGGTCGCCTGCGCGCAGCTCACGATCCTGTCCGGTCTCGGCCGCGAGGGGCAGACGCGCGCGCTGGTGGAAGACGTCCGCGTGGCCTCCGCCTGCCGCGGCCAGCGCATTGGCGAGGCGCTGTTCGACGACCTTGCCGCCCGCGCCCGAAAGGCCGGCTGCGCCGCACTCCAGCTCACGAGCAATGTGCGCCGCGTGCGCACCCGCCAGTTCTACGAACGCATCGGCTTCGAGGTCAGCCACGCCGGCTTCAAGCGTGCGCTGTAGGGCGTTGATCGCGGCCCATGCCGCACACTAATTTGCAGTCGGCTGTCGATTGCGGCGGCCCAACACCCGTGCATTGCACGTCAGAACAGGGAAACGCCGGTGCCTGACTTTCCGATCCTCGACACGCATCTCCACCTCATCGCACCGGATCGGCTCGACTATCCGTGGCTTTCGGGGGCGCCGAAGATCAACAAGCCCCACAGCCTTGCTGACTATGACGTGGCCACCGGCGCCGTTGACGTCGACGCCATGGTGTTCCTGGAGGTGGACGTGAACCCTGCCGATGCGCTGGAGGAAGCGCGCTATGTGACCGAGCAGGCAGAACGCGACCCGCGCATTCGGGCGATGGTGCCGTTTGCGCCGCTGGAAACCGGCGCTGCCGTCGCCGACCATCTGGCCGCGCTTGCCGAGTTTCCGCTGACGCGGGGTGTGCGCCGGCTCCTGCAAGGCGAGGCCGACCCCGAATTCTGCCTGCTGCCCGATTTTCTGGCCGGGGTGAAGGCGCTGGAAGCGCACGATTTCTCGTTCGACATCTGCGTCACCTACCGCCAGATGGCGAGCACGGTGGCGCTGGCCAGAGCCTGCCCCGGTGTGAAGATGGTGCTGGACCACATCGGCAAGCCCGCCATTGCAGACGGCACCATGGAGCCCTGGGCCAGCCAGATCCGCGCGCTGGCCGCCGAGCCCAACACCTGGCTGAAGCTCTCCGGCGTTGCCACCGAGGCGGACCATGACCGCTGGACCCGCGAGGAGCTGAAGCCCTTCATCGTGACTGCGGTGGAAGCGTTCGGCATCGAGCGCACGATGTTCGGCGGCGACTGGCCGGTCTCCACCCACGCGATCACCTATCCCGAATGGGTGGACGTGGTGGAGTGGGCGCTGGCGCTGACGCCGGATGAAAGCCGCCAGCTCTTCCGCGGCACCGGCGAGGCGTTCTACCGCCTCTGAAGCGGTGGACCGCGCACCCTAGCGCCAGGGCACCGTGCCGGCGGGCAGGCGGCGGCCGAAACGGTCCAGCAGCACCATCAGGCACACCGTCGCGATGACCGTGACGGCGGACATGGCGGCGGCGAGCGTGGTGTAGCCGCCATCTTCGTAGTTGAAGATGGTGGTGCCGATGGTCTCGTTGCCCGGCGACCATAACAGCGCCGACACGGTGATCTCGTTGTAGGCGGTCAGGAAGACGAGGATGGCGCCGGATGCTGCGGCCGGTGCCACCAGTGGCGCGAAGATGCGCCAGAGGCGCCTGAGGTAGCCGGCGCCGGCCACCCGCGCCGCATCGTCCAGCACCGGATCGAGCTGCGCGAAGGCCGCGGAAACCGGTTTCAGGGCGATGGACAGGAACGCCGTCACATAGGCGATGCCGATGATGAACAGCGTGTTGTAGATCGACACGCCGAGCCCCGGTATCGGCCGGATGAACGCCAGAATGAAGGCGATCGACAGGACGATGCCGGGCGTTGCGTAGGTGATGTCGCCCAGCGTTTCCATCAGCCGGCCGGTGAAGCGCCCGGCGCGCTGGCCGCGCGTTGCGGCATGGCCGACGGCAACCGCAATGGCCGCCAGCGCCAGCGCCGCCAGCCCCGCAGCCAGCGACGAGTTGAGGAAGGCCCGCACCGTCACCTCCTGGCGCACCAGCACTTCGGCAAAATTGTCGAGCGTGAGGGTCTCCAGATTGAGGGGGAGGCCGTAGGTGCGCACCAGCGCGGTGGAGAAGAGCGCGGCCAGCGGCAACACCACAACGGCGCCGATGAACCCCCACAGCGCCGCCTCCACCCAGATCCGTGCCTTGCCAAGGCGGATCGCAAGCGGCGGGCGCGGCGGGCCGATCAGCGCCGTGCGGCCGAACCGCTGGAGCGCATAGACGATGCCCACGGCCACTACCGCCAGCGCCGCCATCAGCATCGCAATCACCGCAACATTGGTCAGCATCCCGGTGCCGAAGCTCGCCATCCGCTGCCAGATGAGCACCGGCAGCGTGGTGTACCGCGCCGGAATGCCAAGGAGCGCCGGAATGCCGAAATTGCCCAGCGCAGACACGAACGCCAGCGCCAGACCTGCCAGAAGCGCGGGCGTGAGCAGCGGCAGCACCACGCGGGCCAGAACGCGCAGGGGCGAGGCACCGGCAACGCGCGCCGCATCCACCAGCTCGCGCGGCTGCGCCCGCAGCGCCGCACGCACGATGAGAAACACCAGCGGACTGTGCTGGATCGTCAGAAGCAGGATCACCCCGCCGCGCGAGTAGAGCGGGTTGGTGGAGCCAAGCTCGGGCGCAAGCCCGAGGGTGCGCAGGAGGGGGCTGGACGGTCCCATCGCCTGGATCCAGGAGATGGCGGTCACATGGGGCGGGATCATCATGGGCAGGAGGATGAGGAAGATCAGCGGACCCTTTGCGCGCACGTCGGTGAGGCCGACCACGAGGGCGAGCACCGTGCCGGTGATGGTCGCAAGAAGGGCAGAGGAGATCCCGCTGTCGAGGCTGTTGGCCAGCGCCCGGCGCACGGCGCGGCTGTCCAGCGCCTCGGCAAGGGGGCCGAAGTCCACAATGCCGCCCGGCGCAAGGCCGACCGCGAACAGCCGCCCCAGCGGCAGCACGAACAGAAGGGCGGCCAGAACGAGAAGGGCGGCGAGGACAATGGCCCCGCCGCCCGGTTTTTTGAAACTGGAAATGTCAGCCGCCGAAAAGGTCCTGGAACTTCAACTTGTTCGCCTGGTCGTCGGCAAGGGCCTTGGCCGGATCGAACGCCATCAGCTTGATTTCGGAGCGGGCCGGGAAGCCTGCGGGCGGCGCCACGTCCGGGTGGGCCGGCAGGTAGCCCTGGCTGGAGGCCAGTTCCTGCCCTTCGGGCGACAGCAGGAAATCGACGAAGGCCTTGGCGGCTTCGGGGTTCTTGGCGGTGGAGAGGATCGCCACTGGCTCGGTCACGAACGAGACGCCTTCGGTGGGGAAGACGAAGTCCACCGGCGCGCCGTCGGCCTTGTTGCGGATGGCGAGAAAGTCGACGACGAAGCCGTACAGCTTCTCGCCGCCGGCGACCGCCTTGTAGACGCCACCATTGCCGCCCTGGGCAAGCGTGTCCTGGTCGGCAAGGCCCTCATAATAGTCCCAGCCGAGGGCGGGGTCGCCGGTCAGCGTTGCCATGGTGATGGTTGCGGCACCGGAGGTGAGCGGCGAGGGGATTGCGATCTTGCCGTCGGCTTCGGGCTTCAGAAGGTCCTTGTAGGACACCGGCTTCATGTCCGCGCCGGTGTTGTAGACAATGCCGGTGGTGATGAGCTTTGTGGAGAAATAATGGTGCTCCGGGTCCATCAGCTGCGCGTCGTAGGCGGCAATGTCAGCGTCGGGATGGGCCATGAGCCGGCCTTCGGCTTCAAGGCCTTCCATGGTGACGGTGTCGGCAATCAGCAGAAGGTCGGGCTGTGGGGTGCCTGCCGTGAATTCGGATTCCAGCTTCGCCATCACCTTGGTGGTGCCGTCGCGGAAGAATTCAACGTTGACGCCGGGGTATGCCTTTTCGAAGGCGTCGACGGTGGCCTGGGCGTCCGCGTTCGGCTGGCTGGTATAGAGCAGCAGCGAGCCGGAGGGTTCGGCGAGGGCGGCACTCGCGGCGAGGCTCGCGGCGGCAGCAAATAGGATGCGCTTCACAGTCAGCTCCTTAACTTCAGGGTTACCCCGTCCTGCCGCCGTCGTGTGACAGGACGATGACGTCGCTGCCCGGCTAAAGGATGCTGGAAGCGCGCACAACGCCGCCGATGCCGGCAGCATGGTTGACGGATCGCCGCCAACCGCTTAAACGCTGCCGCCAGACGCAACCTTTGCGTCATCACCCGCACCCGCGGGCCGCGCGGACGCTGACCGCGGCGGCCCTGTCAGTGCTCCGGCATCCTCGCCGGCCCGATTGCGTTCGGGCTGGCACGCCGCGGGCACAAAGGAGGGGCGTCTTTGCCGGATTGTCCGGCACTCTCCGTGCCGTGGGGACAGGCCCCACGCGCGATATAGAAGACGTGACATGACCAAGCGCCACAGTCAGAAGTACAAGATCGACCGCCGGATGGGCGAGAACATCTGGGGTCGGCCGAAAAGCCCGATCAACAAGCGCGAATACGGCCCCGGCCAGCACGGCCAGCGCCGCAAGGGCAAGATGAGCGACTTCGGCCTGCAGCTTCGCGCCAAGCAGAAGCTGAAGGGCTATTACGGCTCCATCTCCGAAAAGCAGTTCCGCGCCGTTTACGACGAAGCCGTTCGCCGCCGGGGTGACACCTCCGAGAACCTCATCGGCCTTCTGGAAAGCCGTCTCGACGCGGTGGTCTACCGCGCCAAGTTCGTGCCGACCGTGTTTGCCGCCCGCCAGTTCGTCTCCCACGGTCACGTGCTGGTGAACGGCAAGCGCGTGAACATCCCGAGCTACCGCTGCAAGCCGGGCGATGTGATCGAAATCCGCGAGAAGTCCAAGAACATGCTTGCCGTTCTGGAATCCATCGGTCTCGCCGAGCGCGACACGCCCGACTACCTCGACATCGACCACACCAAGATGACCGCAGGCTACGTGCGCATGCCGTCGCTGGGTGACGTGCCGTACCCCGGCACGATGGAACCGAACCTCGTCATCGAGTTCTATTCCCGCTGATTGCCGCCGGGCAGCGACTGCGCTGCCGAAGACAGAACCCGTCCGCAGCGTAGGCTGCGGGCGGGTTTTTTGTGGCTGGCACCGGGGTCAGTGGGTTTCGGGCAAATCGTTCGTGCATTGCATGAGGCTGCACCGCTTCGTAGACTTGCCGGGACCGGGCGCCCGGCGTCCGCTTCATCATGGCAACAGGGTGGATGTGATGATCCCCGAGTGGATTACGGGCGCGGCACTCGCAGCTTCGTTGGCGGGGCTTTACAATCTGGCGCAATATTTTCAGTTCGCGGTCACACTTTAAAGTTTAATGGCCGAGACATGCACGGCGCGTCCAGCGCTGTCGTGCGGCGTTCGTCAGGCCGTGCCGGAAAGTTTTCCGGCGCCCGACACTTTCCTGTGGCAGCAATGCAGGTTCGCGGCTTGACCGGGCCGGCCCGCTGGCGCAACCAGCGCTGGCGTAAGCCAGACGGAACTGGAGATCTGACCCGCTGCAGGCACGTTGCGACTTGTGCCGCGAACGTGAGGTCCCGTCCGTCTGCGGCAAGGGGCTTCAGCAGCGGTGTCCGTGCCGCCGGTTTGCGTGAGCGGCCCGCAAGTTGGCCGAAGGCTATGTTGGGGAAGAGGTTATGTCGGCCAAACCGACAATCAGCGCGAGCAACCTTGCCGCCGCGAGCATTGCCGTGGGCATTGCGGTTCTCGGCATCAAGTTCGCAGCCTGGGGGCTGACGGGCAGCGTTGCCCTGTTGTCCGACGCCCTGGAAAGCGTTGTCAACGTGGGCGCGGCCATTGCAGCGCTGTTTGCCGTCCGTCTCAGCCAGCTTCCCGCCGACGAGAACCACCCCTACGGGCACCACAAGGTTGAGTATCTCTCCGCCGTTCTGGAGGGGGCGCTCATCGTGCTGGCCGCTTTCCTCATTTTGCGCGAGGCGATCGGCGGTTTCATGAACCCGCAGCAGATCGAGGCGCCCTGGCTGGGGCTTGCCATCAACGCCAGCGCGGGGGCCATCAACGCGGCATGGGCCGTGGTGCTGATCCGCTTTGGCAGGCGCCACCGCTCGCCCGCGCTCAGTGCCGACGGACGCCATCTGGCCGCCGACACCGTCACCACCGTTGGCGTTCTCCTTGGCCTCATCCTCTCGGTCGTCACCGGCTGGGCCATTCTGGATCCACTTCTGGCGGGGGCGGTGGCGTGCAACGTCATCTGGTCCGGCTGGAGCCTTATCCGCGAGAGCGTCGGCGGGCTGATGGATGCCGCCCCGCCGCCGGATGAGCTGGACCGGATCCGCGAGGCCATCGCGAAAAGTGCCGGCGGTGCCATCGAGGCCCACGACCTGCGGGCCCGCCATGCTGGCCGCCGCACGTTCGTGGACTTTCATCTGGTGGTGCCGGAGGACATGAACGTCACCGACGCGCACGAGATCTGCGACCGGATCGAGCGCGCCGTGCGCAAGACCGTGGGCGAGGCGCTGATCTCGATCCACGTGGAGCCGGAGCACAAGTCCAAACACCAGAGCACGCTGGCCGCCGACCCCGCGGCCATCCTCATCGAGGGTCACGAGGCGTTGCGCACCTACCACTGAAGCCTGCGACTCAGCCCCTGGCGTTCGCGGGGCGTGGGCGGCCGGCCGCCATGCGCAACAGGCGGCGAAATTTGGCGCATTCCATGTGACTGGGGGCCGGGCAGTCGGCCACATGGCGCAGCGCGTCGCGCAAGGTGGTCAGCTCGCTGATCTGCTGGTCCAGCGCATCGGCCCGTTCGTGCAGTTGCGGACGCGAAAGGTCCGGCCGTCCGTCCTTGCCGAACATTTTGGCTGTGTCGCCCAGCGAGAAGCCGGCCATCTTGCAAAGGTTGATCAGCGCCAGCTGCACGATCACCAGCGGCTCGAATTGCCGCCGCAACCCGCGCCGCGCCACCGATCCGATCAACCCCAGCTCCTCATAATAACGCAGTGTGGAGGGCGGGATGCCGGTGCGCGCGGCAACCGTGCCAATGTCCAGAAATTCCATGCTTGACCTCAAGTGGGCTTGAATTCGTACGCTGCCGCGAAATTCATCTCCCAACAAGGCTGGCCCCATGACCCTGCGCGACAATCCTGCCGAAGCGAGCGGCGCTTCCCCCGTTGCCGTTGCGGCGCTCGGCGCTTCGATGCTGCTGGCCTCGCTCGGAATCAGCATCGTCAGCGTTGCGCTCCCGGCGCTGTCCGGTGCCTTCGGGGTCGGTTTGCCGGCGCTGCAGTGGACTGTGCTCGCCTATCTCCTCGCCGTGACCGTGGCGAGCCCTGCGGCCGGGGCGCTTGGCGATCGGTTTGGCGGGCGGAGGGTGCTGGCTTCGGCGCTTCTCGCTTTTGCGCTGGCCTCTGCTGTGGCCACTGCCGCACCAGCGTTCCCGGTGTTGATTGCTGCGCGGACGGGGCAGGGGCTTGCCGCAGCGTTCGTTCTGGCGCTCGCCATTGCCATGGTGCGGGCCAGCGTGCCGGCAGCACGCACCGGGCGTGCCATGGGCCTTCTCGGCACCATGTCCGCGGTGGGGACGGCGCTGGGGCCGTCGCTGGGCGGCGTCCTGCTGGCTGCCGGCGGATGGCGCACGATCTTTGCCGTGCTGGTGCCCCTGGCGCTGGTGGCGGCGCTGATGGTCGCGCGCCACCTCCCGCCGGGAAAATCCTCTGGCAAGGCAGCGGGCCGGATCGACCTTCCCGCCGCATCAGCGCTGACGTTTGCGCTCGGCCTTTATGCTTCAGCGTTGACGCGGGCGAACCCGGCAGACGTCACCGGCGGGCTTCTCCTGTGTGCCGCGGCCGGCGCATTCGTCCTCTTCCTGCGCGTCCGGCAGCGCCCTGCGGGTCCCGGCGAGACGGGCGCCCGGCCCGGCCTCGTGGCCAACGTGCTGGTGGCAACAACGATCATGGCAACCCTCGTCGTCGGGCCGTTCTACCTCACCGGCGCGCTCCACCTCGGGAGCGCCGCCACCGGCCTCGTCATGACCACCGGGCCGGTGGTTTCGGCGCTTTCCGGGCTCCCGGCAGGGCGCCTGACCGACAGGTTCGGTGCAGCGGCGATGGTGCGGGCCGGCCTCGTCCTCATGGGGCTTGCGACGGCGGGGCTTGCGGTGCTTCCGGGTCTCGTCGGGGTGCCGGGGTATGTTGCCGCGCTCGTGTGTCTCACCCCCGGCTACCAGCTTTTTCTGGCCGCCAACAACACGGCCGTCATGGTTGGCGTCGGGGCGGAACGGCGCGGTGCCACGGCCGCCAACCTCAGCCTCTCGCGTAATCTCGGCCTCGTCACCGGTGCCTCGCTGATGGGGGCGGTGTTTGCCGCAGCTGCGGGGCCGGCGGGACTTGCGCACGCCACGCCCGGTGCCCTCGATATGGCTCTGCGCGTCACATTCGGGCTTGCAGCGGGGCTGGTTTTCACCGCACTCGCGGTGGTGGTACTGGCACGGCGCGGCGCGGAACCTTCCGACCAGTCTTGCACCGCAACGCAACGTCGCTGATAAGCCAAGGGTGCGGCCCGGTCGGCCATTGTCCCGCCAGCTGCACCGCGTGGCCGACGGGCCCGCCGCCAGTCAGACGAGGAGTTTTTTGATGAACGAGCATGTGCGCGACGCTGCTGCCGAACCTGCCGCACCCGCCGCCTTCGGCGCCCGTCAGGCCGCGCCCGAGCAGTACATCAAGGGCGCGCTGCATGACTGGGAAATCGTCATCGGCATGGAGATCCATGCGCAGGTCCAGTCGAACGCCAAGCTCTTCTCCGGCGCCGCCACCGCATTCGGCGGCGAGCCGAACGACCACGTCAGCCTCGTGGATGCCGCGATGCCCGGAATGCTCCCGGTCATCAACGCCAAGTGCGTGGAGCAGGCGGTGCGCACCGGCCTCGGCCTCAAGGCGCAGATCAACAAGGTCTCCCGCTTCGACCGGAAGAACTATTTCTACCCCGACCTGCCGCAGGGCTACCAGATCTCCCAGTTTGCCGAGCCTATTGTGGGCGAGGGCGAAGTGATCGTCGACATGCTGTCCGGCGAGCGCATTGTCGTCGGCATCGAGCGGCTGCATCTGGAGCAGGACGCCGGCAAGTCGGTCCACGACATGCACCCGGCCAAAAGCTACGTCGACCTCAACCGCTCCGGCGTGGCGCTGATGGAGATTGTCTCCAAGCCCGACATCCGTTCGTCCGAGGAGGCCCGCGCCTATCTCACCAAGATGCGCACCATCCTGCGCTATCTCGGCACATCCGACGCGGACATGGAAAAGGGCAACCTCAGAGCCGACATCAACGTGTCGGTGCGCAAGCCGGGCGGCAAGCTCGGCACCCGCTGCGAGATCAAGAACGTCAACTCCATCCGCTTTGCAGGCCAGGCGATCGAGTACGAGGCGCGCCGCCAGATCGCGATCCTGGAAGACGGGGGTTCGATCGACCAGGAAACCCGCCTCTACGACGCCAAGACCGGCGAAACCCGCTCCATGCGCTCCAAGGAAGAGGCGCACGACTACCGCTATTTTCCCGACCCCGACCTTCTGCCCCTCGTGCTGGACGACGCCGAGATCGAGGCGATCCGCGCCTCGCTTCCCGAGCTGCCGGACGAGAAGCGCGCCCGCTACGTGGATGCCCTCGGCCTCTCGCCCTACGATGCGTCGGTTCTGGTGGCCGATTCGGATTCGTCCTTCTTCTTCGAGGACGTGGCGAAGGGACGCGACGCCAAGCTTGCCGCCAACTGGGTGATCAACGAGCTGTTCGGCCGCCTCAACAAGGAAGGTCTCGACATTGATGCAAGCCCGGTGAGCGCCGCCCAGCTCGGCGGCATCATCGACCTCATTACCGGCGAAGTGATCTCCGGCAAGATCGCCAAGGATGTGTTCGAGATCGTCTGGACCGATGGCGGCGATCCTGCGGAAATTGTCGACACCCGCGGCATGAAACAGGTCACCGACACCGGCGCCATCGATGCTGCGGTGGAGGCGGTGATCGAAGCCAACCCGGAAAAGGCCGAGCAGGCCAAGCTGAAGCCGAACCTTGCAGGCTGGTTCGTCGGCCAGGTGATGAAATCCACCGGCGGCAAGGCCAACCCCAAGGCGGTGCAGGAAATCGTCCGCGCCAAGCTCGGCATCGAGTAGCCAGGCCGGACAGGGCAGGGCGCACACCTGCGCCCTGCGGCATCGCCAGCGCTCCCGAATGGCTTTGCCGTGAGGCCTGCCGCACGCCGCGAACAGGTCGCCAGCCTCGATCGCTCGGCGCACTGGGGGAAAAGGTCCGCACCAGCAAGATCGCACACAAATTGGCTTGTCAGTGTTGCGCGTTGGAAAGCGCGCACGAGCGAAGCTGCAGTCGACGGACCGGACCACGACGGACTCAGGCCTTAATGCCGGCAGAAGGCATGGCCATTCGTCTGCCATCGCCCGTGCGTCGACTGTTGCGTCGTCCGACCAACGTGCGCCAGGGGAGAGCCGACAGATGCTGAGCTACCGTAAAGCCGATCCGAGCATAGAGGCGCTGAACAAGAGCTACGCGGTCATCAGCTTCAAGCCATCGGGTGAAATCCTGGTGGCGAACGACAATTTTCTGAATTTGCTGGGCTATTCGGCTGATGAGCTGAAAGGCCAGCACCACCGCATTTTCGTCAGTCCGGATGAGGTGGCCAGTGCCCGCTACACCGAATTCTGGCGCCGTCTTGCCAAGGGGCATCCCTTCGTCGACCGTTTTCGCCGCATCTGCAAGGATGGCCGCGAAGTGTGGATCGAGGCCTCCTACAACCCCATCCTCGGCCGGGGTGGTGAAGTCGAACGTGTGGTTAAGTTCGCAACCGACGTCACGGCCCGCCACAACCAGGAGCGGGAGTCCAATGCCCATCTCAAGGCTATCGACCGGTCCATGGCCGTCATCGAGTTTGCGATGGACGGGACGATCGCCGCCGCCAACGAGAATTTCCTCAAGACGCTCGGCTACACCCTTAATGAAGTGAAGGGAAAGCATCACAGCATCTTCGTGACGCCCGAGTACGCCAAGAGCATCGAATATCGCAAATTCTGGGAGAAACTCGGCACTGGAAAGTTCGTATCCGGAAAGTTCATGCGCGTCTGCAAGGACGGCAAGGAGGTCTGGATCGAGGCGTCGTACAACCCGATCATGGATGAGAACGGCAAGCCCATCAGGGTGGTGAAGTTCGCGACCGACATCACCGCCAGCAAGCGGATGACCGACGAAGCCGCCGCCAAGCTCGACGCAATCAGCCGTGTGCAGGCCGTCATCGAGTTCGACATGAGCGGTAAGATCCTGACCGCCAACGAGAATTTTCTCAGAACCCTCGGCTACCGGCTGGAAGAGGTGACGGGAAAGCACCACTCCATTTTCGTCGAAGCTGCCGAAAAAGACCACGCGGACTATGCCACGTTCTGGAAGCAGCTGCGGGAAGGCAAATACCAGACCCGCGTCTACAAGCGGATCCGCAAGGACGGCAACCCGGTCTATATTCAGGCGTCCTACAACCCGATCTTCGATTCCCACGGCAAGCCGTACAAGGTGGTGAAGTTCGCCACCGACATGACGCGCCTGATGGAAACCGTCGGCCTGGCCGACGAGACCAGCGCCAGGGTGGAGAGTGTCGCCGCTGCGGTGGAGCAGCTTTCCGCCTCCGTGCTCGAGATCAGCGGCAACATGGCCCAGACCACCGACGCCGCGCAGGGAATCATGACGCTGACGCGGACCTCCAACGAAAACGCGCAGCGGCTTCTGGAATCCATGGCTTCCATGCAAGGCATCGTCGACATCATCGACGATATTGCCAAGCAGGTCAGCCTCCTGTCGCTCAACGCCACCATCGAGGCTGCCCGCGCCGGTGAAAGCGGCAAGGGGTTTGCCGTGGTCGCCTCCGAGGTAAAGGGGCTCGCCTCGCAGACGACGGCCGCGACCAGCCGCATTTTCAGCGAAATAAACAACGTGCAGTCCGTCGCGCAGTCGGTGGCCGACGGCGTGAAGCGGGTCATGTCTTCGGCCGACTCGGTCGAAAATCTGGTGACCGCGACGGCGGGTGCCATCGAAGAGCAGAGCGCAGTGACCAAGGATATTTCCGATAATACGGCGCGCTCTTCCAGCTCTGTCCGCGAAATTGCCGACCGAATCCGCGGCCTCTCCGATGCTGCCTAGCGGCAGGGGCCCGCGCGTTCGCCTGTGACGTTGCCCCTTGGAATGTCCTCGGTCTGAACTGGACTCCGTCAGAAGGAGACGGAGATGAAGAAGAGCCGCTTCAGCGAAGAGCAGATCATCGCGGTCCTGAAGGAGCATGCCGCGGGGATCGGTGTGTCGGAGCTGTGCCGCAAGCACGGGATCAGCGACGCGACGTTCTACACGTGGCGCAAGCGCTACGGCGGAATGGAAGTGTCTGAAGCCAGGCGGCTGAAGGCGCTGGAAGATGAGAACGGCCGCCTGAAGAAGCTTCTCGCCGAACAGATGCTCGATGTGGCGACGCTGCGGGACGCTCTGGGAAAAAACTTCTGACGCCCAGCGCACGGAGAGGCTTCGTGAGTTGGGCGATTGAAAAGAAGGGGTATTCCCAGCGGCGCGCCTGTGCCCTGATCGGGATGCATCCAAGGACTTACCGCTACCGGTCGCAGCGGCCGGACGATGCGACGGTGCGCCAACGCCTGAAAACGCTGGCGAACGAACGGCGCCGGTTCGGCTATCGGCGGCTGCATATCCTTTTGCGGCGCGAGGGTATCGAGGTGAACCACAAGAAGCTGTTCCGCCTATACCGCGAGGAGAGGCTGAGTGTACGACGGCGCGGCGGCCGAAAACGTGCCATCGGAACGCGGGCGCCAATGACCTTGCCGCGAGGACCAAACCAGCGCTGGAGCCTCGACTTTGTCTCCGACCAGCTCAGCGACGGGCGCCGCTTCCGTGTGCTGGTGGTGCTCGACGACTTCACCCGCCAGTGCCTGACGCTCGTTGTCGACACATCACTGTCGGGGGCTCGCGTGGCACGGGAACTCGACCGCCTGATCGTCAGTCGCGGCAAGCCGCTCACGATCGTCAGCGACAACGGCACCGAGCTGACCTCCCATGCCATCCTCGAATGGCAGGAGGACCGCCGCGTCAATTGGCACTACATCGCGCCCGGCAAGCCGATGCAGAACGGCTTCGTAGAGAGCCTGAACGGTCGCTTCCGCGATGAGTGCCTCAACGAGCATCTCTTCCGCAGCCTTCCGGGCGCTCGCCGCATCATTGAGGAATGGCGCACCGACTACAACCACGACAGGCCGCACACCAGCCTGGGCGGCCTCACCCCGAACGAGTTTGCAACCCGGTCCCGATGGGACCACAACACGAACAGAGTCCAGCTATGAGCGGGGACACTTCTGGGGCAACGTCAATCGGCCTTGTGGTGCTTGCCCAGGCCGGAAGCCTGGCGCTGCTGGTGGTCGCGGCCATGTGCGTCGGCCTCGGGTCGGCGATCTTCCACCCTGATTCCTCGCGCATTGCACGGGCAGCATCGGGAGGACGCTACGGTTTCAGCCAGTCGGTCTTTCAGGTGGGGGGCAATGCGGGCACCGCCATCGGGCCGCTGCTGGCCGCGTTCGTTGTGCTGCCATTCGGGCAGGGGAGCGTGGTGTGGTTCGGCGCGCTGGCGCTTTGCGCCATGCTTGTGCTGTGGCAGGTCGGCAGCTGGGCAAAGGCGCGGCATCTGGCGGCCGGGCGGCCGGCGCGTCTGGTCCCGCCGCCGATCAGCCGCTCCGCCGTGTTCGTCCTGATGATCCTCGGGATGCTGACCTTCTCCAAGTTTATCTACATCACCAGCCTGACGAGCTTTTACACCTTCTACCTGATCGAGGCATTCGGCGTGTCCGTGCAGAGCTCGCAGCTGCTCCTGTTTGTCTTCCTGGGCGCGGCCGCAATCGGCACCTTTGCCGGTGGCCCTCTTGGCGACCGCTACGGGCGGCGCACCATCATCATCGTTTCAATTCTGGGTGTCCTGCCGTTCACTCTGGCGTTGCCGCACATGAACCTGTTCTGGACCGCAGCGCTCAGCTTTCTCATCGGGCTGATCAACGCGTCGGCGTTCTCGGCCATTCTGGTCTATGCGCAAAGTGTCCTGCCCGGACGGGTGGGGATGGTCTCGGGGCTGTTCTTCGGCTTTGCGTTCGGCATTGCGGGCCTCGGCGCCGCAGCCCTCGGCGTCCTTGCCGACGCGATGGGCATCGGCTTCGTGTTCGACGTGTGCGCGGTGCTCCCCGTTATCGGCGTTCTGGCATTCTTTCTGCCGCCGGAGCGCACCGAGGCCTGATCCGGCGCTCAGGCGTTCTCGGACCCGCGCGGGCCGGCGACCGAAGCTGCCAGCGTGCGTCCGGCAACGCCGGGCTCCCGCGAGCCGGTGTTTGCCAGCGCCGCCCGCAAGGCGGCTGCATTTTTCACCGGGTGCACGTCGAGGCTCGATGTGCGGCCGCGCACGGTGATCTGCGCCACGTCGAAGGCGCTTGCATCGACACCGGCAAACGCCATCGTCGCGCCGGAGGCCACCATGGGCACGCCATAATCCTTGGTGGCGCTTTCCAGCCGGCTGGCGATGTTGACCGTGTCGCCGAGGGCCGTCAGTCCCTCGCCGGCACGTCCGGTGCCCACACGCCCCAGAATGGCGGGGCCGGCGTGGATGCCGATGCCGATGCGAAGCGTCTCGCCAAGCTGCGCCTGAAGCTGGGCGTTCAACGTCTCGATCTCGTCGATCATCTCAGCCGCGCTCGTCAGCGCCTGACGCGCGCCGACTTCGGCCGATGTGGTGACCCCGTAAAGGGCCATCACCGCATCGCCGATGAACTTGTCGACGATCCCGCCGTTGCGGAAGACAATCCGGCTCATCAGTTGCAGATATTCGTTGAGGATGAACATCACGTCGAAGGCAAGGCGCCGTTCCGACAGGGCGGTAAAGCCGCGCAAATCCACGAAAAGCACGGCGACGGGCTGTTCCACGCCCCAGCGGTAGCTGTCGGTGTTGACGTTTGCGACACCGCTGACGTCCCGCGCGGGAAACATCGGGTGCACCGTGAGGTTGGTGCGGGGGCGCAGCTGGCAGGCAAGCCGCACGTCGGGCGTTGCGCGGATCCGTTCGAGCACGGCGCGCTCGGCGGCATCGGGCGGGGGAAGCGTGTCGAGCCCTTCCTCGATCCTGGTGCGGCAGGTGGAGCAGCGCGCCCGCCCCCCGCAGACCGACGTGTGGGGAATGCCGTGCTGACGGCTGATTTCCAGTAGCGTCAATCCGGGCTTGGCCAGAACCGTCCGCTGGCCGGGATAGGTCACCGAAACGCGCCCGCGCGAAAACAGGCCCAGCGTGCCCGCCAGTGCGACCAGCAAGGTGGCGGCAATGGTGGCCAGAATGATCTGGCGGCCGGTGTGGATGATGGGCGTGGACCATGCGACGGCCTCGCGGGTGAGGTCGGCCGTGCCGGCGCCGGTGAGCGCGATCCGGCGCGCCCCCTCGATCCAGCCGAGGCTGGCCAGCACCGGCACCAAAACGGCAAGCGTGAGGAGGAGGGGCATCGCCCGCTTGTACCAGGACTTCAGCCGCAGCCAGTAGCGCAGGCCGATGACGGCATGAACCCACACCACAAACAGGAGAACGGTCTGCCAGGTGAGGAGCCCCGGCCAGAAGAGCTCCAGCACCGCAAAATAGGAATTTGAGATGTCGAACCAGTCGTGGAGGCCGCGGGTGCCGACCACATGGTCGATGAGCATCACCGGGATGATGAGCCCGAGGACAAGCTGCAACGCTTCGGGGATGGGGATGCGCCAGGTGCGCCGCCGCGCTGTCTTGTAAAGGGCGAGCGCGGCATGGACCGCCAGCGCCCCGTAGAGAAGCACTGTGCCGACATCGGTGTGCCAGATCGCCCGGCGGACCGCCCCCACAGCTTCCATGACCTCCACGCTGTAAAGCCCCAGCGCATGGTTGAGGTAGTGGGTGAGCACGAAGGCAAACAGCACCAGCCCGGAGGCCAGGCGAAGGCGCTGGACCCAGGACCCTTTTGCCGCGTTCCGGTCCGGTGCCAATACTGAAGTTTCTGTCAATTCGATCTCCAACACCCTATCGCGGTCAACGATAGCGGCGCCCCGGCCAGCCATCGGACAGGGCAACCGGCCCCGACGCACGGCGCGCCGTACCGATCACCGAACGCCCGATCAAACACAATCGCACGGCCGGCACGAGATGCGCGCCGGAATGGCAGCCCTGTCCGTTCCGGCGCGGCGGGCGCACGAGCGACCGGCAATCGCTCGCCGGTGCCTCGGGGCATTGTCGTGATGCTTGTTTGTCCGCCGCAAGCGCGACCTAGTCGTGGTTTGCCACGTTGAGCCGGTGGGAGGCGAGGAGCTTGGTGTCCGTCACCTTCCAGGGGCCGACCTTCACTTTGTAGGGGGCCGCGAGACCTGCCTTTTCGATCCGCTGAGCGTTCTTGTGGTAGACGCGGATCATCCGCTGGCCGGGTGCGATCGCGTCGGCGCTCTTGCTGCCATAGTCCGGGTTGGGCATCGTCAGGTGTTCGCCGTAGTCGAAGTCATAAACGTCCAGCGCGACGGCATTCCAGCTCACGAACTCGGCGATGGTGCCGAAGCCGATCTTCCGGCCTTTCATCTCGACGTCGCTGTGGAGCTGGAAGCCTCGCAGGGAGGTGAAAAGGTCCCGCTCCTCGTCCGTGCCGGACATCTGGATGCGGACGATCTCCACGCCCGATCCGATTTCGCAGAGCGACTCGTAGCTCATCGCAATCTTCGAGATGCCGTCCCATCTCTTGTCGTCCAGCCGCGGGACGAGCCCGGCCCATTTCGTGGCCTTGCCGATGCGGGCTTTCTTCTCACTGAGGAAGACATCCCGGTGATATTGGAGCGTCGCCGTTACCTTGAAATAATCTTGCAGATAATTGGGGGCGGTAAAGGTGACGGTCGCGCCTTTGATTTTATTCGTCAGATAAGTTTTCAAGAGTTGGGCTGAAAGCGGGGTCTTTCCCTTGACCGTTTTCTTGGCCACTGCCGCGGCGAGGCGCAAATACCAAGCATGAACCTTTTTGACGTCATAATTCGCCAACACATCGTCTGACATGAAAAATCACCTTCTTGAAATAAATGGTCACTTCGATTGAAGCCTTTCGGTCAGCTCGCTGGCCACGGGCACGGTGGCGCAGTCGTGGCCTGACCCCTCGAAAACCGTGATGGTGACGGCGGTCAGAGGCTCAGCAAAAAGCGCCGTCGCCTCGGTGATCGCGCCGGTCGGCGAAAACAGGACGCTGGATTCAGCGTCCGCCGCCTCCGCCGAACCTGCCGGGACCGCCTTCAGCACGATCGCGAGTGCCTCCGGGCTGGGGGCGCAGGCCGGCTGTGCGTGGACCAGAACGTCATCGCCGGTGGATTGGGTGGTGAAGGCCAGCGGCTTGAGTTGCGCATCCAGCGCCGCGTCGAGGCGCGATGCCCAGAGCGCCGCCGCGGTCTCACCGCTCCATGCTGGCACAGATGAAAGAGCGCAGGGCAGGGCGAAAGCGATGGTGAAAAACAACGAGAAATTCATTTTGAAAGCTCGCTTAAAGTATAAATACTAAGACCATCAATTCAAGTTGGTGGTGGGGCGGAGGATTGTCAAATAAAAAGGGCGGCCCTGAGGCCGCCCTTTGTTGGGAGAAACTTGACCGCCGGCCTCAGGCGGCTTCCGCCACCGCTCCACCGTGGCCGATGCGCTCGAACACCAGCCGCTCGGATGTGGGTGTCGCGCGCACCGTGTCGCCGTCCATCACCTCGCCGCCGATGATCTTCTCGGCCAGCGGGTTCTGGATCTCCTTCTGGATCACCCGCTTGAGCGGCCGTGCGCCGTAGACCGGGTCGTAACCGCGAGCGGCGAGCCACTCGCGCGCGTCGTCCGACAGCTCCAGCGTGATCTTCCGGTCCGCCAGAAGCTGGCGCAGCCGGCCCATCTGGATGTCGACAATGGCGCCCATCTGCGCCCGCTTGAGGCGGGAGAACAGGACGATCTCGTCGAGCCGGTTCAGGAACTCCGGCCGGAAGGTGGCGCGCAGCATCTCCATCACCTGCGGGCGCACCGCGTCCACCTCGTCATGCTCGCCCTGCGATGCGAGGAACTCGGCGCCGGTGTTGGACGTCATGATGATCAGCGTGTTGCGGAAGTCGACCGTGCGGCCCTGTCCATCCGTCAGCCGCCCGTCGTCGAGCACCTGCAGGAGGACGTTGAACACGTCCGGATGCGCCTTCTCGATCTCGTCGAACAGCACGACCTGGTAGGGCCGGCGGCGGACGGCTTCCGTCAGCGCGCCGCCTTCCTCGTAGCCGACATAGCCCGGAGGGGCACCGATCAGCCGCGAGACGGCATGCTTTTCCATGTACTCCGACATGTCGATCCGGCACATGGCCGTCTCGTCGTCGAACAGGAACGAGGCCAGCGCCTTGGTCAGCTCCGTCTTGCCGACGCCCGTCGGCCCGAGGAACATGAACGAGCCGATCGGCCGGTTCGGATCCTGAAGGCCGGCACGGGCACGCCGCACCGCGGACGCAACCGCATGCACAGCTTCCCCCTGGCCGATGACACGCGTCTCCAGCGCCTCTTCCATGCGCAGGAGCTTGTCGCGCTCACCCTCCAGCATCTTGTCGACCGGAATACCCGTCCAGCGCGAGACCACCTGCGCGATGTGGTTGGCGGTGACCGCCTCTTCCATCATGCCGGTCTTGTCCTCGGCGGTCTCGGCCTCGGCAACCCTCTGCTCAAGCTTCGGGATCACGCCATAGGCAAGCTCACCCGCGCGGCCGAGATCGCCCGCCCGCTGCGCCGCAGCAAGCTCGCCGCGGGCCTGGTCGAGATCGGCCTTCAGCGTCTGCGCACCGGCGAGCTTGTCCTTTTCCGCGCGCCAGCGCTGGGTCAGCCCGGCGGACTGCTCCTCAAGGTCGGTCAGCTCGCGCTCCAGCTTCTCCAGCCGGTCGCGGGACGGGACGTCGTCCTCTTTCTTCAAGGCCTCGCGCTCGATCTGGAGCTGCATGATGCGGCGGTCCAGCTCGTCCAGCTCCTCGGGCTTCGAGTCCACCTGCATGCGCAGGCGCGCGGAGGCTTCGTCGACGAGGTCGATGGCCTTGTCCGGCAGGAAGCGGTCGGCAATGTAGCGGCTCGACAGCTGGGCGGCGGACACGATGGCGCTGTCCGTCACCCGCACGCCATGGTGCAGCTCGTACTTTTCCTTGAGGCCGCGGAGGATCGAGATGGTGTCCTCCACGCTCGGCTCGTCGACGAACACCGGCTGGAACCGGCGGGCAAGGGCCGCGTCCTTCTCCACGTACTTGCGGTACTCGTCGAGCGTGGTGGCGCCGACGCAGTGAAGCTCGCCGCGGGCCAGAGCCGGCTTGAGCAAGTTGGACGCGTCCATCGCGCCGTCAGACTTGCCGGCGCCCACAAGAGTGTGCACCTCGTCGATGAAGAGGATGACGTTGCCGGCCGCCTTCGTCTCCGAAAGCACGGCCTTCAGCCGCTCCTCGAACTCGCCGCGATATTTCGCGCCCGCAATCAGCGAGCCCATGTCCAGCGACAGGAGCTGCTGGCCCTTCAGGCTTTCCGGCACATCGCCGTTGACGATGCGCTGCGCCAGCCCCTCGGCGATGGCGGTCTTGCCGACGCCGGGCTCGCCAATCAGGATCGGGTTGTTCTTGGTGCGGCGCGACAGGACCTGGATGGTGCGGCGGATCTCCTCGTCGCGGCCGATGACCGGGTCGAGCTTCTGCGCTTTCGCGTCCTCGGTGAGGTCGCGGGTGTATTTCTTCAGGCTGTCGAAGTTGCCTTCCGCGCTCGCCGAATCGGCGGTGCGGCCCTTGCGGATGTCGGCAATGGCGGCTTCCAGCGCCTGCGGGGTGAGGCCGGCGTCTTTCAGGATCTTCTGGCTGGGGCCGGGCTCGATGGCGAGCGCCATCAACAGGCGCTCCACGGTGACGTAGGAGTCGCCAGCCTTCTCGGCGAGCTTTTCGGCCTGGGTGAAGACTTTCACCACGCCCGGCGTGAGGTGAAGCTGGCCAGCACCCGAGCCCTCGACCTTCGGCATCTTCTTGATGGCCATCTCGACGGCGCGCTGCGCGGCCTTCGGGTCGGCACCGGCGCGGGTCATCAGGCCCGCCGCCATCCCCTCATTGTCGTAGAGGAGGGCGTACAGAATGTGTTCCGTGGTGAACTGCTGGTGGCTCTCGCCGATGGCGTGAGTCTGCGCGGCCTGAATGATGCCGCGCGTGCGGTCGGAGAATTTTTCGATGTTCAAGTGAACCTCCACGTGCCCGGCGCCCCATGTGTGGCAGCGTCGGATTGTGACAGGACACGGTGCTTGTTAAGGCCACCGCGGGCACCGCCATGCGGCCGGCGCCTTTTGTTAGATAATGTGCGGTGCGCCGGGTTGAAGGGCTTTTCGCGCGCGGCCGGACGATTCAGGCGCTTTGGCTTGCCCAATGCGACCGCTGGATTAAAGTAGCCGGCTTATACGTTTTCAGCACGCAAGCGGGGTTCGCGCCTGACCAATCGAAGGGTATACCTGACTTACAGGCGCCGTTCGCTCGACGGTGAACTCTCCCGGACAGTTGCCACTGGCCGAGAGTGGTTTGTCGCCCATGGAAATTGCCATCCGGTTCGGCCTGTTTTCTCCACCTGCAAAAAAGTGTCCGCTGTCGAATGCGCCTAAAAGCCTACTCCGTGCATATATTCACCGCTACCGGCGCATCGCTTGCCATGCTCGCATTGCTGGAAGCCGCGCAGCAGGATTGGGCCATGATGGCGATCTGGCTGGCCGTCGCCTTCGTCGTAGACGGGATCGATGGCCCTCTCGCCCGCCGCTACGACGTTCACACCCATGCAGAAGTGATCGACGGCACTCTGCTGGACCTCATCATCGATTTTCTGACCTATGTGATGATCCCCGCCTACGCCCTTTATGGGTCGGGCTTGCTTCCGGGGTGGACCGGCTGGTTTGTGGTTCTTCTCATCCCTTTTGTCTCATCGCTGTATTTCGCTGATACAAGGATGAAGACGGAGGATGCTTCGTTTCGAGGCTTTCCGGGATGCTGGAACATGGTGGTTCTGGCATTGCTGGTGATCCAGCCCGAGTGGGAAGTGATCTTCGGCCTTGTGCTGCTCTTGTCCGCTGCTCAGTTCTTGAAGCTGCGGTTTATTCATCCGGTGCGCACGTCACGCTGGCGGATCGTGTCATTGCCGGTGGCACTGATCTGGACAGGCTGCATCGCTTATTCGGCGTGGTTCGATTTCGCCTCGATGTCGGTGCTGACCGGGATCGTGGGGGTGACGTCGGCCTATTTGCTGCTTGCGGGGATCGCACAGCAGCTCATTTACGGGTCGCGGCGCGGCGCGCTGATGTAGGGCGGCAACGGGCCGGAGGTCAGCGTCGGCGCGTTTGTCCGGTCCGCAGTGTCCGCCTGGCGCACGAAAGCCACCGGCGATCGGTGCGCCGGTTGAAAACGCCCCCGCAGTCTCCCGCGGGGGCGCAAAAGCTCAAACCACAGTCAGCCGCACGTCCACATTCCCGCGCGTCGCGTTGGAATAGGGGCAGACCTGATGGGCGGCTTCGACCAGCTTTTCCGCGTCTGCCTTGTCGACGCCGGGCAGGCTGATTTCCAGCGCGACATCAATGCCGAAACCGCCTTCGGAGCGGGGGCCGATGCCGACGTCACCCTTCACGGACGCATCGTCGGGCACCTTCACGTAATCGCCGCTGGCGGAAACCGCCTTCATGGCGCCGAGGAAGCAGGCCGAGTAGCCGGCCGCAAACAGCGCTTCGGGGTTGGTGCCGGAGCCACCGGACCCGCCCAGCTCCGTGGGGGTGGACAGCTTGACGTCGACAACGCCGTCGGCGCTTTTCGCGTGGCCTTCGCGCCCGCCGGTGGCGGTTGCGGTGGTGCGGTATTTCACATCAGTCGGCATGGAGCCTCCTTCTTTCGCAAGGTGCGCCGCGGCGGCCTTCATGGCATGCCGCAGCAGGATTGCCCCTCGCGGGGACAACCCGGTCGAAACCCGCATATAGGCGTGCGCATCGCAATTGCCGCTCCTTCGGTGCAATCCGGCACCATTTGGGCGAAAATGTTTTCGGGAACGGCGTGGTCGCTCGGCGGTTAAGGGTAGGGCTAATCATTTAACAGGCAAGTTTTTCAATGGTCCCCGACTGGCTTCACGTCCTTTCGATCATCTCGCTGATCGCAGGCTTCGCCTCGGCGCTGGTGAGCGTCATCGACGAGATCCGCGATCCGCAGCACATGTGGATCATGAACATCGTCTGGCCGGCTGTGGCGCTGTTCGCCAGCATTCTCGCGCTCGCCTTCTACTTCCGCTACGCCAAGCGCGCGGCGAAAAGCCGGATGGGGCGAGACGACGACGAGGAAACCCCCTTCGCCATCAAAGTCGCGACCGCGCAAGCCACTGCGGCAGCGGCTGCACGCTGGGCGACATCGTTGCCGAATGGCTGGCCTTCTTCGTGCCGGCCGTCGCGGTCTGGTTCGGCTGGCAAAGCGTGTTCGCGGACAAGATCTTCGCCGTCTGGGGGCTCGATTTCGTCATCGCGTTCGTCTTCGGCATTGCCTTCCAGTATTTTGCCATCAAGCCGATGAGCGACCTTTCGGTGGGGGCGGTCCTCGTCAAGGCGCTGAAGGCGGACGCGCTTTCGCTTCTCTCGTGGCAGGTGGGCATGTACGCCTTCATGGCGCTCGCCCACTTTGTGCTGTTTGAAGGGGTGCTCGGCGTGTCCCTTGCGGTAAACAGCGCCGAGTTCTGGTTCATGATGCAGATCGCGATGCTGTGCGGCTTCGTCACCGCCTACCCGGTGAACTGGTGGCTGATCCGCGCCGGCATCAAGGAAGCGATGTAGTCCTCAGGGGAAGAGCCGTTGCACACGCCACTCGCCAGCCGCGCCGTCGCGCGCAAAGGCGAAGCGATCGTGCAGCCGGTAGGCCCCGTCCTTCCAGAACTCGATGGCAGACGGGACGACGCGGAAGCCCGACCAGTGCGGCGGGCGCGGCACGTCATCGCCATAAGCGGCATCGCGCTCGGTCACGCGGCGCTCCAGCTCTGCCCGGTCAGGCGCCGGGCGGGACTGGTCGGATGCCCAGGCGCCAATCCGGCTGCCGCGCGGGCGGGACGCGAAATAGGCGTCGGCCTCCTCGGCGCTCACGGGCGACACCTCGCCGCGCACGCGCACCTGGCGGCGCAGGCTTTTCCAGTGAAACAGCAGCGCTGCCTGTGGATTGACCGCAAGCTCGACCCCTTTTGCGCTCTCAAGATTGGTATAGAACACGAAGCCGGAGGCGTCGTGACCCTTCAGGAGAACCATGCGCACATCAGGCAAGCCGCTTGCATCAGCGGTTGCCAGAGCCATGGCATTTGCGTCATTGGGCTCTGTGGCGGCGGCTTCCTCGAGCCACGCCGTGAACAGGGCGAACGGGTCCGGGGCTTGCCCGGATTTCAAAGTGGTGTCGTCTAGGGTCGCGTTCATGGTCGGCTCACACTACATAGTGGTGTTGTTGCTTGGAATGGATTGAATGCCGCACGGGTGCGCTGGAGAAACGGCGGACCGGCGAGCACAAGAATGGAACCGGATGGCGCGAGATCCTTACACCGTACTGGGCATTTCGAAATCAGCCTCCGAGGCTGAGATCAAGTCTGCATATCGCCGGCTGGCCAAGCGGTACCACCCGGACACAAATCCAGATCCCAAAGCGCAGGAACGCTTCTCCGAAGTCAATGCCGCACACGAGATCCTGGAAGACAAGGACAAGCGCCGGCAGTACGACCGCGGCGAGATCGACGCTGCCGGCCAGCAGAAATACCAGAGCGCAGGCTTTGGCGGCGGTGCGGGCGGCGGGGCGCCGGGCGGCGATCCGTTTGCAGGCTTCGGCGGCTTCGGCCGTGGCGGGGCCGGCGGCGGGCGCTCCTACCGCTTTTCCACCGATGGCGGCGGTCCGAGCGGTGTCGACGAAATTCTGCGGGAATTCATGGGCGGCGGGGCAAGGCGCGAGGCGCCGGGCTTTGGCCAGGCCGGGGCTGGCGGCGGGGCTGGGGCGCCGCGCGGCGAGGACCTTGAGGTCATCGTCACCGTCACGCTGGAGGATCTTGCCAGCCAGGACAAGCTGCGCGTTTCGCTGCCCACGGGCCGCACCGTGGACGTGCGTCTGCCCGCCGGGGCAGAGCCGGACCAGCAGATCCGCCTGCGCGGCCTTGGCAACGAGAGCGCTGTGGGCGGTCAGGCCGGCGATGCCATCCTGACCCTGCGCATCGCCTCGCACCCCATGTTCACGCGCGACGGTGCGAACCTGAAGCTCGAGCTGCCCATCACCCTTTACGACGCGGTCCTCGGCGCCAAGGTGCGTGCGCCGACGCTGGGCGGATCGGTCAACGTCACCGTGCCCAAGGGGTCATCGGGCGGCAAGACGCTGCGGCTGCGCGGGCTCGGCCTGCCGTCGAAGACGGGCGCCAAGGGGGACCTCCTCGTCACCCTCCAGATCGACCTGCCGCACGAGCTGCCCAAGGATTTCGTGGAGCTGATGGAGCGTTGGCGCGAAGACGAGCCCTACCAGCCCCGCAGCGCCGGCTAGAGCATCAGCGCCGGGTAGAGCGAAGCCACCAGCAGCGCCGCCATGGTGAAGTTGAAGATCCTCAGGCGGCGCTGGTTGGAGAGCCAGCGCCGCAGGATGGTGCCCATCAGCGTCCACAAGACGTTGGCCGGCAAGCCGAACACGCAAAACAGCAGCGCCACCCGCAGCACCGACACGAGCGTGTGCTCGGGCGCATAAAGTGTCATCGCCGTCATGCCGAAGGCCCAGCCCTTGGGGTTCACCCACTGGAACGCGGCAGCCTGCAAAAAGGTGATGGGCTTGGCTTCCGCCTCGGTGCCGGCGTCAGGCGGTGCGGCGCGGGCAATCTTCAGTGCCAGGTACAGAAGGTAGGTGACCGAGACTACCTTCAACACGGTGAAGAGCACCGGAACCGCGTCGAACACCACCATCAGGCCGACACCCGCCAGCGTCGCCATCACCGCAAACCCTGTTGCGATGCCGAAGATGTGGGGCAGCGTGCGCCGCAAGCCGAAATTTGCGCCCGACGCCATCACCATGATGTTGTTGGGGCCGGGGCTGAGCGTGCCGACCAGCGCAAACCCGGCAAACGCCAGAAAGACTGAAGTCTCCACCATTGTCTCCATCGAAGGGGTGGGACTGCCGCAAGCCGGCCGCACGAAACAACA
This sequence comes from Acuticoccus sp. MNP-M23, assembly GCF_031195445.1. Classification (NCBI taxonomy): domain Bacteria; kingdom Pseudomonadati; phylum Pseudomonadota; class Alphaproteobacteria; order Hyphomicrobiales; family Amorphaceae; genus Acuticoccus; species Acuticoccus sp. MNP-M23. The sequence continues at coordinate 3,368,754 of NZ_CP133480.1, forward strand.
ACGGCCGCCCTGGAGGCAGCCGGATTGTCGTGAACACGCACCGAGGCCGCCAGCTCAGTAAGCCAGCCACCAAATCAGCGCGGGAGCGGATCTTGTTTCCATGCCCACCTTGTACGCCGCGTTGGTGAAGGCCTGCAAGCCGGTATCAGCGGCCAAGCAGTGTTCCGATCAGCCAGAGCGCATGGGCTTCAAGCCGGGCTGCCGAGATATTGCTGCGCCCGACAGGCTGCGGAATGTGCACGAACAGGGCGTTGGCGTTGCCGGAGAGTGCCGCCGCATAGGACGCGTTGCAGATGTAGCCCCCCGGCGCGTGGCTGAGCACCACCGGAAAGCCCGCCCGCTGCGCCATTGCAACCAGCGCCGCAACCGGCAGCGCCGAGCGGCGCGACATTGGCGGGGCACTGTCCGGCAATCGGCCGGCAGCATCCGGCCGGGGCGAGGCCACCGGGTGCGCCATGCGCTCATACCGGATCCGGTGGGTGCCGCCTGCAACGCCGAACATCAGAACGGTTTTGGCGCGCACGGCCTTGTCGCGGAATGCGGCGCAGGCGGCCCATTCGGTGTCGATCAGCCGGGCGGTGACGCCCGAAAGAGCCTTTGCTTCAAGGCTGCGCACAAGGGTGGCTGCGGGGTTGTCGGGCATGCCCGGAAAGGGGCCGAAGCCGGTGACCAGCAGCCGGGGACGCGATGCGGGCAGCACTGTCATGGCAAGGTCTCCAGAATGCTGGCGGCGGCTGCGCTGGGCGCCAGTGTGCCATCCGCAACGGCCGCTTCCATGGCTTTCACCGCATCGCCCGCGTGCTGCGCCAGATAGTGCCGCAGACCGTCGGCCACCATATCGCGCATCCAGATCACGCCTTGCGCCCGGCGGCGCGCCGCAAGAGCCCCGCTCGCCTCAAGCCCGTTGCGGTGCGTGTCGATGGTCCGCCACAAAAGGTCGAGCCCGTCGCCGGTGGCGGCGGACATTGTCAGCACTTCGGGCGGGGGGTCCGACGCGAGGATTTTCACCGCGCTCAAAAGCTCGGCTGCGGCCTGCCGGGCAGCGTCGCGGGCGGAACCGTCCGCCTTGTTGACGGCAATGATGTCCGCCCGTTCGATGAGACCTTTCTTGATCCCCTGCAGCTCGTCGCCGGCTCCGGGCAGCATCAACGCCACAAAGGTGTCGACCATTTCCGCCACCGCCACCTCGGACTGGCCGACGCCGACGGTTTCCACGATGACGACGGAGTAGCCGGCGGCTTCCACCAGAAGCAGCGCCTCGCGCGTGCGCGCGGTCACGCCGCCCAGAGAACCGGCCGAGGGGGAGGGGCGGATGAAGGCGTCCGGGCTGTTGGCGAGCCGGGCCATCCGCGTCTTGTCGCCGAGGATGGCGCCGCCGGTGCGGGTGGAGGACGGGTCGATTGCGAGCACCGCCACGCGGTGGCCGGCTTCGATCAGCATCATCCCCAGCGCATCGATGAGGGTGGATTTACCGACACCGGGGACGCCGGTGATGCCGATGCGGATCGCGCCGCCAGTGCGCGGCATCAACTCCTGAACGAGGGCGCTGGCCTTGGCGCGGTGTTCGGCCCTTGCCGATTCCACAAGCGTGATCGCGCGGGCAAGGCCCGCGCGCTGGCCGCTGGTCACGGCCTCGCCAAGTGGGCTCAGCTCCTGGCGCGCCACACGATGCGCTGAAGTTCGGCCCGCTGCAGATCTTCGGAGGAGGCGAGACGGTCGAACGGTCCGCCATATTGCGGAATGGAGAAGACGAGGGTCACGTGGTCGGCGCCGCGTGCCTTGCACACCGCCATCCCGCGCCACAAATTGTTGCCGTTGCGGCAATCCCTGCGGCGGACACCGGCCTGCGCCATCGACATGCCGATGCGCTCGCCGTTCGGCCCCTTGAGGTGCTGCGATACGCCGTGGATCTCCGAAACCGTGCCGCCGCTCTTGAAGAACTGCACAGCCTGGGTCTCGTTGATGAAGGCGGCATGGGTCCAGGCGGTGGTGTCTTCCTTGGCCGTCTGGATGGACCTGATGTCGACGCCGGGGGCGACGCCCGCGAGCGCTTCTTCGTTGTAGGGCGTTCCGGAGCGAACCGTTCCGGCGCCGTCGTCAGTGATCACGAGCCATGTGTCGGACGAGACACGCGCCGCCGAAAGCGGTTCGGCGGGCGGGCCGGCGACACAGCCGGATGCGAGAAGGGTGAGGCAGAGAAAAATGCGCTTCATGGCGCATCCTGCCTACCAGTGGCCGCTTGCGCTGTCATTGCACGCTTTCAGTGACGGCGAACGCGCCCTCAATTCGACCGATAAAATTGCGTGCGATGCCCCATGAGGGCCGTCCAGGAACGGAGACTTTCGTTATTTTACCGGGTCGTCATGTCCCCAGGCCGGTGAGCGGGGTCCGCTATAGGGTTGCAGGTCGACGCAGAACCGATAGGTCATCACGCCGTCCCGTTCGAAGACGACATGCTTGGTTGCATACACAAGGTAGCGGATCGGCTTGTCCTCGGTGCCGATCCTGCCAATGCCATCAAGGCGATCCCAGCCATGATCGTCAAAGCGCTCTCCGACGTGGAGCGGCATGAAAGGATTTTCCGATTGAAATACGGCAACAGGCTTGTGTTCGCCGGAAATGTCGCAAATCACGAGTTCGTACAGATCAGGCATCCGGCTTGTGAAACTCCGCCGGGCCAAAGGCATGGGGGAGCAGCGCGCTCAGCGTCGTGACGATCGCTGGCGCAGCGGGGTCGCGCCGCTCGATCCGGACCGCACAGTCCGGCCCGGCAAACTCGCTGAGGATCTGCCGGCAGCGGCCGCACGGAGCGGCCAGCGCACCACCGTTCATATCGGTTGCACTCCAGCCTACCACCGCCACGGCGCGAAAACCGTGCTTGCCGGCGAGCGCCGCGGCCATCGCCGCGTTCGTCTCGGCGCACAGGCTGAGGCCGTAGGAGGCATTCTCCACGTTGGCGGCGGTGAACACCGTGCCGTCCGCCGTCTCGATTGCCGCGCCGACGTGAAAGCGCGAGTAGGGCACATAGGCCGCTTCTGCCGCCTCGCGCGCCCGCTGCGCCAGCGCGATCATCGCGGCTTCACTCGGCGGCGGCACGGTCGTCTCCTTCGGCACGGCGTGTCAGGATGGCGAGAAGGTTCTCCGCAGCATCCGCAATCACGGTGCCGGGCGGGAAGATTGCGGCCGCGCCCATCTCCGTCAGCGGGGCGATGTCGCCGGGCGGAATGACGCCGCCGATGGCAATGAGGATGTCGCTCCGCCCCTCCGCCGCCAGCGCCTCGCGCAGCGTCGGCAGCAGCGTCAGGTGAGAGCCTGCCAGCGAGGAGACGCCCACAATGTGCACGTCGTTGTCCACTGCCTGCCGGGCGCACTCTTCGGGGGTGGCGAAGAGGGGGCCGATGTCCACGTCGAAACCGAGATCGGCGAAGGCGGAGGCGATGACTTTCTGGCCGCGGTCGTGCCCGTCCTGGCCCATCTTGGCGACCAGAATGCGCGGCCGCCGGCCGTCCGCTTCGGCAAATGCGTCGGCTGCGGCACGCACGGCCTCAATCCGTTCGCCCATCGCGCCAGCCTCCCGTTTGTAGACGCCGGTGATAGAGTTGATCTGCGCCGTGTGGCGGCCGAACGCGGCCTCCATGGCGTCGCTCATCTCGCCCACGGTCGCGCGGGCCCGTGCCGCATCGATGCACAGGGCAAGGAGGTTGCCGTTGCCCCTGGCGCCGTTGCTGAGCGCGGTGAGCGCTGCGTCGGTGGCGCCCTGGTCCCGCGTCGCGCGCAGCCGCTTCAGCTTTTCGACCTGCTGACGGCGCACGTCCGCGTTATCGACCTTCAGGACGTCGAGGTCGTCCTCCCTGGCGAGCTTGTAGCGGTTGATACCAAGCACGGTCTGCTTGCCGCTGTCGATCCGGGCCTGTGCCTTGGCGGCGGCTTCCTCGATCCTGAGCTTGGGGGTGCCCGCCTCGATGGCTTTCGCCATGCCGCCCATGGCCTCCACTTCGTCGATGTGGGCGCGCGCACTGGCGGCGAGGTCCGCGGTCAGGCGCTCCACGGCAGGCGCACCGCCCCAGGGGTCTATGAAGCGGGTGGTGCCGCTCTCCTCGGCGAGCACCAGCTGCGTGTTGCGGGCGATGCGGGCCGAAAAGTCGGTGGGGAGGGCCAGCGCCTCGTCCAGCGCATTGGTGTGGAGGCTCTGGGTGCCGCCCTGGGTTGCGGCCATCGCCTCGATCATGGTGCGGGCGACATTGTTGTAGACGTCCTGCGCCGTCAGCGACCAGCCGGAGGTCTGGCAGTGCGCCCGCAGCGAGAGCGAGCGTGGGTCCTTCGGCGCAAATTCCTTCGCAATCAGCTCCGACCACAGGAGCCGTGCTGCGCGCAGCTTCGCGATCTCCATGAAATAGTGCATCCCGACGGCCCAGAAGAAGGACAGGCGCGGGGCGAACTTGTCCACGTCCAGCCCCGCCGCAACGCCTGCGCGCACGTATTCGAGGCCGTTGGCGATGGTATAGGCCAGCTCAAGGTCAGCCGTCGCCCCGGCTTCCTGCATGTGGTAGCCGGAAATGGAGATGGAGTTATACTTCGGCATATTTGCCGCCGTATATGAAAATATGTCCGACACGATCCGCATCGAAGGCTGGGGCGGATAGATGAACGTGTTGCGGACCATGAACTCTTTCAGAATGTCATTCTGAATGGTGCCCTTCAGGTCCCTTTGCGCAACGCCCTGTTCCTCTGCGGCCACCACGTAGAGCGCCAGCACCGGCAGGACGGCGCCGTTCATGGTCATCGACACGGTCATCTCGCCAAGGGGGATGCCGCTGAACAGGGTCTCCATGTCGAGGATGGAATCGATCGCAACGCCAGCCATGCCCACATCGCCCGCCACACGGGGGTGGTCGCTGTCGTAGCCGCGGTGGGTCGCAAGATCGAACGCCACCGACAGGCCCTTCTGCCCGGCTGCAAGGTTGCGCCGGTAAAAGGCGTTGGATTCCTCGGCGGTGGAAAAGCCCGCATACTGGCGGATGGTCCACGGCTTCTGCACGTACATGGTGGGGTAGGGGCCGCGCAGATAAGGCGGCGCACCGGGGATGGTGGAAAGGTCGAGCCCGTCCGCATCGGCGAGCGGGCTGATGTCGATGCCCTCCGCACTCGTCCACGGCGCAGTGTTGCCGGGGACGGCGGTGGAGAGCGGCCGATAGGTGAGAGCGGAAAAATCCGGCAGCATTTTCAGGGTTCCGTCCTGGCATCGGGCTCGAAGGCGGCGGCGGCGCGCACCGGGGTGACCGCGCCAGCACCCGGCACCGGCGCCGATAGCGAGAGCGCCGTGCCCGCCGCAGCCAGCGCCTGAAGGTCGGCAAGCGTTGCGCCGGCGGTGGGCTCGCCATCCGGTGGTGTTGGCGTGGCGGGCCGGTCGACCTCAGCAGGTTCGGGCGGCTGGTGCCGGGTTACGCCGATGATGGTGCGCTCCCGCGCTGCGGCGGTGGCGGCCATCTGCGCAAAGGTGCCGTCGGACAGCCAGGCCGGGTCGCCCGCGCCATTTTCTTGAAACAGGCGCCATGCCGCCTCCGCGATGGTGTCGGTCAGCATCTCGATGGTGCCCGAGCCGGCGCCGGGGTCGGACAGGCGGGCGATGTGCGCCTCCTCCAGCATCAGCGTCTGGATGTTGCGGGCCATGCGGGCGGCAAAGGGCGCGCCAATCCCGTCGAACGGCAGCACCTCGATGGCGTCCGCCCCGCCAAGCGCCGAGCCCATTGCCGCGATGGTGAGGCGCAAGAGGTTTGTGTGCGGGTCGGTGAACGACAGCATCCGCGCCGTGGTGGTTGCGGTGATGTGGAGGCTGGTCGTCACGCCGCAGGCATCGGCGATCATCGCGTGCAGCCGGCGCATCGCCCGCAGCTTGGCCATCGTCGCGAACTGGTCGGCGTCGGCGCCGAGCGCCACGGAAATCTGCGGCAGCGCCCGCTCCGGGCCAATGCCGGCCTTGTCGAGTTCGGCCAGCATCGCAGCCATTGCGGTGAGCGCGAAGGCGATCTCGTGCGCCGGCGTTGCCCCGGCTTCCGCCGCAACCCGCCCGTCGGCGCAGAGCGCGGCCCCGGCAAGCTCGCGGTCTTCGTAAAGCGTTACGGCCTCGGCAAGCGGCATCGCCACCGGTGCGCCCGCAAATGCTGCGGCGCCATGCGGGTCCAGCCCTGCGTGGAGGGCCAGGGGGACGGTGCCCCGCTCGGCGCACAATGCCAGAACCAGAGCCAGCGCGGCCGCCCCGTTCGTGCCCGCCTCGATGGTGAGGGGGATCAGCTCCAGGCGGACGCCCTTCAGCGCGGCATCCAGCGCCGCAACGCTGTTTGCGGTGAGGCCGCGGCCATGGGCCCCCGGCGCACCGGCAAACACCAGACTGAGGCCGCTTGCGCCATTTTCAAGCGCAGCAACGGCGTCGCAGCCATCGTGGTCCACCCGCTGCAGCGCCGTCCATGGCCCGGCGGTCGCGCGCCCGGCGTAGACGGGCTCGGCCGGCATCGACAGCGGGTCGATCAGGCCCTCGGCGCCGGTCAACCCGATCTCTGGGGTGAGGAGGCTTTCGAACGGGGCGCCCTTCAGCGCCTTTTCCGCAATTGCGCGCCAGTTGTCATAGGCGCCAGTGTCAGCCATAGCCGATCCTCCCGGCCGAAATTTACCGGCATTGGCGGGCGGAACGCAACTGGAGGAGCTTCAAGATGAACGTCGACAGCATTCTGGCACACGTGGATGCCAACCTCGACGAAAGCCTCGAGCGTCTCTTCGCGCTCCTGCGCATTCCGTCGATCTCCACCGATCCGGCCTACACTGCCGATTGCCGCCGCGCAGCCGACTGGCTGGTGGATGACCTCGCCACCCTTGGCTTTGCGGCAGAAACCCGCGACACCGAGGGCCACCCCGTCGTCCTCGCCAAGGCGGACGGTCCTGCTGGCAAACCCCGGATCCTCCTCTACGGCCACTACGACGTCCAGCCTGTCGATCCGCTCGACCTGTGGCAGGAAGACCCGTTCGCCCCGCGTATCGTCACCCGGCCGGACGGCGGCAAGATGATCGTCGCCAGAGGCGCCTGTGACGACAAGGGCCAGCTCATGTCGATGGTGGAGGCCCTGCGCGCGATCAAGGCCGTCGAGGGCGAACTGCCGGTCCCCGTCACCGTCCTCTTCGAGGGCGAGGAAGAGTCCGGCTCCCCCTCATTGCCGGCATTTTTCGCCAAGTCGTCGGCGGAGTTGCGGGCCGACGCCGCCTTCGTCTGCGACACCGGCATGTGGGACCCGACAACCCCCGCCATCGCCATGAGCCTGCGCGGTCTCGTCGCCCACGACATCATCGTGCGCGCCGCGAACCGTGACCTGCATTCCGGCCAGTTTGGCGGCCCGGCCCGCAACCCCAACCACGTGCTCGCAAAGATCCTCGCCGACCTTCACGACGAGGACGGCAGCGTCACCATCCCCGGTTTTTACGAGGGCGTCACCGAGCCCAGCAACGCCCAGAAGGCCAACTGGGACAGCCTCGGCCTGACGGCGGCGGATTTCCTCGGTCCCATCGGCCTCTCCGAACCAGCCGGCGAGACGGGCCGCACTATTCTGGAGCAGGTCTGGTCCCGCCCCACCTGCGAGGTCAACGGCATGTCCGGCGGCTACACCGGCGCCGGCTTCAAGACGGTTATTCCAGGTGAAGCGCGTGCAAAAGTCTCGTTCCGCCTCGTTGGCGACCAGGACGCGATGAAGCTGCGCGCCGCCTTCAAGGAGTTCGTCGAGGCGCGCATCCCGTCCGACTGCTCGGTCGAGTTCATCGACCATGGCGCGGGCCCCGCATTTCGCGTCTCCGAAACCTGGTCGATGCTGCAGAAGGGCGCGGCTGCGCTGGAAGAGGAATGGGGCAAACCGACGGCGATGGTGGGCATGGGCGGTTCGATCCCCATCGTCCACTCCTTCAAGCACGAGCTTGGCATGGACACGCTGATGATCGGCTTCGCGCTGGAGGACGACAACGTCCATTCTCCCAACGAGAAGTACGATCTCACCTCGTTCCACAAAGGCATTCGCTCGTGGGTGAGGGTGTTCGCTTCGCTTTAAAAAAACAATTTATGGAACGGTCATGTTCTGTTCAGGCGGGTATCCGGAAGGATGCGTCCCTGCAGCGATAATCCTGCTGCTTTTGTGCAACGCGTGGCAGGTAAGGGTCCTTGACCGAACAGACGACGTCCTCCGCGCCACTCGACATGCTGGATATCGTGGCTGGCGGCGAAGGCTCCATGTCTGCCGGTGAGGCATACCGGCAGGCCCGCGACAACACCGCCCGCAAATATCCGGATGGCGCCGACAGGCGCCTCCGCAGCGGGATGCTTGCCCCCACGTTGCGGCCCTCATTCCAGCTGGCGCCGGGCTCCACCGTCCTCACCATCGGCTCGTGTTTCGTGCGCAACGCGGAGGCGCCGCTGCTTGCCGCCGGGTTCGACGTGCCCGCAAGCCGGATCGACGCCAGCCGCGACGGCTTCACCGGCCGTGCCAACCGCATTCTCAATCAGTACAACCCCGGCACCATGATGCAGGCCATCGCGGATGCCCTCAATTCGGAGGCGATGACCGGCGGGATCTATCCCTCGGGAGACGATGGCAAGGTTGCCGACCTCGCCATTGCCAGCGGCCACGTCCCGGTCACGCCGGAGCGGGCGGTGGAGCGGCGACAGGAGATCCACACCTTCTACCGGGATGCTTTTGCCAAGGCCGAGACTGTCTTCATCACCCTCGGTCTCATCGAGCTGTGGGTGGACCTCGAAACCGGCATCTACCTCAACGACGCGCCGCGGCCCAAGGTCTTGAAGCGGATGGGCAAGGACCGCTTCCGCTTCCTCGCGCTCACGCCCGAGCAGTGCCACAGGCTTCTGACCCGGATGCTGGATGACATCGCCAGCGTCGGTCCGCCCAAACGCGTGCTCCTTACGGTCTCGCCGGTCCCGTTCGGCGCCACCTTCTCGCAGCGTGATGCGATCGTGGCCAATGAGCACGGCAAGGCGACACTCGTCCTTGCGGCGCACAGGCTGGCGCACGAGCGGGCCGAAGTGGACTATTTCCCGAGCTACGAAATGGTTCGCTCCCTTGGCACCAGCGCCTTCGAGCGGGATAATCTGCATGTCCGCGACAAGGTCGTGAACGACGTCATCGCCGAAATGCTGGCAGCCTATGTGCCGGCAGCAAAGCCGCTGCCCGCATCAGGATCGCGTGGCATCCCGTCGCTCCGGGGATACGCTAAGCGCATTCGCGGAATAGGCGCGCTCCGCACGAAGGTGCCTTCAGGGCGCTGATGCCGTCGATTGCCCTTTCGGGCCACCGTCAGAACTACGCGTTCTGCACCTGTGGCAAACCGGCACGGGCATTTCGCGCGGAGAGTGCCAGCTGTTTCCGAAGGGTGGGTCTCAACACCGCCGCGCGCACCCGCCGCAGCGGAACGGAACGGGATTTGCAGGCGCGTTGACGGCTTCAGTCGATGCCGCCATAGGCATCGTCGATCACTGACGCAGCGGTGCCAGCCGTTCGGCCGGCGCCCACTCCCGAACGATCAAGGAGAGCAAATTGCTGAACAGGACACTCATCGCGGCGGCTCTCGCCGCGGCAACGGCGCTCGGCGCCGGCACAGCCGCCACCGCACAGGACAACTATCCCGACCGGGCGGTGGAATTCATCGTGCCCTGGTCGCCCGGCGGCGGCAGCGACACGCTGATGCGCATCATCTCCAACAACGTCGAGCCGTTCCTCGGCGAGCCGATGCCCATCATCAACATGCCCGGCGTGTCCGGCACGGTCGGCCTCAAGGCCGCCTCCGAGCGTGACGCCGACGGGTACACGATCGCCCAGATCCACGAAGGCCTGCTGGTTGCCAACGCCACCGGCATGACGCCCCTCAACTGGGACAGTTTCGAGCCCGTGGCGCTGATGACCTCGTCGCCGCAGTACCTCGTCGTCAACGGCAACAGCGACTGGACAACCTTCGAGGAGTTCGCTGCCTACGCCAAGGAAAACCCCGGCGCGATCAAGATGGGCGTCACCCTCGGCGGCGTGCCGCACCTTCATGCGGCCATGATCGAAGACGCCATCGGCGCACAATTCTCCTATGTCGGCTATGAAGGCACCGGCGAGCGCATCCGCGCCCTCGTGGGCGGCAACCTCGACGCCGCCATCGGCGACATCGCGTCCTCCAAGCAGTTCGTCGACAATGGCGACCTGCGCTTCCTGGCGGTCGGCTCCGGTGCCCCCACCTCGGCTGCGCCTGACGTGCCGACCCTCCAGTCCCTCGGTCTCGACCTGGAGCTGGCCGTGACTCGCGGCATCGTCCTGCCCAAGGGCACGCCGGAAGAGACCCGCGCCGTCCTCGAAGAAGCACTTGAAGAGCTGTCGGCGGACAAGGCCTTCGTCGAGCAGCTCGGCAATGCCGGCGCCGAAGCGGACTATCGCGGCCATGAGGCTTACGCCAAGTACCTCACGACCCTCGACACGGCCATCGAGCGCCTGTCCGACAAACTGGGCGGCTGATGAGCGGCTCCACTGTGACCGAGCCGCCGGCTCCGAACGGGATGGAGGGCGCTTCGGCGTCCTCCGCACCTGACGGGGAGACGGCCAACGAGGCGCGCGCTGCGGAGCTGGCCAAGCTCGCGTCGTACGTCTTTTTTCTTCTGGGTGCGGGCGTCTTCTTCACCGTGTCGCTGGGACTGCCGGATTCCAGGTGGGAACCGCTGGGCGCCGGTTCCTTCCCGCGCATCGTGATGGGGTTTCTCGCTCTTCTTTGCGTCCTGGCCATCGCAGGGTCTGCGCGCAGGCTTGCCCGCATCGGCCTGCCCGACGGGCTTGCAAGGCTTTCCGGCGCGGCGTTCGTCGAGCATCGGCTCGTCATCAGCGTCTTTGTTGCCTTTGCGGTCTATCTCGCGCTCATGCGCCCGCTCGGCTTTGCGATCTCCACATTCCTGTTTCTGATTGTCGCCCAGCTCATCGTCGCCCGGCGCACGCTGAAAAGCGCCTTGATCGCGCTGGTGGTGGCGGTGGTCTTCTCCTTCGGGCTCAACCTTCTGTTTGCGAAGGTTTTCCTGGTCTTCCTGCCCCGCGGCATTCTTGGCGGGCTTCTGGGATGAGGCGCACCCTTCCATGATGGACTCATTCCTCCTCGGCCTGTCGCAGATCCTGGCATTCGACACGCTGCTCTACATGGCGCTGGGTTCAGTGGCAGGCATCGTCGCCGCGGCCATTCCGGGCTTCACCGTCACCATGGCGATCGTGCTGACGCTGCCGCTCACCTTTGCCATGCCGCCGCTGCAGGGCATTGCGGTGATGCTTTCTGTCTATGTCGGTGGCTACACGGGCGGGCTCATCTCGGCAGCGCTCCTTGGCATTCCGGGCACGCCGTCCTCCGTCGCGACCACGTTCGATGCGTTCCCCATGGCACGCAACGGGCAGCCGGGGCGGGCGCTTTCGCTGGGGGTGTGGGCGTCGTTCTTCGGCACCGTCATTTCCACCATCGTGCTTGTGGTGGCAGCGCCGCCGCTGGCGGCCGTCGCGGTCAAGCTCGGCCCCTGGGAGTATTTCTCCCTCATCGTCTTCGCGCTCACCATTGTGGCGAGCCTCGTTGGCGCCTCGCTCCTGCGCGGGCTCATTGCGGGCGCCGTCGGCCTTGCCATCGCCACCATCGGGCCGGACCCGATGATGGGCCGGCCCCGCTTCACCTTCGGCGTGGAGATGCTGGCGCCGGGGCTTCCGTTCCTGGTCGTCCTCATCGGCATCTTCGCCATCAGCCAGTTGATGAGCGAACTGGAAAAGCCCGATGCGGTGCGGGCGGAAGGGTCGCTGATCCCGAAAACCATCGAGTTCCACACCTTCGCCGTCATGCGCGAAGTGTTGTCACGGCCCATCAACCTCCTCCGCTCATCGCTCCTCGGCGTTTTCGTCGGCGCGGTGCCGGGGGCAGGGGGGTCGATCGCCAACCTCCTCACCTACGATCAGGCCAAGCGCGCCTCCAAGACGCCGGAGAAGTTCGGCACCGGCATCGCCGACGGGGTGGTCGCCTCCGAGGCCGGCAACTCGGCCACCTCCGGCGGGGGCCTCATTCCGCTGATTGCGCTCGGCATTCCGGGCTCTGCGGTGGATGCGATCCTGATGGCCTCGCTGATGGTGCACGGCATCTCCGTCGGCCCGCGCCTGTTCCTGGAAAACGCGGACCTCGTCTACGGCATGTTCATCGCCATGGCGGTGTCCAGCGTTCTGATGCTGCTCATCTGCACCCTCTCCATGCGCTATTTCCTGCGCGTCACCGAGATCCCGAAATATGTGATCGTGCCGGTGGTGACGGTGTGCTGTGCGGTGGGCGCCTTCGCGCTCAACAACCGGATCACCGACGTGTACCTCCTCGGCTTCGTCGGCCTTCTCGGCTACATCATGAAGCGGCTGGATTATCCGCTGGCACCGCTGGTGCTGGGTGTCATTCTGGGCCCGATCGCCGAAACCAACCTCCGCCGCGCGCTGATGAGCGATGCCGACTGGTCGACATTCCTCACACGGCCCATCTCGGCGGCCCTCCTGGCCGCTGCCGTTCTGTCGGTGGCGTGGAGCGTGCGCAGCCACATGAAGCGCCGCCGCGCCGCGCCTGCCGCCTGACACGCCGCGCCATGACATTGCCGGCGCCTCGCGCCCCGGCAATGTCATGGTTTGAAAACAACCGCGCGACCGGGTAGGCTGAACGCTGTAGAAACTGGCCAACGCCAGAGCAACGGTTGTTCAAAATGCGGTTGATACTTGCGCTTTTTCTCGCCGTCCTCTCCACACAGGCCCTGGCCGACCCCACCTGTACGGTGACGGACCGCGCCGGTTACACCATCCTGGCGAGAACGGAGCCGGCGAGCGCCGTGCGCACAAGCCTTGCCGCCGGCACCGAGGTCGAACTCTTCACCATGGCAAACGACGCGCGGGGCTGGCCCTGGGCGCTCCTGCGCGACCCGGCGGACGATGCCAATTTCTACGGCTGGGTCGAACGCTTCGTGGTCGACTGCCGCTGAGGCCTTTTCCGCCAGCACCGCGCAAAGGCCGGCCAGCGCAGATTTTCGCCCCTTTCGGGCCAAAGGACGCACATTGGAGCGCCGCCAAGGCTCGACGGACGCGTCAAGACACATTACACACCACCGATCCGCGTGGGCTGGACGACATCCCGGCTCATCGCGCTTCTCTCGCATTCAAGGAGTAACCGATGTCGATTACGTCAGAGCGTACGCTCGAGCTGATCAAGGAATACGGCAGCAAGGAGGGCGACACCGGCTCTCCCGAAGTCCAGATTGCCCTCCTCACCGAGCGCATCATCAACCTCACCGAACACTTCAAGACCCACGCGAAGGACAACCACTCCCGCCGCGGTCTCCTGAAGCTGGTCTCCCAGCGCCGTCACCTTCTCGACTACGTGAAGGCCAAGGACGAAAGCCGCTACCAGACCCTCATCAAGCGCCTCGGTCTCCGGCGCTAGACTTATCGCGAGGCCGCCGGATCCGGCGGCCTCGTTCGTTAACGGGACGGTGCGCCGAAGCACCGCAACCCGCCCAACATGGAAGGCTGAGGCCTTCAACCCGGCCGTAACGACGGCCTGCGGCCCCCGAGGAGGGGCAGGATTGCCAGCCGCTGCCAGCCAACCGGCCAGCCGCTCGTTGTCTTGCCCGCCCGTGCGCCGCACCACGTATGCACGAAAGGCAGACAAATGTTCGACTATCAGACCGAATCCATCGAATGGGGTGGCCGCACCCTCACGTTCGAAACCGGCAAGGTGGCCCGCCAGGCCGACGGCGCCGTGATGGTGACCTACGGCGAGAGCACCGTGCTTTGCACGGTCGTCTCCGAAAAGCAGCCGAAACCGGGGTTCGACTTCTTCCCCCTCACGGTCAACTACCAGGAAAAGGCGTTCGCCGCCGGCAAGATCCCGGGTGGCTTCTTCAAGCGTGAAGGCCGCCCGTCCGAGCACGAGACCCTCACCTCGCGCCTGATCGACCGCCCGATCCGCCCGCTCTTCGCCGACGGCTACAAGAACGACACGCAGATCGTCATCACGACGCTCGCGCACGACCTTGAAAACCAGCCCGACATCGTGGCGCTGGTCGCAGCCTCCGCAGCGCTCACCCTCTCCGGCGTCCCCTTCATGGGCCCCATCGGCGGCGCCCGCGTCGGCTACATCGACGGTGAGTACGTCCTCAACCCGACGCTCGACCAGATGGAAGACACCGCGCTCGACCTCATCGTCGCCGGCACGGGCGACGCGGTCCTGATGGTGGAATCGGAAGCCAAGGAGCTTTCCGAGGACGTCATGCTCGGCGCCGTCATGTTCGGCCACAAGGAATTCCAGCCGGTCATCGACGCGATCATCCGCCTTGCCGAGAAGGCCGCAAAAGAGCCGCGCGAGCACAACGCGCCGGACAACAGCGCCCTTGCCGCCGTCATGAAGAAGATGGCCGCCAAGGACCTTGCCAAGGCCTACGGCATCCGCGCCAAGACCGAGCGCAAGAACGCCATCGACGCCGTGAAGGCCCGTGTCATGGACGCGATGCTGCCCGACGAAGGCGAGGAGGGCCCCACCAAGCAGACCCTCAACGACCTCTTCAAGAAGACCGAAGCCGCCATCGTCCGCGGCCAGATCATCAACGACAAGACCCGCATCGACGGCCGCGACCTTGAAACCGTCCGCCAGATCGAGTGCGAAGTCGGCATCCTGCCGCGCGCCCACGGCTCCGCGCTCTTCACCCGCGGCGAGACGCAGGCCCTGGTGGTCGCCACCCTCGGCACCGGCGACGACGAGCAGTTCATGGACCTTCTGGAAGGCACCGTGAAGCAGCAGTTCATGCTGCACTACAACTTCCCGCCCTACTCGGTAGGCGAGACCGGCCGCATGGGCTCCCCCGGCCGCCGCGAGATCGGCCACGGCAAGCTCGCCTGGCGCGCCATCCACCCGATGCTGCCCGCCCACCACGACTTTCCGTACACCACCCGCGTGGTCTCCGAGATCACCGAGTCCAACGGTTCGTCCTCCATGGCGTCCGTCTGCGGCGGTTCGCTGGCGCTGATGGATGCCGGCGTGCCCCTCAAGGCACCTGTCGCGGGCATTGCCATGGGTCTCATCAAGGAAGGCGAAAAGTTCGCGGTCCTCTCCGACATTCTGGGCGATGAAGACCACCTCGGCGACATGGACTTCAAGGTTGCCGGGTCCGCCAACGGCGTGACGTCCCTCCAGATGGACATCAAGATCGACGGCATCACCGAGGAGATCATGAAGGTCGCGCTCGACCAGGCCAAGGGCGGCCGCCTCCACATCCTCGGCGAGATGTCCAAGGCGATCGACTCGGCCCGCACCGAGCTTGGCGAATACGCCCCTCGCATCGAAGTGATCAAGATCCCGGTCGACAAGATCCGCGAAGTGATCGGTTCGGGCGGCAAGGTGATCCGCGAGATCGTCGAGAAGACCGGCGCCAAGGTCAACATCGAGGACGACGGCACGGTCAAGATCGCGTCCTCCGAGGGCAAGGCGATCACGGCTGCGCTCAACTGGATCAAGGGCATCACGGCCGAGCCGGAAGTGGGCCAGATCTACGAGGGCACGGTGGTGAAGGTTGTCGACTTCGGCGCCTTCGTGAACTTCTTCGGCCCCCGCGACGGCCTCGTCCACATCTCGCAGATGACTCAAGGGCGCCCCGAAAAGGCCGCCGACGTGGTCAAGGACGGCCAGAAGGTCTGGGTCAAGCTGATGGGCTTTGACGAGCGCGGCAAGGTGCGCCTCTCGATGAAGGTCGTCGACCAGGCCACGGGCGAGGAGATCAAGGCCGACGCGGCCTGATCTTTTCCGGTTTGGCTATTGGGTTGGAAGGCCGGGCGCTTTGCGTCCGGCTTTCTAACATCCAGCGTAGGCGCAACTTGGAATGTTTCGCCTACGCTGGATGCCAGCGATTGCGTACTCACCGCGCTTGACGAATTTGTCGAGTGCATTCAGTTTTCATTATGAAATTCGAAAATTGTTTTCCGCAGAATCGGCTCTTCTGTTTTTGAATCATGGAGCTTCGTCGGAAAGATGCATGTGTGTGCCGAAAAGCGGTTTTAGTGCTCACTGATCATTAGGCTTGGTGCTCATGACGATTGAAATTAGTGTCGATAATTCACGTCTTGAGGGGTTTAGTACGCCTGCGCGTGATGGTTTGAAAAAGGCAGCTGAGTCCTATATCGATGAAATTATCGCTGAAGCCAGTCGATTGGAGGCAGGACGAAATCCTTCGGATGGCCCATCCGAAATAACGAAATCCATGGTCGATGACGCCGTAATTGTGCAGCGAAGGGGGTTGAGTATTCCGCCGCGTGATTATTTTAAAGTTTTACTTAAGATTTCTTCTTCCGTACTAGCGTTATTAGTTGGACTTACATACGGTGAGGATAAACTTAACGATTCAGGTGGAGTTATATTATTTGCTGTATTATTGGCAGCGGCAATCGTAGCGACGACGCTCTCTGCCCTGAAGGAGTGATGATGTTGCAGGATGAGCGATACGAACGTAGTGCAGTCTCAGCGGATTTACTGCGTGCAATCGAATATAGATCGAGGAGGTCAGCCTCAATCGCAAATATAATGAGGATATATTTGCTCCTCGGTCTACTATTGTCTATGTTGTCGGCCCTTTACTTGGTTGTTGTAACGTTTGAGATCTCTTTTTCGAGCGATGAATTGATAGCTGTTACGATGGGTGTTGTGGGTTTAACAACATCAATACTCTCAGTGTTTGTATTGTCTTGGAGAAAACAACAAGACACGGAAACGATTAATAGGATGCGGAAATACGCGGCAGTGGAGGCGCTGCAAGAGGCTTGGATACGGTTCGAGGGTGTTTATAGCAGCTTCGGACTGCCTGATCGGCAAAATGACACACGGTTGAGTTTCCATGCCATGCTGGCTCAGCTTAAGAGTAAGAATATTATCTCTTCCAAGGACATTGAAGTTTTGCGCGAGGCTTTGATTTTGCGAAACGCTTCAGTACACGGAAGTGAAGCCGTTTCAACCGACGATCTTATTCGAGTAAATTTCGAACTCGAAACGATCACGGATCGCCTGCTGATGGAGAGGTTAAATTAAGCGCAAAACGTCCCCGTAAGCGTTGCTGTCTTGCACTAGAAATTCAGATATTGAAGAGACGCATAGGCTTATTAGATTAAAGGTCAGACCAACTCCACCCGCAACCGCCGCCCCAAAACCTTAGCCGCCCGCCCCAAAACCCCCAACGAAACACTCTCGTTCGCCGGATCAAGCAGCCGGTCCAGCTGCGACCGGCTCGTCTCCAGCCGCCGCGCCATCTCCGCCTTGGTGATGCCCTCGTCCTTCATCGCGGCGGCCAGCTGAAACGCCAGCACGCGCTTGACCGCCTGCTCGGTGGTTGCGGCATACGTCCCCTCGTCGCGGAGAAAATCCTCGAACAGGGGGCCGGCGGTGCCGGCTTCGATCTCGCTCATCGCAAACCCTTCATACGCTGTACTGCAGTCGCAATTTCCTTCGGCGGCGTCTTCTGCGTCGTCTTGATGAAGCCGTGGAGGAGAACCATGCTCCCGTCGTGGCTGCAGAAGAACACGCGCCCGATCCGCCCGCCCGGAAGATCCGTGCGGACCTCCCACAATCCCTTCACGCCGCGGATCGCTCGGCAGAGCGGCATCCCCAGCGGCCAGCCGAATTCGGCCGTGCGAATGTCGTCGCCAATCGCCTTGCGGTCCGCCGGCGTCAGCGCAAGCAGCCAGTCGCGAACCGGAATGCGCCCCGCGTCCGACTGAAAGAACCGGGCCGGCAGCCGCTTGCCGTCATCCATCGGGGATATGTACCAGAAAAGGTACTATTCAAGCAAGATGCGCCATGGGGCCGCGCAGATCACCTCTCATCCCCATCCGGCCCGATCCGCTCCATCGCCATCCCCGCCGTCAGGCCGTGCACCATCGTCGAGAGCAGGATGACGAACGCCACCAGCGCCCACAGCTGAGGCTCGTTCACGAACTCGATGTGGCTCTGCGCGTAGGCGAGGTAGTAGACCGAGCCCACACCGCGCACGCCGTAGATCGCGATCACCGCGCGGTTGCGCCCGCCAACGTTCGTGCCGGCGAGCGAAAGCCAGCCCGCCGCCGGCCGCACCACGAAGATCAGCAGCACCGCAATCACCACGTGAACCAGCGTCAGGTCCTGGAACAGGATCGGAATGGCCGCCCCCAGCCCCACGAGGATGATCGCGGTGATGGCGTGCTCGATCGCTTCGGTGAAGTCGTGCAGGCGGCGGTGGAAGTCGTGCCCGCGTTCGATCCGGCGCAAGGTCAGCCCCATCACGAACACGGCGATGAAGCCGTAACCCTCGGCAAGCTCCGTCCCGCCGTAGCAGAGGAGGACGCCGGCGAGCGCGACAATACCGGACACCGTGTCGGCCAGCGGCGCCTTCCTCGGCACGATGAAGAGAACCTGCCCGAGCAGCCACCCGAACCCCGCGCCAAGCAGCGAGCCGACGCCGATCCGGTAGATGACGTCACGCCCCAGCCACTCGAGGCCCCATGCGCTGGGGTCGAACCCCTGCGCGGCGACAATGAGGCCGAGATAGACGAACGGGAAGGCGAGCCCGTCGTTGAGCCCCGCCTCGGCGGTCAGCGTGAAGCGGACCCTGTGCTCGCCGCCGGCAAGGGGCGGGCCGACCTGCACGTCGCCGGCCAGCACCGGGTCGGTCGGCGAAAGCACGGCACCCAGCAGGATGGCGCCGGCGATGGTGAGCCCCGCCATGTAGTGGCCGAGGAGGGCGACTGCGAGAATGGTGAGCGGCATCGCGACGGCGAGGAGCATGATCGTCGGCCGCCAGCGGGACAGGCTGCGGATGTTGTCGATCTTGATCCCGGTGCCGAAGAGCGCCGCAATCACCGCGATCTCGCTGGCAAGCTCCCACACCTTCGGGCTCTCGCGCGGGTCGAGCGCAGCCGGCATCCCGGGCAGGAGCGAAAACACCAGCGCCGCCATCACGATGAGAAGGCCCGATGCTGCAGGTTCGCGCGAGGAGGCGAAGCGGGGCAGCCAGTAGGCGAGGATGACGACGCCGCCAACGGCCGCAATCAGCACGTGGTAGGGGTCGAGGCCGAAAAAGCTGTCACTCACGAGGCGTTGTCCACGGTGCTCTCCAGTCGGTCGGTGTTCCTGCGCTGCGGTCGCATCCATATTGATGGCAGAGCCAGCCCCACTTGGCATTAACCCCGGCTGAAACCGGCCCGCCGGGGCAAAACTTATCCCCGCCCCAAAGCCCCCATGCCACTCTCCCCATGCCGCTTGGCTCAACGGGAGGCGTGCCGGACCGTCCGCTACGAGAGCCAGGGGCTTCGGTTGCCGCAAGGGGCGGGGGGTAACGGACCCCGGCCTTGCGGTGGACCGGGTGTGCGGCCCGTGTTCCGTGTCAGTGGCACGGGCACCCGAGGGGCCCAGGCGCGTCCATCATCCGCCGGAGCGGGCGGAGGGCGAAAGCAAGGCGAGCAACAAGACGCTCAGCCGAGGCCTGGGGTGCCGCAGCCGGGAAACCGGCCGTGCCGGACAGGCGCAACACCCGTAAAAAGCCGAAAGGATGGGACGCGGAAGCGGTTCATTCTATTTCATACAGCGAGCCGCAACCGCGTCCCGCCTTTCCCAGCACCACCGGGCCGCCTCAGCGGCGCCGGGCCACGCCCCGTTGCCACCCGGCAACCCCCCAAACGGCAGATCCGAACGCCGCGCCGGATCAGCCACCGGCACCCCGGTTCCAAGCCGCTCCAAAATCGGCCACCCTCCCAACCGCAGGACGATTTTCCCCCAAAAGGAGCCCCGCCGTGCCGCCGGATCGAGATCTGCCCCACCATGCCGGCGATGCCCCGGCCGCTAACGTCGAGAGCCTGCGCTTCGCGCCCGGCCATCACATCCCCAACAACAACCTCCTGCCTGCGCTCCTGATGCGCGGTGCTGCCGGCGAGACGGGCGCCAAAGCCATCATCGCCCTGTTTGCCCGCAATGGCTGGGGCGGCGCATGGCAATATACGGTGTTCCCGTTTCACCACTATCACCCCAATGCGCACGAGGTGCTGGCGGTGGTCTCCGGCCGGGCCGACATTGAACTTGGCGGGCCGGAGGGGAGCGTGGTCAGCGTGGCAGCGGGCGATGTGATGGTGCTTCCCGCCGGCACAGGCCATTGCCGCGTTGCCGCCAGCGACGACTTTTCCGTCTGCGGCGCGTACCCCGCCGGCCAGGAGAATTACGAGACGCTCCGCGGCGAAGCCCCCGTCACCGCAGCGGCAAGAGCGCAGATTGCGGCAGTCCCGCTTCCCGCGGCGGACCCGGTCTTCGGCAAGGCCGGCCCGCTCGTTTCGCTCTGGCGGGACGCCGCGGCAAAGGCACGGTGACCCTCAGCCCTCGCGGAAGGTGACGTTGGCGGCTTCCAGCAGCGGCTCGATCAGGAAGTCCAGCACGCTGCGGTCGCGGGTGCGGATGAAGACTTCGGCCGGCATTCCCGGCGTCAGGGTCACATCGCCGCCAAGGCGTTCGATCTCTTCTTCGGTGAGGGAGATGCGCACGGTGAAGAAGTCCATTCGCGTCTGCTCGTCGCGGGTGGAGTCGGCCGAAATGGTCTGCACCACGGCGTTGAGGCGCGGCGTCTCGCGGCTGGAGAGGCCGGAGAACATCACGTGCGCGTCCTGCCCCATCGAAATTTCGTCGACGTTGATGGGGGAGACCTGCGCCTCCACAATCAGCTCGTCCGAGTCCGGCACGATCTTCAGGATGGTTGCGCCGGGTGCAATGACGCCGCCCACGGTGGAGACGGCCATTTCGTGCACCAGCCCTGCCACCGGGGCGACCACCTCGACCCGCGACAGCTCGTCGTCGGCGGCCACGGTGCGCTCTGTCAGCGTCGCAATTTCGGTCTGCAGCCGCTCGATATCGTCGAGCACGGTCTGCTGGAATTCCTTTTCCACCTGCAACTTCTGGACCCGGATTTCTGCCATCCGTCCCCGTGCGGTCGCAATGCGGGAGGTGAGGTCGCCTTCCTCGCCCTCCAGCCGCACCGCCTCCCGCTCGCGCCCGACAACGCGGGAACGGGGGACAAGGTCACGTTCCAGAAGCTGGCGCAGATCGGCAAGCTCGTCGTTGACCAGCACGATCTCGCGCTGCTTGGCGCCGCGCTGGGCGTCGAGGCCCTTGATCTGCTCGTCCAGCTGGGAAAGCTGCTCGTCGAGCTGGGTGGTCTGTCCGGCCTGCGTCGCCCGGCGCGCAGCGAAGATCCCCCGCTGGCTGGACAAGATCTCGGCAATCACCGGATCGTTGGCCGCGCGCTTTTCGAGGGTGTCGCGGAAGGTGACACCATCCAAATGGTCGCGCTCGGCGGCGAGGCGATCCATTCGGGCGCGATAGGCGATCAGCTGGCCGCTCACAACGTCGCGTGCGGCACGGCTTTGCGTATCGTCGAGGAGGATGAGGAGCTGGCCGGCCTTCACCCGGTCGCCGTCCTCCACCAGAATCTCGCGGACGATCCCGCCCTCCCGGTGCTGGATTTCCTTGACGCGGGAGCCGACGGCCACCTTGCCGGGCGCAACCACCGCGCCGGAGATGTTGGCCATGGCCGCCCAGCCGCCAAAGCCCACCACCAGAACGAGGATCGCGATGAGCCCCATCCCGATGTATCGCTCCATGGACTTGGCGAAGATCGGGCGGTCCGGGTCGAGTTTCTTGTCTGAGGCGCTCATTCGGCAGCTTCCGGTTTGCCGACGACGCGCATGTCGTTACGGGGGCGGGTGACCCGCGCCATGATTTCCTCGCGCGGACCGAAGTCGCGGACGCGGCCGCCATCCATCATCAAGATGAGGTCGACATTGGCGACGGCGGAGGGGCGGTGCGCGACGATGACAGCCACGCCGCCGCGTCCGCGCACGGCTGCGATGGCGCTGGCCAGAGCCTTGTCACCCTCGGCGTCGAGGTTGGAGTTCGGTTCGTCCAGCACCACAAGGAAGGGCTTGCCGTAAAGTGCGCGCGCCAGGGCGACGCGCTGGCGCTGGCCGCCGGAGAGCGCGGCCCCGCCTTCGCCGATCGGGGTGTTGTAACCGTCCGCAAGGTCGAGGATCAGCTCGTGGACACCGGCAGCCTTCGCAGCTTCCACCACGGATTCGGGCGTGAAGTCGGGATCGAAGCGGGCGATGTTGTCGGCCACTGTGCCCTGGAAAAGCTCGACGTCCTGCGGCAGGTAGCCGATGTGGCGGCCGAGCTCTTCGGGCCGGAACTGGTCGATCGGGGCGCCGTCCAGCATGACTGCGCCGCGGGCGATCGGCCACACGCCGACTAGCGCGCGGGCCAGGGTCGACTTGCCGGAACCGGACCGTCCGATGATGCCGACGGCCTGACCGGCCGGCACCTTGAACGACACGTCCACGATGATGGGTGTGCGCCCGCCCGGGGCAACGACAGTGACCGTCTGCGATGCGAGACCCTGCCGGGGCACCGGGAGGGACATCTTGTCGGCTTCGTCGGTTGCGGTCAGCGTGGCGTTCAGCCGGCGGTAGGCCTGTTTGGAGGACAGGAACTGGCGCCAGTTGGACACGGCCGCCTCGATGGGCTGCAGCGCGCGGCTCATGATGATGGAGGACGCAATCATCGCCCCCGGCGAGATGATCTGCTCCACCGCAAGGTAGGCGCCAAGGCCGAGCACTGCGGACTGCAGGAACAGGCGGAACACCTTGGTTGCCACCGAAGAGGTGGAGATGATTTCGGCAGCGCGGGCGTTGGAGCGCAGGAAGTTGCGGTTGAGGCCCTGCCAGACCGAGCCGATCCCGGTCAGCATCCCCATGCCGCGCACGACCTCGGCATTGCGCCGGGAGGATTCGGCGAACATCGAACGCTTGGTGGAAAGTTCGCCGGATTCTGCGACCGCCTTGCGGGCCGCACGGTCGGTGATGATGGCAATGGCGACGAGGATGATGGCGCCGACCGTGGCAAGCATCCCGAGATAGGGGTGGATCATGTAGACCACCGCCAGATAAAGCGGCATCCACGGCATGTCGAACAGGGCAGTGATGCCCGGCGAGGCGAAGAACTGGCGCAGCTGGTCCACATCGCGGATCGGCTGGAGCTGTGCACCCTGGGGGCCAAGCTTCATGGGGGCGTCGACGTAGGCGGAGAAGGCGGTGGAGCCCATCCCGTCGTCAAATTTATGGCCGATCCGGATGAGGATGCGCTGGCGGATGAGGTCCAGCACCGCCATGAAACCGTAGAGCGCCATCACGATGACGGACAGTGCGATCAACGTCGGAATGCTGCCTGAGGACAGGACCCGATCATAAATCTGCAGCATGTAGATGGGGCCGGTCAGCATCAGCACATTGATAACGAACGAAAACACCCCGATCGCGATAAGTGCACCGCGGGCGTTTCGCATGATCTTTTGCGTAATGGGAGCGTTCGCCACGTCGCGCATACTCGATTTATGGTTTAGCGGAAATTATATAGGACCCCTCGTACCATTTTACGAGCCACGCGCCAATCTTACACCTCAAGCATGATCCGCGCTCGCCCGACCGGCGGATCGAGGGGAACACCCATGGCAGCGGCCTTCTCAAGCCGTGGCGGCGGCGAGACGAACCAGCTGGACGAGCCGATGCCTGTTGCCACGCGTCGGACGATTTCGTCCGCACCGGCATTGATCCCGGCCGGATCGTAGAAGCTGCCCTTCAGCTGGGTGGCTGCGGCCAGCGCCCGCACGAAGGTTTCAACATATGCCATGTCGGGCGCGGCGGGTTTCTGCCAGAATTCGTCCAGCGACTGCTGGGAGGTGAGGCCCGGCAGGTCGTAGACGGCAGCGCCCATCGCCTTGGTCGGCTTGCCGGCGCGCAGTGCGGTAAGACCCACCGTGGAGTTGACGAGGACGACGCCTTCACAGGCCGCCAGCATCTCCGGCAGCGAGCCAGCGGCGAGGAGACGGATGCGTCCGGTCAGCCCGTACTTGCGCTTCGCATCCTTCATGATCTGCCGCCAGTTCTGGAGGCCGTTGTCCAGCGGGTGGATCTTGATCAGGAGGAGGGCCTCTTCCGGCGCGGTGCGCGCAAAGGAAGAGAACACGTCGTCCACCAGCGTGGCGAGCCCGGTATAACGGGAGTTGTGGCGGATCTGATAATCTTCCTGCAGCTGCATGGGAAACAGGAAGAAAGGCCGGTTTTCCGCCAGAACGCGGGCGAGCTGACGGGGCGCACGCTTTCGCGCAACATTGCGGCGCACCAGCTGCGGAAGCCACGAGAAATATTCTTTCAGCGGATGATTGTCCCGGTCGCGCTCATAATGCGGATAGCGCAGCGCGGCGGCGAGGCCGAAAAGGGTGTAGCTGACGTCGTAGTAGGCTTCGGTCGTGAATGAGTGGCTGTAGAGCACGCTGTCGTCGACCGGGGGCGCACCGTCGGCAATGGCTTCGATGTGGTTGCGGTCGGTGGGAAAGCGCGAGAAGGCGCCCATGCCGCCTGGCTCCAGCGTCAACCAGTCGGGCCGGATGTAGCCGTTTTCAACGGCGTAGGGCGTTGCGCCCATCTCGCCCGCAACCTTTTCAGCAACGCGGTGGTAGGGCAGCCTGTCGGCAAAATACAGAACATCGGTGATGGCGTGGCGGCGCATCACCCGGCGCAGAAACGGGGCGAACTCGTTGATCTTGCCGGTGAAGCCGATGCCCTCGCCAGCCCGTAAACCGTCGCCGGCGTGGAGCTTGATCTTCGTGACCGGGATGCCTGCGCTTTTGAACTGGCGTGCCAGAACGCCGAAAAACGGCGAGGGTGGCCCTTGCAGCAGGAGCACGCGACGCGCATCAGGCGCTTTCATTGCGCACTCTCTCGACCTTGATGCTGACATTCCTACGCATGTTCAACGCCTCTCAGACATACTTTGCAAGCCCGGCGCAACTTCCGCCCGCTTCAACGGCGCTGGCCGACATGAATATGGATATTCTCTTCAGCCCACTTTTCCAATGGATTAAGTTACCAACAGGTTCGTCCGGGCCAAAGGAGGCTGTGGACGTTGTCGCCGTCCGGCCTCCAAGTCATGCTGATGGTCTGAGTGACGGCTGGACGAATACAGTAAGGATGATGTGTCCGGTGCATTCTGGCGTTGTTCACAAGGTGAACGCTGCCCGCCCGCGCCCGGACGCTAATTGAATGTCTGAGGTGAGCTGATATTTGGTCCGGTATGATGCATGGCAAGTCTGTGTGCGGGCAGGCTGCCGCGGCCCGGCATCGGCAGCACCCGCTCAGATGGCCTTTTTCCGGATCTCTCTCACAAGCCCGGCCCAACCCTTGAAGCGCGACAGGATCGGCGCCAGAGCGGGGTAAAGTGCCATCAGTTGCGCAACGCGGAAGCGCAGTTTCGGCTGCGCAGCCAGTGTTTTGGCGTAGTGATAGTGGGCAAAGTAAGGTGCCATGTCGCCAACATCGGCAAGGTGGCACGGGAAATTGAAGGCATCGCCCAGAACGTCCACGTCCCATCCGAGCTCGGCAAACGTCACCGGCAGGGCAATCTGGTCCAGCCAGGGCCGCTTGTTGCCGATGCTCTCGTCAGCATCGATCTTTCTGGCAACCTCGAGCCATGTGTTGGTGAAGGCATCGCCGTCCTGCACCGAGATGAAACCCGCATTATAGTAAGGCCGCATCGGCGTGCCGGAGATCGTCGCGGTCAGCGTCCGTGGCGGCACGTCGCGGTCGAACGCGCGCCAGACCCGCGCCCAGCTTCCGCCGCCATTGGAGAACGTGTCGATGTCGGCAGGTTTCAGCGCCGCTGCGCCCGTCAGGTTGTGATGCCACGACAGCGGCGTCATCAGCATGATGTCGGTGTCCAGAAACAGGGCACGGCCGTTGATCCCGCCAAGCGCGCCGATCTTGTTGCCGTGCTTGTATTCGTCATCGACCCCGTTGCGGCAGGGGATGATTTCGACGCCGAGGCTGTCGAGAAACGCCGTCAGGTCATCGCCCAGCGCGGTCCACTGTTCCACCGGCTCCATCACGCGGCAGACGATCTTGCGCGGCAGATAGGCGTCGTGAAGGCTGGCGGCGAGGAGCGCTGCCTGCGGTTCGAGCGGTCCGCCATGGGCCACGAACACGATGGTGGGGCATTCGGCGGCAATCTTAGCGAACATTGCTTGCGCCCTCTTTCAGCATCTCGACCAGCGGCATGATCTGCTTGGCGGGGTCGATATAGGCCTCCCAGAAGCGCCGCGTGTTCTGCCGTGCCTGCGCAATTTCGTCCGGGTTGTCCTTCAGGCGCTTGAGGAGGGCGGAGAGCGCATCCAGCGAGAACGTGTCCAACGTCCAGCCTGCGCCGGTTTCGGCTACCATTCTCCCGATCTCGGTGAACGACATGGTAATGAGCGGGCAACCGCAGGCGATGGAGGACACTGCGCGGGTGGAGTAGGACATCCGCCGCTCGTCATTGGGTTCGAAGATGTCCAGCGAGACGTGGCACCCGCCGTTCAGCGACTGGTAGCTTTCGAACGAGGCCACGGTGTGCGGGATGAGGCGCTGCGTGCGCGGCCGGATCCGCCCGGAGCGCGACAGGCTGCGGAAGTGCAGATGCTGCCCGATGCCGATGGTGTGGATCTCAAGGTCGATCTCGTCGGCAAGGGTCTCAAGTTCGGTAAGGCCGATGCCGGTGGTCCACGTCTGGTGAAAGCCGCCGAAGAACACGCGGAGCGGCCCGTCCGCCGGTTGATTGCCCGACCAGGGGATCGCCAGCCGCACTGCCGGGATCGGGCCTGTGACCTCACGTCCCGCCTCATCGGGCAGAAAGTTTGCCGCATAGTCCGCCTGCACCTGGCCGTTGGCGATCACCATGTCCACATCGCGCAGGAGGCGCAGCTTGTCAGCCTTTTTGGCGACGATTTCCGCCGGCGAGAAGATCAGCGCGTGTTCCACCATAGTGGCGCTGAAGAAATCGTAGACGACGTTGACCTTGCTGGTCTTTCTGAAGTCCCGCGCGGTGTTCCAGTTCGGGAAGATGACCGTGCGATAGTCTGCGTTGAGGCGCGCCGAATAGGCATTGTCCGGCAAGATCCGCCAGTGGCCGGGGATGCTGACCCGGCGCGTACCCCACCGGTCCAGCTGCTGGATGATCGGCTGCGTGGTGGCAACAATGTCGGCGTCAAAGCCGGCCGCCGTGAGGCCGACGTACAGCCCGTTGGCCCGCAGGGCGTGGGCGCTGCTGGGCGCGCGGGAGCCCGGCACCATGGCGTTGGAGCAGATCGCGATCCGGTTCTGGCTCATGCCGTTCCCTCGATTTCCAGAAGGATCCGCTGGGGCACGGCGTCGAACGGCTTGTGGCCGAGGGTGGCAAAACTGCGGACCTCGCAATCCCTGCTGAAAGCGTGGCTCAGAAGCCGCGCCATGCGGCCGAAGGCGGCACCATCTCGCCGTGTCCGCAGGAAGGTTGCGAGGTCTGGCATTTCGGTGATCGCCATGATGGTGCAGCGCTGCGCTGCAAGCGCACCCAGCGGCGAAAGTGCTTCGATGAAGCGCTCGCGCGGGCTGTCGACAGACACGTCGGTGAGGATGATGACGTCCGCCTCCTGCCGCCGGTCCGCGCCGGTGAGATCAGCGAGGCAGCGGTATTCCCGCGCCGGAAAGTGAACCGGGGCCGGGCTGTCGGCAGGTGCCGCATCGTCAAGGCCGAGATAGCGGTGGGACCGGTCCACAGCGACGGAGAGGGACGCGTCGCCGCAGCGATAATGCGCCACCCGAAGCCCCTGACCGGTGGTCCCGCGAGACCCCGCAATGCGGCTGAGGCGGCCCGAAATCTCGGCCTTCAGCGGGATGAAGCGCCACTTGTTGTAAAGGCTCTGGGCAATCTGGAGCGGTTCGGCGGACTCATCGGGCTGCCAGACGGTGACCGGGGCGAAAGCATCTCCCGACACTGCCTCGAATGCCGTGGCCCGTATCGCTTCGGCGGACATGTCCGGACAGATGAGATCGACGGCGCTGGCGCCTTGTGCGGGCGCCTCGCGCCGCACCAGCCGGTCGGACGGGGTGAGCGCACGAAGGGCAACCGAACGCGCGCTCGGGTCGAACGTGTCCAGTGCAGCAAAGAACGGCAGCTCGTTCAGCGCCTCGACCGCGAGATTCTCCGCGCCCTTCATCTGCTTGCGCATGGGGCCAAGGTTGAGGAGCACGGCTGCAACGGCTGTCCCGATCTCGGCCCGGTCCGCCTTCGGGTCGACCGGGCGCACGTCGTCCGGCCCGTGGGCCAGCGACACTGTTGGGCCGTCGATCACGAGCAGGGGGCGGGCAGTGCCTTCCATGGGTTCAGAACTCACGCGAACGCGCTCCGCTCAACGGGCATCGCGGCGCAGCGTACGCAATTCGGCACCGAAATCGTCGATGACCAGCTGCTGCGTACCGAGCTTTTCCTCCATGGCGTCCACTTGCGCCTTGAGCCGTTCGACCTCGCTTTCGAGCGATGAGATCTCTGCGCGTTGCGACGCGTTTTCATAGCGCAGGACCTGATAAAGGCCCGGCAACTGGTCGTCCGTGGGAATGGTTTCGAAGATCTGCTTGCGCATCCAGTGCCTTCGTTCAGTGTCTTGCAGGGGCCGTCAGCCACGACCGTCGGTCTAGTTCAATTTCTCTTCGAAAGCGCGGTCCACGGCGTGAATTTCCTCCAGCAGGGAGGGATCGTGGATGATCTCGTTGGGACCGCTCTGGCTCAGACTGCGCCCGTCGTAAACGTCGAATGGCATCACGTCGGCCAGAGTATAACCCCAGTCACGCCTGATCTCGCCAACCAGATCACGGTTTTCCATAAGGTCCTGGAGGGCGATGACCTTCACCCGGCCATCGAACCCGTCGAGGAAGCGCAGAACTCGCTGCGCATAGGCCAGATACATGCTCACGGCAACGTCTGAGTTGGTGAAGAAGATGCCGTTGGCCTTGGGCGCGATATTCTTCGTGAGGTCAGCTGCGGCTCGCTTTTTGAGCGAGTGTACGCACTCGATGCATGGGCGGTAGATGTAAAGGAGCGAAAGGTCCGGAAACACGGAGTGCCATTCCGGCAGGAACAGGCAGACCCGCGGATCCTTGAAGCCCCAGGCCCCATGCACCGATTTACGGGCCCCGTACTGCATCATGAACCGCCAGTCCCGCGGGGTCAGGATCGGCGGAAAATCGGCGGCGGCCTGCCAGCTCTGGCCACTCTGGCCCAGCAGCGTGTCGTGGAAGGCAATGATGTCCACGTCTTCGTAGTGGCCGTAGGGGTTGGACTTCTTGGCGCCAAGCAGCTTGTCGCCCACATGCAGCCCGGCATCGGCCAGAATGTTGGTGGTCATCGAGGTGCCGCTGCGGTGGAACCCGCCGACGATCAGCGGGGCGCTGTATTGCGGCCGGCCGCGGTCGCCGAGAATGCGGCGGTTGCGCGGCGGCACATGCGGCACGGCGGGTTTGGCGTGAACCGATTCTGCTCGCGTCTGGTGGCCGATCCGCCCCTCGGCATACCCGGACCGCACGAAATGGCCGACGCGCTCCCGGCGCGTCAGATCCGCCATCTCGGGATAAAGGTTGGCGTAATAGTCGGCGTCGAACGTCGGCGGATCCTGCGTACGCAGGTAGTCCGGTGTCATGACGTACGCTTCCAGCGGGGTCTGCCGGTCCCGGATCGGGGCACGCTTGTCGCCCCAGATTGCCTCAAGGGCAGCGTTGGGGTGCCGGCCCTCCGCGGCGCCGTGCTTGAGATATTGCGTGAGCGGTTCCTGCCTGCGGTCCCGGAGCGCCCCGTAGCGCTGGAGATACCAGGTGGGATCGAAGGCGGGGATCGCCTTCTTGCCGGTCCGCCATCCGGTGGTGAGGTAGTGGGTGAGTGGATCCACCTCCAACGCCACAACGTCCGGATTCTGGCACAGATACCAGACCGGCTTGAACAGGAGGTGCGGCTCCATTCCCTCCTGCCAGCCGATGTCGAGATAGTGCAGGAGCGGGTTGTGGCCGGACGACGGACCGATGCCGTAGAGCGTTTCGTAGCGGCGGCTGTCGAACAGCGGGTGCGGGCTCCGATGCTCCCGCCATCCGTCCGTCAGATAATGGGTGAGGGGGTCCACTTTGGCGTCTGCCACATCCTGGTTGTTGGTCAGATACCAGGACGAATCGAACAGCGGATGCGGCTGGCGCCGTTCCTTCCAGCCATCACGCACATAATGCAGACGCGGATCGGCGCCGGCGGACGCCACGTCGGTGTGATTTTCGAGATAGAAGGCGTTGTCGAAGAGCGGCGCGAACAGCGCAATGCGCTCGTCCTCTCCAGGAAAGACGTGAGGTTTTTTCGGTTTTCTGAAGAGCCGTGTCAGAGCCACACCTTCGGACTTTCCTGTCGATTGCCTGCCTCGTTAGTTCGTGCGTCTGATTGTTGCAACCGCACGGGGGATTCCGACTCCGTCAGGCAACACCTGACGGTCGGTCACAAAATACCATCTTGTTGTTGAATGAAGCTGTCAGAGAGGCGCCGCCAAGTTCATTCAGCGAAAGCGTCTCGTCCCGGTGCTCACCCACCCGCAGTGTGTAACCGTGGTCCGACAGCAACTCGAAGACCGCCTTGGGCGTTGCGCCGAATTCCACCATCCGTTTGTGCAGTTCGATGGCGAGGGAGGGGCCGGTCTTCAGGATCTCTTCCATTCCCTTCAGCACATTGAGCTCGAACCCCTCCACATCGATCTTGATCACGGTGGGGGCGAGAGCCTTGAAATAGTCGTCGATGCGGATGACGGGAACGGTCAGGCCCTCGTCGTGATCGCCAATCCCTGTGGACGGCCGTCCCGCCACCGGCATCGTGACCAGCGCCGGCGAATCACCGGCTGCCGCGCAGAGGGCGGTCACGTTGGTGTACTCGTTCAGTTCAGCATTGGCGCGGATGACGCCGACCATGAACTCCTGCGCTTCCACCGCATAGACCTTGTGCGCAACCCCGGCGGCCACCATGGAAAAATATCCAAGGTTTGCGCCGATATCGAGGAACACGCTGTCCGGTTTGAGGGCGTTGAGAAAGAACTTCGTCGCGCCCGCTTCGTGGATCCTGCCGTCTTCATAACGGGGGATGAAAAAGCGCCGCGTTCCGGCCGTCGGCATTCCGAAGCGAATCGCCCGGCCGTCCACCGTCATGGTAAAGACAGGCGTTTCGTTAGAGCCGCGCCGCCTTGACCGCGCCCTGCCTTCGGAAGCCTGCTGGGACGATGGCTTGAGAAATTTGAGGAGGTTCATGCGCACTCGACTTCTGTCTGCGGTCCTGGGGTCTGGAAACCCGGAACTCTTGCCGGGGTCACTCTTTGCCGGGAATATGTCCCTGAAACCGGCCGTGAAGGCCAGTGCGATTTTCGCAACCCGCATGAACCGCCTTGAAGCGGAACCGGCAAGGCAGTAACGGATCGGGGTGGAGGTGCCTCGATGTTCGAAAAAGAAAAACTCAGAAGCCGTCAATGGTTTGACGACCAGTCCGATCCGTCGGCGACTGCGCTCTATCTGGAGCGGTACCTCAATTACGGGATCACCCGCGAGGAGCTTCAGTCCGGCAAGCCGATCATCGGCATCGCGCAGACCGGGTCCGACCTGTCGCCCTGCAACCGGCCCCACGTCGAGCTTGCCAAGCGTGTGCGCGAAGGCATCCGTGAAGCCGGCGGCATCGCCATCGAATTTCCGACGCACCCCATCCAGGAAACCGGCAAGCGCCCCACCGCCGCGCTCGACCGCAACCTTGCCTACCTCTCGCTGGTGGAAGTCCTGCAGGGCTATCCGCTCGACGGTGTCGTCCTCACCATCGGTTGCGACAAGACCATGCCGGCCTGCCTGATGGCCGCCGCAACCGTCGACATTCCGGCAATTGCCTTCTCCGGCGGGCCGATGCTGAACGGCTGGTACAAGGGCAAGCGCACAGGCGCCGGCACCATCGTGTGGGAAGCGCGCCGCCTTCTCGCCGGCGGCGAGATCGACTACGACGGCTTCCTCGACCTCGTCGCCTCCGGCTCCCCGTCGCCCGGCTACTGCAACACCATGGGCACGGCGACCACCATGAACTCGCTCGCCGAAGCGCTCGGCATGAGCCTGCCGGGTTCGGCCGCGATCCCCGCGCCCCACAAGGAGCGCGCGGCCTGCGCCTACCGCACCGGCCTTCGCATCGTCGACATGGTGAAGGAGGACGTGAAGCCGTCCGACATTCTCACCCGTGAGGCGTTCGAGAACGCGATCATCATCAACTCGGCCATCGGTGGTTCCACCAACGCGCCGATCCACATCAACGCCATCGCGTCCCTCGTCGGCGTCGACCTCTCCATCGACGACTGGGAGACGCACGGCCTCGAAATCCCGCTTCTGGTGAACCTCCAGCCGGCCGGCGCTTATCTGGGCGAAGACTATCACCACGCCGGCGGCGTCCCCGCAGTGGTTGCCGAGCTGATGAAGCACGGCAAGGTCCACGAAGGCGCGATGACGGTGAACGGCAAGACGATGGGCGACAACTGCCGGGATACCGAGATCCTCGATGCCGACGTCATCCGCACGTTTGAGACCGCGCTGAAGAAGACCGCCGGCTTCAAGGTGATGCGCGGCAACCTGTTCGATTCCTCGGTGATGAAGCTGTCCGTCATCAGCCCGCAGTTCCGCGAGCGCTACCTTTCCAACGAAGGCGATCTGGACGCCTTCGAAGGCCGTGCCATCGTGTTCGACGGGCCGGAGGACTACCACCACCGGATCGACGATCCCTCGCTCGACATCGACGACAGCTGCATTCTCTTCATGCGCGGCACCGGGCCGATCGGCTACCCCGGCGGCGCCGAAGTCGTGAACATGCGCGCGCCCGACTACCTCATCAAGAAGGGCGTGATGGAGCTGCCGTGCGTGGGTGACGGGCGCCAGTCCGGTACGTCGGGCACCCCGGCCATCCTCAACGCGTCGCCGGAAGCGGCGGCCGGCGGCAACCTTGCTCTCCTGAAAACCGGCGACCGGGTCCGCATGGACATCGGCAAGGGCCGCGCCGACATCCTCATCTCCGACGAGGAGATGGCGGAGCGGCGCAAGGCGCTGGAAGCGGACGGCGGCTACAAGTACCCCGAGAGCCAGACGCCCTGGCAGGAGATCCAGCGCGGCTGCGTCGACCAGTTTGACAAGGGCATGGTCCTGAAGCCGTCGGTCAAATACAAGAAGACCGCGCGCTCCTTCGTGCCGCGCCACAGCCACTGATGCTGATCGGCGTCGATTGGGGCACCTCCCGGCTGCGCGCGTATCTGATCGACGGCGACGGCAAGGCGGTGGATTCCATCACCGCCGACAAGGGCCTGATGCGCGTTCCGGCCGGCGGTTTCGAGGCGGTGCTGGCTGAAACCATCGCGCCCTGGCGCGATGCAGCGCCGGATGCACCGATCCTGATGGCGGGCATGGTCGGCAGCCGTCAGGGCTGGGAAGAGGTGCCTTACGTGGGGCTGCCGGCAACGGTGGACGACCTTGCCGCCGGCACCCTCGCGCTCGACGCGCCCACGCTCGGAAATGATGTTGCCATCGTTCCGGGGGTGGCAGCGGCGAAGGCGTCCGACTGGGCCGACGTCATGCGCGGGGAGGAGACCGAGATTTTCGGCGTTCTCGCCGCGCGCGGCGAGCGGTCCGCCACGTTCGTCCTGCCGGGCAGCCATTCAAAGTGGGTGACGGTGGAAAATGGCGCCATCACCGATTTCCGCACCTACATGACCGGCGAGCTGTTCGAGGCTTTGTCCAGGCACACGATCCTTGCGAAAATGATGGAGAAGGACGGCGGCGATCCGCGCGCGTTTCGCCGCGGCCTCGAAGCGGCAAGCGAGCTTGGTGCGCCCGGCGAACTGATGCAGCGCTTCTTCAACATCCGCGCCGAAACGCTGTTTGGCCGCCTTGCGCCAGAAGACGGCGCGGCATTCCTGTCCGGTCTGCTGATCGGCGCCGAAGTGGCAACGGCAGCGCACGGGCTGACGCGGGTCGTCGTGGTTGGTGCGGCGGACCTTGCGGCGCGCTATGCGGACGCGCTGGGTGCCTTCGGCATCGAGGCGGAGCGCGCCGAAGCCAGCGCCGCCGCGCTCGGTCTGTCCACCATCGCCCGGCGCAGGGTGCGCGTGCATTGATGCGCGCCTGCTGCCCGGCGGCATCGCCGCGTTGACGGCGCTGCCGCTTTGGGCGAGACCGCCCATGTTACCCAAGGAGAGCCCACGATGACGCTTGATGATGCCATTGCCAAACTGCCGCTGATTGCGGTGCTGCGCGGCATCTCCCCGGAAGAGGCCGAGCCGGTGGGCGAGGTGCTTCTTGGCGCGGGGTTCCCCGTGATGGAAGTGCCGCTGAATTCGCCGAAGCCCTACCGCTCCATCCGCATTCAGGCGGAGAAATTCGGCGCCGACGCCATTGTGGGCGCGGGCACCGTCCTTCAGGCGGAGCAGGTGTCAAGGGTGGCCGACTGCGGCGGCAGGATCATCGTTTCGCCGAACCTCAACGAAGAGGTTGTGCGCGCCACCAAGCGCTGCGGGCTGATTTCGGTGCCGGGCGTGTTCACCCCGTCAGAAGCCTTCCGCGCGCTTGATGCCGGCGCCGACGGGCTGAAGCTTTTCCCCGGTGACGGCATGTCGCCCGCCGTGGTGAAGGCGATGCGCGCAGTGCTGCCCAAGGGCACGCGCCTGTTCGTGACCGGCGGCGTCAGCCTCGGCAACATTGCCGACTGGATGAAGGGCGGCGTGGACGGTCTCGGCATCGGCTCGGCGCTCTACAAGCCCGGCAAATCGGTTGACGCCATTGCCGCCGACGCGAACGCCTTCTGCGAGGCGACCGTCAGCGCCCGCGCCACAGCCAAGTGAACCAGCGGCCGATGGATATTGTTGCCCTTGGGGAACCGCTGATCGAGTTCAACCACATCGAGGGGAGCAACTGGCTCCAGGGCCATGGCGGCGATACCTCGAACGTGGCCATTGCCGCAGCCCGGCAGGGGGCGCGCACGGCAATGATTGCGGCCATCGGCGCCGACGAGTTCGGGGACAGCCTGATGGGCCTGTGGGCCACCGAGGGCGTCTCGTCTGCGCATGTGACGCGGGACCCCGTGGCGCCCACCGGCCTTTATTTCGTCCACCACGACGAGAAGGGCCACCGCTTTACCTACTTGCGCAAGGGTTCGGCCGCCAGCCGGATGCGGCCGGCGGATCTGCCGCTGGAGGCCATCCGGTCGGCCAGCAT
This sequence comes from Acuticoccus sp. MNP-M23, assembly GCF_031195445.1. NCBI lineage: Bacteria > Pseudomonadati > Pseudomonadota > Alphaproteobacteria > Hyphomicrobiales > Amorphaceae > Acuticoccus > Acuticoccus sp. MNP-M23. The sequence goes on from NZ_CP133480.1 coordinate 3,404,003, forward strand.
CCTGCACCTGTCCGGCATCAGCATGGCGATTTCCGAATCGGCTTGCGACGCGTGTTTCGCCGCCATGAAAGTGGCGCGCGAGGCGGGGGTGACGGTCTCCATCGACACCAACCTGCGCACGCTGCTGTGGCCGGTGGACCGCGCCCGCGCCGTCATCCACGAGGCAATGCGGATGGCTGACATTGCGCTTCCCGGCATGGACGATGCACGGCTCCTGTGCGGTCTTGAAGAGCCGCGCGAAATAATCGACTTTTACGCAAGCCTCGGGCCGCGCATCGTTGCGCTGACCCTCGGCGAAGCCGGCGCGCTGATTGGCGAGAGCGGCGCCTTGCACCAGATCGCATCACGCCCGGCAAAGCTGGTGGATGCCAGCGGAGCGGGGGACTGTTTCGACGGCGCGTTCCTTGCCAGACTGTCCGCTGGAGACAGTGTGACGGACGCGGCAACCTACGCCACGGCCGCCGCATCGCTCTCGGTGGAAGGGTATGGGGCGATTGCGCCGATCCCCACGGCGGACAAGGTGCGCCTGGCGCTTGGCGCCTGAACCGACGGGCGCCGCAACAGACAAAGGAAGTGACGGGCATGGATGCACGGGTGAACCGGCCGAACGACCTCGACGCGTTCTGGATGCCCTACACGGCCAACCGCGCCTTCAAGGCCGCGCCGCGCATGTGCGTATCCGCCAAGGACATGCACTACACAACCGACGATGGCCGCAAGATCCTCGACGGCAGCGCCGCACTTTGGTGCGTGAATGCCGGCCACGCGCGGCCGCGCATCGTGGAAGCGGTGCAGCAGCAGGTGGCGACGCTGGACTTCGCCCCGTCCTTCCAGTTCGGCCACCCCCAGGCGTTCACGCTGGCCTCCCGGCTTGCGGGCATGTTTCCGGACGGGCTCGACCATGTGTTCTACGCCAATTCCGGGTCGGAGGCGGTGGACAGCGCGCTGAAGATCGCGCTTGCCTACCACCGCGCGCGCGGTGAGGGCGGCCGGGTCCGGTTGATCGGGCGTGAGCGCGGCTATCACGGCTCGGGCTTTGGCGGGACGGCGGTCGGCGGCATCGTCAAGAACCGCATCCAGTTCGGCGCGGCTGTGCAGCCGGTGGACCACATGCGCCACACCCATCTGGCGGAAAACGCGTTCAGCCGCGGCTGCCCGGCCCATGGCGCGGACCTTGCCGACGATCTGGAGCGCATGGTTGCGCTGCACGATGCCTCGTCGATCGCGGCCGTCATCGTCGAGCCGATGGCAGGCTCCACCGGGGTTCTGCTGCCGCCGGTCGGCTACCTGAAGCGCCTTCGCGAAATATGCGACCGTCACGGCATCCTCCTCATCTTTGACGAGGTGATCACCGCCTTCGGCCGGCTCGGCACCGCCTCCGCATCCGATTATTTCGGCGTGACGCCCGACCTCATCACCCTTGCCAAGGGGCTGACCAACGCCACCGTGCCCATGGGCGCCGTGATTGCTTCCTCGCACATCTACGACACGGTGCTGGCGGCGGCCGATGCGCCCATCGAGTTCTTCCACGGCTACACCTACTCGGGCCATCCGCTGGCCTGCGCCGCAGCCCTTGCCACCCTCGATACCTACGAGGAGGAGGGACTCTTTGCCCGTGCCGCCGCCCTGGCGCCGCTGTGGGAGGAGCGCGTCCACAGCCTGCGCGAGCGGCGCAACGTCGTCGATATCCGCAATCTCGGCCTTGTGGCCGCGTTCGAGCTTGCGCCGCGGCCGGATGCGCCGGGTGCCCGCGGGCTGGAAGCCGTCGCGCGCGCATTCGAGGCTGGGCTGATGGTCCGGGTGACGGCGGATATCATCGCGCTGTCGCCGCCGTTGATCGTGTCGGAAGACCAGATCGACGAGATGGTCGGGATTGTCGGCGACGTGATCGACGCCATCCAGTAGGGGCGGGGCCGGAGGGCGCTGCCTCCGGCTTTTCACTTGTCGAAGCGAGGGCAATCCCCCTCGCGCTCTCCCGGTTTGCCACCTGCCGGTTAACTGCGGAACATCGCAGCCGGCCGGCAGGTCGCAGCCCGTTCCGCCTATGGTTACAGAAGGTTGCGGCCGGCCAGATTCTGCATCAGGGCGCGGGTGCCGAAGGTCCACGGGGCGGCCTTGGTCGACAGCGTCACGCGGTTGATGAGAGCGCCCAGTGCGGGGGTTTTGATCTTCACGAGGTCGCCTTCGTGGTGGGTGAAACCCTTGCCTTCGCCGTCACGGTCCTTGGTGGGGGCAAACATGGTGCCGCAATAAAGCACGAGCCCGTCCGGGTACTGGTGGTGGGACCCGATGGTGGCGGCCACGAGTTTGTCCGGCGAGCGGCTGATCTCGGCCATGGACGAGCGGCCTTCGAGGCGGAAACCGTCGAGACCTTCCACCACCATGGCAAGGTCGGCGGTGGCGACGTCTTCGGGGACGAACGCGCCGTCATAAAGGCGGATGAACGGGCCGAGGGAGGCCGACGCGTTGTTGTCCTTCGCCTTGCCGAGGAGGAGGGCGGAGCGCCCTTCCACATCGCGCAGGTTCACGTCGTTGCCGAGGGTCGCGCCGACCGTGGTGCCGTCGGAGCGGACCACCAGCACGATCTCGGGTTCAGGGTTGTTCCACGTGGAGACCGGGTGGATGCCGACGTTCGCGCCGTGCCCGACTGCCGACATCGGCTGCGACTTTGTAAAGATCTCCGCGTCAGGCCCGATGCCCACCTCTAGATATTGCGACCAGACGCCTTTTTCCTGCAGCACGGCCTTGAGGGCCATCGCCTCGTCGGAACCGGGCGTGAGCTGGGAGAGGTCTGCGCCGATCACGTCGACGATTTCGGTGCGTAGTGCTGCGGCGCGGCTCATGTCGCCGCGGGCCTGCTCCTCGATGACTCGCTCCAGAAGGCTCGTCACGAAGGTGACGCCGGACGCCTTGATCGCCTGAAGGTCGATCGGGGCCAAGGGGTGCGGCTTGTCGGTATCGCGCGTTGTCTCGTCTGCATTGTCGAAAAGGGCGTCGGTGCTGGTAAAGCTCTCGCCGGGCGCACTGGCCGCAATATCGGCCGGGGCGGTTGCCTCGGTCACGTCGCGCATCGTCGCGAATTCGCGGCTGGTGATGTCCACCACGTCGCCGCCGCGCACTGCGACCACGGAAGGGCCGATGCCCGGGCGCCAGACGCGGCCGACAAGGGCGCCTTCGGTTTGGGGGAGGGCTTGGGTCATGTCCATCAGTGGTGCTCCGGCGGCGTGTTGTCGCTTGGGGTGAGAGGTTGGTGCGAAGTCGGGTAATCGGTTACGGGGGCGGGGTCAGCCGAGCTTGTCGGCCACGGCGGGTTCCAGCCGGCGGGATACGCGAAGGTCCCCGAAGCCCGCGTCGACGGCGGCTTGCGTGGTGCCGGCGACGGCTGCGGCAAGCGGGGAGATTTTGCCGGTGATGGCTTCGGACAATTCGGCGTAGTAGCGCGCATCCTTGGCGCTGTTGGCCATGGAGAAGGCGTGGCCGTCAAAGTCGCCGGCGAGGGCCGGGGGCACCACCTTTTCCAGCGTGCCGGAGCGGGCCGCGCCGCGCTGCATGATGCCGTGCAGCTTGTCCCAGTCCACCCCGGCGTGACGAGCCGTGGTGAAGGCTTCGGCCAGAAGCAGCACCATGCCCTGCGTCACGTAATTGTTGATGAGCTTGGCGGTGTGTGCGGTGCCGGCCGCCCCGAAATACTCCACATGGGCGGACCAGAGCGCCACAACCTCGCGGGCCTTTGCCTCAAACGGCGCGTCGGCCCCGAGCAGCGTTGCCAGCTTGCCGGCAGCAGCTTCCGGCGGGCCGCCCGCGATGGGCGCGTCGGCAAAGCCGATGCCCCGCTCGGCGAAGCCATCGGCAAGACGGCGGGTCAGCACCGGGTCGGACGTCGAGGTGTCGATGATGAGGTGGTTTTCGCGAAGCCCCGGATCCAGCTTCTGGAGGACGGCCTCGACTGCGGGAGCATCGCTGACGCAAAGGACGATGACATCCGCTTCGCGGGCCAGCGTTTCGAGGTCGGGGACCTCTAGTGCGCCAGCGGCGACCAGTCGCTCCACGCCTGCGCGGTTGCGGTGGGCGGTCACCACAAGCTGCTGGCCGCCCTTGAGCGCGCACGAGGCCATGCCTTCGCCCATCATGCCTGCCCCGACGAATCCGATTGTCGTCATGCCGTTTCTCCCTTTTTCATCTTGTTAGCAGGCGAGAGCGCCTTTTACGCAAGCCCCGCACACCGCTCCCGCGGCGCCGTGTTAGTCTGCGCTTGCGCCAAAAGAGCTATGACAGGTTGCATCAAGTGGCCGCCGGCTGCGGCGCCCGGAGGCCCATCGCACTGCTCGGCACCACACCGCGATGATGGGGCAACCTGTGTGAAAACCGTAAATTTTTGATGGACTTGCGGCTGTTCTGCAAAGCGAGCGGTCCGCAATCCGTGGCGGACGCCGATCTGCTCAAGGTGGGTTGAGCCATGGCGCGAGCCCAGCCCCGGCCAAGCCACGGGGCCTGACGGGCGGAGGCCGCCGGAACGAAGGGTTTGCCTGCCGGTTCCATCTTCAGGTTGTGGGCGCAGGCGCAGCGGGCGCGGGAGACAGTGTCATGAGTATCGTTTTCGACAGTTCCAGGCGCGTCTTCCCGGCCAGCCGCCTTGCCCTCGGTGTGGACGCAATGTTCCGGCGCATTCCGCAAACCGTGGCCCTGCCGATGAAGGCTTGGCGCTGGCGTCACTACCGGCCGGAGTGCCACTACATGCGCGGGCCGGGGCCCGCCTGCCAGCGCAAGCTGGATGCGCTGGCAGCCCGCCAGAGCGCCGGCTGACGCTCACCCCTTCGGGCAAGCGATCGGCGCTCTGTGGCGCCGTTCGCGCGGTGCGTTTCTTCTATGGGGCGAGGCCCTAGAAGCCGACCGCGTTGCCGTCCTTGCGGTGGTCCGAGCCGGCGACGTAACCGTCGTCCGTTTTCATGATGAGCTGCGCGCCGCCGAAACCGAAGGCATTGTCGGGCGCCTCGCGCGAGATCTGGTGGCCCTTTGCTTCCAGCGCCTCGATGGTGGCGGCGGGAACGTCCCACTCCACCGCCACGCCCCGGCCGGAGGTGAAGCGCCAGCGCGGCGCATCGCTCGCCGCCTGGGGCGACTGGCCGAAGATCATCGTGCGCACCAGCATCTGCACATGGCCCTGGGCCTGCATCGGACCGCCCATCACGCCATAGCTCATCAAGGGCGCACCGTCCTTCATGGCGAAGGCGGGGATGATGGTGTGGAACGGGCGCTTGTTGGGGCCCACCTCATTGGGATGACCCGGCGTCTTCACGAAGCCGAAGCCGCGATTTTGCATGTGAATGCCGGTGCCGGGCACCACAACACCGGAACCGAAGCCCGAATAGTTGGACTGGATGTAGGAGATCATCCGCCCCGAGGCATCGGCCGCGGTGAGGTATACCGTGCCGCCCTCTTTGGGCGCGCCGGCCCCCGGTTCGCCCGCGCGGTCCGGGTCGATGAGTGCAGCGCGGCTCTTGCAGTAGGCGGGATCGAGCAGCGCGTCCGGGCGCATGGTCATGGTGGCGGGGTCGGACACATAGGCGTGGGCATCGGCAAGGCCGAGCTTCAGCGCCTCGATCATCAGGTGCATGCCCTCGGGGCTGTCGGGGTGGTGCGCCTCGATGTCGAGGTGCTCCAGGATGCCGATTGCCATCAGCGCGGCAATGCCCTGGCCGTTGGGCGGGATTTCGTGAAGCGTGGTGCCGCGCAGGGTGTTCGAGATAGTGCCGCACCAGTCTGCGGTGTGGTTCGCCATGTCGGCTGCCGTCAGCACCGCGCCGTTTGCCTTGGCGGCCGCCTCGATCGCCTGAGCAAGCTCGCCGCGATAGAACGCCTCGCCCTTGGTGCTGGCAATCAGCTCCAGCGTCCTTGCCAGCGCTTCGTTGCGGTAAAGCTCACCGGCGGCGGGGGCGCGGCCACCTGGCATGAAATTGTCGGCAAAGCCCGGCTGTTCGGACAGGATCTTTGCGCCCGCTGCCCATAGCGCGGCAATGGTCGGCGACACCGAAAAGCCGTCGCGCGCGTAGCCGATGGCCGGGCCGAACAGGGTTTCGAACGGCAGCGCGCCGAACTTGTCGGACAGCGCGACCCAGGCGGAGACGGCGCCCGGGACGGTCACACTGTCCCAGCCGCGCTGGGGCATGGGGCCGTCGCCGGCAAAGCGCTCCGGCGTCCACGCGGCAGGCGAGCGACCCGAGGCATTGAGGCCGTGCAGCTCCGCACCGTCCCACAGGATCGCGAACGCGTCGCTGCCAAGGCCGTTGCCGGTGGGCTCGACCACGGTGAGCGTGATGGCGGCGGCAAGGACCGCGTCGATGGCGTTGCCGCCCTGCGCCAGCATCCGCAGCCCGGCAGAGGCCGCCAGCGGCTGTGAGGCGGAGACCATGTTGCGCGCAAGGACCGGGACCCGGCGGACGGCGTAGGGAGTGTCGAAATTCATGAAAGACCGGGCTTCTGGCTGGTTATTCGGCAAGGAGGGCAAGGCCCGCTTCGAGAAGGCGGACCGAGGCTCCGGGGGTCTTATAGGCGACGTGAGGGGTCAGCGTCACGTTTGGTGCTGCGAGAAGCGGGGCGCCGGGGCCGAGCGGCTCCTCGGCGAACACGTCGAGCGCGGCGTGGGCAAGGTGCTCCGATTGCAGCGCCGCAATGAGCGCCGTTTCATCGACCAGCGCGCCGCGGGCCGTGTTGACGAGGATGGCGCCTTGTTTCATCCGCGCCAGCGCGTCCGCGTCGATGAGGCCGGTGGTCTCCGCCGTCAGCGCCAGATGGAGGGAAACGATGTCGGCCTTCGCCAGCACATCGTCCAGCGGCATGAAGGTGGCAGGGAGGTTGTCCGGCGGGGTGCGGGCATAGGCGATCAGGTTGAGGCCGAGGGCTGCCCCAAGGCTGATCATCTCCGCCCCAATTCCGCCGGCGCCGATGACGCCAAGGGTTGCGCCGGAAAGCTCCGTCCCCACCTGCGGCACCCACTCGCCGCGCTTCAGCGCTGCATCCTGCGCCGCAACCTGGCGTGCGGCGGCAAACATCAGCGCCAGCGCGTGCTCGGCCACGCTCCGGTCGCCGTAGCCCTTGATGGTGCGCACTTCGATGCCGTGGGCTGCGGCAGCGTCAAGGTCGATATAGCTGGCAGCGCCGGTGCCGAGGAAGACGATCCGCTCAAGCGCCGGAAGCGCCGCGAAAAGAGCAGCATCCATCACCGTGTGACCGTTGAGGACACGGGCGGCATCGCCGATGATTGCGGGAAGCTCGGCCGGCGCCGGGTCGCCTTCGTGGATGCGAAGGCCCGGCACCGCAGCAAGGCGTGCCGGCGTCAGCAGCGCGTGCATTGCCGCACTGCAGTCGACGTAGACGGGGGCGGTCATCGCCCGGCAGTACCGCTGGCACGGCGCGGGTCGGCGCCGCCTTCGAGCCCACCATCGGCGCGCATTTCAACCGCGCAGAAGGTGCCGGCGAGGTAGGTGAATTCCTCCCACACCTCCACGGTGTGGCCGAGGGCGGACAGTTCGGCGCGCACGCTTTCGGGAATGCGCTTTTCGGCGCGCACCAGCCCGGGATAGCTTTCGTGCGGGGCAAAGCTCGACGGAAAGCTGTAGCTCGCCACCCGCGGCGCCTCGATCGCGTCCTGCAGATCCATGCCGTAGACGACGCGGTTGAGGAGAACCTGCGCCATGGTCTGGATCTGCACGTCGCCGCCGGGGGTGCCGAACGGCATCGCGTGCCCTTCCGGCCCGACCCAGATGGCGGGGTTGGGCGTCAGGCGAGGCCGCTTGCCGGGCGCAACGCCGCTTGGATGCGACGGGTCCGCCCAGCTCGCCGACCCGCGCGAGGACGGGACCAGCCCGGTCCCCGGAATGACGGGGCTGTTGTAGGACACGTCCGACGGCGTTGCCGAAAACGCGAGCCCGCCGGAATCCACCACCGCAATATAGGACGTATCCCCGTGGGTGGCGCCGCCGGTGCCGTCGCCAGCCTTGCCGGCCGTGCCGATGCCGGGGGCCGGCATGTCCGGCGAAGCGCTCTCGGGATCAAACGCCTTGAGCCGCTCGCGCGTGTAGGCCTCGGACAAGAGCGTCTCGACCGGAACGTCGACGAAATTGGGATCGCCGAGCACCGCCTCGCGGTCCGCGAAGGCAAGCTTCACGCATTCGATCAGCCGGTGGTAGTAGACGGCGCTGCCCCGCTCGATGCCGCGCCACTCGAAGCCGTCCAGCAACTGCATGACCTCGCCGAGGAACGGGCCCTGGCAGTAGGCGCCCGAGCACAGCACCGTGCCGCCTGCAAACCTTGCCGGCAGCGGCTTGCCGATCTCCACGCGGTAGTTGGCAAGGTCGGCCGCCGACATGAGACCGCCTTCCGCCTCGTGAAAGCGCACGATGGCCGCGGCAATGTCGCCTTCGTAGAAGGCCGCACGGGCCGCGGCGAGGCCGCCCGCGCGGTCGCCTGCGGCCCCGCTCTCGCAATCGGCCATGTACTGGAGGCTCGCCGCGAGATCGGTCTGGACGAACTTTGCGCCGGTGGCCGGGGGGCGGCCGCCGGGGAGATAGATGGCGGCGTTCTGCGGCCACTTGTTGTAGTCGGCCTCGTGGGCGGCAATCAGCTTGTGCTTCAGCCAGTGCATGGCGAAGCCGTCGCGCGCCAGCGTGATGGCGGGGGCTGCAACTTCGGCAAAACTCATGGTGCCGAAGCGGGCGAGCGCCTCGATCCATGCCGCAGGCGCTGCCGGAATGACCGTGCGCAGGATGCCGAGCGGGATCTGCCCGCCGTGCTCGCGCATGAAAAGGGTCGGGTCGAGGGCGGCGGGCCAGCCGCCGAGGCCGTCGATGGTGGTGGCGGTGCCGTCCGGCTCGCGCACCATGATTGGCGCCACGCCGGCAACGTTGACGAGGTCGCCCTGGACGACGCCGAGCACCAGCCCGCCGGCGACCCCGGCGTCGGCTGCGTTGCCCCCCGCTTCCAGAATGTCGTCGGCGGCTCTGGCGGCGAGGGCATGGCCGGCGGACGCCATGTGGTGGTGGCCGATGGCGCGGTATCCCTTGGGCATGGCAGTCCTTTCGTGGGTCAGGCAGCGGCAGCTTCAGGCCGGGGCGCGCTGAGGAACTGGCGGCCGATCACCACCGCAAACAGGGCAATGCCGACCGCCGTGGTCCACCAAGAATGGTGGAACAGGCAAAATGCCGCCGGAAGCAGCGCAATCCGCTCGACCACGTGGAGGCGCCGCCGGAACGTGCCTTCCAGCGCGATGTTGATGGCGACGAGCGCAACGCCCGCCAGAAGTGCGGTGAGCAGCTGGAGCCAGAACGGTGCGCCAAGGCCCAGAAGCTCGGGCCGGGCGATGAACAGCATCGGCAGGAGAAAGCCCGGCAGGCCGAGACGCACGGCGGTGAACGAGGTTTTCATGAAAGGCGCTTCGGCAATGTTGGCGGCCACCAGGCAACCCACCGCAACAGGCGGCGTGATGGCCGACATGTTGGCAAGGTAGAAGACGAAGAGGTGCGCCGCCAGCACCGGCACCCCAAGGTCGATCAGGGCCGGAGCGCCCAGCAGCGCCACCAGGATGTACGCGGCCGACGTTGGCATTCCGACGCCGAACACGAGGCAGGTCAGCGCAGCGATGAACACCAGCGGCCACAGGCTTTCGCCCGCGAGGTCAAGCATCATGTAGGAGAGCTTTTGCGCAAGGCCCGTGGCGGACAGCATCTCCACCATGATGGAGATGACCGCCACCACAACGGCAACCTGCGCACCGGAGTGGGCCCCGCGCGCCAGACCGCCGAGGATCGGCGCGCCCATGGATTTCACCATCGCGACCGGTGTGCGCCAGCCGAGAACGACGCGCTTCACCACTTCCAGTGCCAGCGTGATTTCCACCGCACAAAGCGCCGCCGTGTTGGCGGGGCTGCCGGTGAGGAGGAGCCAGATGAGCACGGTGACGGCGAGGATCGGGTGGCCGTGCATCAGGAACGCCCGGAGCATGGAGACGTCTGTCAGCGGGAGGCCCGCCACCTGACGCGCTTCGTGGGTGGCCCCAAGGTCGAGCTTCACCGCCTGAATGTGGACAGCAAACATCAGGTAGCCGTAGTAGATGATCGCCGGCAGCGTCGCCGCCGCAATGATCTCCACATACGGAATGCCGGTGATGCCGACGATCAGGAACGCGGCCAGCCCCATTTTCGGCGGGGTGATCTGCCCGCCCGCGGATGCAACGGCCTCCACGGCGCCGGCAAAATGCGGCTTGAAGCCGAAGCGCTTCATCATCGGAATGGTGAAGGCGCCGGTGGAGGCCACGTTGGCCATGGTGCTGCCCGAAATCATGCCCATGAAGCCGGAGCCGATCACCGCGGCCTGCGCCGGACCGGCGCGCGACTTGCCGGACAGCGCAAAGGCGATCTTCATCAGAAGGTCGAGCCCGCCGGTGGACTTCAGGAGCCCTGCAAACAGCATGTAGATGAAGATCGTCGACGCGGATACGGCGGTCAGACCGCCCAGAAGGCCGCGGAAATAGGGGATCGACGTGTAGCCGATCAGCCGCTCAAGGTTGAAGCCGTTGTGGTAGAGCAGGTCGCCCGGCATGAGAAAGCCGAAATAGCCGTAGAGCAGCCCCAGCACCGCAATCCCCGGAATGATGAGCCCCCATTCGCGCGCCGCCACAAACAGCGACAGGGCGAGGAGAAGCACGGCCACAATCAGGTCGGGGGTGTTGGGGAAAAAGGCGCGGTCGTCGATCAGCGCCTGATACTGGCTGAGCATGTAGAAGAACGGCACCAGCGCCACCAGCGCCAGAAGGGACAGAAGCCGGCGCGCCCAGCGGCGCTCCACCGGCGTTGCAACAATCAGCCCCAGGAGCGACAGGAGCAGCGCCAGCGTGAGGTGCATCGCCTTGAAGAGACCAGACGGGAAATGGAACGTCTGGATCTGGTACATGTGGAGCACCGCCATCCCCACGCCGACGATGCCGAACAGGGCCGCAGCAGGGCCCGCCGTCTTGTCGGTGAAAAGACGCGAAAATGATTTCAGCGCAGACGGCATCGGCGGTGTTCCATGACAGTCAGCCGGTGCGCCCCAAGGCGCCCGGCTGATCCGAGGGGAAAGTGGCGGCCCGGCTGCGCTGCGGGGCGGCGGCAAGCGAAGCCGCTTCGCAGCGAACCGGCAGGGCGGCTCAGCTTGCGATCGTCAGATCGTCGCGCCAGATGCCGCGCTCCTTGAAGTACTGGGCGGCACCCGCATTCACCGGCGCGTTCTTGATCATGTAGCGCACGGCAAATTCCGGATCGATGCTCTCAAGTTCCATGGAGACCTTGCGCACCGCCCCGGCGTTATCGAACACCGCCTTGGTGACCTCGTAGCCCACCTCGTCGCTCACCTTGGGTGCCGTGCCCAGAAGACCAATGGTGGCGGTGCACGGCGTCATTTCGCTAACGCCTTCCCACAGCGCGGGGTCGGCCTCGTAGGGGGAGATGCCGGGGTTGGTCTCGTTGGCGAAGTCGATGGCGTCCTTGGGCCAGCCGAGGCCGCGCACATCCACCGATGCCATCAGCTCCAGGAGAAGCGGCGAGGGACGGCCGCCGACCAGAAGCGCCGGAACGCAGTCGAGCGAGCCGGCACGGAAGGCATCGTACACTTCGCGCCAGGAGCCGAAATTCCAGTTGATCTCGTCCTTCACGCCCAGGAAGTCGGTCATCATCTCCCAGGTCCGGCGGGTGGAGCCGCCGGCGGTGGAGGGGCTGACGCGCTTGCCGCCAAGGTCGCGCGCGGTTTCGATGTCGCTGTCGGCGCGCACCATCGGCAGGGTCGCCCACGCGGTGTAGGCGAACGACTGCTCGACCGCGATCGGCTCGCGGAAGCGGCCGCGACCGGCCATCGCGTCCGCATAGTCGTTGGAGGCGGTCTGGCCGAAGTCGATCATGCCCTGGCCGATCAGCTGCAGGTTCTCCGCACCGCCGGAGGTGGACATGGAGGACGTGCGCAGGTCGCTGTACTTGTTCACGATCGCCGAGATGGTCTCGATGATGACGTAGCCGGTGGAGCCGAGGCTTGCGGAACCGAACAGCACGGGCGCCTGCGCAAAGGCGCGGGAGACGCCGGACGCTGCGATGGGCAGGGCTGCGCCTGCGGCGAGAAGCTGACGGCGATTGATCGTTGCGGACATGACGTGTCCCCCTGTTGTAGATTCAACGGCGTGGCACAGTCTCGTGAAAATCCATGCGTGTTTTTTCAGCGTCATGAAAATTTATGCCTCGTTTTTTGGTAGAGGCGGTGTAGACACGAGTCAAGAATACAAGGGGAATGCCATGCAGGCTCGGAACGGCGAAGGCAGTGCGGATCCTTATGATCTGCGCGTCGGCCAACGCCTCCGCTCCCGGCGCAAGGCACGCCGGATGACGCTTGACGAGGTGGCCAGCGCCAGCGCGATCTCGACGGCGCAATTGTCGATGATCGAGCGTGGCCTCGCCTCGCCCTCGGTGAAGGGCCTGCGCGAGATCTGCCGGACGCTCGACATCTCGGTCGCATGGCTGTTCGAGGAGGAGGATGCGGACGAAGCGCCCGAGCAGGGCATTGTCGTGCGCCGCCACCGTCGCAAGCGGTTCGATCTGTCCAAGAAGAAGATGCACAAGGAGCTGCTCACGCCGGATCTCGACGGCAAGCTGCAGTTTCTGTGGATCGAGATGCAGCCCGGCGGCTCCAGCGGGCCCGAGAAATATTTTCACGAGGGGGAAGAGACCGGTCTCATCCTTTCGGGACGCATGCGCCTTGTGGTCGAGGACGATACCTTCACGCTGGAAGAGGGGGACAGCTTCCGCTTTGACAGCCACCGCCCGCACCGCTTCGAAAATGCCGGCGACACCCCTTGCAAGGTGCTGTGGGTCTGCACCCCGCCATTTTACTAAAGCATGAGAGCCGCTGATGATTGCTGAGATGATGCGCCCGGCGATGCCGCCCTCGCTGTGGGCCGAGACCGTGCGCGAAACATTCGATGCGCCACCGCTGACGGGCGACGCGGACGTGGACGTGGCCATTGTCGGCGCCGGGTTCACGGGCCTCAGCACTGCGCTGCATCTGGCGCGCGGCGGGGCGCGGGTGGTGGCGCTGGACGCCGGCGAGCCCGGCTGGGGCGCCTCCGGCCGCAATGGCGGTCAGGTGATTGCGGGGCTCAAGGATGATCCGGATGCGCTGGACGCAAGGTTCGGCGCGGCCGATGGCGGGTTGATGGCAGAGACGGCCGGCAGCGCCCCTGCCTTGGTGTTCAGCCTGATCGAGGAATTCGGGATCGACTGTGACGTCCAGAAGGCGGGCTGGATCCAGCCGGCCCATTGCGACAGTGCGCTGGCAACCGTCCGCCGCCGCTGCGGCGAGTGGGCGGCAAGGGGCGCGCCCGCGCGGATGCTGGACGCCGGCGAGGTCGCAACGCTGCTGGGCAGTCGCGCCGATGCCTACCGCGGCGGCTGGCTGGACGAGCGCGGCGGTGCAGTGCAGCCGCTGGCCTATGCGCGCGGCCTTGCGCGGGCCGCTGCCGCCTGCGGAGCCGCGGTTCACGGCCGCTCGCGCGCCACGGCGCTGACCCGGGAGGGGGAACGCTGGCGCCTCGACCTTGAAAATGGCGTGACCGTGCGGGCCGACCAGATCGTTCTTGCCACCAATGGCTACACCGATGGTCTCTGGCCCGGCCTCAGGCAGACCGTGGTGCCGGTGTACAGCTTCCAGACCGCTTCGCAGCCTCTGTCTCACAACGCGCGGGCGGCGATCTTTCCGAACGACCATGTCGCCTCCGACACGCGACGGCTCCTGTGGTATTTCCGGCTGAGCCGGGAGGGCCGGCTGGTGATGGGCGGACGCGGACCCTACCGCGAGACCCCCGGCGAGGACGCCGCCCGGATGGCGCTGAAAAACCTGGAGACGCTGTTTCCGGAGGCCGGACCGCTGGAGCCGTCGTTCAGCTGGGCAGGGCGCGTTGCGATGACGCGGGACCATTTTCCCCATCTCCATCAGCTTTCGAGGGGGCTGTGGGCGGGGCTCGGTTTCAACGGGCGCGGCGTTGCGATGGGAACGATGATGGGCCGCTGCCTTGCGCAGGCGGTGCGCGGGGAAACGCCCGGCATGCCGGTGACGCGGCCGGAACGCTTCAAGTTTCACGGGTTCGGCCGCTGGGGCGTTGCCGCCTACGCCGCACTTTACCGCCGGCGCGATGCGCGGGAGGCCGCGGACCCCTCGCTTTGATCAACGCGCCTGGCGCAGCGCGCGGGCAAGGTCTGGCAGGGTTTCGGCGAAATGGTCGCAGCCGTCGCCGGGGGCAAGGTCCGTGGTCTGGCCGGGGCCGTGCTCGAGGGGGCGAGGGATGAACATGGTCCTGAAGCCGCAGGCGCGGGCGGCGGCAAGGTCGCTGTTGTGCGCGGCAACCATCGCGCATTCTTCGGGCTGCAGCATCAAAAGCGCGGCGGCGCGCAGGTAACTCTCCGGCTGGGGCTTGTAGTGGCCGGTGGTTTCGGCGCCCATGATGGCGTCCCAGCGCCAGCCATTGTGGCGCGCAAGGTCAACCATCAGCCGCACATTGCCGTTGGAATGGGGCGCAAGGACAAAGCGCTCGCCCAGCATCGCCAGCCCCTCGGTCACATCGGCCCAGGGGCTGAGCCTGTGCCAGAACAGCGTCATCCCACGCCGCTCGTCGTCGGAAGCGCTGATGCCGAAATCGTCGAGCGTGGCGTCCAGGCTTTCCCGGTGGAGGGTGTCGAGCGGGACGAACGCCCGTGCCCCGCTGCGCACGGCTTCCATGGAGGGCTGGTAGCGCCCGCGCCAAGCATCGGCAAATGCCGCGCCCTGGTCGGTGAACGGCGCCATCTGGTCAGCAACGGACGTGCGCCAGTCCACCAGGGTGCCGAACACATCGAACAACAGCGCCTTGATCATCACGGCAAGATCCACGGCGCACACGCGCGCTCAACGGCTGGGCGCGGGGTTGCGTCCTGCAGGGCCGGCCCGTTCAATCCGGGCCGGTCTGTGCCATCTTCAGGCGTGAGGCGGGTGGAGGCAAGCGGCGCCTAGCTTGTGGGGTAGGCCTTGGCGCTGCTCCAGCTGCAGCCGGACTTGCCGGCGCCGACCTGACGCACACTGGTTCCGGCGGGCGTGCTGGCAGGTTGCGGCGTGGTTGCCACGGTTGTGGACTGGGCGGGTGCGGTGACGGCGCTTGCCACCGGCTTTTCCGCCGATTGGGCGAAAGCGGGTGCGGCAAACAGTGCAACGGCGGCGGCGAGAGCAACGTGACGGACCATCGTATATCTCCTTCGTCTTGCCATTTGAGGTTACGGTCGGGGTGCCCACCCTGCAAGCACAGGATACACGCGGATTGACGCAGGTTCGGCAGCAAAGGCACGGCACCCCGTCCTGACCGGCGCCCAGGGCATAAAAAGCGCGCCTGACCGACCGGACCGCGCGATGCCGGACCATGCCGCAGCCTCATACTTGACAGAACCATGCGTCGCCGGTCAGTGGTGAGCCACTGGTCGGCATAATAGCGTGCGCAAACGGCTGGCACGTCCTTTGCTGGGCGAGCTGAACCTGAACAGTTTTGGACGACCCGCAGTGTTCATTCGGTGAAACTGCGGGGATGCCTGTGAAACGGATTGAAATGTCTCAGAAGTCGTCGTCGCGGGCTCAGGCTATGGCACGGGCCGAAGCCTCTCGGACACACACGATCCGCGACATCATCATTTATCCGAAGACCCGAAAGCTGGTTCTGATCTGGCTCAGCTTCAACGCCGTAATCATCACGCTGGCCGTGCGTGCAGCGGAGGGGATCGTCCTGCCGCTGGTCGGCATCGTCTGCGGCATGATCATCTACAGCGTCGTCGAATATCTTTCGCACCGGTTCCTCTACCACGACGTGCCGAAGAGCCGGATCCTGCGGCTCCTCACCGCAGATGTGGCGCGCGCGCACCTGCGCCACCACGAAGAGCCGGCGAAATATGGCGGGGCGATCAACGGCAACCAGCTTCCGGTGGTGGGTTTTGCGACCGTGCTGGCGTTATTGGCGCTGGTCGCGCCGCTACCTCTGGCGGCGACGCTGTTTGCGCTCGCGTCCGGCACGCTGTCCTACATGGCGCAGGAGCTGGTTCACTTCGGCTGCCACCAGCTTCCCATGCGCGGCCGTTTCGCGTCTGCGATGAAGCGGCACCACATGCTGCACCACTACCGTGACGATACCGCGAACTTCGGGATCCTGTGGTCGGTCTGGGACGTCTGGCTCGGCACACATGTCGAGCGCAAACTGGCGGGAAAAAGCTGATTGGCCGCAGCGTCCGCCGATTTTTGAGGAAAACGGTGCGCTGATTCACAGCGGGCACCTGTTGCACCGGGCCGGAGCGCGCTACATGGATGCGTATCACCGGACAAAATGATGGCCAGCAAAGACCTCTTCGAATCCGGCGCGCCCGACAGCCGGCCCGCAACCCCCAAAAAAACCAAGCCCGCAGAGGCCAGCGCTCCTGCAACCGAGCCGAAGCCGGGCGGGACCAGTCCCGAGGCGGAAAAAGACCTCTCGCCGGCCGCGGCGAAGAAGGCGGCTGCCGCGCGCGATGCCGGGGAGGCGGGCTACACCGCTGCCGATATCGAGGTGCTGGAGGGACTTGAGCCTGTCCGCCGCCGCCCCGGCATGTACATCGGCGGGACGGACAGCCGCGCGCTCCACCACCTCTTTGCCGAAGTTCTCGACAACTGCATGGACGAGGCCGTCGCCGGCCACGCCAGCTGGATTGAGGTGCGTCTCACGCCCGACCACCTCTGCGTCACCGACAATGGCCGCGGCATCCCCGTGGAACCGCACCCCCGTTTTCCGGACAAGTCCGCCCTCGAAGTCATCATGACCACGCTCCACGCGGGCGGAAAATTCGACTCGAAGGCCTACGAGGCGTCGGGTGGTCTCCACGGCGTGGGCATCTCGGTGGTCAACGCCCTGTCCGAAGATCTCATCGTCGAGGTGGTGCGCAACCGCACGCTCTACCGGCAGAGCTTTTCGCGCGGCCTCGCGCAGGGGAAGCTGGAGGAGGTGGGGGCTGCCCCCAACCGCCGCGGCACCAAGGTGATGTTCCGGCCCGACCCGGAGATCTTCAAGGGCCTCAAGTTCGACCCCAAGCGCCTGTTCGCGCAGACCCGCGCCAAGGCGTACCTGTTCGCCAACGTCGAGCTGCGCTGGCGGGCCGACCCGTCGATGCTGACGGGAGACAACGCGCCCCCCGCCGAAGCCACGTTCCGCTTTCCCGGCGGCCTTGCCGACTATCTGGAAGGCGAACTTGCCAGCGGGCCGAAGATCCACGACGCGATCTTCGCCGGCCGCTCGGGCGAGCCGGGCCGCAAGGGCTCGGTGGAGTGGGCTGTCGGCTTCGTGCCGGTGGACGAGTTCTCGCGCTCCTACTGCAACACGATCCCCACGCCGGAGGGCGGCACCCACGAGGCCGGCCTCCGCTCGGCATTGCTGAAGGGTTTCAAGAGCCACGGCGAGCGGGTCAACGCCAAGAAGGTCACGCAGGTGACAGGCGACGACGTGATGGCCTGCGCTGCCTCCGTCCTGTCGGTGTTCGTGCGTGAGCCGGAATTCGTTGGCCAGACCAAGGACAAGCTCTCCACCACGTCGGCCACCCGCCAGGTTGAGACGGCGGTGCGCGAGGCGTTCGAGGAATGGCTCGCTGCCGATGCCGCCCGCGCTGCCACCGTCATGGATGCCGTCGTCGACAAGTCCGACGAACGGCTCCGTCGCCGCGCCGAAAAGGACGTCGCCCGCCGGTCGGCCACCCGCCGCACGCGCCTGCCGGGCAAATTGTCGGACTGCACGCAGTCGCAGGCGTCGGGCACGGAGATCTTCATTGTCGAGGGCGATTCGGCTGGCGGATCGGCCAAGCAGGCGCGGGCCCGTGCCACCCAGGCCGTGCTGCCGCTGCGGGGCAAGATCCTCAACGTGGCCAATGCGGGGCGCGACAAGGTCTCGTCCAACCAGCAGCTTGCGGATCTGACGCTGGCGCTCGGCTGCAGCTCCCGCAAGGATTTCGACCTTGCCAAGCTGCGCTATGAGCGCGTCATCATCATGACCGACGCGGACGTGGACGGCGCGCACATCGCCTCGCTGCTCATCACCTTCTTCTACCGCGAGATGCCGGCGCTGATCGACGACGGGCACCTCTTCCTCGCCGTCCCGCCGCTCTACAAGCTGACCCAGGGCGCCAAGACGCTGTACGCCCGCGACGACCGTCACCGCGAAGAGCTGATGAAGACCGAGTTCAACGCAGAGCGGAAGATGGAAATCGGCCGCTTCAAGGGCCTTGGCGAGATGATGCCGGCGCAGCTGAAAGAGACGACCATGGATCCCAAATCGCGCACCCTCCTGCGCGTCGCGATCCGGTCGGAAGTGGATGCCACCGCCAGCTCCATCGACAGGCTGATGGGCAACAAGCCCGAAGCCCGGTTCGCCTTCATTCAGGAGAACGCGGAATTTGCCTCCGCCGAGGCGCTGGACATCTGAGGCTGCGACGGTCCGTCAGCTCACCGTCACAGCGACGGGGGTGTCGAGCGCAATGAGCTCGGTGTCCGGGGCAGCGCCGCGCCACATCGCCATCAGAAACTTGCCGCCCTCGCTTAATGCGGTGAGGCCGGCATGCCAGACGCCGGGGCGGTAGATCACCGCCTGGCCGGGCGTTGAGGCGAACGCGGTGAGCGTCGTCTCGTCCGGCTTGCCGTCCGCGCCCGCGCGGGCCACCAGCACCAGCGCCGTTGCGCCCGCCACCGGCAGGAACGCCTGCTCGGAGTGGGGGTGCTGCTCCAGCTTGGTGATGGACAGCGCGCCGTGCGTGGCCGCAAGATCGAACCACGACAACACCATCACCGCATCGTCCTCCGTCCGCGCAAGAGCGGTCGCAATGTCGTGCCGCGTGGCGCGGCCTTCATTGACGCGGGCCGGCGCATCGAGCGGCATCACACGGCCGAAGGGGGCAAAGCTGCCCGCCGACAAAGGGGCTGTGCGAAGGGTCCGGGGGGAGGTGATCTGATCGAGGTTTTCAGTTGTTGAAGGCATGGCGGTCCGTAAGGAAATCGGGATGAAAATGGCGTGGTGCACGAACGGACTAGCCGGTCTGGCCAGTGCCGTGTCAGATGGGTGGCGCGAACAAGATCGTGCGGGGAGAAGTATTGTGCTTAAGCGGATGCAGCAACCGGTGCCGATCCGCACCGCCGAGCGCATACAGGCGCTGATCGGCGAGAGCGGACTTGGCGTTGGCGACGCGCTGCCCGGCCAGCGCCAGCTGGCCGCGACGCTGGGCGTCTCGCGTCCATCGCTGCGCGAGGCATTGTCGATCCTCGAAACGCTGGGAATCATCCGCGTTGAGGCGGGACGTGCGGCCTTTGTGGCGGACGGCAGCGGCGGCGGCGGTTCGGAAAGCCCCTGGCGCTACGGGGCATTCTACAGCCTGCGCGACGTGTACCAGACCCGCGTGGTGATCGAGGGCATGGCGGCGGGCCTGACGGCGCTGGCTGTCCATGGCGAGGTGATTGCCGAGTTCACCGCCATCTGCGACGCGATGGACGATGCCGCGGCAAGCCGCGACCCTGTCGCGCTGGCCGGCGCTGACGCCCGCTTCCACGACCTCACATTGTCGCTGTGCGGCAACGCCCTGTTCCAGAAGATCTACCGCGACACCCGCGACGTGTTTGTGGAGAGCCAGCGCGTGCCGATGGTGGAACGCGCGCGCCTCGCCGAAACCGCCGCCGAGCACCGGGCTGTGCTTGATGCTTTTCGTGCCCGCGACATGGACGGGGCGAGGGCGGCGATGGAAAGTCACATCCGCAACGCCGCGGCACGGGCTGGGCTTTCGGTCTGATCGCTTCAAGCCGCGGCGTCCCGCACGGTGGCCAGCGCCCGCTCGGCGCCGTCGAACAACAGGTTCACGTCGTTGGTGGCAATCACCACCGACGCGCCATGCGCCGTGCCATAGGGGCCGACCAGCGCCGGCGGCAGGCCGATCACCCCGTAGGCCTTGCCGGCACGGGCCGTTGCGCTGGCGATGGCGGCGAAGGCAGCCGCCACCTCGGGGTGGTCGAGGTTGCCGAGATGGCCGAGCGAATCGGCAAGATCGTTTGCGCCGACCATCAGCATGTCGATGCCCGGCACGGCGGCGATGGCGTCCGCCGCGGCCACGCCTTCCGCGCTCTCGATCATCGCCACCACGGTGAGGGCCGGTTCGGCGTTGGCCACCAGCGTGCGCGGCGGGGTCGGGCGGAACTGGTGGAGCGCGAGGGGACTGGGGATCGAGCGGCGGCCGACCGGCGCAAAGCGCACAGCCGCCGCAATGGCGCTGGCCTGCGCGGCAGTATCGACATGGGGCACGACGATACCGGCCGCGCCGCAGTCCACCAGCCGCGCCAGACCGTCCGGGCCGTTGCCGCCGGCGCGCACCCACACGGGAAAGCCCGCAAGCCCGCCGGCAATGCACATCTGTGCCACGTCGCCAACGCCGATTGAGGTGTGTTCGGTGTCGGCCAGCAAGAGGTCGAACCCTGCGCCTCTGGCGATCGCGACGATTTCCACCGTGCGCATCACCGAGGCGGCAAGGCCGATGCGCAGCGTCACGAAGGCACCTTGAAGAGGCGCGCCGGCGTGTCGCTCACCATAACGCGTACCGCGTCGCGCGGTGCGCCGCAGCCGATGAGGAGCATCAGGAGTTCGCGCAGCGCCTCGACGGGCGGGGCGAGCGTGACCGAACCAGAATCGCTCGACAGCACGATCTTTTCGGGCGGGACGGTCTTCAGGACATCGACGACGCGGCGCACGTCGGCTCTCGCGAACTGGTGCGGCTCGGCGTCGATCATGGTTTGCGGAACATCGGTCGCGTGGCTGAGGACGAAGAAGGAATATTCCAGCGTGCAGCCGGTGGCGGACACCGCCAGTGCCTCCTCTCGGGTGAGGTAGGCGGCGGGGCACAGCATCCGCGTGCAGCCGCGCGCGGCGGCCGCTTCGGCCACCGCGACGGCCTCAGGACCGGACAGGTGGCCAAGGTTGAAGACGACGTCGGCCCCGGTGCAGAGGTCGATGATCTCGGGCAGGGGGTCGGGCAGCGGGCCGGTGGTCGGCACCGACAGGCAGCTCTCGATATAGGCCGGGCTGCGGTTCTCGGACCGCGCCACGAAGGCGGTATGATGGCAGGGGAGCGAGACGAAGCGCGCGCCGCCATCGCCATACCCCATGCCGAGCGCCGTGGTGACGGCGCGGGGCGACAGGCCGCCGGCGTAAGGCTCCAGAATGATGCCGCCGAACACATCGACACCGAGGTGCGCAAGTTCGCGCCGGGCAAGTGCCGCAAGGCCGGAGGTGTTGGCAAACACGTCCATCAACCCGATGCCGCGCTGGCCGGCGGCAGCGGCCGCGCGCACCGCATCGAACACGGTGAGGGTGCGCTGATTGATGTGCGGGCAGGCGTGAACATGGCTGTCCACGGAGCCTGCGACAAGTTCCATCCCCGGCGGACCGGGGATGGGGAGCGTTGCAAATGAGGGGCCGTCGACGGGTTCGGAAGTCATGACCCCTCCTGTTCGATTATTGGCTGAGGGTCTCGAACAGCGTCTTCTGGCTGTCGGTCTCCAGGAACTCTTCGTAAAGCGGCTTGGCCTTCTCGCGGAAGTCGGCGAGCGCGGGCTTGGTGATGGTCACGCCCTTGCCTTCAAGCTCGGCCAGCAGCGGCTCTTCCTGCTCGACGACGTACTTGCGCTGCCAGAGGGCCGACTCTTCGCCAGCTTCCATAAGGGCGGCCCTCACGTCTTCCGGCAGTTCGTTGAACTTGGCCTCGTTCATGACGATCTGCGCCGTCAGGTTCAGCCAGCCGACCAGCGCAAAGTCGCTCGCGACCTCGTAGAATTTCTGTGCGTTGTAATCCGACGTTGCACCCTCGGCGCCGTCGACCACGCCCGACTGCAGCGCGCCATAAAGCTCGGCGTAGGCGAGCGGGGTGGGGTTGGCCCCGAACGCGCGCCAGGTGGAGACGTGCATCGGCACCTGCATGGTGCGCAGCTTCAGGCCCTCCACGTCGGCAAAGCTCTCGATGGGCTTCTTCGTCATCATGTGGCGGATGCCGGAGGAGTAGGTGCCGATCAGCTCGAAGCCGGCGCTTTCAGAGGCAGCCTGCATGGCTTCCTTGGCGGCGGGCTGCTCGACCGCATCGCTCATCGCCATGATGTTCTCGAACATGAACGGCATGTCGAGGACGCGCAGATCGCTGACGTAGTTGGAGAGGACCGAGTTGGAGGTCATCGCCATCTCGACGGTGCCGAGGAGCACGCCTTCGACCAGCTGTGCTTCGTCGCCGATCTGACCGTTGGGGAAGATCTCGATGGTGGCCTTGCCGTCGGTCTTTTCTTCCAGAAGGTCGCGCAGCTTCTGCAGGCCCATGTCCTGAATGCTGCCGGCGACGTTGGTGTGCCCGGCCTTGATGACGATGTCCTGGGCAAAGGCCCCGGTTGCGCCGAGGGCAAGCCCCGTCGCGACGAGGGTGGAGAACGCGATGTGTTTCATGAATGGCTCGCTGGTTGTTGGGAGATGTTGGGTGTTTCGGCGGCGCGTCACGGGAAGAACACGCGGGGCAGCGCAAGCACGATGGCCGGCACGTAGGAGACCAGCGCCAGCACCGCGATCATCGGGATCAAGAGGATCCAGATCCGACCGGAGACCTGCTCCACGGTCCGGCCGGAAACCATCGCGGCCACGTAGAGGCAGATGCCGTAGGGCGGTGTGATGACGCCGATGGACAGGTTGAGCGTTGCCATCACGCCGAACTGCACGGGGTCGATCCCGTAGCTCACCGCAATCGGCATCAGCACCGGCAGGATGATCAGGATCGCCGAGATGCTCTCCATGAACATGCCGACGATCAGCAAAAGCAGGTTGACGATGAGGAGGAAGATCACCGGATCGCTGGTCAGGGAGCGGAGCCAGCTGTCCAGCATCTGCGTGGCGCCAAGGCTGGCGATGATCCAGGAGAAGATGCTGGCGGTGGCGACAATCATCAGCACTGCCGCGGAGATGGATACCGACTTGAGGATCAGCGGCGGAATGTCCCTCAACCCGATCTCGCGGTAGACGAACAGCGAGACGATCAGCGTCACGATCACCGCCACGCAGGCCGCTTCCGTTGCGGTGAAAATGCCGCCGACAATGCCGCCGACAATAATGAAGGGCAGAGTGAGCGCGGGCAGCGCATCGACGAAGGCGCGGCCGAGCCGAGCGCGCGAGAAGGGCTCCGAATCGCGGTACGCATCGCCGCCGCGCCGGGCGAACACATAGGCGGTGATGCCGAGCGCCAGCGCAATGAGAAGGCCGGGCACGATGCCGCCGAGGAACATGGCGCCGATGGAAAGGTTGGAGGTGATCGCCACCACCACCATGATGATCGACGGCGGAATGATGGGCGCGAGCGCGCCGGAGGCCGCGATGATGGAGGCGGCCATGTCGATGTCGTAGCCGCGCTTCTTCATTTCCGGCGACAGGATGGAGCCGACGGCGGCGGTGTCGGCGGAGCCGGAGCCGGATATGGCGGCAAGGCCGGTGCCGGTGACGATGGCAACCAGAAAGAGGCTGCCGGTGATCCACCCCACCAGCGCCGCGGAAAGGTCCACGAAGCGCCGCGCAATGCCGCCCGCTGCCATGATGACGCCGGCCGCGACGAAGAACGGGATCGCCATCAGCGGGAAGGAGTTGATGCCGCCATAAAGGCGCTGGGCGACAATGACGAGCGGCGTGTCAGTCATCATCACGATGGTGAGGAGGGCCGCGACGCCGAGCGCGAAGACGATGGGGAGGCCGGAGAAGATGAGGAGGAGGAAGCCCCCGAACGCGAGACTCATTCGCCGACCTCCACGGTGGACAGGCGCTTGGAAGGGTCAATCAGCGTCGGCAGGGTCGCAATCGCGAATTCGAGCAGGAAGTAGCTCACGCCTACGGGAAGTGCGGCATAGGGAATTGCAAGCGGCAGCCGCAGCGCGGGCGACTTCACGATCATCCCGATGGACAGCATGCCGAAGCTGCTGACGATGATGACGAGGAGGAGCCACGTGCCGAGGAGAAAGGCGGTGCCCTGTGCCAGGCGCTGCACCATGGGCGGGCAGCGGGAAACCAGAATGTCGATCCCGACGTGCTGGCGGTTTCGCATGGCAATGCCGGCGCCCAGAAGAACGAGCCAGATCTGCGCAAACGTGGCGGTTTCTTCGGTCCACGCGATGGAGAAGTTGAAAACGTAGCGGCCGGCGATCTGAGCGGCGATGGCAACTGTCATGTACGAAAACAAGACGATGGCGATAACGTCGATCAGCCGGCGCAACACGGTCAGTCCAATTCGCGCAGCCTTCAGCAACACCGGCTCGCGCGGAGCTGGTTCAGACGGCAACGCGGTCGATTCTGTCATCATTCGGGCGCTCGATGTTGGCGCCGGTGCGGTCAACTGGCTTTACCGGCCTGACCAGTATCTACACGCCCAATTTTCGAGCAAGTCTTAAATCTATGCCGCAGGTGCACGCGCAGTGTGCGGTGGCAGCCATTGTTGGCGGGGCGGCTTGCCGGGGCGCGCACAAAAAAGCCGCACCGGCCATATTGGCGGGTGCGGCTCGGTCCTGCGCGGGCTTCGTTGCCTCAGCTCGGCTGCTGTTCGGCGGTGGCGTCTGCGGACTCGGCGTCGTCGGTACGGCGCGGGGCGCGGGGACGCCGTGTCGTCGAGCGGGCGCGGCGCTTGGGCTTCGGCGCTTCGGTCTCTTCGCTGGCCTCGGTGCCTGCTGCAGCGTCAATCACCGGTTCGACGATGGGTTGTTCGTCGCTGGTGTCGGCACTGTCTTCGACAGGACGGGCGGTCTTGGCCGGGCGGCGGCGGCTCGTGCTGGGTTTGGGCGCGGGCTCCTGCTGCGGTGCTGCGTTCTGCTCGTCGTCGCCGTCATCATCGTCATGGCTGGCGTTGTTGCCATTGCCGTTGCCATTTCCGTTGAACCGCAGCGCGCTGCGCACGCCTTCGTCGTCTTCCTCGACACCGTCGAAGCCGTTGATGTTCGGCTGTTCGTTGGTGCGGTAGGGCTGACGGTCGTCGAATCGGTTGCGTTCGCCGGGTTCGCGCTGCTGTTCGCGCGGGGCCTGCTGGTTGCTCTGCTCGTAAGCCGACGCGACGATCCGGTAATAATGCTCGGCGTGCTGAAGGTAGTTTTCGGCTTGAACACGGTCGCCGGACGACTGCGAATCGCGGGCGAGCTGGGCGTATTTATCCGCCACCTGCAACGCGCTGCCCCGGATTTTTACATCAGGCCCGTTGGATTCATAGGAGCGCGACAGCGGGTTGCTGTTCTTGCTCCGATTGCGGCCACGCGGACGCTTGTTTGAACTGTTGGGTCTCATTGGCTCTCTCGTCCGGGACACACGATACGGCGACCGGAACATGTCTTGAGGGCGGACGTCTTAACCGTTTCCTTAAAACCGGATGCTTCTGACGCTGCGCGATTGCGTTTTGCCAGATTTCCCAACCGGTGTGGCGGAGCATCGCAATGCAATTCTCCGAAAACTCGGCCCGTGCCGTGGCATTGTACCGGAACCCGGTAAACGCCGTGCAGGCGGTCCATTACCCGGCGCGGTGACACAGTTGTGCCGGGCGGGCGGTCAGACTGAAGAGGACCGCACAGTCCCGGGCACCGCTGCAGCAGCGCACCGATCCAAGATTCCCGCAGGGAATGCCGCGCAAACGAATCACGGCTCGGCCCTTTTGGACCGTTGTTCGCCTGCAGGCGTCTAAGATTACGTTGTCCCGCGAAGGGACTAAATTTCGTTCGCCCTACCGGAGGACTGGCACGCGAGGGGTCTGGCTGCAGTGGCGCGACCCTCGGCCAACGCAGATACGTTAGCGGTTCCTCGATTCCTTTCCAAGACTTAATTGCGCATTATTCCGCAACTTTTCATGCTTGAAGGCAATCATGACCGTGGCGCACCGAGCGACACGGCCCGCGGACGGCCGGACAAGTCGTCCGCGCTTGCCAGGTGGATCAGACCATGCCGCGCTGCTTCATCGACAACAATGTCGTGCGCGCGCGGATCGATCTCGACGATCAAGCGACCATTTTTTCTCAACATGGACCCGGCCTGACGGAAGACTGTGCGATAGCAATCCAGCCCGTCGATGCCGCCATCAAGCGCCAGGCGAGGATCGTAGTCACGCACGGTTGCATCGAGCTGTTCGATGTCTGCCGTGGCGATGTAGGGCGGGTTCGACACCACAAGGTCGAACACCGGCGCCAGCGCTGCGCCGAAATCGCTCTGAACGAACAGCGTGCGGTCGGCCAGATTGTGCCGCTCGGCGTTGCGCGCGGCCTGGCGCAGCGCAAGCTCCGATACATCCACGCCGACGCCGCGCGCATCAAGCCGTTCCGACAGGATCGACAGGAGGATCGCCCCGGTGCCAACGCCAAGATCCGCGACGAGGACGGGCGGGGCAATCTCGGTCAGAGCCGCAAGCGCAAGCTCCACCACGGTTTCAGTTTCGGGCCGGGGTTCCAGCGTGTGCGGGCTGACCCGAAGGTCCAGCGACCAGAATGCGCGCCGGCCAAGGATGCGGCCGATGGACTGGCCGGCAAGACGCGCCTTCGCCTTCTCGTGGAGTTCGCGGGCAAGATCGGGGGCGATCTTGCGGCGGGGGTTGGCGATCAGCTGTGCGGTGGACACGCCCAGCGTTTCGGTGACGAGCAGGCGGGCATCAAGGTCGGGCGTCGGCAGTCCCGCCTCGCGAAAGGCGTTCTTGACGCTCGTATAGAGCGTCTGCAGTTCGATCTCGTGCCCGCCGTGCTCAAGCATCGGCGTCTGCGAGGAGGCGGGTCTGGTGATCTGTGGCAAGGGCATCGATTACTTCATCTAGACCGGGACCGGAAAGGATCTCATCGAGCTTGTAGAGCGTCAGGTTGATGCGGTGGTCGGAGACCCGACCCTGAGGGAAATTATACGTTCGAATTCGCTCGGACCTGTCCCCGGAGCCGACCTGGGTCTTGCGGTCGGCCGCACGGGCGTCATCGGCGGTCTGCCGGTGGAGGTCGTAAAGCCGTGCCCGCAGCACTTCCATGGCGCGAGCGCGGTTCTGATGCTGCGATTTTTCCGACGACGTGACCACGATCCCGGTGGGCAGGTGAGTGATGCGAACCGCCGAATCGGTGGTGTTGACGTGCTGTCCGCCGGCACCCGAGGCGCGCATGGTGTCGATGCGGATGTCACCGGCGGGAATGTCGATGTCGACGTCCTCGGCCTCGGGCAGAACCGCAACCGTCGCGGCGGAGGTGTGGATGCGGCCCTGGCTTTCGGTGCTCGGCACGCGCTGGACCCGGTGGACGCCGGACTCATATTTCAGCCGCGCGAACACGCCGTCGCCGCGCACGGCCGCAATCACTTCCTTGAAGCCGCCCGATTCGCCCTCCGACAGGCTCATCACTTCCACCTTCCAGCGGTGCTCGGCGGCAAGTTTTTCGTACATGCGAAAAAGGTCTCCGGCGAAGAGAGCCGCTTCGTCGCCGCCGGTGCCGGCGCGCACTTCCAAAATTGCCGATTTGCCGTCAGCCTCGTCCTTGGGCAGGAGCGAGAGGCGGATCTCGTCGGTCAACGCCTCCACCTTCTCGACCAGGGTGGGCTTTTCCTCCTGCGCAAGCTCCGCAAGCTCGCCGCCGGTCGCCAGCATCTCGTTGACGCCCTTCAGCTCCGTTTCGGCGTTGCGCAGTGCGTTGACCATCGCCACCAACGGTTCAAGCTCGGCGTACTCGCGCGAAAGCGCGACGAATTCGTCCGGCGCCGGACCGGACGCCATGCGTTGTTCGATGATGTTGAAGCGGTCGACGACATCGTCGAGCCGCTGACGGTGGAGCATGGTGATCCCGTTCGTGAGGGCTGGGGCCGTGGTGGCTGGCGGGGTTACGCCTGCTCGAACCTAAGCGACCAGTACCTTATACGTGGTAAATTTATATCCAATCACAAGAACCGGCAACCGGCGACGTGCGGTCGAGTCAACGTTTGACGCTCACAGGCCGGCAATTGTGACATTCGTCAACAATCCCGGCGCCAATACGCGATCACACTCCGTAATAGGCGCGGTACCAGTCCACAAAGCGGCGCACGCCGGTGTCGATGGTCGTGCTGGGGCGGATGCCGGTCGCGGCTTCCAGCCGGGTGGTATCGGCGTAAGTGTCGGGTGCATCTCCCGGCTGGAGCGGCAACAGTGTCTGCTGCGCAGCTTGCCCCAGCGTTTCCTCGATGGCGGCAATATAGGCAGACAGCTTGGCCGGCGCGTTGTTGCCGATGTTGTAGATGCGGAACGGCGCGTTGGACGTGGCAGGGTCCGGATCGTCCGACTGCCACTCGGGGTCCGGGGTGGCCGGCTTGTCGCTGGCGGCCAGGATCCCGGCGACGATATCGTCCACATACGTGAAGTCACGCGTGTGGTTGCCGTGGTTGAACACTTCGATGGGTTCGCCCGCCAGAATGGCCTTGGTGAACTTGAACAGCGCCATGTCCGGCCGGCCCCAGGGCCCGTAGACGGTGAAGAAGCGCAGACCCGTGGTCGGCAACCGGAAGAGGTGGCTGTAGCTGTGCGCCATCAGCTCGTTGGCGCGCTTGGTGGCGGCGTAAAACTGGAGGGGGTGGCTGGCGCTGTCACCTTCGCGGAAGGGCAGGCTGGTGTTGGCGCCATAGACCGAGGAGGTGGACGCGTAGGTGAGGTGCTTCACCCCCGTGTGCCGGCACCCTTCGAGGATGTTGGTGAACGCGATGAGGTTCGACTGCACATACGCGTGAGGATGTTCCAGCGAATGCCGCACCCCGGCCTGCGCAGCCAGATGGATCACCCGGTCGAACGCATTGTCCGAAAAGAGCCGCGCCACGGCGTCGATCTCGGCAAGGTCGATCCGGTGGAAGTCGAACGAGCCGTCCGTGCTGGCCGCGGTCTTCTCAAGCTCGTCGAGCCGCGCCTCTTTCAACGACACGTCATAGTAGGCGTTGACGATATCGGCGCCGATCACCCGAACGCCGCGGGACAACAGCGTTCGCGCCACATGGAAGCCGATGAAGCCGGCGACCCCCGTGACCAGAACGGTCTGCGGCATTTCAGAGTCGGCCATCGGACTGACCCTTTTCAAACAGGGATTTCACGTCGAAGAACACCGCGCCCGGCGCGCCGAGCGCACGAATGCCGGAAGCGCCGATTTCGCTGAACGCGGTGTGCGCGACCGCGAGGATCATCGCATCGTAGCCCGGCGGCGGGGCATCCTGCCGGACGGTGAGGCCATATTCGCGCTCGGCTTCCGCCGGATCGACCCACGGGTCCCACACGTCGACGTCGGCGTGGAGCGCGGTCAGCTCGGCCACAATGTCGGTCACGCGGCTGTTGCGGATGTCGGGGCAGTTTTCCTTGAAGGCGAGGCCCATCACCAGAATTTTAGAGCCGACCACGGGCAGCCGCTTGCGCATCATCAGTCGCGCCACGCGGTCGACGATGTGGGCGCCCATGCCGTCGTTGATGCGGCGGCCGGCGAGGATCACCTCGGGGTGGTGGCCCACCTCCTGCGCGCGGTGGGTGAGATAATAGGGATCGACGCCGATACAGTGGCCCCCGACGAGACCAGGGCGAAATGGCAGGAAATTCCACTTGGTGCCGGCTGCCGCCAGAACCTCGCCCGTGTCGAGCCCCAGCTTGTGGAAGACGATGGCAAGCTCGTTCATCAGCGCGATGTTGACGTCACGCTGGGTATTCTCGATCACCTTGGCCGCCTCCGCCACCTCGAGCGACGGCGCAAGATGGGTGCCGGCCGGCACGATCTCGCGGTAGAGCGCGTCGATCGCCTCAGCCGCCTCGGGTGTCGATCCGGCGGTCACCTTGGTGATGGTGGAGAGGCGGTGTGTCCGGTCGCCGGGGTTGGCGCGCTCGGGGCTGTAGCCGAGAAAGAACGTCTCATCCAGCGTCAGGCCGGATGCGGCGGCGAGGATCGGTGCACACACATCGCGCGTACAGCCCGGAAACACCGTCGATTCGTAGATGACCACGGCCCCTTCGCGCATGGCGGCGCCCACGGCGCGGGACGCTGCCTTGAGTGCCCCGAGGTCCGGCCGCTTGGCGCCGTCCACCGGTGTCGGCACCGCAATGATGAAGACCGAGGCGGCGGCAAGGTCGGCCGCGTCGGCCGTCAAGGTGAGGTGGGTCGCCGCGCCGAGTTCGTCGGCGCTCACCTCGCCGGTGGCGTCGTGGCCGCCGTTCAGCGCGTCGATGCGGGCCTTGTTGTGGTCGAAGCCGATTGTGGTGCGGTGCTGGCCGAAGGCTGCCGCAACCGGCAGACCGACATAGCCGAGGCCGATGACGGCAATCGTGGCGGAGGCAAGATCCATCGCAGTTTCAGTCAGTCCGGCGCGGGGGAATGGGGCGGTGCGGAAGCGCGCGCGGTGCGCGTCGACCCGGCGCCGAACCGTTAACCGGCTCAGCGCCTGCGTCAACCGGCACCCTACCAGGCGGCCGAGATATACTGGGTTTCCATGAACTCGGCCATGCCTTCCTTGCCGCCTTCGCGCCCGAGGCCGGATTGCTTGGTGCCGCCGAACGGTGCCGCCGGGTCCGAAACCAGCCCGCGATTGAGGCCGATCATGCCGTAGTCCAGCGTTTCGGAAACTTTCAGCCCGCGCTTGAAATCGCCGGTATAGAGGTAGGCGACCAGACCATATTCGGTGTCGTTGGCGCGGGCGATCACGTCCGCCTCGTCGTCGAAGGTCTGGATGGCGGCCACCGGACCGAAGATTTCGTCATCCACCAGAAGCGCGTTCGGGGTGATGCCGGTCAGCACGGTTGCCGGATAGTAGAACCCCGTTCCGCCGGGGCGCTCGCCGCCGAGGCGGACCGTTGCGCCCTTGGCAACGGCATCGTCCACAAAGCCCGCCACCTTGTCGCGCGTGTCGGCGTTGACGAGGGGGCCAAGGCCAACGCCGTCATCGAGCCCGTTGCCCATCTTCAATGCGGCCATCTTGGCGGTGAAGATCTCGGTGAAGCGCTCTTCCACCGCCTTGTGCACATAGATGCGGTTGGCTGCGGTGCAGGCCTCGCCGCCATTGCGCATCTTGGCGACCATCAGCCCGTCGGCCGCCGCTTCAAGGTCGGCATCCTCGAACACGATGAACGGCGCGTTGCCGCCCAGCTCCATGGCCGGCTTGAGGATGGTGTCGGCTGCGGTGTGAAGGAGTTTGCGGCCCACCTCGGTGGAGCCGGTGAACGAAATCACGCGCACACGCGGGTCGCCCATCATCCGGGCGACAATGGTGCCCGACGAGCGGCTGGGAAGCACGTTGACGATGCCCTTCGGCACGCCGGCCTCTTCAAGAAGCGGCATCAGCGCCAGCATGGTGAGGGGCGTTTCGGAGGCCGGCTTGATGATGACGGGGCAGCCCGCCGCCAGCGCCGGCGCAATCTTCCGCGTGCCCATCGCGGCGGGAAAATTCCACGGGGTGACGAGAACGGCAATGCCGGCAGGCTTCTGGTGGACGAGAATGCGGGCGCCGGACGCCGGGGCGTGGCCAAGGTGGCCCTCGGCGCGCACGGCCTCCTCGGCGTACCAGCGGAAGAATTCGGCAGCGTAGGCCGCTTCGCCCTTTGCGTCGGAGAGCGCTTTGCCGTTTTCGAGCGTGATGAGGCGGGCGAACTCGTCGATCCGTTCCGTCATCAGCTCGAATGCACGGCGCAGGATCTGGCTGCGGGCACGCGGGGTGCGTCCGGCCCACTCCGCGAAGGCGGCGCCGGCGGCGTCCAGCGCCGCGTCCGCGTCGGCCGTGGTGGCGGATGCGACGGAGGCAAGCACGGTCTCGTCGGCGGGGTTGAGAACGTCGAAGCGGCCGCCGTCGGAAGCCGGGCGGAAAGCGCCGTCAATGTAAAGGTCGGTGTGGTCCATGCATTCTCTCCCTTTGGCCACTTCGATAGCGCCGTATCGGCGGCCCTGTCGACCGTCTGGCAGATGTGATGGGCACCAGCGTTTGACAATGAGCCCGCCATTCGCGCAGCCAGAAGACCCAGAGGTACAGGCGGGCAGGAGCGGCAATGACGACAAGGATCGCCTTCGTTTCGGATCTTCACCACGGCTCGGACGGACCCACCCGCCGCGGCGCCGAGGCGCTGGACCGGCTTGCGCAGTTCAAGGCGTTCGTGGCGTACGAGATGCCGGATGCGGCGGTCGACCTTGGTGATCGCATTACAGGCGAAGGGGCGGACGATGCCGCAAGAGCCGCCGAGGTCGCTGCCATCTTCCGGCGGTTCGATCGCCCCGTCCACCATATCTGCGGCAACCACGACGTGAAGAACCTGTCCGTGGCGGATAATGCCGAAATTCTCGGCCAGACGCTCGGCCACGCCTGCGCCGATTATGGCGGGTGGCGGCTCGTCCTGTTTCGCGCACGAGCCCGTCGCCGGAAGGGCCTGTTTCATCTGAAGGAGGGCGACCTCGATTTTCTGGCCGACACGATCCGGCGCGCCGACCGGCCGCTGGTGGTGGCCAGCCACATCCCGCTTTCGGGCCAGAACGTCGCCGAGAATCCGTATTTCTCGAAGAAGCCGGAGCGCTCGGCCTATCAGGAGGCGGGGGCCTTGCGGCAGGTGCTTCTGGGCGCAACCGTGCCCCTGGTGGCGATTGCCGGCCACGTCCACTGGAATTCGCTGTCGCTGGTGTCGGGCCAGCCGCACATCACATTGCAATCAGCCACCGATTCGGCGGCGACGCATCCGGTCGGCTCAGGGGCCTACGCCATGCTGACTCTGAGCGAGGAGCGCATTGCGTGGCGCGTTCATGGCGAAGACCCCTTCGCGGCCGAGGTGGCAACCCGCTCTGCCGGCCGGCGGTGGCTGATGGAGGACTGACCGGCCCTCAGGTGAGCGGAACGGAGGGGCCGGGTATCATCCGCTGCGTATCGTCAGCGTTCTGGTCGTCCAGCGAAGGCTGCGCGGGCGGCTGTGCCAGTGGCGCGGGGAAATCCACGGCCGGGACCGGCGGTTCGCCAAGGGTGGGCGGCACGCGCCAGACAAACGCATCCAGCCGGCCTGTAACGGGCGAGACCGGCGCCCATGCTTTCGCGGTCACCCCGTCGGCAAACCATACGGGGTCCTTGGGGGCGCGCACGGCACGGGCGAGCCAGTCGCGCACGCGGCCCTCGTCGCCGGGCGCCAGCGCCTCCAGCTCGGCCATCAGGATGCACACGCGCTGGGTCGCCCCGGCAAGGTGCGGGGCGATGGTTTCGCGTGCCAGTTCCGGCTCGCGGGCCGAAAGCGCGGCGCGGGCAAGGCCGAGCGCGCTTTCGATATGCTCGGGCCGCGCGCCCGCGAAGGTGCGCGCGCGCTTCAGCCGTTCGCCCGCGGGACCGGCTTCCAGATCGAGCGCTGCGCGAAACACGTCCGGATGGGGCGAGAGGCGGTAGGTCTCGATCAGGATCGAAGCGGCTTGGCGCCGGTTCTTCGTGGCGACGGCGCTGGCCGCAATCAGCGCGGCAGGCACGAAGTCCTTGGCGAGGTTGTGGGCTTCCAGCGCCAGCGAACGGGCAGCTTCCGCGCGGGGGAGGGTCATCGCTTCGGCAGTGAGAAGAACGGCGCGCAGGCGCCTGTGGGCGGCGCGATCCACCAGCTTGTTGCGGTGGTTGGTTTCCAGCTGCGCCAGCGCTGCGGGAAAATCGCCCGCGGCGGCTGCGGCGGTGAAACTGGTTTCGGCGGCCCAGTGCAGGGCCGGGTCGTGGGCCAGCGCATCGGCCGCAAGGGTGCGCATGGCCGCAAGGTCGCCAGCGCGCTCGGCCTCGACGGTGAGGCCGCGCAGCCCGAGGGCGCGCGTCTCCGGCACCTCGGCCAGCGCCAGAAAATGCTGCCGTGCGGCGGCGCTGTCGCCGGAAAGCTGCGCTGCCTGTGCGGCAACGAAGTGCGCCAGCGGCTCGGCCGGGGCAGCGGCCAGCGCATCCGCCGCGGCACGGCTTGCAGCGCGCGCATGCCCGGTGCCGATCGCCAGAACGCCGGCGGAGAGCGCCCGCGCTGTGCGCGCCGCCCGTGCATTGTCCCGGCGGCGCCGGATGGTGCGCGGCAGCCGCCACATCGCCTTGGCGACTTCAGCCATGAGGAGGAGCGCGACGGCCGCGCCAAGCGCCAGCGCAGCGGCCTCGGTGGTGGACAAGGTGCCGGCGGTCTCCCCCCAGCGATAGGTGATGGTGCCGGGGTTGTCGGCCAGAAAGGCGGCAACGGTGGCAGCGCCGAACAGCACCGCAAGGAGGATGAGAAGCCGCACCATCAGGCGCGTGCGCCCGCACGCAGACGGTCGAGTGCCTCCAGCAGCGCAGCTTCGGTGGGCGCTTTGGCAATGGCGGCAGCACCCGGCTCCGGCAGCGCGTCCGACACCGCCGCCGACAGGGCAACGCACGGTGCGCTCCGCCAAGGCGGCAGTGTCGCAAGGCGGGCATAGATGGCAGCCGTGCGGGGCGAATAGAGCAGCACCGCATCGAGCGGCTCGTTGCAGGCCGGCAGCGCGGACACGGGCCGCATAGCGTAGATCACGCGCCGTTCGGCACGAAGGCCCGCTGCGGTCAGCTTCCCGGTCAGGTCGCCGCGCTGGTCGGCGCCGGAGAGGTGGACGATGGGCTCTGCGGTGCCGCCAAGGAGGGCGCCGAGAAGGTCGTCCACATCGCCGTCGACGCTGGTGACGCGGGTGGCCCCGGCGGCCAGCGCCTCGCGCCGGGTGGCATCGCCCACGCACAAGACGGGGAGGTGATGGAACGATGGGGCGCCGGCGAGAAGCCGCGCGGCGGTGCGGCTCGTGAGCGCCAGCGTGCCGATCCCGTCTGCCGTGCCGAACCCGTCATGCGCAACGGCCTCCATCAACGGTGCCTTCACCACGGTGTCGCCGCGTGCCCGGAGCCGCTGCGCCGTTTCCGACGCCTGGGGTTCGGGGCGGGTGACGGCGACGGTGAAAATCACAACCAGCCGTCGAAGAAGAATTCTCCGATGCGCTCGCGCAGCATCTTGCCGGTCTCGAACCCCATTTCGGCGGCGTCGGCCCGGCTGGCCGCGCCCTCGATCGATTCCACGCGCGATCCGTCCGGCAGCGCCACCATGGCGCTCAGCGCAATCCGGTCACCGTCGACTGTGCCAAGACCCGCAATCGGCGTGCGGCACGAGCCGTCGAGCGCTGCCAGAAAGCCGCGCTCGGCGGACACCGCAACCTCGGTGTCCGGGTGGTTGAGCTTGTCCAGCGCCTCGATCATCCGGTCATCGTCGCGGCGCATCTCGATGGCGATCGCCCCTTGCGCCAGCGCGGGCGGAAAAATGTCAATGCCCATGATCTCGGTGGCGACGGCCTCGTTGCCGAGCCGCTTGAGGCCCGCCAGCGCCAGAAGCGTCGCGTCGCAATCGCCGGCCTCAAGCTTGGCAAGGCGGGTCTGCACATTGCCCCTGAGAACCTCGCAGCGCAGGTCCGGCCGCGCGCGTTTCACCAGCGCCTGCCGGCGCAGCGAGGCGGTGCCGACCACAGCGCCCTGCGGCAGGTCCTTGAACATCACGCCGCCGCGGCCGATGAAGGCGTCCCGCACATCCTCGCGCGGCAGGAATGCGCCGAGGGTGAGCGGGGCGGGCAGGATCGTTTCCAGATCCTTGGCGCTGTGGACGGCGCAATCGATCCGGTTCTCGATCAGCGCGGTCTGGATTTCCTTGACGAACAGCCCTTTACCGCCGACTTCGGCAAGGGAGCGGTCGAGGATCTGATCGCCGATGACCTTGATGATCACGATTTCCGTGTCATCGGGGTCGACCCCTGCCTGGCTGTGAAGCGCCGCCGCGACCATGTTGGCCTGGGCGAGGGCAAGGGGGCTGCCGCGGGTGCCGATGCGAATTTTGGTCACGAAACGTCCGGAGAAAGGGTGAGTGAGGCTTTGGAGCATAGTAAACGCCCCGCCGCGGCGGAAGCCTTGGTGCTCGGGATCGAGACGAGTTGTGACGAATGCGCCGTGGCTGTGGTTTCAGGCACGCCCGGCCAGGCGGCAATCCGGTCCGATGTGATCCGGAGCCAGGTGGACCTTCACGCCCATTTCGGCGGCGTGGTGCCCGAAATTGCCGCGCGCGCCCACGCCGACACCATCGAGGCCGTTGCCGCCGCGGCCCTGGCCGAAGCCGGGGTTGTTCTGTCCGATATCACCGCGGTGGCGGCCACAATCGGCCCGGGCCTCCTGGGCGGGTTGCTGGTGGGGGCGACGTTCGGCAAGGCGGCGGCGTTTGGTGCGGGGGTGCCGTTCGTGCCCGTCAACCACCTCGAAGGCCATGTGCTGACGCCGCGGCTGACGCACGGCATCGCCTTTCCGTACTGCGTGGCGCTCCTCTCCGGCGGGCATGCTCAATTTGTCGCAGTGGCGGGGCCGGGTCAGTATCACCGGCTCGGCGGCACCATCGACGATGCGGCGGGCGAGGCGTTCGACAAGACGGCCAAGCTCCTCGGCCTTGGCTATCCCGGCGGTCCGGCGGTGGAAGAAGCTGCGCGATCCGGCGACCCCCATCGTTTCGATTTTCCGGTCCCGCTGCAAAAACGTGCCGGGTGCGATCTTTCTTTTTCGGGCCTCAAGACCGCCGTGCGCCTTGCGGCACAGAAGACAGCCCCGCTCACCGATCAGGATGTCGCCGATATCTGCGCCGGCTTCCAGTTCACTGTCGCGAGGCTTCTGGAGAAAAAAGCGCGGCGGGCCATGGATGCGTTTGCCGAGGTGGTGGAGGCGGCACCGTCCGCGCTGGTGACGGTGGGCGGCGTTGCGGCCAACGGGGTGATCCGGGCGGCGCTGGAGCGGGTTGCGACGCGCGCCGGCGCGCCATTCATCGCCCCGCCGCTGGCACTGTGCACCGACAATGGCGCGATGATCGCCTACGCCGCCATCGAGACCGAGGCGGCCGGCACTGCACTGGCGCCGACCGCACGGGTGCGCTCGCGCTGGCCGCTGGATGGCGAGGCTGCCGTGCTGCTGGGCGCCGGCAAACGGGGTGCCAAGGGCTAGGCCGCAGGGCTGGAGGCGTGCGGCGAGGCAAGCTCGATGCCCCGGCAAGAGCCTTGGCCGTCAGACGTGCTGGCCGCCGTTGACGTGAATTTCCGCGCCCGAAATGTAGCTGGAGGGGGCGGTGCAGAGGAAGAAGATCAGCTCGGCCACCTCCGCCGGGGACCCGAGCCGGCGCAGCGGAATGTCCACCACCATGTCCTCGGTGCCGGGCGACAGGATTGCGGTATCGATCTCGCCGGGCGCAATGGCGTTCACGCGGACGCCAAGGGGGCCGAAGTCGGCGGCCATCTCGCGCGTCAGCGAGGCGAGCGCGGCCTTGGACGTGGCATACGCGGTGCCGGCGAACGGGTGGACGCGGGTGCCGGCAATGGACGACACGTTGACCACCGAACCGCCGGCATATTGCAGTTCGCGCCGCAAGCCGCGCGCCAGCATGATCGGCGCGAAGAAATTCACCTGAAACACCGTGCGCCAGAGGTGCATCGGCGTGTCGATGGAATTGAGCCGTGCGCCGCCGTCGCCCTTGGGGCTGATGCCGGCATTGTTGACCAGCGCATCGAGCCGCCCGCCGTTGGCCTCCAGCCGGTCGCGGATCTCGGCAATGGCGCTGCCGAGATTTTCGGGGTCCGACAGGTCCACCTGGATGTGGTCTTCCTCGCCGGCGGGCCAGGGACATTTGTCGCCCGCGAAAGGCTGGCGCGAGCAGGTAATTATTCTCCATCCGGCTGTGGAAAACCGTTTCACCGATGCATGGCCGATGCCGCGGCTCGCGCCGGTGAGAACCAGAGTCTTCCGATCATCCATGGTGTTTTCTTCCGTTCGCGCGCCCGGCCCGCTTTGCGCGTGCACACCGCCAGCGCAAATGCTTACAGGACCGTTTGCCTTGATGACAGCATCTTGCCGTTAATCGGGTTCCATCTCGCCAACCGCCGCGCGCCGCGCTAAGAGCTTCGCCATGCTGACATATCCCCCCCGTGACCATTCCGCTGCCATCGGCTTCGGCGATAACCGGCTCGACCGGATGTCCGAGCGCCGGGACGATGCCCCGTTCATCGAAAGCGTCCGCGCCGATCCGGCCGGCCGGACCATGCTGTTTCACGACGATCAGCTCGTCACGCAGGAGGGGGAGGGCCATGGCGCCCTGTTTACCCGCGATGAAGCAGCCGCGCTTGGCGGCGACTGGGACAGCGCGCTGTTTCTGGGCATCGGCGATGACGGCCCGCTGTTCGCGACCCCCTTGCCGGCAGCGCCGGACGAGAACCGCTTCATCGCCCACAATCTGCGGGCGCTGGCCGTCGACGGGCGGTTGCCGTCACCGCTTCTGGGCGCAGCCGCGCAGGGGCGCAGCATTCTAGGCTGGCACGCCACTCACGGCTTTTGTGCCCGCTGCGGAGCCGCGACGACGGCCGGTCAGGCGGGCATGCGGCGCGATTGCAGCAACTGCGGCACGCACCATTTTCCGCGCACCGATCCGGTGGTGATCATGCTGGCGGTGGATGGCGAGCGGTGCCTGCTGGGCCGTCAGGCGCGCTTTCTGCCCGGCATGTATTCCTCCCTTGCAGGCTTCATGGAGCCGGGCGAGACCATCGAGGCTGCCGTCCGCCGCGAAATCTGGGAGGAGGCCGGCATCAAGACCAGCCGCGTCGTCTATCATGCCAGCCAGCCATGGCCGTTTCCGTCTTCGATCATGATCGGCTGTTTCGCGCAGGCCACCTCGACGGTAATCGAGCCGCGCGATCCGGAGCTGGAAGATGTGCGCTGGTTCGACCGGGCCGACATTGGCCCGATGCTGGACCGCACGCACGCAACGTATGGCGCGCCGCCGGCCATTGCCATCGCGCACCACCTTTTGCGCGCCTACGCCGAGCATGGCGCGCCGGTGCTGGACGGCGCCGACGCACAAGGCTGAACAATGCCTGATTCGCTGGTGCTGCGGCGCAGCCAGCGGCCGCAGCACCGCGCCCGCTATAGGCGCGGGGAGGGGCGAAGGGCGGCGTTTTCGGCGGGCTCGCGAATGGTATCGCGGAACGGGGCGGCCGGGTAGGTGCCGAGGAGGCGGAGTTCGGCCGAGAAGAAGCGCAGTTCTTCCAGCGCGAGGGCGACGTTGGGGTCCTCGGGGTGTCCCTCGATGTCGGCGTAAAACAGCGTCGCGAAGAATTTTCCGCCCAGCTGGTAGCTCTCCAGCTTCACGATGTTCACGCCATTGGTCGCAAACCCGCCCATCGCCTTGTAGAGCGCCGCCGGTACGTTGCGCACCCGGAACAGCACCGACGTCATCGACGGGGTGTCCTTCGGCGGCGTCACGGCGTCGCGGGCGACAATGACGAACCGTGTGGTGTTGTGCGCTTCATCCTCTATATCGCCCTGCAGCACCTTGAGGCCGTA
The DNA here is from genome assembly GCF_031195445.1 of Acuticoccus sp. MNP-M23. Taxonomy (NCBI): domain Bacteria; kingdom Pseudomonadati; phylum Pseudomonadota; class Alphaproteobacteria; order Hyphomicrobiales; family Amorphaceae; genus Acuticoccus; species Acuticoccus sp. MNP-M23. The sequence goes on from NZ_CP133480.1 coordinate 3,443,454, forward strand.
GATTTCGGCGGCAAGGCGGGAGGCGATGGCGGCCTGGCTCTTGTCGCCGAGTTCGGCAATTTCCCGCGCCGAGCCTGCGGTATCGGCAGCGACGCGCGGTGTGAGACCCATGCTGCGCAGCCGGGCGCGGCACTGGCCGAGTGCTTGCACATGGCTTCGCACGGTGGTGATGTCAGCAAGCTCCGCGCCAGCAAGACCCAGCAGTTGATGGCGCACGGGCAGGAAATGCTCGCCGATGAAGTGAACGGCAGAGGAGGGCAACAGCGTGTGGATGTCGGCCACCCGGCCCGCGACCGAATTTTCGATGGGAATCATCGCAAAGTCGGCGGTTCCATGCTCGACTGCCGCAAAGCAGTCCTCGAACGTCGGCATCGCCACCGGGGTCGCTTCGGGGTAGACCTCGTTAACCGCAATATGCGAGTTGGCGCCGGGTTCGCCTTGATAGGCGACCGTCAGCGGTCCATTCGTATTCATGGTGCTGTCCGCTCGTGGGTGGTGCTGGGAAGTGTGGCGATAAGGCCACGTTGGCGTGGAGTGAAGGGCAAAAATTGTCGTCCTGACCTTGCGCAAGGTGCGCGCGAGCGGGATGTGAAACGCTTCGTGTGCGCTGGTGTCTCATTTGCTGGCGGGGGTCTCGGCTTTTATAGCTTGCCGGGTTCTGCCGTTGCGGCACATAGCGTAGAAGCACGGCTAGGTGAAAGAGGGGGGCGCCCGGATGCCCGGCGCCTGCCCGAAGCAGGGATTTGAGCGGGAATGAACGCCTTCGAGCTAAATAAGATCATCGGCGCCGTGCTGGCCGCATTGGTGTTGGGGATGGGACTCAGCGTTCTGTCGGAGATCATCTTCGATGAAGAGCCACTTTATGACCCGGCCTATGAGGTCGCCATCGCCGAGCAGGAAGAGACCATGCAGGACGAGGAGGCGACCGAGACGCCCTTCGCCGTCCTCCTTGCCAGCGCCGACCCTGCCAAGGGCGAAAGCGCGGTTCGCGTCTGCCAGGCGTGCCACAATTTCGAGGATGGTGGCGCCAACGGCATCGGCCCGCACCTTCACGACGTCGTCGGTCGTGACATGGCGTCCGTTGAAGGCTTCAACTATTCCGCCGCAATGAAGACCCATGCCGAGGAAGCCCCCGCATGGACCTACGAGGAACTGGATGGCTTCCTCGAGAACCCGCAGGCTTGGGTGCCCGGCACCGCCATGGGTTATGCCGGCATCAAGGACGATGCGCAGCGCGCCGACGTTGTCGCGTATCTGAAGAGCATTTCGCCGAACGCGCCTGCGCTCCCCGAGCCGCCCGCAGCCGAGCCGGAAATTCCGGCTGACGCCGTCGGTGCCGACCCTGCCGCCGCCGAAGAGGCGGTTTCGGCTGAGCCCGCCATGGACGATTCGGCGGCGGTCACGTCCGACGATCCGTTCACCCAGATGGTGCTCGACGCCAGCGCCGAGGATGGCCTTGCGAACGCTGCGGTCTGCCTTGCCTGCCACTCGGTGGAGGACGGCGCGGCCCACAAGCTCGGGCCCAACATCCATGGTGTCTACGGCCGCGCGGTGGCATCGGCGGAAGGGTTCCCCTATTCCCCCGCAATGACCGCCCACGCCGAGGAAGCCAGCCACTGGGACATCGAAGCGCTGAACACCTATCTTGAAGCCCCCATGGAAGTGGTGCCCGGCACGAAGATGGCGTTTGCCGGCGTGAAGGACGAGGCGCAACGCGCCGCGATCATCAAGTGGCTGCACTCGATCTCGCCCGAAGCCGGGCCGATCGTCCCGGCGGCAGTCGATGCGGCAGCGCCGACCGCAGCGGCACCGGCAGAAGCGGCACCCGCCGCGCCTGAAGCCGCTGCACCGGCCGAAGCCGCACCCGAGACCGACGCTGCGGTCGAGACCGTGGAGCCGACTGAGCAGGCGAGTGCTCCGGCGGATGCTGGCGCCGAGGTGGCGCCTGCGCCGTCCACGCTGACGGCCGCGCCGTCGACAGTGGCGCCTGTCGCTCCGGCCGAAGTCGCCACGCCGGAAGCGGCCACCACCGAAGACGCTGCCCCGGCAGAGGAAGCGGCACCTGCTGGCGCTGCCGTCACGCCGGCGGCAGACGAAGCCGCTGCGCCGGCCGCGGCAGACGAAGCTGCCGCTCCGGCAACAGAGGTTGCACCCGTCGACACAGCAGTGGCCCCGGCCACAGTCGACGCTGCGGTCCCGGCTGCCGAAGAGGCAGCAACCCCGGCAGCAGCGACCGAGGCCAGCACCGCTGATGAAACCGAGGCCCCGGCCGCCAACAGCCGCGTAACGATCCAGCCGGGCCGTTCGGCAACGGTCGAAATCGTGAACCCGAACCGGCCTGCCAGCGCGACCGCAACCACCAACTGAGCTGGTGTTGCCGGCGGGCGCATCGCGCGCCCGCTGGCAAACGCGCAGCCCCGGTCTGCGACCTTTCCGCCCGCCGGCCAGAGCCGGCAATCGGCATCGGCCTTGATCCCGCGGCGGAGGAATTCCGAAACCCAACATCCGCAGTTGCTCATGCCGAGCAGGCCGCAACAGAATCTGGCGGCCAAACCCGGCATTGCGGGCACGTCTCCCATTCCGCCGGCAGCTCCAAAGCGCGCATGCGGGCCGCACGGGAACGGGGACAGGCGATTACATCTCGGTTAGCCTCACCATCCACGGGTTGCACCGCACCAAAGCGCCGATAAGCTGTCCCGCGGATCTAACGAGAGGTGTGACATGCGTGCCACGATGCTGGCGGCCACAGCCGCGCTTTTGGCAACCCTTGCCACGGCCATGCCCGGCGCCGCCCTTGCGCAGAGCGCTGGCGAGCCGGTCTGGCACCATGCGTCGTCCCTGTCGGAAGAACCGCGCTACCCCGAAGATTTCGCTCACTTCGACTATGTGAACCCGGATGCGCCGAAGGGTGGCCGTGTACGGCTTGCCGACCCCTCCGGGTTCGACAGCTTCAATCCCGTCCTGCAGCGCGGCAACCCGGCCCCCGGCGCCGCGCTCACCTACGACACGCTGATGACCACGTCGTTCGATGAGGTGGACATTTCCGGCATGTACGGCCTCCTGGCCGGTGCGGTCCGCTACCCTGACGATTATGCGTGGGTCGAATACAGGCTCCGTCCCGAAGCCCGGTGGCACGACGGCACACCAATCACTGCCGAGGATGTCGTCTGGTCGATGGACGTCACGAAGCAGGCCGACCCCACCCGCGCCTTCTATTACAAGGACGTGGCCGAAGTTCGCGACATGGGAGACAACATCGTCCGGTTCGAGTTTGCGCGGGCCGGCAACAAGGAGCTGCCGCACATTGTCGGCCAGCTCCAGATCCTGCCCAAGCACTGGTGGACGGGCGAGGGGCCCGGTGGCCCGCGGGACATCATGTCCGGCACGCTGGAGCCGCCGCTCGGCTCCGGCCCGTACAAGATTGCCCGCTTCGAACCCAACCGCTTCATCGAATATGAGCGCGTGCCGGACTATTGGGGCGCCGACCTGCCGGTGAACATCGGCACCAACAATTTCGATACCGTCCGCTACGACACCTACCGCGATCAGACCGTCCTTCTGGAAGCCTTCAAGGGCGATCAGTACGATTTCCGTATGGAAAACAGCGCCAAGAACTGGGCAACCGGCTACGATTTCCCGGCCCGCAAGCGCGGCGCCGTCATTTTGGAAGAATTTCCGGACGAGGCGCGCGGGGTGATGCAGGGCTTCGTGATGAACCTGCGCCTGCCGAAATTCCAGGACCAGCGGGTGCGCCGCGCGCTCAACCTCCTTTATGATTTCGAGGCGCAACGCGACACGATCTTCTATGGCCAGTACGAGCGCATCAACTCCTACTTCCACGGCACGGAGCTTGCCGCCTCCGGCCTGCCGGAAGGCCAGGAGCTGGAGATTCTCGAAGGCGTGCGCGACTTGGTGCCGCCCGAAGTGTTCACCGAGCCCTACGAAAACCCGGTCAACGGCACGCCGCAGAACGTGCGCAACAACGCGCGCGAGGCCGTTCGCCTGTTCAAGGAAGCCGGTTACGAAATCGATGGCGGCAAGATGGTCAGCTCGGAAACGGGCGAGCAATTCACCATCGAGCTGATCGAGAATTCGCCGACGATGGAACGGGTCGTGCTGCCCTATCAGCAGAGCCTTGCGCGCATCGGCGTGGCGCTCAGCCTGCGCATTGTCGACACCTCGCAATATCTGAACCGCCTGCGCAATTTCGACTTCGAGATGACGGTGCTGCCCTACGGCCAGTCCCTTTCGCCGGGCAACGAGCAGCTGGATTTCTGGGGCTCGGAGGCTGCCGATCGTCCGCAGTCGCAGAACTTTGCCGGCATCAAGAACGAGGCGGTGGATAAGCTGATCGACGTCCTGATCACAGCGCCGGACCGGGCAACGCTGGTCGCCGCGACGCGCGCGCTCGACCGGGTGCTCCTCCACAACGATTATATCGTGCCGCAGTTCGCCAGCCACATGATCCGCACGGCGCGTTGGGACCGGTTCGGCCATCCCGATGCGATCCCGCCCTACACGGTCGGTTTCCCGACGATCTGGTGGTGGGATGAAGCCAAGGCCGCCAGCGTTCAGGACCGGTCATGACGGGGCTCACCCGCCGGCGCGTGCTGGTGCTGTCCGGTGCAGCGGCGCTCGCCGCCCATCCGGACCTTGTCCTTGCGCAGGCAAGTTCGGAGGCGGGCGCAGCCGGGGCCACGGTGGCTGGGGCCGGCCCGCGCCACGCACTCAGCGTTTTCGGAGCGCCGCAATATGGCGCCGACTTCAAGCACTTCTCCTACGTGAACCCGGATGCGCCCAAGCAAGGCCGCATCAATCTCACCCCGTCGCGCTGGACCACCAACCAGAACCCGATCACGTTCAACACCTTCAACATGCTGATCTTGCGTGGCGATTCTCCGGCGTTCATGGAACTCACCCACGCGGCTTTGATGACGCGCAACCTTGACGAGCCGGATGCGGTCTATCCGCTGATTGCCGAAAGCGTCGTTGTCGACGGGCGGGCCTACACGTTCCGGCTGCGTGAGGATGCCACCTTTTCCGACGGCAGCACCATCACCGCCGAAGACGTGGCGTTCACCTACGAGACGCTTGGCAAAAAGGGCCACCCGCTGCTGCGCCAGCTCCTGAGCGGCGTGGAGAAGGTCGATGTCGAAACCCCGCTTTCGGCGCGCATCACCTTCAGGGACGGGACCTCCAACCGCCTGCCGCCGCTGGTTTCGGCGGAGATCCCGATCATCTCCAAGGCCTATTACACCGCCAACGACATCGAGGATGCCACCCTCACGGTTCCCGTGACCTCTGGCGCCTACACGGTCGGCGATTACCGGGCAGGGCGCTACGTGGTGTTCGACCGCCGGCCGGATGACTGGAGCACCAACGTGCCTTCGCGCGTCGGCCACAACAATTTCGACAGCGTGCGCGTGGACTTCTTCCGCGAGCGGATCACCGGGTTCGAGGCGTTCAAGAAGGGTGACATCACCTTCCGCGAGGAGTTCACCTCAAAGACCTGGGCAACCGAATACAACTTTCCCGCCATCGAGGACGGCCGCGTCCTCAAGCGCACATTCCCGGACCAGCGCCCGTCCGGCGCGCAGGGCATGTTCATCAACACGCGGCGCAAGAAGTTCGCGGACCCGCGCACCCGCCAGGCGCTCGGCACCGCATTCGACTTCGAGTGGACCAACGAGAACATCTTCTACGGCCTCTACGACCGCACGGTCTCGTTCTTCATGAATTCGGACATGATGGCGACCGGCGACCCGGACCCGGCGGAGCTGGCGCTGCTGGAGCCCTTCCGCGACCAGATCCCGGCCGAAGCGTTCGGCCCCGCCTGGCTGCCGCCGCAGACCGATGGGTCCGGCCGCGACCGCGCCCCCTTGCGCGAAGGCGCGCGGCTCCTGAAGGAAGCCGGCTGGGAGCGCGATGGCAGCGGTCTCGTCAATGCCGACGGCGAGCGGCTGACCGTCGAGTTTCTCTACGCCCAGCCCTACTGGGACAAGATCCTGCAACCTTTCGCCACGCGGCTTGGCCTTCTCGGGGTGGAGGTCACGCTGCGCGTGGTGGAATCCGCGCAGTACCAGTCGCGCACCAAATCGTTCGACTTCGACCTTGCGATCCAGCGTCTGTCGCTGGCGCCGACGCCGGGCGAGAGCATCCGCGAGTTCTGGACTTCGGCGGCTGCGAAAACGGAAGGTTCGTACAACCTTGCCGGTATTTCCGACCCGGTGGTCGACGCGCTGGTCCAGACCATGATCACCGCGCCGACCCGTGACGAGATGGTCACGGCCGCCCGCGCGCTGGACCGCGTGCTGCGTGTGGGTCACTATTGGGTGCCCCAGTGGTACAGTGGCACGCACAAGGTTGCCTACTGGGACCAGTTCGGTATCCCTGAAACGAAACCAAAATATGACCTGCCGGTGGAAACCACCTGGTGGGCAAAGGACGCCTGAAAACCATGGGCGCTTATATCTTTCGCCGCATCCTTCTGATGTTCCCGACCATCTTCGGGATCATGCTGATCTCGTTCGCCATCGTGCAGTTTGCCCCCGGCGGCCCGGTGGACAAGGTGGTCGCGCAGATCCGCGGCACTGATGTCGCGGCCACGGCGCGGGTGTCGGGCGGCACCGCGTCGGGAGATTTTGCCGGCAGTGCGCAGGGCGGCGAGGGCTCCACCTACCGCGGCGCGCAGGGGCTGGACCCGGAGTTCATTGCCGAACTCGAAAAGCAGTTCGGCTTCGACAAGCCCCCCATCGAACGCTTTGGCCTGATGCTCGGCAACTACCTCACCTTCGACTTTGGCGAGAGCTATTTTCGCGACCGCGGGGTGCTGGAACTGATTGCCGACAAACTGCCGGTCTCCATCTCGCTCGGCCTGTGGATGACGCTGATTTCCTACACGATCTCGATTCCGCTCGGCATCCGCAAGGCGGTGAAGGACGGCTCCTCTTTCGATATCTGGACGAGCGGGGTCATCATCGTTGCCTACGCCATTCCGGGCTTCCTGTTTGCGGTCCTCCTGATGGTGCTGTTTGCCGGCGGCTCGTTCTGGAACATCTTCCCGCTGACGGGCCTCACGTCGGACAATTTCGACCAGCTGAACTGGTACCAGAAGATCGGCGACTATTTCTGGCACCTGACGCTGCCGCTGATCGCGCTGTCGCTCTCCGCCTTCGCCACCACCACGCTCCTCACCAAGAACTCGTTCCTGGAAGAAATCCGCAAGCAATACGTGATGACGGCGCGGATGAAGGGCCTGTCCGAGCGTGAGGTGCTTTACGGGCATATCTTCCGCAATGCGATGCTGATCATCATCGCGGGTTTTCCGGGCGCCTTCATCAGCGCCTTCTTCACAGGCTCGCTCCTGATCGAGACCATCTTCAACCTCGACGGGCTGGGCCTTCTGGGCTTCGAGAGCGTGATCGACCGGGACTATCCGATCGTGTTTGGCACCCTTTACATCTTCTCGCTGCTGGGCCTCTTCGTCAGCCTCATCTCCGACCTCACCTACACCGCCGTCGATCCGCGGATCGACTTCGAGAGCCGGGAGGTCTGAACTGATGGACCAGCGCGCGCCAGCTCCCGAAAAAACCGACACGCCGCTCCACACCACGGCGGCAGAGCGGGAATCCACCGCAGTGCCCACCGGCGCAGGCTTCGGCGTGGCGCAGACGCTGAACCAGCGGCGCTGGCGCCTCTTCAAGCGGCACCGGCGCGGCTATGTTTCGCTGTGGATTTTCGGCTTCCTGTTCATTCTCACCCTGTTTGCCGAGTTCATCGCTAACGACAAGCCGCTGATCGTCTCCTACAAGGGCGAAATTCTGGTCCCCGTGCTGGTAGACTACCCGGAAGAAAAGTTCGGCGGCTTCCTCGCCGTCACCGACTATCGCGACCCCTTCATCCGCGATGAGATCGACGCCAACGGCTGGATGGTCTGGCCGCCGATCCGGTACGACTACCGCGCCGTCAACACGTCCCCGCCGACGCCGCTGCCGGCCGCGCCGTCCTGGTTGTTCTCCAAGGCGGAACGGTGCGCGCCGTATCCCGGCGGTATCGATGACCCCAAATGCTCGATCTGGAACTGGAACTGGCTGGGGACGGACGATCAGGGGCGGGACGTTCTGGCCCGCGTTATCTACGGCTTCCGCATCTCGGTTCTGTTCGGGCTGGTGCTGACCGTTGCGTCCTCGGTCATCGGCATCGGGGCAGGGGCCGTGCAGGGCTTTTTCGGCGGCTGGACGGACCTACTGTTCCAGCGCTTCATCGAGATCTGGACGTCGATCCCGTCGCTTTACATCATCCTCATTCTGGCCTCGGTGTTCGCACCCAACTTCTTCCTGTTGCTTGGCATTCTCCTTCTTTTCTCTTGGGTGGCGCTGGTGGGTGTCGTTCGCGCCGAATTTCTGCGCGCCCGCAATTTCGAGTATGTGGCGGCGGCCAAGGCGCTGGGGGTCGGCAACCTCACCATCATGTGGCGGCACCTTCTGCCCAACGCGATGGTGGCGACGCTCACCTTCCTGCCGTTCATCATGAACGGCTCCATCACAACGCTCACCTCGCTGGACTTCCTGGGCTTCGGGCTGCCGCCGGGCTCCCCGTCGCTGGGCGAGCTTCTGGCGCAGGGCAAGAACAACATTCAGGCGCCCTGGCTCGGCATTTCCGGCTTCGTGGTCATCTCGCTGATGCTGTCGCTGCTGATCTTCATCGGCGAGGCCGTTCGCGATGCCTTCGACCCCAGCAAGACCTTCGGGTGATGTGATGCCCGTTCAAGCGAAAGACATGATGACCGCAGCGCTGCACGAGGCGGGTCGATGACCGCACCGCTCCTCGAGATCAAGAATCTCTCCGTCGCGTTCCACAACGAGGGACGCACCAACCTTGCGGTGGATGACGTCTCGCTCGTCGTGCGTCCCGGCGAGACGCTGGCGGTGGTGGGCGAATCGGGGTCGGGCAAATCCGTTACCGCGCTCTCGGTGGTGCGACTTCTGCCCTCGGCAACGCACCCCGGCAACGGCGAGGTTCTGTTCAAGGGCAAGGACCTCCTGAAGGCCGACGCGTCCGCGCTCCAGAAGATGCGCGGCAACGACATCTCGATGATCTTTCAGGAGCCGATGACCTCGCTCAATCCGCTGCACCGGGTGGAAAAGCAGGTGGGCGAGATCCTGCGCAAGCACCGCGGCCTGTCGGAGCGGGCCGCACGGGAGCGGACGCTGGAGCTTCTGGAGGCGGTCGGCATTCGCGACGCGGAGTCCCGGCTCGGCAGCTACCCGCACCAGCTTTCCGGCGGGCAGCGCCAGCGCGTGATGATCGCCATGGCGCTCGCCAACGAGCCCGACCTGTTGATCGCAGACGAGCCGACCACCGCGCTCGACGTCACCGTACAGGCGCAGATCCTCGACCTTCTGAAGGAAATCCAGACCCGCGTCGGCATGGCGATGCTGTTCATCACCCATGACCTTGGGATCGTGCGAAAGGTGGCGGACCGGGTTGCGGTGATGACCGAGGGCAAGGTGGTGGAAACCGGCGAGACGGAGAGCGTCTTCACCAGCCCGCAACACGCCTACACACGCCATCTGCTGGCCGCCGAGCCGAAGGGCCGCGCCGAGCCGGCCAACCCCAATGCGCCCATTTTGATCGAGACCAAGGATCTCAAGGTCTGGTTCCCGGTCAAGCGCGGGCTGATGCGGCGGACGGTCAGCCACATCAAGGCCGTGGACGGGATCGACCTGACGCTGCGCAAGGGCGCGACGCTCGGCGTCGTGGGCGAATCGGGTTCCGGCAAGACCACGCTCGGGTTCGCCATTTTGCGGATGATCTCGTCTACCGGCCGGATCGTTTTCATGGGCGACAGCATCGACGACCGGTCCTGGAAGGCCATGCGCCCGCTGCGCTCGAAAATGCAGATCGTGTTTCAGGACCCGTTCGGCTCGCTCTCCCCGCGCATGTCCATCGCCGAAATCATCGCCGAGGGGCTGAAGATCCACACCGATCTTTCGGCCAACGCGAGGGACACGCGCGTGGTGCAGGCGCTGCAGGAGGTTGGGCTGGACCCCGCCACCCGCTACCGCTATCCGCACGAATTTTCCGGCGGGCAGCGCCAGCGCATCGCCATTGCCCGCGCGCTGGTGCTGGAACCGGACTTCATCATGCTGGACGAACCCACAAGCGCGCTCGACCGCTCGGTTCAGGCGCAGGTGGTGGACCTGTTGCGCGATGTTCAGGCCCGGCGCGAACTGACCTTCCTGTTCATCTCCCACGACCTGCAGGTGGTGCGGGCGCTGGCCAACGAGGTGATTGTCATGCGGCAGGGCAAGGTGGTGGAGCGAGGCCCGGTGGAAAAAATATTCGACGCGCCGGAAACCGAATATACCAAGGCCCTCATGGCCGCCGCGCTCTATCATGTGGCTGCACCGGAGGGGATTGTCGCCGACTGACCGGCGCCACAGACACGGGGCAGGGGGGATGCTGACGGTTCGTTCACCAACCTGCGGCTAATGCTTGGGGCTCTGAGTGATTCGGGTGTGTGGCGCGGTCGTCCTATGATTAAAGAGCGTTTGGTTGCGGAAATTTCCGGTGCGCCGGTGACGATCGACGTGAAGCGCGTGACCCGCGCCAAGCGGATGACGCTGCGCATCCCGCCCGGCGATGCCAACCCTGTGGTGACGATCCCCTTCCGCGCCTCGCTGCGCAATGTGGAGCCGTTCGTGCGCCAGCAGCGCAACTGGCTGGCCGCGCGCCTTGCCGAGCGCTGCCCGGCCGCCCCGTTTGCCGATGGCGCCGAAATTCCGTTCCGCGGCGAACTGGTGCGCATCGTCTGGCAGCCGGGCACCCGCGGCACGGTGCGCGAAGGCCGGGTGGATGGCGCGCCGGTCCTGCTGGTGAGCGGAGACGCCGCCCACATCACGCGCCGGGTGAGCGACTTCATGCGCCGCAGTGCCCGTGCGGACCTTGAAGTGGCCGTGGCCGAGTTCGCCGCCATGGTCGGCCGCCGCCCCACCGCCATCCGCATCAAGGATACGCGTGCGCAATGGGGCTCGTGCACGCCCGCCGGTGTGTTGTCGTTCTCGTGGCGGCTTGTGCTGGCGCCGCCTTCGGTGCTGCGCTACGTGGCGGCGCACGAGGTGGCGCACCTCATCGAGCTCAATCACTCGGCCGACTTCTGGGCGCTCAACGAGAAACTCGACCCTAACCATGAGTGCGCGAGGCTCTGGCTGAAGACCCATGGCCGCACCCTGCACGCCGTCGGCGGAGAGCGGGCGGTTCACGCCGCCTGACCGGCCAGCTGCCCGGCGGGCACCATCCATGCTGCGGCGGAGGTTTCCTTTTGCGCCGCAGGGCTCTAAGCCATTGACCGTCTGACCTTTCCCAGAGCGGCTCCTTGTCCAACAGCGCCCTCGTCACCGTCGTCCTGCCCGTCTTCTGCTTTATCGGGCTTGGCTACGCGATCATCGCCTCGCGCCTTCTGACCGACCGCGCCGGAGAGGCGATGGCGGATTTCGTCTTCACCATTGCGGTGCCGATGCTGCTGTTTCGCGCGCTCGGCACGCTTGCCATGCCGGACGTGAACCCGTGGCCCTTCTGGGGCGCCTATTTTGGCGGCATCGCCGTCAACATCGCGATCGGGTATGTGATCGTGCGTAGGGCGTTCAAGCGCGATGCGCGGGTCGGCGTCATTGCGGGAATGAGCGCGTCCTACTCCAACGTCGTGATGGTGGGGATGCCGATCATCACCCAGGCGTTCGGCGATCCGGGCCTCGTCACGGTATTCCTGCTGATTGCGGTCCACCTGCCGGTGATGACCACGGTGTCGGCCATCATGATCGAGCTGACCGACATCAAGGACGGCCACAAGGCCGATATTCCGCGCGCGCTGGTGCGGGTGGTGAAGACGGTGCTCATGAACCCCTTCATCATCGCCATCATCCTGGGCGTCCTGTTCCGCTTCACCGGCCTGCCGCTGGAGGGAATTCCGCGCATCGTGATCGACCGGGTGTCCGACACCGCAATCCCGCTGGCGCTGATTTCGCTGGGCATGAGCCTGCACAAATATGGCATTCGCGGGAGCATCCTGCCGGCGGTCGCCATTGGTGCGGTCAAGCTTCTGGTGATGCCCATCGTGGTGTTTGCTCTGGCGCAATATGTGTTCGGCCTGTCCGAGCTTGGCGTTGCGGTGGCGGTGATTTCCGCGGCCTGCCCGACGGGAGCCAACGCCTATCTGATCGCCAACCGCTTCCAGACGGGGCTGGCGATTTCGGCCAATACCATCACGCTTTCGACGTTGCTGTCGGTGCTCACCATCGGCTTCTGGCTCAGCCACTTCCTGCACGTGATCTGAGCGTTCAGGCCGTCACGAACCCGGTGCGAAGTGCTCTGGCCCACTCCGCCCGGCCAGCCGCCTCGGCAAACGCTGCCATGCGCGCCGTGTCGTAGGGCACGTGGTGGATCTCGGTGCGCCATCCGGCCTGCGTTCGGGTGACGATGCCGTAGGCGGCCGCGGGCGTGGCCGCTTCCATGACATGAAAGAACGGCGTGTCGTCATCGTACCCCGGGCAGCCGACGCTGCCGGGGTTGAAGATCACCGGCCCGCCCGGCACGTCCACACGGCGGGGAATGTGGGTGTGCCCGCAAAGGATGAGACCTGCCGAAGGATCCGCTAGATAGCCGCTGATTTCGCCTAGCGGCCTGCGGTTGGGGAGGCCGTCCGGTCCCAGATGTTCCAGCCAGTAGGTCGTGTCGCTGTCCGGCGTGCCGTGGCACAGGAGGATGTCCGGTGCTGCGTGAAGGGTTGCGGGAAGCGCGCAGAGCCAGGCGAGATGCGCCGGTTCCAGCGCGTCGAATGCGGCGCGGTCGGACGCGCCCATTGCGGCAGGCTCCATCTCCACCAGCCATCGGTCGTGGTTGCCGCGGATGGTGATGATGTCTCGCGCCATCAGGATCTCGGCGGTTTCACGGGCAGCAAGGGGACCGCTGAAATGATCGCCGAGGTTGACGAGCTCACCAATCGCGCGGGCGTCGATGTCGGACAGCACGGCGCGCAGCGCGTCGGCATTGCCATGAATGTCCGCAATCACCGCAAAGGCCTGCCCGGCTTCGCCAATCATCCGCATGTCCTGTCTTTGGGTGCTACGCCGGCTCTTCCCGAAGAATTGGCTCCAGCGTAGCGCGCAGCGCGCCGGGTGTCAGGCCGTCTGCCGCCAGCGCCTCGAGGCTTTCCGCACCCGCTGACTTGGAGAGCTTGCGCCCGTCCGGCCCCAGGATCAGCGGATGGTGGCGGTAGGCGGGGGCGGGAAGGTCGAGGAGCGTCTGCAGGACGCGGTGAACGGCGGTGGCCGCCAGAAGGTCCGCACCGCGCACGACGTGCGAAATGCCCTGATGCGCATCGTCCACCACAACCGACAGGTGGTAGCTCGTCGGCGTGTCCTTGCGGGCAAGCACCACATCGCCCCAGGCGAGGGGGTCGGCCGGCATTTCGCCGTCAGGCGTGCCGTCTGCGGTGACGGTGCGGAAGGTTGGCGTTCCCACCAGATCGACAGCCCGCGCCATGTGGAGCCGCCATGCCGCGGGGGTCTGCCCCGCACGGCGGCGCGCTGTCTCGGCCTCACCGAGAATGGCGTCATCGCCAATAAAACGGGGTGCGCCGTCGGGGTCGCGGGGGGCGCCGGGCCTCATGGCCTGCGCAATCTCGCGCCTGGTGGCGAACGAAGGGTAGATGAGCCCGCGCGCCGAAAGCCGGGTCAGCGCGTCGCGGTAGTCGGCAAAATGTTCGCTCTGGCGGCGCATGGGCGGTGTCCATGCCACGCCAAGCCAGGCGATGTCGGCGAGGATGGCGCGTTCGAAGGCCGGGCGGGCGCGGCTTTGATCGATATCCTCCATCCGTATTGTGAGGGGGAGGCCTAGGACATCCGCCATCGCCTCGTTGGCCAGAAGGCTGAGCGCGTGACCGCGGTGGAGGGGCCCGTTGGGGCTGGGAGCAAAGCGCAGCATGACCGCATTCTAGCACCAACTGGACAAGCGCACGGCAAGCCGCATTGACGGCAGCGCAGGGCGGGCTACGCTGTCCCGTGATGGTTAAGCGGATCCGAACTGAAGCGGACCTGGCGCGTGCCCTCGACGCGCTGCTGGCACAGGACGCGCGGCTTTTGCCGGCGGCTGAAGCCGTTGGCCGGTTGCCGCTGCGGCTGCACCCGGCCGGGCTTGCCGGGCTGTTGCGCATTGTCGCCGGTCAGCAGCTTTCCACAGCATCCGCCGCCGCGCTCTGGACGCGCTTTCAGGCTGCCTTCCCGTCGCCGGGGGCTGGCGCCCTCCTTGCCGCGGACGACGACACGCTGCGCGCCGCCGGTCTTTCACGCCAGAAGATGCGCACCGTCCGCGCCATCGCCGGTGCGCTCGATGACGGTCTCGACCTTGAAGTCCTGGCGGTGTGCGATGCCGAGGAGGCCCGCGCCGCGCTTGAGGCAATATCGGGCATCGGCCCGTGGACGGCCGACCTCTACCTCATGTTCTGCGCCGGCCATCCGGACATTTTGCCCGTGGGGGACCTTGCCGTCCGCCGCGGGATGACGGCTGCGCTGGCGCTGCCGGCGGAACCGCCGCCAGACGAATGCGCTTCGATGGGCCGCGCCTTTGCGCCGTATCGCAGCACGGCCGCCCGCCTGTTCTGGGCCTATTATGCGCACTGCCGCAGCGCGGCGCGGAAGACACCGAAGGTGGCCAGTGCCGCGACACCTGAAAGACCGCTGGAAGGAATGCCTTTGTGACCGAGTTGAGTGGACCGCGCGTTGCCCCCGCCAATGGCGGGCCGGCGGATGCGCTGGTGGTGTTCCTGCACGGCTATGGTGCCGATGGGTCGGACCTGATCGGCCTGTCCGAATTCTTTGCGCGCGCGCTGCCGGGGGCTGCCTTCGTCGCGCCGGATGCACCGGGCCAGATGGGCATGGGCGGCCGCGAGTGGTTTCCGCTTACCATGCGCGATCCGTCCGAATACCGGCGCGGCGTGGCCGTGGCCGCCCCCATCCTGCAGCGCTTTCTGGACGCAGAGCTGGAACGCCACGGCCTTGGCAACGACAGGCTCGCGCTGGTCGGCTTCAGCCAGGGCACCATGATGGCGCTTGAGGTGGCCTACCGGCGGGCCGAGAGAATTGCCGCCGTGGTGGGGTTTTCGGGCGCGCTGGCCAACACGGACCCCGACGCGCTCAAGCCCGCACCAACGCTTCTCGTGCACGGCACGGCGGACGAGGTGCTGCCGGCGTCGATGACGGAGATCGCCGCCAGGGCGCTGGTGGCCGCCGACGTGCCGGTGGCCTTCCACATGGTGCCGGGCCTCGGCCACGGCATCGACCAGAGCGGATTGACCATGGCGGTGAACCATCTTCACCAGAATCTGGGCTGACGGAAAGCGAACAAGCAATATGGATCCAACGTGGCGCTTCACATCTCCGTCACGTTGGCGCACGATAAGTCTGTGGCGTAGAGCGCGATTCCATCGCAAGACGGAGACGGTCGAGTGACCATAGCGGTCCATCCCGATGCCCATCCGACACTGGTGCTGAATGCCGATTACCGGCCGCTCAGCTATTACCCTCTCTCGCTCTGGTCATGGCAGGACGCCATCAAGGCCGTTTTCCTTGACCGGGTGAACATCGTCTCCGAATATGCTCACGAAGTGCGCAGCCCGTCTTTCCGGATGCAGCTGCCTTCGGTGGTGTGCCTCAAGACTTACATTCGCCCGGCGCGCTATCCCGCCTTCACCCGCTTCAACGTCTTTTTGCGGGACCGTTTCGAGTGCCAGTACTGCACCTCGCCGGACGATCTGACGTTCGATCACCTCATCCCGCGCTCCAAGGGCGGGCTGACGACGTGGGAGAATGTTGTCACCGCCTGTTCGCCCTGCAATCTGCGCAAGGGCAACAAGAGCTGCCGCGTCGCCGAGATGTTTCCCCACCAGAACCCGTTCCGGCCCACGGTGCAGGACCTGCACAACAATGGCCGCCTGTTCCCGCCGAACTATCTTCACGAAAGCTGGCTAGACTTTTTGTACTGGGACACCGAACTGGAGCCTTGACCGGCGCCACGTTGCCGATTCGTCTCGTAATTCGGTGCAATTTTACGAAAATCTGCAAACGGAACGAATCAGGTCTGTCTCTACTGTCAGCTGAAATGGTTGGCAGGAGTGAGGGATGGTTGGACCTTTGTTCAAGGCGCGCCGGGTAAAAGGGTGCCTGATTCTTGCGGCGCTGGTGTTTCTCGCCCCGCTGCCGCTGGCTGCGGCGGACCTTGTGGCGGGCCAGTCGGCCCACGTGGTGGCGCAGCCGTCCCGCGTGTTCGTGCGGCAGGACGTTTACGAGGAAACGCTGGTTCTGAGCCCGCCGCCTGCCATCCGCGGACGGTGTGGCCACGCCTGCGGAACCGGCGCTGCCACCCGCACCGTACGCAAGGCAAAGGAGCGCTATTGGTCGCGGGCCGTGCTGGTGCCGGCCCCCACGGTGCGCGTGGTGACGGCACCCGCGCCGCGTGCCGTTCGGCCGCGCCGGCCGCTGCCTCGCGTGCGCCCCGCGCCAGCCGTCTCGGCGCACTGCCTGCTGCGCGGCTGCGACCGGTAAACCGGCGCGCGCGGGGCGAATTTCTTTTCGCCGCCAGACGGTCTAGAGGTTCTCCCAACGACACCAACGGCTGAGGGAGCCCGCCATGCATTATCTTCACACGATGGTCCGCATCACGGACGTCGATGCGTCGCTCGACTTCTACTGCAACAAACTCGGGATGCGCGAAGTGCGCCGGACCGAAAGCGAGAAGGGCCGCTACACGCTGATCTTCCTTGCTGCACCGGACGACATGGCGCGTGCGCAGAGCGACGAGAAAAGCCCGATGCTCGAGCTGACCTACAACTGGGATCCGGAATCCTATTCCGGCGGCCGCAATTTCGGCCACCTCGCATTCCGCGTCGACGATATCTACGTCACCTGCCAGCGCCTCATGGATGGCGGCGTGGAGATCAACCGCCCGCCGCGCGATGGCCACATGGCCTTCGTGAAATCACCTGACGGGATCTCCATCGAGCTTCTGCAGGGCGGCGAATCGCTGGATCCGGCCGAGCCCTGGGCTTCGATGGAAAATACCGGTTCCTGGTAACGAGCCCGCCTCGCAAACATGAAAACGCCACCGGCTTTCGGGCCGGTGGCGTTTTTCGTTGTCATGCCGGGCGGGGCCGTCAGAAGTCGGTGGCGATGCCCTTGTTTTCCCAATCGCCGTAGCGAACGGGTTCGGGGCCTTTTCGGCCGCCTTCCTCCGGCGGCAAATCGCTGCCGTGGATCTTTTCCGCGTCGTTGGCGGCGCGGCGGGCCTCGGCTTCGGCGCGGGCGCGCTCTGCCGCTTCCGCGCCGCGGGATGCCTGATGCTCGCCGTCTGCTTCGGTGCCGGTGGAGTGGGTGTCTTTTTCATTGCTCATACGTGGCTATCTAACGCAAAACCGGCGGCCTTCAACGCAGCCATCACCAATGCGTGAGCCACTGCGGCATTGCGTCCGGCCCGGCCTGCCTTAGCTCCTTGTACAACATCACCGCGCGCGCGGTGCCAACTGCGGCGCAGCGTTGATCGAGACGAACGCAAGGAGCGAACCCATGACCATCAACCGCCGTCACCTTCTGGCCGGCGCCGCATTTGCCGGTGCAACCGCCGCGCTGCCTCTCACCGTCCGCGTCTCGCGCGCGCAGGACGGGGCGAACGGCATGGCCCAGGCGCCCGCCTACCAGCGCATCACGCTCGGCGGCGATACCGTCGTCACCGCCATTGCCGACGGGAACCTCACCATCGGCGCCGGTGCGTTCCCCAATGCCGACGACGCCACCTTCGACGCTGCAATGGAAGCGGCATTCATGCCGGCCGGCGGTTATACCGCGCCGGTCAACGCCTACGTGGTCCAGGTCGGCGGCCGCACGATCCTGATCGACGCCGGCGGCTCGACCGGAATGGCGCCGACGCTCGGCAAGCTGGACGCAAACCTTGCCGCCGCCGGGATCGATCCGGCCAGCGTCGACACCATCCTCATGACGCACCTGCATCCGGATC
Source organism: Acuticoccus sp. MNP-M23 (assembly GCF_031195445.1). NCBI lineage: Bacteria > Pseudomonadati > Pseudomonadota > Alphaproteobacteria > Hyphomicrobiales > Amorphaceae > Acuticoccus > Acuticoccus sp. MNP-M23. The sequence goes on from NZ_CP133480.1 coordinate 3,461,517, forward strand.
ATATTGGCGGCCTCACCGAGGGTAGCGCCGCGGTGTTCCCGGAGGCCGAGATGGCGGTGCGCGCCGAGGAACTCAATTTCTGGACCGACCCTGCCACCCGCGAGATGCTGCCCGAAGGCCAGCGCGGCATGGTGGACGCCGTCGCCAACATGGCGGCAGCCTATGATGGCCGCATCACGCCGTTCGATGGTGATGTTGTGGTGACACCCGGCATCGAGGCGGTGTTCCTGCCCGGCCACACGCCGGGTCACACGGGCTACCGCGTCTCGTCCGGCGCCGATTCCCTGCTGATCTGGGGCGATATCGTCCACGTGGCGCCACTTCAGATGGCAAACCCCGATCAGTTCATCGGCTTCGACGTGAAGCCCGAGCAGGCCGTCGCAACGCGCAAGGCCATTCTGGAAGAGGTTGCCGAAGACCGCACGCTGGTCGCCGGGATGCACCTCCCGTTCCCGGGTTTCTGCCATGTCGCCAAGGACGGCGACGGCTACGCCTTCGTCCGCTCCGACTGGCAGTACACGCTTTAAGCGGTCCGGCGGCAAAGCATCGGGACCGGCTGACCGGACCCGGTGCCCGTCAGAGAAAGGACTGGGGGTCGATGTCGACGGCGCGGCGTACCGTGCCGTCGACCGGGACGCCCTCAAGCCACGCACCGAGTATGTCCTGCAGCGGTGTGCTGCGCGGCGCCCGCGCCAGCAGGCGAAAACGATAGCGCCCCCGCAGGATCGCAAGCGGCGCTTCCGCAGGGCCAAGAATTTCCACCTCGCCCGGCGGTGCCGTTCGCGCCAGTGCGGCGGCATGGGCGTAGGCCTCCGCACGGTCGGTGGCTGAAATGATGATGGCGGCCATCCGCTGGAACGGCGGCAGGCCGCCTTCGCGCCGCACGAGTGTCTCCTCGGCATAAAACGCCTCGGTGTCACCGCGGACCATGGCTTCGATCACAGGATGCCGGGGCGCGTAGGTCTGGAGGAGGGCGCGGCCGCCGTGGGCGATGCGCCCGGCGCGTCCGGTGACTTGCGTCAGCAGCTGGAAGGTGCGCTCGCCAGCGCGCGGGTCCGCATTTTCGAGCCCCAGATCGGCATCCACCACAACCACCAGCTGGAGCTTGGGGAAGGTGTGTCCCTTGGCCACCAGCTGCGTGCCGACGATGATATCCACATCGCCGCGGCTGATGGCATCGAGCGCCTCGGTGAGCGCGCCGGGACCGCCCGAAAGGTCCGACGACATCACGGTCGTTCGCGCCTCGGGCCACACGGTGGCGGCTTCTTCCGCGACCCGTTCCACCCCCGGACCGCAGGCGGCGAGGGTGTCTTCGGCGCCGCAGGCGCGGCAGGTGTCGGGGCGCCGCTCGTCGTGGCCGCAATGGTGGCAGATGAGGCGGCCGCGCAGGCGATGCTCCACCAGCGCCGCGCTGCAATTGGGGCAGTGGATGCGGTGGCCGCAGCGCCGGCACACGGTGAGCGGCGCATAGCCCCGCCGGTTGAGGAAAAGGAGCACCTGCTCGCCGGCCTTCAGCGTCGCGTCGATTTCCGTGCGCACAGAAGGCGCCAGCCATGTGCCGCGCGCCGGTGCGTCCCGCGTCAGGTCCACCGCGCGGATCGACGGCATCGGCGCGCCGCCGAACCGGGCCGGGAGGATCAGGCGCCGGTATCTGCCCTTCTCGGCGTTGATGCGGGTCTCGACCGAAGGCGTGGCCGAGGTGAGAATTGTGGGAATGCCTGCGGTCTGCGCGCGCACGATCGCCATGTCCCGCGCATTGTAGGTGACGCCATCGTCCTGCTTGTAGCTCTGGTCGTGCTCCTCATCGACAATGATGACGCCAAGGTCCGCAAATGGCAGGAAGAGCGCCGAGCGTGCGCCGACCACAATTTTCGCGCTGCCGGATGCCACGTTGCGCCACAGCGCCGTGCGGGCCGCGGGGGTGCGCCCGGAGTGCCATTCGCCGGGTTCTGCGCCGAAGCGTTCGATCAGCCGGGCGACCACCATCGGCGTCAGCGCAATCTCCGGCATCAGGATCAGCGCCTGCCGCCCGGCGCGCAGCGCCGCCGCCACCGCCTCGAAATAGACCTCCGTCTTGCCGGACCCGGTCACACCTTCCAGGAGGATCGGCGCAAACTCGTGTGCGGTCACGGCCGCGCCAAGTGCGGCGGCAGCCTCGGCCTGGCCTTCGGAAAGGTCCGGCGGGGCAGCGTCAGCGTCCGGCTGGGGCGGGAGCGGCGGGGGGAGGCTGAGTTCGGTGAGGTTGCCGGCCTTCACCATCGCGCCGAGGACGGCGGGGGTGGCGGCGGCTTGCGCCAAAAGCGCCTTGCGGCCCACGGGGCCGGCGGCCAGCGCGTCAAGCACCCGGCGGCGCGGCTCGGTCATCCGCTCGGGCGCGGTCTCTCCCAGCTTCAGCGCCTTCACCGGCTTTTCCGCCTCCAGCGCGTCTGGGCTGCGCAGGATCATGCGCAGGATCGCGCCGCGCGGGGTCATGGTGTAGCGGGCGACGAAATCGGCGAACTGGCGCAGGTCCGCGCTGATGGTCGCCGCCGTGCTCATGGGCTTCACGGGCTTCAGCCGCGCATCGTCGATGGCCATGTCCGGCGGGTCGTCCCACACCACGCCCACCAGCGGGCGGCCGCCAAGGGGCGCCAGCACAACCGTTCCGGGCGCAATGGGCGCATCAGCAGCGTAGGTCAGAAGCCCGAGCCGGTGCGGCAGCAGGACCGAGACGCGGGGCAACAGAGTGAGGTTTTCGGTCATCGGTGTCTTCGCATCGTGCCCGGATAACGCGCTTTGGCCGCGAAGGGGAGTTTATCGGCGCTATGGAATGGTGTAGGCGCCCACTAAGGCGTCGGGGAGGAACAAGATGCAATTTTTCGTGGATACAGCGGATGTTTCGGAGATCGAAGCGCTCGCCGACACCGGGATGCTCGACGGGGTGACCACAAACCCCTCGCTTATCATGAAGGCCGGCCGGCCGATGCTGGAGGTGATCGCCGAGATTGCCAAGCTGGTCGACGGCCCGGTGAGCGCGGAAGTCACCGCGACCGAGAAGGACGCGATGATTGCCGAAGGCCGCAAGCTGGCCGCCATCGCCCCCAACATTGCGGTGAAGCTGCCGCTGACGTGGGACGGGCTGAAGGCCTGCCGTGCGCTGACCGGCGACGGCCACATGGTCAACGTCACGCTCTGCTTCTCGGCGGCGCAGGCGCTGCTGGCGGCAAAGGCGGGGGCGACCTTCATCTCGCCGTTCGTCGGCCGGTTGGACGATTTGGGCCTCGACGGCATGAAGCTGATTGAGGATATCCGTGCCATCTACGACAACGACGACGATCTCCAGACCGAGATTCTCGCCGCGTCCATCCGCACGGTGAACCACGTGCAGGCGGCGGCCATTGCAGGCGCCGATGTGGCAACCATTCCGCCCGGCATCCTCCTGAAGCTGATCGAGCACCCGCTCACCAACAAGGGCCTCGAGACCTTCCTGGCGGACTGGAAGACGACCGGCCAGTCCATCCTCTGACAGCCCGGCTCTGCCCGGCTTCGGAAGAGGGTCCTAAGCGTTCGCCGCCTTCTCGATGGCGGCGTACGCGTGGCTGCGAAAGATTTCGTGGTCATAAAGGTAGAGATAGCGCTCGGGATAGCCTTTCACCCAGTCGACGATCCGGCGGTCCTCGTCCGGGGCCGGGAAGTTGAACGGCGGCAAAGTCAGATTGACGAGGCGCCCTTCACCCGGCGTGCCGAGATCCCGGTTTGCAGGGTTGACGTAGCTTGAGATCAGGACCCACTTCAGCTCCGCATCCGCAACGTTCTTGAAGAGATCGAGAATGTTCTCGAACGGCAGATGCAACAGGAGATCGCGGCAGACGAGCAGGTCCGATGGCGGCAGCGGATCCACCGTCACATCGGCAATGACGAAGGAACATCCGGGGGCTGCGTGGCGCTCGATATTGCGGGCAATCACCTCGTCGACAATATCGAGCCCTACATAAGAGGCGCCGCCAAGGTCCACATGGCGCATCCAGTTGAAGTCTCCGCAAGGGGCGTCAAGAACACGCCGCACGCCAAGATCGCGGACAATCGCTTCCAGTTTGGGGCGGAGAGCGTCTGTGTACTTCACCGTGGAGCCGGCACCGGAGACGGTTTCTTCACCGCCGCCCGGCCACATCCCGACGCGGGCAAACTGCTTCAGCCCTGTATCTTTCATCACGAGTCCGTCGTTCCTGTGGGATTTCGCTCGAAGAGGAAAGTCGCGTCAGGCGCAACGTCTGACCGCCACTCAGACCCTTGGTCACGATGTTCGGTATCGGGCTCCCCGTGTGCCGTCGTGCTGACACCCGAAGTTGAACGCAATATTTGCGACAATAGCATAAGGGTGCAAGCGAACTGCGCGACAGGCACGGGATATGAAGCCTGCTCCCTTCACGCTGAGAGCCAACAAGGTTTGCGCCGCCACACCAGCGGGGCATCAATTGCGCCAACTTTAAGAACGGTGCGTGGAGGTTTTGCCTCTAGATTGCATGACATGGCACAAGAGGGCGCATTCGGCTGGGATGAGAACGTGACGGCGGCACGGGCGGCATGGCTTGCCGCGCTGACGGCCGAGCGTGGCCGTTCGGCCAACACCGCCGAAGCCTATGAGCGCGACACGCGCCAGTTTCTCTCTTTCCTTTGTGTTCACCTTGGCGGTGCGCCGGACTTTGACGGCCTTTCCGCCCTGCGCCCGGCCGACATTCGCGCGTTTCTGGCAGCTCGCAAGCGGGAGGGGGCGGGGCCGCGGACGCTGGCCCGCATTCTGGCCGGCGTGCGTGCCATGCTCACCGCGTTCGAGCGCGCGCACGGCGTCAACGCCGCCGCGGCCCGCGCGGTGGAAGCGCCGTCAAAGCCCCGGCCGCTGCCGCGCCCCATTGCGGTGGAGTCCGCGCAGCAGATGATGGCCATGGGGAGCGACTGGGTCAGCGCACGCGATGCCGCGGTGCTCGGCCTCCTTTACGGGGCGGGCCTTCGCATCAGCGAGGCGACCGGGCTTGATGCGCAGCAGATGAGCTCGCCGATCACGCAGCTTGTGGTGCGCGGCAAGGGAGACAAGGAACGGCTCGTGCCGGTGCTGCCTGCCGTGGCCGCTGCCATCGAGGCGTATCGTGCCGCAGCACCCTTTGCGCTGGAGAGCGGGCCCTTCTTCCGCGGCGAAAAGGGCGGGCGGCTTTCGCCCCGGATCGTGCAGCGCGCCGTTTCGGTGTGGCGCGGGGCGCTGGGGCTGTCGGAGCGGGCAACGCCCCATGCGCTGCGCCACGCCTTCGCGTCCCACCTTCTGGCACGGGGCGCCGATCTGCGGCAGATCCAGGAATTGCTCGGCCATGCGAGCCTTTCCACAACTGAAATTTATACGGCTGTCGATGAGACCCGGCTCCTTGCCGCCTACCGCGATGCCCACCCGCGGGCTGCCGCATGAGACCGCCGCCGCGGTGGCTTCGCCGTCTTCCGCTGGTGCGTGAGCCGATGCGCCGCTTTTACAAGCGCATCGCCCCGAACGGCCCCGTGAACGTCAGGCTCAACGGTCTCGATCTGGCGCTTGACCCTGCCGACAACAAGGTCGATTTCGACATCTGGTACAAGGCCCGCCTCGATGAGGCGGAGGAGCGCGCCTTTCTGGCCGCGCACCTGAAAGAGGGCGAGTGGTTCGTCGATATCGGCGCCAATATCGGCCTGTATACCGTGGGTGTTCTGGCCGCAGCGCCCGGCAGCCGCGCCGTTGCGTTCGAACCGCTGGCCCGCCTGCGCACCCGGCTTGCAACCAATCTGGACCGCAACGGCCTTGCCGACCGCGTGGTGATCCGGCCCGAGGCGGTGGGCCCCGCCGGCAAGCTCACCTTGCACGAAAGCCGCAATGCGGGGCGCTCGTCTCTGGTGCCGTTCGAGGGGGCAAAACCGGGCGATCTGGTCGAAGTGCGACCGCTGACGGAGATGCTGGCGGAGATCGAGGCGAAGCCCGCCGTTCTGAAAATCGACATCGAGGGATTCGAGGATCAGGCGCTTCTGCCTTACTTCGAGCTTGCGCCAGAGGCCCAATGGCCCCGCGCAATCGTGCTTGAGACGCTTCATCGCGCATTGTGGCGCGATGACTGTCTTCAAGACTTATTCCAAAGAGGGTATATCGAAGCGGGGCGCACGGCGGAGAACCGACTTTTGTTCAAGCCGTGACGTCAGGTTCGTACTCTAAAAGATGGCATCATGGCTCAGCTGACGCTTCCGAAAAATTCGCGCATCACCCAGGGCAAGACCTGGGACAAGCCCGAGGGGGCGGACAATGTGCGCGAGTTCCGTGTCTACCGGTGGCAGGAAGAGGGTCAGGGCAACCCTCAGGTCGACACCTATTTCGTCGATCTTGACGATTGCGGCCCGATGATCCTGGACGGTCTGTTCTACATCAAGAACAAGATTGACCCGACGCTGGCGTTCCGCCGCTCCTGCCGCGAGGGCATCTGCGGCTCCTGCTCCATGAACATCAACGGCCTCAACGGGCTCGCCTGCACATCGGGCATGGCCGAGGTCGACGGTCCGGTAACGCTTTATCCGTTGCCGCACCTGCCGGTGGTGCGCGACCTCATCCCGGACCTGTCGAACTTCTACGCCCAGCTGCGCGAGATCGAGCCCTGGCTGAAGACGGACACGCCGCAACCGCAGAAGGAGTGGCGCCAGAGCCACGAGGACCGCGAGCAGCTGGACGGCCTTTACGAGTGCATCCTGTGTGCCTGCTGCTCGACCAGCTGCCCCAGCTACTGGTGGAATGGCGACCGCTATCTCGGCCCCGCCGCGTTGCTGCAGGCGCACCGCTGGATCGTCGACAGCCGCGACGAGCACACCGGCGAACGGCTCGATGCGCTGGAGGACCCGTTCCGCCTCTACAAGTGCCACACGATCATGAACTGCGCCAACGCCTGCCCCAAGGGCCTCAACCCCGCCAAGGCCATCGCCGAGATCAAGGCGTTGATGGTCGAACGCCGGGTCTGACCCTCTCGGGCCGCCTGGTGGTGGCCCTCCACGTTTCGAATGAAGACGCCCCGGGCCATTGGCACCGGGGCGTTTTCTTGTGAGGCCCTTGTAAGAGGCGCAAGGAAGCCGGCAGCGTACCGCCGGCGCGAGAGGTCAGGTGGTGCGAACGTCCGCAAGGAAGCTGGAGATGAGGTTGCGCAGGGCAGTGGCGGCGTTTTCGATCCGCTGGGCAGCGCCCTGAACTTCCTTGGCGTTGTCGGTCGTCTGGTCCACCGAGGTGACCACGTGGGCCGCGCGGCTGGTGGCGTCCTGTGCGCCGCGGGAGGCAACTTCCACGCCGCTGCCGATTTCCTGCGTGGCCGCGCTCTGCTGGCTCATGGCCGAGGCAAGGCCGGCCGCTGCGCTGCGGAGCCCCTCGAACCGGCTCAGGATATCACCGATGCCGCTGACGGCCGCTTCCGTGCCGCTGCGCATCTGCTCGATCTGTCCGTCAATCTGCTCGGTGGCGGTGGCCGTTTCGTCGGCAAGCGCCTTCACTTCGTGCGCCACTACGGAAAAGCTGATCCCGGCAGGCCCCGCGCGCTGCGCTTCGATGGTGGCATTGAGGGCGAGAAGGTTGGTCTGCTTGGCAATCTTGGCGATCACGGTGCTGATGTTGCCGATGGAGTGAGCCGCTTCTGACAGGCTCGCCACTCTTTTCGATGCCTGGTCTGCGGCGGAGGCTGCTGCGTCGGTCGCCTGGTGCGACGCATCGAGCTGGCCGCTGATCTCGCCGATGGATGCGGTCATCTCCTCAATGGCGGCGGCGATGCTCTGCACCGCCTCGCTGGCTTCGGTCGAGGAGCTGCGGGCAGCAACCGATTCGCGCGATGTCATGTCTGCGTTTTCCATCAGATCGCAGGAGACTTCGCCGAGCGCTTCGGTCATGCGGGCAACATCGCTCAGCGAGTCTTCCACCTGTTCCTGGAACGCAGCGATGGACGCTTCGATCCGCGCGGCCCTCTTGCGTTCTCTTTCCTGCTGGGCGGCGTCGGCCTCGACCATCGCATCGCGCTCCACCAGCGCCAGACGCATGGCTTCGAGGGCGCGGCCGATGTCGCCGATTTCATCGCGCCGGTTCACTTCCGTGACCACGACCGAAGTGTCACCTTCGCCGATCCGCCGAAGCTTGGGCAGCACCGCGTTGATGGGCCGCTGCGTGCTGCGCACGGTGAGGAACGTCACCACGATGCACACGATGATGACCACCAGAGCGAAGCTGCCCTGAATGACGGCTTTGCCACGCGCATCGTCGAAATGGATCTCGGCAAGCTCGAGCGTCCGGTCGGCGATGATGTTGTCGAGCGTCTTGAAGGCACTGATCCGCTCGGTCGCCGCGTCAAACCAGACCGGGGCCGCGATGGGGGCAATGTCGTTGCCCTCGACCCACGCATGCACTTCCTCGCGCATTTCCTGCACGCGGTCGAATGCCGGGCCAGTCAGCGTTTCGTCGATGGTGACGCGCAGGTCGTCGGTGGCGGACTTGCGTGCAAGCGCGACAAGCAGTGCCTGGCTGGCGCCAAGTTCGGCGAAACGTTTGTAGAGAGGCTGGGGAAAGGAGTGCTGGGCGAAACCGACGGACCCCACAGCGCGCTCAAGACCGGCAGTTTCCTTGGCTTGCAGGATCGCTGCGTAAACGCCGGCGGCGCGCTGCGTGGCGTGGTCGTCCGCCTCAATTGCGGCATCCGACGCAATCACGAGAAGCATCGACACGATTTCGGTATAGTCGGCCACGACGGTGGCGACCGGGGTGTTCAGCGCGGTGACCTGCTCGCGAACCTCCGGAAGGGTCTCCAGAAGTTCCAGCAGTTTGAGATTGTGCTCGGCAAACGGCGAATCGGGTTTGGCAAGCTCCAGCTCCCGTTTCACCACCGGTTCAAGCTGTTTTCTTGCGTCGTCGGCGACTGTGCGCTGGTTCGTCAGCGCGGCGTTGAAGGTCGCGTCCCCCTTCGAGCTGACGAAGCCCGCCGACATGCCCCGTTCCTTCTGGAGCTGGTGTGCGAGGTTTGAGTAAAATGGTGCGTCACGGATCGCGATAGCCGCGCGTTCGGCCCGCGCGACGCTTTTCATGTCTTCGTAGAGAAGGCTGCTGGCGAGGGCCGCGAGGCCAAGAAGCGGCGCAGCGGCCACCAGCATGATCCGTGTTCCAAGGCGCATACGAGCATCATCCAGAAATCTGAGAGTGGCTGTTTTAAGCCACTCCGCTTTTCCGAGGCTGGCGCGGCGCGCTGAGGAGGGGCGGACGCGGGTGCCACCAAACAAAAACGCGCCGGGGGTGCCGGCGCGGTCTGGTGGTTGCGGCCCGTCCTGCGGGCATCAGCGATCGAGGAACGGGTAGTCCGTGTATCCCTTCTCGTCGCCGCCATAAAACGTGTCCTTGTCCTGCGGATTGAGCGGTGCACCCGTGCGGTAGCGTTCCGGCAGGTCAGGATTGGAGATGAACGGGCGGCCAAAGGCCACCGCGTCGGCGTTTCCATCGGCAATGGCTGTCGCGGCGGATTTTGCATCGAACGCGCCGTTGGCGATGTAGACACCATCATATTTGCGGCGAAGGCGGCCGATCATGTCGCCGGGATTGCGGCCGCCGTCAGAACCGAAATCTTCCACCACATGCAGGTAGGCCAGCGACTTGTCGGACAGCATTTCATAGACCGCGCCGAACAAGGTTTCGGGATCACTGTCGGCAATGTCGTTGGCCTGACCGCGCGGGGACAGGCGCACCCCGGTGCGCCCGGTGGGGTAAAAGTCCGCAATGGCGCCAAGCACTTCTTCCAGAAGGCGCATCCGGTTGCCGATGCTGCCGCCATAGCCGTCTTCGCGCGTGTTGACGCCATCTTGCAGAAACTGATCGAGCAGATAGCCGTTGGCGGCGTGCACTTCGATCCCATCGAACCCGGCCTGTTCGGCCATTCTGGCAGCGTTGGTGTAGTCGGCAATGGTCTGCGCGATGCCCTCGTCGTCCAGCGCAACGGGGGGCGAACAATTCTCAAAGCCGTCGGCCGTAAAGGTCTGGGTGTTGGCGCGGATGGCGCTGGACGACACCGGATCCCGCCCGTCCGGCAGAAGCGAGACATGACTGATCCGCCCCACATGCCAGAGCTGGCAGAAGATCCGCCCGCCGCCGGCGTGGACCGCCTCCACCACCTTGCGCCACGTCTCAGCCTGCGCCTCGGTGTGGATGCCGGGCGTGTCGAGATAACCCTTGCCCATTTCTGAGATCTGCGTCGCTTCGGAGACGATCAGACCGGCGCTGGCGCGCTGGCGATAGTAGGTCTGATGCATCTCCTTTACCGTGCCGTCGCCGTTGGCGCGGTTTCGTGTCAGCGGTGCCATCAGAACGCGGTTGGGCAAGGAGATGTCTCCGACCAACAGCGGTTCGAACAGGATTTGCGGATTGGCCATGATCTATGTCCGGTCTTGAAAAATGGGCTCAGCGGCGCGGCGGTGCCATCTGCCCGGCTATGCCGGTGGCACGCGCAAAACCGGGGTCGGCCTGAAGCCGTTCCCAGTAGGCTCTTATGTGGGGTGCCTTGCCGAGCATGTCACCAAACTCGGCAAGGGCGATGATGTAGGACATCTGCATGTCTGCCAGGGTGAGCGCATCGCCCATGAGGAATGCACGGTCCTTCACGCGGGCTTCCACATGGCCAAGATGCGTTTCAAGGGCACGCTCGATGCGCGGATTTACCGGCGCGCCGTCGCCCTGCATGCGCGAAAACAGCGTCACCATCACCGGCATGGCAAGTGAGCTTTCCACGTAGTCGAGCCAGCTTTCGTGGATCCAGTGATCCGTGGTGCCGGGCGCTGGCACGAAGCGGCCTTTGCCATGCTTTTCCTGCACATAGCGCAAGATGGTCGCCGATTCGGCCAGAATGAGATCGCCGTCCTCAATGGTGGGGGATTTGCCGAGCGGGTGAACGGCTTTCAGAGCTTCAGGCGCCTGAAACTCCGAGGTCCGGTCATATTTCACCAGCTCATAGGGAGCGTCGAGCGCCTCCAGAAGCCAGACCACACGAAGCGCGCGCGAATAGGCAAGGCAATGCAACTTGATCATCAGCGTTTCCGGTTTTCGAGTTTCGGGATCGGGCGTCAGGCGCCGGGCGCGTCGTCGGGATCGCGGCCATTTTTGAGGACAGCAGGCGTGGCGTGGCAGATCTCGCGCAGCGCCGGCTTGAGCCCCTCTTCAAGGGTCGGGTGGTAAAACGGCATGTCGAGGAGGCTCGCAGCAGTCTCGCCCCGCATGATGGCGAGCGCCATGAGATGGGCCATGTGGTCGGCGCCGGGTGCCAGAAGGACCGCGCCGGTGAGCCGCCCGTCGGACGAGCGCGCATAAAGGCGCACCAACCCTTTCGCGCGGGCTTCCACCCTGGCGCGGCCCTGGTTTTCGTAGGACGCGGAGCCGACAACGGTGTCGCGCCCAGGCGCTGCGCCCACCACCGCCAGCGGGGGGTCGGTGAAGGTGATGGTGAAGCGCGGTGTCCGCGGCTCGGCCTCCATGGCGGGGTAGAGCGCGGCATTGCGGCCCGCCACGGCGCCCTCGTTGGAGGCTTCATGCAGGATCGGCACGTCGCCATCCACGTCGCCGGCAATGAAGACCGGCGCGTCGCCGCACTGCATCGTCTCGCGGTCGAAGAGGGGAATGCCATTGTCATCGAGCGGGAGACCGGCGCTTTCAAGGTCAAGCCCGCCGACCTTGGGGACCCGGCCCGTGGCAACCAGCACCTTGTCGAAAAGCCGTTCGCCGGCGTCCGCGCCGGTCCAGTGCAAGCGTATGCCGTCGTCCGAAGGCTCGGGCGTCACATCCACACCGCGGTGCAGCTTCAGCTCGTCCCCGATGATGGTGGCGAGGGCGGACTGGACGTCCTCGTCGTCGATGCCGGCCAACGTCTCGCCGCGGTTGAACAGCGCGGTGTCCACACCAAGGCGCGCCATGGCCTGCGCCAGCTCCAGTCCGATGGCCCCGCCACCCACCACTGCCAGCGACCGCGGAAGGTCCTCCAGCTCGAAAATGGTCTGGTTGGTCAGCGCTTTGTCGCCCAGCGCTTCGAAGGGCGAGGGGAGGCGCGGGGTGGAGCCTGCCGCAATCACGACCGCTCGGGCGCGCACCGTATCGCCGTTGTCCAGCGCCAGACTGGTGGGGCCGGTGAAGCGGGCGGTCGCCTTGATTGCGGTCCCCTCCGGCAGTTTGTCGAACGACTTGCGGGTGGCTGCGACAAAACGGTCGCGCTCGGCGCGCAGGCGCTTCATCACATCCTTGCCATTGATCGTGATGTCGCCGGGCTCCACACCGAAGACCGGGGCATTGCGGGCGCGATGCGCGGCCTCCGCCGCCGCGATGAGCAGCTTTGACGGCATGCAGCCGACGTTGGCGCACATGGTTCCCGCAAATGCCGGATCGATCAGCAAGGTTCGCGCGCCGTTGGCCCGCGCCCGCCGTTCAGCGGACAAACCGGCGGTTCCAGCCCCGATGATCGCCACATCGCACTCAAGTTCCGGCATTCGGTCACCCCACGTTGGTGAGGTGGTAACGATTGGCCGTCGGGTCCGTTTCAATCGCGCGCAATGAACCTGATGCTCTGAGATGGCATCCATTTCGCATGATGTTTAAATGAGGGAACTTCCGAGTGTACGAACACGATAGCTGGACGCATTGACACCGCTCCCCGTTCGAGGGACGAGGAAACATGAAACGTATTGCTGATCGTTCGTCAGATGACGCCTTGAAACTGGAAGAGCAGCTTTGCTTTCCAATCTACGCCGCGGCGAATGCAACGGTGCGTCTTTACCGTCCGCTGCTGGATCCTCTGGGTCTCACCTACCTGCAATATCTGGTCATGCTCATCTTGTGGGAGCATGCCCCCGTTTCTGTCGGCGAAATCGGCAGGCTTCTAGTGCTGGACAGCGGAACGCTGACCCCGCTCCTGAAACGGCTTGAGGCCAACGGGCTGGTATCGCGCCGCCGCGACAGCGACGACGAACGCCGCGTGCTGATCGGGTTGACGGCCGAGGGCCTCGAAATGCGCGAAAAGGTCAAGACCATTCCGAATGATGTGCTGCAATGCACACAATTCAGCGAAAAGGACACCGAGGAGCTGATTTCGGCGGTCTTTACTTTGAGGCGTCTGTTTCTCGCCAATCGCTGAAGCTTTCCTTCTGCGGGCCGCTCTCCACAGCCCATGCCCGGCACAGGTCGAGATAGGCGCGCGTGTCGGCGGTGAGGCGGGCGATGGCCATGGCGCGCGCCAGCTCCAGCGTGCCGTCTTCCGCCGACGCAATCGCGCGCCGGCTGTTGGCGATCACATCCGCAATTTCCGTGCGCGACACATCGCGAACGGCACGGCCGCGCAGGCCGCCGAACGGCACGCGATCCAGTGATGCGCCCTGCGGCCACACAAATGGCACGCCGAACTCGTCCACCACGCTGACCAGCGCCAGACAGTTTTCCACTCGGGCGGCAATCCGCCGCCCGGTGCGCTGCCAGCCGTGCCTTGCGGCCACCATCCGGCACAGGACGGAAAGTGGCAGTGGCCCCTCCGCCTGGGCAATTTGCGCAACGAGGCTGCCAAGCGTGCCGGCATAATCCGGCTCGAAGAAGCGGTCGGCGTCGAGCCCGCTTTCGGCCGTGGCGGCGCTGGCCGGGGCAGGGCGTTCCGGTGGCGCTTGCTCGATCATCGACGCGAGAGCCGCCTCCAGCTCTTCGGGCGAAACGCGGCCGCGACGCTGCGCCGGCGCTGCGGAAGGGCCGGGCGCAGCGGCCTGAGCCGACAAGGGCAAGGGCGAGGCACTTTCCAGAAGTTCGCGCGGCGGGGCCGGATCGGGCGCAGCGCTCAGCGGTGCAGCCAGCGCGAGGCGTTCCGGCAGATGGCCCGGCCGTGAATCATCTGCCTCGCTGACGGCGCGTGCGGCCGCCGCCGCGGCGTCCTTTTGTGCGCGGGCGTCACGGTCGCTTTCCAGAAGTGTCTGCAATGTTTCGTGCAGCCGGTCGGCCACGGCATCCGGCGCACGGAACCAGTCCGTCGACCAGATGCGCAGGATCGTCCAGCCGAGCCCCTCCAGTACCGCCTGGCGGATCTTGTCGCGGTCTCGCGCCGTGGCAGAGGCATGGTAGCTCGCCCCGTCGCACTCGATCCCGGCAATGAACGCGCCGCCATGGTCCGGGTGGACGATGGCAAGGTCGATCCGGAAGTTGGAGACGCCGATCTGGGTGCGCACCTCCCAGCCGCGGCGGCGGAATGCGTCAGCGATGGCAGCCTCGAACGGATTTTCCGCGGGGCCGAGCGAGCCTTCGTCCGCGGCAGGCAGCGCCACAGGGCCCCGCGCGGCATAATCCAGAAACGCCTTGAGGTGCTTCACGCCGGTCTTGCCGCTGCGCGACAGGTCGATCCAGTCCGCGTCGATCGACGAGAACACATGAAGCTCCCGCCGTGCTCTCGTCACGGCAACATTGAGCCGCTTCTCGCCGCCCTCGGCATTGAGCGCGCCGAAATTCATCGACCGCGTGCCGGTGACAGACGGGCCGAACGTGATGGAGAACAGCATCACATCGCGCTCATCGCCCTGGATGTTTTCCAGGTTCTTCACGATGACAGGCTCGTCCCGGTCGTCCGAGAAAAACCATTCAAGCCGGGGATCGTCCCTGAGCACGTCGTCCAGAAGATCCTGGATCAGCCCCTGCTGCTGCGAGTTGAACGTGATGACGCCGAGGGTCTGCCGCTCGCTTTCCGGCGCCGTCAGCCACGCGGTCAGCCGCTGGCTGACGAAGGTGGCCACGGCCTTGGCCTCGATCTGGTTGGTCCGCCCGCTGCCGCGCGCATAAATGCCGTCCACCTTGTGGAAGGCGACAGCGCTCGTTCCGTCGATGGGCGCCGGGAAGGTGACAAGCCGGCCGCCATAATAGAAGTGGTTGGAGAAGGCGATCAGCGCCTCGTCACGGCTACGGTAGTGCCAGGTCAGTTCGCGCGTCGGAATGCCGGCGGTGGCCACCTCGTCCAGAATAGAGAGGGGATCGCGCTCCACCTCAGGCAGCTCCTCGTCATCGTCGGTGCGGCCGAAGAAGTTGCTGGGCGGCAGCTGTTTCGGATCGCCGACGATAATGGCCTGCCGCCCGCGCGCAATCGCGCCGACGGCGTCCCATGTGGTGATCTGGGACGCTTCGTCGAAGATCACCACGTCGAACGCGGCCTGGCCCGCCGGCAGATACTGGGCAATGGACAGCGGCGACATCAAAACACACGGCGCGAGTTTTGGGAGGGTGGAGCCGATGGAGCTTAGAAGCGTGCGAATGGGCATGGAGGGGCGCTGGAGCCCCAGCTGATGGCGCAGCGCCCCAAGCTCCGACTTGCGCGCGACCCCGTCCGGCTCGGGCAACCCGTGCTGGATACGGCGCATGATTTCGGATGGGGCAACGCGTGCTGCTTCCTCGTCGAGACGGCGGAAGGTCTCTACGATGTGTTCGTGGTCCCAGTGGGCGAACCGGCGAAGCTCGGGGCTGGCATCCAGCGCAAGAGGCAGCCACCAGCGCGCATAGGCGCGGCGGAAGGTGAGGGCGGCATCATCGACGCGGCGGTTCTCCACGGCCTCCACCAGCGGGGCAAGACCGCCGGCGAGCGCGTGGTGGCGGGCCTCCATCCAGCGCGTCCAGTCCGAAATGCGGGCCTTTTGCGCAAACAGGAGATCCAGCGCTTCGTTCAACGCGGCGAGAGGACCTGCGGGATCAGCAGCGCCGCCGATGCTGTTGAAGTGCGCAAGGGCATGGGCGAGTGCGGCTTCGGCAGCCGTGTGTCCAAGGAGTGCATCGCGCAGCGGACCGTCCGGCCCGGCGGCAAGGGCTGCGGCGGCAGAGCCGAGGCAAACATGGTCGGCTGCGTTCTCTGCGGCAGCGCGCAGCGCATGACGGAGCGCCGCCGCCTGCTCGGCCATTGCGGCAAGGCGGGCGGGCTCGGCGTTGCTGCCGGCCGCGGCGGCGAGGGGGCTTGCGGCGAGCGCCTCCTGCCGTGCGGTGATGGTGAAGAGGGCCGGTAGGTCGCGGGCAGGGTCGCTGACACCGGCATCGGCATAGGTTTGCAGAAGCTTGCGCACCTTGCGCTTCGACAGCCACGATAGCGGCCAGAAGCTGGCTGCCGCCTGCCGCCATTCGCCATCCAGCGCCGCAAGGGGGATCCGCGGCAGCATCGCGTCCGGGTAGCGCGCCGCCATCGCGCGGCGTGCGGTCTCGATGGCATTGGCGTCGGCGGCAAAGGCCTCCACATGCTGGCGGATTGCAGAAGGTGGCAGGTCCGGCATGCGGCTGACGTCGAGCGCTGCCTGGTCGGTGCGGGCGGCGAAGGCCGCCAGAAGCTTGCGCCGCTCGGGGCCAAGCGCCGGGTCTGCGCAAAGGCCGATCATCGCGGAAAGCTGCGATGCACTCGCGCGGACGGCTTTTACCGCCCGAAGGAGTGCAGCGGCGCCATCCAGAAACGCAGCCTCCCAGGCGTGGGACCAGTCACCGGACGCAACCAGGGTGAGCGGCGGGCCATCGCCGGCCACCGCATGGGTGCGGGAGAGTTCACGCGCGATCCGCTCAAGGCCCGCAAAACTTGCGGCGTCATGCGCATCCTTGTTGCTGAAGCCGATGGTGAGGCCGTCCGGCGCAGCGGCAAGCCAGCCGATGGCCTCGAAGATGGAAAAGCCCTGCCGGCCCCTGGCGTGGAGCGCCTGCACATAGGCGTTGAGGCTGTCGCGTGCGATCCGCAGCTGGTCGGTCACGTCGATCCAGGCGTCTTCGGGCGCGCCGGTGGCCCGCTGCCAGCTGTTGCCGAGCTGGGTGAGCACGGCCTTGCGGTCGGTCTTGTTGGAGTGAAGCTCCAGCACCGCATCGCTGAGCCCGTAGGCGGCGAGGCGCCGGTGGACCACGTCGAGCGCTGCGGCCTTCTCGGCAACGAACAGGACGGTGCGCCCCGTGGCAAGGCACTGGGCGATGATGTTGGAGATGGTCTGGCTCTTGCCGGTCCCCGGCGGGCCGATCAGCACGAAGTTCCGCCCCTCGGCAGCCGCCACCACGGCGGCAAGCTGCGAGCTGTCGGCCGGCAGCGGGGTGACGAGATCGCGCGGGGTGAGCTTGGTGTCCAGTTCGCGGGGCGTGAGGGGCGGGGTCTCGCCGTTGCTGAACGCGGCTTCGGGGTTGTCGACCAGATGGCGCACCAGCGGATTTTCGCGAAGCTGGTCGGTCCGCTCCACAAGGTCTTTCCACATCAGGTATTTGGCGAACGAAAAGGTGGACAGGAAGAGGTCTTCCACCACCTCGAACCCGGCCACATCGCGCACCTTGCGCCGCACTATCTCCAGAATGCCGGGCACGTCGATGCCGCTTTCGTCCCGCGGCAGCTCACCGGAAAGCTCGGGGATGGTGAGATCGAAATCGCGCTGCAGGAACTCAAGCAGCGTGGCGTTGAAGCGCACGTCGTCTTCGTGGTGGGTCAGCGTGAAGTCGGACTGGGCGGAGCGACGGTCGAGGGCGACCGGGATGAGGAGGAGCGGGGCGCGGTAGGTTCTTGCCTCGCCGTCCCGCTTCCAGCGCAGGAAACCCGCCGCCAGGAACAGCGTGTTGGTGCCGCCTTCCTGCATGTCGCTCTTCGCCCGGCGGAAGAGGGCGAGGAGGCGGTTCTTCATGTCGCCTTCGGTGAGCGGGATTGCCACCTGTCCGCGCCCGTAGGCGTGACCGGCTGCCTCAAGCTCGATGGCCTTGCGTTCCTCGGCGGAAAACTGGCGGGTGCCGACCGGGTCGTCCTCGATGAGGGCGTAGGTCTTGAAGCGCTTGCCGCCCGCCAGCGCGTCCTCCAGCGCCGCCATGTCGGGTGCCATGAGCGGCACAGTCTGCTTGGTGGCCTTGAAGTTGAGGAGCCTGTTGCGCAGCGACAGATCGAGAAGCTTGCGCTGCCACCGCTCGATCCGCCCGCGCGGCGTCTGCGGGACATCGTCCACCGCGTCGGCTGGAAGCGAGGCGCCGTCCAGCGGCTTCGGCAGCGTTGTGGGGGCGGCCTCGGCATGGTCTTCCGGCACGGCTTCTGCGGTGGTGGTGGCCAGCGGACGGATGCGGGCCGCGCGCGCGCGTGCCACATCCACCGCAGTCACGAACCTGTCCTCGTGCTCTTCGGACAGCTGGCGGCGGCCCTCCGCCACTGCCTGTTCCAGCCCCACCGTTGGCCGGCGGGTGAGAAGCGTGGTTTCGATGGGGACGAACTCGCGCGCCTGCACCGCCTTGCGAACGGCAACGATGTCGGGCTCGGTGACATAGCCGAAATCCCGCGGCACCAGCCAGACGCCGACGAAGGCGTGGCCCTTTGTGAACAGAACCACGGAGTTGAGCCCGGCTGCCTCGAACGCGGCTGCCAGAAGGAGCGCCGTATCGAGGCAGGTGGCCAGCCCCTCGGCCTTGATCCGGCCCGGCCCGCGCACCTTCTGCCCCGCCGTCTCGAAGGACGCTGGCGGGTGCGCATAATGCAGCCCCATGCCGGTGGCCGCGGACCAGATGGCGCCGGCGAGAAGCCAGGCCCGCTGCGGGTCGCCCGAGCGGTAGCCGTCAAGACCGCCCGGATAGCCGCTGCGCTCCAGAAGCTCCGAGGCATCGCGCAGCAATGCGGCCACCACCGCATCGTTGGGGGACACGAACGCCGCCAGGAGGTGCGCCATGTCGCCGACGCCGCCCCACTCGTCGCGGGCGAGAAATTCGATGGTGTGACGCTCTTCGCAAAGCGGCCCGTCCGGCCCGTCGACGGTGAAGACCAGAGCACCCACTTCCGCCTCGTTCAGCGCGGAAAGGCGGGCGGTGTCGAACGCGGTGGAGAGGCTTTCGAGCGTGCGGGAGGTTCCCGCTGCGATCCGGTCGAGCTGCCACGTCTTCGAGCGCAGGAGCGGCGGCTCTGCGCGCATCGAGAGGGTGATGGTCTCCAGTGGCCGTTCGGTGTGGTTGGTGAGCGTGATCGCGTGCAGAACGCCAACGTTGTTCTGCGCGGATGCTGCGTTCACGCGAACGGTCTTCCGGATTTCCAGCGTGAGCGCCGGCGCGGCGGGTTCACTGCTATCCGGCACGGCGGCGCTCTCAGTCTCGGCGGTGGTCTCGCTGTCAGACAGGTCCGCGGGGGTGACGGGTTCGCCCATGGAAGCCTTCCGGAATTGTCGCCGTTGCACGCTACGCGAATGCTGCACCAGAAGCGCAATCAAAAATAGTATCGCGCGTTTTGACACCGGCGACGAACGCCGGTGTCATTGCCGCGAACCATATTGTTAAGACCAATTGGGATTGATTAACGAATTCAACGGCATTTGCGCCGAATTGTTATGATTCGCCGCGGGTTGCCTGGCGGTTTTCGCGTCCCCGCCCGGCACACGAGGAACCAATGATGTTATATTCGGGGCCGAAGGGAAAGCCGGTGATGTTGCGCGCGCCGTCGGCCGTCACCACCAAAATGTCGTGCTCGCGGTATCCGCCTGCGCCGGGGGTGCCGTGCGGCACCCAGAGCATCGGCTCCATCGACACCACCATGCCAGGCTCCAGCACCGTGTCGATATCCTCGCGAAGCTCGAGGCCCGCCTCGCGGCCATAATAATGCGAGAGGATGCCGAAGGAGTGGCCGTAGCCGAAGGAGCGGTATTGCAGGAGATTGCGCTCGGCCAGAAAGCGGTTGAGCTCGGCGGTGATGCCGGAACAGGTCGCGCCCGGCCGGATCAGCGACAGGCCCAGCCTGTGGGTGGCGACATTGGCTTCCCAGAGGGCGAGTGAGGCCGGATCCGGCTGCCCCATCCACAAGGTGCGTTCCAGCGCGGTATAATAACCGCTGACCATTGGAAAGGCGTTGAGCGAGAGGATGTCACCGTGTTGCAGCCGGCGCGTGGTGACCGGATTGTGCGCCCCGTCGGTGTTCGGGCCGGACTGGAACCACACCCAGGTGTCGCGCAGTTCGCTGTCCGGGAAACGCTCGGCAATGGCGCGCTCCATCGCATCGCGGCCGGCCATCGCAATGTCGATCTCGCGCTGCGTCAGGAAAATCGCATCAAGAATTGCGATGCCGCCGATGTCGGCAATGGCCGCACCCGCCTCGATGAGGGCGACCTCCTCGGCGGACTTGATCATCCGCGCAGCCATCGCGGCGGGCGCAATGTCGACCAGCTCGCGAACGCCCAGAATGTCCTGCAATCCATCGCGCTGCGCGAGGGTGAGATGGTCGCGCTCGATGCCGATCCGGTTCTCGCTGCCGGTGAGCGACGCGACGGCACGCCAGAAATTGCCACGCTGCCAGTCGGTGTAGACGAGGTTGTCGCCGTGGCTGCGCCGGGCGGGCTGCGCCCCGTCGATGTTGGCCGATACCGTGGTGGCGTTATCGTGGGTGACAACGCAGGCGTAGGGCCGCCCGAACGCGCAGTAGAGAAAGCCGCTGTGGTAGGCGATGTTGTGCATCGACGTGAGCACCACAACCGGCAGGTCCGCCGCCCGCATGATCTTGCGCAGGTTCGCAAGACGCCGCTCGTACTCGGCCGAGGAGAATGGAAGCGCGGCCTTTTCGCCCAGCGGGGCGCGAAACATTTGTGGGCGGGAGGCTTTTGTTGTCTGCATTGGCCGGTCCGGTCGCGTCGAACGATCGCGTTCGAGACGTCCGGGCGTACAGGACAGGGCTTCTGGGACGCGCACGCGCCGACGCCATCGGCACGTGCGCACAGTACGCTTTTTTACGCCGTGATCAATCCGCAGTCGGGGCAGAGGGGCGGCTGATCATGCGCAGGACCAGGACCAGCACGATCCCGTAAAGAACGTGGCCCACCAGCGCGACCCAGGTGATGCCGGTGAAATTCAGGAACAGGGGCAGCCCCGCAAACCATGTGACGCCGCCGATCGCAAACACCCACAGACCGAAGCCATAGATTGCGGAGGGCAGGAAACGGTCCGGCGGTCCGATCACCCGCGACCAGATGGGGGCGAAGATGAAGAGCCAGCCCACCGGATAGCCGATCAGCCCCACGAGGTAGAAGTGGACCAGAAAGCCGGCGAAGCTGCCGTTGGGCAGACCGAGCGTACCGAGAAGGCTGCTGGCAAGACCTTCTGGCGACAGGTTTGCGAAGCCGATGCCGGGGCTGACAATCTGCCCCCAGAAGTCGAATGCAATTGTCGCGAAAAAGCCGGAGATGAACATCAACCCGAGTGTGTGGGCGTTGAGGGGCGGAATGCGATATTTGGCGGCTGAAATGCTCTTGTTCGTATTCATCTGAATTCTCTATTCGGGTTTGGAAAAAGACTCTGTCGGATCTTGAAAATCAGTGAACCGAAGATTTGCGCGCATCTGCGCTTTTACAAGCGGCAGCCGCCGTGCGTTCACATTCATGTTTACCGCTGTGATGACGGTTGACGCCAGCGGGTGACCCGCTGGCGTGGACAGATGCCTTGAAGTGAGAAGCGCCGACCGCGGCTCAGTTGAGCCGTTCGAGGATCTCGTCAGTGGTCAGCACATCGCCAAATTGCTGGATGATGTTCTCCAGCGTCGCCACGTGTTCGCGCTCCGACAGGGCCGCCGTGCCGTCCGAAACCATCACAACGTTGAAATCCAGCATCATCGCGTCCCGCGCCGTGGATTCGCAGCACACGTTGGTTTTGGTGCCGGTGATCAGGAGCGTGTCGATATCGCGGCTGCGCAGCACCCGCTCCAGCTGCGAGGCGCCCGAAATCAGCGCGCTGTAGCGGTTCTTGAACAGCTTCAGGTCAGCATTGCCGACCTCTAGCCCGTCCCAGATCTCCTGACCCGAGCCGCCGGGGTTGAGGCTTTCAACGGTGCGGGCGCGCACCTCGTCGCTGACGAAATTGTTGTAGTAGACGCGCCAGTCGCTGTCGTCGCCGGCACCGCTGTTGGCGTGCGTGACCCATACCACGTTGCCGCCGGCCATCCGCAGCCCCCGCGCCAGCCGGTTGATGGCCGGCACGATGTCGCGTGCGGCCGGCACCTCCGCCGGTGCACCCGGCGCACAGAATGTGTGCTGCATGTCGATGACGATGAGCGCGGTGCGCCTTGCATCGAACGCATCGAACAGATGCAGCCGTCCGCGCCGGGCCATCACCCGGTCGATGATTTCCTGACTGATCATTCCGGCAACTCCAAAATCATGCGCCAGCGCTGCGGCGGCGCATGATGAAGCCCTCAAGCAGTTGCACTGCGATGAACAGCAGGGTGGATAAAAGCGCGAGGCTGACAATGGAGGCCATCACGAGGTTCATCTGGAAGATCTGGCTGCCATAGTTGATGAGGAAGCCGAGCCCGGCATTGGCTGCCTGAAATTCGCCAACCACAACGCCCACCAGCGCCAGGCCGATATTGACCTTGAGCGTCGAGATCATCGTCGGCACGCTGCCCGGCAGGATCACCTTGGTCAGCACTTGAAAGCGCGACGCGCCCCAGATCCGCACCAGCTTGATCTTGTTCGGGTCGATGGAGCAGAAGCCGGTGTAGAGCATCAGGATGGTCACGAACACGCTGATGACGATCGCCATCGCGTAGATCGAACTCTTGTCGCCGAGCCAGATGTAGAAAATCGGCACCAGCGCGATCTTCGGCAAGGCGTTGAGGACCACCACAAACGGGTCGAGCGTGCGGTAGATGAAGGGCGACCACCACAGCGCCACGGCCGCCAGAATGCCCAGCACCATCCCGCCGGTAAACCCGATCACGGTGGACTTCAGCGTTGCCAGCGTGTGCGTGAACAGGGTGCCGTCGGCCGCCATGGTGGAGAGGGTGGCGATGACGGCGGTGGGGTAGCTCGTCAGCATCGGGTTCACCCAGCCGGCCTTGGGGGCGATCTGCCAGAGCACCAGAAAGCCCGCAATCAGCGCGATCTGGCAAAGGATGATCTTGCGCTTCTCCCTCTGGATGCCGGCGAGATAGGCGCCATAGCGGGCGGTGCGGTGCGGCGCCTGTTCGCGCTTCTGAGGCGCGGCGGCGGCGGACGAAATTTCGGCGGCTTGTTCCATGTCCTGTCCTCAGTGCTGACGGTGGACGTCGAGTTCGTCCCAGATCTTCTGGAAGTAGGCGTCGAACTCCGGGGCACTGCGCGCCTCGAAGGGGGTGGGCCGGCCGCCGTCATGGCTCGGCCATGCGATCCGGTGCTCGGTCTTGATGCGGCCCGGCCGGCGGCTCATCACGATGATCCGGTCCGCCATGGAGATCGCCTCGCCAATATCGTGGGTGACGAGGATGACGGTCTTGCCCTCCGCTTTCAGGAGTTCGGCAATCTCGTCGGACAGGGAAAGCCGGGTCTGAAAGTCGAGCGCGGAAAACGGCTCGTCCAGCAAGAGGATGTCGGGGTCGGGGCACAATGTGCGGGCAAGCGCCACGCGCTGGCGCATTCCGCCGGAGAGCTGTGCGGGCGGGCTGTCCAGAAACTCGCCGAGGCCGTAGCGGCGAAGGAGGTCCTTGGCGCGGGTCTTTGCCGCCGCGCCGCCCTGGCCCAGGATCTCCGTGCCGAGGAGCGCGTTTTCAAGCACGGTGCGCCACTCGAACAGCGTATCGTTCTGCAGCATGTAGCCGACGCGCGGGGAGGGCCCCTTCACCGGCTTGCCCTCCACTTCGACCACCCCTTCAGCCGGGACCATCAGCCCGGAGACAAGCGACAGCAGCGTGCTCTTGCCGCAACCGGACGGGCCTACGATGGCAACGAACTCCCCGGCGGCAACCTCCAGGCTGATGTCCGACAGCGCCAGCGTTTCGCGCTCGGGGGTGAAATAGTCGAGCGTGACCCCGGAAAGCCGCACGGCCGGGTTGTTCAGCGCGGCCGCCGGATCGCCGTGCGCTTCTGTGGCGAGGCTCACTTGAACTCTGCCTCGGCCGCTTCGGCGAAGGATGCGTCGACGATGGCGTCATAGGCCAGCACATCGTCCTTGGGGAGCACACCGCCCTCGACCATGATCTCCTGCGCCTTGGCTAGGCCCTCGGGGCTCACCACCGTGGACTTGGACCAGATCGGCTCGGCGTTTTCGAGGAAGCGGGACACCACGGAAAAATTGTTCTCTTCCGAAAGTCCGGGAAAGAACGGAGCGACAGCCGCTGCAATCTCTTCCTTGGAGGCGGTCTCCATCCACGCCTGTGCGCGGGCGATGGCGTTGGTCCAGCCCTGCGCCACGTCCTTGTTCTCGGCCAGCCAGTCATCCATGGCGAAGAACACGGTATAGTCCGCCCGGCCGATTTCGGCGCCGATGGAAGCGAGCACATGGAGCTCGCCCGCCGCCTCCAGCTTGGACAGCGACGGTTCGGTGAAGATCCCGAACGGCCACTGGTCCGACATCCACGCCCCGTCACGCGCTGCCATGCCGACGTTGGTGGTGATGCCGGCCACCGTATCCTCGCTGAGGCCATGCTCCTTCAACACATATTCAAGATAAAGCTCGGGCGTGCTGCCAGGGCGCCAGCCAAACACCTTCTCGCCGTCGACCATGGACCAGTCGAAATCCTCGATGGGCTCGCGCGAGGCGAAGAAGAACCCGTCCGTCGCCGTCAGCGCCGAGAAGATGGTGGGCTTGTCGGGCGATTCGCCGTTGCGGATGTAGATCGGGACCTCGGGGCCGGACAGCGCGAAGTCCACCTGCCCGGAAATCAGCAGCGCGCCGACCCGGTCGCCACCATTGGCCGTGACCAGCTCCACGTCCAGCCCCTCGTCCTCCACGTAGCCGTTGGTCAGCGCCACATACATCGGCACGTAGAATTGCGACCGGACAACCTCGGCCATCTTCACCTGCTTCAGGTCCTTCGCGGCGGCGGGCACCGAGAGAGCGGCCGCGGCGGCAGCGAACATCAGCACGGGCAGACGGTATTGCATGGCTCTTTCTCCGGATGGGGGCGTTTGAAAAATGAAAGAGCAAGCAGCGTGCCACCCGGTTGGCGTGTGACTTGCTGCACGTTTCAAAGCTGCAACGCACGGAGCGTGAACCCATGCACAAGCTCGAAATCAGCCCGGACATCATCGCGCGGGTGGTGGCGCGGACGGGGAAGGTCCATCCGTTCGACGACCTCGAACCGTCGCGCACCGCCCTCGTCGTCATCGACATGCAGAATTATTTCATGAAGCCCGGCTACCAGGGGGAAGTGCCGCTGGCGCGCGAGATCGTGCCTGCGGTCAACCGTCTTGCTGCCGGCCTGCGTGAGCGTGGCGGCCACGTGGTCTGGGTGAAGAACGCCACCAACGACACCATGGAAAGCTGGTCCGTCTTCAACAACGACCTGATGACGCCCGAGCGCCGTGACGAGCGCTACCGCACCATGGACATGGCCCATGAAGGCCACCAGCTCTGGCCTCTGCTGGATGCCCGGCCCGAGGATGCACAGCTGGTCAAGAAGCGGTTCAGCGCGTTCATTCAGGGTTCTTCGCCGGTGATCGAACACCTTCACGCGCGCGGGATCGACACGGTGCTGATTGCCGGCACCGCCACCAATGTGTGCTGCGAAAGCTCCGCGCGCGATGCGATGATGATGAACTTCCGCACCGTGATGGTGGCCGATGCGCTGGCGACCTACACCGACGCCGAGCACAACGCTGCCCTGTCAGCCTTCTACATGCTGTTCGGCGACGTGATGAATGTCGACGAGACGCTGACTGCCCTCGGCGAAATCCCGGCGGCCGCCAAGGTCGCCTGACCCGGGGCCACGCTTCAGGCCGAAACGCTTTCCTCGCGTGCTGCAGCGGCGGGGGCCAAAGCCTTGCGGCAGTAAAACAGGCTGTGGCTGGAAATGCCGGCCCATGCCGCGGTGGGGATGACGGCCCGGCGCAGCGCGTCCTCTCCGAACAGCTTGAGCGGTTCGATCAGATGGTCGCCCTCGCCCCATACCTCGGCCAGCATTGCGGTGAGGCTGTCGGCGCCAAAGATGCGGAAGTGGTCTTCCTGGCCGAACCGTTCCAGCCGGTCGGCTTCGGAAAGGTTCGGGGACAGGTCTTCGATGGTGTCCTTGCCGCGGATTGGCACGGAGAATATGTGAAGGCCGCCCGGCGCGAGGATCCGGTGCAATTCCTGCAAGACGTAATTCACGTCGCAGGGGAGGTGTTCCAGAACGTGGCTGTGCAAGATGACGTCATAGCTCTCGTCTGCAACACCGCCCAGATCACGACACAGATCGAATTCGCGCACGTCCAGAATGCGGCTTTTGTAGCGGGACACATCGAGATCACGGGCATGATATTTCTCGCCCGACGCTTTCAAAAAGCGACGGCCGATCCCGGCTTCGGGTGCGAAATGCAGGATCCGCTTGTCCGGCTCGAAGGCGCCCAGGTTTTCGAGCACCATGAACATCATGCGGTTGCGCTCGACCGAACGGCAGGTGCTGCACCGCGCATTGGCGCGTCCGTTGAAGGCTTCGAACTTGTTGCCCTTGCAGATCGGGCATTCCAGAACCTCGGCAGGCGGCTTCGGCGCAGCGGGCTCCGACGTGCGGGAAACCGAGGGGGGCCGCGTGCCGGTGGCCGGCTTCCGCGTCACGAACGTGGCATTCATGTAGCACGGGTCAATGGCGGCGCTGCGCCGGAGTATGGACGTTTCGCCGCCAAGATCGCGGATCATGTCCACCAGGTCGGCCCCATAGTCGGTATAGACAAGGCAGCGCGTGCCATCGCCTGAATTGTGATAGCGGGCAGGCTGGAGGAGGATCTCGCGGCCATCTTCCATCGCCACCCGTTTTTCGGTCTTGTCCGGCAAGGGATAGGCGTTCGGAATAGTGAAGATGTGCCGGCCGCCCGGCTTCAGCACCCTCAGAATTTCCGCGAACGCTGCCTCGATATCGAAAAGCTGCTCCAGCACGTCGGACGTGATGACGAGGTCGAACGTATCGTCGCCAAATGTGAGCGCGGGGAGGTTCTCGTTGCGAACGCTGTCCGGCCCTTCGACGCCGAGCGGTCTGTGCGGCCAGTGGTAGGACCGGTAATAATTCGGGAGTGTCCGGAAACGGCTGACGAAGGGGCTGCGCAGGGCCGGCTCTTAGATGACGACGTCGTCCAGCATGCGCCGCGACATCAGGTCGGCGACCGACAGGGCCTGCCCGCGTCCGAATTCATCGACAATGACCGCGGCCTGATCGCGCCAGCGCAGGGTAAACCGGCACGATGGACAGGCGTAGGCCTCACGGATCGATCGCTCGTCGCCCCGCACGAACAGACCCTTCTGACCGCAGATCGAACAGATGCCATGATAGTCGTGTTGCTGGTTCAAGCGGATCTCCTGCGTGGGTACGGCGCGGGCAAAGCGGAAAATCCGGCTGTCTCAGCCGCTCGGTCACCCGGTGGCAGAACAGCCGGCGAAGGCATGTTCAAGCCTTTTTCGGTTCGCAGCGGGATGGCGCGCGGGACCATCGCCCCGCGCATCCGGGGCGACCGCGCCGCCGATACGGTGGGCGAAGCTCACCCGCGACGGGAACAACTGGCGACCCCACCAGGACTCGAACCTGGGACCTACGGATTAGAAGTCCGTTGCTCTATCCAGCTGAGCTACGGGGCCGTGTTGCTAGCGTTGCTAATCAATCGTCTGGCCGACAGACAACGGCCTTGGCATGTCCGGTAGCATGGTCTCGAAGGAGGCGGCAAGGCGGCGCTGACCGGGGCTTGCCGGACATCGCTCAACCTGTTCCGGGCAGGGCACTTCAGCTTGCGCGGGTGAAGATCTCGTCGCCGTGCAGGCCTCTGGTGAAGGCGGCGGCCGGCATCGACAGAACCATGTCGCGGGCTCTGCCCAGATGGGCGCGGGTCGCCGTTGCGGCGCCCTCGGCGTCGGCAGCCTCGATGGCCTGCGCAATCACGCGATGCTCGGCAAGCGAGGTTGCAACCACCTCGGCTGTCAACGCGGTCGAAATCTGCGCCATGATCAGCGACAGCTGAAGGTTGGTGTTCACCTTCACCAGCTGCGCGTTGCCGGCAGTCTCGAACATTGCGCCGTGGAACAACTGGTTCTCGGCAATGTAGGCGGCGGTGGCGAGCCGGGGTGTCTCATCCGACAGGAAGGAGACCGCCGCCAGGAAAGCTGCACGCACCAAGGGATCGGCGGCATTCTGCGCAGCCTTGCGGGCGGCAAGTGTCTCCAGCTCCAGCCGGATTTCGAACAGCTCTTCGGCATCCTTGAGCGTGAGCCGGCGCACCAGCGCGCCCCGGTTCGGCACGATCTCGATGGTGCCTTCGGCGGCGAGCCGGCGGAACGCCTCCCGCAAGAGGCTGCGGCTGATGCCGAACTCCGCCGTCAGGTCCGCCTCCACCAGCCGCTGCCCAGGGACATAGCGGCAGCGGTAGATGCCCTCGCGGATGGCCTGTGCCACGAGATCGCCGCGCCCGCCGTGGGCTTCGGCGGGGCGCGTGACGTCACCGGCGGCGCGCGTACGGGCTTTGGTCTCAAGCATGGCTCGACCCTACGGTCGCGGCGCCCCGTTGACAACTACAATATTGTCCGACAATGCTGTCTGAAAATAAGGAAACGTCAGCCATGATGATCGGACGGGCAGGGCCAGCCACCACTTCCATCAGCACTGCGGATGCCGCCAGTATCACCGTGCGCGGCCGGGACCTGTGCGGCGACGTGATGGGCCGGCTCACCTTCACCGACTATTTCTTCTTGCTGGTCACGGGCGATGAGCCGACGCCGCTCCAGCGCGAATTTCTCGACCTGTTGCTGATCGCCATTGCCGAGCATGGCCTTGTGCCCACCAACCAGGCGGCGCGGATGACGCTGGCTGCCGACCCGGACTCGATCCAGTCCGCCGTTGCCGCGGGCATTCTGGGGTGCGGCACGGTTGTCCTCGGAACCGCGCAGACGGCCGGCAACTGCCTGCGCCGTGCGCTGGCCCGTGCCGACGAGACCGGCGTCAGCCCCGAAGATGCGCTGCGCACCGAACTCGAGGCGATCCGCGCCGTCAAGGGACCAGCCCCCGGCTTCGGCCACCCGCTGCACAAACCGTCCGATCCACGCGCACAGCGCATCATGGCGCTGGCCGAGGCGCGCGGCGCTGCCGGCCCCTATGTGGCGCTGGCCCGTGCTGCCGAAACGCTGGTGCCGGAGGTGTGGGGCCGGGCGCTGCCGATGAACGTGTCCATGGCGATCGCCGCCGTTCTCCTCGACCTCGGCTTTCCGCCAGCCATGCTGAAGGGCATTCCCATACTGGCGCGCACGGCAAGTCTCATCGCCCATCTGGGTGAGGAGCAGCAGCGTCCGATCGGCTTTTTGATGGCAGGCCATGCCGAAGCTGCAATCAGCTACGAGGCAGGCCAATGAGCATCGACGGCACCGTGACCGGCGGCGTGTTTCGCGCAGAGGGCGATGATGCGCTCTACCGTGCGCAGATCCGCTATCTCCTCCATAACTCGCCGTTTTATGCCGAAAAGCTCGGTGGCGATGCGGACGCCATCGGCGGCATCGATGCCATTGCCGCGCTTCCGTTCACCGAAAAAGACGAGTTGCGCGCCTCGCGGACCGAAGAGCGGCCCATCGGCGCCCACCTTGCTGCACCGATGGACAAGATCGTTCGCATCTTCTCCACCTCGGGAACGACGGGAACGCCGAGCTACATTCCGCTGACCCGGCAGGATCTGGACAGTTGGATCACCATTTCGTCCCGATCCTACGGCGCAACGGGCATCACACGCGGTGAGCGGATCGTCTCCACCTACAACGCCGGCCCGTTTGTTGCCGGCGCTGCGCTGGATGCGTTCGCCCATCTCGGCCTTTGCCACATTCCTGTCGGGTCCGGGAACACCGAGCGGCTGATGACGGCCGTGCAGCTTCTGAAGCCGAGCACCGTTGCACTCACGCCGTCCTACGCGCTCCACCTTGCCGAATGGGCAACTGCCCGCGGCATCGACCTGCCGTCGTCCTCCGTGGTGCGGCTGATGGTGGCCGGCGAGCCCGGCGGCGGCGAGCCTGCCATGCGCGCCGCGCTGGAGGAGGCGTGGGGCGCAAAGGTCACCGAAGCCATGGGCATCGGCGATATTTCGGTTTCGCTGTGGGGCGAATGTCAGGCGCAAAAGGGCATGCACTTCTCTGGCGCGGGCGAGGTTCATTTCGAGCTGATCGACCCCGAAACCGGCGCGCCCGTTCCCATCGAGGATGGCGCGGAGGGCGAGCTTGTCTACACCCACCTTCGCCAGCAGGCCGCTCCGCTGCTGCGCTTTCGCAGCCGCGATCATGTGCGGATCTCCATGGGTCCATGCCCGGACGGGCGGACGGGACCGCGGGTTCGCTGCATCGGCCGCACCGACGACATGCTCATCGTGCGCGGCGTGAACCTCTTTCCCACAGCGCTGCGCGAACTCGTCAATGCCTTCGTGCCGGACGTCACCGGTGTGATTTCCATCCGTCCCACGGTGAAGGGCCCCAGGCAGGCGCCCCCGCTGCCGGTGACGGTGGAGGTGTCCGAAGGCGTGACCCCCACGGACGCGCTGGCCGATGCCATCCGCACGCGCATCCGCGATACGCTCCTCGTGACCACAAAGGTCACGCTGGTGCCAGAGGGGACGCTGCCGCGGACCGACTACAAGTCCAAGCTGATCGACTGGTCCGGCGCAAGCTGAACAAGGGCCGGATCGAAACGGCCAAAAAATAACAAACAGGGAGAAAACGACGATGAAGCGGACAGCAACTGTTCTAGGCGCACTCGCGCTGGCAACAACGGCCAACGGCGCACTGGCGGCGGATTACGAGCTCAAATTCTCGTCCATGTTTCCGTCCACCCACTTTATCCAGACGCTGGCGCTGGACCCCTGGGCCGCCGAGATCGAAGAGAAATCCGGCGGGCGCATCAACATCACCTTCTTCCCCGCAGGTTCGTCGCTGGGTGACGCAACGCGCCAGTTCGACCAGGTGCGCGCCGGCGTGGTGGACTTCTCTGTCGGCATTCCGCCAATCCCGCGTGGGCGCCATCCGCGCACGGTGCTTGTGGAGCTGCCTTTTGTCGTGCCGGACGCGGAAGTCGGCACCTGCGCGCTGATGGCGATGAAGGACACGCTTCAGCCGGACTTTCCGGGCACCCACATCCTGTCGCTGACCACCACGGAGCCGAGCGCGGCCCACCTTCGCGGCGAGGTCACGTCGCTGGATGATCTGAAGGGGATGCGGGTGCGCACTCCGTCGCCTGCCATCACGGCAATGCTGGAAACCATCGGCGCCACGCCTGTCGGCATGCCGCCCACGGAAATCTACGAGAGCGTGGAGCGCGGTGTTGTGGACGGCAACATCATGCCGTGGGGGCCGGTCGGCGCGTTCAAGCTGTGGGAGGTGCTGAACACCCACGTCGATGCGGCCATCAACCCGGTGAGCATGTACATCCTCATGAACGAACGCCGCTACGAATCGATGCCTGACGATCTCAAGGCCATCATTGACGACGTGAGCGCCGAAACCTTCGCCAACTGGGGCCGCTGGTGGCAGGAGACCGATCAGGAGGCGATCGACGCGGCCAAGGCCAACGGCAACACGGTCATCACCCTCTCCGATGAGGAGCGCGACGCGTGGCGCGAGCGCCTCACCCCGGTGATCGACACCTACCTCGCCGAAAATTCCGACATGGACGCGGATGATGCGCGCAGCCTGTATGCTGAAATCCAGCAAGCAGTCGAAAACTGCCAGCAGTAGGCCTGACCGGCGGGCGCCCTGACGGCGCCCGCCAGCCGGGTCGAGGGGGAGAGCAATGCGAAAACTCACGACGGCGCTCGCCCTTCTGGGCACGAGCGCTTTTCTTGTGGCTGTGGTGCTGACGGTGATCGACATCGTGCTGCGCTCGGTCAGTACGCTGACGGTGCACGGCCTTACCGACATCGTGACGCTGTGCACGATGATCGGCGCGCTGATGGCGATCCCCTACGGCTTCGCGCACGATGAGCATGTGTCGATCGACGTCTTCACCGTTCGGCTGCCCGCCGGCGTCCAGCGCGCCTGCGCGCTGTTCGCGGCACTTCTGGGGCTGGTCTTCCTCGCCGGGGCCACATGGTTTGCCAGCCAGCAGATGCTGATGGAATGGGGCTACGGCGACCGCAGCCAGTCCATCGGTATTCCGATGGTCTATTATTGGCTGCCGCTTCTCATCGGTCTCGGCATTGCGGCGCTGGCCAACCTCTGGCTGATCGTGCGGATCCTGCGCGGCATCACCGACACCGCACAGAGCGTCGAGGCGGACGCCCGATGACCCCGCCCATCATCGGCGTCCTCGGCCTCGTCGCTCTCCTCGTTCTGATTGCGGTGCGGGTGCCGGTGGCCATTGCCATGGGCACGGTCGGCATTGTGGGCGGCGTGATTCTCAATGGCTGGTTCAGCCTCGGCTTCGTTCTGGGCTCCCAGCCCTTCGTCACAACATCGTCCTACGCGCTGTCGGTCATTCCGCTCTTCGTGATGATGGGGGCGTTCGCGTCGCGGGCAGGGCTGTCCTCCGCGCTCTACCGATCCCTCCATGCTTTGATCGGGCACTGGCGGGGCGGGCTTGCGTCGGCAACGATCGGCGCCTGCGCCATCTTCGGGTCCGTCTGCGGCTCCAGCCTTGCAACCGCGGCCACCATGGCCCGCGTCGCCATCCCCGAGATGACCGCAATCGGCTACGACCGGCGCCTGACGTCCGGCGCCCTTGCCGCGGGCGGGACGCTCGGCATCCTCATTCCGCCGTCGATCATCATGGTGATCTACGCGCTTCTCACCGAGCAATCCATTGGCCGCATGTTTCTGGCAGGCCTCATTCCGGGCATTCTGGCGGCCGTTCTTTATGTGGGGGCGACCTGGCTGGTGGTGCGCCTCGAGCCATCGCGTGCGCCACTGGTGCCGCGCGCATCCGGGGCGCAGATGGTGTCGGCAGTGCGCGACATGTGGCCGGTGGTCTGCCTGTTCGGCCTTGTCATGGGCGGCATCTATGTGGGCGTGTTCTCGCCGACGGAAGCCGCGGGGGTCGGCGCATTCGGGGCTATTCTGCTCGCCGCCTACCGCCGCGTCCTCACCTGGCAAGTGATCCGCGATGCGCTGATCGAGACGGCCGGGACCACGGGGATGCTGTTCATGATCCTCATCGGCACGTCCGTCCTCCAGTTCTTCATCGAAACATCCACGTTGCCGGTGGTGATTGTCGACTGGATCGGGACCATCGGCTTGCCGCCCATTGGCGTGATCGTGATGATCCTCCTCATCTACGTGATTCTGGGCTGCTTTCTCGACAGCCTGTCGATGATGCTGATCACGCTCCCCATCGTGTTCCCGCTGGTGACGGCGCTGGGCTACGACCCCATCTGGTTCGGTGTTCTGGTGGTTTCGGTGGTGGAGATCGGGCTGATCACACCACCCCTGGGCATGAACCTTTTCGTCATCACGGCAAGTACGGACGACCTCAAGTTCGAGACCGTTGCGCGGGGTGTCGTTCCCTACCTGATGGCAGACTTCATCCGCGTCGCGCTTCTGGTCATGATCCCCGCGCTCTCGCTCGGCCTTCCCGCGCTGCTGATGTAAAGGCGGGGAGGGCGGTTCGCCGCGGCGGCCTCGCCGTTGCGCCACCCGCAGCAGCCGACGGGCAGGGGTTTTGCCGGGGCCAATGCGCAGCTGTCCGCGGCGCAACGGTGGATTGGTGGCAGGGACCTGGCGATCTGGTTCCCGCGAGCTCGCCCCAATCAGCCGCCGGGGACCGCAATCCAACTAAGTCTGGATGTCTGGGGTCAGGGTTCGCATCTTTGCCGGGGCCGGAAAAGCAGAGCAATTTCCGGCGCATGATGCGGCCATCGGCGCAAACGACCCTCGCGTCAGCGTTGGGATTGCCGCGGCTTATGAGAGCTATTCGAGCCCCGCGTCAAAGGCGAGGCTACACCCTCAGTGGGTCCAGGGTGCGACGCGGTCGGTCCGGAAATTGTCGGAGTAGGACAGCTTCTTGTCGACGGCCGTGTTGGCTTCCTCGATGCGGAAGGCAATGCCGCGACGCTCGGCGTAGGCGACGGCATCTTCCTTTGTGGGAAATTCGAGGTGGACCTGGCGGATGGTGTCGGGGCTGGAGGTCCATCCCATCAAAGGGTCCACGCCGAGGGGGCTGTCGGCCACGAATTCAAGCCGCCAGAGGCGGCTCTTGCGGGTGCCTGACTGCATGGCTGTACGGGCGGGCTTGAAGATCCGGGCTCGCATGAAAAACTCCAGACGCTCCGAGGGGCAGCACACGTCCGCTCCGGACGTGGCTTGGAAATTGGAAATTACGAGATGGTCGGGGCAGCAAGATTCGAACTTACGACCCCCGGTTCCCAAAACCGGTGCTCTACCAGGCTGAGCTATGCCCCGCTCACCACGTCCCTTGCCCTACACCGCCCTTGCGGCGCGGGCAACTGCTGCGAGCCACCGGATGCCATGTCCGGTCAATCTTCAACACGCTGGTGCAGGAGACGGTCTCCCGGAGCAAGCCCGATGGCCGCCGCGACCCCGCCATTAACCTCGAAGACGAATCGCGCAGGCCCCTCCGAAGGGACCGGATCGGTCGAGAATGGCGTCGTGTTTGCCGCGATGGACACCACGGTGCCGTCGCCTTTGATGAAGATGATGTCTAGTGGCAGCGGCGTGTTCTTCATCCAGAAGGAGCGCGGCGCTTCCTTACCGAAGTCGAACAGCATTCCGTGGTCGCGCGCCATCTCCTGGCGGTACATCAGCCCTTGCGCCCGCTCCAGCGGGTCGTCCGCAATCTCGATCGTGAAGTCGTGCACACCGCTTGCCGCAACGAGACGCGCCTCGTTGGCGCGGGCGGGCGTGGCCACCGGGGCACCGGCAGGGCTATCAATTGTGGATGCAGCCAGTGTTTTGGCCGGCAGCGCACCGGCGGGCCGTGCCGTGATCGGCAGGCCGGCTGCGGCAATCTGGGGAGACTGATTGCGGCTGGACACGGGCAGTCCGGCACCTTCGGAAACAAAGACCGGGTTCAACGCGTCGGTGCCATCTTGCCTGTGTTTCCATGGGGCTGGGGTCCATCCCGGGAAACCTGGCTCGCTGGCCGCTGTCTGATTGCGGCCATGCGCTAGCGCATCTGCCCTGGCCGCGTCCGGAGCAAGGAAAGCGGCTACGATGGAAGCGGCCACCAGCGCCGAAAACCTGCGCCGAAACTGACTCTCCGAGCGCGTGGTGTCTTGGCGATGCGGCGACAATGTCAACGCTCCAGCAATCAGCGCAAGGACGGGCGTGCCGGAACGGTGCCACACCCGCAAGGATGCTTCAGTATTCCGGCGCCACGCAGGTTCGCCATGGCTGGCTTTGCGCCAGCGGGAAGAGTGCATCAACTCAGTGCGACTGCGGCACGTTCACGCCGCTCTCCGGCAGAATTTCTGCAGCCATCAGGCCCTTGGGGCCGTTGCCGAAGCGCACGCGTACCAGCTGGTTGGGGCGCAGTTCGGCAACACCGAAGCGGCGCAGCGTTTCCATGTGCACGAAAATGTCGGGCGTGCCGTCACCCCGTGTCAGGAAGCCGTAACCCTTGCTGCGGTTGAACCACTTGACGCGGGCAATCTCGGCGGGGCCCTCCGGAATGATCTGCGTGTGCGCACGGGAGGGGGGAAGCTGCGAGGGATGCGCGGCGCTCGATTCGTCCATCGACAGGATGCGAAACGCCTGCTTGCCCTTCGGACCGTCGGTGACTTCACAGACCACGCGGGCGCCCTCGTAGGCGCTCTGGTAGCCGTCCCGGCGAAGGCAGGTGACGTGAAGAAGAACGTCCGGGCCCCCATCGTCGGGGATGATAAAGCCGTAGCCCTTGCCAACGTCGAACCACTTGATGGCACCCGACATCTCGCTGAGCCCTTCGAGGCCCTCAAGACCAGGAGCATCATCGCGATCGGTGACTGAATAGTCTTCGAAATATTGCATCATCTTGTTGTCGTTCACCACGCTACCCGCCACATCGGAACCAAGACCAACATCACCAATCGAATCGTGATTGCACTTGATAAGGTTACCATTCATTCACCCTTTTCGCGATGCTCTTTCGCACCGGGTGACCAGATGTTGCGAAAGAGACACAGACTTTTAATCAAATCCGATCTCTTCCAAAGGAGAAAATGTCCCGGCAATCGGACTTCTTATGACGATATCGGCAATTTCGTCTTGCTCCGTCGCCGTTCCGGTCACGATCACGATTGTTGCGCCGGCGGCCTTCGCCATCGCCGGAAGCGCGGCGACAGGGTAAACGACAAGCGACGATCCCACCGCAACCAGGAGGTCGCAGGACACCGCTTCCTGCTGGGCGCGGGCGAGCTTTTCCATCGGCACGGTTTCGCCGAACGAAACCACTGCGGCCTTGACGAGGCCGCCGCAGACCGGACAGCGCGGCGAAATTTCGTTGCTCGCGATATACTGCCGCGCATAGGCGATGTTGGTCCGTTCACCGCAGGACAGGCAGTGCGCGTGGGCGCATGTGCCATGGATCTCAGTCAGTTTTTCGGCGGGGGTGCCGGCACGGCCGTGCAACCCGTCGATGTTCTGGGTGACGACGTGCGCGACCGGACCCTTTCGCGCCATCTGCGCGATGACCTTGTGGGCGGGGTTCGGGTCAGCGCGCATGAAAATCTCATGCATCTGGAAACGGCGGTTCCAGTCTTCCAGCCGTGCGTCTTCGTCGGCGACGAATGCATCGTAGGAAATCGGCTCCATGCGGGACCAGAGGCCGCCGGGGCTGCGGAAATCCGGAATACCCGATTCGGTCGAGATGCCGGCGCCGGTCAGCACCAGTGTACGGGTCGAATCGGCCAATTGCCGCGCGAGTGCGGCTGAACCTTCGGTCTGTTCGGTGATGATCCGGTACGACATGTCTTCTTTAAAGGTTGAATTCCGGCGTTTGGGCAATGCAGTTTCCTGCAGCATGGTTACGATGTCCGGTGGTAGGCCAGCGCTTCGGCAACATGCTGGCGCTGAATGGACTCATTGGCGGCAAGGTCTGCAATGGTGCGGGCGACCTTGAGGACCTTGTGATAGGCGCGGGCGGAGAAGCGCCGCTCGCAGGCAACCTGGTCGAGCAGACCGATTGCCTCGGGTTCGGTGCCCAGCGTGGTTTCGATCAGCTCCGGCCCGCAGTCGGCGTTGGTCTTGACGCCTGCATAATCTCTGAAGCGATCGTGCTGCCTTTCGCGCGCCTCTGCCACGCGGGACGCCACCATCTCCGATGCTTCTCCGGAGGGGGCGTGAAGGTCCGCCGGGGAGACGGCGCCGACGCGAAATGAAAGGTCGATCCGGTCCAGGAGCGGGCCGGACAGGCGGGCCTGATAATCTGCCTCACACGATTTTCCGCGCTTGCATGAGTGGCCCGGCTCGCCGGCAAGGCCGCAGCGGCAGGGGTTCATTGCCGCGACCAGCTGGAAGCGCGAGGGGTAGGTGACCCGGTGCTGTGCCCGCGCGATGGTTGCGCTGCGGGTTTCCAGCGGTTCGCGCAAGGCGTCCAGCACCTGCGGCGCAAATTCGGGGAGCTCGTCCAGAAACAGGATGCCGCCATGGCACAGGGAAATTTCGCCCGGGCGTGCTCGGGGACCACCCCCCACAAGGGCCGCCATCGAGGCCGAATGGTGCGGCGCGCGGTACGGCGCGAACGTGCTGAGCCGCCCGTCCGAAAGCTGGCCTGCCACCGAGCGGATCATGGCACTTTCCAGAAGGGTTTCGGGATCGAGCTGGGGCAGGATGGACGGGAGGCGTTCGGCCAGCATGGACTTGCCGGACCCCGGTGGCCCGGTGAGCAGAAGATTGTGCCCGCCGGCTGCGGCAATTTCGAGGACGCGCTTTGCGCTTTCCTGGCCCTTCACGTCACTGAGGTCGCGCAGGCGGCCGGGGGGCAGGCTGATCTTCGGGTCCGGGCGGGAGAGGATCTGCTTGCCGGCAAAATGGTTGGCAAGGGCCGCAAGGCTGCGCGGCGCCAGAATTTCCATGTCCGCCGATGCCCAGGCCGCCTGCGGTCCGTTGTCGGCCGGGCAGATGAGCCCCATCCCCATGATATTGGCGCCCACGGCCGCGGGAAGCACGCCGGAGACGCCGACCACGCGCCCGTCAAGCCCCAGCTCGCCAAGTACGATGCACGTCTCGACGGCTTCTGCCGGGATGGCGCCGAGTGCGGCCATCAGCCCGAGCGCGATCGGCAGATCGTAGTGGCTGCCAGCCTTGGGAAGATCAGCGGGGGCAAGGTTGACCGTGATCCGCCGCGGGGGGAGGGCCAGTCCGATGGCCGACAGCGCCGCGCGCACCCGCTCCCGGCTTTCCGTCACCGCCTTGTCACCCAGACCGACGATGGTAAACGCCACGGCTCCGGCGGCGACCTGAACCTCGACCGCAACGGGAACCGCTTCGATGCCGCGGAAGGCGATGGTTGTGACGCGGCTCAGCACGGTTTCGAACTCTGCACTTGTTCATGGTTGGCAACTTATAGTAGATATATCGTGAACGTACAAGCTATGATATGAGCGAACCCTTGCTGCGAGCCATAGAGTTTGCCTGGCGACATTGCGAAGCGGGTGCGCTCGCAATAACGTCGCGCCGTGGTCGGCCGCATCAGAACCGGCTGACGAGAATGAGCGAAGAGGCGCGGAGCGAACATGCGATTTCCCAGATCGGCGGACGGGCCGAGGACCGGGCGTTGATCGTCGACGGCCGACCCCGACGCCGCCGGCGGACCATGGCGAAGCTGCGCTCCCTGTCGCCGGTGGTGCGCCGTTTCGTGCCCCGCGGCCGCAACAAGTCCACCACCACCGGGCCCTGGTTCGGCGTGCAGCCGCGTCTGCACGGCAAGCGGACCGAGCCGCTGGACCGCAAGACGCCGACGTTCGGGCAGCTGGGGACGCTGGAAGTCCGCCTTGCCCGCACCGCCGGCGAGATCAAGCGCGCCCAGCAGATCCGCTATCAGGTGTTTTACGAGGAGCTGGCCGCCCAGCCGGATCCGTACGCCATGGCCACCCGGCGGGACCGCGACTCGTTCGACAATATCTGCGACCACCTCCTGGTGCTCGACCACAATGTCGACCCGCGCCCCTTCCGCAGACCGCGTCCGCGCATCGTCGGCACCTATCGGCTCCTGCGGCAGGAAATTGCCCAGAACCACGGCGGCTTCTACTCCAAGCAGGAATTCGAGATCGATCCCCTGTTCGAGGGACACGAGGACAAGCGGTTCCTCGAGATGGGCCGCTCCTGCGTCTTGAAGCCATACCGGGACAAGCGCACGGTTGAGTTGCTCTGGCACGGTGCGTGGTCCTACGTCCTGCGCCACAAGATCGACGTGATGTTCGGGTGCGCGTCGCTGGGCGGGACCGACCTCGAGGCGCTGGCCCCGGCGCTGTCCTATCTCCACCACAACCATCTGGCGCCGCCCGAATGGCGGGTGCGGGCGCTGGACGATCGCTATGTCCCCATGGACCGGTTGAAGGTGGACGATGTCGATGCGCGCAAGGCGCTGCGGGCGCTGCCGCCGCTGATTAAGGGCTATCTGCGCCTCGGGGCCTTTGTGGCCGACGGCGCGGTGGTGGACGAGCAGTTCGGCACCACCGATGTGATGATCGTCCTGCCGGTCTCCGGCATTTCCCACCGCTACATCAACTATTACGGCGCCAACGCCAGCCGGCATGCCTGACAGCGCGGGAGGGCCGCGCGTTGCCGTTCTGGGCGCCGGGATTGCCGGGGCTGCGGCGGCGGATGCGCTGACAAGAGCCGGTGCGTCCGTGCGTGTATTCGACAAGGCGCGAGGGCCGGGCGGGCGGATGGCAAGCCGTCGGGTCACGCTCCCGGACGGCACCGAAACCACCTTCGACCATGGCGCCCAGTGGTTCGCGCCGTGCGATCCGCGGTTTGCCGCCCTTGTGGCCGACGCCGAACGTGCCGGCGCCGTGGCACCATGGCGCGATGCGCCCGGAGGGGCGATGGTCGGCACACCCCGCATGAACGCGCTCGTCCGCCATGCACTCGGCGGCGCCGAAGCGCGGTATGGCGCCACCATTTCGCAGCTCGACAGGCAGCCGGACGGCTGGCACCTGGCAGATGCCGACGGGCCTGTGGACGCCCCGTTCGATGGTGTTCTTTCCACGCTTCCTGCGCCGCAATTCGGCCCGCTCGCCGCACCCCATGTGCCCTCCCGGGCGCAAGCTGCCGACGCGGCCCGCTACGCGCCATGCTGGGCGCTGATGCTGGCCTTTGCGCCCGACACGGCCGCGCAGCTTGAGGGCATCGCGCACGATGCGTTGGCCGCCGACGGTTTCGATTGGGTCGCTTTTGATGGGGGCAAGCCGGGCCGCAGAGGGGCAACGCTGATGGTTCATGCGGACGGCGTCTGGTCCACCGACAATCTCGAGCGCCCGCGCGAAGACATTGCCGATGCGATGACCGCCACGGTGTGCGGGCGGTTTGACCTGCCGGTGCCGGTGCATGCCGCCGCGCACCGCTGGCGCTATTCCAGAGTGCTCACGCCAGCGCCAGCTGCCGCAGGGGCCGATGTCTCGGGCATCGCTGTCGCGGGGGACTGGACTGCCGGCCCCAACGTGGAAGACGCCTATCTCAGCGGCCTCAATGCCGCCGCTGCTTTGCTTTCTGTCCTGCGGGTTTAGAAAGCCTCGCTACAACGGATGATGCGGCGAGCCCTCGGGACCTGCCGCATCTCTTGCCGCGCAATCCTGGCGCGGGCCACTGCCGATCCCGATCAGTCGAAAAGCGAACCGGCGCGGTCGAACAGACTGCGGCTGCCTTTGGTGATGCTGGAGAAGAAGCCTTCCTTCTCCTCTTCGGACGCGTAGCCGAGCGGTTGCGGCGGCGCGGCCGGCTGAGGCGCGACCGCCACTTCCGGCGTTTCCGGCGATGCGGGGACGCCCGGCGGCGGCGTGGAAATCACACCAGCGGTGGAAGCGACCGGGGCGTTGGCCGAGGCAGCCGGCGGTGTTGTGGCGGCGACCGCTGCGGGCGCATCGTCCTTGTCGCCATTGCCGAATAGGCTCGGAATCCGGAAGCCGATACCCTTGTCCTGCGAAGCGGCGGAGGTGGATGCGCGGCGAATCGGCGAAGGCTTGGGGAAGGGCGTGCCGCCGCCAACCAGGACCGAGGGATCGGCGCTTGCCACCGCGGCGTCGGACACGTCTTCGGCCGTCGTGTCGTTACGTTCCCGCTTGAAGAGCGCGGCAATCGCCTCGTCGCGCGCCTCAAAATTCTTCTGGCGCTCTTCCTTGATCTTGGCCTTGGCCACGAGCACGTTGCGCTTCTCAAGATCGGACGCCTGCTTGGCGGCAACCAGCTGTTTCAGCTGGGGCGAAACCTCGTAGGTGGGGCAGGCGCTGGTGGAGGAGAAGGAGCCGCCGCTGGGCGTCGCGTTGAACACGTAGCGCCGGCCGCAAACGTCGATCTTCGGTGCCTTGCCGCTCACCTCGAAATGGTCGGTGCCGACCTTCAGCATCTCCCAGAATTCGAGATGTTCGCTGTCGGCGTGGCGGGCCATGTTTTCCGGCGTCATCCGGAAGGGGAGCGCCTGGATCTGAAAGCCCTGCTGGCCGCCGCGGAACGCTTCGCGGGCGAGGGCGTAGATTTCCTGAATCTGCTGATCCTCCATCGCGTAGCAACCGCGGGAAGAGCAGTCCCCATGGACCATGAGGTTGGAACCGGTGCGGCCGTTGGCCCGGTCGTACGCGTTGGGGAAGCCGATATTGAACGACAGATGGTAGCTGGAGTTGGGGTTCATGCGCCCGGGCGTGACCGTATAGAAGCCCTCCGGCGCCTGCCGGTCGCCTTCCTTGAACTTCGGCCCCAGTTTGCCTGACCAGGCGCAGATATCGTACTCTTTCAGCATCTTGTAGTTGCCGGAGCGGTCCCGCTTCCAGACTTCGAGCTGATCTTCCTCCTTGTAGATCCGCAGGAGGATCGGCGAGCGCTCGTCCATGTTCAAGCGGCCGATCTTGCCCTTGAGGCTGGCTGGCAGCGGGGCAAGGTGCGCAGCATCGCCGTGGGCAAGCTCACTCACCTGGCAGCCGGCAATGGTCAGAGACAGCAGGGACGCGCCCGCAAGAACGCGCAAGCTGCGGCGCAGTCGGCGCCTGCAATCATCGAGACGCACAGCGTTCAAGGTCATCCGAACTCCCGCGGTCCATGGCGGCACGAACATTCACGCCATCCATTGGCGTTTAGCCTGTGCCGACCGTCTTTACAAATCGTCAATACTGCTTGCCGGGGGCTTACCCCCAGTGAACAATTGAACGTGATCTGCGCGAGGCCTAAGCCTCGAGCGTCCGTCCGATGGCAAGGAACCGCGCAGCACGGGCACTTTTGAGCGCGGCCGGGTCGGTTCCGTCAAGCTCCGCGAGGGCGCGTTCGATGGCCGCACCGGCGGACTGGATGGCGCTGTCCATGTCGCGGTGAGCGCCGCCGAGCGGCTCCGGCACGATTTCCTCGATCACACCGAGCTTCAGAAGGTCGCTGGCGGTGATCTTCATGTTGGCGGCGGCTTCCTGCGCGCGGGTGGAGTCGCGCCACAGGATCGACGCCGCGCCCTCCGGGGTAATCACCGAGTAGACTGCGTGCTCGAGCATCAGGACGCGGTTGGCCGTCGCCAGCGCCAGCGCGCCGCCCGAGCCACCTTCGCCGATGATGACGGCCACCGACGGCACGGTCAGCATCAGCGCCTGTTCGGTGGAACGGGCGATGGCCTCGGCCTGTCCGCGCTCTTCGGCGCCGATGCCGGGGTAGGCGCCGGCGGTGTCGATCAGCGTGATGACGGGAAGGCGGAAGCGTTCGGCCAGCTGCATGATCCGCTTGGCCTTGCGGTAGCCCTCCGGCCGGGCCATGCCGAAATTGTGCTTGATGCGGCCCTCGGTGTCCGCGCCGCGCTCGTTGGCCAGAACGGCGACCGAGCGCCCCCTGAAGCGGCCGAGACCGGCCAGAACGGCAGCATCCTCGGCAAAGGAGCGGTCACCGGCCAGCGGCGAGTAGTCCTCGATCAGCTGGTGGATGTAGTGTGAGCCGTGCGGCCTGTCCGGGTGGCGCGCCACGGCGGTCTTCTGCCAGGGCGTCAGCTTGGAATAGATTTCCGCCAGTGCCTTCTCGGCCTTGTCCTTCAGCTTGGCGATCTCATCGGAACCGTCCACGGCCGAATCGTTGCCCAGCGTGCGCAGATCCTCGATCTTGCCGAACACGTCGGCGACAGGTTTCTCGAATTCAAGGAAGGTGCGCATTTTCCAACTGGCTGACAGGGTGGCTCGGGCGGTGCGGCGTGGCGCGTGCGGCGGACCTTGCTACCGCCCCAAGCGGCGCTGTCAAGCGTGGGGGTGGTCGCCCAGCGGATGGCAATCGGTCAGAACGGTGCGCAACTCGTCAGGCAGAACGTGGGTATAGATCTCGGTCGTGGCAATGTTGCGGTGGCCAAGAAGTGTCTGGACGACGCGCAGATCGGCGCCGCGAGCCAGCAAATGCGTGGCGAATGCGTGCCGCAGAACGTGCGGTGAAAGTTTGTGCGCGGGGAGGCCGGCAGCCGCGGCAAGCGTTTTCAGCTCCCGCCCGAACGCCTGACGCGTGAGATGCCCGCTGGCCGATTGCGCCGGAAACAGGTGCTTGCCCGCCGGGCCCGGCCTTGCCGTGCGCCATGCGGCGACCGCGCGGTGGGCAGCGTCGGTGAGGGGGGCCATGCGCTCACGCCCGCCCTTGCCGCGCACGATCATGGCCGGCGCACCCGCCTTGATTGCACTGTCCGGCAGGCCGACCAGCTCGGTCACACGCAGGCCGGCGGCGTAAAGGAGTTCGATCAGCGCATGGCGGCGGAGTGCGCCGGGCTCCCGGCGCTCCGCAGCGCCGGCGGCCGTTTCCAGAAGCCGGGACACCTCATCCACCGAAAGGATTTTCGGCAGCGGCTTGGATTTCCTGGGGCCGGCCACCAGCGCGCCGGGATTGTCGTTTCGCGCACCCTCGCTGTAGTGGAAGCGCATCAGCCGCCGTACCGCAGACAGGCGGCGGTTCTGGGTGGTGCGCGCCTCGCCATCCGCCGAAAGGGACGCCAGAAAGCTGGAGATTTCCGCCTCGCCAGCGGCTTCAAGCGCGATGTCGCGGGCGTCGCAGTGGGCGGAAAACTTGGTGAGGTCGCGCCGGTAGGCCGACAGCGTGTGGGGTGAAGCATCCCGCTCCACGGCCATCATCTCCAGAAAACTTTCGATATCCACGGGCGCGACCTCCTCCAGAGGGTGCACAGTGGCCTGCCGGGTCTTGCAGGATGGTGGAGATTTCCGGCAAAAGTCGACGGAACGGATGCAAGGCCTTGCACTCCGGCGCGCGATTGTGTCCGCTGAGCGGGTCAAGGCGCCCGCGCGCCGCGGAATTGGAGATATGGACACACAGGGGCTCGCACACAGTGCCGGCACCCGCCGCCGGCGGGGCACCGACAGGTGGGTTCGGCAGAACATCGTGCTGGTCGGGCTTCCGGGCGTCGGC
Organism: Acuticoccus sp. MNP-M23; assembly: GCF_031195445.1. Classification (NCBI taxonomy): domain Bacteria; kingdom Pseudomonadati; phylum Pseudomonadota; class Alphaproteobacteria; order Hyphomicrobiales; family Amorphaceae; genus Acuticoccus; species Acuticoccus sp. MNP-M23. The sequence goes on from NZ_CP133480.1 coordinate 3,505,906, forward strand.
AAGTCGAGCGTCGGCCGCCGCCTTGCGTACAGGCTTGGCCTGCCGTTCGTCGATGCGGACAACGCCATCGAGGATGCGGCCGGCATGTCCATTCCGGATATCTTCACAACGCACGGCGAAGCAGCCTTCCGCGAAGGCGAGACCCGCGTTATCACGCGCCTCCTGCGCGACGGGCCGCAGGTGGTCGCCACCGGCGGCGGTGCGTTCATGTCGGCCGAAACCCGTGCAGCCGTGGCGGAGCTCGGCATCTCGGTGTGGCTGGACGCATCGAACGAAGTGCTGGTGTCGCGCATTGCCAAGCGGAACCACAGGCCATTGTTCCGGGGCGTCGACCCCAATGAAAAGCTGAAGGAGTTGCGAGCCGTGCGAGACCCCTTGTTCGCCGAGGCGAACATTCGAGTCGCATCCTCGTTCGGCCCGCATGAGCGGGTGGTGAACAGGATTGTCCGCGCCCTGCGCGCACGCCAGCAAAATGGCGCCCCCAACGGTAACGCACCATGCTGAAGACCAGCGAAACGCCGCACCGCGTCCACGTTCCGCTGCCCGGCCGCGCCTATGACGTGGCGATCGGCCCTGGCCTCATATCCGGCGCTGGCGAAGAGATTGCGCGCGTGTGCGGGCAGCGAAGCGCGCTGGTGGTGACCGACACCGCGGTCGCCGCCTTCCATCTCGAGCCCTTGATGCACGCGCTGGAGCGAGGCGGGATCAGCGCCACCACGCACGTTGTGGCGGAGGGCGAAGCCTCCAAGGCCTGGCAGCCGCTGACCGCCACCGTCGATGCCATCCTCGACGCCAAGCTCGAACGCCGCGACGTGGTGATTGCGCTTGGTGGCGGCGTGGTCGGCGACCTCACCGGGTTTGCCGCGGCAATCGCACGGCGGGGGATGCCGTTCGTCCAGATCCCCACCACGCTGCTGGCACAGGTGGATTCGGCCGTCGGCGGGAAGACCGGGATCAACACCGCCCATGGCAAGAATCTGGTCGGTGCGTTCCATCAGCCCAAGCTGGTGCTGGCCGACACCGATGCCCTGAAGACGCTGCCGGAGCGTCACCGCCGCGCCGGCTATGCCGAGATCGTCAAGATCGGCCTCATCAACGACCCGGCTTTCTTCGCCCGGCTGGAGGCGCTGGGTGCGCGTGTTATCCGCGACGACCTTGCAAGCGCCATTGCCACCGCGGTGGCCGCAAAGGCAAAGATTGTGGTGGCCGACGAGGAGGAGGCGGGCGAACGCGCGCTCCTCAACCTTGGCCACACCTTTGCCCACGCCGTGGAGCGCTGCGCGGGGTATGACGGGCGGATCGTGCATGGCGAGGCCGTCGGTCTCGGCCTTGCCCTCGCATTCCGTCTTTCGGTCCGCCTCGGCCTTTGTCCGGCGGAGGATGCCGCCCGCGTTGCCGCGCACCTCAAGGCTGTCGGCCTGCCGACCAATTTTGCCGACGTTCCCGTGCCGCTTGGCGCCGAGGCGGTGCAGCACGCGATGAACCAGGACAAGAAGGTGGCCGATGGCATCATCCGCTTCGTCCTCACCCGCGGGATCGGAGAGGCCTTCGTGTCGGACGGGGTGCCGCCGGAAGATATTGCGGCATTCCTCGCCGCCGAGGGGCTTGCCCCGTCATGACGTGCGCTGCCTGTTGAGGCCCATCCCATGACCCTGGACATCGACCTGCTCCTGACCTGCCTTGCGATCGTCGTGCTGCTCGTCCTTTCGGCCTTCTTCTCGGGCTCGGAGACGGCGCTGACGGCGGCCAGCCGCGCGCGCCTTCTTCAGCTGGAAAAGCAGGGGATGAAGCGCGCCGCCATTGCCGCCAAGCTGATGCAGACGCGCGAGCGGCTCATCGGCGCGCTGCTGGTGGGCAACAACCTCGTCAACATTCTGGCGTCCGCGCTCGCCACCAGCGCGCTTCTGCGCATCTTCGGCGATGCAGCCATCGTCTACGCCACCTTCATGATGACGGCGCTGGTGCTGATCTTCTCCGAAGTTCTGCCCAAGACCCTGGCGATCCTGCGACCCGAGGGCTTTTCGCTGGTGGTGGCGCCCGTCGTGCGCGTCATCGTCGTTGTCTTCTCGCCGGTGACCTCCACCGTCCAGCAGATCGTGCGCCTTATCCTGCGCATCTTCGGCGTCCGCGCCGATGCCGACACGGTTCAGTCCGCCCGCGAGGAAATCCGCGGCACGGTGGATCTGCAGCACGCCGAGGGCGGCCTTCACAAGGCAGAGCGCGACCGCCTCGGCGCGCTGCTCGACCTTGCCGAGATCGAGGTGTCGGACGTAATGGTCCACCGCACCCGGATGCGGATGCTGAATGCCGACGACAGCGCCGATGAAATCCTGAAGGAGGCGCTCGCCTCGCCCTATACGCGCATGCCGCTGTGGAAGGACAAGACCGACAACCTCATCGGCGTCCTCCACGCCAAGGACCTTTTGCGCGCGGTTCATGCGGCGCATGGCGACATGACGAAGATCGACGTGCCGTCCATCGCCAAGCCGCCCTGGTTCGTGCCGGACACCACGCGCCTGCACGACCAGCTCAACGCCTTCCTCAAGCGCAAGAGCCACTTTGCGCTGGTGGTGGACGAGTATGGCGAGGTGATGGGCCTCGTCACCCTGGAAGACATTCTGGAAGAGATCGTCGGCGAGATCGAGGACGAGTACGACGTTGTGGTCGAGGGCGTCCTGCCGCAGACCGACGGCTCGGTGCTGGTCGACGGCACCGTGACCATCCGCGACCTCAACCGCGCGCTCGACTGGTCATTGCCGGACGATGAGGCCACCACGGCGGCCGGCCTCGTCATTCACGAGGCGCAGATGATCCCGGAGGTGAACCAGGCGTTCACCTTCCACGGGGTGCGCTTCGAGGTGGCGGAAAGGGAGCGCAACCGCGTTACCCGCCTTCGCCTGACCCGCACCGACATGGCGGAGGTCTAGTCAGCACCGGCGCTTGGCCGGTGCCAGTGCTGCTGCTGCTAGCGGAACACCACAATCGGGATCTTGCAGGACCGCAGCATTGCCGTGGTCGACGAACCGATGATCAACTGGCGGATGCGCGAGTGGCCGTGGCTGCCCATCGCCAGAAGGTCGATCCCTTCATTCTCCACGTAGGCGGAGATGGCGCGCTCCGGCTGGCCGGGTACGACAGAGGCCGTAACCGTGTGGCCGCCGCCTTTCAGGAGTGCGACAGCGCCCTCCAGCTTGCGGCGCGTCTCGGTCTTGTCCTCGCCGACGGTGACGATGTGGCATTCGAGCCCTGAGAACAGCGGGCTGCGGGCCACATGGTCGACTGCCCGCATGGCGCTTGCGCTGCCATCATATGCAATCAGGAAACGGTTGATGGGTTTGAAGGCGCGCGAGGCGACGAGAACCGGCTTCTTGCTGCCGCGCACCACACGCTCCAGGTTGGAGCCGAGGTGGAGCTTGGCAAAATCGGCCGCTTCGCCGCGCTTGCCGACCACAATCATGTCGACGTCGCTCTCCGCATCCTCGATGGCCTCGATGAGGTCTCCGGTGCGAAGCCTTGGCGTTGCCGTCACACCGGCTTCGGACAAAAGCTCGGCGACATCGTCGAGGATGGCGCGGCCACGCTTTTGCGCCAGCCTTGCCCGCTGCTCGTCCAGCGTCGAAAGCTCCTGCAACAGGGCCGTGCGGGCACCAAGGCTGATGCTGCCGGACAGGTTCGTCGGCGCGCTGGAGGTTTCCCGGCGGCCGATGGCGTGGAGCAGATCCAGCGTTGCCCCGGTCCGCCCGACAATCCAGGCGGCATGGTCGGCAACGCTGCGTGTGTAGGTCGAGCCGTCGACCAGCGCGACTAGCTTCATCAATGTCTCCCGATGCGCAGCCGCGTTCGGCACCCGCGGCACTGCAACTTAAGTAGGCTGGTGCGCAAAACGCCAGCCCGAATTGTCGGACGAATGAGTCTGTTAATGGCCGAGGAGTTCGTCCAGCGCGCCCGGCTTGTCATAGACACCGAGCCTGTCGACGATGGTTTCACTGGCTTCGTTAAGGCCGAGAATGTCCACCTCGGCGCCCTCGCGGCGGAATTTCAGCACCGCCATGTCGAGCGCGGCGACGCTGGAGATGTCCCAGATGTGCGCGCGGCTGACGTCGATGGTGATCCGCTCGATCGCTTCGCGGAAGTCGAATGCTGCGGTGAACTTGTCGGCTGAGGCAAAGAACACCTGGCCCTCGACCGTGTAGGTGCGGTGCGTCCCGTCCGGCGAGAGTTTCGACGAGATGCGGAAGATCTGCGCGATCTTCCACGCAAAGAAAAGCGCAGAGAGGAGCACGCCCACCAGAACGCCGATGGCAAGATTGTGGGTGAGGACGACGACGGCAACGGTGGACAGCATGACCACCGAAGACGAGCGCGGATGGCTGCGCAGGTTCTTGATCGACGACCAGGAGAACGTGCCGATGGACACCATGATCATGATGGCCACCAGCGCCGCCATCGGGATCTGGCTGACGATGTCGCCCAGAATCACGATCATGAACAGGAGGAAGACGCCGGCGCAGAAGGTGGAGAGCCGCCCCCGGCCGCCGGATTTCACGTTGATCATGGACTGGCCGATCATCGCGCAGCCCGCCATGCCGCCAATGAAGGCAGTGAAGAAGTTGGCAACGCCCTGGCCGACGCACTCCTGATTCTTGTCGGACGGGGTGTCGGTCAGCTCATCGACGATGGTGGCCGTCATCAGCGATTCCAGAAGGCCCACCGCGGCAACCGCGGCAGAGTAGGGCAGGATGATGAGGAGCGTATCGAGGTTGAGCGGAATGTCCGGCAGCAGGAACACGGGGAAGGTGGAGGGGAGTTCGCCCATGTCGCCGACCGTGCGCAGATCGAAGCCGAAGAAAATAGCGACGCTGGTGAGGACGACGATGCACACCAGCGGCGAGGGGATCACCGTGGTGATGTGCGGGAAGAGGTAGATGATGGCGAGCCCCGCGGCGACCATCACGTAGGTGAGCCAGGGCACGCCGATCAGCTCGGGCACCTGCGCCATGAAGATGAGAATGGCGAGCGCATTGACGAACCCGGTCATCACCGAGCGCGACACGAACTGCATCAGCCCGCCTAGCTTGAAGAGCCCCGCAATCACCTGAAGGACGCCGGCAAGCACGGTCGCGGCCAGAAGGTACTGGAGGCCGTGGTCGCGCACCAAGGTCACCATCAGCACGGCGGTGGCGGCTGTTGCTGCCGAGATCATCCCCGGACGGCCGCCAACGAACGCGGTGATGACAGCGATCGAGAAGGAGGCATAGAGGCCGACCTTGGGGTCGACGCCGGCGATGATGGAAAAGGCGATCGCTTCGGGGATCAGCGCCAGCGCGACAACGAGCCCGGACAGAACATCGCCGCGGATGTTCCCGAACCATTGCTGACGGTAGGCTTGCAAGGAGGGCATGGCGGTCCAGACTGCAGTCGCAGCGGCCGGGCGCGCCAGGCGCGGTGCCGTATCTGCGGAAATGGGGATCTGATGTCGGCCGACGATGCACGACAGCCGGTCGCACCCCTGTCAGCGGCGGAACCCTTTGGTAACGGGGATGATGTTGCAACGCAACATTGCCTCTGGCGGATCCGATGGAAAATCAGCATCGGCCGGTGCCGTCCATACCTGCGGCAGGACCGGCCTGATTGGCGGCTGGGCCGGAAAGGAATGCGCTTGCGAAGCCGGGGTTGGCCGTGAACCCACCCTTGGCTGGAGGGCGCGCCTCACCGTGCCATGCGCGAGTAGGAGCGCCTCAACACCAAGCGCTTGATTATCGGGCGACGTGGCGGTGTTCGTTCAACTGCTGAACATCATGCCGCTCAGCGATCTCGCGCAAGGATGCGCCGCCTGACGGCCAATATCTCTCCCGACAACGCCTTGTGGCTGACGTTTTGTTCGGTGGTTTCGGTCCGGGCGAGGTCTTTGCGCGGCCTGCGCTGAGTTTCGCCACGTCCGGCAGATGCGGGGCAGACAGTAAGGCTTTCGCCCGGTGGGGGGATTGTTGAAGAGTTCCGAAAGCAGATCGAACGGGCTCGAAATCAGAACGGCAGGACCGATTGTGCCGGTCTCACCAGAGCGCTTGCCGCACGATGGGGGGCGGCGGCAAATGCGGTTGGGGCGCTGTTTTCTTACCGCGGCGGATCGATTTCGAGGAGGCGGCTGCGGCATCGGCGGGCTCGCACGTTGGGGCAGGCGACGAAGCCGAGCGCCGGCGAAAGGCAGATCCGCACGTCGATCAGATCGTCGCCCCTGCAACGAACATAAAAATCGCTCTCGTCCATCGCCGGGTTGGCGCGGAGGAATGCTTCGCGCAAGACTGCCGGCCGTACGGAGAGGGGCTGGTTGATCATCTGAAGCCCCGCCGGGATCTGCACCTTCGCCGCGGCACGCCGCATCAGGTCGAAATAGGCGTCTGGCCGGAGGCCGGAGCAGGTCCCGTGCTTCTTCCACTGGTACCCGATGAGCCCGCGGCTCGGCATGATGTCCAGCATCGAATTGATCAGGCGCCGGCTCGGCCGGCGTTCGCGCGTCCGGCAAAATTCCGGCGCATCTCTCCGGGTGTTCGGCCAGAGGCCGTGCACGATGAATGTCCGGTCGGCATCCAGCGCACACTGGAGCGGGGCATCCGACGGCGCGCGCCCCGCGCAATAGGTTGGCGACCACGACAGTGCCAGAATGTAGTGATCGACAGGATCGTCGGCGCCCGCAGCCATTGCCGGAAGAAGGCAAAGCCACGCCAGCGCTGCAAGGAAAGCGCTGGCGTTGCGGAAGGACGAAACCGGCTCGATCTAATTCACCGACGCAGGCTTTGTGACCCGGCAGCGCCCGTCGTAGACGCGCCAGTCGTCGTAGCCGGAGATGCAGACATAAACCGACCAGGAGAGGCCGACAAAGCCGGAGTCTTCTTCGATGAAGTAGTGGGCAGTGGCGTGTGCGCCATTGTCCAGCGCAACGGATGCAAGGCAGTAGCGCCGTGTGAGCGGGCTCGGATTGTAGACGGTATCGGGAACCTCGCGCACGGGGACGAGAGTACGCACTCGCGGCACCCGGTAGGCAGGGTCTGCCCGGTTTGCGAACCGCAATGCAGCGCTGACAACGCTCTTGGCGCTGCATTCGGGAACGGTTTCGTCGCCGGGACACTCGGTCGGATCGCCGAAAATCCAGATCTGGTTCAGCGTGCTGCACCGGCCGAATATGTTGCGCTTTTTCTGAATGGGTTCGGCCGCGAGATCCGCCGCGCTGGCAGTGCCAACTGCAAGGTTCATCGTCAAAAGAAGGGCGAGGACTAATCGCACGATCATGATGGACCTCCGTTTGCTGTAGCCACAGCCTGTCATCACAAACGCCAACGCCCGCTGCAAGCCGTGCCGACCGTTCTCGTGGGAACGTGTCCGATAAGCCACATGATTCTTGCCAATTGTGCCACCCATGCGGTTGTGGCCGCCAGCGGCGCATTCTCCTTCCCTGCACGAAGGCCGGACGCAAGTCGGTTTCCATAGGCACTCTCTGCCTGACAGCGGTAACCTCGGAAACTGGCGCGCTGCGTGCTTTCAGCTTCGCTCGCGCCGTGCCCGGTGCGGCAGCATCAGGCAGGCGGAAACAGGGGCGCGCGTGCAGCGAGACGGTCGGCCGCAATTGCGCTCGAGAGCTGGCGGGATATGTCTGGGTCTGAGCGGCTTCTTGCGGGAGCGGCGCCAGGATCGTCATCAGCAGGTCAGGTCGGAAATAATCATGGCAGAAGACAACGTCATCGAGATGCGAAATGTCTGGCTGACGCTCGGTCGTGGTCCGGCTGCAGTCTCGATCCTGAAGGGCGCTGACCTTTCCGTGGTGCGCGGCCGGTCGGTCGCGGTCACCGGGCCGTCGGGTTCGGGAAAATCCACGCTTCTGATGGTGTTGGGCGGCCTTGAACGCGCCCAGAAGGGCGAGGTGCTGATCGACGGGGCCGATATTGCCGCCATGGGTGAGGACGAACTCACCGCGTTTCGGGGGCGCTCCCTCGGGATCGTCTTCCAGTCCTTCCACCTCATTCCAACAATGACGGCGCTTGAAAATGTGGCTGTTCCATTGGAGCTTGCAGGCGCGCGCGATGCGTTTGACCGCGCCGCCGAGGAGCTTGCACAGGTGGGGCTGGCAGAGCGTGCATCCCATTATCCGGGGGCGCTTTCCGGTGGCGAGCAGCAGCGCGTGGCAATCGCGCGCGCGCTCGCCCCGCGCCCCGCAGTCCTTCTCGCAGACGAGCCCACCGGCAACCTCGACGAAAAGACCGGCGAAGATATTGCAGACCTCATGTTCCAGACAGCGGCGGCGCGGGGCCAGACGCTTGTTCTCGTCACGCATGATCTGGCACTTGCGGCACGCTGTGACCACACCGTGCGTGTCAGCGAGGGCCAGCTTTCCCCGCACCTGAAAGCGGGAGAGCCCGCGTGACGATTGCAAACGTCGACACTGCACCGGGCGTTGCTGTGAGCCGGCCCCGTTCTGCGCTTTCTTTGCGCCTTGCGTTGCGCGAGATGCGCGGTGGTTTGCGCGGCTTCTACGTCTTTCTGGCCTGCATCGCGCTCGGAACGGGGACGATCGCTGCGGTAAACTCCTTGGCCTATGGGCTGACCGACGGGATCCGGGCCGAAGGCCAGGCTCTGCTGGGGGGTGACGTCAGTTTTTCGCTCGTGCACCGGCAAGCAAGCCCCGAGGAACTTGGCTATCTTCAGCAGCGCGGTCAGGTGTCCACGGTTGCAACATTGCGCGCGATGGCGCGGACGGCCGACCGCCGTCAGACCCTGGTCGAGCTGAAGGGGGTCGACAGCGCCTATCCCCTTTATGGCGACACGGTCCTTCAGTCTGGCGAGCGCCTCGGCGCGGTGTTTGCGCAAGACGGCAGTCCTATCCCCGTCGTGGTGGAGCCGTCCTTTCTGGAGACGATGAAGATTGCGGTCGGGGATCCGTTTTCGCTTGGGCGGCTGGATGTTTACGTTGCCGATGTCATGCAGCGTGAACCGGACAGGCTTTCCGGGGGGATCGGTTTCGGGCCGCGCGTGATGTTGCCGGTGGAGGCTCTGGCGGGGTCGGGGCTTGTGGACACGGGAAGTCTCGTACGCTGGCGTTACAGGGTTGCCGGCGAGGACGGTCCGTTCGATGACCAATCGCTCGAAACACTGGTGGCGGACGCGGAAAAGGCTTTTCCGTCGGCCGGTTGGCGGATCGAGACCCGCACCGAAGCAGCGCCCGGTTTGCGAAGGTCCATCGACCGGTTCGCCCAGTTTCTGACACTCGTGGGCCTGACCTCGCTGGCGGTCGGCGGCGTTGGTGTCGCCAATTCGGTCCGCGCCTACCTGTCGCGCAAACGGGAAACGATTGCGGTGCTGCGCGCAATGGGGGCGTCCGGCCGGATCGTGCTCGGCACTTATTTTATTCAGGTCCTGATCCTGGCGTCGATCGGGATTGCGATCGGGCTGTGTCTGGGGGCACTTGCTCCGCCGTTTGCGGGTTGGTTGCTGGCAGATTTTTTGCCTGTATCGGGGCTTTTTCGGCTCTTTCCCGGGGCGCTGGGGCTTGCTGCGCTGTACGGCCTCCTGACAGCGGTCACGTTTGCAATCTGGCCGCTGCGCACGGTCTATGCCGTTCGTCCGTCTGCGCTGTTCCGGGACGACCAGGAGGGCGGTGCCGGGGCGCAGACAACCATGTTCATGGTTGCGAGCGCAGTTTCGCTGGCTGTTCTGGGCGGGCTTGCGGTGATTGCCGCATATGACCGCTGGTTGGCGGCAATGTATATTGCGGGTGCGATTGGCGTATTTGTCTGCCTCAGGCTTGTTGCCTCGCTCGTTACGGTCATTTTCCGAGCCTTGCCCAAGAGCCAGTCCACTGTGGTCCGGCTGGCGGTCGGGAATATTCACCGGCGCGGCGCTCTCACGCCGACGGTGGTGCTGTCGCTCGGGCTCAGCTTGACCTTGCTGGTCACGCTCTCGCTGGTGGACGGCAATTTGCGCAGCACGCTGCTGTCTCGCTTGCCCGAGCAGGCGCCAAGCTTTTTCTTCGTGGACATTCAGAATGCGCAGAAGGACGCCTTCGTACAGAAACTGGATGAGTTGGCGCCGGAGGCCGAGGTTCGTGCGCAGCCGATGTTGCGGGGCCGGATCGTGTCGCTGAACGGCACGCTGAGTGAAGACTGGCCGGACACCGAGGCGTCCTGGGTTCTGAGGGGGGACCGCGGGATCACCTACGCTGCGGACCTGCCAGCTGAAAGCGAGGTTGTGGAAGGGGAGTGGTGGGGCGCGCCGATGCCGGAAGGCAACGAGGTTTCGTTTGCGGCGGAGCTTGCCCGCGAACTTGGGGTCACGCTTGGCGACGTGGTGCGCGTCAACGTGCTGGGCCGCGAGGTGGAGGCGACCATCACCAATTTGCGAACGGTGGAGTGGGAGTCCCTTGCGATCAACTTTGTGATGATCTTTTCGCCCAACGTGTTTGCCGGGGCGCCGCACGCCCATCTTGCGACACTCACCTACAAGGAGGGCGGGGACGAGGCGCAGGAAATCGCGTTGCTGGGCGAGATCAGCGAGGCTTTTCCAACGGTGACGACAATCCGCGTTAAAGATGCGCTGGAGGCGGTCAACGACGTGATATCGGATCTGACGATTGCGATCCGCGCCGCTGCGGCCGTTACGCTTTTCTCGTCGATCCTGGTTCTTGCGGGGACTTTGGCGGCAAGCCATCGGACGCGCATTTATGATGCTGTCATCTTGAAGACACTGGGCGCCCGGCGGCGGACGCTGGTGGCAGCTTTTGCTCTTGAATATGCGATCCTCGGCCTGGTCGCGGCGTTGTTCGGCATCCTTGCGGGGACTGCGGCGGCGCGCTTCATTGCGGTCGACCTGATGGAGCTGACCTTTGTCTTCATGCCGCTGACAGCGATCAGCGCAACGGTTGTTGCCGTTGTAGTGACGGTGGGTCTCGGCCTGGTGGGGACGTGGCGCGCACTTGGAGAGGCCCCTGCAAAGGTCCTGCGTGCATTGTAGAGGGCGATGAAAATGTCGCATGCGTCCTGCAGGTCCGTGTTCTTGCCCTGATCTCGTTGTTCTCTTTTAGATTGTATTTGGCCGCTTGACAAGCGTTCTATTTTTGGGTGGTAGTGGGGTCATATGAGGAACATTAACCAATAGGCCGCCATGTCTCGCCCTGTGACCCAGCTTCGAATTGGCCAGTCGGCTGGGTCCGTCCAGTCGTCGTCAGGGCGAACAGCTGCGCCAGACCTGACTGAGTTTCGTCAGGGGCTTCACCTTTTGCGTTCAGAAACAATGGCTGAGACGGCCGCCTCTATTGGCTTTCTCGTGTCATTGATTGCGACACTGAAAAATAAAGGCGTTTTTGTCTGGGTTTTCCATGACTTCACGTCAGGTGAAGCAGGCTCTTTATACGGCCCGGGATTATATGATGTTTCCAGAACAGTTGGTCAGACTGTTGTTGTTGCAGTCAGAACCCTAGTGGAAATGTTCTGGGTCATGGAAGAGGCGATTGCATCACCCGTGGTGACAGGTGTTTCAGGTGTTTTTCACTGTAAGTCGTCACTAGACCTGAAATTCACGCGGAGAATATCGCTGCGCAGTGAGAAAAGCAGTTTGCCTGTTTATCTTCTTGCGATTGATAGCCCACAATTTCCGACGTCAGCCGTGTCCCACTGGAATATATCCCATGCACCAAGTCAGGGCGTGACCTCTTCGCGGCAATGGATCAACGGCGGCAATCCGTGCTGGAAGCTGGATCAGATAAAGAACAAAAAGGGATCATGTCGAAGCTTTGTTTTGGGGTATGATCCTGTGGCGTCATCTCTATACGAAATGCAATCTGAGGTTAATTTCAGGCGCGAGGCAGTCGCGGGTGCGGTTCAGTGCAAAAGAGACCCCTGGGCCGGAAGTGCTCTTCCCGAAAGAAGTGCCGTCGACACCGTCGTGGTGCCTTTTGCAAAAACGATGCGGCGGCGTGTTCCGTCTGCGGAGAGGTTGTGATGGTGGCCTTGTCCGCAGACAAAAACGATGCGCGAAGAATTATGCATGTCTGGCTGCGAAGGTTGCCGACCGACCGTCTTGCGCGTTTGCGCAAGCGCCAGGAGGAGCGGGCAAGCGGAGACATAGTCGGCATTAAAGGGAGGGATTGTGTTTCATCCTCCGCTGGATTTCACGAGCAGCCCCAGCAAGGTTTCGAAACGGGTGAAAGGCTTGCCGGCAGTGCGGTTCAGGCAATGCCGACTGTGCGGCCGCAAGTGGTTGTTTCAAAGATAAAGGGGGCCTTCCTGGTCGAAGCGGTCGATGCGCTTGGTGAAGCAAACCGGATCGCCCCCGGAACAAGCCTTTCCGAAGCACGCGCGCTCTGTCCCGAAATCAGAGTGGACGTTGCCGATCCGGAGGCCGATCTTGCAGCGTTGACGGCGCTTGGCGCCGCGCTGGAGCGTTACACCCCTTTCGTTGGTCTGGACCGGCCCTCTGGGCTTTTTCTGGATGTCACCGGCTGCGCACACCTTTTCGGGGGAGAGGCGTGCATGTTGGCTGATATTTCAGAACGCCTTGCCGGCTGGGGGATCGAGGCGGCGGCATCCATTGCGGACAATCCTTCGCTCGCCTGGGCGCAGGCGCGCTTTGGGCCGGGCGGGGTCCTTGCTGCCGGGGCAGGCCCTGCCGCAATAAAGGACCTTCGCGTCGAGGCGCTGCGGCTCGACGTGGAGGCTGCAGGGGTTCTGAACCGTCTTGGTATCAAGACAGTGGGCGCGCTTCTGGCGCAACCCCGCGGTCCGCTGATCCGCAGGTTCGGACCTGCGGTGGCGCGCCGGATCGACCAGGTGAGCGGACTTGAGCGCGAAGCCATCTCGCCATTATCCCCCGTGGCGCCCATGCTGGCAGAACGCCGTTTTCCCGAGCCGCTCATCAGCATCGACGGCATCGGCGCCACGGTGAAGACGCTTGCCGGCACCCTTTGCCAGTCGCTTCAGGGGCGCGGGGAGGGCGCGCGGCGGTTTGTGCTCCATCTTTTCCATAGCGACGGGGTCGTGCGCGATGCGCGCATCGGCGCCAGCGAAGCTCTGGCTGATCCTGCCCGCATCGCCGCGCTGTTCGCCCCGAAACTCGAAGCGCTTTCAGCCCGGATCGAGACCGATAGCGGCATCGATCTGATCCGTCTCAGCGCCAGCGAAACTGGACGGACCGAAGGCATTCAGAACGATCTTTACGGTGATGCAGCCATTCTGGAGGGTCTTTCGAGCCTGATCGATACGTTGAGCGTTCGCCTCGGCAAGCATGCGGTGCAGCGCTTCGTTCCGGTCGATACCCACGACCCCATCGAGGCTGACTGCCGCGTACCGGCCCAGGACATGCTGGTGCCGCCGCCTTGGCCGGAGGCCTGCCGTATGCGGGAGGATGCGGCCTGGAGCGCGCACGGCGAAGGGGGGCGCCCGCGCAGGCCGGTGACGTTGTTCTCGCCGCCAGAGCCCATCGAGGCGCTGGTGAGTGTGCCGGACGGGCCGCCGATGCGCTTCATTTGGCGGCGGGTCTATCATGAGGTTGTGGCAGCCGAGGGACCTGAGCGGATCGCCCCCAAATGGTGGCAAAGCGAAACAGACAGAACTTGCGACTATTATGCGGTGGAGGATCAGGAGGGGCGCCGGTTCTGGATTTTCCGGCAGGGGCTTTACGGGCGTGAGCCTCAGGAAAACCGGTGGTTCATGCATGGTCTGTTTGCATGAGGGAGACTTTTGTCGAGCTTGGGGCAGCAAGCAATTTCTCGTTCCTGCACGGGGCATCCCACCCCGAGGAGCTGGTGGTTGCCGCCGCTGCCTCGGGCTACGCCGGTCTTGCGGTGTGTGACCGCAACACGCTTGCGGGGGTGGTACGCTGCCATCTGGCAGCCCGGGACGTGGGCCTCAAAAGTGCTGTCGGCACGCGGCTTTCCTTTGCCGATGGCACGCCGGATGTGCTCGCCTGGCCAACCGATCGCGCCGCTTATGGCCGTTTGTGCCGGATGCTCACGGTCGGCAACATGCGGGGCGGCAAGGGGGACTGCCGCCTCAACATGGGCGATCTGGAGGAATGGTCTGCCGGCCTTGTTCTGGCGCCGATTGCTGGCAGTGCCGGTCCGGAGGCGATCGCGCTGCTGGCGCGCCGTCTTTGCGATCACGACATCCCGCTGCGCCTTGCCATGTCCCCCACCTACAATGGCGCCGACGCGCGGCTACTGACCGCCCAGGCAGGCTTTTGCCAGGCGTTCGGGTTGCGTCCGCTGGCCACCAACCTGCCACTTTACCACGCGCCTGAACGGCGGCAGCTGCAAGATGTGCTGACCGCCATCCGCGAGCATACCAGTGTGGAGCGGGCGGGCCGGCTCCTCAATGCCAATGCGGAGCGCCACATCAAGAGTGCAGCCGAAATGGCGCGCCTGTTTCACAACGTCCCGGATGCACTGGGCGAGGGGCAAAGGGTGTTGTCGCAGATCGGCTTTTCGCTGGATGAGCTGCGCTACGAATACCCCGAAGAGCCGACGGATCCGGGCCGCACACCGCAGGAAACGCTTGTGCGCCTCACCTGGGACGGCGCCGCCAAACGTTATCCCGACGCGCTCCCCATCCATGTGGCGAGGGCTTTGGAGCACGAACTCGCTCTCATCGAAAACCTTGATTACGCTCCCTATTTCATCACCGTCTACGATGTGGTGCGCTTTGCGCGTTCGCGCGGGATCCTGGCGCAGGGGCGCGGGTCGGCCGCCAACTCCGCCGTTTGCTTCTGCCTTGGCATCACGGAGGTGGACCCCGTGCGCGGCGATCTCCTGTTCGAGCGTTTCATCTCGCCCGAGCGGCGCGAGCCGCCGGACATCGATGTCGATTTCGAGCATGAGCGGCGCGAGGAGGTGATCCAGTACATCTACGAGAAATATGGCCGCGAACGGGCCGGCATCGCAGCCACCATCATCACCTATCGCGCCCGTTCGGCAGCACGCGAGGTGGGCAAGGCGCTGGGGTTTTCGGAAGACGCCGTGTCGGCCCTGTCGGGCACGATCTGGGGCTGGTCGAGCCAGGGAGTGGCGGCGCAGGATGCCGCGCGCGCCGGCCTTTCTCCGCACGACAGCCGGATCCGGCATCTGGTGCGCCTCACTCACGAAATTGCAGGCTTTCCGCGGCATCTCTCCCAGCACGTGGGCGGTTTCGTGATCACGCGCGGGCGGCTTGACGAGCTGGTGCCCATCACCAGAGCAGCGATGGATGGGCGCACCAACATCGAATGGGACAAGGACGACATCGACGCCCTCGGCATCCTGAAGATCGATGTGCTTGCCCTCGGGATGCTGACCTGTCTGCGCAAGGGCCTCACCCTCCTTGCCAAGCACTATGCGAGCGATTTTCCGAACATCGTGGCCGCAGATCACGCGGCGCCCTTCAGCCGTGCCGTGCCGGCTGGCACCATGGAAACGCCGGCAAACGCTAGCGAGCCTGCGCCGGACTACGAAAACGACGCCCCGCCGCCGGCGGACGGCGAGGGCGTGCCCCAATACCGCCGCTGGCCGGTGACGCTGGCGACCATCCCGCCCGAAGACCCAGAAGTCTACGACATGATCTGCCGGGCCGACACGCTGGGCGTTTTTCAGATCGAGAGCCGCGCGCAGATGACCATGCTGCCGCGTCTCAGGCCGCGCACCTTCTACGATCTCGTTATCGAGGTGGCGATCGTGCGGCCGGGGCCGATCCAGGGGGACATGGTGCACCCCTATCTGAGGCGCCGGCAAGGGCTGGAGAAGGTCACTTATCCTTCGCGCGAACTGGAGGCGGTGCTGTCCAAGACGCTGGGCGTGCCGCTCTTCCAGGAGCAGGCCATGCGCATTGCGATCGTCGGGGCAGGCTTCACCCCCAGCGAGGCTGACCAGCTCCGCCGGGCCATGGCCACCTTCAAGAAGGTCGGCACCATCGGCACCTTCCAGACCAAGATGGTCGAGGGCATGAAGGCCAAGGGCTACGATCCCGATTTTGCCGAGCGTTGTTTCAAGCAGATCGAGGGGTTTGGCGAATATGGTTTTCCCGAAAGCCATGCGGCGAGTTTTGCGCTGCTGGTCTACGCCTCGTGCTGGCTGAAGTGCCATTATCCGGACGTGTTCTGCGCAGCGCTCCTCAACAGCCAGCCCATGGGCTTTTATGCCCCGGCGCAGATCGTGCGCGATGCGCGCCAGCACGGCGTCGCGGTGCGCCCGGTCGACATCAACCACTCCGACTGGGACTGCACGCTTGAACCAGGACCCCCAGCGGCAACGCGCCTTGCCCGCGACCACCTCTCCATGGAAAAGGCGATCCGCTCGCGGCGGGCGGTCCGCCTGGGGTTGAGGCAGGTGAAGGGGCTGGCCGAGACGGACATGGCCGTGCTGGTGGAACGGCGTGGGCGGGGCTACGATTCCGTGCGCGACGTGTGGCTGCGCACCGGCCTCAAGCGTGCCGCCATCGAGCGGCTGGCCGATGCCGACGCGTTCGGCTCGCTCGGCCTTTCGCGGCGCGATGCGCTGTGGGCCGCCCACGGGCTCGACAAGGCCGGCCGGGCAGAGGACCTGCCGCTTTTTGCAGCGGCCGAATGGCACGACCTCCAGAAGGAAGCCGCAGCCGTCCTGCCGCCGATGCCGCCCGGAGAAGAGGTGATCCACGACTATCGCTTCCTGTCGCTCTCCCTCAAGGCACACCCGGCATCCTTCGTGCGCGATGCGCTGCGCCAGCGCCGCGTGGTACCGGCCGAGGTCCTGTCGCGCCGGGGGGCGGCCGGGCGCACGCTCCAGGTGGCCGGGCTTGTGCTCGTCCGTCAGCGGCCGGGGTCGGCCAAGGGCGTGATCTTCATGACGCTGGAGGACGAGACGGGCATCGCCAATGCCATCATCTGGCCGAAGGTGTTCGAGGCGCACCGGCAGGTTGTGCTGGGCGCGCGCTTCATCAAGGTGACGGGACGTGTGCAGAGCCAGGACGGGGTCGTCCATATTGTTGCAAGTGCGCTGGAAGACTGCACGCCGCTCCTGAACGAGATGGTGGAAGGCAGCGCGGAGATCGACGTTCTGGACCGGGCCGACGAGGTGAAGCGCCCGAGTGTCGACATGCGCACGGTGGTGAAACCGCGCTCCAAGCTGGCGCGTCTTGCCACTGATGTTCCCGAACTCACCGACGATGTGGCGGCTCTTCTGGCGGAAAACCGTGCCCTGGCGCAGGGCGGGGCGGCCCCGTCCGCGGTCTGGGGGACGGCGCGTTCGGCGGCCGCCGACCTGTCAAATCTGGGGGCACCGCGACAGGGGCAGCGCGGGGTTCGCAAGGCGCTGCCCAAGGGGCGGAATTTCCATTGACCGTGCGCCAGCCACGCCCCGGCTGCGCCGCAAGAACGCTGGCAGGACCCCGCTGTCAGCGGACGGCTGCGGCCCATCGTCCAGCCCGGACGACCAGCACCAAGACACGCGAAATTGCGGCGCCATCCATCGCGGTCGGCAGCGATGGCACAATGCCGCAGCGGCACGACAGGGCTAAGTCATGCGGAACGAAACAAACCAAACCTCGTTTTCAGTCGTGTGGCCGGAACTGTGCTGTGCCGGCGCTTCCCCGTCGGTCCGTGCCAAGATATAAAATAGGCGGAGCCGAATGGAAAAGAATACGCCCCCCAAAGACAATGGCGAAGACGTGGATCCCGCGATCCAGAGTCTGAGCAAGGGCGAAGAAATTGATGCAATGGAGCGTGCGGGTCCGCGCGCGCCAGTTGTCTATGCTTCAATCAGTGCACGGGGTCTTGAAGAACTCAACCGTCCGTTCATCTCGCTCATGGGCTCCGGCATCTCCGCTGGCCTCATCTTGATGATGTCGGTGATTGGCGAGGGGCTCATCCACCACGAGCTGCCCAAGTTCCAGGGCGCCGAGCTGATTGCGGACATCGGCTACACATTCGGCTTCCTGATCGTGATCATCGGGCGGATGCAGCTGTTCACCGAGGACACCATCACCCCCGTCCTGCCGCTCCTCGCCAACCCCACCAAGCGCGCCTTCATGCGCACCGGTCGGTTGTGGAGCGTGGTCTTCACCGCAAACCTCATCGGCACGTTCGTGGCCGCCTTCACGCTCACCTACGGCGAGATCGTCCGGCCCGACCAGCTTCATGCCATCCTGGAAGTGTCCAGCAAGGTGATGGAGAACACCCCGTTCGAGACGCTGCGCTACGGCATCATCGCCGGGTTCCTGATTGCGGCCCTGGTGTGGTGCATGCCGACGCTGCGTGGCGGCGAGTTTTTGATGATCTTCTTCATCACCTATCTCATCGCTCTTGGCGACTTTACCCACGTCATTGCCGGCTCCGGCGAAGGCTTCCTGCTCTACCTCGACGGCAAGGTGGATGGCGCGTGGCTCGTTTACGGGCTGATTGTTCCGGCGCTGGTCGGCAACATGATCGGCGGTACGGCCCTGTTTGCAGTGCTTGCCTACGTCCAGGTGATGGAAGAAATATCCGAGGACAAGAAGCCGGCCCGCAGCCGCATTCCGTACACGCCCAAGCCGACCGGTCCGTTCTCGTCGGGCCGTTCCAGCGCTTCGAAGGATGCTGCCGCGGCAACGCGTGCCGGTCCCGCCCGTCCCAAGAAGGAAACCAAGCGCACCCCGCGCTGACAACGATCTCGTGGCGGCTGTCGCAGACACGCCGCCACGAGGCAACATGCCGGGCCGTCGCGGCCCGGGCTCCACCCTATGCCGGGGCGTCTGCGGGCGTCGTGCGCTGCGGAATGTCGATGGTGAGAACCGTGCCGTTGCCGCCTGCCACGGTCATCGAAGCGCCAAGCCCGGTCAGCAATGAGCGGATGATCTTGCCGCCGAGATTGCCGCCGTCCGGCCAGTTCATCTCCGGATCGATGCCAACGCCGTCATCGCTCACCTGAAGGCGGATCGCACCGCCTTCGCTCTGCTCCTTGAGGCGGATTTCCACCAGCCCTTCGGTCTGCTCTTTGAAGGCATGCTGATAGGTGTTGGTCAGAAGTTCGGACACCAGAAGGCCGATCTGCGCCGCGGTATCCACCGCCGTATGGGCCGCATCCAGATCCACGTTCAGCCGCACGCTTTGCCGCCCGTCCAGATACGCAATGGTGGACGCAATCCGCGAGACGTAGGCCCCCAGCGAGATGTCTTCAGCATTGACGCTGTCCGTCCCGCCCATGGTCATCTCCTGGTAAAGGAGCTGAAGGGTCTCGATGCGGCGGGCAAGGGTGGCGTAATCGTCCGTGGACGCCGCATTCTTGGCGCGCGCCTGCATCCGGATCATGCCGACCACCATGGAAAGGTGGTTCTTCACCCGGTGATGGATCTCGCGCAGCGCAATTTCGGCTTCCGCCGCCTCGCTGTCGGCGGTCTCCTGATAGATGCCGACAAAATATTCCAGCGCCCCGGCATCGTCCCACAGCGGGTAGATGTGAACCCGGTTGGCGAACGCCGTGCCATCGGCCCGGTAGTTAGTGAGAGTGACAGCGGTTTCCGCCTTGTCTTCAATGGCTTTACGCAGAAGGGCAATTGCTGCCGGATCAGACTCGGCGCCCTGCAGGAAACGGCAGTTGCGCCCGATACAGTCGTTGACCGAGTAGCCCGTCATCTGGGTGAAGGCGTGGTTGACGAACACGATCGGATTGTCGCCCAGGGCCGGATTGGTGACCACAAATGAGACCGGCGCATTGTCCAGCACCTGTTCGTGCAACTGTTTTCCTGTTGTCGTCATGCCGGCTTTCAAATGAAGGACAGAGCGGGACCCAAGCAATCGGTACATCGTTTCAGGCGCCGGAGTGCCAAAACCGCACGTTTGCTTCAGTGCGAAAAGCGACGTTAATTATGAGGGGTGGTCAGACCGTGTCAAACGCGCAGTCACGCAAATTCGGCGTCGTCTGGCCGTGGGCACCTGGCGCTGCCACCTGTTTGCATCCGCTGGCGAGAGCCCGGTTTGCGGTAGCCTGTTTGTTTCGTCGATCAGAAATCTGCCAGAGCGACAAGGAGAGCGTTTCCATGAAAAAGCTGTTGAGTCGGGTCCGCAGCCTCGCCGTTCCCGTGGCGCTGGCGGTTGGTGGGGTGGCCAGCGCCGCGCAGGCACAGATCATGTCGGACGGACAGCGCTTTCATCCGGTGCCCGCCCGGTCGCACATGGTGGTCAGCCAAGAAGCGCAGGCCAGCCTGGTGGGCGAGCGCATTCTGGCCGAAGGCGGCAATGCCGTCGATGCCGCGGTGGCAACGGGGTTCGCGCTGGCCGTGACCCTGCCGCGGGCCGGCAACATCGGCGGCGGCGGCTTCATGGTCGTGCACATGGCCGGCAGCGGCGAAACCGTGGCGATCGACTACCGCGAACGCGCCCCCGGTGCAGCCGAGCGCAACATGTTCCTGGACGAGGCGGGCGAAGCTTCGGCGCAGAAATCGCGCCGCAGCGGGCTTGCCGTCGGCGTGCCCGGAACGGTGGCCGGCCTCGCACTCGCGCATGAGCGATACGGCTCCGGCAAGTTCACGCTGTCCGAGCTGATCGCGCCTGCAATCGCGCTCGCCACGGACGGCTTTGTGGTCTCTCCCGACCTTGAAGCCGCGCTTGGCCGCGAGCGGACCCGCACGCTCCTGGAGGCAGACCCGGAAGCTGCCGCCATTTTGTACCCCGGCGGCGCGGTGCCGGTGGCCGGGTCGCGGCTCCCCATGCCGGCCCTTGCACAAAGCCTGAGGCGCATTGCCGAAGACGGCCCCGCAGGCTTTTACGAAGGCCCCACCGCGGC
Source organism: Acuticoccus sp. MNP-M23 (assembly GCF_031195445.1). NCBI lineage: Bacteria > Pseudomonadati > Pseudomonadota > Alphaproteobacteria > Hyphomicrobiales > Amorphaceae > Acuticoccus > Acuticoccus sp. MNP-M23. Next base: position 3,526,649 of record NZ_CP133480.1, read on the forward strand.
AGCCATCGTGAAGACCGTGGCCGACAGGGGCGGCCGGATGACGCTCGACGACCTCAAGACCTACGAGGCCATGGTGCGGGAGCCGGCGCGCGGCACCTTCAAGGACTACGAGATTGCCTCCATGCCGCCGCCCAGCTCCGGCGGCGTGCATCTGGTGCAGATGCTGAAGATCATCGAGGACGCGCCGTTCGGCACCTACGGCCTCAACAGCGCCGCCATGATCCACCTGATGGCGGAGGCCGCGAAACATGCCTACGCCGACCGTGCGCTCTACCTCGGCGACCCGGATTTTGTGGATATTCCGGTCGCAAAGCTCCTGTCCGAAGCCTATGCTGAGTCCATCCGCGCCAAAATCTCCATGGAGACGACGACGCCCAGCAGCGAGATCATGGCCGATCCCGCAAACCTGCCGCACGAGAGCAACGAGACGACGCATTATTCGGTGATGGATGCAGCGGGCAATGCGGTGGCCAACACCTACACGCTCAATTTCTCGTTCGGCGTTGGGTTTGCAGCCGAAGGGACGGGCATCCTTCTCAACAACGAACTGGACGATTTTTCCGCAAAGCCCGGCGTCCCCAACGCCTATGGCCTCATTGGCGGGGAGGCCAACGCGGTGGGGCCGCGCAAACGGCCGCTCTCCTCGATGACGCCGACCATCGTTTTGAAGGATGGTGCACCGCTCATCGTCACCGGCTCGCCGGGCGGCAGCCGCATCATCACCACGGTGATGCAGGTGATCCTCAACGCCACCGTCCACGAGCGCGACATCATGACCGCGACGGCAGCGCCGCGCGTCCACCACCAGTGGCTGCCGGACTATATCCGCATTGAGGAAGGCATCTCCCACGACACCATCCGCCTTCTGGAAGAGAAGGGCCACGATGTGCGCATTCAGTCGTCCATGGGCGCCGCGCAATCGATCATGCGCGGGCCGGACGGGTTGCTTTACGGGGCCAGCGACCCGCGCCGTCCCGGCGGGCTTGCCGCGGGTAACTGAGCGGGCTTGACGCGGCGACCCAAAGCGCCGGACACAGGCGGCGAACGGCGACCCGATGACACGGGCCGCCGATTGAGGCGACGGAACCCCATCCATGAGAACGCGGCGCAGCAAGACCCCGGCGGCCACCGCACGGCGTTTCGAACGGCGTGCCCGCTGGGCCGGTGAGCTTGCCACCCCCGGCGACCGGCGGGCCGCATGGTTCAGCCTGATGCTGGTCGACCACGGCTTCCTGCGCCTCGTTCATTCCAACCGCTTCAAGGTGACGGACAATCTGTGGCGCTCCTCGCAGCCTGCCCCGGCGGACATCCGCTTTGCAAAGCGCGCCGGGATCAGGACCGTCATTTCGCTGCGCAAGGAAACGTTCGGCGGCGATCCGCTGGAGCGCGAAGCGTGCGCCAAGGCAGGCCTCCACTTCGAGCGGATCATCATGCGCTCGCGGGAGGCACCGGCGCCCGCCATGCTGCGCGAGGCGATTGCGCGCTTTCCCCTGCTGCCGCGCCCCGTCCTCTTCCACTGCAAGTCAGGGGCGGACCGGGCGGGCCTTGCGACCGCGCTCTATCTCATCATCGTGGAGGGCGCGTCCGCCGCCACCGCAGCCGAGGCGCTGTCGCTGCGCTACGGGCACTTCAGCCGCGGCAAGACCGGCATTCTGGATGCCTTCATCGGAGCATACGCCACCACGGGGGAGGCGGCGGGCCTGAGCTTTTCCGAGTGGGTGGAGACCGTCTACGATCCCGAGGCGCTGCTGGCCGGCTTTCGCACCAGCCGCACGGCCGACCGCTTTCTGGATGCGATCGGCCGCGAATAGGCCTCAGTCGTCCGAGAGCTGGATGCGGTGGAGGTGGGCATAAAGCCCGCCTGCGGCCACAAGCTCCTTGTGGGTGCCGACCTCGGCCACCTTGCCCTGATCCATCACGATGATCCGGTCCGCTGCGCGCACTGTGGAGAGGCGATGCGCAATCACCAGCGTCGTGCGCCCGGTGGAAAGCCGCGCCAGTGCGTCGCGCACGGCAGCTTCGGTTTCGGCATCCAGCGCGCTGGTCGCTTCATCCAGAAGGAGCACCGGCGCGTCCTTCAAAAAGGCGCGGGCGAGGGCGATGCGCTGCCGCTCACCGCCCGAAAAATTGCCGCCCCGCACCCCGACGGGCGCGTCGAACGCGTCCGGATGGCGCGCAATGAAGGCGCTCGCCCCCGCAGCTTCGGCCGCGGCGCGGATCTCGGCCGTTGTCGCACCGGCGCGGCCGAGCGCGATGTTGGCGCCCACCGTGTCGTCGAACAGAAGAACGTCCTGGCTGACCACGGCAATCCGGTCGCGCAGGGAGGCCAATGTCAGCGCGTCCAGATCTTCGCCGCCAATGCGGATGGTGCCGCTGGACGGGTCGTAAAGCCGGGCGATGAGGTTGAAGACAGTGGATTTGCCCGCCCCGCTCCGGCCGACGATCGCGGTGGTTCCGCCCGCCACGGCCTCGAACGAGATGCCGTGCAGCGCTGGCGCATCCGACCCGCCATAGGAGAAGGACACGTCGTCGAATTTCAGAGCATCGGCGCCGAAGGTGGCGGGCACTGCGTCAGGCGCCTCGCGGACCGTGGCCGGGGCGTCCAGCGTGGCGTAGTAGCGCGAGAGGGCAGCCAGCCCCTCCTGCACCACTGCGTTGAGGTTGCCGAGCGCCCGCAGCGGCTGGGACGCGATGAGCAGCGCACCGAGAAAACCGGTAAACTCGCCGATGGTGCTGTCGCCGGACAGGATCCGCCAGCCGATCACAACCAGAATGGCCGCGACCGCCGCCCCGCCCAGCGCCTCGGTCACGGGCTCCATCAAGGCGCGCTGGAGCGCAGCCCTGCGGCGCAGGCTCCGGAGCGTCTCGAACACGGTATCGGCCTTGGCGGTGAGGTAGCTCTCCAGCCGGAAGGTCTTCACCACGCGCGCAGCCCCGAAGGTTTCGGAGGTGAGGGCGGCCATCCCGCCGGCCTCTTCCTGGGTGCGGCGGGCCACCGTGCGGATCCGCTTGCCGATCTGCGAGATGGGGATCAGCGCCAGCGGCAGGATCACCAGCGCAATCAGCGAGAGGACCGGATCGAGGTAGATCATGGTGGCCAGAAGGGCGACCATGGTCAGCCCGTCGCGCACCAGAACGCCGATCAGCCGGGTCAGCGCCTGTCGCACATAATCGACGTCGGTGGTGAAGCGCTGCGTCCAGGTGGCGGGGTTGTGGGCGCCGATCTGGGCAAGGTCGGCCGCAACGAGGTGGCGGTAGAGCCTGCGCTGCATGTCGGTCTCGACGCGGGTTACAATGGTCTGCGTCAGCGCGACCTGCCCGTAGAGCGAGCCCCCCTTCAGCACGGCCGTGAACAGGATGAGAAATGGCAGTGTGTTGACCGCCCAGACGGACTTGTCGGCAAACGCCTCGAAGGCCCAGTTGATGATCAGCGGATAAAGGCTGGTGGAGGCAGCGACGATCACGATGGCCACCAGCACCAGCACGAAGGTGCGGCGGTGCGACTTGAGGTGATCGTGCCAGAAGCGGCGGGCGAGGGGCATCAGCCGTTCCGTCGCCACCTTGGGGGCGCCGGAGCGGGTGCGGGCCACCGCGGCGGTTTCGGCTTTGGAGGGGGATGCGCTCACGCGGCTTCAAGGCCCATGGCAATGCCCTGGCCAACGCCAATGCACATGGTGGCCAGCGCCCGGCTGCCGCGCCCGGCGGCAAGTTCCATGGCCGCCGTGCCCACAAGCCGCGCGCCGGACATGCCAAGCGGATGGCCGAGCGCGATGGCCCCGCCATGGCGGTTCACATGGGCCGCATCGTCCGCCAGTCCCAACGCGCGCAGTGAGGCAAGCGCCTGTGCGGCAAAAGCCTCGTTGAGTTCGATCACGTCATAGTCGCCGATGGTCGTGCCGGTCAGCGCCATCAGCTTGGCCGTCGCAGGCACCGGACCGATCCCCATGATGCGCGGCGCAACGCCCGCCGTGGCGCAAGCCACCACCTTTGCCAGCGGCGTCAGCCCGTATTTCCGCACCGCTTCCTCGGAGGCCAGCAGCAGCGCAGCCGCCCCGTCATTGACGCCGGACGCGTTGCCCGCCGTCACCGTGCCGCCAGCCCGGAACGGGGTTTTGAGCGCGGCGAGTTTTTCGAGGGTTGTTTCGCGGGGGTGCTCGTCGGTGTCGACCACCAGCGGATCGCCCCGCCGCTGGCTGATCTCGACAGGGGTGATCTCTTCGGCCAGCCGGTCGCGGGCGCCAAGGGCCCGCTGCTGGCTGCGCAGTGCGAACGCGTCCTGGTCGGCGCGGGAAATATCGTAGTCCTCGGCCACGTTCTCGCCGGTCTCCGGCATCGAATCGATGCCGTGAAGCGCCTTCATCTGCGGGTGGACGAAACGCCAGCCGATGGTGGTGTCGTAGATTTCGGCGTTGCGCGAAAACGCCGTCTCCGCCTTCGGCATCACGAATGGTGCGCGCGACATCGATTCCGATCCGCCCGCCACGATCAGCTCCGCCTCGCCGGTCTTGATGGCGCGGGCGCCCATGGCCACGGCGTCCATGCCGGAGCCGCAGAGCCGGTTGATGGTCGTGCCGGTGACCGCCGTGGGGAGTCCCGCCAGCAGCGCCGCCATCCGGGCAAGGTTGCGGTTGTCCTCGCCCGCCTGGTTGGCGCAGCCGAGGATAACGTCGTCCACAGCGGCGAAATCCACAGCGTCATTGCGGGCCATCAGCGCCCGGATGGGGAGGGCGGCAAGGTCGTCTGCACGCACCGAGGCGAGGGCCCCGCCAAACCGGCCGATGGGGGTGCGGATATAGTCGACGATGTAACAGTTTCGCATGGCAGGCCTTTTGTTCTGCCGCTCCTGTAGCATCGCAGGTAGCAATGCCAAACGCTTGCACAGCGCCGGGCGGCGGGTATACGCTCCCCTCTACGTCAACGAGAGTGGCGGCAAAAAACAACGTAGGAGAGAACGCTATGGGACGAGTTCGTACTCTGCTCGCGGGCGATCGGGCCGCGTTCATTACAGTCAGCGTCGCGATGGCATTCATTTTCGCCATCAGCATAGGCCTTTTGTAGAAGGCCGACCGTTCAGCCGGACACAAACTCACCGGCCTTGAACCCCATCGCATAAAGCACCGCGGTCAGGTCCGCGTGGCAGATTTCCGCATCCGCAGCGGCGGCAACGGCGGGTTTTGCCCGGTAGGCAACCCCAAGTCCGGCGGCCCCGATCATCGCCAGATCGTTCGCGCCGTCGCCCAGCGCCATGGCGTCGGGCGCCGCGATGCCGAGCGCGTCGCATTCCGCCAGAAGCCGTTCGCGCTTGGCATCGGCGCCCAAAATGGGGTCGGCCACCGCGCCGGTCAGCTTGCCGTCCGCCACAAGCAGCCGGTTCGCGAACATCGCGTCCAGCCCCAGCCGCTCGGCAACCGGCTCGGCAAACTGCGTGAAGCCGCCCGACACCAGCACCGTGCGCACCCCGTTGGCCTTCAATGTCGCGACCATGGTCGCGGCGCCGGGGGAGGGCGTGATCGTCTCGGCCAGCAGCCTTTCGATCGACGCTTCAGGAATGTCCTTCAACAGCGCAACCCGCTCCACCAGCGAGGCGGCAAAGTCCAGCTCGCCGCGCATGGCCCGCTCGGTGATGGCCGCAACCTTCGGCTTGAGGTGGTGCACGGCCGCCAGCTCGTCGATACACTCCTGGCCGATGAGGGTGGAATCCATGTCGCTGATGAGGAGGCGCTTGCGGCGGCCGGCGACCGGTTGCGCGATGATGTCCACCGCCTCGTCGGCAAGGGCGGAGGCGGCGGCGGCGCGCAACTGGCCCGGCAGGCCGCTTGCAAATATGTCCGTGGCCTGATCGGACAGGCGCTCGGCATGATCGGCGCCGAGAGTGGAAACGACGCGCGCCACAGCACGCGGATCGAGGAGCCCGGGGGCAACGAGTGTGATGACGATGTCCATGCCCATTCTCATCGCCGGTCCGACCGCTTCGGGCAAGTCCGCGCTGGCAATGGCGCTGGCGGCGCGGCTGGGCGGCGTGGTCATCAATGCCGATTCCATGCAGGTTTATGGCGACCTTGCGATCCTGACCGCCCGCCCGTCCCCTGCCGATGAGGCGCGCGTGCCCCACGCGCTCTACGGCCACGTGGACGCTGCCACCGCCCACTCCGTCGCCGCTTTTCTCTCAGATGTGGCGGGGGCACTGGCCGCAGCCCGCGAGCGCGGCCAGCGCCCCGTCATCGTCGGCGGCACGGGGCTTTATCTGGCAGCACTGACCGAGGGTCTGTCGCCCACGCCGCAGGTCCCGGCAGACGTGCGCGCGCTCTGGCGCCAGCGCCAGAAAGAGGCGCCGAGCGAGGCGCTCCATGCCGAGCTTGCCCGTCGCGATCCGCCGATGGCCGCACGCCTCAACCCCGGCGACCCTCAGCGGATCGTTCGCGCGCTGGAAGTGGTGGACGGCACCGGCCGGTCGCTGCTGGAATTTCAGGCCGAGAAAAGCCCGCCGCTGGTTGACCCCGCGGCGTCGACGAGAATCGTCCTCGCGCCCGACCGCACCGTTTTGCGCGCCCGCATCGCGGCCCGGTTCGAGGCGATGATGGCATCCGGCGCGCTGGCGGAAGCGGCAACCCTTGCGGCCCGCGGGCTGGACCCGGCGCTGCCTTCGATGAAGGCGATCGGCGTTGCGCCCCTCATCGCCCATGCCGCCGGTGCACTCACCGCCGAAGAAGTCATGGCCCGCGCCATCACCGAAAGCCGCCAGTACGCCAAGCGGCAGGACACCTGGTTCCGCAACCGCTTTCGAGACTGGCCGCGGTACGAAAGCGCCGATGCGGCCGCCGATCAGGCGATCTGAAAAGGCCTTCAGCGCGGCTCAAGATTCTCGGAAACACGTGGCCTGATTGCGCCGCAATCTGCTGGTGCACGGCTTGGCGGGTATCGGAACCTGCGCAAAGCGGCAGCCCTGCGGCATTACCATCGGCCAGCAAGGCGCGGGCGCAGGCGCGCGCGACTCCGAAGCCATCGGTACATTCGGGAGCAGCCGGCTATGCGCCGGCAAGGCACGCCCGCCGCTTCTGGTGGTGAAGTTGTGCCAAAAGAGGATTGCGCGGCGGGGCAGGGCATGCTAACCGCTCCTGATCAAACTGACGGGCAAGCACATGGCCACGAAGCTTATTATCGTAGTAAGGCGCATCATCGGGGTCTGTTGACCAGACCCGGAAACGATGATGCGCGGAAAATTTAAGGCCCTCTGGGGCCTTTTTTGTTGCCCGCTCTCCGACTGAACCTTGAGCGGGTCCGATGGGAACACCGCTTGGAAAATGGCGGTTCGGGAGACACCACAATGGACGAGCGCAACAACGGCCGCATGAGCGGTGCGCAAATGATCATCGAGGCGCTGAAGGATCACGGCGTCGACACCATCTTCGGGTATCCGGGCGGGGCCGTCCTCCCCATCTACGACGAGATCTTCCAGCAGGACTTCGTGCGCCACATCCTGGTCCGGCACGAGCAGGGCGCCGGCCACATGGCCGAAGGCTATGCCCGCTCCACCGGCCGCCCCGGCGTCATGCTGGTCACCTCCGGTCCCGGCGCCACCAACGCCGTCACCGCGCTGACCGACGCGATGATGGATTCCATCCCGCTTGTCTGCATCACCGGCCAGGTCCCGACCCACCTCATCGGCTCCGATGCGTTCCAGGAATGCGACACGGTCGGCATCACGCGCCCCTGCACCAAGCACAACTGGCTGGTCCGCCGGGTCGAGGACCTGCCGCGCATCCTGCATGAAGCATTCTACGTCGCGACGTCCGGCCGCCCCGGCCCCGTCGTCATCGACGTGCCGAAGGACGTGCAGATCGCAACAGGGCTCTACAACCCGCCCCGCGGCACGCGCCACAAGACCTACCAGCCCAAGATCGAGCCGGAGATGGCGGGCATCCGCCAGGCGGTTGCGCTGATGAAGGCCGCAAGCCGCCCGGTCTTCTACACCGGCGGCGGTCTCATCAACGCCGGCCCGGCAGCCTCGCACCTGCTCAGGGAGCTGGCGGACATGACGGGCTTTCCCGTCACCTCCACGCTGATGGGCCTTGGCGCGCTGCCGGCGACCCACCCGCAGTGGCTGGGGATGCTTGGCATGCATGGCACCTACGAGGCCAACCTCGCGATGCACGGCTGCGACCTCCTCATCAACATCGGCGCCCGCTTCGATGACCGGATCACCGGCCGCATCGACGCGTTCTCCCCCGGCAGCCGCAAGATCCACATCGACATCGACCCCTCGTCGATCAACAAGTCGGTCAAGGTGGATCTGCCGATCATCGGCGATGCAGCCCACGCCATGGAAGACATCATCCGCGTCTGGTCCGAGAACGGGCCGCACGACAAGGCGCGCCTCAAGCCGTGGTGGGACGACATCAACACCTGGCGGGCGAAAAAGTCTCTCGGCTACAAGACCCGGCCCGGCACCATCATGCCGCAGGAATCGGTCGAGCGCCTTTACGAGCTGACGAAGGACAAGGACACCTACGTCACGACAGACGTGGGCCAGCACCAGATGTGGGCCGCCCAGTTCTTCGGCTTCGACAAGCCCAACCGCTGGATGACCTCCGGCGGTCTCGGCACCATGGGCTACGGCCTGCCGGCTGCCATCGGCACCCAGATTGCGCATCCGGACTCGCTGGTTCTGTGCATTGCAGGCGACGCGTCGATCCAGATGAACATCCAGGAGCTGTCGACGGCGGTTCAGTACGACCTGCCGGTGAAGGTGTTCATCATGAACAACCAGTACATGGGCATGGTGCGCCAGTGGCAGCAGCTCAACCACGGCAACCGCCACTCGCACTCCTACTCCGAGGCGCTGCCGGACTTCGTGAAGCTGGCCGAAGCCTATGGCGTGAAGGGCATGGCGGTTTCCGACCCGGACAAGCTGGACGCTGCCATCGAGGAGATGATCGCGCACAAGGGGCCGGTGGTGATGGATTGCCGCATCGCCAACCTCACCAACTGCTTCCCGATGATCCCGTCGGGCAAGGCGCACAACGAGATCCTCCTCACCCCCGAGGACGATCTGCAGGCCGAGCAGGTGGAGAACGCGATCGACGAGGTGGGCTCGGCGCTGGTCTGAGCCATGACCGGCGCGGACTGGCTGCGGGTGGGCGAGGGGGAAATCACCCTTTCCGTGCGCGTCACGCCCAATGCCAGGGCTGACGCGTTCGCCGGCATCCGCGAGGGGGCCGGCGGGCCCGCCCTCAGCCTCAAGGTGCGCGCGGTGCCCGAAGACGGCCGCGCCAACCGCGCCGTCACCGCCCTCATCGCCAAGCGCCTGAAAGTGCCGAAAAGCGACGTCACCGTTGCGTCCGGCACCACCTCCCGTCTCAAACTGATCAAGATTGCCGGCGATGCGGCCCAGTTGTGCGCCCGCGCGGCAGACCTAGGAAACGACCCATGAACCAGCCCATCGGCATCGCCCCCGCCCTTCGCCCCGAAGAGGCACAGGAGCGGCACACCCTATCGGTCCTCGTCGACAACGAGCCCGGCGTCCTTGCCCGCGTCATCGGCCTGTTTTCGGGCCGCGGCTACAACATCGATTCCCTCACCGTGTCGGAGACCGAGCACGAGCGCAGCCTGTCGCGCATCACCATCGTGACCACCGGCACGCCGATGGTGGTCGAGCAGATCAAGCATCAGCTCGCCCGTCTCGTCCCGGTCCACCGCGTCGCCGACCTCACCACCGACAGCCGCGACGCCATCGAGCGCGAGCTGGCGCTGGTAAAAGTGTCCGGCCGCGGCGAGCAGCGGCTCGAAGCGCTGCGCCTGGCGCAGGCATTCGACGCCAACACCATCGACGCGACGTTGGAAAGTTTCGTGTTCGAGGTGACCGGCGCGACGGGGGACATCGAGCGCTTCGTGCGGCTGATGGCCTCGGTCGGGATGGTCGAGGTGTCGCGCACGGGAATTGCGGCGATCACGCGGGGCAGCGAGGCGACCTGATCGCCTCGCCAGAAGGAAAGCGGCGACCTGATCGCCTTGCCAGAAAGGGAGCGACGACCTGATCGCTTCGCGGCCAGGGGAGTGGCGACCTGATCGGTTCGCGGGCGGGGGGTGGCAGCCTGCGCCTTCCCCGTACGAGAAAAGGCGGCCCTTTCGGACCGCCTTTCCCTTGTGATTGACCGTGAGGCCGATCAGTCGTCGTATTCGGGGTAGTTTTCGAGCTGTTCTTCGGTGGCCGCGATGTAGACGCGATAGTCTTCATCGGCGACGTCACGAACGATCGTCAGCTGGTCGAGCGGCACGACGATTTCCTTCTCGCCGAGGCCGAGGAAGCCACCGATCTCAAGCTCGACATAGGTCGCGCCGCCGTTCGCGCCCGGATATACGTCCTCGACTTCGCCGATCTCTTCGTTGGTGATCGAGGAGAAAAGCTCCGCATCGTCGAGAATGTCGCCGAGCGTGGTCGGATCGTCGTAGCTGTACGCCGAATAACCGTCGACCGTGACCGTGGGCGCCGTGAAGACGACGTCGGTCTGAGGGGCGGTGAATTCAGCGGTCTGCGCCAAGGCAGGGATCGCGAGAGTGGAAGCCAGGGCGGCCACTGCGGTCATGGTGCTGAACTTACGCATAGAATGTAACTCCTTCCGGGGCCTGCTGAGTGCGGGCCCTTTCCCCATCAACGGGGTGGGAGGGAGAAGGGTTCCGTTGGCTAAGCAAGTGTCTGAGCGTTGTTTCCGGGTGCGGGCGTAGTTGACATATTTCATAACCGCTATGAGTTTGCGCCCCCTATCCAGTCGTTGGCCCTTCCTGCAGCTGTTAACTCTACTAGCCGTTGCGCCCACGGTAGAGGTAGGTTGAACAAATTTAAGTTTAATTTACCTGCTGCGGGACTAGGCAATTCGCTCTCATCGACTAGTGCAACGCTATCAGAAGGCTCCAAACTGAACTCTTTCCGTAGATCTATTAGGGTATTTGCCTGCGTTTCAAATGTATTTGATCGGGTCACGGCAATGAAACCGGCAATTAGGTTAGATATTTCTAAGGCTTCATTAAATATCGCAATTGCAGATATATAAGATCCGGAAGAAGATCTCGAGTGCCGACGTTTTTTTCGTCCTGAAAGGTGATTATTACTAAGTATTTTTTCCACATCCACGGAAATATCAACCTGCGATCCGATTTTTATCTGCACTGAATGCTTGATGTCTGGCATCGATTCGTGCTCGATGTATGATCTAATTTGCCAAAGAGTGTCATAGCATTCAAAATTTTCACGAAGTTTGTCTTTAAATTCTAGCCAACGTTTGTGTTCAATCGACTCTCGGCCAAAATCTGCAGAAATTGCTTTGGATTGCTGGTTAATAAGCGTGTAAAATGATGCTGATATATTTAGTAAAATCCTTTCGAAATCTGTTGCCATGTCAAAAACTTGTGTGCTTACTAGATTATTTTGACTAATCTGGTTTTCGGCTAACGCGATAGCAGCGCGATGGAAGTCATCTATATTAGAATCAAGGTAATTCACGACCTTTAAAAGGTTGTACGATGCGCATACCGCTCTAGAAGATTCTTTAATTTTAACGGATTCGTCTTGTCCATATTTTTTAAGGGCGACTATGTTAGTAACTGCGTCAGCGCCCTTTGATATACTTAAGAGGTACTGATTATTCATTTTTGATTAACTCACTTTGGCTGCCGGCCTCGATCTTCTTTATCGCAAAATTGATCCAAATCGGAAGGGATCCGCTTTTACACCACGTGAGGACGTCGTCCCTCGCTCTTGATGTCGTCGGCGCTCGTCGTCACCAGATCGCCGGCATCGGCCTCGGCAAGGCGGGGGCTGAGCAGCGCCTTCAAGGCCGCCAGTGCCTCGGCGTCGGTCATCGTCTCCGGCGAAGGCATGTCGACCAGAGCACGGCTCAACACATAGTCCTTGATGCTGAGGCCCTTCAGCGCGGCCATCGCTTTCAGCTGGTGGTGTTCGTGGGCGCTGATGTCGATCGAAAGGCGGGGCATGACGGACTCCTCTGGCACGTCCAGTCAACATAGGCGCCGGGCGCCCACATTGACAACATTTGTTGCCATTGTGTCCGGTCGCTCGCCGCCGACACGGAAAACTTATCCCCGCCCCCCACAGCGCCCCTAAACTCCCTCCCGTCGCCTGGCTCAAGGGAGGCGTGCCGGACCGTCCGCTGCGAGAGCCAGGGGCTTCGGTTGCCGTGAGGGACGGGGCTTAACGGACCCAACAACTCGCGGTGGACCGGGTGTGCTGTCTGCCGTGCCGGGAAACCGGCCGGCCCGCGAGGCCGCGTGCGCGTCCAGTTTCCGCCGTCGCGGGCGGAGGACGAAAGCAAGGACGGGCAACAAGACGCCCGAGCCAAGGCACCGGAGGCAGCAGCCGGGAAACCGGCCGGCCGTTACCGCCACCACCCGCAAAAAGCCGAAAGGATGGGACGCGGTTGCGGCTCATTTTTTAATTTCAAGCGAGCCGCAACCGCGTCCCGCCTTTCCCAGCCCGGCCGGTAACGGCGCGGGATCGCCCCCGTGCGTCCAAAGCGTCGAGCCAAGGCAAACTCCTTGTGAAGGCACTTCGGCGCCCTTTCAGTTCCAGCCGGGTACTGGGCCGGGATCTTCCTGAGCCCATCAAGCTGGAAAACGGAAAAGACCCGCCCCGGTTTCCCGAGGCGGGCCTTTCCATCAAGGTTCAATTTTCTCTGGAAAATCGAACCATCACCAATCAGGCGATACAGATCAGTCCCAGAAACCTTCGTCGACGCTCGGCAGCTCCTCGAGCTGCTCCTCGTTGTAGCGCGTAATGAGGCTGAAGGTCCCGTCGTCGATCGGGACGAGATCGAGGTCGCCCACGCGGATCATCACGTGCTTGTCGCCAATGTCGAGGAAACCGCCGACTTCGGCCACGACGCCGACCATCTTGCCCGAACGATCGAGAATGATGTCTTCGATTTCGCCGATCTTGTTCCAGTCAGCGCCAACGCCGTCATATTCGGACCAGCCCCAGATGGTGTCGCCGTCACGGCCCCAGGAACCTTCGTCATGGGCTTCATTGGTCGTGTAGATCGGGCCGCCCGTGATGTCGCGGGTCCGGATAAGCTGTGCGTAGTCGGCTTCCGTCATTGCCGTCGTGCTGGTCGGTGCGGCCTGCTGCGAGAGTGCCGGAGTCGCGGCAAAGATCAGCGCGGCTGCGGTGGCTGTGAGAAAGCGCATGTAAGCTCCTTGTTTCGTCTTCACCAAACCAACGGGATCACCGACATATCGTTCCTTGATTCTAGGACGCTGATCCCACAGCGCGCGAAAAGGACGGTGTCCGAGCGTCAACCTTGAGCGCCCGAGTCGGCCTGTTATTGAAGAGCGCTGGCGACCATGCCGGAAAAATCTGGTCGGTCGGAGAGTGTGTGCGCATGGGATATGAAGCCGCCGCAGCCGGCAGCCGTCACGCAGCAGGCGCCTTCCGCGGTTTCGATGGCGCCAGGAAGATCACCGGCCGCGAGCGCCACATTGCCGTCGACACCGACGGTGGCCTGTTGATGGTCAACCTCACCCCAGCCGATATCTCGGACAGCGCCGGCGCACAGCACATCCCCGATGCGATCCGCAAGCGGCGGCGTGGGCTAAAGCGCTTGTTCGCCGATGTCGCCGATGACAGCTGACAGAGAAGGCGGGGTTCAAGGCTTTGATCGAGATCGTGCGCCGGATTGCCGGTGATCCCGGCGTGGTCTTGCCGAGGCGTCGGGTGGCCGGCCGCACCTGAAGCTGAATGACCCGCTGGCGTCGCCTCATCCACGATCTTGAAGAGCGCGTCGACGTCATGATTCATGTCGCGATGGGTGGCCTGCTCCTCCGATACATCAGCCACTGACCGCAATTCTCAATCAGCTTCCGAGAGTTCGAGCCGGCTGTTCTTTTTGCATGGCTGATAACAGCGGAACCTACGAAGCATAGTTGTCGTTATCGGGATACGTTAAATAAAAAGGTAAAATCTGTGCCACTCATCCGAATCGACATCCTTGAAGGCCGTAGCGACGCCGAGATCGAAACCATGCTGGATACGGTTCAATCCTGTGCCGTCGATGCATTCGAAGTTCCCGACAGCGACCGCTACCAGATCGTCACCGAGCACAAGCCGGGTCGGCTGATCGCCAAGGATACGGGATTGGGATTCGAGCGGACCGACAAGGTCACGATCGTCCATGTGTTCACCTCGCCGCGCACGCCCGAGATGAAAAAGAAATTCTACCGCCTTCTCGCCGACCGGTTAAAGAGCAACTGCGGCATCGCGCAGACCGACCTTTTCGTCGCCGTCACTCCCAACGGCGTCGGCGACTGGAGTTTCGCCAATGGTGAGGCCCAGTACATGACCGGAAGACTTTGATCCTACCTGCACGGGCCGCGACGCTGAACGACGTCGCGGCCGTTTGCATAAGGCGGTGCTCTGGTCGTCGCTGAAGACCACCTCCATCGGCCTTGCCATGGCTTGGTCGGCGGCTCGCCGCTGGCACGGGTTCAATGCGGATCGCGCGCTTCCTGCAATTGCGAGTAGGCCCGGCCACAGCGCCGAAACCTGTTCGCGCCCGCACTGGCTCGCCCAAAAACCTCACGCCGCCGCAGCGTCCGGCAGAAGCGCGCGCATCGATGCGTCGGCGAGGCGCTGGACGTCGCGGTAGCGTTCGCGGCCGCGGCGTACGATGAGCTGCAACTGCCGCCCTTCGCCGGCCGGCTCCAGAAGCGCGGTGTGAAGCCCCGCCATCGCCGCGTGGTTCTCCCGCACAAACGGCTCGGGCATGATCGTCTGCCCCATGCCCGAGCGCACCAGCGACAGCAACGTCGCGAACGAGGACGGGCCGATCCGCGTCGTCAGCGCTTCGAGGTCACGGGCGCGGGCACGCCGGATTGCCTCGCTCACCACCTCGCGAAAGCAGTGCCCCTCCTGCATCAGAAGGAGCGGCCCGGTGAGGTCGTCGACGGTGGCAGGCGAGGGCAGCGGCGCGGTGGAGACCGCCACCAGCCGCTCTTCGGCCAGCGGCAGCGCAACGAGCGATTGCACGCGCGGCAGCGTTGCGGTGATGGCAAAGTCCAGGCTGTCGCCGCCCACGGCAAGCTCCAGCGCGTCGGTCTTGTCCTCCACAAAGTCGATGTTGGAGTCTTCGTTGAGTGCGGCCAGCATCCCGAGAAAGCGCGGCGCGAAATAGGGCGCAATGGTCGGCAGCACGCCGAAGCGCACCGGGCGGCCGAGCAGAATGCCGTCGCCGGACGTGGTGCGCTGCACGCGGTAAAACGAATCCATGATTTCGCGCGCGGCGGACAACACCTCCGAACCCTCGGCGGTGACGGTGGCCGCCCCATGGCGCCGCTCCACCAGCGTCAGTCCGAGCAGCTCCTCCATCCGCCTCAGCTGGGCCGACAGGGTGGGCTGGGAGATGCCACACGCCTCCGCCGCACGCGAAAAACTCCCATGTTCGGCAATCGCGATAAAATACTCCAGATCGCGAAAGCGCAGCAGCTTCATCATGGGCCGTCATCCTTGATCGATCGGGCATACATAGGTGCTTCGGCCAGAACGCTGAACCTTTCAAGGCGGCTGAATTTAAGGCAGGCTGTGTGGGAGCGGCCCGGCGCGGGGCGGCGTTTCAGGGAAACGGTCAAATGAGTCACGGAACAGTGTGCTGGTCGGAGTGTGTCACGCGGGACGTTGCGGCCACCAAGGCTCACTACGGCGCCGTCTGCGGGTGGACCTTCACCGACCAGCCGATGGACGGCTTTACCTACACCATGGCCATGCTGGGAGACGTTCCGGTCTGCGGGATCATGGACCTTGCGGCTCTGGACAGCCCCGGCGTCGAGCCGCACTGGATGACGTACCTCGCGGTGGACGACATCGAAGCCGCGGTCGCAGCGTCGGACCGGACCGGCGGGCGCACCATCCGTCCCCCGTTCGAGGTGGCCGGTGTCGGGCAGTTCGCGATTGTGCAGGAGCCGGGCGGTGCGGTCGCTGGTCTGCTGCAACCCGCCGCCGAACTCGGCTGAGCGGTCGTCAGGCCAGCGCGAACCACCACTGCGCAATGGCGAGAAAGGCGAAGAAGCCGATCACGTCCGTCAGCGTGGTGAGGAACACCGAGGAGGCGACGGCGGGGTCGGCCCCCAGCTTGTCCAGCAGCATCGGCAGCGCGGCGCCGAACATCCCCGCGCAGATGATGTTGAAGACGATGGCAACCGCAATCACCACCCCGAGGTCGATGCTGCCGAACCACGCAAACGCGACAATTCCGACGCAGACCGCAACGGCGGTGCCGTTCATCATCGCCACCAGAATTTCCCGGCCGATCACCTTCAGCACGTTGCGCTTGTTGATCTGCCGCTGGGAGATGGCGCGCACGGTCACCGTCATTGCCTGAATGCCGGCGTTGCCCCCCAGCGCCGTCACCACCGGCATCAGGATCGCAAGCGCCACCATGGCCGAGATGGTGGCATCGAACAGCGCAATGACTCCCGACGCCAGGAACGCCGTGACCATGTTGATCATCAGCCACGGGATGCGGGTCCTGGCGACGTAGAAGGGGGTATCGGAAAGCTCGGCGTCACCGGCACCGGCCAGCGCGCGGATGTCCTCGTCCGCTTCCTGCTCGATGACGTCGACAATATCGTCGATGGTGAGCATGCCGACGAGGCGGTCGGCCTCGTCCACCACGGCGGCGGAGAGGAGGTTGTAGCGCTGGAAGATGCGCGCGGCCTCTTCCTGGTCCTCCTCCGCCTTGATGGTCCGCGGCTCGTCATCCATGATCTCGGTGATCTTCACCGGGCGCCGGGTGCGCAGCAGGCGGTCGAGCGCCACGGTGCCCATCAGCCGGAAGGTGGCATCGACGACGAAGATCTGGGTGAAATTGTCGGGCAGGTCCTCTTCTTCGCGCAGCGCGTCGATCACCTGGCCCACCGTCCAGAAGGGCGGCATCGCCACAAAGTCCGTCTGCATCCGCCGGCCGGCGGTTTCCTCCGGAAAGTCGAGCGAGCGCTTGAGGCGGTGGCGCATCGCAAAGGGCAGCTGCGCCAGGATCGCCTCGGACTGCTCGTCCTCGAGATCTTCCAGAATGTAGACCGCGTCGTCCGAATCCAGCTCGGCGATACCCTCGGCGACAGCCTTGGGTTCCAGCTCCGACAGGATCTGGTTGCGCGCCGCATCTTCAAGCTCGGTGAGGGCGGTGAAGTCGAACGCATCGCCAAGGAGCCGCACGAACTCCACCCGCAGGTCGACGCCGAGGCGGGAGATGAGCTCAGCCACATCCGACTCGTGGAAGTCAGCCACGAGCGTTTTCAGCGTCTCAGCGTCGCCATTCTCGACGAGCGCGGACACTTCAGCGACGACAGCGTCGTCGATTTCATCCTCTGTCTGCTCGGCGCGGTCGGCGACGTCGGCCATCAGCGGTCCTTCCTTCGCGGCGCAACGGACGCCAGCGGGTTAACGCAAAGAGGTGAGCGGAGCGTGACGGCGCCGAACGGCAGGGCTGCGCGCGTCTTTACCATCGTTGCCGTCATGGGCAAACTAAGGCGGGCACATCATAAGGCGAGACGTGGCAATGAGCTATCGCGCAACGGTCGCTGGCGAGCGGCACAATTTTGACGGTCTGGCCGCGTTGATGGCGAAGGCGACGCCCCAGCGCTCCGGCGATGCGCTGGCCGGGGTCGCGGCGGAAAGCGAGCAGCAGCGCGCCGCAGCCCAGATCGCGCTGGCCGACGTGCCCCTCGCCACGTTCCTGACGGAGGCCGTCGTCCCCTACGAAGACGACGACGTGACGCGCCTCATCATCGACACCCATGATTCCGGGGCGTTTGCGCCCGTGGCCGGCCTCACGGTGGGCGGCCTGCGCGACCATCTCCTGTCCGACGCGGTGGACACCGCAACGCTTGCCGCGCTGGCACCGGGGCTGACGCCGGAAATGGTGGCCGCCGTGGCCAAGATCAGCCGCAATCAGGACCTCATCCTCGCCGCCAGAAAGGTGGAGGTGACCACGGCCTTCAGGGACACCATCGGCCTCAGGGGCCGGCTGTCGACCCGCATCCAGCCCAACCACCCGAACGACGATCCGGGCGGGGTCGCAGCGTCCACGCTGGACGGGCTGATGTATGCCGGCGGCGATGCGGTGATCGGCGTCAACCCGGCGTCCGACAACACCGCCGCTGTCGCGGGCCTCCTCAAACTGCTCGACGAGATCATCAACACCTACGCGATTCCCACCCAGTCCTGCGTTCTGTCTCACGTCACCACCACCATTGCTGCAATCGAGGCGGGGGCACCGGTGGATCTGGTGTTCCAGTCCATTGCCGGGACGGAGGCGGCCAACCGCAGCTTCGGGTTCGGGCTGGAGACCTTGCGCGAGGGGCGGGAGGCGGCGCTGTCGCTGAATCGCGGCACGGTGGGCAACAACGTCATGTATTTTGAAACGGGGCAGGGGTCGTGCCTGTCCGCGAACGCGCACCACGGCGTCGACCAGCAGACGCTGGAGGCGCGGGCCTATGCGGTGGCGCGCGCCTACGATCCGCTTCTGGTCAACACCGTGGTCGGCTTCATCGGGCCGGAATATCTGTACGACGGTCGCGAGATCATCCGGGCGGGTCTTGAAGATCATTTCTGCGGCAAGATCCTCGGCGTGCCGATGGGGTGTGACGTCTGCTACACCAACCACGCCGAGGCCGACCAGAACGACATGGACACGCTGATGACCGTTCTGGGCGCTGCCGGCGTCACGTTCATCATGGGCATTCCGGGGTCGGACGACATCATGCTGAACTACCAGACCACCTCGTTCCACGATGCACTTTACCTTCGCCGCGCGCTTGGCCTGCGCCCTGCACCCGAGTTCGAGACATGGCTGGAGGAGGCGGGGATCATGCGCGGGGACGGTGCGTTCAGGCTGACGGACGGGCGCCAGGGCGCCTTTGCGCGGGCCATCGAGCAGGCGGCCGCCTGAGCCTATGAGCGAGCCCGATGCCTGGCGGACCCTTCGCCGTTTCACCGCTGCACGGATCGGCCTTGGCCGCACCGGCGTGTCGCTTCCCACCGACCGGGCGCTGGAGTTCCAGGCCGCCCACGCCGCCGCCCGCACAGCGGTTCACGAGGCGCTGGATGCGGACGCATTGGCCGAGGCGCTGGCGGAGAGCTTCCCCGGCGTTGCAGCCGTGACCACCGAGGCGCCGGACCGGACCACCTACCTCAAGCGGCCGGACCTTGGCCGCAAGCTGAGCGCGGCGGGCAGGGCGAGCCTCGCCCCCGCGCCGTGCAATGTCGCGGTGGTGATCTGCGACGGCCTGTCCGCCCGCGCCGTCTCCGCGCACGCCGCGCCGCTCCTCGCCGATCTCCTGCCGCGGTTTTCGGCGGATGGCATCACGGTCGGCCCGCTCACCATCGTCACCGAGGGGCGCGTTGCGGTGGGCGATGCGGTCGGCGCGGCCTTGGGGGCGGATCTGGTGCTGATGCTGATCGGCGAGCGGCCGGGACTTTCGGCCAGCGACAGCCTCGGCATCTACATCACTCACGGGCCGCGGCCCGGTCGCTCCGATGCGGAGCGCAATTGCATCTCCAACGTGCGGCCGGAGGGGCTCGCCTATCCACAGGCCGCCTACCGCGCGCACTATCTCGTCAGCGAGGCGCTGTCCCGCGGCCATTCGGGCGTGGCGCTGAAGGACGACACTGTATCGCCCGATGCAATCGGCGGTGGCTCCGCGGCATTTCTCCTCTCCAAGACAAGCTGATTTCGGGTCGTTGCCTCCCGGCTTCTGAATTGACCGAGGTCGGACGGAAAGTGACTGCATCCCGTGCTATCCTGCGGTGGCAATTAACAACGGGAGAACTTGAAAATGCGTGCCATCATTATTGCAGCTGTTGGAACGATGTTTGTGGGCAGTGCGGCACTTGCAGCCGATTCCCATAAAATCGTGCTCGAAGCAGGAAAAGCGTCCGTTTACAACATCGAAGCGCACGTCGGAGATACTATCGAGATCACGCACGAGGACGAAACCGACGCCAAACACGACCTCTATGCCACTGACGAAGCGCATACTTTCGATCTGACCGGAATGCAGCATGGCGACCATTACGACTTCAAGGTCGTGGAGCCGGGAACTTTCGTGATTCACTGCCACGCGATGGAAGAGATGAAAATCACGGTGAACGTACAGGAATGAATGCACGCGTCGCTGGACAGCGGCGCGGAAGTTTGCAAACTGGTCTGACCTCTTGAGGGAAGGGCCTTTGTGGCAAGCAGAGCGTTGGGCGAGCGGGACGGCAGCATCACGGCGCTGAGGGATTTCCTCGCAGCGTCGGACCTTGCCGTCGGTGCGCAGCTCCCCGGCGAGCGGCGCCTCATGGCCGAGCTTTCCGTCGGCCGCTCTTCGCTGCGCGAGGCCATCGGGCGGCTGGCCGCGGTCGGCGTTCTCGAAGTCCGGCACGGCAGCGGGACGTACCTGCGCCGGCCGATCACCCAGCACACCCTCGTCATGCCGCTCGCCATCGAGGCAGAGCGCGACGATTTCCTGCGCCTCGTGGAAGTCCGCCGCGGGCTGGAGGCGGAGGCTGCGGCGCTGGCCTCGGAGCGGGCGAGCGCGTCCACCATCGCCGGCATCGAGGACAAGCTGACGACCATGGAAGCCGCGTTCCATGCGCAGGGGACGGCGGGGCCCGAAGACCTTGCCTTCCACCTCTCCATCTACGCGGCCAGCGGAAACCCGCTGTTCGGCCAGTTTCTGGAGCTGATGCGCGGCGCGCTGGACGAGCTTTTTGCAAAGCCGTTCAACCGCGAGGACTTTGCCCGCCGCTCCTTCCCCATGCACCGCACCCTGTTCGAGGCCATCGCAAGGCGCGATGCCGACGATGCGCGCCGCCAGACCCACCTCATCCTCGACATCGTGCGCGAGGATCTCATCGAGATGGCGCTGGTCGCCCTCCCGGACGCAAGCCGGCCGGAGGCCGCGCAATGAACGACATGAACCCCACCAACCCCCGCCAGACCCGGCCCAACATGGCCCGTGCGCAGGAGATCGTCGCCCACGACGACACCCACCTCGAAAATGCCGTGGTCCCGCCGCTCTTCCAGACCTCGCTGTTCACCTTCCCCAACGTCGACGCGATGATGGCGACCTACGCCGGCAAGGCGCCGCGTCCGGTCTATTCGCGCGGGATGAACCCCACGGTGCGCGCCTTTGAAGAAAAGATCGCGGCGCTGGAGGGAGCGGAGGACGCGCTGGCGGCGGCGAGTGGCATGGCGGCGATCTCGTCCGCCGTCCTCTCCATCGTGCGGCCGGGGGACCGGCTCGTCAGCGTCACCCACGTCTACCCGGACGCCTACCGCTTCTTCGAGACGTTTCTCGACAATTTCGGCGTCAGCGTTTCGTACGTGGACGGGCGGGACGAGGGGGCCGTGGCCGAGGCCGTCCACGGCGCCAAGGTGCTTTACCTTGAAAGCCCCAACAGCTGGATGATGGAAACCCACGACCTTGCCCGCCTTGCCGACATCGCAAGGGCGGCGGGTGCCGTGACCATCGCCGACAATTCGTGGGCAACCCCGGTGTTCCAGCGTCCGCTGGACCTAGGCGTCGACATGGTGGTCCACTCCGCCTCCAAATACATCTCCGGCCACAGCGATACGGTTGCGGGCGTCATTGCCGGGCCGACCGCGCGCATCAACAAGGTGCGCGGCGAGATCCTGCCTTATCTCGGCGCCAAGCTCGGACCGTTCGAGGCGTGGCTGCTCCTGCGCGGCCTGCGCACGCTGCCGACCCGCCTTGCCGAGCATGAGCGCGCCGCCCTCACCATCGCGGAGCGGCTGGCAGCGCACCCTGCGGTCAGCCGTGTGCACCACCCGCGTCTGGCCGGGCCGCTGTCGCCGGGGCTGGAAGGCACATCCGGGCTCTTCTCCATCGAGCTGGAGGAGACCGTGGACATCAAGGCGTTCTGCGACGGGTTGCGGCTCTTCAAGCTCGGCGTGTCGTGGGGCGGGCACGAGAGCCTTGTGTGTCCGGCGCTTGTCACCCGCGTTCAGGTGGGCGGGCCGAACCCGACATTCGCCTTCGGCGTGCCGGAGCGGATGGTGCGCCTGCACATCGGCCTCGAAGGCACGGATGCGCTTTGGGCCGACCTGTCGCAGGCGCTCGAAGGCGCGACCATCACCCAATCAACAAAAGGGGAGAGATCATGAAATTTCTGACGCTTACCGCCGCAGCAGCGCTTGCGCTGGGCGCCGGCACCGCCGCAGTTTCGGCGCAGACGCTGGAGCTGGTGGAAGTCATCACCAGCCCGCAGCGCACCGAGACGCTGCAGACGATGGTGGACGAGTTCGAGGCAGCCAACCCCGGCGTGACGGTGGAAATCACCTCGCTGCCATGGGGCCAGGCGTTCGAGAAGTTCGCCACGATGGTGTCCGCCGGGCAGACCCCCGACGTGGTGGAAATGCCCGACCGCTGGCTCTCCCTTTACGCCAGCAACAACGCGCTGGAGAGCCTCGAACCCTACATCAAGGATTGGGACGCCGCCTCCGGCCTTAACGACCGGGCGCTTGAGTTCGCCCGCGCCTACGACGACACCGCGTACATGCTGCCCTACGGCTTCTATCTGCGCGCAATGTTCTACAACAAGGAGCTGTTCGCGGAGGCCGGCGTCGACGGTCCGCCCAAGACGCTGGAAGAATTCCGCGCCGCCGCCGAGAAGGTTTCCGCACTCGATGGCAAGTACGGCTACTGCCTGCGCGGTGGCCCCGGCGGTCTTAACGGCTGGATGATGTTCGGCGCCACCATGAACGGCGCGGACAACTACTTTGCCGAGGACGGCACCTCCAACCTCGACAGCGAGGGCTGGGTGAAGGGCATGAGTTTCCTGGCCGACCTCTACAAGGACAAGCTCGCCCCTGAGGATTCCATCAACTGGGGCTTCAACGAGATCGTCGGCGGCTTCTATTCCGGCACCTGCGCGATGCTGGACCAGGACCCCGATGCGCTGATCGCCATTGCCGAGCGGATGGACGGCGATGCCTTCGGTGTCGCGCCGTTCCCCAAGGGGCCGGACGGCAAGGCGTTCCCGACCATCGGTTACGCCGGCTGGTCGATGTTCGCCGACAGCGAGGAAAAGGACCTCGCCTGGAAGCTGATCCAGCACCTTGAGAGCGAAGAGGCCAACATCACCTGGAACAAGCGGATCGGCGCGCTGCCGATCTACACGGCCGCCGAGAGCGACGAGTTCTATTCCGGCCCGCAGTTCGCCGGCTGGTTCGAGGAGCTGTCCGACCCCGACGTCAGCCCGACCTCCATGCCCACCTACCTGCCGGAGTTCGCGTTCTTTGCCGACTCCATCGTACCGCGCACCAGCCAGGAGGCTCTGCTTGGCCGCCGCACGGTCGAGGACATGGCGAAGGAGTGGGCCGAGACGCTCACCAAGTCGCAGCAGCAGTACCAGTCGTCGAAGTAAGGACTGACATGACCATCGCCACGATGAGGCGGCGGCGTTGACCGCCGCCGCCAATGCCGCGCCGCTGCCACGTCGGCGGCGCGGGGTGTTCACCCGGCTGGAGGCGTATTTCTATACGGCGCCTGCAGTCATCCTCATCGTGGCGGTTATGCTGGTGCCCCTTGCGGTGGGCGTCTCCTACGCTTTCCGCAACATCGAACTTCTCAACCCGTTTTCCGGCGGCTACGTCGGCCTTGAAAACTTCCGCGAGCTTGCCGGGGACGCCAACTTCGGCCGGGCCCTCGTCAACACCGTGTGGTGGACGTTCGGCTCGGTGTTCATCCAGTTCCTGATGGGCCTTGGCCTTGCGCTCCTGCTGCGCGACGCGTTTCCGGGCCGCAAGATCGTCCAGGCGCTGGTGTTCCTGCCCTGGGCGGTGCCGACATTCCTCACCGGCCTCGACTGGGCGTGGCTGTTCAACCCCGTTGTCGGCCCGCTGCCGCACTGGATGGCAGCACTCGGCATCCTCGACACGCCGCGCAACATCCTTGCGGACCCCGACCTTGCCATGTGGGGGCCGATCACCGCCAACGTCTGGTACGGCGTGCCGTTTTTTGCGATCACGCTCTTGGCCGCCCTCCAGTCGATCCCGGACGAGCTTTACGAGGCCGCCGCCATCGACGGGGCAGGCGCCTGGCGCCGCTTCACCGACCTCACGCTGCCGTTCCTGGCGCCCACCATCGCCATCACCGTGATGCTGCGCACCATCTGGATCGCCAATTTCGCCGACCTCATTGTCGTGATGACCGGCGGCGGGCCGGCGGACACCACGCAGATCGTCGCGAGCTACATCTTCACGCAGGCCTACCGGCGGCTCGACTTCGGCTATGCGTCGGCCATCGCGCTGGTGCTCCTCGTCCTCCTGATGCTTTACGCGCTGGCGATCATCACCTTGCGCCGGATGATGCTGAGGGAGCCGTCATGATCGGAGGACGCCGCTCACTGCCCGGCCGGGTGCTGTTCTGGTCGCTGAAATACACCGCGATCGCGTTCTATCTCGGCTTTGCGCTGTTTCCGCTGTTCTGGCTCCTGAAAGTGTCGGTCACGCCCAACGATCTCCTTTATTCGGAGGGGATCCGCATGTGGCCGTCGGCAACCACCTGGGCCAACTACGTCTTCGTGCTGACAAAAAGCGATTTTCCGCTGTTCTTCCTGAACTCGGTGATCGTGTCGGGCTCCACGGCGCTGATCGTCACCGTTGTGGCGGCGGCGGCGGGCTATGCGTTCTCGCGCTTCCGCTTCCGCGGCAAGCTCATCATCACCGCGCTGATGCTGATGACGCAGATGTTCCCCATCGTCATGCTGATCGCACCGATGTTCCGCCTGATGCAGCCGCTCGGGCTCACCGACACGCTCACCGGTCTCATCATCGTCTACGTGGCGTTCAACGTACCATTCGCGACCTTCCTGATGCAGTCCTTCTTCGACGGCATCCCCAAGGACCTCGAAGAAGCTGCGATGATTGACGGCGACACCCGCTTCGGCGCGTTCCGCCGCATCGTCCTGCCGCTGACCCTGCCGGGGATCGCGGCAACCTTGGGCTTCGTTTTCACCGCGGCATGGTCGGAGCTTTTGTTCGCGCTGATGCTGATCAACTCCACCGACACGATGACCTTCCCCGTGGGGCTCCTCTCGTTCGTGTCAAAATTCTCGGTCGATTTCGGGCAGATGATGGCGGCGGGCGTGCTGGCGCTGATCCCGGCGTGTCTCTTTTTCGCATTCATCCAGCGCTACCTGGTGCAGGGCCTGACGGCCGGCGCCGTGAAGGGATAGATCCATGGCAACCATCGCAATCGAAGGCGCGCGCAAGCGCTACGGCAACGTCGATGTGCTCCATGGCGTCGACCTTGATGTGGCGGACGGGGAGTTCATCGTGCTGGTCGGCCCGTCCGGCTGCGGCAAGTCCACGCTTTTGCGGATGATCGCGGGGCTCGAGGAGATTTCCGCCGGCACCATCCGCATCGGCGAGCGCATCGTGAACGACCTGGCGCCGCGCGAGCGGGACATCGCCATGGTCTTCCAGTCCTACGCGCTCTACCCGCACATGAATGTCGCCGATAACATGAGCTATTCGCTGCGCCTCAAGCGCGCCGCGAAGGAGACCATCGAGACGGCGGTGGCCGGCGCATCCCGCATTCTGGGGCTGAACGCCTATCTGGCGCGGCGGCCGAAGGCACTGTCGGGCGGGCAGCGGCAGCGCGTCGCCATGGGCCGCGCCATCGTGCGCGAACCCTCCGCCTTTTTGTTCGACGAGCCGCTCTCCAACCTCGATGCGCGGCTGCGTGAAGAGATGCGCGCGGAGATCCGCCAGCTCCACAAGCGGCTCGGCGCCACCTCCATCTACGTGACGCACGACCAGATCGAGGCGATGACCATGGCGGACCGGATCGTCGCGATGCACGACGGGATCGTCCAGCAGGTCGGCACGCCGCTGGAGCTGTACGACCGGCCGGCAAACACCTTCGTGGCGGGCTTCATCGGCGCACCGATGATGAATTTCATCGGCGGGACGGTCGAGGGTAAAACGCTGAGGCTGGCTTCCGGCACAGTGCTGACCCTGGCGGAAGCGCTCCCCGCTGCAAAAACTGTGACGGTAGGCGTGCGGCCGGAGGACGTGACCCTCGCCGAGCCGGGCGCAGACGGCGTCATCGCCGCAACGGCCACGCTGGTGGAGCACACCGGGCTCACCAGCCTCGTCCACGGCGAGGCGAATGGGGTGCGGGTCACTGCGCTGACGCTGGATCGTCCCGACTTTGCCGAAGGGGCTGACGTGGGGTTCGCGTTCGACCCCGCCAAGCTGCACCTGTTCGATGCCGAAAGCGGCGCGCGGCTGAACTAGGGACGGGCGGCGCGTTGCGCCGGCTTTTGTTACTTGCCGGTGCGAGGGGTTCCCCCTCGCGCTCCTCCCGTTCGCCACGTGGCAGGGGTCAGATCAGACGGGCGCTTCGCGACCGGCTGTTCTGATCCCCTGGGGCGAGCTTTGGCCGGTGCGCGGGCGCGTCAAGGGTGAAGGCTGCGCCCGCCTGCGGCGCCCTTGACCCGCCCGCCCACCGGCGGCCGTGCCGGACGGTGCTCAGTCGGGCAGGACAACGCCGAGCTTGGCGAGGAGGCCGCCGTCGACCTTGTAGTCGGCGCCACTGCAGAAGCTTGCTTTGTCGCTGAGGAGGAAGGCAATCATTTCGGCCACTTCGTCGGGGCGGCCGGGGCGGCCGAGCGGCTGGGCCGCACCCCAATGGGCGACCAGCGCGTCCTGGTCTTCGGGGGCGGCGTTCTGGGAGGCGCTGTAGCGGGTCATCGGCGCGTCGATGCAGCCTGGGGAGACGGCGTTGACGCGGATGTTGTCCGGCGCATGGTCCACCGCCATGGCGCGGACGAGACCGAGGATGGCGGCCTTGGAGGTGGAGTAGGCGGCAATGCGGGCCTGCGTTGCCGTTGCCTGTACGGAAGCCAGATGGACGATGGCGCCGCCGCCGGCCGCGCGCATCCGCGGCACGGCAAGGTGGGAGGCGAGATAGGCGCCGTTGAGGTTGATGGACTGGACCCTGTCCCATTCGGCCGGCGCCATGGCCTCCACGGTGCCGAAGGGCTGGATTGCGGCGCTGCAGACCATCATCCGCAAGGGGCCGGCCCTGGCGTCCAGCGTCTGGAAGGCTTCTGTCATCGAGGCCTCGTCGGACACGTCGGCGACGAGGGCGATGGCGTCGAGGCCTTCGCCGGCCAGCGTCTTGCGTGCGGCGTCAAGGTCGCTTTCCTGATGGTTGATGAGCGCCACCGTTGCGCCGCCGCGTGCCAGAAGCCGTGCGGTAGCAAGGCCGATGCCCGTGGCGCCGCCGGTGATCAGCGCTGTCCTGCCCGAAAACTCCACTGCGAAATCCTCCCGTTCGTGTTTGGGCGGACGGTGCGACAGCGGCGGCAAGGTTTCAACCGGCTTGCGCCGGGCCGAGAATCCGGCTCACCCTTCGGGCCGATGACAAGCGGGGGCGGGGATGACAATCCTGGTGTGCGGCGAGGCGCTATACGACGTTTTCTTTGATGGCGAGCGGCCGGAGGGGTTCACCCTCGATGCGCGGATCGGCGGCTCCTGCTTCAACGTGGCGGTGGGCGTTGCGCGGCTTGGTGCGCGCGTTGGCCTTCTGACCGGCATGTCCCGCGACCGGCTTGGAGAGAAGCTGGTGTCGACCCTCGACGCCGAGGGCGTGGACACCGGATTTCTGGCGCGCAAGGACGCCACCACCACGCTGGCCATGGTTTCGCTGCAGGCGGACGGGTCCGCGCAGTACCAGTTCTATGGCGAAGGCGCAGCCGACCGAGCGGTGACGCTGGCCGATCTTCCGCCGGTGAACGTGTTCGACGTGGCGGTGTTCGGCTGCTTCTCGCTGCTGACGGTGCCGACGGGGGACAGTTTTCTGACATTGGCGGGCCGGGCGGCGGAGGCCGGCAAGCTGGTGGCGCTGGACCCCAATGTGCGGCCGACCGTGGAGCCGGATGCAGACGTATGGCGCAGCCGCGTGGATGCCTTCGCGCAGCACGCCGACATCATCAAGGTGAGTGCGGAGGATCTGGCGTTTCTGTATCCGGGGGAGACGGTGGAGGCGCGGGCCGCGGCCTGGCGGGACGGCGGCACTGCCGTTGTGGTGGTGACGAACGGCGGAGACGGTGTCCGGCTCTTTGCTGCCGGCGTGGATGTAACCGTTGCCGCCGACAAGGTTGCCGTGGTGGACACGGTGGGCGCCGGCGACAGTTTTCTGGCCGCGCTTCTGGTGCATCTGGTCGATGCCGGCAAGGCGAACAGCGCGGCTCTTGGTGCGCTCACCGCAGATGACGCGCGTGAGGCGCTGGCCTTTGCGACCCATGCCGCGGCGGTGACCTGCGGGCGGCGTGGCGCGGACCTTCCCCGGCGCTCTGACCTCTCTTCTGTGATTTAATCGACGTTTAAGCTGTGAACGGCGGCGCTTTTGGCCTGTTACAAGGGCGGTTTGCCGGACCCGGATGATACCATCGTGTGTGTTGAGGATGATTCGCGGCCCTGAGTGGCCGGGGGGAGACATGCGATGGACGACCTCTTGGCATCGATCCGCAAGATCATCGCAGATGATTTCGGCGAAAAGCCGCAGCCGGAGCGTGCCGGTTCAGAGACCCGAACGCCGCCGCGTCACAGGCCGGTGTACAGTGAACTCGACGCTGACGCGGAAATGGACGCGCAGGTGTCCGGCGCTGTCGCCAGGGCGTTCGACTCGGTTGCGCAAGGGGCGGTGGAGCCCGATCCCGGCCCGTACGACTATGGCGAGTATGAGCCGGTGAGCGACGACGACACCGACCCGCCGGCTGACGGCCTGGACGAGGACGACACGGACCACAACGAAATCATGCGCTCCATCGCCAGTGCGATTGCAGCGCAGCGCAGCGTTGCGAACTCGCTGAGCGAACCGCCTGAAGCGAGCTGGTCGCCAGTTGTCCTGACCGAACCGGGGCTTGATGCGCCCGCGCGCCAGCCCCGTGCCGCGTCCCCCGAGGTTGCCGTTGCCGGCAATTCGCCGCTGGAACGGCTGGCGGCGCTGAAACAACGGCTGTCGTCGGACGGTGTCATTGATCCCGGCCGCGAGGCTGCTGCGACCAAACCTCCGGAAAAGACCGCACCATCGGCCGTGACGGCCGAATCGCTGCCATCAAACGTCTACCGCCTGGACCCTGATCAAAGGACCACCGAAATGAGCGAGACCGTCGCAGACGCGCAGGTTCATGCCGATGCACAGGGCAACGCGTTCCGCCGTGCGCCCGCACCGCAGCCTCAGGCCGTCCGGCCCGAAGCGGCTGACGAGGGGCTGACCAGCCAGAAAACGCGCGCCAACGTGAATCAGGCGTTCGACAGCCTCTCCCGCACCGTCCTCACCAACAATCCGCGCACCGTGGAAGATCTGGTGCGCGACATGGTGCGGCCGCTCCTGCGCGAATGGCTGGAGGCCAATCTCGGCGAAATCGTCGAGCGGCAGGTTCGCCAGGAAATCGAGCGCGTGAGCACGCGCGGACGCTGAACGGCTTGCGGGCTGCGCTGTTGAGCCGCGCCGGCCGAGCGGTCAAACTCTTGCGCTGCTGTGCCATGGGGCGCAGTTAGAAACCCAATGGACAAGCCGCGGCTGTTACAGTGGCGCGGGAATTGTTTTTGGGGGCGAGATGGCGTCGAGGGATGCGATGGTTTGCGGCCGGATTGGCGGGGTCCGTCAGGACCGTGCCGCGCAAAGTTGAACGCTGCACGCCATGATCTTGTGGATTGCACTTGCCGTTCTGGCCACGCTCACCGTCGTTGCACTGCTGCGGCCCCTTCTGGCACGCAACGTTGAGGTTGGCGGCGGCGATGACCGCGAGGTCTACGCCGCCCAGCTGACCGAACTCGAGGCTGATGTCGAGCGCGGCCTGATTGCCGACAAGGAAGCTGCCGCCGCGCGCACCGAAATTGCGCGCCGCCTCCTGCGCTCGCGCGATGCGCGCGGGTCTGGCCCGTCGCGCGGCCGGCTCACGGCAGTGGCACTGGCCGTTGCCCTGTTCGTGCCGGTGTTTTCGGTTGGTGCATATGTCTGGCTGGGGACGCCGCAATATGGCGACCAGCCGCTTGCCGCCCGCCTCGCGCCCATTGACGATGACACCTTGCAGGAGATGCTGGCGAAGGCCGAGCAAAGACTTGCAACCGAGCCTGATGACGCCGAGGGGTGGCTTGCCATTGCGCCGGTCTATCAACGGCTCGGGCGCTTTGCCGACAGTGCCAAGGCTTACGGCAAGGTCAACGATCTGCTGGGCGAGCGGACCGAATGGCTGACCGCGGAGGGCGAGAACCTCGCCTTTGCGCAAGGCGGTGAAGTGTCCGCCGAGGGGGCAGCGCTGTTCGAGCGGGCGCTGGCACTGGACCCGCAGGCGCTGCGGCCGGCAATCTTCCTTGCCATCGCCGCGCGTCAGGCGGGCGACTTCATGGAAGCGGGCGAGCGCTGGCGCCACATTCTGGCCCGCAGCGATGGCACGGAGCCCTGGCTTCAGATCGCCAATGCGGAATTCATGCGCATTGCAGAGGCAAGCGGCGCGCCGACCTCGGTGGACGCCGGTCCGCGCATCAACGCGCCTGCACCGCAGGGCGGCCCGCGCATCGGCACTGCGCCACCAACGCAGGCGACGCCCTCCGGCGCCGGAACTGCTGCTGCGCCGAGCGGGACTTTTCCGGGCGGTGCGCCGCCGCCGGCTGTGGTGGCGATGGTTGAGGGCCTTGCCGCGCGGCTTGCCGCGAGCGGCGGCACGGTGGACGAGTGGACGCGGCTCGTGCGCTCGCTCAACGTTCTCGGCCGTACGGACGAGGCACAGCAGGCTGTGCGCGACGGTCTGGCCGCGCTCGATGGCTCGGATCGCGCAGCATTCGCTGCATCGCCAGAGGTGAAGGAGACCGCGCAATGACGTCGCCCCATCGCCGCGCGCGCAAGACGCGCCGCCTGTCGCTGATCGCTCTGGCCGGCGTTGCTCTCGGCGGGGCGGCAGCGCTGGTGTTTTATGCGCTCAGCGACCGGATCACCTATGCGCCGACACCCACCGAGCTTGCATCCGGCAGCCATGCCGTCGGCACACGGGTGCGTCTTGGCGGCCTGGTGGAAGTTGGTTCGCTGCAGCGGGGCGCGGACGGGCTGGTGTCGTTTGCGGTGACGGACACGGCCAACCGCATTCCGGTCACCTACGTCGGCCTTCTGCCGGATCTCTTTCGCGAGGGGCAGGGCGTTGTGACCGAGGGCGTGATGACGGCCGGCGGCGTGCTCGACGCCGACACGGTGCTTGCCAAGCACGACGAACGCTACATGCCCAAGGAAGTGGTCAACAGCCTGAAGGCGCAGGGCCGCTGGAAAGATGGACAGATGACGGAGGCCGGCCATGCTGAATGAGCTGGGCCATTATGCCCTGGTGCTGGCGCTGGGCGTTTCGCTCATACAGTCCACCCTGCCGATTGCCGGCGCCAAGCTGCGCGACGCGCGCTTGATGGCGCTGGCCGCCCCGGCCGCCTTGATGGTGTTCGTGCTCATTGCGCTGTCTTTTGCAGCGCTGACTGCGGCCTATGTCCGGTCTGATTTCTCGGTCCTCAACGTGTTCGAGAACTCGCACTCGGCCAAGCCGATGATCTACCGGATCTCCGGCGTCTGGGGGAACCACGAGGGGTCGATGCTCCTGTGGGTGCTGATCCTCTCGGTCTTCGGCATGCTGGTGGCGACCTTCGGGCGCAACATTGCCGCCAGCCTCAGGGCAACCACCGTTGCCGTGCAGGGCTGGGTGGCGAGCGCGTTCCTCCTCTTCATCATCCTCACGTCCAACCCGTTTGCGCGCGTGTTGCCGGCGCCCATCGAGGGCAGGGACCTCAACCCGCTCCTGCAGGACGTGGGTCTCGCGATCCATCCGCCGCTGCTTTATTTCGGCTACGTCGGGTTCTCCATCGTGTTCGCGTTTGCGGTGGCGGCGCTGATCGAGGGGCGGATCGACGCGGCCTGGGCGCGCTGGGTCCGGCCGTGGACGTTGATCTCCTGGATCTTCCTGACGCTCGGCATCGCGATGGGGAGCTACTGGGCCTATTATGAGCTGGGCTGGGGCGGCTGGTGGTTCTGGGACCCGGTGGAGAACGCCTCGTTCATGCCGTGGCTGGCAGGCACCGCACTCCTTCACTCCGCCGCGGTGATGGAGAAGCGCGATGCGCTAAAGGTGTGGACGGTGCTTCTGGCGCTGATCACATTTTCGCTGTCGCTGCTCGGCACGTTCCTTGTGCGCTCCGGCGTGCTGACCTCCGTCCACGCCTTTGCCTCCGACCCAACGCGCGGGCTCTTCATTCTCGCGATCCTGTCGATCTTCATCGGCGGCGCGTTCACGTTGTTTGCGATGCGGGCCGGTTCCCTGAAGGCGGGCGGCGCGTTTGCGCCCATCAGCCGCGAGGGGGCGCTGGTCTTCAACAATGTGTTCCTTACCACCTCCTGCGTCACGGTGCTGGTGGGAACGCTCTACCCGCTGGTGCTGGAGACGCTGACCAGCGAGAAGATCTCCGTCGGCCCGCCCTACTTCAACCTCACCTTCATTCCTCTGACCGTTCCGCTGCTCCTTGCCATTCCCTTCGGCTCTCTTCTGGCCTGGAAGCGGGGTGACATTGCCGCCGCGGCCGAGCGTCTGGTGGCCGTTGGGGTGGTGGCAATCTTTGCCGGCGGGCTCGGGGCATGGCTGGCCGGAGAGGAAACGCGGCTGACGGCAACATTTGGCCTCGCACTCTCGGTCTGGCTCATTGTCGGCGCCTTTGCGGAGATTGCGCTGCGCACGGCATCGGCAAAAACGGTCTCCGGACGCATCCGGCGGGCGGCCGGGTTGCCGCGCTCCATGTGGGGGAGTGCCTTCGGGCACCTTGGCGTCGGCCTGACGGCGCTGGGGATCGTCTCTCTCACCGCCTTCGAGACCGAACGGATTGCCGACATGAAGCCCGGCGATGCCATCGAGATTGCAGGCTACACCGTAACATTCGACAGCGCGGCGGAAGCCGAGGGGCCGAACTACAACGACGCCATCGCCAACTTCACGGTGACGGTGGACGGCAAGGTGGTCACCACCTTGTCGCCGGCGCGGCGCTTTTACCCCGCCCGGCAGATGCCCACCACCGAAGCCGCCATCTACACAACCGGCATGACGCAGCTTTACGTCACGCTGGGCGCGGTCGAAAACGGCGGCATTGTGGTGCGCATGTTCCACAAGCCGCTGGTGCTTCTGATCTGGCTCGGGGCCGTGATTGCGTCCTTCGGCGGGCTGCTGTCGCTGCTCGACCGGCGGTTGCGGATCGGGCTGCCGGCGCCGGCCCGGCGGTCCCCGCCGCAAGGTCTGGTTCCGGAGCCGGGCGAATGAGGCGCGTTGTTGCAGCGCTCCTCACGCTGGGGCTTCTTGTGGGCGGTGCGGCGCTGGCGGCCAACCCCAGCGAGCAGCTGGCCGATCCGGCGCTGGAGGCGCGGGCGCGGGCGCTGGGGCAGGAGCTGCGTTGTCTCGTCTGCCAGAACCAGTCCATCGACGCGTCTGACGCCGAACTTGCCAAGGACCTGCGCCTGCTGGTCCGCGAACGCATTTCGGCCGGCGACAGCGACGAGGCGGTGCTTTCCTATCTGACAGACCGCTACGGCGCCTTCGTGCGCCTGCGCCCGCCCATGAATGCTGCAACCATTGCCCTGTGGGCGGCACCCTTGGTGGTGGTGCTGATTGCGGGGATCGGGGCCGCGGTCTACCTGCGCGGTCGGCGGCGCCTTGTGGCCGACACCCCCGCGCTTTCGGCCGACGAGGAAAAGGCGCTGGCTGCGATGCTGGATGCGCGCAAACGCCAGAGCTGACGCGAAGCGACGCTGCCCGGCACGGGGCTGTGGACGTCCGGCGAGCTTACCAAATTGTCACACCGCAGAAAGCGCAACGTAATGTGACGGCTCCTATCTTGGCATTCGAGGCCTTTGAACGGCCACTGCCAACAGGAGTAATCATGGCACTCACGCTGAAGAAGTCGCGCGGACGGGCAGCGGTCCTCCTCGTGGGCACGTTCCTTGCCGGCGCGGTTGGCGCCAATTTCCTCGACGGACGCACGGTGACCCCGGCTTACGCGCAGAACCTGTCCGATCAGGTGCCCGCTGCCGCAAGCCAGAACGCACCGGGTTTCGCCGACATTGTGGATCGTGTCTCTCCCGCCGTCGTCTCGATCCAGGTCAAGAGCCGGGCACGCAAGCAGCTCTCCAGCATGGAGGGGATGCGCGGCTCTCCCTTCGAGCAGTTCTTTGACGATTTTGCCGAACGCTTCGGCCAGAACGACGAGCCCCGCCAGCGCACCCCCAACCGTCGCAACTTCTCCATGGGTCAGGGGTCCGGCTTCCTGATCTCCGATGACGGCTACATCGTCACCAACGGCCATGTGGTCGACGGTGCCGAGGAAGTCACCGTGGTGATGGGTGACGGCGAAACGCTGGACGCCGAAGTGATCGGCGTCGACGACAAGACCGACCTTGCTCTGGTGAAGGTCGAGCACGGCAAGAAATTCCCGTTCGTCACGTTCGCCAGCAGGGAAACCCGCGTCGGTGACTGGGTGATGGCTGTCGGCAACCCGTTCGGCCTCGGCGGTTCGGTCACCGCGGGCATCGTCTCGGCACGCGGCCGCGAAATCGGTGCTGGCCCCTACGACGATTTCCTCCAGATCGACGCGCCCATCAACCGTGGCAATTCCGGCGGCCCGACGTTCAACCTCAACGGCAACGTGGTCGGCGTGAACACCGCCATCTACTCGCCGTCGGGCGGCTCGGTGGGCATCGGCTTTGCCATTCCGGCCTCCATCGCGCAGGACGTGATCGAGGACCTGAAGGATGACGGCAACGTCACCCGCGGCTGGCTTGGCGTTCAGATCCAGCCGATCACGCCGGAAATTGCCGAAAGCCTTGGCCGCGACAACATTGTCGGTGCTCTGGTGACCGATCCGCAGAGCGACAGCCCTGCCGACAAGGCCGGCGTGAAGGCGGGCGATGCCATCATCTCCGTGGACGGCGAAGATGTCGACGGCCCGCGCGATCTGGCGCGCACCATCTCCACCCGTGCACCCGGCGAAGAGGTCACCCTCCAGGTCTGGCGCGACGGCAAGGCGATGGACGTGAAGGTGGAGCTCGGCAAGCTGACCGACACTGCGGCCGCCAGCAGCACGCGGGGCAACGAGGAAGAACCCGCCAAGCAGGACTCGACCGAAACGCTGGGCATGACCCTCGCTCCCGCCGGCGAAGTCGGCATCGAGGGTGACGGTCTGGCCGTGGTCGAGGTTGACCCCGATGGCGCTGCGGCCAGGAGCGGCATCCGCGTCGGCGACGTGATCCTGCAGGCCTCGGGCATGGACGTTGCCTCGGCCGGCGACCTGAAGACCGGCGTGGACACGGCCACCGGCGAAGGGCGCAAGAACGTGCTCCTGAAGCTGCAGTCCGGCGAGAACACCCGGTTCGTCGCGCTGCCGGTTGAAGAAGACCGCGGCTGATCCACCGATCGGACGCGGGAGAGGGGGCCGGGCGTGACCGTCCGGCCCTCTTTCTTTCCGGCACTGTCAGTTGCAGTGAACCGCTTTGATTTGATACAGAATTTGCATGACTGGTGGATTGCCCGATGAAAGTCCTGATCGTTGAAGATGATGTGGATGCAGCCGCCTACCTTTCACGGGGTCTGGGCGAAGCCGGCCACAGCGCCGACGTTGCGGGTGACGGGGAAACCGGCCACGACTACGCCGCCAGCAACGACTACGATGTCCTGATCATCGACCGGATGCTGCCCAAGAAGGACGGCCTCACCCTCATCAACGAGCTGCGCAATGCAGGCAAGCAGGTGCCCATCATGGTCCTGTCCGCTCTCAGCCAGGTGGACGACCGGGTGAAGGGCCTTCGTGCGGGCGGGGACGACTATCTCACCAAGCCTTACGCCTTCACCGAGCTTCTGGCCCGTGTCGAGGCGCTGGGGCGGCGCAAGCAGACCGCCGAATTCGAGGCCATCTACAGGGTCGGCGACCTTGTGCTCGACCGGCTCAGCCACACGGTGACCCGCAACGACGAGAAGGTGCTTCTTCAGCCGCGCGAATTCCGCCTGCTGGAATATCTGATGCGCCACGCCGGTCAGGTCGTGACCCGGACCATGCTGCTTGAAAACGTGTGGGACTACCACTTCGACCCGCAGACCAACGTGATCGACGTGCACATCTCCCGTCTGCGCGGCAAGATCGACAAGAGCTTTGACAAACCGCTGCTGCACACGGTGCGCGGCGCGGGTTATGTGATCCGTGCCGACGCCGACTAGGCTCTTCCGCACCACGGCATTCAAGCTCTCTCTCGCCTACCTGTGCGTGATCGTCGTCCTGTCACTGGGCCTGATCGCGTACATCTCATCGACCACGGCTAGGTTGTTCGACCGGCAGCTCGAAACAGCGATCGACCGCGAAATTGCCGAACTCAACGCCGAGTATGAGGCGTCCAGCCTCTTCAAGGTAATGCGGACCATTGGCCGCCGTGCCATGCAGCCGGACGCCAGCGTCTACCTCGTGACCGATTTTTCCGGCAACCCGCTGGCGGGCAACGTGTCGGAGCTGATGTACGACCCGGCGGTGGTGAGCGAGAATGTGGCCTTTCCAGTGCGCTACATGCGCTTCAAGCCCGGAGAGGGGGAGAACAACGAGGAGGCGCACCGCGCGCTGGTGAAGCTCTCGGTGCTGGGCGGCGGCTACCGGCTGCTGGTCGGCCGGGACGTTGAGGACAGGATCGAGTTCGCCACCATCATCCGCCGCTCCATCCGCGGTGCGATCATTGTGGTGGTGGGGCTGGGGCTTTTGTCCTGGATCTTCCTGTCGCGCTCTGTCCTGCGCAAGGTCGATGCGGTGGCGGCAAGTTCGCAGAAGATCATTGGCGGCGACCTTGCCCGGCGCTTGCCGGTGGACGGTTCGGGCGACGAGTTCGACCGGCTGGCCCACAGCGTCAACGCCATGCTGGACGAGATCAACCGCCTGCATTCCGGCTTGCAGGAAGTCTCCCAGAACATCGCCCACGACCTGAAGACACCGCTGACGCGGCTGCGCAACCGCCTGGACGAGGCGATGCGCAGCCCGCCTGCCGCGAGCCGGGCGCCCGAAATATTGGGGCCGGCCATCGAGGAATGCGACCATCTCATTCGCACCTTCGAGGCTCTCCTCACCATTGCGCGTGTGGAAAGCAATGCCGCCGGTGTGGCGCTGGCGCGGACCGACCTTTCGGCGCTGCTCGAGGATATTGCCGAGTTTTACGATCCGGCGGCGGAAGATGCCGGGATGAGTCTTGTCGCAAAGATCGCGCCGGGGGTTGTCATTGACGGCGAGCCGACGCTTCTACGCACCATGATGGCAAATCTACTCGACAACGCGCTCAAATATGGCGCTTCGCCGACCGGCCAGGTGGACCTGGTGCTGGAGCGGACCGATGCGGAGGCGACGATTGTGGTGCGCGACTTCGGCACCGGCGTCGCAAACGAAGACCTTCCCCGGCTGACGGACCGGTTCGTGCGGATGGATGCCGCCCGCACCAAGCCTGGCGCTGGCCTCGGCCTTGCGATGGTCAAGGCAGTGGTCGGCCACCACGGCGGCCGCCTGACGCTCGATGACGCAGGCCCCGGCTTCCGCGTGTCAATCGCCCTGCCGCTGCCGGCATGAGCGCGCTGGCTGAAAATTTCACGCCGCTTCCCATCGCCCCCGACACGGCGTTTGCCGAAAAGATGGCAGATGCCCGCGCGGAGGCCGGGGTTGCCCCCTTGCCGGAGCCGGTTGCGGAGGCGCTCGGCACGGTCGCAGCGGTATCTCCGTTCCTGGCCGACCTGATGCTGGGCGATCCGGCAATGCTGGACGCTGTGCTTGCCGCGTCTCTGAATGACAGTGTGGCCGCCGCCGCCGTGACCGGGGATGACGTTGCAGCAAGCCTTCGGCGCGGCAAGCAACGGGTGGCGCTGGCTGTGGGGCTCGCCGATCTTCTGGGCAACGCAACGGTCAAGGCCGTCACCAACGCATTGTCGGATTTTGCGGATGCGGCCATCGCAGCTTCCCTCAACGCCGCCTTCGCAGAGCTTTGCGAAAAGGGGCAGGTGTCCACCGACGATCCGTCGCAAGCAGGCCTCTTCGTCCTTGCCATGGGCAAGCTTGGCGGGCGGGAGCTGAATTATTCCAGCGATGTCGATCTCGTCATCCTGTTTGACCCGGTGCGGGCGCAAAATGTCGGGCTGGCCAGGGATACGGCCGTCCGGCTGGTGCGCCGCTTTGTGCAGCTGATGCAGGATCGCACGGCGGACGGCTATGTTTTCCGCGTGGATCTGCGGCTGCGGCCGGACCCTGGCGCCACTGCGCTTGCGGTCTCCACGCCGGCTGCCATCAAATATTATCAGTCGCGCGCCCGGCCGTGGGAGCGGCAGGCGATGATCAAGGCCCGCGCTGTGGCCGGCGACGAGACGGCGGCGGCCGCCTACATGGATGCGGTGGAGCCCTCCATCTGGCGTGTCGGCTACGATTTTGCCGCTATCGACGAAACGGTGGCGCTGCGCGAGCAGATTGCCGCGGTGAAGGGGGCTGGCGCCATCACCGTGCCCGGCCACAACGTGAAGGTGGGCCGCGGCGGAATTCGCGAAATCGAGTTTTTTGCGCAGAGCCTGCAGCGGGTTGCGGGCGGGCGCGACCTCGCGCTGCGCGGCCACGCGACCGTGCCGATGCTGGCTGCCTTGTGTGAGCGGGGCTGGGTGAGCGAGACCGACTGCGCGGTCCTGACCGATGCGTACGAGACGCTGCGCAAG
Organism: Acuticoccus sp. MNP-M23; assembly: GCF_031195445.1. Classification (NCBI taxonomy): domain Bacteria; kingdom Pseudomonadati; phylum Pseudomonadota; class Alphaproteobacteria; order Hyphomicrobiales; family Amorphaceae; genus Acuticoccus; species Acuticoccus sp. MNP-M23. The sequence continues at coordinate 3,565,458 of NZ_CP133480.1, forward strand.
GTGGAGCACAGGCTGCAGATGGTGCGCGACGACCATGTGCACACCATGCCCGATGCCGCCGGGGTACAGCGCATTGCCGTGATGATGCGTGACGAGGCGCTCACCCAGACGCTGGAGGCAACGCTGCGTGCGGTCCATGCGCGCTTCATGGCGCTGGCCGACGGGCCGATGCCGGAAAATCCGATGCTGCGCGCCTTGCAGGCCGACCGGCCGGAACTGAGTACAGTGCTGGCCGAAGCGTTTGATGAGCGGCGGGACGCCTGGCAGGCAGGCTGCTATAGCTGCTTGCGCACAGAACAGGCGCGCACGCTGCTGGCGCGGCTGGAGCCGGCCATCCGCACCGCCATCGCGTCCTCGCCCGACAGTGCTGTGGCGCTGGAGCGGTTCGACGCATTTCTCGCGACGGTGACCCGCGGCGTCGATTTCCTTGCCCGGCTCGACCGCCATCCGGACCTTGTGGGGGTGATTGTCCTGATTGCGGCGTCCTCGCCGCGGCTTGCCGAGCAGCTTGCCCGGCGCGGGCGGCTCCTCGACGTGCTCATCGACCCCACCTTCTACGGCAGAGCGCATGACGACGCTGCGCTGGAGGCATCGCTCGGCGCCGCGCTGGAGGCAGCGCAGGACTACGAGGAGCGGCTCGACGCGCTGCGGGTGGTGGGTCAGGAGCAGATGCTGCTGATAGAGGTGCGCATTCTGACCGGCTCGCTGCTCAGCGCAGAGGCGGGGGTGGAAATCACCACGCTGGCGGAGCGGCTTGCCGGCTGCGCGCTGTCGATTGCGCGCGATGCCTTTGCCGAACGGCACGGCCATGTGGAGGGTGGCGGCGTGGCGCTTCTGGCGCTCGGCTCCTTCGGCAGCCGCGAAATGACGCCGTCCAGCGACCTCGATATTGTGTTCATCTACGATGCGGCCGACGAATCGAACGGCTCCGACGGCGCCAAATCGCTGACACCCGGCCACTATTTTGCGCGGCTGGCGCAACGCTTCATCGCCGCGTTGAGCGCACCGACCGCGCGGGGACGGCTGTTTGAGGTGGATCTGCGGCTGCGGCCGACCGGGCGGGCCGGGCCGCTGGCCACGCACATCCGGTCCTTCGAGCGCTATCAGGCGGAAAGCGCGTGGGTGTGGGAACAGATGGCGCTTACGCGGGCGCGCGTTGTGGCGGGCGATGAGGCGGTGGGCGCCCGTGCCATGGCCGCGATCGACCGTTCGCTCGCCGCATGCCAGGGGTCGGATGCGCTGGCGGGCGAAGTGCTGGCCATGCGCCGCAAGCTGGACGGGCTGTCCCGGCAGGATGCCAAGCACGCGCCGGGCGGTCTGGTGGACATTGAGTTCATCGTGCAGTTTCTGCGGCTGAAATCGGGCCTAGAAACGCGCACCACAATGACGCGCAAGCTCCTCAACGAGCTGGCCGCAGCGGGAATGCTGGATGATGCGGCGCGAGAGCTTCTGGTGGACAGCCACCGGCTCCTGCGCAAGTTGATGCTTCTGTTTTCTGCTGCGGGCGTTCCGGCCCGTCCCGCAGAGGCGCCGGCTGCGTTGAAGCCGCTCCTGCTGCGCGCCGCCGATGCACCGGACATGGATTTTCTTGAGGCCGATCTTGCAGAGCGTCGCACCGCGGTGCGCGCGTTGTTCGAGAAGATCGTCGGTCCGCTGAACCCGCCGGACGACGGCAATCCTCAAGGCTGAGATTGGCCCTGAGTGCGGCGGTGACAGACACCGCCGCACTCAGGCAGAGCGCAAATTCGATCGCGGGGAGATGACGCAGAACCGTGGAATCTCCCCGGCGATCAGCAATTCGTTTCTGGATAGCTTGAAATAGAGATCCGCCGTCGCAGCCGATGTGACCGGGATCACAAAAGCGGTGATTGGCGGGCGCAGGATGCCAGCGGGGCGGCTGGTGACGATCAGCCCTCGCGGGGGAGGCGCACCGTCACCGTCGTGCCCTGACCGACTTCGGACTGGATTTCCATCTTGCCGCGGTGCAGCTCGGTGAGCGAGCGGGCGATGGCAAGGCCGAGGCCGGAGCCCTGGTGCGTCTTGGTGAACTGGTTTTCCACCTGCACGAACGGCTGGCCGAGACGGTCGAGCTCCCGCTTGGGAATGCCGATGCCGTTGTCCTCCACGCCGACGACGACCCAGTCCCGCTCCAGCCAGGCACGCGTGGTGACGCAGCCGTCGTTGGGCGTGAACTTCACCGCGTTGGACATGAGGTTGAGGAGGATCTGCTTCATCGCGCGGCGGTCGACCTGGATGCGCATGTCCTTGGAGATGGCGGACGCCAGCGTGATGTTCTTCTCCGCCGAGGTCGGCGTCATGATCCGCAGCGCCTCGGAGAACAGCTCGGCAAGGTCGACGGTCTCGACCGAGAGGTCCACCTGGCCAGCCTCGATGCGGGACATGTCCAGAATGTCGTTGATGACGCCGAGGAGATAGCTGCCAGAGTGGTGGATGTCGCCGCAATATTCTTCGTATTTCGGCGCGCCGAGGGGGCCGAACATCTGGCTCTTCATGATCTCGGAGAAGCCGATGATGGCGTTCAGCGGTGTTCTGAGCTCGTGCGAGATGTTGGCGAGGAATTCGGATTTTGCGCGGTTGGCATCCTCGGCGCGGGTCTTTTCCTCGGCGTGCTTCTTGGCAAGCTCCGAAAGCTGGTTGGCCTGATTTTCTGCCGTGCGGCGGGCGCGCGACAGTTCCACCACGTTGGCCTTGAGGCTGCGCTCCTTGTCCATGAGCTGTTCCTCATGGTTTTTCAGCGCGGTGATGTCGGTGCCGACGGAGACGAAGCCGCCGTCCTTGGTGCGGCGTTCGTTGATCTGCAGCCAGCGGCCACCGGCAAGCTCGGCTTCGTAGGAGCGCTCGTGCTCGTTCTGCCGGCCCTTGATGATGGCGCGGGTGGAAACGACCGGCTGGAGCGCTGCGCTGATGACCTCGTGGTAGGGCATCCCCGGCTGGACCGCGTCGTCCGGCAGGTTGTGCATCTCCTGGTATTTGGTGTTGCACATGATGAGGCGGTTTTGCGCATCCCACAGGACGAACGCTTCGGACACGGTCTCGATGGCGTCGCGCAGGCGCATGTCGGCGGTGGCGGAGAGTTCGGCAAGGCGCTTCTGCTCCGTGGTGTCGAGGGCGACGCCGATGAGGTGCGGGCGGCCGGACTCCTCGTGGTTCACCAGCTCGGCGCGCATGGAGAGCCAGATCCAGCGGCCATCCGCATGGCGCATGCGGAGCGTGCGGTCGAGCACCTTGGCGCCGGAGCGGAGCTGGCGTTCGGCCACTTCGTAAAGGTCGCCATCGTCGGGGTGGACCAGCGCCGAGACTTCGCGAAAGCCCATCAGCTCGTCGCGCGGTGGCATTCCCAAAACCTCGAACATCGAGCCCGTCCAGAACATCCGGCCGCGGGCAACGTCCCAGTCGAACAGGCCGCAGCGGCCTCTGGCGAGGGCGGTTTCGATCCGGGTCTGGGTCGAGGTGTAGATTGTGTCGGCGGATCTGGCGCGGGCGGACTGGGCGTAGAACGCGTAGACCACCACGATGATGACGCCGGCCGTGCACATGAACAGGACGGCGGACGTGGACAGCATCTCGCGCCACTTGGACAGGATCGACGCGATGGGCTGAGTGACGGCCACCATCGCGTCCGTCCCCTCTATGTGGTGGACGGTGGCAAGACGCGCCACGTCTCCGACGGTCAGCTCCATCACGCCGGCACGCTTGCCGAATGTGGTGAGCGGCTGATTCTGGCCGAGCAGTCTTGACGGGGCCTCGCGCACCAGGTCGCCCCGGAACGGGAATGTGGCGGTGATGGTGTCGCCCTCGATGAGGGCGACCTGCCTGCCATTCTGGGTGGCGTTGTCGGGAAGGACTTCGCCCAGGATCGCGCCGAGCGAAGCGCCGCTGTCGGACGCGATGCGCGCACTTTCGGCGGACATGGCGGTGGCGAGGAGCGTCATCTCGCTGCGTGCGGCATCCAGCGTATCGGCCCGCTGGTCGACCGTGATGGCAATGCGGTAGGCGCCGATTACCAGAATGAAGATGATGGTGAGAAACGGGATGGCGCGGCGCAGGATCGGCTCGCGCGCCAGAAGCTGGCCGTAGCCGGGGGCGGCCAAGAGGCGGACGTGGCCGTTCATCTCGTTCTGCTTGCGCGGAGTGCGGTCGTGGTCGCTCCGGGCGGCGGCGCGCTTGGTGTCGGGCGCGCGGCGCGGTTCGGGTCGCGCGGGTCGCTGGCGGACAGGTCGCACGGGCGGCGGCGCTGGCGCTGCGTCCGGGCGTACGGGTCCCTGCGCAGCCCCCGCCGCGGCACGCTCCAGCTGCGCTGCGCTCAATGTTCCGGACGCCAAGGTGCTGCCCCGCCTTCGATTCGCACGCCAGTATGCGCCTGCGATCTACCTCAGCCAACCAAGGTTAATGAGAGGTAAATATTGCCCCCGGAAAATGCGGGTTTCCGGGAGCGTCAGCGTGATGCGTGGTGGCGGCGCAGTCTCTCAGTTGGCGGACAGGAGCCGGCGCACGATGTCCGCCACATCGGAGGATTTTACCTTGGCGAAGGTTGCTTCCAGCGCCGCCTTGGCCGCGCTGCGGCGTGCCGGATCGAACCGGCGCACATCGCCGAAGGCGGTGAGGAGGCGTGCGGCCACCTGCGGGTTCTGCGCGTCGAGCTTGGCGGCGGTTTCTGCCAGAAAGCGGTAGCCCGATCCGTCTGCGGCATGGAATGCGGCCACGTTCTGGGAGAAGGCGCCAATGAGGCTGCGGGTGCGGTTGGGGTTGGAGAGGCTGAATGCGGGATGCGCCATCAGGCCCTCGACGCGGGCTTTGGGGTCGCCATCGCCGCGCAGGGCCTGCAGCGCGAAATATTTGTCCAGAACCAGCGCCTCGTGGCTGAACGCATCGTGGAAGGTCTCCAGCGCTGCGTCGGTTTCGTCAGCTCGGGCGCCGGCGAGGGCGCCAAGGGCCGCGAGCCGGTCTGTCATGTTGCCGGCCTCGTCCGCCTGCTTGGCGGCGCGGGCGGTGTCGCCAGCAGCGGCGAGCAGCGTGAGGGCGCAGTTGCGCAGGGCGCGGGCGCCGGCTGCGCCTGCGGACACATCGTCCGCAGCGGGGGCGGGCGCGTCATGCAGCGCGGTCAGCGCGGGCTGCATGGCTTTTCCCAGTGCGGTGCTGACGGTGCGGTGGGCGGCATCCACCTTGTCCGCGTCCACATCCGTGCCGATCGCCTCGATGAGGGTGAAGCGGGACGGGACCTCCAGAAGAAGGGCGCGGAGGGCCGCTTCGTGGGCGTCGTCAGTCACCACGGCGCTGAGGGCTTCGCCGGTGGCGGCAAGGTCCGGCTCGTCCCCGGCGTAGGCGGAGAGCAACGCGCCGATCAGAAGGCGCTGGGCCGCATCCCAGATGCTGAACGGGTCGCTCTCGCGGGTCAGGAGTGCAATGTCGCGTGCCGGCGCGTCGGCGCGCTCCAGGATGACCGGCGCCGAGAACGCGCGCAGGACCGACACGATGGGCGCCGCGCCCTGGTCGCGCAGCGTCAGGCTGGCGGTTTCGCCCTTGAGAACCAGAAGGTCGCCGTCAAGCTCGGCGCCTTTCACTTTGGCAGCGGACAGATCCAGCTGACCACTGTCACCGAACGCTGCAATGCGGATCGGCACCGGCTTGACGGTGGCGCTCGGTGCCGGATGCTGGGTGAGGGTGATGGTGGCAACCCCGTCTGCAAAATCTTCCTCGACGGCAACTTTCGGCGTGCCGGGCTCCTGATACCAGGCCATGAAGGCGTTCACGTCGAGCGGGGCGAAACAGGACAGGAAGTCCTCCACCGTGGCGGCGGTGCCGTCGAACCTGTCGAAGTAGGTGTCCATGCTCTTGCGGAAGGCCGCTTCGCCGATGAGCGTGTGGATCATCCGCACCAGCTCGGCGCCCTTCTCGTAAACGGTGGCGGTGTAGAGGTTGGAGATCTCGTCATAGGTGGACGGGCGGACGGGGTGGCGCAGCGGCGAGGCGTCCTCGCGGAACTGGGCCAGGCGCAGGCGCTTGGCGTCCTGCACGCGCTTCACGCCGCGCGAGCGCACGTCTGCGGTGAACTCCTGATCGCGGAAGACGGTGAGGCCTTCCTTGAGGCAGAGCTGGAACCAGTCGCGACAGGTGATGCGGTTGCCGGTCCAGTTGTGGAAATACTCGTGTGCGATGACCGCTTCGATGCCGGCATAGTCGAGGTCGGTGGCGACGGCGGGGTCGGCCAGCACATAGCGGTCGTTGAAGACGTTGAGGCCCTTGTTCTCCATGGCGCCCATGTTGAAGTCGGACACGGCGACGATGTTGAAGACATCGAGATCGTACTCGCGGCCGAAGCGCTCCTCGTCCCACGCCATGGAGCGCTTGAGCGCATCCATCGCGTAGCCGGCGCGGGCTTCCTTGCCCGGTTCCACGTAGATGGCGAGCGCAACGCGGCGGCCTGAGGCGGTGACAAAGGTGTCACGCACCGCGCCGAGCGCACCGGCCACCAGCGCAAACAGATACGTGGGCTTGGGGAAGGGGTCGTGCCACTGCGCATAGGCCCGGCCGTCCTGTTGGCCTTCCGCAACGAGATTGCCGTTGGACAGGAGCACCTGCTCTCCGGGCCCGTCGGCCAGCATCCAGACATCGTAGGTGGAGAGAACGTCCGGCCGGTCGTAGGCGTAGGTGATCCGGCGGAAGCCTTCGGCCTCGCACTGGGTGCAGTAGATGCCGCTGGAGCGGTAAAGGCCCATCAGCTCGGTGTTGTCCTCCGGCGCGACGATGGTGGTCAGCGTCAGCTCGAAGGGTTTTTTCGGCGGGTTCTTCAGGACGAAGCGGTCGGGCGATGCCTCATAGGCGCGGGGGTCGAGCGGGGCGCCGTTGAGGTCGGCAGCCACGAGGTTGAGGCCGTCGCCTTCCAGCACCAGCGGGTCGTCCACCACACCGCGGGGTGCATAGTCGGTCGAGTTGCGCACGACGGTCGCCTTGGGGTGGAGCGAGATCATCAAGGTGACGTGCTTGGCGTCGAAAAGCGTTGGCGCGTAGTCCTCCAGGCGGACGGTGGTGCCGGTGTCGGTTCGCATGGGGGCGCCTTGAAATGGAATTTGGGGCAGGCCGGACATCGACCTGTTTCTCCGGCAGGTTGACCCGCGCCGCGCAACGGCGCAAGCGCCCGGCTCGAATGGCAGCCAGTTTGATCAGACTTGTCGCGCCATCCCCGCGCCGAGACGGGAGTGGCGGCGACACGGAACGCCGATTGCCGGGCATGACCTGCTATGAGACGTTCGACCCGACCAGCGAGAGATCTCATTGTCTTCCGAGCCGCAGCCGCATCAGAACAACCGCGCTCAGCGGATGAAATTCACCAGATGGCAGATTGTCAAAGGGCGATGGATGCTGCGCGCGGAAACGGCCTGGAGCGCGCTTCTGCTCCGCGGGCGGGGCCCCTACGAGATCGACGGGATGGTTTTCGAGGCGCCGGATGGGGCCTCGCCGCGCTTTCACCGCCGGCTGCAAAGCGGCAAATATGAGCTGAGCGAGCGCGGTCTCGTCACCCGTCATGTTCCGAAGGGTGCCAGGGTGCTGGAACTTGGCGGGTGCATCGGCGTGGTGGCCTGCAAGCTCAACCGACACCTCGACGACCCGGGCCAGCACGTGGTGCTGGAGCTGGACCCCGATGTTGCGACGGTCCTGGCAGCCAACGGCAGGCGCAACAATGCGGGCTTCCACGTTGTCGCGGGGGCGGTGTCCAGGCGCAGGAACGCGCGGGTAAAACGCCTTCCCAGCGTCGTCAGCACCCGGATTGTCCACGGCAAGGAAGGCGAGGCGGTTGCCGCGCACACCATTGACGGGCTGGAAAAGCGGTTCGGCGTGGCGTTCGACACGCTGGTGATGGACATCGAGGGCGGCGAGGTGAACTTCGTGCGCGATTTCGGCGACGCGCTCAAACGGTTCGATACGGTGATGGTCGAGGTCCACTGGTGGATCGGCCCCGACAACCTGGCAGAGGTGGAAGGCGCCTTCAGCGCGGCCGGGCTCACCCGTGTCGACAGTGCCGGGGCGGTACAGATCTGGAAGCGGCAATCGGCGCCAGCTGCCGGATAGGGCAGGCACTTTGCTCTCACGGAGCGGTCGCGCTATCTTTGAGGTGTAAAACATCTCGAAGTGGGAGTGGGCATGTCGGTTGCCGCTGAACTGCACAACGTCAAGGACAAGAAAGTGGCCTTCCAGTGGGACGATCCGTTCCGGCTGGACGACCAGTTGAGCGAAGACGAGCGGATGATCCGCGACACTGCGCACGACTATGCACAGGAGAAGCTGCAGCCCCGCGTCCTGGAGGCCTGGCGCAACGAGACCACCGACCGCTCGATCTTCAACGAGATGGGCGAGCTGGGGCTTCTCGGGATCACCGTGCCGGAAGAGTACGGCGGCGTTGGCGCCAGCTACGTGTCTTACGGGCTGGTTGCGCGGGAAGTGGAGCGGGTCGATTCGGGCTATCGTTCGATGATGAGTGTCCAGTCCTCGCTGGTGATGTACCCGATCTACGCCTACGGCGACGAGGCGCAGCGCAAAAAGTGGCTGCCAAAGCTTGCGACCGGCGAGTTCATCGGCTGCTTCGGCCTCACCGAGCCCGATGCCGGTTCCGACCCCGGCGGCATGAAGACCCGCGCCGTGAAGGTGGACGGCGGCTACATGGTGTCTGGCTCCAAGACGTGGATCTCCAACGCGCCGATCGCGGACGTGTTTGTGGTCTGGGCCAAGAGCGAGGCGCACGACGGGGCGATCCGCGGTTTCGTGCTGGAAAAGGGGATGAAGGGGCTGGATGCACCGAAGATCGACGGCAAGATCTCGCTGCGCTCGTCCATCACCGGCATGATCATGATGGACGAGGTGTTCGTGCCGGAGGAAAACCTCCTGCCGAATGTTTCGGGCCTCAAGGGGCCGTTCGGCTGCCTCAACCGGGCACGCTACGGCATTTCGTGGGGTGCGATGGGCGCGGCCGAATTCTGCTGGCACGCCGCGCGCCAGTACACGCTGGACCGCAAGCAGTTCGGCAAGCCGCTGGCCGCGACGCAGCTGGTGCAGAAGAAGCTCGCCGACATGCAGACCGAAATCGCGCTCGGCCTCCAGGGGTCGCTGCGTGTCGGACGCCTGTTCGACGATGGCGAGATGGCGCCGGAGATGATCTCTCTCGTCAAGCGCAACAATTGCGGCAAGGCGCTGGATATTGCCCGTGTGAGCCGCGACATGCACGGCGGCAATGGTATCTCCGAGGAATACCATGTGATGCGCCACATGGTGAACCTCGAGACCGTAAACACCTACGAGGGAACGCACGACGTTCATGCGCTGATTTTGGGACGGGCCCAGACCGGCATTCAGGCGTTCTTCTGATCGCTCTGAAAGGATGCTGAAGCAGCGCTGGTAAAATGATGAGTCGCTCCGGTCCGCCGGAGCGGCTTTTTTTCATTTTCGAGGTCAGTGGCGCGCAAACAGGTCACGACTGACGAAAATATGTCACGCAATTGCTGGTATCAGAGCTGGCCGAGGCGAACGGTGGCTTCGGGGTCTCCAGTCAGCATAGTGTGACGTTATTCCTGTTCCCGGCAGGTGTGAAAGGACCACGGGTCGGCTCCGACTTTGGTGACGAAAGAGCGTCTTTCGCTTTTCCTTCCGTCAAGTGCACTTGACGCGGGTGGCCAACATCTCGTCCGATGGGCTCTGACAATTGGTCTGTCCGTGGCGCCGCGTTCCGTGGACCTTTCGCGTTGTGGTTATGAACGAAACATGCAATCAGCAGAAGAGCTTGGCACCATCCAGGACAGCAGGAGACGAATGAACGTCGTCAGCGTCGAAAATCTGGTGGTCGAATATCATGCCGAAGGCGTTACTCGCGCCGTCGACGGTATTTCGTTCGATGTGCCAAAGGGCAAGACTGTTGCGGTCGTGGGCGAGTCCGGTTCCGGCAAGTCCACCATCAGTCAGGCCGTCATGGGCTTGTTGCCGGAAGCCGCCAAGGTTGCCGATGGGCGGATAATCTTCCGCGATCCGGCCGACGGCCTGGAAACCGACCTTGCATCGCTGAAGCGTGACAGCAAGGCCATGCGGCGCATTCGCGGCAACCGCATTGCAATGATCTTTCAGGAGCCGATGACGAGCCTGTCGCCGCTCCACACGATCGGCGATCAGATTGGCGAATCGGGCCGCCTGCACAGCGGGATGAGCAAGGAAGAGGCGCGCGAAGCGACCATCGAGATGCTGCGGCTCGTCCATTTTCCCGATCCGGCGCGGGCGGTGGACCAGTTCCCGTTCGAGCTGTCGGGAGGGCTGCGCCAGCGCGCGATGATCGCCATGGCGATGATGTGCAAGCCTGCGCTTCTCATTGCCGACGAGCCGACCACCGCGCTCGATGTGACCATCCAGGCGGAAATCCTGAAGCTCCTGCGCGAGGTTCAGCAGGAACTGGGGATGAGCATCCTGCTGATCACCCATGATTTCGGCGTTGTGGCCAACGTGGCGGATGAGGTGGTGGTGATCTACCAGGGGCGGGTGATGGAGCGCGGCTCCTCGTCACATATCTTCCGGCATCCCGAGCATCCCTACCTCAAGGCGCTGCTGCATGCCGTGCCAACCTTCGACATGAGCGAGCGGCTGGAGCCGATCCGGCCCATCGAGCCGCAGCTCTCGGCCTTCGGCGCGCCTTGTGATGTTGCGCGCGGCGAGCCGCTCCTGCGGATCGACAACCTCACCAAGAGCTTCCGCCTGAAGAAAGGCGGCCTCCTCGGCAAGCCCAACATGCTGACCGCGGTGGATCAGGTGAGCCTCACCCTCAATGCAGGCGAGTGCCTCGGCCTTGTGGGCGAATCGGGATCCGGCAAGTCCACCGTGTCCTTGATGGCGATGCGCGCCTATCCCCCCACCACGGGCCAGGTGGAAATCCGCCAGGGCAACGAATGGCGCAATATTGCCGAGCTTGAGGGCGATGACCTGATGGCCTACCGGCGGCGCATCCAGCTCGTCTTCCAGGACCCGTTCTCGTCCCTCAATCCGCGCATGTCGGTGAACCAGATCGTGCGGGAGCCGCTGGTGATCCACAAGATCGGCACGACGGAAAGCCGGGATGCACAGGTGCGCGACCTGATGGGGCTCGTCGGCCTCGACCCCAAGATGCTGCGCCGCTTTCCCCATTCGCTGTCCGGCGGACAGCGCCAGCGCGTCGGCATTGCGCGGGCGCTGGCGCTCAAACCCGATATTCTGGTGTGCGACGAGCCGGTCTCGGCGCTCGACGTTTCGGTGCAGGCGCAGGTGCTCAACCTGTTGCGGGACCTGCAGGACAAGCTGGGGCTGACCTATCTGTTTGTCAGCCACAACCTTGCCGTGGTCGACTACCTTGCCGACCGGATTGCGGTGATGTGCAAGGGGCGGCTGGTGGAACTCGGCACCACGCGTGAGGTGATCGACAACGCGCAGCATCCCTACACCAAGGCGCTTCTGGCGGCGGTGCCGGATGCCAACCTCGACCGGCCGCTGGATTTTGCCAGATTGGCCGAAGGGCGTGCGTCGACGCCGACCGCCTGGCCTGAGCCGTACCGGCTCGAACCGGGCGCCATTCCAACAATGATAGAGGTCTCGCAGGGGCATTTCGTGTGTGCGCCCGGTGAAGGCACGAGTTCGAAGGAAGCTGCCTGATGATCCGCACAGCCCTTGTTGCCCTGATTGCGATGGCGGGGGTTTCGTCGGCCTTTGCGCAGTCCGGCGACGTCCCGCAGATGCAGGAAATCCCGACACTTGCGAACACCCACGAAGGGTTGCCGCCGGTCGCCGAGCGGATTCCGCTGCAGCCGCTGGTGGTGGACCTTGCCGCAGAGGGGCGCAGCGAAGGCGTTTACGGCGGCGATCTGCGCACGATGATCGGGCGATCCAAGGACGTGCGCCTCATCAACGTGTGGGGCTACGCCCGCCTTGTCGGCTTCGACAAGGAATTCATGCTGGTGCCGGACATTCTCGAAGATGTCGAGGAGGAGGATGGCCGCGTCTTCACGTTCCATCTGCGCGAGGGCCACAAATGGTCTGACGGGGCGCCGTTCACCGCTGAAGACTTCCGCTATTATTTCGACGAGGTTGCCACCAACACCGAGCTGTCGCCAACACCGCCGCCATTTCTGCTCAGCGGCAACATGTTGCCGGACTTTGAGGTGCTGGACGAGGTAACGGTGCGCTACACGTTTGCCGAGCCGAACCCGCGGTTCCTGCCGACGCTGGCGCAGGCCTCGCCGCCGTTCATCTATCGCCCGTCCCACTATCTGAAGCAGTTCAATCCCAAGTACGGCGATGAGGCGAAGATTGCTGCGATGGTGGAAGAGGCGCGGGTGCGCTCCTGGGCGCCACTGCACAATCTCAAGGACGAGATGTACGACGCCACCAACCCGGACCTGCCTTCGCTGCAGCCGTGGGTGGCGACGCAAAATGCCACCGATCGCCGGTTCGTGATGGCCCGCAATCCCTACTTTCACCGTGTGACCAGCACCGGCCACCAGCTTCCCTACATCGACCGGGTGATCATGAGCGTCGTCGACGGCTCGCTGATTGCCACCAAGGTGCAGGCCGGCGACGCGGACCTTCAGGCACGCGGGCTTGTGTTCGGCGATCTGCCGGTGCTGAAGCGCGGAGAAAAGAAGCGGCATTATTCGGTGCGGTTGTGGCCGCAGGCCAATGCTGCCGCGATCGCGCTTTACCCGAACCTCACCGTCAACGATCCCGAGCTGCGCAAGCTGTTCCGCGACAGGCGGTTCCGGCAGGCCATGTCTCTGGCCGTGGACCGCAAACTCCTGAACAAGGTGCTTTATTTCGGACTGGGGCAGCCTTCAGCCAACCTGGTTCTGCCGGAAAGCCCGCTTTCGGAGAGTTTTGAGAACACGGTCATGCCGTTCGACATTGCCAAGGCCAACGCGCTGCTGGACGAGATGGGACTGACCGAGCGCAATTCCGACGGCATCCGTCTCATGCCCGACGGGCGGCCGCTGGAGCTGATTGCGGAAACCGCAGGCGAGCGGGCGATCGAGATTGATGCGCTGGAGCTGATCAAGGACACCTGGAACGAGATCGGCATCGACCTTTACCCGCGCCCGTCGCAGCGCGATGTGCTGCGCAACCGTGCCTTCTCCGGCGATCTGGCGCTCAGCGTCTGGGCCGGTTACGACAACGGTCTGCCTTCGGCCAACATGCCGCCTGACGAACGCGTCCCGGTGTCGACCATGTTCTTCACCGGGCCGGCCTGGGGCGCCTGGTCGATGAGCGGCGGTGACAGCGGCGAACAGCCGGACTATCCGCCTGCGGTAGAGCTGATGCAGCTGTTTGACGACTGGATGCACACGGCGACCGCGGAAGAGCGGGGGGCGATCTGGGAGAAAATTCTCAAGGTCCATGCCGATGAGGTCTTGACCATCGGCACCGTGCAGGGCGTTGTTCAGCCTGTTGTTGTGGGTGATACGCTGAAGAACGTGCCGGAAGAGGCTGTGTACGGCTGGGATCCGGGTGCGCAGTTCGGCCTTTACCATCCCGATGAGTTCTACTTCGAAGCCGGCCAGTAGGGCAGGGGCGGCGCCATGAGCGGACAAGGGTTGGGCGAGCGATGATCACCTATGTATTGCGTCGGACCGTCGGGATGATCCCGACGCTTCTGGTGATATCGTTCCTGATCTTCCTGATCATCGAGCTGCCGCCGGGGGACTATCTGTCCAACCAGATGGAGCAGCTGCGCGCTCAGGGCGAAACCGCCTCAATCGCGAAGCTGGAGTTCATGCGCCGCGAGTTCGCGTTGGATCGCCCGCTCCTGGAGCGTTATGCGATCTGGCTCGGGGCCTATCCGGGCCCCAACGGCTTCAACGGCATCCTGCAGGGCTATTGGGGGTGGTCGTTCGAGTTCCAGAAGCCGGTGGGCGACGTGGTGTCCGGCTCGCTGCTTCTCACCGTGGTTCTCAACTTCGCGACCATTCTGTTTGTCTACATCGTGTCGTTTCCCATCGGGATCTACTCGGCCACACGGCAATATTCGTGGGGGGACTACGGTTTCACCTTCCTTGGCTACATTGGCCTTGCCGTGCCGAACTTCCTGCTCGGCCTCGTGATGCTGTTTCTGATGAACGAGTATTTCGGCGTTTCGGTGGGCGGATTGATGGCGCCGCAATTCATCGACGCGCCGATGAGCGTGGACAAGTTCCTGTCGATCCTGTCCCACCTCATCGTGCCGACCGTTGTGATCGGCACGGCGGGCACTGCCTCGATGATCCGCCGCCTGCGCGCCAACCTTCTGGACGAACTTCACCGCCAGTACGTGACGACGGCGCGGGCCAAGGGGCTGAAGGAGCGGCGGGTGGTGCTGAAATATCCGCTGCGGATGGCACTCAACCCGTTCATCGCCGACATCGGCAACCTCATCCCGTCGCTGGTCTCGGGTTCGGTCATCGTGTCGGTCGTGCTCAACCTGCCGACTGTGGGGCCGATCCTCCTGTCGGCGCTCCAGTCGCAGGACCAGTATCTGGCCGGGTTCATCCTGCTGTTCGTCGCCGTACTCACTCTGTTTGGTATGCTGGTGTCCGACCTTCTTCTTGCCCTGCTCGATCCGCGGATCAGGCTCGGCAAGCAGGCTGCGGGCTGAGGAGGGCACCATGAACGAGAGAACCCGCACCGACCCCGCCCGCGAGCCCGGCGCCACCAACGCCAACATCACCGGCGAAGACCACTATATCGACAACGCGCCGTTCGATCCTAGCGAGGCCGAACGGCTGACGCCCGAGCAGGAACGATATTTCCAGGCGTCGCAGTGGCAGATCATCTGGTGGCGCTTCCGCCGGCACAAGCTGGCGCTGTGGTCCGGGGTGATCCTGATCCTGTTTTACCTCTGCGTTCCGTTCGCGGAGGTGATTGCGCCCTACGACCCCAACGCCCGCCATTCGGACCATCTTTATGCCCCGCCGCAGATGGTGCACATCTTCCACGAGGGCAGCCTCCGGGCGCCGTTCGTCTATGGCAGCCGCGCCGAGATCAACCTTGACACCTTGCAGTGGGAGTATGTGACCGACAGGGATGAGGTGCAGACGCTGCGCTTCTTCTGCCTTGGCGACGGATACGACTTCTGGGGCCTCATTCCGGGGCGCTTCCATCTGGTATGTCCCGCACAGGATGGCACGCTGTTCCTCGCCGGCACCGACCGGCTCGGCCGCGACCAGCTGTCCGGCCTGATTTATGGCGCGCGAATTTCGCTGACGGTGGGGCTGGTGGGCGTCACCATCTCGATCTTGCTCGGCATGTTCTTCGGCGGCATTGCGGGCTACGTGGGCGGGCTGGTGGACGGCGCAATCATGCGGCTGATCGAGATCCTGCGCTCGCTGCCGGAGCTTCCGTTGTGGATGGCGCTTTCGGCGGCGCTGCCGGTCACCTGGTCGCCGTTGTGGATCTATTTCGGCATCACGGTGATTCTCGGCCTCCTGGACTGGCCGGGGCTTGCGCGCGCGGTACGCTCCAAGCTCCTCTCGCTTCGCGAAGAGGATTATGCACGCGCCGCCGTCCTGATGGGGGCGCCGCCGCGGCGGATCATCGTCAAACATCTCCTGCCGGGCTTTTCCAGCCACATCATCGCGTCCGCAACATTGTCCATTCCTTCGATGATCCTGGGCGAAACGGCGCTGTCGTTCCTCAACCTCGGGCTTCAACGGCCTGCGATCTCATGGGGCGTGCTTCTCAACGAGGCGCAGAACATCACGGTGGTGACGATCTATCCGTGGCTGATGGCGCCTGTTGTGCCGATCGTGATCGTGGTTCTGGCGTTCAACTTCCTGGGCGACGGGCTGCGCGACGCTGCGGACCCCTACAAGAACTGACGCCGGATTGTCCCGCCTGAGGCCAACAGCGTTGCGCAGATGGCGGCGGCGATGCTAGGCGGGCGACATCCGATTGGAGCGATCTAGCCAATGTCTGTCGATATCGACACGGTGCGCCGCGTGGCGCACCTTGCCCGCATCAAGGTGGGTGAGGGGGAGGCCGAACGCCTCGCCAATGAGCTGAACGGGATTCTGGCCTTCGTCGAGCAACTCGACGAGGTGAACGTCGACGGCGTTGCGCCGATGACGTCGGCAGTGGAAACCGCACTGCGCCAGCGCGAGGACGTCGTGACCGACGGCGGCGTGCCGGCGAAGGTGCTGTCCAATGCGCCCGAATCCGACGATGGCTTCTTCGTGGTGCCGAAGGTGGTGGAATGAGCGCGCTGACCGATCTCACGGTTGCCGAGACGCGCGACCGGATCGCCGCCAAGGACGTCACCGCCCTTGAGGTGACCGACGCCTATCTTGCGGCCATCGAGGCCTCCAGCCTCAACGCCTACATCACCGTGACGCCGGACAAGGCGCGCGACATGGCGCGCGCTGCGGATGACGCGGTTGCTGCGGGCACGGCGGGTCCGCTCGCCGGTGTGCCGCTCGGCATCAAGGATCTGTTCTGCACCGATGGCGTGCGCACCACGGCGGGATCGAAGATCCTCGGCAACTTCGTGCCGCCCTACGAATCCACCGTCACGGCCAATTTGTGGGCGGCGGGCGCAGTGCTGCTCGGCAAGCTCAACCTCGACGAATTTGCCATGGGCTCATCCAACGAGACCAGCGCCTACGGCCCGGTGACAAACCCCTGGGGCGAGAAGCTGGTGCCGGGCGGGTCGTCCGGTGGATCGGCTGCGGCGGTGGCTGCACGGCTTTGCGCAGCGGCAACCGGCACCGATACAGGCGGTTCCATTCGCCAGCCGGCAGCACTGACCGGCACGGTCGGTCTGAAGCCCACCTACGGGCGTTGCTCGCGCTGGGGCACGGTGGCGTTCGCATCCTCGCTGGATCAGGCGGGGCCGATCACCCGCACGGTGCGCGATGCCGCGATCATGCTGCGGCACATGGCGTCGGTCGATTTGAAGGATTCCACCTCGGTGGACCTTCCGGTGGCCGACTATGAGGCAGCGCTTGAGGGCGGTGTCGCCGGCAAGCGCATCGGCATTCCGAAGGAATACAGCGTCGACCCGATGCCGGAAGCCGTGGCCAAGCTCTGGCAGCAGGGCGAGGCTTGGCTGAAGGCGGCGGGAGCAGAGATCGTGCCGGTGTCTCTGCCGCACACCCAGTACGCGCTGCCCGCCTACTACATTGTGGCGCCTGCGGAGGCATCGTCCAACCTTGCCCGCTACGACGGCGTTCGCTACGGGCTGCGGGTGCCGGCCGAGGATATTGCGGGGCTTTACGAGGAATCGCGGGCGGCCGGCTTTGGCGACGAGGTGAAGCGGCGCATCCTCATCGGCACATACGTGCTCTCCGCCGGCTACTACGATGCGTACTATCTGAGAGCGCAAAAAGTACGCACTCTCATCAAGCGCGACTTTGAAACCGTGTTTGCAGATGGCATTGATGCGTTGCTGACGCCGACGACGCCGGGTCCGGCGTTCGGCCTCGGTGCCAATCTCGACCCGGTGGAAATGTACCTCAACGACATCTTCACGGTGCCGATCAACATGGCCGGTTTGCCGGGCATTTCGGTACCGGCGGGCCTGTCGGACACGGGCTTGCCGCTGGGGCTTC
This sequence comes from Acuticoccus sp. MNP-M23, assembly GCF_031195445.1. Classification (NCBI taxonomy): domain Bacteria; kingdom Pseudomonadati; phylum Pseudomonadota; class Alphaproteobacteria; order Hyphomicrobiales; family Amorphaceae; genus Acuticoccus; species Acuticoccus sp. MNP-M23. The sequence goes on from NZ_CP133480.1 coordinate 3,583,049, forward strand.
AGCTGATCGGCCGCCCGTTCGACGAAGCGGGGCTGATGCCGCTGGCACGGGCTCTGGAAGACGCTGCAGGCGCACTCGTTCCGCCCCGCTGAAGGCAAGGCGCCGACGCACAAAACTTGCGCGGGGCTGGCCCCCGCGGATCCCGCTGCCTTATGCGCGGTCCGTGAAATTGGTAATCTCCGGACAAGTTGTACTGGAGTTCGCAATGCCAGAGGACACGTTCGCCACCCCGCCGTGCGCCAGAGATCCGGACGCAGGACACGCCGGGCTTCGCTTCTCGTTCGCATTCCAGCCGATCTTCGACATCAAGGCCGGGACCCCTTTTGCCTACGAGGCTCTGGTGCGCGGGGCCTACGGTGAGCCGGCCATCAGCGTCCTGTCCAAGGTTGATCCGGTGGACCGCTCGGCGTTCGACCAGGCCTTGCGGATCCGCGCGGTGGAGCTTGCGGCATCGCTGATGCCGGGTGAGGCGGGGCCGGCGCTCGCCATCAACTTCATGCCCGATGCGGTCAAAGACCCGGTGCGCGGCCTGCGCTCGACTCTGGAAACCGCACGGCATATGAATTTCGGCCACAAGCGGCTTTTGCTGGAAGCATCGGGCTACGACCGGGTGGCCGAGCCTGCACGCTTTGCGCACACGATGAGCCACTACGCAGCGGTCGGCTTCACCACCGCCATTGACGATTTCGGTGTCGGCGACGCCAATCTGGCCACCCTTGTGGACGTTGCCCCCCACATGCTGAAGCTCGACCGCCATCTGGTCCGCGACATCGACACCGACCATCGGCGCCGGGCTATTGTGGCAAGCATTGCCCGAATGGCGCGCGAGCTCGACATCGAGCTGGTGGGGCAGGGCGTTGACAGCGTGCCGGTGTTCAAGGCGCTGGCGGGCTTCGGGGTCCGCCTCTTTCAGGGCGACCTGTTTGCCAAGCCAGCATTTGAGGCACTGCCGTCGATCAACGCCAAGGCGCTGACTGCGGTGCGTGACCACGAGGCCCAGCAGGCCTGCGCCAAGATCATTCCGCTGCGCCGCATCAACGGCACCCACACGCCAAACTCCGCCGCCTGATTGCGGCGGGGCAAAATGCGCGCCTGACGCGAACGCCGCGCCGCTACATGGGCGGGCGGCGGTTGCGGATCTCGTCGATCATCCGCTGCACGGTCGAGCCGCGAACCTTTGCAATATCGTCCTGATACTTGAGAAGGACGCCGAGGGTGTCGTCCGCAGTGCCGGGCTCCAGCACCATCTGGTCCAGCTCCACCAGCGCCTGTGCCCAGTCCAGCGTCTCGGCAACGCCGGGGGGCTTGAAGAGGTCGCCACTGCGCAGCTCCTGCACGAAGGCGACAATCTCGTCGGCCAACCGCTCACCGACGCCCGGCGCCTTGCGGCGGACGATCTCGCGTTCCCGCGCCATGGAGGGGTAGTCCACCCAATGATAGAGGCAGCGGCGCTTGAGCGCGTCGTGAATTTCGCGCGTCCGGTTTGTGGTGATGATGACGATGGGCGGTTCGGCGGCCTTGATGGGGCCAAGCTCCGGGATCGTCACCTGAAAGTCCGAGAGCACCTCCAGCAAGAAGGCCTCGAAGGCCTCGTCGGCGCGGTCCAGCTCGTCGATCAGCAGGATGGGGGCGCCTTCGGGCGGGGTGTCGAGCGCTTCCAGAATGGGGCGGCGGATGAGGAAACGGGGGTCGAAGACGTCGGCCGCCGTGCTGCCGGCTTCGGCCTGGCGGATGGCGAGCATCTGCGCCGGGTAGTTCCACTCATAAAGGGCGGACGCGGTGTCGAGGCCCTCGTAGCATTGCATCCGGATCAGCCTGCGGCCCAGCGCCGTGGACAGGACCTTGGCAATCTCGGTCTTGCCGACGCCGGCCTCACCTTCCAGAAAGAGCGGGCGCTTGAGGCGCATGGCCAGAAAGAGGACGGTTGCGAGCGAGCGGTCGGCCACATAGTCGGCCTCGGCCAGCATGGTTTCGGTCGCGTCGATGGATTGGGGAAGGTCGGTCACGCGAGGGCCTTGGGTGGGAAGCGGTTGCAAGGAGACCTAGCGTAGAGTGATGCCAAAGGACAATGCGGCGATCGCGCCGGAGGGCCCCGGTGACGAAGACGCCATCAGGGCAGTGGTGACAGAGGCGTTCGGCGGTTCGGCCGAGGCGGACCTGGTGGATGCCCTGCGCGCCGATGGTGACCTTGCGCTCTCGCTGGTCGCGCGGGCCGACGGCCGGGTCATCGGGCATGTGGCAATTTCCCCGATGACGGGAGGATTTTGCGCGCTGGCGCCCGTTGCCGTCGACGCGGCGTGGCGCAGTCGCGGCATTGGCGCAGCTCTGGTGCGCGCGGCAATTGCGGGGGCGGCGGAGGCAGGGTTTGCCGGCCTCTTCATCCTTGGCGATCCTGATTATTATGCGCGGTTCGGGCTTTCGGCAGCGGCGGCCGCGCCGTTTTCCTCCCCCTATGAGGGGCCGTATTTTCTGGCGCTGGCGTTGCGGCCCGAGGGGCTTGCCGGCGGCGGACAGGTTGCCCACGCCCCGGCGTTCTCATCGCTGGGATGATGGGTTAGGCTGGCGCACCGCAACACTGGAACTCACCTCGATGAACGCGCCGGTCCGCCACCGCTCTGCCTGCCCGCACGATTGCCCCTCCACCTGCGCCCTTGAGATTGAGGTGGCAGATGGGCGGATCGGGCGCGTGCGCGGGTCCGCCGCCAACGATTATACCGCCGGCGTCATCTGCGCGAAGGTGGCGCGCTATGCCGAACGGGTGAACAATCCGGACCGGCTCCTGACGCCGCTATTGCGCACCGGCCCCAAGGGCGGCAACGATTTCCGCCAGATCGGCTGGGACGAGGCGCTGGACCGGATTGCCGAGGCGCTGCTGGCGGCCGAAGCGAGCCATGGCGCCGAAGCCGTCTGGCCCTACCACTACGCCGGCACGATGGGGCTTGTGCAGCGCGATGGCATCCACCGCCTGCGCCACGCCAAGGGCTATTCGCGGCAGTACGACACCATCTGCACCAACATGGCCTGGGCGGGCTTCGTTGCCGGCACGGGCAAGCTGGCCGGTGTCGATCCGCGCGAGATGCGGGTGACGGATTGCCTCGTGATCTGGGGCACCAATGCGGTGGCCACGCAGGTCAACGTGATGACCCACGCGATTGCCGCCCGCAAGAACCGCAGCGCGAAGATTGTGGTGGTGGACGTCTACCACAACGACACGACGCGGCAGGCCGACATGGCGTTGATCCTGCGGCCGGGCACCGACGCGGCACTGGCCTGCGCGGTGATGCACATTGCCTTCCGCGATGGCTATGCCGACCGCGCCTATATGGACAGGTTCACCGACGATCCGGCTGGGCTTGAGGCGCACCTGGTCAGTCGGACGCCTGAATGGGCGGCGGGGATCACCGGGCTGGGGGTGGACGAGATCGAGGCCTTTGCGGCGCTGGTGGGTCGCACGGCGCGCACGTATTTTCGCCTCGGTTACGGGTTCACCCGGTCCCGCAACGGGACCACGGCAATGCACGCGGCGCTTTCGATCCCCACGGTGCTGGGGAGCTGGCAGCACGAGGGCGGCGGCGCCTTCCACAACAACGGCGCGATCTACAAGCTCGACAAGAGCATGATCGAGGGGCAGGACATGCGCGACCCGGCCGTGCGCCAGCTCGACCAGTCGCGCATTGGTGCGGTCCTGTGCGGGGATGCCGACGCGCTGGCGGGCGGGCCGCCGGTGAAGGCGCTGTGGGTTCAGAACACCAACCCCATGGTGGTGGCGCCGGAACAGGCACGCGTTCGCGAGGGCTTTGCGCGCGACGACCTGTTTGTTGCCGTGCACGAGCAGGTGATGACCGAAACGGCGCGGATGGCTGACATCGTCTTGCCGGCGACGATGTTTGTGGAGCACGATGATATCTACCGCGGCGGTGGGCACCAGCATGTGCTGATCGGCCCGAAGCTGGTCGAGGCGCCGGGCGAGTGCCGGGAGAACCACTGGGTCAACACCGAGATTGCGCGGCGGGTGGGCGCGACCCATCCGGGCTTCGAGATGAGCGCACGCGAGCATGTGGACTGGCTGGTGGACGCTTCAGGTCTGGACGGGGAGGCGCTGTGGCTCGAAGGGTTCGTCGACCTGCAGCCGCCTTTTGCCGAAGCGCATTTTCTGGACGGGTTCGGTTATGCGGACGGGCGTTTTCGCTTCAGTCCGGACTGGGGGGCGGTGCCGACGGGGGGCAGCGTTGCCATGGGGCCGGTTGCAGCGATGCCGCGTTTTCCGGACCAGTGGGACGTGACCGAAGGGGCGAGTGCTGCCGAGCCCTACCGGCTGGTGACGGCACCGGCCCGCTCCTTCCTCAATTCGAGCTTCAACGAGACCGAGGGTTCGCGCAGGAAAGAGGGGGCGCCGCTTGTGCTGGTCCACCCAGAAGACGCCGCGGCCGAAGGTATCGACGATGGCATGGCCGTGACGCTGGCCAACCACCGGGGCGCGGTAACGCTGACCGCGCGGCTGTTTGACGGTGTGCAGCGCGGCACGGTGGTTTCAGAAGGCCTGTTCCAGAATGCCGACTTTGCGGGCGGGAAGGGGATCAACACGCTGATCGGGGCGGACCCTGTTGCGCCGCACGGCGGGGCCGCATTTCACGACAGCCGCGTCAGCCTTCGTCCGGCAGTGGCGGGCTGAACAGGGTTTTGCCGTAGTCGGTTGCCTCGCGCGGCATCAGGTGCTGGGCGAGCGCGGCGGGGTAGAGCCTGTGTTCGGCGGCAAGCGTCCGCGCGGCGAGGGTTTCGGGCGTGTCGTCGGGCCGCACGGCGACAGCGGCCTGGGCGAGGATCGGGCCGTCGTCCAGCTCTTCGGTCACGATGTGGACGGTAATTCCGGCAATCTTGGCACCGGCGGCAAGCGCGCGGGCGTGGGTGTCGAGCCCCCGGAATGCTGGCAGCAGCGACGGGTGAATGTTGAGAATGGCGTCCACCCAGGCAGCGACGAAGGTGCCCGACAGGATGCGCATGAAGCCGGCGAGACAGATAAGCTCGGCGCCTGACGCGCGGACCGCCTTGTCGAGCGCGGCCTCGAAGGTGGCACGGTCGCCATAGGCCTTGCGGTCGACCACCGCCACGGGGATGCCGGCATTGGCGGCATGGGCAAGGCCGCCGGCCTCCGGCTTGTCGGTGGCGGCAAGGACGATGGTGGCCGGAAAGTCCGGCGCGGCACAGGCGTCGATCAGCGATTTGAGATTGCTGCCGCGACCCGAAAAGAGCACGGCGATGGGTGTCTTCATCATCCGATCTGGCAACGCTCTGCCCCGTCCTCGCACCCAATCAGCGTGCCGATGATGGCAGGCCACTCGCCCTCGTCCTGCAAGGTCAGCGCAATGGCGGCAGCGTCCGCCTCTGCCACGGCAATCACGAGGCCGACGCCGCAGTTGAACGTGGCTTCCATGGTTGCATCCGACAGGCTGGCGCTCTTTTGCAGGAACGCCATGACGGGGTTGGCGGGAAGGGCGCGGCGATCGATTTTTGCGGCAAGCCCGTCCGGCAGGATGCGGGGGATATTGCCGGTGAGGCCGCCGCCGGTGATGTGCGCAACGGCCTTGATGGATGCGCCGTGGGACTTGAGCGCCGCCAGCACCGGGCGAACATAGATGCGGGTGGGCGCAAGGAGCGCTTCGCCGAGCGTTCCGCCCTCGAAGGGCGCGGCCATATCCCATCCGTTGTCGGCGGCCAGCTTGCGGATGAGGGAATAACCGTTGGAGTGGGCGCCGCTGGACGCCAGGCCGATCAGAACGTCGCCCTCCGCCAGAGTGTCGCGGGGGAGGACTTCGTCCCGTTTGACGGCGCCGACGGAGAAGCCGGCAAGATCGTAATCGCCCTTGGCATAATGGCCGGGCATTTCCGCCGTTTCGCCGCCGATGAGGGCGCAGCCGGCGTCCTTGCAGCCGGCGGCTATGCTCTCGACCACGGTGGCCGCGGCGGCAACGTCCAGCGCGCCGGTGGCGTAATAGTCGAGGAAGAAGAGCGGTTCGGCGCCCTGTGCGAGAATGTCGTTGACGCACATGGCCACAAGGTCGATGCCGATGCCCTCATGGCGGCCAAGGTCGGTGGCAAGGCGCAGCTTGGTGCCGACCCCGTCCGTTGACGCAATGAGGAGCGAGCCTTCGTGCCCGGCTGCACCAAGGTCGAACGCAGCGCCGAAGCCGCCGAGGGCGGGCAGGGCGCCGGCGCGCTGGGTGGCCGCGGCGGCGGGCGTGATGCGATCGACAAGCCTGTCACCGGCGGCAACGTCGACACCGGCCTCGGCGTAGGCCTTGAGGGGATCTTGAGACATAATTGTTCCTGCGGATTGTCACTCCCTTGCCAGTTTGGGGCGCGCTTTGGAAGCGCTGTCCACAGGCGATCCCGTGTTGAGGTGGGTAAAGCGGGTGTCACCGCAATGCGATGCGCACGCCTTGGCAGCGCGCTCTATGGTCAGCTGGTCGCGCCCCGGCGGTGAGCGGAGAGTTTGATGGAACAGCTTGTGCTGGATCTCGGCATGGTGGATGCGCCGCCGCACACGGTGGTGTCGCAGTCCAACGAGGCCGCGTATTCGCTGCTGTCGAAGTGGCCGAGCTGGCCCAACCCCATCGTTCTGGTGACGGGGCCGGACGGGTCCGGCAAGAGCCATCTCGCCCGCCGCTTTGCTGAAACTGCCGACGTTGCCGTGGTGAATGGCGCGGCACTATGCGCCGACGATGCGCTGACGCTGGCCGAGGCCACCGTAGTGGTGGACGATGCGGACGTTGCGGCAGACCGGGCGCTGTTCCACCTCATCAATGCGGTGCGCAATGCGGGCGGGACGATGCTGCTGACGGCCTCGCGCCGCCCGGTGGGGGGCTTGCGCGATCTCGACTCCCGCCTGCGCGCCTTCCCGGAGGTGGCGCTTGAGCCGCCGGACGATGCGCTGATCCGCCGGGTCATGATCGATGCGTTCCAGCGCCGCCAGTTGCCGGCGGAAAGTGCCGTCCTCGATTTCCTGATGGCGCGGATGGAGCGGACGCTTCACGATGCGATGCACTGGGTGGATGCGCTGGACAAGAAAGGGCTTGCGGAAAAGCGCGGGCTGACCCGGCCGCTGGCAGCGAGGCTTTTGCAGTCGGCTGGCGGTTCCGCTGCGGATGAGAGTGTGCCATAGGCCCGGACGACCGCCGCCGAGAGAGGGATTCTGAAGGCAATGGCCGCCGATTCCGTGAAGACCGATGCGTCCGCGCATTCGACCGAAGCGAATGAGGGGCTGCGCACCAGTCCCGAGCGTTTCATCAACCGCGAGCTTTCCTGGCTCTCCTTCAACGAACGGGTTCTGGAGGAGGCGGCGAATCCGCACCACCCGCTTCTGGAGCGGCTGCGTTTCCTCTCGATTTCCGCCAACAATCTTGATGAATTTCTGATGGTCCGCGTTGCCGGCCTGATTGCGCAGCAGCGCGCCAGGGTGGACACGCGCAGCGACGACGGGCGCGGTCCCGGCGAGCAACTGGCGCGGATCGACGAGCGTGTGAAGGGCCTTCAGGCCAAGCAGCAGGAGCAGCTTCTTGCCCTGCGTGGGGAGCTGGCGGCGGTCGGCATCGAGATTGCCGAACCCGGCACGCTGGGCGATGCCGAGCTGGACAGCCTCGAAAACACCTTCCTCAGCCAGGTGTTTCCTGTGCTGACGCCGCTTGCCATCGACCCGGCGCACCCGTTCCCGTTCATTCCCAACCTCGGCTTTTCGCTGGTGCTGCAGCTGAAGGCACCGGACGGCGAAAAGCGCATCGCGCTGGTGCGCATCCCGGCGCAGGTGCAGCGCTTCATCCGTCTTGAAGGCGGGGGACCGATTACGCGCTTCATCGCGCTTGGCAACGCCATCCGCCTGCATCTGGACCGGCTGTTCCCGGCGCATGACGTGCTGGCGACCGGCGCCTTCCGCGTGATCCGCGACAGCGACCTCGAAATCGAGGAAGAGGCGGAAGATCTCGTGCGCACCTTCGAAAGCGCGCTGAAGCGGCGGCGGCGCGGTTCGGTGGTGCGCCTCGAAATCGAGGCGTCGACGCCCGACGAGCTTCGCACCTTCGTGGCCGGCGCGCTGGGGGTCGGCGAAAGCGGGATCATGGTGATCGAGGGGACGCTGGCGCTGAAGGACCTGTCGCAACTGGTCTCGCTGGAGCGGCCGGAATTGAAGTTCGCGCCCTACACGCCGCGCTTTCCGGAGCGTGTGCTGCAGCAGGGCGGCGACTGCTTTGCGGCCATCCGCGAAAAGGACATGGTGGTCCATCACCCGTACGAATCGTTCGACGTTGTGGCCCAGTTCGTGGCACAGGCCGCCGCTGACCCCGACGTCGTCGCCATCAAGCAGACGCTCTACCGCACGTCAAACGACAGCCCCATCGTGGCGGCGCTCATTGCAGCAGCAGATGCCGGCAAGTCCGTCACCGCACTCATCGAGATCAAGGCGCGCTTCGACGAGGAGGCCAACATCAGGTGGGCGCGCGACCTGGAGCGCGCCGGGGTGCAGGTGGTCTACGGGTTCCTGGAGCTGAAGACCCACGCCAAACTGCAGATGGTGGTGCGGCGCGAAGGCGGGCAGCTTGCCACCTACGTGCACATCGGCACGGGCAACTACCACCCGATCACCGCCAAGATTTACACCGACCTGTCCTTCTTCACCGCCGACCCGGTGATCGCGCAGGACGTGGCGCGGGTGTTCAACTTCATAACCGGCTATGCCGAGCCCGCGGAGCTGAACCGGCTTGCGGTGTCGCCGCTGACGCTGCGCAAGCGGATCCTGGATCATATTGACGCGGAGATTGCGCATGTGCGGGCTGGCCGGCCCGGCGGGATCTGGATGAAGATGAACTCGCTGGTGGATGTGAAGATCATCGATGCGCTTTACGATGCGTCGAGAGCGGGCGTCGAGATCGACCTCGTGGTGCGCGGCATCTGCTGCCTGCGGCCCGGCGTGCCCGGGCTTTCGGACAATATCCGGGTCAAATCCATCGTCGGGCGGTTTCTGGAACACAGCCGCATCTTCTGCTTCGGCAACGGGGCGGCGCTGCCGTCGCGCGAGGCTGTGGTCTACATCGGTTCGGCTGATCTGATGCCGCGAAATCTCGACAGGCGGGTGGAAACTCTGGTGCCGATCGACAATGAAACTGTGCACGAGCAGATACTTGATCAGATAATGGGCGTATCGCTCAGGGATAACCAGCAAAGTTGGCTCGTGTTGCCGGATGGCGGCCATGTCAGGATAGAAGCAGGCGAGGACGATATGGTGAACGCCCACGAATACTTCATGACCAACCCGTCGCTATCGGGCCGGGGACACGTGCAGAAGAAGCGCGAGTCCAAAGCGTTTGCGTTCGATTGATGAGCGACCCGCAATGGCGTGAAGCGACCGAGATTGACGTCGGTCGGCGAATTGGCGACGGCGCTGTCGGCGTGATCGACGTCGGCTCCAACTCAATCCGGCTTGTGCTGTACGAGCGGGCCTCGCGCGCGCCGGCAGTGCTGTTCAACGAAAAGGTGCTGGCGGGGCTTGGCGCGGATCTGGCGGACGCGGGCCGATTGTCCGACGATGCCATGTCGCGCACGCTCTCTGCCATTCGCCGGTTCATGACGGTGGCGCGTTCGGCCGATGCCAACGCGCTGACCATTCTGGCAACGGCAGCGGCGCGCGTTGCGGCCAATGGCGCGGAGTTCATGGCGCAGATCGAGGCGGCTGCGGGGGTTCCGGTCCGCGTGCTCGATGGGCGGGAAGAGGCCGAGATGGCCGCCAACGGCGTCCTGTGCGGTTTCTGGCAGCCCGACGGCGTGGTGGGGGACCTTGGCGGCGGCTCGCTCGAGCTGATCGACGCCGGAGACGACAGGCTGGGCATGGGCGAGAGTTTTCCGCTCGGCACCTTGCGGCTGAAGGGCGACGCGAAGGACTCGCTTGCCAAGGGTGCCGATCTGGTGGCCAAGGAGCTGGCCGCCTCCCGCCAGCTGCCGCTGCTTGCCGGTCGCAATTTTTACGCCGTGGGCGGCACGTGGCGCTCGCTCGTTCGGCTCCACATGGCGCAGACGTCCTATCCGGTTTCGGTGATGCACCATTATTCGGTGCCGGCGGACAAGCTGGAGGCGTTCTGCGACCTCATCATCTCCGACGGGCTGGACAAGATGGATGGCACCAGCGTCGTTTCAAAGGGGCGGCGGCCGCTGGTTCCGTGGGGTGCGGTGGTGCTGCGCGAGATCATCCGGCGTGGCAAGCCGGAAGCGATCGTCGCCTCTGCGCTCGGCGTGCGCGAGGGGCTGATCTACAGCGGCCTGACCGACGAGGAGAAGACGCGCGATCCGCTGATCCTTGCCAGCGAGGAGCTGGCGATCCTGCGGGCACGCTCGCCGGCAAACTGTGCAGAGCTGATCGGTTGGACCGCAGAGCTGTTCGAGGCAGTCGGCATTCGCGAGAGCGAGGAGGAGCGGCGCCTGCGCACGGCGGCCTGTCTGATGTCCGACATCGGCTGGCGCGCCCACCCCGATTACCGGGGCGATCAGGCGATTGCGATCATCTCCAACGTTGCGCTTTACGGGATCGACCATGCGGGGCGCGGCTATCTGGCGGCAACGCTGCACGACCGCTATGGCGGGCTGGCGGATGGCGCGGCAAGGCCCCCGGCCGAGGGCCTTTGCCCCAAGCGGCTGGCGCAGCGGGCAAAATTCCTCGCTCAGGCGTTCAAGGTGGCTTACGTGCTGGCGCCCGGCGTTGCCGGGATTCTGCCGCGCACCCACGTGAAGGTGGTGGACGGTTCGCTGGTGCTCGTCCTGCCCGAAGAGCTGGATACGCTGGATGGCGAACGGCCCCGCCGGCGACTGAAGCAGCTGGCCAAGCTGGTCAACCTCGATTCCAGGATTGCTATCGGCGGTTAGGCGGCCGGATCAGGCCATCACGAAATGATCGCGGCCGACCTTCTTCATCGGCCGCTTTTCGGGGACGAAGCCGACCGGCCGCATCGGGCTTGGAATTTCCGACTGATCAAGCACCCGCTCCCGCCTCGCGGTGGGATCCGCCACGGGCACGGCTGACAGGAGCTTTTGCGTATAGGGGTGGGCGGGGTTTGCGAACACCGCCTGGCGGGGGCCGATCTCGACGATTTCGCCCAGATACATCACCGCAACGCGGTGGCTGATGCGCTCCACCACCGCCATGTCGTGTGAGATGAACAGGTAGGAGATGCCGCGTTCGGCCTGAAGATCCATCATCAGGTTCACGATCTGCGCCTGGATCGAAACGTCGAGCGCGGAGACGGCTTCGTCGGCAATGATGATCTTCGGGTTGAGCACAAGAGCGCGGGCAATGCAGATGCGCTGGCGCTGGCCGCCGGAAAACTCGTGCGGGTAGCGGCGCATGGCGTCTGCCGGCAGGCCGACGCGCTCCAGCTGCGCCGCAATCAGCGCGGTGCGCGCCGCCTTGTCGCGCGCCTCCGGCACATCGTGGACGATGAGCGGCTCGCCGACGGCATCGCCAACCGTCATGCGGGGGTTGAGCGAGGCGTAGGGGTCCTGGAACACCATCTGGATGGTGCGGCGGACCGGGAGCATCAGTTGGGTGGGGAGGTCGGTGACGTTCCGCCCGTCGATGATGATGTCGCCGCTGGTGGGGTCGTAAAGCTTCATCACCGTGCGGGCGACGGTGGACTTGCCGCATCCGGATTCGCCGACGATGGCGAGGGTTTCGCCCTCCTTCAGCGTCAGATCCACACCCTCGACGGCGTGAACGTGGCCAACGGTGCGCTTGAACATGCCGGCGCGCACGGGGAAGCGTTTGACGAGGTTGTGGACCTCCAGCACCGTGCGCCGTGCCTCATTTGTGTGCGTGGGCCGCACGCGGGCCGGCGCGGGGGGCGCCTCGTCGCCATAGGCAATCACATCGAACGGTTCGGGGTCCGCCTTGTCCGCCATGGCGCCGAGGCGGGGAATGGCTGACAGGAGGGCCTTGGTGTAGGCGTGTTGTGGCGCGGCAAAGATGGCTTCGGCCGTGCCTTCCTCCACCTTTTCGCCCTGGTACATGACCACCACGCGGTCGGCAATTTCGGCCACGACGCCCATGTCGTGGGTGATGAAGATGACCGCCATGCCGATTTCGTGGCGCAGCGTCTTAACCAGCTCCAGGATCTGCGCCTGGATGGTGACGTCGAGCGCGGTGGTGGGCTCGTCCGCGATGAGCAGCGAGGGGCGGCAGGCGAGCGCCATGGCGATCATCACGCGCTGGCGCATCCCGCCGGACAGTTCGTGCGGAAACTGGGAGAGGCGCTTCTCCGCCTCCGGCATGCGCACCAGCTTGAGCATGTCGAGGGCTATGGCGCGGGCGCGTCGTGCGTCGACACTCTGGTGCAGGCGGATGGCCTCGGTGATCTGGCGCTCGATGGTGAGCACCGGATTGAGCGATGTCATCGGCTCCTGAAAGACCATGGAGATCCGGTTGCCGCGGATCTTGCGGATGGCCGCCTCGTCCAGGGTGGCAAGGTCCATCGGGCCATTGTCGCCGGCAAGGGTGATGGCACCGCCGCGCAGTTCGCCGCCCATATAGTCGACCAACCGCAGGATGGAGCGGGCGGTGACCGACTTGCCGGACCCCGATTCGCCCACCACGGCCACCATTTCGCCTCGGCTGACGCTGAAGGAAACATTGCGCACCGCCGTCACATCCCCGTCGATGGTGGGGAAGACGGTGGTGAGGTCGTTGATGTCGAGCAGGGGGGCGTCGGCGATCTCGTCAGGACGCGGGGCTACATTCATGGAACTTCCCTGTGCAGAGCCAGCGGGCATCCATCCGCGTCGCAATCATTGTGCCAACAGTGCTGCAAAGTAGCGATCAGGCATGATTTATCAGGGAAGACGCGCGGTATAAGCCCTTCTTATGAAGTCGTTTCATAGTTTTTATCAATCGCATTCGACGTTGTGACAGGCGCGAATAAGATGCTGATTTTTGAGGAATATTTGGATCAAGGCCGCCATCGAGCGGCTGGCGCGGCGAAATCTGTGGCACTGCGGTTGCAATGACCGGTCTGATCTTGCCGGCTGGCATGGCTCCGGGGTGAGCCACGGCGTGAAAGCGACACTCAGGGTGTGCCGGGCGGCAATTGTCTCAGGCTGATGCGGCGCTTTTGCGGCCGCGAAAACCGAGGGAGTGCGCAAAATGCACCTTGCATCGTCCACGAAGCAGACGCGGCGGTGGGTGGCTGCCCTGACGCTTGGAGGGTTGGCGGCCATGGCCGCAACGCCGGACGCGAAGGCTCAGACCCGCGTTACCGTCGCCGTCACCGAGACCATCGCCAGCCACAATCCGCACGCCGACAGCGTATCGCTGATGTATGCGGCCTGGTGCCAGGTCTACGGGTGCCTGTTCCACTACGACTTCGACACCGCATCGCATTATTCGATCGCGCTGAAGGACTGGGGGCTGAAGGACGATTCCAATCCGCTGGTGTGGTCCTTCACCCTGAAGGACGACCTCATGTTCCAGAACGGGACGCCGGTGACCACGGCCGACATCCTCCATTCGGTCGATCGCATCCGCAACGATCCGCAAACCCGTCAGAGCCACAACGCCCGCTACATCGAGGACATTGTGGCGGTGGATGACCGCACCTTCGAGATCACCACCACCGAGCCGGTGGCGACGCTGCCCTTCTACCTTGCCAATTTCATCATCTCTTCGAAGGACGTGTTCGACGAGTTCGGGCGGGAGGCTGCGGACCGCGAGCATCCGGTCGGCTTCGGGCCCTACAAGCTGAAGGAGCTTGTGGTCGACAACTACATGGTCATCGAGAAGGTGCCGGGGAACGAACTCGTCAGCGAGGACAACCCGGACGAGATCATCTTCAAGATCATGAAAGAGCCCGAGCAGCGGGTGACGGCGCTCCTGAACGGCGAAGTGCAGATCGCGCAGTTCATTCCGCCGCAGCTGGTGCCGCGGATCGAGCAGGCGCCGAACGCCGATGTGGCATGGGTGGACAGCGTGGAGCTGATGTTCCTGGCGATGAACCCCGAGTTCAAGCCGTGGGATGACAAGAGGGTGCGCCAGGCGGTGGCCTATGCCATCAACCGGCCGGCCATTGTGAAAGCCATTCTGCAAGGCCAGGCCAGCGTGCTCGACGGACCCGTGGGGCCGGGGCAGGTGGGGTACGATCCCGACAACAAGATGGGCTACGAATACGACCCCGAAAAGGCGAAGGCGCTGCTGGCCGAAGCCGGATACGCCGATGGCGTGGAGATCGAGTACCAGACCCCGGTCGCCCGCTACATTGCTGACAAGCAAGTCTCCGAAGCGCTGGTGCCGATGCTGGAAGCGGTCGGCTTCAAGGTGAACTTCAAGACGCCGGAATGGGGCACCTTGTGGTCCAACGTGCAGAAGGGCGGCGTGCCGTTCTACTACATGGGCCGGGGCAGCGTGGTGGACCCGTCCGCCGCCCTCTCGCAATATTTCGAGACCGGGGCGTCGCCGCGGATCGGCTTCTCCAGCGAGAAGGTCGACACACTCCTCAAGCAGGAGCGCCAGACCTTCGACCCCGAGGCGCGCATGGAGGTCCTGGGTGAAGCCATGGCGGCGATCACCGAGGAAGCGCCGGCCCACTTCATGTGGCGCCACCAGATGGCCTGGGGGATCTCCAAGGCAATCGCGTACGAGCCGCTGCCGGATGCTTCAATCTTCGGCTGGGAAATTCACATGAAATGACGTTCGGGCCGGGGGCGGCACACGCCCCCGGCCACCATCTTGTGACCTCCAATGAGCGAAGGCGGACGTGATGGTCGGCTATATCCTGCGCCGCGCTGTTGGCACGATCCCCGTGATCCTGCTGATTTCCATGCTGGTGTTCATGCTGCTGCAGGCAGCACCCGGCGACCCGGCGGACATTCTGATCAACGATGAGGCGACGGCAGCCGATGTCGCCGAGGCGCGGGCCCGGTGGGGCCTCGATCAGCCTGTCATCGTCCAGTACGGCAATTTTCTGGCGTCCGCGCTGACGCTCGATTTCGGCGAAAGCTTTCGCTACGCGATGCCGGTGACGGACCTCATCAAGGAGCGCTTTCCGGCCACGCTGGAGCTGGCGTTCTTTGCCACCGTCTTTGCGCTGCTGATTGGCGTGCCGCTGGGGCTGGCGGCGGGCGCGCGGCCCAATTCGTGGATCGACAACCTGGGTTCCTTGGGCGGCTTCTTCGGCATCTCGATGCCGAATTTCTGGCTCGCCATCATGCTGATCCTGCTGGTTTCGGGAGAACTCAACCTGCTCCCGTCATCGGGCCGGCACACCTGGGGCATCGAGGTGGAGCCGATCACCGGCTTTCGCGTCTTCGACAGCCTCATTCAGGGGCAGTTTGCGGCGGCGTGGGATGCGTTTCTCTACGTGATCATGCCGGCCTTCGTTCTGGGCATCAACATGACCGGGATTTTGATGCGCATCACCCGCTCGTCGATCCTGGAAGTGATGAGCGAGGACTACATCATGACGGCGCGGGCCAAGGGCCTGTCGGGGAGCACCATCCTTTGGCGGCACGCGCTGCGCAACGCGATGGTGACCGTCATCACCATCGTCGGCTTGGAGTTCGGCGCGCTCCTGTCGGGCTCGATCATTGTGGAGACGGTGTTCTCCTGGCCCGGCATCGGCCAGCTGCTGCTCTCCGGCCTCGGCGCACGGGACTACCCGCTGATCACCGGCGTGGTGCTCGTCTACACCACGCTTTTCATTGTCGTGAACCTTGTTGTGGATCTTCTTTATGCCCTCACCGACCCGCGCATCCAGCTTGCCCGCTGACGCCGTCATCGCGCGCACCGGTGCGCGGTTTGCGGCCATTCACAAGGCGCTGCGTCCCTGGCTGACCATGAAGGTGATCGTGGCCGGCGTGATCCTGGCCTTCTTTGTGGTGGCCGCGCTGTTTGCGCCCTTCGTGGTGCCGTTCGACCCCAACGGCCAGGACCTGATGGCAGCGCTGACGCCGCCGCAATATTTTACCGGGCCGCATTTTCTGGGCACCGACCATGTCGGCCGCGACATTCTCAGCCGCGTGATCTACGGCGCGCGAATCTCGCTGCTGATCGCGCTGGTGGTGGTGGTTGTGTCGGGGCTGGTCGGCATGGCGCTGGGGCTGATCTCCGGCTATTTCGGCGGCTGGATCGACTTCGGCATCCAGAAATTCCTCGAAGTGTTCTGGGCCTTTCCGCCGCTGCTTCTGGCCATCGCCATTCTGGCGTTTCTGGGGCAGGGGCTGGGGGTTCTGATCCTGGCGCTGGCGATCCAGCGGTGGATCCCCTACTGCCGCGTTGCCCGCGCCAACACCATGAGCGTGAAGGAACGGGACTTCATCCATGCCGCCCGCGCCATTGGCGCCAGCCGCAAGCGGATCATCCTGAGGCACGTCCTGCCCAACATCGTGCAGGCGGCGCTGGTGATCGGCACGTTTGCGATGGCGACCTCGATCATTGCTGAGGCGGCGCTGTCGTTCCTCGGTCTCGGCGTGCCGCCTTCGATCCCGACATGGGGTTCGATGCTGGCGGACGGGCGGACCTATATTTCCACATCGTGGTGGATGGCGCTGTTTCCGGGCCTCGCGATCTTCCTGACGGTCCTGTCGATCAACATGCTGGGCGACGCGCTGCGCGACAATCTCGACCCGCGGCTGAAACGCTCGGGACAAAACACGTGACACCACCGGCCCTGGGCGCTGCTGCACCCGTGCCGCGGTCCTACCGCGCAACCTTTCAGGCCGCGCCCGGCCTGCCGCTGATCATGGCAACGGTTGCCGCGCACATGATGATGTTCGGCATGCTGACGCCGGTGATGGCGATCTATGCCTCCGACTTTGGCGTGGCGGAGTGGGCGATCGGGCTGATGATCACCGTCTTTGCCGCAGGGAGGCTGCTCGCCGACATTCCGGCAGGCCATGCCTCACAGCGCTTCGGCTTGTCCACCATGCTGTGGCTGGGGCCGGCGATAGCGGGATCGGCCTCTCTGCTCGGCGCGTTTGCGGTGAGCTACGAGATGCTGCTGGCCGGCCGCGCGCTGCAGGGCGTCGGCTCCGGCATCTACATGACGGCGGCCACCGTCTACTGCGCGTCGGTGGGAGACCGGCATGTGCGCGGGCGGATCATGGCGCTGTTTCAGGGCGCGCTTCTGGCCGGGGCGGCGATGGGGCCGGTAACGGGCGGGATCGTGGCGGATCTCTTCGGCCTCAGCGGCCCGTTTCTGGCGAGTGCGGCTGTGGGCGGGGTCACCGCAATCCTGGTCGCCGTCACCATCCATCCGCCGGAGATCGGCAAGAAGGGCGGGCACCACGGACCTTCGGGCAAGCTGTTGGCGCTCTTGCTGATTGCGCCGTTTGCCTGCGTCCTCCTCATCAACTTCGGCATCTTCATGACGCGGACTGCAGGGCAGTGGCAGATGATCCCGCTTCTGGCCACCGAGCGGTTCGCGATGAGCCCCGGCGACATCGGGCTGGCGATCACCGTCTCGGCGCTCGCCAATCTGGCGGTGCTCCCCATTGCCGGCACCATAGTCGACACGCTGCCGCGGCCGCTCGTGATCGTCCTGTCGACGCTCGCTGCGGCAGCTTCGGTTGCGGTGATCGCGCTGTCGGGCTCGGAACTGGCGTTCTGGCTGGCGATGGCGGCGATGGGGGTCTCCACCGGTCTCGGCGGCCCTGCCGTGGCCGCTTTTGCCGTGGACGTGGCGCCGGAAGAGATGATCGGGCCCGCCATGGGCGTGATGCGCTTTGCCGGCGACTTCGGCTACCTGCTCGGCCCGCTATCCCTCGGAGCGCTGGTCGACCTTGCGCTGGTGACCCATGCCGGCGCGCTCCTGGTGAATGCGGTGCTGCTGGCCGTGTTCGCCGTCGTCTTTTCAATCTTCGTGGCCATCAGGCCCGCCAAACCCGCAGGAGGTTCCTCATGAGCGAACGTATCTGGGACAAGTTTCTGACCGAGCGTGACAAGGAGGTCTTTGCGGCCGCCGGTTATGGTGCGCTGGGGGCCTGGGGTGAGCGCCCCGCGCTTCTCGTCATCGACATTAACTATGCATTTTGCGGCGAGGAACCCGAACCGATCGTCGAGAGCATCAAGAAGTGGCGCAACTCCTGCGGCGAGGACGCCTGGGAGGCGATGCCGGTGGTGGAGGGCCTGATCGAGACCTGCCGCGGCAAGGGGATTCCGGTGATCTACACCACCGGCATCCGCCGCCCGGACAACTGGGATGGCGGCTCTTGGCTGTGGAAGAACAACCGCGGCAAGGAAGCGCCCAAGGTTGCCACGGACGGCCGCGACGGCAACGCCATTGTGGACGAGATTGCGCCCGGCCCGCGCGATCTGGTGGTGACGAAGCAGAAGCCGTCGGGCTTTTTCGGCACGCCGCTGCAAAGCTATCTGCAGCTTCTGGGTTGCGACAGCGTGATTGTGGTGGGGACCACCACGTCGGGCTGTGTCCGCGCCACGGTGCTGGATGCGTTCTCGCAGAATTTCCGCGTGACGGTGGTGGAGGACGGCTGCTTCGACCGCTCGCAGGCCAGCCACGCCATCAACCTTTGCGACATGAACGCCAAGTACGCCAACGTCCTGCCATCGGAGGAGGTGCAGAAATATCTCGCGACGCTGTCGCAGGGGATGTTCGACCTGCCGTCGGGTGCCGGGATGTCCAAGATGGCGGCGGAATAGAACATGGCGCGCGTTTGGGACGAATTTCTGACGCCGCGGGACCGTGAGGTCTTCGCCAAGAGCGGGTTCGGTGCGCTGGGCGGGTTTGGCGAGCGGCCGGCGCTGCTGGTGATCGACGTGAACTATGCGTTCTGCGGCGAGGAGCCGGAGCCGATCCTGGAGAGCATCAAGCAATGGCCCAACTCGTGCGGGGAGGACGCCTACAAGGCGCTTCCCGTGCTCCAGCAGCTGATTGCCGCGTGCCGCACCAAGGGCGTGCCGGTGATCTATACCACCGGCGTCGTCCGTCCGGACGGCTGGGACATTGCAAGCTGGGGCTGGAAGAACAACCGAACGGACGAATCGGTTTCCAGCGCCGGCGTCAAGCCAACCAACCGGGACGGCAATGCGATCATGGACGAGATTGCGCCGGCGCCAGAGGACATTGTGGTTCTGAAGCAGAAGCCTTCGGGCTTCTTCGGCACGCCGCTGCAAAGCTATCTGCAGCTTCTGGGCTGCGACAGCGTGCTGGCGACAGGCACCACCACGTCGGGCTGTGTGCGGGCGACGGTGATTGATGCGTTCTCGATGAATTACCGGGTGGCGGTGGTAGAGGACGGGTGTTTCGACCGTTCGGAGGCCAGCCATGCGATCAACCTATGCGACATGAACGCCAAGTACGCAGACGTTCTGCCAAGCCCGGACGTGCTCGCCTATATCGACAACCTGCCGGACGGGTTGTTTGCGGCGACCGCGCCCAAGTCTCCGGCCGCCGCCGGATGAGCCAACAATTGCTGCGGGGCATGTGATGTCCCGCGTCAATCTTGTGTTTCTGGCGTTGGCGGTCGCTTCGGGGGCCGCCTGCTTCTGGTACGGGGGCGGGGATGCGGTGGTGGCCGCGCTCGCCGATGGGGGGGAACTCCTCCTGATGATCCTGCCGCAGCTGGGTGCGGGACTGCTGATTGGCGGGCTCGTGCAGCAGCTTGTGAGCCGCGAGCGGACGGCGGCACTCCTTGGCGCCCAGTCGGGCTTCAAGGGTCTGATGGTGGCCGCTGGCGCGGGCATGGTCACGCCCGGCGGGCCGTTCACGTCGTTTCCGCTGGTTTATGCGCTGTGGACGTCGGGCGCCGATGCCGGAGCGCTGATCAGCTACATCGTGGCCTGGGCGCTGATCGGCATCCACCGGCTCCTGATCTGGGAACTGCCGTTCATGGGGGCGGAGTTTTCCGCGCTGCGCTTTGCGGTGAGCCTGCCGCTGCCGATCCTTGCCGGGCTTTCGGCGCGCTGGCTGGTGGCCCACACCGCGCTGCGGCTGAAGGAGCCTCCTTCGGCATGATCGCAATTTCACTGACCATGTGGGCGTTTGTCTGCCTGCTCGCGATGATCGTCTACCAGCGCAAGGGCGGGGAGGGCGTGGCGGCGGCCGGTGGCTTTGCGCTCAAGCAGGGCAAGGCGTTGGCGATCCGCTTGCCGCTGGCACTGCTGGTGGCCTCCTTTCTCAGTCAGGTGGTGCCGACGGCCGCCATCGCGACGATCCTCGGCCGAGACTCCGGTCTGGCGGGGATTGTTCTGGCGTCGCTGCTGGGGGGCATCCTGCCGGGGGGGCCAATGGCGTCCTTCCCGCTTGCCCTCTTCATCTGGGACGCGGGGGCGGGGACCGGACAGATGGTGGCTCTTCTTGCCGGCTGGTCCGTTTTCGCAATGCACCGTGTGCTGGCCTACGAGGCGCCCGTGATGGGGTGGCGCTTTGTGGCGCTGCGCATGGCGTCGAGCTTCTTCCTGCCGCCGCTGGCCGGACTACTCGCTGCTCTCATCGTTCGAGAGTTTTCCCTGAGCGCAACGCTCGGACATTGAACCATGGAGACTGCCATGAGTGCCTTTGAAGATCATGCGTGGAAAGACATCGCACCCGACGATCTGTTGCAGATCTATGCGCCCTACGAGCGGGAGACGTTCATCGGTCCTGCCCCTGCGCTCCTGTGCATCGACCTGTACAACATCGTCTACAAGGGCGGGGCAAAGCCGCCGGTTGAGATCCAGGACGAGTTTCCGAACACCTGCGGGATGTATGCGCACGCGGCCATCGAGCCGACGCTGACACTGATTGCGGCGGCACGCCGGGCCGGATTGCCGGTGTTCTGGTGCACGCAGGACCGGCGCCCGATGAACCGGCCGATGGGGGTCGGCTCCACCAAGCGGAAGAATGCCGGCTTCAAGGACGAGGATTTCGGCATCTACGAGGCGTTCGAGCCGCAGCCCGAGGACGTGATGATCACCAAGCAGCGGGCCAGCATCTTTCAGGGCACACCGATTGTGTCGCACCTCAACTTCCTGGGGGTGAAGAGCCTGATTGTGTGTGGCGAGAGCACCAGCGGCTGCGTGCGCGCCAGTTGCGTCGACGCCTACTCCAACGGCTTCCACGTCACCCTTGCCGAAGAGGCGACGTTCGACCGGCACGAGTTGATCCACAAGGTGAACCTCTTCGACCTTCACCACAAATACGTCGACGTGATGCACGTCCCGGAAATTGTCGACGTGCTGGACGGCGGAACACAGCAGGCCGCAGCAGCGGAATAATTCAGCCTGCCGCCCGAACCGTTGCCGTGAAGGGGGCGCGATCTGCCTCCATCCGGGGTGTGGTACGGGCGGCGGGACTCGAACCCGCACGGCTTCCGCCTCCGGATTTTAAGTCCGGTATGTCTACCATTCCATCACGCCCGCCGGGCCTTTCGGGCACCGTTGGCGTTTGGTAGCGCGCGCGGGGCCTGGCGGCAATCGTGCATGGGCCGGGCGCAACACGCTGGGCGTCCGGCACTTTCAATGAACGCTCCAGTCGCATATCAACCGATGAAACGGGAGTGTTGTTCAGCATGTGCGGAATTTGCGGCGAGATACGGTTCGACGATCAGACAGCTTCTGTGCCGGCGGTCGCGAAGATGGCGGACGCGATGGCGCCCCGCGGGCCCGACGGGGCTGGCATTCTGGCGCGCGACCGGGTCGCGTTCGGTCACCGCCGCCTGACCATCATCGACCTTTCGGTGCGATCCTCACAGCCGATGACAGACCCTGACCTTGGCCTGTCCATCGTCTTCAACGGCTGCATCTACAACTACCCGCAGTTGCGCAAGATGCTGCAAGAGAAGGGCTATCGGTTCTTCTCGTCGGGCGATACCGAGGTGATCCTGAAGGCATATCATGCCTTCGGCCCCGACTGCGTGAAGCACTTCCACGGCATGTTTGCCTTTGTCATCCACGAGCGGGACACGGGCCGTGTCGTGATGGCGCGCGACCGTTTCGGCATCAAGCCGCTTTATATTGCAGAGGCCGGCAAACGGCTGCGCTTTGCCTCATCGTTGCAGGCGTTGCTGGCGGCGGGCGACGTGGATACCTCGATCGATCCGGTCGCGCTCAACCATTATATGAGCTTTCACGCCGTGGTGCCGCCGCCCCGCACGATCGTCAACGGCATCCGCAAGCTGCCGCCGGCAACCGTGCGCGTAATCGACCAGGATGGCAGCAGCCGCGAAGAGATCTACTGGGACATCGACTACGCGCGCACGGCCGATGACGAGAAGACCTCCGCCGACGAATGGCGCGACCGGGTGCTGGAAGCACTGCGCATTGCGGTGGACCGGCGCATGGTGGCTGACGTTCCGGTGGGCGTGCTGCTTTCCGGCGGTGTGGATTCCTCGGTGATTGTCGCGCTTCTGGCGCAGGCCGGGCAGAAGGATCTGAAAACCTTCTCCATCGGGTTTGAAGATGCCCATGGGGAAGTGGGCAACGAGTACCAATATTCCGACCTGATTGCCGATCACTTCAAGACGGACCATCACAAGATCTTCATTCCGTCATCCGAGATGATTGAATCGATGCCTGCGACGGTGGCGGCGATGCCGGAGCCGATGGTGTCCTACGACAATGTCGGCTTCTTTCTGCTGTCACGCGAGGTGGCCAAGCAGATCAAGGTCGTCCAGTCGGGGCAGGGGGCGGACGAGGTCTTTGGCGGCTATCACTGGTATCCGCCGATGGCGTCTGCAAACGATCCGCTGGCAGCCTACTCGGGCGCCTTCTTCGACCGCCCGCACACGCGGATGCTCGAAGAGGTGGCGCCGGCCTACCAGGCCGATCACGACGCGGCGCGGGCTTTTGTGGAAGCGCACTTTGCCAAGGCCGGGGCGGATGATCCCGTGGACAAGGCGCTGCGCCTCGACAGCACGGTGATGCTGGTGGATGACCCGGTGAAGCGCGTGGATGCGATGACCATGGCGTGGGGGCTTGAGGCGCGCGTGCCGTTCCTGGACCATGAGCTTTGCGAGCTGGCGGCGCGAATTCCACCCCGGCACAAGCTTGCACAGGGCGGGAAGGGCGTGCTGAAGGATGTGGCGCGGCTTCTGGTGCCGAACGAGGTGATCGACCGCAAGAAGGGCTACTTCCCGGTTCCGGCGCTAAAGTATATTTCGGGGCCGGTTCTGGATATGGTTCAGGATGTGCTGGGATCCGAGGCGGCAAGGTCGCGCGGGCTGTTCCAGCAGGGCTATCTCGACAAGCTGTTTGCCGATCCGCCGGCACACATCACACCGCTTCGCGGATCGGAACTTTGGCAAGTTGCGTTGCTTGAGATGTGGCTGCAGACGCACGAAGTCTGAGGGGCACCGATGAACAAGAGTTCACATGCGCTTGCCGACAGGCTTCGGCGCAACAGGGAGCGATCCTGGGCGATGGAGAATCCTGGCGCCGGCACGGGCGCGACCAACGTGGGGCTGGACTGCGGCTGGGGTACGCTGCATTTCGCCAACACCTATCCGAGCCCCGAGGCGCTTGCAGAAGCGATGCGCCGCGAGGGGCCCGGCCGCCGGGACATCGCTTTTTATGTGTCCGAGCCGCATGTGATGCTGTCTGCAGCGCCGCTGGAGATGTTTCTCGACCCCAGCCATGCGTTCCGGCTGGACCTGTCGACGTACACCCCCGCGCGAAAGGCCCGTCAGGGCTTTACGGTGCGCCGGCTGACCAACCTTGAAGATGCCGAGGCGCTGAACAAGATCTACGCTTCGCGCGGGATGGTGCCCGTGCGGCCGGACTTTTTCTGGCGCAAGCGTGACTCTAGGGCGTTCACGTATCTTGTGGCCGAGGATGACAAAACGGGGACGATCATCGGTACCGTCACGGGCATCGACCATGCGCGCGCCTTCGGCGATCCGCACCACGGCAGCTCGTTGTGGTGTCTCGCCGTGGATCCGCAAACGCGCCACTCCGGTGTGGGTGAAGCGCTGGTGCGCCGCCTTGCCGAGGTGCTGATGGCGCGCGGCGTGGCATCGCTCGACCTTTCGGTCCTGCACGACAACGACCTTGCGATCCAGCTCTACGAGAAGCTCGGCTTCCGGCGTGAGCAGATCTATACGCTGAAGCGCAAGAACCCCATCAACGAACGGCTTTTCGCCGGCCCGGTGGTGGAAACCGATCTCAACCCGTACGCCCTCATCATCGTGAACGAGGCGCGGCGACGCGGCATCGACATCGAGCTGATCGACGCGGCCAACGGTTATTTCAGGCTGACTTACGGCGGCCGCTCCATCCGCTGCCGGGAATCGCTCTCCGAGCTGACCAGCGCCGTCGCCATGTCGATCTGCGACGACAAGGCGGTCTCGCGCAATGTGGTCGACGCGGCGGGTGTGGCGGTGCCCGATGAGGTCGAAGCGGCGAACGCCGACGATATCCGCGCCATGCTGGAACGCCACAGCCAGGTGGTGGTGAAGCCGGCGCGCGGCGAGCAGGGGCGCGGCATTTCGGTCGGGCTGACGGCCGAGGACGATCTGGACGCCGCCTTCCGCCATGCCCGCGAGGTATGCGAGCGTGTGCTGGTGGAAGAGTTCGTCGAAGGGGACGACCTGCGCCTGGTGGTGATTGACCACCGGCTGGTGGCAGCAGCGGTGCGCAAGGCTGCGCGCGTCTATGGCGACGGCAAGTCGACCGCGCGCGAGCTGATCGAGAAGCAGAGCCGCCGCCGGGCTTCGGCAACGGGGGGCGAATCCTCCATTCCCATGGACGGGGAGACCGAGCGATGCCTGCGCGCCGAGGGCCTCACCTATGACAGTGTCGTGGAGGATGGCCGCGAGGTGCCGGTGCGCCGCACCGCGAACCTTCACACCGGCGGCACGATCCACGATGTGACCGACCATGTGCATCCAACGCTGGTCGAAGCAGCGGTGCGCGTTTCGCGATCCATTGATATTCCTGTGGTCGGCGTCGATTTGATGGTGCCTTCCCATCGCACCGGCGCGTACCATTTCATTGAGGCAAACGAGCGTCCGGGGCTTGCCAACCACGAGCCGCAACCGACGGCGGAACGCTTCATCGACCTTCTTTTCCCGCTTTCCGTGCCGCATGCTGCGCGGCAGGCAGCCCGCAAGAAACCCAACGATTCCGAGGCCCCGTGTCCCGCCTGACGATCGACACCGTTTATCTGAAGGACACGTTGGCCGAGCTTTTGTCCATCGCGTCGCCAACGGGTTATACCGACACCATCGTCCGCGCCGCAGCGGCCGAACTGCGGCGCCTCGGCGTCGAGATCGAGATCACGCGGCGCGGTGCGATCCGGGCGCGCATCCCGGGCGCGACCCCTCTGGGCGCGCGGGCGCTGATTGCCCATCTCGACACCATCGGTGCCCAGGTGAAGATGCTGAAGGGCAACGGGCGGCTGGAACTGGTGCCGGTGGGCACCTGGTCGGCCCGCTTTGCCGAGGGCGCACGCGCCACGGTGTTCACCGACAGTGGCGCATACCGGGGCACGATCCTGCCGCTGAAGGCGAGCGGCCACGTCTTCAATGACGAGATCGATAATCAGCCGGTGGGGTGGAACAACGTCGAGCTGCGCGTGGATGCGCCGGTGTTCAACGAGGGCGACCTGACCAAGCATGGCTTCGCCATCGGCGATCTGGTGGCAATCGACCCGCAGCCGGAGTTCATGGACAACGACTTCATCGTCTCGCGCCATCTGGACGACAAGGCAGGCGTTGCGATCCTGTTTGCGACCATGGAAGCGCTGATCCGCTCCAAGGCGGAACTGCCGGTGGATCTGGTGGTGATCTTCTCCATTGCCGAAGAGGTCGGCATTGGCGGCGCGTCCGTTCTGACCGACGACATTGCCTCGCTGGTGGCCATTGACAACGGCACCAGCGCGCCGGGGCAGGCAAGCTCCGAGTTCGGCGTGACGGTGGCGATGGCCGACCAGTCCGGCCCGTTCGATTTTCATCTCACGCACAAGCTTGTGAAGTTGTGCGAGGTCAACGAGATCCGCTATCAGAAGGATGTGTTCCGGTACTATCGTTCAGATAGCGCTGCGGCGCTTCAGGCGGGGTTCGATGTTCGCACCGCGCTGGTGACGTTTGGTGTGGATGCCTCCCATGGCTATGAGCGGATCCACATGCATGCGTTGCGCTCGATTTCGGAGCTGTTGACGGCGTTCGCGCTGAGCCCCGTGGAGATTACAAGAGACCGGGAGCAGATCGGTTCGATCGCCGGCTTCCCCTCACAGCCGATGGAGGATGCCGACGTGTTTCCGCCTCCCGAGAAACCGCCGGTCTGATCAATGGACGTCATCACCGATACAGACACGCTCGCCGCCTTGTGCGAGCGTTTGCGTACCGCCCCGTTCGTCACCGTGGACACCGAGTTCATGCGCGAGACGACGTTCTGGCCCAAGCTGTGCCTGGTTCAGGTCGCGTCGACCGAGGACGCGGCGGTCATCGATCCGCTGGCGGACGGCATCTCGCTGGAGCCGCTGTTTGCATTATTGGCAGACGAGCGTGTGCTGAAGGTGTTCCACGCCGCACGGCAGGACATCGAGATCTTCCACCACCTGTCCGGCTCCGTGCCGACGCCGATCTTCGACACCCAGGTGGCGGCGATGGTGTGCGGGTTCGGCGATAGCATTGCCTACGACCAGATCGTGCAGCGGGTGACGGGTGCGACCGTGGACAAGTCGTCCCGCTTCACCAACTGGGCCGAGCGGCCGCTCAGCGAGGCGCAGCTGACCTATGCGCTGGCCGATGTGACCCACCTTCGGGACGTGTACGTCCACTTGCGCGATACGCTTGAGGCGCGGGGGCGGCACGAGTGGGTGGCCGAAGAGATGGCAATGCTGGCGTCTCCCGACACCTACGATCTGAAGCCGGAGGATGCCTGGCGGCGGTTGAAATCGCGCGCGCGGCAGCCGGTGGAGCTTGCCGTGCTGCAGGAGATTGCGGCGCTGCGCGAGCGCGAGGCCCGCAGCCGCGATGTACCGCGCAACCGGGTGCTGAAGGACGACGTGATCTACGAGATCGGGTTGCAGCGGCCGCGCACGCCAGAAGCGCTCGGCAAACTGCGTGCTGTGTCCAAGGGGTTCGAGCGGTCGCGACTGGGTGCGATGGTTCTGGATGCCGTGAACGAGGTTCTGGCCCGTCCGTCCGGCACGCTGCCTTCACTGCCCAAGCGCAAGCAGAGCATCGAGGGCGCCAATGCGGCAGTGGACCTGATGAAGGTGCTTTTGAAGCTGTGCGCCGAAGCCGAAGGGGTTGCCCCCAAGGTTCTGGCCACGGTGGACGACCTGGAGGCGATCGTTTCGGGCGAGGACACGCCGGCGCTGAACGGTTGGCGGAAAGTTGTATTCGGCGACAAGGCGCTGCAGCTGAAGGACGGTGACATTGCCATCGCGTTCGACGGTCGCAGTCTGCGCACCATCGACTGCGCGCGACCCGTCAATCCGGCACCCGGCTCGGTTGCTGGCAAGAAGGGACGCCGGCGGCGCAAGAAAAGCGGTGACGATGCGGCAGTTGCGCCGGAGGCCGCTGCCGAGCCCGCCGCCGAAAAATAGCAACGGCACCGTTGCGGCGGTGCCGTTCAGCCGATCTGCGGATGCTTCAGTTCGTGCCGCGGATCGGCGGCTGGAACGAATAGCCGAGATCCCACGGGAAGTAGATCCACGTATCCTGGCTGACTTCGGTGACGAACGTGTCCACCTGGGGGCGGCCCGACGGCTTGGCGTAGACCGTGGCGAGATGGGCGCCGGGGAGCATCTGACGGACGAGCATTGCTGTCTTGCCGGTATCGACCAGGTCGTCGACGATCAGGATCTTCGACTTGTCCGGCATGTCGATGAGGGCCTGGTCGATCTTCTTGACGACGCTCAGTTCGTCCAGCTGCTTGAACTCGCCATAAGAGACGACGCAGACAGTGTCGATCAGGCGCAGGTCGAGTTCCCGCGCGACGATCGCCGACGGCACGAGGCCGCCGCGGGTGATGCAGACGATGGCCTCGAACGGGCCGACGCCTGAAAGGCGCCAGGCAAGTGCGCGGCAATCGCGGTGGAATTGATCCCAGGAAACGGGAAAGGCTTTTTCGGGCAGCGCGGCGGTTGTCATGAAGTTCGGTTCGCGCTGCCGGGCGCAATTGTCAAGGGCGCGGAAGGTTTCCGTGCGCTGCAATGGCCGGTTGTTGCTG
Source organism: Acuticoccus sp. MNP-M23 (assembly GCF_031195445.1). Taxonomy (NCBI): domain Bacteria; kingdom Pseudomonadati; phylum Pseudomonadota; class Alphaproteobacteria; order Hyphomicrobiales; family Amorphaceae; genus Acuticoccus; species Acuticoccus sp. MNP-M23. Next base: position 3,611,178 of record NZ_CP133480.1, read on the forward strand.
TGACGCGGTGGCCGGTGCGAGGCGTTTGTCTTCGCCGGTGAGGGGAAGCTCGCTCTGGCCTTCGGTGCCGTCGTTCAGGATGGAACGCAGGGCTTCGCTGACCAGATCGCCGGTGGTGTAGGCAATTTCGGCACCTTGCTGGCAGGCCTGGGGGCGGCGGTCGCAGAAGCTGGCCGCGTCCTCGACTGCCGCGGACACGAATTCGCCCACGGGGGTCTCCGGCCGCAGCACGGAAATCGCAAAGGCGACCGCAATTACCACGAGCACCAGTTTAAATAGCGTTTTCATGGAGTTAGCCTCGATTGACCTTGCGTCTGCCGAGACTCTAGCCTTGGTAAGTTAAAGGAAAGGCGGATTGATTCGTTCAAATTGCAACGGCGTGGCTGCACTGCAACACCAAAGGATTTGTTGCAATCAGTTTAACGTCATTTTCATTGCTCACGCACAAAAGTCTTGCCGAGGACGTGGAGGCGAGTGTCGTGAGTATTTCAGTCTGGCTCGAAGAACTTCCGGTTGAAAACTGGGCGGCGACGGTGGCGCGCACTGCGCGCCGGGTTCGCCGGCGGATTGCACGCAAGCCCGTGCGCACCCTTGGTTCGGGTGTCGCGGTGGTTGGCGTGCTTCTGATTGGCGCGAACGCCTTGTGGGATCAGGACAGCCGCCACCCGGCGCCGCTCTGGTCACAAGGCGGTGATGCCGGCGCGCAAGCGCGGCTGCTGGGCGCCCACGCGCCTGTGCGGCAGGCCGAGGACGATTCGGCCGGGCCCGACCCGCTGGTGGAGCAGTTTCAGGCGGGTCTGGCGGACATGGGCCTTTATGATGGCGCCGTGGACGGGATCCTTGATGAGCGCACTGCGTCGGCCATCGGACAGTTCGAGGCATCGCGCGGGCTTACGATGACGGGCAAGCCGAGCGTCGGCGCTCTGGCTGCGCTCGGCGAGGGCGCCGACGGTGGCGGCGCGGCGGACGACCAGATCGCGGCACTGACCGGCGGCTCGGAAGCGATCTCGATCACCGCTGCGTCGTTGGAGGCGATCCCGCCGGTGCGGACGGCCGCAGAGATCCAGGCCGCTCTCAACCGCGTTGGCTATGGACCGCTGACCGTAGACGGGGTGATGGGGCCGAACACGCAGTCCGCTCTCGCGCGGTTTGCCGAAAGTCAGGGGATGGCTGGCTCCGGAATGACGCCTGCGGTGCTGACTGCGCTTGCTGCTGCCAGCCAATGACGCCAGATAGGCGTCATGGCTGCCTTGTTTGATGACGACCCCGCGCCTCGACTGAAGGCGTATTTCTGGATTGCAGGATATTTGCGCCGCTGCAGCAGCCGCGGCGCATTTGTGGCGCTGTCGCGCAAGGGCGACGCCAGCGCGGGCGCAATCTTCATCGAGATTCTCCACGGGCTTGGAACCGACCTCTGGGCGCCGGCCCCCGGCGGGGACGGGCGCGTGTTCGAGCGCGTTCTCAACAGCGTTCCCGGCTGGGAAGTGACCGAGCGGATGGACAAGGAAGCCGCGTTCGACCGCGACTTGTGGCTGGTGAGTGTGGAAGACCGGGCCGGGCGGTCATTTCTGGAGCGGGGCGAATATGTCTGATCCGTTCTGGACGACCAAGGCGCTTGAAGACATGTCGCCGGCAGAGTGGGAATCGCTTTGCGACGGCTGTGGTCGCTGCTGCCTCAACAAGCTGGAAGACTGGGACACGGGGGAGATCGTGTTCACGACGGTGGCGTGTACGCTGCTGAACTCGGACACATGCCGTTGCCGTAATTACGAAAACAGGGCGGCCGTTGTGCCGGACTGCGTGACGCTGACGCCGGCAACGGTGCGCGAGATCGTGTGGCTGCCCGACAGTTGCGCCTACCGGAAGGTGGCGGAGGGGAGGGCGCTTTCGTGGTGGCACCCCCTCGTGTCCGGCTCTGCGGAGACTGTGCATGAGGCCGGCGTTTCGGTGAAGGGGCGCACAGTGTCTGAGGATGGCATCACGCTGGAAGAGTATGAGCACTTCGTTGCGATGTGGCCGGGCGAGCCGGTGGAAGAAAACTAAAATCATAGGTTGACAGCGCAACGCTGTCGGCGTATAGATTGTGCACAGTCGGAGAAATGGGCGCAGGGGTGGCGCCACGGTTTCTTCGCACGGGTTTGACGGTCCGGATGGACCGTGAGCGGTTCGGGGTTGTTGCCGGTTTCGGTCGCAAACGCCGGGCCGTTTTTTTGTGCCATTTGCATTGGGGCGCAGCCGCCTTGGGTGGCGGCACCGGCAGCTCTCCGGCTGCGGGCTGGCGGCGATGCTTCAGGTTTTGCGGGCTCGATTGAGTGGAGTGTCCATGGTTGATTTGGGCTCTGAGGAGGCCGGGCGCGCCCGGCTGGTGACGCGGCTTTTCAACGCTTTTGGAAAGCAGCTGGACGATATCGAGGCGCGGGTGGAGGCTGCCGACGGCGCGAAGATTCTGGATGACACACGGGTCCTGAGCGGCCTTGCCAAGACGCTGGAGACGCTGCTTGGGGTGGAGCGGCGGCTTTCGGAGCCGGGTGGCGGCAAGGCGATGGATCTCGATGCGGTCCGCACCGAGCTTGCCGAGCGGCTGGCAGCGCTTCGGATGGCTCCGGACGATGGCAGCGCCGAGAGCCACGGCGACGTGCCGGACGGGGCGTCTTGACGGGGCCGCGCAAGCGCTCGACCACGGCACCCAACCTCAAGCGCGCTCTGGTGGCTTGCGCACGCCGCGGCCAGCTGGCGGCATTTGTCGCGTCGTTGCCGGCGGATCTGGCCGAGGCGCTGCTGGCGGACTGGCCGCTCTGGGCACGGGTGCAGCAGCTTGCGCCCAGGGGGCGCTGGGTGACGTGGGTCATGCTGGGCGGCCGGGGTGCCGGCAAGACCCGCGCTGGCGCCGAGTGGGTGCACACGCTGGCAACCGGGCATGGCGCAGGCGGTGAGGCGGCCGTGGGTCGGATCGCGCTGGTCGGCGAAACGCTGGCGGATGCGCGCGAAGTTATGGTGGAGGGCGTTTCCGGCCTCCTCTCCGTCGGGCGGCGGTGTGACCGGCCGAATTTTCAACCCTCGCGGCGGCGGCTGGAGTGGCCGAACGGTGCGGTGGCGCAGTTGTTTTCCGCAGCGGACCCGGAGAGCTTGCGAGGGCCGCAATTTGGCGCGGCATGGAGCGATGAGCTGGCCAAGTGGCCCGATGGGCAGGCCGTATGGGACATGCTGCAATTCGGCCTGCGGCTGGGGACGCGGCCCCGGCAGGTCGTGACGACAACGCCGCGCCCGGTACCACTGCTGAAAAACCTGATTGCGGCCTCGTCCACCATAGTGACGCGGATGAGCACCCACGAGAACGCGGCAAATCTGGCGCCGGGTTTTCTGGACATGGTGGTGGACAAGTATCAGGGCACCCGGCTCGGCCGGCAGGAGCTGAATGGCGACATTGTGGAGGACCGGGACGACGCGCTGTGGGAGCGCGGGCGGATCGAGCTTTCGCGGGTCGCCGAGGCGCCGGCGCTGGAACGCATTGTTGTGGCTGTGGATCCACCGGCGACCAGCGGCGCAAAATCCGCCGCATGCGGAATTGTGGCAGCGGGGCTTGGCGCCGACGGAACGGCCTATGTGCTGGCAGACCGCACACTGGCGCGGGCAAGCCCGGAGGCCTGGGCGTCTCGTGCCGTGTCGCTCTATCACACGCTGGAGGCCGACGCGTTGATTGCGGAGGTGAACCAGGGCGGCGAGATGGTGGCCACCGTGGTGCGCGAGCAGGATGCCGGCGTGCCGGTGACGGCGGTGCGTGCCAGCCGGGGCAAGTGGACACGGGCCGAGCCGGTGGCGCTGCTGTATGCGCAGGGCCGCGTGAAGCACGTGGGCGTGATGCCCGAGCTTGAAGACCAGATGTGCAATTTCGTGCCGGGCGGGACCAGCGAGGGCGTCTCGCCGGACCGGATCGACGCGCTGGTGTGGGCGATCGCCAGCCTGATGCTGGACCGCTCCGGCCAGGCGCCAAGGGTGAGGCGCTTTGGCTGAACGACAGACTTTCGACGGACGTTTCGGGGCCCTTCTGGGGCCCTTTTTTGTTGGCCGGTTCGCTGGCGGGAAGGATCGCGATGGGCATTTTCGGGAAACGCGAAGAGAAGGCCTCGCGGGTGGGCCGCCTGATGCAGGTGGAGACGCTCGGCCGCCCGGCCTGGACGCCGCGGGACTACGCGTCCCTCGCACGGGAAGGGTTTGCCAAGAACCCCATCGTGTTCCGCGCGGTGCGGATGATTGCGGAGGCCGCGGCCTCGGCGCCGTGGCTGCTTTACGACGGGGCGCGGGAGGTTGAGACGCACCCGCTGCTCGACCTGCTGATGCGCCCGAACCCGGCACAGTCGGGCGCAACGCTGATGGAGACCGTTTACGGGCACCTGATGGTGGCCGGCAACGCCTACATCGAGGTGGTCGCCATCGAGGGCCGGCCGCGCGAGATGTTTGCGCTGCGGCCGGACCGGATGCGGGTGGTGCCGGGCGCGGATGGCTGGCCGTCCGGCTTCGTCTACCGGGCCGGAGGGCGGACGGTGGAGTTCGTGCAGGAGGGGGCGGTGCCGCCAATCCTGCACCTAACGATGTTCCATCCGCTCGATGACCACTACGGGTTTGCGCCCATCGAGGCGGCGCAGACGAGCCTTGATATTCACAACGCCTCTGGCGCGTGGAGCAAGGCGTTGCTCGACAACGCGGCGCGGCCGTCCGGCGCGCTGGTCTATACCGGCGAGGGGAACCTGACCGATGACCAGTTCGACCGGCTGAAGGCCGAGCTGGAGGATGGCTATAGCGGGGCGCGCAACGCGGGCCGTCCGCTGCTTCTGGAGGGCGGGCTCGACTGGAAGACGATGGCCATGAGCCCGCGGGACATGGACTTCATCGAGGCCAAGAACCAGGCCGCGCGCGAGATTGCACTGGCCTTTGGTGTCCCGCCGATGCTGCTCGGCATTCCGGGGGACAACACCTACGCCAACTACCGCGAGGCGAACCGGGCGTTCTGGCGCCAGACGGTGCTGCCGCTGGTGAACCGGACCGCACAGTCTCTCGGCAACTGGCTGGGGGAAGCCTGGCCGGAGGAGCTGCGCCTTGCCTTTGATGCCGATCAGATCGACGCGCTTTCCACCGAGCGCGAGTCGCTCTGGGACCGGGTTGCGTCCGCCGACTTCCTGACGCGTGCGGAAAAGCGGGAAGCCGTGGGGTATGGCGCGGAAGAAACCGCGGCGGAAGGAACTGGTGCGGAGGGCGGCCCGCAGGCGGCTGCCACGCGCTGATGGATCCGCTGACGCAAAGCGTGGTGGAGCGCGGTGACCTTGCGCACCTCGCTCTTTTTATGTGGGCCACCGCGAGCTCCGGACTGCTGGTCTGGACGATGCGGGAGCTGGCCCGGTCCAACCGGCGATTCAGCGACTTTGTCAGTGCCATCGCCAAGATCAACTCATTGTTCGGGCAGGATTGATGGCTGTTTTCTGGAAGCGGGCGATGACGCCTGTGATCCGTCTGACGACGGTTGAGCCGGTTGCCCATGAGGCAACCTTCGAGGAATTCGCCGCCAGGTTGCGGCGCGCCGTGGTGGAGCACCGCATTCGCGACATGCCGCGGGTGGTGAGCTTTGCCAGGAGGCGGGCGCTTTGATCGCGCCGGAGCGCAAGTACGCCGCCCCGCTCGCCAGCATTGACGCCGACGGGCGCTTCTGCGGGTACGCCTCGCTGTTTGGCAGGTGCGACCTGTCGGGCGACATCGTCGAGCGGGGCGCGTTTGCGCACACGCTGGCGGGGCGCGGGGCCGATGGCGTCGGCATGTATTTGGAGCATGACCCCAAGCGGCCCATCGGCACCTGGACGGTGCTGGAGGAAGACGCTGTGGGCCTTTGGGTCGAGGGGCGCCTTGGCGGCACGCCGGACGCTGCGGACGCCGCGCTGAGGATGCGCGGCGGCCAGCTCGACGGACTTTCGATCGGCTTTCGCACGGTTGCGGCCGATGAGGATCGGCGGGCGCGGGTGCGCCGGCTGACGGAAATCGACCTCTGGGAAGTGTCCGTGGTGTCGAACCCGATGCTTCCCGAGGCGAGAGCGCGTGCGGCGGATGTTGCACGTTTCGCACGGGACAATCCCGTAACTGCCGTGGACGTGGGGCTTCTGGCCCGGATGCGTCGGACAACGGCCTTTCTTCGTCAAACGAGGTGAATATGGATATTTCGATGGGTGCGCCCGAAACGAAGGCCGATCTGGCGCGGGCAATGGACGACATGCAGGGCGCCTTCGAGGCCTTCAAGGCCACCAACGAGGAGCGTCTTGCCGAGGTGGAAAAGAAGTCCTCCGTGGACGTTCTCACCACCGACAAGCTGGCCCGCATCGAAGCGGCGCTCGACGCCAACCAGCGCCGGATGGACGACATGGTGCTGAAGTCGGCCCGCCCGGCGCTCTCCGGCTCGCCAATCATCGGCGCCAGCGAGCACAAGAGCGCGTTCGACGGTTATGTGCGCGGCGGCAACGAGGCTGGCCTTCGCAGCATTGAGCGCAAGGCGGTTTCGACCTCCGGTGATGCGGGCTTCACCGTGCCGGTGGAGATCGAAGCCGAGGTGATGCGCCGCCTGACCTCGCTGTCGCCGATCCGCGCGATTGCCGGCCAGCGCCAGGTGTCGAGCTCGACCTTCAAGAAGCCCGTGACCAGCGCCGGTCCGCAGACCGGCTGGGTCGCCGACACCGACGCCCGCACCATGACCACCGAGCCGACGCTCTCCGAGCTTCAGTTCGACACCATGGAGCTTTACGCCATGCCGGCCGCAACGTCGGCCCTCCTCGACGACACCGCAGTCAACATCGACCAGTGGCTTGCCGACGAGATCGAGACCGCGTTTGCCGAGCAGGAGAGCAAGGCGTTCGTCGTCGGCACCGGCATCGGCCAGCCGAAGGGCTTTACCCAGTACACCACGGTTGCCGAAAGCGCCTGGACCTGGGGTTCGCTCGGCTTCGTCAACACCGGTGTGGCCGGTGGCTTTGCCGCCAGCGACCCGGCGGACGGCCTCGTCGACCTCATCTACACGCTGAAGGCCGGCTACCGGCAGAATGCGCACTTCGTCATGTCGCGTGCGACGCAGGCGGCCGTGCGCAAGATGAAGGACGACAACGGCCAGTATATCTGGGCGCCGCCGTCCATTCCGGGTGCCAAGTCCTCAATCTACAACTTCGCGGTGGTGGAATCCGAGGACATGCCGGAGATCGCCTCGGGCAGCCTCTCGATCGCCTTCGGCGACTTCAAGCGGGGCTATTTGGTGGTCGACCGCCAGGGCATCCAGATCCTGCGCGATCCGTACTCCTCCAAGCCCTACGTGCTGTTCTACACCACCAAGCGTGTGGGCGGCGGCGTGCAGGACTTCGACGCGATCAAGTTCCTGAAGTTCGCCGCCTGAGGCGAGCCTTTGGGGCCGGCTTTCGAGCCGGCCCTTTTTTCTTTCGCGCTTCGTGCGGCTTTCGAACAATTGGGTGGAACGATGGTAGCGATCCTGGTGAGCGCGCCGCAGGAAGAGCCTGTGACGCGCGACGAGGCGAAGGCGCACGCGCGCATTGACGGCACCGCGGAAGATGCGCGCGTAGACGCGCTGATTGCCGCCGCGCGGGCCGAGGTGGAGAACCGCACCGGCCGCGCGATGATGGCGCAGGGTTGGCGCATCGTGCGCGACGCGGTGCCGTCCGGCGGGGTGATCCGCCTTGCGCCGGGGCCTGTCCTGTTTGTGAACGCGGTGACGGTTTATGGCGCCGACGGTTCGGCCTCCGTCGTGTCCGGCGATGAGTACCAGCTCGACACCAACTCGGTGCCGGGGCGGCTGCGGCTTGGGGCCGGGCGGTTCTGGGGTTCGCGGGCAATGAACGGCATCGAGGTGGACATGACCTGTGGCCACTTCGACCCGGCGGAAGTTCCGGCACCGATGAAGCAGGCCGTTCTGATGCTGGTGGCCTACTGGTTCGAGCAGCGGGAGGCCGCAGCGGCGGGTGCGGTGGCGGGGCCGGTGGCCCACGCGGTCGCCTCTCTGCTGGCGCCTTACCGGGCGCCGAGGGTCGCCTGATGGTGACGGTGGGAGAGCTTCGTCGCCGTCTCACGCTGGAGGCGGCGAGCGACGTGGCCGACGGGCGCGGCGGCATGGTGCGGACCTGGGCGACACTGGACACGGTGTTTGCCGCCGTGACGCCCCGCCGCCGCCGCGAGGACGTTGTGAACGGCCGCGAGGTGGGGCTTGTCACCCACCGCATCACCATCCGCTGGCGGGGGGATGTGACCGGCGACATGCGCTTTGCCGATGGGGACAGGCTCTACCGTGTCCTGTCGGTGGAAGACGCTGACCCGGTCCGCCGCTTTCTGGACTGCTGGTGCGAGGAGGAGCAGCCATGAGCGATCCACGCGATGTGCTGATCCGCGCTGTGTACGAGGCCCTGACAGGGGATGCGGCGCTGTCTGCAATTCTGGCGGACGGCGGTGTCTACGATCATCCGCCCCGTGCCGCGTCCTTTCCTTTCGTGAGTTTTGGCGAGGGGCGGACGACGATCCTCGATGCCGATGCGGTGCCGACGCGGGAGCACCGCTTCGAGGTGGTGGTGCATTCGCGCGCGCCGGGGCGGCGCGAGGCGTCGGACATTGCTGCAAGGGTGGAGGCGCTGCTGACGGGAGGGCTCGTTCTTTCTGAAGGCCGGCTTGTGGGCCTGCGTCTGCGCGACACGATTTTGGCCGAAGGCCGCGACCAGCACGCGTATCGCGCGCGGTTGCGCTTTGTGGCGTTGACGGAAACCGACTGAGGAGGGCGCGATGGCTGCGCAAATGGGCAAGGACCTTCTTCTGAAGGTCGACGAGAGCGGTGGCGGATCGTTTGTGACCGTGGCGGGATTGCGCACCAAGCGCATCTCCTTCGGCGCGGAGGCGGTGGATGTGACCGACCAGTCTTCCGCCGGGCAGTGGCGTGAGCTTTTGGACGGGGCCGGCGTGAAGCGCGCCAACGTTTCGGGCGCGGGCATCTTCAAGGATGCCTCGTCGGACGGGACGGTGCGGGCGATCTTCTTTTCCGGGACGGTGCGGGACTGGCAGATTGTGGTGCCGGACTTCGGCACCATCTCTGGCCCGTTCCAGGTGACGGCGCTGGAGTATGGCGGCAACTACAACGAGGAAGTCGTCTACGACATCGCGTTGGAGTCCGCCGGTCAGCTCGCCTTTGCAGCAAGCTGAGGGCGCATTCATGGCAAACCGGTACAGAGGCGAAGTGAGCGCCATTCTGGATGGGCGGGGCTGGACGCTCTGCCTGACGCTTGGCGCACTGGCGGAGCTGGAGCGCGCGTTCCAGGTGGACGACATGACGGCGCTGGTGGAGCGCTTTACCGCGGGCACGCTTTCGGCGCGTGACGCGGTGCGGATCATCGGTGCGGGCCTGCGCGGTGCTGGCAACAGCGTCGACGACGACCAGGTGGCGCGCATGACCGCCGACGGCGGTGCGGCGGGGTTTGCCGCAATTGTGACCGACCTCCTGACGGTGACGTTCGGGACGGCCGAGCCGGAGACATCCGACCCTTCTTGACCAAGACGGCTGCGGATACGCCGCAGCCGTTTCCCTGGCGTGACCTGATGGCCCTGTTCATTGGCGAACGGGGCTTCGCGCCACGGGATTTCTGGGCGCTGACCCTTCCTGAAATTGAAGCCGTGCTTGGCCCGGCGCCGTCGTCTCACGCGACGCGGCGGCACGATCTGGCACGCCTTATGGAGGCCTTTCCCGATGGCTGAAGATGATGCGCTGCGCGACAGCGCGGTGATTGCGGCGGAGATCGCCGACACGCTTACGGTTTCGGCCTCCAGCTTCAGCCGCGTTCTGCGCGCGGGGCTGAAGGATGCTGTGATTGAGGGCCGCGGCCTTAATGAGGTTTTGCGTTCCGCGGCCCTCTCCCTGTCCAACCGTGCGCTGACGACAGGTTTGCGCCCGCTCACCAACCTTGTTTCGAACGGGTTGAATGCGGTGGGCGGCAAGCTGGCTGGTGCGGCGGTTGGTGCCCTGTCTGGCGCGGGCACCAAGGTCGTCCCGTTTGCCGAGGGGGGCGTGATTGGCGCGCCGACCGCGTTCGGGCTCGGCGGCGGGCGCACCGGGCTGATGGGCGAGGCGGGGCGCGAGGCGATCCTGCCGCTGGCGCGCGGAACGGACGGGCGCCTTGGGGTGGCGATGGAGGGCCAGGGCAGCGGCCCGCGCGTGACCATCAACGTGACCACGCCCGATGCCGAGAGCTTCCGGCGCTCCGAAGCGCAGATGACAGCCATGCTGGCCCGCGCCGTGGGCCGCGGCCGCCGGGGGCTTTGATCCATGAGCGGTTTTCATGATGTGCGCTTTCCGCTGGGTGTTGCGTTCGGCTCCACCGGCGGTCCTGAGCGCCGCACAGAGATCATCACGCTGGGGTCTGGCCGCGAGGAGCGCAACCAGCGCTGGGCGATGAGCCGGCGCCGGTTCGATGCCGGCACCGGTGTGCGCAATGCGGATGATTTGCAGACGGTGGTGCGGTTCTTCGAGGAACGGCGCGGACGGCTCTACGGCTTCCGCTTCACCGATCCGCTCGACCACAAGAGCTGCCTGCCACGCGAGAGCGTTGCGGCGACCGACCAACTCCTTGGCGTCGGGGACGGGGTGCGCACCGAATTTGCGCTGATCAAGACCTATGGCGACGTTTTTGCGCCCTACGAGCGGCCAATCGCAATGCCGCAGCTGAACACGCTGGTGGTTGAGGTGGATGGGCTGACGCGGGTCCTGAATGGCGACTTCACCGTCGCGGATGGCGTGATCTCGTTTTTGCCTGGAGCGGTGCCGCCGCTGGGGGCTGCGGTGCGGGCAGGGTTCGAGTTCGACGTGCCGGTGCGTTTCGATACCGACCGGCTGGAGGTGAACCTTTCGCGCTTTCTGGCCGGTGAGATCCCGTCCATTCCGATGGTGGAGATTGTGCCATGAGGACGCTTGATCCGGGTCTTGCGGCCCATCTGGCGTCGGGTGTGACCAGCACCTGCCGCTGCTGGCGGCTCACGCGGACGGACGGCGTCTCGTTCGGCTTCACCGATCACGACCGGGCGCTGACGTTTGAGGGTGTGGTGTTTTCGGCGATGGATGGGCTGGAAGCCTCCGGCGATGTGACGAAGGCGGGGCTCGGTGTCGGCGGGCTCGAAATTTCCGGCGCACTGTCCGCCGCGTCGCTCGATGCCGGCGACTTGCAGGACGGGCGCTTTGATGGCGCCACGGTGACGCTGTGGCTGGTCAACTGGGCCGATGTTTCCGAGCGCACCGTGGTGCGCACCGGGACGCTTGGTGAGGTTACGCGAGCGGATGGCGCGTTTGGCGCTGAAGTGCGCGGGCCGATGCAGGCGTTGGAAACGGTGCGCGGCCGGGTGATTGCGACGGGATGCGACGCTGACCTCGGCGATGCGCGGTGCGGTGTGGACCTCGGTGCTCTGGAAGAGAATGCGACGGTGCATTCGGCCGACGGAGCCGGGGTCCGCGTGACGGGGATCTCGAACCGGGGGGCCGGCTACTTTGCCGGTGGCCTTGCGGTTGTGACAAGCGGCTCTGCGACCGGCGCAAAGCGGTTGGTTGTCGGGCACACGGTGGATGCGCTGGGGAGGGTGATCACCCTGCGCGAGACGCTGCCCGGCCTTGCGGCCGGCGATGTGCTGACGTTGACGCCCGGCTGCGACAAGCGCTTCGACACGTGCCGCGCGAAGTTTCAGAACGGGCTGAACTTTCAGGGCTTTCCGCATCTGCCGGGCAATGACCGCGCGTTCTCCTATCCGCGGAGCGGGTCATGAGACGCACTGACATTGTTGCCGCTGCGCGTGGCTGGGTCGGGACGCCCTACCACCATCAGGCGTCCGCCCGCGGCATCGGGTGCGACTGCCTCGGGATGGTCCGCGGTGTCTGGCGCGAGTGTCTTGGGGCGGAGCCGGAGCTGGCGCCGCCTTACAGCCGCGACTGGGCGGAAAGCCACGGCGCGGAGACGCTGCTTGAGGCCGCCAACCGCCACTTCGTGCCGGTTGAGACGGTGCGTGCAGGCGCGCTGCTGGTGTTCCGCTGGAAGGCGGACGTGCCAGCCAAGCACGTGGGCATTGCAGTGGGCGAGGGGCGCTTTGTCCATGCCTACGATTCGGTTGGCCGCGTGGTGGAGGGCGCGCTGGGCGCGCCCTGGCGGCGCCGTCTGGCGGGGATCTTCGATTTTCCGGGGGTGAGCGACTGATGGCGACGCTAGTTTTGCAGGCGGCCGGGCAGGCCGTGGGCGGCATGTTCGGCCCGGTCGGCGCATTTGTGGGCCAGGCTGCCGGCGCGCTCGCCGGCAATTATATCGACCAGCGGCTGCTGGGTGACAACGACACCCGCTCGGTGGGGCAGCTCGACGATCTTTCGGTCCAGACCGCCACCGAGGGAAACCCGTTGCCCCGGATCTACGGGCGGATGCGGGTTGCGGGGACGCTGATCTGGGCAACCGACTTTGTGGAGCATTCGGCCACGCAGTCGAGCGGGAAGGGCGGCGGGCCGTCCGTGCGCGAGTACAGCTACACCGTCAGCTTTGCGGTTGCGCTTTGCGAGGGGCCCATTGCGCGCATCGGGCGTGTCTGGGCCGATGGCGATGAGCTGGACCTCACGCAGGTTGCGATGGAGGTGCACACCGGCCGGCCGGATCAGGACCCCGACGACGTAATTGCGGGAATAGAGGATGAGGCGCCGGCCTATCGCAACACCGCCTATGTGGTGTTCGCGCATCTGCCCGTGGGTCCGTTCGGCAACCGCATTCCGCAGCTGACCTTCGAGGTGGTTCGACCCATCGGTGCGCTGGAGAGCACGGTTCGGGCTGTCACCATCATCCCCGGCGCGACCGAGTTTGGCTATGAGCCGGGTGAGGTGAAGCGGGTTCTGGCGCCAGGTGAGCGGACCGCTGACAACCGCCACGTGGGAACTGCGGTGTCCGACTTCGAGGCATCGCTGGATGAATTGCAGGCGCTCTGTCCGAACCTGGAGCGGGTGGCGCTGGTGGTGTCGTGGTTCGGCGATGACCTGCGCGCCTCCGATTGCACCATTCAGCCCTGCGTGGAGGCGACCGAGCGCGATACGGACACGCCCTGGGCCGTTGCCGGCGAGACGCGGGCGACCGCGAAGCTGGTGAGCCTCGATAGCGAGGGCCGGCCATCTTACGGCGGAACACCGTCCGACAGCGCGGTGCTGAATGCGATTGCGGCGCTGAAGGCGCGCGGGCTGAAGGTGGTGTTCTATCCGTTCATTCTGATGGATGTGCCCGCAGGCAACGGGCTTGCCGATCCCTATGGCGGTGCGGAGCAGGCCACGCATCCCTGGCGGGGGCGGATCACCGTTTCACCGGCACCGGGTGAGACTGGCTCGCCGGACGGGACTGCTGCGGCGACGGCGGACATTGCGGCACTGGTGGGGTCCGCCGCGCCAGGTGATTATTCGACCTCGGGCGGGAAAATTGTTTATGGCGGGCCGGCCGAATGGTCGCTCCGGCGCATGGTGCTGCACTACGCCAATCTGGTGGCTCTGGCCGGGGGCGTCGATGCGTTTCTCGTCGGTTCGGAGTTGCGCGGGCTGACGACCGTTCGGGGCGCAAGTGGCTATCCGTTTGTGGACGCACTTTCCGCGCTGGTTGATGACGTGCGCGGCATTGTCGGCGGCGCTGTGCGCATTTCGTATGCGGCGGACTGGTCGGAGTATTTTGGCCATCAGCCGGATGCGGGCACCGTGTCGTTTCATCTGGATCCGCTCTGGAGCAACGCCAACGTCGATTTCATCGGGATCGACAATTACTGGCCGCTTTCGGACTGGCGGACCGGACCGCATCTTGACGAGGCGCTGGCTGACACCCCCCACGACGACGCCTACCTGACCGGCAACATTGTGGGCGGAGAGGGGTACGACTGGTATTATGCCGATGATGCGGCGCGCGCAGCGCAGGTTCGCACGCCCATCACCGGAGACTGGCTCTACCGTTACAAGGATGTGAAGGGCTGGTGGTCAAACCAGCACTATGACCGTGTCGGTGGTGTTCCGGTTGCGCAGCCCACTTCGTGGGTGCCGCAGTCCAAGCCGATCTGGTTCACCGAGGTGGGCTGTCCGGCGGTCTCGTTCGGGGCCAACCAGCCGAACGTGTTCTACGACCCCAAGAGCTCCGAATCGCGGCTGCCTTATTTCTCCACGGGCCGGCGTGATGACGCGATGCAGCGGGCCTATCTGAAGGCAATGCTGGGTGCGTTCGATCCGGCGGTGTCGAGCGATATCGATTTGTTCAATCCGGTGTCGGGTGTTTACGCCGGACGGATGATCGACCCCGGTACGGTTCATGTGTGGACCTGGGATGCGCGGCCCTGGCCGGTCTTTCCGCACCGGAGCGATGTTTGGACCGATGGCGAGAACTGGGAGCGCGGCCACTGGTTGACGGGCCGGCTCGGTGCCGCGCCGGTTGCCGACCTTCTCGCCGCGCTGTTTGCGGACTGGGGGGTGCCGGCGCCCGATATTTCCGCGGTGAACACGGTGCTGGACGGCTATCTGATCGCGCGGCCGCAAAGTTTGCGCGACGCGATTGAGGACATCACCGCAGCCACCTCGATCGTTGGCGCCGACACCGGGACGGGCATCCGCTTCGTGGGACTGGACCGGCCGTCAGGCGCTCTGATCGAAGTGGACGACCTTGTCGAGCTTTCTGCGGAGCGGCCTCTTCTGACAGAGGTGCGGGATGAGGCCGCGGGGCTGCCGGTTGAAGAGCGGCTTCGCTATTTCGACAGCGGCCGATCGTTTCAGGTGGCGAACGCGCGCTACCGGCCGCTCGAGGCTTCGACGCGGCAGATCGAGGTGATCTCGGTTTCTGCCAGTCTGAACGATGGGCTGGCCACGGAACTTGCCCAGCTTGCGCTCAGCGCGCGCTGGGCGCGGCGGACGACGCTGCGGTTTGCGTTGCCGCCGAGCGCCATTGCGATGCTGCCCGGCGACATCGTGACGGTGCGCCATGACGGGCGGGACCGTGACGTGATTGTGGAAGAGGTGGAGGATGTCGGCCACCGGGAGGTGACCGGCCGCACCATCGATCGGGTTGCCCTGGCGCCGACCCCGACACCGGGCGCGCTGACGCCGTCCATCTCCTTTGTGACCAAGTCGCCACCCTTTGCGGTGGGTGTGAACCTGCCGTTGATTGGCGACGTGGTGCGCGATCAGCGCGCCTGGATTGGCGCCTATGCCCGGCCATGGCCGGGCAATGTCGGCGTCTGGCGGCTGGATGACGACAACGGCTTCATTCTGGAGACCACCGTGACGCGCCCGGCCTCCATGGGTCAGGTGATCGGCGGGATCGACGATGGACCCACGAGCCGATGGGACTATGGCGGTACGCTCGATGTTTTGATGTTCAATACGCTGCTGGAGACCGAGTCGAGGCGGAACGTGCTGGACGGCGCCAACACGCTGGCGGTTCGGGCCGCCAACGGCGTCTGGGAGGTTGTTCAGTTCCGCCGGGCGGATTTGATTGGCGAGCGCACCTATCGTCTGTCGACGTTGTTGCGCGGCGGTCTTGGTACCGAGGATGCAACCGTTGCGGGGCTGCCTGTTGGCGCGCCCGTTGTGGTGCTGGACGACACACTGTCAGTCCTGCCGGTTCTGTCGGCCCACGTCGGGCAGCCGCAGACATACCGCGTCGGACCCCTTGTCGAAGGGGTTGGCGGGACCAACACGACGACCTTCAATTTCACGCCGACCGGCCGGGCGATCACGCCCTATGCGCCTGTGCATGTGAAGGCGCGCCGCCGAACCGCGAACGCTGCCATGGATATCTCGTGGATCAGGCGCACGCGCATTGACGGAAACGAATGGCCGAACCGGACGACAGTCCCGCTCGGCGAAAGTGCAGAGATCTACCTCGTCGAGATTCTCGACCAGGGCGTTGTCGTCCGCTCGGCGGAGACAACCAAACCCATCTATTTGTATTCGCTGGCAAATCAGCTGGCCGACTTTGGCGTTGCGCAAACCGTTGTGACGGTGCGCGTGACCCAGATCGCGCCTGGCTTCGGCCCCGGCGTGCCCACGGAGGTGACGGTGAATGTCGAACAGCCTTAATCTGGAATTGCCCTATGTTGCGGGCGGTCAGGCGCAGAAGCATGTGACGGTGAATGATGCGTTCCGTCGCATCGACTCGGTGGTTCAGCTCACCGTTGAGGACCGCGACCAAACTGCACCGCCGGTGTCGCCGCAGGAGGGGGAGCGCCATGTTGTGGCGGCCCCGGCTTCCGGCGCGTGGGCGGGCCAGGAATTCAACGTCGCCGCGTATCAGGACGGTGCGTGGGTCTTCTTCGAGCCGCGGGAAGGCTGGCTGGCATTCTCCCGCTCCGAACAGGCGCTTATCCTGTTCAACGGTACCAGCTGGGAGATCTTTACCGCAGTTGGCGCAGCGCAGACGGCGTCGATCTTCGGCGTGAACGGGACGGCGGACACCAGCAAGCGCCTTCAGGTGTTTTCGGAGGGTGTGCAGTTTGCCCCGGATGGCACCACGGGCAACCCGACGGGCAATGTGCGGGTCTACGTGAACAAGACCGGCGTTGCCGGCACAGCGGCGCACATTTTCCAGCGCGGCTACTCGGGGCGTGCGGAATTCGGCCTGCTCGGCTCGGATGATTTTTCGCTGAAGGTCTCGGACGACGGCAACACCTTCACCGAAGCATTTGCTGTTGGTGCGGCGGATGCGCGGGTCGATTTCTCGCAGCTGCCGGCAATTGGCGGCAGCGACGCGCTTCTTCTCAGCTTCGCCACGCGGGCCGACGCTGCGGCAGCCTCGATCCCGGCGGCGGTGAACCATATCGAGGTGCGCGGCTACAGCGCCGAGAATGACGGTGGTGGTGCGCGCTACTTCCGCGTTGGATCGCTGCCGGCGGACGGGCTTGGGTTCGGCAACGCCAGCGCGGGTTTCTGGTCTCTCCTGGGCGATACCGTGACGGCCAAGCAGGCTGGCGCTGCCGGCAATGGCGCAACGAACGACACCGGGGCGCTGATCCGCGCGTTCACCTCTGGCCGCAACGTCTATCTCGATACCGGCACATATTATGTGACCGACCAGCTTACGTCCGGAGCCATCTACCAGCGTGTGTTCGGGGCCGGTCGCGGCAAGGCCGTGATCAAGGTCGACAACCAGTTCCGGATGAATGCGGCGGGTGTGATCAAGCTGTCGCATTCTTTCACGTCGCTCGAAGACTTTACGATCGATTTCGACCAGTCGAGCGCATCGTCTCGCGCAACGCTGATCCAGTATCCGGCGGCGGTGAACCTCGTTGACCGGACGCGGGTGCGCCTCGCCAGGCTCCGCTTTCAGCGCGCCTACAACGGTGTGCTGGCCGACGGAAACTGCGGCGGCGCGATTTTCGACGACGTCGAGTGCGGGTCTTTCAACATCGGTTTCAAGGTTGCCGGGTCGCTCGACACCGTGGAGCTGCGCAACTGCCGCGTGTGGCCGTATGATTTTGCAGGTTCCGCGGTTTTGTACGGGATCTACAGCGACGGGGCGACCTACGGCTTTCGCATTGGTGAATGCGACGACCTGAAGATGACCAACTGCACGCCGTTCCGCTCGCGGATCCTGTTTGAGAAAACCGGGACGAAGGCGCCGTTCGGCACGGTTAACGGATTGGCACTCGACGGGCGCTACTCCAGCATCGAGATGCAGGATGGCCAGATCACGATTTCCGGTCTCTACGCTTCGACGGACGTTGCCAACGACAAGTTCATCTTCCAGACGGGCGGCTCGCTCGCGATTTCCGACTTTCGCTTTTCGACCAATACGATCTCCAACGTGCCGATGGTGCATGTGGCCGGGCTGGAGGCGAGCTGCCTGATCCAGAACGGACGTGCGCTCATGGGGGCAAGTGCCACCGCCGAGGGCTTCCTGGTGGCTGCAGGCAAGCTCACGGTTTCCAATGTGAGTTTCAGTCTCAACCCGACGGTGACGCGCGCCACCGCGGCGTGCATCCGGCAGGCTGCTGACGGGCAGCTGACGGCATTTGGCAATACGGTGAACGGGCCGAGCACCGGGTCGGGCCGATTCATCTGGGTGCAGACTGATGGCCACCATTCGGTCTTCGGCAACGACTCGAACGGGTGGGCGCTCGATTTTCCCGCCCTGAGGACCCTCGGGACATATGGGCCCAACCACGACGGGAATGCCCTGAGGCTGGACACCGTCCTTGCGGTCGGCCCGGTGGATTCCGGCTCAGAAGGTGGCGAACTGAGGCTCGATGGCGCGGGGAGTAACGCGGCTATCCGGGTCGATAACTCGGCCGGCAATGCGCGCTTCTTCACGCTGGGTGCCGGCAAGTCCCTCAAGGTTATCTCGGCGGACGGGACGGGGTCGCTTTACGGCAATCGGCTTGAGTTCTCGGGCGGGCTTGCCTTGGGGCGCGGCGCATCCGACGAGCTCTCGTCGGTGTCCCTGGGAGAATTCGCGCTGTCGTCGGTCACAAGCGGATCGAACAACCTGGCGATCGGGCGAGGTGCGTTTTCATCCATGACATCCGGCAACGGCAATATTGCAATCGGACAGAGCGCCGGTCTGTCATCGACGAGCGGGACGGGCAACGTGTTTTGCGGCTCACGCGCTGGCTCGACCATGACGACCGAGAGCGGGTCGACGCTCGTCGGCTTTAAGGCTGGTGAGTTCATATCCGGCGGGGGCAACAACACGGCGGTCGGTCGCACCACGTTTTCCAACATCTCCGGCAGCCTCACCAACGCCACCGCGCTGGGTTTCAATGCGACCGTGCAGGGGTCCAACCAGGTTCAGCTGGGCAATTCGGCCACCACCACATACGCCTACGGTGCCGTTCAGAACCGCTCGGATGCCCGCGACAAGACCGATGTGCGCGACACGGTTCTGGGCCTCGAATTCGTGCGTGCGTTGCGGCCGGTGGATTTCCGCTGGGACTACCGGGAGGATTATCTGCGCCCGGCTGATGCAGAGGGTGACTGGGAGGCCCCGGCGCCGGGAAGCATGGCACGGCTGCGCTACCACCACGGCTTTCTGGCGCAGGACGTGGAAACGCTGATCGGCGCAACCGGCTGCGACTTCGGTGGCTATCAGGACCACGCGATCAATGGTGGCAACGACGTAAAGTCTCTTGGCTACGAGGAGCTTCTGGCGCCGCTGGTGAAGGCTGTTCAGGAGCTTTGCGTGCGCCTCGACGCGCTGGAAGCGTGCGACGAGAACGAGCAGGACTGACCTGCTGCACGACCGCCGGACGGCACTGCCGCCGGTTCAATCATTCCCATTCATGAACTTAGGAGTGCGTCATGTCTGAGCGTGCGCCGTGGCTTGAGTATTTGTCAAACCACCTGGGCTTGCGGGAAATTGCAGGGCCAAAACACAACCCACTGATTGTGGAGTGGGGCCAGCAGTCGGGGATCGGCTGGTGGACCAATGACGAGGACGCGTGGTGCGCCGTCGCCGTAAACGGTGCGCTCGTCAACAGCGGTTATCCCTCGACGCGCTCCGCGCTTGCCCGCTCCTTCACGCGGTATGGCACACGGCTTGAAAAGCCGGTTCGTGGTGCCATCGTGGTGTTTCCGCGAGGCTCGAACCCGCTTTACGGGCATGTGGGCATTGTGGAGACGGTGAACGCGAACGGAACCGTGACTGTCGTCAACGGCAACGTCAGCAATGAGGTGCGACGCTCGGTGTTTCGGAGCGCCTCGATCCTGCCGGACGGGATTCGCTGGCCTCCCGGCGCAATGCCGCCTCTGGAAGCCGGTGCGCACCAAAGCGATCTGCCGCTGGGTGTTCGGGTCCTGCGGCACGGATCTCGCGGCAAGGATGTGGAGGCGCTGCAGCGCGATCTCAATGTTCTCGGCTACGGCCTCGAAACAGACGGCGATTTTGGCGCTCGGACGCGCGATGCGGTGATGCGGTTCGAGGCTCGGCGTAGCCTGACTGCCGATGGTGCTGCGGACCCGGCGATGCTGGCGGCGCTCAGCACGGCGGTGTCGGACCGCAAGGAGCGGACCGCCCGGCGCAAGACAGCAGCCGCTGCCGCAAGCCCGATTGCCGGTGCCGGTGCAGTGGTGACTGCCGGTGCCCTTGCGCAGACCGGCGTGCAGATCGGGCGGGATGTTCAGTCCCTCAACGACGGCACCGTTTTCGGGCTGGTCATGGCTTTCTTGGTTGTGGCGGCGATTGGCGGGGTTCTGTTGTGGCGGTTTGCGCTGCGTCGTGCCGAAGGGCCGGCGCGGGAGGACGGGCTTTGACCATCCTTCTTCAACTCGTCGCAGCTGTTGGCTGGCGCGGGCTGATTGCCGGCGTGGTCGGCGCAGCGCTGTCGGCCGTTGCGGCATACCCCGCAGGACGCCTGGTCGAGCGGGCCGTGTGCAAGGAGCGCATCGTGCGCCGTCTTGCCGAGGTTGAACTTCAGAATCAGGAGACGCGCAATGCCAGGATCCAAGAGGCGCTCGATGCGCGCCGGACCGTTCGCCATGGGAATGCTTCTGCCGCTGATGGCGGCTTGCCAGACGACGGGTTCCGGCGGGATTGACGTGTCCTGCGCTGCGTTTGAGCCGATCGGCTGGTCGGCGACCGACAGCGGTGCGACCCAGCGAGAGGTCCGAGAGCACAACGCGGCCTGGTCCGCGTTGTGCAAGCAATCTGGTCCTGCGCAATTGAGTGACCGTTCTGCAACAAATCAGAAATGACCGCCTGCGTTCATGCCGAATTCACGGCCCTAAAAGTATTTCGGCGGCATGAGGAAAACGCTTGGCCTTATTCTGGTGTTCATGCTTCTGGCTTGGCCTGCGGCGCTGTCGGCGCTGTCGGCGCCTGCGGGCGCGCAGGCTGCGTGCCTGAACCGTCATGACCAGCGAGAGGCGATCAGCTCCGGCAAGGCGATTCGCCCTGCCGAGGTGCGCCGGAAGATCAGCGGGAAGGTGTTGCGTTTGCAATTGTGCCAGACGGCCGGTGGGTTGGTGTGGCAAGTGACGACCCTGCGGCTTAACGGGCGGGTGCTGGCACAAGTGCTGGACGCCCGCAGCGGCCGCAAGATCCGCTGAAGAAGGAAGAACGATGCGTCTGCTCGTTGTGGAAGACGACCGCGATTTGAACCGACAGCTCTGCGAAGCGCTGAAAAAGGCCGACTTTGTTGTCGACACCGCCTTTGACGGGGAGGAGGGGCACTTCCTCGGTGATACCGAGCCCTACGATGCGGTTATCCTCGATCTCGGCCTGCCGGAGCTTGACGGGATCTCCGTGCTGGAACGCTGGCGGGATGCCAAGCGGACAATGCCTGTCCTGGTGCTGACGGCGCGTGACCGCTGGAGCGACAAGGTTGCCGGCATCGATGCCGGTGCGGACGATTACGTCTCCAAGCCGTTCCATATGGAAGAGGTGCTGGCCCGGGTTCGTGCGCTGATCCGTCGGTCCGCCGGCGTGGCGAGCAATGATTTCCGGTGCGGCCCGGTGCATCTGGACGCGCGGGCAAGCCGGGTGACGGTGGATGAGCAACCCGTCAAGCTGACCTCCCATGAATATCGTGTGCTTGCATACCTGATGCTTCACCAAGGGCGCATCGTGTCGCGGACCGAGCTGACGGAACACCTTTACGATCAGGATTTTGACCGCGATTCCAATACGATCGAGGTCTTTGTCGGCCGCCTTCGAAAGAAGCTCCAAACCGATGTGATCGAGACAGTTCGCGGACTGGGTTACCGGATCACGCCGCCACAGAATGCTTAAATCTCTTTCGGCGCGCCTTCTTCTGACGTCGCTTGTGTGGAGCGTGATTGCGCTGATTGCGACGGGAGTCGTTCTTTCGACCGCGTTCCGCGAGACCGTGGAGGAGCGGTTCGATGAGACACTTAACGTCTATCTCTCGATCCTGATCGGACAGCTTGCCGACCCCAACACCGGAACGATCCAGCAGGCGATGCCGACCCTGGGCGACCCCCGTTTCATGCTGCCGCTTTCAGGCTGGTACTGGACGGTACTGGACGTGGATAAGCAGACTATTCTGATGGCGTCCGATAGTTTGGCTGGTGACGTGGTGGTCATCCCAGAAGCGATGCGGACGCTTGCACCGGGCGCAGTCTACCAAGGGTACGTGACCGGGCCGACCAGCGAACCGCTGCGCGCAGTGGCGCAGAAGATTGCCATTGAAGACGGGCAGTGGCTGCTTGCGATGGTGAGCGGAGACTCGTCCAGCATCGCCGAAGATACTGCCGTTTTTGCAGCCCGGCTCGCGATCTTTTTGGGTATCTTCGCGGCGATCCTCGTGGCGATCACCTTCATTCAGTGGCGCGTCAGTCTGCGGCCGTTGCATTCGTTGCGCCGTGAAATCGAAGCGGTGCAGGATGGGGCCGCAGCCCGTGTCGGCACGGAATATCCCCGCGAGATCGCGCCTATGGCCGAAGCCCTGAACACGCTGATCGACACGAACCGCGCGACGCTTGAGCGCGCGCGGCGCCATGTTGGCAACCTTGCCCATGCGCTGAAGACCCCGCTCAGCGTGATGATGAACGATGCCGCGAGTGACACGACCCCGCTTGCCCGCTCGGTGCGCGAACAGACGCAGATCATGCAGCGGCAGCTGCGCTACTATCTGGAACGGGCGCAGATGGCGGCAAAGGAGCGCATGATCGGCGCGTCGACGGATGTGGAAAGTGCGCTGGAGCGATTGTATCGCGCCATGTCACGACTTGGTGAACGCAGGGGGATCGACGTTTCTCTGGAAATTTCGGAACCGCTGAAATTTGCTGGTGAGCGTCAGGATTTTGAGGAGATTGTCGGCAACCTGGTCGACAACGGGCTGAAGTGGGCCAAGGAGCGCGTTTTGATTGCGGTGGTCCCGGCGAAGACCACGCTGATGGGCCGGGCCAACATGATGCGCGTGACGATTGAAGATGACGGACCGGGTTTGACCGTGGAGCAGAGGCGCCGCGCCATGGCGCGCGGGCAGCGGCTGGATCAATCGAAGCCGGGGAGCGGGCTTGGCCTTTCGATCGTGTCGGAACTTGTTGAACTTTATGGCGGAACGCTTGACCTGGAAAGCTCCCCACTGGGGGGGCTCAAGGTCGTGATCACGCTGCCGCGCGGTTGAACTTGCAGCTCCAGCGGTTACGTTTGTCCGGGTCTGTCGCCGTGTGACCGTCCTTAAGCGGCAGGTCTGACGGGTGGACTGTTCCGACCTTGTGAGAATGGGAGCCCGGATTGGCCAGAGAACTCGTCACGATCTTGGCTGTGGCAGTGATGCTCTCGGGCTGCGGCGGCCTGAGCCTTTTTGGCGGGAACAGCGGACCCCAGGTCGCCACCAACGGGCCGATGCTGCCCCGGCCATTGCCTGTGGGGCTTTTCTCTGTCCTCAACGACGATGCGCAGGTGGCAGCTTTCAGTGCACAGACGACTGCGCTTGGTGCCGAACGCGGCGGCGTTGCCGTGCCCTGGGAGGGTGGCCGAGCCAAGGGCGCCGTGACGCCGGGCCCCATCCATTCGGTCAACAGCCGCACGTGCCGTGACATTGTGCATGTTGCAGAGGTGGATCGCGAACGCCTGCGCGGGCGGGCCACGCTGTGTCGCAGCAGCGACGGCACGTGGGAGCCCCTCAGTTGACGGGCGCGATCGCCGCCGCTTGCGATTGACGACAGAGGCAAAGGCGCCTTAGGCACACCGGTCCAAGGGTGTGCATGATGTTTGACAAGACTTACGACGCTTCTGACATTGAGCCGCGGATCCGCGACGTCTGGGAAGGTGCTGACGCCTTCAAGGCGGGTGCCGGCGCCGCGCGAGATGCCGAGACCTATTGTATTGTGATCCCGCCGCCCAACGTGACGGGCTCGCTTCACATCGGGCATGCGCTCAACAACACCCTCCAGGACATTCTGATCCGCTATCACCGGATGAAAGGGCTCGACGTGCTCTGGCAGCCGGGCACCGACCATGCGGGTATTGCAACGCAAATGGTGGTGGAACGCCAGCTTGCAGCCGCCGGTGAACCCAGCCGGCGGGAGATGGGGCGTGAGGCGTTCCTGGAGCGTGTCTGGCAGTGGAAGGCCGAATCCGGCGGGGCGATCAAGACACAGCTCGATCGGCTGGGGGCCTCGTGCGACTGGTCGCGCGAGCGGTTCACCATGGACGAAGGCCTGTCCGAAGCGGTGCTCGCCGTCTTCGTGCGGCTGCACAAGCAGGGGCTGATCTACCGCGACAAGCGGCTGGTGAACTGGGACCCGGGCCTGCGCACCGCAATTTCCGACCTCGAGGTCGAATCGCGCGAGATCAAGGGCGAGCTGGTCCACTTCCGGTATCCGCTGGCTGACGCCACATTCGACCCAGAAGACCCCTCCACCTTCATCGTCGTCGCGACCACGCGGCCCGAGACGATGCTGGGTGACACCGCCGTTGCAGTCCATCCGGACGACGAGCGCTATCGCGCGCTGGTCGGCAAGGACGTGATCCTGCCGTTGGTGGGGCGCCGCATTCCCATTGTTGCCGATTACTATTCCGATCCGGAGAAGGGATCGGGCGCGGTGAAGATCACGCCTGCGCACGATTTCAATGACTTTGAGGTCGGCAAGCGCCACAAGCTCTCGCTCATCAACATTCTGGACGCCGACGCTGCCATCCGGATCGACGGAAACGCCGAGTTTCTGGAGGGGCTCGATGCGACGACCCTTGCCGCGCTGATCGAAGCCTTGGAAGGCACGGACCGCTATGCCGCCCGCAAATGGGTCAAGGCGGCGATGGAGGAGGGCGGCTACCTCCAGATGGTGGAAGCAAACGTCCATCAGGTGCCTTACGGGGATCGCAGCGGCGTGGCCGTCGAGCCGTTCCTGACCGACCAGTGGTATGTGAACGCCAAGCGTCTGGCGGAGCCTGCCCTTGCCGCCGTCCGCGACGGGCGGACCAAGTTCGTCCCCGAAAACTGGACCAAGACCTATTATGACTGGATGGAGAACATTCAGCCGTGGTGCGTGTCACGTCAGTTGTGGTGGGGCCACCAGATCCCCGCTTGGTACGGCCCCGACGGCAAGATCTTCGTGGAGCGCTCCGAGGCGGAGGTGCGCTCGAGCGCGGAAGTGCACTATGGCGGCGACATCGTGTTTGCCGAGCGCGACGAAGCACTGGCAGCCTGGGAGCGAGGCGACGACGGCGCGACGGTGATTTACCGTGACGAGGATGTGCTCGACACATGGTTCTCGTCCGCGCTGTGGCCGTTCTCGACGCTCGGCTGGCCCGATCGCACGCCCGAACTGCGCAAATATTATCCCACCAGCGTCCTCTCCACGGGCTTTGACATCATCTTCTTCTGGGTCGCCCGGATGATGATGATGGGCATGCACTTCCTCAACCAGGTCCCGTTCGACACGGTCTACATCCACGCCCTCGTCCGTGACGAGAAGGGCGCAAAGATGTCGAAGTCGAAGGGCAACGTGATCGACCCGCTCGAACTTGCCGACGAGTTCGGTGCCGACGCGCTGCGCTTTACGCTCGCCGCAATGGCAGCGCAGGGCCGCGACGTGAAAATTGCGAAGGCGCGCGTTCAGGGCTACCGCAACTTTGCCACCAAGCTCTGGAACGCGACCCGTTTTGCGCAGATGAACGAGTGCAAGCTCGTCGAAGGCTTTGAGCCAGACAAGGCTGAAACGACGCTGGTGCGCTGGATCCTGACAGAGGCCAGCCGGACGGAAACTGAGGTGCGCGGCGCCATCGAGGCCTATCGCTTCAACGATGCGGCGGCGTCCGTCTACCGGTTCACCTGGAACACCTTCTGCGATTGGTATCTGGAGCTGGTGAAGCCGGTCCTGACAGGGCCGGACGGGCCAGCCAAGACCGAGACGCGCCAGGCCACTGCTGCGGTAATCGATCAGATCCTCAAGCTGCTCCACCCGTTCATGCCGTTCCTCACCGAGGAGCTCTGGGCGTTGACCGCCGAGAATGCCGGCCTCAAGCGCGACCGGCTTCTGGCCCATGCCCCGTGGCCCATCGCAAGCTTCGAGGACGAGGGCGCGGCAGGGGAGGTCAACTTCGTGGTCGACCTCATTGCGACTGTTCGTTCCGTGCGGGCGGAGAGCAACGTGCCCGCGGCCCTTGAGGCACCGATTGTGGTGGTTGGCGGCACGGCCAGTCACGATGCGTGGCTGGGCCGGCATGAAGAGGCGATCAAGCGGCTGGCGCGTGCGTCTGCCGTGGAGACCGCAGGGTTCGCACCGCCCAATGCGGCGCAGGCAGTGGTTGGCGACGTGGTTGCCTGTATCCCGCTGGAAGGGATTGTCGATCTGGCCGCAGAGCGTGCGCGTCTTGCCAAGGAAGCGGCGCGCCTCGAGAAAGAGCTAGGCAAGATTGACGGGCGTCTGTCCAACCCGCGCTTCATGGAGAAGGCCGACGCCGACACCATCGCGGAGCAGCGCGGAAAACGTGACGATACGGCCGCCCGCCTCGAAAAGATCCATGCCGCCATCGATCGGTTGGACCCCGCCCAATAAGTTCGTTAATGAAGCCGGCAGGGTTCGAGTGCCGGGCCGGTGACAGTTGGAGTTTCGATGCAAGTCGCGACCGAGCAGAAGTGGTCGACCGCCACTTATTCGAAAAATGCACGTTTCGTCAGTGATCTGGGCGCAAACGTGCTTGAGCTTCTGGCACCGCAGCCGGGTGAGCGGATCTTGGACCTTGGCTGTGGCGATGGCGTTCTGACAAGGCAGATCGCCGATGCGGGCGCATCGGTTCTGGGCATCGACCCCGCCGAAGACTTTGTCGCGAACACGCGGGCCCTCGGCGTCGATGCCGAGGTGATGCGCGGCGAAGCGCTGACGTTTGACCGCGAATTCGATGCCGTGTTCTCCAATGCGGCGCTGCACTGGATCACCGATGCTGACGCGGTGATTGCTGGCGTTCACCGCGCGCTGAAACCCGGCGGACGCTTTGTGGCGGAATTTGGCGGGCACGGGAACGTGGCCGCAATCGTGACGGCGCTCCGGGCGCTTGCGGACCGCTACGGCATCGACGACAAGCTCGCCGACCCGTGGTTCTTTCCGACGCCGGATCAATATTCCGAAATGCTCGAAGAGGGTGGCTTTGTGGTCGAACGCGCAGCGCTCCTTCCGCGCCCAACGCCGCTGCCAAGCGGTCTTACCGGCTGGATCGAGACGTTCCGCGCGCCGTTCTTCCGAGCCGCTGGCTCACGGGCGGAGCGGGTATTGCACGAGCTGGAAGCGCTGCTGTCGCCGTCGCTGCGGGACCACAAGGGCGAGTGGACCGCAGATTACGTGCGGCTTCGCTTCATCGCGCACAAGAAATGATGGCGCGCACAGGCCTCATCCTCGCGCTGGCGTTCGCTGCGACGGCCGCCGCCGCCGAGCCGATCGAGAACCCGGTCGCCACATTTTCCGGGCTCGACAAGGTGACCGGGCGGATCATCTCGTTCGATGTCTATGTCAACGAGACGGTGCAGTTCGGGGCGTTGCGCGTGACGCCGCGCACCTGTCAGACCCAGCCGCCCACCGAAGAGCCGAACACTATGGTGTTCGCGGAAGTGGACGAGATCACGCTGGACTCGAAGATCCGCCGGATCTTCACCGGCTGGATGTTTGCCGCAAGTCCTGGCCTGAACGCCGTCGAGCACCCGGTTTACGATGTCTGGCTGAAGAATTGCTCGGTGACGTCCGACGTTGCGCCGCCGGCCGGGTTCGACGAAGCCGAGTATGCGCAGGACGAAATGGGCGTGATCCAACGGCCGGCAGGCTGGTTTCCGCTTCCGCCGCGCCGTCCCTTCCGCCAAACAGCGGCGGATGAACCCATCGACCTCAACCTGATCGAAGACTGAGGCCGGGCAAAAACAAAGCCCCCGCTGGACGTATCCGGCGGAGGCTTGTATCTGGTCATGAGGCGCGGGTGTAGCTCAATGGTAGAGCAGCAGCCTTCCAAGCTGACGACGAGGGTTCGATTCCCTTCACCCGCTCCAGCTTTTCCCGAAAAAACAGGTGTGCCGGTTACCGGCCGCGGACGGCCCGCGTGATCCCGATCAGCGCGCATGCACCGATCACGCCTGCGATGAGGAAGGCAATCCAGCCATAGCCGATCTGAATATCGAGCAGCGCAAGGACGAAGTTCAGGGCCGCAGCGCCGATGATGCCGAGGATGATGTTGGCGAAGAGGCCCATGTCGGACTTCATCAGTTTTTCGGCAATCCAGCCTGCCAGTGCGCCCACGATGATGGCTGTCAGCCAACCCACGCCATTCAAGTCCATTCCGTCACTCCGTCGCTTTGATGTTTTCTCCGGCGCCTGCGCACGCAGATGGCCGATGATCGTCAAACGCAGACCGGCGGAAAGATGTTTCATATTTTTGAAAAACAGTTTCGTGGGCCGTTCAGGCGGGGGAGGTGACCCCGACACCAGCCCGCGCAACGGCGTACTCCAGCCGCTCGCTCTCCGGTTCCTGCACGCTGCACCCGAGACCGATGACGCCGCTGCCGGACAGCGGCAGGCTGGTCCGCCGCACGCGCACCTCGACGTTGCCATCAGCCGAAACAAAGCTGCCATAGGACGACCGGTCCGTCAGCATGGCCACCCCGTCGCGCACGTGGATAAGGGCATGGCGGCGCGAGACCCACTGGCATGCAACGACGATGTCGACCTCGTCCGACCGGCCGACGGACAGACTTTCCGCTTCCCCCACCTCCCAGGTGGTGCCGCCATAGGTGAGGCTGAGCCTCACGGCCATTTTCGGCTTTGGCGACAGGAGATGGCCAGGCAACTGGGTCATCCACTGCGAGCCGAGCGAATCGTAGGCATAGACCTCGATCGGCTCGGCCTTCCCCTTGAAATGAAATGAGCGAAGCGGCCGGAAGCTGGTGCGCCACTTATCCGTCAGGCGCTCCACCACCGATGTCGACGCGAGCGCCTCGTTGGTGTTGGCGATGGCGGCAAGCCTGTAGGTGACGTTGATGCAGTCACCGAAGATCGATTCGCGTGCCGTGATGGCCTCGCCGGCATGAAGCGCGACATGCAATGCGACGCTGCTGGTGGACGCTGCTTCCAGCATGGCGGCTGCTGCTGCCGCGCCATGGTCCGCCTCGTCGAACACGCAAAGCACGTCGTCGCCGCGGGACTGGACGAACCGGCCGCCGGCGCCTTCCGCAGCGGCGCGAAGGCGGTCGAGCATGGCTGCGATGGTGGCGAACGCTTCGGTGTTGCCCAGCCGTTCGTAGAGTTCGACGCTCGCCGTAACATCAGCGACAAGGACGATGACCTCGTTAACGGTCTGGTCAGACACGCGCGGCCTCCGAGCAACAAATGGCAGGGTTTATCCCGTATAACGGGTCCGGCGCCGTCGAGGAAGCATCACTGATTGAATTAATTGCTCTAAATGCAATCATTTCGTTCAGGAATTGAACGGAATGGCCTGTGCAAAGGCGATTCCGGAAGTTGCCGGAAAGGGTTGCAGCCCGGCGCGGCAGGCTCTATTGCAACGGGGCCGTAGGGGTGTAGCTCAGTTGGTAGAGCGGCGGTCTCCAAAACCGTAGGCCGGGGGTTCGAGTCCCTCCGCCCCTGCCACAGCCCCCAGCACTCCCGAAACAATGTTGCCGGTGCCGGGTGTTGATGGTTCCACGGCTATCCAAAATTTTTGCTTGCAGAAACCGGTCGCGATTGTTAGCTACCGATCTTGACATCGGCGCAACAGGGTCAGTGCGCCCGAGATCGTTCAAGTCAGATG
Organism: Acuticoccus sp. MNP-M23; assembly: GCF_031195445.1. Taxonomy (NCBI): domain Bacteria; kingdom Pseudomonadati; phylum Pseudomonadota; class Alphaproteobacteria; order Hyphomicrobiales; family Amorphaceae; genus Acuticoccus; species Acuticoccus sp. MNP-M23. The sequence goes on from NZ_CP133480.1 coordinate 3,640,910, forward strand.
AAGCATTTTGCCTTGCGATGGTTTTATCGCAGGGCTTCGCTTGTCTGAAGGGTATGGGGTCCCAGTGACGACAAATCCGTTTCAGTTCATCCAGGAAGTCCGTCAGGAGACCCGCAAGGTTGTCTGGCCGACCCGGCGGGAAACGATCATCACGACCATCATGGTCTTCATGATGTGTGCGTTTGCCGCGATCTTCTTCTTCCTGGTGGATCGACTTTTGGGTCTCGGAGTCGGTCTGATCCTGGGCTAAGCGCGGCTTTCTCTGGCTGCCGCTCCACGGATCATCGCAGGGACCATCGAGGCAAGAATGAACAAGCGCTGGTACATCGTCCACGCCTACACGAACTTCGAGAACAAGGTGCGTGACGCGATCGTCGCCGAGGCGGAGATGCGCAACCTCACCGACATGTTCGACGACGTGTTGGTGCCGAAGGAAAAGATGTCGGAGGTCCGTCGCGGTCGCCGCATCGATACCGAGCGCAACGTCTATCCGGGTTACGTCCTGGTGAAATGCGCGCTGACCGACGAGGTGTTCCACCTCATCAAGAATACGCCGAAGGTGACCGGCTTTCTGGGGGCAACGCAGCGCCCGCAGCCGATCCCCGACCGTGAGGCCGAGCGCATCCTGACCCAGGTCACCGAGGGTGTGGAGCGTCCGCGCCCAACGGTCACGTTCGAGGTTGGCGAGCAGGTCCGCGTCTCCGACGGCCCGTTCGCGAGCTTCAACGGCCTGGTCGAAGAGGTCGACGACGAGCGCGCCCGCGTGAAGGTGGCGGTGTCGATCTTCGGCCGGCCCACCAACGTGGAGCTGGAATACGCGCAGGTTGAGAAGGTCGGCGCCTGAGGCGGCACGATCGACCTGACGGATGAGAGATTGCCGTGCGCCGGAACTCCGGGGCGCGGCGGTGGTGCGGGAGGCGAGGGGGCGGCCAACCCCTGAACCGAAACCGCAAACGGGCATTCGGCCCGAACTTTGGCCAGGGCTTCGTGCCCGGAAAGGATCTACGTGGCAAAGAAGGTTGCAGGCTTTATCAAGCTGCAAGTGCCTGCTGGTGTGGCGACTCCGTCGCCCCCCATCGGGCCGGCGCTGGGTCAGCGCGGGCTGAACATCATCATGTTCACCAAGGAATTCAATTCCAAGACCCAGGATCTGGAAAAGGGCGCTCCGTGCCCGACGGTGATCACCTATTACACCGACAAGTCCTTCACCTTCGAGATCAAGACTCCGCCGGTGACCTTCTTCCTGAAGAAGGCGACGGGCCTGAAGTCCGGCTCCAAGACCCCCGGCAAGGAATCCGCCGGCACGGTCGGCCGCGACAAGGTGCGCGAGATTGCCGAAGCCAAGATGAAGGATCTCAACGCCGACAGCGTCGAGCAGGCCATGAAGATGGTCGAAGGCTCCGCGCGGTCCATGGGCCTGGAGGTTGTTGACTGATGTCCGAAGCAAAACGCCTGAAGGCCGCCCGCGAGGGTCTGGACCGCAACAAGAACTACACCCTCGATGACGCCGTGAAGTTCATCAAGGAGCGTTCCAAGGTGAAGTTCGACGAGACCGTCGAGATCGCCTTCAACCTCGGCGTCGATCCGCGCCACGCTGACCAGATGGTCCGCGGCGTCTGTATCCTGCCGAACGGCACGGGCAAGGACGTCAAGGTTGCCGTGTTCGCCCGTGGCGACAAGGCCGACGAAGCCCGCGAGGCCGGTGCCGACATCGTCGGTGCCGAGGAGCTGGTGGCTGAAGTCCAGTCCGGCAAGATCGATTTCGAGCGGTGCATCGCAACGCCCGACATGATGCCGCTGGTGGGTCGCCTCGGTAAGGTGCTCGGCCCGCGCGGCCTGATGCCGAACCCCAAGGTCGGCACGGTGACGCCGGATGTCGCCAAGGCCGTCAAGGACGCCAAGGGCGGCGCTGTCGAGTTCCGCGTCGAGAAGGGCGGCATCGTGCATGCCCCGGTCGGCAAGGTCTCGTTCGACGAGGACAAGCTGGTCGAGAACGTGCGGGCCATGTGGGATGCCGTGAACCGTGCAAAGCCTGCCGGTTCCAAGGGCACCTACATGAAGAAGGCCGCCATGAGCTCGACCATGGGTCCGGGCCTCAAGGTCGATCTCTCCACGGTGCCGGCGGCCTAAGGGTCGTGGGGGCCTCGCGCTGGCAACGGATGCTGCTTGCTGCGGCTGTCGCCGTGGTCACCATCCTGGTGATCAAGGGCGTCGAAGGCGCATTCGGCTAGCGCGCCAGAATTTTCGCGGTGCTTCGGTGCCGCGAACAGAGCTTCGTCCGGTCCTTTGGGCCGGGCGCGGGTCGCTCCCTAAGGCTTCGGCCAGCGGGGGCAGCCTGTCCGAGACTGCAGGTGTGCCGCGACGGTGGCACTTAATCGCCCTGCATAGACGGGGGTCGGAACGGAGACGTTCTCGCCCACGGGACGGGTGTTTTGAACCGTCCGCCGGTGAAGGAGCCGGGGGGCATAGTGAGCCGGATGGGGGATGACCCCATCCTTGTCTTGGAGAGAACGGTGGACAGAGCCGAAAAGCGCGAAATGGTAACCTTCCTCGATGAAGTGTTTGCCAATGCGGGCTCCGTGGTCGTGACCCAGTACGCGGGTCTTACCGTCGCCCAGATGACTGAACTTCGTCGCCAGACCAAAGCGGCTGGTGCCAAGTTCAAGGTCATCAAGAACAGGCTCGCCAAGATTGCGTTGGACAATACCGACCGGACAGCGGCTGCGCCGATGTTCGTCGGACCGGTCGGCATCGCTTACGGGGAAGATCCCGTTGCGGCGCCGAAGGCACTGACCGAGTACGCGAAGAAGAACGAGAAGCTCATCATCATCGGCGGCCTCCTGGGCGCGTCGGCGATGGACGAGAGCGGTGTCAAGGCGCTTGCCTCGATGCCGCCCATCGAAGAGATGCGTTCGAAGCTTCTGGGTTGCATGCTGCAGCCCGCGTCGAACCTGGCGCGCGTTCTCAACCAGCCGGGCGAGAAGCTGGCACGCCAGCTTAACGCGCCGGGTCAGAACCTCCTCGGTGTCCTTCAAGCGCAGAAGGCGAAACTGGAACAGGCGGCCTGAGATCCCTCGGGACTGGCACACACTGAACCGACAACCTAACTGTTAAACTGGAATAGAAAATGGCAAATCTCGAAAGCCTGTACGAAGAACTGTCCAAGCTGACGGTCCTCGAAGTGTCCGAGCTCGTGAAGCAGCTCGAAGAAGGTTGGGGCGTGTCCGCTGCTGCGGCTGCTCCTGCCATGATGGCAATGCCGGCAGCTGGTGGCGGCGATGCCGCTGCGGCCGCTGAAGAGAAGACCGAATTTGACGTCGTTCTCGAGTCCGCTGGTGACAAGAAGATCAACGTCATTAAGGAAGTCCGCGGCATCACGGGTCTCGGCCTGAAGGAAGCCAAGGACCTCGTCGAAGGCGCTCCGAAGCCCGTCAAGGAAGGCGCTTCCAAGGAAGAAGCCGAGACGATCAAGAAGAAGCTGGAAGAAGCCGGCGCCAAGGTTTCGCTTAAGTAAGCGACGCTTGCCAGCAGCCTGCGCCTCATTGCGCGGGCCGCGCCGAGCCGTTCCGGCTCACCCGGTGGCAACACCGCCGGACAAGTCTAGCCGACGCCTCACGGGGCGTCGGCCTTTCGCGTCGTTAGGGGCAGCGGCGCGTCACGCGCGCGGACAATCCGCGCGAAGAAGGGGCAAGAACACGATATGACTCAGGCGTTCAGCGGACGTAAACAGGTCAGGAAGTTCTTCGGCTCAATCCGCGAAGTGGCGGAGATGCCGAATCTGATCGAGGTGCAGAAGGCATCGTATGACCAGTTTCTTCTGGTCGACAAGCCGCACGACGGGCGAGGCGACGAGGGGATGGAGGGCGTATTCCGCTCGGTCTTCCCAATTTCCGATTTCGCCGGCACCGCCATGCTGGAGTTCGTGGACTACGAGTTCGAGGCGCCGAAGTTCGACGTTGACGAGTGCCGTCAGCGCGACATCACCTTCGCTGCGCCCCTCAAGGTCAAGCTTCGCCTCGTCGTGTTCGACGTCGACGAGGATACGGGCGCCAAGAGCCCGAAGGAATTCAAGGAGCAGGACGTCTACATGGGCGACATGCCCCTGATGACGGACAACGGCACCTTCATCATCAACGGCACCGAGCGCGTCATCGTCTCCCAGATGCACCGTTCGCCCGGCGTCTTCTTCGACCATGACAAGGGCAAGACCCACTCCTCGGGCAAGCTTCTGTTCGCTGGCCGCATCATCCCCTACCGCGGCTCCTGGCTCGACATCGAGTTCGACGCCAAGGACATCGTTCACGCCCGCATCGACCGCCGCCGCAAGATCCCCGTCACCTCGCTGATGATGGCACTCGGTCTTGCCCCCGAAGAGATCCTGCACACCTTCTACGACCGCATCACCTACTCCCGCGAGGGCGATGGCTGGCGCATGCCGTTCGATGCCGAACGGATGAAGGGCCTGAAGGCGCATTCCGATCTCATCGACGCCGACAGCGGCGAGCTCGTGATCGAAGAAGGCCGCAAGATCACCGCCCGGACGGTGAAGCAGCTGGCTGAAAAGGGCGTCAAGGCGCTCAAGGTCAACGACGACGAAGTCCTCGGCCGCTATCTCGGTGACGACATCGTCAACTTCGAGACCGGCGAGATCTACGCCGAAGCTGGCGAAGAGATCGACGACAAGCTTCTGGCGCGTCTGCTGGACACGGGCCTGATCGAGCTGACCGTGCTCGACATCGACCATGTGACCAAGGGCGCCTACATCCGCAACACGCTGTCGGCGGACAAGAACGATTCGCGCGAATCCGCCCTGTTCGACATCTATCGCGTCATGCGCCCCGGCGAGCCGCCCACCATCGAGACCGCGGAGGCCATGTTCGCCTCGCTGTTCTTCGATCCGGAGCGTTACGACCTGTCCGCCGTCGGCCGCGTGAAGATGAACATGCGCCTCGACCTCGATGCCCCCGATACGCAGCGCACGCTGCGTAAGGAGGACATCATGGCCGTGATCCAGACGCTGATTAACCTGCGCGACGGCAAGGGCGAGATCGACGACATCGACAACCTCGGCAACCGCCGCGTGCGTTCTGTCGGTGAGCTGATGGAGAACCAGTACCGCCTGGGTCTCCTGCGCATGGAACGCGCCATCAAGGAGCGCATGTCGTCCGTCGAGATCGAAACGGTGATGCCGCAGGATCTCATCAACGCAAAGCCTGCCGCCGCCGCCGTGCGCGAATTCTTCGGCTCCTCGCAGCTGTCGCAGTTCATGGACCAGACGAACCCGCTGTCGGAAGTCACCCACAAGCGTCGCCTTTCGGCGCTTGGCCCGGGTGGTCTGACGCGCGAGCGTGCCGGCTTTGAAGTGCGCGACGTGCACACCACGCACTATGGCCGCATCTGTCCGATCGAGACGCCGGAAGGCCCGAACATCGGCCTGATCAACTCGCTTGCCACGTTTGCACGGGTGAACAAGTACGGCTTCATCGAAGCGCCTTACCGCAAGGTGATCGACGGGCAGGTGACCGATGACGTGGTCTACCTCTCCGCCATGGAAGAGCAGAAATTCACCGTCGCACAGGCCAACGCGCCGCTTCTGGAAAGCAATCGCTTTGCCGAAGAGCTGACCGTTGCCCGTCATTCCGGCGACGTGTCGATGATGCCGATCGAGCGCATCGACTACATGGACGTGAGCCCCAAGCAGCTGGTGTCCGTTGCGGCGGCGCTCATTCCGTTCCTGGAGAACGATGACGCCAACCGCGCGCTCATGGGCTCCAACATGCAGCGGCAGGCCGTGCCTCTGGTGCGTGCCGAAGCCCCGTTCGTCGGCACCGGCATGGAAGCCACCGTTGCGCGCGATTCCGGCGCTGCCATCGGCGCAAAGCGTGCCGGTATCGTCGACCAGGTGGACGCCACCCGTATCGTCATCCGCGCCACGGAAGAGATCGACCCCACCAAGTCGGGCGTCGACATCTACCAGCTGATGAAGTTCCAGCGCTCCAACCAGAACACCACCGTCAACCAGCGCCCGCTGGTCTCGGTCGGTGACACGGTCAAGAAGGGCGAGATCATCGCCGACGGTCCGTCGACCGAACTTGGCGACCTGGCGCTCGGCCGCAACGTGCTCGTCGCGTTCATGCCGTGGAACGGCTACAACTTCGAAGACTCGATCCTGCTTTCCGAGCGCATCGTGTCGGACGACGTCTTCACCTCGATCCACATCGAGGAATTCGAAGTCGCCGCCCGCGACACCAAGCTCGGGCCGGAGGAAATCACCCGCGATATTCCGAACGTGTCGGAAGAAGCGCTGCGCAACCTCGACGAGGCAGGCATTGCCTACATCGGCGCGGAAGTGCAGGCGGGCGACATTCTGGTCGGCAAGATCACGCCGAAGGGTGAAAGCCCGATGACGCCGGAGGAAAAGCTCCTGCGCGCCATCTTCGGCGAAAAGGCGTCCGACGTGCGCGACACCTCCTTGCGCGTGCCCCCCGGCGTGACCGGCACCATCGTGGAAGTCCGTGTCTTCAACCGCCACGGCATCGAGAAGGACGAGCGCGCCCAGGCGATCGAGCGCGAGGAAATCGAGCGTCTCGCCAAGGACCGCGACGACGAGCAGGCGATCCTCGACCGCAACACGTTCGCGCGCCTTCGCGAGCTTCTTGACGGCCAGCCGGCAGTTTCCGGCCCCAAGGGCTTCAAGAAGGACTCGACCATCACGGCCGAAGTGCTGGACGACACGCCGCGCTCCCAGTGGTGGCTGTTCGCCGCTGCCGACGAGCAGCTGATGAGCGACATCGAGGCGATGCGCGAGCAGTACGACCAGTCCCGCAAGCGCTTTGAAGAGCGCTTCATGGACAAGGTCGAGAAGCTCCAGCGCGGCGATGAGCTGCCGCCCGGCGTGATGAAGATGGTCAAGGTCTTCGTCGCGGTGAAGCGCAAGATCCAGCCCGGCGACAAGATGGCCGGCCGCCACGGCAACAAGGGCGTCGTGTCCAAGATCGTCCCGGTCGAGGACATGCCGTTCCTGGAAGACGGCACCCACGTCGATATCGTCTTGAACCCGCTGGGCGTGCCGTCGCGCATGAACGTCGGGCAGATCCTGGAGACCCACCTTGGCTGGGCCTGTGCGGGTCTGGGCAAGAAGATCGGCGAGCTGGCCCGCCTTGCCCGCGAGTCGGGCGAGACGGCAGAGCTGCGTGCCACCATGCTCGACATTTACGACGGCGGCACAACCGAGCCGATCGCCGAATACGACGACGATTCGGTGATGCGTCTTGGCGAACAGCTGCACCGCGGTGTGCCGATCGCAACGCCGGTCTTCGACGGTGCGCGTGAGCCTGACATCGTGGAGCTGCTCAAGAAGGCAGGCCTCGACGCCAGCGGTCAGTCCACCCTGTTCGACGGGCGTTCCGGCGAGCAGTTCGACCGTCCGGTCACGGTCGGCTACATCTACATGCTGAAGCTGCACCACCTTGTGGACGACAAGATCCACGCGCGCTCCATCGGCCCGTACTCGCTGGTCACCCAGCAGCCGCTGGGCGGCAAGGCGCAGTTCGGCGGTCAGCGCTTCGGAGAGATGGAGGTGTGGGCCCTCGAAGCCTACGGTGCCGCTTACACCTTGCAGGAAATGCTGACGGTGAAGTCGGACGACGTTGCCGGCCGCACCAAGGTCTACGAGTCCATCGTGCGCGGCGACGATACCTTCGAGGCCGGCATTCCGGAGAGCTTCAACGTTCTGGTGAAGGAAATCCGGTCGCTGGGCCTCAATGTCGAACTGACCGATGTCGAAAAGGACATCGTGATCAACAACGACATCGACGCGCGCAAGCTCGCAGCCGAATAGGCAGGGGGCTGCGGCGGCAATGCTGGTTTCCTATCGTCACGAATTCATTTTCGTGAAGACGCGGAAGACGGCAGGTTCCGCCGTGGAGCTCGCCTTCGAGCCGTTCGTGAGGTCGCCGGACGCTGCGGTGTCCGGCACCCGCGACAGCTTTGCCACCGCGCAATGCGTAACGCGCGACGGCATCATCGGCGCTCGCAGCCAGGCCTTCAAAGAGAAAGCGACCTATTTTGACCACATGCAGGCGCGCGATATCCGCCGGATGGTCGGCGCCGACGTGTGGTCGCGCTTTTTCAAGTTCTGCACCATCCGCAACCCGTGGGACAAAACTGTATCCGCGTTCTATTTCGCCCGGCCTGCGGTTCGGGAGAAGACTGTCAGTAAACAGATTGAGATATTTCGAGCTTGGCTCGGACGAGATGACGTCAGAAAATTACGCGACCGTGATATATACTACATCAAAGATCGACCGGCGATGGATGATTACATCCGATTTCATCGGCTCTCTGAAGATGTTGAGCGCATTGCCGACAAACTCCGCTTGCCCGTCGAAAATCTACCCGAAATTCATCGTCAATCCCGCAACCGGGCAATCGCATACGCGGACTTTTACGACGATTCCGCGCGCGAGCGTGTCGCGGACATGTACAGGTGCGAAATCGCCGATTTCGGTTGGCGTTTCGAGGGCGACGAGGACATCGCGTTTCCGAAGCCTTCTCGCCTCCCGGTGCAATCCGAGCTCGTCGGCCGCCTTGGCGCATGGCTCGGGCGCTGAGAGGGCTTCCGGTATTGCGCTTTGGCGGCGAACGGCATAGATGAACAGCTTGGCGAAACTCATGACGAGGATCGGGTCGGCTTGTTCCGTGGCCTTGCGCTGCGAAGGACGTCCGCGTGCGGGATTTTTCGATCCCACGCTCGGGCGATTTTTTCGTTGTGCGATCCCGTCTCCGCGGTTTGCGATCCCCGCGGGGGTCGCTTCGGGGCGACGCCCCCGGCCTGCCGCAAGGTGCGGCTCTGACGTGAATAATTCTGCGCACACTGGCCGGCCAGTAGGGCGCACGACAAACCATCCAGGCAGCACGTCTGTCCTGAATCTGATTTTGATACCAGACGCGCGTCGTGGCGGATGCGCAGAATGGTTGACGCCCCGCGGGGGAGAAGGAGAGCGGTCATGAAGCAGGAAGTGATGAACCTGTTCAACAATCAGGCGCCTACCCAGACGTTCGATCGGATCCGGATCTCCATCGCGAGCCCCGAGAAGATCCGGTCCTGGTCGTTCGGTGAGATCAAGAAGCCTGAGACCATCAACTACCGCACGTTCAAGCCCGAGCGGGACGGCCTGTTCTGCGCGCGCATCTTCGGTCCGATCAAGGACTATGAGTGCCTGTGCGGCAAGTACAAGCGGATGAAGTTCAAGGGCGTCATCTGCGAAAAGTGCGGCGTGGAAGTCACCCTGTCGCGCGTCCGGCGCGAGCGGATGGGCCACATCGAGCTTGCCGCTCCGGTCGCGCACATCTGGTTCCTGAAGTCGCTGCCGTCCCGCATCGGCCTTCTGCTCGACATGACGCTGAAGGACCTCGAGCGCGTCCTCTACTTCGAGTCCTACATTGTGACTGACCCCGGCATGGTGACGGACATCAAGGCGCGCCAGCTCCTGTCCGAGGACGAGTTCCTCGACCTGCAGGACACCCACGGCGAGAGCTTCACCGCGCTGATCGGCGCCGAGGCGATCCGCGAACTCCTCCTTCAGCTCGATCTGGAGCGGGAGCGCGAGACCCTGCGCAAGGAGATCGCCGAGGCCACCACCGAGCTGAAGCCGAAGAAGCTCGCCAAGCGCCTCAAGATCGTCGACGGCTTCCTTGAGTCCGGCAACAAGCCGGAATGGATGATCATGCAGGTCATTCCGGTGATCCCGCCGGACCTGCGCCCGCTCGTCCCGCTGGACGGCGGCCGCTTCGCCACGTCCGACCTCAACGACCTTTACCGCCGCGTCATCAACCGCAACAACCGCCTGAAGCGCCTCATCGAGCTTCGTGCGCCGGACATCATCATCCGCAACGAAAAGCGGATGCTGCAGGAGTCGGTCGACGCCCTGTTCGACAATGGCCGTCGCGGCCGCGTCATCACGGGTGCCAACAAGCGCCCGCTGAAGTCGCTGTCGGACATGCTGAAGGGCAAGCAGGGCCGCTTCCGCCAGAACCTCCTCGGCAAGCGCGTCGACTATTCGGGCCGTTCGGTCATCGTGGTGGGTCCGGAGCTGAAGCTTCACCAATGCGGCCTGCCGAAGAAGATGGCGCTCGAGCTGTTCAAGCCGTTCATCTACTCGCGGCTCGACGCCAAGGGTTATTCGTCCACCGTCAAGCAGGCGAAAAAGCTCGTCGAGAAGGAAAAGCCCGAGGTCTGGGATATCCTCGACGAGGTGATCCGCGAGCACCCCGTGCTTTTGAACCGCGCGCCGACGCTCCACCGTCTCGGCATCCAGGCGTTCGAGCCCAAGCTGATCGAGGGCAAGGCGATCCAGCTGCACCCGCTGGTCTGCACCGCCTTCAACGCCGACTTCGACGGCGACCAGATGGCCGTCCACGTTCCGCTGAGTCTCGAGGCCCAGCTGGAAGCGCGCGTCCTGATGATGTCGACCAACAACATCCTGCATCCGGCCAATGGTCAGCCGATCATCGTGCCGTCGCAGGACATCGTTCTGGGTCTCTACTACCTCTCGATCATGGCGGAAGGTGAGCCGGGCGAGGGGATGACCTTCGGCTCCATCGCCGAGCTGCAGCACGCCATCGACAACAAGATCGTCACCGTCCACTCCAAGGTGAAGGTCCGCTACAAGACCAAGGACGAGGACGGCAACGATCTCATCCAGCTGCATGAGACGACGCCGGGCCGCGCCCTCATCGGCGACCTTCTGCCCCGTTCGCCGAAGGTGCCGTTCGAGGTCGTCAACCAGCTGATGACCAAGAAGAACGTCTCCAAGGTGATCGATGCCGTGTACCGCGGCACCGGCCAGAAAGAGACGGTGATGTTCTGCGACCGGGTGATGACGCTCGGCTTCACCAACGCGTTCAAGGCCGGCATCTCGTTCGGCAAGGACGACATGGTCATTCCGGACAGCAAGTACGACGTGGTCAACGAGACCGCCGAGCTCGCGAAGGAATACGAGCAGCAGTACAATGAAGGCCTGATCACCCAGGGCGAGAAGTACAACAAGGTCATCGACGCCTGGGCCAAGTGCACCGACCGCGTTGCCGCGGCCATGATGGAGCGCATCTCCGCGGTGGAGAAGGACCCGGACACGGGCCGCACCAAGCAGATGAACTCGGTCTACATGATGAGCCACTCCGGTGCACGTGGCTCGCCCACCCAGATGCGTCAGCTCGCCGCCATGCGCGGCCTGATGGCAAAGCCGTCGGGCGAGATCATCGAGACGCCGATTACCTCGAACTTCAAAGAGGGTCTCACCGTGCTGGAGTACTTCAACTCCACCCACGGTGCGCGTAAGGGCCTTGCCGACACCGCGCTCAAGACCGCCAACTCCGGTTACCTCACGCGCCGTCTGGTCGACGTCGCGCAGGACGCGATCATCTCCGAGGTCGATTGCGGCTCCAAGCGCGGCATCACCATGGAGCCGATCGTAGACGCCGGTCAGGTCATCGCCACGCTGGGCAGCCGCGTTCTGGGCCGTACCGCGGCAGAGGACGTGAAAGACCCCGTGACCGGCGAAGTGATCGCCAAGAAGGGGACGCTGCTCGACGAGAAGGACATCGAGGTCATCGAGGCGGCCAAGCTCCAGTCGCTGAAGATCCGCTCGGTGCTCACCTGCGAGACGCGCAACGGCGTCTGCGGCTCCTGCTACGGCCGCGACCTTGCCCGCGGCACGCCGGTCAACATGGGCGAAGCGGTTGGCGTCATTGCCGCGCAGTCCATCGGTGAGCCGGGCACGCAGCTCACCATGCGTACCTTCCACGTCGGCGGTACGGCGCAGGTGGTCGACTCGTCGTTCATCGAGTCCTCCCACGAGGGCAAGGTGGAGGTGCGCAACCGCAACCTGGTGCGCGACTCCGACAAGAACCTCATGGTCATGGGCCGCAACGTCCAGATCGCGATCATCGACACCGACGGTTCCGAGCGCGCCACCTACAAGGTGCCCTACGGCGCGAAGCTGCACCTCGACGATGGCGACAGCATCAGCCGCGGCATGCGGATTGCGGAGTGGGACCCCTACACCCGCCCGATCCTGACCGAGGTGAACGGCGTCATCGACTTCGAGGATCTCGTCGAGGGCATCTCCGTGCTGGAAGCCGCCGACGAGGCGACCGGCATCACCAAGCGCGTGGTCACCGACTGGCGGACCCACACCCGCGGCTCCTCGCTGCGGCCTGCGGTGGTGGTGAAGGGCAAGGACGGCGAGCTGCTCAAGCTGCCGCGCGGCGGTGATGCGCGTTACCTGCTCTCGGTCGACACCGTGCTTTCGGTCGACACCGGTGCCAAGGTCCATGCCGGTGACGTGCTGGCCCGTATTCCGCTGGAAAGCGCCAAGACGCGTGACATCACCGGCGGTCTGCCGCGTGTTGCCGAGCTGTTCGAGGCGCGTCGTCCGAAGGACAACGCGGTCATCGCCGAGATGGATGGCACCATCCGCTTCGGCAAGGACTTCAAGAACAAGCGGCGGATCATCATCGACCCGCCGGCGGACTCCGGCCTCGAGCCGATCGAGTACATGGTCCCCAAGGGCAAGCACATTCACCTGCAGGATGGCGACCCCATCGAGAAGGGCGACTACATCCTCGACGGCAACCCCGCGCCGCACGACATTCTGGCGATCCACGGCGTGGAGGCTCTGGCGGCCTACCTCGTCAACGAGATCCAGGGCGTCTACCGGCTCCAGGGTGTGGGCATCAACGACAAGCACATCGAAGTGATCGTGCGTCAGATGCTGCAGAAAGTGGAGATCAACGATCCGGGTGATTCGGATCTGCTCAACAACGAGCAGCTCGACCGTCTGGAGCTGCAGGAGCTGAACGACGACCTGAAGGCCGACGGCAAGAAGCCGGCGACCGGCGTGCCTGTCCTTCTGGGCATCACCAAGGCGTCGCTGCAGACCCGCTCGTTCATCTCCGCGGCGTCGTTCCAGGAGACCACGCGTGTCCTCACCGAGGCTTCGGTGTCCGGCAAGGCCGACCAGCTGGAAGGCCTCAAGGAGAACGTCATCGTCGGCCGTCTCATTCCGGCCGGCACGGGCGGCATGATCAGCCGGATCCGCGAAGTTGCGGCCAAGCGCGACGATCTGATCGAGGAGGCCAACCGCGACGCGGCACAAGCCACAGAAAGCGCAGCCATGCTGGCTGACCTGCGCGAGCAAGAAGCCCAGCCGGGCGAGTAAACCGCCGCCAGGCAGAAGATGCCAGACAGATCAAATGGCCGACCGTTTCTGACGGTCGGCCATTTTTTTGCCCGCTGACCGAGTTGCGCTTTGCCCTCGATGATTGTTGTCAGGGGCTTGGGGCAGGACAGTCTGTCAATGTGGTTGGATTATTCAATAAAGGGCATGTGTTCGGACGGCGACGTCGATATTGCCAACTTCGGCGGGCCGCTGTTCCAACACCGACGATGCCAGGTTTCAGAATGGTCGGTTCGCTGCGGTGGCCGCCAGTCCGGTTCGGTGAGCTGACGATAGTGCTCATGCCTCAGGGCAAACTGACGGGTGAGGGGGCCGGCGCGCAGATTGGTCGCTCCGGGTGGGTGATGTGCTGGAACATGATCAGCAAGTGTTTGCCCCAGGGGCTGATTCCGCCTATTTTTTTACCGATGAAGGGGAGCTCGTCCGTTTTCCGGCCACGGCCTGACGGAAACTGACGGCGGTGTCGTGCCTTCCCCGCAGTCCACTACGCAGCGGTATCGAGTGTCATGAAAGTTCAAGAGATTGTCCAACTGCCGATTGCGGCCGCGTCGGTCCTTTCCGCTGACAAGAATTTCGGCAGGAACCCGGTTCTTGGCTCTGCGAGGCTGAACAGGGCGGGCCTCCACCGCTGGCGCGTCGCAGCGGCGCACCGGGCCTCCGAACGGCGGCGCGCCGCTCTGGCGCCGATGCTCCGTCCCGAAGAACGCGCGCAGTTCGAGGAATGCGGGTTCGTGGTGCGCGAGAACGCGCTGCCCGAGGATCTGTTCGCCCGGCTTACCGCAGAACTCCAAACCGTGAAGCGTGCGGCCTGGGAGATGCGGCAGGGCCATGCGATCACGCGGATCATGCCGCTGCCGGCTCGCGGGGGCGATACGAGCGCTGCGGCAGAGGCACGCCGCTTCCTGCGCTCGCCGGAAATCAGGGCGCTGATCGGCTACGTGGCCGGCCGGACCGGGGGCTACAACCCTGTGATCCAGACGATCGCCAACAACCCGGACCCCGATTCGCCCGACCCGCAGAACACCCTGCACGCCGACACTTTCCACCCCACGGCGAAATTCTGGCTGTTCATGCACGATGTCGCCCTGGACGAGGGTCCGTTCTCCTACGTGCCCGGCTCCCATCGCCTGACGCCGGAGCGGCTGGAATGGGAGCACGAGCAGTCGGTCGTCGCGACCGCTGCCGGTGACGGCCACCATTCCGCGGGGTCCTTCCGGATGCGCGAGGATCTCCTGGCAAGCCTTGGCTACGGTAAGCTGATGTCGCTCCCGGTGAAGGGGAACACGCTGGTTGTGGCGGACACCTACGGGTTCCACGCCCGCACACCGACCAGCAAACCGACGGTCCGCACCGAATTGCACGCGATGCTCCGCCGCAACCCGTTCACGCCGTGGAATGGGGGTGACGTGTCGGAACTGCCGTTCGTCCACCCGCGCGCCCTCGAATGGCGTCTTGCCTACCGCAAATGGCAGTGGAACCGCGGTAGGCCGCACAAGTACGCGGATGCCGGGCTCCGGTTCGCTGCCGACCCGTCAGACTGACAGGGTCAGATCCCCGGCGGCTTCGGCGGCGTTTCGGCCAGAATAACGCCGGCGTTCTCGTAGACGATGGGTTTGCCGGTCTTGGCACGGCGGTCTTCCATCGCAAGGTGCGTGCGCATGGTGCGATGGCGCAAGACAGGCAGGTCGAGCGCGTCGAGGCCGTTCCAGGGCACGAAGGGGTTGCGCCGCAAGACGCCGTAAAGGGAAGTTCGAATCGTCGACACCTGTGATGGCGTGCGCTTGTGAAACCCGTAGGTGTCCGCCACGACCAGAGTGTTGCCCTCGACCGGGAACATCTGAAGCGGTCCGTACCCCAGCGCCGACAATTCTGATTCGGGGAGGCGGAAGGAGCCGGCCGCGTGGTGCCTGTTGCCTTTGGTTGCCGCGTTCCGAGCCTCTTCATGCTCCCAGGCGAGACGCTCCGGCGTCAATATGTGCGATCCCGGAACATACGAGAACGGGCCGTCTTCCGGGCCGACCTTGTTGAGGAACAGCCAGAATTTTGCCGTCGGGTGGAACGTGTCGGCGTGGAGATCGGCCTGCGGGTCGGCGTCACCCGCGGCGGGGTCGACGGCCACGGTCTGCAAGCTCGTAACGATGTGGCCCGAACGCCCGGCGGCGTAGCCCACGAGATCGCGCACCGACGGTGACCGCGCCCAGCGGGCAAGTGCCGCGATGGCGCTCCCGTCGTTGCGGGGCGGCAGGGGGATCACCCTGTTGACCGTCTGCCCCTGACGCATCTGCCAGACCGGGCGCGGCACAGTCGCAATTTCGTTGCGAACGGCGTCCAAAAGCTCCGGCGGCAGCGCGTTGCGGCGAATCACGTAGCCGTCGCGATCGAACGCCGCGCGCTCCGCCGGATCAATACGGGGTGCCAACGCAGCCCGCCGCCGCGCCGACATTGCGTGCGCAAACGCGACACGGCGCCTGTGCAGCCCGAGGGCGTTCAACCGTTCAGACCCGATCACGGCATTTTTTCTGAATGATTTTTCAGACGTCAGAATCGCCGGGGCGGCCATCGCAATCTTGAAAATATCGCTGAGAGGCATAGGGGTTCGACTGACGGTTGTTCAGGATGGACTGATGCCGTCAATACGCCCTGGAAAGCCGTTCTCCAACATGCGGCCGCCGGTCTTTGGTTCTTCGGCGCCAAGAAGCCGCATTCAGAGACGGGACAATTGCGCGGAAGGGTTGACGCTAGCAGGGGAGATCGCTATGTCAGCGCAACCGAAGCGAAGGCTGCCGCGTGCGGCGCTTGTGGCGCGCCCAGCATCCCGCATCGGTACTCCGGTTCGAGTTTCGTTCGGCGCTTTGCCGCGCTAACTCTGTCGTCCGCACCGGCTCCTCGTCCCTCAAATGGGCGGGCCGAAGCGGCGCTTTTACTTGTTGGCCCCATGGGTCAGCCCGCGGGATGACCCGCTTTTGTCCGGGCAGCAATGCCCGAAAATGAGATCAGCGGGCTTGCCCGCGACTGAGATGGGCGGCGACGCCCGCGTATGGGAAGGTTTAATGCCAACGATCAACCAGTTGATCCGTAAGCCTCGGGTCGCGCCGGTTAAGCGCAACAAGGTGCCGGCGATGGAGGCGAACCCGCAGAAGCGCGGCGTTTGCACCCGCGTCTACACGACGACGCCGAAGAAGCCGAACTCGGCACTTCGTAAGGTGGCCAAGGTTCGGCTTACGAACGGCTTCGAGGTCATTGGCTACATTCCGGGTGAGGGGCACAACCTCCAGGAGCACTCCGTGGTGATGATCCGCGGCGGCCGCGTGAAGGACCTTCCGGGCGTTCGCTATCACATCCTTCGCGGTGTGCTCGATACGCAGGGCGTCAAGAACCGCAAGCAGCGCCGCTCCAAGTACGGCGCCAAGCGTCCGAAGTAAGTTCAGATCGCCGCGGCATGTCCGCGGCGATTGCGGCCTTCCGGCACTCTTGCGCGGACGGTCGGGAGACCGCCATGACAGCACCGGTTGTCCCATGGCGGTTATCAAATGTTGAAGGTGATCGCCCGGCGATCACTGATGGTGGAAAGCGCGGCGCCTCTGATGTAGGGGCGACCACAAAATCAGTATTGGGAACGTTAGATGAGCCGTCGTCACAGCGCTGAGAAGCGGGAAGTCCTGCCGGACCCGAAGTTCGGCGACGTAATCCTGTCCAAGTTCATGAATGCGATCATGTACGACGGCAAGAAGTCCGCCGCCGAGAAGATCGTCTATGGCGCGCTCGACATCTGTCAGGCGAAGAGCCGCACCGACCCGGTCCAGCTGTTCCACGACGCGCTGTCCAACGTGTCGCCGTCCGTCGAAGTGCGTTCGCGCCGCGTCGGTGGTGCCACCTACCAGGTGCCCGTAGAGGTTCGGCCCGAGCGTCGCCAGGCACTGGCCATCCGCTGGCTGATCATCGCCGCGCGCAAGCGCAACGAGAAGACCATGGTCGACCGCCTCTCGGGTGAGCTGATGGACGCGGCCAACAACCGCGGCACCGCCGTGAAGAAGCGTGAAGACACCCACAAGATGGCTGAAGCCAACCGGGCCTTCTCGCACTACCGCTGGTAATTCTGCGGCCACACGTAAATTTAGTCACGAACGCTCGGACGCACGCTCATGTCACGCACCCACAAGATTGAAGACTATCGCAACTTCGGCATCATGGCTCACATTGATGCCGGGAAGACGACGACGACCGAGCGCATTCTGTACTACACCGGCCGCAGCCACAAGATCGGTGAAGTCCACGACGGCGCCGCCACCATGGACTGGATGGAGCAGGAGCAGGAGCGCGGCATTACGATCACGTCCGCCGCGACGACCTGTTTCTGGCAGGACAAGCGCCTCAACATCATCGACACGCCGGGCCACGTGGACTTCACCATTGAAGTCGAGCGTTCGCTCCGCGTGCTCGACGGTGCCATCGCTCTTCTGGACGCCAACGCCGGCGTCGAGCCCCAGACCGAGACCGTCTGGCGCCAGGCCGACAAGTACTCGGTCCCGCGGATGATCTTCGTCAACAAGATGGACAAGATCGGCGCCGACTTCTTCCGTTGCGTCGAGATGATCGTCGAGCGCCTTGGTGCCAAGCCGATCATTCTTCAGCTGCCGATCGGCGCCGAGAACGACTTCAAGGGCTGCATCGACCTCGTGAAGATGCAGGCGATCATCTGGCACGACGAGTCGCTGGGTGCGAGCTTCGACTACATGGACATCCCCGACGACCTGAAGGACCAGGCTCTCGAGTACCGCGAGAAGCTGGTCGAGATGGCTGTCGACATGGACGAGGCGGCGATGGAAGCCTACCTCGACGGCACCGAGCCGACCGAAGAGCAGCTGAAGGCGATGATCCGCAAGGGGACCATCGACAACGCCTTCACGCCGATCCTCACGGGCTCCGCGTTCAAGAACAAGGGCGTGCAGCCGCTGCTCGACGCCGTCGTCGACTACCTGCCGTCCCCGATCGACGTTGAGTCCATCAAGGGCATCGACGTGAAGACCGAAGAGCTGGTGAAGCGTCACCCGTCCGACGAAGCACCGCTTGCGATGCTCGCCTTCAAGGTGATGAACGACCCGTTCGTTGGCACGCTCACCTTCTGCCGCATCTACTCCGGTCAGCTCGACCAGGGCACCGGCGTTCTGAACACGGTGAAGGAAAAGCGTGAGCGCGTCGGCCGCATGCTGCAGATGCACTCCAACTCCCGTGAAGAGATCAAGGTCGCCTACGCCGGTGACATCGTGGCGCTGGCCGGTCTGAAAGAGACCACCACGGGCGACACGCTGTGCGATCCCAACGCGCCGGTTATCCTGGAGCGGATGGAGTTCCCCGAGCCGGTGATCGACATCGCCATCGAGCCGAAGACCAAGTCCGACCAGGAAAAGATGGGCCTCGCGCTCAACCGCCTGGCCGCCGAGGATCCTTCGTTCCGCGTCAAGACCGACTTCGAGAGCGGGCAGACGATCATCTCCGGCATGGGCGAGCTTCACCTCGACATTCTGGTTGATCGCATGAAGCGCGAGTTCAAGGTCGAAGCGAACATCGGCCAGCCGCAGGTGGCGTACCGCGAGACCATCACGCAGTCGACCAACGTCGATTACACCCACAAGAAGCAGACCGGTGGTACGGGTCAGTTCGCCCGCATCAAGATCACCATCGAGCCGAACGAGACCGGCGAAGGCTTCCTGTTCGAATCGACCATCGTCGGCGGCGCGGTGCCGAAGGAATACATCCCGGGCGTCGAGAAGGGCATTCAGTCCGTCCTGACCTCCGGTCCCATCGCCGGCTTCCCGATGGTGGACATCAAGGTGCAGCTCACCGACGGTGCCTTCCACGACGTGGACTCCTCGGTCCTCGCGTTCGAGATCGCGGCCCGCGCCGCGTTCCGCGAAGGCTGCATGAAGGCCAAGCCGCGCCTGCTCGAGCCGATCATGAAGGTCGAGGTTGTCACCCCTGACGATTTCGCCGGCACCGTGATGGGCGACCTCAACTCCCGCCGTGGCCAGATCCAGGGCACGGAGACGCGCGGTGTCGCGAGCGTGGTCAACGCGTTCGTGCCGCTCGCCAACATGTTCGGCTACGTGTCGAACCTGCGGTCCATGACCCAGGGTCGCGCGCAGTACACCATGCAGTTCGACCACTATGAGCAAGTGCCTCAGGCAGTGGCCGAAGAAGTTCAGGCAAAATACGCCTGATAGTCATCGCCAACTGCTACCGGCAATGATAAACGAACGCCGCCCGGACGTCCGGGTGGCCCGATCAATGATCTAGCGTCAGCGCCAGACCAAGACGAATGTGGAGAATCGCCAATGGCGAAGGAGAAGTTTAACCGTTCGAAGCCGCACCTGAACATCGGCACCATCGGTCACGTCGACCATGGCAAGACGTCGCTCACAGCGGCGATCACGAAGGTGTTGGCAGAAACCGGCGGCGCGACGTTCAAGGCCTACGATCAGATCGACGCGGCTCCGGAAGAGAAGGCGCGCGGCATCACGATTTCGACTGCCCACGTCGAGTACGAGACCGAGAACCGTCACTACGCCCACGTCGACTGCCCGGGCCACGCCGACTATGTGAAGAACATGATCACCGGCGCGGCGCAGATGGACGGCGCGATCCTGGTCGTGTCGGCTGCCGACGGCCCCATGCCCCAGACCCGTGAGCACATCCTGCTCGCCCGTCAGGTCGGCGTGCCGGCTATCGTGGTGTTCCTCAACAAGACCGACCAGGTCGATGATGAGGAGCTCCTTGAGCTTGTCGAGCTGGAAGTGCGTGAGCTGCTCAGCTCCTACGACTTCCCGGGCGACGACATCCCGATCATCAAGGGTTCGGCTCTTGCGGCGCTGGAAGACTCCAACAAGGAGATCGGCCACGACGCGGTGCTGGCGCTGATGAAGGAAGTCGACGCCTACATCCCGCAGCCGGAGCGTCCGGTTGATGGTGCTTTCCTGATGCCGATCGAGGACGTGTTCTCGATCTCCGGTCGCGGCACGGTTGTGACCGGCCGTGTCGAGCGCGGCATCGTGAAGGTCGGTGAGACCGTCGAGATCGTGGGTATCCGCGACACGAAGGCGACCACCGTCACGGGTGTCGAGATGTTCCGCAAGCTGCTCGATCAGGGCCAGGCTGGCGACAACATCGGTGCGCTTCTGCGTGGTGTCGGCCGTGAAGACGTCGAGCGCGGCCAGGTGCTGTGCAAGCCGGGTTCGGTCAAGCCGCACAGGAAGTTCAAGGCTTCGGCTTACATCCTCACCAAGGAAGAGGGCGGTCGTCACACCCCTTTCTTCACCAACTACCGCCCGCAGTTCTACTTCCGGACCACGGACGTGACCGGTGTGGTGACGCTGCCCGAGGGCACCGAGATGGTGATGCCGGGTGACAACATCGAAGTCGACGTCGAGCTGATCCAGCCGATCGCGATGGAAGAGCAGCTGCGCTTCGCTATTCGCGAAGGTGGCCGCACCGTCGGCGCCGGCGTGGTCTCGGCCATCTCCGACTAGGCTGACAGACGCTCTTTGGAGCCAGGAGGGGCGCGGCAGCAATGCCGCGCCCCTTTTTGCGTTTATGGGCCGATGCCCAGGGAGAGGGCGCTGGGGTCGCCTGTTGTTTGGCGGAGGAGGCGGGTGGCCTGGCGTCACGCGGCGTTCATCTGCGCGTGGTCAAACTGGTTTCGATCAGAAGACGGGCGATTCGAATCATGCCGTGGGCAAGGCCATGCAAACAGAATCATCTGCAAGGGTGGTGCTGGGCAAGGCGCCAAGGCTGTCGATAAGACCGGAGACCGGGTTGCGAACGGTCTGAACTTTGCGATGATGGTTCCCGGGCGCCCCGCCTGGCGCCCCGGTACTGTTGGCAGAGCAGCCATCCGTTATCTTTTCGTCATTTTCGGGCGAAGGGGGGTGGCATTCGCGCCGATTTTCGATTACGTACCGCCCACGCCCTGGAGATCAGGGCACTCCATAATGAGTACTCACGCGCCTTGTCGGCCAGCCATCTTCGGGGGCCGGGTAGGCGTCTTTGTCCGTTGCGAGCGAAGTTGCGGCGGCTGCGGGTCAGAACGAAGAAGCGGAATGAACCAGAATATTCGCATACGCCTCAAAGCGTTCGATCACCGCGTGCTGGATTCCTCCACGCGCGAGATCGTCCAAACCGCGCGACGAACCGGCGCACAGGTGCGCGGCCCCGTGCCGCTGCCCACGCGCATCGAGCGCTACACAGTCAACCGTTCGCCGCATATCGACAAGAAGAGCCGCGAACAGTTCGAGATTCGCACGCACAAGCGCCTCCTCGATATCGTCGACCCGACGCCCCAGACCGTGGACGCGCTGATGAAGCTCGACCTGGCTGCCGGCGTCGACGTCGAGATCAAGCTTTAAGGGGTCTGCGTCATGCGTTCCGGAATTATCGCCAAAAAGGTCGGCATGACTCGCATCTATACGGATGCGGGCGAGCATGTGCCGGTCACCGTCCTGGCGCTCGAAAACTGCCAGGTCATCTCCCAGCGCGAGAAGGCGCGTGACGGTTACGTCGCGCTGCAGCTCGGCTCGGGCAAGGCCAAGGCCAAGAACACCTCCCGAGCCATGCGCGGCCACTTCGCCAAGGCGAACGTCGAGCCGAAGCGTGCTGTTGCCGAATTCCGCGTCACCGACGACGCGCTGATCGATGTGGGCGCGGAGCTGACCGCCGACCACTTCGTTCCCGGCCAGTACGTGGACGTCTCCGGCACGTCCATCGGCAAGGGCTTTGCGGGTGCCATGAAGCGGCACAACTTCGGTGGTCTGCGCGCGTCTCACGGCGTGTCGGTGTCTCACCGCAGCCACGGGTCGACCGGCCAGTGCCAGGACCCCGGCAAGGTGTTCAAGGGCAAGAAGATGGCGGGCCACATGGGCTCCGTCCGCGTCACCACCCAGAACCTCACCATCGCCAAGGTCGACGTCGACCGCGGTCTGGTTCTGGTCAAGGGTGCCGTCCCCGGCTCCAAGAACTCGTGGATCATGGTTCGCGACGCTGTGAAGCGCGCGCTGCCGGCCGAGGCACTGACCCCCGGTGCGTTCCGCATGCCCAACACCGATTCTGCTCCGGCAGACGACGTAAAGGCGACCGAAGCCGACATGCCCGCAAACGAAGCGGCACCGGCTGAAACCCCGGCGACCGATGTGTCGGCGGATGACTCCAACAAAGGTGATGCGTGATGGATATTTCTGTCAAAACGCTCGCCGGTGATGACGCAGGTACGGTAACGCTTCCGGACGAAACGTTCGGTCTTGAGCCGCGTGCGGACATTCTCCACCGCGTTGTGCGTTGGCAGCTCGCCCGCCGTCAGGCAGGCACGCACCACACCAACACGCGCGGCGAGATCAACGCCACCGGCAAGAAGATGTACCGCCAGAAGGGGACGGGCCGCGCCCGTCACTCCGACAAGAAGGCGCCGCAGTTCCGCGGCGGCTCCAAGGCGCACGGCCCCAAGGTTCGCGATCACAGCCACGACCTTCCCAAGAAGGTCCGCATGCTGGGTCTGAAGCTGGCCCTGTCGGCGAAGATGCAAGGGTCCGACCTCATCGTCCTCGACCAGGCCGCAATCGACGAGATCAAGACGAAGACGCTGCGCACGCAGTTCACGGCGCTTGGCCTCGACAACGCGCTGATCATCGACAATACGGTCGACGAGAAGTTCGCACGTGCCGCACGCAACATTCCGATGGTTGATGTGCTGCCGGTGGCTGGTCTCAACGTTTACGACATCCTGCGCCGCAACAAGCTGGTTCTGACCAAGTCTGCGCTCGACGGCATTGCCGCGCGCTTCGACGGGTCGGCCAAGGCTGCGGCCGAGACTGCGGAGGCGAACTGATGGCTATCGCAATCAACCACTACGACGTTGTTCTCTCTCCGGTGATCACCGAGAAGTCGACCGAGGCTTCCGAGAACAACCAGATGGTTTTCCGCGTCGCCAAGTCCGCGACCAAGCCTGAGATCAAGGCCGCCATCGAGGCGCTCTTTCAGGTGAAGGTGACCGGCGTGAACACGCTCGTTCGCAAGGGCAAGGTCAAGAAGTTCCGCGGGATCAAGGGGCGCCAGTCTGACGTGAAGCACGCAATCGTGACGCTTCAGGATGGTCAGTCCATCGACGTGACGACGGGGCTTTAAGACTATGGCATTGAAAACATTCAACCCGACGTCGCCTGGCCAGCGCCAGCTCGTCATCGTCAAGCGGGATGGCCTCTGGAAGGGCAAGCCCGTCAAGACGCTGACGGAAGGTCTGACCAAGTCCGGCGGCCGCAACAATGTCGGCCGCAAGACGGCCCGGCATCGTGGTGGCGGTCACAAGCGGACCTACCGGATCATCGACTTCAAGCGTCGCAAGTTCGACGTCTCCGGTACCATCGAACGGATCGAATATGATCCGAACCGTTCGGCGTTCATCGCGCTGATCAAGTATTCCGATGGCGAGCTGGCCTACATCCTGGCACCGCAGCGCGTCAGCGCGGGCGATCAGGTCATTGCCGGCGAGCGCGTTGACGTGAAGCCCGGCAATGCGATGTTGCTCTCGTCGATCCCCGTCGGCACCATCATCCACAATGTGGAGATGAAGCCGATGAAGGGTGGGCAGATTGCACGCTCTGCCGGGACCTATGCCCAGCTCGTCGGTCGTGATGGCGGTTATGCCGTCCTGCGCCTTCAGTCGGGCGAACAGCGCCGGGTTCCGTCGGCATGCATGGCCACCATCGGTGCCGTGTCGAACCCTGACAATTCGAACACCAATATGGGTAAGGCCGGCCGCGCGCGCTGGCTGGGCATCCGTCCGCAGACTCGCGGTGTCGCGATGAACCCGTTCGACCACCCCCATGGTGGTGGTGAGGGCCGTACCTCGGGTGGTCGTCACCCGGTGACTCCGTGGGGCCAGCCGACCAAGGGCAAGCGCACCCGCTCCAACAAGTCGACGGACAAGTACATCGTCCGCTCGCGTCACGCACGGAAGAAGTAAATGACCCGCTCAGTTTGGAAAGGTCCGTTCATTGATGGATACCTTCTGAAGAAAGCCGAGAAGGCACGAGAGGGTGGCCGTAACGAGGTCATCAAGATCTGGTCGCGTCGCTCCACGATCCTGCCCCACTTCGTGGGCCTGACGTTTGGTGTCTACAACGGCCAGAAGCACATCCCGGTCAACGTGTCGGAAGACATGGTGGGTCACAAGTTCGGCGAGTTCTCGCCGACGCGGACCTATTACGGCCACGGCGCGGACAAGAAAGCACGGAGGAAGTAATGGGTAAGCCGAAACACCCCCGTGTGCTCGCTGACACCGAAGTTCGTGCGGTCAACCGCATGATCAAGGTGAGCCCGCAGAAGCTCAACCTGGTGGCCTCGATGATCCGCGGCAAGAAGGTCGACAAGGCGCTCGCCGAGCTGACCTTCAGCCACAAGCGCATTGCACTCGACGTCAAGAAGACGCTCGAGAGCGCAATCGCGAACGCCGAGAACAACCATGATCTCGACGTCGATGCGCTTGTCGTCAAGGAAGCCTATGTGGGCAAGGCGATGGCCATGCGCCGGTTCCGCCCGCGTGGCCGCGGCAAGGTCGGTTCGGTGACGAAGCTGTTTTCGCACCTGACGATCGTTGTCCGCGAAGTTGAGGAGGCCGCCTGATGGGTCAGAAAGTATCGCCGATCGGGCTTCGCCTCGGCATCAACCGTACGTGGGATTCCCGCTGGTACGCTGAAGGCGCCGAGTATGGCCGCCTTCTTCATGAGGACCTTGCGATCCGCAAGATGCTCATGAAGCTTCTGAAGCAGGCTGCGGTGTCCAAGATCGTCATCGAGCGCCCGCACAAGAAGTGCCGCGTCACGATCCACTCGGCACGTCCGGGTGTGGTCATCGGCAAGAAGGGTGCGGACATCGACCGCCTTCGCAAGAAGGTCGCGGAGATGACCGACTCCGAGGTGCACATCAACATCGTTGAAGTGCGCAAGCCGGAAGTCGACGCCACGCTGGTCGCAGCTTCGATCGCGCAGCAGCTGGAGCGCCGCATCGCGTTCCGCCGCGCCATGAAGCGTGCCGTTCAGACGGCCATGCGTATGGGTGCCGGCGGTATCCGCATCAATTGCGGCGGCCGTCTTGGCGGCGCTGAAATTGCGCGGACCGAATGGTATCGCGAGGGCCGGGTGCCGCTGCACACGCTTCGCGCCGATATCGACTATGGCACCGCCGAAGCCGTGACTGCCTATGGCATCTGCGGCGTCAAGGTGTGGATCTTCAAGGGCGAGATCCTTGAGCACGACCCGACAGCACACGAGCGTCGTGCGCTTGAGGCGTCGAACCAGGGTTCGTCCGGCCGTCGCAACCGCGACGATCGCGGCTGAGGAGGGCTGAGCAATGCTGCAACCGAAGCGGACGAAATTCCGCAAACAGCACAAGGGCCGGATCCATGGCCTCGCCAAGGGCGGGACTGACCTGAACTTCGGCGCTTTCGGCATGAAGGCAATGGAGCCGGAGCGGGTCACCGCACGGCAGATCGAGGCGGCTCGCCGGGCCATGACGCGCTACATGAAGCGTCAGGGCCGTGTCTGGATCCGGATTTTCCCGGATGTGCCGGTCACGAAGAAGCCGACCGAAGTTCGTATGGGTAAGGGCAAGGGCTCCGTCGAGTTCTGGGCCGCCCGGGTGCATCCCGGCCGGATCATGTTCGAGATCGACGGTGTGCCGGAAGATGTGGCACGCGAAGCGTTCCGGCTTGCCGGCGCAAAGCTGCCCATCAAGACGCGCTTCGTTCAGCGCATCGCGGAGTAGGGCACATGAAGGGTGAAGATGTACGCGCAAAGACGTCCGACGAACTCGTCGACGATCTGCGCGATCTGAAGAAAGAGCAGTTCAACCTGCGTTTCCAGCAGGCGACCGGGCAGCTCGAGAACACGGCGCGTTATCGCGTCATCCGCCGCGACATCGCGCGGATCAAGACTGTGCTCGGCTCTCGCCGCGCGAAAGAGGGGCAGAATGCCGAAGCGTAACCTTGAGGGGCTTGTAACCTCCAACAAGGGCAAAAAGTCGATCACGGTGCTCGTCGAGCGTCGCTTCTCGCATCCGCTTCTGAAGAAGACGGTGCGGCGCACGAAGAAGTACCATGCCCACGATGAGACCAATCGCTACGAAGTCGGCGATCGGGTCCGCATCGAGGAATGCCGGCCGATGTCCAAGCTGAAGAACTGGACCGTCGTCGGCAAGCTCACCCCTGCGGGCGAGCTGATCGAGAGCGATGCCGAAGCGCAGGCCGCCGCAGCAGCGGCGTCGACCAGCGGCAGCGAGCCGGCGGAGAGCGGCGCGGCTTGACGCTGCGCCTCACCATATTTCAGCCGGTGACGGCTAACGTGGAGCTCTAGCGGGAACGGCCCGCAAGGGTCTCCCAACGAAGAGAAAAACTGATGATTCAGATGCAAACTAACCTCGCCGTCGCCGATAATAGCGGTGCACGCCGGGTCATGTGCATCAAGGTCCTGGGCGGGTCGAAGCGGAAATACGCTTCTGTGGGTGACATCATTGTGGTGTCGGTCAAGGAAGCCACTCCGCGCGGCCGCGTCAAAAAAGGCGACGTTGCCAGGGCTGTTGTGGTGCGCACGGCGAAGGCGATCAAGCGGGCTGACGGTTCGGTCATCCGCTTCGACGGCAATGCGGCTGTTCTTGTTAACAACAACAAGGAGCCCATCGGCACGCGTATCTTCGGCCCAGTGCCGCGTGAGCTGCGTGCCTCGAACCACATGAAGATTATTTCGCTCGCGCCGGAGGTGTTGTAAGTGGCTGCGAAAATCAAGAAGGGCGACCGCGTCGTCGTTCTCGCCGGCCGCGACAAGGGCAAGACCGGTGAAGTTCAGCGCGTGATCCCCAAGGACAACCGCGCAATGGTTGCTGGCATCAACACGGTGCAGCGCCATCAGAAGCAGACTGCGAGCCAGGAAGGCGGGATCATTTCGAAATCTGCGCCGATCGACCTGTCGAACGTCGCTCTGGCAGACCCGAAGGACGGCAAGCCGACCCGCGTCGGTTTCGACGTTCGTGACGGCAAGAAGGTGCGCGTGGCCAAGCGCTCCGGGGAGGTCATCGATGGCTGATGTAATGGACGCTCCCGAGACCGCCGCTGCCGGCAACGGCATGCCGGAAGGCTACGAGCCGCGCTACGCCAAGATGTACCGTGACGTCGTCGTCCCGGGCATGATGGAAAAGTTCAAGTACACCAACCCGATGATGGTGCCCGGCCTCGACAAGGTCGTCATCAACATGGGCGTCGGCGAAGCCGTCAATGACACCCGCAAGGTCCAGTCCGCCGTCAAGGATCTGACCCTGATCGCCGGCCAGCAGCCGGTGGTGACGCGGGCCAAGAACTCGATCGCAGGCTTCAAGGTCCGCGAAAACATGCCGATCGGCGCGAAGGTCACCCTCCGCCGCCAACGCATGTTCGAGTTTCTGGACCGCTTCGTGACGATCGCGCTGCCGCGTGTGAAGGATTTCCGGGGCCTGAACCCCAAATCGTTCGACGGCCGCGGGAACTTCGCGACGGGCATCAAGGAGCACCTCGTGTTCCCTGAGATCATCTATGACCGTGTCGACCAGGTCTGGGGCATGGATATCATTGTGGCGACCAACGCCAAGACCGACGAAGAGGCGCGAGAGATGTTGAAGCTGTTCAACTTCCCCTTCCGCGACTCTTCGGCGAAGAACTAAGGGGCTCGGGCAAAACAATGGCCAAAAAGGGCAAGATCGAAAACAACAACAAGCGCAAGGAGCTTGTTGAGCAGTACGCGGCGAAGCGTGAGGCACTGCGTGCCATCACGAAGGACCGCGAGCTTCCGATGGAAGAGCGTTTTGCAGCCCAGCTCGAGCTGGCTGCCATGCCGCGCAATTCCGCGCCGAACCGGGTGAAGAACCGTTGCCAGGTGACGGGTCGTCCGAAGGCGTACTACCGGAAGATGCAGATGAGCCGTATCGCGCTGCGCGAGCTTGGGTCCGAAGGTAAGGTCCCCGGTCTCGTGAAGTCGAGCTGGTAAGGGGAACAACGATGAACCTTTCAGATCCTCTCGGCGACATGCTGACCCGCATCCGCAACGCGCAGATGCGCAAGCGGTCCACCGTTCTCACGCCCGGCTCCAAGCTGCGTGCGAACGTCCTCGATGTTCTCAAGACGGAAGGCTACATCCGCGGTTATGAAATGACCGATGGTGAAGGCGGCCGCACCGAGATCAAGATCGAGTTGAAATACTACGACAACGCGCCCGTGATCCGTGAGATCAAGCGCGTGTCCAAGCCCGGACGCCGGGTCTATTCATCGGTGACGACGCTGCCGCGGGTTCGCGACGGTCTCGGCATCTCGATCCTGTCGACGTCCAAGGGCGTCATGAGCGAGCACCAGGCGCGCGACGAAAACGTCGGCGGCGAAGTGCTTTGCCAGATCTTCTAAGGGGGGAGCTATGAGCCGAATTGGCAAACTGGCCGTACCGATCCCCAAAGGGGTCACGGCAACCGTTGAAGGGCAGACCGTCAAGGTCAAGGGTCCGAAGGGTGAGCTAGAGTTCACCGTTCCTGAGCGTGTGGCGATCAGCCAGACGGACGACGGGATCAAGGTCGATCCCATCAACGACGAGCAAGAGAGCCGCGCCATGTGGGGCCTCTCGCGCACGATGATCGCGAACCTCGTCACCGGCACGACTGACGGGTTCACCAAGGCACTGCAGATCAACGGCGTCGGTTATCGCGCCGCGGTGCAGGGCAAGGACCTGGTGCTGGCACTCGGTTATTCGCATGACGTGAAGTATGCGATCCCCGAGGGCATCGACATCAAGTGTCCGAAGCCGACCGAGATCCTGGTGTCCGGCATCGACAAGCAGCGGGTTGGCCAGGTGGCCGCAGAGATCCGTAAATGGCGGCCGCCGGAGCCGTACAAGGGCAAGGGCGTGAAGTATGCGGACGAGACGATCGTTCGCAAGGAAGGCAAGAAGAAATGAGCCGGGAACGTATTCGCTCAGACCGTCGCCGCGCACGTGTGCGGCGCGCTCTCAAGGCGGCTGCCAACGGCCGTCCGCGCCTTTCGGTGTTTCGCTCGTCGAAGCACATCTACGCACAGCTCATCGACGACGAGGCAGGCCGCACGGTTGCGTCCGCCTCCACCGTCGAGAAGGCGCTCCGCTCCGATCTCAAGACCGGTGCGGACACCGACGCTGCGGCGCAGATCGGCAAGCTGATTGCCGAGCGCGCCAAGGAAGCCGGCGTGTCGAAGGTGATCTTCGACCGTGGTGGCCGCCTTTATCACGGCCGTCTCAAGGCGCTGGCGGATGCCGCGCGTGAAGGTGGTCTGGAGTTCTAGGCAACTCGCCATTGCACCGGGCGTCCGGGGCTGGCAGACACTGCAAGACGAATTAAGGGTCCGCGGCATGCCGCGGACCTTCCTCCGTGTGGAATGAGCCACCGGGGCGACGCTTCTCCCATGCGGGGAGGGCGCATCGAAGAAGCAATCTCATGCTGGAACGCGGGTTTTCCCGAACGGCCGGCGTCAAAGGAAGCAAGATGGCTGACGATAGAAGAGGCGGCGGTCGCAGGCGCGATCATCGCGATGACGAAGACAACGAATTTACCGACAAGCTGGTCGCGATCAACCGCGTCGCCAAGGTCGTCAAGGGCGGCCGGCGTTTCGGCTTTGCAGCCCTGGTCGTCGTCGGTGACCAGAAGGGCCGTGTGGGCTTTGGCCACGGCAAGGCGCGCGAAGTGCCGGAAGCTATCCGCAAGGCAACCGAGTCCGCCAAGCGCACGCTGATCCGTGTGCCGCTGCGCGAAGGCCGGACCCTCCACCACGACGTGGCCGGCCGTCACGGCGCGGGCAAGGTGTTCCTGCGTGCAGCGCCCGCTGGTACCGGCATCATCGCCGGCGGCCCGATGCGCGCCGTGTTCGAGACCCTCGGCATCCACGACATCGTGGCAAAGTCGCTGGGCTCGTCCAACCCCTACAACATGATCCGCGCGACGTTCGATGCGCTGAAGGATCAGGACTCTCCGCGCTCCGTGGCTGCACGCCGCGGCCTTAAGGTGTCCGAGCTTCAGTCCCGCCGCCGCGATGCCGACATCACGTCCGAAACCGTTCTGACCTCGGCAGAGGGCGAAGAGCAGGTGGAGATGGCAAATGCCTGACATTCGCGTGACTGAAGGTGCCAAGCGCGCCCAGGACGCCGGCAAGCCGGTCGTCACCATCGAACAGACCGGATCGGCGCTTCGCCGCCCGGACGAGCAGCGCCAGACCCTCAAGGGTCTCGGCCTGAACAAGATGCACCGCCGCCGGACGCTGGAAGATACCCCGGCCGTGCGCGGGATGATCAACAAGGTTCACCACCTTGTGCGGATCGTGGAGGACGACAAATGAAGCTGTCTGAACTTCGGGACAATCCGGGCGCGGTCAAGTCGCGCAAGCGCGTTGCACGCGGCATCGGTTCCGGCTCCGGCAAGACCGCTGGCCGTGGTGTCAAGGGTCAGAAGTCGCGCTCCGGCGTGGCGATCAAGGGGTATGAGGGCGGCCAGATGCCGATCCACATGCGCCTGCCCAAGCGCGGGTTCAGCAACAAGGCGTTCGCCAAGAAGCTGAACATCGTGTCGCTGAGCCGCCTGCAGGAAGCCGTCGACGCTGGACGTCTTTCGGCTGATGGCACGATCACCGCCGCAGAGATGGTGCAGGCCGGCATTCTGCGCCGTGCCAAGGATGGCGTTCGCGTCCTGTCCGACGGTGAGATGAAGACGCCGCTGAAGCTCTCCGTCTGGGGTGCTTCCAAGGCCGCCATCGACGCTGTCGAGAAGGCCGGCGGGTCCATCGAGATCCTGGCCCCGGCGCCGGCTCCGGCCGAATAGACGCAGGGGTTTTCCTGCACAGGTTTACGGGCGCCCGAGAGGGTGCCCGTTTTCGTTTCTGGCCCCGGGTTTATGGGCTTGGCCGCGCGGGCAGGGGCTCCGCGCCCACCGGTGCGGCCTTCTCTCGCCGGCGCGCCGTTACCAGATAACGACAATCGGTCCGTGACAGCGGGGAGTTGACGCGTTAAGGACAGCCGTTGACGTTCGCTGTTGCCCAGTCGGCAGCGGAACGGCCTTGCCGCTCAGTCAGTCCCGAACATTTTCGGAGTTTTCCATGGCGTCAGCCGCCGAACAACTTGCCGCCAATCTGAACTTCAAGGCTTTCGGCAAAGCCACCGAGCTAAAGCACCGCATCTGGTTCACGCTCGCCGCCCTCGTGGTCTACCGGCTCGGAACGTACGTTCCCCTGCCGGGCATCGACCCCGTTGCGCTGGCCGCCGCGTTTGATCAGGCGCAGTCCGGCTTGCTCGGCCTCTTCAACGTGTTTGCCGGTGGTGCCGTCGGGCGCATGGCGATCTTCGCGTTGGGGATCATGCCGTACATTTCGGCCTCGATCATCATCCAGCTTCTGACCACGGTGATCCCGCGGCTGGAGCAGTTGAAGAAAGAGGGCGATCAGGGCCGCAAGCAGATCAACCAATATACCCGCTACGGCACCGTTCTGCTGGCAACGGTCCAGGCCTACGGGATTTCCGTCGGGCTGGAGAGTGCCGGCACGATCGTGACCGAGCCCGGCATGTTCTTCCGCTTCACCACCGTGGTCACGCTGGTCGGCGGCACCATGTTCCTGATGTGGCTGGGCGAGCAGATCACCAGCCGCGGTGTCGGCAACGGCATCTCGCTCATCATCTTCGCCGGCATCATTGCCGAGCTGCCGTCGGCAGTGGCCGGGATGCTCGAGCTTGGCCGTCAGGGCGCGCTGTCGACCCCCATCATCCTCCTGGTCATCATCATGGCCGTGGTGGTGATTGCGTTCATCGTCTTTGTCGAACGGGCGCAGCGGCGGTTGCTGATCCAGTACCCGCGCCGCCAGGTGGGCAACAAGATGTTCCAGGGCGACAGCTCGCATCTGCCGCTGAAGCTGAACACCGCCGGCGTCATCCCTCCGATCTTCGCCTCATCGCTTCTGCTGGTCCCGGCGACACTGACCAGCTTTGGCGCAGGTTCCGAAGGTGGCGGCGTCCTCGGAACGGTGCAGGCGCTGTTCGGCCACGGGCAGCCTCTGTATATGCTGTCCTATACGGCGATGATCATCTTCTTTGCCTTCTTCTATACGGCAATTGTGTTCAACCCGGCCGATACCGCCGACAACCTGAAAAAGCATGGCGGCTATATTCCCGGCATCAGGCCCGGAGAGCGGACCGCCCAGTACATCGACTATGTGCTGACGCGAATCACCGTGGTGGGCGCTATCTATCTGGTGATCATCTGTCTGCTGCCCGAGTTCCTCATCGCGTCGACGGCCGTGCCGTTCTATTTCGGCGGGACATCGCTGCTCATCGTCGTTAGTGTGACCATGGATACGGTCGCTCAGGTTCAGGGACACCTGCTGGCGCACCAGTATGAAGGGCTTGTCAAAAAGTCCAAGTTGAAGGGGAAACGCAGATGAGGTTGATTCTGCTTGGGCCGCCAGGAGCGGGCAAGGGAACGCAGGCCAAGAAGCTGATGGAGGCGCATGCGATCCAGCAGCTTTCCACCGGCGACATGCTGCGCGCTGCCGTCAAGGCCGAGACCCCCATCGGCCTCAAGGCGAAAGACATCATGGTCCGTGGTGACCTGGTGCCCGACGACGTCGTGAACCAGATCGTGGCAGAGCGGATCGGCGATCCGGATTGCAGCAATGGCTTCATCCTCGACGGTTTTCCGCGCACCGTTGCGCAGGCCGAAGCGCTTGAAGCAATCCTGGCGGAAAAGCAGCTTGAGCTTGATGCGGTGATCGAGCTTCAGGTGGACGAGGAGGCACTTGCCTCCCGCGTGGAAAAACGGCGTCAGGAGAGCGGGGACGCGGTCCGGGAAGACGATACGGTGGAGGCTCTGCGCCACCGCCTGAAGGTCTACCGCGACCAGACGGCACCCCTGATCGAACACTACCGCGGGACCGGCAAGCTGCGTTCGGTGGACGGGATGCAGGACATCGAAACGGTGACTGCGAACATCGCAGCGATTCTTGGCGAAGCGCGCCCGCAGCTTTACGCGACCGGGTGAGGATGCACCGGAAAGCCGCGCTTTCCGTGTATTGGTGAATAAAAGTTGACGCGGGCCTTGCACTGCGCTAGAGCCCGGTCCTATCTGGAGAAGTCGCAGTACGCCTGTCTGGGCGGCGACTTCGGGTCGGGCCCACATCTATGATGCGTACTGGTTGGCGGCTGCCGCATTCCGCGCGGCGGCTCCAACCTTTTGGCGGTTATTCGCCGCGCCCGTGTGTGGTCCGATATTTTGAATTCAGCCGGCGGCGGGGCCGGTAACGGAGGCAGTGTGGCTCGTATCGCAGGTGTTAACATTCCGACCGGGAAGCGCGTTGTCATCGCGCTCCAGTACATTCACGGCATTGGCTCGGGCATGGCCAAGGAAATCACCGAGAAGGTGAGCATTCCCGCCGAGCGCCGCGTGAATGAACTCAGCGACGCCGAAGTGCTTCAGCTGCGTGAGACCATCGATCGCGACTATATCGTCGAGGGCGACCTGCGCCGCGAGACCGCGATGAACATCAAACGGCTTATGGATCTTGGTTGCTACCGCGGCCTGCGTCACCGGCGCAGCCTGCCGGTTCGCGGCCAGCGCACGCATACCAACGCGCGCACCCGCAAGGGTCCCGCGAAGGCCATCGCCGGCAAGAAGAAGTAACAAGGAACAATCATGGCGAAGGAAGCTGCGCGCGTACGGCGCAAAGAGCGAAAGAACATCACGTCGGGCATTGCCCACGTGAACGCCTCTTTCAACAACACCAAGATCACCATCACCGACGCGCAGGGGAATGCGATCTCCTGGTCCTCGTCCGGTGCCATGGGCTTCAAGGGCTCCCGCAAATCCACGCCCTATGCGGCGCAGGTTGCCGCTGAAGATGCCGCCAAGAAGGCATCCGAGCATGGCATGCGCACCCTCGAGGTCGAGGTCACCGGTCCGGGTTCGGGCCGCGAATCGGCACTCCGCGCTCTCCAGGCGGCCGGTTTCACGATCACCTCGATCCGTGACGTGACCCCGATCCCGCACAACGGCTGCCGCCCGCCCAAGCGCCGCCGCGTCTAGTCTTTTTACGCAATGATTGCGACCGCCACGCCATACGGGCGTCGGCAAACCATGAGGCATTGCCTGTGACGACCAACCAGAAGAACTGGCAAGAGCTGATTCGGCCCAACAAGCTGGATGTGACGCCGGGTTACGACCCCAAGCGCATCGGTAGCGTTGTTGCGGAGCCGCTGGAGCGGGGCTTCGGCCTCACTCTCGGCAATGCACTTCGCCGCGTGCTCCTGTCTTCGCTCCAGGGCGCGGCCGTCACGTCCGTGCAGATCGACGGCGTCCTGCACGAGTTCTCGTCCATGACCGGCGTCCGCGAGGACGTGACCGACATCATCCTGAACATCAAGGAAGTTGCGGTCCGCATGGCCGGCGAGGGGCCCAAGCGGATGGTTCTGCGCAAGCAGGGTCCTGGCAAGGTCACTGCAGGCGACATCCAGACTGTCGGCGACGTGTCGATCCTCAACCCCGACCACGTGCTGTGCACGCTGGACGAGGGCGCGGACGTTCGCATGGAGTTCTCGGTCAACACCGGCAAGGGTTATGTCCCGGCAGACCGGAACCGGCCGGAAGATGCTGCCATCGGCCTCATCCCGATCGACAGCCTCTATTCGCCGGTCAAGAAGGTGTCCTACAAGGTCGAGAACACCCGCGAAGGTCAGGTTCTGGACTATGACAAGCTGACCCTTCAAGTGGAGACCGACGGCTCGATCTCGCCGGAAGACTCAGTGGCCTACGCAGCGCGGATCCTCCAGGATCAGCTGTCGATCTTCGTGAACTTCGAGGAGCCCACCAAGCCGGAGGTTTCCGAGGACGTTCCCGAGCTTGCGTTCAACCCGGCGCTGCTCAAGAAGGTCGACGAGCTGGAGCTTTCGGTCCGTTCTGCCAACTGCCTGAAGAACGACAACATCGTTTATATCGGTGACCTGATCCAGAAGTCCGAGGCGGAAATGCTCCGCACGCCGAACTTCGGCCGCAAGTCGCTGAACGAGATCAAGGAAGTTCTCGCGCAGATGGGCCTGCACCTCGGCATGGAAGTGCCGAACTGGCCGCCCGAGAACATCGAAGAGCTCGCCAAGCGGTACGAAGACCACCACTATTGAGATTAGCGGCCGGGCCTTGCGCCCGGCTGTTTCTCACCCGGCCGTTCTGGCCGGAAGCCCGCCCTTCCGCGTCGGGGGGCAGGGTAGCGCGAACGCCGGAGCGCCCGGCATTTCAAACACAGAGGAGTTGGCGCGATGCGTCACAAGAAACAAGGCCGCAAGCTTAATCGGACCTCCAGCCATCGCCTCGCGATGTTTGCGAACATGTCCGCGTCGCTGATCCAGCACGAGCAGATCGTCACCACGGTGCCGAAGGCGAAAGAGCTGCGCCCGTTCATCGAGAAGATCATCACGCTGGCAAAGCGCGGCGATCTCCACGCCCGTCGCCAGGCCATCTCCAAGGTCCGTGACCAGGAAGCCGTCGCGAAGCTGTTCAAGGTGCTCGGGCCCCGCTATCAGGAGCGCAATGGCGGTTACACCCGCATCATGCGCGCCGGCTATCGCTACGGCGACAATGCGGCAGTTGCCGTGATCGAGTTTGTCGACCGTGACGAAGATGCCCGCGGCGCTGCCGACCGCGAGCGGATCGCCGCCGAAGAGCAGGCCGAGAGCTGAGCGTTTCGCGCAAGGCACGATGCCACCGCTAGAGATTGATAAAGCCGCGCCAACATGAAGTTGGCGCGGCTTTTTTTTGCTAGGTCCAGCCAGGTGAGGGCGCGAGCCCGGTCCCTGCGGCTCGAAACTTACGCAGCGGCAGCCTGGTTGACGTGGCCCTTGGCAAGTTTCGACAGCTTCTTGTCGGTCGCTTCTTCCTCTGCCAGCGTCTGCTTCAGGAGGGTGGCGACGTCGGGGCGGCCCATTTCGGTGGCCCACGTGCTGAGAGTGCCGTAGCGGGTGATCTCGTAGTGCTCCACGGCCTGAGCGGCCGCCACCATGGCGGCGTCCAACACATGCTCGTCGGAAACTTCGGCCATCACGCTCTCGGCTTCCTTAAGAATACCGTCGATCGCGTCGCAGGTGACCCCCTTGGGTTTCACGCCCATCAGCGTAAAAACTTGGTCAAGGCGCTCGATATGGCCCTTGGTTTCTTCAAGGTGCGTCTCGAAGCCGGCTTTGAGC
This sequence comes from Acuticoccus sp. MNP-M23, assembly GCF_031195445.1. Classification (NCBI taxonomy): domain Bacteria; kingdom Pseudomonadati; phylum Pseudomonadota; class Alphaproteobacteria; order Hyphomicrobiales; family Amorphaceae; genus Acuticoccus; species Acuticoccus sp. MNP-M23. The sequence goes on from NZ_CP133480.1 coordinate 3,677,436, forward strand.
GCGGGATCGACAGCCTTCTTGGCCATCTTCGGCAGCGCCTTTTTGACCTGCTTTTCCGCGTAGTAGATGTCGCGGAGGGTGTGCATGAAGAGGTCGTCCATCGTCTGGATGTCTTTGCTGAAAAGACCCATCGTTCTCGTCCTCGTGTTGCTGATGGGCATTCTGTCCATCATCGCACAACGGAACGAAAAAATTTGATGGTTGTTCCAGCGCTGCCAGCTATCGCAACAAAAAAAGCCGCGCCCCGATGAACAGGGGACGCGGCTTGTCTTTCTTGAAGCGGACGCAGCTGTTTAATTCAGGCGCTGCTGGACCGTTTCGATGGATTCGTCGAGCATCTTTGCGCCGGCGTTTCCGTCGAGCTTGCGCGTGAGGAGGTCAGCCGCAGCGGCGACTGCGAGGTCGCTGGCACGGGCACGCACTTCGCCGAGAGCCTGGGCTTCCGCCTGGGCAATCTTGTTTTCGGCCGACTTGGTGCGCCGGTCGACCATGTCGCGAAGCTTCTCGTTGGCTTCCTCGGTCAGCCGCTTGGCTTCCTTGCGGGCCTCTTCGATGATGGCGTCCGCATCGCGTTCGGCATCACGGCGCTTGCGCTGGTATTCCGCCAGAAGCGCCTGCGCTTCCTCACGGGCCTTGCGTGCCTCATCAAGATCGTCGCGGATCCTGTCGGTCCGCTTGTCCAGAAGGGCAACGATCTTTTTCGGCGCGCCAACAGCAACCACGATGACAGCGAAGATGATGAGGCCGATCAGCGCCCAGAAGGTATCACTCTCAAGCATGGGAAACCTCCTGTCGTTTGACGGCCTCGGTCACCTCGGTCTCGCTGACCGTGAGGCCGGAGAGCTGCTCTACAATGGCGCGGGCTGCGTCCGTTGCGATGGCATCCACATCGGCCAGAGCCGCATCACGGCGCTTGGCGATCTGGGCCTCGGCGTCGGCAATGCGCTTGTTGAGGGCGTCTTCGGTCTCGGCCTGCTGGCGTTCCTGCTCGGTCTTGATCTCGTCACGGCGCTGCTGCGCAATGGCGTAGGCCTTTTGTCGCGCCTCGGCGAGTTCCTGCTCGTAGATCGCGATGACCTCGTCCGTCTCCCGGGTGAGGCGCGAAGCCTCACCAAGATCTGACGCGACACGGTCGCGCCGATCCTCGATCGTGCCGCCCACCTGGGGGACGATCAGCCGGTTCACAAAGAAGTAGAGGAGACCGAAGCTGATCGCGATCCAGAAGAGATGCGAGGGGAAATCGCTGAAGTCGAACGGCGGAAAGAGGCTTTGTTCGCCTCCTGCGCCGTGGAGCGGTACGTCGACCTGTGATGCGTCTGTCGGCATGGGCACCTCGATCACACCGTGCTCAGGCGCAGCCTGAGCAGGTGTGGCGGTAAGATGCCCGGCGTCGGACGCTCCCGTGTCGGCTTGGGCAAGTTCGAACATCAGCGAGACTGACTTAGACCGCGAAGAGGAGAAGGAGTGCGATCAGGAGCGAGAAGATCCCGAGTGCTTCCGTCACCGCGAAGCCGAAGATGAGACGGGCGAACTGGCCGTCAGCAGCCGACGGGTTGCGCAGGGCACCCGAAAGGAATGCACCGAACAGGTTGCCAACGCCGATACCGGCGCCCGCAAGGCCGATCGTCGCAAGGCCGGCACCGATGAACTTGGCAGCTTCTGCTTCCATGGGGGGAGGCTCCTTAGATGCGCTTGATTGGTAAAATGCGCTTACAGGGTCAGTGGTGAGGGTGGATCGCGTCGTTGAGGTAGATGCAGGTCAGGATCGCGAAGACATAGGCCTGCAGGGCCGCAACGAGGAATTCAAGCGCGGTGATCGCTACCGTCATGCCGAGGGGCAGGATCGCGCCGATGATGCCGACGGTGCCCAGCGCAGACAGCGACACCACGAAGGCTGCGAAGACCTTCAGCGTGATGTGCCCGGCGAGCATGTTGGCGAAAAGACGAACAGAGTGGCTGACCGGCCGCGACAGGAACGAGATGACCTCGATCAGCGAAACCAGCGGCAGAATGTAGATCGGGATGCCGGAGGGCACGAACAGCTTGAAGAAAGACAGGCCGTGCATGCGAAGGCCGGCGATGATCACCGTCAGGAACACGACCATCGCCAGAACGACGGTCACGATCAGCTGGCTGGTCACCGTGTAGAAGTAGGGGAACATGCCGATCATGTTGGCAATCAGGATGAACATGAACAGCGAGAACACCAGCGGGAAGAAGCGCATGCCGGCTGCGCCCGCAGAGTCTCGCAGCATGTTGCCGGAAAACTCGTAGCACATTTCGGCCACGTTCTGCCAACGGCCGGGCACGAGCGCGCGGCGGCTGGTCGGCAACGCCATCAGCAGGATCACACCAAGCGTGGTGGCCAGCATGAAGAGCGAAACGTTGGTGAATGACAGATCCATCCCACCGACGTTGATGTCGATGAGAGACTTCACCTCGAACTGGTGAATGGGATCCAGGCCGCCGCCTTCTTTCGTCGCCATAGTATCCTGCGGTTCGTCCTGCGGAGTTCAATGCGCCGTTGAGCGCACACGATGAATGCGAGCGCTACCTGTCGGTGCCCTCATGCGGTCTCTTGCCGACTTGCGGCGGCTGAATCAAGCCCGCAGAGCGCAAAACGTTGAGGATGCCCGCAACAAACCCCAGCAGGACGAACAGAATAAAGAGCCAGGGGAGCGTTCCAAGCAGCCAATCCAGCCCGTAACCGATGAGACCGCCGACAATTATTGCCGCGATGAGTTCGGTCGAGAGGCGGAATGCCACAGCGAAACCGGCGGCCGAACCGCGGGTGGCGGCCGCAGCCTTCTCCGCTTCCGCCGTTTCGTGCTGGTCGATTCGGGTGCGCAGCGCGTCGCGGCGCTTGTCGAGGTCGTCCTTGCTCAATTCATCCATCCGTATTTTCAGCAACATTAGCAGGTAGCGCGCGCCTGTGGGGGGACCATATGGGGCCTCTGGGCGATTGCACCGGTCCATCTGCGGTCGGCATGGGAGAATCTGATGACGAAGAGGGGCTTTGGCGCGCGGGGCATTGGCGTCCGGGGGCTCGTTGCGTCAGCCGCCGCAATATTGGTGGCGGTGTCGCTCCTGGTCCCGGTGGGACCGGCCGTCGCGACGGAGGCGGACCGACCTGTGCAGCTTGCTTTCCTGGGCAAGCTGTTTGGCGGCGGTCGGGGCGGGTGCAGCCCGGCAGGCGCCGTGACGGACCCTGACGTCAGCCGGAACGCTGCGGCAATTCGCGCAGGCGGATTGTGCGTTTCAACCGAGACCGTGAGCGAGAACGGCATCACCTGGACCTTCATCGCCATCGAGAACCCGCGATCGCAGAACGGCCCCGTCTGGTATCTGCCCCACGACAACGAGAGCGCAGCGTTCGATGCCGCGGTCTATGCTGTTGCGCGTTATGGCGGCGCCATGATCGCGCTCGAGACCGGCGAGCGCCGCGAATATCGCAGCATCGACCCGAACCGCCATTTTGCGCGGGACAGGGGAGACGCCGGCCCATGCCGGATGCGCGCCGCCACGCCGCGCTACACCAAGACCGTGATGGGGTTTTTCGATGGCAAGCGGCATATTCTGGCGATGCACAACAACACACGGGGCGGGGCGGTTTCCGCATCCATGCGCACTGCCAAGTCCACCGGCTTTCGGGCGAAGGGTCCGCTCGCCGATGCGGACAACATGGTCTTCATTGCCGGCACCCGGCCCATCCAGTCGGACCGGCGGGGGCAGAACCTTCGCGACATGCTCCTGCGCGCCGGCCTCAACGTCGTCTACGAGCACGTCACCCCGCAAAACAGCGACTGTTCGTTTTCCAACTACGTGGCGCTGAACGATCGGCGGGATTATTTCAACATCGAGGCTGTCCACGGCTCGCGTGAACAGACGGCGATGGTGGACCGCCTCATGCAGGTGCTCGGCTATCGCCCCGTCCGCTGACGCAAGAGCGGTGTCAGGCGTCTTCCGCACTTGAGGCGCTGGCGGCCTCGTATTCTTCGGAAGCGGCGAGCCAGGCTTCTTCGGCCGCCTCGTGCTTGGCGGCCCACTTGGCGCGCTCGGTGGAAAGCCGGGTCGCCTTGTCCGGGTCTCCGGTGTAAAGGGCCGGGTCCTCCAGAGCCTTGTCGCGTTTCTTCATCTCCTTGGCGGCGTTTGCCATCTCCCGCTCGGCGGCCTGAATGCGCTTGCGCAGCGGCGACAGTGCCGCGCGCGCCTCGGCGGCCTCGCGGCGCCTGTCCTGCGCGCTGGCCTTCCCCTTTGCGCCACCTGATTCGGACTTCGATTTTCGCGCCCCGGCGAGGATGAGGCTCTTGTAGGCTTCCATGTCGTCGTCGAAGGGGCCGACGCTGCCATCCGCCACCAGCCAGAGCTGGTCCACGCACGCCTCCACCAGATGCCGATCATGGCTGATGAGAATCACTGCGCCCTCGTAGCCGTTGATGGCTTCGATGAGGGCAGCGCGGCTGTCGATGTCGAGGTGGTTTGTGGGCTCGTCGAGGATGAGGAGGTTGGCGCCGTTCATGGTGGCAAGGCCGAGAAGCAGCTTGGCCCGCTCGCCGCCCGACAGATCCTTGGCGGCGGTGTCCATCCGCTCGGTGCCAAGGCCCATCTGTGCCACGCGGCCGCGCACCTGCGCCTCGCCGTCGAATTTCACGCGGGCGCGCACATGGTCGACCGCGGTTTCCTTGGGGTTCAGCTCGTCCAGCTGATGCTGCGCGAAGTACGCGATCTGCATCCGCTCGGCGCGTACCATGGAGCCTTCCATGGGCTCGAGCTTGCCCGCCAGCATCTTCGCCAGCGTCGACTTGCCGTTGCCGTTGGCGCCCAGAAGCGCGATCCGGTCGTCCTCGTCGACGCGGATGTTGACGCGGCGCAAGACCTCGGTCTCCCCGTAGCCGAGCACCACGCGCTCGGTCTGGATGATTGGCGGGGCGAGGGCGCGCTTGGGCGACGGAATGCGGATCGGGACCGTGCGCTCGTCCAGGATCGGCTCGGGCGAGGGCATCTTCTCCAGCATCTTCATGCGGCTTTGCGCCTGCTTGGCCTTGGACGCCTTGGCTTTGAAGCGCGCGACAAACGCTTCCATGTGCGAGCGCTCGTCCGCCAGCTTTTCCGCCCGCCGTGCCACGGCCTCGGCACGCGCCCGCCGCTGCCGCTCGAAATTGGAATAGTTGCCGCGGTAGGGGACGAGCTTGCCGTTGTCGACGTGGACGATCTCCTTGGCCACCACATCCAGCATGTCGCGGTCGTGGCTGATGACGATGACGGTGTGGGGATAGCGCGTCAGGTAGTTTTCCAGCCAGACGGTGCCTTCGAGGTCGAGATAGTTGGTCGGCTCGTCCAGCAGCAGGAGGTCCGGCTCCAGAAACAGGACGGCCGCCAGCGCAACGCGCATCCGCCAGCCGCCGGAGAACGACTTGCACGGCCGCCGCTGCGCCGCATCGTCAAAGCCGAGGCCGGCGAGAATCGAGGCGGCGCGCGCTTCGGCCGAATAGGCGTCGATGTCGGCAAGGCGGGTGTGGATTTCGCCGATGCGGTTCGGGTCGGTCGCGGTGTCGGCCTCGGCCAGCAGCGCGGCCCGCTCGGTGTCGGCGGCAAGGACGGTGTCGATCAGGCTTGCGTCCGAGCCCGGCGCCTCCTGCGTGACGCGGCCGATGCGCTGGCCTTCGCTGAGGTTGATGTCGCCAGATTCGGCGGAAAGGTCGCCGCATATGAGGTTGAACAGCGTCGTCTTGCCGCAGCCGTTGCGGCCGACAAGGCCCACTTTCGCGCCGTCCGGCACGGTGGCGTCGGCGCCCTCGATCAGAGTGCGTCCTTCGATGCGATAGACTAGGTTGCGAATTGTGAGCATGGGGGCGCTTTTGCCCGCTCCTTTGCCCCCCCGCAAGGGAAAGCCGCCGTGCTTTTTCCGCAGCGGTTGCCCCAACGCCGCCCGAGGCACGAGAAGGCTGCGCAAAGCCCCTTCCGCGCGGACAGCGGGACCGCTACATCAGTTCCATGAACACGCTCCACTCCGCGTTTCCCGCCGAAGCGCAATTGAAACCCGAAATTGCGCGGCGGCGCACGTTCGCGATCATCTCACACCCCGATGCGGGCAAGACGACGCTGACCGAAAAGCTCCTGCTGTTCGGCGGCGCGATCCATCTTGCCGGCGAGGTCGCGGCCCGCGGCGAGCGCCGCCGCACCCGGTCGGACTGGATGGACATTGAGAAGAAGCGCGGCATTTCGGTGTCGTCGTCGGTGATGATGTTCGAGCGCGACGGCATCGTCTACAACCTGCTCGACACGCCCGGCCACGAAGACTTCTCGGAAGACACCTACCGGACGCTGACCGCTGTCGATTCGGCCGTCATGGTGGTGGACGCCGCCAAGGGCATCGAAGCGCAGACGCTCAAGCTGTTCGAGGTCTGCCGGCTGCGCGACATTCCGATCATCACCTTCATCAACAAGGTTGACCGGGAAGGGCGCGACCCGTTCGAGCTGATGGACGAGATTGCCGACAAGCTGGCGCTGGAGCTTGCGCCGGTGACGTGGCCGGTCGGCATGGGTGGCCAGTTCCACGGCGTCTACAATCTCACCACCAACGATTTTCACCGCGTGAAAGAGGGCGGCGGCACCGGCTACGGCAGCACGGTGAAGATGTCCGGCGTCAATGATCCGAAGCTTGACGAGATGGTCGAGGCGTCCGTGCTGGAAGAATTCCGCATCCAAGCCGAACTTGCCCAGACCGCGATGCCCGCCGTGGACGCCGCCGACTACCGCGAGGGGCACCTGTCGCCCGTGGTGTTCGGCTCGGCGCTGCGCGATTTCTGCGTCGCCGACCTTCTGGACGGCCTTCACGCCTGGGCACCGCCGCCGCGGCCGCAACCGGCCGGCGACAAGAAGATCGACCCCAACACCAACGAAGTGAGCGCGCTGATCTTCAAGGTCCAGGCCAACATGGACCCCAACCACCGCGACCGGATCGCGTTCGCGCGCATCTGTTCGGGCCGGTTCCAACGCGGGATGAAGCTCAACCAGGCGGGTTCCGGCAAGACGCTCGCCGTCACCGCGCCGATCTTCTTCCTCGCCGAAGAGCGGGAGCTTGCCGAAGAAGCGTGGGCCGGCGACATCATCGGCATCCCCAACCACGGCGCCCTGCGGGTCGGCGACACGTTGTCGGAAAAGGGTGACATCCGCTTTACCGGCCTGCCGCGCTTTGCGCCGGAAATCCTGCGCCGCGTACGCCTCGGCGATCCGATGAAGACCAAGCAGCTCCGCCGCGCGCTGCAAGACCTGTCGGAAGAGGGCCTGGCCCAGGTGTTCCGGACCCACATGGGCGGCGACCACATTGTCGGCGTGGTCGGCGCACTCCAGCTCGACGTGATGGCCTCCCGCGTTGCCGCCGAATACAAGGTCGCGATCGATTTCGAGGCAGCGCCCTACGCCACCGCGCGCTGGCTGCTGGGCGACGAGCGGGCGGTGAAGAATTTCGTCGACGTCAACAAGTCCACCGTGGCGGACGACGTGGATGGCGACCCGGTCTACCTCGCCCGCAACGGGTGGGAGCTGAACTACACGCGAGAAAAATACCCCGACGTGAAGTTCGTCGAGACGAAAGAGATGCGCTAGCCGCCCCGGCAGCTGCGGCGCGGGCCGGGGGCCTGCGTCACTTTTCGTGCAGCGGCAGCGCGGTGGTGTCCTTCACCGTGGCCACCACAATGCGGGACTGGACGTCGCTCACAAGGTCGCTGGCCAGAAGCTTGTGGCGCAGGAATTCGTCATATTCCTTGATATCGGTGGAAATCACCTTGATCAGATAATCCACCGCGCCGGTAATCCGCTCGCACATCACCACCTCGGGGCAGCGCGAAACGAACGCATCGAATCGCTCCATGTTCTGCGTGGACGGCATCGACAACTTCACCAGCGCATAGGCCTTGAAGCCGAGCCCCAGCGCTTCGCTGTCCAGAATCGCCACAACCGACCGGATGATGCCTGAATCGCGCAGGCGCTTGATCCGCCGCCAGCAGGGCGTCTGACTGAGGCCGACCTCGGCGCCGATTTCGGCGACTGAGCGCGAAGCATCGACCTGCATCGCGCGGAGAATCCGAACGTCGATGGCGTCGACAGAAGATTTTTCCATCAGATGGCCTGACCGCAAAAGAATATGCCCGCGTGATGCGGGATATTGGGCCAAATAAAATAGAAAATGCGACGCATTGGGAACATCTTTAGCATCAGTGGGGACAGAGTGGGGAGGCTACGGTGACGCGGCCCATTACACTTGATGACAGATACGAGAACGATCGGGAAAAGGTTTATCTAACTGGTATTCAAACTATCATTCGAATTGCGATTGACCGTCGCCGCCTCGATATCGCAGCGGGTTTGAAGACAGGCGCCTTTGTTTCGGGCTATCGCGGCTCACCCCTGGGCGGGGTCGATCAGGAGTTCGTGCGCAACGCCAGCCGGCTCGATCCGCTGGGGATCCGCTTTCAACCGGGGGTGAACGAAGAGCTGGGGGCCACAGCCGTCTGGGGCACGCAGAAGGTGGGACTTCACGGCAAGGGCAGCGACTATGATGGCGTCTTCGGCCTCTGGTATGGCAAGGCGCCCGGCGTGGACCGTGCGGGCGATGTCCTGAAGCAGGCCAATGCCTCGGGCACGGCCCGCCACGGCGGTGTTCTCGCGCTTTGCGGTGACGATCTCCTCGCCAAATCCTCCGTCATTGCCGCCCAATCCGAATTTGCGCTGCAACACTTCGAGATTCCGTTCTTCAACCCTGCCGACCTCCAGGATTTTCTGGACTATGGGCTGCACGGGCTCGCTTTGTCCCGCTTTGCCGGCAACTGGACCGGTCTCATCTGCGTGGCGGACACCATGGACGCGTCGGGCCTCGTCAACGTGGACTTGCAGCGCCTGTCGCTGACCCTGCCGGAGGGCGCCGATCCGCGCCGCGAAAACGATCTCAACCGTCCGCTTCTTCTCGCCACGAGGCTGGAAACCGAGCATCTCCTGCGCGAAATTCGCCTGCCTGCGGTTGGCGCCTACGTGCGTGCCAACGGGCTGGACCGCGTTGTCTTCGGCACCGAGCGCGCGCGCATCGGCTTCGTTGCCACCGGCAAGGCTTACCGGGACCTGCGCCAGGCGTTCGACCTTCTGGGCATCGACGAGGTGCGCGCCCGCGCCCTTGGCATTGCCGTCTACAAGGTGGCCATGCCCTGGCCGCTGGAAACGCAGAACCTGCGCGCCTTCGCCCGTGGCAAGGAGCGCCTTCTGGTGGTCGAGCACAAGCGCGCCTTCATGGAGCCGCAGATCCGGGACGCGCTCTACAGCCTGCCGGACGGTCAGCGGCCGGCGGTCTACGGCAAGCGCACGCCGGCGGGCGAGCCTTGCCTGTCCGACGTGCTGGAGTTGAAGCCGCAGGACCTCGTTCATGCGATCCTGCGTGTGGTGCCGGGCCTTGAGGACGATCCGGCCATGGCCGCCGTGTCCCGCAACCTGATGGAGCGGGCCGCATGGGCCGCCGGCCATGCCGAGGGCGGCCAGCGCACCGCGTATTTTTGCGCCGGCTGTCCCCATTCTGCGTCAACCAGGACGCCCGAGGGGGCCCGCGCACTTCCCGGAATCGGCTGCCATGCGATGACGGAGATCAACGGCAACACCACCGACGGGCAGATTGCGATGGGCGGCGAGGGGGCCACCTGGGTCGGGCAGGCGCCGTTCAGCCGGGACACCCACGTTTTCGTTAACATGGGGGACGGCACCTACTACCACTCCGGTATTCTGGCGATCCGGCAGGCGGTGGCCGCAGACGTTTCCATCACCTACCGCATTCTCTTCAACGATGCGGTGGCGATGACCGGCGGGCAGGCGCACGACGGGCCGCTCGACGTGGGCGACATCGTGCGCCAGGTCGCGGCCGAGGGCGTCCCGCGGATCGCCGTCCTCTCCGAGGAGCCGGACCGGTTCGGCCATGGGGACATTCCGCGCGGCGTGCCGGTGCACCACCGCGATGCGCTGAAGGCGGTGCAGGCGGAATTTGCGACCGAGAGCGGCGTCTCGGTGATCGTGTTCGACCAGACGTGTGCTGCCGAAAAGCGCCGCCGCCGCAAGAAGGGCGAGGCGCCGGACCCGCCGCGCCGCGTCTTCATCAACGAGCGGATCTGCGAGGATTGCGGCGACTGTTCGGTGCAGTCCAACTGCATCGCGGTGGAGCCGCTGGACACGCAATTCGGCACCAAGCGGACCATCAACCAGTCCAGCTGCAACAAGGACACCTCCTGCGTGAAGGGCTTCTGCCCGTCCTTCGCGCTCATCGAGGGGGCTGACCCGAGGCGCGCGGCCGGCGCCAGGGTGGACATCGACGCGCTTGCCGCAGCGTTGCCGGCGCCGCAGGTGCCGACGCTCACCGCAATGTACAATGTTCTCATCACCGGAATTGGCGGCTTCGGCGTCACCACGGTGGGCGCCGTCCTCGCCATGGCAGGGCATATTGACGGCATTACCGCCTCCACGCTCGACATGACCGGCCTTGCCCAGAAAAACGGCCCGGTGACGAGCCACGTCCGATTTGCGCCCGCCGGCATGGACATCGAGGGGCCGCGCGTCCCCATCGGCACCCTCGACACGCTGATTGCGTCCGACATGCTGGTGGCCTGCAATGCCGATTCGCTGTCGATGACGGCGCCCGGCCGCACGCTCACGGTGGTCAACACCAAGGTGCAGCCCACCGCCGAATTCGTGATGAAACGCGTTCTCTCCTTCGATGAGACGCGCATGACCCGCACCTTGCGCGAAGCATCGCGCCACACCGAAGCGGTGGATGCAGCCCATTTGGCAGCGCAGCTGTTCGGCGATCAGATCTTCATGAACATGCTCCTGGTGGGGGCCGCCTTCCAGCATGGCGGGCTGCCGCTGTCCGAGGACGCGATCCTTCAGGCAATCCGGCTCAACGGTGCGGCCGTGACAACCAACATCGCCGCCTTCCGGGCCGGGCGCATTCTGGCGGCCGATCCGCAGGCAATTCTCCAGGCGGCGGGAGAGCGCCCCGGTGTGGCGCCGATGGATCTGGACGCCCGCATCGCTTTTCTGGCCGATGAGCTGGTGGCCTACCAGAATGCCGCCTACGCCGACCGTTTCAGGAAAGCGCTGGCACCGCTGATCGCAGCCGACAAGGCGGCGGGGCAGGGTGAACGGCGCCTCACACGCACCGCCGCGGATGCGCTCTACAAGGCCATGGCCTACAAGGACGAGTATGAGGTTGCCCGGCTTTATGGCGACCCGGCCTACTGGGCGCGCCTCAAGGCGGAGTTCGAAACGCCGTCGCGCATCCGGATTCTGCTTGCCCCGCCGGGGCTCTTTGGGGTGGACGCGGCGACGGGCCGGCCCGCCAAGCGCACCTTCGGGCCATGGATCTTCCCCGTGCTGCGCGTGCTGGCGCGGTTGAAGGGGCTTCGCGGCACGCCGTTCGACCCCTTCGGCAAAAGCGCCGAGCGCCGGGCCGAACGGGCGCTGATCGATCTTGTCTGCGGCGATGTCGCGCTTGTGGCCCGCAGCGTCGGCACGGCGCCTTACGGGCTCCTGTGCGAGCTTGTGAAGGTGGCGGCCGCCATCAAGGGCTTCGGGCCGGTGAAGGATGAAAACCGTGCCGCTGCCATGAAACGGCGCGATGCGTTGCTGGCTCAGCTGGACCGCGCAAGGCACCCGGCGCCGGACGGCGCCGAGCAGGCGGCGCTGATCGCGGCTGAATGAAATTTCAGCCGTAGCGCTCGCGCCAGGTGGGGAAACGGTCGCCGGGCACGGCGCTGGCTTCATAGACGCCGCGGGCCATGGCGCGGGCCAGCGCCCGCGTTGCCGCGGCGTGCAGTGCAATGAAATCTGCGGGGGAGGCGGGCGCTGGCGCGCGGCCCGTGCTCGCGGCAAACACAGTATCGCCGTCCAGCAGCGTGTGCGCCGGATAAGCGGCAAGGGCGATGCCGTCGTGGGCAACGCCTGCCAGCCGGTGTGCCTCTGCCACGCTCAGCGCGGCATCGGTGGCGACAATTGCAATCACCGTGTTTTCGCGGGCACTGGCGGTGTGTTTGGTAACGACGCTGGCAAAGTCCGCCTCCGCCGGGGCATGCAGGCCGCCAAATTCGCCCTGCTGCTCAAAGGGCGCTGCCCGGAACCATGGCCCGTTTGCCGCCGTCACCGAGCCGACGGCATTGACCGCCACAATGGCGCCCACGGTCGCGCCGCCCACGGTTTCGCTCGCCGAGCCGAGGCCGCCCTTGAGGCCCGCCGTGTTGGCATTGGTTCCGGCCCCGAGCGTGCCAACACCCCGGTCCGACCCTTCAAGGGCAGCGCGCACCGCAGCGCCGCCCAGCGCTGCGTAGTCCGCAAGGCCTTCCGACAGGTCGAAGATGATGGCGGCGGGCACGATGGGAATGCGAAACGTACGCACCTGAAACCCGCGGCCTGCCTCGGCGAGGGCGCGCTGTGCCCCGTCAGCCGCGGCAAGCCCGAAGGCCGAGCCGCCGGACAGGACGATGGCGTCCACGCCCGGATTGAGGTTGCCGGGCTGGAGAAGGTCGGTCTCGCGGGTGCCGGGGGCGCCGCCGCGGACCGCAACGGAGGCGGTGGCGGGCTGGTCGAACACGACCGCCGTCGTGCCGGTGCGCCGGACCTCGTCGGCAGCGTTCCCGACCGAGAGGCCGGGAACGGCGGCAATGTGGTTCGCCATGGTGTCTAGTCGGCCGAAACCGTGAGGGAGAGGAGGCCGGGGATCATCTCCGGATTGAGCATCGCCGCGCTGATCACCTGAAGAGCGGAAACCTCCTGCGCTGGCGCGGACGTCACCGTCAGCGTGCCAGGTTCGGTGAGAAAGCGGCTGAGAGCCCCGGTCACCTCGGTGGTAAAGCCCTGGTCGCCGAGGGCGGCGACGGGCGCTTCAAGCGCTGCGGTCACCTGCGCGATGAGGGTTGCCCGGTCGGCGCCGGAGGTTTCGCCCACGGCGTTCAGCAGCCGGTCGGTGAGCCCGTTGTCGGTGAAGGAGATCGTCAGCCCGTCGACGGTGATGCTGCCCATCTGCTCCAGAAGCCGCGCGAAGTCGCCGGTGGCGCTCTCCATCGCATTGAACGCCTGTTCGGTGAGGCCGTTGGCCGATCCCTCCAGCGTCAGCGTGCCCATGTCCGCCACACTGATGGCGGAGGGCTCGATCACCATGCGGCCGGTTTCGGCAGACCATGCGCCGGCGGCCTTGATGTAGAGGGTCAGCGCCTCGTAGCCGAGGCCCCGGATCTGGCTTTCGGTGGGCTCGCCGAACAGCGAAAGGTCGAATTTGAGGCCGTCCATCACCAGCGTGACAGCCGCAAGGCCGGGCTTGTCGCGGCCGGTGCGGGCAACGTCGACCCGCTCGATGGTCAGCGTTTCGTCTTTCGCCGAGGTGGCCGTGATGTCCCGCACGGACAAGGTGCCGTAGTCGCCCAGAAGGTCGGTCACGGCAGCGTCGTCCCGTTCGGGCGCCAATGTCACGTCGCCAAGGGCGACGGAACCGACGCTTCCCGTCTGCTTGCCGTCAGCATTGAAAATGGCAAGGCCGTTGTAGGTGATGGCGCTGGCGGCCAGCGCATTGTCGGCATTCACCGTGCCGCCTTCGATGGTCACCCGGTCGATCTTTAGTGCCTTGGTTTCACTGCCGCCGGAGACGTTGTCCAGAACGGTGGCCGTGCCCTGCCGCTCGACCGTGCCAGCGGCCGCGTTGTCGAACGCCAATCCGTCGAGCGTGCGCAGGAATGCGTCGGCAACAACGTTGCCGGTGGGCTCGAACGCGGCTGCCGGCAAGGCCAGCAGCGTGAAGGCGGCAACAATCAGGGAACGCATGGGAAGGTGTCCTTGCTCAGTTTCGAGGCGGCGCGCCGGGAATTGCGGAGGGCTTCTCCGCGTCCCGCAGCTTGCAGCCCGGCACACAATAGTGAAGAGACGGAGCCTTGGACAGGCTGCGCGATCAGAGGCTGAAATTGACCGGACAAGCATTGGCAATCGTACTGGCGGCGGGCAAGGGCACACGGATGCGGTCTGCCTTGCCCAAGGTGATGCACAAGGTCGCCGGCCTCCCCATGGTCGGCCACGTTCTTGCCGCGGTGCGCAAGGCCGGCATCGCGGACACCGCGCTCGTCGTCTCCCCCGGCAGTGACTGGGCGGCAACCCTCCAAGGCGCGCCGGCCACCTTTGTCCAGACCGAGCAGCGCGGCACGGCCCACGCGGTGCTCGCCGCCCGTGCCGCGGTCACGCCTTCACACACCGGCGTCGTTGTCCTGTTTGCCGACAATCCGTTGGTCCGTCCCGAAACGATAGCGCTCATGCTGGACCGCGTGGAGGGTGGGGCCGACGTCGCCGTGCTCGCCTTCCGCGCCGAAGATCCCACCGGCTACGGCCGCATCCTGATGGATGACGGCCGCATTAGCGCAATCCGCGAGGAAAAGGACGCCAGCGCCGAAGAGAAGGCCGTGACGCTCTGCAACTCCGGCATCATGGCAATCCGCGTCGGCCCTGCGCTGGATGCACTCGGCGACATCGGGTCCGACAATGCCAAGGGCGAGTTTTACCTCACCGATCTCATCGCACTCGGCCGTGAGCGCGATTTCGTGATGGTGGTGGAGGAAGCCCCGTTCGACGAGGTGCTCGGCGTCAACGACCGGACGCAGCTTGCCGCGGCCGAAGCCGTTTTCCAGGACCGGGCGCGCGCAGCTTCAATGGCGGCCAACACGCTGGATGCCCCGCACACAGTGTTCTTCAGCCACGACACGGTGCTGGACGAGGACGTGCATGTGGAGCCGAACGTGGTGTTCGGCCCCGGCGTTTCGGTGGGGGCAGGCGCCACGATCCGGGCGTTCAGCCATCTGGAGGGCGCCGTCGTGTCGCCGGGGGCAACCGTCGGCCCGTTCGCGCGGCTGCGGCCGGGCGCCATGATCGGTCCTGACGCGCACATCGGCAATTTCGTCGAGATCAAGAATGCGGCCATCGCCACCGGCGCCAAGGTCAACCACCTTGCCTATATCGGCGATGCGTCGGTGGGGGGCGGGGCCAATATCGGCGCCGGTACCATCACGTGCAATTATGATGGCGTGAACAAACATCGCACCGAAATCGGCGCTCATGCGTTCATAGGGTCAAACAGTGCGTTGGTGGCGCCCGTTTCGATTGGTGAGGGGGCCTATGTGGGCTCCGGCAGTGTCGTCACCGAAGACGTGCCGCCGGGTTCGCTCGCCATCGCAAGAGGCCGTCAGGTCAACAAGGCGGACCGGGCGCCGGTGCAAAAGCGGACGCCGGACCGCAAGCCGTAGAGCGGCAAGAAGGAGGGGCCATGATCCGACAGTTCATCGAAGACAACCTGCGCAAGCTTCTGGGTGCCAAGGCGCACGACCCGGACCCGGACCAGATGACCGAAACCGAAAGGCGCGAGGCCGCCAACGCCTCTCACCGCTCCGGCGCGGTTGAGCGCAGCGAAACCGTCAGCGACAACGCCTACGCGGTGCTGGACGCCGAGGCTGCCTCCGAAATTTCGCCGGACGAGATGGAATCGGAGTTTGTCGACGACAGCGACGATGCAAGGCAGATGGCGACCGCCGCCAACGAAAAGGACGGCAGCCACCTGTCTTCCGATGTGGTGGATGACAATCTGGCCGCGGAGGAGGACGCCCGCGAGGCCAGTCACCATTCGCCCGAGTACACAGAGCTTGTGGATGACAGCGAAGAGGCCGTTGAGAATGCCCGCCGCGCGAGCGAACCCGCACCGGGACGGACCGAGGACGACGGCGACCGCCGCGGCTGAAAAAGCGACGCTGGCAAACGGCAACGCGGTGTTCATACAGCCGCGGCAAATGTAACGCGGTGTGACGTGCGCCAGCGCGGCCAGAGCGTTAGATGCGCACACTGTTTCGGGTTGAGTGGAGGCGAGTATGTGCGGCATCGTTGGGATTATCGGACGAGGACCGGCCGCACCACTGCTGCTGGATGCGCTGAAGCGGCTTGAATATCGCGGCTACGATTCGGCCGGCATTGCCACGGTGGATGCCGACGGCACCCTTACGCGGGCACGGGCCGCCGGCAAGCTGCGCAACCTCGAAGGCGTGCTGAACGGCGCGATGCCGGGCGGCAGCACCGGCATCGGCCACACCCGCTGGGCCACCCACGGCGCACCGACCGAAGCTAACGCGCACCCCCATCTCGCCAGCCCGGTTGCGGTGGTCCACAACGGCATCATCGAGAATTTCCGCGCGCTCCGCACCGCGCTTGCGGCCAAGGGCGTCAGTTTCTCGTCTGAAACCGATACCGAGACCATCGCGCATCTGCTCGCCGCCAACCTCCAGACGGAGGCCGACCTGAAGGCCGCGCTGGTGGAGACTGTGGCAGCGCTCGAGGGCGCATACTCGCTGGCGTTCGCCTTCGAGGGGCAACCCGGAACGCTGGCTGCGGCCCGGCGCGGAAGCCCGCTTGCCATCGGCAACGGGCCGGACGGCATCATGATCGGCTCCGACGCCATCGCGCTGGCGCCCTTTTGCGACGACATCATCTACCTCGAAGACGGCGATATCGCGATTCTCTCGGCCGGCAAGGCGGACATCTTCGATTCGACCGGCGCTGCCGTTTCGCGGCCCGCCATGCCGGTTCCGATGGAAGTCTCCGTGGCGGAGAAGGGCAATTTCCGCCACTTCATGGCCAAGGAAATCCACGAGCAGCCGGAAGTCCTGACTCACACGATCAGCCACTACGTTGACGTGGCGGCGGGGACGCTGCGGCCCGATCGCATCGATCTCGATTTCTCGAAGATCAGCCGCATCTCCATTACCGCCTGCGGCACCGCCTACATTGCGGGGCTGGTGGCCCGGCACTGGTTCGAGGCTTTCGGCGGCATTGCGGTCGACCTCGATATGGCGTCCGAATACCGCTACCGCTCGCAGCTGATGCCGAAGGACGAGCTGGCGCTGGTGATCTCCCAGTCCGGCGAAACGGCGGACACGCTGGCAAGCCTTCGCAAGGCGAAGGCGGCGGGGCAAAGGGTGGCGGCGGTGGTCAACGTGCGCTCGTCGACCATGGCGCGGGAGGCTGACCTCGTGCTGCCGACGCTCGCCGGGATCGAGATTGGCGTTGCGTCCACCAAGGCTTTCGTCTGCCAGCTCGCAACGCTGGCCTGCGTTGCCATCAAGGCCGGCATGGATCGGGGAACGCTGAGCGAAAGTGCAGCGGCGGCGCTTGTCGGCGATCTCATCGAGGTGCCGCGGCTGGTGTCCGAGGCCATCCGCCTCGAGGCGGATCTGACGCGCACGGCACGGCTGATCGCGCCGGCCTCCACAGCCTTGTATATCGGCCGCGGCCCATCCTACGGCATTGCGCTGGAAGGCGCGCTCAAGCTGAAGGAGCTGAGCTACATCCACGCCGAAGGCTATGCTGCCGGCGAACTCAAGCACGGCCCCATCGCGTTGGTGGACGACACCGTGCCCGTGGTTGTGGTCGCCCCGCACGATGCGTTCTTTGCAAAAACCGTGTCCAACATGGAGGAGGTGGCGGCCCGCGGCGGACGCATTATCGTGATGACGGATGCAGCAGGTGCCGCCGAAATGGGCGAGGGTTCTGCCGAAACCATCGTGATGCCGACGGCGCCTGCCATGGCGGCGCCCATGGTCTCGGCCATCCCGATGCAGCTTCTCGCCTACCACGCTGCCGTCCTCAACGGCACGGACGTGGATCAGCCACGGAACCTCGCCAAGTCGGTGACCGTTGAATGAGCGCGCTGCAATCTCGCACGGACTTTGCTTAACTGAGATACGGCTGCGGGATGGGCAACCCGTCCCGGCCGAACTGCCTCGCGCGGGATCTGAGACCAATGGACGACGAGACGAACCCAAAGATCGGCCGCCGCCGCAGGCTCTTCAACCGGCTCCGCAATTATTTCCTGACCGGCATTGTGGTGGCGGCGCCGCTGACGATCACGGTGCTTCTGACCGCCTCGTTCATCAACTGGGTGGACAGCTGGGTGAAGCCGTGGATCCCGGCACGCTGGAACCCGGAAAGCTACGTGCCGTTTCCGCTGCCAGGCACCGGTGTTGTGGTGGCGCTTGTGGCACTCACCGCGCTCGGCTTCCTCACCGCCAACGTGCTCGGCCGTACCATCATCCGCCTTGGCGAAGCGCTCCTCAACCGGATGCCGCTCGTTCGCAACGTGTACGCCGCGCTGAAGCAGATCTTCGAGACGGCGCTGTCGGAGCGCAGCCGTACCTTCCGTCAGGCAGGGCTGGTGGAGTATCCGAGACAGGGGCTGTGGGCGGTGGTCTTCATCGCCACCGATGCCAAGGGCGAGGTCAGCCACCGGCTGGACGATGAGGTGGACGCCATCTCGGTCTTCCTGCCGACGACGCCCAACCCCACCTCCGGTTTCCTGCTGTTCGTCCCCCGCAAGGACGTGATCATGCTCGACATGACGGTGGAGGATGCAGCAAAGCTGGTCATTTCCGCCGGCCTGATCACGCCGGAGTGGCCGGTGGCGCGCGGGCGCGCGCCGGCTGCGCCGCGTGTGCGCGAGGACGGTTCTGTCGCGGTTCCGGTGCGCGGCGCGCCGGCACCGGGCGAACTGCCGCCCGTGCCGGTGAAGCGTTAGGGCAGTGTACAGCGCCCCAACGCTTCTCTAGGAAGACGGCGCCGGCACCGACACGCCGCCTGCCACCGCACGAGGACCCCATGCCCGCCTACGACGCCCACGATCCGCGTTCATCGTTCCAGGCGATGATTCTGGCCTTGCAGTCGTTCTGGGCGGGGCAGGGCTGTGCGATTCTCCAGCCCTACGACATGGAAGTGGGCGCGGGGACGTTCCACCCCGCCACCACGCTGCGTGCTTTGGGGCCGCGCCCCTGGCGCGCTGCCTATGTGCAGCCGTCCCGCCGCCCGTCCGACGGGCGCTACGGCGAGAACCCCAACCGCCTCCAGCATTATTACCAGTTTCAGGTGATCCTGAAGCCGAACCCGCCCGCGCTTCAGACGCTTTATCTGAAAAGCCTCGAAGCCATCGGCATCGACCTTGCGCTGCACGACGTGCGATTTGTAGAGGACGACTGGGAGAGCCCGACGCTCGGCGCCTGGGGTCTTGGCTGGGAGTGCTGGTGCGACGGCATGGAAGTCTCGCAATTCACCTACTTTCAGCAGGTGTGCGGGATCGACTGCCGCCCCGTGTCCGGCGAGCTCACCTACGGGCTGGAGCGGCTTGCCATGTATGTGCAGGGTGTCGAGAACGTCTACGATCTCACCTACGTTGCCGAAAGCGACGCCGGGCCGCGCGTGCCCTATGGCGAGATTTTCCTCCAGGCCGAGCAGGAATATTCGCGCCACAATTTCGAGCACGCCAACACCGAGATGCTGTTTCAGCACTTCAAGGATGCGGAGGCCGAGTGCGCCGCTCTGCTGGCGGCGGGCGACAACGGGCCCGAGGCGCGGCACCTTCAGGTGCTGCCGGCCTACGACCAGTGCATCAAGGCCTCGCACATCTTCAACCTGCTCGATGCGCGCGGCGTCATCTCCGTCACGGAACGGCAGGGCTATATTGGCCGCGTGCGCACGCTGTCCAAGGCATGCGGCGAGGCTTTCATGCGCACCGAGGCGGGCGGTTTCGTCCCCGCCTGAGTGCGGCAAGGGGGCAAGCGGGCAAAGCTTTTTGCAAAGCGAAACGTCCCGTTAACGACGTGGGTGTCTGGTGGGGCGTCTGCTTTTCGGGGACCGATCTATGCCCACCCGCCAACGCCGCCGCTCACGCGTTCGCTTCCTGCTTCTGCCGCTTCTCCTCACGCTGCTCGCCACTTATTTCGGCTGGCAGTCCACGCGCGGCGCGTTCAGCCATGAGGCGCGTGAAATCCTCAGCGATGAACGCGTGAACCGCGAGACGGAGCTGGCCAGCCTGATTGCGGAGCGGGAGCACCTTGAGGCCCGCGTCGTCCGGCTGCGGACCGATGCGCTCGATGCCGATCTTCTGGACGAACGCGCCCGCGCCAAGCTGAACCTTGCCTTCGAGAACGAGGTGGTGATCTTCCATAATCTGCGTGATTCGGGGCCGGTGCTGGCGGCGCACAACTAGCGGCCTGCGCCAAGGTGGCCGCCGCGCCTGCCGCGGCCACCAGTCAGTCAGAACAGGTCCGGCAGTTCGTCCGCGCCCTTGTAGGTCCACTCGACCATGGCCGCGTCCTTGTCGCCGGGGTTGTAAGTCCACTCGACCATGGCCGCGTCCTTGCCGCCGGGGTTGTAGGTCCACTCGACCATGGCTGCGTCCTTGCCACCGGGACTGTAAGTCCACTCGACGAAATCGATCGAGTTATCTTCGTTGATCGGCGCAAAGGATTTTGAGAAATTCTTCATTGTAGGTGCACTCCAACTGAAAATGCCGACGTTCGCCGGTACGGACGAAATTGTGACGACAAGCGGACTTTTGAAGTGATCCACCGCGGCATACCCGCAAACCGTGACCGGCATCACGCTGGCGACAGGGCCGTGTGCAACGCATCGCGCTGCCCGTCTGCGATCTCGCTGTGACCGCTGCGGCGGCATGTGCACACGATTGACGCGAGAGATGACCTTTTACCGAGCGGTCCGGTGAGCTAGTGTCCAGAATCTATAGAGACGACTGAGTGCGGGGAAAATGATGCAAGCCGAAGCCAAGGCCAACGCGGACGGGAAAGCCGCTGCGGCCGAGCCGTCTGCCAAAAAGAGTTTTTCGGCAGACGATTACCGCCGTGCGTATGAGGACATGCTCCTCATCCGGCGGTTTGAAGAGAAGGCCGGCCAGCTTTACGGCATGGGCCTGATCGGCGGGTTCTGCCACCTGTACATCGGCCAGGAAGCCGTTGTCGTCGGCGCGCAGATGGCGATGCAGGAGGGTGACCAGGTCATCACCGGCTACCGCGACCATGGTCACATGCTGGCCACCGGCATGGACCCCAAGGGTGTCATGGCCGAGCTGACGGGGCGGTCGTCCGGCTACTCCAAGGGCAAGGGCGGCTCGATGCACATGTTCTCCGTCGAGAAGAATTTCTTCGGCGGACACGGCATCGTCGGCGCGCAGGTCTCTCTCGGCACGGGCATCGGCTTTGCCAACCGCTACCGCGAGAATGGCGCCGTGGCGCTGACCTATTTCGGGGACGGGGCCTCCAACCAGGGCCAGGTCTACGAGAGCTTCAACATGGCCAAGCTCTGGTCGATCCCGGTCGTCTACATGATCGAGAACAACAAGTACGGCATGGGCACCTCGGTCGAGCGCGCCTCCGCCAACACCGACCTGTCGCAGCGCGGCGCCAGCTTCGGCATTCCGGGCGCGCAGGTGGACGGCATGTCCGTCGAGGTCGTGCGCGAGGAAGTGGGCAAGGCGCTTGAGCATGCCCGCACTGGCAAGGGCCCCTACATTCTGGAGCTGCTCACCTACCGCTACCGCGGTCACTCCATGTCCGACCCGGCAAAGTACCGCACCCGCGACGAGGTGAACGAGTTCCGTCAGAAGCGCGACCCCATCGAGCATGTGCGCGAAATCCTCCTCTCCAAGCACAAGGTGGCGGAGGACGAGATCAAGGCTATCGACAAGCGTGTGCGCGAGGAAGTGAACACCGCTGCCGAATTCGCACAGAGCGAGCCCGAGCCCGATCCGTCGGAGCTCTGGACGGATATCGTACGGTGATGGTCCGCAAAGGCCACGCCGCCATCCTCGACGACGCGCTCTGCGGACACTGAAGAAGACAACAATATGCCCACCGAAATTCTGATGCCCGCGCTCTCTCCGACCATGGAGGAGGGCAAACTCGCAAAATGGCTTAAAGCCGTGGGCGACGACGTGGCAGCCGGCGACATCATCGCCGAAATCGAGACCGACAAGGCGACCATGGAGGTCGAGGCGGTCGACGAAGGCAAGCTCGGCAAGATCCTCATCGAGGAAGGCACCGAGGGCGTCCCTGTCAACACTCCCATCGCGGTGCTGCTCGCCGAAGGCGAGAGCGAAAGCGACATCGGCGAAAGCAGTGGCCCCGCCAAGGGTGCCGCGACCGATGCTGAGGACACCGGCGCCAAGGCCGATGCGCCCGGCGGAGTCTCCGGCACCAGCCTCGTGAAGGACGGGCCCGGACCGCAGGGCAGCCTGTCGGCCGATGCGCCGCGTCCGCCGGCCGCGCCTGCCGGCATCAGGCTGCCGGACGACCAGCCCGATGAGCCCGACTTCCCCGAAGGCACCGAGATGACGCAGATCACGGTGCGCGAGGCGCTCCGCGACGCGATGCTGGAAGAAATGCACCGCGACGAGGACGTCTTCCTGATGGGCGAAGAAGTCGCCGAGTACCAGGGCGCCTACAAGGTCAGCCAGGGTCTGCTGGACGAGTTCGGCGCGCGCCGCGTGGTCGACACGCCCATCACCGAGCACGGCTTTACCGGCCTTGGCGTCGGCGCGGCCTTCGCGGGCCTCAAGCCCATCGTCGAGTTCATGACCTTCAACTTCGCCATGCAGGCGATCGACCAGATCATCAACTCGGCTGCCAAGACGCACTACATGTCCGGCGGCTTCATCAAGTGCCAGATCGTGTTCCGTGGCCCCAACGGTGCCGCTGCCCGCGTTGCCGCCCAGCACAGCCAGGATTATGCGTCCTGGTACGCCCACGTCCCCGGCCACCGCGTGATCATGCCGTATTCGGCAACCGACGCGAAGGGCCTGCTCAAGGCCGCGATCCGCGATCCCAACCCGGTGATCTTCCTCGAAAACGAGATCCTCTACGGCCAGACCTTCGACGTGCCGAAGGTGGACGATCTGGTTCTGCCCATCGGCAAGGCCAAGGTGGAGCGCAAGGGCCGCGACGTGACCATCGTCTCGTTCGGCATCGGCATGACCTACGCCATGAAGGCTGCCGCCGAACTGGCGGCGATGGGCATCGACGCCGAGGTCATCAACATGCGCTCGCTGCGGCCGCTCGACATGGAAACGGTGATCAAGTCGGTCCGCAAGACCAACCGCTGCGTTGTGGTGGAAGAGGCGTTCCCGGTCTGCTCGATCTCGTCGGAAATCGGCTTCCAGCTGATGCACCACGCGTTCGACTTCCTGGACGCGCCGGTCATGCGTGTCACCGGCAAGGATGTGCCGATGCCGTACGCCGCCAACCTCGAGAAGCTCGCCCTGCCCAACGTTGGCGAAGTGATCGACGCGGTGAAAGCCGTCACGTACACGGCCTGATCCGGCTGTTGCGTCTGCTGCGCGGCCGGCACTGTTTCCGCGGTGCCGGTCTTCGCAATCTTACCGCCTCTTGCTCACCTCGTTCGCCTCACAGGTGAGCCGCGCGTCGTCCCGGAAGTCCCGGCGGCACGCCGGATGTCCGTGGCGCTCCTGCCCGCTTCGGCGCGCTGGTATTGCGCCCTGCATGCTGCCGTTCGCAAAACCACGAGTGGACCGCAGCCACGCTGGCTGAAACGCACCGCCATCTTTTTCATGACGACCGATAAACGGTTTCAGCCGCGCTTGCTCTGCGCGGTAACTCGCAATTTGATCGGTTTTTCTGAGAGATGAACCACGGCGCAAGGCGCTGTTTTCTCGGATAGGGTGATCACCGTCCGAGAGCTTCAGCCCCTTTGCTTTGCTAAGTCGAAGCTGGTTGCGTGGCCTTTTGCGCAGGCCACGTCTTTCAGGGGAACATGGCGTCCACGTCGTCCTGGTTGACCACGCCGGGGTCATCCTTGAAAGAAGGCCCGTTGAGCAGCCCTTCCGGATCGTGCGCCTTGGGTTCGGGCGCAGCGACGGCAGTGGGCGTGCCTTTCTCGCGGGCGAGTTTGATGGTCTCCCAGACGTCCACCATCGACGCGATGCGCTCCTCGATGAAGCCCATGGATTCGACGACCTTGCTGATGCGCTGGCCGCTAATATCCTGAAAGTTGCACGCCTCGAAGATCTGGATCACCGCTTCGCTGATCTTCTCACCGTCCGCCTTTATGGCGGCGTCGGAATTGGAGGCGAGGCGCTGCGCTGCATCGTCGATCGCTTCGGCTGCGGCAAGGATCGTGTCCGTAGCCTCTTCCGTTCCGGTGACAACCGCACGCAACTCATCGGTTGTGCGGCTGGTCGCCTCGTTGGATGCGACACCCTTGGCCTGCAGAGCAGAGATTTCGGATTTCGTGACCTCCAGGCGAGTCTGAATATCCTCGACGCCGCTCCAGACCGCGATGGCACTTTCGATTGATTGGCTGACCACATTGGTCTTGGCCTCGGCATTCTGCGCGCGCAGCGCATTGAGCTCCGCCAAAATGCCGTCGACGTGGGACGACATCGGCGGAGGCGGCGGCTTGCTGCCATGGCTCCTGGGTCCTTCGAAGAGTTCCGCGCGAAACCGTCTCATCGCAATCTCCATCTCAGCCGACAGACGCGTGCGTCCGATTGAACCGGCGACACAATCCAACAATACACGCGAGATGACGCCTTACAACCTATAAGTTGCGAATTGCAGCGAGAGCGATAGTGGCGACACAGTTTCGCGCAAGTTGGACCGACTAAAGATTGGCTACGCGAGATTTGTCGTCTTTCGAGGCGGTGGAAACAACGGAGATGAGTAATGTCCCTCGATCTGAATATGTCGGTTCTGGTAATCGACGACTACAAGACGATGGTTCGTATTATCAAAAATCTGCTGAAGCAAATCGGCTTTACTGATGTTGATGATGCATCTGACGGATCCGAAGCGTTGGTCAAGCTGGGCCAGAAGGATTATGGGCTGATCATTTCCGACTGGAACATGGAGCCGATGACCGGTTACGAGCTGCTCCAGAAGGTGCGCGCCGACGATGCGCTCAAGCACATCCCCTTCATCATGGTGACGGCGGAAGCGAAGTCCGAAAACGTGGTGGCCGCCAAGGAAGCCGGCGTGAACAACTACATTGTGAAACCGTTCAACGCGCAGACGTTGAAAGGGAAAATCGAGTCTGTCTTCCAGCCTGCCTGATTGGAAGGCCTCGTCGAACCGGGTCGGGACGCAGCCGCGAATCAGTGTGAGTGAAATGCACTAATAAAGTGTAAATATGGTTGTGTTCACTTTCCACTGGTCTATAGTGGCGATGTCCCGAGCCGGTCGGGGCAGACAAGTCCGTCATTCCCTCAAGGTTAAACCACTAAAGCTGGGCGCGTGCGCTCGGCGGAAAGTAGGCCGATGTACATCGTCATCGACTCCCGCGACGTCGTCGCGACAGGTTACAAGGCTGGTTTTGAGCGCGAGGGTCTCGCGTGCACGACCTTTGCAGGCCGCGATTTCGCAGACTGGCTGACAACCCTGTCCGACGAGGATGTCAGCGCAATCCAGGCCGTTATCCTCGGCGAGACCGAGGAGCGAATGACCATCCCGATGCTTATCCGCGCGCGGGGGAAAACCCCGCTGATCGCACTGAAAGAAGAACGTGGCCTCGATGAAACGTTGACGCTCTTCAATACCGGCGTTGACGACGTTGTGAAGAAGCCAGCGCCCGTCAAGGAACTGATCGCGCGCTCCAATGCCATCTGGCGCCGGTCGACCGAAAGCCGCCAGGAGGCCAATTTTGGCCGTCTCGTCGTCTATTTCGACCTGCGGGACCCCACGATTGATGGCGAGCCCATCGAGTTGCCCCGCCGGGAACGCCAGATCCTCGAATATCTTGCACGCAACCGGCGGCGGCGGATCACCAAGTCCCAGCTGTTCAACGCCATCTATGGTCTCTTCAACGAAAGCGTCGACGAAACCGTCATCGAGGGCCACATCTCGAAATTGCGGAAGAAGCTGCGCCAGCAGTTGGGGTATGACGTGATCGATGCCAAGCGCTTTGCCGGTTATTCGTTCATCGGTGACCGCGCGCCTTGCGAAATCCTGCCGGATCAGAGCCCGCGAGCCAAACGTCCCAGTCTGTCCATCGTCACCACGGACGACGGGGACGTCATCCCGTCGCTTCCCACCGCCCGGCATCTTCAGTCGCACAACAACTTCGACCGTCGCCCCTGAAATGACCAGGTCTGCGAGCGCCCGGCCGGGCTCTTCTCGTCCGGCCCCGGCGCCGCGGGCGCAACATTCGCGAAACTCTGCGTGAACGCGCTGCAGGTCCAGCAGGCGATCAAACGTCCGACACGCTCCCGCCTGTGAGTTCGGATGCGTCAAGATACAGATCAGCCCGGACCAGACATTGCATCGAGGCCTGAGAACGACGTAACCTCCCGGTTACAAGAACAACATCGGGATGGAACGTCGCTTGAAGATTGCACTGTGCAATGAGGTTCTCCGCGAACTGCCGTTTGACCGCCAATGCGCGTTCGCGGCCGCGGTGGGGTTTGACGGGCTTGAACTTGCCCCTTTTACCCTGGCCGAGAACCCCGAACACCTGACCGATTCCGATGCAGCCAGGCTCCGGAGCACGCTGGCGGCGAACGGGCTGAGCTGCTGCGCCCTGCACTGGCTGCTGGCTGCGCCCTCAGGCCTGTCGATCACCACAAGCGATGAGGCGGTTCTGCATCGAACCCATGAACTGATGCGCCGGCTTGTGGATTTTGCCGCCGCTGTCGGCGCTGGCGTTCTGGTTCACGGATCACCGGCACAGCGGGTCATCGCCGGGAAAGAGGATGAGGCGAGCCGGCAAAGGGCGCGCGACGCGTTCGCCATCGCAGGCGAAGCTGCAGCGGCTGCCGGCGTCGTTTATTGCATCGAGCCGTTGTCGACGGATGAGACAGCCTACATCAACACCGTTGCAGAGGCTGTTTCGGTCGTCAGCGAGGTCGCAAGCCCCGGCCTCAAAACCATGATCGATACCGCCGCCACTGCGCGCGATGGTGGCGATTGTGCCCGGATCATCCGCGAGTTCATGCCCATGGGAGTCCTCCAGCACGTCCACGTCAACGATCCGAACAGGCGGGGGCCGGGAGAGGGCGCGCTCCGATTTGCGCCGATCTTCGATAGCCTGCGGGAAACAAACTACAACGGCTGGGTGTCGGCCGAGCCGTTTGTGTATGAGCCGGACGGAATGGCGGCTGCGGCCCGCGCCGCAGGTGTCCTCACAACGCTGCGGGATGATCGACCATGACTGACATTCAACTTATTGATGTTTCCTTTGGCGAGCGGCCGGTGCGATTGCGGTTGCCGTTCCGCTTCGGCGTCATCACGCTGCGGGAAGCGCGCCAGGTTTTTGTGAAGGCGCATGTCCGCTGCGCCGACGGTCGCGAGGGGGAGGGGATCTCCGCCGAACTCCTGATCCCCAAATGGTTCGACAAGTCTGCCGATCGCACCAACGAAGACAATGTCAACCAGCTGCGCCAGGCGCTGCGCAACGCCAGCGCTGCCTACATGAACGAGGCGCCGGCCCGCGCCTTTGCCCTCCATGCCGCGAAGGCTGCTGACATCGAGGCCGCCGCGGCGACGCACGACCTGCCGCCGCTCGTGGCATCCTACGGGCCTGCACTGCTGGACCGGGCGCTGATCGACGCGCTCTGCCGGATCGAGGGCGTCAGCGTCTTCGATGCGGTGCGCCAGAACCGGCTCGGGATTTCCGCGGCAACTGCGCCGGACCTCGAAGGCTTCCGGTTCGACGATTTTCTCAAAACCCTTGTGCCGGCGCGGACAATTTCACTGCGCCACACGGTGGGGATGGTTGACCCGCTGGTTGCGGCCGATCAGAGCGATGCAGACCGGCTGAACGACGGCCTCCCCGAAACGCTGGAGGAGGTGATTGCCCAGACGGGCGTCACGCACTTCAAGCTGAAGGTTGGCGGCGACGTGGACGCCGACGTGGCGCGGCTGAAGGCCATCGCCGCGGTGATCGATCGATGTCCGCATTATGCCGTGTCGCTGGATGGCAACGAGCAGTTCAAGGATGCCGCCGGTGTTGTCGCGCTCTGGGACAGGATCGCGGCCGAGCCGGACCTTGCGCGCCTGCGGGACAATATTCTTTTCATCGAGCAGCCCATTGCGCGGGCCAGCGCACTTTCCACCGACATTGCGGCGCTGGCCGCCATCAAGCCCGTGGAAATTGACGAGTCGGACGGATTTGTAGGAGCGTTCCCGGCGGCCAAGGCCCTTGGCTACCAGGGGATCTCGTCAAAATCCTGCAAGGGTTTTTATCGCGCCATCATCAACCGCGCGCGCTGCGATATGTGGAACGAGATGGCGGGCGAGAAGCGCTATTTCATGTCCGCAGAGGATCTCACCACGCAGGCCGGCATCGCCCTGCAGCAGGATCTGGCGCTCGCGTCGCTCATCGGCTGCACCCATGTGGAGCGCAACGGCCACCATTATGTCAGCGGCATGGCCGGGGTGCCGGATGCGGAAGCCGATGCGTTTGTGGACGCTCACGGCGACCTTTACCGGAAAGACGGCGATGCCGTTCGGCTGCGTGTGGAGAACGGGCAGCTGGCGCTGGGGTCGCTCCACACGCCAGGGCTTGGCAGCGCGGTCATACCGGACTTCGGCGCGATGACGCCGATGCCGGAGGCGTGATCGCCGTCCGGCGCCGGTGGCGCGACTAGCGGCCGTCCGGTGTGCGGAAGCCGAACCACTTGTCGCGCACCTGGTCGGTGTGCTCGGCCGGGCGGTAGTAGCTCACCCGCAGCCCGAGACGCTCGGCGCTGAGCGATCCGATGGAGGACATGAGCGTGAACGCCGCCACAAAGCTGTCGCGCTCGGACAGGACCAGCGTCAATTGGGCGGAAATGAGATCGCGCTGTGCATCCAGCACGTCGAGCGTGGTGCGCTGGCCGACCTTCTGCTCCTCGATCACGCCCTGAAGGGCAAGGTTTGCCGCGAACACACCGGTGCGTGAATTCTGGATCGAGCGCAGGGCGCCGGTGTAGTTGGCCCAGGACGATACGGTGAACTGGCGAACGTCGTCGCGGGTGAGATCCACCTGGATGCGCTGGGTGCCCAGATTCTCCTTCGCCTGCCGCACCTCGGCAGACACGCGGCCGCCCTGATAGATCGGCACGGTCAGGTCGAGGCTCAGCGTCGCGTCGTCCGACTGGCTCACGCGGTTGGTGGAATTGAACGTGGTCCCGGCGCTGCCGTTCAACGTCAGCGAGGGCAGGAATTGCCCTTCCAGCGCCGACACGTTGTAGAGCTGCTGATCGACGGCAAAAAGCGCTGCCAGAATGGCCGGATGCCTGTTCTGGCCAAGGGTGACGGCGGCGTTCAGTGTCGGCGGCAGCAGTCTTGCTTCGTTGATGTTGTCGACCAGATTGCCCGCAGTAAGGCCGGTGAGCTGGCGGTAGGTGGCCTCAGTCGTGCTGAGGTTGGCAATGGCTTCGTCCAGCAGAGATTGAGCCTCGGCGCGACGGGCTTCGGCCTGGCTGACATCGGTCCGGGTGCCTTCGCCAACCTCGAAACGATCGCGGGCAGCGGTGGTCTGCCGGGACAGGAACGCCACGTCGCTCTGGCGCAGACGCACCACTTCGCGGTTTAGTAGAACGTCGTAAAAGGCAGTTGCACTGTCCAGAAGCACGTTCTGTTCGGTGTTTTCCAGCGACTTGCGCTCGGCCTTAACAGCCGCTTCCGCTGCACGGATGGAGTTGCGGACCTGGAAGCCGGCGAACAGAGGCTGAGCGATGCGCACCTGCACTGCCGTCGGCCCGCTACGGGAACCGGAGTTGATGGAGCCGATCGTGCGTGTGGTCCGCAGGCTCTGGCTGAGATTCGCGGTCACCGTGGGCCGGTTGCGGGACCGGGCGATCGCAATGTTCTCGTCAATCGAGCGGAGCGAGGAGCGTGCGACGTTCAGAGTTGGGTTGGTGGAGTAGGCTGCGCTCAGCGTTTCACGCAGCGTCTGCGCGTTGACAGGGCCGGCAAGGAGCAACCCGGCCGCGGCAGCGCACACCAGCGCACCTTTTCTGACTGTCATTGCCACACCTCAAAACCCGATGGAACCATCCGTCCTACTAGGCGTTTCGCGCCAGGATTTGGAAGGTCCTTATCGAGAATTCGGGGTGTGTCGGGAGCGCGAGATCGCCGATGCGGTATTTGCGCAACGGCCGCGTGCGTGACGCTGCCACGTTGTCGCAGCCCAGAGAAAAGCGCGGACCAAAATCCTGTCAGAAGACGAATTCGGGCGCCGGCGCGAAGCCGGGCAGAGGACCTGCAGCGGCATTGAAAGCGTAGCGCATGGACACGCCGGATGCGGCCTTCGTGTAGAGCTTGGCGCGGCCGGAAAGGCCTTCCCCCTCGATGGCGATCAGCCGTCCGCCGTCCTTCAGCTGGCCGAGCAGGGTGGTGGGCTCGGTCATGATCGCGCCATCGCAGAAAATCACGTCAAACGGTGCCTCGGTCGCATATCCCTCGGTCAGCGGGCCGACGACGACGGCAACGTTGGTGACCTCTTCGTATTCGAGCGTTGTGCTGGCTGCCTCGGCAAGATCGGAATCCGATTCCAGCGCGATGACGGAGCCTGCAAGGCATCCGATCAACGCGGCCGTGTAACCGCGACCTGCGCCCACCAGAAGCACCACATCGTCCTCGGTGATCTGCGCCTGCTGGAGAAGGCGGCCGAGAACGGCCGGCCGTGTCATAGTGCGGGTCGGGCGGCCAATCTCGTCTCGCGCAATGGTGATCGCATCGTCCGAATAGGCGATCATCCGCTGGTCGGCCGGCACATAGTCTTCGCGCTTCACGTCCAGCACGGCATCCTGCACGCGGTGGTCCGTCACATCGAATGTACGAAGCTGGTTGTTGACCATGCGTGTGCGCAGCACTGCTGACTCGTCGCCCATGCCGATCTCCCGCACGATTGCGCCGCGGGAAGACCCCCTACGGCAAGGGTTGGAGGCGACGGCCGGAATCGAACCGGCGTACACGGATTTGCAATCCGCTGCGTAACCACTCCGCCACGTCGCCAACTGGGCGCATGCCATAAGCCATCGGGCTTGCGCCGGCAAGGAGCAGATCTGTTCAAGATGCACTCTTTGCGGGGATCAGTTGATGTAAGGGCGATGGAACCCTTTATGGTGGTGCGCAAAGGGCAGCCACACGTATGTGCCGAAGGATGATTTTGCCATGACCGACCTGACCAGCGCCCAGGCTGACCTCAGTGGCACGATCCGCCAGGACTGGGGCCGGGGCGGCATCGTCGACATGGCGCTCGATGCGCACCAGCCGCTCAGCGCCTGGCAAGTGACGGTGGACCTCGGCGGCGAGATCACGAACATCTGGAACGCGCGGGTGCTTGGCCGCGAGGGGACGCGCTACACGCTGGGTCCGCTCGACTACAACAGCGCTGTCGCGGCTGGCGAGAGCATCAATTTCGGTGTTCAGGTCAATGGCGGGATCGCGTTTGATCCGCTTGCGCTGCGTGTTGCCGAAGGCGCTGCAGACCTTGCCAATGACGCGGCGCCGGCACCCGTGCCGGCTGCACCCGCGCCGCCGCCTGCCGATTCGCTTCAGGCGGTGCCGGTGCCGCCGACGCCGGGCCCGCCGCCACTGCCGCAAACGGCCGCAGGCACGGCGCCGGCAATCCCCGTCAGCCCGTCCGGCGGGGGGCTTGGTCCCGATGCGGAGCGGCTGTCCCAACAATCGCTGACCTATGCCGACCAGCCGGAGGACCCCTTCGGCGGCATCTTCGTGGAAGGCGATACGGTGCTCGAACCGTCCGGCACGCGCGCCGGTCTGCCGGCGGATGATTTTGCGCCGGGGCCGTTTTCGGTCCGGGGCGCTGCCATTGTCGATTCGGCAGGGGCCGCGGCGCAGATCCACGGCATCAACTGGTTCGGCCTGGAGAGTGACATCTTCACCCCCCACGGCCTGTGGGCGCGCAACTGGCGCGAGCTGATGGACGAGGCGAAGTCGCTGGGGTTCAACACGTTGCGGGTTCCGTTTTCCGGCGAACTGGTGGCGCGCAACGGCGGCACCCCCAGCGGCATCGACTACGCCCTCAATCCCGACCTTGAGGGCCTGAACGGACTACAGATCCTGGATGCAGTGGTGGGCTATGCGGACCGGATCGGCCTGCGCGTCCTCCTCGACTATCACCGCGGCAACACGGGAGACGGCCCCAACGACAACGGCCTGTGGTACGGCGATGGCCGCAGCGAGGCTGATGTGATTGCCGAATGGCGCGCGATGGCCGAACGCTACAAGGACGCGCCTGCCGTGATTGGTGCGGACCTGATGAACGAGCCGCATGCCGCCACCTGGGGTGATGGCAGTGACACCGACTGGGCGGCCGCCGCCGAGCGCATCGGCAATGCCGTCCTCAGCATTGCGCCGGACTGGCTGATCGTGGTGGAGGGCATCTCGACCTACGACGAGAACACCTATTGGTGGGGCGGCAATCTTGAAGGTGTCCGCGACCATCCCGTGGTGCTCGATGTGCCGGGCCGCGTCGTCTACTCGCCGCACGACTATCCGGCATCGGTCCATCCGCAGGACTGGTTCACCGACGGGTCGAACCTCACCGCTGTGTTCCGCCAGCACTGGGGCTATCTGGTGGAGGAGGGGATTGCACCTGTGCTTCTGGGCGAGTGGGGGTCAAGGCTGATAGGCGAGCTGGACCTCGACTGGGCCGATGCGCTGTCCGCCTACCTAAAGACCCATGACATCCCCTGGTTCTGGTGGTCGCTGAACCCCAATTCTGGCGATACTGGCGGCGTTCTGGAAGATG
The DNA here is from genome assembly GCF_031195445.1 of Acuticoccus sp. MNP-M23. Lineage (NCBI taxonomy): Bacteria > Pseudomonadati > Pseudomonadota > Alphaproteobacteria > Hyphomicrobiales > Amorphaceae > Acuticoccus > Acuticoccus sp. MNP-M23. The sequence continues at coordinate 3,710,034 of NZ_CP133480.1, forward strand.
ACTGGACGACGGTGCGCACCGCCGTCACGTCGCTGCTCGACCCTTTCTTGAGCGAGACCCGGCCGGAGATCTCCTTCGGCGAGATGGCGAATTTCGATGACAACGCTGTCTTCACGGTCCGCCTTGCAGCGCCCGCGCCCGAAGGCGTCGAGTTGAAATTTGCCACCACTGACGGGACCGCCGTTGCCGGAAGCGATTATGTGGCGACCGCCGGTTCGCTTCTGTTTGCGCCGGGCGAACTGGAAAAAACCGTATCGGTCCCCGTGCTGCCGGACCCGGATGCGGAGGGGGACGAATTCTTCTACCTCTTCGTCGACGGGCCGGGCGCCCTCAGCGGGTCCGGCACTTCCATCATCACCGATGATGAGCAGCGTACGCAAAACAGCGTTCCCTTTGTGGATGTGGCAGGCAGCGTTGCCGGGGCTGCCGCAGGGGTTGCGCAGTTTCGGGTCATCCTGTCCGAAGCGGCGGCAAAGGATGTGCGGCTTGGTTTCATCACCGGGCCGGAGGGGAGCGGGCCGGCAGGGATGGCACGCGCCGACCTGATCATTCCGGCAGGGGCGCGGGAGGCCACCGTGGAGGTGGCCATGGCCCCCGGCGCAACCGCGCTCGGCCCCGCCCGCTATACGCTGGAATTGACCTCGGCGGAGAATGCCGTCGTGCGCAGCGCGAGCGCTGTGGGGCTGATTGCGGCGGAAAGACCATCGGCGGCGCAGGTGATGGTGGCCGGCCATAGCGCCGACAGCGCCGCGCTGACGGTGGATCTCGTGCTAGAGAACGACTGGGGCAGCGGGGCGCTTTTCAACGTCGTGATCAAGAACGTGTCCGACGCACCGGTGGAGGGCTGGCAGCTTTCCATGGATTTGCCGTTTGACCTTTCGGAGCTGTGGAGCGCCGTACTGGTGTCGGACGAGGGGGACAGGGTCACGGTGAAAAGCGCCGTCTGGAATGCGGCCATCGCCCCCGGCCAAGCGGTCGATTTCGGTTTCATCACGGACGATGGCGGGATCGCGCTGAGCGAAATGTTGTCCCGGGCGGATGTCGAACTGGCTATTCAGTAGGCAGATTGCCGAAAGTTTGTTGAACTTGGCGTCAGTTCATGCGTTTGGGTGATGCGCGCCACAACGGCGCCGTGTTCGACCGCCAATGTGGCGATCGACCAATGAGCCTGCCGTTACCGCGCGGGCATAGGAGCAGACATGAGCGCCACGAATATCGTCATCACCATTGTGATCGTTCTCGCCATTGCCGCCGGTGCCGCCTATTTCACCGGATATTTCGACGATGATGCCCAGCTCATCATCAACGATGCGGAGACCCCGGCAGCACCCGCAACGCCCGCCGCAAACTAGGCTCAATCCTCTTCGGCGCATCATTGTGTCGTTGTCAGAGCCGTCCCGGTCCACCGGGGCGGCTCGTTTTTTTTAAGGTGGTTCGGCGGGTTGTGGCGTGTACAGGGACGCAATCCGGCGCGGGTCTTGCTGTGCGCCAATTGGGAGCTTCCGTCCGGTGGCGACAAGCGGTAGTTTTGAGCGATGAATGAGATTGATAGCGTTTGCGTTTATTGTGGCTCGGCGGACGGGAATGACCCTCGCTTCGCCGCGGCTGCCGATGAGCTGGGCCGCACCCTGGCTGAGGCCGGTGTAGACCTCGTCTATGGCGGGGGTTCGCTGGGATTGATGGGCCGTGTTGCCCGCGCCGCAATGGGCGCAGGCGGCAAGGTGCTCGGCATCATTCCGCAGTTCCTGCATGACCGGGAGGTGATGCTGCGCGAGGTGACGGAGCTTGTCGTCACCGACGACATGCACGCCCGCAAGCGGCTGATGTTCGACCGGTCGGACGGCTTCGTCGCGCTGCCCGGCGGCATCGGCACATTGGAAGAGCTGGTGGAGATGATGACCTGGTCCCAGCTCGGCCAGCACGAGAAGCCCATCGTCGTCGCCAACATCGAAGGGTTCTGGGACCCGCTTGCCGAGCTGATCGGCCACATGAAGGCTGCCGGCTTCATCCGCCCCGAATGGGACGTGGCGTACGATGTGGTGGATAGCGTCCCCGCCATCTTGCCGAGACTCATCGAACGCCACGCCGCCCTCAAGGCCGTGCGCGACCCCGATGAAACGGCGCTCCGCCGCCTCTGAGCTGCGGCTCCTGTTTGGAAGAGCCGCACAGCCTCAGAGGCGCGCGGCCCTCCTCAGCTGACCTGCGTCCTCACCGACGGGCCACCAAACACCACCTCGACCGCATCGGGATCGAACCCTGCTTCGCGCACCAGCGCGGTCAGCTTGTCGAGGTCTTCTTCCAGCGCCATTGCCGTCTCGCGCTGTGACGCCGATATGCTCACGCGCAGGCCCGTCCCGGTGATGCGCATGGTGACAGCGAGGGCACCCAGCGATGCGGGCTGCAGCGATATCTCCATCACCCGAACCGGTGCGATGAGCTTGCCACCGGCAGTGGCCTGCTGGGCCTGGAGCAATTGCGGTGCACGGGTTTCAAGGTCGGCGCGGGCCTGTTCCATGGCAGGCTTGACCTGATCTGCCACCACCGAGAACGATGGTTTGGGCGTTTCGCGCGGTGGCGCCGTGTCTGCGACAGGGTTTCGCGTCCACAAATGGGCGTCGACGCTGGCCGGGCGGCGCACCGGCGCAAAATGGGTCTCGCGCCGCGTTATTGTCAACGCGTCCGTTGACGGGCCGATCACCGGTTTTTCCGCAGTGCCAGCGTGACTGGCGACGCCGCGGCGGAGAGGCTGCACAGGCTCGCGCAACCCATCGCGCCGGGTCGGCGCCACCCCATCGTCCGTACGGTCGCCTTCCGTCGGTAATGTGCTCTGACGGTCTGCCTGCACCTCCCGCATCGCGGCACGGGGCAGGGGCTGCGGTTTCGGCGCTACTGCGGCAGGCGCCGCCGGTGCGGCCGGTGCGGGCTGTGAAAAGGCTCCAAGAGGTGCCGCAACGGCGGTCGCGGGAGCTTGCCCTGGGGCGTTGCTGGCCGGGGCGGCAGCGACTTGCCCGTCTGATGCCTCAGGCCGGGACGTGCCCGGCGCGTCCGGCGTTGCCGTGAGATAGCGGGCAAGGCGCTGGAGGAGGGCATCTCCCGGTTCATCCCGGGGTGCGGTCGATGGCGTTGCCAGAGGCAGGGGCTCTGCCGACACCGCCTGCGCCAACCGTGCCGGGGCAGCCGCGCGCCGCGGCGCAGCCTCTTCACCGGGTGCGTCCTCAATGGCAGCACCCCGAACCGGGCTGACAACGGGTTCACCCAAGCCGTCGCTGGGGGGCGAAACGGTGAGCGGTTTGGCCTCCGCCGCGCTTGCCGGCGGGATCGTTCCGTAGAGCGGCCGTGCGGCATCGGCCACGGAGGAAGCGCCCGCACGTGCGTGCTGTTCTGCTGGCAACTGGCGGCTGAGAATGACCTTACGCTCTGGCGCATCGGAGGCTGCGGACTCGGGGTCCGCCCCAGGTTCGGCCGCCGTCGTTCCGAGGTCCGGCGCAGCAACGGCTGTCGACGCCATCAACAGGCGGGGCTGGCGCGGTGGTGCTTGCTCGCTGTTCGCCTCGCCGGCGGTTGCGGCGAGCACGGCCGCAAACTCCGGCGAAACCGGCGGGACCGCACCTCGCGGCGTGCCCGGCAGCCTCCCGAGCAGAAACTGGAGCGTTGCGTTTGGCGTCATGCTCATTCGCTTGTCCTCAGAAGTTCGTCAATATTTGCAAGCATGTCTCTGGCGCGGCCTTCCAGAGCGGTGGGCTCGTCGGCCTCGGCTGGTTCGCTGCCCGCGCCAGCCAGCTCTTGGTTCTGGCTCGCGCTGGCAAAGGGTGCGGTGAGGGCACCGGCCGGTATGATCGAGTCGGGAACCGGCAACGTCTCTGCGGCCACGGCCGGAACAACGGATGCAACATCAACCGTGGCCGAATCGCCCGGAGCGCTCGGATCAGGGGCTGACGCGTCCGCTGCGCGCGGGATATTGATCACCGAACGGCCAAGGCTGATTGCGGCACGCCGCAGCGCCACGTCCGCATCTTCAAGATTATCGACCGGAATGGCTTCCAGAACGTCGAGTGCATCCTGTGTCTTTTCGTGGTTCACGACGTCGGCGGCAGCTGCATAAAGTCGGCCCCGGGTGAGCGCCAGCGAACCGTCCGGAGCGCCCTGCATTGCGATCCGTGCAGCAGCCGTTCCGGCGGTGCTCTTGCCGTGCTCGACCGCCGTGCGGGACAGTTCCAGGAACACTTCGCGCCGGCCCGACTCGGTCATCGGTTCGAGGATTATCTGAAGCTCGTCGAATGCGCCCGGTTGGTCGAGCATTGTCATTCTGGTGAGCGCAGACGTGAAACGTTTGCGGAAGTTGCCGGCGTAAATGGACCCCCGAAACTTGCGCATGTAGCGGTCGGTGCTGTCTGCGAACCGTTTGTGGTCGTCCTGCTCGGCTGCAATCAGGATGGTGCGGCGGAGCGCTGCCTCTTCCACCAGCGTGGCGGGGGCAGCAAGGCGGGCCTGGTCAAGGTGCACCAAGGCACGGTCCGGATCCTCGTCCACGGCAAGAGCGGCCAGGGCAAGCTCCAGCGGACCGATGAGCGTCGCGGGGACAGCGGCGCGGTCTACCTCGCCGAAATGGCGCTCGGCATCGCCTTCGCGCCCTTCCATGAAAGCCAGCGCACCGGCGACAAGCTTGTCATAGGGCGGCGCGAAGATGCCCCGGTCGTACGCGGCACGCACTTCGGAGGGGATCCCCCCGGTCAAGGCGTAGGCCGTGAGCGATCGCGCGATGAACGGATCGCGGAAATCATCGTCCGCAACCGCCTTGAGCGCTTCGGAAACCCGCTGCCCGATGATGCGTTGTGCTGCCAGCGCTGAGCTCGACCCTAGGGCAATGTCGTCCTGCAGGGCGCTCATCGTGCGCATGAGGCGGGGCATGGGCCGGAGCCTTGGTGGCTCGGTGAAATCGACGTTGGCGGGCTGGATTGCGGGCACCGCCTCGCCATCTTCATCGTCGCCGCCGTGCCCGTCGGATTTGGCGTGCGCATCCCCCCCATGGTCATCTGACTTGGCGTGCGCTTCGCCTTCATCACCGTGGGGTTCTGATGCGCCGTCAGCGTCCGGCTCGCCGTGCGTCTCTGTCTCGGCGTGCGTCTCTGCCTCGGCCTGGGTATCCGCTTCGGCCTCAGCCTCAGCCTCAGCCTCAGCCTCTGTGGCATTCGGGACGTCTGAAGCCGACCGCGCGATTGCGGTGGCTTCCGTGTCAGGCCCGGTGGGCATTTCAGCTTCCGCTGGGGCGCTCGTATCGGCGGTGGCGGCGTCAACCGGCGCAGCCGTATGATCGTCTGCGCCATGGTCGGCCTCGGGCACGTCAATCGGCCCAGTTGGCTTTTCCGCCTCGGTTTCAGCCTCCGGTATGCCAGTGCCGCCTTCGGTATTGGCGAGCTGGCCGCCGGCTGCGGCGTCTTCCGGTTCAGCGGCAGGCTCGGTGTCGTCTGCCGGGACGGGATCTTCGCCGCTCACGATCTCGGTGGGGACCGGTTCCGGCACCTGCGCGGCCACCTCAACCTCGGGGGCGCTTTCGGCGTTGTCTCGGTCGTCAGATTCAGCGGCAGCGGCAGGCTCGGGCGCAACGCTGTCCGTGTTGGCGGGCTTGGCCTCAAGGTCCGGCTTTGCCCTGGGCGTCACGGTTGCAGGGGGCGGCGGCTTCTTGGTCAGCGATGCTGCGGCCACCAGCACGGGCGGCCGGCGGGGGCCGACAAGATCGGTCACCTCAGCATCATCGGGCGCAGTGATGCCGTCGTATGGGAGGATCGAGCGAAGTGCGCTTTGCACCTCTTCCACACTTTCGGTCTGGGTGGGTGCAGCGGCACGGGCTGTGCCGACAAAAGGAACCGTCAGCGCGCCGCCGACAGCATTCCATGCCGAAATTGTGTTTTGCGGTTCGGGTGTCGCTGCGGCCGTACGCACATAAGTGGGTGGATGCGGACCAGTCGATGAGGCCGTCAACGCCGGGGTAGGCGGCGCCGCTTCTGTCTGCGCAAGTTGCGGATCATCGGCCACAGGCTTGCTGAATGCACCGGGGTGTGGAGACGCAGTAACCTCGTCGTCCAGCCGCATTGTTACGATCGGCTCGCGGACGGCGGTGATTTCGGCTGCTGCGCCGCGATCCGCATCACCGGGCTTCGCATCTGTATCGGCCGGGGGTGTAACAGGGGCCGGTTCCGAAAGCGCGCTGGTCGCCGTAGCCGGGAGCGAGGTGGGCTCGTCCGGCAAGACCCCGTGCCCGCCAAGGAGCATTGGCGGACGCCTATCCTCAGCTATGGGCGGGGTGAGCTTGGCAGCGTCCGGACCCGAAGTCTGCGCGGCGGCCACAATTACGGGCTCCGGCGTTTCGGGGTGCGGGCTTTTCCGCAGTGTGATGCGCGCTGCCGTGGGGGTGGTCATTGCATCTGGCTTGCCGTCCGCGGCGCGCGCTGCAGCGCGGGGCGAGGCTACAGGGAGAGGCGCCACGATTTCGGCGGGCTCCGCTCTTTCGGGCGGCCGGGGGGCGGGTGCCATGGCGATGGGAGCGCTGGCAGACTTTGGTTGCACAGTCTGCTCCGCCACCGCGTCGTCTGATGGGGGTGCGCTTGCCGACACACCGGCTTGGTCTTCGCTGATGCCTTGCGCGGCAGTCTCCACGGTGCCGTCAGCATTGCTCGGGGTGGCGGCAGCGGGTGGCTGCTCGGTGTCCAAAGGAGGGCGTGGACGAGGGCGCGCGGGCGGGGTGGGGGCTGGAGCCGGTTGCGTCGCCGCGCGGGCGGCGGGAACGGCGGAGACTGCGCGTACGGACGGCAGGGGCGCCGCCGGCTCGACGAAGGCAAGAACGCTCGTCCTGTCCGCGTTCGCTGCCTCAGTTCCGTGCGTGGGGATGATCTCCATCTGTCCGCTTTGGGTGAAGCCCAGCAAGCGGCGCACGCTCAACATGAGCTCATCAGCGGTGTCAGCCCGGGCGCTGGCGGTCGCCGGCGATGTCGGGTCAAACGCCAATGCGGTCTGTGCAGGCGCAGCGAGCAGCGCTGCCGCCAGCACGGGTCTGGCGACGCTGTACGCCAGTCTCTCCTTGCGCCGGGTCACTGGATGCCCTCCGACGGTTCGTACAGAATTTCGATACGGCGGTTCTCGTCGGACAACGGGTCATCAGGCCGCGCCGGTTCGCGGTCCGCGAGCCCTTCGACGCGGGCAAAACGCTGCTCCGGCACGCCGCCATCCACCAGCGCGTTTTTTGTGGCGTGGGCACGCTGGAACGACAGCGTCCAGTTGTCGGACGTGCCGCCGCGAAAGGGGCGTGCATCGGTGTGGCCGCGCACAACGATCGTGCCGTCTCTGGCTGCCAGCACATTGCCGACGCGTTGGAAAAGGCCGGTGGCCTCCAGCGTCGGATCCGAGGAGCCGATCGGGAACATCGAGAATGCATTCCCGTCGGTGAGGGAGATCAGCACCGCGCGCGCCCCGGCTGTGACGGAAATGTCGGCATCCACATCGGACAGCGCCTTCTGGATTGCCTGGCGGGCCTGTTCTGCGGCGGACTGTGTCGCTGTTTGCGTGCGACCCGCAACGTTCTCCCGTGCGGTGTCTTGCGAGACGCCGCCCATGGCCTGGGCTTCGGCCAGGATCGCTTCCGCCAGCGAAGAACGCGGCCCGGCGCCCCCGATTGCAGCTGCTTGCTCTGCCTGCGCCGTTGGCGCCGCGCTGTCTGCGGGCGCTTGCGATGAATTGGCCTTGGTGGCGGCGGGTTGTGTGATGGCGACCATCGCCTCGGCAGCGCGCCGTGCGGCAGCTTCCGTGCCGCCGGCGCCATCTTCTGCAGACGCATACGCACCGGGACCGGGTTCGGCTTCTTCGCCGCGCGGTGTTGCGTCTCCGGCATCGACGATGGCGCCCTCCGGCGGTGCATCGGCCGAGCCCGAGCGGCCGGGCCGCAGGGTCTGCGACGGTCTGCTCTGGACGGTCTGCCAATAGGCCGGGTCGAAGGGGTCGCGCGCGTTGTCGGTCTGCGCTGTAGCGCCTTCGGTGCCGAGCGTGGAATCCGGTGTGTCCACCGAGGTCGGCTGCTCCGGATCGATATCGGAGGCCGCAGAAGCGAGCGCGGCATAGGGATCGTTGAAGGCCGCGTTGTCGGTCTCCTCCAGACGGCCGGCCGACGCCATGGTGCGATCGTTGCCTTCCTCAACGTTGCCGCCGCCGTCGGCACTGCCCTTTTCGCCAGGCGTGGCGGAGCCCATCGGCCGGTTGCCGGAGGGCTGGCCATCCTCTTCCGCGGTGTCGGGCGGGGTCGCGTCGTCGGTGGGGTCCATGATCCCGCGCGCGCTGGTGGGCGCTGCCATCAGATTCATCGGGTTGAAGTAGTTCGCAATGGACTTCTTGATTTCTTCATCCGTCGCGTTCACCAGCCACATGATCAGAAAGAACGCCATCATCGCCGTCATGAAGTCGGCGTGTGCGACCTTCCACGCGCCGCCCTTCTTCGCCGCAGCTTCTTCATCCGGTCGGCGAATTACGATGATTTCGTCATTTCGTGACATTGCGCGGCCCGCTACTGGTGGTCAGGGTGCCAGCCCACATCCCGATCGTGGTGCGCAACGACGTGTCGTTGATCCGCGCCGTCAGCTCGGCGTCCTCGGATACGACTAGCTGCACGGACGGGCTCTTTCCCGTCCGCAATCCGTCGAGCGCGTCGATCAGTGGCTGGGGACCTTTAACAACCACAGCTCGCGCCGGGCTTTCCCGAGACAGGAGCGTGTCGATCCTGTCGCTGAATCGCTCCACCGCCTTGGTGGTCATTTCCTCCTCCAGAACAGGCGCCAGCGCAGCGGCCGCAGCATCGGCAATCCGGTCGTGGAGGGCCTGAATGGCCTGATCGAGCTGGGTGGACAGGGATGCTGCCACGTCCTCCGCCCAGCGGGTTCGTTCAGCTTCGAGGCGTACCTCGGCGGCGGCTTCCGCGTCCTCGCGCGCCTTCTCTGCCGCCGCGGCAATTTCCAGCTCCGCCGCAGCGCGCGCTTCCAACCGGGCCTTGTCCACCGCCGAGGCTGCGCCGTCGGCGATATCTGTATCGATGGCGGGAATTGCGTTTTTGACAGAACGGGTGGGTGCGCTGCCGGCCCCTCGAGGGGCCGGCATGGGGCCGCGGGAAAGCGCGGCCTCCCCGATGTTCGGTGCCGGGCTCGCCGGCGCCAGCTCAGGGCGATAGGAAACGGAAGCCGTCCCAGCCTTCTGTGTTGCGGCGGCATGACGATTGCCGCCGACGTCCGGTTCCTCACGGCGACCGTCCGGCCTTTGCCCCGCACCCAGGACTTTGAGGATTGCTTCGGCTTCGAAGCCTGCCTGGGGCGGTGCACTCTGGGCCTGGCTGTCGCGCAGCGTCGGCAACGTATCGGCAAAGCTGCGCATGCTAGGCCCTTTCCGCATTGAGGAGCCACTGGCGCATCAGATCGGCCGTGCGCTGGGCGTCGTAGTCGACCACCTGCTCGAGCCGGGTCTGCGGCGTCTTGCCCATCTTGGCCTTCAGACTGTCGATCAGGCTCATTTCGCTATCGGGCGATGCGTCTTTCTCGTGCTGGCCGTCGCCGGCGGCCTGCGCCAGAAGTTCGGTCATCGGATCCCTGCGCGGCTCGGACGTCAGCGCGCGTATTGCGGGCCGCAGGCCGAACCAGATCAGCAACACGGCGACGATCAGGACAATGCCGGCGTTGATGATCGTGCCCATCTGGCGGTTGACGGTCGCCAGCCAACCTTCGTCAGGCAGCGCATAGAGGCTTTCTTCCTCCGGCGCGAACGGGATGGCCGCCACCTCCAGCTGGTCGCCCCGGTCCTGCGAGAAACCGGCTGCCGTCCGCACAAGGTTCTGAATGTCGGCAAGCTGCGTCTCGACCGGAATTGCGCCGTCGCCCTCGGCGTTCGATGCAAGCCGGCTCTGGTTCACGAGAACCGCGATGGAAAGCCGCTCGATGGCAAACCCGTCCCGCACCCGCTCCACGTTCTTGGTGGGCACGTTGAAGTTGGTCAGCTCCTCGCGGCGACTTGAATCCTCGCGTGCATCGGCACCGCCCTCACCGGGGAGCTCCTCTTGCGGGATGTTCTGCTGGACCGTCACCGGTTCGTCGAGGTTGCGGTTCACCGCGCTTTCTTCCTCGCGCACCGTGCGGCGCGACACCGGAACGGCGCCATCGGGATCATAGCTCGTCTCGTTTTCGACAATCCTGTCGATGTTGAGGCGGGACGTGACGCTGACGGTGAAGTTCTGCACCCCCAGGAAGGGAACGAGGGTCTTGCGGATCTGCTCTTCGAGCGACGCGTTGGTCTCTTTTTGAAGCCGTGACAGGCGGCCGGAGGACTGGTTCTGCGGATCATCGCCGGATGCCAGCACGGCGCCCCGCGTGTCGAGAACCGTGACCCCGCCAATCTCCATGCCGGGGATCGCGCCAGCCACCAGGTGGCGGATGGCATCTGCCGATGCATCGCCCTTCGCACCATCCGAGCGGATGACCACGGAAGCGGAGGCCGGCCGCTGCTGGCGGCGGAACGACCCGCGGTCGCTCATCACCAGATGAACCCGTGCGGCGCTGATACCCTGCATCCCCTGGATGGTGCGTGACAGCTCGCCCTCAAGGGCGCGCACCCGCGTCACCTCCTGCATGAAGGAGGTGAGGCCGAAGGAGCCGATATTGTCGAACAGCTCGTAGCCGGCGTTTGGACTGCTGGGCAGGCCATTTTCCGCAAGGAGCATCCGCGCCGTGGCGGTGTCTGCCGGGTTGACGAGAAGGGCAGAGCCATCTGCCGCTACATCGTAGGAAATCTGCGCTTCGGACAGGACGCCGCCCATGCGCGTCACGTCCTCACGATCGAGCCCTGTATAGAGCACTTCGCGTTGCGGTTTGGCGAGGTAGCTGGCGCCGACGCCGACCACGACAAGCGTCGCGATCGCAATGGCGGCCAGCGCGGTCAGCCGGCGTGGACCGAGGTCCTTAAGATTTGTGAGCACTCGCTCGACGTGTTCGCGGCCGGTCATCGGCCCTCCTCATGACTGAACGACGATTGTCCAAATGCGGGCAGCGCACGCGTCATTGGCGCATTCAGTCCCGCGATCCCATATTCGCCGAGCAACCTGTGGCGTGACTTGTCGGGATGGAGGAGGAAGCCAAGTCCCGCGCCGAAAATTGTGGTTGTGAAACCGCGCATCAAACGCAGAAAACGACCCCGATGCGCGGTCGCGCAGGGTCTGCAAGGAGCTTCAGCGGTTGGGATTGGCGTGCGAAATTTCGCAAAAATGCAAAGATCCGGCCGGGTCGGACAGACCAACAAGGGCCACGCGTCCGACCGGCGGATATACGCTGAACACTGGCGTCCGAGGGAGATTTTTGCCCTCGCGAAAGGCGCTTGATTGCGCTGTTACTGGAAGAGCTGAAGAATGCTCTGGGCCGAGGTGTTGGCGATGGCGAGCGACTGGACGGACAGCTGCTGCTGGGTTTGAAGCGCTCGCAGCCGGGTCGATTCCTCTTCCATGTTGGCATCCACCAGGGCGCCAATGGCCCGCTCGTTGGAGTCCATCAGGAGTTCGACAAAGGACATTTGCGATTCAGCGCGGGCAAGGCCGACGCCCACGGCGTTCTGCGCGGTGATGATCTCGGTCAGTGCGTCGTCGACCAGCTCCAGCGTGTTTTCCAGAATGGTGAGGTCATCTGCTGAATCCGTCAGCGCGGAAATGTCGATGTTCAGGATCGACGTGGTGACCGCTGTGGCGGCGGCACCGATGGTGCGGTCGATATCGAGGATGCCGGTCGGTGTTGCGGCGCCATCGACAAGGTAGACCGCGGAAATGTCGAGGTTGATGGTGGAGATGGAAACCGTGCCGCCCTGGCGCTCGAATGAGGCGACGACGGACTTCGTCATGTTCTCTGTCGCGCTGTCGGCGATGGCCAGAAAATTTTGTTCGTTTATGACGGCCGCGTTCGCCTTGGTGCGCATATCGGTGAGGAGACCGGCAATCTCCTCCTGCACGTTCGAGCGGTTGATGCCGGGCTGCCGCGCGGAAACAAGGAGCTGTTTGACCTTGTCGACGCTGCTGCGCACCGTATCGAGACCGGCGTAGGCGACGTCGAACACCGAGCGGCCGAGCGCAATGGCATCGCGCACGGCACCCAGCGCATCGTTGTCGGAATTCGTGGTGGTTGCGATCGCCCAATAGGCGGCGCTGTCCTGCGCCTCCCGGATCCGCAGACCCGTCGACACCCGGTCATTGGTCTCGATCAGATCGGCCGTGATCTGATTGAGTGTCTGGAGTGCGACCATCGCTGAGACGTTGGTGAGAAGGCTCGTCATCGTCTTTCTTTCTCTAAAACTGGGGTTGCCCGAAAGACATGCCGATGGACGGCATTGCAGGACGGCATCATGCCTTTGGCGTTCCTGCCCCTTAAAATTCGGACACGGCGGGCACTCGCCCGACCAACCTGCGACACACAAGCGGTATAACGATGTCAGCTTTGCTGAAGCTGTCGCGGCTCGATATCTGGCATAACCAAACTGATGGTACGGTGCAGATCCGGCGTGAGCCCTTCGGCGGGATCGCCCGGCGATCGGAGGGGGTGGTCCGCGCAAGCCAGCTCGCGTTGCGGGCGGACGAAAAAAAAGGCCGTGCTGTAAAGCACGGCCTTTTCCAGAGAAGAACGGCGCCGAAGCGCCGTTCAAAGGGTCAGGAGTCCGTCTTACCGGAAGAGGGCAAGAACGTTCTGAGCGGAGGCGTTCGCAATCGAGAGGGATTCGACGGCGAGCTGCTGCTGTGTCTGCAACGCCCTCAGCTTGGTGGATTCTTCTTCCATGTTGGCGTCGATCAGCGCGCCAACGGCACGTTCGTTGGCGTCCATCAGCGCGTTCACGAACGTCTCCTGGGTTTCCGCCCGGGCAAGGTTCACACCCACGTTGTTCTGCGCCGTGGTCACCTCGATAAGCGCGGTGTCGATCAGGGTGATGGAGTGCTCGAGGATCGTGAGATCATCGGCCGAGTCGGTCAACGCGCTGATGTCGACGGTGAGCGCGGTGGACGTCAGTGCGGTGGTGGCAGCGCCGTAGGTGCGATCCTGGTCCAGGATACCGGTCGGCGTGGCATTGCCGTCCGTCAGGTAGACAGCGCTGATGTCGAGGTCGATGGTGGAGATCGACACGCCGGTGGCCGAGCGGGTGAAGCCGGCAACCACGGCCTTCGTGGTGTTCTCGGTCGCGCTGTCGGCGATCGCGAGGAAGTTCTGCTCGTTCATGACCGAGGCGTTGGCCTTGTTGGTCATGTCCGCCTGAAGGCCGGCGATCTGCGTCTGAACGTTGACGCGGTCAACGCCGGGCTGGCGGGCGGAAACGATCAGTTCCTTGATCGTCTGCAGGTTTTCGCGAACCGCGTCGAGACCGGCGTAGGTCACGTCGAGGGTCGAGCGACCGATGGCCAGGGCGTCCTTCACGGAAGCCATGGCATCGTTGTCGGACTGCGTGGTGGTGGCAATCGCCCAGTAGGCGGCGCTGTCCTGCGCTTCGCGGATCTTGAGACCCGTGGAGACGCGGTTGTTCGACTCGTTCAGCTGCATGTTGATGCTGTTGAGAGTCGACAGCGCAACCATTGCAGCGGAGTTCGTGAGAAGGCTCGTCATCGTTGATTTCCTTACGCAATACAAACTGGAAACATGCCGATGAAGGCTGAAACAACTTGGGCTTCATGCCGTTGGCGCGGAAGAGTTCGTCGCGCCAAGTGCCTCGGACACCCTTATCGCCGAAATGGCTTGGCCCTGGCTTGCGAGAATCCGCGAAGCCGGTGCGGCTCCCTCAGCTGAAGGAGCCCACCAGGGAGCCGACCAGAAGGTTCCACCCGTCAATCAGTACAAAAAACAGCACCTTGAACGGCAGTGCGATGATTGTGGGCGGCATCATCATCATGCCCATGGACATGATCAGCGTGGCGACAATGAGGTCGATCACCAGGAAGGGCAGGAGGATGAGGAAGCCGATCTCGAATCCCCGCCGCAGCTCGGAAATCATGAAGGCCGGGATCAGCATCCTGAGCTCCACCGTCTCTTCCTGCGCCGGATCGATGCCGGCGAGATCGGCAAAAAGCTCCAGATCACGCGGACGTACATGGTCGAGCATGAACTGGCGGAAGGGTTCGGTGACCCGCGTGTAGGCCTCTTCCTCACTGATTTCATTGGCCGTCAGAGGCTCGACACCATCGCGCCAGGCGCGGTCGAACGTCGGACCCATCACATAGAACGTCATGAACAGCGCAAGCGAGATCATCACGATGTTGGCCGGCGTCGTCTGCAGCCCGAGCCCGGCGCGCAGGAATGACAGCGCGACGATGATCCGGGTGAAGCTTGTCACCATGATGAGGAGGCCAGGGGCCAGCGACAGGATGGTGATCAGCGCGATGAACTGGACAATCCGCCCGCTTGCCGAGCCTTCCCCGGCGGGAAGGAGTGCCGACAGGTCGACGCCGCCGACATTTTGCGCCAGCGCCGGGGTGCCCGGGAACAACATGGTTCCGGCGGCGAGGAGCGCCAGAGTGGGGCCGGGGCGAGCAATCATTGCAGCACCATGGACTTGATGATGAGTTCCTGAACGAGACCGTTGCTGAGGAGGCGGGCCCGTTCGTTGAGATCGGCGCGCAGATGGTTGAGAGCGCCGGCGCCCTGAAGCTCGCCAAGGGTGAGCGTGCGCACGTAGCCCAGCACCGTCTGCGCAAGCTCTGCCTTCAGGCGCGAGACATCCTCGACATTGTCCTTGTCGAAGACCATCGAGGATTCGATCCGGATCCACGTGGTTGCAGGGTTGGCAAGGTTGGAGATGATCGGGTCAAGGTCGGTGACAGTGCTGGTTTCGCTCCAGGCCAGCGCTTCCGGCACCTTCTCCGGCGCTTCGTTGGCCTTTTTGGTGATGACCGCGGCCAGGTTGTCCACCTGCATGAAGGCGACGCCGGCGCCGGCGCCGCCGCCCAGCACGGTGAGGGCCACAATGGCGACGATCAGCCCGCCTTTTCCGGATTTTGGCGTCGCGGCCGCTGGCGCCGCATCGTTATCCTGGGTGACATCGCTCATCAGAAGGGCACCACGCGGTCGTAGAGCTGCTGGCCCCAGTTGGGAGACTGCACTTCGCTGGAGCGGCCGCGGCCACCGTAGGAAATGCGGGCCTCGGCAATTTTCTCGTAGCTGACGGTGTTGGCTCTGGTGACGTCGAGCGGATTGACGATGCCCTTCAGCTGGAGAACACGCACCTCGGCGTTGACGCGGATTTCCTGCGTGCCGGATATGATGAGGTTGCCATTGGCCAGCACCTCGGTGACGATCACCGCCACTTGCAGGCGAAGGCGCTCGGACCGGTCGATGGCGCCCGAGCCGCGGTAGCGCGAGCTGGAATCGATACCCAGCTCCCCGTCAGCCTCGGCGGAATTGGCCGGACCATCGAAGCCCTGGCCGGCCCCCGCAATGCCGAAGCCAAAATCAGTGCGCGACTCCCGCTCGCGCTCGCTTTCGTTGTCGAACTGGGCCTGGTCATCGAGCTCGATGACCACGGTCAGGACGTCGCCGACATTGCCGGCGCGCACGTCGGTGAGGAGGTCGCGGCTCTGGCGGCCATAAAGGGAGCCGGCGTCGGACATGTTGAGGGGGACCGCAGACGGAATAGCGGTGCGCGTGACGGCGAGACCCTCGCCAATGGGGGTGAGCGCCGGAACGCCGAAGGGCTGGCCTTCGGCGCAGGCGGCAAGAGCCAGCGGCACTGCGAGGATTGCGAGCGGGCGCGCACTCATGCTCAAGCGCCCCTGCCGTCTTTGCCCCGGCCGAGGGTGGCCATGATGGTGGCAAGGCGGGCCGCCTTTTCGGTCTCCATCTCGTTGAGGACCGAGCTTGCGTTGCGCGGGGTCAGCTGGGCGACGATGGCGGCGGCGGTGAATTCGTCCATCACCGCAAGCTGGGCCGAGGCAGCATCCGGGCGCATGCCCGAATAGATCGACACCAGGCTCTCCTGCGCACGTTGCAGAAACTCCTCACGCCGCTCCAGCCAGTTCTGGTACTCGGTGCGCTTTTCCTCCAGCGCATTCAGCCGCGCCTCAACCTCTTCTTCAAGTACCTTCAGCGTTTGCGCCTTGCGGGCAAAACGAGCATCGGACGCCTCGTCCGCAAGGTTGGTGCAATAGGCAAGGGCCGTGTCGACGCCGTCCGGCGGCGTGGCAGCCTCCTGTCCGCGCGCAGTGGTCGCGGCCAGGGCGCCGGCGGCCAGAACGGCAACCGCGAGGACGATGCGGCGCGCGTGAGGCGGACGGGGATAGCGCGGCGGCTGCGGACGCTCGCGCGGCGGGGAGGGAGATGTTGCGGGACAGGGTGTCATTGTACGAGGAGCTCCGCTTGAAGGGCGCCGGCCGTCTTGATGGTTTGAAGGATCGAGATGATGTCGGTGGGCGTCAGGCCGATCCGGTTGAGGCCGTGAACGAGGGTCTGCAGATCGGTGCCCTGGACGATGGCAAGCTTGCCGCCGGTCTCGTCTGCGCCCACCGCGGTGAGCGGGACGATGGCCGTTTCGCCATAGGAGAATGGATCGGGCTGCACCACTTCCGGCTGTTCGGTCACGCGAAGGGTGATGTTGCCGTGGGCAAGGGCAACGGTTGACACGCGGACATTCTGGCCGATGACGACGGTGCCGGTTCTCTGATCCACCACAACACGGGCCGCAATGTCAGGCGTGACCGGGATCTGGCCGATTTCGGCGAGGAATCTCGTGGCGCCGACGGCACCGGGGCGCGTGATTTCCACTGAACGCAGGTTGCGCTCTGCGGCAAGGCGCTTGCCCCAGCGGCGCTGCGTATACTCGTTCACGGCATCGGCAATCAGCGCGGCGGTGCGATAGTCCGGGTTGTTGAGTTCCAGCACCACCTGTTCGAGGCCTTGCATGGAACCCGGCACGCGCCGTTCCACCAGGGCGCCGTTGGGGATCCGGCCGCCGGTGGGAACGCCTTGCGTCAGCGCTGCAGCGTCCCCTTCGACGCTGAGGCCCGAAACCTGGATCGGCCCCTGTGCCACGGCGTAGACCTTTCCATCGCCCCCGGTGAGGGGGGTCACCACAAGCGTGCCGCCCCGCAGCGAGGAAGCATCGCCGATGGAGCCGATCAGAACGTCAATCCGGGAACCGACGCCCACGAAAGGCGGCAGGTCTGCGGTCACGGTCACCGCGGCGACGTTTCGCGCGCGAAGCGGCACGCCGCGCACGGCGACGCCCATCCGGTCGAGCATCGATTTCAACGCCTGCTCCGTAAACGGGGCGTTGCGCAAGGTGTCACCCGTGCCGGCAAGGCCGATGACGAGCCCGTAGCCGATCAGCTGGTTGTCGCGCACGCCCTGGACCGTGGTGATGTCCTTGATCCGGGCGGTTGGCTCGGACTGGGCGATGGCGGTCACCGAACCCAGAAGGCACGTTGCGGCCGCCACGAGATATGCAAGCCAGCGGCCCCTCATGGCGTGCTCACCACAATTGCGCCGTCCGGGGAGACGACACCGGTGACGGTGCGGCCTGAATCCATGTTTCGTGCCTGGACGAGATCGCCGACGCCGCCGTCGGCCAGCGGCATGACGGTGGCGGTGATGGACAGGTTGCCGGTCCGGAACCGCGCTTCGGTGGGTTTGCCGCGCTTGACCACCTCGTGGGTCGTGAAAGCGGTGGCAGGGATGGGTTTGCCGGCGACGAGGGTGCGCCGCGCCGCCTTGCCGATGGCAATGGTGGGGTCGGTGATGACCGAAAGCGGGCGGCCCGGGTCGTAGTAGAAGTGTTTTTCGGTGAGCATCTGCGCGGTGATGCGTTCGCCGCGCTCGATGGTGGCAGACGGTACCGGCAAGAGGCCGCCGGACTGGTCGGCAGCGTTGGCTGATGCGGCAGCAAGGGCTGCAAGCGCGAGCGCCGCCGCCCCTGCAAGGCACCGCGCGGCCGCAATGATCGCGTTTCCACGCGCCGCCATCAGCGGATGCCCTGGCTGACCACGCCGGCCATGTCGTCGGCAGCCTGGATGACCTTGGAGTTCATCTCGTAGGCGCGCTGCGCGGAAATAAGCTCGGTGATTTCCTTCACCGGGTCGACGTTGGAATCTTCAAGATACCCCTGGCGGACCGTGCCGCGCCCGTCGATGCCGGGAAAATCTTCGTTGGCAGGGCCGGAGGCGGGCGTTTCGCGGAACAGATTGTCGCCCAGCTGCTCAAGCCCGGCCGGGTTGGCGAAGACCGAGAGCGACAGCTGACCCACAAGCTGAGGGTCGATCTGGCCCGGAAGTTCGGCGTAGATCTCGCCGCCCTGGTTGATCGTCACCTGACTGGCGTTTACCGGAATCTGCAGGCCGGGTTGCACTTCATAGCCGTCAAGGGTGATGAGCTCACCGTTGGGGCCAAGGTTGAAGGCGCCGTCGCGGGTGTAAAGGGTTTCACCCTCGGGGCCGGTGATCTGGAACATGCCGGCACCGTTGATGGCAAGGTCGAGCGGGTTGGATGTGCCGTTGAGCGGGCCCTGCTCGTGCAGGTTCCGCACAGCAATGGTGCGCACGCCAAGGCCGATGCGCACCCCTTCGGGCACCGGCAGTTCGCCGCCGCGGTTGGGCACGCCCTGCTGTCGGTCGACCTGGTAGAGAAGGTCGGCAAATTCGGCGCGGGCACGCTTGAAGCCGGTGGTGTTGATGTTCGCGACGTTGTTCGCAATCACCTCGAGGTTGGTCTGCTGGGCGCTCATGCCGGTGGCGGCGATCGCAAGGGCCTTCATGGGCTCTCCTGTCAGGTGGGTAAATGACGCAGCTGGGGGCCTGGGCGAGAGATGACTGCCCGGTCGGGGCGCCCTCAGATCTGCATGCGGCTGATTTCCTGGTACGCGGCGACAACACGGTCACGCACCGCAATTGCAGCGCGCAGCTGCTCTTCGGCGGTCATCAGCGCCTGCACCACGTCCTGGACGGAGGTGTCGCCGCTGAGGCCGGAAATTGCCGCTGCCTCGCCGGCGCGCATGGAGTCGCGTGCAGCGCTGGCAACGTTGGCAAAGGTCTTGTCGAAGCCGGCGGAAGAGGGTGCGTTGACGCCTTCCACCGCACGGGGGGTCTCGAGGTCAGAGATGGCACCGACGGGATTCATCATGATCCGCTCCTCAATAGGTCGATCGTCATTGCAATCATCGAGCGGGCGCGTTTCATCATCTGGAGGTTGGCCTCATAGGAGAGGTTCGCCTCGCGCATGTCGGCCATTTCGATGAGAAGATTGACGTTGGGAAGTTTCACGTCCCCATCGGCGTTGGCGGCCGGGTTGCCGGGATCGTGCTCCACGATGAACGGGGAATCGTCGAGGCCCGTCCGCTTCACGCGCACGCTGAGTGCGCCGATATCCCGGTCGAGTTCGGCGGCGAAGACGGTGGTCTTGCGCTGGTAGGGGTCCGCGCCGGGGGTGCCGCCGGTGGACCTGGCATTGGCGATGTTCTGGCTCACCGTTTTCAGGCGGAAACTCTGGGCTTCCATGCCGGCGCCGGCAAGGCGGGACACCATCGCGAGGGGATCGGCTGCGCTGGCATAATTCATCGGAACGACACCGCCGACATCATCATCCGGTAGTAGGTGCCCATCACCGACACGGCGAGCTGATGGCCGCGGGCGGTCTCGTCCGCCTTCATCAACTCAGCGTCCAGCGTGACGGTGTTGGCCGAGTGCTCGACGTCGAGGGCATCGGCTTCGCGCACCTCTTCGGCGCGCAGCGCAAGCTCGGGCACCGTCATGTGCTGCGGTGCGGTGGCGGCCATCTGCAAACGCTCGGTGAACGCCATGCCCGGCTTGAACGGCGCGATGTCGCGCGCCTTGTAGCCGGGCGTGTCGGCATTGGCGATGTTGCCGGCAATGGCGGCCTGCCGGGTGGAGGCCCAGTCGGCTCGCTTCGCAGCGAGCTGGGTAACGAAAAGTGGCGCGGTGGCGCCGATAGCGGAGACATTTCCAACGGTCATGTCGGCCCTCTATGAAGAAGCATGGCTCGGACAGACCCAACCTACCGGTGGCGGCTTGTCCGGGGCTGGAAGTGAAAAACTGCTATGCTGCAATGCGGTGGTTGCAGTCCGGCGCGGTGTGAAACCGCGCACGGGACGGGCTCCGGTCAGGCCTTGGCGCGGCTGGTCCCACGCGTATCGTGGCTGTAGACGAAGTAGAGAACCTGGGCGACGGCGCGGAAAAACTCTTCCGGGATCGCGTGGTCCACATCCGCTGCGGCGTAGAGGGCGCGTGCCAGGGGCGGATCCTCGATCACCGGAATCTCGTTCTTCTCGGCAACCTCGCGAATTTTGAGGGCCACAAGGTCGAGGCCCTTGGCAATCACCTTCGGCGCGCCGCCGGCGCCCCGCTCGTAGGCCAGCGCCACGGCATAGTGGGTGGGGTTGGCGATCACCACGGTGGCCTGGGGCACGGCGGTCAGCATGCGCTTGCGCGCCTGGTTCTTCTGGGCCGAGCGGATGCGCGACTTGACGATGGGGTCGCCCTCGCTCTGCTTCAGCTCGTCCTTCACTTCCTGGCGGCTCATCTTCAGGTCCCGGCGCCACTTCATGCGGGTGTAGACGAGGTCGATCGCCACCAGGAGGATGGTGACGGTGCACACGGCGCTGAGAAGCCGCGTCGCGATGGAAAGGATCTGCTGGGGCAGAAGCACCGGATCCACGAACACCGAGCGCACCAGCATCGGGAGCTGCGAGGAGAGGGTGAATACGGCCACCGACGCCACGGCTGCGAACTTGAACAGCGAGCGACCAAACTCCATCAGGCCCGGGCTGCCGAACATCCGCTTGAAGCCGGCCTTGATGGAGATGCGGTCCATCTTGGGGCGGATCCGCTCGCCCACCACCCGCGGCGGTGTCTGCGCAATTGCGGCAATGACGCCGAAGATGGCGAGCAGGATGACGATGGGGATGAGAAACATCGCCGACGCCCTGTAGACCTGCATGAACAGGGCAGTGGCATCGGTGCCCTCGTTGAGGTCGATCACACCGACGCTGTCGTGGACCTGCGCCAGCATGGTGACGAGATCGCGGGTCTGATCCGTGACAAGCACGCCCAGAACGATCAGAAGAGCCAGCAGCGAGGCAAAGGTCGGCGCCTCGCGCGAAAAGGGGGTCTGCCCCTTGTTCAGCGCGTCTTCGATCTTTTTCGGGGTCGGCTCCTCTGTGCGTTCGGAGCTGTCGGGCTTGTCGCTCACGCGCGCTGCCTGCTGTCAGGGGGCAACGGGCGTGAGCGGGGGTGCGTTGCCGCCATCTTACTGAACGAGCTCGCCACCCTCGTCGCCAGTCGAGAGGTCGATCTCGCCCCGCTGGCCCATGGACAAGGCAAGGTCGGTGATCTTGCGGCGCGCTTCGTTGACGTCGCGCTGGGTCGCCGGATCGCCGGACGCCAGTTCCTGCTCCACCATGCGCCGCGTGCGCGAGGCAAGGCTCGACAGCACCTTGTTGCGGAAGCCGGCGTCGGTGCCCTTGAGGGCCATCACCAGCTGGTCGCTGTCGATCGCATCGAACAGCGTGGTGAGCGAGCGGACGTCGAGCTTGACGATATCGTCGAAGGTGAAGAGGAGCGAGCGCAGGATCTCTGCCGACTTCGGATGGGTCTGGGTGATCCCCTCCAGGACGTTTTCCATCTGGTCGAGCTCCATCTTGTTGATGATCTCAGCCATCCGCGCGTGGCTGTCGCCACCCATTTTCAGCGACAGATTGACCATGAAGTCCTCGTGGAGTGTGACTTCGACGAGCTTCAGCGCGTCGTCGACCACCGCCTTGCAGGTGAGCATCCGCCGGGCGACGTTGTCGCGCAGTTCCTTCGGCATCTCGCTCATCACCCGCGCTGCACTGATCGGGTTGAGCTTTGACAGGCAAAGCGCCGTGGTCTGCGGGTGTTCGTTCAGGAGGTAGGGGGTGAGCGCCGTCTCCGAGATGCCGGACAGGCGATCCCAGATGGACTCGTTCACCCGTCCCTCCATCTCGGCGATGATTTCCGCCAGCTGGCCTTCCGGGACGATACCGCTCAAAAGCGCGCGCACCGAATCCGCGTCACCGGTCAGCGTCGTGCCGACGCCGAACTGCTCGACGAATTCGTCGACCACTTCCTCGATCTGGCTGAGCGGAACCGGCTTCAGTTCGGCCATCGTGTGGGTAACGGCCTTGATGTCGTCGGGCGGCAGGAACTTCATGACCCGCCCGGCGGAATCCTTCGACATGGTCATCAGGAGGGTCGCCACCTTTTCGCGCGTCGACAGGACGCGCGGGCGCACAGCGGTCGCCGGCACCATCGCCTAAGCCTCCGCCGAGGCGCCGGGGCCCACGATTTCGGTCAGCGAAACGCCGAAGCGCGAGGAATCGTCGTCGACCACCACAACCTCGCCGCGTGCGATCACCCGGCCGTTGACCACAATGTCGACCGGTTCACCCACCCTGTGGTCGAGCGCGACCACCTGGCCCCGCCCCAGCTTCATCAGCTGGGAGACCGGCATTGTGGCCGAGCCGAGCACCACCTGCAGCACCACCGGAATGCGCAGGATGCTGTCCACGTTGCCGTCGTCTACGCCGCCGGATCTGCCGCCGAAGGCGGCCGCCTTGGCCCGTCCGGCATCTGCGCCCTTTTCGTGTGCCGCGTCATGGGTGTGCTGGATATCGTCTTGTGACATGTCGACCTCTAAAATTGTTTGCTGGCGGTTGCTCAGGCCGCGCGGTGCGCAGCGTCGGCGAGGGCGCGCCAACGGGGATTGCGTGCTGCCGCGGCAGCGTCAGACGGTGACATCCGCGCCAGGGCTGCCTCGATTGCGGCGGCAACGGGGCTGACAGGCTCGGGGGCAGGAGGGCGCGGAACGGGCATCTGGCTGCGATAATCATGCGCCGTCCTCGCTGAATGCCGCTCCGCCTGGCGGAGCAGACCCTCAAAACGGTCCTCCCACGCGCTGTCGATGATCCGGGACGGGCTGTATTCGGGTGCGTCGGGCGCTGCGGGCGTATCGTCCGGACGATGCCGCATGGTGGTGCGTTCGATCTCGTTGATCATCAGCCGTGCCTCGTTGAGGCGGGCCGCCAGCGAGACTGCCATCTCGCCGCCATCGTCCTGCAGTGTTTCCAGCGCGGCCTTGGCGTTGTCGAGGGCGTGGGCGGACGTTGCGAACGCGCGCGCCGCTTCGCTTTGCAGGACATCGAACCGGCGCAGGCGCCGGTACATGAGCAAGACGCTGCCGGAGGTGGCAGCAAGAGCGGTCAGAAGAACCGCATCAATTATTGAGGATATCACCGAGGAACTCCTCTTCCGGGTCAAAGACGCTTTCAATGCGCAGGCGGTAGGTGCCTTCGGCCTGGCCAAGACTGGTCCAGAACAAGGGCTGATCGTTGGCTTCGAGCTTCACCGGCGATCGCGGACTGGCGCTGAGATTGATCACCTGACCGACTTCAAGGGTGCTGACCTCGGCAAGGCTCATGGTCTGTTCGTCGAGGATCGCGCGAAGCTTGATTTCGGCTCGCGTCGCGCCGGCCTTCATCTGCTCGATCCAGCCGGGGTCGCGGGTGCCCGGCTCATTGTCCGACTTCTTGGACATGGAGCGGCGGATCATCTGCAGGCAGGCGTGCGGCAGGATGATGAACATCTCGCCGCCGCGGTTGATCGCCTGCACCAGGAAGTTGGCGGAGGCGGCCTGTGCATTGCGCCGCCCGACCACGGCAAAGTGCATCCGCGTTTCGAGGCTGTGCAGGCTGAACGTCGCCTTGGTGTGAGCTTCGAACGCCTGTGTCAGCGTCTTGCACATCATCTCGGCGATGCGGGCGCAGATCTTCATCTCGATGTTGGAGAAGGCGCGGCCGTCTTCCTCCGGCATCTCGCTTCCGTCGCCGCCGAACATCACCTCCACCATGGTGAAGATGAAGTCCCGGTCGAAGCCGAGGACCACCTGGCTGTCCCACTCGGGAACATCGATCATCGCACAGACGGCGTTGGCCTCGTAGGGTTCCAGAAGCTCCGTGATGCGGCCCTGCTGCACGTGACTCATGGAAAAGTAGCAGGGGGATGCGGCGACGTTCCGCAGGATTTCGCCGCATTGATTGGCCACCCGGTCGAAGATGATCGGCAGCATCGGCAACCGATCGACCTGGACACCGGCTGCATCCACAAGACGATCAGTGACCGAGGGTTTGGTTTCACTGTCCATAGAACCGCTCCAGCGTGGGTTGTTTCAGGGCGGTCAGGCCGCTTCTTTTTCTTCGGTCGGGCCGCCGCCGCCAAGCGCCGTGTTTTCGACCTCGTCGATGGTGGGGCGGGAGGAGACGGAGATGGTCTTGCGGCCATGTTCCAGGGCGATCTGCGGCATGGCGCCGTTGATGTAGGCAAGCAGAGCCTGCTTCGCGATGATGTAGGGCTGCATCTGCTTTTCGCGCACGTACTTGATCTTGGCGGACATGGGCGAGAAGAACGCGTAAGAGCCGAAGATGCCGAGGAACGTGCCGACCAGTGCGGCCGCGATCAGGCCTCCGAGGATCTCGGGTGACTGGTCGATCGCGCCCATCGCCTTGATGATGCCGAGCACCGCCGCGACGATGCCGATGGCCGGCAAAGCGTCCGCAATGTCGCCGAGTGCAAGGGCCGGCTTCAGCTTTTCCTTGCGGATGGTCGCGATTTCCTGGTCCATCAATGCTTCGATCTCGAAGCCGCGGGCATTGCCGATCAGGATCAGGCGGATGTAGTCGCAAATGAAGGCGGTGAGCTGCTTGTCGCCGGTGAGGTGAGGGGAGGCATTGAAGATTGCCGACTCCTCCGGATTGTCGACATGGGCTTCCACCTCGTTGCGGGGTTTTGACTTGAGGTCCCGCATCAGCGCGTAGAGCGCGCCGAGAACTTCGAGGTAGACCGCGCGCTTGGGGGCGCGGCCGAGTGCGGCGTCGGCCATCGCGACGCCGGTCTGCTTGAGCATCGCGGCTGGGTTGGCAACCACGAAGATGCCAAGGGCGATGCCGAAGATGATCAGGACTTCGAATGGCTGCCACAGGATGTCGACGTGACCTCCCATCGCCATGAAGCCGCCCAGCATCGAGCCGACGCTGATTACAATGCCCAATATGAGTGCCAAGAGGTCATCTCCCGTTCTGCGCTGGCCCAATAGAAGCGCGAACGGCTTGTGCGAGGCTGGAGATTAAGCCTGTCGGTAAGCGCATTTTCGCCGCTTGACACAGACAGGTCCGGACAAGCCATCGGCGTCATGTTCCGCGCCGACCGCGGATGAATGTTGATGATTGATATTTCCGCTTTTGGGGGAGCCAGACATGGACGCCACGACCGGATATCGAATAGTCGCGCAAAATCTAGACCGCTCGCTGGCGCTGACCGCAAACCGCGCCCCGGTGAAACTGGGGTCCGAATATTGGATGGAGAACGCCGGTAACGTCAGCTCCATCGAGGAATTTGTCGGCGACAGCCGGTTGTTCCGCTTTGCGATGACGGCATTCGGTCTTGAGGAACTGGCCGACGCCAAGGGCTACATGCGCAAGATCCTGGAAGAGGGCATTGCCGAGCCTGGCACGCTGGCCAACCGCACCAACGATCCGCGGATCTCCGAGTTCGCCAGAACATTCGACTTCGCCACGTTCGGTGCCGACACGATGCAACGTCAGGCCACCGGGCAGGCTGTGGTGGACCAGTTCGTCCGCCAGACCCTGGAGGTGGAAGCCGGCGAACTGGACGGAGAAGGGGTCCGCCTTGCCCTTTACTTCGAGCGCAAGGCCCCCGAGGTGAACACCGTGTTCGAGATCCTTGCCGATCCGGCGCTGCTCAAGGTGGTGCGCACCACGCTGGGCCTGCCGCAGGAATTCTCCGGCGCGGATCTGCAGCGCCAGGCCGAAGTCATCTCCGACCGGCTGGATATTGCGGACCTTTCGGACCCGGAGGCCCTGCGCGACATGCTGATCCGCTTCACTGCCGTGTGGGACGCGACCGAAAACACCGCGTCCAGCCCGCTCCTGCGCCTCTTCAGCACCGGCGGACAGCAGCAGTCCGTGGCCTCGCTCAATCTTGCCTTGTCACTTTCATCCTTGCGACTGGGAGGCGCATGAATGCCGTCAGACCTTTATGTGACCCTTTCGGGTCAGATCACAATGGATACCCGTCTTTCCACCGTTGCCAACAACGTCGCGAACATGCGCACGGCAGGCTTTCGCGCCGAAACGGTGGACTTCGGCACCATCTTGTCGGCGACCCGCAGCCAGCGCGTGGCGTTCGCCACTGTCGGTGAGCAGCACATCGAGCGGCAGGGCGGGCCGGTGGAGGCCACCGGCAATCCGCTCGATATTGCGGTGGTCGGCGAAGGCTGGTTCGGCGTCCAGACGCCGACCGGCCTTGCCTACACGCGCGACGGCCGCTTTACCGTGACCGAGGCTGGCGACCTGATGACGCTGACCGGCTTCAATGTGGTGGACGAAGGCGGCGCACCCATCGCGCTCGATCCCGAGCGTGGGGAAATCACCGTCGCGGCCGACGGGGCGATCAGCCAGGAAGGCGTGGTTGCCGGCAATGTGGGCCTCTTCGCCATCGCAGAAGAAGCCACGCTGACCCGCTACGGCGATACCGCCGTACTCTCGAACCAGGCGGCCGAGCCAATTGTCGACCGCACCGCCAACGGTGTGCGGCAGGGTTACCGCGAAGGATCCAACGTCAATCCGGTTCAGGCGATCACCGAGCTGATCACGGTGCAGCGGGCCTTCGAGTACGGCAACACGGCGATGCGAGACCGTTTCCAGACCGTGCAGCAGGCCGTCCGCACCCTGGGCGCCGACTAGCCCCTTCGGCCGCTTTGCCGATGGCTGAACAACCCTTCTAAGGGCGCCGCCGATGAAGGCTGCGAACGGGACGACCGAAGGCCCATGACACGCCCGATGTCTCA
Source organism: Acuticoccus sp. MNP-M23 (assembly GCF_031195445.1). Lineage (NCBI taxonomy): Bacteria > Pseudomonadati > Pseudomonadota > Alphaproteobacteria > Hyphomicrobiales > Amorphaceae > Acuticoccus > Acuticoccus sp. MNP-M23. Next base: position 3,736,952 of record NZ_CP133480.1, read on the forward strand.
ATTGGAAACGCTTGCCGCAAAGGTGAGCGGCCTCGACCTGCCGCCCGTCGTTCTGGCGGGAACGGTGGACGAGGCCACACGGTCCGAACGCTGGGTTCGAGGCCTTTCGCAGGACGCCGCACTCGGCGATCAGCTGGAGATCAGCCACGTGGATGGCGGGGCACTCGCCGAAATCATCCGGATCGACCAGAAACGCTGTGTCGCAGCGCTCTACGAGCGCAAGGCGGCCGCGTTTCTGGGCGCCGAGGCATTGCTGCGCGGCCCGTTCACCATCAGTCCGCACGATAGCTGGAAGGGGCGCACCATCGACGCGCTCGGCCGCCCGGTGGATGGCGCGGGGCCCCTCATCAAGGGGCCGCCACGGTCGGCCGATGCCAATCCGCCCCATGCCGTCGGCCGCACCCGGCTGACACGGCCGCTTCACACAGGGGTCAAGGCGATCGACCTGTTCGCGCCGCTGGTGGAGGGGCAGCGGATCGGCATCTTCGCCGGTTCCGGCGTCGGCAAATCCACGCTTCTTGGCATGCTGGCGGGGACCGGCGGCGTCGACACCGTGGTCGCGGCGCTGATCGGCGAGCGCGGCCGCGAAGTGGGCGAACTCCTGGGGGGACCGCTCGCGGCCCACCAGGACCGGACCATCGCCGTCACCTCCACGGCGGACGAAACCGCGCTGATGCGGCGTCAGGCGCTGCGTGCCGCCCTCTCGGTTGCCGAGTATTTTCGTGACAGGGGTGAGCGCGTTCTCCTGCTGGTGGACAGCCTGACGCGCGCTGCCCAGGCCATGCGCGACGTCGCGCTGTCGGCGGGTGAGCCGCCGGTCGCCCGCGGGTTTCCCCCCAGCGTGTTCTCGGAGCTTGCCCGTGCCACCGAGCGGGCCGGGCAGGGCTCCGGCGGCGGGTCGATGACCGCCATCTTCTGCGTCCTCGTCGATGGCGACGATCTTGACGACCCCATTGCCGATGCTGCTCGCGGCACCCTTGACGGGCACATCGTCCTGTCGCGTGAGCTGGCAGAAGCCGGGCGCTTTCCGGCAATCGACCCGCTGGCTTCCCTGTCGCGCCTCGCGCCGGTGGCGTTTTCCGCCGAGGAGGCGGAGCTGTCCCGGCACTTGCGCCGCCTCATCTCCAGGTTTGAAGAAACGCGCGATCTGCGGCTTCTCAGCGGCTATCAGCCGGGCCAGGACGCCGAGCTCGACCGGGCGGTGACCATCGTCCCCAAATTGCAGAGCGCGCTGTTGCAGCGCCCGTCCGACCCGCTTTGCCGTGACGCCTTCGCCGAGCTTGCTGCCCTGTTGTCGGGCCGCGAGGGCGAGGCGGACGCGGCGTCTGTCCAAGCCTGAGGCAAGGCGTTTCTTACAAACTGTTATCCGCAAGCCGATGGTCTGGCCGTCCAGCAGTGACGCACGCCGCCAGTCGACCCGGCGCCCACGAAAGGGATTTGGATGAGCCTCTATAACGTATTGAGGACGGGTGTTTCAGGGATGGAAGCCCAGTCCTACAAACTCGGTACCGTTGCCGACAATATCGCGAATTCCGGAACGGTCGGCTACAAGCGCGCCACCACCGAATTTTCGTCGCTGATCCTCAACGCGGGACCCCAGTCCTATGCATCCGGTGCGGTGACGGCAAACGTTCGCCACAACGTCTCGCAGCAAGGCGCGCTCACCTACACGCTGTCTAAGACGGATCTTGCGGTGCAGGGAGACGGTTTCTTCATCGTCCAGGATGCAAAGGGCGGCGACTTTCTGACCCGCGCCGGTTCCTTCGTCATCGACGGGCAGACCGGCAACCTGATGAACGCTGCCGGCTTCTCGCTGCTCGGCTATCCCAGCATCGACGGGCAGGACGTGGCGATCACGCTCAACGACACTGCCGGCCTGGAGCTCATCTCCACCGACTACATGAACATGCGCGCCACGCCCTCCACCGTTGGCGTGTACCGCGCCAATCTCAACGCCAACGAAGAGGCGATTGTGGGCGATACGCCGTCCGACAATCTGGCCACGTCCAACTTCACGACCCGCAGCTCCGTCGTCACCTACGACGATCTGGGCCGCGAAGTGACGCTCGACTTCTACTGGACCAAGACCCAGGACTACGACCCCGCCGGTCCGACCCCGCCCCAGTGGGAGGTGACCGTGTTCGACCAGTCCACCGCGGCGACAACGCCGACAACGCCGTTCCCTTACGGCAACCCCAACCCGCCCATCGGTGGCGCGACGCCGGCCAACCCGATCCTGGCCCAGGCCACCATCACCTTCGACCAGAGCACGGGCTCGATCTCCGAGATCGCCTCCGTGGTGCCGGGCACGGCCTATTCGGGCCCCGTCGATCCGACTGATCCGACCCTGTCTGCCTTCCTCAACATCCAGCTTCCCAATGCGACCGACGAAGCCGTCTTCGACATCACGAACATGACCCAGTTCTCGGCTGACTTCGAGCCGCTGGAGGTGGCGGTCAACGGCAACGCACCGGCAACGGTGCAGGACGTCGCCGTTTCGGAGGACGGCCGGGTGTTCGCCATCTACGAGGATGGCGGGGAGGTGGAGTTCTACCGCCTGCCGCTGGCCAACGTTCCCAGTCCCGACCAGTTGCGGCCCTATTCGGGCAACATCTACGGGGTCTCCAACGAGTCTGGCGATCTTCGCATTGCCTTGCCCGATGATGCCGGCAACGGCTCCCTGATCGTCGGCGCCGTGGAGCAGTCCAACGTCGAACTGGCGGACGAGCTGACCGACATGATCATCTCCCAGCGCGCCTACACCGCCAACTCCAAGAGCTTTCAGACCGGCAACGAACTCCTCGAAGTTCTCGTCAATCTGAAGCGCTAGGACACCAGACATGAGCCTTGACGTTGCCATCAACGTTGCGCGCCAGTCTCTGCTGGCGTCGCAATACCAGATCGCGCTTTCGGGCCGCAACGTCGCGGCTGCAGGCGATCCGGACCGCTCGCGGGCAGCCGCCACGCTTGCGACCACGATCGACGGCGGCGTCCGGGTCGCCTCGGTTCGCCGCGCCGAAGACTTGGCGGTCTTCAATCGGATGATCACCGCCACCGCGGCAACCGCCGAACGCGATGCCGTTCTCACACAGCTGGAAGTGATCGCCGAGACGGTCGGCGATCCGGAAAACGGCACCTCTGTTGGTGCGTTGATCGGCGATCTGCAATCTGCGCTCGCCGACTACTCCAACGCGCCGGACGACCCGCTCTTCGGTCGCTCGGTGGTGGAGCGGGCACGCGACGTGACCGACGCGCTGCGCCGTGTTTCCAACGACCTTCTGCTGGCGCGGGAGGAAGCGGACCGCAACATGGCCGAAAGCGTCGACGAGGTGAACCGCCTCCTCGGCGAGTTCGACGAGGCCAACCGCGCTGTGGTCATTGCCACCATCTCCGGCAACGACGCCACCATGCACCTCGACCGGCGCGATGCCATCGTGTCCGATCTCTCGGCCCATCTGGGCATCACCACGCTGCGGCGCGAGAACGACGACCTCGCGCTGTTCACCGAAGGCGGTGTCACCCTGTTCGACAGGCAGGCCCGCCCGGTCTCCTTCGAGCGCACGGCAGTCTACACCTCCGGCACGATCGGCGGCGAAGTCAGTGTAGACGGGGTCATCGTGACCGGCTCCGGTGCGCCGATGCCGTCCACCACTGGCAAGATTGTCGGCCACGCGCTGGTCCGCGACACCGTGGTGCCCACCTACCAGCTGCAGATGGACGAGATCGCGCGTGAGCTGACCGACATTTTCGAAGACGGCATCGGCAGCCTTTTCGTCAACAATGGCGGGCCGGACTATGCGGGCAGCATTGAAATTGCGCCCGACGTGGACCCGTCCCAGGGCGGCGCCGTGGAGAATTTGCGCGACGGTACCGGCAACGCCTCCGGCTTTGCCGCCTATCCTGACCGCCTTCTGGCTCTCGGCGCGCAGATGAGCGCGGCAACTGCGTTCGATCCTAATGCAGAGCTGATCGACAGCGGCTCGATCCTCGATTTTGCCACCCAGTCGGCCGGTTGGCTGGAAGGGTTGCGCATGAGCGTCCAGATCGACGCCGACACTGAGGCTGCAATTTTGTTGCAGGCGTCCGATGCGCTGTCGCGCGCCACCGGCGTCAACCTCGATGACGAGTATGCCCGCCAGCTGATGCTGGAGCGAAGCTTCAATGCGTCTTCGCGGCTGATCGGCATGATCGATGAAATGTTCGACACATTGTTGAGGATCGTCTGATGGAAACGACCTACGTTTCGACGGCTGCGCTGCGCAATCAGCCGCGTCTGGAGATCCAGCGGATCCAGGCCGAATTGGTCAATCGCACCTCGGAGCTTGCCACCGGCCGCAAGGCCGATATCGGCCTTGCGCTTGGGACCGATACCGGGCGGATGGTGTCGCTGCGCAACGAGGTGGGTCTTCTGGAAACCCTCATGCGCTCCAATGGTGTGGCCGCCGCAAGGCTCACGCTGATTCAGGCGGCACTCTCCGACATTCGCGACAATGCCTCCAGCGTCCTCAATTCGGTGATCGCGCTGCCGCCGGGCTTCACCTCGGCCGTGCTTGTCGAGCAGGAAGGGCGCGCAGCACTCGACCGGCTGGCGGACCGGATGAACGGTTCGGACGGGCGCAGCTTCCTCTTCAGCGGTACAGACACCACCAACGCCCCGTTCACCCAGTTCGAGGACGGACCGGAGGCGGCCATCGCCTCAGCGTTCCTGACGAAATTCGGCGTGGCCGTGGGAAGCGCCGGTGCTGCTGCAATCTCCGCCACCGACATGACGGACTTCCTCAACACCGAGTTTGCAGCTTTGTTTGACGATCCTGCCTGGGGCACGACCTGGTCCAGCGCGTCGGACGACGACCTTACGAGCCGGATTGCCGTTTCGGAGCGGGTCAAGACCGGCACCAACGCCAACGAGGCATCGCTGCGTCTGGTGACCGAAGGCATGAGCGCCATTGCGGGCCTTGGCCTGTCGGCACTGTCGCAGGAGGCGCGCGATGCGGTGATCGACGCCACCCGCGTGCGGATTGGCCAGGCGGTGAGCGATGTGGCGGCGCTGCAAAGCGAGCTTGGCTATTCGGAAAATGCCATCTCGCGCGCCAACGAGCGGATGGGCCTTGCCCGTGATCTCCTCACCCAGACCATTGTGGAAACGGAGGGAGCCGACGTCGCCGATGCGAAGGTGCGTGTCGACCTTCTGACGACGCAACTTGAGATGAGCTTTGCGCTGACCGGTCAGCTCTCTCGTCTCAGCATTCTCAACTACGCCTAAGGAGTTCCCAGTGCGGGCTGAATATTCAGATGTCCGGCAGACCGCGCCCTCGTTGGCCCGCGAACAGGAGGTCGAGGCCTTTGAAACCGGCATCGCCTTGATGGAGGCGGCGCGCGACACGCCGGCGCAATCGGCCGAGGCGATCACCGCCGCCCGCTATATCCAACGCTTGTGGAGGTATCTCCTCAAGGACGTCAACGATCCTGCCAACGAGCTTTCAGATGAACTGAAGGCCAACCTCGTTTCGATCGGCCTGTTTGTCTTCAAGGAAACCGACCGAATTCTTGCCAGCGATTCTTCTGATTGGACTGGCCTCATCGAAATCAACCGCACCGTGCGCGAAGGATTGTCATCATGAACGGACCGCGGCCCCGGCGCTCTCGGCGCGAGGACGACAATGCGACCCACAATGGGACCGGTATGCGGCCCATGCACATCTCGCTTCGCTCCGGCGAACGCCTGTTCCTGAACGGCGCCGTCTTGCGCGTCGACCGGAAAGTGACCCTCGAGCTTCTGAACGACGCGACGTTCCTGCTCGAGAACCATGTTCTTCAGGTAGAGGACACGACCACACCGCTGCGCCAGCTCTATTTTGCGGCGCAGGCGATGCTGATGGACCCGCAAAATGCCCGCTCCAGCCGTGCGCTGTTCACGGCAATGGCAACGGATCTGCGCAATGCGCTGAAGTCCGAGCGCCTCCTTGCCGGGCTGGACGAGGCGTGCGCGCTCATCGCAGCCGAACGTCCGTTTCAGGCGCTGAAGGCCCTGCGTGCGCTGTTCGACGAGGAGGCTGCCGTGCTTGCCCAGCAAAACAAGCCGGAACGGCCGGAAGAGCGAGACCCCGGCCGAAGCGAGGACCGCGAGGGGACCCTCGGCTCGGTCGTCCCGCCGCAGAATTATGCCCAGGGCGCTTCCGGCGGACGCGGGGGCCAGCCTGGCGCCTCGACGATCCTGCAACAACACTAGGAGAGGCCCGATGAACGTCGTCAATCCCGTTGCCGCCACCGGCCCCGCGCCGTCCGCCGGCGTGAGTGCCGCAGCGCAGACCGATACGCTGGACTACGATTCTTTTCTGCGCCTGCTGGTGGAGCAGATGAAAAACCAGGATCCGCTGGAGCCCATGTCGGACACCGAATATATCGCCCAGCTCGCCAGCTTCTCCAATGTGGAGCAGAACATCATCACCAATGACCGGCTGCAGGCGCTGATGACCAGCAGCGCGCTGTCCGATGCCCAGTCGCTCATCGGGCGCAACGTGACAACGCCGGAGGGCACCAGCGGCACGGTCGCCAGCGTCCAGATTGCATCGGGCGAAATCTACGCCACGCTGACCAGCGGCGATTCAGTGCTGGTGGGCGACGGGATCACCGTTTCGTCATGAACGAGGTCGATGCCGTGGATATGGTGCAGTCTGCCATCTACACCGTGCTGATCGCAGCTGCACCTGCGGTGATCGTGGCGATGGTGGTCGGCGTCAGCATCTCGCTGGTTCAAGCGCTGACCCAGGTGCAGGAAATGACGCTTACGTTCATTCCCAAGATTGCCGCGATCCTGATCACCGTTGCCGTCACCGCGACGTTCATCGGCGCACACATCTTCTCGTTCACCGAGTTGGTTTACGGACACATCGCGTCCGGCTTCTAGCGCCACTACCGCCGGACCCCGCAATTGCTGCGGTGCCCGGCGTGCGTTTGCCGACCCCAAAAAAATCAAGGGTGAGCGCTCTGGGCGGGCCGATGCAAGGCTCTCCTGCGCGCCGCGTCTGATCAGCAGCCATGAAGGCCGTCGACCATGAGCACCGCAGAGAACGTCACTCCCGCAACCTCGCGCTATGCGCGCCTCGTGCCCGGAGGGCTGCGCGACGTCGCCTTCGCCATGGGCGTCATCTCGATGCTCGGCGTCCTCATCCTGCCGATTCCCACCTTCCTGATCGATGTGGGGCTGGCCTTCTCGGTCGCCATCGCCGTCCTCATCCTGATGGTGGCGCTGTGGATCGAGAAGCCGCTGGAATTTTCGTCCTTCCCGACGGTGCTTCTCATCGCGACCATGCTGCGGCTGGCGCTTTCCATTGCCACCACCCGCCTTATCCTGGCCGATGGCCATGAGGGCATCGATGCCGCGGGGCAGGTGATTGCAGGCTTTTCCAACTTCCTGATGTCGGGTGACTTCGTCATCGGGATCGTGGTGTTCCTGATCCTGGTGGTGGTCAACTTCCTCGTCATCACCAAGGGCGCCACCCGTATTGCCGAAGTCGGTGCCCGCTTCACCCTCGACGCCATTCCCGGCAAGCAGATGGCGATCGATGCCGACCTCTCCGCCGGCCTCATCAACGATACCGAAGCCCAGCGCCGCCGCCGCGAGCTGGAGGAGGAAAGCGCCTTCTTCGGCTCCATGGACGGTGCGTCCAAGTTCGTGCGCGGCGAGGCGATCGCATCGCTGATCGTCATTGCGGTCAACATCTTCGGCGGGATCGTCATTGCGACCACCCGCTACGGGATGGAGCTTGGTCCGGCATCCGACGTGTTCACCCGCCTTTCGGTGGGCGATGGCCTCATCAGCCAGATCCCGGCGCTGATCATCTCGCTGGCAGCGGGCCTCCTCGTCTCCAAGGGCGGCACGCGCGGCTCTGCCGAAAAGGCGGTGCTTGGCCAGCTTGGCGCCTATCCCCGTGCGCTCCTGATGGCATCCGGCATGATGGCGATCTTCGCGATCATGCCCGGCCTGCCGCCAATCCCCTTCATCACGCTTTCGGGCATCCTCGCCTTTGTGGCCTACACCATCCCGCGCGCCAAACGGGCCGCCGAGGCCGAGGTGCAGCGCAAGGCACAGCGTGCGGTGGAGGAAACTGCGCGCTCCCAGAAGGACTCCGTGCGCGACGAGCTCAATGTGCCGGAGCTGGAGCTGGTGGTCGGCAAGCAGCTCGCCCGCACCGTGTTGCGCTCGCCCACCGAACTCACCCACCGCCTTGCCAAGATCCGCCGCAAGTTTGCCCGCGAATATGGCTTCGTCATCCCCGAGGTGAAGGTGAGCGAAGACCTGACCCTTGGCGCAAAGGACTACATGGTGCGCGTCCACGGTACCGTCGCGGCAACGCAGAGCCTGCGGGTCGGAGACTATCTGGTCGTTCTGGGCGACGGGCCGAAGCCCCGCGTTCCGGGCGATCCGGCGCGCGATCCCGCCTTCGGCATGGACGCGCTCTGGGTCAACGAGGCCTTCCTGCCCGACGTGACCCGCGAAGGGTTCGTCCCGATCGACAACACGTCGGTCGTGCTGACGCATCTGGTGGAAATCGTGCGCAACAACCTGGCGCAGCTCCTCTCCTACAAGGACATGCGCGCGCTGCTCGACCGTCTCGACCCCGAATACAAGCGCCTTCTGGAGGAGATCGTGCCATCCCAGATCTCCAACTCCGGCCTGCAGGCGGTCCTCAAACTTCTCCTTGCCGAGCGCGTCTCCATCCGCAATCTCCACCTCATTTTGGAGGCTGTGGCGGAGGTGAGCCCGCACGCGCGCCGCGCCGAAGCTGTCGCCGAGCATGTGCGCATCCGCCTTGCGGCCCAGATTTGCGGCGACCTTTCCGAAGACGGTGTTCTCAAGGTCGTGCGCCTCGGCAACCGCTGGGACCTGGCATTCCACCAGAGCCTCAAGCGCGATGCCAAGGGCGAGGTGGTGGAACTGGCGATGGACCCGCGCCTTGTGGAGGAATTTGCCGAGGCGGCATCCAAGACCATCAAGCAGGCCATGGCCGAGGCGCCGCGCTTTGCGGTGGTCACGGCGCCGGACGCGCGACCTTACGTGCGGATGATCATCGAGCGGATGTTCCCGTCCATTGCCGTCCTGTCGCATCTCGAGATCGCGCGCGGCGCGACGGTGAAGCCCGTCGGCGCAATGTCGTGAGGCTGCACAGTCAGCCGGCCGGTGCGCCGGGGGAGGGGGAGGCTCTCCGGTGAACGATGCACCCGCGGCTTACGTCCTTGCCATGGCGGTGCTTTTTGCACGGATCGGCGCGATCTTCATGATTGCGCCCGGACTGTCCTCCATGCGCGCACCGGTGAAGGTCCGCCTTCTGATCGCGCTCGGCGTCACGCTGGCGCTGGCACCCCCGCTGATCGACACGGCGGCGGACGCAGTGTCAGACCGCACGCCGGCCGCGCTCCTGCGCGTCCTCGGGATGGAGGCCATCATCGGTCTGTTCATCGGGCTGATGACGCGGCTTTTGATGATGGCGCTCAGCACCATGGCCATCGCCATCGCCAACATGGTCGGCCTTGGCGGCATTCCGGGCACCGCGATTGATGGCAATGAACCTTCCCAGGCAGCGGCATCGCTGTTCAATGTCACCGCGTTGATGATCATCTTTCTGACCGATCTTCACCACGAGATCCTGCGCGCCGGGCTTGATTCCTACGCAGTGGTCGCCCCCGGCGGCATATACGACGCGCAGACCGCTCTGTCGGACGTCGCAGACCGCGCCAGCGAGGCCTTTCTGGTGGCGCTTCGCCTTTCGGCGCCGTTCATCATCTATTCGGTGATCGTCAACTTCGCCATCGGCCTGACCAACAAGCTGACCCCGCAGCTGCCGGTCTTCTTCGTGGCGTTGCCGATGGTGACGGCCGGCGGTCTCATGATGATCGCCTATGCGGTGCGCGAAATGATGTTCGCCTTCCGCCTCGCCTTCGAGCAGCTTGTGGTGGCGCTGTGAACCGGGCGCGCCGCAAACGACTTGAGCGACTTGCGCATGCGCAGCGGGCGCTGGCCGATGCGGCGGTCGAGCAGGAGCGCAACGCCATCGTCAGACACCGCGAGAGCGAACAGGCGGCGGGCAAGATCCTTGCGGCGTTGAACGGCGACAATCCGCTCCACGGGCACCTCGTCGTCACCATGGCGACAACGCTGGACGCCAATGCGCGAGAGACAAGCCGTCTGGCGGCAGCGGTGCGCAGTGCCGAGGAAGCGCGCCTTGCAGCCGATACCAGGGCCCGCTCCCTGGAGGGACGCCACGAACGCGCCCGAAAGGAATTCCGCCGAGCCCACGAAAAGCGCGTCCTTGAGGCGATGACAGTGCCGATGATCGACCCGACCGGCCCCGCAGAGCCTGCAACGCAAGCTCCTGACCAGCCGAAAGCCGTAATCTGATTGCGGATTTCTGGCCTTCCTTGCGGGAAGGCACCTCTCACGCTGGAGCGATCGCATGATCGAGCTTTCGTCCCTTTCACCACTTGCCGGCGCCGGTGCGTTAACGCCCGCTCAGGCGGCGAACGCACCGTCGGCGTATTCGGCCCGGCCGCCAGGGGTCACGCCCAGCCAGACCCTCGGCGAAAAATTCGAAGCCGCAATGATGACGCCGATGATCGCTGCGATCCTGCCGCCGGATGACAGCGTCGTCTGGGGTGGCAGCGCGGGCAAGATGTGGCGCGGCTTGTTTGCAGAGGAAATCGCAACCGCAACGGCCAGCGCAGGCGGGTTTGGCATCGCCCAGATCATTGACCGCGCCATCGCCGAGCAGACGGGAAGCACGCAATGACAAAACATCCACTGACACCGACGTTGATGCAGCTTGAAGCGGTTCTGGACGAGACCGCTGACGCGATCCGGACCAAACAGTCCATCGACGACACCGCCATGGTCAAAGCCAAGGGGCGCGCACTGCTCAGCCTTTCGCATCTTTCCGGCGAAATCTCGGCGGAACGGCTCAGCGCGGGCGAGCAGGACGCGATCCGCCGGATCCGCGAAAAACTCGCCACCGAGCGGGGCCTGCTGGAACGCCGGCTCGAAGCATCGCAGTTGGTGGTGAAGCTGATTGGCGAGGCAATGCTCGCCGAGGAATGGGACGGCACCTACGCCCCCGAGGCGGTGCACCCGGTTCATCCGTCGCGCCAGCCGCCGGCAGCACGCCCGGTGCAGACTTGAGGGTTGGCGGATGAAACTCGTTCTGGTCGGCCTGTGGGCAGTCTTCGTTGCGCTTGGTTCCGGTTATGCCGTGGCCTCGTGGAAGGTGGACACGGCAGGCGGCGAGGAGCCGGTGAAGCTTGAGGGGCTGCGATACACGTCGCTCCCCACCATGTCGGTTCCGGTGCTCGGTGCCGGCGAGGTGAAGGGCTACGTGGTCGTGCGTGTGGTCTACACGGCGGACGCTGCAACCTTGCGCCTCATCAGCGCCGAACCGGATCCCTTCATCAGCGATGAGGTGTTCCGCACACTCTACAACCGCGCGGAGATCCATTTCGGCCGGCTTGCCCGGATCGATCTGGAGGAGTTTGCCGAAACCGTGCGCTCAGGCGTGAACAAGCGTCTGGGGGACGATGTGATCCAGGACATCCTGGTCGACGGCCTCAACTACATCGACCTCGCAACTGTCGATGCCCAGCGCGAAATCCCCGGCATGCAGGAACCTGTTGCGGATGCGGACAGTGGCGCCGGACAGGCGGCCAAGGCGAAGGGCGGGGGTCACTGACACCCCGCGTTCAACCCCCGAGTTTTTCGAGCGAGACGGCGCACGCCGCATAGGAGATCAGGAATGGACGGTCTCGACGACCTTTTGGCCGAGTTCATCACCGACACGCAGGAGTCGCTCGAGTCGGTCGACGTGCGACTGGTGGAGCTTGAAAGCGCGGCTGCCGATCCGGATGTCGACAACGCCGCCAGCGTGAACGAGCTGTTCCGCATCATGCACACCATCAAAGGAACCTGCGGGTTCCTGGGTCTGCCGCGGATGGCGAACGTTGCCCACGTGGCTGAAAGCCTGATGGATGACTTCCGCAACGGCAAACCCGTCACCCACGAAGCCGTCGACGCCACGCTTCTGGCGGTCGATCGGCTGAAAGAGCTTCTGTCCGACATCGAATCCAGCAATGGCGAAGAACCCAAGGGCAGCGACGAGACCATCATCGAGACTTTGAAGGCAGCCGCCAACGCGCAGGCGCCGGCAAAGGCTGCCGCAGACCCGGGTGCCGCGGCTGCAGCCGAGCCAGAGCCGGTTCCGGCTGCGAAGGCGCCGGCGGCAGCCGCTGCTCCCGCTGCCGGCTCCGCTGCCAACGCCAACGTTGCCAAACCCGGAAGCCCGGCCAAGCCGGCGGCGCCTGCCAAGCCTGCTGCCAGGGCCAAGCCCGGTGAAGGTGGTCGCGGCGGCGACACTGGCGAGGCCGAGGCACGCTCCGACAGCTCCATCCGCGTCTCCGTCGAGACGCTGGAACATTTGATGACGGTGGTCTCGGAGCTGGTCCTGACCCGCAACGAGCTGACCGAGATCATGCGGTCCGACGAGGGGTCCACGCAAAAACTTGCGCTGCAGCGCCTTTCCACGGTGACGGGCGAACTGCAGCAGGCGGTCATGTCAACGCGGATGCAGCCCATCGGCAATGCATGGCGCAAGCTGCCGCGGATCGTACGAGACGTTTCATCCAGCCTCGGAAAGAAGATCGAGCTGGAGATGAACGGCGCACAGACGGAACTTGACCGGCAGGTGCTGGAGGCAATCAAGGACCCTCTGGTTCACATGGTGCGCAACGCGGCCGACCATGGCCTGGAGACGCCCGGTGAGCGCCGCGCCAAAGGCAAGCCAGAGAAAGGCCGCATTACCCTCAACGCCTACCACGAGGGTGGGCAGATCCTCGTGGAGATTGCCGACGACGGCAAGGGCCTCGACGTGGACAAGATCCGTGAAAAGGCCGTCGATCGCGGCATGGCCACGGCCGAGGACGCCGCACGGATGCCGGACGAGCAGGTGTTCTCGTTCATCTTCGGCGCAGGGTTTTCCACCGCCGCACAGGTCACCAGCGTGTCCGGACGCGGGGTGGGGATGGATGTCGTCCAGTCCAACGTCGAGCGGATCGGCGGCTATATCGACGTTCGGTCCACCCTCAACGTGGGTTCGATCTTCACGCTGAAGATCCCGCTGACGCTGGCGATCTCCAAGGCGCTGATCGTCGGCATCGACAACGACGATTTTGCGGTTCCGCAAACCTCCGTCGACGAATTGTTGAAGGTGGAGCCCCGCGGCCCGCATTGCATCAAGCTGATCAAGAATTCGCCGGTGCTGCGTTCCCGGGACCGCCTGTTGCCGGTGGTGGACCTCCGCTCGCTGCTCGGCCTGCCCGGTGCCTACAACGAGGACGGAACGCCGCGGGTCACCGACGAGAACACCACCGGGTTCGTGATGGTGATCGTCGCCCGGGGCATGCGCTTCGGCATGCTGGTGGACACGGTGCTGCGCACTGAGGAAATCGTCGTCAAGCCGTTGCCGACGGCATTGCGCAACCACGAAGTGTTCTCCGGGTCCACCATTTTGGGCGACGGCCGGGTCATCATGATCGTCGATCCCAACGGTTTGCGCAGCGCGGCCAGCAATGCGGCCGATGGCAGCCTGCAGGCCCCACCAAAAACGGTCGAGGAGCCGGAAGCCGTGCGCGACAAGCAGCTTCTTCTCACGTTCCGCGCGGCGGGTCCCAACCGCAAGGTCATGCCCATCAGCCTGATCACGCGGCTGGAAGAGATCGACCTGGCGGATGCCGACCAGAGCGACGGGCAGTGGTGCATCCAGTACAATGACGAACTCATCCCGCTGGTCTGGTTCGGCCCGCCGCCGGACCCCACCAAGGGCGAGAACAAGCCGCTCCTCGTCATGTCCGACGACGGCCGCTCCATGGGCCTTCTGGTGGACGAGATCCTCGACATCGAGGAGGACGAGGTCATCGTGCAGATCCCGTCCGAGCAGGACGGCATCCTTGGCAGCGCGATCATCGCAGGCCACCCGGCCGAAATCATCGACGTCAGCTACTTCCTGGGTCTGGCCTCGGCCCACTGGTTCGAGCCGCAGGTATCGAGCGCGGATCGCAGGATCCAGATCCTGCTGATCGATGACTCGGTGTTCTTCCGCAACCTTGTCGCCCCCGTGGTGCGAGCGGCCGGCTTCGATCCGATCGTGTGCAGCTCCGGCAAGGAGGCGATCGAGCGGCTCAACAACGGCCTGCGGCCGAAGATCATCGTCACCGACGTCGATATGCCGGAGATGGATGGCTACGAGTTTGCGGAGACGGTCACCAAGATGCCCGAGCTTGAGGGGATCCCGGTCCTGGCGCTCACCGGTCTCGTCAACCAGGAGGCTATTGATCGTGGCCGCGAGGCAGGCTTCTACGACTACATCTCGAAGCTCGATCGCAACGGACTGATCCAGGCACTGCGTGAATTTGCACGTCCCAGCGAAAAGCAGGAGATGGCCGCATGAGCATGACTGCGGTTCAAAGAGAGATGACGGACGACGCGGAGGGGTTCGTCACGGCACGCCTTGCCGGTCACTGGTTCGCGCTGCCGATCAGCGCGGTCCATGAGATCTTCCCGCTGACGCGCATCACCACGGTGCCCTTGTCGCCGCCCGGCCTCATCGGAGTCCTGAATTTGCGCGGCCGGATCGTGACGGCACTGGACACGCGGCAGATCCTGGGATTTCCGGCGCGCAAGGAGCCTCCCAGCATCGCCATCGGCATCGAGCGGGGCAATGAACTGTTCGGCCTGGCGGTGGACGAGATGGGAGACGTCCTGACCTCCCTTCCGTCCGAGCGCGAACGGCCGCCCTCCAACCTCGACAAGCGGTGGCGCGATGTTGTGGTGGGCGTGCAGCGCTCGGAAGACCAACTTGTCCTCATTGTCACGGTGGACCGCCTGTTCGACGATATCGTCTCGCTGGTTGCCTCGTGACGCTGACGGCAGCGGCCAGACCTGCCGGGGCAGGGGCCATGGAAGTCGGTTTGTTGACGCAGTCGCCGGCGCTGCGGATCGCGCTGCGACGCGCACTTCAGAGCGCAGACGCGAACATGGTCCTCGCCAGCAACGATCTGGTTCCGTTGCGTCCCGGGGCACCCAGGGCCGGGCGCACAGCTCTGGTAATCGACGCGGACATGCCGGGGCTGGGCGGCGAAGCCTTGACCGAGCGTATCTCGGACGTGGCGTCCACCAGTCAGATCATCGTGGTCACATCCGACGCAGCGCGCGGCAAGACGCTGCGGGTCCCGGTGACACGCGCCGGCGCCGCTGCCTTCTTCATCCTTCCCGTGACCGACCACCCGAGCGAATTGAAACCCATCGCAACCCAGATTGCGGCGCTCCTCCGATCGTCGAAACCTGCAGCCCGCCGCAGTGTCTCCCAGCTGGCGGCACCGGAGGCCGCCGCACCACGCCCCGTGCGCGCACGGCGCCGGATCAAGCCCGAAATTCTGGTGATTGGCAGTTCAACCGGAGGCCCGCAGGCACTGATCACGCTTTTTTCCGATTTCTCGCCCGCCACCACGAACGTGCCCGTGCTTATCGTCCAGCATATGCCGGCGGCATTCACGCCGGTTCTTGCCGAGCACATTTCCCGGTCCACCGCGTGGCGCGCCAGGGAGGCGCAGCATGGCGAGGGTCTCGCGCCGGGCGAAGTGCGCATTGCGCCGGGCGGTGTTCATCTTTCCATCAAGGGGCGGGGTGCAAACGCGAAGCTTGCCTTGACCGATGATCCCCCCGTCAATTTCTGTCGACCATCGGCGGATGTGCTGTTCTTTGCGGCAGCCGAGCAATTTGGCGCCGGTGTGCTCGCCGTGATCCTGACCGGCATGGGGCATGACGGGGCCGCCGGCGGCCGCGCGATCAATGCAGCCGGCGGCACGGTTCTGGCGCAGGACGAAGAGACGAGCGTTGTCTGGGGCATGCCCGGCGCGGCTGTCGCGGCGGGGGTTGTGGAGCGGGTGGTTGCGCTGCCCGCCATGGGCACAACGGTTGCGCGTGCGTTGTCAGGGGAAACACCATGGTAGCGCCGCCTGCACTGTCATCGGACGATTTTGCCTATATCAGCCGTCTCCTGAAGGAGAATTCGGGGCTCATCGTCACGCCGGACAAGGCGTACCTCATCAACACCAGGCTCAAGCCCATTGTGGAGCGCAACGGCCTTGCGACGGTGTCTGCGCTTGTGCGCCAGATGAAATCGGGCCGCCTTCTCTCGTTGAAGGACGAGGTGGTCGACGCGATGACCACCAACGAATCCCTCTTCTTTCGTGACAGCAAACCGTTTCAGGCCCTCATCGAGATGATGCTGCCAACGCTTTGCGAACGGGGCAGGACGAGACCGATCCGCGTCTGGTGCGCTGCGGCCTCCACTGGCCAGGAGCCCTATTCCATCGCCATGATGCTGGAAGATAATGCGCGGCTGTTCGGCGGCAGGGACATCAGCATCTTTGCCACCGATCTGTCGCAGGCGGCACTGCGGCGGGCGCGCATGGGCGAATACACTGCTTTCGAAGTGGGCCGGGGCATGCCGGCCGACGTGCTGCAGCGCCACTTCACCAAGACCGAGAGCGGCCACTATGTGGTTTCGCCCAAGGTTCGTGCGCGTGTCAGCTTCCGGGCCCGCAACCTGCTCGAACCGTTCGACTCGATGGGCAATTTCGACATCATCTTCTGCCGCAACGTGCTCATCTATTTTGATCGGCCGACGAAAGCAGATGTGCTCAACCGCATGGCAAAGCTCCTGCCGCCCGAGGGTTATCTCGTGCTCGGCGGCCCGGAGACGACGCTCGGCCTGTCGGACGCGTTCGTGCGGCACCCGACCTGGCGCAATATCTACACCAAGGCTGATAAACCGGACTCGGCCGCCAAAGTGAGGGATGGCGCTTACGCCTGAATGCGCGCCCTGCGGAGGAATCCGCCCTGCTTGAGCGACAGTTGCCGGGGCCGGTTTCAACCTTGCGGCCCTCGGCGCAGTGGTTCGCGTTGGCGCAGGCAACGGCGCCAGCCAGGGCGCTCCTCAGGATAGTGCGGCTGTGCGTTGGCGGGATATGGGGGCGGGGGTGTTCTGCCACTCGCGCTGCATCCAGCGGGCAAGCGTTTCGGCAGCCTGCGGGTTCTGCCCGTCCGGATTGACGCCGATGGTTTGGCGCGCGCCGGCAATGCGCATTGACGGCCAAGGCTCCACCAGCGCGCCGGACAGGATTTGTGCGGCAAGAAGGTCCACCGGGGCAACAATCGCGCCGATCCCCGAAAGCGCTGCCTCCAGCGCAATGTAAAAGTGCGGATACACCTTTGGTGGACGCTTTGGCGTGCCTTTGAGCGCATGGGTGCACCAGCGGGAGAGATCGCCAGTCCGGGTTGCCGCGTCGACGAAGGCAAGAGATGCGGGGTCTGCGGCGCTGCCGGCAAGAGCGGCAGGCACCAGAAGGCCAAGGCTTTCGGTGTAGAAGGGCCGGGGGCCGAGCCGCTCGGGCAGCGGCTCCGCGCGGCGCACGACAAGATCGTAGCCGAGCGCGTCCCAATCCTCGGTGGTGTGGGTGGGGCGAACTTGAACCCCGATGCCGGGGTGCTCCTGCGCAAACGCCGGCAGGCGCGGCATCAGCCAGCGCATGGCAAAGGTGGCCGGGGCCACCACGGTCAGCGCCGCCTGACCTTTTGAAGCGGACACGTCTGCAAGCGCGGACTCGATCCCGTTCAGGGCGCTTTCCACGGACGCGGCCAGCCGCGCGCCCGCTTCGTTCACAATCATGCCGCGGCGCCGCTCGCAGAACAGATTCATCCCCAGCCATGTCTCCAGCTGCGCCAGTTGCTTGCTGACGGCGCCATGTGTGACCGACAATTGCTCCGCTGCAGCAGATACACTGCCAGTGCGAACAATAGCATCAAGTGCAATTAATGATTTTATCGGCGGAAGTCGTCGTTTTGTCATGTGAATTCAGCTCACATTGGCGGAATTTATTTCGTTTGTAGCTTTGAAGCTATCGAAGTACGCCGCTTGGCAACGAGATGACGTTTCCTCTGCTTGACGGGCATATCTATACGTCATGCACGTAACGGTTTGATAACAGGAGTCCGCATGGCGCTGAGAGAGACCGGCGATGCGCAACGTTCGCGCGCTGTCACCGTCAACGGGCGCCGCTACGCGCTGCCGACCCGCACCACGGCGGTGATCTGCTACGACGGTTGCGATCCGGCCTATGTCGAGGCCGCCCGCGCGGCCGCCATCGTCCCGCACCTTGCGCAGATGATGGACGAGGGCTTTGCCGCCATCGCTGACGCGGCGATGCCCACCTTCACCAACCCCAACAATCTGTCGATCGTCTGCGGGGCGCCGCCCAGCGTTCACGGCATCTCGGGCAATTATTATTTCGATGAAGCCACGGGGCGCGAAACCATGATGGTGGACGCCGAGGGCATGCGCGCCGGCACCATCCTCGCCGCGCTGGCAGGGGCCGGCGCGCGGGTGGCCGCCATCACCGCCAAGGACAAGCTCCTCAAGGCACTCGCGAATGACCTTGATGGGATCGCCTTTTCGGCCGAGCGCGCGGACGACGCGACGCTGGCGCAAAACGGTATCGAGGATGTGACCGGGCTCGTCGGCCGCGCAGCGCCCTCGCAGTACGACCCCGACCTGTCGCTGTTCGTGCTGGATGCCGGTGTCCGGCTGATCGAGGCGGGCAGGGTGGACGTCGCCTATCTCTCGCTGTCCGATCTGGTGCAGCATTCCCACGCGCCGGGGTCGGGTGGCGCCAACGCCTTCATGGCCGCGGTGGACCAGCGCGTTGGTGCGCTGATTGCCGCGGGCGCCACGGTCGGCATTGTCGCCGACCATGGCATGAACGACATGGCGCATGGCGATGGTAGGGCCCGCGTGGCCTATGTGGCCGACGCGCTGGACGCCACATTCGGCCCAGGACGAACGCGGGTGATCTGCCCGATCACCGATCCGTTCGTGCGCCACCACGGCGCGCTCGGCGGGTTCGTTCGCATCCACGTGACCGACGCTGCGGTGGACCCTGCAGCAGTGCTGGCTGCGGTCGGCGCGATTGCCGGCGTGGGCCGGGTGCTGCCCGGCGCCGAGGCGGCGGCGGAATTCGAGATGCCGCCGGAGCGCGAGGGGGCAGCGGTGGCCATTGCCGCGCCCGGTTACGCCCTGGGTGCCCACGCCGCCGACCACGACCTTTCGGCGCTGGCGGGAACGCGGCTGCGCTCGCACGGCGGGCTGGCGGAGCGGCGCGTGCCGTTCATCCTCTCCCGGCCGCTGAATGCTGCGTACCAGCAGAAAACCGCCAACCTGCGCAACTACGACATCTTCGACTTTGCCCTGAACGGGGTCGTCTGATGGCCCGTGCGATTGCGCTCATTCTGGACGGTCTGCGGCGCGACCTCATTTCGCCAGAGACGACGCCCAACCTCGTGCGCTTTGCGGACAAGGCCTCGCGCTTTGCCGCCCACCGCTCGGTGTTCCCGTCCGCCACGCGGGTGGTTTCGGCAGCTTTTGCAACCGGCTGCCAGCCGGGCCGCAACGGTCTGCGCGGCAACACGGTCGCGCTTCGGGACAACGGGCGCCTCGCCTTGTTCGACGTCGGCAAGCCAGAGTTCTTCGAGACCAAGCGCCGCCTCACCGGTGCCACCCTCACCATGCCGACAATGGCCGAGCGGCTGGCCGGTTGCGGCGGCGTGGTGGTGTTCAACAACGTGTCGCCGGGCGCTGCCTATGCGCATGATCCCGATGGCCACGGCACGATCTATCACCGCGCCGGCTCGCGCGGACCGGGCTTCGAGCCGGTGGCGGAGCCGCTCGACATCAAGAGCGGGATCGACGGCGACAGGACAATGGCGGCCCGCTTCATCGACGAGGTGGTGAACGGCGATGCGGCCCTCGGTGTCCTGTGGCTTTCCGAGCCGGACACCGTCCAGCATTCCGTTCCGCTGGGGTCCCCGGCGCACCTCAGGGTCCTGCGCGAGGCGGACGCCATCGCCGGGGAGGTAATGGCCGCCGTTGCTGCGCGCGATGAGGACATTCTCCTCATCGTTGGCTCCGACCATGGCCACCAGAGCGTTGGCGAGATCGTCGATATCGCGGCCTTTCTGGCCGCAAAGGGGCTGCTGGAGCCCGGTGACGACATCGTGATCGCGCCCAATGGCACCGGCGCCGTCATCTACGTCGGCCCCGGACATGCGGAGCGGATTGCAGCGCTCCACGCGGTCATTGCATCGGCGCCATGGGCCGGGGCGGTCTACGCCGGATCGCGCCTTGCCGAAATCGGCCTCGAGGCGACGGGCGGGCTCGCCATTGCCGTTTCCATGCGCTCGCGCGAGCTGACCAACATCTACGGCGTTCCAGGCATCAGCGCCGCCGTCAAACCGGCCGCCGGCAAGCCGGACCGCCTTGGTTGCGGCCAGCACGGCGGCCTTGGGACGTATGAGCAGTCCCCCTTTCTCATGATTTCCGGGCGCGGCTTCGCGCCCGGGATCCTGCGCGGGGAGGCGACCTCCATCGTCGACCTTGCGCCCACCATTCTCGCCCATCTCGGCAGGCCCCGGACGGACCTCGACGGGCGCGAACTCCAAGTCACTTCGGAACCCGACGGAGACCAACGGCCATGACCCATACGCTCTTCCGCCTCAACCGCCGCGCACTGTTGATTGGTGCTGCAACCGCAGCGCTCTTCACCGCAGCGCCCGTGTTCGCGCAGGATACTGCCCCCAGCCACGGCGGCGTTCTCAACTACGCAACCCTCGGGCTCGACACGTCCGACCCCCACCGCCACACCGGCTCCATTGCGGTGCAGCAGCTTTATGTGGAGGCGCTGACCTCCATCGGTGCCGACGGCCGCATCGAGCCGTTCCTTGCCGAAAACATCGACGTGTCGGCCGACGGCAAGACCTACACCTTCACCCTGCGGGACGGTGTGACCTTCCACAACGGCGATCCGCTGACCGCAGACGCCGTGGTGGCCAACATCGAGCGCGTGCGCACCAACGTCACCGGCGGTTGGCTGGCATCGGCCATGAAGCTGGTGGGCGCGGTGTCGGCGACGGACGAGCGCACCGTGGTCCTCACCATGACCGAGCCCTATGCCCCGCTGGTGGCGCTGCTCTCCGAACTGTGGATCGTGTCGCCGGCCTCCGATGGCTGGGATGCCACCATCACCACCCCCATCGGGACCGGCCCGTTCACCTTCGGCGAATGGAAGCCGCAGGTGAGCCTTACCGCGCCGGCCTTCGACAATTACTGGCGCGGCGATGATCTGCCCTACCTCGCCGCGGTGAACGTCAACCTGCGCGAAGACATCGACAAGGCCAACGCCCTGCGCGCCGGTGACCTCGACATCGTCAACGTCGACCGCGACGTTGCGCGCCGCCTTGCGCAGGACCCGGACATCCGCACGTCGACCCTGAAAGACTCGACCTGGTACTTTGCCGCGTTCAACAACCGCAATCCGCGTCCGCCGTTCGACAACCCGGCTGTGCGCGACGCGATCATGACCGCCATCGACAAGACGGCATTCATGAACTTCCTTGCGCCGGCAACCGGCGTCCTCAGCAACCAGATGGTGATGCCTGGCCACGTCTACTACGACGACGCCATGGGTGAGGCCGACGCCTACAAGAACGCCGACGTCGACAAGGCCAAGGCGATGCTTGCCGATGCGGGCGTCGATCCGGCCGCAATCACCATCGACCTCGTGTCCTGGCAGGAGAACTACCCGCAGGTGGTGGTCCAGATGCTGCGCCAGCTCGGCTTCAAGGTGGAGCATTCCGCGCTTGACGATCTCGGCGCGCAGAACCGCCTCGGGCAGTACGACTGGGACATGTCGGTGATGGCGTCCGGCCCGCGGGCGGACATTTTCCTGCGCTTCGTTCGCCTGATGAGCGATGGCCCGAACCCCGTGTTGTGGGGCGGCATCCAGGACGAAGATCTGGATGCGCTGATCAAGGCGGCGGTTGCCGAAAGCGACGAGGCCAAGCGCAAGGAACTCTACACGAAGGCGTTCCAGCATGTGCTCGACAAGGACTATCTGATGGTCCTCGGCCATGCCCCCAACGCCATTGCCATGCGCGAAGAGGTGCAGGGCTATGAGCCGGGCTTCACCTGGTCGCCGAACTGGGTGAGCGGCGGCATTGCGCAGACCTGGCTCGTCAAGGACTGAGCGCACCATGTCCCTTGCGATTGACATGAAGGGCCGCCGGGAGACCGGCGGCCGGATACCGGTCCTGATCGCAGGGGCCGTCGTTCTGGCCGTTGTCCTGATTGCCGCGTTCGCGCCGTGGATCGCGCCCTACGATCCGTTCGCGCAGGATCTGATGCACCTCAACAAGGGCCCGGGGGCAGCGCATCTCCTGGGCACGGACCAGATCGGGCGGGATGTGTTCTCCCGTCTCGTCATGGGCGCGCGGCAGACGCTGGAAGTCGGCGTCGGCGGCACGCTGATCGCATTTCTCATCGGCGGGGCGCTGGGGCTGGTTGGCATGGCGCTGGGACGGGCGGGCGAGCTTGCCGTCTTCGCCTTCATCGACCTCGTGCGCGCGGTGCCGGGCATCCTTCTGGCGCTCCTCATCATTGTCGCGGTGGGTGAGGGGACGGGGCCGGTCACCTTTGCGCTCGGTGTCTCGTTCGCGCCGTTCTTCGCCTACGTTGCCCGCGCCACCTACAAGCGCGAGGCCGCGCAGGATTATGTGCGCGTTGCCGGCCTTTTCGGCGGCGGGCGGATGCATGTGCTGCGGCTTCACATCGTGCCCAACGTTCTGGGAAGCCTGACCACGCAGGCGGCCATCATCCTGCCGCGCTGCATCGTGACGGAATCGGTGCTGAGCTTTCTCGGCCTCGGCTCCTCGCCGGACGCCCCCACCTGGGGCCGGATGATCTCCGACGGCAGCCGCTACATGGAGGTCGCCCCCCACGCGATCCTTGCACCGGTGTTCGCGCTGATCGCGCTGACGGTCAGCCTCCTCATTCTGGGTGATGCCCTGCGTGAGCGGTTCGATCCGCTGCGGCACGGCGCGGCGGGAGACCGGTGATGGCAAGACCGGGACGGCTGGTCCTGGCGTTCTTGCGCATGGCGGCGCAGGCGGCGGGCATTGTGGTCATCGTGTTCCTCATGTGCCGCGTGGCGCCGGGCGACGCGGTGGACAGGCTCGCGCTGGAGGGCAACCTCACCGCCGCGCAGGAAACCGAACTCCGCCGCGAAATGGGGCTCGACAAGCCCATTCTCACCGACCTGACCGATTGGGCCGGCGCCGCACTCACGGGTGATTTCGGCAAGTCGCTGCGCTACAACCGCCCGGTGGCGGACATGCTTGCCACAGCGCTCCCCACCACGTTGACGCTGGCATTCGGTTCCTTCGTTCTGGGCCTTGCCATTGCCGTCGGCCTTTCGGTGTCGGCAGCTGTGACCGGAAACCGGGTGCTTGCGGGGCTGGTGAACCTCGTCAACGTCTGGTCGATCGCACTCCCGACCTTCTGCGTCGGGGTGGTGGGAATTCTCGTCTTCTCCATCTGGCTCGGCTGGCTGCCGGTCATCGGCGCTCTGGCGCTCCCCATCGTGATCATCGGCATCGACAATGCCGGGCAGATCGGCAAGCCGCTGTTCGAGGAACTGCGCGAGGCGGCCACCTCGGCCCACGTGCGCACGGCACGGGCCAAGGGTCTGAAGCGGCCGCGGATTGCGTTCTTCCACCTAATGCCCACCGCGCTGCCGGTGGCGCTGGCGCTCTCCGGCCTGGTGCTGGCCGGGCTGGTGGCGGGCACGCTGACGATGGAAATCCTGTTCGGTCTGCCCGGCCTCGGCAGCCTGATGCTGAATGCCATCCATGGCCGTGACTATCCGGTAGTGCAGGCCGCAATCACCGTGATTGCCGTGTCGCTGGTGGTCATCAACGCCGTGATCGACCTCATCCACCGTGCCGTAGATCCAAGGCTTTCCCGATGACCACGCCATTGCTCGATGTGAAGAACCTCACGGTGCGCGCGGGCGGTGCCGTGATCGTGGACAACGTGTCGTTTGCGCTGGCTCGCGGCAGGACACTCGCCATTGTGGGGGAATCCGGGTCCGGCAAGTCGACGCTGGCGCTTTCGGTACTCGGCCTTCTGCCGGGTGGCCTCCGCGCCGATCCGGCCTCCGATGTCCGCTTTGACGGGGTGCCGCTGCCGCTTGGCAACGAGCGTGCGATGCGGGCCCTGCGCGGCCTGCGCATCGGCGTGATCTTTCAGGACCCGATGGCGTCACTCAACCCGTTCATGCGGGTTGGCGGGCAGATTGGCGAGGCGCTCGGCCGGGCAGGGGTGGCGCGCGATGTTGCGGCGCGCACCCGTGCGCTCCTCAAGGAGGTGGAGCTGGACGCGGACATGGCAGGGCGCCACCCGCACGAGCTCTCCGGCGGGCAGCAGCAGCGTGTGATGATTGCAATGGCGCTGGCAGGCGGGCCCGACCTTCTGGTCGCAGACGAGCCGACCAGCGCCCTCGACACCGCAACCACCAGCGAAATTGTCGCGCTGCTGGACCGTTTGCAGCGGGAGCGGCAGATGGCGACGCTGTTCATCAGCCATGACCTCGGCCTTGCCGCGACGGCAGACCATGTGGCGATGCTGGACAATGGCCGCATTGTCGAAACCGGCCCGGCGCGACGGGTGCTGGATGCTCCACGTGAGCCGTCCACGCAGCGTCTTGTCGCAGCGCGGCAGATGCTGGCGACGCCGCGGCCGCCGGAGGGCGCGGCGGGCGAGGTGCGGGCCCGTGCAGAGGGGCTTGGCGTAAACTATCCGGCCCGGCGCCTGTTTGCGGCGCCGGTGCGTGCGGTGGCGGCCGCAAGTGCCGTGCTGCAAGCCGGCCGAACGCTCGGAATTCTGGGCCGCTCCGGCTCCGGCAAGAGCACGTTTGCGCAGGCGCTGGCGGCCATGCGCAAGCCCAGCAGCGGCACGGTGCATCTTCTGGGTGCAGACCTTACTGCCACCAGTCGCGGCCTTCCGCAGGCACAGCGGCGGGCCGTCCAGTTCGTGTTCCAGAACCCGCAAGGTGCGCTCAACCCGCGGCTGACGGTGGGCCGGGCGATGGCCGAACCGCTGCGCCTTGCCGGCCGGCGCGAAGGGCTCGACGCTTCGGTGGCCGCAGCCCTTGCCGAAGTTGGCCTTCCGGGCGCCATGGCGGCGCGCTACCCCCATCAGCTTTCGGGCGGCCAGCGGCAACGGGTGTGCATTGCGCGGGCGTTGCTCTGCGACCCGGCGGTGCTGATCTGCGACGAGGTTGTCTCCTCACTCGACATGAGCGTTCAGGCCGAGATCCTTGCGCTGCTCGTGCGCCTTCAACGCGAACGATGCTTTGCCATGGCCTTCATCGGCCATGACGTCGACGTCGTGCGCTGGATTGCCGACGAGATTGTTGTGATGCACGGCGGCGTTATCGTCGACCGCTGCACGCCGGACCTTTTGTATGGCCCGAACCGTCACGAACAAACACGCCGTCTCGTCATCAACGCAGCACCGCCGCACGCGACCCGTGAAGACCGTGCCCCGCTCGCAGCCGCCGTCTGACTGCACGGGTTCGCGCCGCTGCATCGCCTGCTTGCCGACACCTCCGCTCACATGCTACCCGGCATTGCCGAAGACGACGTTTGCTTGTTCCTTTTTGCGAAGTTGAAAGTCGGCACTCGGGGCATCAGACACGACAGCGTTTTTGAATACGGATGGGTGGCCGAGTGGTTTAAGGCACCGGTCTTGAAAACCGGCGTGCGGGAGACCGTACCGTGGGTTCGAATCCCACCCCATCCGCCACTCAGCGAGTTCGAACGGTTCTCTGCTCCTCCATCGAGCGCCGAAAACGCCACGGGGCGCGGCGTCGTTGCGCCGAAGCTGTTGACTACACAATCGGCGGAACGAGGTGAATTCGCTCTCTCCGGGGCAACATTCTCTCAAGCTGTTGACTACGCCATCTTAGTCAACAGCTTTGGTAGGCCCGGATTTCGTGCGTTTTTCGGCGAGCGGCCGATCGCTGTTTTGCATTCTCGATCGGTAGGGGGCTGGGCGCCCAAATCGAAATTGCGACCAAGCTGAGGTCCGCAGTTGACCCATAGCTGCCCCTCGGCTGCCCTTTCAGCGACGTCCGCTTTGCGCCCCATTTCGGTCGTTCAGCCTGTAATGGGGAATGCTTAAAAGCGGACATTACTGTCACATGGACGGAATGGCCGCCTCCCCGGATTTATTGTGGCGTTCCCAAGTCCTCCGTCCACAGCAGGGATCGCCAAGAGCAGACTGCAGCTGGTGACGCTCATTGCGCCGGAATGTCGGAAAATGCGAACATGCGTTTGTTTGCGGAAAATGTCTAAACAAGAGACTGATGCCACGGCTCAATGGTCGTTGGTGCCAAGCCGCATAGCTTGTCGAGTTTATGCTGTGAACAATTCTTTGGTAAATCATACACCTTGCCCAATTTCTTCGTCAGCGCTGGCGCGCTTAGGAGCGAGCATATACGCTTTGCTGAGATGAAAATGCGTTCGTCCGCTCCGCTACCAAGTTACCCCAAGGTCTCGCAGAATCCGCAGGACGAGCATTCGTTTTGGGAGCTCGGATCACGACGGTTCGAGCAATTTGCGCGCGCACTCCATGAAGCTCAGCCTGAGATTCTCAGTACGAACCTATACGGTCCCGATGGACAGGAGCAGTTCGGTGCTGATCACATAGCGTTTCATCGACACGACCCAGCGCCTTATCTTGAAGTTGGTCAGGCCAAGGCCGAACGCCGGTTCGGACCAATTGGCATCCGTGCCGCCGCTGGCAGGTTTTTGAAGCATTGGGACAGCCATTGGCGGGAAAAGGACGTTCGTCACTTCATCCTATTCGTTGGATGCTCGATCAAAAGCCGTCAGGCGAGTGACGAGATCATCGCCCAAACCCAGAATTTTGCAGCCCTTGGCATTCAATTTTCTGTGTGGGATTCGTCCCAAATCTATGATCGTCTTCCCGGCGCTAATGTCGCAGTTAGAGCCTATCTCGGCCAAAACTGGTATGAACGAATATTCGGCAAGCCCACCGGGCCACTTACCGGCTTGCAGCAGGCTCTCGAGCGCGGTTGGGACCTCAGCGCAGTCAGCCTTCAACATTATGTAACCCGCCTCAATCAGGCCGAGACAGGAGAAATTGCCGAGCTCAAGCGGCGTGCGAGGCGGGGAGAGACGCTCCGCGTTATCGCGGAACTCGAAAGTGCGTTGCGCTCCGAAGCCGTCGAAGCGCTGAGCGCGAGCGTTAGAGCGGGAAAGCTGCGGCTTTTAGCCGGACTGCTTATTCCCTCGGAAGACTTCACCCGGGTACGACGGCTGCTCGATCAAGCCGACGCGCTCGAAGGCGAGTCGATCAGGCTGCGAGCAATTTTAACTCTCGAAGAGCTTGGTCCACAGCCGCTGCTGGACGGGGTATCGGCTGACGATATGGCAGAGTTGGCCGAGGTGCGCGCCGCGGCGCTGCTTCGTCAGGGTCGATCACAGGCCGCTTACGACGAGTTAGCAGTCCATATCGATGGGGATGACGCTCGGGCAGAGACCCTTCGTCTCGCCGCTTTGGCAAAGCTGGTGGCTAATGATCGCGAAGCGGCGGTCGCTCTGGCAGAGCGGGCTCTGGCCCGCGAACCCGATACACGTGCCTGTCAGCAGGCGCTCGCCATCTGCCAGTTTCAACGCGCCTTGGCACCATCGGTCGAAATTGCTGTCGGCGAGTGGCCACCGCCCATCGATCAGCCTTTGGTCCGGCTGTCGGATGCGGCTCGAGCGGACTTGGAGAAGGCCGATTCCCTTCTCAGTGCGTTGATAGCCGATCCTGCCTTGGACGCGCACCGTTCTATGGTCATGTGGCACTTCGGCGTCCTGGCTTGCATGCCTTGGCGTCACGCAGTGACGACGCAGCGGTTGGCTCAGCTACAGGCCGATGGGGCGCTTCCGACGCCGCTCATCGCATGGGCACTCTCGCGAGCCTTGCCGTTCGACAGGAGGGCCGCCATCGCGCAATGCGACGCTGATCTCGACTCTGATCCCGATGATTTCGAGACCCTGTTTATCCGCGTGGCGCTCGCAAACGCGGATCGCGACTTCGCGTGCGCACGTCAAATTCTTCAAACACGTTCAGACGCCTTGGAGGCTGCTGGCCATGCGGAGGTGCGAGATTATTGGCTTGCCGTCATCAACATGGAGACACATCGCTTACCAGCCGAGAGCGCGCTCGACGCGCATCCCTGGCTCCGACTTCGCCGAGCCATGGAGATCCGTCGGAAGAAGCGGAGACGCGTCGCTATCGCTTCGGTCCTGGACGAGCAGCTCGCCGGCAGTAGCGATCCACGCGTCATTCTGGCGGCCACGCAGTTGCTGCTCGAGGCTGGCTGGCATAAAAGCGCTGTTAAGGCGGCACCCTATCTCATTGAAAGAATTGGCACCGCCGAGGCCGTGGCGGCAGCCGCGCATGCCTACTATCGAAATGGGCAGCCGTCTCAAGTTCTATCAACGCTTGAGCATCTGCACGCTTTCCCGGGCGGAACGCTCCCTGTTCAACTGGAAAGGCTGCGGGCGAATAGTCTCGCCGCCAAAGGTGAGTTGATCGGCGCACGAGATCTCAGTCTGTTGATCGCCCAATCGACGAAACGGCCTGAGGATCTGTGGCGCTCGATCGAGCTTCAGCTGGCGATTGGAGCGGCGCCGGAAGCTCTGGCGCTGTACGAACAACATATTGCGGACTTGGCGCAGCCATCGCCGGGGCACATAGCCTTGGCGCGCGCTGTCATGCAGTCGCATCCCGATGCGGCGATGCGCATCACTCGCGATATTTCTGCCGACGCTCCCGATGAGTATGTGACGGCAGCCTTCGATCTGGCGCTCAAGCTGAAAATGGCGGCCGAACAGCGCGTGCTAACGGGCCGCCTCGAACAACTGGGCGCGCAAGGACGCGGCGGCGTCAAGCGTTTCTCGATCGACGACATCGTGAGGATGATGCAGGAGCGCCGCGAGCAGGTAGAGCGGACGTTCGAACTGTACGCTAAAGGGCACGCGCCGGTCTATGTTCTGGCGAGTTTTCGACAGGAAGCGCTGGCCTCTATCTATCTTGGTCCGCTCCTCAAGGCACCCGAACCCACGGAGAACCGGGCGGTTCTCTCGGCCCGCTACGGTCGGCGTATGGAGGATGACCCGTGGCCGGAAAATCGCGCGGATGTGCGACTTCTGGTCGACCTCACGGCGCTACTGACAGCGCACGGGCTCGGAATTCTGGAACTCGCCGAACGCGCCTTTGCGCCGCTCTGGATTGCGCCGGAAGCCGTTCCTGCCATGCTGGCGTTACGATCGGCCAGCGAGATCGCACAACCTGAACGCGTTGACGCTATGCGCGCCGTTCTGGCGCGTCTCGCTGGTGGAGAGCTTCACGATCGGGCGCAGCTATCTGCGGCCGATACCTTTCACGTGCTCTGGGACGGTGATGGCGGAGAGCCAAATTCTACCTTGTCCTTCCATCGCCTGTTCGACGTCTTAGCGAAGCAGCTCGGGAAACGAGCCGGGGAGAAAGCGCGCGATACATTAGGTACAACTCTCGACGCCGCTGCTGTTGGTGCAACCCCTCCGAATGGCGCAGTCGTCACGCTCGACCAGGGCATCGCCGTAACCTTGGAACAGGCCAATCTCCTCGGCGCCTTGTGCGCGCAGTTTCAGGTTGGCATCCAGGAAAGCGAGATCGCTGAGGTCCGCGTAACGATTGTTGATGCGGATCGGCGGCTGGCAACCGTAGAGAGTCTCTCTGCCCTTATTGGTAAAATCCGCGTCGGTCTCGAAGACGGCACCTACAAGAGCGTGCCGGTTCGCGATGTTCAGCACCCGGAGCATGCGGGGCGTAGCTTCATGCAACTCCTCCAGTCGCTGGCGTCGGACGGAGGGATCGCATGGGTCGACGACCGCTATACCTCGTCAATTAACAATCAGGCATTCCGGATCGCGACTACGGTCGAAATTCTCGACGCACTTCTTCGATATGGGCGGCTGACGGGGAGTCAGCTTGACGGTTTTCGGCAGCGCCTACGTGCCGCGCGCTGGCTTTTCATGCCGCTGCGGGGCGATGAGATCGCCGGCTTCATGCGACGGGCGGTGCGACATGCCCAGCTTCGAGAAACCGAAGACCTCGCAGTCATTCGCCGGTCCATTGGCGAGGCCCTCATCCATCGCCGGCGTTTGCAATGGCCCGAGCCGACAGCGGTCGAACACGGTATCAAGGGCGAGGTACCCTTCTTGCTCGATTCCGAACATGCGATAATCCAAGCCCTCGCAGCTATATGGAACGACGATAGCTGGACCGTTGGCGATGCGGAGGTCGCATCGGCCTGGATCGTCGATACGCTGGAGATGAGCCTCATCCCCATGCTGGTTTTGGCGGCCGGGGATCCTCGATCTGACAGCCTGCTCGGTACCCACCTCGGCTGGTTGGCGCTCGTCGCCATCCAGATATTTTCAGGCAAGAGGTCCGAGCAGCAGCAACGCGCATATCTCGACTGGTTATGGCGGCATGTGCTTGCAAACGCGCTGAGAGTCCGCCCTGAAATACGCAGCGGCCTTGAAGAGATGATCGAACGCCATTTGACGCGGACCGACGACGGACTAATGGAAGATCGCCTTTGGCTGGCGCTGTCGGGGCGGGTCCTGAACGCCATGCCGCTACCGCTGCGTGTGTCGCTGCTTCAACGTCCCAGTATGCGTAACGCCCTCAATCTCCCTGATCACGGGCAGATAACGGTCGACGGTTTCGACTTCGACGAGCGGGAAATTTTGGGACGCTATCGTCAACGCCGCTGTTGGTCTGGTCAAGGAACTGAAGACGATTCGCGATGAAGCGGCGTGACGTTGCCCCAGAAGTGTCCCCGCTCATAGCTGGACTCTGTTCGTGTTGTGGTCCCATCGGGACCGGGTTGCAAACTCGTTCGGGGTGAGGCCGCCCAGGCTGGTGTGCGGCCTGTCGTGGTTGTAGTCGGTGCGCCATTCCTCAATGATGCGGCGAGCGCCCGGAAGGCTGCGGAAGAGATGCTCGTTGAGGCACTCATCGCGGAAGCGACCGTTCAGGCTCTCTACGAAGCCGTTCTGCATCGGCTTGCCGGGCGCGATGTAGTGCCAATTGACGCGGCGGTCCTCCTGCCATTCGAGGATGGCATGGGAGGTCAGCTCGGTGCCGTTGTCGCTGACGATCGTGAGCGGCTTGCCGCGACTGACGATCAGGCGGTCGAGTTCCCGTGCCACGCGAGCCCCCGACAGTGATGTGTCGACAACGAGCGTCAGGCACTGGCGGGTGAAGTCGTCGAGCACCACCAGCACACGGAAGCGGCGCCCGTCGCTGAGCTGGTCGGAGACAAAGTCGAGGCTCCAGCGCTGGTTTGGTCCTCGCGGCAAGGTCATTGGCGCCCGCGTTCCGATGGCACGTTTTCGGCCGCCGCGCCGTCGTACACTCAGCCTCTCCTCGCGGTATAGGCGGAACAGCTTCTTGTGGTTCACCTCGATACCCTCGCGCCGCAAAAGGATATGCAGCCGCCGATAGCCGAACCGGCGCCGTTCGTTCGCCAGCGTTTTCAGGCGTTGGCGCACCGTCGCATCGTCCGGCCGCTGCGACCGGTAGCGGTAAGTCCTTGGATGCATCCCGATCAGGGCACAGGCGCGCCGCTGGGAATACCCCTTCTTTTCAATCGCCCAACTCACGAAGCCTCTCCGTGCGCTGGGCGTCAGAAGTTTTTTCCCAGAGCGTCCCGCAGCGTCGCCACATCGAGCATCTGTTCGGCGAGAAGCTTCTTCAGGCGGCCGTTCTCATCTTCCAGCGCCTTCAGCCGCCTGGCTTCAGACACTTCCATTCCGCCGTAGCGCTTGCGCCACGTGTAGAACGTCGCGTCGCTGATCCCGTGCTTGCGGCACAGCTCCGACACACCGATCCCCGCGGCATGCTCCTTCAGGACCGCGATGATCTGCTCTTCGCTGAAGCGGCTCTTCTTCATCTCCGTCTCCTTCTGACGGAGTCCAGTTCAGACCGAGGACATTCCAAGGGGCAACGTCAGGCGACCGTCGAATGGATTGAGAGCGACGACGATCCTCACCTGAAGCTGACGGTCGGTCGGAGAAAGATGCGGCTCGACGCTTGGCCGCGTCGGGTTGCGAGCGAGGACGCCACTGTTCGGAAGCAAGCCCTTCTCGAGCGGGCTGGCGTCATGGACCTGTCGGAAAAGCAATTGGACGCGTTCAATGCTTCGCTCGCCTCGACGAGCCCAACTTATTTACGCGTGCGGGCAAGCTTTGCGAAATCACATGAGGCGATGCAGCACTGGTACGCAGATCTAGACACTGACGTTCGCGAAAAGCGAGCGTTCGCGTTGGCCGATCTTGAACCTGACGCAATCGGCAAACTCATCCGGCACCTCCGCTTGGACGACGATTTTGAGCAGGCAGCGCAAACGTTGATCGATGAGCGCGGTCTAGTCGTGGCGGTGCGCAGGCTCGGCGGCATCCCCATCGCCCCACCAGCGCCGATCATTTCCGCCCTCGCGTCGCTCGAAGAGAATGGCATGGCGTGCTTCCTTGATGAAGTGGAAGGCGAGACTTCATCGCCTTGGACTCAGCTCTTTCTTGCCGATGCGCTGGCGAGCCGCGACCTGAGCGACCTCGTATCGGCCAGAGTGCGGGGCTGGGTCGATCGGGCCCTCTCGGAGGAGGCCAACCCAATATGGAACCTCTACATCGCCCTTGCGAAGTTCACAGCGTCCGCAGCCTATGCCGACCCCGAGTGGGCAACGCTATCCGCGCGAAAGCAGCTCGCCGCGTGTTGGTCGCACGCCAACGCACTCACCGAGATCCTTATCGCAGGCCATGTGATTATCGAGAAAGTGCTCGATATGATCGGTAGCAATCGGCTTGTTTCACCACGTATACTAGTCGAGCAACTCGATCAGTTCACCCAAGACACCGCCAATCCCAGGGAGATCGCTGTTGATCGCTTGAAAGCGCATGTAGCGGCGCCGGCGTTGATCCAGTTCCAGAAGCAGGCTTCCCATCAAGAATGGGCGGGGTCGAAGCTCCATCAGCTGGTTGTCGAAATCAACGATGACGGCGAGCGTCCCCGGATGGACATCATTCGCGGGTCATTGGCGCCAGACAACGCGATGCCCAGTAGGCTGAATGCCGAGCTGGGGGATGTGTTTGACGCGCTCCATCCCCACACCGGCGCGTTATTCCGCGACAAGGTAGAAGGATTGCTCACAGCGTTGCTGGCAGCCGAGCCGGGCAGCCGCGAAGCCGTCTCTGGCTGGCATTTGCTACGTGAAGCCAGCACCGATACGCCCTTGCCAAAGGATCTGGCTGACCTTGCGCGTGAACGTGCCAATGACTGGGATCTGTCACTTCCCGGCGAAGAGTTGGAAAGTGCGCGCTTCCACCTTCTCATCTTTACAGCGCTCGCGTCAGTAAACGGTTGGGTTCATCAGTCTGACAAGATCGATATCGCCGCGACAGCGCTTGGTCCGCGCGAGGGTGATGACGAGGCCCCGGTATTGTTCGAGATCGCGATCTGGCGGGCAAGGATGATCGGCGAAATTCCCGAGCGCCTGCAGTTCTTGGCGCGCGACCTCCTTCGGCTCGCGCGCCACGAGCCTCTTCGCGAGCAGGCAATTGTTGCTGCACGACACTTCGCTCGTAGCTTGTCGGGGCAGCAGGCCGAACATTTTGTAGACGCCCTTGGCGAACTCATCGCCACCTACTGACGGTCAGACGGTCGGCCGCGAACCTTCAAAATTTCCGAGTCCGCGGCAGGTCAATCGGACCTAACATTCAGGAATGGAGGCGGCTATTTGGGGGGGCATTCCTGCCCGGACGTTTAGAGGCATGCCAACGACGGGTCCCGGCGTGAACGGATATTAACTTGTCTGCTACCAAATGTCATGAATTCGTCGGAAACGGACGCGAACACTGCCACCGTCGAATCGCAGCTTCGCTCGATCCGGCGGCCAAGACCGGACGGTCGGCAATCGGCCCCATGCCGGACGTTCGGGCCTTCATTTGCCAAAGTCTGCTTTTGGCACGACTTAGTGGCGGGTCTGCCCTCGAACTGCCTAGGCTGGGCGACCATCGCTTGAGTGGCCTGCTCCGACGCGCATTTCCGTTCCAGAGCGAGGCCACGATGCGCCGCTTGAAAAATGTGCCGGCAGTGCTTCAGCCTCTCACTCCAGAAAGCCGCGCGCGAGGAGGACATGCGATCGATGGGAAAATACGGCATAGTCGCAGTGAACGCAGCAAGGTTACTCGCGGGGGAGGGCTCCTCTTCCCCGCGTTCCGCGTGGGAACAGGCTGCGAAGGCAGTATTTCCAAATAGCCCATCATCCCAGTGCAAGGGGTGCCCCCGGAACGCGTTTCTTGCGTTGTGCGAGATGGGTTTGCTCGCGCGGGTAGTAACGGGAAGTTACACTCGCTCCGAAAAAAATAAATCTTACGTTTGTCGCGCTTTAATGGCGCTGCGCTTGGACCATACGCTGGCGACGGACAAACAGGCTCTTTGGAAACGAGCTGTCCTTGGCGAGCCGAAAAAACACAATTCCCAGATGGACGTCCTGCTCGCGTTGTGGAGGAACAGGCTGATCGAGTGATGACCGATCGCTCCCGCAGCCGATCCGAACCTTACCCCGTAACCGAACAACGACGTTGGCTTCTTCGCAAGGCGAGCCGCCCGTCGTCCCGGAATGTCCGCTTTGAAATTGATGGAAAGCCGGGTCGAACGGCGGGAATTGGCACATTCTAGACATGATCGTTCAAACGGGCGGTGAGGTCGTACTCTCATGCGGTGCTGCTTGAGCGTTCCAGAAGGCGCGCCTGCTCATTCCAATCCGCGGAGAAGGGCTTTGACAAGCTCTGGAAGTCCAGTGTGACAGCCTGGGTTCCGTTCAGGGCATTCTCAACGAGTGTGGGCGAGAGCAGCGTCAGCCTGAGCACCCGGCTCACGTACGATGGATTGATCCGCTCCGCTGTTGCCAGCTCCCGCAGCGTCGCATACTCGCCGCCCTCAAGCATGCGCTGCCAGCGGTGGGCCCGCGCGATCGCCTTCACAAGTGCATTGTCGATTTCGCGCTCAGGCGACGGCTTCAACTCGATTCCATCTGGCGTGACCACACGCTTGCGGCCGCGCCAGCGCTGAAACGTGATCGGCACCTTCACCGTCATCGTCTTGTTGGAGGCGCTGCTCATGCCGCAAGCGCCTCCCGCGCAGCCATCTCTTGTGTGACGCCGGAGAAGCCGTCGATCCGCAGGCGAACTGCCACCCCATCCAGCTCGATCTGGACACGCTCCACCAGCAGCTGGACAAGCCGGGACTGCTCAGCGGGGAACAGCTCGTTCCACACCGAATCCAGAGCCTGCAGCGCGTCGCGGACTTCGGCTTCGGTCACGTCCGCGTCCTGCTCCCGAGCCTCGCGCCACGTTCCGACGATGATCTCGGGCTGGCGGAACAAGTTACGCAACTGGTCGATGACCGCGGCCTCGACCTCACCCGCGGAGACACGGCCCACAGGGCATGACCCGGCGCCATGCTTCAGCACGGTCTGGCTGACGTAATAACGGTAGAGCTTGCCGCCCTTGCGGGTGTGCGTCGGCGAGAATGCGGCGCCGTCGGGACCGAACAGCAGCCCCTTCAGGAGTGCGGGCGTGTCGGCGCGAGTGCGTGCCGCGCGCTTTCGCGGGCTTTCCTGCAGGATGGCGTGGACGCGCTCCCACATCTCGTGATCGATTATGGCGTCGTGCTCGCCGGGATAGCTGTCGCCCTTGTGGACCGCCTCGCCGATATAGGCGCGGTTGCTGAGCATCCGATAGAGGTATTTCTTGTCGATCCTGTTCCCGCGCGGGGTGCGGATGCCGCGAGTGCCGACCTCCCGCGCCAGTTCCGTGCAGGACCCGATCTCGAGGAAGCGGTCGAAGATCCAGCGGACATGCGCGGCGGCTTCTTCGTCGACCACCAGCTTCCGGTTTTCGACCCGGTAGCCGTAGGGCGGGACCCCGCCCATCCAGATGCCCTTTTTGCGGCTGGCGGCGACCTTGTCGCGGATGCGATCGGCGGTTACCTCGCGCTCGAACTGGGCAAAGCTGAGCAGGATGTTCAGGGTGAGCCGGCCCATGGACGTGGTGGTGCTGAATGACTGCGTGATTGAGACGAAGGTGACGCCGTGCCGTTCGAACACGTCGACGAGCTTGGCGAAGTCGGTGAGCGAGCGGCTGAGGCGGTCGATCTTGTAGACCACCACTACATCGACCAGCCCATCTTCGATGTCGTCCAGCAGCCGCTTCAACCCGGATCGTTCCAGCGTCCCACCCGAGATGCCACCATCGTCATACCGATCGCGTACCAGCACCCAGCCCTCGGACCGCTGGCTGGCGATGTAGTTCTCACACGCTTCGCGCTGGGCGTGGAGCGAGTTGAACTCCTGCTCCAGCCCTTCCTCGGAGGATTTCCGGGTGTAGACGGCGCACCGCAGCTTGCGGACCACCTTAGATTTTTCCGCCGGCTTCATCATGCGCCTGTCCTATGGTTCTTGAGGCCGAAGAAGACCCAGCCGTTCCAGCGTGTAGCGGTGATGGCGCGGGCGATGGCCGAGAGCGACTTGTAGGGCCGCCCTTGCCATTCAAACCCGTCAGCGGTGACTGTGACGATGTGCTCGACACCCTGCCATTCGCGCAGGAGCCGGGTGCCGGTGATGGGGCGGCCGCGATCGGCGCGAGCGCAGCGCATCTTGCAGTCGCCGCCATCGAGCTCTTCGCCCAGCCGTTCCAGGCGCTTCACTGTCTCGGGTTTCAGGCCGCCGTAGGTGAGCTTTTGGATGCGGTAGGCGAGACGGCTCTCCAGGTAGCGGCGGTTGAACGGCGGCGGTTCACTGTCGAAGAGATCGCGCCACTGCTTCTTCAGTTCGGGGGTCGGAGCCGTCTTCAGTGCAGCGAGACGGGCGGGGATGGTGTCGGCGGTCATGCGGTCTCCAATGGGTTGGCTGACGGACAACCGCTCTCATCGGGCGGGAGGTGAAGTCGAAATTCTCCATCTCCCGCAGTGACTTGGATATCGCGGCTGCGGAGCCGGAGAAGTCCGGCCGCAAGGATTGCGCAAAGTTCACAAAGCCGCTCTTCGGTGCTCAACAGTTTCGGGTCGAGTGTGTTTGGACCTGCGGTCGGGAGGAGCGGCCGGTTATCGATGTCCCCCCGCCGCTTGTTCGGATAAGGCAAGATTTGCGTCCGCATCGTCCGCCGTCGAGGCCAGCGGTGACGTTTTGCGGGCGGTCGATGTCGACTCAGCGTCCGCAGGAAGCCGTGTTGCGTCCGCGGATCCCGGCTGCCTCGCCGCTCGATCGCGTTCGAGATCCGCAGTCACGCTGCCCACCGCATCCTGCGCGGACGATGCGGACGATGCGGACGGTCGTTTCCCATCATCGTCGGAAGGCGCGTTGGCCTGCCGTGTGATGTGGATCAGACGGATGCGCTCATGCCCGGATATCGTGTAAGCGATCTGCAGTCCGGCATGCCTGAGGGCAGCTGCGCAGCGGCGGACCCGACCCGACAGGGCGCGCGGACTGTCTGGCCACAACTTCGACCGGGAACGCTCGCCGGCGACTCGTGTGAGGGTGGACAACAGCTCCATCGCGGTGCCGCTCCATTCGTTCTGGTCCGCCATCAGCACCCTCAAGGCGGATGCGGCGGGATCGGCCTCGATCACCTCGTCAACGATCCTGTCGCGATTGGCGCGGTACGCGTTCATGAAAGAGCCGGCGGGCCACAGCGTGCTCTCACAGGCGGTCGCCCAGAGCGTGAAGTCCGCCATCCGCGGCAAGCTGCCGATCCTGGTTTCGGAAAGTTCGCGCAGGCCGGTCGAGAGGGCGTCGAGCAGAGCGCCGAGGAGGCGCGGCCGCGCATCATGAAACCGCGCCTGGAGTGCAGTCTCGGGCACGCGATTGTACTCGGGGATCGGCTCAAGAGTGAGGAAGATCGCCCGATCGGCGAGATCGTCGCGTGAGACCACATCCTCGATCCCGTTGAGGATTACGGGGCGCACCGCGGTGAAGAGGGCCTCATCCTGATCGGTATGGAGCTGGCGGGTTGCGTAGCCGCCGCCGGTCGCGAGGCGGCACAGAGTGTCGGACAGCCAGACCGGAATCGCCGAGACGTTGTCGAATGCCTGGACGTGAGCGTTGCCGGCGGCGATGAAGAGATCGCGATCGTCGCGCGGCAGGGCGCGAAGCGGAGCCGTGTTGGGATCGACGATGTTGCGCAGGATCGTCACGAAGGTGGATTTCGCCGACCCCTGCTCGCCTGAGACAACCAACAGGGGATAGGGGCAACGATCGCGTAGCGCGGCAAGAAGCCAGGACACGACGAGGATGAAGTCGTCGTCCGAGCCGACGTTGAGGAACTCCCGGAGCTCGGCGATCAAGCCGCCCGAGGCGGGCGGCGGCAGAGGACGCATATCCCGCGTCCGGATGAAGCGCACAGGGGGACACTCGACGATGCGCCAGCCGGTCGCATCGATCTCCACGGCGCGCCAGCCATCGTCGACGAGGTCGAGGAAGAGGTGCCCCGCGTGGCTGGCGAGGCGAAGGTGAACCGGCCGCTCCGGTCCGTCGAAGGGGGCCTGGGCCTCCAGCACGTTCAGCGCTGCCTGGAAGGCGACGGCGCCGGGCGCGCTTCCGGTCTCCTGATAGTAGCGCCGTGCCAGCCAGTGACGGAAGGGCTGGCTGCGAACTCGGTAGGTCTCGCGATGGTTGTCGATCTGGAGGTCGGCGCAGGCGCCGCCATCGGGCGAGTGGAAGAGTTCGACAGCGCTCGCGATGTCGATGAGGATGTCGGCCTGTGCGGAGCTGCTGCCACCTTCGCCGCGCTCGGACTCGATCAGCTTGTCGAGCGCGGCAACGCGGACGCCAGCCTTCTTCAGTCGGGCGCGGAGGTCTTCGAACTCGGGGCGGTTCGAAGCCTTTAGCAACGTTAGCTCGGCGAGAACGCGGCGCCGGGATCGTGCGTCACTGCGGCAACGAGCTCGTTGAGGGGATCGGCCACAGCCTCCGCGCCCTCGACAGCTGCGATAATTGACAGATGGGGATTCCGAGACTGATCGATCACGCAGAAACCTCCGTGGTGGCGGCGCCGCGGATGAGGAGGTCGTTGAAGTCCACGCCAGCGGGAGGGCGAGCGATGCGAACACTGCGACCTTCGGCGCGCCAGCGACGGGCTGCAGCCGTCGCAGCCGACTCGCCGGGCGGATCGCCGTCGGCCAGAACGATCACGTCGCAGATGGTGCGGGGCAGGTCGAGAAGGCGCAGGCCAGAGGTCGACAGTGCGGCCCATGCGGGCCGGCCGGTCGCCTGCATGACGGCGAGGCAGGTCTCGATGCCTTCGCCGACCATCACGCTGTCGGTGGCATTGGCGAGGCGGAAAGCGCCGCCGCCGCTGGGGCCAAGCATCATCTTGTTGGGGCTGACGAGTGCTTTGCCACTACCGTCCGCTTTCAGGAAGGTGCGATGGATCGCGGTCTCTTCACCGTCGCCGCCACGGGTGATCAGCGCGACCATGCACGGCAACAGCGGCCTGCCCGGATGCTTGAGGCCGGGGTGGAAGCGCAGTGAGGCGGAGATCGGGAACGTGATCCCGCGGGACACGCAGGTAACGTTCGACGGGCGTCCCGGCAGGGAAGCGTGAGGCCTCCCAGATGGAGAGGGCGTAGGCGGTATTGGACG
Source organism: Acuticoccus sp. MNP-M23 (assembly GCF_031195445.1). Classification (NCBI taxonomy): domain Bacteria; kingdom Pseudomonadati; phylum Pseudomonadota; class Alphaproteobacteria; order Hyphomicrobiales; family Amorphaceae; genus Acuticoccus; species Acuticoccus sp. MNP-M23. Next base: position 3,776,708 of record NZ_CP133480.1, read on the forward strand.
CGCGATCGTGGTCGCAAATCCCGGGGGAAATGCTCGCCGTTGGGGTCGAGGTGCTGCCGGCATCCCAGCAGCCGAGATCACGAAGCTCGGCAATGACCGAGGCCTGGCTACAGCCTGCGAAGCAATGGACCAGGGGCTTGCCGCTGCGCGAGATGTTGATCGCTAGGCTCGGGGTACGATCGGCATGTACAGGGCAGGACGCCATCCAACCCGCACCGATCCGGACCACGTTCAAGGCCTTTGCGATGTCCTCAGCGCTCATTCCACATCTCCTCGGGCTTCACCGTGGAGTGCTGAGGCAAACGGATGCGCTGGCGCGCCCAGGCATCAAGGTCGTGGAGTGTGTAGAGCGGCGTCCGGCCGGCTTTGCTATAGGCCGGACCGCCGCCGACGACAGCGAGCTTCGCGAGCCAGCGGGTCGAGCAGGGAAAATTGTACGTCGTGCGGACGTAGCGCGCAGCTTCGTCTCGCCGCAGATAGGCAGGGATGGGTGTTTCCGGTGACGGCTGGATGGTTTCGGTCACAGATTTCTCCGAAGTGAATCCGGCGGCTGATGCCGGCGTCCTGCGGAAACCTTGTGCGCTTCGTTGGCACTAAAAAGCGCGCACTAAACTGGCAGCGTTCGATAATTTGGTGCGGCTCGTCCTTGGTTCGTCGCTTGGCGGCGTTGTAGTTGTGAAACGCGGACCTGATGGCATTTTCGATCGGCTTTATCTTGAGAGGTTTGATGCCGGCATTAGCCGACGGAAACCACTCGTGGAGCGCTTTGGCCTCTAGACCGATCGTCGGACACACCTCACCGCGCGCGGCGCGTTGCTCGAATTCCAGCAGGTAGACGTCCCTTGATCCTGGCCGTCCCGGCGCCCCGGTCCTCCGCGGGTTGGCGTAGACAACCTGCTTGACCTTTGCGTATGGGAAGACATCGCTCAGATCAGGGCCTCTCACGCTTATGCGTCGCCAACGAGCCCCATTCCAGTTGCGCAAGGAGTCGTCGAAGCCGGACTGCCAAAGCAAGTCATCAACATAGGAGTGGCAGACGAGGGCCAAAGCCTCGGTCTGAACGAGCGCGTCATCCGGCGCGTCGAAGGGGTGCCGTATGCGGCAGCTAGCGAAGACGTACCCGGGGATCGGGCCTGGCAGGCCATCACTGGTGCCGACCGCCTCGATGTGGCCATCGACTACCTCTTGAACGAGCCTGCGATAGCCAGCGCGTAGAGTTTCGTCGGTCACATCGATCGTGCCGCCTTCGCTCGCCACCCAATGTGCCGCTGCCGACAGCGGGATGTAGCCTGTATTCGGGGTGACAAGTAGGGGGGGCGCGATCCGTCCGGTGGGGCGTCGGCAGCCAAAGGTCCCTGACGGCGCCGGCATGAAGTCTAACGTCCTCCAAGGCCGAGCCATGGGGAAACTGCTTCATGCATCGATAAATATCCCGGCCTTTCTCTTCGACGGCTTCCAAATCTGGCCAAAGCGCCTCCGAGACTTGTTTCCGTTCTCTCGTCTCCCGATCAATGCCGCTGGCTTTTAAGCTTCCTCGCGTCAGCATTACCCAAAGTTCCGCGCGGGCTTCTGCGAACGACTTCAGATTGGTGCTGGGGTGTGCGGCATCTGCCATCACTTCGTCCCCATCGTACGTCGAGCGGGAGCCTCGCAACTGATGGAGGTTCCAGCTGCTCGAGGAAGTAGCCTTCCCGAATTTCGCCATCGGGTCCGAGGCGATGGCGTCCAAACACCCAGATCCAACATTCTTCGCGGTAATATCTCCAGTACTCGCGGACCCTCTCTGCGGAGCGCCACAGGATCCATGCGAGCGCCATGCATGGAGTCCAGCGGTCGAGCCGCATGGGATCAAATGCATCCGGCACCGTCACTGGCGCAAGCGGACCGATGCAAAGCTCCCGCGCCTTCGCCTCGCCATCGTCCGGGGTTAGCCGTCCGTTCTCCACTTTGCTGATGAGCTGATTGCGTTGAGCGAATGCTTTTGCATCGCGTCTGGGTCGGGGGAGATCCGTATTCATGAGGTGGCTCCTCTTGCATCCGTCGCAACGCGAAGGCGGTTCAACCGAAGTATACCGCAAAATGTCGTTGAGGCGTTGTTGAAAGCTTCGCCGTTGCGCAGCCCAACACAATTGGATGTGGTATAAAGGGCGAACGCAAAAGGTCCGGGGTCGCCGATTTCAGGCAGCGGAATTCCTTACGGGGGCGCAGAGCGGAATCATGACTGGAACAGGGCCAGCAGCAACGGTGAAGCCAAGAACGTCACTACCAACGCTTGCTGTGGAGGACCGTCCCATCGAGAGCCTCATCCCCTACATCCGCAACGCCCGCACCCACTCGCCGGCGCAGGTATCGCTGATCGCGGGTTCGATCCGGGAATTCGGCTTCAATAACCCCATCCTGATCGACCGTAATAACGGCGTCATTGCGGGCCATGGGTGCCTTCTCGCCGCGCAGCAACTGAAGCTGTCCTCGGTTCCCTCGATAGAACTCTCCCATCTCACGGACACGCAGAAGCGGGCCTACGTGCTGGCCGACAACAAGCTCGCCGAGCGCGCCGGCTGGGATGCCGAACTTCTCGCCCTCGAAGCGGGGAGCTGTCCGACCTTGGCATCGACCTCGAAGACCTCGGGTTCGAGAGCCTCGAACTCGATAAGCTGATGTCGAACTCGGCGGCCGACGACCGCGAAGAGGAGACGCCAGGGCCGCCGGCCATTCCTGTCTCGCGGAGTGGTGACTTCTGGCAGCTCGGGAAGCATCGCGTGCTCTGCGGTGATGCCACCTCCAAAGCTGATGTTGCGCGGCTTCTGGACGGCATGATGCCGACGCTGATGGTGACCGTTCCGCCGTACGGCGTGAACTACGAGCCGGCCTGGCGGAACGAAGCCTGTGGGACGAAGAACAGGCGCACCGGCACGGTGAAGAACGATGACAGAGCGGACTGGACGGAGGCGTGGACGCTGTTCCCCGGCGACGTTGCCTACGTCTGGCACGCCGCGCTTCACGCCGGGACGGTGGCCGACAATCTCCAGGCGGCAGGCTTCGACATCCGCTCCCGGGTGATCTGGAGCAAGGACCGGATGGTCTTCTCCCGCGGGCACTACCACTGGCAGCACGAGCCCTGCTGTTATGCCGTGCGTCGTGGCGGCAAGGGTCACTGGTCCGGCGACCGCACCCAGACCACGCTGTGGCAGATCCCGAACCGCGACCAGGATGCCGACGCCGTCCACGGCACCCAGAAGCCCGTGGAATGCATGCGCCGGCCGATGCTCAACAACACCTCGCCCGGCCAGGCAGTCTACGACCCTTTCCTCGGATCGGGCACGAGCATTATCGCGGCCGAGACTGCAGGGCGGAGCTGCTTCGGCCTCGAACTCGATCCGGCCTACGTGGACGTCATCGTGATCCGATGGGCCGCGTTCACCGGCCAGAGCCCTGTGCTGGTGGAGACCGGCGAGACATTCGACGTCATGCGCAGCCGGCGTAATGCGCAGGTGTCCTGATGCGCGGCCGCAAGCCAAAGCCGACGGCGTTGAAGGTAGCGAACGGCAATCCGGGCCGCCGTGCGCTCAATCCGAACGAGCCGAAGCCGCCTGCGAGCAAGCCTACCTGTCCGTCGCATCTCTCGTCCGCTGCAAAGACCGAATGGCGGCGCATTGCCGGAACGCTCCACGACATGGGCGTGGTCACGATTGTCGACCGGGCCGCGCTCGCGGCGTACTGCCAGGCTTAAGGCCGCTGGGTCGAGGCAGGGAAGCGGCTCGCGGAGACGCCGACCCTTCTCAAGACGCCATCCGCCTACGTCAAGCAGTCGCCATGGCTGAGCTTCGCCAACAAGCAGATGGAGCTGATGAACCGGTACATGGTGGAGCTCGGGATCACCCCTGCCTCCCGCAGCCGCATCTCGGTCGAGAACGCCGCGGCAGATGAACCGCTGAAGGTCACCATCGTCCGCTTCGTCGTCGACCCTAAGAACAGCGATGGGCCGGTGATCGATCATCGGCCGGGCGGGTATGATCATGGCGGATAGCGCTCGCCTTTCCTCCGGCTGAAGGAACGTGCTTCGAGCGGGCCGCTGGATCCTTATGCCCCCTATGCCATTGGCGACCGCTGAAGATCTCGGTGCGGGAGAAGAGTCCGTCCGCGAAGTAAAGTCCTTTATCTGCAGCCCGCCGTCGAATGACGGTTCAGCGTCCGCGGTGGTTCGAGTACACAACTGCGCAACCAACGTTTGGCAGTTCTGTACACCCGGGTTTTCATGCGCTTCGTTGCCTACCACCGCGTCTCGACTGCACGGCAAGGCAGGAGTGGTCTCGGGCTGGAAACGCAGAAAGTTGCCATTGATGGGCTCGCCGCCGAGAGGGGCAGCGATGTGATCGCGGCCTTCACGGAGATCGAAAGCGGCAAGGTGAGCGATCGGCCGGAGCTGGCCAAGGCTCTTCACCTTGCGAAGGTCACAGGTTCCACGCTCGCCATCGCACGGCTCGACCGTCTCTCCCGCAACGCGGCCTTCCTGCTCACCCTGCGCGACAGCGGCGTGCGTTTCATTGCGGCCGACATGCCCCAGGCCAACGACCTCACGGTGGGCATCATGGCGCTGGTGGCCGAGCAGGAGCGTGAAGCCATCGCCCGCCGCACCCGTGAGGCACTGGCGGCCGCCAAGGCGCGCGGGACCAAGCTAGGGAACCCGAATGGCGCCGCCGCGCTACAGCGGGCAGGGCGGGGCAATGCCGCGATTCTGAAGGCGATCAGTGCGAACGCAGATGCCTACGCCGCATCGCTTCAGCCATTCGTGGTGGATTTTCGCCGCTCGGGTCGAACCAGTCTGCGCGCCATCGCAGAAAAGCTGAACGAACGCAGCACCGTCACACGACGGGGAGGGCGGTGGCACGTTTCCAACGTTCGAAACCTCCTCAGGAGAATGGCGCAAGAACATCTGGAGGCCAATCGATGAAGCAGACAAAGTTGATGTCGTTTGTTGAAGCGCTCGTGATTGTCGCGGTCGGCTTTGCGGCCGCCGTCTTGACGCAAATCGTAGTGTTTCCGCTTTTCGGAATGCATCCGGCGATCGGCGACAGTCTGGCCATCGGCGCGATCTTCACAGGAGTGTCGATCGCTAGATCCTATGCGCTGCGACGGTTTTTCGAGCGCGTCGGCCTCCGTGGCTAGCGCGCACCGCACTCCAGCCTCTTCGGTGCTTCTACGGGCGTGCCTAGCCTCCACGCAACGAATTCCAACCGACGATGCCGCTGACGCGGTCGTTGCCGCTGGTGTCGCTCACCACGTGGCGCGTGTCCGCCATGCTGGCGTCGAGGAGGTCGCCGAACGCGCTCAAGGTGGTGTGGATGGTGGTCGGCCTGAGGCCACAGAGCGTCAGATTTTCGCCGTAGAGACCGAGGTCGGCGACGAGGTCGCCACCCACCGCGCTCGCGAAGTGGACGGAAACGGGGACCATCGCGATCGGGCTCAGTCGCCAGGTCGGCTACGCACTCCGGGCGGCGTCGCGCAGCCAGTCCGCCGCTCGGAGAAGAGGCCACGTGAGCATTAGGCCGGGGGTGCCTTGTACGCCGACGCTCCCGGTAGCTGTTCGTGCCCAGGTGTCATGCGATAAAGGGCTCGTACCCCACCGCGAAGTCGTCGGCTGTTACGGTAGTATCGCTGCCGGCGGCGAAATCGTAGACGAAGCCGCCGATCTTCGCCTCTTCTCCGGGGCGATGTCGCCGTGCGCGCTCACGCCGTTCCAGGGCGTGACCGCGAGCCCGTTCGGTGTCCATTCAAAGCCCCAGGCGTCGTCGTGGCGGATGACGTCGCTGTCGTCAGTGAGGTCGAACACGAGGTCGTCGACATCCGTGATCAGCGCGCCGGTGTCGTTCGTCAGGTCAATTTCGACCACACCGCCGGTATCCCAGCTGCTCAGGGTTTCGACGCGGATCGTCGCGCCGTCGAGCGATGCGGGCGCCGCAGGGTCAAAGCCTGCATCGTCTTCCAGGTCGAGATCTTCGAAGGTGAAACCGAATGCGCCCGCCTCATATCCCGCGCCCTCGACTTGGACGCCGATGCGCACCGTGTCGCCGGGCGTGAGCTCCACCTGATAGTCCTGGCCGACGCTGCACGCGGTCAGCGACTGGCCGCTCGCATCGACGTCCAGTGCAGCTGGATGACCGCTGATCCAGGCGTTGACGAGCGTGCCATGCGCCAGCGCACCGGTGATGATGAAGGCCGACACGTGGCCACCCGGCACGTCGTCCGGCACCGTCACCTCAAACTCGGCGACATAGCCGCCGCCCCAGGCAGGGTTCAGCCAGTCGTTGACCTGCATTGTTTGCGCGTCGACCGACACTTCGCCTTCGTCGACGACTTCGATGGTGACCGTTTCGGCGGCAGATGTGTTCATCGCCGCGTCCGTCGCCGACACAGCGAGGGCGAACGCGTTCGGCGTGGCCTCGTCGTCGTTGGCGGCCGAGGCGGCTCCGGTGGCCGTGAGCGTGACCTCGCCGGTCGCTGTGTCGATGGCGAAGTAGCCGTGTTCATTCGCGGTCGCGGCCGCCGAACTCCGATCAGGCGAGGTCGGCGTCCCATGTGTATGAGCGCGTGATGACGTTGTGGTCGGCGTCGTAGTCGAAAGTCGCGGTCGTCCAGTGTCGCGTATCGGGGACGTCGGTCATGGTGCGGCTGACGAGAGCGTCGTCGACGATGGTGTCGTCCCTCACGGTGCCGTCGTCGAAGACCCAGGAGCGACCGACGAGATCGCCGTCGGCGTCAAATTCGGAGGAGCGCTCGAAGAGGAAGCCGTCGTCACTGCCGGTCGCCGTGACTTTGGTCACCACGCCATCCGTGTATTCGTAGGCCCTGCCGCTTTCGGTCCCGTCGTCGTCGACCTGCTTCCTTTCGATGCGCCGGCCGCTGTCGTCAAACGTCAACTCGCGGATCGCCCACGGCACCGCGCCCGCGTCGCCCGGCCCGTCGACGATGGTCATCTTCGAGAGCACGCCGTCAGTATATTCGAACGTCGTCGTCCGCTCGGTGCCGTCATCGTTGACCACGCGGCGCGACGACAGCCGGCCGGCATCGTCGAAGCCGCATTCGATCGTCGACCACGCTGCGGTGCTGTCGGCCCCGCTCGCATCGACGCGGGTCATGTCCGTTCGCACACCGTCCTCGTACTGGACCAGGACCGAGCTGCCGGCGTCATTGATCTTGAACCGCCGCGCGAGATCGCCATCCTCGTAGGATGTTTCGACGGTGTCCCAGACACGGACGTCATCGATGTCGGTGCGCAGAACCTCGTTGCGGACGCCGTCGACGTACGCCACCTCGGTGCGGATCCCGCCCGACAGGCGCTCCTTTGCGATGAACTCGCCAGTGTCGTCGAAGATGGTTATCAACGTGCGGGCCTCGGAGGACTTCACGGTGGCCCATCCGTTTGCGAACAAGATCTCCTCGATGCCCGTCAGCCAGTCGGTGCCCTCGTGTCTGGGATCGGCGGTGTTGCCGTCGCTCACCCACACGCCGCTGTGGTCGGCCGCGATCTCGACCTTGAAGTCGGCGAGGTTGCCATCGTAGGCCGCGGTGTCGTGACCGTCATCGCCGTTCAGCGTGTCGTCGGCACTGACGCCCCAGAGCGTATCGTCGCCCTCCGTGCCGTTCAGCGTCTCGGACAGGTCGGTGCCGACGATCCCCGAATAGGGCGTGCCATCGATCGTGATCGTCACCGTCGCGGTATCGCTCGCGCCGTGCTCGTCCTCCACGGTGTAGGTGAAGGTGTCGGTCGCGCGCTCGCCGATCGCGAGGTCGTCGAACGCGCCGTTCGGGTCGTATGCGAACGTCCCGTCGCCGTTGTCGGTGACGAGGCCGATGGTGGCGCTGGTGTCGAAACCGGCGAGGCTGAGCGTCGCGCCCTCGTCGACGTCGGTGTCGTTCGCCAGCACGTTGCCGGTGGTGAACGGCGTTTGCTCGTCCGTGCCGAAGTGGTCGTCGACGCCGACCGGGTCGTCGTTGACGCCGACGATGACGAAATTCACGGTCCCGCTGGCGGACGATCCGGCCGAGTCGGTCACGGTATAATCGAAGCTGTCATAGCCCGCTTGCCCGAGTGCGACCGAGGCCCATCCATCGCCCGGCGTATAGGTGAACTTGCCATTGCCGTTGTCGGTGGCGGTGCCCTCAGTGCCTTCGGTGTCGAGGACGAAGCCATGGGTGTCGTTCGTGTCAGGGTCGCTGAACGAGTAGTTCCACGTGCGGGTCCCGCTGTCGGCATTGATGACGATGGTTTGCCCGATGGGGACCACGTCGTCGTTCGCGCCGGTGACGGTCACCGTCACAGTCGCGGTCTGCTCGCGGCCATAGTCGTCGATCGCGGTGTAGGTGAAGCTGTCCTCGGTCGTCTCGCCGTCCGAGAGGGCGTCGAGGGTGCCGTCGGCGACATAACCGAACGTGCCGTCGCCGTTGTTCGTCACCGTGCCCTGGGTGGCGGTGAGGTCGACGGCGGCGATCGAGAGGCCCTGACCGGTGTCGTTGGCGAACACGGAGGAAATGACGATGGGCACGTCCTCGGTGGCGGCGGCCGTGTCGTCGGTAAGGAGGGGATCGTCCCAGCCCGTAATGGTGATGAAGACCTTCGTCGCGCTGGTCGCGCCGTTCTCGTCCTTCGCGCCGTACCAGAACTGGTCGGTCGCGGTCTCGCCCGCGGCAAGGTGGTCGAACGCGCCGTTCGGATCGTAGTCGAAGGTGCCGTCGCCGTTGTTGGTCACCTCGCCCTTGGTGTCGTGGTCGGGGATCTCGAGCGGGCCGGATGCGGTCAGCATCGCGGCGGTGTCGACGTCGACATCGTTGGCGAGGACGTCGCCGGTGGTGAAGGCGGTGCCCGCGTCTGTGGTGAAGGTGTCAGACGTGCCGATCGGGCTGTCGTTCGCGCCATCGATGGAGATGGTGACGGTTGCGGTATCCTCGCCCCCTTGGCCGTCGTTGACGGTGTAGGTGAACGTGTCCGTCGCCAGTTCGCCTCTCGCCAGCGACTGGAACGCGTCGCCAGGGTCGTAGTCGAACGTTCCGTCGCCGTTGTCGGTGACGGTCCCCAGCGTGCCGGTCGTATCGTATGAGCCGATGGTAAGGGCATCCCCGTCGGCGTCGGTATCGTTTCCGAGCACCGACACGGTGACCGTTCCGTCTTCGCCAACATTGGCCGTGTCGTCGCCTGCCGCGGGGGCGTTGTTGGCGAGCACCGTCACCGTCACCTGGCCGACGCTTTGGTGGCTGGTCTCCAGGGTGGGGCCGCCGGTGCCCACGCCGTGGGCCCCGCCAGTGGAAGCGGTGCCCTCGTTCCCGTCAACGATCCGATAGTAGAACGTGAAAGTTCCCGAATATTCGGGATGGGGCGTGATCTCCATCAGGTTGTTTTCAATCACGGCGTCGCCCACCGCCACGGGGAAGCCGATCAGGCCGCCGCTCGGCGTGAACGTCGTATCGGTCTCTTGGATGGCGACGACGGTCAGCTCGTCGTTCTCGTCGTCTTCATCATTGGCGAGAACGTCGAGAGTGATCGCCCCTCCGGCCCGCAGCGTGACGCTGTCAGCTTTGGCGATCGGCGCCTCGTTGTAGACCAACGTCACGACGCCTGGGGTGTCGGAGTCGCCGATGTGATAGCTGAACTCCGTCGGATACTCGTCAACGCCGTTGGCGATGTCCCACTCATCAAGCGGCGACCAGTCGTACTCGAACGGGTCGAGCAGCAGCGTCCCGTCAGCCCGCAGCGTCACGTCGCCGATGCCGGAGACGTAGACGGTGTCCCCGGACTCGACCGCCTAGCCGTTGATCTTGCTCACGGTGAGGTCGATCTCGAGGTCGGTCTCGTTGTCGTTCGCAAGCACGTCGATGATGGTGCCGTCGGAGTACGTGTCGCTCTGGCGCGCCTGGACGGTGTCATCGACCGGCACGGCGTTGCGCGAGACGGTCAGCGTGGCGAAATCGGCGACGAACCCATCGTCCACGGCGTAGGTGTAGGTGGCGCTGCCGACGAAATCGTCGGAAGCGGTGAAGGTGTAGCTGCCGTCGGCATCGAGGACGAGCGTGCCGTTGTCGTCGGTGATCGTGCCAGTGCCATCCACCAGCGTGTCGGCGTCGACGAGGGTGGCGGCGAGGGCGTCGTCGACGTCGCTCTCCTGATCCGTGTCGTTGGTCAGGACGTCACCCGTGACCGACGACGTCGTCAGGGTCATGACCTTGGTGTCGTCGGTCCCGACCGGAGCGTAGTTCGTGATCAGCGGCAGAATGTTCGCGACCTTGCCCTCGACGATCTTGTCGCCGTTGTAGGAAAGCACGAACCACGCATCACCGTCGTTGTTCTCCCGGGCGCTGAAGTCCGGCTCGGATGCGACGATAATGATCCGGTCGATGCCATCGAAGGTGATGGTATGATCCGGGCCCGAGGATGGATCGTAGGCAGCCGGGTCGAAGTCCGGATTCCGACGGGCGAGGATCATGTCCCCGCCGGGCGATGTCTCGGTGTAGGCCCAGACGCTCTCATCCCCGGCCTGCTCCAGGATCAACCGGTCGGTCTTTCCCGCATTTCCGTGGAGGGTCGCATGACTGCCCGCCTCGAACGAATAGTATTCATCCATGAAGAGGAAAATATCGCTGCGGGCGCCGCCATAGGCCGTGTCAGAGCCGCCGCCGAGGTAGATCAGATCCTGGTCGTCCTGTCCGTCGGCAAAATCATCTCCCGCTCCGAGGTAGATCCGATCGCTGAAATCTCCGCCTTTGATCGAGTCGTCGCCGTCGCCACCGAAGATCGTGTCGTGGCCGGCGCCCCCGTCGATCTCGTCGTCGCCCGAGCCGCCGTCGATGGAATCGCGGCCGCCTTCGCCCCAGACGGTGTCGTTGCCACCATTGCCGATCAGCGTGTCGCCGCCTTCGTCGCCTTCGACCTTGTCGTCGTCGTTCCCGGCGTCGATGTAATCGTTGCCGTCGCCGCCGGAAATGCTGTCTTTACCTTCATTTCCCTCGATAACGTCGCGGCCGCTTCCGCCGCTGATGGTGTCGTCGCCGCGGTTGCCGAAGATTGTATCCTCGCCGTCGCCGCCAGAAATGCTGTCTTTACCATTGTAGTAGTTGTGGCTGTTCGCGTCGCCGACGATGTAGTCGTCTCCCGCCTCACCGAAGATGGTGTCGTTGCCATCGCCGCCGATGAGGGTGTCGCCGCCTTCGTCGCCTTCCAGCAAGTCCTGGTCGAGACCGCCGTCGAGGGAATCGTTGCCGTCGCCGCCGTAGAGTTTGTCGCTGCCGGCGCGGCCGTTGAGCGTGTCGGCGGCGCCCTGCCCGTAAAGAGTGTCGTGACCCACGCCGCCATCCAGCGTGTCGTTGCCCTCGCCGCCCTCCAGCCGGTCGTTGTCGTCACCACCCTCAAGCGAATCGTCGTCGCCCTGGCCCAGCAGCGTGTCGTCGCCGGCACCGCCGATCAGCGTGTCGGTGCTCTTGCCGCCCTTGAGAAAGTCCTTGCCTTCTTCGCCGTCGAGGTAGTCGCTGCCGTTTTCGCCGTCGAGCGTGTCGTTGCCCGTGCCGCCGTAGATGGTGTCCTTGCCGCCGCCACCCTCGATATCGTCGTCACCGCCCCCGGCATCGATCCAATGGTCGGCGCCGCCGTAGGATTTGTTGTTTCCGCCGTCATTCAGATACTTGGGATCGGCCACTGAAACGCCTTTCTACGATTGGATACTGACGCGTGCGGACCGGGAAATGCCCTGCGGTCGCAAGGCCGCTAAAACCAATTGAGCCACATGAGGCAAAGGGCCCCCGCTTAGGACGGAGGCGAGGATCCATCTACCGAATAGCCAATGTGAAGCCTGGGATCATGGTCCCAGCGTCTCAATTCCGCGGCGCTCATCGCCAAAGTTCATCCAGGCGAGTAATCATTGCGAGAACGCGCACAATTCATGCCAAAAATCTGTGGGTGATCTGCTACAGTCGCGTTCTGCCGATCAAATCTTCTGAACGGGATACAGAAATTCTACTCGGATAGCTCGTTTTCCGCGCGCTTGCTGGTGATGGACGGGTGGCTGAGCCAGTCGCCAAGATTGGTTGCGACCCTAGAGTCAACCGAAGGCGCGGGCAGCGGCTGGTCAAGCCGTTCGCCGACGACTTCGACGGGCGTCACCCCGAACGATGAACGGAACGCCCGCCGGAAGTTGGCCGCATCATGGAAGCCCCAGCGCTCGGCCACATCGCGGACCACGCCGCGCTCCTTGTTCGAGCGGGTCAGCTCCTGGAAGCACCGGGTCAGGCGCCGCTGTCGGATGTAGCGTTCGATCCCTCCCGAATCGGCGAACATGCGATAAAGGCTCGCCCGCGAGATGGCGAAGCGTGCGCATAAGGCATCGACCGAGAATGCCCCCGTGGACAGCTCTTCGTCGACCGAGGACTGGATCGCGTGTCGGCGGGCGCGGATAACGGCTGCGCTGACGGCGCGTGGTCTTCCCTCGAGGATCAGCGCTCGGACGAGCTCGGCAACGTCCATGGCCATCTGCGGACCTTCCTGCACCGTGGCGAACGGAAGGCGCGAAGCAAGAGCCGTGAGTGCAGTACCCATGATGCGCCCGGCGGGTGTTTCCGGGCTCAACAGATAGTTTGCGCGATGGATCGCTGGATCGTATCCAATCATCTCGTGAGGCATAAACAGCGCGTTGTACCTGAAGTCGGCGTAGATGTTGTGAAAGCCCACGTCCCGGCTTTCCAACGAGATCTGTCCCGGCGTCAGCGAGTGCCGCGCGCCGCCGAACGTGCCGACGCTGGAGCCGGACACCGCGAAGCGCAGAAACAGACACCCGCTCTGGATGGCGTCGCGCCGCGGGTCGTAGCGCAGCCGGACGCCGCTGAGCCGGCTCCACCCGGCCGTCATTCCGGCGAGCTGCCAGGCGTGGCCGTGGGCAGCAAAGTCCCGCGAGCCGCCGATGAAGTCCGTTCCGTAAAATGCGCCATAAAAGTCGCGAAAGGCGTCCCGCTGATCTTCGATCGGCAACGTCGCATCGTTGATTGGAATGCCGGGCAGCGGCACACAATCGGTACGCGGTCCGGCGGTTTCGATCACGTTGGCTCCTCCATACCGAGCGGGCTGATGCGCGCCGCTGAGCGACCGCCGCCGACCGGCATCAGCGTAGGCACGCCCGCCTCGCACTCGGCAAATGCGCGCGGATAGCGAGGCGCAAACGGGCACCCGGGCAGCGGCGGGAACTAGCTTTGCACAGACTCACCGAGCGGCAATAGGCGGTTCCGCTGCCGCGGATCGAGCGGAGGGACCGCCAGAAGCAGCGCTCGCGGGTAGGGATGCGCCGGGCGGGCGACGACGTGCGCAACCGGCACGCTCTGCACGATGCGGCCGAGGCACATGACGATGACGTCGTCTGCCATGCTCTCCACCGTCGCCAGGCTACGCGAAATTCGGAGGTAGCCGAGGCCACGGCTCTCCTGAAGCTAACGCAGCGGATTGACAGTCTTTGCCAGGAAGGAGACGTCGAGTGCCGCCGTCGGCTCGCCGAGGAGGGGAGTGTCCGGCTCGCACCTCAGCGCCATCGCGATCATCACGCACTGGCGCTGTCCGCCGGAGAACTCAAGAAGTACCCGCACAAGCTCGGGACGGCTGACCGCAGCAAGTCTGGCCGCCGCCATCGCCCGCGCAGCAGAGCGGCTGGCATCGCGCTGTCGGCGGATGATATCGGAAAGCTGACCTCCCACCGTGGAGAACGGGCCGAGCGACCTGGTGGCGTCCTGAAAGATCATCGCGCATCGCCGCCCGCGAACCTCGCGCAGCGGCTCCGGTATGGCACCGACGATGTCGATGCCGCCTATCGCCACGCGGCCGGACACCCGCGCGCCAGCCGGCGCGCGGGCCGTGGAACCGTGGCCGAGCCCTCACCTAAAGGCGCGGAGTGAAGCGCGTTGTGGGTGTACGGCTCGCCGGGCTGGGTTCGGTCACGACGCGTCGCTTCAACCTGCGATCAGCAAAGCGGCGTAGCCGGCGGCGGCGAGGGCGAATGGCCAGAACCGGCTCTGCCTTTCTTCCGGCAGCTCTTCTTTCAAGACGTTCAGCACCACGCCGCCGGCAAGGAACGCGAACAGCAATCCTGTCGCCAGTTCCGGGATCTTCACGACCAGCGCCAAAACCCATCCGACGCAGACTGCAGCCACGAGGATCCAGCGTCCGGGTGTATCGTAACGTTCCTTGTGGTGCTGACGCAGCCCGAAATCAACGGTCACAAAGTGCATCGCCATTGCGAAGAAGTAAATCATCAGGGACCAGAGGCCCGTTTCTTCCCGATGAACCAGCAGGTAGCCGATCAGAAAATTGTAGACGGCGAATGAGCCGAGGTGAACTCGGAACAGCCCAGCCGCGACTACGTCCTGTGCGCCGCCGTGCAGTGACTTGCCTCGGGATGTCTTGGCCAATCGCTCCAGACCGTAGAAGCTCGCGAGCCCGACGAGAGCGACCAGGAAGACCCAGCTCTCCGCCACCTCAGGGGCTACTCCCAGTCCTTGCGCAAAGGTGCTCTGGTGCGCGCTGAGTTCGGGAAGGACGTGCAGGAAAACGTAGGCCACGGCAATTCCGCCAGCTGCAGATAGCCATCGACTGCGGGGCGCCACGTCGAGGAAGCGCAGGCGGCCAATCAACAGGTGGATCAGACAGAAGCCGATCGTGAGGAGCGCGGTTAGGTAGATCATCGCAATATAACCGACCTGCCGGAGCTGCGTTCCCGCCCTGCAAGAGGGGATTGCAGCTGGCCCGGCTAATGAACGGGTGTGGGGGCCTTATTTCTGCAGTTTGAAACTTAGGCGGCAACGGACGCCGGTTGGTTCGTAGGACAATTCTGTCTCTCCATTCGGCATAGCCGACTTGATGACTGTCGTACCGAAGCCTTCACGCTCCGGAGCGATGACTTGAGGGCCGCCCATCTCAGCCCACAGCAACATGACCTTGCCGCCTGCATCGTGCGACCAAGTAACCGCGACGCGGCCCTGCGGCGTCGAGAGAGCGCCATACTTGCGCGCATTGGACGCCAGTTCGTGCATGACGAGCCCAAGCCCCGTCGCCTGATCGCTTGCCAGACTGATGTCGGGTCCCTCCAACGTCAGCACGCCGCGCTCGTCCGGCGTCAGCAGGCCGCCGGCTGTCGCCTCGATAACGAGCTTCAGCGGAGCCGCTTGCCAGTTGCCCTCGCGCAGCGCGTCGTAAGCTCGGGAAAGCGCGTTCATCCGCGCCCGGAAAGCGGTCCGGAATTCTGCGGAGTTGCCCGCAGCCGCCTCCGTCAGGATCCCGAGCGACGAAACCATGGAGAAGACGTTCTTCACCCGGTGACTCAGTTCCTCGAAAAGAACGTTGGCATGGGTCTCGGCGCGGCTGTGTTTCTCGATCAGATCGGCAAGGTCGTACTGCCGGCGTCGCGCGACCAGCGCACTTTGGACAGCCGTCGCAATCTCCAGGATGCTGCTGGGCCGGATGAGAACCGTGATCGGCTGCCCGTCTCGGGCGTCCAGGAGCCGGCGGGCCCAGCGCTCCGCCTGAATTTCCGATTCCCCCAGCAGGACGACAGGCGGGGCGGACCAAAGCGGCTCCCGCGTCAACAGATCGATCAGCGCATCGAGCGTCGCGGGCGTCATCGCCTCGGCGGTCAGAAGGAAGGCCCCAACCTCTAGCCTGTGCGCGCTCCGTAGCTGGCAGTCGAGTGAAGCGCGCCGAGCAACGTCTATCGATCGCTCCAGCAGGATCTGCTCGAGGACGGATGCATCGCGCGCGAAAGGGGCAAGAACGACGAGGCGTTCCGAGCGCACGAGGTCGCCCTGATCCACCGTCACGACGCCTCGTCGTTGACAGCGTCACGGGTGACACCGAACGCTCCCTCGATCGGGCGGATCGTCACGCCGGGCGGGTCGATATGGAGAGCGCGGATGGCTCGGGAATGCGGTCCGAAGCGCTTCTTCCCCACCCAGATGGAGCGGCCGATCTCGCCATCCTGGCGATACTGCGACAGCCGGATCACGTTGTCAGTCAGGAAGCTGAAATCAATTTCGGATTGGCCGGCCTGCTGTTCCGCGGACTCGTTCAGCGTCAACACGGTGGCAACGCCCATCTGCTTCAGCGAATTGAGCAGCGCGTTGAACTGCGGCAGCAATTCGCCCCCCGCGCGCAGGGTCCGGACGAAGCCTGTCAGGCTATCAATCACGATCAGGCGAGCGCCCTCCTCGACGACATTCTCGATCCGCCGGAAGAGCTGCCCCTGGGTTATTTCGGTCGGGTTGAATTGCTCCAGATGCAGCAGCCGCTTGTCGATATGGCCCTTGAAATCCATGCCGATGTCCTGGGCCCGACCGAGCACGTCGTCGTACAACTCCTCGAACAGAAAGAAGCCCGCCTTGATGCCCCGCTGCGCCGTTGCGTCGACCAGCTTGGCCGACAGGATGGACTTCCCCGCGCCCGTGTCTCCGATGATGAGCGTGGTGCTGTTGCCGGGCAATCCGCCGCCCAGAAGCTCGTCGAGGGTCTCGTCTCCCGTCTTGACCTCCCAGTTTTCCGTCTCGCGTCGCTCCCCGCGCGGAACGAGGCGGGGAAACACCGCGAGCCCGCCTTTCTCGATCGTCATGTCGTGAAAGCCTTCGAAGAAGGGGCTCCCGCATCTTGATGACCTGGAGGCGCCGGTGCGTCACGCCGAATTCCGGCGTCGTCCAGTCCAGCCGGATGGTGCCGTGTGTGGTCAGTTCGGTGCTCTCGACCGTTCCCAAGCCGTCGAACGCCTCGATCAGAAGGGCCGTCGTCTTCGCCTTCGAAAGGGCGGTCTTCAGCCCCAGGATCGCGCGGCGGAAGCGCAGCATCGACGTGCTGATGAGGCGCAGTTCCGCGAGACTGTCGATGACGACGCGGCGGGGTTCGTGGTCCTCAATCCGCGCGACGATCCTCTCGATCAACTCGGCGAGCTCCTCCTCCGACGTGTGCAGGACCGTTTGGGTGTGCGACACGTCGCTCACCTCCGACGCCAGCAGCTCGACGATCTCGATGCCGGACAGGTCCAGCCCGTGCGAGTTTGCGATACCAATAAGTTCGCCGCGGGTTTGCGAAAGCGTGAGGTAGAGGCATCTACCCGCTTCGTCCGGCTCCACCCCGGCCAGAAGAAACTGGAGCGCAAGGGTCGTCTTCCCCGTTCCCGGCCCGCCTTCGACGAGATAGACATGCTCCGCTTCCAGGCCGCCCTGCAGGATGCTGTCGAGGCCCTCGACCCCTGTGGAAATCCGCTTCGCCAACATTGTCCTCCGTCCTGATATGAGGGCCGCCGGCTGTCATACTCACGTTTCTTCGGGAGGTTGCTTACGCCGTCCTTCTTCTCGATAAAGCAGGTGGTGCGGGAAGTGAACAGGACACCGAGCCTGCCTCTCTAGGCGAGCCTGGACGGATCCACTTCAGCGTATAGCGGATGACTATCTGGGAGCGCTGGGAAGATGATGCGCCGGACGCAATGAACAGGCTGCCGCCCATTGTGGGAATAGGATCCTCCGCCGGCGGTTTGGAGGCCCTGAAGGAACTCGTCCACGCGATCCCGGACGACAGCGGGATCGCGTTCGTGATCGTGCAGCACCTTGCGCCCGACCAGCCGTCGCTGATGGACAAGCTGCTTGGCGATCACACTGAGGTTCCCGTCGTAAGAATTGAAGACGGCATCGCGATCGAGCCCGACCATGTGTACATCATTCCGCCGGGGCCGTTCCTCGAGATCGAGAAGGGCCGTTTCCGGCTCATCGAACATGCGCGCGAAGAAGGGGTGCGCACCCCGATAGACCGCTTCTTCACCTCGCTATCGGAGGCGGCGGGCCGCCAGGCGTTCGCCGTCGTCCTCTCGGGCACGGGATCGGACGGCACGATGGGCGTGCGGGCGATCAAGTCGCACGGCGGCATCGCGCTGGTGCAGGAGAGCCGGAACGCGAGATTTCCCGGAATGCCGGACAGCGCCGCCGCCACCGGCCTTGTCGACTTCGTTCTGAGGGCCAGTGCCATACCTGGCAAGATCATGGAGATCGTCAACCATCGTGCCGAGATGGAAGAGGGGATCGGGCGCCAGGCGCTCCTGGACGAGATCGAGGAGCGGCTCGATGAGCTCCTCGACCAGCTCGAGACCGACGCCGGCAACTCGTTCTCCGGCTACAAGCCCGGCACGCTCGTGCGGCGTATCGCCCGCCGGATGACCCTGCTGCGGCAGGGGACCGTCGACGGATATCTCAGAACACTGAAGCGGCAGTCGGAAGAGCGGGAGCTTCTGACTCAAGACTTCCTGATCGGCGTGACGCAGTTCTTTCGCGACCCCGAAAGCTTCGACGACGTGAAGTCGAAGGTACTGCGGGACGTGTTGAACAGCGAGGCCGCCTCCTTCCGGATATGGGTCCCCGGCTGCTCAACCGGCGAGGAGGCCTATTCGCTCGCAATCATGGCGCGCGAACTCGCCGAGGAGACCGGCGACAAGAGGTCATGGAAGATCTTCGGCACCGACATTGACCAGGATGCGCTGCGTCACGCCCGCAACGGCCGTTACCCTGAGGCTTCCCTCAAGGGCATGACCGAAGCCCGCCGCGACAGCTTCTTCCACGGCTCGGAAGGATACTGGCAGGTCGACCCGCGTCTTCGCGAGATGTGCGTGTTCGCGCCGCACAACCTGTTGCAGGATCCCCCGTTCTCCAAGCTCGATCTGATCTCCTGCCGCAACGTGATGATCTATCTCAGCGCCGACAGTCAGGAGGCGCTGCTGCCGAGATTCCATTACGCCCTGAACCCCGGCGGGTTTCTGTGGCTCGGCCCATCGGAGACGGTGGGTAAGGGCGAAGGTTTCTTCAAGTCTTTAGACCGGCAGGCCCGAATTTTTCGCCGGGACGATCGGGCCAGACCGGGTTACAGCGCGCTCGGCCAGGTTCAGCCCAAGCCGCGGATGCAGAAGGCCCCGCAGGTGGGTAGGGCAATCTCGCAATTTGCGGGGAAGCCACGGGCGGCGGACGACATCGCCGCCGTGTCCGAGGACGCCTTCATGAAGCGGTTCGCCCCGGCCTTCGCGACGATCAACCGCCAGAACGACGTGGTCTACGTATCGGACGCGATGTCGTCCTTCGTGAAGCCGTCGCGCGGGGCAACGAGCGTCGCCCTTGATGATTTCCTCGCACCCGAACTCAGGCTGCCGTCGCATTCCGCGATTGACGAAGCCCGCGGGACGGGGACGGACGCCCAGATCAGGAACGTCGTCGTCGATATCGGTGACAAGCCGAAGATGTTCGACCTTCGCGTCTCTCCGGTATCCGAGGACAGCGACTTGATGCTGCTCGCGCTGACCGAGGTGCGGCCGGCGGAAGAGGGCGACCTTGGCGAGGCTGGAGCGACCCGGCGGCGGGACAGCGAGGCCCAGGAACTCGCCCTGACCCGCAAGCGCCTGTCCACGCTGGAACGCGAATTCGAAGGCGCCGAGCAGGAGCTCAGAAGCGCCAACGAAGAACTCTTGAGCATGAACGAGGAGCTGCAGAGCTCCAACGAGGAGCTCGAGACCAGCCGCGAGGAACTGCAGTCGATCAACGAGGAGCTGGAGACCATCAACGCGGAACTGTCGGAGAACAACCGCCAGCTCGTCCGCGCCAACAGCGATCTCCAGAACCTGCTCGAGAGCACCGACATCGCCACGCTTTTCATCGACCAGAGCGACTGCGTGCGGCTCTACACGCCCGAGGTGCGCAAGCTGTTCGGCGTGCAGGAGCGCGATATCGGCCGTTCGATCCATGACCTTGCGCGGCATGTCGACTATCCGGGCCTCAAGGATGATGCCGAGGCGGTTCGCCGGACGCTGCAGCCGATCGAACGAGAAGTCCGCATCGACGCGACCGACGAAACCTTCGCCACCTGGTTGCGACCCTACCGGACCGTGGACAACCGCCTCGACGGCGTGGTCGTCACCTTCGTCGACGTTACGCAACGCAAGCGCAGCGAACGACAGCTGGAGGAGAACGCCAAAACACTGCGCGAACAATATTCGGAGCTCGAACAGCTTTACGATACCGCGCCGGTGGGTCTGAACCTGCTCGACCGAGAGCTGCGTTATCTTCGGATCAACAGCACCCTGGCGCAAATCAACGGGTTTCCGGTCGATGAGCATATCGGTCGCATGCAGGAGGATCTCCTGCCGGCCGTCCACACCGAAATCGCGGAAATCCAGCGGCGCGTGATTGAAACGGGCGACCCGGCGCTCGGCCTGAAGGTCGAGACCGAAACCCCGGCCGAGAAGGGCGCGAAGCGTAACTTCGTCGTGGATTTTTATCCGGTGCGCGACGGGGACGAGATTTTCGCCGTTGGGTCCTGCGTCCGCGAAGTCACCCGCGAGAAGCAGTTGGAGCGCGACCTCGCAGCGGGTGCTGTTCGCCGGGAGGTGGCCGTCGAGGCCGCAGGCCTTGGCGTCTTCGAATGGCTGATGGACGAGGATCGGGCCATCTGGGAAAACGACCGAATGTACGAGATTTTCGGGCGACCCAGCGAAGAAGGCCCACTCTCGCTAGACGAATTCGTTTCGAACATGCTGCATCCCGACGACCATGAGGTCATTAAGTCTGCTGTCGAGACAGCCCGGCGAACCGGCAACTTCGACGTCAGCGTGCGTATCCGCAGGCAATCGGATGGCGAGCAGCGGCACATCCAGTATTATGGCCAGATAGAAGCACGGGGCGACAACGAGCAGAAATGCCTGATGGGCGTGATTGCCGACGTGACCGATCTGCGCCGCGCGCAGGAGCGCGACCGCGAGGATCGCAACCGCCTGCAAAGGCTCCAAGACAGCCTGAGCGCCTTTGTCGGGCTGCTCGACACCGAGGGCACGCTTCTGGAGGCGAACGCTGCCGCGCTCGAAGCGGGCGGGATCGCTGCGAAGGATGTCATCGGCCGCAAGTTCTGGGATGCGTCTTGGTGGTCGTTCAGCGAGGAGTCGAAAGACCGCCTGAAGGACTCCGTCGCCCGCGCGGCCAGGGGTGAGAGCCTGCGCTATGACGTCCCGATCCGCGCGGCGGGTGGCGAGACGCTCATCCTAGATTTCCAGCTGGTTCCGATCTTCGACGACGATGGGAAGGTGACGGAAGTTGTCCCCTCCGCCATCGATGTGACCGAGCGCGTCCGCGCGGAAGAGCGCAAGGACGTCCTGCTCGCAGAACTCGAGCATCGTGTCAAAAACACTCTGGCCACCGTCCAGGCGGTCGCGCGCTTCAGCAAGCGATGGGCCAAGGACAAGGAAGACATGGCGCGCGGCCTGAATGACCGTCTCGCCGCGATATCGCGCACGCATGATGCGCTTACCGCAACCGATTGGGAGGGCGAGCACCTCAAGGCGCTACTGCGTGCGGAACTGGCCCCCTACGCAGACCCCGACGGCGACCGCTTCCGCTACGTTGGAGACGATCTGTTGCTGTCGCCCGGCAATGCGCTGCCCGTCGGTCTGGCCATTCACGAGCTGGCAACCAATGCGGCGAAACATGGAGCCCTGCTTCACGAGAATGGACGGATCGAGGTCACCGTGAAGGCGGATGGACGCCAGCTTCAACGCCTCGAATGGCGGGAGATCGACGGGCCGAGCGTCGAGCCTCCCGAGGCGAATGGCTTTGGCATGTTTCTGATCGGCACTCTGCTTGAACGGGAACTGAAGGCGACTGTGAGCGTTGAATTCAAGCCGGCCGGCTTTTGCTGCGTCATAGAGCGGAATAAAAAATGACGCCGTGAAGGCGCGCTACAGCGAAGGAAGCTTGGACTGATGTCGCTGCGCATAATGGTCGTCGAAGACGAAGTGCTGGTCGGCATGGATCTGGTCATGCTGCTGGAGGATTGGGGGTATTGTCCGGACGGGCCCCATGCTTCCGTACGGGAAGCGATCGACGCGTTCGATAACTTCGAGCCGCAGGTCGCCATTCTCGACATGAACCTCGGCGGGGGTGAATCGAGCATCCCGATTGCCGAAGAGTTGGTAGCCCGCGGTATCCCGTTCGTCTTCCTGACAGGTTACACGCGATTGAATCTGTCCGGAGATCCGCTGACGAAAAACGTACCGACCATGAAGAAGCCAATTTCAGAGGACGATCTCCGTTCCACGCTTAGAAAGCTGAGCGAACAAGTGAGTGTCGACTAAACTGAAGCACCGTCGCCTCGGCTCGGAGATGGGGTGTCTTGACTCAAACGGCAGTCCGGCGTGCCGAAAAACCACCAAATGCCGCACGGCCGTCATCGGCGGTGCACGCGAGCTCCCCCTGTACCAGAACGGCCGCGATACGCTCTATCGCCTGCACGGGACGCAGGAGGCATATTCCATCGGCCGCGCAAATCGGCAACGGCGAGCCGTATTACTCCAACATGCCGGCGTTCGAGGCCGTCCTCAGCGACGAGGATATCGTCGCCGTGCTGTCCTACATCAAGAGCCGCTGGCCGCCAGACGTCCGGGCTCGGCATGCCGAGGTGAATGCGCAGATGACGGCTCGGCCGTAGCGAGCCTACGCGTCACCGGCTGTCTGGTGGTTGAGTCCGTGGTCTCTGCCCGGAAAGCCATCACAGCGCCGGCTCGCTTGGTCGAGCGGCTCGGATCAAGGGGCGCGTCCGGCTTTCCCGGAACCGAAAGTGAGCCCCATGCCTTCTCTTTAACGATCCGCAGGGTGAACAAGTATGTCCTACATCCGCTTTGGCGCGATGATCCTGACGTCGACCGTCGTCATGTTCGTGCTGATGTATCTCAACACCTACCTCTTCGCCCACGTCTTCTTCTCCGAGACGCGCACGTACATGGCGATCCTCATGGGCGCGACGATGGCGATCATCATGCTCGCCTTCATGCTGGGCATGTACACGAACGCTCGCGCCAACGCGGCGATCTTTGTGAGCGCCGCAGTCGTCTTCGCCCTGTCGCTGTGGCTGGTGCGCAGTCAGGTAACCGTCGGCGACACGTCCTACATGCGCGCGATGATCCCGCACCATTCCATCGCGATCATGACGTCGAGCCGCGCGAACATCTCCGATCCGCGGGTGCGCAAACTGGCGGGCGACATCGTCTATGCGCAGGACAAGGAGATCGCCGAGATGCGCTACCTGATCGACGCCATCGACCGCGGCGGCGACGGCTCCGAGGAGGCGGCGCCGACGGCGGTCGTGGTCACCTTGGACGAGGCGCTCGCGACCGCCGATCTGCCGGCGCTCGACCCGCAGTTCATCTCCGATGCCGAGATGGCCGAGGGCCTGCCGGCCGGGGCGCAATGCACCTTCACATACACCGAAGGCAGCCCGCCGGTCCTGGGGCTGGCCGGAGACGGGTCAGCCCTTGTCAAAATCAGCGGCGATCTGGTGCGCCTGGAGGCGGAGCCTTCGACGCTGGTATCGGGCCCCACGGCGAGCGCCCCCGGCATCACAATGGAGATCGGCGGCCCGGGCGACGAACCGCTCGGCGCCGCCCGCAGCACCCGGACCGAGGCGACGCTGACGCTGACGCTCGAGCGGGGCCTCAACGTTGGTTACATCGGCACCTACGGCTGTGCCGCGTAAGAAGGAACGAGGACGATGCAGCAGCAAGTCTCGACGAAGACGGCCACCCTTTACCGGATGGTTATGCCGGAGCACACCTGCCCCTTCGGGCTGAAGTCGAAGGATCTCCTGGAGCGGCAGGGCTACGCGGTAGAGGATCACCACCTCGAAACGCGGCCCGAGACGGACGCCTTCATGGAAGAGCACGGGGTCAAGACGACGCCGCAGACCTTCATCGGCGGCGAGCGCATCGGCGGCTATGACGATCTGCGAGTCCATTTCGGCATCGACCCGCCGAAGGAAGAACAGAGCGACACGACGTACCAGCCGGTGATCGCGATCTTCGCCGTCGCCGCGCTGCTCGCGCTCGGCCTGTCCTGGCATCAATACGAGAATCCGTTCACGTTGCGGGCGGCAGAGTGGTTCGTCTCGCTGTCGATGACGATCCTCGCAATTCAGAAGCTGCAGGACATCGAGAGCTTCTCGACGATGTTCCTGAACTACGATCTCCTCGCCAAGCGCTGGGTCCGCTACGGCAAGATTTACCCCTTCGGCGAAGCGCTCGCCGGCATCCTTATGACGGCGGGGGCGCTTGTCTTCATCTCGGCGCCCGTCGCCCTCGTCATCGGCACGATCGGCGCGGTCAGCATCTTCAAGGCGGTCTATATCGACAAGCGGGAGCTGAAGTGCGCGTGCGTCGGCGGCAGCTCGTCGGTGCCGCTCGGCTTCGTGTCTCTGACGGAAAGCCTCATGATGATGCTGATGGGCATTTGGATGCCGCTTAAGGCATTCGTTCTGTCGTGATGACCGGTGAAGCGGACGTCAGCGTTTTTTAGCAGCGAACAGGAGCACGGCTCGGGCCCGCGTTGAGCCGCGCAATCCCATTACGGCCTTCCAGACCGGCGATAGTCCGGTGAAGCGCCGGCGGCGTCAGGCCGAGGTCGGTTGCGATCGATGAGTGCATCTGGCCGGCCGGAAAAGCCGCGGGCGGATCGCAAGTGCGGCAAGGCGTGCCATGACCCGCTATTGGCATGGAACCTTAAAACACTCGTCTCTGATGAACTTTTTTCGCAGGAACGGACCAGAAGGCGCGCCGTTTCCTGATCATACAGCGCCGCGATGCAGCATCGTCCTGCACGCGGCCACAGATCGACCCAGCGGCAATTACCGTGCTTGCCCCGAACCTTTGAAAGACACTCATGACCGAGAAAATCGACGATTTAATGCCACCCGTCGAATACATCACCGAGGACTACAAGGGTGCGAACAAGCTGAAGGACAAGCGTGTCCTGATCACCGGCGGCGACAGCGGCATCGGCCGCGCGGTCGCCCTGCACGTGGCGCGTGAGGGGGCCAGGGTCGCCATCCTCTACCACAGCGACGAGGACAGCGCCCGGAAGACGCGTGAAGGCATCGAGGCCGAAGGGGCCGAAGCGCTTGTCCTCCAGGGCGATACCGCGGACAGCACGAGCTGCACCGATACCGTGAACGCCGTTGTGGCCAAGTGGGGCGGCATTGATGTTCTGGTGAACAACGCGGGGCTCCAGAAGCCCTACGCCTCCCAGGAGGACATCAGCGACGACGACTGGCGGATGCACTTCGCCGTCAACATGGACGGCATCTTCTATACGACGCGCGCCGCGCTGAACCACATGGGCGAGGGCGCCAGCATCATCAACACAACGTCCATCAACGCGTTCGTGGGCAACGCCGACCTGGTGCCATACACGGCAACAAAGGGTGCGATCGTCGGCTACACGCGGGCGCTGGCCCTCCAGCTGATTGATCGTGGCATCCGCGTTAATGAGGTCGCGCCCGGGCCGGTCGCGACCGAAATCCAGCTGGTCTTCAAGGACTACGACGAGGACATGCTGAAGAACATGGCCTCGCCGATGGGGCGGATGGGCCAGCCCTACGAGCTCGGCCCGGCCTACGTGTTCCTCGCCTGCCGCGACTCCAGCTTCGTGACCGGCCAGACCCTCCACGTCAACGGCGGGATGATCGCCAATGGCTGACGCCGCGCCCCCTGTCGAGGGAGGATTTGCTGCGTGGGCGGACCTCGACAGCCATCGCCGCTGGCTCCTGGCGGAGGGTCAGCGCCTCCTCGATCACTATGGCGGCGCCCGCGTGCCGGCAGGCTTCGCCACCCTCGGCAACGACGGCACCATGGTGGACGACACCGCGCAGGGAATCATCACGGCGCGCATGGTGCATTGCTATGCGCTGGCGTCCCTCATGGGGGTCCCCGCGACCGCGCCACTCGCCGATCACGCGCTGGACGCGCTGCTGGATGGTCCCTTGCGCGATCGCCGGCACGACGGCTGGTTCGCCGATGCGTCAGGATCCTCGCGGAAGAAGGCGTACCTGCACGCTTTCGTCGCGCTGGCCGGAGCCTCCGCCGCGATGGCGGGACGGCCGCGCGGCACCGAGCTGCTTCAGGCGGCCGCGAGGGTGATCGACGAGCGCTTCTGGATCGCCGGAGAAGAGGTGCTGCAGCCGAGCTTCGCCGCGGACTGGACGGACCCTGAAGCCTACCGAGGCGCCAACTGCTGCATGCACGGAACGGAGGCATGCCTCGCGCTCGCCGACGCGACGGGCGAGGATCGCTGGCTGGACCGCGCCCTGTCGCTCGCCCGCCGTTTCGGTCACGATATCCCATCCGCCCACGATGGGCGTCTGCCGGAACACTTCGATCCGGACTGGACGCTGCTGCCGGACTACGGTGCGGACCTGCCGACCGACGACACCCGCCCGTTCGGCCTGACGCCCGGACATTTCGCGGAATGGGCGGGCCTGCTCCTCAAGGTCGAGGCGGCCTGTCTCACGCGTGGGCGCACGGCACCCGAATGGCTGCTCGGCGATGCCGTGCGCCTGTTCGACAACGCGATGGCGCACGGCTGGGCGCCGGACGGCAAGCCGGGCATGGTCTACACCATCGACTGGGCCGACCGGGTTTCAGTGCCGAACCGAGCCTACTGGGTGCAGGCCGAAACCGCGAATACTGCGCTGATGCTGATGCGGCGCACCGGCGAGGCGCGGTACGAAGGGGTCTACCGCATGGTCTGGGACTACATCGCCGCAACGCTCATCGACCGCACGGCTGGCGGCTGGAGACAGGAAGTCGACGCCGACGGCACGTTGAGCGGCGTGGTCTACCCGACGCGCGAGGATCTTTATCACGACTTCCAGGCGACGGTGATCCCGTTGATCCCGGTATCGGCGTCAGTTGCGGGGGGACTGAGGGCGCAGCATTCTGAGCGGATAGACCGGCTGGCCGCTTGAAATCGGTAACATCGCGGCGTCATCCACACATGCGACGGGCCACTCGCGATGTGCCGCGCTCGCGAGCCTCCATTCTGCTACTCCGAAACTGCCGCCTCGGTGACAGGCCGGGCACGTTGCATCCACGTCGCCCCTTGGCTTCACGGCCTCTGTTAAAGCGTCCCCGCAGCAGCTCTAAGATACCTGGCGAGGCCGCTCTGAAATCCGTTCTGAGACTCAACTCTGCAGACCGGCCAGGCCAGGGCACTCGCTTTGTAGTAGCCGACGAGGCGGAGAATGTTCGCTCCGGGACCCTCTCCCTCCGCCACTCAGCAAGTTCGAACCGTTCTCTGCTCCTCAATCGGGCGTCGAAAACGCCACGGCGCGCGCGCTGTGGCGCGAAAGCTGATGACTGCACGATCAGCCCTTGAGCCAATCATCGTGGATGTTCAGCGCTCGGGTCGAACCAGTCTGCGCGCCATCGCTGAAGAGCTGAACGAATGCGGCATCGTCACACGACGGGGAGGGCGGTGGTACGTTTCGAACGTCCGGAACCTTCTCGGGAGGCTGGGTCGAAAGCAGGCGGGCGCTGGACGATAAAACAGACAAGGCTGATGTCTTTCGTGGAGGCGATAGTCACGATCTTTTCTTCGTGTCCACGAAACCGGCAGCAGCTCAGGCCGCAGCCGGCGGCCCGCCTGCGTCGAGCCTGATCGACTCATCCGCGTTGAGGGTGCACCGATGCGCGGATGCGCAACAGGCTCTGCGGCGTGATCTGCTTGCCTAACCGCTTTCCGATAGAGGCGGTGAGGTCGGGAAGTTTCCAGCTCGATACGCCGTCGACCTTGGCATCGGGACCCCGGAGGATCCGCTCGGCGAGAAGCGCCAGCGCACCCTCGGTGAGGGCAGGCCCGCGCCACGGTCCGGGACGGTCGAGGAGACCCGCCGACCTGCGCAAGAGACTCCGGGCCCGGATGCCAATCCTCTACCGAGTTAGCGGGAAGGCGCGCTGATATCAGACGCCGCGTGGGATCGTCCGGTTCCAGCTCCGCTCGTAGACGATTTCGTCGGCCTGTTTCGCCTCTAGATGGGCCTCGATGATGAAATCGGTGGGACTGCAGGTGAGGCGCGTCGTGGTGCGCGAGGACGTGACCCAGCCGTCGCGCTCCAGCCCTGCGTGCCACTGCGCAAAAGCGGTTGCGGAGGACGGGTCGCTCGGGTCTATCGTGTAGCGCTCCACCGCGTTCTTGCGGATCGTTATGTCGTCTTCCACCAGGCGGTATGTGCCGGCGCCGTCGCCGAGTTCAAGGGTGACGCTGTTCTCGTCAGCCTCGCGCACGACGCGCCAGTAAAGGTTTGCCGGTTCAATGGTTTCGCGGGTCGGTCCCTTGCCGGTTTCAGGTTCGCCGAACGTGACGGCATCGATGGCAAGAGCCTCGCGGCGCACGGGGAGTGTGAGACGCGAACCTGACGGATCAACGGTAATGGTCACCTTCTCGGGCGAAGGCCAGATCATCGGGAAATACGACGTGGAGACCGCGAGGCCGATGCGGTGACCGGCGCGGAAGCGCTGCGCGACGGGCTTCAGGGGAACGCGCACGGTCACACTTTTGCCCGGCACGAGGGGCTTCGGGTCGGCGTGGCCATCGCGATGCGTGAGGTTGAGGACGCCGAACGTGACACGGGTCGCGGCCCCATCCGGGGCGATGTCGTCGATATGCACTGCGACCTGCGCCATCTCCCGGTCCGCTGAAAGCCGCAGCGTGACTTCAGGCTCGCCGGCAATGTCGACCGGCTGGGCCAGGGGTTCGGTGAAGAATGTAAGGCTGCCGCCATACTCCGCGCGCTGGTCGGTCGGCTGATCGCCGGGGTGGGCGTAGGAGCACCACTTGCCGCCGGCCATGCCGACGTCGAGTGGCGATGAGACGGTGAGCAGCGCGCCGCCCCCTTCGCCGCCAAGCGTGCCGCCCGACCCCAGCGCGTAGTGCGTGGGCACGATGTTGCTCGACGGCCAGACGGGCTCGGCGATCCATTTGCCTTCGCGCGACGGGTAGTTCGCGCGCGGCGGCGCATGGTCCTGCTGGAAGAGCCGCAGCATAGGTTCGTCCATGATGCCGGCCGGCTCAAGCTTCAGCCATTCGTCCCACCAGCGGAGCGTCTCCTGCAGGAAGCCGATGGCGGGGCCGGGCGAGCCAACGTGCGGCCGCTTGTGCGACCACGGGCCGACGAGGCCCTTTCGCGGTCCTTCGAGGTGCTCCATCAATCGCAGGACCGAGCGGCAGTAACCGTCCGCCCAGCCGCTCACCGCGTAGACCGGGATCTTTATCGCCGAATAGTCCTCACAGACCGAGCCGTGCTGCCAGAAGGCGTCGCGGGTCTGGTGGTTCAGCCAGTTCTCCAGCCACAGGCCGCTTTTTTCCAGCCGCTCCAGCCACAGTTCGCGCCAGGCTTCGCCGCGCCAGCGCGGATCGGGCGGCAGGGCGTTGCGCGCGAACATCTGCGAGGCCCAGGAGAAATTGTCGATGAGGAGGCAGCCGCCCATGTAGTGCACGTCGTCGGCATAGCGGTCGTCGGTGGAGCAGATGGTGACAATCGCCTTCAGTGCCGGCGGCTGGAGGGCTGCGATCTGGAGGCCGTTGAACCCGCCCCACGAGATGCCGATCATGCCGATATTGCCGTCGCACCACGCCTGATCGGCAATCCATGCGATGGCGTCGACACCGTCCTGCAGCTCTTGCGGCAGGTATTCGTCCAGCATCAGGCCTTCCGAATCGCCCGCCCCGCGAAGGTCGAGCCGGACGTAGGCGTAGCCGTGGCCGGCATAGTACCGGCCGGTCTCCTCATCCTCGGGCGCGCAAAGGTCGTTCTTGCGGTAGGGGATGTATTCGAGGATCGCCGGAACCGGTTTTGCTTCGGCGTCTTGCGGCATGAAGATGCGGGCGGCAAGGCGGCAGCCGTCCGGCATCGGCACGTCGATGTGCTTTATCTCCCGAACCTTGTGGGGGAGATCCTCGGCGACGCGCATCATTCGTCGATGTTGGTGAACTCGAAGTTCAGCCCCTTCATCACGCGCTCGTAGTTCCACAGAAGCGAGGCCTGGGTGTTGGCGCCCATCCAGATGCAGCACACGGCGAAGCTGTAGGAATCCTGCTCGGGAAGCTCGGTCAGTCGCATGCCTTCCTTCATTTGCACGGCGACGGTGGTGCCGGGGACCTTGTCCTGCGCGGCGGCGACTTCCTCCGCAGAGGGTACGCTCGATGCGACCGCGTTGTTGAAGAACACGCGGTAGAAGAACTCTGCCGCGACGTTGTAACCGCCCTCACGCTTCGGCATCTGCGGCGCGCGGCCGAGGCCGATGTCGACGGCAACCTGCTGATGGCTCGTTCCGTCGACTTTCTCGAACATGTCGCAGTGGGACTGGGCAAGGCGGGTGTTGATCTCAAGGAGCCAGATCTTGTCCTGCACCTCGTCCCAGAAGAACTCGATGTTGAAGGCGGAGTCGTCGTAGCCGGTGTGCTCCATGATCTTGATGGCGATCTCGGCCATCCTGTCCTGCACCCGCTGCGGCAGCTTCGACGGATACATGTAGTAGAAGAACGAAAGAACCTGCGGATAACGGATGGAATCCACCACGCCGTAGGGGACGACCTTGCCGTCGTAGACGTAGCCCTCCAGCGTGCACTGGCGGCCGCCGATGATCTGCTCGGCCATGCAATACTGGCCGGCGACCTTGCGAATGTCGGCCGGCATTTCCGCGTGGTCGAGCACGTAGTCGAACGGTTCGGACACGGCACCGACGCCGGCACGCAGCTTTTCGATCGCGAAGTCGAAGTCTTCCGGGTTGTCGACACGGAAGCCAAGCCGCGAGCCCGACGACTTGATCGGCTTGACGAAGAAGGGGAACGACAGCGCCGACTGGCCGATCTTGGAGAGCGCATCGTCGTCGAACGGGTCAAACGCGGTGAAGGCGGGGATATGCTCGGGGATCACTTCGCGCTGGACCGTGCGGCTCCAGAACTTGTGCTCGCACTTCAACAGGCTTTCCAGCGACGTCGCCCGCGTGCCGAACTTCTTGGCGAGCAGCGGCAGCATCGTCGACACCGGAATGTCCATGTAGCCGATGATGGCGTCGACCGGAACGTCGGCCGCCCTGATCTGCCGCTCGGCAATCTCGAGCAGGGAGGGGATGTTGTAGTCCTCCACCTCGTAGACGATGGCCGGATCGATGACGCCGTGGAACACCACGTCCTCGACACCCTTGAGCCGCTTCAGGCGCTCGTGATTGAGATCGTTCATGCCGATCACGAAGACGTTCTTCGTCATCGCATCCTCCCGTTCCGTTTTATTGGGCGCAATGCGCCGCGTTTATTGTGCCGCAACGGCGGCCTTCTCACGGAAACTGCGCCCCTTGAGCCGCTGGATCGTGCCGTCGACGTCGTCCACCAGCAGGAGGAGCAGATCGCCCTCCTTCGCTTCGTCCATCGCACGGCCGATGGCGTCGTGCTCGGCAAGCTCCAGCGTGACGCGGCAGGAGCCTGCCTCCTCGGCGCCGGCCCTGAGGAGACCGGCCGCTTCGCCGACCTCGCGCTGGCGCGCATGCGTCTCGCAGATGAACAGGATGTCGCTCATCTCGCCGAGCTGACGGCCCAGCGCCGAAAGGTCCTCGTCCCGCCGGTTGCCCGGCGCGCTCGCAACGCCGATCACCCGTTTTCCCTGAAGACCACGCACCAGCGGCGCCAGCGCGGCCAGCGCAGGCACGTTGTGGCCGTAGTCGATCAGGCAGCGAACGCCATCAGCCTCGATAAGGTTCGATCGGCCGGGAAGTTGTGTCGGCGTCGGGTGGAAGGTGGTGAGGCCCATCCGTATGTCGCCCAGCGAGAGGCCGTGCGCGTGCGCCGCGGCGGCCGCCGCCATCGCGTTCTGCACGTTGAAGACGGCGTGGCCCTCGAAAGCGATCGGCACGTCGTTGACCTCGACGATCTCAGCTTCCACCTCGCCCTGCCGCAGCACGATCCTGCCGCCGCGCACCGTGACCACTACGCCGTGCCCGGCAATGTGGCCCGCAAGATCCGGGTTGTCCGGGTTCATGGTGAAGTAGGCGATCTTGCCACGTGCCCAGTAAGTGCCCTGGTCGAACACGCGCGGGTCGTCGGCGTTGAGGACCGCGGTGCCGCTCTCCTTCACCGCGTAGGTGACGACGGTCTTGCAGCGTGCGAGCTCGTCGAGCGTGTGGACGTCGTAGTCGCCGAGGTGGTCGCTCGCGATGTTGGTGAGGACGCCGACATCGCACTCGTCGAAGCCGAGGCCGCGGCGCATGATGCCCCCGCGCGCCACTTCCAGAACCGCATGGTCGACGGACGGCTCCTGAAGCACGATCTGCGCCGATTGCGGGCCGGAATAGTCGCCGCGCATGACGACGTGGTTGTCAATCTCGATCGCGCCCGTCGTCGCCATGCCCACGTGGCGGCCGGCATAGCGCAGGATGTGCGCGATAAGGCGCGTGGTGGTGGTCTTGCCGTTGGTGCCGGTGATCGCGGTGATAGGGATGCGCGCGTCGCCGGGGTCCGGGAACAGCATGTCGACGACGGCCTCACCAACCGGACGGCCCTTGCCGTGGGTCGGCGACAGGTGCATCCGGAAGCCGGGGCCTGCGTTCACCTCCACCACGCCGGCGGACTGCTGGTCCAGGGGACGGGTCAACGTTTCGGCCAGAAGGTCGATGCCGATGATGTCGAGCCCGATCAGCCGGCCGATGCGTTCGGCTGCGAAGCGCACGTCGGGGTGGACATCGTCGGTAAGGTCGGTGGCGGTGCCGCCTGTCGAAAGGTTCGCGGTCGACTTCAGCAGGAAGATCTCGCCCTGGGGCAGGACGCTTTCCAGCGTGAGCCCGGCCTGCGCAATCAGCCGCTCGGTCTGCTGATCGACGAAGATCTGCGTGAGCAGGTTTTCGTGGCCGACGCCGCGGCGCGGATCCTTGTTCTCGCGGTCGATCAGCTGCTGCAGAGTGGACGTGCCATCGCCCTCCACGTGGGCGGGCCTGCGTCGTGCCGCGGCGACAAGCTTGCCGTCCACCACCAAGAGGCGGTGATCCTCGCCCTTGATGTACTTCTCCACGACGACACTTGCATTGCGCGCGTAAGCGGCGTCGAAGCCTTCCTTCAGCTCGTTCTCGTCGGTGATGTTGGTGGTCACGCCGCGTCCGTGGTTGCCCACCAGCGGCTTGGTGACGACGGGATAGCCGATGCTTTGCGCCGCGGCGACGGCCTCTTCGAAGGTGTAGGTGATCGAGCCCCAGGGCACCGGGATGCCGGCTTCGCCGAGGATCTTCTTTGTCCAGTCCTTGTCGTCGGCGATGGAGGAGCCGATCAGGCTGGTCTTTGCCGTAACGGTCGCCTGGAAGCGCTGCTGGCGGTTGCCGTGGCCGAGCTGGATATAGCTCGCGTCCTCGGTCAGCCGCACGTAGGGGATGCCCCGCTTGCGGGCGGCCTGCACTATGGAATTGGTCGACGGCCCCAGCATGTTGGCGTCGCGCACTTCCTTCAGGCGTTCGATCACCGGCCCCAGATCGGCCGTCTGCCCGTCGTAGAGGCGCTCGACGATGGCGACCGCCTCGACCCCGGCGGCAATCCCGCACGCTTCGTCCCGGTAGCGGTAGACCACGTTGTAGACGCAAGGCTCGTAGCTATCGACCGTCTTGCCGTAGCCGACCGTGAAGCCGATCAGATTCTGCAGCTCAATCGCGACGTGTTCCACAACGTGGCCGGCATAGGTGCCGGCCTCGACGCGCTGGAGAAAGCCGCCGGGCACGCCGACAGAGCAGCGATGGTCGTAAAGCGACGGCAGGACGGCCTTCAGGTTGTCCAGAAAGCCCGGCACTTCGTTGCTCGGCCGGTGGTTGAGGTCGCCAATGTCGAGCCGCATGAGGATTGCGGGGTAGCCACTGTAGTAGTTTGGTCCACGCAAAGCCCGATGGCTGACAATTTTCACGCGCGTTCCTTAGTTATTCTCAAGATCGGATGGGGAGAGGAACCGGCGCTTGCGCACATCGTAGCCAAATCCACTGGTGAGAGCGTGCATAATAACGTGCTCGACCGCAACCGGCTCGCCGTCGCTCAATTCAAAGACATTCGATACGCGCAGTTCAGAGCTGTCGACGATGATGACGTGGCCGTTGCCGATCGCTTCGAGGATCGGCCCTTCGTGGATGATGACCCCCGCATCCTCGCCGATACCGATGCCGAGATATTCCGGGTTCGTCGTCCCCACCTCCATCAACCGGGTGAAGCGGCCCCTTTCCAGGAAATGGCTGTCGATGATGACGCCGTGCACGAACGCCAGGCCGGAACTCATCTTGACCGCGCCCTTGCGCAGGGCGTCGGCGGCGTGGCCGTTGTAGATCATGGTCGCCGACATGGCGGCGGCGCCGGCGCTGGTGCCGGCGATCACCGCGCCCTGTTCGCGCCGTTGGCGGATTGCGGCGAGAAGCGGCGAGCCGCCGAGAATGTGGGTGAGGCGGAGCTGGTCGCCGCCCGTGAGGAAAATCACGTTGCACCGCTCGATGGCTTCGATCAGCTCGGGCCTTCCGGCATCGGCGCGAGTGCGAACGTCGAGATTGTGGACAGCCTTCGCGCCCAGTCGGCCGAAGGTTTCGTCATAGGTGGCGAACGTCTCGTCGGGATAGCCGCTCGCCGTGGCGATGACGCCGACCTCGCACGCCGACGGGTCCGGCGCGAGGCCGAGAACGCGCCGCAGGATGACCGCTTCGGATGTCTTGTCCTCGGCGCCGCCGATGGCAACCAGCACGCCGCGGGACTTGTTGTCGGTAAGATCGTTGAACAAGGCGACCGTGGCCTTCCAAGTAAGGCGCTGAGGGTGCGCCGGAATCATCTAAGCCAGCCGGCGGACGCGATTGCAACCGCTCTCACGCTCGACCGGACCCGCGCGCGCACGTCCTACACCACTCGATGGCGCGCGACCACCGTGAGGCAGTCGCCGAGCTTGACGGAACCCGGAAGAATGCTTTTCGAGCGGACGCAGGAGGGCCGGCCGGACGCGCAGGAGGGCGCTGTAACGCTGTTCACGATGCACGCTGCCAGAGGACTCAAGCGGCCGGTGGTTGTCCCGGTAAACACGCTGGGTGCGCCGCGGACGGAATCGCGCGCTTTCGTCGACGAAGCCACCGGAGCGCTCCTTCGCAAGGTGCTCGGCGCCGAGCCGACGGGGTACGCTGCGCGCTGGGAGGCGGAGAAGGAGGAGATCCGGCTGGAGCGCCAGCAGCTGTGGTATGTGGCGGCGACGCGGGCGCTGCAGACGCTGCTGTTGCCCCGTCCTGACGCGGAGCCCGGCCGGTCAGCCTGGCGCGCTCCGGTCGACCTCGCGCTCGGCGACCTGCCGCCGTTCGACCGTCCGCCCGTCGCAGCGCGAGCGGCCGCCGGCATACGTCCGGGCGCGCAGTCGGCGGAGACATTCCGCGCCGAGGCGGAAGGCATAGCCGGCCGTCAGCGGCGGCTGTTCCGGGTGGTTCCGAGCCGGCACGAGGGCGGCGCGCCGGAGCCGGCGTCACCGATCATTTCCGCCGACGAGGATGCGGCCGCGACGATGGCGGTGGACGGTTGGACGCAGGTCCGTGAATCGGTCGGGCGCGGCGCTGCGTTGCGCGGACGTCGCGAGCGTGGCCTCGCAATCCACAAGCTCATCGAGGAGGTGCTGACCGGCGAGACCTTGGCGGCCTGCGAGCCGTTGGAGACGCGGGCAGGTGTGCTCGCGATGTTGCTGGGGCCGACGCCGAGGCGGAAGCCGCCTACTACGGCCAGCTTGAGGCCATGCCGCTCGCCGCGTAGGATTCAAGCCAAACGGTTTCCGGAAAACGCGGGGCGGTTCAATCGAGAGCGCGCCAGGTATCTGGGAAATCGTCCAGGCAGGCGCGGCGGAACTGATCGGCCCAGGCCGGTATCGCCTGACCAGACTCCTGCGGGGCCAGCGCGGCACTGAAGGAGCCATGGGCAATCCGGCGCCCGCCGGCGTGCGGGTCGTGGTGCTGGGCGACAGCATTGCAACGCTGCCAATCGCCGAGGCCGATCTCCGGCATCCCGTGGAACTGGCGCATCGGTCCCGCAAGCCGCCCGGTCAGCGACGAGACCAATGTGGCGCAGACCTTCACGCCTGAAGGCGTCGGGTTGCGGCCGTTCTCGGTCGCCCATGTCGAGCAGCCGTCGCGCAAGGCGCGCAGTCCCGGCGATCTGACGATCCGCTGGACACGCCGGTCCCGGGCACTCGTGGCCGACAGCTGGGGCGGGCTCGAGGTGCCGCTGGGCGAGGAGCTCGAAGCCTACGAGGTCGAGATCCTCGACGGCACCACAGTGAAGCGGGTGCTGAGCACCGCCACCACCAGCGCGGTCTACACCGCCGCAGACCAGACCGCCGATTGGGGCGCGCCACTCGCCCCCGGCGAGAGCCTCATCGTCCGCATCTTCCAGCTCTCCGCGCTGGTCGGGCGGGGCGCGCCCGAGACCGTCACGCTCTTGTTCTGAAGGCAATCCCATGTCCGACGCCACGACCCATCTTCTGCTGCCCTGGATCCTCGCGGCGCAGGCCCAGAAGCATGTCACCCACAACGAGGCGCTGCGGATCCTCGACGGTCTGGTGCAGTTTTCCGTCCTCGACCGCGACCTGACCATGCCGCCCGGCAGCCCCGTCGATAGCGACCGCTATATCGTGGCCAGCGGCGGGACCCGTGACTGGACGGGCTGGGACCTGAACGTAGCGATTTGGACGAGCTGGACCCGGCTGCGCCTGCCGCCTCGGACCGGGTGGCGGGCTTGGGTCGAGGATGAGGGACTGCTGCTGGTCTACGACGGCGCAGGCTGGATCGGGACCACGCCCGCGGCGCTGCAGAACGTGGCGCTGCTGGGACTCGGCACGACGGCGGATGCGTCGAACCCGTTCTCGGCCAAGCTGAACGCCGCGCTCTGGACGGCGAAGCCCCTCGGCGAGGGCGGCACCGGAGATCTGTTCTACACCATGAACAAGGAGGCGGCGGGCGACGATCTCGGGCTGACGCTGCAGACCAACTTTGTCACCAAGGCGCTGGTCGGGCTGTTCGGCTCGGACCGCTTCCGCCTCGCGGTCTCCGCCGACAGCAGCACCTTCTTCGACGGGCTCAGCGTCGACAACGCCACCGGCATCGTCGACCAGCCCCGGCTGCCCCGCTTCAAGGCATGGGCCAACTACGACAACTACGTCAGCGTCGGGACCTGGACGAAGATCGGCCTCAACAGCACCGACTACAACGATAAGGGGGCGTTCGACGCCGCGAACAACCACTTCGTGGCGCCGGTGGATGGCACTTACCTCTTCGGAACGACGCTGCTCGACAAGATCAACGCCAGCGCCACTGCGAGCATGCGCGGGCGATTCGTTCTGAACGGCTCGACCGAAATCCGCGGCTCCCTTGGCGAAATCTCCGCCACCCACGTCTCGCTCGCCACCGCGATCTGGCTGCAGACCATGGTGCCGCTGACTGCTGGCGATGCCGTCGAGCTGCAGGGGTATTTCCGGGTCGCGGACGGGTATTTCGTCGCCGACCAGACCTCCTTCTGGGGCTGCAAGGTCGGCTGAGCGGCGGAAGGAGGATCCGATGAAACCACCCCGATCCGAGGGCTTCGTGCGCATGCCCGACGCCGAGTTCGAGGCGATCCTGACGCGGGCGGCCGAGGAAGGCGCGAAGCGCGCGCTTGCCGATGTCGGTCTCGACGGCGACGAGGCCGCGCTCGACATCCGCGATCTGCGCTCCCTGGTGGACTGCATCCGGCTGGTCCGCCGCACCGCAATGCAAACCGCCGTTCGCATGATCACCACCGGCGTCATGCTGGCGCTGCTCGCGGGCATCGCAATCAAGCTCAAGATCTTCGGCGGCGGCCCGTAGCCGCGCCCCATCCCCATTCATCAGCCCGCAATGACCCGCCCTCGAGGCGGGTTTTTCGTTTTCGGAGGACCCCATGAACACGACTTTCCACCGACATTGTCGTGATGTGCCGAAAAGCGCGTGGCGCTGGCCGAATTTCTCGCCGCCCGAGATCGCCTGCCGGGGCACCGGCAAGCTGCTGGTCAACGAACCGGCGCTCGACGAGCTGCAGGCGCTGCGCGACCGGTTGGGCAAGCCGCTGATCGTCCGCTCCGCCTATCGCAGCCCAGAGCACAACCGCGCCGTGGGCGGCGCGACCCGCTCCAAGCGCCTTGACGGCGCGGCCTTCGACATCACCATGGCAAACCACGATCCGGTGGCCTTCGAGGCGGCGGCGCGGGAGGTCGGATTCATCCGTTTCGGGTTCTACCCGCGCTCGGGGTTCATCCACGTCGACCTCGCCTCGCCGAACGTCTTGAGACCACGGAGAAGGTCAATGATGTCCAACGCCGGATGCTGGAAGCGGCGGCGCGCCGCCCTCGTGATCGCAACGAGCTTTTTCCAGCGGCTGCACGACGGTGAGTTCTGACGGGCGCGCCGTCAGAACATGTCCGCCCGTGGTCGAGTACAGCCGGGAGTTTCAGGCGCGGGCGGCCGAGGAACTGCCCTTGTTGCCGGAGGGATTGGTGATCGCGGAAATGCTGGGCGACTACGCCGCGATGCGTGAGCAGGCGCGGGTGTGTCGTTGACCGGCCCTTTCCCTTTGTTTCAGACGCGCTGCCAGGCGCGCGAAAGCAGGATGACCACCGGAAAGGTCATTGCATAGGTCAACGCGCCGTAGACGACGGAGGGTATCGCGAAGAGCGGAAAACCCGAGGCATCGCCCCATAGCATAGCCCCCGCGGCAAGCCCCAGCCCGCTGTTCTGCACACCCGTCTCTATGGCTATGGTTATCCGCTGCGGTGCGGACAGACCGCAAACCTGCCCCATGGCAACACCGAAGCCGAGAAGGAGGAAGGTCAGGAATGCAAGCTGCCACCCGATCAGGATCAGGCCCGATCGCAGCGTATCGGCGACTTCCATGAAGGACCAGCCGATGATCGCGATGAAGACGGCAAAGCAGATGCGGAAGACGGCAGGCTCGTGCCGCTCGACGAGGTGGGGCGCGAGGGAACGGATCGCCATGCCCAGGAGGACTGGAACCGTGGCGACCGCCACGACCCGTAGCGTCAGATCCCCCAACTCGATCCGCGTCGCTTCGGCTCCGAGAAAATGACCCGCTGCCAGAAGCGACAGCGCCGGCAGGGTCGCCGCCGACAGGAGGTTGCTGACCGCCGTCAGGGATACGGACAAGGCCACGTCGCCGCCGGCGATCCGAGTGAGCAGGTTGCTCATCGCGGCGCCAGGGCAGAGCGCGAGGAGCACCATGCCGAGGGCGAGGTCGGGATCTTGCTGCAGCACCAACACGAACAGGAGGCCCACGACCGGAACGAGGACGATCTGGCTTGCGACCCCGACAAGGAGAGCCTTCGGTCGTTTCAGCGCCAGGCGGAAGTCGGCGAACGTCAGGCCAAGTCCGAGCGCGAACATCATCAAGAAGACCGCGACTGGAACTGCCACATCGATGATCGTTTCAGTCGTCACGGCTTGACCCCCGAGATCCGTGTATCACGGGCGGCGTGGCGGATCGAGCCAAAGGCTTGGCAGGGCAGGCCAATACGAACGCAGGCTGCATCGGTAGCTTCGGGGCATCGAAACACATGGAGATCTCGACATGCCTCGTATCCAGCTTCCCGCCGGAATAGACGCGGCGCCCGCCGCTTCCCAGCCCCTGCTCGAAGCCGTCAAGAAGACGCTCGGCAGCGTGCCGAACCTGTTCCGCATCACCGCGAACAGCCCCGCCGCGCTCGAGGGCTATCTCGGACTGAACGGCGCGCTCGCCAAAGGCAGGCTGACGCCGCAGACCCGCGAGCGGATCGCACTCGCCGTTGCAGAGATCAATGGCTGCGACTACTGCCTTTCGGCGCATGCCTATCTCGGAAAGAACCTCGCCAAGCTCGACGAGGCCGAGATCGCCGCGAACCGCGCCGGCGGCTCCTCCGACCCGAAGGCCGATGCGGCCGTGCGCTTCGCGGTAAAACTTGTCCGCGAACGCGGGCAAGTGACCGAGGCGGACGTCTCGGCGGTGAGGATGGCGGGCTACGGCGAGGCCGAGATCGTCGAGATCGTGGCGCACGTCGCGCTGAATACCCTCACCAACTATCTGAACGAGGCGTTCGACACGCCCATCGACTTCCCGGTCGTCAGCGCCACCGCCGCCTGACACCGCGGTCGCGCTCTCCCGCTGCCTCCCGGCCCGCGAGCGGGGCGAACTCCGCCACCCCAA
This sequence comes from Acuticoccus sp. MNP-M23, assembly GCF_031195445.1. Classification (NCBI taxonomy): domain Bacteria; kingdom Pseudomonadati; phylum Pseudomonadota; class Alphaproteobacteria; order Hyphomicrobiales; family Amorphaceae; genus Acuticoccus; species Acuticoccus sp. MNP-M23. The sequence continues at coordinate 3,816,791 of NZ_CP133480.1, forward strand.
GAAGGTTTCGCCAGATGACACGTCCCCCGTTGCCGCCTTTCGACGACGCCTCGGCCCGGATCAAGGTCCGGCTGGCCGAGGATGCCTGGAACAGCCGCGAACCCGAACGGGTGTCGCTCGCCTACACGCCCGACAGCCAGTGGCGGAACCGGGCGGAGATTTTCGCGGGGCGCGACCGGGTCGTCGAGTTCCTCACGCGGAAGTGGACGCGCGAGCACGACTACCGTTTGATCAAGGAACTCTGGGCCTATCACGGCAACCGGATCGCCGTGCGCTTCGCCTACGAGTATCGCGACGACGGCGGTAATTGGTTTCGCGCCTACGGCAACGAGAACTGGGAGTTCGACGCGGACGGCCTGATGCGCCGGCGCATCGCCTCGATCAACGACCTGCCGATCACCGAAGCGCAGCGCCTGTTCCAATGGGACCTCGGCGCGCGGCCCGAGGATCACCCTGGCCTCACCGACCTCGGACTGTAGGAGACGCGCCATGCCGAACGCCTACGCAGACATCGCCTTCACGCCCCGGGTCCGCGCGGAACAGCTGCGCTTCGGCTCGGCGGATGCCTATGCTCGCGTGCTCTCGCCCGAGCGCGACGACGGCGCCGAGCTAGGGCCGCGCGAGGCCGCCTTCCTGTCGGCGCGCGACGGCTTCTTCCAGGCCACCGTGTCGGAGACCGGCTGGCCCTACGTCCAGTTCCGGGGCGGCGCGCCGGGATTTCTGAAGGTCATCGACCAGCGCACGATCGGTTACGCCGACTATAGGGGCAACCGGCAATACGTGAGCGTGGGCAATCTGCGCCATGACGACCGGGTCTCGATCATCGCCGTCGACTACGCCCGCCGGGAGCGTCTGAAGCTCTGGGGCCATGTCCGGATTGCCGAGGACCGGGACATCGTGGATCTCCTGAACGGCGTCGATGGCCCCCGGGCGGAGCGCGGCATCGTCATCAGGATCGCCGCGTTCGACTGGAACTGTCCGCAGCACATCCCTATCCGCCTGACCGATGTTGAGCGCGACGGCGAGATCGCGCGCTTGCGCGACCGTATCGCATCTCTTGAACGCGACCTTGCCGGGAACACCGGGCTCCAGCGCGAGTTGATCGCCTGAATGAGACGGTCGTTTGCCAGGCGGCCCGGAAATGCTGGTTCTCGAGATGCTTTCGGCCTAGCGTCGGCTATGCCGAGCGTGACCGCCGCATTTGCGCGTGCCATGGCCCATGCGGCCGGGATGACGTTGAGAGACGACGGGGCTCTTGTCTCGGGCGGAGTGGTCGTGCGCCGGCTGCCGCAGCCTGCGGACGGTCGGCTCGCGGAAACCGACTACTTCGATCTTCTGGACTGGATCCGCCGGGGACATGAAGACGAAGTTGCGTTGCTGGAAGCCTACGCGAGAGCGATCCGCGCCGACGATATCGGGGTCCTCGGTCTTGCCATGAAGACGGCGCCAACGCTGCGTGCCTCGCTTGAGCGTGTGGAACGCTATTGGCGGGTGGTCACCGATACGGCGGTCTATCGCCTCGACGCGACCGGCGATCCGGCGTTTCTCGTCTTCGAGGCGCGCACCGGGCAGCATCCTGTGCTGGAGTTTCGCAACGAGGGCGCATTGGCCGGGTCCGCGCGCAATATGCGCCAGATCGTGGAAGGCGAGTTGGTCCTCGAACACGTCTCGTTCCGCCACGCGTGCCGCAGCGATCCGGACCGCTATGCCGCGCATTTCGGCTGCCCTGTCCACTTCGAGGCGGACCGTAACGCCATAGCATTGGGGCCCGCGATGCTCGACCTGCCGAACCGGCTGGGCGATGCGGCGGTGTCGGACTTCCTGACCGCCCATCTCGAGACCGAGATCGGCTCGCTCGAGGACGATGCCTCGCTGCGGGCCGCGCTGTTGCGCCGCCTGACACCGGCGCTCAGCAACGGCGTGCCGCAAGCGGCGGATATCGCGCGCGACATGGGGATGAGCGAACGCACGCTCTATCGCCGCCTAGCGGACGAGGGACTGACCTTTCGCGATGTCCTGATCGAGGCGCAATCCTCGCTCGCGCAGGAGCTTCTGCGAGACAGCGACAGTTCCATCGCCGAGATCGCCTTCCTCACCGGTTTCTCCGAGCAGAGTACCTTCAGCCGAGCGTTCAAGCGCTGGGTGGGACAGGCCCCGGCACAGTTCAGGCAGCAGGCCCCGAACCGATAGCGCCATCCAGCCGGGTCCGTCTCGGCAGGACTGGCCAGAGCTTTGGCTGAGACGGTAGAGTTCAGCGCGGCAGCCCCGGACCAGGTTCAGCGAACGATCCGCGAAGCGTGTCGGACTGCGCACCTGCGCCAGCGTTTCGCCGTCGAACGAGGTGCTGCAACAGCAAGGGCGGATCCGCGTCTCTGGGACGACCCGGGCATTCGCCGCGGAAGAGCGCCGCGGCACCCTTAGGCCGGATCAAGCTGCCGGCACCGTTTTCCCGAGTTGCCGCCCCCGAAGCGTGCGCTGTCCATCCGCGCGTCCTGTTCCTGAGGCAAGAGTATTGAGATCCGGGCGCCCCCCGCGCGCCGCAATATTCCGAGCTCTGGCAGGTTTGGCCAATACCCTGGCAGGTCCTGCCGATACCGTACTCCCCGTTTCCTGCACTTTCCCTCTGCCAACCCAGAGAGAGCGCTTCGGTCAGGGCCCACCCTCGGCCGGACCCGGCTCCGGCGGCAATGACGGATATCAGGTGAAGGAGACCAAAGAAATGGACCAGGATCATAGTCACGACCGCGGCTGCGGCTGCAATATAACCCCGGAGCAGGTCGACATGGCACGCCGGCGCCTGATGACGGGGGCCGCCGGCGCCGCTGCGGCCGGGGCCGTCGCCGTCGTTGGAGGAACCGCGACCGCCGCCACCGACGAGGCGCGCGCCCTCTACGCCGATCCCGCCGAGCCGGGGCTGCCGCAGGTCGACATGGAGATCGCGCCCGGACGCACCGCTCTGGTGGTGACCGATCCGCAGATCGACTTCCTGTCCGAGGACGGCGTCACCTGGGGCGTGGTGGGCGAGAGCGTCACCGAGCAGGGCACCGTAGACAACATCGAACGGCTGTTCGCCGCCGCCAAGGCCGCGGGAATGCCGGTCTTCATCTCGCCTCACTACTACTACCCGCACGACCACAAGTGGCACTTCGAGGGCACGCTGGAGAAGACCATGCACGCCATCGGCATGTTCGACCGTCCAGGCCCCTTGAAGCTTGATAACTTCGAAGGCTCTGGCGCCGACTGGATGCCGCAGTACAAGAAATACATCGAGGACGGCGAGACCGTCATCTGCTCGCCGCACAAGGTCTACAGCCCCGCCCAGAACGACCTGAACCTGCAACTGCGCAAGCGCGGGATCGACAAGGTGATCCTGGCGGGCATGTCGGCCAACCTCTGCACGCAGGCGCATCTCTACGAGCTGCTGGAGCTGGGCTTCGAGGTCGCCGTGGTGCGTGACGCCACCGCGGGCGCGAAGGTGCCCGAAGGCGACGGCTACCTCGCCGCCCTCATCAACTTCCGCATGGTCGCAAACGGCGTCTGGTGGACCGACGACGCGGTGGAGCGCATCGCGCGCTCGACCTGAATCGACGGTCCGCGGCACCGGCCGCCGGACGGCCAGGGCCGACCGCGCCGGTCCTCCGATGGGGACGACGACCAACGAGGCGTTCGTAGCGTTCGCCTTTTCTCCCGCCGACACGGCCGCCCTGGGGCGACCGTCCCCAAGGCGCTCCGGCGACGGCCTTCGCGGCATCTCCGGACCCTCAAGACGCCGCTCCGCCTAGGGCGGCGACCTCCCCCTCCGCGCGTTCGGCGGGGGATCAACCGCCCCTTACGGGCCAGCAGAAAGGAAGACCTAATGACCCGCAATTCGATTCTGATAGCCGCCGCCTTCGTCGGCGCCATGGCCTCCGCCGAGGCAGCTTTCGCCGCGGACGAGTATAACGTCTCCACCGGCACCACCGTGGAAGGCCAGGGCGTCGCGCTTCGCGGCGTCGACGCGGTCGCGCTTGCGGAAGGGCTCGATGTCACGGCCGGCCACGCCCGCTTCACCGCCGTGCACGACGGCGTCGCCTACTACTTCGCCGACGAGGAGGCGATGACGCACTTTGCGGCCGACCCCGGGCGCTACATGCCGCGCTACGGCGGCTTCTGCGCCTTCGGCGTGGCCAAGGGGAAGAAGCTCGACGGCGATCCGCGCTACGCCGACGTGGTCGACGGCAAGCTCTACCTCTTCCTTAACGCGGCGGTGTTCGAGGCCTACAGCCAGGACAAGGCCGGCGTCCTCGCCAAGGCTGAGCGGAACTGGCCCGGCATGCACCGCCGGTCCGTCGCCGAGGTGAACGGCCTCGAGACCGCCAGTCTGCGTTGATCGGCATCCTGCGATGCGAAACTGGGGGGCGCCGGCTGCGGCCGACGCCCTCTTTCCGTGGGCGACGCCTTCGCACGTCGATGCGCTGCGGTCTTGAAGCCGCAGCCTGCAGAATGTCCGGCCTCGGCGAATGCTTTTGACCTGACCCCCGCTGGTCCGTCAGCGAGGGCCCGCAGCGCTGTTGCAGATGACCGGTTCGTCATTCGGCAGAAACGACCAAGCCGATGGCAGGGACGGCGGAGATCGGGCTGCGGCGCCGGCACTATCGTCCGGACATCATCCAAGCCCAGGGAGGAACACTATGCAACCGAGCCCGATCTTCGTGAACGGCACCATTAATGGGACCGGGGGCCGTGCCGACAACGCCCTTGGACATGCCGAGAGCAGTGCTCTGCTCAAGGAATCCAGCGACGGCCGGACTGCCGCCTGAACGAGCAGACAGCCATTCTTGAAACCGAAAGGAAGGACCACCGACATGACACGTATCCTCAGGGTCGACGCCAGCGCCCGCGCCGGGCGATCCCTGTCTCGCCAACTCGGCGACCGGTTCATCGACGAATGGATCGCGCGCGAATCCGGCGTCGAGGTCATTATTCGGGACGTTGGAAAGACGCCGCCGCCGATCATTTCCGAAGCATGGATCGCGGCTGTCTTCAGCGCAGAGATGACCGCGGAGCAGCGAAAACTCACCGAGTTCTCCGACGAACTGATCGCCGAAATTGCTACCGTCGATCTCATCCTCTTCACGACGCCGATGTACAATTACGGCATGCCTGCGGCCTTGAAGGCTTGGTTCGATCAGGTGGTGCGGGTCAACAAGACCTTCACCTTCGATCTCTCCCGCGGCGACCGGCCGCTCGAGCCGGTGCTTTCTGGCAAGATCGTCGTCGCGCTGACCTCCTGGGGCGAGTTCGGTTTCGGAATGGGCGAGGTGAACGAGGGGGGCGACATGCTGGTCCCGCACCTGCGTTTCGCGTCGCGCTACCTCGGGATGTCTGAGTTTCACCATGTCGGCATCGAGTATCAGGAGTTCGGCGATCACAGGCACGAGGCATCGAAAGCGGCTGCTGCGCGGGCGGTCGGCGATCTGGTGACCCGGCTTGCATGCCCGACCGCCAGCCAGGCAGCGTGAGGGAGCCCGCAATGTCAATGCCGCTCTGCCCCAGGACGATATGCCCTCGGCCTGTCGCCGCGCGACTTCGCCGAATTCGCCCTGACCGCCCGCGGTCCGATGCCTGGGCGAGCACCGCCTGATCCAGGCAGCTCCGGCGGCGGGCGTCGCCCGCTACGGGGTCCAGCCGCCGTCAAGGAGACCTTTTCATGTCGCCGTTCCTCTTTGTCCTCACGCAGTTCGCCATTCTTTCCTACGCACTTCTCGGCGGCGTCTTCCTCGCGTTCTCGGACTTCATAATGCGCTCGTTGTCACTCACGCGCGGTGCTGGTGGAGTTGAGGCGATGCAGATTATCAACCGCGAGGTCTTCCGCTGGATGTTCATGACCTTGTTCCTCGGCACGGCTCTTGTGTCCCTGCTCATCGCTGGCTTTTCCACCACTGGTCTTGAGGGGCAGGCACGCCTGCTGATCTCGTCCGCGGCTCTCGTGTATCTGGCTGGCTGTTTTGGCGTCACGGTATTGTTCAACGTACCTATGAACGAGGCTTTGGGCCGTATGCAGCCGGAATCCGCGTCGGCACACGCCTATTGGACCGAGATTTACATCCCGCGCTGGACATTCTGGAATTCGGTTCGCACCGTCGCATGCATCTTCTCCGCCACCCTGGCGTTGTTCGGGCTTCTCTCCGTGGCGTAGCGGGAAGCGACCAGCAAGCCCCTGATGTCGCTTACGCCAGCTTTCGATCTCCGGGGAGCACCTCAGGGGCACCTGCCACATCTATCTCGTGAACACAGAAGCGCCGATTGCCCGGCTCAAGCCGACAGGCAACGGAGAAGATGTTCAGCTGGGCTACTGGCCGCACCGCCGCACATGGGCGGACGTCGCCGACATGGGCGGTGTCGTCATGCCTCTCGACGACGCGCTCGAGTTCATCGCACACGCAGGCATCGTCTGGACATGGATCTGATCGGAAGAACGTACAAAGTCGAGCTTTGGCTACGTTCCCTTGGTCGATGTCGCAATCAGCGACATCGACGTAAGGCCGGCTTTCAGCCCAAAGTGGCGAGCTTGGCCAGTACGAACTCAGCCTTGACCAATCCGGTCCTGTCCAGCGCCTTGATCTCGTTGCCGCCAAAAAAAGTCTTCCGGTGCTCAAAGAATGGACCGTCGCTGGGGAAGACAGCATTGTGTGCCGATTCAACGGCCTGGTCGATCGTATCACCTGTATCCTTCACAACACGAGTGGTCGTTGTTCGGAAATGCGGCGCTGTGTGCGTTACCGACGGCGCGGAGTTGGGGTAGCCCAAAGATGCCGGTGACCGGTTGATTGACTGGTAGGTCTCCTTCTGCTTGATCCATCCTTCCTCGCGCGCGTTGAACTCACTCAGGGTGTGGAGATAATCCTGATCAAGAACATGCGACATCCACATCCCGAGCTCGATGCGCTTGGCAAGGCCGGCCTGGATCGGCGGCGGCCGCCTGAAGTAGGCGCTCTGCGCAATGCTATCCAGCAGGGGGCCGGCGTTCTCTTCGCCCATCTTCTCAACCGCGGCCCCAGCCGCTTCGGCCAGCATGGCTTTCATCCGACCGAGATGATGCATCAACAGACCCAACATCGAAACGCTGGTCCGCACGCTGTCGGATGGGCTTGCGGAAGAAGGGCCGAACGAGTTCGGTGAGGCGGCGAGCTTGTTAAGCCCGCCGGAGACGTGTTTGGACACTTCTCCGTAAGCGCTACCCAGCAGAAACTCGCCAATCTTGGCCGGGCGCCCGTGCTCCTGCTGTGCGCCGGTCCAAGTCAGTAACTTGGTCTTGGCGTCGAAGCTGCGCTGCGCCACTAAGATTTTCTTTTCCGGGGCAAGCCGGTTCATCACGCGGCTTGTGGCTGCTGCTTTGAGGCTTGTTTGACCGGCGAAATAGATGAGCGCTGAACTGGTGCAGATTGTCAGAATCAGGGAGATCAATGCCTCCTTCTTTTTCTGGGCTGCGGCATCAGACCTACTTTGCGCTAACAGCGTTGATTTATATTTTTCAAATGCGGCATCATAGTGTGAAGCATAAATCCCAGCATGGCTTTGCCAATTACCATCGGCTTGAAGAACTTTGTTGTTGAACATCGACAAGTTCATTTATCTGTATACTTTCTATAAATAGTAATAATTTATGGGTCTGCCTCATCAGGCGCGTCCGTTAATTGCATATACGGCCTTGGCGGATTTTCAGGAGTGACAACTGTCACATCGTGCCGGGCAGACGTTTCACGGGGCCTCAATTGAGCGATGAGGCCGCTCTGGCGCTTGGATCCGACCTCTTCACCGGGATGGCAGGTTGCAGCGAGAGCAGATGGTGCTCCCGCGCGGCATCTCGAACGGCCCACTCCGAACAAGTGTTTCTCTCGTTCTCGTTGGCCCAAGTGATGTAGGCCGTGACTATTTTCGCAAATAGCTCCGGATCGGCCTTTCGCAGAAGATGGCATGTGGCGCTGATGACGACCTCTTTCGCATTGGGTATCAGCCTCGCGGCATTCTCTGAGACGTCCCTGTAGCAAGGCCTTATCCGGCCGTGCCGAAGGCCCGTGTGCCACGCGGATTGCCAAGGCGGCGAGTGACACTGCTGCGCTTCTGGCCTTCGGGCTGCGAATCGGCTCGCATGATGGGTCTCCGGGTTGACGAGAGGCGGGCCGGTCAAGCCGGGGCCTTCGCGATGAAATGAGCGGGGCGCAGATGCCCCTCGATGGCGATCAGGGCACGCCGTCGCGCGGTCGCAATCAGCCTTTCGGCGGCGTCGTGTCCGATGCGGCCGACGATTTCGGCACGGCGCGGTCCGGCGAGGGCTTCGGCCTCCTCGGCGGCGATTGCGGCGAACCGGCGGTTGCAGTCCTGCGCCTCGATGGCCTCAAAGCCGGCGCGGGCGAGTTCGGCGCGCATCTCGTTGATGGTGGTCGTCGCGAACCCCATCCCGTTGCCGAGCCACGCCGTCATCGCGTCGGAATAGGGCGGTGGTCCGCAGCACCAGTCGCCGAAGGCGCAGAGTGCGCCCGGGCGCAGCACCCGCCGGATCTCTGCAAACAGGCGCGCCTTGTCGGCGATGTGGATGAAGCTGTCCTTGCTGAAGACGGCGTCGAACGCCCCGTCCACGAACGGCAGGGGGCCAGGGCTCACCCGGCGCAGGTCGAGCGCCGCGGCAACGCCGTGTGCCTGCGCCAGCGCGGCGGCGCGATCAAGGACCGGCTGTTCGACATCGATGCCGGTTACGCGGCGCGCGCCGAAATCGGTCAGGAGCGCGATCGCGGGTCCGCCAGCGCCGACGCCGATGTCGAGGACCGAGAGATTCCTGAGGTCCTGGCCGCGCAGAAGGTCCGCGACGTCCTCCGACCCGCCCGGCGACAGCCAGCCCGCGCCCCAGCACAATTCGAGCAGGGCGATGGTAGCGGCGGAGTAGACCGTCGCGGGCGTCCCGGTGCGCTCCGCTGGTGGCCGGTCGAGGACCGGAAAGCTGTCATTCAAGCGTGTTTGGGTCATGTCTGGGCATAAATAGTTGGGCGATTTCTGGTCGATGCGGTCGCGCAGGAATATGGCAGGAGCCGACCCTGTCGGTGAATTCCGGACATCCAAGGCGCGGCCGCGCCATGGGATGCGGGGCTGGCGGAAGGGCGCCGGGGGCGCTTCACGCCAGTGCCTCCTCGGGAGCCTTGCCCGTGACGTGGTTGCCGGCTTCCACCGGCGACGCGGGCCGGTTCTCGGCCCCGGCGAGAATCCCCGCCGCGATCCGGTCGGCCGCGATGCGCGCGGCATCGAAGTAGCCGGTGAAGATCGGCCGGAAGCCTGTGAACCAGAGGCCCGGATTGTCCGGATCGGGCTCGCCCATCGGTGCGCGCGGCTGGCCGGTTGCATCGAGCGCTCCAAGCGGCGCGATCAGCGCCTCAAGGCCCGGGCGGTAGCCGGTCGCGGCGATGACGACGTCCGGTCTCACGCACTGGCCATTGGCGAGAACGACGTCCTTGCCGTCGAACGCTGTCAATTCGGGAACCACCCGAATGCGACCGCGTTTCAGGGCCGCGACGAACCCGTCATCGATGGCGAAGGCGATCCCGTCACGCAGCAGTCGGGTGCCGCCGCCGTCGGGATGGCTCGTGAGCCCGTAGCGGCCAAGATTCCCAAGAAACAACCATTGCGTCAGTCGAAAGGCCGGATCGAGGATCGGGGCTGGAAGCAGGGCGAAGAGACGCGCCAGCCGGTGCAACGGCAGTCCGAAGACCCGCGTCGGCACGACCGCGGGGCCGTGCCGGACGGAGACCAGCACCTCGGCCGGCTTGTGGCGAGCCAGATGGTTCAGCACGTCCGACCCGGAGTTCCCGGCGCCGACGATAAGCACGCGTTTGCCGTCGAAGCGCGCTACATCGCCGACATTGCCCGCATGCACCAACGCGCCCTCGAAGCCATCCCGGCCCGGCCAGTCGGGTATCTGCGGGACGCGGTCGCGCCCTGTGGCTATGACCACGTTCGCGGCGTCACGGTCGCCCTTTGTTGTCGTAACGCGCCAGCCTGTCGCCATCCGGGTGATCCGGGTCGCCTTCGTGCCGTATTCGACCCGGTCGCTCAGACCTGACGCGTAGTGTTCGAGTTGCGCCACAACCGTGTCGCGTTGCAGAAAGGCGCCATCGCCGTGGGGCGCGGCCTGACCGGGCAGGCCGGCAAAGGCGCGATGGATGTTGAGGCGAAGTGCCGTATGACGACTGCGCCACGGTTCGGCCACGCGGTCACGCGTTTCGAGCACCGTGACCGCAAGGCCACGGTCGGCGAGAGTACGGGCGGCTGCGAGGCCCGAAAGCCCGGCACCGATCACCAGCACGCTCCGGGGATCAACAGGTTTCATGATCGTTCCTTCCGGTATGGAGTTCAGCGCCATGTCGGCGGTACGGGGCGCTTGCGCCGTTCGGAATGCTCCTCGATGCCCAAGTCGCGCAGCAGATGGTCGGGAATATCGGAAAGCGCGGCCATTTCGCGGCGAACGCGCAACCGGCCCCGACCGCTCGCGATCCAGATCTTCAGGACGCGGGCGAGGCCGGGGAAGCGCCGGCGCGGGGCGCGGGAATGAGCAAAAATCATGCTCATTGTTCTGATTGTTTCTGGAGGCCCGCTCGGCGGCAGGCGACGAAATAGGCGTTTATGGGGTCGTGCGGCAGGCGGTGCATCTCGATGTCCGAGAAACCCGCCTGTTCGAGGTATTCGCGGGCCGTTTCGATGCCCCACATGGCGCCGAGCCCCGGTCCGCCCTGGCCGATCGAGATCGGCGTGCAGTGCATGCTGGAGATCGTGAAAAGCAGCGGCGCGAAGGGGTTGCCGATGTTCTTCTCGAGGTCGCGCGAGCCGCCGATCTCCTGCATCAGGTAGACGCCGCCCTCGCGCAGCGCATCGCGGATGAGGTCGAGCAGACCCTCCGGATCGCGCTGGTCGTGGACGCCGTCGAAGGTCGTCACCAGATCGAAGGGCCCGATCCGGTCCACGGAGGAAAGATCGCGGACCTCGAACCGGAGGTTGCCGATCCCCTTGGCGCGGGCCTCGGCCTCGGTCGCCGCGAAGGCGTCGGCGCACAGGTCGATGCCGGTGAAGCGGCTTTCGGGATACTCCTGCGCGAGACGCAGAAGCGCGCGTCCCCCGCCGCAGGCCAGATCGGCGACGTCGATGCCCGCCTCAAGCCGACCGATCAGGCCAGGCACGATTGGCAGGATCGCCTCGGTCAGGCTGGCGACCACGAGCTGGGCGCTGTCCTCGGCCATGACCTCGTGGAAGCGTTCGAAATGGCCGTAATGCAGCCCGCCGCCATCGCGGAACCGCGATACCATTTCGGTCTCGACCGAGGCCGCGACCCCGATGAACTGAGTGGTGACGGCCATGTTGTCGGGGGCTGAGGCGCGCGTCAGGAACGCGGCGTGCTCGGGCGGCAGGGTATAGCTGCGCGCAATCGGGCCGTAGTCGACGACGCCAGAGGTCACCATCACGCCGAGCCATTCGCGCAGGTAGCGTTCCGTGACGCCGGCCCGTTTCGCCAGCGTCTTCGCGGTCAGGCCCGGATGCGCCGCCAGCGCGTCGAAGAGCCCGGTGCGGTGTCCGAGGGACGACATGATGGCGAGGGCGGCTTCGTTGAGCGTGCCGGCGAAGCGGTTGGCGAAGGCTTCCGCCTTGGCCGCGTCGAACGGGTGGATCGGGGATTGATCGGTCATCTGCATTTCTCCGGTTGGGTGCCGCTTGGGCCCATGTCATGCGGAGAGTTCTGGTGCGGATGTCCGACTCGTGATATGCGTCGATCTCATCGAAACGGTGAAAAACGGACGCCCCATGGACCAGGCATCCGCCGCGCTGAAGACCGTCGTCCTGACCCTTCCCTGCGCGGGCACCTCGACGATGTTTTGCATTCTGGATGTGTTGGGGTCAGTCGGACGCGACTGGCAGATGCTGCACGGCCAGTCGCCCCATAAGCCGATTTTCGAGGTGCGGTTGCTGTCTCCGGACGGTCGTCCGTATTCCGACATCAACGGGCGCCGCGTGACGCCGGACGGCAGTCTGACCGAAGCGCAAGAGCCGGGCGCGCTGCCCGACCTCGTGATCGTGCCGGATCTCCATCTCGACCCTAACGGCCCGCCACCGGATGAATTCGGTCCGCTTGCCGAATGGCTCCGCGCCGTCGCGGATAATGGCGGGATGGTGGCGTCGGTCTGTTCGGGGGCGTGGATGCTGGCGTCGGCCGGTCTTCTCGACGGGGTCGAGGCCACGACCCATTGGGGATTCGCCGACATGATCGCGCGCCGCCATCCCGAAATCCGGGTGCGCAAGGAACGCATCCTGGTCCCGGCCGGCGAAGGGCATCGCGTCGTCACCGCCGGTGGCGCATCGTCCTGGGGCGACCTGATGCTTTACCTGATCGCGCGCTTCGCGGGCCAGGATGAGGCGCGGCGGATCGCCAAGATCTACCTGCTGCAACCCCATACCGACAGCCAGCTCTGCTATGCCTCGCTGCTCGCTGGGCGCCAGCACGACGACGCCATCGTGGCCGATGCGCAGGTGTGGGCGGCCGACAACTACGCCGACCCGACGCCCGTTGCCGCGATGGCCGCTCGCTCGGGGCTGAGCGAACGCAGCTTCTTGAGGCGGTTCCGGCGCGCTACCGGGCAGACGCCGGTCGAATACATCCAGACGCTGCGCGTCGAGGAAGCCAAGCAAATGCTTGAAACGACCGGCATGTCCATCGAGGAGATTGCCGACGAGGTCGGCTATACCGAGACGTCGAGCTTCCGGAACGCATTTCGTCGCTATGTCGGTCTCTCGGCCTCCGCCTACCGGCGCAAGCACGCGACCATGGCGCCGATTGCGGCAGCTGGGCGTGCCGCATGACGGCGCTGCCTGCGCTGACGATGGCCCCCATCACCCCCTGTCACACCAGGGCAGCAGGATGGCGCCGCCTCCGATCCAGACCTCGGCCCCGATGACGACAGGCAGGGCCCGCTCGATTCCGGCCGCGCCGTCGCGTCGGTCCCTGTGATGATCGGCGCAGTAGACATGCACCCCGGACCCGAGCACAGCGCTTGTCTGATTCCGAGCTCATAGAACACGTTGGCGTTGTGCGCCGTAATATAGCAGATGACGAGGTCGGCCTCGACGATGAGGCTGAACATGTCCTCGCGGATGTTGCCCGCCCTGATGATTTTGCCGGTGTCGCCGCCGAGGCCATGGCGCTCGAGCGCGATCAGCTCGCAACAGACGCGCGCGAAGTCGATCTCCTTTGCGACCCCGTCCTTCGTGATGCCGAAAAGAAGCCACCGCGTATTCCGCCAAGGATGCAAAGTAAGATACGCATTTGTTGCCGAGCATCGCCAAGAGTTCGCCGTGCGCGCGATGTGTCGCTGCCTGCGCATCCGCCTCAGCGGTTTCTATGCCTGATTGAAGACCCCATTGAGCACGCGGGCTCGTGAAGACGCACGTCAGACCGAGCTGCTCGGCAAGGCCTGGAAGGAAAGCGGCAGGGTCTTACGGCTATCGCAAGCTGCACGACGACCTTCTCGATCAGGGAGAGACCAACACACCCAGGAGGGCTTTGCCTGTCTGGCGGTGGTGATCGACGTGTTCTCGCGCCGCGTCATCGGCTGGTCATTGCAGAGCCGGCAGACCACCCACATCGTACTGCAAGCATTGCTGATGGCGGTGTGGCGTGGAAAGCCGAAGAGCAGCGCCCTGGTCCATTCCGATCAGGGCTCGCAGTTCACCAGCATGCACTGGGCGGCCTTCCTGCAGCGCCACAACCTTGAATATTCGATGAGCCGGCGCGGAAACTGCCACGACAACGCTGTGGCAGAGAGCTTCTTCAATCTCCTCAAGCGCGAGAGGATCCGGCGCAGGACCTGCCGAACACGCGAAGAGGCAAGGCAGGACGTGCTCGACTACATTGGGATGTTCTACAACCCAAAGCGCAAGCACGTCAGGCACGGGATGCTGTCACCCGCCCAGCTCGAACGGCAGCAGGAAATGTAACGCGAGGGCGTCCAAAAATTTAGGGGCTATTCAGTGCGCCGTTCGGGGGAGGGATTGTGCTGCATTTAGATTTGCGCAAACCTCGGCGCATGGTCGAGGATGATGCCCGGCTCAACGCGCGTACCGTTGCCTGAGGGTTGGCGAGGTTTGAGATGGCGATGGCGTTGGACGAAGCGGTCGAGCTCTTTCATCGGGAGCGGGATGCGATCTGGCTGAAGCAGCCGGACGAGATCGCCGTGCTTGCGCGGGGGACAAGCCCGCGCGGCATCGGATCGCGCGGCCAGTATCTGACCCCCATCATGTTCGCCGAAGGTGCCGCCCGGTCGCTGGCCGACGAGACGCTCTGGGTGATCGCGATCCTGTGCGACCGCGAGGGCATCGATCTTCCGACGGTGAAGGCCGTGATCGCGGAGATGGTCGGGCGCAAGGCCGGCTTTTTCGAGTTGTTCGGCCTGGAGCACGCTGCACATATTGTGCGCCTCTACGTGGAGGTTGCGGGCGAAGTGGATGACGTGGCCGAGCTGAAGCGGCTGACCGAGGCGATGATCGGCTACGTCAACCGCGTCCACGTCTGGGTCGACGCTGCGTTCCCGTGGGGCGTGTGCAGTGGCTACATGCGGGCCGGCTACGGCCGGCGCGGGGCGGACGGGATGGAGCGGTGAACCTCAAGCTTGCGATCAGAGGGGAGCACGTCTGCACGATCAACGTCTGGGCCGACCGCTACCCGCAAACCGCGCGCCGGCTGACCGAGGCGCTGCCAGTTACCACGATCGCGCAGCACGGCAAGATTGTCGGCGACCTGTTGTATCTCGGCATTCCAGTGGTAATGCCGCTGGAAAAGCCGATGCTGCTGCAGGACATTTGCCAGGAACGCCGCCGCCAGACCGGCAGCGCGGCAGGCGCGGTGTGTTTTTACGGGCCGCGGCAGCAAATTTGCATCTACTACGGTGACGACGTGGCGAACGAGCCTTTCGAACTTTCCTGGATTGGAGAGATCGAGGAGGGGCTGTCCGCGATCCAGCTTGCCGCGATAAAGTGTTGGGTCAGTCCGGGCGAAGTCGCCACGATCGCTTTGGGCTAAAGGGCCGGCACTGCCGGCAATCCACGTCCGGGACACCGGGCGCAAGACGAACAACGAGGGAAGAAAACTTTGACCTACAAAAACTCGCGATTGGTTCGACTGGGGCTGGCTGGCGCGGTTGCGTTGGCACTCACACAGGTTTCGGTGCCTTCTGCACACGCGCAGGACGGCACGGAGGGTCCCATCACGTTCGGGTTCTTCGGTCCGCTTTCGGGCAAGTTCAGCGCCAATGGCGAACGCTTCAAGGAAGCGGTGGAACTGTTCGCCGAGACGACCAATGCGAACGGCGGCATCGGCGGCCGCGATCTGGTGATCCTGCAGGAAGACGATCGCGGCGACCCGCTCCAGTCCGCGGCGATTGCCCAGAAATACTCGGAAAACGAGGATGTGGTCACGGCCATCGGCTCGTTCACCAGCTCCGCATCAATCGCCGCCGGTGAGATCTTCGCCGACGTCGGCATGCCGCAGATCAGCCCGTCCTCGTCTCATCCTGACTTCACCAAGATCTCGAACTTCCAGTTCCGGATCCCGAACACTCAGGAAACGATGTCGGTGAAGTACGTTGATACGCTGAAGGCGAACGCTCCGCACGACAAGGTCGCCGTCATCTATTTCCAGGACGACTGGGGCATCTTCGTCGGCAACGCGACCAAGGCCGCGCTCGAAGAGGGCGGTTCGGAGGTTCCAATCTTCGAGGCGATGTCGCCCGATGGGCGCGACTTCCGCCCGCTCGTCACCAAGCTGCGCAGCGCGGACGTCGACAGCATTCTGCTCGCAAGCCACTACGGCCCGTCCTCGATCTTCCTCCAGCAGCTTCGGCAGGCCGGTCTTGACCAGCAGGTCGTCGGCCCGGAGACGCTGTACAACCCGGAACTCCTCGAGCTTGCGGGCGATTCGGCGAACGGGCTGATCACGGCAACCTATTTCTTCCCGTCCGACCCGACGAAGCAGGATTTCGTCAAGCTCTACTCCGACAAGTTTGGCCGCGATCCGGACCTCTGGGCAGCCTATGCGTGGGACGCGGTGGCAATCGCAGGGGAGGCTGCGAAGGCGCTCGTCGAGGCCGGCGAGCCCGTGACGCGGGCTGCGATGCGCGATGCCATCGACGCTCTGCCGCCCTTCGACGGGGTGACCGGCGTCACCGAATTCGTCGACGGCACGCCGCAGAAGGATCTGACCATCCTCGCCATCGAGGACGGCGCCTACAAGCTGCACGAGTAGCCGCGCCAGGACTGTTCCGGGCCGGGTATCCGTACGGATACCCGGCCTTTCGTTTGCCCCGCACCCCCAGGTCGAAGTCGTCATGATCGAATTGTTCCTGAGCCAGATCCTGAACGGGCTCGTCATCGGCTTCGTCTACGCCCTGATCGCGCTCGGCTTCTCGCTTGTCTTCGGCGTCGCCAACATCATCAACTTTGCGCAGGGCGCGTTGCTGATGCTCGGCGCCTACATCACGTTCACGCTGGTTCGCGTCGGCGCTCCGATCCTCGTCGGCATACCGGTCGCCATCGCGGTCACCACCATTGCGGCCATGCTCATCGAGCGGCTGGCGCTGCGGCCGCTGCAGAACGCGCCGTACATCGCGCCGCTCCTGTCGACGCTCGCGATCGCCATCATCTTCGACTCGGCGGCCGAACTGATCTGGTCCTCGGAGATCCAGTCGTTTCCCTCGCCGCTGTCGCGCTACGTCGTGTTCATCGGCTCGGCCTATCTCACCGGTGTAGATCTCGCGATCATGGTTGTGTCCCTCACCGTCATGGCGGGATTGACGCTTTTCCTGTCACGCACGTGGCTCGGCAATGCCATGCGCGCGACCGCGCAGGACCCCGAAGCCGCCGCGCAGATGGGGATCGACGTCCCGAAGATCCGCCAGATCTCCTTCGGGCTCGCAGGTGCCCTTGGGGCCATCGCGGGCGTGCTCATCGGCATGTACTACCTGTCGGTGTTTCCGCAGATGGGCATTCCGTTCGGACTGAAGGGGTTCTCCGCGGCACTTCTCGGCGGGCTTTCTTCCATTCCGGGGGCAATCGTCGGCGGGCTGCTTCTCGGCGTGTTCGAGAGCCTCGCGTCCGGTTACGTCGGTGAAGGCTACCGCGACATCATTGCGTTCTCGATCCTCCTGCTGGTCATCTCGTTCCGCCCGCATGGCCTGTTCGGCAAGAAATCGCTCGATGCGCTGGGCGGCGCCACCGGCGCATCCGGCGGCATCCCGACGACCTCGATCGTCGCCTCGATGGCAGGCTCCACCGGGCGGACAAAGTGGCGCCTGTTCGAAGCGCCGCTGCCGGTTCTCTTGGCGGTCCTCGCCCTGTTCGCATTCCTGCCGCTGGTCACGGGCTCGAACTATATCCTGCAAGTCGGCGTGCAGGCGGCGGTCTACGCGGTCCTCGCGGTCAGCCTGACACTGCTCACGGGGGCGGCGGGCGTCGTATCGATCGGCCATGCCGCGTTCTTCGGCGTCGGCGCCTACGTCGCGGCGCTCTCCACGGTAAACCTCGGGATCGACGCCGAGCTCGCGATCCTTTTCGCCGGTGTCGGCGGCGCCGTGTTCGCGGCCGTGCTTTACGCGCCGACCATTCGCCTGTCGGGGCACACGGTGGCGCTCGCGACGCTGGCGATCGGGCAGATCGTCTACCTCCTGTTCCTCAACTGGATCGACGTAACACGCGGGCCGATGGGCATACCGGGTGTTCCGCGCCCTGACCTCGGGCTGATCGGCATCTCGATGAGGAGCCTCACGGCGCAATACTGGCAGGCGCTCGTGCTCCTGGGCATCGCGGTCACGATCGCAGCGGTTTGCCTGAACTCGCCCATCGGCCGCATCTGGCGCGCCATCCGAGAGGACCGGCTGGCAGCGCACGCGTCGGGCATCCCGGTCCCGCGCTATCTCATCCTTGCCTTCGTTGTCTCGGGATTTCTTGCGGGGCTCGCCGGCGCGCAGTTCGCCTTCCTGCAGAACTTCGTCAGTCCGGACTCCTTCACCATCGACACTTCGATCATCATCATCTCGATGATCGTGTTGGGCGGCCTTGGAAACGTCACCGGCGCGTTGATCGGCGGCGTCCTCCTGGCGCTCCTTCCTGAAGTCCTGCGGGAGTTCGCAGAGTACCGGATGATCGCATACGGCGCCGTGCTGCTCCTTCTCCTCAGATTTCGCCCCCAGGGGCTCGCGGGGACCCGATGAACGTTTCACAGGCAACGCATCAGCATCCGGGCGCACTGCATATCGACAAGGTGACGCGCCGGTTCGGTGGTGTGGTCGCAGCTGATACCCTGGATTTCTCGGTCCAGCCGGGTGAGTTCCTGTCCGTCGTCGGGCCGAACGGCGCGGGGAAATCCACGCTGCTGCAGATGATCAGCGGTTTTATCCGGCCGCAGGAGGGCGAGATCCGCCTTGGCGATCGCCGCATCGATCGGTTTCGGCCGGAGTTCATCGCGTCACTCGGCGTGGCGCGCACGTTCCAGACCAGCCGCGTCTTTCCGATGCTGTCGCTCTTCGACAGCGTGATGGTGGGAACGCAGGTCGGCATGATCGGCGGCGGGCAGAACGCGAAGCGCTATGGCGCGCTCAGCGAACTCGCGAGTGTCCTGTTGCGTCTTCCCGGCTATCGAAAGGTGCGCCTCGACGCGGCGGAGCGTGCCAAGGCAGTCATGATGCTGTTCGGCGATCGGCTGTGGCCGCGACGGGACGATCAGGCGTTTTCGCTGTCCTACGCCAACCGGCGGCGCCTTGAACTGGCCCGGGCGCTGGTGATGGATCCCGACATCCTGCTGCTGGACGAGCCGGCTGCCGGCATGAACCCGACCGAAACCGAAGAATTGGCCGAGGTCATCGCCGAACTGCGGCGACGGCGGCCGGGGATGACGATCATCATGGTGGAACACAAGCTGCAGGTGGTGCGCAGGCTGTCCGAGCGCTGCATCGTCATGGCGCAAGGCGCGGTGATCGTCGACGATACGCCGGCGCGAGCACTGGAGCACCCGAGGGTGATCGAGGCCTATCTCGGCACACGCAAGTCCGCCGCCGCTTACGGAAAGGTCGAGAGCGCCAATGGTTGAGGGGCATCACCACCCGTTGGCTGCGCTCGAGAATGTCGACGTCTTCTACGGCCCCGTTCAGGCTCTCTTCGATGTCAGCATCTCCGTCATGCCCGGCGAAACCGTCGTCGTCCTCGGCGGCAACGCCTCCGGAAAGTCGACGACGCTGAAGGCGGTCATGGGTCTTGTGAAGGTGGCGAAGGGAAAGGTCCGCTTCGACGGGGAAGAGGTCAACGGAACCCCTGCGCACAAGATGGTCGAACGAGGGATCGGCTCGATCCCCGAGGGCCGGCGCATGTTCTCGGAGATGACGGTCCTCGAAAACCTGCGGCTCGGTGCCTTCGTGCACCGCAGCAAGCCACGGGCGGAGATCGACGCCATGCTGGAACAGGCGATGGAGATGTTTCCGCGGCTGGCGGAGCGACGGAAGCAGGTGTCCGGAACGCTGTCGGGCGGCGAACAGCAGATGCTTGCAATGGCGCGCGCGTGGATGCGGCAACCGCGCCTTTACTGCATCGATGAGCCCTCGATGGGGCTCTCGCCGAAATTCGTCGATCAGGTCTATGACGTCCTGATGGGCTGGAAGAAGATGGGGCTGACCATCCTGATGGTCGAGCAGAATGCCAACATGGCGCTGACGATCGCGGATCGCGCGTACGTTCTCAAATCCGGGCAGGTGTCGGTGTCGGGAGCGGCTGCGGAGCTTCTCAGCAATGATGATGTGCAGCGTGCGTATCTCGGCGGATAACATGGCAGCGACACCTCTCGACGCTCTCAACAACCGCGTTGCGGACGACCTCGCCTTTCTCCAGTTGCCGGCCGCGAAGTGGGTGCCGGAAACGACCATCGATGGCGAGCCGGTCCTCGACGTCGCCGTGATCGGCGGCGGGATGGCGGGGCTCGCGGCGGCTGCATCCCTGCGTTTCCAGGGGGTCGAGGCCGTCATCTTCGATGGCCGGCCGCGGGGCAGGGAAGGCCCGTGGGCAACGACGGCGAGGATGGAGACCCTGCGTTCGCCGAAGGGGCTCACCGGGCCTGCGCTGGGCATTCCCTCGCTCACGTTCCGCGCCTGGTTCGAGGCTCAGTTCGGCCGCGCCGCATGGGATGCGCTGGGCAAGATCCCCCGCCTGCAATGGATGGACTACCTTGGCTGGTACCGCTCGGTTCTCGGGCTTGAGGTTCGCAGCGAGTGCCGCGTCAACGGCATCGTGCCGCATCCCGACCATGTGGTCCTGACCCTCGATACCCCCGATGGTGCGCAGGTGCAGCGGGCACGCCATGTCGTTCTGGCCACCGGCCGCGACGGGCTCGGCGGCCCGTTGCTGCCGGACTTCGCGCACGATCTGCCGCCGGATCGCTGGGCGCATTCCTCTGACGAGTATGATTATGACAGGCTCGCCGAACGGCGTGTCGCGGTGATCGGCGTCGGTTCGTCCGCCATGGACAGCGCTGCGACCGCGCTGGAGAGCGGCGCGGCGGCCGTGCACATCCTGGTGCGGCGGTCCGACATACCGCGCACCAATCGCGGCATGGCGATGGGAAATCCGGGCTTCGTCGAAGGACTGTCGCAGCTGCCGGACGCGTGGCGGTGGCGCATTCACAGCTACATCGCAGAAGAGCAGGTGCCCCCGCCAAAGGCCAGCGTGCTGCGGGTCTCCCGGCACGACAACGCGCACTTCCACCTCGGATGCGCAGTGTCCGGAGCCGCCATGAAGGATGGCGAGGTCGTCCTCCAGACCTCGCTCGGCCCGGCCGCATTCGACTTCGTCCTCTTCGGCACCGGCTTCAAGGTCGACTGGGCGGCGAAGGATTTCCTGAAAAATATCGGCGAACGGGCGAGAACGTGGCGGCACCGCTTCGTGCCCGGCAAACCCGGAACCGACGCTCTCCTCGACATGCCGGACCTCGGCCCCGCATTCGAGTTCCTCCCCAAGACCGGCGAGGAGGATGGCGGACTGTCGCGCGTCCATTGCTACTGCTACCCCGCGCTCATGTCCCACGGCGCGGTATCCGGCGACATTCCTGCGATCAGCGTCGGCGCGGCGCGTCTGTCTGAAGGCATCGTGGCAGCGCTCTACCGCGAAGACGTCGACTGGCATTTCCAGCGAGGCCGCGACTACGACGTGCCTGAGCTCACCGGTGATGAGTGGACGCCGGCGAGTGCGGACCTGTTGATGCCTAGGCGATAAACGTTGGTGTCGCGGCGACGTGCGCGGTCTTCGAAACATCATTTGCGCGGAACAGGGTTCGAGAAGTGCATGTCAGCGCTCACCCGGCGCGCCCGCAAGCTGCCTCCGGCCCCCTCCGACGCATTGCCATGGCCGCTGATGCGCTACCGTGCACCGTCTCGGACCGGGCGGGTTTTGCGGCGTGCGCGGAGCGTGAGGGACGCGAGCGCGGGGACGAGCGCCATCTGGAGGATCGAGGCGAACAGGATGCCGAAGCCGAGCGCTACGGCCGTCGGGATCAGGAATTTCGCCTGAACGCTTTGCTCCAGAATCAGCGGCGTGACGCCGAAGAAGGTGGTGAGCGTAGTGAGCACAATCGGGCGGAACCGGCTCAAGGCCGCAGCCCGGATCGCCTCGCGCGGCGCCATGCCGTTTGCCTGGTTCTCGCCGATGAAATCTACGATGAGGAGCGCACCGTTCACGATCACGCCGGAAAGGCCGATGATTCCGAAGAGTGACAATAGCGTCAGGTTCAAGCCGAGCAGCGCATGTCCCAGAAGCGCGCCAACGATGCCGAAGGGAATGACGAGGAGCACGATGATCGGCCGCAGGTAAGAACCGAACGCGAGCGAGATGACGACGAAGATCGCGAAAACGGCGATCGCGAAATTCGACTGGAGCGCCGCGGCGAAACGCTGTGACTCCTCCTGTTCTCCGCCGGCGCTGACGACCACGCTCGGATAGTCCTGCGCAAGCTCCGGCACGATCTCGGAGGTCACATAGGACGTCTCCGCGCCACCGGTCGTCACGGTGTTGTCGACGTCGGCCGTCAGCGTCGCGATGGTGCGTCCGTCGACGCGGGTGATGACCGTCGCTGCCGGCTGGAAGGAGAGTTCGGCGACCGTGCCAATGGGGATGAGGCCTTCGTCGCTCGGGATGCGAAGGCGCAGGAGGTCTGCAATGGAATCGCGCTGCCCCTCGGCAAGCCGCAGCCTGACGTCCACCTCCTCACGGTCACGCGCGAACTGGTTGATGGTGATGCCGAAAAACGCGCCGCGCACCTCGTTTGCGAGGCTGGTGGCATCGACCCCGTAGGCCTGCGCGGCCGGGGTCAGCGTGAGCGCGATCTCCTGCGCGGACGAGAAGCGGTCATCCCTGATATCGAACACGCCCGAGCGCGCGCTAAGTGCTTCGCGCAGGCGTTCGATCGCGGCGTCGCGGGTCGTCTCGTCGTCGGCGGAGACCTCCAGCACGATGGGATCACCGATCCCCACGACGCTCGCCGAGAAGCTGAGCCGTTTGGCGCCGGCGACCTCGCCTGCGGCCTTGCGCCATGCGTTGAGGAACGCCTGTGCGCCGACCTCGCGCTGGTTGGCGTCCTGCAGCTTGGCCTCGACCGTGGCAAGGTTTCCCACCAGCGGGCCAGCGCCGCCGCCGGATCCGCCGCCTGACGCAAAGCCCAGCGTCACCGCCGTCCCGACAAGGAGGTCCGGCCCGCTCACCTCCTCAGCCGCCCGCGCTGCGGCCTCGACCAGGATGGCGGCCCGTTCACGGGTCTCCTGATCGCTGGTGCCTTCTGGCAATTCCAGCTCGGCGACGACGAAGTTGCCCTCGATATTGGGGAAGAAGACGAACTTGACGACGCCGCCCGCGACGAGCCCGGCGGACCCGACGAGGATGGCGATGCAAACGGCGATCGCAAAGATCGGGTGCGCGATGGCCCCATTCACCAGGCGGCTGAGCGGGCCGTCGGTCACCTTGCGAAAGACGCGATCCACGGCGCGGCGCAGCGGCTCGGTCAGCCGCCGCGGTGAGAACCGCCGCGGCTCTCGGATCGAAAGGTGACTGAGGTGCTTGGGCAGCACGAAGAAGCTCTCGATCACCGACATGATGAGCACGAAGATCACCACCGAAGCGATCGGCGCGATGAACGAGCCGGATGAGCCCGGCAGAAACAGGAGCGGCGTGAAGGCGAGGATGGTGGTTGTCACCGAGGACAGGATCGGCTGCCACACCCGCGTTGCGCCGGCGCTGGCGGCCGCCTTGGCATCATCGGTCTCCTCCAGCTCGGTGAAGACGTTCTCGCCCACGACGATGGCGTCGTCGACCACGATGCCGAGCGCCAGAATGAAGCCGAACAGCGAGAGCTGGTTGATGGTGACCCCGAAGAGGAGCATCGGGATGAACGCCCCCACAAAAGCGACGACCACGCCGACGGCGACCCAAGCCGCGATCCGCAGGTCGAGGAACAGCATCAGGACGAAGAGGATGAGGCAGACGCCGATGGCGCCATTCTTGGCGAGGAGATCGATGCGGTTCTGAAGCTGCTCGCCCTCGTTGCGCCAGACGATCACCTCGATGCTGTCCGGAAGGCGCTGCGCCAGCTCCTCACCCAGATAGCGCTGGACCTCGTCGACGATGCCGAGCACCTGCTCGGTGCCGCTGCGGTAGACCGAGATGAAAACCGCCGGCCGGCCCGAGACATCGGCGGCGATCGCGCTTTCCTCGAACGTGTCCTCGATGACGGCGATGTCCTCGAGGCGCACGGTGGCGCCGGTGCCTGACCGGAACAGGAGCACGTCCCGCAGGCCCAGCGCCGTCTCCGCGTCCTCGACAGTGCGCAGCTGCACCTCGCTGGCGCCGGTGTCGATGGTGCCGCCGGACAGATCGATGTCCTGCGCGTCGATCAACTGGGCAAGCCCGGTGAGCCCGATGCCGTAGGCCTCCAGCATCTCGCGTGTCACCTCGATATCGATCTGGTCGACCGGCAGGCCCTGAAGTTCGGCGCGGCTGACGGAAGCGAGATCGGTGATCTCGCCGCGAATTTCCTCGGCGAGCCCCTTCAGGACGGCGAGCGGCCGGTCGCCCACCACCGCGAGCTGGATCGCCAGCTCGTCGGGCTCGACCTCGCTGATGCGCGGCGTCTCGGCGGCATCGGGGAAGGTGGTGATGCGGGCGACTTCGGTCTCGATATCGTCCTTCACCGCCCGAAGATCCGCGCCGCGGGTGAGCTCGGCGGAGACCACGCCAAGGCTGCGCTGCGCGGTGGAGGACAGCTCACGCACGCCCTCAAGTCCCTGAAGCTGCTCCTCGATGGGCGTCAGGATCGCGTCGGCCACCTCGCTGGGTGTCGCGCCGGGGTAGGCGACCTCGACGGTCACGGTACTCGTCGCGATTTCGGGGAAGGTGCGAACCGTGATGTTGCTCGCCGCGAACAGCCCGGCGCCGATGATCGCGATCATCAGGAGGTTTGCCGCGACGGGTGAGGCGATGAAGAAGCGGATGATCGCGCCCATCAGCCGCCCCTCTCCGAGGCGTCGCGAGAGGCCGGCTCAGCGTTCTCATCCTCGACGCGCACCTCCTTGCCGTCGAACGGGGCCACCAGATCGCTCACCATGACGGAAGCGCCGGGCGACAGGGCGTCACCGGCGAGCACGACCCGGTCCTCGAACCGGTCGAGCACGGTGACCATCGTCCGGCGCAGCGCACCGTCCTCGATGCGCCAGACCATCGCGCGCCCCTTGATCGCTTCGGGCGGGACTTCGACGGCAGCGCGGTTCTCCAGCGACACAGGCAGCTCCAGGATGACGAGCTCATCGATGCGCAGCGTGCGGCCGGGCCCGGCGAATGGTTCGCTGACTTCCACCACCAGCGAGACCGTGCGCGTGTCCGCCTCGATACGCGGGTTGACCTCGGTCACGATCCCCTCTGCGATCACGTTGCCGGGGGCAGTGGAGCGCACGACAATGCGGCCTCCGAGCGCGACGGTGGGGTCGCCTAGAACGGCGAGATCGCCCGGCGTAAGGCCCATGAGGATTTCGACGGCGTCGGAGCCGACGAGGCGACCGACCTCGGTGCCCGCCTGGACGAGCGCGCCTTCCGATGCGTCCTCGGCTGTAACAAGCGCATCGAAGGGTGCGCGCACCACGGTATCGTCGCGCGCGATCTCGGCCTGGGTGAGGTTGGCGCGGGCGGCGGCAAGGTCGCCTTCCGCGGCGGCGACCGCGACGATCGCCTGCTGAAGCGCCGCCTCCGAGGCAAAGTCGCGCGATTCAAGCTCCGCCTGACGATCGCGATCGACATTTGCCTGCGCAAGCTGCGCCTCGGCCTGCGTGACCGCGGCGTCAGCACGGGCAACGTCGGCTTCGAAGCTCTCGCTCTCCAGCCGGATCAGAAGGTCGCCGCGCGCGATGGCTTTGCCGAGTGCGAAGTTTTCACCGACCTCGGCGATGCGGCCGGAGACTTCCGTGGTTACCGCAACCTCGCGGCGCGGGCGCACGAAAGCCGTCTGCCGCAGGGTCAGCGTTTCAGCGGTGCGAACGGTGGCGGCGCGGACCAGGATGGCGGTGCGTTCGGGCGCCTCGCCCTCCTCGCCGCCGCTCGACAATAGGTAAAACACGCCGGCGCCCAGCGCGAGCACGACGAGCGCGGCGAGCAGCCAGAGGAGGCCGCCGCGGCTTTTGTGTTCGTTGTCATCGTCCTGCACGGACGCGTTGTCGGCGCTACTCACTGTCGAGGTTCAACGCATTCCGGTCGACGATGACAGTCTTGCCAAGCGGATCAATGGAGATCGCCCGTGTCCGGACCTCGACAGTCTCGCCGAAGAGGTCGAGAAGGCCGCCGTCGATGGACAGGATGATGGTCTCTGCGCGCCCGGTCTCCAGCGACAGGAGAACATCCTCCACCTCGCCGACCTTCTCGCCGGTGTCATCCTCCACGTCCCGGCCCAGAAGGTCGGAGACTGCGATCACCGGGCGCGTGAGCGCCAGCGCGTCCGTCTCCGGCGTCGCGGCGGCGGGTTCGGCCGGCTCGACATCCGCGGCCGCCACGACGACTGCGTTCGGTTCGACCGTTGCGACCTCTGACGTGCCGGTTTCAGGGGCGGCCGGGATAATGGTGACATTGGCGGCAGTGTTGTCGGTGCTGGCCGTTTCGCGGTCCGCCGGTTCGTCGGCCGGCGGCAGCGTGACGACAGGGCCAGTATCCTCGCCCTCGGCGGCTTCGTCGGTCTCGGCCGGAAGAACCGTGACACGGCCCTCGCTTTCGGCAGAGGCAGGTTCGGCGGGGGCTGGCACGGCGGGGGCGGCGATCGTGTCCACACCGGCGCCGTCCGCATCCGATTGCGCGATCTCGGCGACGAACGTGTTCGCCTCGTCCGCTTCCTCTGCCGTCTGGATCGGCTGGGGCGGGGCGCTCGTCGGCGGCTCGTCAGCGGCGCCAGCGACGGCCCCAGCGTCGAGTTCATCCAGCCCTGGCGGGAGGAGGACAGCGTCGAGCAGATGGATCAACGCGTTATCGGCCACGATGTCGCCGGAGACGATGCGCCCCTCGTTGGCCGCGCGGGCGGCGAGGACGGCGTCGGGGTCGCGCGTCGTCTCGTCGGGCGCCGGCCGCAGGGTGAGGGCGCCGCGCGTGTAGGTCACGACAATGCGGGTGCCGGACGCGCTTGTCAGCTCCACGGGAATGTTGGTGGAGCGGTAGGCGTTGCCCGGCACCACATGGAGGCCGACGACCCTTTCGAGCGCGCCCGCGTTGCGAGGGGCCAGGAGGGCGTCACGAAAGTTCTGCGGCAACCTCGAAAACGCCTCGTCCGACGGGGCGAACACGGTCATCGGTGCATCCCGTTCCGCCCGCGACTCGGTCGCCTGCCGGAACGCTTCGGCAAACACCGAGAACCGTGCGTCGGACTCTAGGGTCGCGGCGACGTCGGCTGCATGAACGGGTGCGGCCACGAGGCCGCAAAGCACGGCGAGCCATTTGAACTGTCGGATCATGTGAACTCAATTCTTTCCCGGCGCGACGCGCCGTCAGACGCTCTCACCGTTTGCGGATGGCTTGAAGGGAGCGCGCAGCCTCCCTCGCAAGTTCCGCGGGTGCGAGCGCGGTCAGCCGGCCGTCGCGCTTGACGATGGCGTCGTCCACCATCACGAGCACGACATTTCGGGGCGCCGCGCTGTAGACGAGGAGCGCGGACGGATCGTCGTTCAGCGGCCCCATGTTGAGCGTGTCGGTGGCAATGAGCTGAAGGTCCGCCCGCTTGCCGACCTCGATGGAGCCGATGTGCTCGCCCATGCCGATCGAGCGGGCGCCCTCCGCAGTGGCGAACTCCAGAACGCGGCGCGGCAGGATCGCAAGCTCCTCGCCGGCCGCCCCGGCCTGAACGTTGTGCAGCATCTTCATCACGTCGAACATGTCCGGCGCACCGCCGAGCGCGCCGTCGATGCCGAGGCCGATGCTGCCGAACACCGGCCGATAGTCGTTCACCCGCGTGACGCCGAAGCCGACGCGCTGCTCGGTGATCGGCGTCAGCGACACCGACGCGCCGGCCTCGTCCACCGCGCGAAGCTGGGCCTCACTGGCCCCGGTGGCGTGGACGAGCTGCATGTCGTCAGCCAGAACGCCCATAGCGATCAGCCGGTCGAGCTGCGCCACGGCGCCTGATCCGCTGACGTGCGTGGAGATCGGCAGGTCGTTCTCGCGGGCGAATTCGAGTTCGCGCATCGCGCGCGCCACGACCTCGTCATCGGCGTCTCCCGCAGGGCTGCGCCAGCCGATGCCGAGCGTGACGCGGCCGGCCTCGCCCGCTTCGATGAGGTCGGCCAGATGGGGAAGGTCGATTTCGGCCGCCGGGTCGAGGTTGTCGTGACCGGTATAGAGGAAGCGCGCCCGGATTCCGGACTGGCGCAAGCCGTCCAGCGCCGCATCGGCGTCGGCAGCGCTGCGGATGTTGTCGCAATAGGCGAGGGTGGTCGTGATCCCGGCATCGAGGTTGCCGGCCGCGCCGAACAACGTGCCGATGCGCATGTCGTCCGGCCGATAGGCGCGGCCGAGCCGCTCGACGAGCGGAAAATATTTCGTCTCCTGCGAACGCGAAAAGAGCCCCCGCATCTGGGAGAGCCACAGGTGGGTGTGGGTGTCGACGAAGCCGGGCAGCAGAATATGGCCATCGGCCTCGATGATTTCGGCGCCGTCCGCGGGTAGGGCCTCCCCGATGGCGGCGATCCGTCCGTCCTCGATGCGCACGTCGGTCTCGGCCCTGTCGCCCGCGGCCGACATGGTCATCACGTAGGCGCGCCGGATCAGCGTCGCTTGCGCCTGGGCAGCCCCCGGTCCGCCTGTTGTGGCGAGCGCGGCGCCGGCGGCTGTCCCCGCGATGAAGGTGCGCCGATTGATGGTCGTCATGGAGCCTCCGCGATGTCGATGAGGTCGTCAGCAATCAGTGTTCCGAGAAGGCGCGTGGCCTCCGCGGAAGGCGCGAAGATTGCCATCGCGCCTTCCGGCAATATGTCGTCGCCAAAGGAACGGCGGGTCACCATTTCGAGCGGCGTGCGATGGCCGACGAGGAGGATATTCGCGCCTTTCGGCTCGGGCTGGGTCGTCAGAAGGCGCTCCGTCGCTGCCAGCATCCGGCCAAGGTGCGGCCCGGCATAGTCGTCGGCGACAAGGTCCATCGTGACCTCGACCCTGCCCACGCCAAACGCGAATTCGCCGGTGTCGCGGCTGCGAAAGACCGGACTGACCAGGATGCGGGCGAAGGCAATATCGAGCGCCTCGAACGCGGCGCCAAGCGCCTTCGCCTGGCGAGTGCCGGCTTCTGACAGGTTGCGCTGCCCCGCACGGTTTTCGAGACGTCCCGTATCGATCTGGCTTTCGACCGTCGCGGCGCGGCGCAGGAAGACGACCGTGCCGCCCTTCTGCATCGCCTCAACAAGCCGCTCCGGATCGGACTGGGCGAGGGCAGGCCCGGCGAGGATGAGCGAGAGAATGGCCGCGAGGAGGTGCCGGGCTATCAAGTGGCGAGCCCGGGGAAACGAGGCCGGGCGGCGGCCACCTTAGGGCGGTGGCTCGCCGTAAGGCGGCGCACGGCAGGCGTCATATCGATCATCTTCGGTACCATGCTCGTAGTCGCGACAAGAGTGTCCGTGCGGCCATGACGACAAGAGTCACCGTGCGGCCATGAAATGTCTCATGGGGGTAAACCGTACCGAAGCGACGGCGTTCGCGGCGAAATGCAGAAAGATTGACGCACCCCGACCGTCCTCTTCCGCGACCGGAACGCCACACTGCGCATGTTCGGCGGCCTCCGCAGCTTCTGCCGCGCCGCCGCCCGTTAAGATCAACCCGGGACCAATTTTCGTGCTGCCGTCTGGCTCGCCAGTACTGTCAGCTACCAGACATTAGTCCCGCGCCTGAGACCAAATTATTCGCGGCCATTACTCGGAAAAAAATGAATTCTGCCAAAGTTCGGTGAATATCAGACGCTTGTGCTGGTCGAGTGCGACGAGAAGTTTTGGCGAAAGCGCGATCGGGCGCAGCTGGGACGAACTGGTCCCGTCCGGAACAGCGCCCTTCTCGCGCAGGACATCGAGATCGATAAGAAGGTTCGCGCGGCGCAGACCGTCCTGACCGGCGGACGAAAGCAAATAGTCCACCAGTCTCCTGGCAAGTTCGTTGTTTTCGGAGCCGCGCGGCAGGACGGCGCCTCTTGCGAGGATGAGGGTGTAGTCCGAAGGAGCGACGATCCCGAGGCGCGGATCGGCCTTTGCCAGCTCGAACGCATACGAGCCGAGGAGGTTGTATCCGATGAGGTAGTCGCCGCTCAACACGCCGTTCATGATCTCGGCAGAGCAGCATGTCGCCACGGCCCCGGTCCGGCCAAATGCCTCGAGCAACCCGCCGAACGTCGTCGCTTCGAGCGAATCTGCATAGGCGAAGAGAAAGCCGAGACCCGAGGCGTCAATGTCGTAGGTGGCAACGCGACCGGCGTACCGTTCCGGGGCGTTGCGCAAGGTGTCCAGAAGGTCGAAGCGCGAACGCGGGACTTCGTCAGGTGGCACGAGGTCGCGGTTGTAGACGATGACGGCCGGCTCGCGCGTGATGCCCCAAAGCTCGTCGCGCCACGAGAGCTGGGGCGGCAATGCCGCCGTGGCCTTGGAGACGTGAGCTGCGGCACAGGCGCGGTTGACGAAGTCGACAAGCTGGTGAACGGCCGAGCTGATGATCAGGTCCGCCGCTGGCGATCCCGTCTCGCATTCCGCGATACTCTGCCGATAAAGATTGTTTGACAGCCATTGTTCATAGACGATCGCGGTGCCCTGCTGGGTCGAGAGAAAGCCTTCGAGCACCGGCCGCAGCACGGCAAGGTCGGTCGTGCTGCGCACGCGGAGCTCTTGCACCGCAGCCTCAGGCCCGATGACAGCGGTCAGCTCCTGCGCGTCGGCAACGCTGCCGGCAATCAGGAAAACGACCGCAATCACTCGCCGCATCATGGGGCCGCCACGCGAGGTAGGCTGATTGAAATTTCGAAGCCGTTCCCGTCGCATGAGTGCGAGAGGCAGCCCTGGTGACTGACGGCAACCGCGTGCGCGATTGCAAGGCCGAGCCCGCCCGCGCCCGCCGAACGACCGTTGGCGAACCGGCGCCCCATGCCGGCGAGAACCGAAGGGGCGGGCCCGCTGCCTGCGTCCCGGACCCAGAGTAGGGCAGCGCCGTTGGCGCGGGATACGCCCAGCACGATCGGCGGTACCCCGTGCCGGATCGCATTTCCGAGGAGGTTCTTGCCGGCTTCCGTGAGCGAAAGCATGTCCGCGTCGACCCAGACCTCGGCCTCTGGAATGTCCAGAGACATCGCGTGGTCGATCACCAAGGCCTCGATTTCACTCTCTTCATAGACTTCAAGCGCGACGTCGCGCAGATCGAGACGCTCCTTCGGCGCCGAATCGCTCCGGTGGATCACAAGGCCCTGGCTCAAGAGCTGGTCCAGCAACCGGCTGAGGCTGATCGCGCGGCTCTTTGCGCGGTCCATCAGGATGCGCCGCTCGGCCGGGTCCGCCTCGTCGTATGCGGCATCGAGCTGAAGGCGGATCGCCGCCAGCGGTGTGCGCAGCTGATGCGCCGTGTCGGCGATGAGATCCCTGTTGGCATCGAGCTGGCGCCGGAGCCGGGCAATGAAGCTGTTCAGTGCATCACGAAGCGCGGCGACCTCGCGCGGTGCCGGTTCGGCCAGTGGCGACAGATCGGTCGGTTTGCGGCGCGCGAGCGCTGCGCCGATCCGGCCGAGCGGGCGCAGCGTCGACAGGACTGCGAGCCAGGCGAGCACTGCAATCACGACCCCCGCCACAGCGAGAGCGAACACCGCATTTTGCGCAATGTCGAACGCGAGGTCACGGCGGGCGTGCAAGGTGTGTCCGACGATGATTTCGACGGGACCGCTGTACCCACGCTCAGCGAAGAGGCGCGTCACGGCAACGTACCGTGCCGGCTCTCCGCTGAAATCGGCGCCGTAGAAGCTCGGCGTTTCGGTGGTTGTTTCGGGGCGCGGCGCTGCCGGGTTGCCGGTGAGCGTGTCGCCATCCCTGCCGACCACGCGATAATTGATCCGGTCGCGCGGGGCGAGGGCAAGCAGTTCGAATGCCGAAACCGGCATGTCGACGATCGGAAAGCCATCCCGAATGGATATAGACTCCGCAATGTCGCTTGCCGCACCAACGAGAAGTCGGTCGAATGCCTCCCGTGCGGCGTGACGGCCATATGCCAATGCCGCCAGCATCACGACAATACCGGCGACCGCCAGCACAGAGCCGATCGCCAGCACGATGCGTGCCTGCAAAGACAACGTCGTGCGCGGGGCAGCCACGTCGGTCACGACCGGCTGGCCTCGATCGAATATCCGAGGTTTCGGTGCGTGAGGATCTTCACGTCCGATCCGCCAAGCTTTTTACGGATGCGCGCGACGTAAAGCTCCACCGCGTTGAGGCCCACATCTGACTCGTTGAACGTGAACAGACAGTCGAACAGTCTTTCCTTCGTCAGGATGCGGCCGGGATTTCGCAAAAGGACGTTGAGGAGAGTCAATTCGCGGCGTGTCATGGCAACCAGTTCGCCGCGAAGTCGGACCGTCTGTGCAGAGGGATTGAGGGCGAGGTCGCCCAGAACAAGCTCAGATCCCTTCTGATCTCGACCACGCCGGCTGAGCGCCCAGATCCGCGCGGTGAGTTCGCGCAGATCGAAGGGTTTTACGAGATAGTCGTCGGCGCCATCGTAGAGCGATCCGATCCTTGTCTCGACCGAGTAGTTTGCCGAAAGCATGAGGACCGGCGTCGCGTCCTCGCGCTGGCGCATGTTGCGCAGGACGTCGCGCCCGTCGCCATCGGCCAGCTGTATGTCGAGGATCACAAGATCGAAGCTTTGCACGCTCAGGCAGGTTTCGGCCTCCCTGGCCCTTTCGGCCACATCGCAGGCAAATCCTTCCCGCGTGAGATGGGCCGCGATCGTTGCTGCCACATCACTCGCGTCTTCCACCAAGAGCACGCGCATTACGATTCTTCTCCATCTCGAAGCATAGGAGCCCCGGCAGCCGATGAAAAGATGAGCAATCATGACAGCGTAGTAACCAGATGACAGCTAAATGACAGAATCCACGACTAACCTTCGCTGACGACCGGGGAAAACCCCGGCTTGCACTGGAGGAAACTGACATGATCAAGACGACCTTTGCGGGCGCCGCCATTGCGGCCGCCCTTGCTGCAGCCGTGCCGACTGCGGCGTCTGCGCAGGCGTTCACGCCCGAGCGGCCCGAATGCATCGCCCCCGCATCGGCCGGCGGCGGCTGGGACTTCACATGTCGTCAGGTTGCGCGGGTGATGCGCGAAACCGGCCTCATCGAAGGGTCCATGCGGGTTCAGAACCTCTCCGGCGGTGGTGGCGGCGTCGCCTTTGCAGAAGTGGTCAACAAGCGCGACGACGAGAACGACCTGATTGTGGCCGCGTCCACCGCGACCGCGACCCGGCTCGCGCAAGGCGCGTATCCCGGCAACACGATGGACCAGGTTCGCTGGCTTGGCACGATTGGCGCCGATTATGGCGTGATCGGCGTGCGCCCGGAGTCCGACATCAAAGACCTTTCCCAGCTGATGACCGCGCTCAAGGACACGCCGCGCGACATCTCCATCGGCGGCGGCTCGGCCTCGGGCGGCTGGGATCACCTCAAGGTGCTCATCGCTGCGCAGAAGGCCGGCGTCGAGGATCTGCGCGCGATCAAGTACGTCGCCTTTGCGGGCGGCGGTGAGGCGATCAGTCAGCTGCTGGCAGGCTCGCTCCAGGCCTACTCGGGCGACCTTTCCGAGGCGATGGGCTTCGTCGCGTCCGGCGATCTGCGTGTTCTGGCGGTTCTCGCGCCCGAGCGGCTGGAGGGGGATTTCTCAGCTTTCCCGACCGCCAAGGAGCAGGGGGTGGACGTGGTCGGTGCCAATTGGCGCGGCTTTTATGGGCCGGGCAAGATGAGCGACGAAGCCTACGACTGGTGGGTCGGTCAGCTCGACACGATGTATGACAGCCAGGAGTGGAAGGCCGTGATGGAGCAGAACGGGCTCGCCGAGCTCGACCTGCACGGCAAGGAATTCAACGAATTCGTGGCCCAGTCCGTCAGCGAGATCGAAACGATCTCTCGCCAGATCGGCCTCATCCAGTAACGGACCACCGGCTTGCAGCCTGCCCGCGGTTTCACGGGCGGGCTGTAAGCCTGTTCTGGCCTTCCTCACAGCATACATGCGGGAGACATGTCCCATTATGAGTGATCGCGTTCTTGGCGGCGTCGGCTTGACCCTCGCCGTGTTCTACGCATGGGCCGCGACGATCATTCCCGAGCCATTCGCGTCCGACGCGATCGGTCCGGACGGATTTCCGATGATCATCGCTGTCATCCTTGGCCTCTCGTCCCTCTACTTCGTGCTGAAGCCGGACCCCGAGCCGAAATGGCCTTCGCTCAACCGCCTGGCCGAGATCGGCTTCGCGGTGCTCATCATGTTCGGCTACGCGGAGGTTCTGCCGGTGTTCGGCTTTGTCTTCGCCACAATCATCATCACCGCCTACCTGACCTGGCGCCTCGGCGCACGGCCTTTGACGGCAATCCTGAACGGCGTCGGCACGTCGGTCGGCCTCTTCGTCCTGTTCGAGCTCATTTTCGGTCTGTCGCTCGCCGACGGCCCACTCGGTTTTTGAGGGCATTTCATGGATACATTCGTTTCACTCTACGACGGCTTCTCCATCGCGCTGACGTGGCAGAATCTTCTGCTCGCGTTTCTGGGCTGTTTCCTCGGCACCATGATGGGGGCGCTCCCCGGCCTCGGCCCCGCCAACGGCGTCGCCATCCTGATTCCGCTGGCCTTCACCTTCGGCCTCGGCGCC
The DNA here is from genome assembly GCF_031195445.1 of Acuticoccus sp. MNP-M23. NCBI lineage: Bacteria > Pseudomonadati > Pseudomonadota > Alphaproteobacteria > Hyphomicrobiales > Amorphaceae > Acuticoccus > Acuticoccus sp. MNP-M23. The sequence continues at coordinate 3,851,270 of NZ_CP133480.1, forward strand.
GTCCCCGCGCTGATCCTACTGACGTCGGTCTACTACGGGGCAATGTATGGCGGGCGGATCTCGTCGATCCTTCTCAACATCCCCGGCGACGAGCCGGCCATGATGACATGCCTCGACGGTTATCCCATGGCCAAGGCCGGCCGAGCGGGTGAGGCGCTGGCGCTTTCGGGGATTGCCTCCTTCGTGGGGGCGTTCTTCGCGACCTGGGGTCTCGTCTTCCTCGCGCCGCAGCTGGTGAAGATCGCGCTGCTGTTCGGGCCGGCTGAGTATTTCGTTCTCTTCACGCTGGCCTTTGCAACGCTCGGCGGCATTGCCGCGGCCAACCAGGCCAAGTCCGCCTTCGCCGCCGCGCTCGGCATCGGGATCGCGATGATCGGGGTGGACACGCAGACCGGCGTGCAGCGCTTCACCTTCGGCGAGGTGCACCTTTACGACGGCATCGACTTTTTGATTGCCATCGTTGGCCTCTTCGCCCTGTCCGAAGTCTTCATCTTCCTCGAACATCGCAGCAGCCGCGGAGAGAAAAAAGAAGAGCCGAAGATGCAGATCGGGCGTCTCACGCCCTCCTGGAAACTCCTGCGCTACTGCACGCCCGCGATGATCCGCTCGACAGTGGTGGGTTTCCTCGCAGGCGTTCTGCCCGGGGCCGGCGCCTCGCTCGGTTCCTTCCTTGCCTATTCGGTCGAAAAGCAGGTCTCCGACCCGCGGTCCGAAACCTTCGGCAAGGGCGATCCGCGCGGTGTCGCGGCACCGGAGGCCGGCAACAACGCGGCCTCCGGCGGAGCGCTGGTGCCGATGCTTGCGCTTGGCGTGCCGGGGTCCGGGACGACGGCGGTGCTGCTCGCCGTGCTGCTCACGCTCAACATTCAGCCGGGGCCGCTCCTGTTCCAGAACAACCCCGACGTCGTCTGGGGCCTGATCGCGGCGCTGTTCATTGCGAACTTCATGCTTCTTGCGCTCAACATCCCGATGGTCGGCATCTTCACGCGGGTCCTCTTGGTGCCCTCGCACATCCTGATGCCAATCGTTGCCATGATCGCGTTCATCGGGATCTACTCGATCACCGGTTCCACGTTCGAGCTGAAGATGATGGTTTTCTTCGGGGTGCTCGGCTGGGTTTTGCGCAAGCTCGATGTACCGCTCGTGCCGATCATTCTCGGCATCCTTCTCGGCAACGAGATGGAGGTGAACCTTCGGCGCGCGATGACGATCTCGAACGGGGAGTGGTCGGCGCTCTTCGGCAGCTGGCTCGCGATCATTCTGTGGACCATCGCCATCGTCGGCTTCGTGCTGCCGATTGTCCTTGGCAGGCGCGTCAAGAAGAAGATGAAACAGGCAGAGGAAGAAGGCGCGCTCACCGACTGACGAACGTCAGCCCGCTCGGAGCGGCGGCCGAAATCGACGATGGCCGCCCCAACCGCGGCCGGACCATGGACACGCGCTTACCAGCATCGGATTGCCATCATGTCATCTGAGGATCTTCGCCCGAAAGGGCCGCCAACTATCCGGGTCATTGCCATGCCGGCCGACACCAATCCCGCCGGAGACATTTTCGGCGGCTGGTTGATGAGCCAGATGGACCTCGCGGCGGGGACCGTGGCGGCCCGCCGGTCTCGCGGCCGCAGTTCGACCATCGCTGTCGACGGAATGAAGCTCCATCGCCCGGTCAGGATCGGCGATGAGGTGTCGCTTTATGCCGAGATCGAGAAGGTCGGCCGCAGTTCAATGCGGATCCATGTCGAGGCGTGGCGGCGCGAACGCCATGCGGAGGACACCGAGCTCGTCACCGAGGCGACGTTCACCTTCGTTGCGCTCGATGGCGACGGCCGCCCGCGTCCGGTAGATTCTCCTCCGACCTGAGCCTCAACTGGCCGGAGGGAAGCGTCCTCCGGCGCGCGGCTTCCATTCATGCGAGCAACCGATCGGCGTCCAGCGTCAATCGAACGGATCCCGGCTGGCTTGGATGCTGGAGCGAGCCGCCCGGTAATCTTGGCTGCGGCGCTGTTGAACACGATCGCGCGCGGCATCCGGCGGATATTGACGCGACACGAAAACCGTCATGGCCCGACGTCTATGGGCGTCTCATGTGTTGCCGGCCGCGCCGGCGGGCAGGGGAGTCTCCCGGCATCTTTTGGATGTGCTTCAGAAAAGTGGAGAGTTCCCCTGAGGTGAAAGGCGCACCCGAGGGCGAAGCAGCGACGATTTACGAAGGAAGGGGCCGCCATCCGAAGGCACTCGCGGTGCCAGCAGCCGGTCCCGCGCATCGCTGTCCTTCGCTCATCGCGTTCAGAGCTGCGCACAAATGGTAGCACATGTGGCACCGCGCCGCACCCAAGGAAATTGAGAAATCGAATGTGTAAATCTAAATTTACATTTATGTAAATGTAAGTTGACGTCGCTTGCCTTCGTTTGGCATGACTCGAGCAGCAGAGTCGGAGGCAAACGATGGCGCTTCTTACATTTGAAGCCAAATACCGTGCCCGCGGGGGCAACCTTGTCGGCGGGTCGCTGTTCGATTTCTGGGTCGGGCCGTTCTACGTCGGCTTCTTCGGCGTCACGGCGCTGATTTTCGCCACCGTCGGCACGTTGCTGATCGTCTACGGCGCGGCGATCGGGCCGACCTGGAACATCTGGCAGATTACCATCGCCCCGCCACCGCTGAAGTACGGGCTCGGCTTCGCCCCCTTGCGGGACGGCGGGCTCTGGCAGCTCATCACCATCTGCGCCCTCGGTGCGTTCATTTCGTGGGCGCTGCGTCAGGTGGAGATCGCCCGCAAGCTGGGCATGGGCTACCACGTCCCCATCGCCTTCAGCGCGGCGATCTTCGCCTACGCCACGCTCGTCGTCATCCGGCCGGTCATGCTCGGCGCCTGGGGGCACGGCTTTCCGTACGGCATCTTTGCCCACCTCGACTGGGTGTCGAACGTTGGCTACCAGTATCTCCACTTCCACTACAATCCGGCGCACATGCTCGCGGTGACGTTCTTCTTCACCACCACGCTCATGCTGGCGATGCACGGCGGCGTGATCCTGTCGGTCGTCAACCCCGGCGACCGCCAGACGGTGAAGTTCGGCGAGCACGAGAACCAGTATTTCCGCGACGTGATCTTCTACTCGATCGGGCCGCTCGGCATCCATCGGCTTGGCTGGTTTCTGGCAATCAACGCCGGCGTCTGGAGCGCGATCTGCATCATCCTGAGCGGCCCGTTCTGGGTCGACGGATGGCCGTACTGGTACGACTGGTTCCTGTCGCTGATCAACTGAACCCGCCGCCAGAGCTACTTCTCAAACGGATCTGAAAGCTATGTCCCAATTCCAGAGCGTCTGGACGCGCATGCAGGTTTTCGGCCCGCCGCAGGTGCCTGTGTCACTGCCCGGTCGAGACGTTTCCCGCTTCGGTGGCGAGCGCCTGGTACGGTTGATCGGCAAGATCGGGGACCCGCAGGTCGGTCCGTTCTACCTCGGCTATGTGGGCTGGGCCTCGATCATCTGCGGCACGATCGCCATCTGCATCATCGGCTTCAACTTCTGGGCCAGCGTGGACTGGAGCATCTACCGGTTCATCACCGGCATGGGGTGGCACCGGCTGGAGCCGCCGGGGCCGGAGTTCGGCCGCAACCCGTTCGCGCCGCTGCAGGAAGGCGGCTGGTGGATGATGGCCGGGTTCTTCCTCACGGCGGCGATCCTCCTGTGGTGGTGTCGCATCTACTGGCGGGCGCGTGCGCTCGGCATGGGCACCCACGTGTCGTGGGCGTTCGCCTCGGCGATCTTCCTTTACCTCTCGCTCGGCTTCTTCCGGCCACTGCTGCTCGGCGACTGGTCCGAAGCGCCACCATTCGGCATCATCCCGCACCTCAACTGGACGGCGACGGTCTCCGTTCTTTACGGCAACTGGTATTATAACCCGTTCCACTGTTTCGCGATCATGTTCCTCTACGGGTCGGTGCTCCTGTTTGCGATGCACGGCGGTACCATCCTCGCGACTGCGCGTTTTGGCGGGGAGCGCGAGGCGGAGGAGATCGTCTACCGCGGCACCGCCGCCGAGCGCGGCGCGCTGTTCTGGCGCTGGACGATGGGCTTCAACGCAACCTTCGAATCGATCCACCGCTGGGCCTTCTGGTTCGCCACGCTGACGACGTTTGCAGGCGCCATCGGCGTGCTTCTCACCGGCACCGTGGTCGACAACTGGTATCTGTGGGGCGTGAAGTGGGGTCTCGCGCCAGAGTATGCCCCGGTCTACGACGCGATACCCGTTCCTGCCGAGCTGATGCCGGAAGCGCTGAAGGGCGTCTCCCTCTCACCTGAAGCGATGCGGGAGTTCGGGCAATGAAACGCGATAATATCGGCCATGTCCTGCGCGGCGCGGCATACGTCCTGCGCGTCCGGGAAGAAGAGCGGAGGCGCCGCGCGCTGGCGGACGCGAAGCGGCGCGTGGCCGAGGACCCGCAGGCCGCGCTGCAGGATGACCGCGGGAGCTGGGCCCGGACCGTCCGTCCGGCGCTGCACCTTGAGGAAGAAAAGCGGGAGGTGCGCCGTCCGGCGGGCGGCGAGTTCGGAACGCCGGATGAACCCTCGGTCGATTCGAACGACCGGCTCGTCCACGCCGAGGTGGCGCAAGAGGGCGAGAGCTGGGTGCGCGAGCGGCGGCCGCTTCCGCCGGGGCTTGCCGAAGAGGAACGCCGCCTGACCGAGCGCGACCCGTTGCAGGTGCGCGCCGCCGGGGCGGAGGATCGGCGCTCCGCTGATGGCGGGCGGCACCGCGGCTGGATCCTCGGTGGCGCGGTGGCGCTGTCGGTCGCCATTGTCGGGGTGATCGTCGGGCTGCCCACCTATGACGCGCCGTGGACGGTCCAGTCGACCGAATGGGGCAACCGCGCCCTCGCCATGGACACGTTCACCTCGGCGCGGACCCGCTCGAACCCCGTCAACAAGCCGAGCCCCGTGCTTCCTGCGGTCGCGGCATCCGGGACGACCGCTGGCGAGGCGTACCAGAACGTCCAGGTACTTGGCGATCTCGACAAGGCGGAGTTCGACCGCACCATGCAGGCCATCACCGCCTGGGTTTCGCCGGACGAGGGGTGCAGCCACTGCCACGCCGGCGACGACTATGCGGCGGAGGGCCCCTACACCAAGGACGTCGCCCGCGCCATGCTGAAGATGGTGCGCGGCGTGAACGCCGGCGGCACCCACGTCGCACCGTCTGGCGTCACCTGCTACACCTGCCACCGCGGCGAGACGGTCCCCGCCAACAGCTGGACCAATCAGCCCGAGCACGACCCCGGTCCGGACTGGCTCGGCCCGCCGCAGCCGTGGCAGGATCAGGCGACGACCATCCGCAAGTTCTTTCCCAACGCACCGTTCGAATGGTACATTGGGGGCGACAAGAAGATCGCCGGCCTGCAGGCGCGCACTCCGCTCGCCGGCGACGAGAAGATGGTCTTCGAGGATGGCGATCACACCTACATCCTGATGATGCAGTGGTCTGACGCTCTCGGCGTCAACTGCACCTACTGCCACAACAGCCGCGCCTTCTTCGACTGGACGCAAGGAACGCCCAAGCACGCCGAAGGCTACACCGGCCGCGTCCTCACCCACGGACTGATCACCAACGTCTTCGACCCCTTGGCAAAGCTTCTGCCCAAGGAGCGGCTCGGCCCGCTCGGCGATGCCTTCAAGCCCGACTGCAAGACCTGCCACACGGGCCTGCCGAAGCCGGTCGGCGGACAGAAGCTGGCGGCGCAGTATCCGGGGCTCGTCGGCGCGCCGACGGAGGCCTTCATCCCGGACGTTCCGACCGTGCGCGTGCCGCTCGCAAAGGGTGGCTGGGCGCCGACCACGGCGAGCGCGCCGACAGCACGGGAGGTCGCGCGATGAGTTTTCGCCCGTCCACCGCGCGGGAGAGCCGCGCGACAGTCTCAACCCCTCACGCGCGAGGCGCACGATGACCGAAGTGCCCACCGTCCTTGGCGATATCGACGTTGCGTTCCTGTGCGTCGTCGCGTTCGTCATCTTCCTCTTCGTGCTGGTCTTCTACCTGCGGCGCGAGGACAAGCGCGAAGGCTACCCGCTGATCGGCGTGTCCGGCGCGCGCCATCCGCGTCTCACGTTGTCCGAGGGGTTCCCGCCGATGCCGGCGCCCAAGACGTTTCATCTGCCGCACGGGCGCGACCCGGTGACCGTGCCGCGCGAGGAGGTGCCGGAGCCGCTGCACGACGTCACCGGCCGCCCGGCCTACGGCCTGCCGCTGGAATCGCCGCGTCCGTTGTCGGCCGGGATCGGTGCCGCCGCGTTCCAGGCGCAGAAGCCGGACCTGCCGGACCTCACCAACGAGGGCGAGCCCAAGCTGCTCTCGCTGAACAGCCACCCGGATCACTACATCCCGCGCGGCGGGGCCGATCCGCGGGGCTGGGTGCTGGCTGACAAGGAAGGGCTGCCGGTCGGTCGCATCGTCGACATCTGGTTCAATCAGGCCGAGTACGACGTGCGTTACTTCAGTTACAGCATCGACGGTGTCGTCGGCCTGTGGCTGGCGCCGACCTATTTCTGCGCGCTGGACAGGGCGCGCGGGACGGCGCGGGTGACGACGCTTCCGCTGGAAGCGCTGCGCCATCCTCCCGTTCGCGCGGGGGAGGTGGTGACGTTCCGCGACGAGGACCGCGTCAACGGCTTCTTCGCCGGCGGCATCCAGTTTGGAGGCGCCAGTGTCGCTCGCCACTAACCTCGCCTTCACCGAGGCTTCACACGACGACAAGCTGGCGCCGATGCCCGCAGCCGACGATCCGCTTGCGGGCCTTCCCGGCGCGCTGCCTGCGGGAGAAACCGTCCTGTGGCGCGGCCGTCCGGACTTCTGGACGCTCGCGGTGGATTGCTACCGGGTGCGTGCGGTCGCGCTTTACCTGGCCGCCATGGCGGTGCTTGCGGCGAGCGCCATCACGGCGAGCGGCGCACCCTTGCAAAATGCCGTACTGGCAACGGCGATCATCTTCGTTCCGCTGTCCATCCTCGGTCTCGGCCTGCTTGCCATCGGTGCGCTGTTGGCGGCGAAAACCACCAGCTACTTCGTGACGGAGCGCAGGGTCATCCTTCTGATCGGCGTCGCCTTCACGAAGTGCGTCAATATTCCGCTGAGCAAGATCGACGGCGTTTCGATCCGTGCGCGGCGCAGAAGGGGCGACGACATCGCTCTGTCGGTGCGTCCGGGGCAGGGGCCGGGCGCGCTGGTGTTGTGGCCGCATGCAAGGGTGACGCGCGGGCTGCGCTGCCAGCCCGTCCTGCGGGGCCTTGCCGATGCAAAGGCGGCGTCCGCCACGCTCTGCGACGCTCTCATCCGCAGCGAGGGCGGCGCCATGATCGACGCACCCGGCGGCAAGCCATGAGCGACGAGCCGATCCGCGTCCCGCGCGGCGCACTGGTCGCCGCCGCCGTCCTCATCGCGTTCGTCTTCACCGCAACGATCGTGGCCCGGCAGACGGACCGCGGCATCTTCCGTCCCGCGAACGCCGCGGTCGAGGCGTCACGCGCGATCCGCTTCGTGCGCGACGATCCGCAGGGGCCGCTCGTCGCCTATTCGCTCGACGGCCAGGCGCTTGCGACCTTCCCGATCGAAGGCGGAAGCTTCGCGATTGCGGCCGTCGAGGCGCTATCCCGAAAGGCGCACCGGCGCATCGACGGCGACGGCGCGGTGTTCACCTTGCGCCTTGGAACGGACCATCGCTGGTCGCTCAGCGATCCATCGACGGAACGGGCGGTTCCGCTCGCGGGGTTCGGCTCCACGAATATCAAGGCGTTCTCGAACCTGATGAGTGAAGCGCCGCAATGATGCGGCCGCCCGGAATGCTGCGCTGAGAGGCGTTCCGGGCTGCTATTGCGACCGGCTCTCCGGCTGAAGCGCTTTGGCAGCTTCAATCGCGGCCTCGGCCTCCGCCAGATCGTTGGCCCGCAACGCCGGTGGCGTCTGTTCCAGCGATGACGGCGGCACCTGGCACAGGCGCGCCAGAACAGGGAAATGGTCCGACCCGAAGTCCGGCAGGACCTCGAACCCGACAAGACCGAACCCGTCCTGATAAAGGATCTGGTCCAGCGGCCACGACATCCAGATGCTGTTGGTCTTGAATGTCGAATAGTTGCCGCGGCCGATCCGTGGATCGAGAAGACCGGCAATGCGGTCGGCGCGGCGGGTGACATCTTCCCACGGCACGGCGTTGAAGTCGCCGGCGAGGATGGTCGGCGCAGCGTTCGCGCGTGCCTCGAGCGCGGCGCTCAGGATGTGCCCGTCCCGCAAGGTGGTCGACTTGACCCCGACCATCGGCGGATGCGGGTGGAGCGCCACAAACTGCACCGTCGTGCCGTTGTGCAGTTGGAGCCCGGTGTAGAGCGTGGGCGAGTAGGCATCGAACAGGAAGCGGAACTCCGGCGAGACGAGCGGGAGCTTGGACAGAAGATGCATTCCGAAGGCGCCGTGCCCCTCGGGGATGAACTGCTCGCGGTGCGGGTAGCTGTCCGCGAGCGGCGTGAGCTGACGGTCCCACCACGGATCGGTCTCCATGATGAGGAGGACGTCCGGCTCGACCTCGCCGACGAGCTTGAGAAAGGCGTCCGACGTCTCGTTGCGCTCCTTGACGTTCGCAACCATCACCGAGAGTGCGTTCTCCGGGGCGCACGCCACGACGGAAGCGGCAGCGTGCGGCCGCAGCGGGATGTAGGGGGACAGCCGCGAGGCGTGATAGACCAGCGCCGCGAACACAAGCGCCGAGAGGACCCAGCCGATCCGCCCCGCACGTCCCCGCAGGACCAGGAAGGCCGGCAGCAGGATGACGAGGGCGACCGCGAACTGCAGGCGCGGGAAATCGGCGTACCGCACCCACGAGGTGTCGGTTCTGATAAGGGGCAGGGCCGAAGCCAGCAGCGTGATCCCGAGGAGGATGCCGACCGCCGCCAAAGCCCACACCCGCCATCGACTTGCGTATCTGTTGGCCATGCGCCGTGTCCAACTCCGGTGATGCTGATGGCACTAGCGGAAATAACGCCGGGACGTAAGTGTCGAGCGAGGAGGGCGCCACGGCTCTCCCGCAGCGACGCCCGCGGCCATCGTCAATCGGCGGACGGCTGGGAATAGCGCCTCAGGCGCCTGTCGAACGTGGCGAGCCGATAGAGGTAGATGAGCACGATGGTCACCACGACGACGTTGGCTGCCGGGTTTACCCACCCGGCGACACGATCATACTGGCTTTGCAGAAGATACCCTGCGAGCGCGAGAACGCCGCCCCACGCCACCGTGCCCAGCGCGGAGTAGGCGAGGAAGCGGGACAGCGGCATCCGCGCCATTCCCGCCGGGACGGAGATGAGCGTGCGCACCCCCGGCACGAGCCGGCCGATCAGGACAGCCAACCCGCCATGTCGCGCAAACCAGTCAACCGCGCGGTCCACCTCGTCGGGTGTCATGGTCAGCAAGCGGCCCCAGCGGAAAGTCATCCGCTTGAGCCGCTCGGCTCCGAAGCGCCGTCCGATCTCGTACCAGAGCAGCGTGCTTGCGAGAGAGCCGAGCGAGCCGGCCGCGATGGCGAGCCAGAGATTGAACCCGCCCTCAGCTGCCACGAAGCCTGCCATCGGCATGATCAGTTCGGACGGGATCGGCGGGAACACGTTCTCCAAAAACATGAGCGCCGCTATGCCGAAATAGCCGCCCTGGTGGACGAGCGCGGAAATCCAGTCAAACATTTGGAGGCTTTCAGGTTCAGGTGGATCGCCCGTGGCCGGGGAGGATGCGGGTCAGAACGCCCGTCTTGAACCAGAACTGGTTCACCAGCGCGCCAAGGACGTGGATCCCGGCGATGACCATCAGCGCGTCCCATGCCCATTTGTGCAGCTCGGCGAGCAGCTCGCTCCCGAAGAACCATGCGACGAAGCCGGCGACCGGCATGGCGAGCAGGATCGCGTAGAGGAGGGCGTGGCTGATCCGGGCGAGCGTTTTGGCCCAGTTCGGCTCACCCTCCGGCGCCGCCGGCCGGCCGTGCGCAAAGCGGTCCCACAGCCGGACCGCTGCGGCGAGGAAGATGATTGCGCCGACGCCGATGTGGACATAGCCGAGAAGTGCCGTCATCTCGGACACACCCGCGGCGCCCTTGTCGAAAAGGTCCCCCATGAATTCCCCCTCGGCAAACTGGGCGAGCAGGAGGAGAACGATGAGCCAGTGAAGCCAGATGCTGAGGCTTGTCCAGCGCTCATGGGTCGCGACCGAAGTCGAGTTTGTCATCGGGGTTGCCTTTTCGCTTTTGCGGTGGACCGGATTTCCGTGGGGCATGCGCTCAGGGCGGGTCGTCGCGCGGTATGAGGCACACGCGGGCCCGGCTGCCCGGCTGCCTTTGCTGGCTGCGAAGGGCGAGGTCGTGGAGCTCGGCGATGCGGGCGACGAGCGACAGGCCGAGGCCCAGCCCGTCCACGCCAGCCGTCGTCCATGACCGGCTGAACCGCTTGCTGAGTTCGTCCATCTCCGCCGGTGCGATGCCCGCGCCGTCGTCGATGACGCAGATCATCGCCGCGCCCTCCGGCTGCGTCAGAACAACGTCGACCCGCCCGCCCGGAACGAACTTGATCGCGTTGTCGACAAGGTTGGCGACGGCTTCCATGAGAAGGTCGCGGTCCCCCACCATGATTGCAGAACCGGACACGTCGGCTGCGAGCGCGACGCCGGACTCCGCCGCCAGCGGCTCGTAGAGGTCCACCACGTCGAGGACCAGATCGGCGAGTTCGACGGGCTCGAACAGTCTGCGCCGTCTCTCGTCGCTTGCCTCGCGGATGCGCAGCATGGAGGCCACGATGGCGAGCGTGCGCCGCGCTTCGGTCAGTGCGCCCTCGACCCTTGTGACGGGGACGTTGTCGGTGCTCTCCTCCACCATTCTCTGGAGCGAGGCGTGCAGGCGCGTCAGCGGTGTGCGCAGCTGATGGGCGATGTCGTCGCTCACCCCGCGGACCTCTTCGAGCAGCGTCTCGATCCGGTCCAGCATGACGTTGATGTGCAGGGACAGGCGGTCGAAGCTGTCAGGCGTGCGGCTCGTCGGCAGGCGGCGCGTCAGGTCGCCCTTGGTAATCGACCGCGCCACATCACGCACCCGCTCGACGCGCTCGGTCGCCCTTGTGCCGAGGAACCAGCCGCCGAGCACGGCAAAGATGGCCGTCGGCACCAGCGAGATGGCAAGCGCCTGCTTGACCATGCCGAGGGTCTCGCTCTCGCTCCCCCGGTCGAAGCCGACGAACATGCGCGCCCCGTCGTCGATGGTACACATGCGGGCGACGACATCACTCTCGACGGACAGCGACGGCTCGGTTCGCTCCACCGCGACTGACTGCGGGGTTCCGGCCGGATCGAGGTCGTCCGGAATGGCGACGATGTTTCCGGACAGAAGCCCGTCGCTGGCGTCATCCACCGCCAGCAGGTAGCGCCGGTGAACATCCCACTCGCCGACTTCGCTCGCCTCTTCGACAGCGCGCGAGATGGGCATCTGCGCGAACATCGCGCAGAGCTTGTCCAGCGTGCGCGCGTTGTCGCGGGCCTGGCCGATGGAAACGAAGAGCACGAAGGCGCCGGAGAGGAACGCAGTCTGGACGAGCAGGAGTGCAGCGATCACCGCGCTCCACCGCGCGATCGTTCGCGACCGGACCTCATTCATCCGATGCTCAACCTGAAGCCCTGACCCCGCACGCTCACGATCAGCGGTTCCGTGCCCGGCGGGTCGAGCTTGCGCCGCAGCTTGCCGATGTGAACGTCGACCACGTTGGAGCGCGGCTCGAAACGGTAACCCCACACGTCGCGCAGAAGCATGAAGCGGGTCACGATCTGCCCCTCGCGCCGGGCGAGGTAGACCAGAATGTCGAACTCGCGCGGCAGCAGTTCGAGCGCGCGGCCGTCGCGCCAGGCCTCCTTGCGATCAAGGTCCGCCACGATCGGACCGACGCTGAAGCGCGATTCGCGGATTGTGGCGGGGCGGCGGGTCAGAGCGTCGATCCGGGCAAGAAGCTCGACGGCCTCGAACGGCTTGGCGAGGTAGTCGTCGCCGCCCGCCCGCAGACCCCGCACCCGCTCGGAGATTTCCGACAGCGCGCTGAGGACGAGGATCGGGACCGCGTTGCCGGCCGTCCGCAGCATGTGAACGATGTCGAGCCCGTCCATGTCCGGCAGCCGGCGATCGAGAAGCAGAAGGTCAGGGGTCCAGTCGGCGATCGCCACCATAAGCTCGCCGCCGGTTGCAAAGCGCCGAACTTCGTAGCGTTCGCGCGCAAGCGTTGCGGTAAGCTCCAGCGCGGTCGCCTCGTCATCCTCCACACAGAAGATTGCCGTCATGGATCGGGCATCCGGGCGCTCTCGGGGGATGGCACACGCAAACCGGCATGCGCCCGTAAATCAGCGCGCGCGGCGGATGATCGCGCGCGATGATGCCCGGGGCCGCCCGGTCCGCGCGTCAAACAGGCGCCGCGTTTGGACGCCCGCATCGAACTGGTTGCACACCCGCGCAATCTCTTCCTCCGGTGCATTGATGTGTCAGGCCGCTTCGCCCGTACCGAAGAACGCGACGCTCGCACGATGGTTGCAGGAATGCAGCGCGCCCCACGTTAAAGCTGATTTCATGTCTTGCCGGGGCAGTTGATGGCCATGCTGCGGCTGCGCCTCGGTTTCGAATGAAACTGTCTTTAAATCTCGCTGGCTTCTGTTTGGTGTTTAACCCGGTGCAGCACCACCGGAAGGGCTCTGGGTGACCATGTCCGGGGCGCTTTTGGCCGGATTTGTCGGAAATTTCGCACCCGTCGCCATCAGGATGACGGCGCCTCTGGCGATCATGGCTTTCGGCAGTGCCGGCGGCACCCGGCTGAGCCCGGCCCGCACACTGGGACCTGCGGTCGCACTGGACAGCATCGCGCAGGTGCTGCCCTACTTTGGTGCAAAGTACGCGGTGGCGGCGGCGCTTCTGGAACGCTTCGTCGGGAGCGCGCGGCCGGGCGCAAAGGAGCGCGAGGACACGTCCGAAACAGCCGAAACGACCAAGCCAGCTTTCTGACGCCTTTCACCCGCTCCAGCGTCGCCAGAAGTGGCGCCACGAAATTACCTTGGAGAAAAACACCCATGAACGAACACACCAAGCCACCGGCTGACATGCCGATCGTGCAGGAGGGCGGCACCTGCCCCTTCGGCGGCTCGCGCGTCGCCGGTGCGATCGGATCGCACCCGACAATCGACGACTGGTGGCCGAACCGGCTGAAGGTCGAGATCCTGCACCAGAACCCGCCGATGGCGAACCCCTACGGCGAAGCGTTCGACTACGCCGCGGCGTTCAGGACGCTCGACATCGCTGCGGTCAAGGCAGACATCAAGGCGCTGCTCACCGATGCGCAGCCCTGGTGGCCGGCGGACTACGACAACTACGGCCCGCAGATGATCCGCATGGCCTGGCACATGGCCGGAACCTACCGGATCGCCGACGGGCGCGGCGGCGCCGGGCAGGGGATGCAGCGGTTTGCCCCGATCAACTCGTGGTGGGACAACGGCAACACCGACAAGTCCCGGCGCCTGCTGCTGCCGATCAAGAACAAGTACGGCAAGGCAATCTCCTGGGCGGACCTCTACATCCTGACGGGCAACTGCGCGCTCGAGATCATGGGCTTTCCGACCTTCGGCTATGGTGGCGGGCGGATCGACGCGTGGGAGGCGGACCGGCAGACCTACTGGGGTCCTGAGGGCTGGGAAGCGGACCCGCGGGAAAAGAGTCAGCCGGTCGCGCAGGTCAACATGGACAAGCGCTGGGTCGGCGGCCCGGACCAGGAAGTCTGGGATCTCGAAAACCCGCTCGGCGCGACGCACCAGGCGCTGATCTACGTCAACCCCGAGGGGCCGGACGGTGACGGCAACCCGGAACACTCCGCGCGCGAAATCCGCATCTCGTTCGGCCGCATGGCGATGAACGACGAGGAGACGGTTGCGCTGATCGCCGGCGGCCACGCCTTCGGCAAGTCACACGGCATGGTGGACGCCGGGAAGATCGGCCCCGCGCCGGAGGGCGCCCCCATCGAGGCGATGGGCCTTGGTTGGCACAACCCGGAAGGCACCGGCTTCGCGCAGTACACGATGACCAACGGCATCGAGGGCGCGTGGACGCCCGATCCGACAAAGTGGGACAACGAATACCTGACAAACCTCTTCAGGTTCGAGTGGGAGCCGGTGAAGAGCCCGTCCGGCGCACTCCAGTGGCGGCCCAGGGACGGCCAGGGCGCGCCGACGACGCCCGACGCCCACGTGCCGGGCCAGCAGAACGAGCTCATGATGATGACCTCGGACATTGCGCTGAAGGTCGACCCGTCATACCGCGCGATCTGCGAAAAATTCCTCTCCGACTTCAAGTATTTCGAGGATGCCTTCTCCCGCGCGTGGTTCAAGCTGACCCACCGCGACATGGGGCCGAAGTCGCGCTACCTCGGGCCCGAGGTGCCGGCCGAGGATCTCCCGTGGCAGGATCCGATCCCCGATCTCGACCATCCGGTCGTCGATGGGGCGGACATTTCCGCGCTGAAGGACAAGGTGCTTGCGTCCGGGCTCACGGTGCCGGAGCTGGTCTTCACCGCATGGAGCGCCGCGTCCACCCACCGCGTCACCGACAAGCGGGGCGGGGCGAACGGCGCACGCATCGCGCTGGCGCCGCAGAAGGACTGGGACGTCAACAACCCGGCGCTGAGCGGCAAGGTGGTCGACGCGCTGCGCGGCATTGCGGACGCGTTCAACGCCTCCGCGACCGGCGGCAAGAAGGTCTCGCTCGCCGACATGATCGTGCTTGGCGGCACGGCAGCGGTTGAGAAGGCGGCGAAGGACGGCGGTGTCGATATCAGCGTGCCGTTCACGCCGGGCCGGATGGATACGACGCAGGAGCTGACCGACGTCGAGCAGTTCAACTGGCTGAAACCGGTGGCTGACGGCTTCCGCAACTACATGCAGAAGGACGTGACCTTCACGGTTGCCCCCGAGGCCCTGTTCCTCGACCGCGCCGCGCTCCTCTCGCTGACCACCCCGGAGTGGACTGCGCTGGTCGGCGGGCTGCGTGTTCTGGACACCAACTGGGACGGCTCGCGCGATGGCGTCTTCACCGACCGGCCGGGGACGCTCACGAACGACTTCTTCGTGAACCTCACCTCCATGGACTTCACATGGGAGAAGGCGGACGATGATGCCATGCGCTTCCGCCTCGTAAACCGCGCCAGCGGCGAGACGAAGTTCACCGGCACGCGGTGCGACCTCATCTTCGGCTCCAACGCGCAGTTGCGCCAGATCGCCGAGGCGTGGGCGGCCGACGATGCAAAGCCCGACTTTGTCGCCGCCTTCGTCGCCGCCTGGCACAAGGTGATGATGCTCGACCGCTACGAGACGCCCGAGCGCGTGGCGAACGCCGGCTGACCCACGGCTGCGGCGCCGTCGCTCGGCGAGCGGCGGCGCCAATGGGTCCCGCCTCCAGAAGCAACATGCGATGCGTGCGTCTTGCGAATTCTCTTGCGTAAAGGCGTGGCCGGAGGAGGGGGGACGGGTCAGGTTTGCGAGCCGTCGGCGCTGACCGTGGCGGCGATGATCCCGCCGGACAGGATGTGCGCGCGCATCACTGCCTCGGCCAGAGCCGCGTCGCGCACGCGCAGGGCGGCGATCAGGCTGTCGTGATCGCCGCAGCTCTTCTCGAGCCGCTCCGAAGAGAACCGGCGATAGTTCCGCATGATCAGGGCAAGGTCGATCAGCGGCAGCGCGACCGCCTCCAGCTGCGGGTTTCCTGACGCGCGTAGAATCCGGCAGTGAAAGGCCGTGTTGGTTTCCGAGAAGGCGGTGAGAAACCCATCGTCCCGGTGCCGGGTCAGCGCGATCATGTGGGCGTTCATCGCGGCAAGCGCGTCGATATCCTCGGTCGTGCAGCGCATTGCTGCGAGTTGCGCAGCGTGCCCCTCCAGCAATGCGCGCAGGTTGAACAGGTCGCGCATGGACTCGGTGCTCCACGCCTTCACGAGCGCACCGGAGCGCGGCTGCATTTCCACAAAGCCCTCCGCCGCCAGCCTGCGCAACGCCTCGCGGACCGGTGTGCGGCTCGTCTGCGCCGCGCTGGCCAGCTCCTCCTCGCGCAGGCGCGCACCCTCGGCATAGCGGCCCGCGATGATCCATTCGCGGATCAGCCGATAGGCCTGTTCCGCTGCGCTCTCGGTCTTCGCCAAATTCAAAATTCCATCATTTTGTATACAGAACTTGCAATAGTGCCCCTCATTATGCCCTATATGGCATTCATTGTATCCAGAAAGGCGCTCATCGATGTCCGCCAACTTGCGTGAACTGCTTGCTCGACCGCAATGCCTCATTGCTCCCGGCATTTATGACCTGATCTCTGCGCGTATCGCGGCCGATGCCGGGGCGGAGGTCCTCTACATGACCGGCTACGGCACGGTCGCGTCCTATCTCGGCCTGCCGGATGCCGGCATCGCCTCGTTCAGCGACATGGTGAACCGCGTTGCCGCCTTTGCCAGGGTTGCCGAGGAGAAGGGCATCCCCCTCATCGCCGACGGTGACACCGGCTACGGCGGCCTCCTCAATGTCGACCACACGGTGCGCGAGTACGAGCGCGCCGGTGCCGCCGCAATTCAGCTGGAAGACCAGGTCTTCCCGAAAAAGTGCGGGCACACTGCCGGACGCGCGGTGATCCCGGTCGAGCAGATGACGCAGAAGATCGAGGTCGCTGTCGAGGCGCGTCGAAGTGACGACTTCCTCATCATCGCCCGGACCGATGCGCGCACGACGCACGGGTTCGACGCCGCGCTTGAACGGGTGGAAGCGTTCGACAAGGCGGGGGCGGATATCCTGTTTCTGGAATCGCCCGAGAGCGAGGAGGAGCTTGCCCGGGTCGCCGGCCACTTTTCCAAGCCCGTTCTGGCCAACATGGTCGAGGGCGGGCGCACGCCGGTTCTGAACGCCGAGCGTCTCACCCAGCTGGGCTTTTCCATCGCGCTCTTCCCGGCGATCGGCTTCCTGTCCGCCGGTCGTGCGCTGGACGACGCCTATCGCCGGCTGATCCGGGACGGCGAAAGCGCGCCGACGCAGTCGCTCTACCCCTTTGATGACTTCTCAAGATTGATGGGCTTCCAGCGCGTCTGGGATTTCGACGCCAAACACACCTCCCGCTGACAGCGGCCCATCCGCACCACCACAAAACAAAAAACGAGGAAACCCCGAATGAAACATACCGTCATCGCTTTCGCGGCAGCCATCTGCCTGACAGTTCCGGCCAGTGCGGATGTAATCACGCTCGCCTCCACAGTGCCGAACACCGGCATCAACAAGGTGATGGTCGACACGCTCACGGAAGAAATGAACGAGCGCATGTCCGACGACAGCCTCGACATCTTTCTCGACGGCACCCTTGGCGGCGAGCGTGAGCTGATCGACCTCGTGCGCATCGGCGAGTCGCAGATCCACATGGGCGTCCTCCACGCCTCCGAATATTTCCCGAACCTCGATGCGACGCTCGTCCCCTACCTGTTCCCCGACTATGCGAGCGTGGAGGCCTTCCTTGCTTCTGAAACCGGCGACAAGCTGAAGGCCGTGCTGGAGGAGAAAGGAAACGCGAAGTTCCTGGGCACATACTACCAGGGTGCGCGTTGGGCGACCGCCAACAAGCCGTTCACCACGGTCGACGAGCTGAAGGGCCTCAAGGTTCGCATGCCGGAGATCCCGCTGTGGATCGAGATCTGGTCCGGCCTTGGCGCCGTCACCACGCCGATGCCCTCGCCCGAAGTCTTTTCCGCCCTCCAGACCGGTGTCATCGATGCGCAGGAGAACATGCTCTCCAACATCTACGGCCGGCGGATCTACGAAGTGCAGAAGTACCTCGTCGCCACGCGGCACCAGCAGAGCTATGTGACCGTGATGGCCAATCTCGACTTCTGGAACGGTCTGTCCGCTGAAGGGCAGTCGGCTTTGCAGGCCTCCGTGGACGCTGCGACCACGGCGGCGACCGAAGCTGCGGAAGCCGAAAACGAGCGCATCGTGAACCTCATCAAGGACGCGGGCCTCGAAGTGATCGAGCCCGCGCCGGAGTTCCGCCAGAAGGCGATGCCGGTGATCGAGAAGGCCGCCAAGGGCGCCCTCGACGATGGCATCTATGAAGCAGCGGTCGCGGTGATCGAGGCACAGCCGAGCACCGACACCGCAAAATGACCCGCCTCACGGACGGGCTCGCCAAGGCCGCGGAGGCCTTGGCGACGATCGCATTCATCGGCTTCTTCGTCTTCATCCTGGCGCAGATCGGCTATCGGTACCTCGGTCTGAGCCTGGTGTTCTCCGAAGAGCTGGCGCGGCTGTTGAACCTTTATGTCGTATTCCTGGGTCTGGTCGTCGTGACGGTGCGGCACGGCCATATCCGGATCGACATCCTCGACAGGATGCTGGGCAACGGCCCGCTGACGGCAGCGCTCTACCGCATCCAGCTCGTTCTCACGTTCATCTTTCTGGCGTCGGTCGCCTGGGGGTCGTGGTCATTGACCGCCGCCAACTGGCCTTATCCGCTCGCCACGCTCCATTTCGTGCCGAAGGGAGCCATTTACCTCGCCCCCTTCCTCGGCGCTGCGGTCGGCGCCGTCGTTTCCCTCCTGAGGCTCGCGCAGCCCGTACCGCCGCTCGGCGTACTGGAACTTGAGGAAATCGAATAGTGGCCTCTGGTCTCACCTCCATGATCGTGCTGATCGCGCTCCTGCTTCTGGGCGTGTCGGCGGCGGTCGCGCTCGGTCTCGCCTCGATGGGCTATTTTGCCTACACCCGCGGCATTCTGGAGATCCCGCACGCCATCATCGCGCAGCGCCTTGTGGCGGGCGTCGATTCATTCACCCTCCTTGCGATCCCGCTGTTCATCTTCGTCGGCCACATGATGAACGGTTCGGGCGCCACGACGCGTCTGTTCGCCTTTGCCAACGCGCTGGTCGGTCATGTGCGCGGGGGGCTTGCCCAGGTGAACATCGTGGCATCGATGCTGTTCGCCGGCATGTCCGGCTCCGGTGTCGCCGACGCGGCCGGCCTCGGCGCCATGGAAGTGCGCGCGATGCGCGAGGCGGGCTACGACGAGAAGACGACGATCGGCGTCACGGTCGGCTCCTCGCTCATCGGTCCAATCATTCCGCCAAGCATCCCGGCAATCCTCTACGCGGTTCTCGCCGGCGTCAGCGCCTCGGACATGCTCCTGGCGGGGCTCATCCCGGGCCTCGCGATGGCCGGCGCGCTGATGGCCCTTGCCGCGTTCATGGCACGCAAGCGCAACCTGCCGGCAAGCCCGTTCCCGGGCGTGCGCGCGCTCGGGGCCACCTTCGCGCGCGCCTTTGCGCCCCTTCTCACTCCTGTAATCCTGCTTTCGGGGATTTTCGCGGGGGTGTTCACCGCAACCGAGGCGGCGGCCGTCGCAGGTCTCTGGGCGCTTCTTGTCGCCACCGTCTTCTACCGCAATCTCGGGTTCTGGGGCGTTATCGAGGTGTTCCGGCGCACGGCCTACGATACCGCGGTGATCTTCTTCATCCTCGCGGCATCTTCGCTGTTCGCCTGGGTGCTGACACGCGCGCGGGTGCCAGATACGCTTGCCAACTGGATCACCGAGTTCACCACGCAGCCCGCGGTGCTGATGGCGCTCCTCGTCGTCTTCCTGCTGTTCATCGGCTGTTTCATGGCCGTGTCGGTGGCGATCAATGTGCTGACGCCGATCCTCGTGCCCATCGTCATCGCGTTCGGCTTCGATCCGGTTCACTTCGGTATCGTGATGATAATGCTACTGGTTATCGGCGAAGCGACGCCGCCGTTCGGCATGGTGCTGTTTGCCATGACCAAGGTGGCAAATACGAGCTATGAGAAGGTGGCGATCGCCTCGCTGCCCTGGCTGGGGGCGATTCTGGCCGTCATTCTGATCGTCGCGGCGGTGCCGCAACTGGCACTCTGGCTTCCCGGCCTCCTGAGATAAAACGATGCCCGCCACTGTGCGTCTTCCTCTGCTTCTGGCCGAAACCACCGCGGTCCAGGCCGTCGGGTCGGCTGCGGTTCTTGCAATCGCAGCCGTCGCTCCGGCGGTGGCTCTGTCTGTCGGGGTGCCGGCCTCGCTGATCGGGACGCAGATCGCGATCGTCTATCTTGGCGGGATCGTGTCTTCGATCTTTGCCGGCATGCTCGTTGGCAGTGTCGGGCCCTGCCGGACCAGTCAGATCTCCATGGTGCTCAATGCGTTCGGCGCCTTGCTGTGCGCGCTGCCCGCGGTTCTGCCGATCGTCGCCGGCTCCCTGGTGATCGGCCTGGCCTATGGTCTCATCAACCCCGCCGCCTCAACCCTCCTTGCCCAGCACGCCCCGCCGCGGCGCCGCAACATCGTTTTCTCGATCAAGCAGACGGGCGTCCCGATTGGCGCGGCAATGGTGGGCCTTGCCGGTCCGTCGATGGCGCTTGCGCTGGGGTGGGGGTCGCTGCTCGTCGCCATCGCGCTCATCTCGCTGGGCCTTGCCGCCGCTCTCGAACCAGGCCGCAAGACCCTCGACACCGACGCTCCGCGCAGCACGCTCTCCGCCGGGGCAGCGCTTCGCGGCCTCCTCGGTATCCTGCGCAACGGCCCGCTCGCCTGCCTCGCGCTCGCCTCCTTCTGCTTCTCGGCGATCCAGCTCTGCACGATCTCCTTCCTCGTCGTCATGCTGGTGCAGGACTACGGCTTCGGCCTTGTCGCGGCAGGCGGGATTCTCGCAATAGTGCAGGGGGCGGGTATTGCCGGCCGTCTGTTCTGGGGCGGTGTCGCCGATGTCGTGGGCGCGGGGGCTCGTGTGCTGGCAGGGCTTGCCTTGCTGATGGCATGTGCGGCCGGCACCATCGTTGCCGCAGGCTTGTTCGGCTGGCCCACCGCAGTCGTCATCGCCGCGCTGATCGTCCTCGGGTTCACCGGGATCGGATGGAACGGCGTCTACCTGTCGGAGGTTGCGCGCTTCGCGCCGATGGGCGACGTCAGCGCGATCACCGGCGCTGCGATGGTCTTTACCTTCGCCGGGGTGCTGGTCGGCCCGAATGTCTTCGGCGCGTTGCACGCCCTGTTCGGCACCTTCGCCGAAGCGTTCATCACGCTTGTCATCGCGGCGGGTGTGGCATTTGCGCTGATGATGACAATTCTCGCGCGCGGCACGCCCAAAGCGGCCACCAGCCGCTGAAGACGACCACCTCGGACCCTGCGATGGTCTGCCCGAGAGACCGGCCCCGGCACAATTGGGGAAGGCGGGGCCTGTTGCGGGCGGCAGACTTGGCGCATCGCTTGCCTTAGAGTAGTCCCAACGCCGAAGACGCGCAGACGACAGGACGGGAGAGAGAAAATCATGCCGAGACGACCAATCGACTTTATCAGCCGACGGGATCTCCTGATTGGGGGCGGAGCGCTCATGGCCGCGGGTCTGCTGCCGCGAACTCTCTTCGCCGCCGACCCGGTGTCCACCGCGGGCATCTACACGGTGCCGGTGGAGCAGCAGTGGGTGAGCCGGATCCACAAGGCGGCGACGGCGGCCGAAAGCGCCGGCAAGGTCGCCTACCAGTTCTCCGAGAATGTCTCCAACACCGACTACCCGCGCGTCATGCGCGAATATGCCGAAAATGGCGTGAAGTTCATCGTCGGCGAAGTGTTCGGCGTCGAGGACGAGGCGCGCGAGGTCGCGGCCGAGTACCCCGATGTCTCGTTCCTGATGGGCTCCTCGTTCAAGGCGGACCCGGCGCTTCCCAACTTCTCCGTCTTCGACAACTACATCCAGGACGCATCGTATCTCACCGGCATCATCGCCGGCGCGATGACGGAGTCCGGCAATATCGGCATGGTCGGCGGGTTCCCGATCCCCGAGGTCAACCGCCTCATGAACGCGTTCATGGCCGGCGTGCGCGAAACCCGGCCGGATGCCGAGTTCCAGGTCGCCTTCATCGGCTCGTGGTTCGACCCGCCGAAGGCCAAGGAGACCGCGTTCGCGATGATCGACGCCGGCGCGGACGTGATGTACGCCGAGCGCTTCGGCGTGTCGGACGCCGCGCAGGAGCGCGGCATCGTCGCAATCGGCAATGTGATCGACACCCAGCCGGAGTACCCGGAAACGGTCGTCGCTTCCGCGCTCTGGCACTTCGAGCCGACGTTCGATGCGGCGCTAGAAAAGGTCGCCGCCGGCACCTTCTCCGCCGAGGACTACGGCCCCTACAGCCAGATGGCTGCGGGCGGCGCCTCGATGTCGCCGCTCGGCACCTTCGAGGGGAAGGTTCCGGAAGAGGCCGTCAAGCTTGCCGCAGAGCGCGCGGCGGCAATCAGGGACGGCAGCTTCACCGTCGAGATCAACGACGAGGAGCCGGCCTCCTCGTGATCTTCGCGCGGGCGGGAGTGAGACCTTGAGCGGCGGGGCGGAGACGGTTCTCCGCCTCCGCGGCATCTCGTGCCGTTTCGGGCCCGTGGTGGCGAACGAGGACGTCTCGCTCGACCTTCGTCGCGGCGAGATCCTGGCGCTGCTCGGCGAGAACGGTGCCGGCAAGACCACGCTCATGAACATCCTTTTCGGTCACTACACGGCCGATTCGGGGACTGTTGAGGTGTTCGGCCGCCCCTTGCCGCCGGGCGACCCGGCGGCGGCGCTGGATGCAGGCGTCGGCATGGTGCACCAGCACTTCACGCTGGCCGGCAACCTCACGGTCGAAGAAAACATCGTTCTGGGCACCGAGCCCTTGTGGCGGCCCGCCCGTGGGCGCCGTGTGGCGCAGGCGCGCATTGCAGAGCTGTCCCGCACGTTCGGTCTTGCCGTCGACCCGGCGGTGAAGGTGGGTGATCTCACAGTCGGCGAGCGCCAGCGCGTGGAGATCCTGAAGGCGCTTTACCGGGATGCCCGCATTCTGGTGCTGGACGAGCCGACGGCCGTTCTGACGCCGCAGGAGGCCACGGCGCTGTTCGAGACGCTGCGCCACATGGCGGCACAGGGCCTCGCTGTCATCGTCATCAGCCACAAGCTGCACGAGGTTCTCGCCGTCGCCGAGCGCGCCGTGGTGCTCCGGCGCGGCCGTGTCGTTGGCGAGGTGAAAACGGCCGAGACCGACCGTGCCGGGCTCGCCGCCCTCATGGTGGGCGGCACGGTTGAGCTTCCCTCGGCGTCGTCCGGCACGCCGGGGCCAGTCCGCCTCGCGCTGACAAGCGTTGTGACGCGGCCCCGCCGCGGCCCCGGTCTTGCGGGCGTTACGCTGGCGCTGCGGGCAGGCGAGATCACCGGCATCGCCGGTGTCGCCGGCAACGGCCAGTCCGCGCTTGCGGCGCTGATTGCGGGGCTGGAGCGGCCCGCCACCGGCACCCTTGAGGTGGACGGGGTGCGCATTGCCGCTTGGTCGCCCGCACGTGCGCTCGCCGCCGGCATCGGCCGCATCCCGGAGGACCGCCACCACGAGGGGACGGTCGCAGACTTTTCCATCGCCGAAAACGCGATCCTCGAAGGACACGGCCGCCGCCCGTTCGCGCGCGCCGGCATTCTCGACCGCGCCCGCGCAACCGCCCATGCCCGCGAAATCATCGCCGGTTACGACGTGCGCTGTCCGGGGCCGGAGCTGCCCGCCCGGCTTCTTTCCGGCGGCAACATGCAAAAGCTCATTCTGGGCCGCGTGCTTGAGGCGGCCCCCGGTATCATCCTCGCCAACCAGCCCGTCCGCGGGCTCGACGTCGGCGCCATCGCGTTTGTGGAGAAGAAGCTGATTGCGGCGCGGGACGCGGGGGCGGCGGTCATCCTCATCTCGGAGGATCTGGACGAAATCCTCGCCCTTGCCGACGTGGTTCACGTCATCTCCGAAGGGCGCCTGTCTCGCCCGTTCGCGCGCGGCACGGCGAACGCAGCAGACCTCGGCCTCCTGATGGGCGGCCATGGCTTTGAAACGGAACGCGATGCGGCTTGAAGTTCTGGAGGCGCCGGGCCTTGGCCGCCGCGCCGGCTTTCCCATGGCGGCAATCGCAGCAACGCTCATCCTTGCCGCACTTCTCGGCGCGCTCGCCGGCGCGGCGCCGCTTTCCGTGTTGCAGCTTCTGGTGGAGGGGGCAGTCGGCAGCCGCCTCGCGGTGCTGGAAACGCTGAACCGTGCGACGCCCTTGATCTTCACGGGCCTTGCCGTCGCCGTCGCCTTCAGGGCGCGCCTCTGGAACATCGGCGCGGAGGCGCAGCTTTACGCAGGCGCGGTCGTCACGGTGCTTCTGGGCACCGGCGCGCTGCCGTGGCCGTCGGCGATCCTTCTCCCCGTCGCCGCCGTGGCGGCAATGGCGGCGGGCGGGCTCGTCCTCCTTGGCCCCGTGGCGCTGAAATCGCGCTTCGGCGTCGACGAAGTGGTGACGACGCTCCTTCTCAATTTCGTCGCGCTCCTCATCGTCTCCTGGCTTCTCGAAGGCCCGCTGAAGGACCCGCGCGGGATGGGCTGGCCACGCTCCGCCCGCCTCATCGAAGAAGCGCGCCTGCCGCGCATCGTGGAAGGCCTGCGCCTCCACTGGGGCTTCCTCCTCGCAATCATCGCCGCTGTGCTCGTCTGGCTGATGGAGACGCGCACCGTGCTCGGCTACCGGATCCGGGCCGTCGGCCTTGGCGTGGAGGCGGCGCGCTTTGCCGGCATCAAGGTAGAGCGCGTCCTTGTGTGGACTGCGCTACTCTCGGGCGGGCTTGCAGCGCTCGCCGGCTTTTCCGAGGTGGCGGGGCTCAAGGGCAACCTCTCGCGCGACCTGTCGCCGGGGTTCGGCTACACCGGCATCATCGTCGCGATGCTGGCGCTCCTTCATCCGCTTGGTGTCGTTCTGGCGGCGCTTTTTGTGGCGGGCGTCTTCGTCGGCGCCGATTCCATGAGCCGCGCTGCCGGCGTGCCGAGCTACATTGCCGACGTTCTCCTCGCCGCGGCGCTCCTCTTCATGGTCGTTGCCGTGGGGTTGTCGCGCTACCGGATCAGGTGGCGCTGATGGAGGCGCTGGAAATCCTCGTCACGGCGGCATTCTGGGTGGCGACCATCCGCATTGCGTCGCCGCTCATCTTTGCCACGCTCGGCGAACTCGTCTGCGAGCGGGCGGGCGTCCTCAACCTCGGCATCGAAGGGATAATGGTCGCGGGTGCGTTCGCGGGCTGGATTGCGGTGTGGGGCGGGATGCCGCTCTGGGGCGGCGTCGCGGTGGCGGCGGCAACCGGAATGGCGTTCGGGCTTCTTCACGGCGTTCTCACCGTGCCGCTCGGCCTGTCGCAACACGTCGTCGGGCTTGGCATCACGCTGCTGGCGACAGCATCGTCCTACTACGCCTACCGCCTCATCCTGCCGGAGGTGACATCGCCGCCGCGCATCGAGCCGTTTGCGCCACTGCCCATCCCGGGGCTCTCCGAGCTGCCGCTCGTCGGCCCCGCGCTCTTCACGCAGACGCCGCTCACCTATCTGGCGTTCGCGCTGGCGGGCCTCGTCGCGTTCGTGCTCTGGCGCACGCCGCTGGGTCTTGCCCTTCGCGCGGTCGGCGAGAACCCGGCGGCGGTCGAGGCGCAGGGGCTCCCGGTGACGGCGCTGCGCGTCGGAGCGGTCGTTGCCGGTTCCGGGCTGATGGGCATTGGCGGCGCGTTTCTCACGCTGTCGTCCTTCTCCTCGTTCTTCTTCGAGATGGTGAACGGCCGCGGCTGGGTGTGCATCGCACTCGTGGTGGTCGGCGCATGGAAGCCGGGGCGGGCCGTGCTCGCCGCCGTCCTCTTCGCAGCGTTCGACGCCTTCCAGGTGCGCTTGCAGCAGACGCCGCTCGGCGCGGTGCTGCCTTACCAGCTCTTCCTCGCGCTCCCTTATCTGCTGGCGATTCTCGCCCTCGTCGTCATGTCGCGGCGGACGAGCGTTCCGGCAGCCTTGATGCAACCCTATCGCAAGGGCGAACGCTGACCGTCGACCGCTTCGCAAGAGGCGGCGCCAGGTTTTCGCGCTGCGCCTCGCACAGCCGAAACGGCTCTGTACTCGCTTGAACGCCCGTAAAAATTCGCGGAGCCAGGGCCGCCTTGGCGGATCGTACCGATGGGGCCTCGTTTGGGATGGCAGCGGACGTTGCTGCGATTGATCAAATGGTCAAAACGACCGTCCAGTCCCGTCCTTCCCATTCGTTAACAATGCGGCGCGTGAACTCGATGGTCCGCTGTCCCGCGAACTCTCCGGCGTCGAGGGTGACCGTAAACAGGCCGAATGGCCCCGCAACGGCCTCCCTGTCGGATACGTTCGTCCATCCGTCGAACCCGAAATGGAGCGTGAAGGGCCGCACGTCCTGCCAGATGACCGCGCGCCCGGGCGGAAGGCGGTCGATCGGCACGTCGGCCCGCCACCGCCAGGCATTTGCGGCAGGCGCATCGGCGCCCGCATAGCGCGCTTCGACCGCGGCGAGAAGCTCGACAGGGCGGCCCGACTGTTCCGTTGCGACAAGCTTCAGAAACTCCGCGTGCGCCCAGACGAGCGGCATCGCGCTCCCCGACGGCCGCCCCGCAACAAGGCCGCGCTGCGGGATCGGCGGCGCGTCCCAGACCTGCTCGGGCATCAGCCCGCCTGCGCTTGCCGTCCCCATCATCGCTGCGAGGTAGGGGCCGGCGTCTTCGCCGTCCGCCAGGGCAAGGTGCCCGCGCTCGCCGGCGAGGAGTGGCCAGGCCCGGCCGACGCCGCTTCCGTCAAACGCGCTGCCGTCGTCGTGTTCGCCGTAGCCGTCTTCGTTGTAGCGCCGGTAGAGCGGACCGCTCGGGGTGGCGACGCGCAACGCGGCGTCGACCCGCGCGGTCGTTGCCCGCACGAGGGGGCTGTCCGCCGCCCGCAGTCCCATCCGCACCAGCGCGGCGTATTCAAGGCCGAGGAGATTGGCGGCGGCGATGCTTTCGCCGGAGCGGTTTCGCAGCTGCACCCGGCCGGCGATGCCGCCGTCCGCCGCGGGCGGGCCGATCCGGACATAGTGCCGGGCCGCGCCGTCGCCGGCGGCGCACCAGCCTTCCAGCCGCTCGTTGCGCTCGTCGGCGGCGTCGGCGGCCTCGTCGCGCTCGGCCGGGTCGAGCCACGGGCCGGCTGCCACAAGGCCGGCAATGTCTGCGGCGAGGGTGAACGGGCTGAAGCCCGGGTTCTCTTCCCAGCGGTCCTGCGGGCTCATCGGTCCCTTCGTGAGAAGGTGGCGCGCGGCGGCGCGCACCATCCGCCGGGTTCCGGGCAGCTCGTCGCCGCCGCTCTCGGCAATCTTCGCGGCAAGCAGAATGGGAAAAGCGATCTCGTCGAGCTGCTCGCCGGTCCAGTAGGGGGTGCCGTCGGGATAAGCGCACTGCGCCCAACCGCCGTCGTCGTCCTGCACGGCGATGAGGTGGGCAAGGATCCGCCGCGCATCGTCGATCAGCCCGACCGCAATCAGCGCAAACGCCGACAGCGTCGCATCGCGCGGCCACACGAGGTGGTAGCCGCCGGAGGAGTCCGAAGTGTTGCCCCAGGGGACGCTGAGGCTGGCGACGATCGCGCCCGGAAAGGTCCTGTCCTCGTGGATCTTGAGGACAGTTGCCGAAAATCGCGCCGCCCGCTCGACGGCGGGGTCCGGGTGCAGCGCGCGAAGGCCCGCACCCCATGCCTCCCACCCGGCGACGAAGCTGGAGCGGACCGCGTCGAACCCCTCGCCAAGGCTCGACAGCGCATGGGTCCGTGCCCCCGTGGCGGTGTCGGCGAACGCGAGGGCGAGGATGCCGGTCCCCTCTGGCAGGATCGCGGTCAGCGCGACGTTTCCGCCCGGGGCGCGGGTGTAGACGTCCTCGAGATGGCCGTTCCGGGCAAGATCACGCCAGCCGTCGGATGCGCCGGAAAAGCCGGCACTCATCGTCTCGAACGGGGTGTCGGCGGCGATGCAAAGTGCCTTGCCGGCGCTCTCGGCGAAAAGCGCGCCATTGGCGACAAATGCGGTGTTGCCGTGCCCGGTCTCGCCGAGCCGCGGGGCTGCGAAAAGGACAAGGCGACCGCCGCGGACGTCGTAGCGCACCAGAAGCGTGTCGCGGGACGGATCGGGCAGCACCTCGAACGTCACACCGGCCTCGTGGGCGATGGTGAGGAGCGGGACATGGGGCGCCGGGGTCGATAAAGTGTAGGCGCGCTCACGCTTGAGGTCGACGAAGCGGTCGCCGACGAGCATGCCGAAGGCGATGTCGCGCAGCTGCGGCTGTCCGGTGGTCGGCCAGTAGACCTCGTTGATGACGCCGTGGCCGATGGTCGCCCACAGGCGCGAGGCGCCGAGCGCGGTGGTCACGAAGTCCTTGTCGCTCGAGGCCCAGGTGGGCGCGATGCCGGGGGCGCCCGGCGCGATCTTCTCTGCGCTCATTGCGCCAATCCTCCGTTACCGTTGATGGGCCGCCATCCGTGCGGTGACAGTGCCGCCGTGGCCGCCGGGTTGTCGCTGCCGCAATTGCAGACCCGTGGCGCCTCCGGTCGCGGCACTGATCCATCGGTGCCCGTCGGGATCGCGCCACGGCCCGTTGCCGGCGCCTGCGAGGATCGTGCGGGTTGCGCGCAGATCGTCGTCGGCGAGCGGCACCGCGGCAGCGGGGCGGTAGCACAGGAGTTCCAGGTGCGGCGGCGCGGTCTCCGGCACGAGCGGCGTCACCACGACATCGGCGCCCGCCACACCGTCAAGCCGGTCCTGCTCCACGCCCCGGTTGTGCGTTCCGGGTTCCGGGCGAAAGCCGAGGGCTGCATAGGCGGCGAGGCTTGCCGCAGTGTCGGCGACGACGATGGCGGTGTGGTCGATGCCGAGGAGGCCATCCCCGGCGCGGCCTTGCCAGGCGGGCGGCACCTGACCCACCGGAAAGGAAAGAAATTCGAGCGGATGCCCCTCCGGGTCGCAGAACTTGAAGGCGGTGACGCCGCCCGAACTGGCCGGAAGGATCTGCGGGCCGTTCGTGCTGATCGCCGACCAGCCTTCAGCGGCGGCGAGGCGGTTCATCGCGGCGTTGATATCCGGCGCAACCATCGCGAAGTGCTGGAACGCCGTGTCCGGGCCTGCGCCGGTTGCGGGAGGTGCACCGTCCACCTCGAGGATCTCGATCCGCTCCGCGCCCAGCGTTAGCCCAAGGAGCCGGCGACGGCCGACGAATGGGTCTTCCACCATTCCTTCGTCGGCGGGCAGGAAACCCAGCGCGTTGCGGTAGAATGCGGCAAGCCGGTCCGCATTGCGCGAGACGAGGCGGATCGCGGCGATGGCGGTCACAGCAGGCGCGCCCCGCGCCGGTTGAGGAAGATCGAATAGACCGTGCTGCCGCCGCAGATGAAGAGGCGGTTCAACGCAATCCCGCCGAACGCAACGTTCGCCACGCGGGCGGGGACGGTGATCCGGCCGAGCACCGTGCCGCCGGGGTCGATGCAGTGCACCCCGTCCGCCGCACTCGACCACACGAAGCCATCCTCGTCGACCGCAATGCCATCGGCGTAACCCGGCGTGATCTTGTGGAACAGACCGCCCCCGGTGAGGCGGGTTTCGGCGCCTTCGCCGGCCACATCGAACACGCGCAGGAACTGGTCCGGATTGTCGCGCGTCTGGTCGCCGGTCTCGGCCACATAGAGGCGGCGGAAGTCGGGCGAGAAGGCAAGGCCGTTGGGCCCGCCAAAGTCGTCCGCCATGACGCGGATGGAGCCGTCCGCCGGGTCGAACCGGTAGAGTGCGGGCGGTTGCTCGCTCTCCTGCCGGCCGCCTTCATAGTCGTTGGAGATGCCGTAGAGCGGGTCGCTGAACCACAGCGACCCATCCGGATGGGTGACGATGTCGTTGGGCGCGTTGAGGCGCTTGCCGGCGTGGCGATCCACGAGCCGCGTCACCGTGCCGTCACGCTCCGTCCGGTAGAGGCAGCGGCCGTGGTGGGAGCAGGCGACCAGCCGCCCCTCGCAGTCGCGCGTCTGCCCGTTCGCATAGTCGGACGGTGCGCGGTAGATGCTGACGCCGACGCCCTCGATCCACCGCATCGTCCGGTTGTTGGGGAGGTCCTGGAAGAGAAGCGCGCCCCAGTCCCCCATCCAGACAGGCCCCTCGGTCCAGCGGTAGCCGGTGCCCAGCGCCTCCAGCCCCGCGTTCGCCAGCATGAAACGGTGAAAGCGCGGTTCGAATGCCTCGTAGTCGGGAGCAACCTTCCCGGAGGGCAGGTTCACTGGAACGGGCATGATTTCGTGGCCTCGCGCGGCGTGTCGAACTGAACGAGCATCAAAACGGCGGGTTCGTCGCCAACGGTGCCGGAGGTGTGACCCTTGCGGCCGTCCTGTTCGGCAGCGCCCTGGTCTTCGCCGAAAGAGATTTCGCCGGGACCCATCTCCACGCGGGTGCCATCCATCGCCTCGACGTACCAGCGGCCCGACAGGGGTATGATCCACTGCGGCTTCGGGTTCTCGTGCCAGTCGCCCTGCCAGCCGACGGGCAGGACCGTGACCATCACGCTCGCCCCGTCGTGGTGCGTCCGGCCTTGCCATTGCGGGCTGGCGCCGGACCCGATCGACTTCATCTGGAACTCGCTCATGGTGCAGCGGTGCTGATGGGTGATGCCGTCGGCATCGGCGTAGAGGTGCCAGTAGGTCACCGTGGGCGAATCGCCGCTCATGGGTTGGCTCCGGGAAGGGGGGCTGCTGCGTAGGGGTGCGAGGAGGCGAAGGGGTTGGCGAGGAAGGCATCCACGTCTGCCGCGGTGGGGCCGAGCGCGAGGACGAGAAAGCCGCCCGCGACCGCGAAGTTCTTCCAGAAGTCGAAGAACATCTCCCGGCCCTTGCCCGCGCCCGTCAGGCCGAAGCCCGGCACCGCCCAGAAGCGCTTGTAGAGGATCGCCGTCGCCGCGCAGTAGAGCGCCAGCACAAGCGCCGCAAAGCGGTCCGCAATGCCGGTGAGGATGCCGGCCGACATCACCACCTCGACGAGGAAGCCGACCGCGATCATGATGGCGGCGAGCGTGCGGCCGATGCCGATCTCCTGCGCCTGCCCAACCGCGCCGCGAAAGTTGAGCACCTTGTCGAGCGCGCTGAAGGGCAGGAACAGCGCGATCAGGGCGATCCGGCTCAGCGCCGTCAGAACGATTTCGAATGTCATCGGCCTGCGAGCCTTTCTTCAATTCCGTCCGTCACGCGCAGCGCGTTGGCGATGATGGTCAGCGTGGGGTTCACGGCACCGATCGACGGGAAGAAGCTCGCATCGGTGACATAGAGATTGTCGAGTTCGTGGGCGCGGCAGTCTCTATCCAGCACCGAGGTGGCGGGGTCGGTGCCGAAGCGCATCGTGCCCGCCTGGTGCGAGGTGCCGCCAATCGGCACGTTCTGGCCGAAATATAGCTGCCGGTCGAAGAGGTGCGGATGCACGTCGAGCTTGTTGCAAAGGTCCTGCAGCTTGCCCCGCAGCCGCTGGTGCGCTTCGAGGTTGGTGTCGGTCAGGTCGAGATGGACGCGGCCTTCCTTGTAGTGAATCCGGTTTTCCGGTTTCGGCAGATCCTCGGACGTGAGCCAGAAATCGAGCGAATGGTGGGCAAGCCAGTCGAACGGCTGCTCCGGAAAGAGTTGCAGCGCCTTGGGCAGCGCCTCGCCCTCGATCTGCGCCCCGTCGGACTTGCCGACCATCTGGATATGGCCGAGCGGATACTCCCAGCCGCCCATCCCGCCCCGTTCGGGTGCGTGGTAGAAGTCGTTGAGGCCGAGCGTCTTCTGGAACTTCGTCGGGTTCGGCGTGCGCGAGATCGCAAGCACGATGGAATTGTTGTGCCGCATGTAGTTGCGCCCGACCTGGCCGGAGCCGTTGGCGAGCCCGTTTGGATGCGCCTCGTTTGCCGAGCGCAGCATTAGGAGCGCCGACGACAGCGCCCCGCAGGCCACCACCACGATATCGGCCGTGAGCGTGCGCTGGCGGGCGGCCTCGCCCGTGCCTTCGACCACCTCCACGCCGGTGACGGTGCGGCCGGTGGCGTCGGTCGTCAGCCGCTCGGCATAGGTCCGCGTCATCAAGGTGAGGTTGGGGTACTCGCGCAGGGCGGGGTCGACGCAGATGACCTGCGCGTCGGCCTTGCCGTTGGTGAGGCAGGGGTAGCCGTCGAACCGGTCGCACTTGATGCAGGGGCTCGATGGCGTTGCCTTGCCGTCAACCTCGTCCAGCAGGATGCCGACCGGCAGGTGGAACGGCTTGTGCCCTTCGCGCGCGAGGTCGTCGGCGAGCTCCTGGATGCGCGGCTCGTGGGTGACGGCCTGGAAGGGGTAGGGCTTGAGCGAGGGTGGCTCGGTCGGGTCCTCACCGCGCGCGCCGTGGACGTGGAACAGCTCCTCCGCCGCCTGATAGTAGGGCTCGAACGTCTCGTAGCCCACAGGCCAGGCCGGCGAGACGCCATCCTGGTGGTGGACCGCGCCGAAATCGCTCTCGCGCAGCCGAAACAGGATCGAGCCGTAGACCTTGGAGTTGCCGCCGACGAAATAATGGAGGCCGGGGTGAAACTCGTTGCCCTTGCTATCGGTCCAGAGCTCGTCGGTCTGATACCGGCCCTTGTTGAAGACCGCGTTCGCGTCCCAGTTTTCCCGCTCTCGGGGAAGATAATCGCCCCGCTCCAGAATGAGAACCTGCCGGCCGCTCTCGGCAAGCTTTCGGGCAACGGAGCCGCCCCCTGGTCCCGATCCGATGACGATGACGTCCCAATGAGTCATGAGCAAAGCACTTCCGGGTCAAATCAATTTGTCTCCGGGTGAACTTACGACATTTCGAGCTGCGGCAAGCGATCGCATTTATAAAAGATGTTAAGGTACAGCGTCGAGGCGATCGCTCCTGACCGGCTTCATCCGCGTTGGCATCTCCGTCGCGCTCGGCCTTTCGGCGCCCGACAAAAGCCCCTCGGTAGCATTCTGCCGCACCTCATTGCCGGCGTGGTGTGGAACGAGTACCGGGTTGCCACGTTCGCGGATCATGACAAACACAGCACCCATCGTCCCGCCCGCCCGTATCGTTGTCTTCGGGGCCACCGGCAATACTGGCCGCGCGGTCCTGCGCCAGGGCAACGCGCGTGGTTTCGACATGGCCGGCGTCGATCTCGGCAAGGCGGATGACACGTCCGGCGATTGGGACGAGATCGTCGCAAACGTCCTGGAAGACGATCTTGCGCCTGCGCTTGAGGGCGCCAGCGCCGTCATCTCGTGCCTTGGCGTGGGCCACTCCATCGGCACGCTCGCCGATCCGCCGCCGCTTTATTCGAAGGGGACCGCGCGCATCGTCGAAGCGATGGGGACCGCCGGGGTGAAGCGGATCGTCGTCATTTCCGCAACGATGGTCGCCGCAAACGACCGCGGTCCGCTGATGTTCCGGCTCGGCATGGCACCGGCGCTGACCCGCGTGCTCGACCAGATGGAAGAGATGGAGCGCGAGCTTGCCGCTTCCGGGCTGGACTGGACGGCGGCGCGGCCGGGCTGGCTGCTCGACAAGCCCGCAACCGAGGATTTCGTCCTGTCGGAAGGCGAAATTGCCGATGGGCTCATCCGCACCCGCATCGCGGATCTTGCCGGTGTGATGCTCGACTGCGTCGAACAGGGCACGTTCTCACGCGGCTATCCGGCCCCTGCACGCAAGGAAACGGACGAGGACGAGAGCAACGAGGCCGTGCTCAAGGCCATGATGGCGTGACGGCCCCCGGCGAGATTGATCGCCGGCCCCTCAGCCTCCGGTTCCGTCGTGGCCCGAGTGCGCGCCGGAGCCGGTTTGATGCATCCGGCCGGAGAGGTCGGTCATGATGTACCACGTCCCGCCCGCCATGATCGCCAGGAGACTGACCGAGAAGAACACGAGCAGCAGGTCCTCGCGCGCCTCGCGTCCCGAGAAGCTGAGGTGAAGGAAGCTGCGCATGTGAACGGTGATCTGCATCAACGCCGCGACGACGATGACGATGATCTTGAAGGTCGTCGGCAGGTCTGACAGGAGGGCGGCGAAGGCGAGCACAGTGAGAATGAGACTGAGCACGAAGCCGACCGCGTAGGTTCGACGCTCGCGCCTGGCAAGTTCCTTCGGGTTGATCAGACTTTCGTCGATTTTGGTCATGCGAGAGGCACCAGGAAGACGAACGAGAAGATGCCGACCCAGATGAGGTCGAGGAAATGCCAGAACACGCCCAGCATCATCAGGCGCGCTTTCACCGTGTCGTCGATCCCGCGCCAGAGGACCTGGCCGACCATCGCGAGGATCCAGAGGACGCCGGCAAAGACGTGGAGGCCGTGGAGGCCGACGAGCGTGAAGTAGGAACTCAGCCATCCGCTCGCCTGCGGCACGCCGCCCTTGCTGGCCTGTGTCAGGAAATCGGTAATTTCGAAGTACAGGAATGCGCTGCCGAGTGCGGCGCAGACGAGGAGCCAGGCGATCACCTTGCCGCGCCCGTCCCAGTATTTGACGCTCAGCGAAACACCCGCATAGGCGGTGCCGCCGAGGAGGAGGAGGCCGGTCTGGATGGCGACACTGCGGATGTCGAACAGCTCCTTCGGCCCCGGCGCGCCGGCGAGGCCCACCGGGTCGAGGTAGGAGGCGTAAGACGCAAACAGGATGCCGAAGATGATGAGATCGCTCATCAAAAACACCCAGAAGCCGAAGACGATGGCTTCGGCTTCGTCGTCCGCTTCGCCGTGCGCCGCGCCAAGGTTCAGGCCGGGATAATCACCGTTGTTGCTCATGCGGCGAACTCCGCAATGTCCGGAACGCCGCGATTGCGCGCCGTCATTTCATCGGCGCGCGTCGCCGGCTCCAGGCCCGCGACAAACTGGCGGAAGCGGGTGTCGGCTTCCGCCACCTCGGCGGCCGGGATGATCCTCGGCCTGATCGTCCGCATGCCGCGCAGGAGCAGCGCTGCGGGAATGAGGAGGGCGCTCACGATCGCCAGCCACCAGATGTGCCAGACCATGGCGAAGCCGAAGACGACGGACGCGCCCGCGATGACGATGCCGTGCGCGGTATCGGCGGGCAGCTCGATGTCCTGATAGGCGGCCGGCGCCTTCCACGCGTCGCCAGCGCGCTTGGCCGCGCCCCAGTGGTCCCTCGCGGTGACCTGCGGAATGGTGGCGAACGTCCACTCGGGCACCGGCGCGGGCGTCGACCATTCAAGCGTGCTCCCGTGCCAGGGGTCGCCGCCGGGCACCGCCAGCTCCACACGCCTCCGGTAGCTCGTCCAGAACGTCCAGAAGAGGCTGGCCAGCGCGCAGAGCATGAAGCAGGCGCCAAGCGCGGCAACGTACATCCAGGGCAGGAAGTCCGGGTTCTGGAAGGTCGGCGAGCGGCGCGGAAGCCCCATCAGGCCGAGAACATACAGCGGCATGAACGTCACGATGAAACCGACGACGAAGAACAGCGCGGTCCGCCGCCCCCATGTCTCGTCGAGGCGGAAGCCGAAGGCCTTGGGGAACCAGTAGTGAATGCCCGCCAGCATTCCGAAGAGCACGCCGGGGATGATGACGTTGTGAAAATGCGCGACGAGGAAGGTCGTGTTGTGGACCTGATAGTCGATTGACGGATTGGCGAGGATGATGCCGGACAGTCCGCCGATGACGAAGAGCATGAAGAAGCCGATGAGATAGACGATTGGCGCGGTCATGCGGACGCGGCCGCGCCACAACGTCGCCATCCAGTCGTAGATCTTCACGCCCGTCGGAACGCCGATCACCATGGTGGCGATGCCGAACGCAATGTTGACGCCGGCGCTCTGTCCCATCGTGAAGAAGTGATGCAGCCAGACGGTGAAGCTGATCACCGCGATGCTCATGCTGGCGATGACGAGCGAGGTGTACCCGTAGAGCCGCTTGGTCGAATAGGTTGCGCTGACTTCGGAAAACACGCCGAACGCGGGCAGAATAAGAACGTAGACCTCCGGGTGGCCAAACATCCAGAAGATGTTGGCGTAGTTCATCATGTTGCCGCCGGCGGTATTGGTGAAGAAGTGGAACCCCGCATAGCGGTCCAGCGCCAGCATCCCACTCGACACGGTCAGCGCCGGCATGGCGTAGATCAGCATTATTGCGACGCACAGCGAGGTCCAGCAGAATAGCGGCATGCGCATCAAATGCATGCCCGGCGCGCGCTTCTTGAAGATGGTGACAGCGAAGTTCATCCCCGTCAGCGTCGAGCCCACCCCCGATATCAGGACGGCCCAGAGCCAGTAGTCGACGCCTTCACCGGGACTGAACGTCTTGCCGGTGTAGGGCGGGTACATGGTCCATCCGCCAGTGCCGAACTTGCCGACGAGGAGCGAGACCATCACCAGCGCGGCGCCGGCCGCGGTCAGGCCGAGGCTGACCTGATTGAGTACGGGGAACGCCATGTCGCGCGCACCGAGCTGCTGCGGCAGGACGAAATTGATGAGGCCGACGAGTAGCGGCATGGCGACGAAGAAGATCATGATCGTGCCATGGGTGCTGAAGAGCTGGGCGAAATGGTCCGGCGCGACGAGGCCGCTTTCCGGCTCGGTGAGCGTGCCGAGTGCGGTCGCCTGATGCGCCCGAATGACGAACCCCTCGATGACGCCACGCGCCAGCATCACCAGCGCAAGCGCGATGTACATGATGCCGATCTTCTTCGCGTCGGCCGAAATCAACCAGTTGCGATAAAGCGGTCCCCACCACCGCATGTACGTGAGGAGGGCCACTGCGACGAATGCCCCGAGGACCAGCACGCTCGCCGCACCCGCGCCCACGATCGTGCTGATGTCGACATGCCGGCTGAGGTCGGTGTAGGGCGTCACGTCCCAGGTGAGGTTGCCGAAAATGGGACTGGTCTCGCCGCTCATCGGCCTATCTCCGGCAGATCGCTTTCAGGCAGGCCGGTCCCGCCCCAGGTCCGGGTCGCTGCCCCACCACCCGGCTGGTGATACTTGGCGACGATCCGGCGGAACATGTCCGGTTGAGCGAGTGTCATGGTGATCGGCTCCGCGCTCTTTGCGAGGCCAAGGTCGGTCCGGGCATCGGCGAGGACCGAGCGTTTGCGCAGGGTGGTGTAAGTGGCTTCGTCAAGCGTCAGCTCACCGCCGCCCTTTGAAACCCATGCCGTGTAATCGTCCGGTTCGAGCGCCCGCACGGTGAATTTTTGTCGTCCGAAGCTGTTTCCGTTGAACTGCGTGTTCTCGCCCTCCGCCTCGCCCGGTCGGCTCGCGGCAAAGTTCAGCTTCGTGGTCATTCCCGGCATCGCATAGATCTGCCCGGTCAGCGGCGCGATGAGGAGGCTTTGCATAACGGTGTCCGTCGTGAGGGTCAGCTCGACCGGCCGGCCGACGGGGATGACGAGTTCGTCGACCGTCGCGATCCCGTCTTCCGGGTAGATGAACAGCCATTTCCAGTCGAGACCGATGACCTGAACCCTGAGCGGGTCCGGGCCGAGCG
This sequence comes from Acuticoccus sp. MNP-M23, assembly GCF_031195445.1. Classification (NCBI taxonomy): domain Bacteria; kingdom Pseudomonadati; phylum Pseudomonadota; class Alphaproteobacteria; order Hyphomicrobiales; family Amorphaceae; genus Acuticoccus; species Acuticoccus sp. MNP-M23. The sequence goes on from NZ_CP133480.1 coordinate 3,888,663, forward strand.
CGTTGTAGGGGTCGAGCTTGCTGGTGGAATACCAGAGCCAGCCTCCCAGCACGACGACGACCAGCGCGGGCACGCCCCACATGGCGATTTCGAGCTTTGGCGAATACTCCCAGTCCGACGTGTAGCGGCCGCGCGGCTTGGCATAGCGATAGCGCCACAAGATCAACGGCACGCCGATGAGGACAGGCAGGATCACGACCATCGAGATCGCGATGACCCGCAGAAGGTGGGTGAACTGCTCGTCAGCGATCGGCCCCATGGGCTGAAGAAAGCTCTGCTCCAGCGTTTGCGATGCAAACGCCGCATCCACGGCGAGGCTCGCCAGCACGCCGCCGGCCATCACCCTCGTCCACCCCAAGATAGGCGTTTCCAACCCGATAACCCCGCACTGCCGAGCTGCAACTCGAAGCCGCGCCCGCACCGTCCAACGCTTTGCGATGCCTTGCCACTGTCGAAAGCGTAACAAACATTGCCTGCGCCGCAATACCCGACACGTCAGCCGTTGTCAGGCACCGATTGCCGCCAGGAGCCGCCGGGTCGCTTCGTCCTTGCCAGTTTTGCCAGTCCGCCGCCGTGGCAGAGCGGGGATTGAGGGGCGGGGGTGGACATTGAACGGGTTTGCCGGTTGAGCGCCCACCAAGGCCCTCAGCGCGGCCAGGCCGCCAATATCCGTCAGGCGCCGGATGGCGTCGATCTTCTCGAAAGGCAGTGCAGGAGCAGGCGCTTGGCGTGGAAAACCCGGGTCTTCACGGTGCCGACCGAACAGCCCTCGATGGCGGCGATGTCGAGGTAAGGAAGATCGCAGAAGAAAGCCAGGTGAACCGCGGCGCGCTGAACGGCGGGGAGTTTTGCGATACAGTCCCGCAAGGCCGTGCCGTCCTCTAGCGCTTCCAGCACGGCGTGTGGGCTGGCCGCCTCGTCCGCAATTGTATCGTCCGCCTCGGCAACCGTCGGAGTGGACTTGCGCCAGCGGTCGGCCGCCTTGTGGCAGGCGATGGAGTAGATCCATGTGCGTACGCTCGAACGGCCCTCGAACGTCGCTGCGCGACGCCAGACCTCAAGCATCGTTTCCTGCACGATATCCGCCACTTCGTGCGGATCGCGGCTACGCGTCTGGATGAAGCGATCTAGATCCGGACCGACTGACATATAGAGGGCGCGCATTGCCTTTTTATCGCCCAAGGCTATCCGCCGAAGAAGGAACTCTAGATTCTCAAGATTTGAAGTATTCAAAAATTTCTCAACGTTTAACGCAGTCGAAGGGCTGGGTCCGTAAGATCGGTTACTCTATATCGATGATTCCGACTAAGGGTTTCGATGAAGCCAAAGTTTTGGCGGCAGTGTCGCGCTGTTCCTCGGTGTCGAAGGCGAGGGTGTATAAGCCGACCGCCGTAGGCCCGTCGACGATGCGCGCGCCCGCGTCGCGCAGCAACCGGCGGATCGCAAGTTCGGTGCCAGCGGGCGCAAAGGCAATGCGCAGGGTGTTCTGCGCGCTCGTCGTGCCCTGACTGCCCGTTGCAGTGATGTAACCCTGCGGCGCAGTGTGCCCGGCGAGATGGGGGGCGACCGCAAGCTGCCAGCAGCCGATCGCAATGGCCACGAGGGCGGCAACCTGCCAGGCGGAGACATTGCGCTGCCAGAACGCGCGCGGTTTCTGGCGATCGATCGCATTTGAGAGCCGTGCCCAGCCAAACTCGCCGGGAAAGGGGTGGACCGCACTGTCAGTCTGGTTAAGCGCTTCGACCAGGCGAAGATCAGCTTCCATACGAGGATTCCCCTGAATCTCGGCTTCGAGACGGGCGGCCTCGTCACGCGAAAGACGGCCCCTGACGAGGTTTTGCAGCGGGTCACTGTCGACCGGGTCCACCATCGCTCACACTCCTTCCGCCGCATTTGGGTAGGTCGCATGACCGTGCCGGACGGTTCAATCTTAATTGCGCTAACGCCTTTGATCCCGGCTTGGCAAGCGTTTGCAATGCGATTTGTTGACTGAATTAGTTTTCGGAAGTTCAGGCGGATTACTACTTTGTCAGCGATCGCGGCGCCTGTCGTGACCGCGTTACTTGCGGAAGCCCCCCGCACCGTCGGGCCGACCGAACCCGGCCGTCATTCGAATTTCGGGTTCGGCATGCCGGACGTGGAAAGACACTGCCGCTTGTCCGGCCCGCCGTCGCCGCAGCGAAACTGGAAAGGCCCCGCACAGATGCGTGCGGGGCCTTGATCCAAGGGGCAGGCGCCGGGTGAAACGGAGCCCGCGATCAGAAGATGAAATTGCCCTCGTCGAGCGTGAAGTTGATACCCTGCAGCTCGATCGTCCCTTCCGAGAACTCGATCGTCACGTCGCTCAGATTACCGGCGGTCGGCACCACGTTGATATCAAGCTCGTCGAAGCTCTCGACACTGAAGACGCCCTGGAGGTCGATCGTCTCGTTGGCCTTGAAGTCGAGGATGAGGTCATCGCCGAAATCTTCGTCGCTGAAGACGAACGTGTCGCGGCCATCGCCACCGGTGAGGCGGTCGTCGCCATCGCCGCCTTCGATGGTGTCATGTCCGGCGCCGCCGTCAATGGAATCGGCACCGTCGCCGGCGTTGATCTGGTCTTTGCCGTTCCCGCCCGAAATATCGTCGAAGCCGTTGCCGCCGTTGATGCGGTCATTGTTGGCGCCGCCGTCGATCACGTCGTTGCCGTCGCCGCCGTTGATGCGGTCGTTGCCCGAACCACCGTCGATGGTGTCGTTGCCCTCGTCGCCTTCGATCATGTCGACGCCATTGCCGCCGAAAATCTGGTCTGCGCCTTCGCCGCCGAACAGGCGGTCGTTGCCGTTGCCGCCATCGAGGACATCGTTGCCGGCATCGCCGTGGAGGAAGTCGATGTCGTCGCCGCCGAACAGCTCGTCCCAGCCGCCACCGCCGCTGATCTGGTCCCGCCCGCCGCCGCCGAACAGGTCGTTGCGGAAATCGTCACCTTCGAGGATGTCGTCCTTTGCGGTGCCGACAATGTTCTCGATCCCAGTCACCTCGTCGCCCGCAGCGTCGCCGCCGGAGAAGAAACCGAATTCGAGGTTGACCGCAATGCCGTCGTCCGAGGCGGAATAGCTGAGCGTGTCGATCCCCGATTCGCCGCGGATGTCGTCAGCTCCCGCGCCGCCGATGATGAAATCGTCGCCTGAGCCGGCCCTGATCACGTCGTTGCCGTCGCCGCCGTCCAGCGTGTCGTTGCCGGCATCGCCGAACATCGTGTCGTCGCCGCCAAGGCCACGGAAGAGGTCGTCGTCAACGCCGCTGTTGTTGTCGTCGATCACCTCGTCCTGCTCGGAGCCGGTGACCGTGTCCGCGCCGGACGTGCCGTGGATGCTGATGGTATCGCCAGCGTCCGTATCGATGCCGCCGAAGGTGACGCCCGACAGGTCGACGTCCCGGGCGTTGCGGATGTCGACCGTCACCCGGTTGGCGTCGATCGCGTTGAGCTGGGTGAGGCTGGCAAGGTCCGCGCCGTCGGCCCGCAGGGTCACGTTGCCGGTTCCGAGGAACTCGACCACCTCGATCCCGGTGACGGTGTCGTCGAGAAGATCGATGTCGTTGTCGGTGACGCGCAGCGTATCGGTGCCGGCGCCGCCGTCGACGGTGTCTCGTGTGAGCTGGTCGGCCACGATGAGGTCGTCGCCATCGCCAGCCGCGATGTTGTTGGTGGCGTCATTGCCGCCGACGGTGTCGTTGAAGGCCGAGCCGATGATATCATCGATGCCGGCGTATGTGTCGCCTTCGGCGAAACCGCCAGAGCCGACAAAGTTGCCCTGGAGCCTCACGTTCACACCGGCGTTGGAGGTGGAGTAGTCGACCGTATCGCGGTTACGGCCGCCGTTCAGGATATCCGCGCCCTCGGAGCCGATGAAGGTGTCGTTGCCGTCATGGCCGATCAGCGTGTCGTTTCCGGCGCCGCCGTCGATGGTGTCGTTGCCGTTGTCGCCGAGGATCGAATCGTCACCGGCGCCGCCGAAGACCCGGTCGTCGCCACCGTTGGCATCCAGCGTATCGTCCTGGTCGGAGAGGGTGATCCGGTCCGCGCCATTGCTGCCGAAGACTGTGATGGTGTCGCCGGTGCCGGTATCGATCCCCTCCAGCGCAATGCGGCTGAGGTCAAAGTCCGGGCCCGCGTTGCGGATCTCGATGCGGACATTGCCGCTGGTGAGCGAGCGGATGACGTTGACGTCCGCAAGGTCCGCAGCATCGACCCGCAGGGTGATGTCGCCGCCGTTGCCGCTGCCGACGAGTTCGATCACCTCGATGTTGGTGATGGTGTCGTCGAGGAGGTCGAGGTCGTTGTCGACGAGGCGCAGGGTGTCGAAGTTGCCGCTGCCGCCGTCGAACACGTCGCGGCCCATCCGGGTGACGATGAAGGTGTCGTTGCCGCTGCCGCCGTCGACGGTGTCGGCCCCATCGGCGTCGTCGAGGATCGTATCGAAGCCGCCGCCGGCGTCGATGAAATTGTTGCCGTTGTTGCCGCTCAGGGTATCGTCGCGGTCGGAGCCGATGATGTCGTCGACGCCGGCGTAGGTGTCACCTTCGGCCAGACCGCCCGAGCCGGCGTTGTTGCTTCCAAGGTCGATTTTCACGCCCTCGGTAGAAGCGGAATAGTCGATCGTGTCCCTTCCACGGCCGCCGTCGATAACGTCCGCGCCCTTTGAGCCGATGAAGGTGTCGTTGCCGTCAGCGCCGCGCAGGGTATCGTTGCCGGCGCCGCCGTCGATGGTGTCGTTGCCCTTGTCGCCCAAGATCGAATCGTCACCGGCACCGCCGAAGACCCGGTCATCACCGCCGTTGGCGTCCAGCGTATCGTCCTGATCGGAGAGGACGATGGTGTCCGCGCCATTCGTGCCCGAGACGAAAATCTCGTCACCAGCGCTCGTGTTGATCCCCTCCAGTGCGATGCGACTGAAGTCGAAATCGGGTCCGGCGTTGAAGACCTGGATGCGGACATTGCCGCTGGTGAGCGAGCGGATGATGTTGACGTCCGCAAGGTCCGCAGCGTCGACCCGCAGGACCATGTCGCCACCGTTGCCGCTGCCGACGAGTTCGATCACCTCGATGTTGGTGATGGTGTCGTCGAGGAGATCGAGGTCGTTGTCGACGAGGCGCAGGGTGTCGAAGTTGCCGCTGCCGCCGTCGAACACGTCGCGGCCCATCCGGGTGACGATGAAGGTGTCGTTGCCGCTGCCGCCGTCGACGGTGTCGGACCCCTCGGCGTCGTCGAGGATCGTATCGAAGCCGCCGCCGGCGTCGATGAAATTGTTGCCGTTGTGGCCGTTGAGGGTGTCGTCGTGGATGGAGCCGATGATGTCGTCGACGCCGGAATAGGTGTCGCCTTCGGCCAGACCGCCCGAGCCTGCGACGTTGCTTTCAAGGTTGACGTTCACGCCTTCGCTGGAGGCGGAATAGTCGACCGTGTCGCGGCCGCCGCCGCCGTCGAGAACATCCGCGCCCTCGGAGCCGATGAAGGTGTCATTGCCGTTAGCGCCGCGCAGGGTATCGTTGCCGGCGCCGCCGTCGATGGTGTCGTTGCCGTTGTCGCCGAAGATCGAATCGTCACCGGCACCGCCGAAGACCCGGTCATCACCGCTGTTGGCATCCAGCGTATCGTCCTGGTCGGAGAGGATGATGGTGTCTGCACCATTGGTGCCGAAGACGAAGATCTCGTCCGCCGCGCTGGTGTCGATGCCTTCCAGCGTGATCTGCGACAGGTCGAAATTGCCGGCGTTGAAGATCTCGATGCGCGTGTTGCCGGGGGCAAGGGAGCGGATGGTCGTGACGCCGGCGAGGTCCGCCGCGTCGATCCGCAGCCGGACGTCCCCGCCGTCGCCGACGAGTTCGATTACCTCGAAGCCGGTCACGGTATCGTTGAGGAGGTCGAGGGTGGAGGCGCCCTCGAAGCGCAGCGTGTCGGTGCCGGTGCCGCCCTCGTACGTATCGCCGGAACCATTGTCGGTGACGAGTGTATCGTTGCCGGCGCCCAGATCGATTGTGTCGCTGTTGTTATCGGAGTCGATGACGGTGTCGTCGCCGTCGCCGGTCTCGATCACGTTGCGGCCGGAGTGGCCCGTCACAGTGTCTGCAAAGTCGGAGCCGATCACGCCGTCGACGCCCCTGTACGTGTCGCCTTCGGCAAAACCCCCGGTGCCGCTGCCCTCCAGAACGACGTTGACGCCCGCCGTAGAGGTGGAATAGTCGACCGTGTCGAAGTCGCGGTCGCCGAAGATGAAGTCAGCGCCTTCCGAACCAATGAACAGGTCGTTCCCGTCGCCGCCGATCAGGGTGTCGTTCCCGGCGCCGCCGTCCAGCGTGTCGTTGCCGCCGTCGCCCAGAATGCCGTCGTTGCCGCCGAGGCCGCTCAGCGAGTCATTCCCGCCGTTGCCGTCGATGAGATCGTTTTCGTCGGTCCCGTTCAGGACGTTCGCATTGTTGTTGCCATTGATGTCGGCCATGGTTTTCCCGCGTGCTGTTTTCAAACCACCGGCCCATTGCCGGTCTTACAGCGGCTCCGTCGCGCTATTGCAGAATGCGGTTCAAAAATTTTCTCTTGTATTTCCATCCGCCCGTCGGCGCTGCCTCGCGGCACATCGTTGCGCGGAGGATTGGCGATGCTTGGCGGCGAACGCGCCGCATACCTTTCGCAATGGCGCGCTCCCTCGTGAAGCGCGCCGTTTCCTTGTTCAGCCGATCGATCTTTGCGGCCTGATCGCTGTCGGCCCGGGCGCCTGAAGGACCTGCATTGTCCGAGGTGCAGAGCGAGCGCGGGCTGACTCCCGGCCAACCCAAGCCCTCCATGCCGAGCCTCGGATCCCGGTGATCAGACCGGCGCGTCGAAGGCGCGGATGGGTGGGAGCGGGCCGTCGTGGCGGACGCACTGGGCGACCGTGAGCTGGCCGGTGCACCCCTGTGCCAGGCGGGACGTGCCGATGTCGCGCGTCAAGACGTTGGGGTTGCCGTGCACGCAGGTGGGGCGATCCGGCTGGTCGGGGGAAGGGTCGGGATCGTACCAGGCGCCGGTGGGCAGATGGACCACGCCGGGTGCCACGGCGTCGGTCAGATGGGCGGCGGCAAGACACGCGCCGCGATCGTTGAAGAGGCGGACGATGTCACCCTCGCCGATCTGCCGGTCCGCAGCGTCGGCGGGATTGAGCCGCACCACCTCGCGCCCGCTCATCTTGCTGGCCTGACTGTGCGCGCCGAAATCGAGCTGGCTGTGCAGCCGTGTGGCAGGCGCATTGGCGACGACGAAAAGCGGGTGATCGGGCGAGGGCGGTTCGGTGGTCGCCAGATAGGCCGGGTGGCCCGGACAATCGGGATATTTGAACGCTGCGATGGTCTCGCTGAAAATTTCGATCTTGCCGCTCGCCGTCGCGAGCCGACGGCCGACGGGGTCCTCGCGGAAGGCGCGCAGAAAGCCGCCGTCGTCCGGACCCACCGGCAAGGGCTGCGTGCCATGTTGCCAGAATTCCTCGAAATTCGGCGCCGCTTCGCCATTTTCCTCCAGCGACTGGCGGGTGCGCTCGTAGAACTGGCGGAGCCAATCGTCCACCGTCCGCCCCTCGCTGAACGCCTGCAAGACGCCGAGGCGTTCGGCCAGACCGCAGAAAATGGCATAATCGTCGCGCGCTTCACCGGCCGGCTCGGCCACACGTTTCATGGCGATGAGCAGCGGATCGGTGCGCGTCGCGCCGATGTCGTCGCGCTCCAGCGACATTGTCGCAGGCAGGACGATGTCGCTGGCGCGGGCCATCCCCGTCCAGGCGAAATCCTGGGTGACGACGGTGTTGGGGCGCGCGAACGCCCGGCGCAGGCGGTTGAGGTCCTGGTGGTGGTGGAAGGGGTTGCCGCCGGCCCAGTAGACGAGCCCGATCTCGGGGTAGGTCAGCGTGCGGCCATTATACTCGTACGATCCGCCCGGATCGAGAAGCATGTCGGCGATGCGGGCGACGGGGATGAAGGATTCGGCCGTGTTGGTGCCCTGGCCGAGCGTCGGGATCTCGACGGAGACGGCGCGGCGGCCGGTGTGCCCCATGGCGCCGAGCGCATAGTGGAAACCGCCGCCCGGCAGTCCGATCTGGCCCACCATCGCCGCGAGCGCCACCGCCGCCCAGACCGGCTGTTCGCCGAATTCGGCCCGCTGCAATGAATGGGCGACGGTGATGAGGGTGCGCCCGGCCACCGTTTTTCGCGCAAGCTCGCGCAACATGTCCGGCGCGAGGCCGCAGATGGGCGCGGCCCATTCGGCGTCCTTTGCCGTCCCGTCCGCCTCGCCGGTGAGGTACTTGGCAAAAACGTCGAAGCCGACCGTGTGCGAACGCACGAATGCGGCGTCGTAGAGGTCTTCCACAAGGAGCGTGTGGGCGAGCGCCAGCATCACCGCCGTGTCCGTCGCGACGTTGACCGGGTGCCACGTTGCGTCAATGTCGTCCGGCAGATCGTCGCGCAGCGGGCTGAAGAGGTGAAAGCGCGTGCCGCGGGCGGCGGCAGCGCGCATGAAGCCCGGCTCGATATGCGCGCTCACGCCGCCATTGCCGATCATCGAATTCTTGATGGCCATCCCGCCGAAGGCGAGCACCATGTCGGTGTGGGCGGCGATCTGCTCCCAGGTCACGTTGTGGCGCGAGAGCTGCTCGAACGGGCCGATGACGTGCGGCAGGAGCACCGAGGAGGCCCCGGCGCTGTAGCTGTTGACCGAGCGGGTGTAGCCGCCGAACGCGACGTTGAGGAAGCGGTGGATCTGGCTTTGCGCATGGTGAAAGCGGCCGGCGCTCGCCCACCCGTAGGAGCCGCCATAGATGGCGGCGGGCCCGCCGCGATCCGTCTCCGACTTCAGTTCGCGCGCCAGAAGATCGAGTGCCGTGTCCCAGTCCACCTCGACGAACGGGCCGTCCAGCGGGCGCTCGCGCGGACCGGGGCCGTTGTCGAGCCAGTCCTTGCGGATGGCGGGCCGCATGATCCGGGCCTTGTGGCGCAGGGCGCCGGTGAAGTTGCCGAGGATCGGCGAGGGTGCCGGGTCATCGGGATGCGGCGTGACCTCCACATCGCCGCCCTTAAAGGCGGCCCGAAAGGTTCCCCAATGGGCGCTGTGCGTGACGCCGCTGCGGGCGGCATCATCGGTCTCGTTCATCGTCGAAGTCCTTGGGTCGTCGGGCTCGCGCCTATTCCACGTTGTGACAGGCGAGGAGACGGCCGGCGCCGGAGGAGCGCAGCGGCGGCACCTCGCGCCGGCAAATGTCGGTGGCAAGCGGGCAGCGGGGATGGAAGTGACAGCCGGGCGGCGGGTTCATCGGCGAAGGCGGCTCACCTTCGGGGATGGAGCGGGCGATCTCGACGGAGGGGTCCGGCACCGGCGAGGCACCGCGCAGGAGCACGGTATAGGGATGCTTGGGCGCATCGAAGAGCGCCGACGTCGGCCCGCTCTCGATGACCCGGCCGAGATACATCACCACCGTGCGCTCGCAGAAATAGCGCACCACGCCGAGGTCGTGGCTGACGAACACATAGGCAAGGCCCCGGTCCGCCTTGAGCCGGGCAAGGAGTTTCAGGATCTGCGCCTGCACCGACACGTCGAGCGCGGAGACCGGCTCGTCGGCAATGACGAGGCCCGGCTCCAGCACAAGCGCCCGCGCGATGCCGATGCGCTGGCGCTGGCCACCGGAGAATTCGTGCGGGAAGCGTTCGGCGGCAGTGGCGGGCAGGCCCACTTCGTCGAGCACCGCGGCGACGCGGCGTTGAAGGTCAGCGCCCTTCGCGAGCTTGTGGACATGGAGCGGTTCGGCGAGCGCATCGCCCACCCGCTGGCGCGGATCGAGGGCGGAGGCCGGGTCCTGAAACACCATCTGCATCGACTGGCGCAGCGCTCTCAGGCGCTTCGGGCTCGCGGTCAGCACGTCTTCGCCGTCATATTGCACGGACCCGCTGTCGGCCTCGATCAGACGCAAGGTCGCGCGGGCGGCGGTGGATTTCCCGCAGCCCGATTCGCCCACGATGCCAAGCGCCTCGCCGTGGTCCACCGAGAAGGACACGCCGTCGAGCGCCCGCAAGCTGACCTTGCGCGGCGGAAAGCCTTCCGTCGCGTGAAAGGTTTTCGTGATCGACTTCACCTCGAGGAGCATCAGGCGTCATCCCCCACCGGTGCCGCTTTGACCCAGCAGCGCGCGGTGTGTTGCGGGTCGCTCCCCACCGCAATCAGCGGCGGGCGTTCGGCGCACTTGTCGATCCGCAGCGGACAGCGGCCCTGGTAGCGGCAACCCGCCGGCATCGCCTGCAGCGAGGGGACCTGGCCCGGAATGGGGTTGAGGTCGTCGGAAGCGCGATCCACCCGCGGCATCGCCGACATCAGGGCGACGCTGTAGGGATGTCGCGGCTCGGCGAAGAACGTGGCGACGGGCGCGCTCTCCACCACGTCGCCGCCATACATCACCATCACGCGCTGGGCGTTGCTCGCCACCACGCCAAGATTGTGCGTGATGAGGAGGATGCCGAGGCCAAGTTCGTTCTGGAGGCCGCGCAGAAGGTCCAGCACCTGTGCCTGCACGGTGACGTCGAGGGCGGTGGTGGGTTCGTCGGCGATGAGAGCGCCCGGCGAACAGGCGATTGCCAGCGCAATCATCACCCGCTGGCGCATGCCGCCCGAAAACTCGTGCGGGTAGGCCGAGAAGCGCTGCCGGGCGGCGGGGATGCGCACCTCTTCCATCAGCGCCAGCGCCCGCGCGCTGGCCTCCTTGCGGCTCATGTTGCGGTGGTAGATCAGCGACTCGGCGATCTGAAAGCCCACCTTCAGCACGGGATTGAGCGAGGACATCGGCTCCTGGAAAATCATGCCGATGGCTTCGCCGCGGACCTTCTCCATCGCCTTTTCCGGCAAGCCGCTGATCGTGCGGCCGTCAACGTTCACCGTTCCGGCGGAGAGGCGGCCGATTTTCGCCGGCAACAGGCCCATGATGGTCATTGCCGTGAGGCTCTTGCCACAGCCAGACTCGCCCACCAGCGCAAGCGTCTCGCCGCGCTGGACAGAGAAGCTCACGTCGCGCACGGCGTCGTACCAGGTGCCGCCGAGGCGCAGCGACGTGGTGAGGCCGTCGACCGCCAGCGCAGGCGGCGACGCAGCGCCCGGCGCGTCGGCCGGCGGCGTGCGCGCCTCGATCTTGGCGGCGCTCATACCGGTGCCCGCGGGTCGGTGGCGTCGCGCAGCCCGTCGCCGATGAGGTTGAGGCCGACCATCACGATGAGGATGGCGATGGAGGGGAAGATCGAAAGCCCCGGCGAATCGAGAAGGTTGTCGAACCCGTCACGCACCAGCCCGCCCCAGGTGGCGATGGGCGGCGGCGCGCCGAGGCCGATGAAGGAGAGCGTTGCCTCTGTGCGGATCGCGGTCGCCAGCCACAGCGAGGCGAGCACGGTGATCTCGTCGGCGATGTTGGGCAGGATATGCCGGAACATGATGCGCCCGTTGCCGTAGCCGAGCGCCCGGCAGGCATCGACGAAGTCGCGCTCCTTGATGGCGATGGTGGAGCCGCGCGCAATCCGCACGAAGGCGGGGATCGCCGTGATGGTGATGGCGAGGATGAGGTTGGCGATGGAGGGCCCGAGGAGCGCCACGATGATGATGCCCATGATGATCTGCGGAAAGCTCATCAGCCCGTCGTTGGCGCCGGAGATGATCCGGTCCACCCGCCCGCCGAAGAAGCCGGACACCACGCCGATTGCGACGCCGATTGCGACGGCGAGGATCGTCGACACGAAGCCCACGAAGAGCGAGATGCGCGCGCCGTAGATGATGCGGGAGAGGATGTCGCGGCCGAACTGATCGGTGCCGAGCCAGTAGACGGGGCCGGGGCCTTCCAGCTTGTGCAGGATGTTCTGGGCGTAGGGATCGTGCGGCGCGATGAGAGGCGCGAAGATGGCGCAGAAGATCATGATGCCGACCATCACGAGGCCGACTGTGAGCGCGCCGGAGCGCATCGCGCGAGCAAGGAGCGTGCGAAAACGGCCCGGACGGCGGGCGGTCGCCGCTTCGTTCATCTCGGGATCGACGGGCAACGGGGTTGCGGGGGCGCTCATTTGGTTTTCACCCGCGGGTCGACGAAGCCGTAGGCAAGGTCCGTGGCAAGGTTCACGACGGCGATGATGAAGGCATAGATCACCATCAGTCCCTGCAGCATCGTGTAGTCGCGCTTGTCCAGCGCGCCGATGATGAGCTTGCCGAGGCCGGGACGGTTGAAGACGATTTCGGTGAGGACGGAGTTGCCCATCAGGACGCCGAAATAAAGGCCGATCACGGTGATGACCGGGATGAGGACGTTGCGGAAGCCGTGCCGCCAGATGACGGCGAGGCCGGGCACGCCCTTGGCCCTGGCGGTGCGCATGTAGTCCTCCGAGAGGGCTTTCAGCATCGCCGAGCGGGTCACGCGGGTGATGTAGGCCATCATGATGAGACCCAGATTGAGCGCCGGCAGCGCCAGCGAGCGCAGCCGCTCCACCGGCTCGTCGAGCGGGTAGCCCCGCGACAGGACCGGGAACCAGCCGAGATGGATGGAGAAGAAGAGAAGCATCAGGACGGCGGAGATGAACGCCGGAAAGGACAGGCCCGCCAGCGAAATGATCCGCGCCAGCCAGTCCATCACGCCGTCACGCTTGCGGGCGGCAAGGATGCCGAGCGGCACGCCGCCCAGAACGCCGATGGCGAGCGAGGTGATGGTGAGCTCGATGGTGTAGGGCAGAACCGCCCACACATCGGCAAGAACCGGCCGGTTGGTGACGAGGGAGCGACCGAGATCGCCGGACAGAACGTCACCCATGAAGGTGACGTACTGGCGCCAGATGGGAAGGTCGAGGCCGAGGCGCGTGCGCAGTTCGGCAAGCGCTTCGGCCGTTGCGTTGTCGCCCATGATGACGATGGCCGGATCACCCGGGACGATGCGCACCAGGATGAACACCAGCGTCAGGACGCCCAGAAGCATCGGCACGGTGTAGAGCGCGCGCTTGAGAAGGTAAAATCCCATCCCGTTCCCCCGTTGCCGTAGTGGATCGGCCCGCGCGATGCGCGGGCCGGTTGGTTATTCGGCGATCGTGGTGTTCTCGGTGATTTCCGGCCCGAGATGCATTGCCGCCTGCAGGTCGTAACCGTAGTCGACCTTGTCGCTCTTGGCCCACGCGATCAGCTGCTCGTGCAGCGGCACGGCGCAGTTTTCGTCGACGATCTTCTTTTGGGCGGTCTTCCAGAGTTCGAGCTGCTTCTCGGTGTCCTGCTCCACGCGGGCCGCGTCGATCTCGTCGTCGGCCACGTCGCAGTGGGAGAAGTTTGTTGCCGCCGTCGGGGTACCGACGGTGGAGCGCGAGTGGAAGAACTGGGTCAGATAGACGTCCGCCACGGGGAAGCGGGCGGCGGAGTAGTAGACCACCTGCGACAGGTCTTTGCGGATGTTGGCGTGGAAGGTCTGGTGATCCACGACCTCAAGGTCGAGGGTGATGCCGGCCTCGGCGAGCTGGGCTTGCAGCACCTGCGCGATGGACAGCATCGAGGGCAGGGAGGTCTGGATCATCTTGAGCGTGATCCCGTCCGGATAGCCGGCCTCTGCCAGCATTTCCTTCGCTTTCGCGGGGTCACCCTTGGCCACCAGATCCTGCGCCTCGAAGCCGAGGTTGCCGGCGGGGATGATCGATTCAGCCGGCTTTGCGATGGCATCGCCGAGGAAATCGACAAATTGCTGCCGGTCGATGGCGGTCACGATGGCGTCTCGCACAGCGGGATCGTCGAGCGGCTCCATCGACATGTTGAAGTGGATGTTCTGCAGCTCGGCCGGGCGCACCACGTTGACCGTGACGCCGTCCATATCGCTCATCCGGTCGATCCACTGCTGATCCTGGCGACCGTACATCACGTCGAGTTCGCCTGACTGCATCGCGAGGTCGCGGGCCGAGTCGGACGGGATGAAGCGATACACGATCTGGTCGATCTTCGGCTCACCGCGGAAATAGTCGGGGTTTGCGTCGAACGTGATCGATTCCTGCGGGCTGTATTCGCCGACCATGAACGGACCGGTGCCCACGGCCTTGAGCGTGAAATCGGGGCCCAGCTCCTCGACCGCCTTTTTGCTCACGATGTTGCCACCATGATAGTTGGCGACGAGGCCGAGCAGCGAGGGGACGGGCGAGGACAAGGTGATCTTGACCGTCTTGTCGTCGAGCGCCTCGACCTTCTCGAAGGCCGCATAGTCGCCGGAGAAGGACGACGTCTCCTTGTCGGCGGCGCGGTTCAGCGAGAACACCACGTCCTCTGCCGTGAGTTCGCCGTAGCCGTGGTGAAACTCTACCCCGTCACGCAGGTGGAAGGTCCACTCCAGGCCGTCCTCGCTCTTCTCCCAGCTTTCGGCAAGGTCGGGTTCCAGCGCGCCGAGGTCGTCGGAGCCGGGGGGAAAGCGCACGAGGCCGTTGAAGACCCAGCCGGTCATCGGCTTGTCCTGGGTGGTGGTGGCCTTGTGCGGGTCGATCTGGCCGATATCGGGCGCGGCCATGCCGACGGACAGGACGGACTGGGCGCTCACCGGCGTGGCGATGGCAAGCGGTAGAGCAACCGTCATTGCGAGGAGGCGGTACTTCATCAGTGGCTCCATACGGTGTTCAGGTGGGTCGATCGGGTTTGCAGTCCCGTCGCGCGTCCGCCTGGGGAGAATTCCAGCTTCACGCTGCGACTGCATGTTTGGGGCCGAAGCGCGACAGGCGGAACGGCAGAGGGTCGGCAATCGGGTCGCGGCCGAGCGCAAGCTGGGCCGCCAGCGCGCCCGCGCCGGGGCCGAGGCCGAAGCCGTGGCCCGACAGACCTGACGCAATCACCAGGCCCGGTACGCTCGCAACCGTGTCGATCACCGGCATCTCGTCGGGCATCACATCGATGAGCGAGGCCCAGCTTTCCACCGGCTTCGCCTCGGCGAGGTGCGGGTAGAGCGAGCGTGCGGTGCGGAACAGATCGGTGAGAAGCGCCTGATCGGGCGCGGGGTCGAGCGTGCGAACCAGCTCGAAGGGGGAGGTGTCGTCCTCACCCCAGCGATGGTGCCCCAGCGGGCCGAAATATTCCCTGCCGAGACGCAGCTTCATCATCTTGCGGCGTTTCCACATGACAGGCAGAAACGCGCGGAAATGCTCAAACGCCGCGGGGATGAGATCGAACCGGGCGGCGGTCGCCCGCCCCACGGTGTAGCCGCCGTCGAGGCGGGGGCGGATGGAGGCCCCGGAGGCGCCGAAGGTGCTGGTGGAAATCGGCGCAACCGGTGAGGTCCGCATGGCCGACGAGCGGACGCCAAGCTGCGGAAAGCGCACGTTGATATTCTTCAGGAAGGTGCGCGACCACGCACCGCCGGCGAGGATCACCGACTGCGCCGCAATCGGGCCGTGCTCGGTGACGACCCCCGTGACCCGCCCGCCCTCTTGCATCAGCGTGCGAACCGCCGTGCCGGTCGCGATGACGGCGCCTTTCGCCTCCGCATAGCGGGCGAGCGCGGGGACGGCCCGTGACGGCTCGGCGTAGGCATCGGTCGGCGAACGCACGCCCCCCCTGAAGCGCCGATCGGTGCGCCCCGTCATCTCGTCGACCTCGGCGGATGACAGGATGTGCGTCTCGATCTGATACTGGCCCGCATGCTCCATCCAGTCGATGTGGCGCTGGAGCTCCTCGTCTGACTGCGCGAAATACGAAACCCCGCCGACACGGAAGCCGACATCCTCGATCCGTTCGGCGAGACGGCGCCAGATCCGGTCGCTTTCGAGCATCAGCGGGAGCTCTTCGGGCCGGCGTCCCTGCTTGCGGATCCAGCCCCAGTTTCGCGAAGACTGCTCGCCCGCCACCGTGCCCTTTTCGCAGACGACGCAGGGAATGCCCCGCTCGGCGCATTCGATTGCAGCGCCAATGCCAACCACGCCACCGCCAATGATTACGACTTCCGTTTCGCTGGGGATCTTGGTCATTCGCGCCGTCTGGTGTGGTTTGCTTGGCCGAAGGGTAGAAATGTGACCAGCTCTAACGCAAGTATAATTTTCGGCGCCTTTCATACGGAAAACTTATGCTTAGCCAGCGAGCACTGGAAGCTTTCAAAACAGTCATGGCCACCGGCTCCGCATCAGCGGCGGCGCAGGAGCTGTCCGTGTCGCAGCCGGCGGTGAGCCGACTGCTCAAGACGCTGGAGGATAGCCTCGAACTCGTGCTTTTCACCCGTGCCGGCAACCGCCTCGTCCCCACCGACGCCGCGCGCCTGCTGGCCGACGAAGTGGAGCATGCCTTTGTCGGGCTGACCGATATTGAGGCAAGTGCGCGGCGCATAAGGCGCGGCGAGCATGGCGCGGTGAAACTCGCCGCCATGCCCGTCATCTCCACGACGATCCTTGTGGCGCTGACGAGCGAGCTGCTGGCGTCCCGGCCCGGCGTGAGCCTTGAGATCAACTCGATGCGCACATCCTCCATCATTCCGGTTGTCGCCCGGCGGCAGGCCGAACTCGGATTTGTGAGCCCGCGCCGCGTCACCCCGGAGGTTGCGGTCCTTGCCCACGACCACTTCCCCTATCGGTGCATCCTGCGCGCTGACGATCCGCTCGCCACCCGCGAGAGCCTTTCGCTGACCGACCTCGCCGGGCGGGATTTCATCGGCTACACGGCCGCGAGCACCACCACGGGGCGCATTCTGGACAGGCTGATCGCCCAAATGCCGGTGCCACCGCGGATCAGGGTTCGCGTCCACCTGTCTGTCGTCGCCCATGCGCTGGTGATGCGCGGGGTGGGGATTGCCGTCGTCGACCCGTTCATGGCGCGCAGCCATGCCGAGCAGGGCGGGATCAGCCTGCCGATCGATATCGGGGACGGGTTCGGTGTCAGTGTGATCGCCCCGCTCGGCGTTCCGATCACGCAGGAAGTCGCCAACATGCTCGACGTCTACCGCGCGCTCAGCAAGACCTATGGCGCGCTGGCGCAGCGATAGCCGGTCGCGAAACGATGCTCGCGGTCCTGTCGGGACCGCCGTCGCCTGCGGTCGGTCGGCGTATCGGGGGCAGGGCACTGGGACGCAGCGGGCGACGGCGGATTTGCCTCATCGATCGCCGTCAGGTCTGTTACTCCGCGTGTGGTGTCGCTGGCGTGCGGAACTCGGTTCGAGCGCCGGCATTTGCGACGGCGAGCCTTCCGCTCGCCGGCCACCTCAGGAGTATCGAATGAAACGTGTTTTTGGAATTCACTGGTGCCTCGTCGCGCTGGCGATGACGCTCTTCGTGTCCATGCCGGATACCGCGCGGGCTGATCTGATGTCAGCCTGTCAGGCGAATATCGCGAAATGGTGCTCAGGCGTTCCCGATGGCCGCGGGCGGATCTCGGCCTGCCTCATGAGCTATTCGTCCAAGCTGGATGCGGCCTGCCGGTCGGAAGTCGATGCTGTCGCCAAGAAGAGCCAGAACAACATCCTCCTGCCAAAGAGCGTTCGCAGTCTCATGGGCGCAGGCAGCGCACCCGCAGTGCCGGCAGAGTGCGCAGCGGATCAGGGCAAATTCTGCTCCGGGGTGGATGCCGGCGGCCGCAATGCGCTGGCCTGCCTCTACGCGTATTCCGGCAGTGTGAGCGCACCGTGCGCGGACGGGATCAAGGCAGCCCTGAAATAGGCACTGCCCTAGAGGCCCGCGCCTTGAGGGCAGCGGGTCTCAATAACCAAGGCGCCCTGCGCGCCAGCACCGGTTTGAAACCGGCGCGCAGGCGTCGATGGCGGCTGGAATGCCGCCCCGAGCCTCGGGGCGGGTTCGATATGATATCTGTTGCCGCAAGGTTGGCGATGGCGACCGCTGCGAAAGAACGCCGCGCGTCGGGCAAAAGCGCTGGGGCAGAGGTTTCAGGATCTGGCAGGACTGCAATCCGTGCTGCTACGCTCAGCCTCTTTCGTGCAAACTGCGCGTCTGGCAAGTTCGTGCGATCGAACGAGGAATTCACCGTGGCGACCGGGCATTTGCTCCGCAGGACAACTCAGCCCATCGTCACGCCGGACGGAACGGTTCTGACCAGCTGCCACGTTCCGGCGCAGGGGCGCCGGGTGGGTACGGCGCTGATGACGAACACGCAGGCCCAGCACATCGGCAATCTCACCCGGACCATCGAAGGTCTCTCGGCACGCGGCTTTGACGTGGTGGCCGTGGATCTGCGTGGGCATGGCGGTTCGGCAGGGCGGCGGGCCCCGCTCGCCCATATGGACCCCGGTATCGGCTGGGAACGGCTGACGGAAGATTTTCTTGCCGCCGCCGCCCATGCTTTCAACGGCGTGCCGTGGGATCAACGGCTGGTCATCGCGGCCAATATCGGGGCACCGCTGTGCCTCGAAGCCCTCAAGGCCCGGCCCGATCTTGCGCGCAGGATTGTCCTTGCCGCACCGCCGCCCAACCAGCCGGCGCTTCTGCGATTTGCGCGGGCGCTGATGCGCGTGCGTGGCGCAATGTCGGCCTCGACGCAGCCGGACGAGCTGACCATGCACCAGCTCTATACTTTTCTGGGCGGTCAGATCGCAGGCCGCACACGGCTGATCGACGTGGTGTCGGCCGACCCCGAAGTGACGGCCGAGCTGGAGGCGGATCCACTGTCCTGGCCGACCCCCACCATCGGCTATTTCACCGAACTTTTCCGCGGCATCGAGAGCGCGTGGCGCTGGCCGCCGGGCGTCAGACTGGCGCCGGGCACGCAGATGCTCATCCTGTATGGCGGCGACGATCCGATGACGGCACGAGGCGCCTACGTGGACCGGATGTGCAAGGCGCTGGGGAAGATCGGCCCGGATACGCTGGACACGCTTTGCATCCCCGGCGGGCGCGCAGGCCTTCTGATCGACGAGCGCACGCTGGAAATCTCGCGGCATATTGCCGACTGGTGTGCTGGCGGCGCAGCACCGGTCGAAACCCGCGGCGCAGGCGATCTTCAGGCGGTGACCAGCCTCGTTCTGGAAGGGCTGGGCGCCTGCCCCGAACCACTCAGCCCCGATGCGCTGGTGGAGCTGTGCTACACCGCCATCGGCAACGAGGCGCGCTGGGTGGAGCTTCTTTATCGCCTTGCCCATTCAATGGCCGAAGACGAAGACGGGACAGACGATGTGCTGGCCGGCCTCATGCCCCATTATGCCCGCGCGTTGCAGATCGACAGGCAGATCATGTCGGCGGCAGCCGTGGGCACGGTGTTGCAGGGGGTGCTCGACAGGCTCGGGATCGGGCTTGCCATCGTCACGCGCGACCTCGACATCGTGTTTGCCAACGCTGCCTTTGCCGCTCGGCTCGGCGCGCTTTCGGGCGCGGTGCTCGCCCAGAGCGATAATGCTGCCATGGGGGCAGCCCTTCGCCGTCTGGCCGCGCCCGCCTTTGCCGCCGAGGTGCGTGCGGGCGGTGACCGGGTTGCGCTGGGCGAGGGGGGCGAGGTTCTCGGCGTGCATTTCAGGCCGCCGCAGTTGCGGCAGGCAGCGCTGATGCGGGGCGGCGCGTCGGGCGTCATTGCCATGCGCGCCGCGGGAGAGGACACCACGGCGCTTGCCGAGCTTTTGCAGTTTGTCCACGGCCTCACCGAGAAAGAGGCCGAGGTGGTGGCGCACCTTTGCCGCGGGCGAAGCCCCGATGCCATCGCAACGGTGATGGGCGTGTCCCTGCACACAACCCGAACGCACCTGAAACGCGCGTTCGAGAAAACCGGAACCGCAGGACAAACCGAACTTGTGGCGCTTGTGATGAACGGGCCGCTGGGGCTGTTCGGCGGGTGAGCGGCGGGCACGCGGACCTTCTGGCGGCAGCCGGTGCGCTGTTGCTGCCGTTGCTGTTTGCCCTTGCGCAGCGCGGGCACCGGGACCGTGCGGCATTTCTGAGCAACGCGGGTGAAAACGGGTTCGGCGCCACCTTTGCCGGGGCGGTTGGCGGCAATATCGGCATCGGATCGTTCCTCGCAATCTATCTGTTCGCGGCCGAAGCGCCGGTGATCGGCTTCTCGCTGGCGCTGGCCTACAGCGCCGGGCTGGTGCTGTGCGCTGTGGCGAGCCCGGCAATAAGGGCGCGGGCGCAAGGGCTCGGCTCCATCGGCCTTGCCGATTTCATTGCGCGGGCGCATGGCGGTGGGGCGCTGCCGGTCTGGGGGGCGCTGGCTGTGGTGTTCCTGCTCCGCTCGGCGGTGCAACTGGGCGCGCTGGGGTTGATCACGGCCGATCTCTTCGGCGGACGCACGGCGCTTGCCATTCTTGCGGTGACGGCCATCCTCGGCACCTACCTTCTTGTCGGAGGCTACCGCGCGGCTGTGGGGACAGACCGCGTGCAGGCGGCAATCCTGATCGCCGGGATGGCGCTGGCAGCCTGGGGCCTCTGGTCGGCGGACGTCCACCCGCGGGAGATGTTCACCCTCGGGCCCTACCGCCCGGCGCTTCTGGTGGGGATCTGGCTTCTCCTGCCATGGTCGGCCGTGCTGGGGGTGGACAACTGGCAGCGCATCACCCTGGCCTCGACGGACCGCACCGCACAGCGCGCCTACCTTGGCGCCGCCGCCGTGTGTGCGGGCATCCTTCTCACCATCGCCGCCGCAGGGTGGGGATCGGCACCGGGGAGAAGCGTGCACGAAACGCTGGCTCTCCTCATGCCGGGGCCGCTGGCGTGGGTTGCCACCGCGGTGCTGGTGGTATCGATCATGTCGTCGGTCGACACCTTCGTGATGCCGCTGGTTTCCAGCATCGGCCACCGCACGCCGCTGCCATGGCTGCGGGTTCTGATTGCGGTGCTGCTGATCGTGTCGGCTGGCCTTGCCATCGCCGTCAGCGATCTGCTGCCCAAGGTGGTCGCGGCATTCAACAGTCTGGTGGTGTTCCTGCCGGCGGCGGCGGGGGCGCTGTTCATCGCGCAGCCGCCGCGCGGTGCAGCGGCCGCGTCGATGCTCACGGGCCTCGTCGCAGCCTTGGCGATGACGCCGGTGGACGTGAACAGCGCCGCGCTTGTGGGATTCGCCGTTGCCGCGCTCGTCTACGGCGTCGTCTGGGTGTTGAAGGCAACGCGCGGGACCTCCTGAACCGCAGTGCGCCGGGACTGGGGCAAGTCGAACGGCGAACGCTCTTCAATGTGGTGGACCGGTGCAATCAGGTTGCCCGGAAACGTCACAACATGCTGGTTCAGCACCTGCACGTTGCCATTGAACAGGCGCCGGGCGGCGGCAATCTGGTCCTCGGTTTCCTCCAGCTGGCGTTGCAGCACTTCGATGTTTGCCGTGGCGGCAATTTCGGGGTTGTCCTCCACCTGCACCATCAGCCCCTGCATCCGGTCGCCCAGCACGACCTCGGCCTCGGCAATGCCCTGCGGCGTGCCATCCTTCAGCGCCTTGATGGCAAGCTCGCGCGCTGCAACCAGACGATCGACGATGCCTTCCTCGTGCCGCATTGCGCCTTCCACCGCGGCGATGAGGTTGGGCACCAGATCGTGCCGCCGCGTCAGCTGCACCACAATGCCGGACCATGCCTCCTCAATCCTGGTTTCGGCCGTGCGCATGGCGTTGAACTGGCGCACATAAACGAACCCGGTCAGCGCGAGCAGGACCAGAATGACAATCAGGACGGTCATCGACAAACTCCAGGAGAGGGGGGAAGAGGCGCGCGGCCATCACTCGGCATAGTGCTTGAACCCTTCGGCACCAGCGGCGAGATCGGCCACGATCTTTGCAAAGAGCGGCGCCGTGAGGTGGGGATCGCGAAGGTTTACCAGAGCGTAGCCGCGCAAGAAGACGTGCCGCCCGCGCACCATCACCTGAATCCGGTACCGCCGTTCCAACTCCAGAAGCTTTTCCATGAAGGCGGGCGTCAGCACCTGCAGGAGCCGGGTGCGCGACTGGGCGGTATCGCCCGTCAGCGTCACCCGGAAGGCTGCATTGAAGGCGATGGACTCGGTGTCGAAGTCCCGTCTTGAATCGCCCAGGGTCTCAGCCAGCAGGTGCGCTTCAATCAGGGTATTGCGCGCCAGCCGGTAGCCGATGACGAAGTTGATGCCGCGTCCGGCAAGCCTGGTGTTGCCGAACGGGTCGGTTCGCATGACCCGCGGCGCGGCAAGAAGGATTACGTTGATGATCTCGACACCCATCCAGAAGGGCATCCCCCCCGGTGCCGCGCCATAGTAGAACCCCGTCGGCACCAAAGGGAGCATCTGCCCGAGCCGGGACCGCAGGATCGGCGCCAGCTCGACCCTTGCCCGGTTGCTGCGCGGATCATAAAGCGCATCGACGCCGCCGGCGCGGACAATGTCGCCGGCAGGGTCCAGCGCAACCGGGGTCCAGCCGTTCAGCCGCGCCGTTTCCACCAGAAGCCAGCGGGTCCAGCCTTCTTCATCACCCAACAGGACAAGGGCGAACAGCGCCAGAAAGCTCGCCGCAAAGACACCGACCGCGAAAAGCGCAGCCGCCGTGCCGGCAAAAAGGTGAAGTCCGATGGCGGCGAAAAGCGCGATCACCGCGACGATGACCAGAATGCCCTGAACGAGACCCGAATCGAAGGGCGGGCGCCTTACCCTGGGCGGGGCAGAGGGCATCACCGTGACGCTGCCCTCGAACGGGTCCCAATGGTGGCGGTGTGCGGGCATGGCGGTCATCGCGCGGTCTGCCCCGCCGCTGCCCTGCCACAAACCACCGACATGCCGGGCCTGCATGCCCGCCCCGGCACCGGGCGGGGCGGCGCGGCAAGGAAGAGAGGCGCAAGGGGACGCACGATGCACATGGGCAAACTCCGGACATGGTTGCGACGGGCATGATCGCGCCGGATCCACGCCTTCAAATCACCCAGATGAGGGAGGCGCCGAATTTGCTCTCACTTCGGTCTGCACCGGTCCCGGTCCCTATCCGGCGGCATGCCGTGCGCGCCTCCCTCATTTGAGGGACGACAGGCCGCTCCTGTGCGCCAAGGGTTCCCGTGCCCTGGTTGGAGACTGCCATGTTCCGCGTATTGCTTGCCGCCTTGTGTCTTTCCTTCGCGCTGTCTTCCGTCCGTGCCGAGGTGACACCTGATCAGCTCCTCGATGCCGTCGATCTGGTGGAGGAGATGACCGAAGCCTTGCCGGAAGAATGGACGTCGGTGGAAGGACTGGTGCGGGTCACCGGTGGTGACGCGGGCGCGCTGGCCGGCTGGGTGGGAGAGAACATCGCCTACCGCCCCTATGCCGGCACCATGCGCGGCGCCGAAGGCACGCTTCTGACCGGGGCCGGCAATGCGCTGGATCAGGCGTTGCTTCTGGCCAGCGCGCTCAAGGCGGCAGGCTACGAGGCTCAGATTGTGGAGAGCGCGGTGGACGAGGCGGGCGTCGATGCGCTGCTGGCCCGCGCCGTCGCCCAGCCCCTGTCGCTCGCCATCGCCGACCCCGCCGTAACGGAGCGGCTGAATGCACTCGGCGCCGAGATGGCAACCGTCCTCGGCGAGCCTGGGGCTGGTCCCGACCCGCTGGACGCGGATCTGTCCGCGCTGAAAGCCGAGGCACAGGCTGGCGCCACGCGCATCAGTGCGGCGCTGGCCGCTTCCGCCCAGAGCCTTCAGCCGGAGGCGGCATTGCAGGCCCTGCGCGCTGCAATCGGTCCCTATCACCATGTGCGCTGGCGGCTTCAGGCGTCCGACCCGTGGCAGAATGCCCATCCCGCACTCGGCACCGCGCCCGACCTTCCGGCCGAACCGCTCCGCATCCTCGTGGACGTCGTGCCGGACGATCTCCTCCACAAGGTCAGCATCGTTGCAAAGATTGCGACCACATCACCGTCGGGCACGCGCGTGGAGGCTGTCGGCGAGGCGTCGATTGTCGTGGCCAACGCGCTCAACTGGGCGCCGACCTACCAGGCCTATCCCGCCGGAATTGCCAACGCGCAGGAATTCTTGTCGGGCGATGTGGCGGCGGTGTCGCGCTTCACCCCCATGTTTGGCGGCGGCGCGATGCGCCGGGCCAAGGCCTTCAACCTTTCCGGCATTGCCGTGGACCCCAGCGTCCTGTCGAGCCCGGCTGCCGGCCTGTTCGAGAGCCTTGGCGAGGTGACGAACGATGCCAGCGGCACGCTGGCGGCCGAAGGCGGGGCGCGCCAGACCGAGGTGACGCGGCTGACCCGGCACTGGCTGGAAATCACGCAGACCGGCCCCGGCACCCCTCCGGTAACCGTGGAACGGGTGCTGTGGGAGGAGGGGGATGGACCGCCTGAGCCCACCGCGCGCTTTTATGACCTCACCCAGAACATCCAGCTCTCCTGGTCGCCAGGCCCGATGACGGAAGCAGCGCTGACCATGGCCGGACTTGAGCGGGTGCGGCTTGTGCTGGAGGCGCTGGAGGAAGACAACCTCGGCGACATCGACTTTGCCGATGCCGCGCGGGACGATCTGGAGCTCCCGTCCCTTCAGCTTGTGCAGCACCGGCCCGATCTTGGCATCGAGGTGCGGCCGCGTCCCTCGGTTGCGGCGGTGATGGTGCGTCTGGGCGCCGAAGACCGGCGGCTGATTTCGGATCTCATGCTGGACGGCCGCTTCATCCTGGCCGGCGACGGGATCGACACCGCAGCGACCACCGAACTCGGCGTCTGGGCCAGCCTCACCGAAACGCTGTTGCTCCAGGGGATTGCAGACGCCGCACAGATCGAGACCGATGCGATCTCATCAGCCGCCGACCGGCTGTTGAGCGCCCCGGACTGGGCGGTCGAACGGGGCAGCGATACTATCCGCGTGGGCTTTGCGGGCAGCGATGTGTTCTCGGTCGACCCGGCAACCGGCCTTGCCATCGCGCGTGATGCAAAGGGCATCGGACAAGGCCAGTTGACCGAATACGAGATGCTCCTCATCAACATTGCGCTCACGACCTACAAGGCCATCGTCGGCACTGCCAAATGCAATTCTGGCCCGCCGGAAAACTACAGCGCCTGCATGCGCTGTGTCAGAACGGGCGCGCTTCTGGCGTTTGGTGCCATGGGGGCAGCTTCGGCGACAGTCGCGGTCTCTGTCGTTGTTGTGGGCGACATGGTGCGCGAAGTGGCGTGCTGATGCGAAGCGTCCTGCTCCTTTCGCTTCTCGTCCTTCTGTCGCTGCCGGCTGCTGCCCAGACGCGCACCGATCTGGCCCTGACACCGGACAGGGCGGCACTCTACCGGATCGAGGTCAATGCCGCGCACTGGCCCGTGACCTTTGCCGTCGGTATGGCGGACGGAACCGGCTTCAAGAATGTCGACCAGCAATTGCTGGGCGAGGGCGATGCGCCGGAGTTCGCCCTGGCGGCGGGGGTGGAATACCGCTTTGCGGCGCTTGGCGATGGCGAGATCGCACTATCGGCCGTGTTCCTCGGCGGCACGCTGGCAGAGCCTGGCGCCGAGGTTGCCCTTGCCCCCGGCGCCCCCGTTCTCCTGATGGCGCCGGACTGGGTGAAAGGCCAGTTCACGCTCTCCGCCACCGAGCCCCATGGCGTGTTTCAGATGATTGCAGCGCCGGGCGGCACAGCGGATCTGCGGTTGACCTTGCCCGGCGGCGTAGCATTGCCCAAGGCCGTGCCGGTGGCAGGGCCCTACCGCATCGAGCCCGGCACCGCAGCGTACGGTGCCAGAGCCAGGGGCTCGGCCAGCGGTCTGATGGCGGTGCGGCTGGTGGCGGACGGATTTGCGCCGCAGGACGCGATGGAGGGCGAGGCCGGCACGCTGGCCGAGGCGGCCGACGGACTTCTCACCGCAGGCGATGTGGACGACTGGCGCATGACCGTCCCGCAAGGGGCAGGCGCACTGACCTTGCGGTTGCGCGCCGGGCGGACCCTGCCGGTGCCGGGCCTGACCTTGCACGAGGTGGACGATACGGGCGCGCCGGGCGCCCGGATTGCGGGCGCCGAGGGACGCCGCGGGAGGGTCGAACTGGAAGATCTGGTGTTGCCGCCGGGATCTTATGTTGTGCGCGTCACTGCTGCGAAGGGGATCAGCGCGCAACCCTACCGGCTGGAGAGACGGCGCGGCCGTACCCCGCCACAGGGCCGCGAGGTGGAGCCGAACGACGTTGCAGCGCTCGCCACAAAGCTCCCCACCGGGCAACTCATCGCGGGCGACCTTGCGGCAGGAGACGTTGACGTGTTCGCGCTCGATATTCCGCGCGCGGACGAACGCTGGCGCATCGCTGCCACCGGCGACATTGCGCAACTCACCTTGGCCGAAGCCTCCGGTACGGCGCTTGCCTCCGCCCGCGGCGGAACGCGTGGCACCCGGATCGACGAGGTGGCCTTGTTGCCCGGCCGCCATCTGGTGACCGTGGCGGGTGCGGGCGCCTACGGCCTCAAGGTGCTGCCGCTCGGCCCGGCGCCGGAAGGCTGGGAGCATGAACCCAACGGGACCCCCGCCCTCGCGCAGCGCCTGCGCCACGATGAAGAAGTCCGCGGTGTGGTCCGCCGCGCCGAATTTGCCGACTGGTTCAGCCTCAACGTCCCGCGCGCCCGGACGGTGGCGCTGAATGTCGAACCGCCTGGACGGGGCGGCCTGACCCTCACCCTCATGCGCGGCAGCACCAAGGTGGAAACCCACAAGATCGCCCCCGACGCACCTTGGAAGCTGGTCAGGCGGCTGGAGCCCGGAGCCTGGTCAATCGGGCTGGAGGCGCGAGGCAACAACGACGAGGACGTCTACGCCCTTCATGTGGGCGCGCCCCCCGGCGATGTGGCAATGGCGCTGAACATCGGCCCGCAGACCGTGGCGGCCCACCACAGGGCTGGCCAGCGGCTAAACGGTGAGCTGACGATCAACGCTCCCGATGGCGGGATCGATGCCGCGCTTCTCGCATCCCCGCCGGCGCCGGACTGGCGGTTCGAGGGGCTGCCGGACAAGGTGGCGCTTGCCGCGGGCGAGACGGCCACGTTTCCGTTGACGCTGATTGCCCCGCCCATGGTGTCCGGCTGGGACGATCTGGTGCCCGAAATCCGGCTCGAACGCGATGAGACCGCGGCCATTGTGCAGACCGTCCTGCGTGCCGATCCGGAGGCGCCTCCCGTCGGATCGCACCTCTTTTTTGCCGTGCCGGACGCGATGCGCGGCGGGATCGACGTGGCACGCTATGCCCACGGCGGGCGGATTGTCCGCGCGGCGGGGCAGGCGTTTGAGGGGCCCGTGGTGTGGCGATCGGCAAAGAACCCCGGTCTTGGCACGGCCCGAACATGGCGCCGTGATCTCGTCAATGACGGCTTCACCGGGCACTACCGCGTTGAAAAGGGCTACGGCACGCCGACAATCCGCTTTGAGGTGACGTCACCGCTGGTGGGCGTTGCGATGTCGGCACGAAGCTGGGGCGAAACCGCATTTGCGCAAGGGGTGCGCCGTTTTGCCATCGAAACATCAAACGATGGGACAGCGTGGCAGCTGGTGCGCGAGGCCCGGGTGGAGACGCTCGAGGGCCTCCAATATTTCCCGTTTGACGGGGACGTCAGCGCCGGATGGCTGCGGCTGCGCGACCTCGATTGCCCCGATCCGGACAATTGCGCAACACGGCTTGCCGAGGTGATGGCCATCGCCCGGCCGGGTTTCGTCCCGCCGGCGCTAAAGGACGCCGATCTTGGCGATCCGGCACTGGGCGGCCACGTGGTTTCGGGCTTTGCCGTGACGGGGACACGGCCGGTCAACCTCGTCACCGCGGGCGCGCAGGCCTCGTTCAAGGCAGACGCGCTCGCCAAGGCCGGCAGCGATCGCGCCGTCTGGGTGCTGGGCCTTGCCGGAGACCGCGCCAGCGAAATTGCCCGGATTGCGTGGGAGGGCGAAACCGGAAGGCTGACAGCCGGGCGCGTCGACCTGCGCGCCAGTGCAGGCGATGCCGCCGGGCCGTGGGTCGAGCTGGGCGCGCTCGAACCCGGCGGCACGCTGACGCTCGACACGCCTGTCTGGGCCCGCTTCATCGAAGTTTCGACACCGCCGGTGGACGGTGAGGTCCTTGCGCCGGACCGGCTGCGCATCACCCCCACAGCGCGGGGCCTCGCGGTTCTGGGCCTCTGGGACGAGGGGCGCACCGCCGGCCCCTATGAGGCAGCCGGCCTTGCACCGGCGCCAGGCGAGATTGCCTCCGTGGGCGGCACCACGCGCGGCGATGCAGTTCCGTTGACGGGCGAGGTTGAAAGCGCCGTGCGCAAGGGCGTTCGCGAAGACTGGTTTGCGGTGACCGTGCCCGAGGAGCCGGGCCAGGCGTTCTTGCGCGTGCGTCTGTCCCATCCGCGGATGCTGGAGGTGGGCGTGCGTCTGGTGGATCAGGCTGGCACCGAGGTCGATCTGGCGCCAATCGAGACATTCCGGGACAAGCTGCCCGAACTCTTTCCGCCGCTTGCCGACGGGGCGCCACCGCCTGACGAGGTGTGGCCCGCCAACTGGCCGCGCCACACCGGCCGGGAGTACGACCTCGCAGCCGAAATTCCGGCCGGTCCCCATGCGTTGCGGGTGTTTGAAGGGCCGCGGACGCTGACGATGTTTCGGGAGCTGTCGAGCTTCATGGCGCCGAACCTGCCGGCAATTCGGGCCGGCACGCGCGCTGTCGCCGATATGATGGCCGATGATGACGGGCTGTCGTTCCCGCGCCTGTCGCTGACGCTGGCCGATGACAGCGGGCTCCTGCGGGGGCGCGAGGCCGTCCTGCGCTCGCTTTCGGGCGGGGCCGTTTCGCGCGGCAACGAAACGCCCAGTTTCGGTGCGGCCCTGGCCCGCGAAACGGCGCGGATCGCCTTCGAGGAAGGCGGCAAGGCGATGCTCTTTCTCGGCAGCGGCAATGGCATCGACCGGGACTGGCTGGGCACACCCGATACAGCGCGCGCGCCGGTCGACGCCGGGATCACCCAATGCACCGACGAAGCACGCTGCGCCGAGCAGTCCATCGCGGAGATGCGCGTGCGCGATATTGCAGCGGCGACCGGCGGCGGGATGTCATGGATCGACGGCCCGCGCGATGTGGCACTGCTGTTCGACAAAACCCTCGCGGCAATGACCGGACCGAAGCGCTATCGCCTGTGGACCGAGGTGTTGCGCGGTCCCGAGCCAGAGCCAGAGCCAGAACAAGAGCCGGAACAGGCACCGGAGGCCGAGCCAAAAGCCCCGTCCGAGCCGGAGCCTGAGCCGGTTGCGGCGCTGCCGGCCGAGCTGCCACCCTTGGCGCCGTCGGCGCCGGGCCGGCTGCGCATCGAGCTGGCGGGCGCTGGCGGCGACGCGCTGGATGAAGACTTCGAAAGCGACTTCGGTCCGGCCGCGCCTGTCGGGCCTGCGGTGGGCGTGATCCTGGATGCTTCGGGCTCGATGCTCCAGCGGCTGGACGGGCGGCGGCGCATCGAGGTCGCGCGCGAGGCGTTGACGGGGCTGGCGCTGCATGGCCTTCCGAGCGGCAGCCCGTTTGCCCTTACCGCATTCGGTTTCCGCCCGGAGGCGTGCGAGCTGCGCACGGTCGCCGCCTTCGGTCCACTGGATCCGGGCCGCGTCGTCGCGGGGGTTGCGGACATCGAGGCCATCAACCGCGCCCGCACGCCCATTGCGGCCTCGTTGCAGGACATGGCCGAGCGGCTGACCGCCCACGAGGGACCGCAGACCATCGTTCTGGTGACCGACGGTGAGGAAACCTGCGACGGCAACGTGCCGGACACGATCCGGACGCTCCGGGCACAGGGCTATGACCTGCGCGTCAACATTGTCGGCTTTGCCATCGACGATCCGGTGCTGAAGGCGACCTTCACCCACTGGTCCAAGCTGGGCGGGGGCGAATACCTGGATGCGGTCGATGCCGCCGGCCTTGCCGCCTCGCTGACCCGTTCGGCCGCGCCGCCGCCGCCTCCGCCCCCGCCGCTGGTGGAGATCCGTTCCGCCGCAGCCGAAATTCTGGCGCGAATGCTGCCGGGGGAGATGCGCACGCTTCCCGCCGGCGATTTGCGCATTGGCCCTGACGCGGCGCCCGCCACGCTGGAACCCGGCACGATGCTGGTGGCCGAGGTGGACGAAACCGGCGCGGTGACCGGGCTGCGGATCGAGCCGCTGGAGGACGCCCGGTGATGCGCCGCGCTGCCGGTTTCGCCCTTGCCCTCGCGCATCCGGGGGTGGCGCCCAGCGCCAACGCCGGGTCATATGGATGCAACGCCGCCGGAGACCGTGAGTGATGATCCGCCTTCTCGCCTTGATATTGCTCTTCGCGGCCCCTGCGGCCGCACAGGACCGGTCGGATCTTGGGCGCTGGTATGCCAGCTTTGCCCTGACCGATACGCTGCCCGAGGCCGATATTGTGGTGCAGGTGCTGCAGGTCGGGAGCAACCCGACGGCGGAGGTCGAGATCAGCTTCTACAAGGCTGGCACCGGCTGCCCGCCGTCGATGACCCCCGTGCTTTGCAAAGCGTTGCCGGAGGAGTCGCAGCAGATCGAGGCATCGGGCGTGCGCATCGACGACGATGTTTTGCGTGCAGCATTCGCGCTGCCGGGTGTCGAGGGGCGCTGGCTGTTGCAGATTGCGACGGCCAACGGCGGTGAGGCGAGTATCCGGCACGAGCGCCTCGGCACCGGATACGACGGGCGCGCGCAGCGCGGCATGCACCTTTGCGAAGAGGTCATGTGCATGGAAAGCATCTTCGATGCGGTGCGCCGAGATCCCCTGGCATCCCTCGGCAATCTGGCCGATGACGGGTGGACGCAAGATGCCGCCGGAAGCGCCTCGCCGATTGCCGAAGCACCGCCTGCGTCACCCTCCGCCGGAGCCGGTGAAACCTGGGATATCGAAACGATCGACGGGCAGCGTCTGGGTCAGATCACGCTGTCCGGCAGCGCCGGGCAGGGCGCGCTCAATGGGGTTGATCCATCGGGTTCCGCTAATGCCGAACTGTCGCTTCGCCTGCGCAGAGGCAGCGCTGAAGACTGGGCGGTGACGTTTGCCGGCACGTCGAGCGAGGGACGGCTCCTCCTCGATCGCGCCCGGCAGGAGGGAACGCTGGCGGTGGATGGAAACACACGCCTCGTCCGCCTGTTCCCGGTGGAAGAAGAGATTTTCGACGACCTGCCAGCGTTCGGCATCTACGCAACGGACTACAGGCTGCGCGGTGTGCCGGCCGACCGCACGCTGTGGGTCCGTGCGGAACCTTCGGCCAGCGCAGCAAGGGTGGCGCAGCTCGCCCCCACGGCGCGCGGCCTCTTCGTTTTCGCCTGCAATCCGGAGCCGGACAACATCGCCTTCGACGGAGCATCGCTTTCCGAACAGGAACGGATACTCGACGAGCGATGGTGCGAAATCGGCCAGGGCGGTGATGCCATCGGGTGGGTGCGCGGCAAGTTCCTGTCGCCCATCCAGCGCTGAACAGGGGACCCGCCATGCGTTCAATTATTATCCTTCTCGTGATGCTCTCCTTTCCCGCGGCAGCCGAGGTCCTGCGATATGACCACAACGGATCGCTGATGGATGTGGAGACGACGGGCAACCGCGTGGTCATCACCTACGCGCGCCCCAAACGTGCCATAGCGGCCCAGGGCGTTGCCCCCGGCCAGATCCTGTTCGACGGCCGCGTGACAGATGGTTATCTGGAAGGGCAGTCCCGCATTTTCAGCGCGCGCTGCGGGGCGGTGGATTATTTCGTCTATGGCGACTACGCACCCGGCCGCGCCTTTCGTCTCCAAGGGCCATCGCCGCGTTTGCGCCTGAGCGACTGCACCATTGCCAACCATGTGTTCGACGGCCCCAATTCGGACCTCGTGTTCACGCCGATCGCCACAAGGCCGGCGCGCTCCGGGAGAGGCTGTCTCACCGGCGTAAACACGACACTCAACATGCGTGTCGGCCCGAGCGGCGACTATGCCGTCATATCCGAAATCCCCGCCGCCAGCTGCGCGGTGGACAGGCGCACCTGCCAGAATGGCTGGTGCCTTGTGGCTCACCGTGACGATCTTGGCTGGGTCGCCCGACGTTTTCTGGCGGAGTAGGTCTGAGGCCACCGCCTTTTCAGGCGGGCTCTACACTACCGGAAACCGGGGTGTTGCGCTTTGCCGCGTTCGCGCCGCACCCTGAGGCTGTCATTGTGGTCAAAAGCCCTCGTCCGCCTTTGGCCGAAGGGTGCGCCTTATCGCAGCGTGCCCGCCGTGGCAGACGACGCCGGGCGGCAACCGGGGAGGGAGGCCCATGCGCAAGACCGTCAAGATCCTGCACTCCATTGCAGCCTGCGGGCTGATTGGCGGGATCATGTCCTACATGGTTCTTCTGGTGGTGGCCGCGCCCGCGACGGCGGACGGGTTCGTGCAGTTGCGCAGCCTGATTGCCGCCGTCAGCAACTATGTGCTGCTGCCTTCGCTGGCGGTCGGCCTCGTCAGCGGCCTGTTGTCGATGATCGTCCACCGGCCATTCCTCGAAAAAGGCTGGGTCTGGCTCAAGGCGGCCCTTGGCATCCTGATGTTCAAGGGCGTTCTCACCATCATCGGCGCCAAGGCGGACTATGCGGCCGACCTCGCGGCAAAAATTGCGGCCGGGACCGCATCGCCCGAGCGGCTGGAGCGGATGCTGACCCTGGAGTGGTACACGCTCATTGTGGTCCTTGCCGTTGCGGTGGCCAACATCGTCCTCGGCGTCTGGCGGCCGGGCCTCAAGCGGCGGGTGCGGCGCCGCGTTCCGGACGCCGCCACGGCCGAGAAGGCCGGCGGCCGGTCGGCAGAAATGACGATGCCGGCGGCCGCGGCGCCGAAGCGCTAGCCGCCGGCGGCCGGGCCGTCAGTGAATGTGAACGTGCCGCTCGGCGTGGTACGGCTTGTGCGACAGGCCCGGACAGAACGAACGCACCACCGGCGCGAGCTTTTCAAACAGCGCGCGCTTTTCGGCGTTGGCGGCGTTGAGCCGGTCCCGCGCGCTTTCGGCTCTTTTTGCAAGCGCATTCATGTCGGTGCCGACGAGGGCGCCGTTCGACACCACGACCTTGCCGTCGACCATCACCGAATGCACCGAGCGTCCGTCCTCGGCCTGCACGATCTGGTTCACCGGATCGTTCAGCGGGATGAGGTTGATCGACGCCAGATCGAGGAAGACGATGTCGGCCTTGTAGCCCTCTTCAATGCGGCCGACGTCCTTCAGACCCAGCGCACGGGCGCTGCCCTCGGTCGCGGCGGTGAAGACGTCTGCGGTGGACAGCCACTCGTCAAAATAGTCGGGGCCGCGGGCGTGGCTCATGTACACGGCGGTGCGCATGGCTTCGTACATGTTCTGGTTGTCGGAGCAGCTCGAGCCGTCGGTGCCGATGGCAAGGTTCACGCCGTGCTGCAGCATTTTCGCGGCATGGGCGATGCCGTTGCCGAGCAGAGCGTTGCTGCCGGGGTTGTGGGACACCGAACCGCCATGGCCGGCAAGGCGCTTCATGTCCTCGTCATCCAGCCACACACCGTGGGCGACCACAAAATCGGGGCCGACGAGGCCGAGGTCGTCCATGTGGGCAAGCTGCGTCTTGCCGTAGATCCCGCGGCTGGCAATCGCCTGCATCTTCGATTCTGCAACGTGGCTGTGGAGGCCGATGCCGTGCGCGTGCGCAATGTCGCGGCACCCGGTCATGAACGCATCGGTGCAGTGGTGGGGAATGGTGGGGGCGACGCCGGGGCGGATGGTATCGCCGTACGACCATTGCTCCACCGCCGCGCGGATGGCTGACAGTGTGGCCTCGCCGGGCGCAAGGCGCAGCTTTTCCGCCTCGCGCTTGAGGGCGTCGGGCAGCGCGTCCATCAGGCCGGGGATCGCGTCGAAGAATGCAATATCGGCCACCATCGGGGCGATGACGGCGCGCATTCCGGCGTCCTTGTAGGCGTTGGCGCAGGCGCCGATGCCGGCGTCCGACGGCAGCGGGAATTCGTAGGTGAGATCGTAGCAGGCGGTGCAGCCCTTCAGCAGCATCTCGGCAGCACCGATGAAGGTGGAGAGGTACTTGTCCTCGTCCTGCCGCGAACCGCTGATCCAGGGGCCTGCGGTAAGGAGGAGCTCCAGCGTCCAGCGGTCGCCCATGCCCTTGGCAAGCCCGCCATGGCCGTGGGTGTGCCCGTTGATGAGGCCGGGGTGCATGAGTTTGCCCGCAGCGTCGAACACCGCGGCGTCCGCCGGGGCGGCAAGGCCGGGGGCGCCAACTTCCTTGATTGTGCCATCCACCACCAGAATGTCGGTGAGATCGGCGGTGCGGGCGGCAATGTCGATCAGGCGGCCACCGCGGATGATGGTGGCGCTCATGCCGCCACCGGCGCAGCGTTGGAGGGCGACCACGGGAAGAAGACGCGTTCGGCGACGACGACAAGCTGGAACAAGATGATCCCCATGAGAGACAGGATGATGAGGGCGGCGTAGGCGAGACCGGTCTCGAAAAACGCCGTGGACGAGATGATGAAGTAGCCGAGGCCGGCATCCGCGTTGACGAATTCGGCGACCACGGCGCCGACCACGGACAGTGTGACCGCAACCTTGAGACCTGAAAAGATCATCGGCACCGCGTAGGGCAGGCGGATGCGGGTGAGAAGCTGAAAGCGCGAGCCGCGATAGGAGCGGCCAAGCTCGACGAGTTCGGCCGGAACCGAGACGAGCCCGGTTGCAATGGCGATGACCAGCGGAAAGAACGCCACCAGAAACGTGACCACAATGCGCGGCAGCTCGTTGGTGCCCAGCAGGATCACAAGGATCGGTGCCAGCGCCACCTTCGGGATCGACTGGGTGAGGACAAGGATCGGGTAGACCGTGTTCGCCACGGTTTTGGATGAGGTGATGACGACGGCGAGCGGCAGGCTGACCACCACCGAGGCGATGAAGCCGAGCACAACGGTTTTCAGCGTGGCGAGGGTGTGCATCCCCAGGGTACCGGCGTGCTTGTAGCTGTCGGCGGCAATGCGCGCCGGCGAGGGCAGGAGATAGACCGGGATCTCGAACGCCGCCACCGCCAGCTGCCACACCGCGACCAGCGAGACAATCACCAGCGTGGGAACGGCAGCCTCCTGCACCAGCGCGCGCGAGCGCGAAGGCGCGGAGCGTCTGGCCTCAGGCTGCTGTGCGGCGTCTGGTGAAGATGAGGTCGCGGATGTGCTGGACGCAGGATTGGAACTCATGACTTGCCTCATGTCCGATGCGCTCGGCGCGGTCGAGCGGAACAGTAACGATTTCTTCGATCCGTCCGGGCCGGGGCGACATCACCACCACGCGGTCCGAAAGGAGGACCGATTCGGCGATGGAGTGGGTGACGAACAGGACCGTCTTGGGCCGCCGTTCGCAAAGGTCGAGGAGTTCTCGGCTCATCTCCTCGCGGGTGAGTGCGTCCAGCGCGCCGAACGGCTCGTCCATCAACAGGACGTCGGGGTCATGCATCAGGGCGCGGCAAATGGCGGCGCGCTGCTGCATTCCGCCCGAAAGTTCGCTGGGATAGCGCGAGGCGAAGCCTTCGAGGCCGACCATCTGCAAAAGCCCGTGCGCCTTCTGGCGCGCTTCGTCGGTCACCGGGCGGCGCAGCATTTTCAGCGGGAAGAGCAGGTTGTCGAGGATCGAGGCCCAGGGGAGAAGCGTCGGGCTCTGGAACACCAGCGCGGTGTCGGTGCGGGGCTCCTTCACCGGCGTGCCGTGGATGGAAACCGAACCGACCGAGGGCGCAAGAAGCCCCGCCACCAGCCGCAACAAGGTGGACTTGCCGCAGCCCGACGGGCCGACGAGGGACACGAACTCGTGCTCGCCAACGGTGAGGTCCACGCCCTTGAGGGCATGGATCCGCTCGCCGTCGCGGCTTTCGAACACGCGGTCGAGGCTGTTGATGACGATGGCCGGCGGGGTTGCCCCCGCCGCCGCGTGGACCTCGTTACTCACCGGGGACGAGGGAGGTGTCCAGAGCCTCCGCGGGATCGAAGTCGGTTTCGATCGCCTGGGCTTCCTTCACAGCCGCCCACGTGAAGGCGAGCCGCTCGGGGCTGAAATTGCCAAGCCCGGTCTCGTCGCTGTGCGCGTTGAAGATGAAGCCGTTCACCGCAGCAAGGCTGCCCATGCAGTCGTCCATGGCAACTTCGGGGACGCGTTCGGTGTGCAGGGTGCAGGCTTCCTCCGGGTTCTCGCGCGCCCACTCGAAGGCCTCGTAGGTGGCGGCGAGGAAGCGCTCCACCAGCTCCGGCTTTTCTTCGATCATCTCGTCGGTCGTGACGAGGGAAGCGGCGTAGATCGCAAAGCCCACCTTCTCGAACGGGAGGACGCGGATCTTCTCGCCGGCTGCTTCGGCAGCCTTGTTCTGGTAGTAATAATGGATCGAGTAGAACGGGGCCGCGTCAAGCTTACCCTGGATCAGCAGGGGCGCCATGGTGGCGCCATCGGTGTTGACCCAAACGATCTTGGACGGATCGGTGCCTGCCTTCTCGGCGACCTTGGGGAAATAGAGCTTGTGGCTGTTGCCCGGCGTGATGCCGATGCGCTTGCCCTCGAGATCCTGAAAATCCTCGATGCCGGACGATTCCAGCACGAACAGCGAGTGCGGCGAGTGGGTGTAGATCATCCCGATGGTCTTGATCGGCATCCCGAGCTTGGCGCGCGCCGCAAGGACGGCACCAAAGTCGGCAACGCCAAAATCGAAGGCGCCATTGGCAAGCTTGGTCACCGTATCGCCGGACCCGTAGCCACGGGTGATGGTGATGTCGATGCCGTGCTTTTCGAAGATCCCCTTGGACCAGGCGCCGTAGTAGGCCGCGTGCTCGCCGGAGGGAATCCAGTCTGTCTGCAGGTGCACTTCGTCAAGGGCGAGGGCGCCCGGTGCGAAGCTGGCAGCGAGCGCGGCCCCTGCGGCAACGCTGCGCAGCGAAGTCAGTGCAAGCCGCCGGTGGCTTTTGGCAATGTGCATGGTTGGCCTCTGCATTCTCTGGAACATGCCGGAGATGCTGCAATTCCCGTGCCGTGACGGAAATTGGCTGTGGCTTGCGAGGCAATCAATTGCCTTCATGCAGCGTTGACACCATCCGGCGGCACAATGTTGCCGAAACCATATTGCCGCCGGAAAACGCCAGTGACGCCGCATTGGTGCAGACGGGACGTGATCAGGCGTCGAGCCGGATCACCCGCTTGCCGAAGGCTTCGCCCCGCAAAAGCCCGATGAACGCGGACGGTGCCTTCTCCAGCCCGTCGATCATCTCCTCGCGGTAGCGGATCTTGCCCTCTTTCACCCAGGCGCCCATCTGGCTGGCGAATTCCGGGTAAAGATGGCCGAAATCGTTGAAGACGATAAAGCCGCGCACGGTCATCCGCTTGCGCAGGATCATGCCCATGAGAAGGGACAGCCGGTCCGGCCCATCGGGGAGGCGGGTGGCGTTGTACTGCGAAATCAGCCCGCAGACCGGAATGCGCGCGCTCGTGTTCAACAGCGGCATCACTGCGTCGAACACCGCGCCGCCGACGTTTTCGTAGTAAATGTCGATCCCGTCGGGAACGGCGGCGGCCAGCGCATCGGCAAAACCGTCGGCCTTGTAGTCGATACAGTCGTCAAACCCGAGGACGCCGGTGACGTGGGCGCACTTTTCCGCACCACCCGCAATGCCGACGACACGAAGGCCGAGGAGCTTGCCGACCTGCCCCACGGTTGCGCCCACCGGCCCGCTGGCGCCGGCCACCACCAGCGTCTCGCCTTCCTTTGGCACGCCGATCTGCGTCAGGCCAGCCCACGCGGTCAGGCCGGGCATTCCCAGCACACCAAGCGCCCAGGACGGGTTTTCAGGCGTCCGGCCCATGTTTATGACGCCGGTGCCGTCGGAGAGCGCATAGTCCTGCCACCCGCCGAAGGCGACCACCCAGTCACCTTCGGAAAACCCGACGACGTTGGATGTCACCACCTCCGCCACCGTACCGCCGACCATCACCTCGCCAATTGCAACGGGGGCGGCGTAGGACGGCGCATCGCTCATCCGGCCCCGCATGTACGGGTCGAGTGAGAGATATTTGTTGCGCAGCAGCATCTGGCCGGCGCCGGCGGCGGGCACGGCTTCGGTTTCGAGACGCAGCGTGCTGTCGTCCGGCTCGCCCTTCGGGCGCTGCGCGAGAACGAATTTCCGGTTCTGGGTGTCGGACTGCGTCATCAGGTGTTCCTTTGTGTCTTCGACCACCGCGGGGAGCTGGCAGGGGACGCCTATCACCGCGAGGCGTATGCCGGAAAGGCCAGCCTGGTGCCGTGATGAGATAGCGCCAAAACGCTGGCGAATGGCTTTTGATCGCGCCCGGCCGGACGCGCGGACGTGTCACAGCAACTGCGCCACCGACGGGCTGTTAACTCGGTGTGTCCGCTGTGCCCGAAACGTCCACGACCCGGAGACCCTCATGTCGATCACCCGCAGAACGCTGATTGCACAAGCCGCTGCCGCCTCGGCAATGGCGGCCCTGCCGCGTCAGGTCCTGGCGCAAGGGGCGGGCGCAACGCGGGTCATTCCTTCAACCGGCGCCGCTGTGCCGGTGATCGGGCTTGGAACGTGGATCACCTTCAATGTCGGCCGCGATCCCGTGCTTCTGGAGCGCTCGACCGATGTGATGCGCGCATTCTTTGCCGAGGGCGGCGGCGTGATCGATTCCTCGCCGATGTACGGTTCGGCGCAGGCCACCGTCGGCCACGGACTGGCGGCGCTCGGTCAGCCCGAGACGCTGTTTGCCGCCGACAAGGTGTGGACATCGTCCGGCGGGGCGGGCAGCGGGCAGATTGCCAGTTCGCGGGAGGCGTGGCGTACCTCCTTCGATCTCCTGCAGGTGCACAACCTCGTTGCCTGGGAGGCGCACCTTGAAACGCTGTTTGCCAAAAAGGCCGCAGGCGAGATTGATTATGTGGGTGTGACCACGTCCCACGGGCGGCGCCATGGCGAGATGGAACGCATCATGGCGCGCCATCCGCTGGACTTCGTGCAGCTCACCTACAACGCGCTGGACCGGACGCCGGAGGCACGTCTGCTGCCGCTGGCGCAGGAAAAAGGCATCGGCGTCATCGTCAACCGCCCGTTCCGGCGGGGCGCTCTGGTCGGCCGCGTGCGCGGGGCACCGCTTCCGGCGTTTGCCGGCGCGCTCGGGGCAGAGAGCTGGGCGCAGCTTCTCCTCAAGTTCATCGTGTCGCATCCGGCGGTGACGGTCACCATTCCGGCCACCACCAGTGCGCAGCACATGCGGGAAAACAAGGCTGCTGCGCGAGGGGTCCTGCCTGACGCGGCACAGCGGGCGAAGATTGCCGCCACTGTCGCCGCCCTTTAGTGGAGACGTGGCTCACCTATTCGCCGCAGGATTTCCTCCTGTTTTCCGCCGAAACCTACTGGCGGCTGTTTGCGCTGGCCAACCAGTCGGTCTGGCCGCTTGCAGCGGTCGCCCCGTTGTTGCTTCTCGGCTTGTGCCTCGCGCTGCTGAGTGGCGCCGGCCGTAGCGGCGTTGCTGCAATTCTGGCGCTCGGCGCTGGATGGGTCGTCGTCGCTGAAATCTTCCTCGCCCGATATTACGCGCCCATCAACATGATTGCCGCCTATGCGCGTCCGGTGTTCTGGGTGGAGGCGGTGCTTCTCGTCATGTTCGGGCTGCGGCTGTCCTTCGTTGCGGACGGATTGCGAAGGGTTGCAGGCACAATTTTTGTGCTCCTTGCTGCGGCCTATCCGGCACTCGGCGTTGTCGCCGGGCGTCCACTCAACGCGGCGGAGGTGGTGGGGATCGCACCGGACCCGACCGCGGTTGCAACGCTCGGGCTTCTCCTTCTCGCGCGGCCTTCCTGGCGGGTCGGGCTCCTCGCCATCGTTCCCGCCGGGTGGCTTCTGGTGAGCGCGGCAACGCTTCTCACCATGGGTTCGGCGACCGGGTGGCTCGCGCTTGGCGCAGCGATTGTCGCAACCACGGTCATGTCCGCCAGCGCCGTCTGGCCAAACGGCTCGAAGGAAACACCGCGATGACACCGGCCACGCTACACCGCCGCGCCGTGCTGGCGGGACTTGCCGGTTGCGCCACCATTGCGGCGACCGGGAGCGCCACCGCCACGGCGGACGATCCCCTTACCGCCATTGCGGCTGAGGCAGACGCGCTGGAGCAGCTTCGCGCCATTGTGGTTGTCAAGGACGGGGAGGAGCGCCTTGCCCGCGCCTTCCGCGGTCCGGACCTCGACAGGCCCGTCAACGTCAAGTCGGTGTCGAAGTCGATTGTGGCGCTGATGACCGGGATCGCCATCGACCGCGGGCTCATCGGCAGCGTCGACGCAACGCTCGGAGAGCTGATCCCCGGCCTCATTCCGGGCGATGCGGACCCGCGGGTGCAAACCATCACCGTGGAAGACCTGTTGACGATGCGGGCGGGGCTCGAACGCACGTCCGGCCCCAATTATGGCGCGTGGGTCGCCAGCCCCAACTGGGTGCGTTACGCGCTGTCGCGGCCGTTCGTGTCGGAGCCGGGCGGGCGCTTTCAATACTCCACCGGCAGCTACCATGTTCTGGGCGTCGTCCTTGCGACCGTTGCGAACCGCAGCCTTCTCACCCTCGCTCGCGAGTGGCTCGGCACGCCGCTCGGCATCGAAATCGCGCCGTGGACCCGCGATCCGCAAGGCCACTACATGGGCGGCAACAACATGGCGCTGTCCCCGCGGGACCTCGCCCGGATTGGCGAGATGGTGCGCCTCGGCGGCAAATCCGGTGACACGCAGGTGGTTCCGGCGGCGTGGATCGAAGCATCGCTGGAGCCGCGCACCCGGTCGCCATTTTCAGGCGACCAGTATGGCTATGGCTGGTTCATTGCCGCGTTCGGCGGCGTCCCGGCAGCCTATGCGCGCGGCTATGGCGGCCAGATGATCTATGTGCTGAAAGACGCCGGCCTCACGGTCGCCGTCACCTCCGACCCCACGCTGCCGGCCCGGACCGACGGTCACGCCGGAGACCTTCACGACCTTGTCGGCAGCACGATCGTCCCCGTCGCAGCCGAAATATAGCGCGCAGATCTCTCGCCGGCACATTCGGCGCAATCCGCTTTGCCATCTCTTGACCTTCCCACGATGGGAAGGACCATGTGCGGTGGAGATTGATCGCAAGGTGATCCCATGAACGTATCCGCAACCGCAGCGCATCCGGGCCAGACCGCGGCTGAACAGGCCATTACGATCGGCGTCGAGGGCATGTCCTGCGCATCGTGCGCCGGGCGGGTGGAGCGCGCGCTGTCATCGCTGCCCGGTGTGGCGCGCGCCGATGCCAATTTTGCAACCGAGCAGGCGACGCTGCACTTTGGCGGGGCGGCCGACCTTGGCGGCGTTCGCGAAGCATTGGAGACGGCCGGCTACGCTGCCACGCTGGCCACCACCGAGCTTGCCATCGAGGGCATGAACTGCGCGTCCTGTGTCGGGCGGGTGGAGCGTGCGTTGGCGGCCGCCCCGGGCGTTGATGACGCTGCGGTGAACCTTGCCACCCAACGGGCCACCGTGCGCTATCTTGCCGGCGCCAGCACGGCGGAGGATCTGGTCCATGCGGTGAAGGCCGGCGGATACGCGGCAAGCGTCGTGAACGGAGCCGGGACGGACGATCCGGCCGCCGCAAGGCGCAGTGGCGAGATTTCAGCGCTGCGGCGGGACGTCCTCATCGCCGCGGCGCTCACACTGCCGGTTTTCATCCTCGAGATGGGGGGCCACCTTTTTCCTCCCATGCGCACGGCAATCGAGGCATCCATCGGGCGCGAGGCAAGCTGGTTCGTCCAGTTCGCATTCACCACGCTCGTCCTGTTCGGCCCGGGCCTGCGCTTTTTCAGGACCGGCATTCCGGCGCTTCTGCGCGGTGGGCCGGACATGAATTCGCTGGTGTCCCTCGGTGCCGGGGCGGCGTGGGCCTATTCGGCGGTCGCGACGTTTGCCCCGCAGGTTCTGCCGGCCGGCACGCTCAATGTCTATTATGAAGCGGCCGCCGTCATCGTGACGCTCATTCTGGTCGGCCGCTTCATGGAGGCACGGGCGAGGGGGCGCACCGGTGATGCCATCAGGCGGCTTGTGGGCTTGAAGGCCAAGACCGCGCGGGTCCTCCGCGATGGCGCGGCGGTGGATGTGCCGCTGGAAGAGGTTGTGGCAGGCGACAGCGTGGCTGTCCGCCCCGGCGAACGCATTCCCGTCGACGGCACGGTTGTCGATGGGTCGAGCTACGTCGACCAGTCGATGATTACCGGGGAGCCTGTTCCGGTGGCCAGGGGCGCGGGCGACGAGGTTGTCGGCGGGACCATCAACAAGACTGGCGCCTTCACCTTCCGCGCGACCCGCGTGGGCGCGGACATGGCGCTGTCCCAGATCATCCGCATGGTGGAAACCGCGCAGGGCGCCAAGCTCCCGATCCAGGGTCTGGTGGACCGCGTGACCTATGTGTTCGTGCCTGCGGTGCTGGCGGTTGCGGCGCTGACATTCGGGGTCTGGCTCGTCTTCGGACCCGAGCCTGCGCTGAGCTTTGCGCTGGTCAACGCGGTTGCCGTCCTCATCATCGCCTGCCCGTGCGCTATGGGGCTTGCAACGCCGACGTCCATCATGGTCGGCACCGGGCGCGGGGCGGAAATGGGCGTCCTCATGCGCAAGGGCGAGGCGCTCCAGACCTTGCGCGACGTCCGGATCGTCGCCCTCGACAAGACCGGCACCCTCACCAGGGGCCGCCCGGAACTCACCGATCTCGTCACCGCGGATGGTTTCGCCGAAGACGACGTGCTGGCGCTTGTTGCCGCTGTCGAGATGAAGTCGGAGCACCCCATCGGCGCGGCCATAGTGGAGGCGGCGCGGCTTCGGAACCTCCCGGTCGGTGAGGCTGCCGGCTTTGACGCGGTTCCGGGCTTTGGCGTGTCGGCCACCGTGGCGGGCCGCCGGGTCGACGTGGGGGCCGATCGTGCGATGGTCCGCCTCGGGCTTGACCTGTCGCCCTTTGCAGCCGAGGCGGACCGGCTCGGGCGCGCAGGCAAGTCGCCCCTTTATGCCGCGGTGGATGGCGAGCTTGCCGCCATCATCGCCGTGGCTGACCCGGTGAAGGAGACCTCGGGGCAAGCGATTGCCGCACTCAAGGCGATGGGCTTGTCGGTGGCGATGATCACCGGCGACAACCGGCAGACGGCAGACGCCATTGCCGCCGATCTCGGCATCGACGAGGTGGTGGCGGAGGTGCTGCCGGACGGGAAGGTGAGTGCGGTCAAGGCGCTGCGGGCGCGGGGCCGGGTGGCGTTTGTGGGCGACGGGATCAACGATGCGCCGGCGCTCGCCGAGGCTGACGTGGGCATCGCCATCGGGTCCGGCACAGACGTTGCCATCGAGGCGGCGGACATTGTGCTGATGGCGGGCGATCTCAGGGGCGTCAGCAGCGCCATTGCGCTTTCCCGCGCGACGATGCGCAACATTTCGCAGAACCTTTTCTGGGCTTTTGCCTACAACGCGCTTCTGATCCCGCTGGCGGCGGGGGTATTCTACCCGGCGTTCGGCGTTCTCCTCTCGCCGGTTCTGGCGGCAGGCGCCATGGCGCTGTCCAGCGTCTTCGTGGTGGTCAACGCGCTGCGGTTGCGGCGTTTCCAGCCGCCGGGCGGCGGTGCTGCGGCCCGTCCGACCGGCGTTCCGGCCGCGCAACCGGCGAAAGGGTGAGGACCATGAATATCGGACAGGCTTCCAGAGAATCCGGCGTCAGTTCGAAGATGATCCGCTACTATGAAGAGGTCGGCCTTACCCGGAAGGTGGAGCGTTCCGCCGCGGGCTATCGCAGCTACGAGGCGTCCGACGTTCACACCTTGCACTTTATCCGGCAGGCGCGGGATTTCGGCTTTTCCATCGAGAAGATCGCGTCGCTGCTGGCGCTGTGGCGGGACCGGGACCGGGCGAGCGCGGACGTGAAGTCCATGGCGCTGGCACACGTTGCGCAGCTGGAAGCCAGAATCAGCGAATTGCAGGCCATGGCCGACCAGCTCAAGCATCTGGCCGAAAATTGCAGCGGCGACGAACGGCCCGGCTGCCCCATCATCGAGAGGCTCGCCGCCTCGGACCCGGCAGGAGACGGCATGCCCGTGGTGCCGGGAGGCCAGCTGCGATAAGGCGCCGGGGCGCAACGCCTCGGGGGCGGTCGCGTCCCGGCAGGGCAGCTCTACATCAGCCCTTCGGTTTGATGTATTTGCGCCAGTCGTGGTCCTCCACAAAGCCGAGCACGTCGCGGATCTTCTTGTTGGAGAAGAATGTTTCGTGCTCGCCCATCTCCGCCTTCTTCGGCACGTCGGCGTAATATTCGGCAATCAGCTTGTCGGTCGTGACGTCGACCGAATGGGTGTCGTTGGAGGCGTTGAAGACCTGATAGCCAAGGCCGTCGGTCTTCAGGCAGCGGTCGACGATCTGGCCGAGATCGCGCGCGTCGATGTAGGCAAACAGGTTGACGCGCCGTACGCTGGGGTTCTCGAAGAACTCGGGCCAGAGC
Organism: Acuticoccus sp. MNP-M23; assembly: GCF_031195445.1. NCBI lineage: Bacteria > Pseudomonadati > Pseudomonadota > Alphaproteobacteria > Hyphomicrobiales > Amorphaceae > Acuticoccus > Acuticoccus sp. MNP-M23. The sequence goes on from NZ_CP133480.1 coordinate 3,933,034, forward strand.
GTCTCGTACTCGTGCGGCTCCATCACGTTGTTGATCCGCAGCGCGTAGATGTCCGCGCCGCTCCGCCGCTGGAAGGACTTTCCCGTCACCTCGTTGGCGACCTTGGACATCGCGTAGGAATCCTCGGGGACGGTGGGGTGCTCCTCGTCGACCGGAATATATTCGGGCTTGCGCTCACCGTTGGCAAAGCAGACGCCGTAGGTGGTTTCCGACGACGCGAAGATGATCTTCTTGATGCCGCATTTCACCGCCGCTTCGATCACGTTGTACGTGCTCATCGTGTTGATGCGGAAGGTCTCGTTGTCGGGCTTGATCTGGATGCGCGGGATCGCCGCGAAGTGGACCACCGCGTCGAAGTGGGCCGGGCCGGTGGCCTCACGGGCATCTTCGATGCTCATGTAGGAGTTCATGGCGCCGTAGGCTTCACCGGCGTCGGAAACGTCGGCGATGAGGTTGTTGACGCCCGGCAGATCCAGCGGCGTCAGGTCGACGTTGAGAACCTCGTGGCCCTGGTCGACGAGATAGGCAACCACGTGCTTGCCAGCCTTGCCGCTGCCGCCTGTGAACAATACGCGCATAAATTCTCCCTGGTGTCGTTTGCCGGAATGCCGGCTTTCGTTCTTGTCTGGTTATCGGCCTGCGTCCGGGCGGACGCCAGCGGCCCCGTGAAGGCCCGTCAGTCTGCCAGCTGCCGGGGGGCGGCTGTCAATCAAACGGGGGATTGCGCTGCCGCACAACCCGGCGGCCAGAGGTTGCAAGCCGCCAAAGGTAAAGCACAGGCAGAATTCCGGCGCTGACGCTGGCCCACGGGTTTACCCAGCTTTCTGCCGACATTGCTTCTCCCGGAGAGGCCGGGCGGCAATTGGCGGAATTCTTTGCAGCCTTGTCCCGGCCTGCTGCACGACCACGCCCTAGCTGCCGGGAAGACCGCGCAGCGCAAAGGCACAGGCCATCATGCCGAAGACGAAGAGCGGGACGCCGAAACCGCTGTACCAGATTGCCTTTTCGATCGGGGCACGCAGAAACCGGCGCATCAGTGCCAGCTGTCCGATCACGAACACCACCACAATGGCCGCGGGAATGATCGCGTTCCAGCTGAGGAGGAGCGCGATGACAACGAGCTGGGGGGCGATCATGATGATGCAGGCCACCAGCGCCGCACGGTCTGCGCCGAGGGACACCGGAAGCGAGCGGATGCCCATTTCCGAATCGCCCTTGATGGCCTTGAAGTCGTTCAGCGTCATGATGCCGTGGGCGCCGATGCTGTAGAGCCCCGCAATCGCCAGCACCTCAATGCGCGGCAGGTTGCCGCCGAGCATGGCCGCAGCGCCGGTGACCCACGCGATCCCCTCGTAGGAAAACCCGCAGGCCGCGTTGCCCCACCAGCCGTTGCGCTTCAGCCGGAAGGGCGGCGCGCTGTAGGCCCAGGCCAGCACCAGCGCCACCACGGTGGCCACCAGCACCCATGTGCCAAGCAGGGCCGCCACCATCAGCGACAGCACCGACCAGATGCCCGCAATATACAGGCCCCACAGCCCCGGAACCCGCCCCGACGGGATGGGCCGCTGGGGTTCGTTGATGGCGTCGACCTCGCGGTCATACCAGTCGTTGATGGCCTGGCTCATGGCACAGACCAGCGGCCCGGCCAGAAGAACGCCGAGGAGCGCAATGGTCCAGTTGGCCGCGATGGGGATGCCGGACGATACCACCCCGCACGCAAACGCCCACATGGGCGGAAACCACGTGATCGGCTTCAACAGTTCGAGCACCGCCGATGGCGCGGGGTAGGACTGCGTTGGCGGGTTTGGTTTCGTCATCGTCATTTGCCCTGGCCAACCCTTGTCCTGCGGATGTCCCGGCACCGTCTGCCGCGATGCTGCATCCATCCCGCTTCACCCCAGGCCCTGCACCCGGAGGATCTCCGGCGCTTGCCCAAGCGTCAATGATTGGCGGAGACTTGTGGCACAAAGCAAGTGAGTGGCGACCCGCCGGTCGGTGAGAGACGAACGGGCGCGGGTGCCGACCGGGCTGCCGCCGCTCCGGTTTGCACGCTGGCAACGACCGTCACGGCGCTTGCATGCAGGCAGACGGGCGGCGCCATCGCGTTGCCGCTCCAGTCCCAACCCGTTTCGACCACCGGAGGCTCACATGCCAATACCCGCAAACGATGTTCTGACAGGTGAGCCGCTGGCCGCCCTCGGTCCCGGCACGCTGGAGGCGCTGCGCAAAGTGGGCGTTGCCGGCATCGCGTCGGAGCTGTTCAAGCGCGGGCTTCGGGACACAGTGATGCAAGGAGTTGCGCCGCTTCAGGGCAATGTGCGGCCCTTTGCGGGGCCGGCCTACACCGTGCGCACAATTCCCATGCGTCCCGACATCGGCACGGCGGATTTCATGATGCGTCTGCCGCGCAACCTCCAACGCATTGCCGTCACCGAAGTGGCGGCGGGGGAGGTGTTGTGCGTGGATGCGCGCGGCGAGCGGCGCGCCGGGTTCATGGGCGACATTCTTGCGCTCAGCCTTGCGGTGCGCGGCGTGGGCGCTGTGGTGACCGACGGGGGCCTGCGTGATGTTGCCGGCATTGGGGACACCGGCCTGCCCGCCTATTGCGCCGGCGCGTCGCCCGCCGGCAGTCAGGCGCACCTTCATGTGGTGGCGGTCAACGAGTCGATTGCCTGTGGCGGGCTGCCCGTGTTTCCGGGCGACGTGCTGGTGGGCGACGCCGACGGGGTGGTTGTCGTTCCGAGAGCGCTGGCCGACGATGTTGCAGGGACCGGCGCAAGTCAGGCCGACCTCGAAGCTTTTTGCCGCGAACGCATCCGCAAGGGTGCGCCGCTGATCGGCACCTATCCCCCCAATGACGCAACGCTTGAGGCATTTCACGCCCAGCGCCGCGGGGGCACCCCTTCGACCTGAAGCGATGGGGTCGACCCATCCTGTCGTTTCCGGACCTCCAAGCCGCGTCGCCGCTGATCCCGCCGGGATGGCTGCAACGCGGTCAGCCGGTGAGCGGTCGGATGGCGCGGCGGCGAGACCGGCGTAGCCTGAGGTCCCGTTGCCCGTCGATCAGCACGGCGGCAAAGATGATCGCCGCCAGCACGATGGGCTGCAGGTAAAGGTTCACGGCGGTGAAGACGAGCCCCGTCCGCACCGTCTGGATCAGCACCGCGCCGATGGCAGCGCCGAAGGCCGTGCCCACCCCGCCAAAGAGGCTGACGCCGCCCAGCACCGCGGCTGCAATCACGTCGAACTCACGCCCTTCGCCGAATGCAACGTCGAGCCGGCCGATCTGTGCAATCAGGATGAAGCCCGCCGTCGCCGCGCAGGCCGACGAGATGAGGTAGACCCTCGCCCGCACCCAGTCGGCCCGGATGCCGGCCTTGCGGGCAACCTCCGGGTCCGCGCCCACCGCATAGATCTGCCGCCCGAACGAAGTGCGTGACAGGACGATCCATGCCGCCAGCGCCACCAGCACGAAGACAATCACCGGAAGCGGCACGCCGAACACGGAGGAGAGGCCGAAGTCGAGCATCGACCGGTCGAAGTCGAACTGGCGCGACGACGTGATCCAGGTGCCGGCGCCGCGGAAGAAGAAGAGCGTGGCGAGCGTGACGATGAAGGGGGCGATGTTCAGCCGCACGATGAAAAGCGCGTTGATGGCGCCCATGGCGAGGCCCGCCAGCACTGCGGTCAGGAGCCCGCCGGCAACGCCGATGGGCAACTCCCGCATGGCGATGCCCGCCAGAAGCGGCCCCAGATACATCACCGATCCAACGGAAAGGTCGATCCCCCGCGTGAGAAGGACGAAGCTCATCCCGACCGCGGCAATGCCGATGAAGGAGGATTGTTTGATGATGTTGGCAACGTTCTCCGGCGTCAGAAATGCGTCTGACTGGAAGCCGAAGAAGACCAGAACGACCGCGAAGATCGGGATTGTGGCGTTGCGCAGGAGAAGGCGGGTTGCGCGCTCTTTGAGGGTCATGCCGTCTCCCTGAAGGCCATGGACAGGATTGCGGACTGCTCGAACGGCGGCGCATCGAAGCCGCCGACAATCTCCCCGCGGCTCATGACGAGAATGCGGTCGCAGACCCCCATCAGCTCGTCGATTTCGGACGAGATGAAAAGCACCGCGCCGCCGGCTGCGGCGAGCTGGTCGGCCAGTGTGTAGATCTCGTACTTGGCACCGACGTCGACGCCTCTGGTCGGCTCGTCGAGGATGAAGACGCGGGGGCCGCTCATCAGCCACTTGCCGATGACGACCTTCTGCTGGTTGCCGCCGGAGAGCGATTTCGCCGGCTGGCGGTCAATCTTGCCGGCCTTCAACTGGACGCGGCCTGCCGTTTCGAGCGCCTCTTCGGCCAGCGCCTCGGCGTCGATCAGCGCTGCCGGGGCGCGGCCGAACCGGCTGATGGAGACGAGGGCAAGATTGTCCTCGATGGGGCTTTCCATCATCAGCCCCTCGGCCCGGCGGTCTTCGGTGACGAAGGCAAGGCCCGCCTCGATCCGCGCCCTGGGGCTGCCTGTGAGCGGTGTGCCGGCAAGGACGATCTCGCCCTGTTCGGCGGGATCGAGGCCGAACAGGACGCGGGCAAGCTCCGTCCGCCCTGACCCCATCAGCCCGAAGAGGCCGAGAATTTCGCCGCGCCGAAGGTCGAACGAAACATTTTCCAGTACGCCAGGCTGGCCAAGGCCGCTCACCTTCAGCGCAATGTCCGCTTCGGGCCTTGCCGTCCGTTCGGGGAAGAGGCCGGACAGGGCGCGCCCGATCATCGCGTGGATCATCCGTGGAATGTCGAAGTCGGCCACCTTGCCGCTTTCGATCAGCCGCCCATCGCGCAGGACCGCGACCGTATCGCACAGCCGCGCAACATCGCCCAGAACGTGGCTGATGTAGATGATCGTCTTGCCCTGATCGCGCAGTCGTTCGATCACCTCGAACAGCCGCGTGGTCTCGCGCGGGGTGAGCGACGTGGTCGGCTCGTCGAAAATGATCAGCGCAGCATCGCGGTGGAGCGCCTTGGCAATTTCCACCAGCTGCCGCTCGCCGGGCGAAAGATCGCCCACCGCGGCATCCGGCGAGACATGGAGGTCGAGGGCTGCCAGAAGTTCGGCGGCCCGTTCGCGGATGGCGCGCCGGTCGATCAGGCCGAGCTTTTTCGGAAAACCGTCCACGAAGAGGTTTTCGGCAACCGACAGGTTGAGGAAGAGGTTCAGCTCCTGGTGGATGAAGGCGACACCGCGTGCGGCCGCCGCAGCCGCCCCGGCAGGCGCATAGGGTTCGCCGCGCCAGAACATCTGGCCGGAGGAGGGGGCGAGCACGCCGCCCACCATGTTCATCAAGGTGGATTTGCCGGCGCCGTTTTCGCCGATCAGGCCGAGCACGGCGCCCTGCGCCACATCCAGCGTCACGTCTTCCACCGCCGGCACGCCGTAATAGGCCTTGGAGAGCGCCTCAAGGCGCAGGAGCGCGCTCATGCCGCTCTCTCGCGCATCAGCCGCGTTCGCAGAACATCGAGCAGGGCGGCGGCGAGGATGACGGCGCCCTTCACCATGTCGATATGGAAGGACGACAGGTTCATGAGGTTGAGCGTGTTGGACAGGACGACGAAGAACAGGACGCCGAACACCGTCCAAAGCACCTTGCCCTTGCCGCCGAAAAGGCTGGTGCCGCCGATGACCACCGCGCCGATCACGTCCAGCAGGAAGGCGCCGTCGCCAAGGGTAGGCCGGCCCGCCTCCAGCCGCGCGGAGTAGAGGATCGACCCCGCCGCCGCGCACACCGCCGATATGACGAAGACCGCAACGACGATCCGTTTCACCGGAACGCCGGAAATCTCGGCAGCCCGCCGGTTGGCGCCGATGGCATAGACGTAACGTCCGAACACGGTGCGCGACAGGAGGATGTGCGCGGCAATGGCAATGGCGATGGCAATCACCGCCGGGTAGGTGATGAACGAGAAAATCTGACGGCGCGGAATGCGCGGTTCGTCCTGCGCCCCCAGATAGACCGAAACGATGTCGCCCTTCCCAAGCTCGATGAAGCTTTCCGGCAGCGGCCGGATGTTTTCCGACTGGGTGAGCCAGATGGCGAAGGCGCCGATGCCGATGAGGCCGACCAGCGTCACCATGAAGGGCGGCATGTTGAGGTAGGCGATCGAAATGCCGTTGGCAGCGCCGATCAGCGCGCCGGTGAGGAGCATCGCTCCAATGCCGAGTGCAAGGCCAAGGGGCACGCCCGCCAGCGGCCCGCCTTCCTCGGTGAGGATGGTGCCCCAGAGCGGCGCGTTCTCCAGCACCGCGCCGGAGCCGCCGACCGCAAGCAGCGCGCCGCCGACGACGCTCGCAAGGCCGATGACTGCGCCCTGGCTGAGGTCGATGCCGGCGATGGTGAGAACGAAGGTCTGCCCCACGGCAACCACCAGAAGCGGCCACATGTTGGACAGGATGTTGGACACGTTCGCCGGGTTCGACAGCGTCGGCAGGAACGGCACGAGGACCAGAACGTAGGCGAGCGTGAGGTAAAGGACGAAATAGTCCGACAGGAACAGGTCCCCCAGCCGGCGCCCCAGGCGCGTGACGCTGCCGGGGCGCGCCACACTTCTGGTGTCCGCTGCATCCAGGGGGCGGTCGGCGTCTTGTGCGGCGGGACGCCCCCCCGGCCCGCTGGCCGGGAGGACGCTGCCTTCTGTGCGATGCGGCTCGCTCACTTGTCGAGGAAGCCGTCTGCCAGGAGCACGCAGCCCCACATGTCCTTCTCGCGCTCGCCGATATTGGCGGAGGTGAGCGCAAAGCCCGGGTCCGCAATCACCTCGTTAGGTGCATATTCGCCGTCTTCGATGGCTTTGAGGATGGCGTTCAGCGCCTGGTCGGCCTCGAAGTAAAGATCCTGCACGCCGGTTGCGTCGACGTAGGTGTCCTTGATGAGCTGGCAGGCGGTGGCGTCCCCGTCGAGGCCGCCCATGACCACATGCCCGTCTTCACCGGCCTTCTTCCACATGCCGCGCGGCTCGAAAACCGACCGGATGGTGGGAAAGAGGAAGTCCGACGAGGTGAAGACGAGGTCGATATCGGGGTTGGCGGTCACCGCAGCTTCGAGATTGGCAAGGGCGGTCGCCGCATCCCATTCGGTCGCCACTTCGATGGGCGCGGCGAACTTGTCGCCGTGCTTCTCAATGGCAGTGTAAAAGCCCTCCTTGCGGCCGACGGCGTTGGGGTCGCCAAGGTCACCCACCAAAATGAGCGGCTGAAGCGGTGCGTCGCCCGCGTTTTCCAGCGCCTTCTCGGCCAGAAAGTCGACGGCCTGGCTGGCGATGCTGGCGTTGTCCGCCACCACGACAATGCCGCGCGAAAGGTCTGACGGCGGGCGGTTGAACACCGCGATCGGCACGTCGTTTTCCTGCGCTTCCTTCACGATGGTGACGGCACTCTCGCCGTCCTGCGGAATGATGATGATCCCGTCAACGCCCTGGGCGATGCAGTCGCGCACCTGTTCCAGCTGGCGGTTTGCGTCCTCGTTGGCGTTCCGCTCGATGACGGTGTGGCCCTTCTCCTCCAGCGTGGCGGTGATGGCCTGATGGCCTGCCACCCAGAACTCGGTCTCAAGGTCCTGGAAGGCGAAGCAGATATTGGCGGCCGATGCCGGCGTTGCGATGGCTGCAACGGCTGCAAGGGTGCCTGCCGCAATAAGAATCTTCATGGGGTTTCCTCAGGATTATTGATTGGTGTTGCGGCCTCGTGGGCCGGAGTGCCGGCCGGCTGGTTGCCGGCCGGAAGGGATCAGGCCGCCTCGTCGGGCTGGCAGATGTCCTTGACGGACTGGAGCACGGCTTCGGGTGCGAACACGCGGTCCAGCCAGCCATCGCGGAAGATCTGCGGCTCGGCCTCCCGGATGGCGTGGAGGGCACCGTCGGAGAACTTGCCCTCGGGGAAGATGCCGAATGCGATGGCAAGCTCGATGTTGAGGTGCCCGAGGATGAAGTCGTGTGCGGCCTGTTCCGGCACGCCGCGCTTGACCGCCTCGTCGGTCGCCTTGCGCAGCGCCAGCGCGAAGGTGGCGCCAACGGTCTCGGACAGGGCAGGCTCCAGAATGGCCATCTGCTCCACCGTCACCCGGTGCGAGCGCATCACCGGCTTGTAGATCTCCCGCGCCACTTCCTCGCACATGGCGTAATGCTCGTCCGGCCCCTGCATCAGCGCGCAGACAATGTGCTGCTTGGCGCCGACGCCGCCGAAAAAGTCGAGCCGCGTGTCGCCTTCCTCATCGTTGAAGATGGGCGGATGGCAGGGGTGGGTGACGAAATAGGTGACGTCGTTGCGCTCCGGCAGCTCTCCGGCGTGGGGGGCGGCGGCGTCGAGCATGATGATCGCGGCGCCAGGCTTCACGTCGGCAATGATTTCGTGGGCGATCTTGCCGATCAGCCGGTCCGGGGTTGCCATCAGCACCACATCCGCGTCGCGGATGGCGTTGTTCTTGTCCGTGCATTGGAGGCCGGTGGCGGCGACCAGCCTGTCCCGCCCGGCTTCGGACGGTTCCACCGGCGACACCGTGAACTTGGTATCCATCAGGTTCGTGGCGAGCCTGACGCCCATTTTTCCGCCGGCGCCGAGCAGAGCGATTCTGGTCATGTGCGTCCTCTTTCGTGTTCAGGCCGGTGGCCCGTCATTGTGCGCAAGGGCTGCCCGCCCGCATGCGCGAGAAGAAATCCGGCGGCCCCATCTGGCCGCCCTTGAGTGCGATCTGGACGCCGTCGGTGGCCGGGTCGTCGCCGTGCGCTTTCAGGAGCGCTGCGCCCGGTACCAGCGGTGCCTCGGCGGTGACGGCATAGATGCCGAGCCCCCGTGCCGCCGCGCTGGAGGTGTCGCCGCCTGCAATTGCTGCGCGTGTGAGGCCGGCGTCTCGCACGATGCGGTTGAGGATCTCGCCGAGCCCTTCGCCAATGCGCGTATTGGCAGTGGCAAGGCCGGTGCCGGACTGCGCAACAGCTTCGCGGAACGCGGAGATGGACCGGTCGTCAGGCCCCCGCGCGGTGCACACCAGCGGGTTGCGCCCTTGCCCGAGAAGAGCAAGCGCGTTCTCTGCGGCGGCGTCTTTTGCGCGCCCCCATGCCGCTTCGTCCACCGCGGCGGCAGGGTCGAGGGGGACGATGGCGAACCCGTCCGCCTCGGCGTGGGCGATCTGTCCTGCGGTAATCGGCGAGCACGAGCCGGAGACGATGGCGAGGCGGTGCACCGGGGCAACCGTCTGCGGCGGCGCCGGGGGCGGCGCGACACCCGCTGCGCGCCAGGCCGCAACGAGCGCGTACTCCACCCCTTGCGAGCCGAGGGCAAACAGCGGCGCGTCCATCGCTTGCGCCCAGATCAGCGCACCGGCTGCGGCAAGCGTCTCGTCGTCGACCACATCGAACGCGACGATGGTGTTGCCCCCGGCACGCGCCGCTTTCAGCGCATCGGCGCCGCGGCCGGCCTTGAGCGCGACCAGATCGACGAGGCCCACGCGGCGCTCTGTCTGCCGGCCGAGGTGGCGGCACACGTCAGCCTCGTCCATCGGCGTGACCGGGTGGACGGCCATGGTGGGGTGCCTGTCCAGCCGGTGAACGGTGTCGCCGGCGGCAGCAAAGAGGGTGCCGAAAGCCTGCCAGCGGCCGATCTCGGGTGCGCCAACCACCAGCGGCGCCCAGCCATCAGCCGCAATTCCGAGATCAGCCGCCTTGCCGATGGAGCCGACATCGGGCGCGGAATCGAACGTGGAGCAGACCTTGTAGTGTGTGACCGGCGCCCCGGTCGCGCGCAGCGCGGCATAAACGGGCGGCAGGTTGGCCTCCATCCACGCCGGGTCACGGGTGCGGGCATCCCCCGCAATCCCGATGGCGCGCAGGGTGCCGAACCGTGCCAGCCGCGCAGCGTCCGGCGGATCGAAAAACAGAACCGAGGGGAAGCCGGCGAAGGTCAGCACCTCCATGACCGCCGATGCGCCGGTAAAGTCGTCGCCGTACCAGGCAATGAGAGGGCCGGCGGGAAGGTTCACCGGGCGCCCCCGAGCGCAGCGGCAAGGGCCGGATGCGCCTTCGCGTGGTCTTCCAGCGGCACGCCTTCCATCGCGGCCTCCCACGCTTCGCGCAGGCTGGAAACGCCGGCCGCAACGCCCTGAGGATGCCCCATGATCCCGCCGCCAGCGGCATATATGAGGTCCGGCGAGCCGAGTGCCTTGTACGTGGCGGGGGGCTGGCGGGCCGACTGGCCGGACGAGAACACCGGCATGGCGATGCAGGGCTTGTCGTCCCACAGCGGTGTCAGGCACGCGCGGGCGGAGGCGATGACACTGTCGTCCGCCTCGCAGAACTTGTTGGCGATGCCGTTGACGTGCATGTGGTCGCAGCCGATGAGGCGCCAGAACACCTGCCACGCGGTGTAGGAGATGCCGAGCATCGGGTGCCGGTCGTAAATCCCCCAGCCGTTGCGGTGGGCGTGGATCGGCAATGCGGTGTGGCGGCGGAGCGCTGCCATGCCCACAAGGCCCACCGAGTTGAGGCTGGCCATCACGCAAGTGCCGCCAAGCGCCACCACAAGGTCGTGCCGGCGGCGCATCTCGTCCATCTCGCCGGTGATGTTGAAGGCGAACATCACCTTGCGGCCGGTCCGGTCGGCGTGGTCGTTGACCACCCGCATCACGGCGTGTGCGCGTTCCTCGAACGGGCAGCTCGGCCCGTCCGCCTGCAGCTCGTCATCCTTCACGAAGTCGATACCGGCGTCGCACAGGACGCGGGTGAGGTCGGCCGTTTCTGCGGGGTTGAAGCCGATGGAGGGTTTGATGATCGTGCCGATCAGCGGCCGCCCTTCGACGCCGCTGAGCCTCCTCGTGCCCTCAACGCCGAAGGCTGGCCCCATATAGGCGTCGCCGAAGGCACGGGGGAGGCGCAGCGCCGTCAGCTTCAGGCCGGAAAATTGCTTCAGCTCGAAAAGGTTGCCCGCCACTGTCGCCATCAGGTTGGGAAGCGACGGTCCGGTGTTGTGCAGCGGCCAGGAGAGGGTGACGCGGGCGCGCCGGTGCGGCTGGTCGGGCCTCGCCGCGCCTGGCAGCGATGGCCCGTCCACCGGCCCGAGATCCTCCAGCGCCACGACCTGCGCGGCGGACCGGGCCTTCAGCTCCGGCGTTTCGCCAGGGACGGGGACGAAGGTGCCGGACGACTGCTCGCCCGCCATGGCCGCGGCAGCTTCGTCCGGCCCAATGGCGGTCTCGATCAGGTAATCGGCCTCGATCCGGTCACTCACAGTGCGCCTCCCGCCACAAATTCGTTGATGTTGACGGCGCTGCCGGTTTCCGCAGAGCGATATGCGGCGAGCGCCATGGCAAGGGTGGTGAGGTTGTGCGCACCGGAGGGTTGCGGCGCTGCCCGTCCGGCAAGAACGTCCACCACATGGGCCTCGAAGGCGGCAACCGAGGCCTGCACCGCATGCCACGGCGCCGCGCCCCACGCCGGCACGTCCGGCTCGACATCGCGCTCCTGCACGGTGCCGTTCCTGTGAAGGCGGAGGCGGTAGTCGCCCGTGACTTCCAGCGTACCCTCGGTGCCTTCCAGCCACACGAGGGTCTGCGGAAACGGGTCCGGCGCAATCTTCGACGCGAAGGAGCATTCGATGGATGCAACCACGCCGCTTTCGTGGCGGACGGTCGCGATGAATGCGTCCTCGCCTGCAATGCCGGGCTTGATGGACTGGGTGCGGCAGTGAATGTCCACCACATCGCCCAGCAGAAAGCGGTCAACGTCGAACAGATGAAGGCCCACATCCATGATTGCGAACCGTTCCGTCTTGGCGAGGTAGGGCTGGTTGGCATAGACGTCGTAGCCATGCCGGAAGGCGAGGCGGGCAAAGGTGGGCGCGCCGATGTCACCGGCTTCAAGGCGTTCCTTCAACGCCATGAACGGCCGCTGCCAGCGGAAATTTTCGTGGATGATCAGCGGTTTGCCGGCAGCTTCGGCGGCGTCCACCATGGCCTTGCCGTCGGCGTGGGTTTCGGCAAACGGCTTCTGGCAGACGGTTGCCGCACCATGGCCGAGGCAAAGCTCCACCAAAGGGCGATGGGTTTCGACCGTGGTTGCAACGTCGGCAAAATCGGGTGTTTCGGCGGCGAGCATCTCGGCAGCGTCGGTGTAGAAGCGGGCAATGCCGAAGTCGGCGGCAAACGCTTCGGCCTTGGCGCGTTCCCGGTCGCACACGGCGACAATTGCAGCGCCGTTGGCGTCCGCCCAGCCATGCATGTGGTTGCGCGCGAAGAAGCCGCAGCCGATCAGGACACCGCGGTAGGGATCGCTCAAAGTTCGTCTCCATTGCCAAACAGGAACGCCACGTCGAGCGGCGCAAGGGTCAGCGGTGCGGCCATGCGGGGGGCGGTGCCGAGCCAGTCCGGGTCGGCGGCAGCCTCCGCGCTTTCCACCGACAGGAGCACCGCGCGGCCATGGGTCAGCTGCGCAGGCGCTTCGCCGAGGTTGGCGACAATGCCCGTGAGGCCGGGCCGGTCCGCCATCAGCCCTGCAAGACCGCCGGGCGCATCCGCCGTCACCTCGACCGCAGCGCCTGACAGGAGGGCCAGCGCCCGCACCGCATGGAACAGCGGCAGGGCGCGGGAGCCATCGTCCGATACCAGGCCGAGCGGCCCGCTTGCCATGGCGGGCGCAAGGCTGACGATGCCTGCGCGCGCGGCGTGGACCGCCACGCCGACGGCAAAGGCTGCGGCAAAGAGGGCGCCGTGCCGCGGGTCGTCCATGGCCATCGGTGTCCGGCTGCGCTCCGGGTTGTGCGCCACTGCGGCGCCGTAGGGGTTGGAGCGCATGCCGATGGTGGTGAGGCCAAGGCGGATCGGGCGGTCGCCGGCATGGGCGCGCGCACTGTCGAAAACCGCCGGCAATGCTTCCAGCGTTTCCAGGACCGAGGTGTCGTCTGCGGCGTGGACGATGGCGGTGGTGCCAAAGGAGACCGAGTCCGTGTCGCCAACCGGCGGGCACCGGTTGAATTCGGTGAAATTGGTGAGCATTCCGGCGGCAATTTCGGTGTTTGCGAATGCGCGGCGTGCTGCTGCCACCGCATCAGCCGGCGCAGCGCCGTCCGGCCATGGCCCCGCTGGCTGGTGGCTGGCGAGGTAGGCTTCTGGCAACGCCAGAACCCGCTCCACGTTCATGCCCGCTGCCGCGTCGGCAACCTTCGCAAGGCTTTTGCCGGGCTCCGTGCCGTCCGGGATCACGATGTCGAGGGCAAGCGGCAGGCCGAGCGGTTCTGCTGCCTCCAGTGCTGACGCCGCCGTTTCCGGGGAGAGGCGGACCTGCGCACCCACGAAGGGGATGCGCGTCAGGGCTGCGGCCTGTTGGGGCGACAGGGATGCGATGCTCTCATCAAGTGCGACCTCCATGTCCGGCGCCCGTGCAGCCTCCGGGGTGCTGGTGGCGGCCGCGGTGCCGGCGGACGGCGCGACGGCAAAGGCCATCGCGATGCGCTGGGTGATCCGCTCGCCGGCCGCCACAGTGTAGGGGCGCGGCAGGCCGAGCGGGCGGCAATAGGTCTTGAAGGATGCGTCGGTCCAGTTGCGCTGGTCTTCCATCTCGAAGACGTCGCCATCGAAACTGATCGAGACGGTAACGCCGTTCACCTCGTGGGAGAGGGCGGCAATGTCGAACACGGGCTGGGCTGGCGAGATGGCGGCGGGAAATTGCAGACGATCGGTCTGGCCGTCCGGCCGGGTGCGCTCAACCGGCGTTCCGGCGACCCCCTTCAGCGGGTGAAGCACAACAAAGCCGGCCCGGTTAACCGCTGCGTCGCGCGTTGCGACAAGTTCCAGCGTCGCCGTGAGCGTCAGCGGTTCGGCGGATCCTGCGAGCGTGAAGGTGCCGTTGAAGAGCCCGTCCGCCACCTCGAATTTTCGGCGGTAGCTGAAGGATTGGCCTTCCTGCGTGGCGGTCTCGCCGAGTGTTCTGGTGGGGTGGGTGACCCAGTCGGCATCGCGTACCGGCATGTCGATACCGCGGATGATTTCGTGGCTGGCAATCATGATCCGGCGGACCACGCCGCTTTCGACAAGGAGCCGCAGCGGCCCGGCCGTCAGCGCAACCGGCGGCGCGGTGCGTTGCGCGGTGCCATAGCGCGCGATCGCGTTCCGGACCTCTTCTGTTTGACCAGATTGGGCCAACTCCATCCGCGCTTCTCCCTGGGGGCAGCGTATTGCCACCGAGCATGTGGCGCAGATCGACGGCTGCGCTCATTTTTATATACTCATCATACCAGTTGGGGCGCGGTGCGCAATCGTCCGCAGCAACTTTTGTTGCCAGGCGCGAAGGCTTCGGCGTTGCGGGTATCAGGCGAGGTTCGCGCGGCGGTAAAGCTCGTTGGCGCGGTAGAGGTGGTCACCCATGGCCTGCGCGGCGGCATCGGGATCGCGCTGTTCGATGGCTTCGGCGATCTGCCGGTGTTCGGTCAGCGTGAGCTGCTCCAGCCCCGGCACGGCCACAAGATCGACGTGGAAATTATTGAGCCACGAGAACACGGCTTCGGACACCACAGGCCAGATGGGGTTGCCGCTGATCGCGGCGATCTCGCGGTGAAACCGGCCGTCGAGCGCGCGGAACTTCGCCGTGTCGTCGACGGCGGCAGCCTGGTCGTCCAGAACGCCCCATAGCCGCCGAACGTCACTGTCGGCGCGCCGCTTTGCTGCCATTCTGGCGACTTCGCGCTCCAGCGTGGCGCGCGCATCCTTCAGGTGTTCGAGGTTGGTGGGCGAGTGGATGAGGAGGTGGCGCATCGTTTCGCCAAGCTGGTCGAACATGTGGCCGAACGAGGGTTCGGCGACCCGCGCCCGCCCGCCGTGACGGATCTCTATCAGCCCCATCCGCGCCAGCGACTGCAACGCCTCGCGCACTGCCGGCCTTCCCACGCCAAGGGTCTCCATCAGCGCCCGTTCCGACGGCATCAGGTCACCCGGCTGCAATGTCCCGTCCTTGATGGTTTCGAGCACCCGGTCGAACACTTCGTCCGACAGCTTCCGTCGGGAGATTGGGGCGGAGTCCATCATGATGTCTGATCGCCGGCTACAGACGGTCGATAAAATTGACCGCTTATGGTGTACTGGTATAATCTGTTGTCAGGGTCGCGTCGACGCATGGCGCGCGGCCCCGGATGCGGACGATACCGTACCCTAAAAAATAACATCGGGAGGTAAACTATGAAGTTCTCCGTCACGGCACTCGCCGTCTGTCTGACCGCGACCGGTCTTGGTGCGGCAATCGCCCCTGCCGCCGCGCAGGACAAGCCCACAATTGCGCTGTCCAACTCCTTTTACGGCAACGACTGGCGCCGGCAGATGGTGGATTCCTTCACCGAAGCTGCCGAAAGCGCCAAGGCCGAAGGGCTGATCGGAGACTTCATCGTCCTCAACGGGGACGGTTCGGTGCCGCAGCAGCAAAGCCAGCTTGCCGACCTCATCTTGCGCGGTGTCGACGCCATCGCCATCAACGCCGCGTCCGAAACCGCGCTCAACAACATTGTCGGCAAGGCGTGCTCGGCGGGCATTGCCATCATCGCTTTCGATTCCATCCTGTCGGAAGATTGCGCTCACACGCTGGGTTTCGACTTCACCCAGTACAAGACCGACCAGGCGGAGGCGACGCTGGATCTGATCGGCCGCAAGGGCAACGTCATCGTCGTGCGCGGGGTGAAGGGCTCGGCGCCGGATGCGCAGATGTACGCCGCCCAGATGAAGGTGCTGGAGGCCAATCCGGACGTGAAGGTGGCTGCCGAGGTCTACGGCCAGGCCACGGCGCCGGTCGCCCAGTCCGCCATCGCCAACGTCCTGCCCAGCCTGCCGAAGATCGACGCCGTGCTCGGCCAGGGCGGCAGCGACGACTACGGCATTGCCCAGGCCTTCGAGCAGTACGGCGGGGACTATGCCGACGCCATGCCGGTGATCGAGGGCGGCGGCAGTGCCGATTTCATCCGATGGTGGGCCGGCCGGATGGAGAAGGGCGATTACGCCACCACCTCCATGAACACCACGCCGGGCATTGGCGGGGCCGCATTCTGGGTGGCGCTGGCGCTGGCCGAGGGTGATGACGTGCCGCAGGAGATGGTGATGCCCGTTGCCGTGGTCGAGCCCGACAATCTGGGCGAATACAAGGATATGCCCCAGGGCCGCATCGTCAGCCCCAGCTACTCGCGGGCATGGGTGGCAGAGCACCTCCTGTCCGGCCCTGCGGCAAACTGATCGCTGCTGACCTGCAATGAACGAACGTCCTGTCCTGCCGCGGGAGACGGTTTCTCCCGCGGCCGTGCCGCCGCGTGTCGCCGTCAGCGGTGTGCGCGTGACCTACGGCCCCACCGTCGCCGTCGACGATCTGTCCATCACCGTTGGCGCGGGGGAGGTGATCGGGCTGGTGGGCGCCAACGGGGCCGGCAAATCCACGCTGATGCGCGTTCTGGCGGGAGCGGCCACGCCGGACGCCGGCACGGTCGCAATCGACGGCACGCCGGTGAACTTTGCCGCGTTCGGTCCGGGTGCGGCCCATGGCATGGGCGTGCGGATCGTGTGGCAGGAGCTTTCGCTCTGCGCCAACCTCACCGTTGCGGAAAACATGTTCGTGGAACGGCCGCTTGCCGGCCGTTCGCCGCTGTTCTGGCGGGCGCCCTATGCGCGGATTGCAAGAGAAAGCCTCGACGCGGTGTTTCCGGACGCTGGCATTGCGGTGGGCCGCGCGGTGGAGGATCTCCCCATCGGGCAGCGCCAGATGGTGGAGATTGCAAGAGCTGCCACGGCTCCCGGCCTGCGCCTTCTCATTCTCGATGAGCCGACATCGTCGCTGGATGCGGTGCGCAGCGGGCAGTTGCGGGCCTTCGTGCAGGCAAGGGCGAGGGAGGGGCTGTCGGTCATCTTCATCAGCCACAAGCTCGGCGAAGTGCTCGACGTGGCGACCCGCGTCTTCGTCATGCGCAATGGCCGCGCCGTTCTGGATGCGCCGGCTGAGAGTGTGAACGCATCGCAGCTGGTGGATGCCATGGGCGGCGGCGCCGAGGCGCGAAACGCGCGAACCAGCGCGGCAACCACGGGAAAGGTGCTGGCGCGCCTCGACCGCCCGCTGACGGCCCGGCTCGGGCACGCGCTGGCGCTTCACGCCGGCGAGATCGTCGGCGTCGCGGGTCTTGAGGGCGATGGTCAGAAGACGCTGCTGGAGGCGCTGTTTGCCGGGAGCGGCAACGGTGCCACGCGGGCCGGTAAGGCGGCCTATGTGTCCGGCGACCGGGCGCGCGAGGGTGTCTTTGCGTTGTGGCCGGTGTCGCAGAACATTGCCATCGGGCGCATTGCCCGGCGCTCTGGCTGGTCGCTCGTGTCGGCGGCGCGGGAACGCGCGGCAGTGGAGCCGGAGGCAAGGCGGCTCGACCTCGATCCCGCGCGGTTCGCCTCCAACATTCTGGAGCTTTCCGGCGGCAACCAGCAGAAGGCGCTGGCCGCCAGAGCGCTCGGCACCGACGCCGAGATCCTCATTCTGGAAGATCCCACCCGCGGCGTCGATATCGGCACCAAGCGCCTCTTCTACAAGGTGGCGCGGGAGGCGGCCGAAAGCGGCAAGCTGGTGGTGTGGCATTCCACCGAGGATGCCGAATTTGCCGAGTGCGACCGCGTTCTGGTGATGGCATCCGGCAGTGTGGCCGCAATATTGTCGGGCGATGACCTCAGTGAGGAGCGGGTGCTTGCCACCGCTTTTGCGGCGCGTGAGGGGGGCACTTGCGCAGCCGACGGTCCGGGTCTCGCGCTGCGGGCAGCGCGCGCAGTCCTGCGCAACGCAGCAATCGTCGGGCTCGTGGCAGTCTGCGGCGCGCTTGCCTCGCTGAACCCCATGGTGGCGTCCACCTTCGGCATCGAGCTTCTGATGGGGCCGGCGGTGGCGCTCACACTCATTGCGCTGGCGCAGATGTTTGTGGTGGGCGGCAGCGAGATCGACCTTGGCGTCGGCGCCTTCGCGGGGCTCGTCAACGTGTTGTCGGCGACGCTTCTGGTGAGTGCGCCGCTGCTGGGCGGCGCGGCCATTCTGGCCGGTCTTGCGGGGTATGCGCTGATGGCGGCCATTGTCCGGCTGCGCGCCGTGCCGGCCATTGTGGTCACGCTGGGGGCCTCGTTCATCTGGTACGGGGTCGGCTATTCGGTGCAGCCTGCACCGGGGGGCGCGGCGCCCGACTGGTTGCGCGCCACCACCCAGTGGTCGATCCCCGGCATCCCGACGCCGCTGGTGCTGGTGGTCGCCGCCACGGTGGTTGCGCTCATCCTGCATCGCTCGCGCATGGGAACGGTTCTGCGCGGGTTCGGTGCAAGCCCGATGGCGCTGGAGCGGTCCGGCTGGTCGCCGCTCACATGGTCCATCGTCCGCTACGTTGTGGCCGGGGCCTTCGCGGGCGCGGGCGGCCTTGCGATCACCGCCATGAACGGGGCGAGCGATATCAACGCCGGGTCCGGCTACACGCTCCTTGCCGTCGCGGCCGTGGTGCTGGGCGGTTGCCGGCTTCTGGGCGGCGTCATTTCGCCGGTGGGGGTTGCGGCGGGGGCTGTCACGCTCTCGCTCATTGGCGCGCTGCTGGGTGCGCTGGGGGTGTCGACCGATTTCAATGCGGCGGTGCAGGGGCTGTTGATGATCCTGGTTCTGGGTCTGCGCGCGCTGGTGGAGCGGTCGCGGTGAGGGCGCTTGCAGAATTCACCCGGCGGCACCGCTGGGTGTGGGCAGCGCTCGGCGTTGCGCTCCTGTGGGTCGCGCTCAACGTCGCCATGGAGCGCTTCAGCCTTGCTTCCATCAGCGGCGTTGCGCGCTCGGCGTCTTTTCTTGCCATTGTGGCGCTCGGCCAGATGTTCGTGGTCGCAACCGGGCGCGGCAACATCGACCTTTCGGTCGCAAGCGTCGTGACGCTGAGCGCGTTCATTACCGTCACGCTGGCCGATGGGTCCAACGCCACGCTGCCGCTGGCGCTTGGCGCGGCGCTGGCCATGGGGGCTGCGGTGGGGCTCGTCAACGCGCTGCTCGTGGTGCGGCTCGGCATTGCGGCCATGATCGCGACCCTTGCGATGGGCTACGTCCTTGCCACCGCAACGCTGATGGTGAACCGCAGCGTCCGCGGCTTCGAAACCGCACCGGCGCTGGACTGGCTGGCGTCGGGCCGGGTGGGTGATGTGCCGGTCATTGCGGTGCTGGCATGCGCTGCAACCGCGCTGGCGGCCTTCGTCGTCAACCGCACCGCGTTCGGCCAGACCCTGTCGGCCACCGGGCAGAATTTGCGCGCAGCGCAGCTTGCGGGCGTGCGCACGGGGCGGACCACAACGGCGGCTTTCGTCATCAGCGGGGTGTGTGCCGCACTTGCCGGCGCGCTCCTTTCGGCAAATGTCGGCGGTGCGTTCCTCGACATGGGGACGCCCTACCTGCTCCAGTCGGTCGGTGCGGTGGTGCTGGGCGGTTCGCTCATCTTCGGCGGCTTTTCCACGGCGCTCGGGACGCTTCTGGGCGCGGTCCTTCTTGTCCTCATCGTGACCACCATGCAGATCTGGGGTCTTCCCGCCGGCGCCCAGGACGTGGTGCAGGGCGTCGTCATCGTTGCGGTGCTGGCGCTTGCGGGCGGCAGCGCGGTCCGCCGCCGGAGACCCGCGCCGCAGGCAGAGCGCGCTTTACACAGCCCGCCCGCGCCGGGCAAGGTCGAGGACTGACAACAGCGGGCGAACGAAACGCGCGTTCCGGCGCACCCCCTGCGCACCCCGAAAGACGCACGGTGGAGAACCCGGTGAGCGAACCCCTGCCGCGGCGTCCCGTCCGTGCCGCCTTCACCTGGCTCCTCGCGATTGTCGCCCTGGCCGCAATCATCCTGTCCGTGGTGAAGCTGGAGGAGGGCCGGGCCGGCGTTCAAATTTCCGAACTGGCGATCGGCACCACGCCCGCCACCTTGTACCGCAAGGGCACCACCGACGGCCCGCTCGTCATCGTCGCGCACGGTTTTGCCGGGTCGCGCCAGCTGATGCAGGCCTATTCGCTGACCCTTGCGCAATCGGGCTACACGGTTCTGGCGTTCGATTTCGAGGGACACGGGCGCAACCCTGTCCCCATGTCCGGCAACGTGGATTCCATCGAAGGCACCACCGCGCTGCTGGTGGCTGAAACCCGCCGCGTGATTGCCGCCGGGCGCCAGATGACGGACCCGCTGCGGGGCGTGGCGCTCCTTGGCCATTCTATGGCGACGGACGTCATCATCCGCGCCGCACTGGAGGAGGCGGCCGTCGGCACGCCGGTGCGAGGCGTGGTGGCCATCTCCATGTTTTCGGTCGCCATCACCGCCACGCAGCCGCCTGCGCTCCTTGCCATCAGTGGGGCATGGGAGGGGGCCTTGCGCGCCGCTGCGCTGGATGCGCTCCATCAGGTCGATCCCGACGCCGGGGAGGGGGAGACCGCAGACGCCGGCGGGGTCGTGCGCCGGGCGGTCGCCGCGCCTTCGGTGGAGCACGTCGGCGTCCTTTACAGCGCCACGGCGCTGCGCGAGACAAGGGCGTGGCTGGACCGGGTGTTCGATTTCCAAGGCACCGGCCCCATCCTGCAGCCGGGCGGATGGATCCTGCTTCTGCTCGCAGGCGTGGTGGCGCTGCTGAAGCCGCTGACGCGCCTTTTGCCAAGCCGCAGGGCAGCACTTGCCGGCATTTCAGCCGGCCGGTTCTGGCTGGCGGTGCTGGTGCCCGCCATTGCCGTGCCTCTGGTCTGCACCGCGCTTTATGTCCGGTTCCTGCCGGTGCTCGTTGCGGATTATCTGATGGTTCATCTGGCCGCCTACGGCGTGTTGCAGCTTCTGCTTTTGCGGGTATGGCGGCTGGGCAGGCCTGGCTTTTCGTGGGCGGGGATGCTGCTGCTGGTGGTCTGGGGCATTGCCGTCTTCGGCCTGGCGATGGACCGCTATGTGGCAAGCTACGTGCCCAATATCGGGCGGCTTGCCGTCATGGCAGCGCTCGCGGTCGGCACCGTCCCGTTCATGGTGGCCGATAGTATTCTGACCGAATCGGGCGAGGGACGCGGGTGGCAGCGGATTGTGGCGCGGGTCGGTCTGTTGGCGTCGATCGCGGCCGCGGCCATGCTGGACCCGGAGCGGCTGATGTTCCTGTTCATCATCTTGCCGGTGCTTTTGCTGTTCTTTCTCGTTCAGGGGCTGATGGGGCGCTGGGTGGGGCAGAGAAGCGGCCCGGTGACGGCCGGCATCGGCCTTGGCGTCTGCCTGGCCTGGGCACTCGCCGTCAGCTTTCCGCAATTTCAGGCCGGCTGACACAAGCGTGGAGGCACCGCGGCCTGGGGTCCGGTCGCCCCCCTGGACCCAGAGCGAGCCGATACGGGATCGACCGAAGTCATTTATTGGTGGGGCAGCAGCGTTCCAGCGCGCCGGACCGTAACGTTCTGCAGGAGCGCGTTGTATCGGGACCGGCTAGGCGCGGCGGTTGAAATCGGCCAGCGCGCTGCGGGTCATCTTTTCCAGATAGGCCAGCGTCAGCACCACGGATTTGCTGACCGAGGTCAGAAACAAGTCGGTCAGGATGATTTCCTCGCGGCCGCGCCGCTTCAGCAGCCCGTCGTCGGCCGCATCGCGAATCATGTTCGACACATGGGGGCGCGACACATGGGTCTGCTTGGCGCAGGCGGTGAGTTGAAAGACAAACCCGTCGCGCTGTTCCTGTGGGGTGGCCGCCGCATGAGCGAGAAACAGATGCATCGCGATGTACTCGCCGCCATCGCGGCTGGAAAATGCCTTGAGCGACGGTTCGCTCGCCAGCGGCCGGATCCCTTCGCCCACCAGACTGCCGATCTTCATGCAAAGAAGCAGCGGGAAATCGGGGTCGTCCAGCGCGGCGCGGCCGTCGGTCCCGGTCTGGCTGATGATGGACAGGGCTTCCAGAGCGCGGGACAACCGCTCTGTGGCAAGCGCCATCATCCGGTCGGTGGGCACATAGGGCACGTAGATGCCGGGCCGGTCGACCCCGGAGCGTTCCAGAAAGCCCACATGCCGCATAAAGATGAAAAGGGCCCGGGCTCGGCCGCGGCTCATGTCGCCGTGTTCGTGAAGGCGGTCGCAGAACCGGTTGACCGTGAGGCCGATCCCATCCCCGAACTCGCGTTCGGTATGGAGCGCGAGCGCACCCCAGAAGGCAGCCCGCCGCCCCCTGTCGCCAACCACAAAACGCAGGAGACCCTGCGCGGCCTGATGGCTGGTGATCATCGTGAAGAGTTTGACCGTCGCCTCGGTCAGCTGCGGATGATTGGCAAGGGCTTCCAGCGCTTCTGGCGGAATGTGGCGTGCGGTGCGGCTTCCGGTTTCAGGCGGATGGGGGCGCGGTTCGCCTTCATTGTGGGAGAGGTTCATTGCCGCGTCCGAGATGCTTTGCCACCGGTTACATCCCGGCACGCCGGCCTTGCGCGACCTGTTGTCCGCCTCCCGCGGCATGGTCCGCCAAGCAGGGTATCCTTTTCCATCGTCCGCCTGTTCGCCCAATGCTGACGATTGAGGATGGCTTGCAAGCGAGGCGATAACAAGGCCGCTGTCCTGGCCGCGCACCTTGCCGAAAGCCGGGCGCATGCCGAATACCGGGTTGCTTGGCGATTGGCAGGCCAGGGCTCAAGGTCTCCGCCGGCGCGTGGTCTGGGGCTGGCGCGGCCACTTCATGCGGCGCGTATGGCCTGGCGGTCGGGCGTCTGCGCGGCAACTTCCAGGGCGCGTGTCTTGCCGCTGAAGCGAGCGCCTGTCGACAGAAGAACGGGAAACCGGGTTGCAAGGGCGGCCAGCGGCACGGCCGCCGCCGGATGGGTGAAGACGCCTGCAAAGGCCGCCGCGGCCCGAATGCGCAGGCTGAACTGCCGTCGCCATCCCCGGCGATAGCGCGCCCCGGCCTGTTGCCGCGCTAGAAGACTGGTGACATCGACGCCGCCCAGTTCGCGCGCCAGCAGCCAGCCGGACTGGATCGCCATGGCAATTCCCTCGGCCACAATCGGATGCGCTTCACCGGCAAGGTTGCCGGCGCGGAAAATGTCGCCGGCGTAAACCTCCCGCAAGCCCGGACGGATCGGTCCGGCGGCAAGCCATGCCCCGTGTGTCTGTGCGGTTCCGAGCGCGTCCCTCAGCCCGTCCATGGACACGATGAGGTGTTGCAGCACGGCTTCCGCCGCGGTGCCGCCATGGCGCTCCCGCACGGTGCCAAGCGTCCGCCGGTTGATGCAGCAGGAGAGGGAGAGCCGCCCGCCGTCCGCCCACACCAGCCCGCCATAACCGCCGGGAAAGGTGAGCATCGTCATCACGTCGGCTGGCAGATTGCCGCCGTTGAAGTGCGCCTTGAAGCCCAGAAAATCCGATTGCGCATGGGTTTTGGGCAAATGCGTCGGCAAGGCGCCGGGCTCCCACGTTCCGTGGGCCGCAATCACGACCGGCGCGTGCAGCGTGCGCGTTCCGCCCTCCAGCGTGATGGTGACGCGGTGGCCGCTGCCGTCGCTGGCAAGTTCGGTCGCCTTGGCCGGTTGCAGGACGTCGACGCCCTGGCGGCGGGCGGCGTTCAGGAGAAGCGTGTCGAGCGCATCGCGGCCGAGGGCACGGCCGAAGCCGTTGGCACTTTCGGGCATTGTGGCGAGGGCGACCTGCGGCCCGGCATACCACGCAACGCGGCGCACCTCCGGTCCCGCGCTTGCGCGGAAGGCATCGGCAACGCCAATCGCGTGCAGCACCGGCATGGCGGTGGCCGAGAGGTATTCGCCGCACACCTTGCGGCGCGGGAAGGCGGTGCGCTCCACCAGTGCAACGCGTCGACCCTGCCGGGCAAGGCCGATGGCAGCGCTGGCGCCCGCCGGTCCCGCACCGATCACGATGGCATCATGGCTCATGGTTCGCGCCTTGCTTCGCCGGATGCTGCAAAAACGTGGCTGAAGGGGCCGCACGCACGATCCTCCAGCACGGGGCCGAAGGTTGCGGGCCACAGCGCGCCGAGTTCGCCGGTGCGAAAGCCTGCGCGGACGCTGGCCGGCGCATCGTGGCGGGTCACGTCGTTGGCGCCGATGACGGCAAGCGTCCGCGAAGCGGCAAGGGCGAACGGCCGGCGCAGCGGTTCGGCAGCCACGACCAGCGCCGCATGACGGCCGAGCCCGGCGAGAAGCCTCGCCAGCATCTCGTCTTCGAAGTGGTGCAGGACGAGATTGGCGAGCGCAATGTCGAAGTGGGGCGGATTACCGGCCAGATAGTCGAACGCATCGGCTGAAACCACGTCCACCTCCCAGCCGAGCGCGGAGAATGCGGCGCGGGTTTGGTCCGTGACGAGACCTGCCTGCTGGTCCAGCAGGGTCAATGCAACGCCGGGCCAGCGGCGGGCGAGGCGGCCGGCCAGCGCAAGGGACATGCGCCCGTCGCCACAGCCGATTTCCAGAATCCGGCGGGGCGGTTCCGGCGCATGGCGCGAAAGAAGCCGGGCCAGTATCCGCGGCGCGAACATCAGCGTGTTGATGCGCGAAAGATCGCGGCGCGAGGCGCGGGCGCGGCTGTCCTGTGGCGCAAGATGGTCGAGCACTTCGGCTTCGACGTGGCGGGCGGCGAGCGAGGGCACTCTCAGGCCATCGCAAAGGTGAAGGTTTCGGCCGTGAGGCCGGGGCCGAACGCCATGGCACAGCCCGTTTCGCCGCCACGGGCATCCGCCAGCATCGCCTTCAGAACGAACATCACGGTCGCCGATGACATGTTGCCCTGCTGGCGCAGCACGTTGCGGGACGGTGCAAGACTGTCTGGTGGCAGCGCAAGAACCTGCTCCACGGCATTCAGCACGGAGCGGCCGCCGGGGTGGACGGCCCACAGATCGGTCTCACGGACGGTGCGACCTCCGAGGATTGCGTCACTGTCGCCTTCCAGCGTCCGCCGGATTGCGGCGGGAATCCGGCCCGAGAGGACCATGTCGAACCCGTCATTGCGGACCTTCCATGTCATCAGGTCGCGCGCGCCGGGGAGAAGCGCAGCATGAAAGCCTTCAAGCCGGATCCCGGAGGGGCGTCCTGAGACGATGGCGGCACTGCATCCGTCGCCCCAGAGGCAGAAGCTGAGAAGCTGCTCGATGTCCGCCGTTTCCTTGAAGTGCAGCGAACAGAGTTCGAGGTTGACCACCAGCACCGTGGCCGACGGTTCGGAACGGACGATGTGGTGGGCGAGCTTCAACGCGCTGATGGCGGCGTAGCAGCCTATGAAGCCCACCAGCGTGCGCTCCACGGTATCGGCAATGTTGGTGCGGGCGATGATCTCGAGGTCGAGGCCCGGTGCTGCAAGCCCGGTGCAGGAGGCGACGATGAGGTGGGTCACTGCGGCAAGGTCCGCGCCCGTTGCCTCGATCGCCGCTATGGCGAGATCCGGCGCGTTCGCTTCGTAAAGGTCCATCCGCGTCGCGGTGCCGGGAAAGTTGCCGCGCGCGAAAAGGCCGCCCGCGTCGAGCGCCGTGCCCTCGGGGTCTGCGGCCGGGGCAAGGCAGGAGTACCGGCGTTCGATGTCGGCTTTTTCGGCAAGCTTGCGGAAGATCGCCTGTTCGCGCGGTTTCTGGCGCAACTGGGAGGCGGCAAACTGGCGATAGAACGCATTGACTTCGTGCGGCGGGACCGCGGTGCCGATTGCGTTGATGTGGGCCGGCTCACGCAAAATCTGGTCTCGCTTCCCGGACGGGCGAAATGCCGACGTCGCTGCACACCCTAACCGCTCGCGCTCCCGATTGGATCCGTGACCGCCGCGACCAATCGCAACGCCGCGTGACCGCCGGGAGCAAGAAACATGTTGCAGTGGCAGGCGTGCTCTGGTGAGTTTTTGCCGGGCGCGGCCATCCGTCGCCCGGTTCTTTCGCTGCGCCGTGCGCGGCCAACTCTGGGCAGGATACAATGGCGCCAATTCGTCTGGGCATGGTCGGCGGCGGTGCAGGCGCCTTCATTGGCGCGGTGCACCGGATCGCAGCGCGGCTTGACGGAGACTACGAGCTTGTGGCGGGCGCCCTGGCCTCCACGCCGGACCGGGCGAAGGCAAGCGGCGAAATTCTCGGGCTGGACCCGGCGCGCTGCTACGGCAGCTTCGAGGAAATGGCGGAGGCGGAAGCGGCGCGCGCCGACGGGATCGAGGCCGTGAGCATCGTCACGCCCAACCACATGCACGCAGCGCCTGCGATCGCCTTTCTGAAGCGCGGCATCCACGTCCTGTGCGACAAGCCGCTCGCCGCCACCATGGAGGACGCCGAAGCGCTGGCCGCCGCGGCACGGGAGAGCCGCGCGCAGTTCATTCTCACGCACAATTATACCGGCTACCCCATGGTACGGCAGGCGCGGGCGATGGTGACCGCCGGAGACCTTGGCGACATCCGGGTCGTCCACGTCAGCTATCTGCAGGACTGGCTCACCACGTCGGTGGAAAGCACGGGCGTGAAGCAGGCCGAGTGGCGCACCGATCCCGCACGCTCCGGCGCCGGCGGTGCGGTGGGCGACATCGGCACCCACGCGCACAATCTCGCGTGCTTCGTCACCGGGCTTTCGGTGGAGCGGCTGGCGGCGGACCTTCAGAGTTTCGGCCCCGGACGGGCGCTGGACAACAGCGCCAACGTTCTGCTGCGCTTTGCGGGCGGGGCGCGGGGCACGCTCACCTGCAGCCAGGTGGCCGCCGGTAAGGAGAATGCGCTGACCCTTTCGGTCCACGGCAGCCGGGGCGGCCTCGAATGGGCGCAGGAGGAGCCGAACGTGTTGTGGTTCACCCCCTACGGCCAGCCGGTGCAGCGGCTGACGCGGATGGGCGCCGGCGCCAACGAGGCGGCAAATGCCGTCTCGCGCATCCCTTCCGGCCACCCCGAGGGCTACCTGGAAGGGTTTGCCAACATCTATGCCGCGGCGGCCGCCGCCATTCGCAAGGGCGAGCCGGACCCGGACCTGCCTGGGATCGAGGCCGGCCTTTCGGGCATGCGGTTCATTGCGGCGTGCGTTGCCTCATCGCAGCAGGATGCGGCGTGGGTGGGGCCGGTTTAGGCGTTCGCCCCGCAGTTGAAAGAGCGACAAAGCATCTGTCCAAGCGGGAGCCTGGCTACAGCGTCAGGCCGCCATTGGCGTGGATGGCCTGGCCGGTGACGTAGCCGGCCCTCTCGCCCAGCAGGAACGCGATCAGCGCCGCCACCTCGGCCGGGCGGCCGACGCGGCCCATGGGAATTTCGGCCTCCACCTTTGCCCACTGGGCCGGGGTGAGCGAGGAGGGCGTGCCGGGGTCCTTGGCGATGAACCCCGGCACCACCGCATTCACCGTGATGCCGCTCGGCGCAAGGTTGGCGGCAAAGACCCGTACCTGCGCTTCCAGCGCCGCCTTGGCCGGTGCCGTGGCGCAATAGCTGTAAGCCTTGGCCACATGCGCCCCAAACGCGCTGACGCAGACAATCCGCCCTCGGTTTGCCGGCATCCGGGGGGCGCACGAGGCAACAAGGCGATGGAAGGCCGCGGGCATCGCCTGCAATGCGGTTTCCACTGGCTCGACCGGGGTGTTCTGCACCTTGCCGAACTTTGCGTAGCCTGCCGCAAAGACGACGCCGGTGAGGGCGCCGGGACGGGCGTTGACCCATCCTTCGATGGGGCCGAACGTGTCTGCGGCCCCGGTGTCGCCAAGCGTTGTCTCCACCGTTGCGCCCGCTTCGCGGCAGGCGCTCGCCACTGCGGCAAGCCGTTCGGCGTTGCGGCCGGTGTGGAGGAGAAGTTCAGTGCCGGGGCCGGCGATGGCCTTGGCAACGGCAGCGCCGATGCCGGAGCCGGCGCCGATGATCAGGGTGCAGCTCATCCATTCTCCAGCGTGTAGATGTGGCCGTAGGCGGCCTTGATGGCAGCGAGAATATCGTCGTTGCGGTGCAGGATGTGCTGGCGCATCAGGGCAGCCGCACCGTCCGCATCACGCCGCGTCAGGCATTCGAGGATGGCGCGGTGCTCGGCCTGCGTCCGGTCGCGGCGGCCTTCCATGGCAATCCAGCGCACCAGGTGGATCCGGTCGTTGAGGTTGGCGAGAATGGCGCGCAGGACGGCATTGCCCGACAGGCGCGCAATGGCATCGTGAAAGCCGATGTCCAGCTCCACCAGCCGGTCCACCGAAGCATCGGGCGATTCGGCGGCGCTTTCGGCAAGGTAGGCGTCGATCGCTTCAAAATCAGCGTCGCCGCCGCGTTCGCAGGCCAGCCGCACGAGCGAGAGCTCGACCTCCAGCCGCGCCTCGAAGAGCTGACCCACCTCGACCGCCTGAAGATCCGGCGCGGAAAAACCGCGGCCCTTGTCCACGATCAGCCCCTCGGCTGACAATCGGTTCAGCGCTTCGCGAAGCGGGGTGCGGCTGACGCCAAGCTCGGCGGCAAGGCTCACCTCGTTGATGCGTTGTTTGGGCGGAATGGAAAAGCGCAGGAGGCGCTCGCGGATCATGGCGTAGGCCCTGTGCGAGGAAGACACCGGGGCAGCGGGTGCGTCGCGTGCGACGGGGGCATGAGCCATGGCGCGTTTCCTCATGATGGGCTGCGTGATGCCTGGTCGCCCGGTGCGGCATCCGGCGGCGGTGCCAGAAGTGAGGCCAGCATCCGGGTGTCCGGCGCGCGGCGCAAGCCTTTGACGGCCTTGGCCAAAGCGCGAGCGCGCTCGGCCGTCGCAACCTCGCCTGTCACCTTGGCGAACTTTGCCTCGATCTCGTCGCGGCCCAAGGGGTTCTCGGGGTAGCCGCGGGCAACATCGTTGCGCGCGGTGAGGATGGTGCCGTCTGTCAGCGTCAGCGTGACTTCGCCGACATAAAAGTCGGGGAACCTGTCGTCGAACTCGCCGGTGTCGCGGATGACGCGGGCCGAGGCGGCAAGGCGGGCCACCTCCGGGTCGCTCTCGCGCCGGTCGGTGAACAGGTCGAGGTATGAGAGGCCGCCGCGCGCGGCATGAACCGGCAAAATGTACTGGGCCGAGTGGCCTTTGAGCGGGTTGTTGTCGACGCAGTGCGCGCCGGCTTCGGCAAAGCGCAGCGCGATGGAGCTGATGTTCCGGCTCGACAGCTTGTATTCGGCAAGGAGCTTCGTCTGCGCATCCAGCGCCGGGTGAAGGAAAGAGACGCAAGGGTAGGGCTTGATTGCAAGTTCCGTCACCCCGTCCCAGGCGGTGCCGAGCCCGTCCACCAACGGGGCGGGATCGGGCGTGTCGCTGAAGGCGGCGAGCGCTGTATGACCCCCGTCGAAGATGCGGTCGGGCGCGCCGAACCCATGGCGGGCAAGCCGGGCGGACATCACGCCGTTGCGCGCGGCAAGCCCCATCTGGAACGGCCGTGCATCTTCCCGCGGGTCGTCCTGCCAGGCCAGGAGACCGCCGGTTTGCAGCGCGGCCAGCCCAAGCGCGCACCGGGTCTGTTTCGCGTCGAGGCCGGACAGAAAGGCTGCCGCGGCAGCAGCGCCGAAGCTGCCCGCCACGGCGGAGGGATGAAAGCCCCGCGCGTAAAGTGTGCGCGGGTTCATCGCCATGGAAACGCGGTAGGTGACCTCGCAGCCAAGCGCGATGGCGGCCAGAATATCTGCGCCGGAGCGGTTTTCCGTTTCGGCCAGCGCCAGCGCCACCGGGATCATCACCGCGACGGGATGGAGGATCGCCTCGGGGTGGTGGGGCTCGAAGTCGGCTGCATAGCCGAGGGTGCCGTTGGCAAGGGCGGCGCTGGCGGGATCCACCTTGCGGGCGCGGCCGATCAGCGTTGCCCCGCCGGGGCCTGCGCTCTCCATCACGTAGGCGCCGATCCCGCTGTTGGCGGTGACGGATGGGTGGGTTGCGGCAAGGAGCACGCCCACGCCGTCAAAGGCCAGCACTTCGGCGGTGCGCATCACGGGGTCGGGCAGCGCATCGGCTGTAAAGTCGGCAATGAAGCGGGCCAGACTTTCGGTGACCGGTGCCCTCTGGTCCATGCGCCGAGTTCCCCTTCGTTCAGCGGGTCGGTCGGTTTCGAAAAGGCCGGCGCGCTTGCAATGTCGCTCATTCGGTACACAATTGCGAATACAGCCGTCAATCGGAGAGCCGCAACATCACGCGCGGCAAGGGGAGCCAATGACGACACTGACCAGGGTTGTGCTCGGCGGATTTGGCAATGTGGGCCAGCAGCTTGCCCGGCGCATGGCGGACGACGCCTCGCTCCAAATCACCGCCATTGCCGCACGCGACAAGGCGAAGGCACGCCAGAATGCCGAAGCGCTGGGCCTCCGGGTTCCGATCATTGACGCTGCGGATGCGCCGGACCACCCCGGCGTGATGGTAGAGTGCGCAACCTATGACGGGTTTCGCAATGTGGTAGAGCCGAGCCTTGCTGCGGGCCGTCATGTGATTGCCATCAGCGTCGGCGCACTGGCTGCCAACCTCGACCTGATCGACCTTGCAAACCGCACCGGCGCCACGTTGCAGATTGCTGGCGGCACTCTTCCCGGCCTCGATATTCTGCGCGCGGCCAATGAGGGCGCCGTGGAGTCCGTGTCGCTGACCTCGCACATCAAGCCGTCCTCGCTGGAGCACGAGGCCTATATCCACGATAACGGCATCGACCTTGGCCCGGCCGAGACCGGTCCCGTCCCCATCTTCGACGGTTCGGCGCGGGATGCGGCGCGGCATTTTCCGCGGCACTTCAACGTGGCCGTGTCGCTGTCGCTGGCCGGCATCGGGCTTGACCGGACCACGGTCCACATCCGCGCTGATGGAACTCTGCCTGGGGCACGCCACACCATCCGCGTCATTGCCGATTCGGTGGAGCTGGAAATGGTGTCACAAAATTTCCCGTCACCGCAGAACAACCGTACCAGCCAGGTAGTGGCGCTCAGCATTCTGGCGGCGCTGCGACGGCTGTCCGGCGGCCTCATCGTGGGGAGCTGAGCCGGTGCGCCTTTCCGAGCGCGACAGGGCGATGCTGGACGGTGCGTTCGGCGAACCCGCGCGCCGCGCCATGGACGGCCTCGTGCAACTGGGCGAAGCCTTCGATGCCTCCGACATGGTAGACATCGGCTACGCCCACATCCACGCCGGAATGGCGATGTATGGCGGCGATGTAGACCTCATCACCGCGCTGGCGGCCGAAGGGGCGACCATGCGCACCGTAGTCTCCACCAACATTGCCAACGCCGACATGGCGCGATGGCAGCAGACCGGCGCGCCCCCACGGCTGGCCGCGCTCCAGCAGCGTGCGGAGGCGGCCCACAAGGCTCTGGGCGGGGCGACCTGTTTCACGTGCACGCCCTATTTTGCCGGCCATCGGCCCACTGCCGGAATGCATGCGGCCTCGATCGAAAGCGGCGTCACGATCTTTGCCAACTCGGTGCTGGGTGCGCTTGCCAACCGCGACGGCTTCTTTGCCGTCTATGCCGGCATGACCGGCCGCTATCCGCGCTTCGGCCTCCACCTGCCGGAAAACCGCGTGCCCACGCACCATGTTGCCATCAGCGCCGCCGTGTCCGGCACCACCGACTTTACCGCACTCGGCTACGCCATCGGCGCCGAAGTGACCGATGGCATCCCCTTCGTCACCGGGCTTGGCGCGGTGCCGGACGAGGACGAGCTGGATGCCATGGGTGTTGGCATGGCAACCTCCGGCGGGGTGGCGATGTTCGTGCTGCCCGGCGTCACACCGGGCTTTGCCGGCGATGCTGCACCGCCAGCGTCCGTACCGCAGGTGGCTATCGGCGACGGTGCGATCGAGGCGGTCTACGATAAATTCTGTACGGCGGCGGTGGACGGGTTCGACCTTGTGCACCTTGGCTGTCCCCATGCCTCTCTTGCCGAAATGCGGGTCTATGCCGGTCTTCTGGCCGGACGGCGCATTGCGGACGGGGTCGATTGCTGGGTGACCACCAACCGCACGGTGCGCAGCGCCGCCGAGGCGGAAGGGCTCCTGGCGCCCATCGAGGCCGCGGGTGCCAGAGTGGTGAGCGATACGTGCCCCATGTCCTGCCACTTTGCGCGGACCTGTTCGCCGGATCCGTCGCTCGGGGTCACGCCGCCAACGCTTGCCGGCGTCCTCGTCGATTCGGTGAAACAGGCCCATTATGTGCGCGACATGATCCAGTGCCCGACCCTTGTCACGACCAGCGCGCGGGCCGTGGAATCGGCCGTCACCGGCCGCTTCGTGCCGCGGCCGTTCCGGTGAGCGGGGTGTGGCAGGGACGGGGGATCGTGAAGGGTCCGGCGGCTGGCCCCGCGCTCCTGTCCGATACGCCGCTGTCCTTTCTGGGCGATCTCGACATCGCCACAGGACGCGTGGTGGGGCAGGGAAGCGACCTCATCGGCCAGAGCGTCGCCGGTACGGTGCTGGTGCTGCGGGCAACCCGCGGATCGGCCGGCGCATGGCGGTTCCTCTACCAGCTCAAGCGCGCCGGCACTCACCCCGCGGCCATCGTTCTGGAGGGGATGCCCGACCCTTCCGTGGTGCAAGGGGCGATCCTCTCCTTCATTCCGGTGATCGCAAACATCCCCGCCGATCTTCGCGCAACGATTGCACCCGGCACGCCCCTCAGCGTGGATGGCGCCAGCGGGATGGTTCGCGCCGAATAGGACGAAAACACCTGATCTGCTGCGCAGCCACCGCAAAATGGTTGCTCAAATAATGATCTGGTGGTTGCGCACGGTTCGTTGATGCTACTAGGATTACGCAATAAATATTGCAGAGCATTTCTGGGGAGGAATGCGCCCTATGCCTACGGTTGCAACAACCGGATGGTGGCACCCGTGCGCCAGACACGGGGTCAAGTTCGATAATGTTCGGGCCGCGGCATGTGCGGTCCCGCCAGTATGCGCACGGAGGCCCGCTTGAGCCTCATCGAACTCACCAACATCACCAAGAGTTTTGGCGCGATCCATGCGTTGCAGGGTGTCGACCTCACCATCCAGCCCGGCGAAGCCGTCGGCCTGATGGGCGACAATGGCGCCGGCAAGTCCACGTTGATGAAGATCATCGCCGGCAACTTCCCGCCAACGCGGGGCAGCATGAAGATCGACGGCAAGGAAGTGCACCTCTCCAAGCCCATCGACGCGCGGCGCAACGGCATCGAGATCGTCTACCAGGACCTTGCCCTGTGCGATAACCTCACCGCCGCCGCCAACGTCTTCCTCGGCCGCGAGCTGAAGAAGGGCTTCGGCCCGATCAAGTATCTCGATTACAAATCCATGTACGTGAAGGCCGGCGAACTCTTCGCCGAACTCAAATCGGAGACCCGGCCGCGCGATCTCGTCAAGCAGATGTCCGGCGGACAGCGGCAGGCGGTGGCCATCGCCAGAACACGCCTGTCCGACCCCAAGCTGGTGCTGATGGACGAGCCCACCGCCGCCATCTCGGTGCGGCAGGTGGCCGAGGTGCTCGGCCTCATCAAGCGGCTGAAGGAGACCAACCACGCCGTGGTCCTGGTTTCCCATCGGATGCCGGACGTGTTCACCGTTTGCGACCGTGTGGCGGTGCTGCGGCGCGGCCTCAAGGTCGCCGACAAGAACATCGACACCACGAGCCCCGAAGAGATCACGGGCCTCATCACCGGCGCGATCGAGTACGCATGAGCGACCAGGCCCGTTCGCACGCCGATATCGACGCGTCGGTCACCTCGCGCACACAGATGAGCGGCTTTCAGGCAATGGTCCGCACCCAGCCTTTCTGGGTGTTGGTGGCAATCATTGCCATCGGCCTTGTCATGAGCTTCGTCTCCGACGTGTTCCTCAGCGAGCGCAACCTCTTCAACATCACCCGCAACTTCGCCTTCTTTGGCATCATGGCGCTGGGCATGTCGGCGGTCATCTGCACCGGCGGGATCGACCTTTCGGTCGGCTCGCTCATGGGGCTGGCCGGGATCGTCTGCGGCCTCGTCATGCAGGCGGGGTTCGGCCTGTTCTGGGGCTTTGTCGCCTGCATGGCGGCATCCGCCATGGTCGGCCTCGTGAACGGCATTCTCATAGCGTACGTGAGACTGGCGCCATTTGTGGTGACACTCGGCATGCTGGCGATGGCGCGGTCCATCGCCATGGTCACCTCCAACAACAAGATGATCTACGAGTTCGGGCCCGATCAGGACCTGTTCGAGTGGATCGGCGGGGAGAGCATCTACGGCATCCCCAACCCGGTGATCGTCCTCGTCATACTGACCGCCGTGTTCTGGTGGGTGTGGCGCTATTCGGTGTGGGGGCGGTGGGTGATTGCCATCGGCGGCAATGCCAAGGCGGCCAAGCTTTCCGGCATCCCGGTCGAGAATGTGACGGTGTCGGTCTACGTCATCTCGTCGCTCTGCGCGGGGCTGGCGGCATTCCTGATGGTGGGGTGGTTCGGTTCCGTCACCAACGCGCTCGGCCTCACCTACGAGCTCAACGTCATCGCGGCGACCGTCATCGGCGGGGCGAACCTCATGGGCGGCGTCGTCTACGCCTTGGGTGCGCCGATCGGGGCGGCGCTGATGGAGCTCATCCGCAACTCACTGCTGCTCGCCGGCATCGACGCGCTGTGGCAGCAATTCTTTGTCGGTCTGTTCCTCATCCTCGCGGTTCTTCTGGAACAGATCCGCAATCGCGGGCGGGGTGACTGATCGCTCGCATCGTCCAAGTCGTCCAAACAATAAAAACTGGAGGAAAGACCATGAGGACAGTTGCATCGCTTGCGATGCTCGCCGTGTTCGCGATGACCGGCGCTGCAGCCGCGCAGGACAAGCTCAAGCTTGCCCTTGTACCCAAGGCCATGAACAACCCCTTCTACGATCTGGCGCGCGACGGCTGCGCCCAGGCCGAGAAGGACGATGCCGGCATCGAGTGCGTCTATATCGGCCCCGGCGAACACACCGAAATGGAGCAGATCCAGATCGTGCAGGATCTGATCAGCCAGGGCGTCGACGGCATTGCGGTCGCCCCGTCCAACGCGCCCGCCATGGCGAAGGCCCTGCGTGGCGCGAAGGAAGCCGGCATTGCCATCATGACCTGGGATTCGGACCTTTTGCCCGAAGATCAGGGCATGCGCTCCACCTACGTCGGCACCAAAAACTACGACATCGGCGTGGAACTGGCCAAGATCGCCATGGGCCGGCATCCGGACGGCGGCACGCTGTGCCTGCAGACCGGCGGCGCTGCGGCGGCCAATCACAACGAGCGGCTGCTGGGCGTGCGTGAGACGCTGGCCGGCGCAAAGCTCGGCGACCCTCCCGGCAGCGAGCTCGACGGCCAGAACGGCTGGACCGAGATTGCCGGCTGCCCGCTGATCACCGACGATGACGGCAACAAGGCCGTGCAGGGGATGACCGACATCCTCGCCGCCAACCCGGACCTGACGGACTTCATCTCCACCGGTGCCTTCACCCAGTGGTACGACAACGCCTACCGCCAGGCCGTCGAGCCCTACAAGGCGAAGATGGAAGACGGCACGCTCTCCATTCTCGTCGCCGACACGCTGCCGATGCAGATGGAGCAGCTTGCCGACGGCCTGTCCGACGGCCAGGTCGGCCAGCGCCCCTACGAGATGGGCTACAAGTCGATGTTCATCATGAAGGAACTCATCGAGGGCAAGGACGTCGCCGATCCGATCTACACCGGTCTCGACGTGTGCACCGCCGAGAACGCGAAGACCTGCCTCGGCTCCTGACCCGACAACCGGTTCCCGGACGCGCGCCGGGAACCACCCCACGCAAGAGGATCGAATTTTTTATGGCCAAGGTGCGTTACGCTGTCGTCGGCTCCGGCTGGATCTCGCAGATCGCGTTCATGCCGTCGGTCGCGCAGACCGACAATTCGGAGATGACGGCAATCGTCACCGGCAACCCGGAACGGGCGCAGGAGCTGGCCGATTTCCACGGCATCCCCAAAATCTACAGCTACGAGCAATATGACGAGATGTTGGCGTCCGGCGTCTGCGATGCCGTCTACATCGCGCTCCCCAACTCCATGCACGCCGACTATGCGATCCGCGCCGCCAACGCCGGCATCCACGCGCTGGTGGAAAAGCCTCTGGCGCTGACGGTTGCCGAATGCGAGGCGATGATTGCGGCTGCGCAGAAGGCCGGCACGCTGCTGATGACGGCTTACCGGCTGCACAACGAGCCTGCGACGGTGGCAATCCTCGATGCCATCCGCGACGGGCAGATCGGCA
The DNA here is from genome assembly GCF_031195445.1 of Acuticoccus sp. MNP-M23. Taxonomy (NCBI): domain Bacteria; kingdom Pseudomonadati; phylum Pseudomonadota; class Alphaproteobacteria; order Hyphomicrobiales; family Amorphaceae; genus Acuticoccus; species Acuticoccus sp. MNP-M23. The sequence continues at coordinate 3,969,172 of NZ_CP133480.1, forward strand.
CCCCCCGCGTCTTCTCCTCGGTCTTCACCATGCAGGCCGACCTCGGCAACCACCGGCTGGAGGCCAAGCACTGGGGCGGCCCGCTTCAGGACATCGGCGTCTACTGCCTCAACGCGATGCGCCATGTCTTCAGCGCAGAACCGGTGGAGGTGATTGCAATGGATGGCGCCACCGAAGACCCGCGCTTCAGCGAGGTGCCGGAGGTGATCTCGGCGACCTTCCGCTTCCCGGGTGCAGCAATCGCGACGTTCACCGCCAGCTTCGGTGCACACGATCTCGACGAATACCGGATTGTGGGAACCGAAGGCGTGATCGAGGTCTCGACCGGCTACGCCTTCAAGACCATGCCGAAATTCCGCGTCATCCGCGGCGACGATGTCACCGAGCACGAATTTGATCCGGTTGACCATTTTGGCGCGCAGACTGCGTATTTCTCCGACTGCATCCAGTCCGGCACCCGTCCCGAGTCGGACGGTGAGGAGGGTCTTGCGGACGTGCGGGCCCTCCGTGCAGTCGAGGAATCGGCCCGCACGGGTCGCCCTGTCACGATCGAGACGGCGCCCCGACCCTCGCATCCGTCGAAGGACACGGTGCGGATGATCCCGACGACCGAAAAGCGGCTCGTCTTCTGACCCGCCCCCGGCTCCGGTGGAAAAGTCCGCCGGCGCCGGCCGGGGACCTTGCTGGCAATCGTTGCAGAATGGAGGCATTCTGCAAAATGAGTTGCATTGAGGGTTTCCCATGGGCGAGACGGGGCCGCCGGCAGATTATGAGGCGCTGATCCGCGTCATCCATGAGCGCTATGACGCCATGAGCCGGGCCTACCAGAAGATCGCCCTTTACCTCACGCAGAACCCCAACGATGTTGCGGTGAACTCCGTCAACGCGATCGCCCAGAAGCTGCAGCTCCACGCGTCCAGCTTCGTGCGCTTTGCCCAATCGCTCGGGTACAACGGTTTCAAGGAACTGCAGGTGCTGTTCCAGCGGCGGCTGTCGACGGCGGCACCGGGCTTCGAGGCGCGCAAGACGGCGCTTGCCGGCGAGCTTGGCGCCCTCAGCGGCCGCACCGAGCATGGCCTCCTGCACGACCTCATCGTGCGGGACATCGCCTCGCTGGAAGACCTCCTCACCGGAATTGAGCCCGACAGGTTGATTGCAGCCGTCGACCTTCTGGAGGCGGCGGACAACATCTATCTCATCGGCCAGCTCCGCTCCGAGCCGGTGGTGCATCTGATGCGCTACATCCTGACCATGCTCGGAAAACGCTGTGTGCTGCTGGACCCCTCGGGCGGGCTTGCCACCCACATGGCGCGTGCGATGGGGCCAGATGACCTGCTCGTCGCAGTGTCGTTCCGCTTTTATGCCAACGAAGTGGTCAACGTGGTAGATGAGGCGGCCGCCCGCAGCGTGCCTGTTCTGGCGATTTCCGATTCATCCCTGTCGCCGATTGCCAGGAGCGCAAGCGTTCTTTTCGCGGTGCCGGAGCATGAGTACACCTTCTCGCGCTCCCTGGCGGCGCCCATGTGTCTGGCACAGGCGCTGACCATTGCGCTCGCCGCCCGCCTGCAGGATGGCGCGCGAACACCGCGGATCCCGACAGTAACGCGGGAAACCTGAGGGGCGGACGGCGCGTTGCGCCGATTCTGTCACTTGTGAGGCGAGGGATTTCCTCCCTCGCGCTCCCTCCGTCTCGCCGACCGGCAGGGGTTCAGGCAAACCAGCCGCTTTGCGTCTGCCTTGTCTGAACCCCGCGTCAAGCCTTGGCCGGGCTTCGGTCCCGTCAAGGGTGACGGCTTCGCCCGCCTGTGGCGCCCTTGACGGGCCCGAAGCCCGGCAGCCGTGCCATTGCGCCGGGCCGGCCGGACGGTCAGAGCGTCATCGGGCCGTCCGGCACTGGCGGACCGTCCGGGTATGCGCCCCAGACGGACTGGTCGAAGTTGGCGACCGTCCCCGTCATCATGCCCGCATCGTCAGAGGCCATGAAGGTGACGGCCTTCGCCACCTCGTCGGGGTCGAGGAGGCGGCCGAACGGCAAGGTGGCGGCGGCCTTTTCCTCCCAGTCCGCATCGCCGGTTTCCGACAGCTTCAAAGCGCGTTCATTGTCGGACGACATCCAGCCGATATTGAGCTGGTTGACCCTTATGCGGTTGGCCGCCACCGCAAACGCGGTGTTGCGCGTCACCGTGGCCAGCGCCGCCTTCGAGGCGCAGTAGGCGCTGATGAAGGGCTGCCCCGCCAGCGCCGATGTTGAGCCGATGTTGACGATGGCGCCTTCCACGCCATCGCGGATCATCATGCGGATCGCCTCCTGCATCAGAAAATACGGGCCGCGCACGTTGATGGCGAACATCCGGTCGAACAGCTCGGGCGAGGTGGAAAGGATGGTGCCACGTTCGGTGATGGCGCCGGCATTCACGAGCACGTCGACCCGGCCGTAGACGCGGTCGGCCTCGGCCATCACCTTGCGGCAGTCGTCCACCTCGCCAAGGTCGGCACGGACGAAGTGGCAGGGGACGCCGGTGTCCGCCTTGATTGCCTCGGCCACCTTATTGCCGTTGGCCTCGCTGCGGCCAAGGGTGAGGAGACCGGCGGCCCCGCTTGCCGCAAAGCGGCGGGCAATGGCGGCGCCCAGCCCCTGCGTCGATCCCGTCACAACGCAGATCTTGCCTTCAAGAGTGTTCATTCTGGCTCAAGCCTCCACTTCATAGCCGGCCGCGTTCATCACGCGGACAAGTTCCCTGTGGCCTGTGATGGCCATTTCGAGCGGCGGGCTGACCTTCGGGTCCTGCTCCGCCTCCACCACGAACCAGCCTTGGTAGCCGTGGCCGTGGAGCCGCTTCACGATTGTCTCGAAATCGAGCGAGCCGTCGCCGGGGACGGTGAATGCGCCTTTCACCACGGCATCCAGAAAGCTGTCCTTCGTGCGGTCGAGCGCGGCGATGACGCCGTCGCGCACGTCCTTGGTGTGGACGTGGGCAATGCGGGCGTGGTGATTGTCGATGACGCGGAGGACGTCGCCGCCGGCGAACGCCATGTGTCCGGCGTCAAAGAGGAGGGGAATGGCGTCGCCGGAGTGCTTCATGAAGAGGTCCAGCTCCGGCTCGGTCTCCACCACGGCCGCCATGTGGTGGTGGTAGACGAGCGGCATGCCTTCCCCGGCGCACCATTCGCCGAACGCAGTCATCTTGCGCGCATAGGCGGCCATGTCCGCCTCCGTCAGCTTTGGCTTGGTTAAAAGCGGTGCCGCGCGGTCGCCCTGGATCGAGCGGGCGGTTTCGCCGTAGACGATGCACGGGGCGCCGGCTGCCTTGAAGAATGCCATCTGCGCCGCAATGCGGTCCTTTTCCGCTGCAATTTCGCCGTTCAGCAGCTGGCCGGAGAACCAGCCGCCGCACACCGAAATGCCGTGGCGGGCAAGGATGGGGGAGAGAACGGCGGCATCCATCGGGAACCGCCGCCCGGTTTCCATGCCGGTGAAGCCCGCCTTCGCGGCCTGCGCCAGGCACTCTTCCAGCGAAACGTCGTCGGAGAGTTCGGCAAGGTCGTCGTTCCACCAGGCGATGGGCGCGATGCCGAGCCTGGCCTTGAGCGCCATTCAGACCCCCACGCGCTGGCGGGCGCGGATTGCAAGCTGCGCCTCGCGCGCTTCGTTCACGGCGCTGCGGTCCGACACTTCGGGCACGCCCACGTCCCAGTCCGCATCGCCGGGCACCCAGGCGTAGGCATCGGTGTTGATGGTGATGACAGTGGTCCGGTCGGTCCCCTTGGCCCACTCCATGGCAGATTGCAGGTCGCCGAGGCTTTCGCAGTGGCGGGCGAGTGCGCCCATGGATTGGGCGTGCCGGGCAAAATCCACCGAAAAGGGCGCTTCCACGCGGCAATCTGCGATGAGGTTGTTGAAGCTCGGCACGCCCTTGGCGTTCTGCAGGCGGTTGATGACCGCGAAGCCGCCATTGTCGCAGACGATGACGATCATCTTGTGGCCCGACAGGACAGACGAATAGATGTCGGAATTCATCATCAGGTAGCTGCCGTCGCCGATCATCACGATGGGCGTTGTGCCGGGGCGGGCCATGGCGTTGCCCCAACCGGCGGCAATTTCGTAGCCCATGCAGGAAAATCCGAACTCGCAGTCGAACGTGTTGGGGTTCTTCACCCGCCAGCCTTTCGCCACCTCGCCGGGGAGGCCGCCGGCTGCGGCAATCAGCGTGTCGTCGGGGCCGGCGGCATTGTTGGCCACCGCAACCACCTGCGCATAGGTGGGAACGGGCTGGTTGGTGGGGGCCTGATGCTCGTCCAGCAGCGCATTCCACGCCCCGAACAGGTCCTGCGCCCGCGCGAGGCGGTTGGCGGACCAATCGCCCAGCGCGCCGGTCAGTTCCGCCAGCGTCTCGCGCGCGTCACCCACGACCGAAAGGGCCTGGTGCTTGGTCGCATCAAATCTGGCGGCGTTGATGGCAATGAACTTTGCATCCGCATCGAATGCCGTCCATGAGCCGGTGGTGAAGTCCTGAAGCCTGGTGCCGATGGCGACCACCACGTCTGCCTCGGCCGCCAGCGTATTGGCGCTGGTGGAGCCGATGATGCCGATGGGGCCGGCATGGACCGGATTGTCATGGGTCAGCGCGCCCTTGCCGGCGATGGTCTCGACCACCGGAATGGCGTGCTTTGCCGCAAACGCCGCAAGCTCCGCCTCGGCGCCGGAATAGCGCACGCCGCCACCCGAAATGATCAGCGGCCGTTGCGCGCCCTTCAGAAGCGCGGCGGCGTCGGCAAGGCTGTCCCGGTCGGCGCGGGGGCGGGGGATGCGCCACATCCGCTTTTCGAAGAAGGCTTCGGGGTAATCGAACGCCACCTCCTGCGTATCCTGGCACAAGGCGATGAAGGCGGGACCGCAGTCGGCCGGGTCCAGCATGGTGGCGACGGCCTGGGGGAGGGAGGAGATGATCTGTTCGGGGTGGGTGATCCGGTCCCAGTAGCGGGTTACGGCCTTGAAGGCATCGTTCACCGTCACCGTGGGATTTCCGAAGTGCTCCACCTGCTGGAGCACGGGGTCCGGAAGGCGGTGGGCGAACGTGTCACCGGAGAGAAGCAGCACCGGCAGGCGGTTGGAATGGGCGACCCCTGCCGCCGTCACCATGTTGGTGGCGCCGGGGCCGATGGACGACGCGGCGACCATGATCTGCCGCCGGCGTTTGGCCTTCGCAAAGCCGATGGCCGCCAGCGCCATCGACTGTTCGTTCTGCCCCCGCCACGTCGGCAGCCTGTCCTGCACCGCCTCCAGCGCCTCGGAAAAACAGGTGACGTTACCGTGCCCGAAAATGCCGAACACGCCGGCAAACAAGGGCACTTCCTCGCCGTCGATCTCGGTGAACTGGCAGGTGAGATAGCGCACAAGCGCTTGCGCCATGGTCAGGCGGACGGCCCTCTTCGTCATCGCTTCCTCCCCGAATGTTCTGTTTCCCCTTTCTTGCGGAATGTGGATTGACAGCGCAAGATGCTCGCAACAAACGTTGCAAAAAACATATTGGAGGGAATGAATGCTACGCCTTGCAGTGCTCGGGTGCGGCCGGATCGGCCGAATGCATGCGGCCAACATTGCCGGCCATCCGCGCACCGTTCTGGCGGGCGTCACCGATGTTCACCGCCCCTCCGCAAACGAGGTTGCCAGCGCCCACGGCGTGACCGCTTTCGAGGATGCGGACGCCGTTTTCGCGTCGCCCGACGTGGATGCGGTGCTGATTGCCACCGTCACCGAAACCCATGCCGACTACATCGAAGCGGCGGTCCGGGCGGGCAAGGCTGTGCTGTGCGAAAAGCCGATCGACCTGTCGCTGGCACGGGTGAATGCGTGCGCCGAGCGCCTGAAGGGCACGAACGCCTTCATCCAGCTCGGCTTCAACCGGCGGTTCGACCCCGGCCACCGGGCCGCGTGGCAGGCAGCCCGGGACGGCGCCATCGGAGACCTTCATCAGGTTATCATCACGTCGCGCGATCCGGGGATGCCGCCGCGCTCCTATTACGAGAGCGCGGGCGGCCTCTTCCGCGACATGGTGATTCACGACTTCGACCTTGCCCGCTTCATGCTGGGGGAGGAGCCGGAGGAGGTTTTTGCCATCGGCGGCCGGCTGATCGACCCCGCGCTGATGGACGAGCTTGAAGACTTCGACACGTCGATGGTGGTGATGCGCACTGCCAGCGGCAAGCAGTGCCATATCAACACCTCTCGCACGGCGGTCTATGGTTACGACCAGCGGGTGGAGCTTATGGGCACCACGGGCATGGTGGTGTCCGGCAACCGCAAGCCCCACGAGATGCACCACTACGCCGAACCCCATACCGAGCGGGCGGCCCCGTACCTCAACTTCTTCATCGAGCGGTACCGTGAGGCGTTCGACGCGGAAATCGGCGCGTTTGTCAATGCCGTCGAACAGGGCATTGCCCCGTCGCCGGGCTTTGAGGACGGGCGCAAGGCTCTGGTTCTGGCGGAAGCGGCCTACAAGTCGGCTGCCGAAGGCCGCTTCGTCCGCGTCAGCGAGGTGTCGTGATGGACGAGAATTTCGGGCTCCTGATGGATGGCGCACGGTGTGGTGCCAGCGATGGCGCAACCATGACGGTGAAGAGCCCCGCCACCGAAGAAATCATCGGCGCGGTGCCGAAAGCCGCTGCACTGGCGGCGTCCGAAGCGCCGTTCGGCGGCACCAGCTTCTCCGGCATGGGCCGCGAGGGCTGCGCCGAGGGGACTGCCGACTATCTCGACACCAAGCTCGCGCAAGTCGCGTTTTAGGATTTTCAATGATTACCGATGTGTTGAAGGCAAAGTGGGCGGCGGGTGAAGCGACCATCAATGGCTGGTGCTCCATCGGCAGCCCGTTCACCGCCGAGATCATGGCGGCGCAGGGCTACGACAGCGTGTCGGTGGACGTGCAGCATGGCGCGCTGGACTACTCCGATGCCCTGCCGATGCTTCAGGCGATGCGCGCGTCCGGCACCGTCCCCATGGCGCGCGTGCCGTGGCTGGAACCGGGCATCATCATGAAGATGCTGGATGCGGGGGCCTACGGGATCATCTGCCCCATGGTGAACAGTGCTGCCGAGGCTGCCGAGTTTGTCAGCTACATGCGCTATCCGCCGCTGGGGCAGCGCTCGTTCGGGCCGACACGTGTCAACTTTGCAGCTGGCGCCGGCTACTATGGCGAGGCCAATGCGGGCGTTCTCGCCTTTGCCATGATCGAGACCGCGGACGGGATGGCAAACGTCGACGCCATTGCCGCAACGCCGGGGCTGGACGGGCTTTATGTCGGCCCCGCGGACCTTACGCTCGGCCTCACGAAGGGCCGCCTCCCACCCGGCTTCGACCGGGAGGAAGACGAGATGGTGGACGCTCTCAAGGCGATTGTGGCGGCAGCCCGCAAGGCGGGCATTGCCGCAGCGCTCCATTGCGGCACGGCCGAATATGCAGCCCGCGCCGCAGGGTGGGGCTTCAACATGCTGACGGTTTCAAGCGATGTGCGGCTGTTGGCAGCGGGCGCCGCCGCCAACATCAAGACGTTTCGCAGCCTTGCAGCGTCCGGCCGCGCCGATGGCGTGACTGGCGGCGGCACCGGAGGCTATTGATGCGCGCCCACGTTTGGAGGGGCCGCCGCGCCACTGGCGGGGCTGATGGCTGAACGGCCCCCGCTGCGCATCGGCCTCATTGGCACCGGCTTCATGGGCCGGGCGCATGTATTCGGCTTTGCTGCGGCCGCCAAGGCGTTTGCGCTGCCTTACCGGATCGAGCTGCACACGGTGGCCGATGTGAGCGAGGCGGCCGCACGCGCTGCCGCCGCGCAGCTCGGTTTCCGGCACGCCACCACCGACTGGCGCGCGATGGTCTCGGACCCGGAGATCGACTTGGTGGACATCACGGCCCCCAACGCGCTGCACCGGGAGATGGCGCTGGCCGCAATTGCCGCCGGCAAACACGTCTACTGCGAGAAGCCGCTGGCACCGCTTGCCGCAGAAGCGCGGGAAATGGCGGAGGCGGCCGCCGCAAGGGGCGTCGTCACGCAGGTCGGCTTCAACTACCTTTGCAACCCGCTGGTTAATCTCGCGCGCCAGATGATTGCCGATGGCGAGCTTGGCACCATCACCACCTACCGCGGGGTCCATGCCGAAGACTATATGGCCGACCCCGCCGGCCCGTTCACCTTCCGCCACGATCCTGCAGGCGGCGGCGCCTTTGCCGACATTGGCAGCCATGCGCTGGCCACCGCCGAGGCGCTTCTCGGCCCCATCACCCGGCTGATGGGCGACTGTGTTACCGTGATCGGCACCCGCAAGGATGCATCGGGCGCAGAACGGCCGGTGAAGGTCGACGATGTGGGCCGCGCGTTCCTGCGCTTTGCCAGCGGCGCAAGCGGTTCGATCGAGGCAAACTGGATCGCCACCGGCCGCAAGATGCAACATGATTTCGAGGTGTACGGCACCCGGGGGGCGCTGTGCTTCTCGCAGGAGCGGTTCAATGAGCTGCATTTCTACAGCACGGCCGATGCGGCGGGCCGGCGCGGGTTCCGCCGCATCGAGGCTGGCCCCGAGCACGCCCCCTACGGCGCATTCTGCCCGGCGCCCGGCCATCAGCTTGGCTTCAACGAGCTGAAGGCCATTGAGGTGGCAGGCTACCTCGATGCGATTGCCGGCAAGTGTGCCGAGCCATTCGGGTTTGCCGCCGGCCACAGGGTGCAGACGCTGGTGGAATGCGTCCACGCCTCCGCGCGCGATGGCGCCTGGGTGGATGTGCCCGGCCACTGAGCGCCACCCAAAACCCGTCGCTCGTCCGCCCGGCACCGAATTTTTGCGAGGTTGGCGTGGATCGCGGGCGCCAAGGCCAGCTTCGACGCAGAAGCGGGGCGCGCTTGTGGCCGGATCGGGGGTCTGGACGCAGCCGGGTTGCTTTTGGGGCACGCTGCGCCTTCTTTGGCGGACGCTGCGGCCAGAACGACACCCGGCCGGGATCGACAGGACAGCGGCGTTTCGAAGCCGCCGGAGGAACCACCCATGGAAACCACAACCCTTGGCCGCACCGGGCTCACCGTCTCCGTGGCGGGGCTTGGCTGCGGTGGCAACAGCCGCATCGGCCTTGGTCGCGACCTGCCGCGGGCGGATTGCGTGCGCATCGTGCGCGAAGCGCTGGACGCCGGCATCAACTTCATCGACACCGCGGAGGCCTACGCCACCGAGGAGATTGTGGGCGAGGCCATCGAGGATGCCGGCCGGGACCGTGCGGTCATCTCCACCAAGGCACTTTACATTGTCGGCGGGACGCTTCGCACGGGCGATGAAATGGTGGAAAGCCTCCACGCCTCGCTGGCGCGGCTTCGGACCGACCATGTGGAGATCTTCCACGTGCACGCCGTAAAGCCGGACGATTACCCCTATGTGCGCGAAGAAATCGTGCCCGCACTGCTGAAGGCACGCGACGCCGGGTTGTTCAAGCACCTCGGCATCACCGAAACGCCGCCGCGCGACAACGGGCAGACCATGCTGCCCGTCGCCTTGAAGGACGATGTGTGGGAGGTGCTGATGGTCGCCTACCACATGATGAACCAGCGGCCGCGGCAGACGATCTTTCCGGTGACGCAAGAGAAAGGCATCGGCACACTGATCATGTTTGCGGTGCGCAACATCTTCTCGCGGCCGGACCAGCTGCGGGACACGCTGCGGGAGCTGGCGGCGGCCGGCACCATTCCGGCAGAGCTTGCCGAACAGACCGAGCCGCTGGAGTTCTTGCTGGGCGAGGGCGGCGCCGAAAGCCTGACGGATGCTGCCTACCGCTTTGCCCGCCACGCCGAGGGCGCCGATGTGGTCCTGTTCGGCACCGGCAGTGTCGATCACCTGAAGGCCAATGTGCGCTCCATCAACGCTCCGCCGCTGCCCGTCGAGACCGTCCGCACGCTGCACACCCTGTTCGGCAGCCTCACCGGCATCGGCCTCGACCGGCCGGACCGGTTGAAACCGAACTACTGAGCCGCAGCCTCCGCCAGCGCATTGCGCAGCGCATCGACATCGCCCTCAGTCGGCCCGTGGTTTGCCCCCGGCGCGGTGGCAAGGCTGACGGCGGCGCCAAGCTGGCGGAACACCGCCGCACTTTCCATCACGCGGGCGATGGGAATGTGCGGGTCGCGCTCATGGCAGCCGATGTGGACCTTGTGCCCGGCAAGATCGGACGCGTAGCCGAAATCCTTGGCGGCAAAGCCGTAGAGGTCTTCGCGCGGCGGGCCGCCGGCGTCGCCGGTGCCGACCAGCGCGGCCGACAGACCGAACACGCCGGCAAACGGTGTTGCCGTGCGGGCGGCGTGTTCCAGCGCAAGGCAGCCGCCCTGGCTGAAGCCGATCACGAAGGTCTGCGCCGGGGCGAACCCTTCATCGCCCGCAAGCCAGACGGCCCGGTCCACGGCGCCTATGGCTGATTGGACGAAGGGCTCCATGGTGGCTGCCGGAGCCAGGAAGCTGGTGGGCCACCAAGAGCGACCGGCGGCTTCCGGCGCAAACAGGGCAACATCCGAAAAACCGAGGCCGTCAAGAAACTCGGCCATGCCGACACCGTCGCCGCCGCGCCCGTGCAGCAGGATCGCCGCACACCGCGCGCGGGTCCGGCTGGCGCCGAGGCGGAGCAGCGCGCCACCCCGGTGCGGGTCCGCCGCCAACTTTGCAGTCATGCCGGCACTTTCAGCGGCGGGAGCACCTGTTCGATCCGCTCTCGGTATTCTTCATAGCGCGGCGGCAGCTTCAGCGCTTCGCCAAGGCTGTCTGCGCTTTCGTCCACCGCAAAGCCGGGGGGATCGGTGGCAATCTCGAACAGGACGCCGCCGGGTTCGGTAAAATAGATGGCGTCGAAATATTGCCGGTCGATCACCGGCGTCACCTGGAACCCGGCGCTGGAAAGCTGCTCGCGCCAGGCAAGCTGCTCCTCTTTCGTGCGGGCGCGAAACGCCACGTGGTGGATGCTGCCGGCGCCCTGAATGCCGCGCTCGCCGCCCGGCTCGTGCCGGATGTCGATCACCGCGCCGGGCCCGTCGCCGTCCGCCTGCAAGCGGTGGCGGACCAGCCCGTCGGTGTTTTCCTCGCCCACATGACGGTAGCCGAAATGGTCGGTCAGAAGGCGCATGGTGGGGGCTGGATCAGCAAGGCGCAGCGTTATGCCGTGGAACGCGCCTTCCATCGCGGGCGTGGTGCACACCAGCTCCACCGGCAACCCGTCGGGATCGTGGAGCACCATCACTGCCTCGCCGAACCGCTCCGCCGGGCCGACGAAGTGGGTGCCGGTGTGGGACAGCCGTTCGCGGGTGGCATCGAATGCGCTCTTGCCAAGGCCGTAGGACACCGCCTCGGCCAGCCCCGTTCCGGCACGGCCGGGGCCTGCATTGGCGAAGGGGAAGAAGGTGAGAATGGTGCCGGGGTTGCCGTCGCGGTCGCCATAATAAAGGTGGTAGGTGCCCGGATCGTCGAAGTTGACGGTCTTTTTCACCAGCCGCTGCGACAGGGTGCCGACGTAAAAATCGACGTTGGTTTGCGGCGGGCCGCAGATGGCCGTCACATGGTGAATGCCTGGGATCTTGATCATCAATTTGCTCCATCGGCAAAGTCGCGGCCGCCCGTGGCGCGGCGCGGCTTGCCGATCTGTTCGGGAAGTGGAATGAACTCGTGCTCGTCGCCTGGCACCGTGTCGAAACGCCCGGCGCGCCATTCTTCCTTGGCCTGCTCGATCCGCTCACGGCGGGACGAGACGAAATTCCACCAGATATAGCGCGGCCCTTCCATCGGCTCGCCGCCGAACAGCATCAGCCGTGCGTCGGCGGTGGCACGAAGCCAGACCGGCGCGCCGGTGCGCAGCACCAGAAGCGTGCCCGCCTCGTGGGTGTCATTGCCGATCTCGATGGTGCCGCTGACCACGTAAAGCGCCCGCTCTTCGTGGGTGGGCTGGATGTCGAACCGGCCGCCGGCGCTGAGCGCCACATCGGCATAAAGCGTTTCGGATGCGGTGTTCAGCGGCGAAGTCAGACCGTGGGTGGACCCTGCGACCAGCCGCATGGAAAGCGCGCCGTCCTGCGCATACGGGAGTTCGGCAGCGGTGTGGTGGAGAAAGGCGGGGTCGCTTTCCTCCATGCGTTCGGGCAGGGCCACCCAGGTTTGCAGGCCGAAGAGGCGCTGCCCGGTCTGGCGCAGCTCCGGTGCGGTGCGCTCGGAATGGACGATGCCCTTGCCCGCGCGCATCCAGTTCACGTCGCCAGGTTCGATGGTCTGGTTCGAGCCGAGGCTGTCGCGGTGGAGGATCTGCCCCTCCAGAAGATACGTGACGGTGGCAAGGTTGATGTGCGGGTGGGGGCGCACGTCGATCCCCTGATCGGTCAGAAATTCTGCCGGCCCCATCTGGTCGAAGAAGATGAACGGGCCGACCATCTGCCGCTTCACCGAGGGGAGCGCGCGCCGCACTGTCATCTCGCCAAGGTCCACCGCACGGGGGACGATGACGGTCTCGACCGCATCGACCGATGCGCTGTAGCCGGGCACAGGGTCCGGGCATCTGGTGAAGCTCATGGGACGTCCTCCTGTCCGGTCAGGCCATAGCGGCGCGGTGGAGCCGCAGGTGATCGCTCTTGAGGGTCTCAGATATTGCGGTGCGGGATGATCGACAACCGTCGCCGCCGGCACCACACTGTTGCTGAAATGAGGACAATCGGACGATGGACCGGATTGCGGCATTGCGGGCGTTCGTTGCGGTGGTGGACGAGGGCGGCTTCGCGGCAGCGGCGCGGGCACTGGGCCTGTCGCGCTCCGGCGTCAACCGGCTGGTGATGGGGCTGGAGGACCAGCTCGGCGCACAGTTGCTGACCCGCTCCACACGAAAGGTGAACCCGACGTCCACCGGTGCAGCGTTCCACACGAGGGCCGTGCGAATTCTGGAGGCGCTGGACGAGGCGGAGCGGGCCGTGCGCGCGGAGGACACCGAGGTCGGCGGTGAACTGGCAATCAGCGCTCCCGTCACCTTCGGTACGGCGCACATCGGTCCCCTGGTGGCCGAATTCATGGCACGGCATCCGGCCTTGCGTATCAGGCTGGACCTCAGCGACCGTGCAATCGACCTCATCGGCGACGGGTATGACCTTGCGGTGCGCATTGGTGCGCCGCGCGAGGACGTCAACCTTGTGGACTTCCGGGTGTGCCAGTCCCGTCTCGTCCTCTGCGCATCGCCGGACCTTGCCGCCGATCCGGCGCTGGCCGCCGGGCCGATGGCGCTGCGCACCTTGCCTTGCCTCGACTATGTGATTGCGGGTGAGGGGCGGCCGTGGCGCCTCGACGGGCCGGACGGGGCCGTGCGCGTGGCACCGAACCGGATGATGATCTCCAACAACGGCGAGGTGCTGCGCGACGCGGCGCTGGCCAGCCGGGGCATTGCCCAGCTGCCCACCTTCATCGTTGGTCCGGCGCTGGCCGACGGGCGGCTTGTGGAGATCCTGCCCGGCTGGACCGCGCCGACGCTGACGCTGGCCGTGGTTTCCCCGCCGGCGCGGCATCTTTCCGCCAAGGTGCGGTTGTTCACCGATTTTGTGATGGAGCGGTTTGGCGATGTGCCGCCATGGGCAGCCGAGCCACCATGCGGCCGAGAGGCTGGAGCATGAATGGCTGAGGTGCCTGCTCGCAGCGAACCGGTTGCACGAAATGTGCGCTGAACCGGGCTCTCAATTTTTTTCGGAGGATCCGAATACCATCGTAAGAGCCGATGGTGCGGTCGAGAAGACTCGAACTTCCACGGGTTGCCCCACAGCGACCTCAACGCTGCGCGTCTACCAATTCCGCCACGACCGCGTCGGATGGCGGCTGAGTAGCAGCCTCTTGCAGGCCTTTCAAGCGGCGCGTCGCCGGTTTAAGCCGATCAGATGAAACAAATGAAGTTGTCCCCAGCCTCGTGGCAGATCAGTGACACTCTGGTGCCGTACCCGGCCGCGGTGGCCGCGATGGATGCGCGGGCCGGCGCCATTGCCGACGGGACAGCCGGGGAGGCGGTGTGGCTTGTGGAGCATCCGCCCTGTTACACCGCAGGCACCAGCGCCAATGGCGCCGACCTTGTGGCGCCAGATCGCTTCCCGGTGTTCCGGACGGGGCGGGGCGGGCAGTACACCTACCATGGCCCCGGCCAGCGCGTGGCCTACGCCATGCTGGACCTGCGCGCCCGCGGGCGCGATGTGCGCGCCTACGTTCAGAACCTTGAAGGATGGCTGATCGACACGCTGGCCGCGTTCGGCGTGGACGGGGAGCGGCGCGAGGGGCGCGTCGGCGTCTGGGTGCGCCGGGGCGGCGGCCGCGAGGACAAGATTGCCGCCATTGGCGTGCGCGTGAAACGCTGGGTGACGCTGCACGGCATCTCGCTCAACGTGGAGCCGGACCTGTCCCATTTTACCGGCATCGTCCCCTGCGGCATTCGCGAGCACGGGGTGACGAGCCTTGTGGACCTTGGCCGGGTGGTCACGATGGCGGAGGTGGACCAGGCGCTGCGCCGTACGTTCGAGGCGCGCTTTGGCGCAGCGGTGCTGAACGATGGCCCGGCGCTGATGCCCCGGGCCACCATTGAGGCCGATCAGCCGGGCTTGTAGTCCCGGTTGGCTTCGGGGTCGTCCACGGTAAAGGGCAGGGCAAGGAGCTTGTCCCACGCATCGGCGGGGATGGACTGTTCCGCCCAAGCCTGCGTCTGCGCCACGCGTTCCGGCTTGGTCACGCCGATGATGGTGGAGCCGACCCGCGGGTCGCGCATGGAAAATTGCAGCGCAGCGGCGCCCATGGGCACGCCCGCTTCGGCGCAGATCGCTTCGATCTTGCGGACCGGGGCGAGGGCTTCGTCGTCAACGTCGGTGTAGGCGATCTTCTTCACGTCCTGGCTGCCCTTGGCAAGCACGCCGCCGGAGAAGGGCGCTGCGTTGAGGACGGTCATGCCTTCGGCGGCCGCGTAGTCGAACATCTCCTGCGCGGCGCGGTTGATGAGGGTGAAGCGGTTGTGGCTGATCAGGCAGTCGAACGGGCGGCTCTTCAGCATCGGGAACATGATGTCGAGGTTGCCCATGGCGAGACCGACGGCGTCGACGAGCCCCTCTTCCTTCAGCTTGAACAGCTCATCCAGCGCGCCGCCCTTCTCGGTGATCTCGTCGAGGCTGCGGCAATATTCGGGGTCGTGCAAATGGAGGATCTGGATCCGCTCCACGCCCAGCGTCTTCAGGCTCTCCTCGAAGGATTTGCGCACGCGCGCCGCGTCGAGCCGGTTGTCCGACATGTCCCGGTCGATCTTGGTGGAGATGACGAACCCGTCCGGAATACCGCCGCGCTCGCGGATCACATGGCCGACGCGCTCCTCGCTGCGGCCGGCGCCGTAGTTGCGCGAGGTGTCGAGGACGTTCGCCGCCCCGTCGAAGATCGCATGGACGGTGGCGTAGGCGCGCTCCTCATCCACGGAATAGCCGTAAGTATCGGGCATGGAGCCGAGGCCGGAGGTGCCGAACGCCAGGTCCGTCACTTCGACGCTGGTCTTGCCGACGCGGGTTTTTTTCATCGTCTTTCCTCTTGTCGTGATCGAGCGGCGGTTCAGATCGAGCCGGCTTCGACCATGTAGTTGTTGGCGCTGCACATGGCAGCGTCGTCGGACGCCAGGAACACCACCATCCGCGCGACATAGACCGGCTCGACGAGGTCGGGCAGGCACTGGCGGTTGCGGTGCTTCTCCAGCGCCTCGGGGGTTGCCCACAGCTCTTTTTGCCGGTCGGTCATGATCCAGCCGGGTACCACGGTGTTGACGCGGATGCGATGGTCGCCAAGGTCTCGCGCCATGGTGCGGGTGAGGCCGTGGACCGCCGCCTTTGCGGTGGCGTAGACGGGAAAGCCGCCGCCTGCCTCCCACCACGAGTTGGACCCGAGGTTGATGATGGAGCCGCCACCGGCCTCGATCATCCCCGGCGCCACGGCCTGGATGGCGAAGAACATGTGGCGCAGGTTGGTCGCAATCCGGTCGTCCCAATATTCTGCGGTCACGTCCTTCCAGTCGTGCCGGTCGTCCCTTGCCGCATTGTTGACGAGGACGGTTGCGGGGCCGAGGCGCTCGGCCAGTGCCGCAAAGGCGGCCTTCACGGCGTCGATGTCGCGCAGATCGCAGATCTCGAAGGTGACGTCACCTTCGAGGCGCGTTGTCAGCGCCTCGGAGCCGGGGCGATCCATGTCGATGAAGCCGACTCTGGCGCCCTGGGCGGCGAATGCGGCGACGGTTTCGGCGCCGATGCCACCGGCGCCGCCGGTGATGAACACGGTCTTGCCCTTGAGGCTCGGATAATTGGCAAATTGCGGCATGGGCCGTCCTGTGGTTTCAGCGTTTGAAAATGGCTTTGACCCCTCCAGCGGGGGAAGGCCGGGTCAGGCGTGTTCAATGGCGCCGGTGATGAGGCCCGTGACCTCTTCGGGGCTCGACTGGCCAATGGGCTTGTCGGCCACCTTTCGGCCACGGCGCAGCACCGCCACACGGTCGCAGACGCCGAACACATCCGGCATGCGGTGGGAGACCAGAACCACGGCGTGGTTGGTCTCTTTCAGGCGGCGGATGAGGCCGAGCACTTCGGCGACCTGCCGCACCGAGATGGCGGCGGTGGGCTCGTCCATCAGCACCAGCTTTGGATCGGACAGGCGCGTTCTGGCAATGGCCACCGCCTGCCGCTGACCGCCCGACATCTGCTTGACGAGGTCGCGCGGCCGGGTCTCCGACTTCAGCTCCTCGAAAAGGTCGGCGGACCTGTCCACCATCGCCTTGTGGTCGAGGACGCGGAACGGCCAGATGCCGCGCTTGATCTCACGGCCCAGAAACACGTTGCCGGCGGCCGTGAGATTATCGCACAGGGCAAGGTCCTGGTAGACGATCTCGATACCATGGTCGCGCGCATCGATGGGGCGGGCCATTTTCACGTCGCGGTCGTTGATGCGGATGGTGCCGCTGGTGGGCGGGAAATTACCGGCGATGATCTTCATCAGCGTCGACTTGCCGGCGCCGTTGTCGCCCATCAGGCCGACTGCCTCGCCAGCCTCGATGGTAAGATCGACGCCCTGCAGCGCGTGGATCGCGCCGAACTGCTTGGTGATGTTGTTGAGCTGGACCAAGCTCATCGGGCTCTCCTTGGGATGCGCACTTCTGGCAGGCGCACCATGTTGGGGCGATTCACCAAGGAGGGCGGTCACGGCCCAGGGGCGCCGTTGGCCGGAGCCCGCGGCGCTCTTGCACCCCGTGCGTGTCCACGGCGTGACACCGCTGCACTGACGCACGACCCTCCCGGCGGATCGTTATCGTTGTTTGGCAGCAGCTTAGCGGGTCGGCGGCCTGACGCGGAAGCGGTATTTTGCGATTATCCGACTGCAAGCAATTTGCGCCCGGTCCGCGCCGGGCGCAGCCGCATCACGACTTCGGCGGTGCCTTGGGCGGCCGGGGGGAGTTCGTCGGCGTTTCAGGCGGCAGCGATGCGGGACCGACCTTTCCCTTGGGCACCGGGGCAATGGCGTCCGCGGCGCTGTCGGGCGGCGTCTTCGCCTCGCCGCTGCGCGTGACCATGGTGGGCGTCTCGCTTTGCGCCTTGCGGATCTTGCCCATGTAGTCCGGCGCTGTCACGCCCATGGAAACATAGATGTTGGTGAGCCCCTCGACACCGAAATCGGCCGCCCGCACCCATTCGGCCGGCAGAAAGAAGAGGCCGCCGCCAAAGGGCACCGGCGCGGTGGGTACCATCACCACATGATAGAGCGATCCCTCGATGGTGATGGTTTCGGAGGTTGGCATCAGACCGAGGATGGCAGTGCGCCGCTCATCGGAAAAGAAGCACCACACCGGGCTCATGGACTGGACGTCCACGTCGTCGCGCCGCTCCAGAAGCTGAACGAAGCGCACGAGCGTCTTGTAGATGGTGCCGACCAGCGGAACGCGGCCCAGCGTTTCCTCGAAGAACTGGCTCCACAGCCGGCGCAGGCGTGACTGGACGAGAAGCCCGATCATGTAGAGGGCGGCACACACCAGCGCGACGCCGATGGCGTAGGCCAGATTGTCGTCAACCACGAAAGCGCCGAGCTTTGCGACCCCGCGGCCGAAACTGGACCCCGGCCCCAGATAGGCGGCGATGTAGGATGCGATCCAGCCAATCAGCGCGAAGGTGATGATGATCGGCAGGACGGCCAGCAATCCGGTCGCGATGGGCCGCACGATGCGGAGTATAAACTTCATGACATTCTCCATCCGCGGAAACCCGTTGCGGGATGCGGCCGTGTAAGATCGGGCATGCGACCCGCAGCAAGAGTCTTGCATGGTTGATACCGCTCTGTGACGGAACGCCTCAACCACCCAAGCCGTTCTCAAATAACGCAATCAGGCCCGCACCGGCGATAAAGGTTTTTAAAACATGGCAGCAAAAGGCAACAAGACGATTATCTACGCGGCGCTCGGGGCCAATGCGGCCATTGCCGTGACCAAATTCGTCGCCAGCGCCATTACGGGATCTTCGGCCATGTTCGCCGAGGCGATCCACTCCCTCGTCGACACCGGCAACCAGGGGCTCCTGCTGTTCGGCCTCCGGCAGGCCAAGCGGCCGGCAAGCCCGGAGCACCCGTTCGGCCACGGCAAGGACCTATATTTCTACTCCTTCATGGTCGCGATCATCATTTTCGGCGCTGGTGCCGGCTTCGCGGCGTTCGAGGGGATCGAGAAGCTTCTCCATCCGGGTGCGGTTGAGGTCTCGTGGATCAACTATGCGGTGCTGGGTGCCGCGTTCCTGTTCGAGTTGTTTGCATGGTCGCTGGCGCTGAAGGAATTCAACAAGGTCCGCGGTGACCGCGGGGTGCTTGAGACCGTTCGCCGCTCCAAGGATCCGACGCTCTTCACCGTGCTGTTCGAGGATACGGCAGCGATGGTGGGCCTCATTGTCGCGTTCATCGGCATTCTGGCGGCCAACATCACTGGCAATCCGCTCTACGATGCTCTGGGCACGCTCGCGATTGCCGCGGTTCTGGCCCTGACGGCAGTGTTCCTGGCCATCGAGACCAAGGGGCTGCTGGTCGGCGAGGCGGCGGATCCGAAGCTGGTGGCCGAGCTGCGGGCGCTGGTTCAGGCCGAGCCCGCCATCGAGACCGTCAACGAGCTTCTCACCATGCACTTTGGCCCGCACGAGATTCTGGTGACCGTTTCGGCCGACTTCCGCAACGATCTCACCGCCGAAGAGGTGGAAGACGTTGTCGCGGCGCTCGATACCAAGATCAAGGCGGCTGCGCCGGATGTGCGCCGTCTGTTCGTGCAGGCGATGGACCGGGCGGACCACCGTCGTGCGAGGCTTGCACAGGCTGCCGATGCGTGAGAATGACCGGCCGTTAGCGCTTTACTTCCGGGCGCGGATTGCTTAGCGATTTCCCATGGCACAGACACGTCTTCAGCGATTGATTCAGGTGTTCGCATGGTGGGACAGCACCACCTACGGCACGTCGTTCACCACGTGGCTGCGCGGTGAATCCGTCGGCACCGATGAGTTCGGCAACCGCTATTTCCGCACCAAGAAGGGCAAGGTCGACGCCGCGCTTGGCGTCGAACGCCGCTGGGTGATCTATAACGGCCCAACCGATCCGACCGCCATTCCGGGTGGCTGGTACCGGTGGATGCATCACTTGAGCGCCACCCCGCCAGACGGCAACTACACCCCGCGCGAGTGGCAGCAGCCCCACAGGCCGAACCCCACCGGAACGCCGGATGCATACCGGCCCAAAGGCTCGATCCTGCGGCCCGACCCGGAGATCGGCATCTCCAAGGGGTACGACGCCTGGACCCCGAACTGACCCAGACCTGAAAGAATGCCGGCCTTCCCGCCGGCATTTTTTTGTCGAGGCGGGTGTTCCTCTTCTCAATAAAAACGAGACGGACTGGCCACTCTTGAGCACTGCTGCGCCATCGCCCAAACTCGGCCCGCAGCGGGCACCGCAGTTTGCCGTGCAACTGCCCCGTGCGAACAAGCGGCGGATCGCCGATAATCTGGAGGAATGCGTTTTGAAGATCACTCGTTGCGGAGAGGCTCCCTCTGTCCGGGCACCGGCCGATGCGTTCACCGGCGTTGTGTGGCAGAACCCGATCAACACCGCGCCGGACCCCGCCCGCGTCGGCTCCGCTCTGGTCACGTTTCTTCCCGGCGCGCGCACCTTCTGGCATCATCACCCCTTGGGGCAGACGCTCTACATCACGCAGGGGACAGGCTGGTTTCAGACCGAAGGTGAGGCGCGCGTGGAAATCCGTGCCGGCGACGTGATCTGGATCCCGCCCCACGAAAAGCACTGGCATGGCGCGACCGACACGACCACCATGTCCCACCTTGCGATGCACGAGCGGGACGGGACATCCCACGTCACCTGGCTTGAACCGGTCTCCGACGAGGACTACCTCGCCAACGCCTGAGCGCGGTCAGCAGAGCGGGGCGCCTTGCTAGAGGCGGCCCGACCAGGGCTCGGAGCGCAAGGCGATGCCGATGGCATCGCCAAGCTCGTGCAGGCGGTAGGGCTTGCGCAGGATGTTGATGCGCGAGATCGCAACGTCCGTCGGGAGCTGGACACCTTCATTGTAGCCGGTGGTCAGGAGCACGGGCATTGCCGGGCGCAGTTTGGCTGACTGGCGGGCAAGCACGGTGCCGCTGATGCCGCCGGGCATGGAAATATCGGTGAACAGAAGGTCGATGTTGCAGTCGCTGCGGATGATCGCAAGCGCCTCTTCGCCGCTGGACGCACGGATCACCCGGTAGCAGAGCGCCTCCAGCATCCGCGCCACGTTTTCGCGTACCGTCGGCTCGTCCTCGACAATCAGAACAACCTCGCCCATGCCGTCGCCGATGACCTCGTCGGGCAGGGCAGGGGCGATGGTGCGCGCGTTTCCGCGAGGCAGGTAGAGGCGCACGGTGGTCCCCTCATCAGGCGCCGACGAGACCGAAATGTGGCCGCCGCTCTGCTTGATGAAGCCGTGGACCATGCTGAGGCCGAGCCCGGTGCCCTCCGCCTTGGTGGTGAAAAAGGGCTCGAAGATCCGCTTGCGGACCGATTCGCTCATGCCTTTGCCATTGTCCGTGATGTCGAGCACCACATAGGCCCCGGGGGCAAGCTCGGGCGGATCGATGGCAGGCTCGTCGCCGATCATCTGCTGCGTCGTGACAATGTCGATCTGCCCGCCGGTGCCGATCGGCATGGCGGCGGATGCATTGATGCACACATTGAGAATGGTGGATTCCAGAAGGCCCGGATCCAGTGAAACGGTGGCATCACGCACGCCGAACGTCACCTGAAGCTCGCAGTTTGCGGCGACGGCGTGGCGCAGCATCGGCAGCATTTTGTTGAGGAATGCATCCAGCTCGAGCCGCTCGGCGCGCAGCTTCTGCCGGCGCGAGAAGGTGAGCATCTGGCTCACCAGTTCCTGGCCGCGCTGACCCGAGGCACGGCACATGTGGACAAGCTCGCGCAGCTGCGGTGCGTCAGGCAGCTTGCGGTCGATCAGGTCGAGACTGCCGATGATGATGGTCAGGATGTTGTTGAAGTCGTGCGCGATCCCGCCTGTCATCTTGCCGAGAGCATCGAGGCGGACGGCCCGGTTAAAGTCGGCGTCGGAAATCAGCCGTTCGGCAATGTCGTAGCTGACCTGCAAGATGAGGTCGGCAGTGCCTTCCGGCTGTCCGAGGAGGGACCATGTGGACATGACGGAGAGAAACTGCCCGCTGCGCGTGGTGTGACGCAGCCGCCCGGTCCACCGCCCGTCGACGCAGGTGCGCAGCGCCGCTTCCCGCCAGTCGCTATCGTCGAGAATATTGAGTTCGCCGAGCGGACGGCCGACGGCTTCTTCGCCGCTGTATCCGTAACGCTCTGCGGCCTTGCGGTTCCACAGGACGATCCGGCCATCCACGTCGTGGACGATCACCGCTTCTTGCGTGTTGTCGAGCAGCCCGCGGTAGAAGGCTTCGTCGTGGCTGCGGACGTGGCGGTCCGTCACGTCGCGCAAGATGGCAACGAAATGCTTCGTCGACCCATCGGCATCGGCAACGGGGGTGATGTCGAATTCAGCCCACCAGGCCTCGCCGGTGTTCCTCAGAAACTCCACATCGTATCGGCCGGGCTTGCCGCTGGCGAGATTGGTTTCGAGGCGGCGAAGGGTCTCCCGAGCGGTGCCGGGACCCTGAAAAGCCAGATGCGAGCAGCCGAGAACCTCATCGGCGCTGTACCCGGTCAGTGCAGTGTAGGCGCGGTTGGCAAACACGATGCGATAATCGGCGTCGTCCAGCAGCGAACCCTGGAACAGAAAGACGGCATCGGAGACAGCATCGAGCGACGCGATCAGAAAATCAGACGAGGACGAGCGACCGCGATCGGACCCGTCTCCGCTGAAATCGTGCAACCGGCTGCCTAGGTCGTGGTGCATGAAAGACGGAACCCCCGGATCCGCGTAGCCACATTTACAATAATAATATAAATCAAACTCGGCTCAGTCCGCTGCAGAGCAGCATTAATATTGGATACAATGCCCGATAGAAGGAGTTAATCCAACTATTTCAAAATTTGTGCATTATTTTTGCCTTCCATATGGCAAATGCGTCAAATCAACGATTGGAGAGGATCAGACCGACCGCGTCAAACCCCCGTCAATGCGCAGATTCTGGCCGGTCATGTAGGCACCGTCCGGCGATGCCAGCCAGCCGATCAGTGATGAAACCTCGGACGTTCTGGCGTAGCGGCCCAACGGAATACGGGCTTTGCGATCCTCCTTCTCGGGGAGGCTGTCTACAAAACCGGGCAAAATGTTGTTCATCCGCACGTTCTTTGCCGCAAAATTGTCGCAAAAAAGCTTGGTAAATGCCGCAAGTCCGGCGCGGAACACGCCGGACGTCGGGAACAGCGGGTCGGGCTCGAAGGCGGCGAACGTCGAGATGTTGATGATGGCACCGCCGCCGCCTGCTTCCATCACAGGCGCAACAAGGCGCGTCGCGCGGATGACGTTGAGGAGATAGACCTCCATTCCCGTGTGCCAGTCTTCATCCGAAATCTCGAGCACCGGGCCTTTCGGACCATGGCCTGCGGAATTTACCAGAACGTCGATCCGGCCCCACCGCGCCTTCGCGCCATCGACCAGCCGCGCAATGTCAGAATTTTCGCGGTTGGAGCCGGTCACGCCGAAACCGCCAAGCTCTTCACCGAGCGCTTCGCCCTTGCCGGACGACGACAGGATGCCGACCCTGAAGCCGTCGGCGCTGAGCCGGCGGGCTGCATCAGCGCCCATCCCGCTGCCGCCTGCCGTGATCAGGGCCACCTTCGGTTCGGCCATTCGTCCGCTTCCCTCTCCGGGTTTTCATCAAGGCAAAAACTCTGCCTCGGTCGGTTTCATTTTATCGCTGCGGCAAAGCGCGGACAATAGCAAACCGAACGGCACGATTTGACAGTTTGCGCTTGACCGACACACGGTGACGCCGTTGACCCATGTCTGTGAACAACAGTCGGTCATGCGCGAGAAGCCCGGGTCAGGGCAGCGTGTGCCGGCAGGCAAGGATCCCAAGATGAGCACGAATGAAATTACGGTCCGCGATCCACTTTATGGCGACCTCACCACAACCTGGAAATGGATGCTGGGGCTGGGTGTCCTCATGGCGGTCCTCGGGGTGATCGGGCTTGGCATGACCTACTGGCTGACGATCCTGTCTGTCGTCTGGTTCGGCATCCTTGCCCTGATCGGCGGGATTGCGCAGCTGATCGACGCCTTCAAGTGCTCGGGCTGGAAGTCGGTCGCGTCGCACGTTCTTGTCGGCCTTCTGTATCTTGCCGCAGGCGTGGTGCTGATTGCGATGCCGGTGCAGAGCGCGTGGTGGCTGACGCTGATGATCGGCGCTGTCTTCGTGGTGACGGGCGTCCTGCGCATCGTCATGGCGCTTCAGATGCGCGGGCACGGTTCGGCCACGGTCTGGCTGGTCCTGTCCGGTCTCATCTCGATCGGTCTTGGCGTGATGATCTATTACATCGTGGATCTGCCCACCACCGAGGCGATGGCGAGCCTTGACGGCGCTCGGGGATGGTTCGAGGCGTGGGGCTGGGTGATCGGCATGTTCGTGGCGTTGGAATTCATCGTTCACGGTGCGGCGCTGGTTGCGCTGGCCCTTGCGGCCCGTGCGCGGCTGGACAGCAGCGAGCCCCCGGCAGGCGGCACGGCCGCAACGGCCTGACGCTTCTTCCGCCGGCACACCGGCAACAATTTTGAGGGGCGGCGCCGCAGAGAACGCGGCGCCGCCCGTTTCGCGTTCAGGCCCGTTCCAGGCCCGTGAGCGTGGACAGCGTGACAGACGGCGAAAGGTCGAAATACTCGTCCGGTTCGCCAGCGCGGTTGATCCACACTGTGCGAAAGCCGAAGGCGCTGGCCCCGGCAATGTCCCACCGGTTGGACGACTGGAACGAGACCCGGTCGGCAAACACGCGGAACCGCGTCGTCACCAGCTCGTAGACCGCGGGCAGAGGCTTGTAGCTCTCCAGCGGATCGACGGAGACGACATCGTCCAGAAGCTCGCCGATCCGTGCGGCATGAACCGCCATCTCCAGCATGGCCGGCGAGCCGTTGGACAGGATCGCGGTTTTTGCGCCGTTCTGGCGCAAGGTGGTCAGAACGTCGATCACCTCCGGGTAGGCGTCGAGCGTGCGGTAGGCATCGAGCAACGCCTCGCGCATGTCGCGCGGCGCGGACGGAACCTTGGCAAAGGCGGTGTCCAGCGCATCCTCGGTCAGCGCCCAGAAATCCCGGTACTGGCCGCAGAGCGCGCGGGTCCACGAATATTCGAGTTGCTTGGCGCGCCAGATGGCGGACAGCTCTGCCCCGTCCGGACCCATCTCGCCGGCGTATTTGCGGACCGCGGCATGAACGTCGAACAGGGTGCCGTAGGCATCGAAAACATACACGGGATAGCGCGCGACAGTCGTCATGGTCTTTCCCCCTTGAAGGCGTCGTCCTACACCAGAGCGGACAGAAAGTAAGGACGTTGGGCATGGTGGATTGGTCTGAGACGTGGACCTGGATGGACGGCAGGTGGTTTTCCGGCAATGAGCCGATCCTCGGCCCGCGCAGCCATGCGTTCTGGCTGGGTTCCTCGGTCTTCGACGGCGCAAGGGCCTTCGAGGGGGTGACACCGGACCTTGGGCTGCACATGGAGCGGGTCAACAGCTCGGCCAGGGCGCTGGGGCTGCGCGCATTCGTCGATGTCGGCCAGATGGTGGAGCTGGTTGCCGAAGGGCGGGAGCGGTTCGCCAAGAACACCCCGCTCTACATCCGCCCGATGTATTTTGCCGAAAATGGCGGCCCGTCCGCCGTTGCGCCGGACGTTTCGTCCACACGCTTTCTGATGTGCCTTTACGAAACGCCGATGCCGACGCCGGAGCCCGGCAGCGGCGCGTCGATCACGGTGTCGCCCTTCCGGCGACCGACAATCGAAACCATGCCGACCAACGCCAAGGCCGGCTGCCTTTACCCCAACAACGCGCGGGCGCTTCAGCAGGCGCGCGACAAGGGCTTCGACAACGCTCTGGTGCTCGACATGGCCGGCAACGTGGCCGAGCTTGCCACATCCAACATCTTCCTGGTCAAGGACGGTGTGGTGGCAACGCCGGTGCCGAACCGGACCTTTCTGGCGGGAATCACCCGGCTTCGGGTGATCGAGCTTTTGCGCGCGACGGGCATGCAGGTGGAGGAGCGGACGCTCTCGGTGGCCGATTTCATGGGGGCGGACGAAATTTTCTCGACCGGGAATTACGCCAAGGTGATGCCGGTTGCGAAGATCGAGGACCGTACCCTAGCGCCGGGCCGCGTCTTCCAGCTCGCACGGGACCTTTATTGGGAGTATGCCCATGCCTGAGACTGATCGCTGACGCCGCCGCCTGTCCGTGCCGCGCCGTGTCTGAACCGGGTCCTTTCACAAGGGCTTAGTTGATCCGCGACGCACAGGGACTAGATGTGCGACGAGAAGACCCCGTCGCTCCGGCGACATAGACCTTGGAGGCCCCCTGTGGCGTTTCAACTGCCTGACCTTCCCTACGCTTACGATGCACTTGCGCCGTACATGTCTGCCGAAACCCTCGAGTTCCATCACGACAAGCACCACCAGGCTTACGTGACCAACGGCTCCAAGCTGCTGGAGGGCTCCGGCCTCGAAAACGATTCGCTCGAAGAGATCGTGAAGAAGAGCTTCGGCACCAATGTCGGCCTCTTCAACAATGCCGGCCAGCACTACAACCACATCCATTTCTGGAAGTGGATGACCCCCAATGGCGGCAAGTCCACCATGCCGGGCGAGCTGGAAAAGAAAATCGAGGCCGATCTCGGCGGCTACGACAAGGCGAAGGCGGATTTCCTGGCCGCTGGCGCCGGTCAGTTCGGGTCCGGCTGGGCCTGGATTGCGCTCAAGGACGGCAAGCTGGAAATCATGAAGACGCCGAACGGCGAGAACCCGCTGGTGCATGGCGCAACGCCGCTGCTGGGCGTCGATGTGTGGGAGCACTCCTATTACATCGACTACCGCAACGCCCGCCCGAAATACCTGGAAGCCTGGTTCGACAACCTGGTGAACTGGGAATACGTGGCCGAGCTGCACAGCGCGGCGTAAGGCGCATTTGCGGCGGGTTCGTCCCGCCGCTTTGCAGCCTTGAAGCCAGACGAAAAAAGGGCGGGATGCACCGGCATCCCGCCCTTTTGACGTTCTGGCGTTCAGGCCCCGCGCAGTGCGCCGGGGCCCGTGCCATCGGCTAGAAGCGCGGCTGGCACGAGTTCTGGCGCAGCGGCGGGCCGACTTCGCCCGCTGCGTAGGCGCGCCAGCCTTCGCAATCGGCGATGGAGGGGAAGCAGCCCACGAACGAGACGTGGGAGTTGCCGACGAAACCGTTGACGACCCCGGCAACGCGTCCGATCACCGGGGCGTTGGGATTGCGCGAGCAGTTGGGCGTGATGGGCCCGATCTGCATCATCAGCATCATCTTGTCGGTGTCCGCGCGTGCGGCGGTCGCTCCGGTGCCGAGAGCGGCTGCAACCACGGCTGCGGACAGAAGACCACCAAAAATACGTTTCATTTCAAAGCTTCCTTTCGTTGCCGCAAAGGCGATGCGGCTTGATGGTCCGGATATGGTCCGCCCCCAATTGGATGAAAGACGGACCGTCTCGCGAACCGCCGCCTCTGTGATCGGCGTCATAAAGCGGGCGAATGCCAAACCAGTTTCCTCGCAGATGAATTTGTCACGCGTCCAGCGCCGACAGGATGAACGCCTGCACCAGCGCAATTTCCTCCAGCCGGCGGAAGCGCCCGGACGCTCCGCCATGGCCGGCTTCCATGTTGGTCTTGAGGAGGATGAGCGGGTCGTTGGTGGCGCTGGCCCTGAGGCGGGCCACCCACTTTGCCGGCTCCCAGTAGGTGACGCGGGGGTCCGACACCCCCGCCAGCACCAGCATGGCCGGGTAGGGCTGGGCGCTCACATTATCGACCGGCGAATAGGACCGGATGCGGGCAAATGCGGCTTCGTCGCGGATCGGGTCGCCCCATTCGGGCCATTCGGGCGGGGTGAGGGGGAGCGTGTCGTCCAGCATGGTGGTGAGGACATCCACAAACGGGACCTCTGCCACGATGGCGCCGAAGCGGTCCGGCGCGCGGTTGGCAACAGCGCCCATCAAGAGCCCGCCGGCCGACCCGCCCTGCGCAGCAATCCGGCCCTTTGCGGTATAGCCGCGCTCGATCAGATGGTCCGCAACGGCGACAAAATCGGAAAAGGTGTTCTCCTTGTGCTCGCGCCGGCCGTTGGCGTACCAGGCGAACCCCTTGTCCATCCCGCCGCGGACATGGGCGATGGCATAGACGAAGCCGCGGTCCACCAGCCCCAGCGCATTGGCGTTGAAGCTTGCCGGGATCGTGATCCCGTAGGCGCCGTAGCCGTAAAGAAGGAGCGGTGCGGAGCCGTCGATCTTCGTATCGGCACGGTGAAACAGGCTGACCGGCACCAGCGCACCGTCGGCCGCCGGCGCCATGAAACGGCGCGTGACGTAGTTGCCGGGTTCATGGCCGCAGGGCAGGGTCTGACGCTTGCGCAGCCGCCGCTCGCGCGTGGAAAGGTCGTAGTCCCACACTTCGCTCGGTGTCGTCATCGACGAATAGGTGAAGCGCAGCGTGTCGGTCTTGAACTCGTGCCCCTCAGAAAGGCCCAGCGAATAGGCCTCCTCGTCGAATGCGATGCGGTGCTCGTCGCCATCCAGCAGGCGGCGGATGACGATCCGCGGCAGCGCGTTCTCACGCTCCAGCCAGACGAGGTAGCCCTCGAACACGATCATCGACACGATGAGGATGCCAGGGCGGTGGGGGACGATGTCCTCCCAGTTCTCGCGGCCCGGCGCATCCACCGGCGCGCGGACGATGCGGAAATCCTCCGCATCGCGGTTGGTGCGGATGAACAGCGTTTCGTCGTTGTGGGCGACGTCGTATTCCTCGCCCTCGATGCGCGGGGCGACCACGATGGGCGTGCCGCCGGGGTCGTGGGCAGCCAGGAGGCGGACTTCCGAGGTCTGGTGATCGTGGCTGTCGATCACCAGCCAGCCACCCGACAAGGTGCGGTGCACCGAAACGAAGAAGCCCGGATCGCTCTCCTCGAAGACCGTGCGCCGCGTATCCCCGAGCGCCTGCGCGATGACGCGCGCGGGCCTGTGGTTGTCGTCCAGCTCCACGGCAAACACCGTGCGGGTGTCTGCGGCAAAGGCGATGGACGGGGTGACGCGCTCCATCAGGATTTCGTCGCGCCCGGTGCGCAGATTGCGCATGGCAAGCGTGAACAGCTCGCCGCCGGAGCGGTCGGCGGTCCACGCCAGCGTGTCGTGGTCCGGCGCATGCATGGCGGAACCGAGGCGGAAATAGCCCTCGTCGAGCGCCTCGCGGTTGGCGTCGAGCAGGATTTCGGGATCCTGCGGCGGCGCCTCGTCCGTGGCAGCTTCACCGACGGCGCGCGGGAAGCGGACGAGACACGGCTGCTCGGCCCCGTGGCTGAATGTCGCCCCGTAGGCGAACGGGCCGTCCACGATGGGAACGCTCCAGTCGTCTTCCGCAATCCGGCCGCGCAGCTCGGCGACCAGCGTCTCGCGCAGATCTTTCAGCGGCTCCAGAACCGTGGCGGCATAGGTGTTCTCATCGTCCAGATAGCCGGCGATATCGTCCTGCAGAACGTCCGGGTCGGCCATCACCTCGCGCCAGTTGTCGGCGCGAAGCCAGGCGTAGGGGTCCTCGAACGTCACACCGTGACGGACCTGATGGGATGGGTGCGGGGTGGCGAGAGGGATCTCGCCGGCATGTTTGTCGAGTTTCATTCGTCCGGCTTAAAATCGAGGGCAACTCCGTTCATGCAATAGCGCAATCCGGTGGGTTGTGGACCATCGGGGAAAACGTGGCCCAGATGCGCGTCGCACTTTGCGCAGCGCGTCTCCACCCGGCGCATGAACAGCGAACGGTCTTCATGGTCTTCCACAGCCTCGTCCGAGACCGGGGCGGTGAAGCTGGGCCATCCCGTGCCCGATTCGAACTTTGCGTCGGTGCGGAACAGCGGTTCGCCGCAACACACACATGTGAAGGTTCCGTCCCTTTTCTCGTCGTTCAGCGGGCTCGTAAACGCACGCTCCGTGCCGTGTTTGCGGGCAACGCGGTATTGTTCGGGCGTCAGCTCGGCCTTCCATTGCGCGTCGCTCTTACGAATCTTGTCGTGGGTATCCTGATCTGCCATGGGGTAATTTTCCTTTTTCGTCTCTGTTATGTGCGACGTGTTGGGAATTGGTTGTCTCTTGGCCTCGGGCCTTGTTCCGTGCGAGCTATAACGCGCTGATCCCGGTTTATGCGAAAGGTGCGTTGTTGACGCCGTTTGCCCCCCAATCTCTGCTCTGGCTGTCGCTGGCGCCTTTCATTGCCGCCCTGGTTGCGCCCACGCTGGTTCGTATGACCGGCGCTGCCGCGGGATGGCTGCTTGCCGTCGTGCCCGCACTGCTCTTCGTGTTCTATGCCGGGCTGGTGCCCGACATCGCGCACGGCGAACGCTTTACATATGGGGTCGACTGGGCGCCCAGTCTCGGGGTTCGTTACGCGCATGTGATTGACGGATTGTCGCTGACCTTCGCGCTGCTGATCACCGGCATCGGCACCGCCATCGTCATTTACGCCGGCGGCTACCTCAAAGGCTACGCCCACCAGGGCCGTTTCATGATGTATCTGCTGCTGTTCATGGGCTCCATGCTGGGGCTCGTGGTGGCGGACGATCTCATCACGCTGTTCGTTTTCTACGAGCTGACGTCGATCACGTCGTTTCTGCTCATCGGGTTCGACCACAAGCGGGAGGCGGCGCGGCGCGCGGCGGTTCAGGCACTTGTGATCACGGGCGGGGGCGGGCTGGCACTTCTGGCGGGGCTCGTCCTGATGCGGCTCGTGTCGGGCGAAACCAGCGTCACCGGCCTCTTTGCGGCGCCTGACGTGCTGCGCGACGCGCCGGCCTACACCGCCATTGCAATTCTCGTCATCCTCGGCGCCTTCACCAAGAGTGCGCAGGTGCCGTTCCACTCTTGGCTTCCCAATGCCATGGAGGCGCCGACGCCGGTTTCGGCCTATCTCCACTCGGCCACCATGGTGAAGGCCGGCGTCTTCGTTCTGATGCGCTTCACGCCGGTTCTCGGCGGCACGGCCCTGTGGGAAGGCACGCTGACGCTGTTTGGCGGGCTTACCTTCCTCACCGGCGTCATTCTGGGGGTGCGGCAAACCGACCTGAAGCAGATCCTCGCCTACACCACCGTCGCCTCGCTGGGTCTTCTGGTGATGCTTGTGGGGGTGGGGACCGCGTATGCCATTGCGGGCGCGGTGCTCTATCTCATCGCCCACGCGCTCTTCAAGGGTGGCCTTTTCATGGTTGCCGGCGCCATCGACCACGAGACAGGCACGCGCGACATCACGGTGCTGGGCGGCCTTGCTTCAAAAATGCCGATCACGCTTGTGGCCGCGGTTCTGGCGTGCCTTTCCATGGCCGGTCTGCCGCCGTTCATCGGCTTTGTGGCCAAGGAAGTGCTTTATGACGGCGTGTGGAAGGCGGGCGGCATTTCGCCAGTCACCATTGCAGCGCTGGTCGGCAACGCTTTGATGTTCGCCATTGCGGCCGCGGTTCTCCTGCCCTTTTTCCGCCGCCCCGGCGAAATGCCGAAGAAGCCGCACGAGGCGCCGCTCTCCCTGTGGCTGGGGCCGCTGGTGCTGGCGGTCATCGGCCTTCTGGGCGCGCTGCTGCTGCATGACACCATGGAGCTGATCGTTCTGCCCATGGCGAGCGCCGTCGCCGGCACGCCCCTGACGCTGGACGTCCATCTCATTCCTTCATCGTTGAAGCCGCCCGTGGTGCTGACGCTGATCACCATTGCCTCCGGTATTGTTCTGTTCGCGCTGTTCGGGCGGATGCGTTCAGGCATCGCACGCGGCCTGACGGCAATCGGCTGGGGGCCGGACCGCGGGTTCGACCAGGCGATGTCCGCTCTGGTGCGCGGTGCCTTCGCAATCACCCGCGTCATCCAGCCGGGCACGATGCGTTTTTACGTATCGTTCGTGTTCGCGGTGCTGGCGATCACGCTTCTGGTGCCGCCGTTCCTCGACGGATTGCCGACACTGGAGTTCATCGGGACGATGCCCGAGACCTACCATTTTGCGGTCTTCGCCATTGCGATTGTGGGTCTTCTGATCGTCATTCGCGCCAAGACGCGGCTGGTGGCCATCGTGTCACTCGGCGTGCAGGGCGTGATGGTGGCGCTGATATTCATGCTTTACGGCGCGCCTGACCTCTCGTTCACGCAGTTCATGGTGGAAACGCTTTCGGTGGTGATCCTCGCGTTGGTGATGACCAAGCTCGACCTTCAGGCGAGCGATCACCGTTCGCCGTGGCGCGCCACCAAGGATGGCGTGATTGCCAGCCTGTGCGGCATCGGCTTCGCGCTGATGCTGTTCCAGGTGGTGCAGCGACCGTTCGACACGCGCCTGTCGGACTTCTTCCTCAAATACGCCTACGATATTGCCCACGGCGCGAACGTCGTGAACGTCATCCTGGTCGACTTCCGTGCGCTGGATACGCTGGGTGAAGTTGCGGTCGTGATGGGGGCGGGGCTCGCGATCCTCGCGCTCATCCGCGTGCGTCCGAAAACCGCTCGATGAGTGCGCTGACATGAGTACGCTGATTTTCCGCACCACCGCGCCGTACATCACGGCGCTGATGGTTCTGTTCTCCATCTTCGTCCTCTTGCGGGGTCACAACGAGCCCGGTGGAGGGTTCATTGGCGGGCTGATTGCCGCGTCGGCGATTGCCATCTACGGCATCGCCTACGGCGTGGAGGCGGTCCGCCGTGCTCTCTACATCCACCCCAATGCGCTGGCGGGTGTGGGGCTTGCCATGTCTGCGCTGGCGGGCATTGCTGCCGTGTTTGCGGGCAAGCCGCTGCTGACAGGCCTTTGGTTCATCACGGAATTCGGGGGCATGGAGGTGCCACTGTCCAGCGTCCTGGTGTTCGATGTGGGCGTCTATCTGGTGGTCGTCGGGTCCGTCGCCTCCATTGCGCTCGCGCTGGAGGAGAACGACTGATGGAAACCATCTTCTGCGTTCTGGTCGGGATCTTCTTTGCCGCCGGCATCTACCTGATGCTGTCGCCGCGCTTCGTGCGGATTCTCCTCGGCATCTCCATCTTCGGCAATGCGGTGAACCTTCTCATCTTCACCACCGGGCGGCTGACCGAGGCTGCGCCCCCGGTGCTGGGCTCGGCCGCAGCATGGCGGGCGGCCAACCCGCTGCCGCAGGCGCTGATCCTCACCGCCATCGTGATTGCGTTCTCGTTCTTCGCCTTCCTGCTTGTGCTCGCCTACCGCGCCTACGAATCGCTCGACACGGACGATGTGGACGAGATGCGCCTTGCCGAACCCAAGCCCGTACGACCGCCGCTCGGATATTGATGGTGCCACGTTTCGCGTTTCTTCTCGCCGGGCTTTTCGCGCTCAGCCCATCCGCCGCCCTGGCCGCCAGCGATGCGGTGGACAAGGCCGACGCCATGCTGACCGGGGCGACCCCGCTGTTTGCATGGCTTGTGGTGGTGCCCATCGTTCTGCCGCTTCTTGGCGCAGGCGTGCTTCTGGCGCTGCGCAGCAAGCCGCAGATCCAGGCCGGCGCCACGTTGTTCATCCTGGCGCTGACAACGCTGGGCGCCATCGGTCTCAACGCCGCCGTTGCGATCAACGGGCCGATCATGATGGCCATGGGCAACTGGCTGCCGCCGTTCGGCATCGTCGTCACCATCGATCAGCTGGGGGCGCTTCTGGTTCTGGTGACGTCGCTCGTCGGCCTCATCGGGCTGGGTTATGCCCGCTTTGACACCGACGAAGACAGCGTCCAGTTCGGCTTCTACAGCTTTTATCTGTTGCTGATCACGGGGGTGAACGGGTCGTTCTCCACCGGGGATATCTTCAACCTCTATGTCTGGTTCGAGGTGTTCCTGATCGCGTCGTTCGGCCTTCTGATCATGGGCGGACGCCGGATCCAGATGGACGGCGCGGTGAAGTACGGCGTCCTCAACCTCATCGCCACGACCATCTTCCTCATTGCAGTTGCTGCCCTTTACGGGGTGACCGGCACGCTCAACATGGCCGATATCCGCACCGTGCTGGCGTCTGCAGACGTGGCGCCGCCCATGGCAATCGGTGCGCTGTTCGTGCTCGGCTTCGTCATGAAGGCGGCGGCGTTTCCGCTGCATTTCTGGCTGCCGGCGTCCTATCACACGCCGCGCATCGTGGTGGCGGCGCTGTTTGCGGGCCTGCTCACCAAGGTCGGCGTCTATGCGCTCCTGCGCATTGTCGTGATGCTGTTCGGCACGGCAGGCTCGGTCTTCCTGCCGCTGATCGGGGTTCTGGGCGTTCTGACCGCAGTGCTTGGCGCGCTCGGCGCATTGGCGCAGACGGACCTTCGGCGCATGGCGGCGTTTCTGGTGGTGTCCGGCATCGGTGTCGCGCTGATCGGCATCGGGCTCGGCTCGGAGGCGGGCTACGCGGGCGCCATCGTCTACATGGTGCACTCCATCTTTGCGATGACCGCGCTGTTCCTGGTGATTGGCCTTTGCGAGCGGCTGACCGGCTCGCTCAGCCTTGCCATGCCGGGCGGCATCTACACCGTCAACGGGCTGGCCGCGGCGCTGTTCCTGATCTTCGGCTTTGCCGCCGCCGGCCTGCCGCCATTCTCGGGCTTCTGGCCCAAGCTGATGCTGATCCAGGCATCGCTGGCGACCGGCGGAACCATGGCGATTGCGGGCGCGGTCGGCGTGATCCTCAGCGGTTTCCTCACCACCATCGTCATCGGCCGGGCCTGGGCGCTGACCTTCCTCAAGCCCGCAGAGGGGCCAGAGCGGCCGGCAGGGGATGCTGCGGGCCTCAGCGCCCCGCTGGTGCTGCTGGCGGCGATCATCATCGGCCTCGGGATCGTGCCGATGCTGGTGATCGCGCCGGCGGAGGAGGGCGCGCGCGGGCTGATCGATCCGTCGTCCTATATCGAAACTGTTCTTGGGCAGGAGGGCTGAGATGGCGACCATACTGGTCAATCTGGTGCTGGCGCTCGCCTGGTGCGCCGTCACCGGGTCCTTTGCCCTGCTCAATCTTCTGTTCGGCTTTGTGCTCGGCGGCATCTCGCTGAGCCTCATTCGCGAGCAGGTCGGCTCGGTCGGCTATTTCCGCCAACTGATTCGCGCCGTGGAGCTGTCACTCATCTTCATCTGGGAGCTGGTGAAAAGCTCCGTCAACGTTGCGTGGATCGTGCTGAAGCCGTCGCAGAGCCTGCGGCCCGCCATCATCGCCTTCCCGATCGAGGTGGAGACGGACGCGGAAAAAACGCTTCTTGCCAATCTCATCACGCTGACGCCGGGCACGCTGTCCATGGACATCTCGGACGATGGCAAGACGCTCTTCGTCCACTGCATCGACGCCGAGGACCCGGCGACGATCATCGCCGACATCAAGAGCACCTTCGAGCGACGGATTGAAAAGGTATTCCACCCATGAGCGGTCAAGAGTTCCTCGACATTGCGCTCACGATCACATTCTTCGTGCTGTCGCTGTCCTTTGCACTGATTGTGGTGCGCATCGTCCGCGGTCCGAGCCTGCCGGACCGGATCCTTGCGCTGGATCTGCTGGTTGCCGTGGCCATCGGCTATATCGCGGCGTTCGGCATCGTCACCGGCTTCAGCATCTACGTGGACATTGCCATTGCGCTTGGCCTGGTCGGCTTCCTGTCGACCATTGCGCTGGCGCGATTCGTTCTGCGGCGGGGCGACATGGCCCTGGCCCGCGATATGGAGGAGACCATGCGTGCCGGGAAGTGAAATCATCCTCTACGTCACAGGAACGCTGTGCATCATCGGCGCCGTCTTCACGCTTATCGCAGCGATTGGCGTTCTGCGTCTGAATGATCTTTACATGCGGATGCACGCGGCGTCGAAAGCTGGAACACTGGGCTCCTGCGTGATTCTGATTGCTATCGCGATCTTCTCTGGGGAAAGCGAAATTGTCCTGCGTGCGCTCGCTGGCGTCATTTTCTTTTTGCTAACTGCACCAATCTCAGCGCATCTGCTTGCGCGTGCGGCCTACACTGTCGGGTATCAGCCATGCAGTTTGACAACAAGTGATGCTCTGTCTGAAGCCGGGAAGTCTTTGAGTTCGGCAAAGACTGATAGTCATTAGCGCGATCATCTAACAATTTGTTCGTGCTGGGACTTATCGGCAAAACCCCCAGCTGGGCTGAGTTTTTCCGTTCTTTTAAATCCCACAATTGCTCGAATTTGCTCTGCAAAAATCGACTGGAATTGCAACCAAAGAGCAAAAGCCGGCGCTCTTTAGTTGTTGGGTTCACTTGGGACTCACGCTCCTGCGACTATGAGGGAGCGTGAAAAATCATGATGGGATCTTGTCACGAAGTGTCGGAGGGAATAGATACGCGTTCAACACCGAGACCGTACAGTTAAAACGTGCTGCCTCAATTGAACCTGTCCAAATACACGCACGAGTGACAAATGTCTGAACAGACGCACGATTCGAATCTTATTGATTTGGCCGCTGACATCGTGTCGGCCTATGTGAGCAACAATTCGGTATCGTCGCACGATCTTCCCGACCTGATTTCGGACGTGTTCGCCGCATTGCAAAAGACCAATGGTGTCGAGCCCGAGCCCGAGCCCGAGCCTTTGAAGCCGGCAGTGTCGATCAAGAAATCGATCACCCCCGAATATTTGATCTGTCTTGAAGACGGCAAGAAGTTCAAGTCGCTCAAGCGCCACCTGCGCACCCATTACAACCTGTCGCCGGAAGAATATCGCGACCGCTGGAACCTGCCGGCCGACTACCCGATGGTCGCCCCCAGCTACGCAGCGGCCCGTTCCGAGCTTGCCAAGCGCATGGGTCTTGGCCAGCAGCGCAAGAAGCCGACCTCCGGTCGCGGCAGCCGCTCCAACTGAGGAGCGTTGCGGGCGGGCTGGCGCAAACGCGCCGTCCACCCCGTCAGACCAGGCGGCGCCTGCTGCAAGCCGCAGGCACCGGATTCAATCGCCTTCGCAGCTCATGCTGCGGGGGCGTTTTGCTGTGGGGCGGACGACGCAGCACGCCCGGGCGCCGGTGCGGCACCGCGCGCTGCCCGAGCCGCATCCTTGACCATCTGCGCGAGCGCCAGGTGGCGCGACAGATCGTATCCGTCATAGCCGCCGCGGCCGAGGGCCCGCTCGCGTCGCAGTCGCTGGCGGAGCTGGGCCAGATGCCGCGATGCCGCAGACTGCCGGACAGCGGCATTCGTGCCAGCGCCGCGAGCGTCCTGAAAATCCCGCTCTATTCTCGACGCAATACGATAAGCCTCAGCCCTGGCGCCATTGGCGAGGGCGAGACCTTCGGTTGAGTTTTTGCCGTCGTGACGCATGCTTCTTCCTCGGGTGTTGTGATCAACCGAGGATAGAAAACCCTGCACCTGCGGGGACAACTTATGCAGTGCCAACGAGAAGATCTGCTCCGGGTCACCATATTTGGCGATAGATTTTATCAACGGTTGCATCAAACTTATCCCCGGTCTTTCGTCCCAACTTTAAATTGTAGTGTGTCGGTGGAGCAATTGTCCGCCTTCGAGGGGGGAAAGGCCGAGTGATGCATATCAGTGAGTTGGCAACGGTCGACGCGGCACCAATGCGTCTTCCGCGTAAACTGGTGGATCGACGGACAGTCCGGCAGATGATCGAGGTGACAGTTGCCGCCGCCTTCGATCTTCCGGTGGAAGAACTGAGCGCGAAAACACGCAGGGCAGCACCAATAGCATTTGCACGTCAGATTTCGATGTATTGCGCCCATGTGACGTTCGGCTGGTCGCTGACCGAAGCCGGCGCGGTGTTCGACAGGGACCGGACCACCGCGGCCCACGCCTGCCGCGTGGTGGAGGACCGGCGCGACGATGCAAGGGTCGACAAGGTTGTGGCAAGCGTGGAGGGGGCCCTCAACCATTGGCTCTTCGCCATCGAGGGCTGCCGCGCGGTCGAGCCGGGAGACCAGCGATGAGGCGCGAATTTGCCCGCGCGCTCAAGCTGATCGGTGAGCGTCATGCCGAGACGACCCGCGGCGGTGCGCTGCATCTGACTTCGCCGCGCGAGGGCGAGGTGGTGGTGGCTGCCGCCGACGTGGCCACCATGGTCAGCGAAGGGTTGCTGGCGCGGGTGCGCGGCCAGGTGCAGCGAACCGGGGCAGGGCGGTCCTACCTCCGCAGGGCCCTCGCAAGCGCTGCCGATGAGCCGTTTCTGGCGCAGCACCGCGAAATTGAAATCCGCCACCTGCCTGGCGACAGGCCGGGAGATGAAAGCGTGAGGGTCGCCGCCAACGCGGCCGAAAGTCCGCTCGCCTGGCTTGCCACCCGGAAGGGCCGCAATGGCGCACCACTCCTGACGGACACCCAGCGCCGGGCCGGGGAACGGCTGGCACGCGACTACGCCCGCGGCCACCACAGCGACCGTGTGACACAGTCCTGGGATGCGTCCTGCGTCCGGGGGTCTGCGCGGCGGGACGGGATGTCCGCCAGCGAAGGGGCGCTGCAGTCACGCCGCAGGGTGGAGGCGGCGCTTGGCGCCGTTGGTGACGGCCTCGCCGACGTGCTTGTCGCCGTCTGTTGCGAAGAGATCGGTCTGGAGGCTGCGGAAAAACGCCTCGGTTGGCCCCAGCGCAGCGGCAAGGTGGTGCTGAAGCTTGCGCTCGACAGGCTGGGCGCTCACTACGGGCTGTCGGAGGGGGCCGTGGGCAATGGCGCGCGCACCGTTCACTGGGGCGCGGCGGACTACCGGCCCAAGGGCTGAGCGCCTGCCCGCCGGCGACCGGCGCCATGGTCCTCACGTCACACCTGTTTGTGGTTCGGCCGGGCGCGGATTATGTGTGGGATATCGAAGAGGTTTATGATGGCCAGTCCCCAGGAAATTGCAGAAACGTTCGAGCTGATTGAGGATTGGGAAGAGCGCTACCGCTACGTGATTGAGCTGGGCAAGGAACTGCCCCCGCTTGCACCCGAGCTGAAAACCGACGGCACCAAGGTGGAAGGTTGCGTCAGCCAGGTCTGGCTGATGTCGCGGATTCGCGACGGGCACCTGTTCCTGTCGGGCGACAGCGACGCAATGATCGTGCGCGGGCTCGTTGCCATCCTCATCGCCTTTTATGAGGGGCGTGCGGTGGAGGATGTCGCAGCGCTGGACGTGAACGGCTACCTCAAGCGCCTTCAGCTTGACGATCACCTCACCCCGCAGCGCTCCAACGGCCTTGCCTCGATGGTCCGCCGGATTCGGGCCGACGCAACGCATCTGGCGGCCTGAACGCCCGTTTCGGCGGGCCGGCTCAGTCCGGCGGCTGCCAGCTGTAGATCCAGTCCACCCGTTTGAGGATGCCGGCCTGTCCGGCGCGACGCATCCCGATATCCCGCGCAAATGTGAGCGGGACGGGCAGGTGGTAGAGCATGCGCTGCCGGTCGGTCTGGGCGGCAAGGCGGCGGGTGCGGGGCTCGCGCGCTGCGGCATAGGCCGCGCGGGCGGCTTCGGTCAGCCCGTGGCGGGCAACGGCGCGGCCAAGCACGGCGGCGTCTTCAAGCGCCATCGCGCCGCCCTGCGCCAGAAATGGCGGCATGGCGTGGGCCGCATCGCCAACCAGCGCCAGCGTTCCCGCACCGTAGCGGTGGCGGGGGCGGATCTTGATGGGCCAGGGCACCCAGTCGTTCACGCCGGCGATCTCGGCCCCAAGGGGGTGGCTGCGAAGCGCGTCCGGATGGCGCAGCGCCATGCCCGTTACCAGAACCATATTGTCGGCCTGGCCCTTCAACGCGTAGCGCACCAGATGGGCACCCTTGCCAAGGGTGAGGCGGGTGCGGGCGCCATTGTCGCCGTCCGCGGTGCCGCGCCAAGCGATGGTGCGGGTCTCGCGCGCGCTGTCGCCCTCCAGCGCGCGGCGGACTGCGGAGTTGACCCCGTCGGCTGCCACGGCGAACGCGGCCTCCGGCAAGCCCGGAACGCGCCAGCCGCGGCCGCCCTCCAGCCGCTCGACCGGGGTGTCGTAACGCACCTCGATCCCCGGCTTGAGGGCGGTTGCGGCAAGAAGCGCGCCGTGGAGCGCATCGCGCGATGCGGTGAGGTAGGGAAAGCCGTAGCGCCCGGCAAGCGGCGCATAGTCGAGCGCGGCCACCGGCGCATGACGGCCGGCGGTGCGAATTTCGAGCCCTTCCGGCGTTGCTGCAATGGCGCTCACAGCCTCGCGCGCGCCAACCGCCTCCAGGGCAGCAACGGCGTTGGGCGAGAGCTGGATGCCGGCGCCCCTGTTGGCGGCCACGGCCGAGCGGCGCTCCACCACCAGCACATCGCCAAACGGCGCCAGCGCCAGCGCTGCAGACAAGCCTGCAATGCCGGCGCCAATCACGAGGATGGTCACGGGCGGCTCAACATTGTGCGCAAGCCGCCATGGCGGGCAGCATCAGGCCGCCTTGCCGTGCACCGCTTCGGGTTTTGCGACGCAGGACGCCGGGTCCGCCTCGTGCGCCCCCAGCGCGGGATCGTAGACATAGACGGTGGAGCAGTAGGGGCAGATCGCCTCGGTATCGCCGCCCATGTCGAGGAATTCGTGCGGGTGGTCGAACGGGGGGGATGCCCCCATGCACATGAATTCCTTGGCGCCGATTCGCACGCGGCGGGCGCCGATGTCGTTGTGGAACAGCGGGGTGGAGCCTTCAGCCATGATGTTCTCCCGGGGCCTTCACGGCCTCACATACCTTGGTAGTTGGGTCCGCCGCCACCCTCTGGCGGCGTCCAGACGATGTTCTGGTTCGGATCCTTGATGTCGCACGTCTTGCAGTGGACGCAGTTCTGCGCGTTGATCACGAACTTCGGTGCCTCGCCCGTCGTGTCCCACTCGTAGACACCGGCGGGGCAATAGCACGCCGAAGGTCCGCCATAGACCTCGTATTCGGACCGGCGCTGCAGGTCCATGTCCTTCACCTTGAGATGCGCCGGCTGGTTCTCCTCGTGGTTGGTGTTGGAGAGATAGACCGAGGTGGGCCGGTCGAACGTGAGGACGCCGTCCGGCTTCGGGTAGTCGATCTTCTTCGCCTTGGCCGCGGGCTTGAGCGCCGCGAAGTCGGGCTTGCCGTGGCGCATGGTGCCGAAGAGCGAGAAGCCGAGAGCCGAATTCATCCACATGTCGAACCCGCCCACGGCCAGCCCGCCGAGAAGGCCGAGCTTCGACCAGAGCGGCTTGACGTTGCGAACGGGGTGAAGGTCGCGGCCGACCTCGGATGAGCGCCATGCAAGGTCGTAGGCGGTCAGCGTATCGCCGGACCGGTCGTCGGCGAGCGCAGCGTCGATGGCATCGGCGGCGAGCATCCCCGTCAGCATTGCGTTGTGATTGCCTTTGATGCGCGGCAGGTTGACGAAACCGGCCGCGCAGCCGACGAGGCACCCGCCCGGGAACACCAGCTTCGGCACCGACTGGTAGCCGCCCTCCGTGATGGCGCGCGCGCCATAGCCCTCGCGCTTGGCGCCCTCGAACAGCGGGGCGATGGCCGGGTGGGTCTTGAACCGCTGGAATTCCTTGAAGGGGTCCAGATGCGGGTTCTTGTAGTTGAGGTGGACCACGAAGCCGACCGCCATGAGGTTGTCCCCATAGTGGTAGAGGAACGAGCCGCCGCCGGTCTTGCCGTCGAGCGGCCAGCCCATGGTGTGCTGCACCATGCCGGGTTCAAACACGTCATCGGGGACACGCCACAGCTCCTTGAGGCCGATCCCGTACTTTTGCGGCTCCCGGCCTTCGTCAAGCTTGAATTCGGCAATCGCCCTCTTGGACAGAGAGCCGCGCACGCCCTCCGCCAGCACCACGTATTTTCCGCCAAGCTCCATTCCGGCGGTAAAACCGTCGTGGGGCTCGCCGTCCTTGCCGATGCCGAAATCGCCGGTGACGATGCCGTTGACGACGCCGTTTTCATCGCGCGTGAAGTCTGCGGCGGGGAAGCCGGGGTAGATTTCCACCTCCAGCGCTTCGGCCTCCGCTGCCAGCCATTTGCAAAGGTCGGACAATGAGCCGACGATGTTGCCATGGTTGTTCATCAGCGGCGGCATCAGGAAGGTCGGCAACGGCATCGACCCAGCGGGGCCGAGGAAGGTGAACTTGTCCTTCGTGACCGTGGTTTTCAGGGGAAAATCGTCGCGGGTGCGCCAGTCCGGAACCAGCTTGTCGAGGCCGATGGGGTCGATCACAGCGCCGGACATGGTATGAGCGCCCACCTCGGAGGCCTTTTCCACCACCACCACGGAGACCTCGGCGCCTCTGGCCGCCGCGCGCTGCTTGAGCGCGATGGCGGTGGAGAGGCCCGCAGGTCCAGCGCCGACGATCACCACGTCGAAGTCCATTCGTTCGCGCTCGGCCATGTGTCTCCCCGACTTGTTCCTGAGCTGCGGCCGGCTAGGATCGCGCCGGCCTCCTTAGAATAGGTAGAGGGTTATGCCCGTTCACGAAAGCGCGCGCGAGGCGATCCTCAGCTTCTACGAAGCGTGTGGCGTCACAACCCACCTTTCGGAAGCCCCGATCGACCGGTTTGCGCTGGCCGAAGCGCCCCCGGAAACGCGGGAGCTGCAGGCGCCGATCAACGCCGTCGCCGCCGATGTGTTCGACGATGCGCCGCCGGCCGACACGGTGCCTGCGTTCTTCGAGGATGTTGACGACGATTTTCCCGAAGATGGCGGCCCGGTCAACGACGCACGCTCCATGGCGCGCGCCGCAACCACGCTGGACGCGCTGCACAAGGCGGTTGCCAGCTTCGAGGGTTGTGCGCTGAAGGCAACGGCCAGGCGCACGGTGAAGGGCGAAGGGCCGCTCGGTGCTGCGCTGATGTTCGTGGGCGAAGCTCCCGGCGCAGAGGAGGACGAGAGCGGGCGGCCGTTCGTGGGCCGATCCGGCAAGCTTCTGGAAAGAATGCTCGCCGCCATCGGGCTTGACCGGAGTGATGTCTACATCACCAACGTCATTGCCTGGCGTCCGCCCGGCAACCGCACGCCAAGCCCTGTGGAAACGGCCACCTGCGAGGCGTTCGTGCGGCGCGAGATCGCGCTGGTCCGGCCGAGAATTCTGGTGCCGCTCGGCGGTCCGTCGGCCAAGACGCTGCTGCGCAACGATGTGGGCATCACCCGCCAGCGGGGCCGCTGGACGCGCTACGAAGACGAGGACGGGCTGGTGCTGGATGCCATGGCCATGTTCCATCCGGCCTATCTCCTGCGAACGCCTGCGGAAAAGCGCCGCGCCTGGGTGGACCTTCTGGCACTGAAAGCCCGGCTCGATCAGGCGTAGACTGGCGCACAACGATTTCGCCACCAAAGAGGATCAATGCTCATGCGTTTCTGGCCGGGTAGAGGGCGGACAACGATTCCGCTCGTGCGGTTGTCCGGCACCATCGGAATGGGGTCCGGCCTCAGGCCGGGGCTTTCGCTGGATGCGGTCGAGGGGGCACTCGCCAAGGCGTTCGCGCAGAAGGGGCCGTGCGTTGCCCTCGTCATCAATTCGCCCGGAGGCTCGCCGGCGCAATCGTCGCTGATTGCCAACCGCATCCGCCGCCTCGCCGCCGAAAAGGACAAGGCCGTACTGGCGTTTGTGGAGGATGTGGCCGCGTCCGGCGGCTACTGGCTCGCCTGCGCCGCCGACGAGATCCACGCCGACGCCACATCCATCGTCGGCTCCATCGGCGTCATCAGCGCCTCGTTCGGCTTCACCGAGCTGATCAGCAAGATCGGCGTGGAGCGCCGCGT
The DNA here is from genome assembly GCF_031195445.1 of Acuticoccus sp. MNP-M23. Taxonomy (NCBI): domain Bacteria; kingdom Pseudomonadati; phylum Pseudomonadota; class Alphaproteobacteria; order Hyphomicrobiales; family Amorphaceae; genus Acuticoccus; species Acuticoccus sp. MNP-M23. The sequence goes on from NZ_CP133480.1 coordinate 4,012,598, forward strand.
CTATACAACCGGCGAAAACAAGTCGATCCTCGACCCGTTCAGGCCCGAACAGCCGCGCGACCTCGAAATTCTCTCCGACGTGCAGGGCGACATCTACGAGGCCTTCGTGGCGGAGGTTAAGGCCCGGCGCGGCACCCGGCTGTCGGACCATCCGGACCTCTTCACCGGCCGTTTCTGGGCCGGCACCAGCGCGCTGGAGCTGGGCCTGATCGACGGGATCGGCGCCATGCGTGACATTCTGCGCGACCGGTACGGCGAGAAGGTGCGGATCAAGAAGATCAGCATCGGCAAGCCGTCCTTCCTGCGCCGATTCGGTCTCGGCACCGGGCTTGGCGCCGATGCGATGATCGGCGCCGTGCGGGCCGACCGCCTTTATGACCGCTACGGGCTCTGAGGGCATGGAAGCCATTGTCTGCAACGCCTTCGATGGCCCCGATGCGCTGGTGATGGGTTCGCTGCCGGAACCGGTGTGCGGCGACGATGAGGTGCTGGTGTCGGTCCGTGCGGCGGCCGTCAGCTTCATGGATCGGCTGATGGTTTCGGGTGGCTACCAGATGAAGCCGGCCTTCCCGTTTGCACCGGGCACGGATGCTGCCGGGGTTGTCCGCAAGGTGGGGGCGGGCGTGACGACGCTGCGCGAAGGGGACCGCGTTGTCGGCAGCACCTGGGTGGGCGCCTATGCCGAGACGGTCGCCTTCAAGGGTTCGCGCTGCGCAGTGCTTCCGGACAACGTGTCGTTCGAGGCGGCGGCCACCTTGCCCTACGCCTATCTCACCGCCCGCCACGCGTTTGCCGACCGCGCAGCGTTGCGGCCCGGCGAGATATGTCTGGTGACCGGCGCCACCGGCGGGGCAGGGCTTGCTGCGCTGGACACGGCACGGGCCATGGGCGCACGCACCATCGCCGTGGTCGGCCGGCGCGAAAAGGCCGCCATCGCAAAGGAATATGGCGCGGAAGCGGTCGTGGTTCTGGCTGACGAGGACCTGCGCACGGCAGTCAAGGCGTTGACCGATGGCCGCGGCGTCGACGTGTGTTTCGAAACGCTGGGGGGCGACCCGTTTCTCGCCTGTGCGCGGCTGATGGCACCTGGCGGGCGGCTGATGCCCATCGGCTTTGCCACCGGCACCATTCCGGCGCTGCCGATGAACCTGCCGCTGGTGAAGGCCTACAGCGTCGTCGGCGTCTTCATGGGGGCGTGGGCGGATGCCGAGCCGCTGGCATCGCAACAGGCTCTGAGGGCCATTGTGGCGGACGTTGCCGCCGGCACCCTGAAGCCGCGGGTGGACACCGTCCTGCCACTGAAGGATGCGGCGGCTGCCATGGCGCGGCTCGGCGCGCGGGATGTGGTCGGCCGGATCGTTCTTTCGCTTCCGCCCCGCTGATCCGCGGCACAACCTTCGCACAACCTTGATGGCTTAGAACGGACGCGTCGAGGACTACCCGGCCCCTGTGGCCGAACCGGCGCGCATCGTTCCTGCGCCTTGCCCGATTGCCGGCGAAAGCCGTGGGCGCCCGTCATGACCTGCCGGCCGCATTTGCAATCATCCGCGACCAATCCGTTCCGAGCCCGTGTTGACGGACAGGTGCCTTGCGCCCGTCCGCCCGCACAACAGGTCCGACAGCCGCGCCGCGTCTTGCGGCTGGGCGCCAATCGTTTTGTGGAGTGTTGAGTATGGAGATCAAGCAGCTGCGTTATTTCCAGCGGGTCGCGGACACGGGGAGCGTTTCGCGCGCCGCCGCCGCGCTCTCGGTGGCACAGCCAGCCGTCAGCCGGCAAATCGCCAACCTGGAAGAGACGCTCGGGACAGCGCTGTTCTTCCGAAACGGTCGCGGTGTGACCCTGACCGATGCCGGCCAGCAGCTTTACGGGCACACCGCGCGCATTCTGGAATCCATCCGGCACGCAGAGCAGGACGTGCGCGACAGCACCGGCGCGGTCCGCGGCACCATCCTGCTCGGCTCCATGCCAAGCGTGGTGCGCATCCTGGCACCGACACTCCTGAAGAGCATGGGCAAGAATCACCCCTCGGTCTTTCTCGAATTCACCACCGGCATGTCGGGCTACGTCAACGAATGGCTCTCCAATGGGCTTCTCGACGTTGCCATCCTGCATGATGCCACCCGCACCCAGCACTTCCTCACCGAACCGCTGATTGCCGAGGAGCTGGTGGCGGTCAGCTATGGCGGCGACAAGGCGCCGGTGGCGTTCAAGGCGCTGGCGGGCGAACCTCTCATCTTGCCGCGCAAGAGCCACGGGCTCCGCCTGCAGGTGGAGCGCGCGGCTGCGCAGCTTCGCGTAGAGCTGAACGTGCGTTATGAGCTCGATTCGCTGGATACCGCACAAAGGCTGGTATCAGAGAGCGCAGGCGTTGCAATTTTGCCGAAAAGCGCGGTGCAAGCAAACCCAGATTTTGTGGTTCGACAGATCACCGACCCTCAGCAATACCGGCAACTTCTGCTGGCGACGTCCTCGCAGCGCTCTGTCTCGCAGGCAACCCGCGTTGTCATCAACGAGCTGAAGCGCCAGGCCCGCGAAATGGTCGGCACGGCAAACTGGCCGGGGACCATCCGCGTCGCGGATTATAATTCGATTGCCGGCAAGGAGCTGGTCGGGAAGGCCTCCAGCGACAATTTCGGCGTTGAGAACGCTGCGTAGGAAAAAGGCAGCTACGTGACTCAAGTCCGCGTTTGTGTGACGTAGAACACGTTCTGAGGGTTGATTGGGGCATGGCGCCCCCATATCCCTTTGGCGTGATGATCAAACGGGGTGTTTCGGTGTCGAGATCGAAAGGGATCGTGCGGAAACGTACGAGGCTTGAAGGCTTTCGCGATGCCGTGACCTTGGCATTTTCGCCGAGAGAGCGCGCCGGCCGCCGGGCGGTTGCAGCCAGGTCCCGCCGGATAGCGCCATTTCCGCATCAGGCCGACGCCGCGTGAACGTCTCTCTTCATGCAATCCGACAGGCGCTGCCGCTGTTGCTGCGTCCGCGATCAGCTTACCTCCACCTCAAATGGATCCGCAACGAGAAGCGCTACCGCCGCATCCGCCGCGACATCATCAAGGAATTCGACGACGCCTTTTATCTAGGGACTTACCCGGAAGTGCGTCGGCTGAAAATCGGACCAGTCCGCCATTACATCATGGTCGGCTGGAAAGAGGGCAAGGATCCGAACGAGCTCTTCTCCACCAAGACATATCTGGAAACGTACACCGACGTTGCCGACCGCGGCATCAATCCGTTCCAGCATTATATCCAGCACGGGCGTGAAGAGGGACGGGTCGGCGTCGTTTCCCTGGCGCGGCGGCGGACGCTGGAGCTGCCCGAGGAATCACTCGTCCTGCCGCCGATGCCGGCGGACGACGCATGGGATGCGATGCCGCGCCGGGTGATCGAGCCCGACAGCGCGCCGGGCGTCAACGTGGTGATCCCGGTCTACCGCAGCCTGCCCCACGTGGCGGCGACGCTGGAGAGCGTGCTCACCTCGCCGTGCGAAACGCCGTTCGAATGCCTCGTGATCGACGATTGCTCGCCGGAGCCCGAGGTCAGCGCGCTGCTGCGCCGCCTCGCCGACAGCGGGCACATCCGGCTTCTGGTCAATTCGTCCAACCAGGGCTTCGTCACCTCCGTCAACATCGGCATGGCGCAGAACACGCACCGCGACGTTGTGCTTCTGAATGCAGACGTTCTGGTCCATCCCGGCTGGCTGGACCGTGTGGTCGCCCCGCTGAAGGACGATCCGAAAATCGCGACCGTCACCCCGCTGTCCAACAACGCCACCATTGCCAGCTACCCGAACTTTGCCGTCGACAACAATTTCGAGCTTGAGGTGTCGTCGGCTGTAATCGACCGGCTGGCGTTCGAAGCCAATGGCAACAAAGTGGTGGACGTTCCGACAGGGATCGGCTTCTGCATGGCGATCCGTCGCTCCGTGCTCGAAGAAGTCGGCGATTTCGATGCGGTGACCTTCGGCCTCGGCTACGGCGAGGAGGGCGATTTCTGCATGCGGGCGCTGAAGGCGGGCATGCGCAACGTCCTCGCCACCGGCGTCTTCGTGAAGCACTATGGCTCCACGTCGTTCGGCCCTGGCGCATCGGAACGCTCCGAGCGGGCACAGGCCAAGCTGGCCGCCAAGCATCCGGACTATCCCAACCGCGTGTCGCGCCACCTTAACGCCGACCCGGCGTTGTCCTCGCGCATCATGCTCGACATTGCGCGGCTGAAGGAGAGCATCGGCAGCTGCTCGATCGTCTTCTTCACGCACACCCGCGGCGGCGGCATCGAGACCTACCTCAACTACCTGCGCAAGGCCCTGATTTCGGACGGGCTGCGCGACGTGGTGGACCGGGCCGTGGTGATCCAGACCCAGCAGCTCGGCTCCGTGCAGGTGTCCGGCTTCGGCCGCAAACAGCGGCTGCCCTACCTGCCCAACCTCGAATCGCTGAACATCGAGCGGCACAAGGACACGCTGGGAGCGATCATCGAGCTGCTCGACCCCGAGCTGGTGCACATGAACTCGTTCGCCGGGCTCACCGTCCCGTCGATCTCACGGTTGATGGAAGCGCTGATCTCGTCGAAGCGGCCATACTGGCATGTGTGGCACGACCATCAGCCGCTGTGTCCGCGCCTCACCTTCCTCGATGCCGAGGAACGCTATTGCGGCGAGCAGGACGCCAGCCGGTGCGTCGCGTGCCTTGCGTCCACCACCGCGTCGTTCGAATGGGTGCGTATCGAGGAATGGCGCGGGATGTTCAAGCACTATCTCGACCATGCCGCCGTGGTCAGCGCGCCGACCGAATCGGCAGCACTGCGCGCCCGCCGCCTTGCCGACGTGTCGAAGGTGCAGGTTCACCCGCACCCCGAGTTGCATCTGAACAGCGTCGTCCCGCTGAAACGCGCGCCTGCGCGCGACAACAAAAAGCCACGCCGCGTTCTTATTCTGGGGGCAATCGGCCCGCACAAGGGTGCATTCCTGCTCTCGGCAATGGTGCGCGACATGCGCCGCCGCGATCTGCCGATCCACCTTGACGTGTTGGGTTACACCGCCAGCAAGGAGATCCGGACCGGGCCCAACGTGACCTTGCACGGCCGCTATAATGGCGACATGGATGCAGCCCGCCGGATCGCCGCGATCCAGCCCGACATCTGCCTGTGCTCGTCGATCTGGCCGGAAACCTATGTGTTCACGATTTCCGTGGCCATGGCGCTGCATCTGCCCATCGCCACCTTCGACATCGGTGCCCAGGCCGAACGCGCCGAGGTATACGGCCGCGCCGCAATTCTGGGCCGCAACCTGATGGAAGACCCGGTGGGCCTCAACGACGCGCTGTTGGAAATCGACCTCGACGCGCTATGGGCGCGCCCGGCCGACGTGGCGTTTGCGCAGCACGCCGCGCTCAGTGACCATTTTCTGAAACAGCGTCCTGCGCCTTCTCTTGCTGCGGCGGGGACGACGCGGTCGGGGGCCACATCGGCTGACCGTGAAGATATGTCTTCGACAGGAGACGATCAGATTGCTGCGTTAAGTTGACGATCTGGGCGCGGGTTGCCTCGCCCAGCATCGGCTCGGAGGGCGTGCTGGCCCGGTGCGCGGCCATGATGAGCCGCCGTTCGGCCGCCTTTTCCTCGTCGCTTTTATCGGACTGGTTCAGCTCCAGAAGGAGCCGGTAGCCTTCCGGGGACGGGGAGGGGTTCACCACCTTCGGCTGGAGAGTGGTGTCGACGTCGATCCCCACTTGCTCGCAGAATGCCTGGAACACGTTGCGCCGCGCGTCTGCGTATCGAACCACGTGGGTCTTCTGCGCTTTCAACATCACGTCCCAGCGGTGGATCACGCGGAAACAGTGGACGCCGCTGTTCCAGCGGTCGATCGCAACGCTGAACCAGTCTTCGAATTCACGGCTCTCGCCGCTCTTCACGGCCTGCAGATAGGATGACATCACCCATTCGGTGGGCTCGCGCACGAACGCTGCCACCTCGAACGGGTAGCCCTCGAAGCCAGACGCCAGGCGGCGGTAGAGACTAGGGTCGAACGTCCCCCAGAAATATTCGGTGGAGAGGACAATGGTGTGTGCGTCCATGGCAGCAGCTTCGGCGGTGATAGCCGCGCACTGCTGTGCAAAATAGGCGTCGCGGTCTTCGGGCAGGTCGTTGACGTGCATCCGCCACGCACCGGGGTGGATCGATGCGGCGAGGAGATGGTGCGCGCTCGCCGCAACCCCTGCCATGCTGTAGAGCACCCCGGCCTCGGCCAGCGCCTCGCGCCGGTCGTAAAGCGTCGACTGCAAGGCGGAGCTGCCGGTCTTGGTGGAGCCGATGTGCAGGACGATGCGGGGCAGGCTCATGCAAAGCCCCGTGCGCAGAGATTCGTGGACGTCGTTTGATCGAAAGCGTTCAACATGATCAATCGTAAGCTTGCCGCGCGGATAGAAGGGCGGACTCCGTGTCTTTCGGCGCCCGTTGAGACCGAAATCGTCTAGACCATCTTTGCCTCTTGCGAAAGCAGCGCGCGCTTGTTTGTGAAAGGGCGGAACCCGCCAGCGAAGGACGACGACCCATGACTGACCACGTGACCGCCGAACGCGAGGCGGCTGCGGCTGCGGCCGCGGCCATGGTCGAGCCTGGAATGCGGATCGGGCTTGGCACCGGCCGCACGGCGCTGGCGTTTGTGGCGGCCCTCGGCGAACGCGTTGCAGGCGGGCTGTCACTGCCCGCTGCCGTTGCCACCAGCCGGCGGACCGAGGACGCGGCCAAGGCCGCCGGCCTTGCCATTTGCGACATGATGGCCGACGGCGCGCCCACACACGTGGATCTTGCGATCGACGGTGCCGACGAGGTGGACGGCAACCTCTGCCTCATCAAGGGCGGCGGCGCGTCGCTCCTGCGCGAGAAGATCGTGGCGCACATGGCGGCCCGCTTCGTCGTGCTTGCGGATGCGGCCAAGCGGGTGGACACGCTGGGCGCGTTCCCGCTGCCTGTGGAGGTGGTGCCGTTCGGGTGGACGGCCACCGCGGGGCAGATCGAGGCAGCGCTTGGTGTTGCGCCTGTCCTGCGCCGCACGGCCGAGGGCGTCCTCATCACCGACAATGGCAACTACGTTCTGGACTGTCCGTTGGGGCGGATCGACGATCCGGCCGCAACTGCTGCGGCCCTGGCGCTGCCCGGTGTGGTGGAGCATGGCCTTTTCATCACCGAAGCGGATGTTGCGCTGATCGGCACTGCCGGCCGGGTCGAGACGTTGACGCGCGCGAAATGAGCGGCCGGGCGGCGCGGCACGCGCCTGCCGGCCGCCTGCGGGCGAACGTCGGGGGGGCGCCGCGTTGCGTTGCGGCAGCACTCGCCGAATGCTCGCGCTGGCTTTCTGCCAGTGTGCTTCTGGTCCTGGTGGGTGGTCTTGCGCTCAATGTGGCGGGGCGGCTCATGGGGTGGCCGCTGGTGGGCGCCAACCTTTTGTCGGCCTGGCTGATGCCTGCGCTGGCTTTCGCCGGTCTGCCGCAGCTGATGCTGGGGCTGGATGCCGGCCGTGCCAGAGGGTTTGCAGCAACGCTGATTGGGGCGTTCGCGCTTGGCGTTCTGGTCTCTGGCATGACCGGGGCCGCATTTCGGGTTGGCGGGGTCGAGCCTGTGCTCGGCATTCCGGTTGGAGCGCGGTTCGGCGTGGCGGCCGCTGGCGCTGCGCTGGCGCTTGCACTGCTGGCCCTTGGTGGCTGGCGCGGGGCGCTGGCGGCCTCTGCCGGGATCGGCCTCGTCCTTGCGCCTGTCCCCGCGCTTCCCGCCGCAGCCGGCCTTTTTATATTCTGCGTCGGCCTCTTCGTGCGGGCGCCTGTGGCTCTTGCGCTCATTGCAGCGGTTGGCGTGTCACCGGGCCTTCTGACCGATGCGGCACTGGCCCAGAATGTCATGCGCGGCCTCAGCCCCAGCGTGCTGCTGGCGGTGCCGCTGTTCATCCTGTCGGCAGCACTGATGCTGGCGGGCGGTGTCGGGGCGCGGCTAGCGGTGGGGGCCCGTTCTCTGGCGGGCCTGCGGCCGTCCGCACCGGGCGAGGCGAACGTGTGGGCAAGCCTGCTGTTCGGCGGGGTTTCGGCCTCCAGCGTTGCCGACGCGGCGCTTGCGGCCCGTCTCCTCGCGCCGCCGATGGTGGCGGCCGGTTATTCTCCGGCGCGCGCCGCGGCCGTCAGCGCCTCTGCGGCAATCCTTCCCAACGTGATGCCGCCGTCCATCGCGCTTCTTCTGGCAGCTGCCGCCACGGATCAGTCGGTCGGCACGCTCTGGTTCTACGGGGCATTTGCTGCACTGGTGCTTGCTGCCGCCATGCTGGTTGCCGTGCGCCTCACGCCGCCGGATCGCGCAGATGTTGCGGGAGAGCCGGTGGGACGGCGCGAGGCGGTCGGCGCGCTGCTGCCGATTGCGGGCCTGGTGGCGCTCATCCTCGGCGCCTTGCGCCTTGGTGTGGTGACGGCAGTAGAGGCGGGCGTGGTGGCCGTGCTGGTGGCGCTTCCGTTCGCGCTGCGGACAGGCGGAATGGCGGGCCTGCGCGACGCTTTTGTCAATGCGGCCGGGGAGGCGGGGCGCGTTGCGCTCCTCATCGGGGCTGCGGCGCCGGTCGGCTTTCTGCTGGCGGTCAGCGGGGTTTCGTTCGCCGATTTCGTCCCGCTGGCGGGCGCCGCCGCGGTGTTGGCGGCGGCTCTGGCGCTATGCCTCCTGGTGGGCACTGCCCTTGATGCGGGCGCCGCCATCCTCCTCATGCTGCCGGTGCTGGTGCCAGCCGCAGCGGCCGCGGGCGTCGACCCCGCCCACGCTGCCCTTGCGATGACGATTGCGCTCATCATTGGCGGGTTGACGCCGCCGGTCGGCATCCTGATCCTTGTGGTCAAGGACGTGACCGGGGCGGACGGCGTCTACCGCGCGGCCATCCCGTACATCCTTGCGCTGGTGCTGGGTCTTGCGCTCATCGCCTTCGTTCCACTCGCCATCTAGCTGCCCACCGGAGTTTCCAATGATCCGCCTTGCCGCCGTCCTGTGTGCGCTCTGCCTGCTGCCGGCACTGCCCGCTCGGGCGCAGGACCCCATCACGCTCACCTCGCAATATGGCCCTGGCAAGCCGCAGACGCTGTTCTGGGAGCATTTTGCGGCGCGGCTGGAAGAGGAGCGGCCCGGCCGATTCGCACCGCGCATTGTGATCGGCGGTGCGCTGGGCGGCGAAAAGGAAGAGGCGGAGGGCGTGCGCCTCGGCTCCATCACGGGCGCACTGTCCACCGTCGCCAATCTCACCACCTGGGTCCCGCTGGGCGCAGTGCTGGACCTTCCGTTCGAATTCGAGGACGCGGACCACATCAAGCGGACCCTTGCCGGCCCGCTCGGCGCGGTCCTGAAGGAGCAATACCGGGCGCAGGGGTTCGAGGTGCCGGCTTTCATCATTTTCGGCGCGCGCCATCTTCTGGGGAAAAATGAGGTTTCCGTTCCCGCAGATATCAAGGGCGTCACCATGCGCGTTCTCGAGAGCGATCTGCACGTGGCGCTCTGGCGTTCTCTCGGCGCAGCCCCCACCGCGCTCCCCATCACCGAGGCCTATGGCGCGCTCTCCAACGGGGTGGTCGGCGCGATGGACATGACGAAGTCCGGCTACGAGGCGCTGAAACTCTACGAAGTTGCCCCCGTGCTCAGCCAGACGGCGCACATCTGGGCGATCGGCGTTGTCTATTTCGACGCGCGCTGGTGGGATGGACTTGCCGACGAGGACCGCGCCGCTGTGAGGGAGGCGGCGCTGGAGGCGGCCGATTATTTCAATGACATTGCGGCGAAAGAGCAGGATGCTGCGATGATGCGCACCGCCGAAAAGGGGGCTAGGCTGGTTACAGTCGATCAGGCACCGTGGCGAGCCGCGCTGGGCGACTTTGCCGCCGAGTACGCGGCGGCACTGGACGATCCGCTGGCTGTGGAAGCGCTTGCGGCGATCGAAAATGCGCGCTGAGGCGCGGATCAGTATGGGGCGCCGGGGTGGACGCGGAAGCGCACCGCGGCGCATGGGAAGGACCGGCCGGTGACACAGCGTATCTTCGACGGGCACAACGACGCGCTCCTGCGCCTCTCGCGCAAGGACCGCACCGGCGCCATTTTCCTGGGCGAAGGCAATGATGGCCACATCGACCTTGGCCGTGCCGCCCGCGGCGGCATGACCGGCGGCATTTTCGCAACCTTCGTTCCGCCCGAAAGCACCGACCGCGCCAGTGCCGACATGCGCCAGACCATGCCGGACGGCAGCACCGGCGTGCCGGACATCCAGCGTGAGGGCCAGCAGCGTGCCCTTGCGGTGACCCTTGCCCAGCTTGCGATTGCGCTGCGCATCGAGCGCAAGTCCGCCGGCGCGGTCCGGATCTGCCGCACGCCTGCGGAGGTCGAGGCCGCCAACGCGGATGATGCCTTCGCCATGATGCTGCACATGGAGGGCGCCGAAGCCATCGGCCCCGACCTCGACGAGCTGGAAGTCCTTTATTCGTGCGGGATGCGTTCGCTCGGCCTCGTGTGGAGCCGGCCGACCATCTTCGGCCACGGCGTGCCGTTCCGCTTTCCGGCGACGCCGGACATTGGTGAAGGGCTGACCGAGCGCGGCCTTGCGCTGGTGAAAAGCTGCAACCAGCTCGGCATCATGGTGGATTGCAGCCATCTCAACGAAAAAGGCTTCTGGGACGTGACGCGCCATTCGCAGGCGCCGGTCGTGGCCACCCACTCCAACGCCCACACCATCTGCCCGGTGTCGCGCAACCTGACCGATGCGCAGATGGACGCCATCCGCGACAGCGAAGGTGTGGTCGGCCTCAACTTTGCGACCTTCTTCCTGCGCGAGGACGGCAAGCGCATTGCCGCAACCCCGCTGGAAACCATGACCCGGCACCTCGACCACATGCTGAACAAGCTCGGCCCCAAGGGCGTGGCGCTCGGCTCCGACTTCGACGGCGCGCTTGTGCCGGTGGGGATCGGCGATGCGGCGGGCCTACCCAACCTCGTCGCGGCCATGCGTGTATCCGGCTACGACGACGCGCTGATCGACGCCATCTGCTACCGCAACTGGCTGAGCGTTCTTGCCCGCACCCAGAGTTGTGCAACCCTCTGATCCGGCAAGACGATTGCCACGGAACGCATGACCGGCGCCGACCATTGGTTCGGGCAACCAACACCGAATGGAGCGATCATGGGCAAGATCCCAGCCAACGCGTGGGTCATGGTGGGGGACGGTGAAAAGGCGCTGTTCCTCAAGAACGAGGGCGACGAGAAATTTCCGAGCCTCGTGGTGGTGCGCGAGATGACGCAGGACAACCCGCCAACGCACGAGCAGGGCACCGACGCGCCCGGACGCGGCAGCGACGGCCCCAGCGGTCACAAGAGTGCCTTCGAAGAGACCGACTGGCACCGGCTTGAAAAAGAGCGCTTTGCCAAGGAGATTGCCGAGCGGCTCTACACCGCCGCGCACCGCGGCGCCTATCACGACCTGATTGTTGTGGCGCCGCCCGTGGTTTTGGGCGAACTTCGAAAAGAGTTTCACAAGGAGGTCGAGCAGCGCATTGTCTTCGACCTCGACAAGGAGCTGACCAACCACCCGGTCGGCGACATCGAAAAGGCGCTTGCCAAAGCCTGAGCCGCGCAGAGCGCCGGGTGACATGAACGCGCACTGGAGCGGTTCCATCGCCGCTCTGGTGGACGGCGGCCCCGACAATCGCTATGCCCCGCACCTGTATCTGAAGTTGGTGTAATTCTCGATTTACATTCTTGAGTGTCTATTCTAGTTTACACTCGTTGATTAGGAGGGCGCCAGAGTGGGCGATCTGCTTGACCGGGTGAACAGCCCCAAAGACCTGCGCCACCTCTCCGAGAAGGAGTTGCGCGTCCTTGCCGACGAGCTGCGCACCGAACTCATCGACGTGGTGTCGGTCACTGGCGGGCATCTTGGGTCAGCCCTCGGTGTGGTCGAGCTGACCGCGGCGCTCCACTATATCTTCGACACGCCGCGCGACGTTCTGATCTGGGACGTTGGCCATCAGTGCTACCCGCACAAGATCCTCACCGGCCGCCGCGACCGGATGAAGACTCTGCGCCAGGCAGACGGCCTGTCAGGCTTTACCAAGCGCGCCGAAAGCGATTACGACCCGTTCGGCGCGGCGCATTCGTCCACCTCCATTTCCGCAGGCCTCGGCTTTGCGACCGCACGCGATCTGATGGGCGGGGACAACGAGGTTGTTGCGGTGATCGGTGACGGCGCCATGTCCGCCGGCATGGCCTACGAGGCGATGAACAACGCCGGCGCACGCGATGCGCGGCTCATCGTCATCCTCAACGACAACGACATGTCGATTGCCCCGCCGGTGGGCGCCATGTCCGCCTATCTCGCCCGGCTTGCCTCGGGCGAGCCTTACGTGACCCTGCGCGACGCGATGAAGGGCCTCGTGCGCCATCTGCCGCGCTTTGTGGAGCGGGGCGCTGCGCGGGCCGAGGAGTTCGCCAAGGGCATCGCCATGGGCGGCACCCTGTTCGAGGAGCTTGGCTTCTACTACGTCGGTCCCATCGACGGCCATAATCTCGACCATCTTCTCCCGGTCCTGCGCAACGTGCGCGACACCAACAACAAGCCGGTGCTGGTCCACGTCGTCACCCAGAAGGGCAAGGGCTACGCGCCGGCCGAGAATTCAGCCGACAAGTATCACGGCGTCTCCAAGTTCGACGTGATCACCGGCAAGCAGGCCAAGGGCAAGTCCAACGCGCCCAGCTACACCAAGGTGTTCGGCGAGAGCCTTGTGGCCGAGGCACGCAAGGACGACCGGATTGTCGGCATCACCGCCGCCATGCCCAACGGCACCGGCATCGACGTGTTCGAGAAGGTGTTTCCGGAACGCACGTTCGACGTCGGCATCGCCGAGCAGCATGCCGTCACGTTTGCCGCCGGCCTTGCCGCCGCCGGCATGAAGCCGTTCTGCGCCATCTACTCCACCTTCCTGCAGCGCGCGTACGACCAGATCGTCCACGACGTTTCGATCCAGAAGCTGCCCGTGCGCTTCGCCATCGACCGCGCCGGCTATGTGGGCGCCGACGGGTCCACCCATGCCGGTTCGTTCGATGTGGCGTATCTCTCCTGCCTGCCGGGCATGGTTGTGATGGCGGCTGCCGACGAGGCCGAGCTGGTTCACATGGTGGCCACCGCTACCGCCTACGACGATGGCCCCATCGCGTTTCGCTATCCGCGCGGCGAGGGGGTCGGAACCGAAATGCCGGCCGAAGGCGTCCCGCTGGAAATCGGCCGCGGCCGCATTGTCCGGGAAGGGTCGACCATCGCGATCCTGTCGCTGGGCAGCCGCCTTGCCGCCGCCATCGAGGCGGCCGAGGAGCTTGGCGCCAGAGGCCTGTCGACCACCGTTGCCGACGCGCGGTTCGCCAAGCCGCTCGACCGCGAGATGATCATCGACCTTGCCCGCTCCCACGACGTGCTGATCACGGTGGAGGAGGGGTCCGACGGCGGCTTCGGCGCCCATGTCCTGACACTCCTTGCACGCGAAGGTTTGCTGGACAGCGGCCTCAAGGTGCGTCCGCTGACGATGCCAGACCGCTACGTCGATCAGGACAAGCCCGAGCGGATGGTTGCAGATGCCGGCCTCGATGCGGCAGGAATGGTGGAGACCGCGCTGATTGCCCTTGGGGTGGAGGCGCTCGCAAACCGGGCCTGATCCAATATGCCGACTGTCGAATGCGTCCTCGAAGCCAAAGCGCGCGTGGGCGAAAGCGCCATCTGGGACGATGCCGAGAAGGCCCTGTTCTGGACGGACATCGAGGGCGGCCACATCCACCGCTTTGATCCCGCCATCGGCGCCAACGTCACCTTCGACATGGGGGAGCGGACCGGCTGCATGGCGATCCGCCAGGGTGGCGGCGCCGTGGTCGGCACCGAAAGCGGGATCTACACCTACGATTTCGAGTCCCGCACAAAGACGCGGATTGCGGACCCCGAGGCGCACCGCCCGGAAAACCGCTTCAACGACAGTTGCACCGACCGGCAGGGCCGCTGGTGGCTGGGGTCGTGCGGGATGATGCAGCCGCCACGCAACGAATCGGCGTTCTACCGGCTTGATGCGGACCATTCGGTCACCCGCTGGCGCGAAGAGTTCTACACCACCAACGGTCTCGCCTTCTCCCCCGACGGGCGGACCATGTATTTTTCCGACTCGAACCCGATGGTGCGCAAGATCTGGGTCTGCGACTACGACCCGCAGACAGGCACCCCCGGCGAGCCGCGCCTGTTCTTCGACACCAACGGCGTGCCCGGCCGGCCCGATGGCGGCACCGTCGACAATGACGGGTGCTACTGGATGGCCGGCGTGTCCGGCTGGCAGATGCTGCGGCTCACCCCGGCTGGCGAGATCGACATGATCGTCGACATGCCGGTCGAAAAGCCCTCCAAACCGGCATTTGGCGGGCCCGACAACGACATCCTGTTCGTCACCTCCATCGGCATCATGCCGACGCCGGGGCGCGAGCAGCCACTGGCCGGCGGCCTCTTCGCCATCACTGGGCTCCCCTGCGGCGGACTGCCTTCGGTCCGTTTCGCGGGCTGACGCCATCTTGCCATCGGGGCGGTGTTTGACCCATGTGGGGGCGATGAAATCGCGCATGATCCCCGACAGCGTCCGGCGCCTTGCCGTTGCGCCCATGATGGACTGGACGGACCGGCACTGCCGCGTGTTCCACCGGCAGCTCCACCCGTCCACCCAGCTGTTCACCGAGATGGTGACGGCCAAGGCGATCCTGTTCGGTGACCGCGCGCGTCTTCTGGGGTTCTCGCCGCAGGAAGAGCCGCTGGCGCTGCAGCTTGGCGGCGCGGAGCCCGGCGAACTTGCAAAGGCCGCCCGCATTGCCGCCGAGTGGGGCTACGGCGAAGTGAACCTCAATGTCGGCTGCCCGTCGGACAGGGTGCAGGGGGGCAGCTTCGGCGCCTGCCTCATGCGCGAACCGTTGCTGGTCGGCGAATGCCTGGCAGCGATGGGCGAGGCGGGCATTGCCGTCACCCTCAAGTGCCGCATTGGCGTTGATGACCAAGACCCCGAGGAAGCGCTGGACCGTGTGGCCGATGCAGCCGTTGGCGCCGGTGTCGAAGCCATCTGGGTCCATGCCCGCAAGGCGTGGCTGGAGGGCCTTTCGCCTGCCCAGAACCGCGATATTCCGCCGCTCGACTACGCCCGCGTCTTCCGCCTCAAGGCGCGGCTGCCGGTGTTTGTGGGTCTGAATGGCGGCATTGGCACGGCGGCGGAGGCGATGGCGCATCTGGCGGAGGTGGATGGGGTGATGATCGGCCGGGCCGCCTACCAGCGGCCGGCAATTCTCTCCGTCCTTGCAGGTTACGAGGGCGCTGCGGACAAGGCGCACCGGCTGAATGCGGCGCGCGCCATGGTGCCCTACGCTGCGGAATGGATTGCGCAGGGCGGGCGCCTTTCCAACGTGGTGCGGCACATGCTGGGCCTCTTCCACGGCGAGCCCGGCGCGCGTGCCTACCGCCGCACGCTGACGGTGGCCGGCCAGGCGCCGGGTGCTGACGCCGGCCTTCTGGCAGATGCGATCGACGCTGTGGAGGCCGCCGGCATTGCCGCCGCCACCGCCCGCGCCGCGGCGTTTGCCGCCCGCCCCGACGAACCGCGCGCGACTGGTGACGAAGCCGGCGCCGTCCGGGAGCCCGCATGACGGCGCGCCTCAACCGCGTCACCACCGCGCTTGCATTCTTCTCCCGCTTTCCGGTTCCGGCGCGGTTTTGCGGCGAACCGCTGCTCCAGTCCCTGCCGATGGCACCGCTTGCCGGGGTGCTGATTGCGCTGCCCGCTGCTGCGCTGATGGTGGTGGCGCACTGGATGGGCGCACAGCCGCTCCTTTCGGCAGCCCTTGCCACCGTTGCCATGGTCATCGCCACCGGCGCGCTGCACGAAGACGGGCTTGCCGATTGTGCCGACGGCTTCTGGGGCGGGGCAACCCGCGAGCGGCGGCTCGAAATCATGCACGACAGCCGCGTCGGCACCTACGGCGTTCTGGCGCTGGTGGCGGGCGTGCTCCTCAAGGTCGCGATCCTGCAAACCGCGCTTTCCGGCGGGGTGCTGTTTGCGGCCCTGTCGCTCATCGCCTCCGCGGCTGCGGCGCGCGCCGTTGCGCTTTATGCGTGGACCGGCCTTGGCCCGGCAAGGGCGGACGGGCTGGCGGTGGCGGTGGGGCGGCCCACAATCAGCACCTTCCGCAACGCGCTTCTGGTCGCGATTGCGGTCACCGCGGTTCTCACCGTGTGGTGGGCGCCGCTGGGCTTTGTGCTGGCGGCAATGGCGGCCGCCGCTGCGGCAAAGGGCTGCGCCAGCCTTGCCGATGCCAAGATCGGCGGCCACACCGGGGACGTGATCGGTGCAGGCATCATCGTCGCAGACCTTTCCTACCTCCTCGTTCTCACTATCTGGACAGTGTGACCGCAGCTTTCCCCCTCCGCCGCACGCTCGCGTCTTGCGCCGTCCTGTGCGCCGCTTCTGTTGCCGGCCGCGCCCCGGCGGCGGCGCAGGCGGTCGAGCCCGTCTCGCTCGATACGTCCGGGCCCCATGCGGCAAAGCTGATCATTCTTCTTGTGGTGCTGGGCGCCATCCTGTTCGGGATGCGGCAGGTGCGGCTGCCGGAGGTCGTGCGTGCAGCCGCCATCTGGCTGGGCGCGCTTGCTGTCCTCCTCGGCGTCTACGCTTACCGCGTGCCGCTGGAGACGGCGGGGCGCGAGATTGCCTCCGTGCTGGTCCCCGGCATGGCGGTGAACGACGGCAACAAGGTGATGGTGCGGCGCGGCTTTCAGGGCCATTTCGTGATTGGCGGCGCGGTGGATGGCGCGCCGGTGAATTTCATTTTCGACACGGGCGCCAGCCTCGTGGTTCTTGCCGCCGAGGATGCCAGCAGGGCCGGCTTTCACCCCGAGGGGCTCGATTACCGCGTTCCGGTGATGACGGCCGCGGGGATGACCGAAGTCGCGCCCGTGATCCTCGATGAAATTTCCGTCGGCTCGATCAGGCTTTCGCGCGTGCGGGCGGCCATTGCCAAGCCGGGGGATCTCGGCACAAGTCTCCTCGGCATGACCTTTCTCAACAGACTTTCCGGCTATGAGGTGCGGCGCGACCGCCTTGTTCTGAACCCATGACAGACATCACCACCCAATCCCCCCTTGAGGATTTCCGCCAGCTGGCGCTCGCTCCGCTGCCCGATCGCTCCGCTGCCCGCGCTGCAACGCTTGCGCGCGAAGCGGCACTCACCAAGCCGGCAGGCTCTCTGGGCCGGCTGGAAGAAATCTCCCTCTGGCTGACCGAGGTGAGCGGAAAGGCGCCGCCCACCGTTGCCAAGCCGCGCGTGGTCATCTTTGCCGCTGCGCACGGGGTGGCCGATGCTGGCGTGTCGGCGTTCCCCTCCAGCGTGAACCAGCAGATGCTGGCGGCCTTCCAGGCCGGCAAGGCGGCCATCAACCAGATCTGCTCCACCGGCAATATCGGCCTTTCGGTGTTCGATCTTGCGGTGGACATTCCGTCCGGAAACATCGTCAGCGAAGACGCATTCGCCAGCGAGAAGGACCTTGCCGCAACGCTCGCCTTCGGCCTTGAAGCGATTGCCGGCGGGATCGACTGCCTTGGCATCGGCGAGATGGGCATCGGCAACACCACCGTGGCCGCAGCCATCTATGCCGCCCTTTACGGCGGTTCGGCGGCGGACTGGTGCGGCGCCGGCACGGGCGTGACCGGGGAGGGGCTGCGCCGCAAGATCGACGCGGTGGACGCCGCGCTCGCCCGGATCGGACCGGAGCGCGACCCGTTGACCATTCTCCAGCGGATCGGCGGCCGCGACATTGCCGCGATGGCCGGCGCCATTCTGGCCGCCCGCACGGAAGGCGTGCCGGTTGTGGTGGACGGCTTTGTGGCCAGCGCCGCAGCCGCGATCGTTCATGCCATGGGGCCGGACGCCACCGCGCATTGCCTCTTTGCCCACTGCTCTGCCGAGAGCGCCCACGGGCGGGCGCTGGAGGCGATGGGCGGCAAGCCGCTGCTCGACCTTGGCATGCGCCTTGGCGAAGGCACCGGGGCAGCCCTTGCCATCGGCATCCTCAAGGCAGCGGCGGCCTGCCATTCCGGCATGGCGACGTTTGCGGAGGCTGGCGTCGACGGACCGGCGTGACACGGGACGGGGTTCCGGCGGACGGAGCGCCGCTCGAGGCGTTTCTAGGCGCCATGTCACGCTGCCGGATCTGCCGCGACACGCCGACCGGCGAGCCGCTTCCTCACGAACCCCGGCCGATCTTCCAGATCTCGTCCACCGCCCGGATTGCCATTTGCAGCCAGGCGCCCGGCAACAAGGCGCACGTCGCGGGGTTGCCGTTCTACGACCCGTCCGGCGTTCGCCTGCGCGACTGGATGGGCCTCGACGAGACGCAGTTCTACGACTGGTCGAAGATTGCGATCATTCCCATGGGGTTCTGTTTTCCAGGGTATGATCGCCACGGCGGGGACCTGCCGCCGCGGCGCGAGTGCGGCGCCACCTGGCATGACCGCCTGTTCCAGCGCCTGCCGCAGCTTTCGCTGTTCCTGTGCATCGGCAAATATTCGCTGTCCTACCATCTGCCGCACACACGCCGCGCATCTCTCACCGACACGGTCGGCGCATGGCGCGACATTGTGACGCAGACTGCGCCGCGCACCGTGATGGCACTGCCGCACCCGTCCTGGCGCAACAACGTCTGGCTGAAGCGAAATCCGTGGTTCGAGGCCGAGGTGCTGCCCGAGTTGCGCCGCCGCGTCGCGGACGCGTTGAGTGCGACAGATTCGACATGATTGCACGGCGCTGGCCGCTTGCGCGGCGCCAGTGTGGCAATTCTTTATCAACAGATTAATCTGTTCGTGCGGAATTGCGACCGGTGGAATGCGGAGTCTTGGTTATGCGTAATGAAATCGGGCTGTTCGGGGCGGTGCTGAGCGCCGGATTGATGCTGGGCGGCAACGCGCTGGCGCAGACGGCAGGCGGCGGCCAACAGGCGCCGGTGCGCGCCGAGGTGGTGCAGGTGGCGCCCGGCCAGCCGGCCTCTGCCGCCGTGGTGGTGACGGAGCCGGGGATCCGTGCGGTGGATGTGGCGCCTTCCGACCCTGCGTCCAATGACGCGCGCCGCATCTTCATCGACACGGGTGTGTCCGACGTCCGGGTCAACGACCTTCTGACGCAGGTGACCATGAACCGGTCGGAGCTGAGCCCGTGCCCCTCCAACGATTATATCTATGAGCGGGCGCGGCCCAAGTGGCTGTACCAGACCGGGCGGCTTATGGTCGCCATGGAGGAGGGCGCGACAGTGCGCGTTTCCTTCTCCTGCATCGAGGGTCTGCAGAGCATCAACGCCGTCCAGTTCCTGTCACTCCCGGGCGAGCGGGTGGCGCAGGTCATGCCGGTGCGGGCCGATTCGCTGGAAGCGTTCGCGAACCGGCAGCGCAATGTGCCGAGCCTTGCCGCGCCCACGGGCACCAACACTGCCGGCCAGTCCGCGCAACAGCGCGCACGCGGCGTTCCGCTGCCCTGATCGGGCAGCGCTGCGCGCCCGGCAGCAAATGGCCGGTGTGCGGTCAGAAGGCCTTGAAGGTGATGATGGTCTTGGTGTCGAGGATACCGGGCAGCGTCTGCACCTTTTCCTGCACGAAGTGGCCGATGTCGTTGTCACGCTCGACATAGAATTTGACCAGCAGGTCGTAGTCGCCTGCGGTGGAGTAGATCTCCGAGGCGATCTCCGCGTCGGCCAGGGCGTTGGCCACATCGTAGGCGCGGCCAAGCTGCGCTTTGATCAGCACGAAAAACGGCGTCATCACATCCTCCATACGCCGCTGCGGGCTTCGGCCTCTTTTGTGCCACCGGCGCCGATAGCACAAGGGTTGGCGTGCGCGGTATGGACCGGTTTGCGGATCTGTCTTGCGCCACGAGCGCGCGATCCCTAATTACCCACCATCCAAGGGGGCGCCTTCGGGCTGAGAGGCATCGTGCCGACCCCTCGCACCTGATCCGGGTCATGCCGGCGGAGGAATTGGATTTGCAACGCCTGCTGCGCTCGCGCGCCACCCCAGCCGAACCGCGCCAATGAGCGCGCCCGCTACCGTCAGCGTGCCAGCCGATGCCCACGCCCTGCGTGAGGCGGCCGGCGCCGCGCTGGACCGGATGCTTTCCCGCCGCCCGCGCGTTCACGCCATGCTGTCGCCCGTGGCGCAGCCCCTGGCCGCCAACATTGCCGCGGCGCTGGGGATCGACGTGTCCATGTCCCACGACCCCGTGGATGCACCGCAGATGGTCGCCCGGTCGCACAGCGCATTGATCAACCTTGGCATGCTCGATCCGGTCCGCCGCGAAGGTGCCGCAAAAGCTGTCCTCACCGGAACACCGTTCGTGCTTGATCCGGTGAAGATCGACCGCGCCAGCGAGCGTTTCGCCTTTGCGCAGAAGCTCATTCAGGCTGGCCCCTCTGTGATCAAGGGCAACCGCGCGGAAATGGCGGCCCTTGGCGCCATCGCCGACGATTTTGTCACCGTCACCACCGGCGCGCAGGACCTCGTCAGGGACGGGCGCCGGTGCGCGACGCTCCACAACGGCACGCCGATGCTGGACCGCGTCATCGCCACCGGCTGCGCTGCCGGCCTGCTGGTGGCGGCCATGGTTGCGGTGGAGACCGACCCCTTCGTGGCGGCAACGGCGGGCGCCGGGCTGATGGCCTTCGCCGGCGAGCTTGCCGCCGACGGCTCGCACGGCCCCGGCAGTTTTGCCGTCTCGCTGATCGACCACCTTGCCGCGCTGGACGGTGCGGCGCTCACCAAAGGCCTCCGGATAGACTGATGCTTGATCCCAGTGTGTACCTCGTCATGGGCCCGGATGTGGCCGACCCCGTGGCGCTTGCCCGCAAGGCGGTGGCCGGAGGCGTCAGCCTGATCCAGTGGCGCGACAAGACCGGCAGCACGGCCGAACAGGTGGCGCTGGTGCGCGCGCTGGTGGCGGCTGTCCCCGTGCCTGTGCTGGTGAACGACCGGGCCGACGTGGCGCTGATTGCCGGGGCAGCGGGCGTTCACGTCGGTCACGGCGATCTCACGCCGGGGGAGGCCCGCCGCATTGTGGGCGACGAGGCCATCGTCGGCCTCACCATCCACACCATGGCGGAGGCTGAGGCGGCGCTCCGTCAGCCCATCGACTATGGCTCGGTCGGCGGCGTCTTCGAAACGCACAGCAAGGTGAACCCCAACCCGCCCATCGGCATCGACGGGTTTGCCGCCATTGCGGCCTATCTCAAGGCCGAACGTGCCATGAAGGTGGTCGCCATCGCCGGCATCGATGCCGAGCGTGCCGCGCTGCTCCGCGCCGCCGGGGCAGACGGTGTGGCGGTCATGAGTGCGATCACCAGGGCGGCGGACCCGGCGCAGGCGGCCCGCACCCTCGCCACGGTATTTGCGGAGAAGGCGGCGTGATTGCGCTGACGATCGCCGGATCTGATTCGGGCGGTGGCGCCGGCATTCAGGCGGACCTGAAGACCATGAGCGCGCTTGGCGTTTACGGCGCCAGCGTGATCACGGCAATAACGGCGCAGAACACCCGCGGCGTGACGGCAGTGCACGGCATTCCGGCCGACATTGTCACCGCGCAGCTGGATGCCGTGCTGTCGGACCTCGACGTGAAGGCGATCAAGATCGGCATGGTGGGCGACCGCGCGGTGATCAGCGCCATCGCCCGCGCCCTTGCAGGCAGCCGGATCCCCATCGTGCTCGACCCGGTGATGATCGCCACCTCCGGCGACCGGCTGATCGGGGAAGGGGCGGAGAAGGCGCTCTTCAGCGAACTTTTGCCGCTCGCGACGCTGGTGACGCCCAACGTGCCGGAGGCCGGCGTTCTTCTCAATGCCAAGAGCGCGGTAGACGTCCCGCAGATGCGTGAGCAGGCCCGTGAGCTGGCGGCCCTCGGTCCGGCCATTCTGCTCAAGGGCGGACACCTGACGACCGGCGATGCCACCGATGTATTCTTCCACGAAGGGCGCCCGGAACTCTTGAGTGCGGCGCGGATCGCATCGCCCAACACCCACGGGACGGGGTGTACGCTGTCGAGCGCCGTGACCGCATTCCTTGCCCGCGGCATGGCGCTGCGTGCCGCAGTGCACGCGGCGAAGGAATATATTTCTGCCGCCATTGCAGCGTCCGACCAGCTCCAGATCGGCAGCGGACACGGGCCTGTCCATCATTTTCATGCCGTCTGGCCGCGTTAGGGATCGTTGCCGGGGCGTAAAATTACCTGCTCATTCGGGTACCCGAACCGGAACCTCCACCTTCTGGGCGACGTTCAGCCACCAGAATACGCATCTATCGCGATAGGAGACGACGTTGAATAGCTTGATTTATCTTGTGGGCCTTGTGGTTGTTGTTCTTTTCATTCTCAGCATTCTAGGCCTCGCGTAACCGTATTACGGCGAATCTAAAATCCTCGAGGAGGGGTTAGATCAATGTCCACCAAACAACAGATCGATCGCGAAGCAGCATCCGCCAAGGATAAGCTTAATGAGGCTTCCGACGAAATAAAGAATCAGGCTCGGTCCGCGGTCGATGAAGCGCAGCGCGCTGCGACCAATTATGCCGAAGACGGCAAGAACGTTGCCGCTGGAAGCCTCACCGACTTTGCCAAGGCTGTGCGCAGCGCGTCTGACGAACTGTCCAGCCGCGACCAGGGCATGGCAGCACGTTTCGTGACCGAAGCGGCTGACGGGCTGGAGCGCGTTGCAAATTCCGTTTCCGGAACGTCAGTGGAAGAGATGGCGGGTTCCGTCACCGATTTCGCCCGCCGCAATCCCGGTCCGTTCCTTGTCGGCACCGTTCTGGCTGGCGTCGCGCTCGGCCGGTTCGTGAAGGCGTCGTCGGAGCGCTCCCATGATGCGCCGAGCCACGCCGGCCCTGCGGGCACGCCCTACCGCCCCACCGGCACTGCACCGGCCGCATCGCCAGTCCGTCCGGCATCGTCCGCACCGGCGGGCAGCACGGTTGGCACGCCGACGCGTCCCAACGTCAAAACCACCAGCTAAGGGGCCCCGCTTGCATGACCAATATTCCTAACCCTCCGCATGATCCTGCTGCGCGGATGGCCGCTGGCCTCTCGCTGCCGGAACTCGCGCAGAAGCTCTTCCGTGATGTGACAGATCTCTTCCGCAAGGAAGGCGAGCTGATCCGCTCGGAAATGAACGACAAGGTCAGCCAGCTGCAGGTCGGCGTCGGCAAGCTCGCGGCTGGTGCCGTTGTGCTTCTGGTGTCGCTCATCGTCCTTTCGGACGCGCTTGTGGTCGCGGTTGCCGAACTGATCGGCACTGTCGAGCCCAGCACCGACAACACCGGCTGGGCGGCCCTCATTGTTGGCGGCATCTTTGCCGCAGTCGGCGCATTCTTGATCCGCAGCGGATCCAGTGACCTGACGCCTGAAAACCTGACGCCGGACCGCACTGCAATGCAGGTGCGCCGCGACGGCGAACTTGCCAAGGAGCAGATCCGATGACTGAACGGTCCACGACCCAGATCGAACGCGAGGTCGAGGCCCAGCGCTACGAGGTCGAGGAAACCCTCGACGCACTGCGCAACAAGCTCTCGGCTGGCCAGATGCTCGACACCCTTTCCCGCTCGTTCACGACCGCAGGCGGGCAGGGCGGCGAGTTCTTCAACAATCTTGGCCGTCAGGTGAAGGAAAACCCGCTGCCGATCGCCATCACCGGCATCGGCCTGGCGTGGCTCCTGATGGGCCAGAACCAGAAGCAGACCCCGCCTGCGCTTCCGGCGCCTCGCCGCACGTATCCGCCGCAGTTCACGGCCTACGACCGTGCGCGCTATGCGGCCGACGAGACCAGCCACGGTGCCGAGTATGCCGTGAACCGGCTTCGCGGCGGCTATTATGACGTGAAGGCGGAAGCCCGCAATTCTGCCCATGCCGCTTATGACCACGCCCGCTACGCTGCGGACGAGGCCAAGCACGGCGCAGAATATGCCGTCGGCCAGATGAAGGCAGGCGCTTACGCGGTGCAGGACGGCGCATCCAATGCCGCCGGCCGGGTCTACGACAAGGCGCGGCTTGCTGCCGACGAGACCAAGCACGGCGCCAAGTACGTGGGCGACCAGATGAAGGCCGGCGCTTACGCCGTGAAGGATTCTGCGTCTTCCGCAGCCGATGCGATGTACGACCGGGCGCGCATTGCGGCCGACGAAGTGTCCCACGGCGCTGCGTATGTGAGCGATCAGCTGAAGAGCGGCGCCTATGCCGTGTCCGACGCAGCGCACAGCGCATACGAAAGCGCCCGCGACACTGCGTATGACGCCGCGGACACCGCCGGTGTCTACGGCCGCCGCGCACAGCGCACTGTGGTCGATTTCGTCAAGGAAGAGCCGCTGATCGCTGGTGCCGTCGGTCTTGCGCTTGGCGCCGCACTCGGCGCGATCATGCCGGCCACCCGTCAGGAAGACGAGTTGATCGGCCCGTACCGCGACCGTGCCCGCGATGAGGCGATCGACTACGCCTCCGCGCAGGCCGACAAGGCGAGCCACGTTGCCGAGGAGTCCTTCAAGGCTGCCGAGGCCAAGGCCCACGAAGAAGGCCTGATCCCGGAAGAGGGCGACAAGACGGTTGCCGAAAAGGCCGAGGATGTCGTCAAGGCGGCCAAGACGAAGGCCCGCGAAGAAGCCAAATCCTGAAGCCAACGCTTCAAGGCAAGACGAAGAAGGGCGCCCTTGTGGCGCCCTTTTTTTGTGCCAGCTCATATTTTGGACGCCAACCGACGGAACTTCACCGCGAGTTGTGCGTCGGTTTCACATGACGCTGCGTTGAACGATTCTTTCGTTGGCGTAGCCGGCGACGCGGCAGCTTCAACACCGTTGCTGCCAAAGGCGGGAGAAATCGTGACGATGAGATGGACCAGAATTTTGGCGGCGTTGGTCGCATCAGTCTGCCTTTGGGGCGGCGGTGCGCTGGCGCAGGGGAGCGGACCGGACGTCTTCAAGGTGGACGCGCTCAATGCAGGCCTGCCGGCGCCGCCGCAGGGGCTGGACCGCACGACGCCGCAGTCCACCCTTGAGGCCTTCCTCCGGGCCAATGGCCGGACCGACTATCGCACCGCCGCCTATCTTCTTGATCTCGCCGACATACCGGACGCCGAGCAGGCCGCGCGCGGCCCGGAACTCGCCCGCAAGCTCGGCCTCGTCATTGAACGCAAGATCCCGCTCGACCTGGCTGCGATCCCGGACCGGCCGGACGGGATGGAAACGATGGGCACCAGCCGCGAGCCGATGGTCGGCGAGCCGCGCAAGAGCATCAGCCTCGGACAGCTCGATCTGGAGCGCTGGCCGGTCTCCGTGCGCATCAACCGTGTCCAGGCGGGGGATGACGCGTCCCCGGTGTGGGTGTTCTCCCGCCAGAGCGTCGAGCACATCGACGCGCTGTTCAAGCGCTACGGCCCGACACCGCTTGAAAAGGCAATGCCCGGCGCCCTGCGGACCGATGCCTTCTGGGGGCTGATGTGGTGGGAGGTGATCGCCATCCCGCTGATTTTCGCCGCCACGGTGCTGATCGGCTACATCTTCTACCGCCTCTTCGGGATTGTGGAGCGGCGCGTGCCGTTCGGGCCTGTGGAGGATGTGGTGCGCCTGCTGAAGCTGCCCATCATCCTCATCATCCTTGCCGCCTTTGTGCAGGTGGTGGTGATGAAGACGTTCGTGTTCTCCGCAGGGGCCGACACGTCGGTGAGCACGGTCTTCTGGCTTCTGATCCTTGTGGCGCTCGTGGTGGGCGTATCGCGGGTGATGGACGCCATCATCGACAACACGTCGGACAGGTACCTCGAGCGCATCGACAAGCCCGAGAACACCCGCGCGCGCATGTGGTACACCAATCTTTCGGCGGCCAAGCGCATCGGCATCATTATCGTCCTGGTGGTCGGCGTTGCGATCGCATTCTCGTCGTTGCGTCTGTTCTCCAGCTTCGGACTCAGCCTGCTGGTGTCGGCTGGTGTCGCCACGGCCGTGTTGGGCCTTGCCGCACAGACGGTGCTCGGCAACATCTTCGCCTCGCTGCAGCTCGCGATCGCCCAGCCCATCCGGATCGGCGATTCGGTTTTGTATGACGGGCAGTGGGCGCATGTGGAGAAGATCAACTACACCTTCGTCCAGCTTCGCACGTGGGACCAGAAGCGCTTCATCGTCCCGGTCAAGAATTTCATTTCCAACGCTTTCGAGAACTGGACGATGGAAGAGCCGGAGATGATCAAGCCGGTGGAGCTGAAGCTCGACCACCGGGTCGACGTGGAGTTTCTGCGCCGGGAGTTCCGCAAGATGGCGGAGGAGGACGAGGATTTCGTCGATCACGCCGACCCGAAGGTGCAGGTGATCAGTCAGGACGAGGACGGCATCATGCTGCGCTTCTACTGCACCGCCGCCGACCCGAGCACTGCCTGGGACCTGCACTGCCGCATCCGCGAGCGGCTGATGGCCGTTGTGCGCACGCTGGACGAGCCCTCCGGCCTGCCCCGCACCCGGATTGCCTACGTGTCGAACACGGTGGACAGCGATGCCGCCGGGCCGCGCACCGACACCGGCAAGCCCAATCCCGACACCGGCGAGCCCGGCGAAAAGACGGTGGAACAAGCGGCGCAGTGAACCGCGTTCTCGGCCGATGACAGCGCCGGCAGCCTTCGGGTTGCCGGCGTTTTGCGTTGCGGCATCCGGCAGGGAATTGCGCGATCGAGGGGAGGGGCGGATTGTTGGGTGTGCGCGCGTTCGCGCTTACCGCAGGCCTTTGACGGCTGCGCCATAAACCAGCTGTGATGTGGAATGGCGGCGTGGCTCCCCGGGACGGATTCGAACCATCGACCAACCGGTTAACAGCCGGTTGCTCTACCGCTGAGCTACCGGGGAAAGGCGCACGCGCTGGAGGCCGTATAGCAATGGGTTCTCCGCGACGCAACACGCAAAGCCGATGAATTTCGCCTTATTCACCCGGGGTCGCGGCGAGGCTTGCGCGGCACTAAGGTCGCCGGCGCGCCATAGCGGACGCAGCCGAAGGAGTGACATGAACACCAGCGACGATGATGCGCGTCATGCCGAGAAAATGCGCAAGATCAAGGATGCCCGAGACAAGATGATGGCGGCCAAGACCATCGAGAAAGGCCTGCTCATTGTTCACACCGGCAAGGGGAAGGGCAAATCCACCGCAGCATTCGGCATGGCGATGCGGGGGATCGGCCACCAGATGCGCATCGGTATCGTGCAATTCATCAAGGGTGCCATCGAAACCGGCGAAAGCGCGGTGCTGAATGCGTTCCCGGAGCAGGTGACGATGAAGCGGATGGGGGAGGGGTTCACCTGGGAAACCCAGGACAAGACGCGCGACATTGCCGCCGCGGGCGCCGCCTGGGCGGAGGCAAAGTCGATGATCGCGTCAGGAGACTACGACATGGTCATCCTGGACGAGCTGAACATCGCGCTGCGCTACGACTATGTGGATATCGACGAGGTGGTGGCGTTCCTGAAGGCGCGGCCTGCTGGTGTCCATGTGGTGGTCACCGGGCGCAATGCGAAGGAACCGCTGATCGAGGCGGCGGATCTCGTCACCGAGATGACGATGGTCAAGCATCCGTTCCGCGACGGGGTGAAGCCTCAGGCCGGCATCGAGTTCTGAGCGGCCTGAGGCTTCGTCAGTGCCTTAGTAGGGGCAGTTGACCGGGTCGCCGTACTGGTTGACGCAGCGGCGGCCGCGCGGCGTGGTCGCGGCGCCGACGATGGCACCACCAGCAGCACCGATGCCGGCACCGACGAGTGCGCCGCCAGCGTTGGCGCCGGCAGCCGTGGCAACCACGGCACCGGTCGCTGCGCCGAGACCGGCGCCGACCAGAGCGCGGTCACCCTCGTTGTTGGAGTTGCAGCCAGCCAGACCGGCGATCATGGCGATTGCGAGTAGCGTTTTCTTCATTGGAGCCCTCCTTACGAGCGCCGCGGAGCGCGAGCGCATGTGGTGTCATTCGACGGCGGAACATTAATGACAGGTGAAGGGTTCCGCCCCCCGGCCGGTCACGATGCTTTCCGTTTTCCATGGTGTCACGAGTGGTGCAAAAAAGCATCGATCGTGGCTCACCCCTACACCAAGACGCGCAATTGTGGCGAGG
The DNA here is from genome assembly GCF_031195445.1 of Acuticoccus sp. MNP-M23. Taxonomy (NCBI): domain Bacteria; kingdom Pseudomonadati; phylum Pseudomonadota; class Alphaproteobacteria; order Hyphomicrobiales; family Amorphaceae; genus Acuticoccus; species Acuticoccus sp. MNP-M23. The sequence continues at coordinate 4,040,809 of NZ_CP133480.1, forward strand.
ATTTGTGGCCTGTCTGCAGCGGACCGGGAGAGCACTGATCCACCGGGATTCCCCCGCGCAGGAACAAAAAAAGCCAGGGGCAAACCCCTGGCTTTCGTTTCGTCGAAGATGCGCCGTGGCGCCGCGGATCAGACCGAGTAGTAGAGGTCGAATTCCACGGGGTGCGGGGTCATCTCGTAACGCATGTTCTCTTCCATCTTCAGCTCGATGTAGGCATCGATCTGATCGTCGTCGAACACGCCGCCAGCCGTCAGGTAGGTGCGGTCGGCGTCGAGCGAGGCGAGGGCTTCGCGCAGCGAACCGGCAACGGTCGGGATGTTCTTCAGCTCTTCCGGCGGCAGGTCGTAGAGATCCTTGTCCATCGGCTCGCCCGGATGGATGCGGTTCTTGATGCCGTCTAGGCCGGCCATGCACATTGCCGCGTAGGCGAGGTACGGGTTGGCCGAAGGATCGGGGAAGCGGACTTCGAGGCGCTTGCCCTTGGGCGAAGACGCGATCGGGATACGGCAGGAGGCCGAACGGTTGCGCGCCGAGTAGGCGAGCAGCACGGGGGCTTCATAGCCCGGGACCAGACGCTTGTAGGAGTTGGTCGACGGGTTGGTGAAGGCGTTCAGCGACTTGGCGTGCTTCAGGATGCCGCCGATGTAGAAGAGGCACATCTCGGAGAGGTCGGCGTAGCCGTCGCCAGCGAAGAGTGGCTTGCCCTCGTTCCAGATCGACTGGTGAACGTGCATTCCGGTGCCGTTGTCGCCGAAGACGGGCTTGGGCATGAAGGTTGCCGTCTTGCCGTAGGCGTTGGCGACCTGGTGAACCACGTACTTGTAGACCTGCATGTGGTCGCCGATGCGGGTCAGCGTGTCGAACTTGAGGCCAAGTTCGTGCTGGGCCGCGGCCACTTCGTGGTGGTGCTTTTCGACCGACACGCCCATTTCGGTCATCACCGAGAGCATCTCGGAGCGCATGTCCTGCGCCGAATCGATCGGCGGCACGGGGAAGTAGCCGCCCTTGGTGCGCGGACGGTGGCCAAGGTTACCGGTCTCGTACTCGGTGCCCATGTTGGTGGGCAGCTCGGTCGAGTCCAGCTGGAAGCCGGTGTCGTACGGGTTCACCGCAAAGCGCACGTCGTCGAACACGAAGAACTCGGCTTCCGGGCCCATGGTGATGGTGTCGCCGATGCCGGACGACTTCACGTAGGCTTCGGCCTTCTTGGCGGTGGTGCGCGGGTCGCGGTTGTAGGCCTCGCCGGTCGACGGCTCCAGGATGTCGCAGAAGAGCGCCATCGTGGTCTGCGCGAAGAACGGGTCGATGTGGGCGGTTTCGGGGTCCGGCATCAGAAGCATGTCGGACTCGTTGATCGCCTTCCAGCCGGCGATGGACGAGCCGTCGAACATCGTGCCGTCGGCGAAGATGTCTTCGTCGACCATGCTGACGTCCATCGTGACGTGCTGCATCTTCCCGCGCGTGTCGGTGAAGCGCAGGTCGACGAATTTGACGTCCTTGTCGCTGAGGTCCTTGAGGATGTTCTGGGCTGTGCTCATTCGGTTCCGCTTTCCGTAGCGTTTCTTAAAAAGTGGGGCGTCCGCAGATCCCGCGGTCTGCCTTCTTATGCACCGCGCGTGCCAACGCGATAGGCGGGAGCGGCCGACGCCAGCGCACTACGCCTGCGCAACGCGGCAGCCGGCGTGTGCACGATAAACCGGCACACGCAAATTGACAGGGCGGCGACCGCTCGGGCCGCCACGCCAGGCTGTTTGTCTCAGATCGCGTCTTCGCCAGCTTCGCCGGTTCGGATGCGCACGGCATCTTCAACGGGAAGCACGAAAATCTTGCCGTCGCCGATGCGGCCGGTCTGGGCTGCATTGCGTATGGCTTCGATCGCCGCAGGGGCGAGACTGTCCGGAACGACAAGCTCGATCTTAACCTTGGGAAGAAAGTCGACGACATACTCGGCGCCGCGATACAGCTCCGTATGCCCCTTCTGGCGGCCAAATCCGCGTGCTTCCAGGACGGTCACGCCCTGAAGGCCCACATCCTGGAGCGCCTCCTTCACTTCGTCGAGCTTGAATGGCTTAATGATGGCTTCGATCTTCTTCATGAGGTCCTATTGGAAGATGCCCGCCGCAGAAATCGAAAACGGCTCGGGCAAAAATGCATGGCCCGTGCCAGTTGAAAAAAATGGCTGTTTGTTCGGTCTCAATGCATGTGACGCGGCAATGAGCATGGGCGATGCCTAATATATATGCTGACAGATGAAAAAGACGGCAATGGTTTGTGGGGGGCTGCGCTGGTTTCCCCCGGTGACATTGCAAAACTCGATCGGCTTTGTGCCGAAAGCGGAATTCCCGTTGCGACATTGATGGACCGTGCCGGTCACGCCGTGGCCAATGCGGTGGCAGCGCGGCATCCCGCCGGAACGCGGGTCGATGTGCTGGTTGGCCCTGGCAACAATGGCGGGGACGGCGCCGTGGCGGCCGAAGTCCTGCGCAGGCGCGGTTTCGACGTCGTGCTGCTCGATGCGTCGGAGGGGAAGGGGGCAACGGTCGCGCGTGATGCGCTCGCTGCGTACCGTGGGCCCCGATTGGCGGCAGAGCCGGCGTCCCTGCGGCGCGGCGCGGTGGTGGTCGACGGGTTGTTCGGCGTCGGGCTCTCCCGGCCGCTCGACGGGGAGATGGCCGCGCTGGTGGAGGCAGCCAATACACTGGCGGCGACCATTTATGCGGTGGATATTGCCAGTGGCATCAATGGAGGAAACGGGGCGGTGGACGGGCCTGCCATCCGTGCCGACTGGACGGTGGCGCTGCATGCGATGAAGCCCGGCCATGCACTTTCGCCGGGTGCGCGCCATGCGGGCAGGGTGGTGGTGGAGGATATCGGCATTCCGCCCCGCATTGCGCGCGCGATCACACCGGCAGCGTTTCTCAACAAGCCCGGACGGGACCGGCTCGCGGCGTGCCCGCTCCTGGCCGAAGCCGGCCACAAATATGATCGCGGGTCCGTGTATGTTTTGTCCGGCCCCATCGACGCGACCGGGGCGGCGCGGCTGGCGGCCACGGCGGCCCTGCGCTGCGGGGCGGGCCTTGTGACGGTGCTGACGCCGCCTTCCGCGCTGATGGTGAATGCCATGCACCTCACTGCCGTGATGGTGAAGGCGGTGGAGGGGGCGGATGCGCTGCGGGCCCGGATCGACGGCGCGTCGCGGCCGCCCGTGGTTCTCCTTGGCCCCGGGCTGCCGCCCGATGCCAGAACACGGGACATGGTGCTGGCTGCGCTGTCCAGCACGGCAAGGGTCGTGCTGGACGCAGGGGCGCTCACCGCCTTCGCAGACGAACCGGAGACGCTGAAAGCAGCGCTTCGTGCCAAGGGCAAGACGGGACAGCCGGCCATTTTGACCCCGCACGGCGGCGAATTTTCCCGCCTTTTTGCAAGCGGCAGCTACAAGCTCAGCCGCGGCCGGGCTGCTGCCGCCGAATCGCGGGCCGTGGTGGTGGAGAAGGGCGCCGATACGGTGATCAACGGAGAGATTGTGGATATTGGCGGGCCGCCGTGGCTCGCCACCGCAGGCACCGGCGACGTGCTCGCCGGGTTGATCGCCGGGCTCCATGCGCAGGGCTTCACGGCCGAGGATGCCGCCTGCCTTGGAGTGGAGATGCAAGGGGAGATGGCACGCCGGCTCGGGCCGGGCCTGATCTCTGAAGATCTCCTGACAGCGATTGCGCCGGTACGGTCCGCTTTGGAAGAGCGATTGACCGCGGCACGTCCCCGCCCGTACATCTGGCGCTGACCGGCGCCAGCGCGGGTCATCGCGGGTGTGGCGGAACTGGTAGACGCACTTGGTTTAGGTCCAAGCGCCGAGAGGTTTGGGGGTTCGAGTCCCTCCACCCGCACCAAGGCCACCATTCCCGATCGCAGCGACCGGTTCGAAAGGGCCTGCGGCGCGGCGTTGCCTTTATTCGACTTCCAGCGCGCTCAGCTGCCAGATGCTCCGTGAATAGACCACCTCCGAACGATATTCGGGATCGCTGTCGTAAGGGTAGATGATCCACAACGGACCCTTGTTGCGCACGGACATCGTTTCACCGTTGAGGCGATAGGCGAGGACGGGCGCGCCGCTCATGGCCTCGGCCATGGGGATTTCCACCGCATAATCATTGAGTGCGATGGCGCGCAGGGTGGACCCGTCTGCGGCGACGGCGTCCATCAACGCCTTCAGGGAGACGCCGACAAAGGTCTGCTCACCCTCGGTCCAGATCGTCTTGGTGGTGATTGTGGTCGCCGGCATGGCTTCGAGCATCGCCCGATCGAAGACGGCAGTACCATCTTCGTTCGTGTTGCCGATATCGCCGCGCACCGTCAGGAGCGGTTCGCCTGTGGGCGCGGCGAGTTGGTCCGCGAGCGCAAGCGGTGCGCCAAGGCACAGCGTGATGGCAAGGGCGAACGAAGCGAGGCGATTGAGAAAAAACATGGCAGGCTCCGGTGTGGGATGATGCGTTTGTACAGGACCGCCACACGATCTGGCGGTTCTGATCGCACAGTTTGCCTATCCTTATGGATAGTTCGACCGGTGGCGGCCGGGCGATCAGAACAGGCCGGCTGCGCTTGCCGCCATCGCAGCCTGCGTGCGGTTGCGGGCATCCAGCTTGCGGCAAAGGGTTTTGACGTGGAGTTTGATGGTAACCTCCTGCAATCCGAGATCGCGGGCGATTTCCTTGTTGGTTTTCCCTTTTGAGAGGCCCTCCAGCACCTGCATCTCGCGGCGGCTGAGCTTGCTGACGAGCGGGTGAGCGGGGACGTCCGCAGTCTCGGTCAGGTAGCGCACCGGCGCGTATTGTTCGCCAGATGCCATGAAGCGCAGGGCATTGACGAGCGATCGCGCCGGCATGGTCTTGGGCAGGAAGCCGGCGGCACCGATGGCAAGCGCCTCCTCGGCGGCAGCGCGCGGTATGGTGCCGGAAATGATGGCGACGGGGTTGTTGAAATTCAGCAGCATCGCGTCGCGTAGACCATCGAGGCCGTTCATGCCGGGCATCGCAAAGTCGAGCACCACGAGGTCGAACGGGCCGTCGCGGGTGATCAGTTCGGCCGCCTGCGGATAGTCGCACGCAACCGTGACCGCAATGCCGGGCTCCCGTTCCAGAAATGCGCAGACAGTATCGCGAACGAGGCCATGATCGTCGGCGAAGAGAACCTTCATGGACCCGCCCCGTCGGCTTTGGTTGCAACCAGAGGGTACACGCAGGGCGTGCAGCTGACGAACCCATAGCGCGCCAGGATGGCGCGAGCCCGTCCCTGCCATTGCGCGCTGCACTTGGGGGCCGGGGGCGCGAAACCGGGGCGGCAATGTTTCGGCTGGGCGGAACGGCGCATTTGCCTCGCGCAACGGCCGGGGCAAGCGGGGTGCTGGCTGAATGTTCGCCTCTATTCAATGCCTTGCACAATTTTCGAGCTGGAATGCGCCGCCGGCTTTTGCGGCAAAACGGACCGATTGACCACCGCAGGCTGTGCGGCGGGCGCAAGCGGCCCATTGACACTTCGGCTTGCGGACGCGACATGGTGCGCCGTTCCCCGAAAACCGAGCTTTGTCGAAAGTAGCCCCATGGAAGTGACGGAAACCCGCTCTGAAGGCCTTGCGCGGGAGTTGAAGGTAGTGGTCCCCGCCACGACGCTGAACGAGCGTCTGACCGCCTACCTCGATGATATGCGCGGTAAGGTGCGTCTCAAGGGATTCCGCCCCGGCAAGGTCCCGATGGCGCATCTCCACAAGATGTACGGCAAGTCCGCGATGGCCGAGGTCATCAACACGGTCCTGACCGAAAGCGTGCAGCAGGCGGTCGAAGGCCGTTCCGAGACCCCTGCGCTGCAGCCTGACATCGATCTTGACGAGGCGGCGATGCCCGAGGTCATCGACGGCAAGAGCGATCTCGCCTTCGATATCAAGTACGAAGTGCTGCCCGCCATCGAGGTCACCGGCCTTGACCAGATCAGCGTCGAGCGGCCCGTGGTCGTGGTTTCCGACGAGGAAGTCGATGCCGAGATCACGACGCTTGCCGAGCGCAACCGCTCGTTCGAGACTGCCGAGCGCCCCGCCGAATCCGGCGACCGCGTCACGATTGATTTCGTCGGCAAGGTCGATGATGTGGCGTTCGACGGCGGCACCGCCGAGGACGTCGACGTGGAGATCGGCGCCAACCGGTTCATTCCCGGCTTCGAAGAGCAGCTGATCGGCGCCAAGGCTGGCGAACCGGCCGTCATCACCGTGACGTTCCCGGAGGATTATCCGGCCGAGCAGCTCGCCGGCAAGGAAGCCAAGTTCGACGTGACGGTGAAGTCTGTCAGCGCTGCACAGGACGCCGTTGCCGACGACGCGCTTGCCGAGCGCCTTGGCCTTGAATCGCTGGACAAGCTGAAGGACGCGATGCGTCAGCAGATCGAAAGCGCCTACGGTCAGGCCAGCCGCCAGAAGACCAAGCGCGCGCTGCTTGATGCGCTGGACGAGAAGTTCACGTTCGAACTGCCCCAGAAGCTGGTGGAAACCGAGTTCAACAACATCTGGAACCAGGTCCAGCAGGACATGGCGAAGGAGAACGAGACCTTCGAGGCTGAGGGCGAGAAGTCCGAGGAATCGGTTCGCGCCGACTACACCAAGATTGCCGAGCGCCGGGTGCGACTCGGTCTCCTGTTGTCCGAGGTTGGCCAGAATGCCAACGTCGAGGTGACGGACGAGGAGGTCCAGGGCGCCCTGCAGGAGCGTCTGCGCCAGTACCCCGGCCGCGAACGCGAGGTTTTCGAGATCTACCGCAAGAACCCCCAGGCGATTGCCGGGCTTCGTGCGCCGATCTTCGAGGACAAGGTGATCGACTACATGCTCGAACTGGTGACCGTTACTGACAAGCCGGTGTCCAAGGAAGAGCTTCTGAAGCCGGACGAGGACGACCTGCCCGGACACGATCATGACCACGACCATCATCACGATCATGACCACAACCATGATCACGACCACTAGGCAGGCGCGATGAAAGATCCGGTTGAATTTTACATGAACGCGCTCGTGCCGATGGTCGTCGAACAGACGAACCGCGGCGAGCGTGCCTACGACATCTTCTCCCGGCTGTTGTCGGAGCGGATCATCTTCATCACCGGTCCCATCGAGGACACGGTGGCGACGGTGGTCTGCGCCCAGCTCCTTTATCTGGAGGCCGACAACCCCAACAAGGAGATCTCGCTCTACATCAACTCTCCGGGCGGTGTGGTGACCTCGGGCCTTGCGATCTACGACACGATGCAGTTCGTCCGTCCGAAGATTGCCACCCTGTGCATCGGCCAGTCGGCATCCATGGGCGCCATGCTCCTTGCTGCGGGCGAGAAGGGGATGCGGTTCTCGCTCCCCAACGCGCGCATCATGGTGCACCAGCCCTCCGGCGGCTTCCGCGGCACGGCGGCCGACATCCAGCTTCAGGCCAACGAAATCCTGTCGCTGAAGCGCCGGCTGAACGAGATCTACCGCAAGCACACCGGCCAGGCGCTGGACGTGATTGAAAAGACGCTCGAGCGGGACCACTTCATGGCGCCGGACAAGGCGCAGGAGTTCGGCATCATCGATCAGGTGATCGAGAGCCGGGCAGCCATGGATCTGGCGGACAACTAAAGGTAGTGGCGGTCTTGCGGTCACTGGCCTTGATGTTTAATGGTCTGTGACTGCTATGACGCGAACGTCGCTTCACCTCAGCGCGAAGCGGCGCGATTAAAATGATGCGCGCAATTTTCGATTTTGTAACGAGAAGAAGCGTTGAGTAGTGCGGACGGCGTTTGCATCGGGGGATCCCCCGTTTCATGATGTGGCCGCCGCCGGAAAAAAGGCCCATTACGGGCAAGGTGGTTCGTCTCGTTGCCGCATGTGCGGCGAGACGAAAGCGATGCAAAGGGTGTGTTGATGAGCAAAGCGACCAGCGGCGGCAGTGGCGAAGGGCGTAATAACACCTTGTATTGCTCATTCTGCGGCAAGAGCCAGCATGAAGTTCGCAAGCTGATCGCCGGCCCGACCGTTTTCATCTGCGACGAGTGCGTCGAGCTGTGCATGGACATCATCCGCGAGGAGAATAAATCCTCGCTGGTGAAGGCGCGCGACGGGATTCCGACCCCGCTTGAGATCCGCAAGGTGCTGGACGATTACGTCATCGGCCAGCACGGGGCCAAGAAGGTCCTGTCGGTGGCGGTCCACAACCACTACAAGCGGCTGAACCATGCCTCCAAGTCCAACGACGTGGAGCTGGCGAAGTCCAACATTCTCCTTATCGGCCCGACCGGTTGCGGCAAGACGCTGCTGGCGCAGACCCTGGCGCGGATCCTCGACGTTCCGTTCACCATGGCCGACGCCACCACGCTGACCGAAGCCGGCTATGTGGGCGAGGATGTTGAGAACATCATCCTGAAGCTGCTGCAGTCGGCGGACTACAATGTTGAGCGGGCTCAGCGCGGCATCGTCTACATCGACGAGGTCGACAAGATCTCCCGCAAGTCCGACAACCCGTCCATCACGCGCGACGTGTCGGGTGAGGGCGTGCAGCAGGCCCTTCTGAAGATCATGGAAGGCACGGTCGCTTCCGTGCCGCCGCAGGGTGGGCGTAAGCATCCCCAGCAGGAATTCCTGCAGGTGGACACGACCAACATCCTGTTCATCTGCGGCGGTGCCTTCTCGGGCCTCGAGAAGATCATTTCCGACCGTGGCCGTGGCACGTCCATCGGGTTCAAGGCGCAGGTGTTTGCGCCGGAGGACCGGAAAACCGGCGAACTGTTCGGCGAAGTCGAGCCGGAGGATCTCCTCAAGTTCGGCCTCATTCCCGAATTCGTCGGCCGTCTGCCCGTTCTGGCAACGCTCGAAGACCTCGACGAGCCGGCGCTGGTGCAGATCCTGTCCGAACCGAAGAACGCGCTGGTGAAGCAGTATCAGCGCCTTTTCGAGATGGAAGGCGTCGAGCTGACATTCCATGCCGATGCGATGAGCGCCATCGCGCGGCGAGCAATCGAGCGCAAGACGGGCGCCCGCGGCCTGCGCTCGATCCTCGAATCGATCCTGCTCGACACCATGTACGAGCTGCCCGGTCTCGACGGTGTGCGTGAAGTCGTGATTTCCGAAGAGGTGATCAGCGGTACCGCACGGCCGCTCTACATCTACGAGGATCGCGCGTCCGAGCAGTCGCGCACGTCCGCGTAACGCTTGCGGTCAAGCCGGGCTCGCATGGCAGCCCGGCATTTCGGCAAAACCGGCTCTTTCAGGGCCGGTTTTGCCAGCGTTCCTAGGTCTGCATTCCCAGCTTCTGCTTCAGCTGGATGCCGCTGCCAGCGCCACAGAGATCACGCACGAAGCGCGAGATCGAATTTGCCGGGGCGCTCGTTCTGGCGAGAGGCGTGCCGGGCAGGGCGCTTGCACCAGGCTTTCATCGTGCCTGCGTCAACCGGCCTCATGTGTAAAACTCCGCGTAAAGCCTGCGTCTGTTGCGTCTCTTGAATTGACGTATGTCCAGCGCCACTTCAGCTTTGCGGGGTAAAAATCCCATCCCCACACCGCCGCCTCACTCGACTTCGGTGGGTGGCATCGCAATGATGCGCTGGCGCGCGGTGACCGGTGGTTCGACTCGTGCATGATTGGCGAGGCCGAGCCAAGCTGAAAAGGAAGTGTCCATGACAAAGTCCGACGAGACCAAGGCGAGCTCGGGCCACGAGCGCGAAGCGGGGGCGTTTCCTGTTCTTCCGTTGCGCGACATCGTGGTGTTTCCCCACATGGTCGTGCCGCTGTTCGTTGGCCGCGAGAAGTCGATTCGCGCTCTCGAAGAAGTGATGCGCGCCGACAAGCAGATCCTGCTCGTCACCCAGCGCGAAGCGACCGACGACGATCCGGCCCCCAAGGGCCTGTTCGACATCGGCACTCTGGCGACCGTTCTCCAGCTCCTCAAACTGCCCGACGGCACCGTCAAGGTGCTGGTCGAAGGCACGCAGCGCGCGGCCATCACCGCATTCACCGAGCGCTCGGAATATTTCGAGGCCGACGTCGAGCCCGTGGCCGATGCCACCTTCGACAACACGGAGGCGCTGGCGCTGTCCCGCTCCGTGGTTTCGGAATTCGAAAGCTACGTCAAACTCAACAAGAAGATTTCGCCTGAGGTGATTTCCGCGGTCAGCCAGATCGAGGATTACGCCAAGCTTGCCGACACCGTGGCCTCTCACCTTGTCGTGAAAATCCCGGTGAAGCAGGAGATTCTCGCAACCCCGTCCGTGATCGAGCGCTTCGAGAAGGTGCTCGGAATCATGAACGGCGAGATTTCCGTTCTGCAGGTGGAAAAGCGCATCCGCAGCCGTGTGAAGCGGCAGATGGAGAAGACCCAGCGCGAGTATTACCTCAACGAGCAGATGCGCGCGATCCAGAAGGAGCTGGGCGACGGCGAGGACGGCAAGGACGAACTCGCCGAACTCGAAGAGCGGATCAAGACCACCAAATTCTCCAAGGAAGCCCGCGAAAAGGCCGAGGCGGAGCTGAAGAAGCTGCGCTCCATGAGCCCGATGTCGGCCGAGGCGACCGTGGTGCGCAACTACCTCGACTGGATGCTCTCCATCCCGTGGAAGAAGCCGAGCCGCATCAAGAACGACCTGGAGCACGCCGAGCACGTCCTCGAAACCGATCATTTCGGCCTCGAGAAGGTGAAGGAGCGCATCCTCGAATATCTCGCCGTGCAGGCCCGCGCCAACAAGCTGAAGGGGCCGATCCTGTGCCTCGTCGGCCCGCCCGGCGTCGGCAAGACCTCGCTCGGCAAGTCCATCGCCAAGGCGACGGGGCGTGAGTTCGTGCGCATGTCGCTCGGCGGGGTGCGGGACGAGGCGGAAATCCGCGGTCACCGGCGCACCTATATCGGCTCGATGCCCGGCAAGGTCATCCAGTCGATGAAGAAGGCGAAGAAGTCCAACCCGCTCTTCCTGCTCGACGAGATCGACAAGATGGGCATGGATTTCCGCGGTGATCCGTCGTCCGCGCTTCTCGAAGTGCTGGACCCGGAGCAGAACTCCTCGTTCATGGACCACTATCTCGAGGTCGAGTACGACCTTTCGAACGTGATGTTCATCACCACGTCCAACACGCTGAACATCCCCGGACCGCTGCTGGACCGGATGGAAGTGATCCGCATCGCCGGTTACACCGAGGACGAGAAGATCGAGATCGCGCGCCGCCATCTCATCGACAAGTCCGTGGCCGACCATGGTCTGAAGGGCGGCGAGTTCGCCATCGACGACGATGCGCTGCGCATGATGATCCGCCGCTACACCCGCGAATCGGGCGTGCGTAACCTTGAGCGCGAAATCTCCACGCTGGCCCGCAAGGCGGTCAAGGAGATCCTGTCCTCCAAGGGCGAGGTGACGACCATCCTCGTGAACACCGAGAAGCTGGAAGAATATCTCGGTGTGCCGCGCTACCGCTACGGTCAGGCGGAGCTGGAAGACCAGGTGGGTGTCGCAACCGGCCTTGCCTGGACCGAGGTCGGCGGCGAACTTCTCACCATCGAAGGCCTGATGATGCCCGGCAAGGGCAAGATGACGGTCACCGGCAACCTGCGCGATGTGATGAAGGAGTCCATCTCCGCAGCGGCATCCTACGTTCGCTCGCGTGCGCTCGACCTTGGTGTCGAACCGCCGATGTTCGAGCGGCGTGACATCCACGTGCACGTGCCGGAGGGGGCCACGCCCAAGGACGGGCCGTCCGCGGGCATCGCCATGGCGACGGCCGTCGTCTCGGTGATCACCGGCATTCCGATCCGGCGTGACCTGGCGATGACGGGTGAGATCACCCTGCGTGGCCGCGTCCTCCCGATCGGCGGCTTGAAGGAAAAGCTGCTTGCTGCATTGCGCGGCGGGATCACGACAGTCCTGATCCCCGAGGAGAACGCCAAGGACCTTGCGGACATTCCGGACAACGTGAAAAACGTTCTGGAGATCGTTCCGGTGAGCCGGATGGATGACGTCCTGCAGCGTGCGCTGGTGCGGATGCCGGAGGCGATCGAATGGACCGAGCCGGCGCCGAACCCGAAGGACGCCAGCCGTTCGATCGAGGACGACGATACGATGTTCCGCGCCCACTAGGCGGACACGCAAACCGGCGCGGCCAGAGGAGGCCGCGCCGCAAGACGGCCATCAGACCCGTGCCTCAGGCGCGGGTCTTTTGCGTCCGGTTGGCGCAGAAGGCGCAGTTTCCCTGGCTCCACCGCCAAAACGTGGTGGGAGTGTGATTCGCACGCAGATGTGAACCCGTGAAACGCGAATTCTTCACTTTTATTGCGCCTTACTTCCCCGGTTCCTGAACAAATTATCTCGTCAAAATGGGAATTTTTCTCTTTCGTAATGTTTGAGGTGCAGATTCTCTAGGAAAACTGCGGCAAATCGGTATCGGTGCGCTTGCGCCGCAGCATTTGAATGCCAAAGTAAATCTGGCATTGTGGAATGGAGAATCATGATGAAGAAGTCAGAACTCGTAGCAGAGGTGGCGACGTCCACCGAGCTCAACCAGAAAGACGCGACGAAGGCGGTTGACGCCACCTTCACCGCAATCATCGAGGCGCTGAAGAGCGGCGACGAGGTTCGTATCTCGAACTTCGGTGTTTTTGCCGTGCAGCAACGCCCCGAGTCCCAGGGGCGCGACCCGCGCTCGGGCGAGGCGATCACCATCAAGGCCGCCAAGGTCCCCAAATTCCGTCCGGGCAAGCCCCTGAAGGACGCGCTGAACGCGTAAGCCTTCAATAATGAGAAGTGCCGTGGCGCGCCCCGCGCCCCGGCAAGCAGAAGGGCCTGCGCCATTCATGGCGCAGGCCCTTTGTCGTTCTGGCCTGCCGCTCGTGCGGCAGGGGCGCTGTGATCAGGCGGCAGTCTTGCTGGATATCTCTCCGGCCTCGGAATCCTTCTCGGCCCTTTCCTCCGCTTTCTCCTCAGCAGCGGTCGCCCCGGACAGGAAGACGCCGAGGCCCGCAAGCGGCGGCACATTATCGGCCACCACCTTGGTGATGATGAGAATAGGCACGGCGATGATCACGCCGGGGACACCCCACAGAAAACCCCACAGCGCGATGGACAGAAGGATCGCAACCGGGTTGATTTCCAGCCGGTGGCCCAGCACCGCCGGTGTGATGAAGTGGCCCTCAATGGTGGTGATGGTGAAATAGGCGATCGGTGGAACAAGCGCCCACTCGATGGAATCGAACGCGATCAGCGCGACCAATGCTGACGATACGGTGCCCACCAGCGAACCGACGAACGGCAGGAAGTTCAGCAGGAAGGCGGCCAACCCCCAGACGGCAGGGCTCGGCATCCCGGCAATCCAGAATGCGAAGAAGATACACACGCCGAAACCGGCATTGATCAGCGTAATGGTCAGCAAGTATTTCGATACGATCGTGACGATATTGTTGACGACCGTCAGCGATCTTTTCTTGTCCGATAATTTGGGTGATGAATGGACGATCTTTTCGTAGATCAGCCGATTGGTCACGAGCAGGAAGTAGGTGAGGGCGATTGCCACCACCACGGTTGATGCAATGCTGCTGAGGTTGGTCGCGGCGCGGTTGAGGAGACCCGGCTGGCGGACCACCACCTCGCCGACATTGGTGTCGGTTGTAGACTGGGTGATCTCGTCGACTTCGCGGCTGGCGCGCGTGATCGAATCAACCGGCCCACGGAAATCCTTCAACCGCTCGCGCAGCTGCGCCCCGATGCGCGGCGCGTCATCGATCCAGGAGGAGATGGGCGTGGACAGCGTTGCGACAGCAAGGCCGACGCCAATCGTCAGGACGCCCACCAGAAGGAGTGCCGAGAGGCCGGCCCAGATCCGCTTTTGAAGCCACAGGTTGATCGGGGTGAGTGTCAGCGAGATCACGAAGGCCAGAACCACCGGCAAAAGGAGGCTCTGGGCATAATCGAGCGCGGCAAAAGAGGCGATTGTCGCTAGGATGATGAGCGGGACTTTAACGCCGCTTCCCACATTCACCCTTTCAGGTTTGGGTGGAGGTGAGGCCTGCCCGTTATTGGTATCTTCTCCAGGCGCGGAGGTTGGCGAAACGGCAGTCAATGGTCACGCTCCTATGGCGGCGCCGAATGGCGATCCATATGGTAACGCAGCGAGTCGCCTGTACGTTCTGTGCAAGTTGCGATGAATCAGGGTTAGGGTCACAAAGTGGATGACGCGCCGCGCAAAAGCGCGAAGCTGAACGCCAATGGCGGTGCGCACGACGGCCTGGCGCCTGAGCGTCTGCCCTATCACGAACGCCAGCATGGCCGCGCAGCGCACAGCCCACTCGATATCGGGTGGCGCGGCTGGTGGGACATCCTGCGCCGTGTCTTCCAGCGCATTGCCATCGACAATCTCGGCCTCGTGACGGCAGGGGTCACCTTCTACATCTTCCTTGCGCTCATTCCGGCTGTGATTGCGGTGGTCTCCTTCTACGGCATCATGACCGACGCGGTGACGCTCGCGAACCATGTCAGCTTCCTGCACGGCTACGTGCCGGATCAGGCGCTGGAGTGGATCGGCGGCGAGATCGGGCGCATCGGCAAGTTCCAGAGCCAGGGGCTGACCGTTGCCTTTGCGCTCAGTCTCGGGCTTTCGCTGTGGTCGATGAACAACGCCGTGGTGGCCTGGTTCAGCGCGATGAACGTCGCCTACGGCGAGGTGGAGAAGCGCAGCACCGTCGGTCTTTATCTGCGCTGTTTCGCCTTCACGCTGGTCTCGCTGATCATCGGGATGATGATGATCGGCTTCATCGTCCTGCTGCCGCTTCTCATGCACGCGTCCACGCCGGGCGGGTTCGATTATGGCGGGCGGCGGGTGTCTGCACCGGCGCTTTTCGTGGTTGTGGCGGTGGGCGCTGCGGCCATTTACCGGATCGGCCCGAGCCGGCGGCCGGCTAAGGCGCGCTGGCTTGCCGTTGGCGCGATCTTTTCGGCGGTCGGCTGGATCTCAGCGTCGACACTTCTGTCTTGGTATCTGTCCAATATTGCAAATTACGCCGCGATGTATGGTTCGCTTGGAACGATAATCGCGCTCATGTTTTGGCTCTATATCTCTGTCTACATTTTGATGACAGGGGCGTGGCTGAACTCGGAAGTGGAGCACCAGACCATGGTTGACACCACAATCGGGCCTCCTCGCCCGATGGGAAGACGCGGTGCGTATGTTGCTGATACGGTAGGGAAAAAGGCATCGCGTTGAATGATCGCATCTCGATCCCCTTCCAAGCCAAAGGATCGAGGTATCTTGAATACGGAGCAGCGTCCTGCCGCCCCGAGCACAATTCAGCTGACCCGGTCCGCACTATATTTTGCGACTATGTGCCATGCCGCTGCTGGACGGGTCAGGTCCGCTGATCTACCCGAGACGGCGCTGGGGCGTTTTTCGGGGCTCGGGCCGAATCAGTCAGGCTGGCGGCAGATGCTGTTCGAACTGCAGACCAAGACGCCGAAGCCTGGACTATGGCCGGACGGGAAAGAGTTTAAATTGAAAGCCTCGGGTTCATCCACTGACGGGGGCGCAGCGCTGCTGCCTGCTTGGTGGTGTGGCGGCGGTCGCGCGCGATGACGGCTGCCGGCGTCGTCCTTCCTGCCACGGTGTTCGTGCTGCTTGCGATGACTTTGCTCGTTTCGGCACTGTGCGTCCGGGCCGTGTCCACGCGGGTGGCTTTGTCGGCCGCGGCCACAGGCGTCTTCGGCCTTGTTCTGGTTCGGATTGCGGCGCTCGACCCGTTGCTTGCCGGCGGCTGGTTCCAGTTCGCCGTGCAGTCCACAATCTTCTCGCTCGGTATCGCAGTGCTCATGCTGGCGGCGTTCATCAGCGCGCTTGTCAGCCTCAGAGCCCGGTTCCGCCGGCGCGACTCCCTCGCCCTGATCCCGTCTGTCGATCTTGTGGAGCGCTCGGAAGACACGCGGACCGCGCGATTGCGCCGCCTGTTGCGGGGCGAGCACGACAAGGCGGTCACCGCGAACGAGATGCACCGCTACCTTGAGATGGCCACGGCCAATTCGCAGATCACCATCTACCTGCAAAACACCCGGCTTCAATATCTCTGGATCGTCAACCCGCGCATGAACCTTGGTTCGGGCAACGTCCTCGGGCTGACCGATGAGGACCTCATTCCGCCGGACATGCAGCCGCTTGTGATCGGCCACAAGATGCGTGCGATCAAGACCGGCACAAAACAGACATTCGAGCTCGAGCTGCCGGATGGCGCTGATTCAGCGTGGTTCCGTGTCGACGTCGTGCCGATCCGCGAGGACGGGGAGGATGTCACCGGGATTGTCTGCGCAGCAATCGATATCACCCGTGCCAAACGTCTCGACATGATGCGAACCGACCTGTCGCGCCGTCTGGCCGAAACGCTCCAGCGGTTCAACCTGGCGCTGCGCAGCGAGAAGATCAGCGTGTTCAGCCAGGATCTGACCATGCGCTACACGTGGGCCAATGCCGACGAAACGCTTGTGGGCTCGCTGATCGGGCGCACGGATGAAGACGTGCTGCTGCCGTCGGATCTCGGCCCCATCGCCAAGCTGAAGCGCGGTGCCATCGAGAGCAAGCGGCCGCAGTCCGGTGAGATCGGCGTCGGGGAGGGTGGCGACCGCCGCTGGTACGATCTGCATGTGGAGCCGAACATCCGCACGGACGGGCAGGTGACGGGGATCACCTGCGCGTCGATCGACATTACGGATCGCAAGCGCAACGAGGAGCATATGCGGCTCGTCATGCGCGAGCTGACGCACCGGACCAAGAATCTGCTGGCTGTGGTCATTGCCATTGCACGCCAGACATCCGCCAACGCGACCGATACCGAAGCGTTCGTGACGGCGTTGATCGGCCGGCTGCGTGCGCTGTCGGCCGCGCAGGACCTCATCGTGGCCGACGACTGGGCCGGCGTTGCGGTGGACGACCTCGTCAATGTTCTGCTGCGCCAGAGCGTTGCCAGCGGCAACGCCCGCGTGAAGGTCGACGGGCCGCGGCTGATCATCTCGCCGGAGGCGGCGCAGAATTTCGGTCTGGCGATCCACGAGTTGATCACCAACGCCGTCAATTATGGCTCCCTGTCGTCACCGACGGGCCTTCTTTCCGTCTCCTGGACCGTGCGGCCGGACGAGAACGGGGAGGAAGAAATTTCGCTGCACTGGAGCGAAGAGAAGGGGCCAGCGGCCAAGGAGCCTGACCGGCGCGGCTTCGGGATGATGGTCATCGAACGCAGCCTTGCCCGTGCCCTCAAGGCCAAGGTGACGCTGGACTTTGCGCCGGACGGGCTATGCGCCGAGATCCGCATGCCCACGGCGGGGCTGCTGCCGCAAACGCGCGGAGACCAGGAAAAGCTCGCGCAAGTCAATTGAGGACGGCGCGGCTTCGAGGCATGCCGGCTCCCGCAAATTTGAATATATGACAAGGAACTTGGTGCGAGCCGGGCTCGTTGGTCGAGAGTGTGTGATTGCAGTAATCGAGTGAGCGCGGTGCAAATCCGCCTCATCGTCCGAGGTCTTTGATGGAGTTCGAAGCGAAGGAACGATGCTGGCAGGAGATCGACCGAATCTCCACTGGGGTTCTCGTCCATCAGCCAGCCGCTGACCGACGGGCGCTTCCTGTGAACGGCTTTTGCTGCCGTCGCTCCAGTGTCATTGAGCTTTACGCCTCCCTGGACGCAGCCGAGGGCCTGGAACTCCAGCAGGGGATGACGGTCTGCATCAATTTTGCCGACGCCATCGAATGCGTGTTCGTTTCGCTTCAGGCGAGCATCTCCGGAGTTGATTGCTCAGGAAACGCCCGGCCGGCTGCTGACCGGAAAAAGAGCACGCCGTGCAGCGTTGGCAGCGGTGTCATGATTGCGGTCCGCCCTTTGACGGCCGAGTTCTGGGAGCCGCCGGGCCGCGGCTTCATGGATGCGCTTGATATTCTCACCCAGGGCACGAACGACTCGCACACCCTGTCGGCACCGCGGACAATCAGGTTCTGAGCGGAGAGCGCTGCCAACCCCGAAATGATCGCGTAATAAGAAAGGGCCTGCCGTGCGGCAGGCCCTTTCTTGTTGCTGGTCAGGCGTCCTCGCGGCAGCGCATCAGAACTTGCGCGAATCGACCACCGAACGGCTGTGATGGTCCGGCCCATACTCGCCACCCGACTGGACGGACAGAAGCTCTGCCAGCTTGGTGCGCGCCCGGTTCACCCGGCTTTTCACCGTGCCGACGGCGCAGCCACAGATTTCGGCGGCTTCGTCGTACGAGAAGCCGGACGCGCCGACCAGAACCAGCGCCTCGCGCTGGTCAGACGCCAGCTTCCCGAGCGCTTCGCGGAAATCCACCATGTCGAGGTGGCCCAGCTGCTCGGGATGCGTGGCAAGGTTGGCGGCCATCTTGCCGTCGGCATCCTCCACCTCGCGCCGCTTTTTCCGAAAATCGGAATAGTAGACGTTGCGCAGGATGGTGAAGAGCCATGCGCGCATGTTGGTGCCGGGTTCGAACATGTCGATGCTTGCCCATGCCTTCATCAGGGCTTCCTGCACCAGATCGTCCGCCCGCTCGGCATTGCCGCTGAGGCTGACAGCGAATGCGCGCAGATTGGGGATCTGCCGGATGAGTTCTTCGCGGACAGTCATTGTTTGTCGGCCGTCCCGGAATCGTCGCTTTCTGGGTTTTGCGGCAGGTCGATCGCGTCAAGCTGGGTCAGAAGCTCGACGATGCGGTCGGGAATGGGTTCGGTCAGAACGGATTCGTACATGACCTTGAGCTGGGTGCCGATCACGTCCTGCAGAGGATCATCCTCTTCTTTCCCTCTGGGATCGTCTGACATTGGGGTCCTTTATGTCGTTCTCAAGCAGGCTGGACGGAGGTGCAGAAAGTGCACGCTGATGCACATTGCCACCAAACGGTTTTTTTTGCGTTCGCACATGGAACGATAGTGGCAGGAGAATTGTTCCCAGACCCTAGTGGACTGTCGGTTCCCACCGAGTTCAATTTTCCAGCTTTAAGCAAGCTATCGGTGGTCATGTCAGGCCACGGCGCGTCGAAACCTGAAAGGCTGCCATGTCGCTGGCTCAGACTATTGCTCCCCATATCCCCTATCTGCGCCGGTTTGCGCGATCCCTGACCGGGAGCCAGCCGAGCGGTGACGCCTATGTCGAAGCTGTGCTGCAGGCTCTTGTCGCCGACTCGGCCCTTTACGAGACCAAGCTGCCGCCGCGCGTCGCCCTCTACCGGATCCTCATCAAGGTGTGGGACTCGGTGGCCGTCAACAACGATGTGGAAGAGCGGACCGAGCTGTTCGAGAAGCGGCTTGATTCCATGGTGCCGCGTGCGCGCCAGGCGTTTCTCCTCACCACGGTCGAAGGGTTTTCCGTTCAGGAAGCGGCGGCCATCCTCAACACCGATGTTGCAGGCGTCCGCGGGCTGATCGACGATGCCGGCCGCTCCATTGCCGATCAGGTGGCCACCAGCGTCCTCATCATCGAGGATGAGCCGATGATCGCGCTCGACCTTGAATCCCTGGTGGAGAGCCTCGGTCACGAGGTTGCCGGCATTGCCCGGACCCACACCGAGGCGATTGACGCGGTCAATTCTCGCCAGCCCGGCCTCGTCCTGGCCGACATTCAGCTGGCCGACGGCAGCTCAGGCCTCGATGCGGTCAACGAGATTCTTTCCACCATGAATGTGCCGGTGATCTTCATCACCGCCTATCCGGAACGTCTCCTCACCGGCGACCGGCCGGAGCCTGCATTCCTCATCACCAAGCCGTTCGAAACCGACACGGTGAAGGCCGTCATCAGTCAGGCGCTGTTCTTCAGCACGGGTGCTGCCGGCTGACATTGCCGTGAAGCCCGGCAACGGGCGTGACGCAAACAAAAAGCCGCGCCTCACAGCGCGGCTTTTTTGCTGTCTCGCAGCCCGGCAACCGCCGCCATCCGCGGATGGGGCGGCGCGACGCGGCTAGAGCGTTTCTCGCTCATCTTGACCCACACGATGGCCCGCTGACGCAGAGTGGCAAGGAGCGTCGCGCAGCCGGTAGCGGTGCTACCGGCAAGCGGTGTGACGCTGTCCACTCTGCCTCAGCGGGCCACCCGGAGGGCGCCGCCAGGGCGCTTGCCGGACTGCGTTGCAGCGTTTGGCCGTGCGGCCGGCACGTCCGGCACGCTGCGCCTTGCCGGCAAACGCCCTGACGACGTCGAGTGGGCCAATATGAGCGAGAAACGCTCTAGAGCGCGTTGGCCCATTTGACGTAACCATCCACGTCGAATTTTCGCTTGAGGCCGCCGGGTGTCATGGAGCGGACCTTGCCGAAGATCTCGCGCTCGGGCCAGCCGCGATCGTGAACGCCGAAGAGCCAGCCGACATTGGCGTAGGAATTACAGTCCCGCCCGTCGAGCAAATATTTGTTGTTCAGCGCCAGGGCGGTCCGGTACGCGTGACCCGGCGTGTTGGTGTAGGTGATGATCCGCTTGCCCCAGTACATGCGCAGGTGGTTGTGCAGGTAGCCGGTGAGCCGCATCTCGCGCATTGCAGCGTTCCAGTAGGGGTCGTCGGTCTTGGAGTGCTCCATCTCGCTTGCCGTGAAGACGGCGGGCCGTTCGTCGCTGGCATGGGCCTCCAGCGTGTCACGGGCCCACCCGGGCAGGCCGCTCACGCTGTCATAGTCCTTGTTGTAGTGGACGAAGTTCACCGCCAGTTCGCGGCGCACCAGCATTTCGTCCACGTATCCCGCCTTGTCATCGTCGCCCGCGCCGGAAGCCTTGACCGCACGGTAGATGGTCACCGGCGAGATCTGGCCGAAGTGCAGATAGGGGCTGAGGTGGGAGACGTTGCGGTTGACGATATCCGACCGTCCTTCGCCGTAGGCGTCCAGCGCATCGTCCGCAAAGGCCTTGAGGCGGGCCATGGCCATCCGCGTGCCCCCCTTGAAGCCATCCACCGGGCCGACGCTGGCGTCGATCTCCAGCGCCTCGATAAAGGCCGCCACGTCGTCGATCGCGCGATCGTCGGCATGGTCCAGGCCCTTGGCCTTGTGCTCCAGCGTGACGGTGTCGGGCAGGGTGGCAAACTCGTCGGTCCGGTCGTGCAGCTTGCGGCGGATGGTGCGCGCTGCGCTTTCAAGCTTATCGGATGCGGCCTCCACGGGCACGATCACGTCGCCCTCCACCATTTCGGCGAGGCAGGGCGCGTCTTCGGCCAGTTGATCGCGCCACGCGGCAAGATGGCGCAGATATCCGCGATCGGTCACTGCAACGCTGGCGTTTCGTGCTTCCGCGGCGGCAATTTCGGGTGGTGACCCCAGCCGCAATGCAAAGTGGATCCCGCGCCGCTCCACCGCCTGTTTGGTTTCCGCGATTCCCTCCAGCATGAAGGTGTAGTGGCGCGCGTTGGCCTCGGGGTAGGTTGGGTCGACGACAAACAGCACTTTCAACGGCTTACCGCATTCGTTGGCGCGTGCTGCCGCGTGCTCCAAAGCCGGATTGTCAGTGGCGCGCTGGCTGTGCTGCATCCAGTACAGCACGTAGTTGCCGTCGTTCGAAGGCGTCAGCGCGTTGAGCGCCTTCACCCGAGCGTGAGCGCGCGTCATTGAACGCCACCTTGAAAGATGGGCGCACAATAGTTAAATTTATTAACCATAGAGAGCTGGAACCAGATCACTTGTTACTCTGTTCTAGTGAACGAATGAATGACGAGGCCGTTAAAAATTTCTCAAAACTGCCTCGTTCCACAGTCTTGTGGCGGTTGTGCAACATCGCCATGTGACATCCCGGCGCGGCATTCCTCGCGCAGTATAATCGGGCACCGGACAACGGCTGCCCAGCGGGCCACAGGTTCGCAGGAAGGAGAGGTCGATGTCATATTTCAGTCGGATCACCCTCGCCGCAGCTGTATTTACGGGCTCGGTCGCAGCGGCGGCTTTCGCAGCCAACAACGAACGTTTTTATGAGACCGTGACAACGTCCGTTGGCGACGTTGCCGGCAATTTCGTCATTGCGGGGGGCATGCTTTCGGGCGATCGCCATCTCGAATACCCCGCCTACGAAGAATCCGGGGACAAGATGTACGATGACCGCATTTCGGCATCGTCCGTCGTGACCCACGTGGAAGTGGTGGGCGGCACGGGCCGCCAGCGGATCGTCCTACTGAACCCGCAAGGCCAGGAAGTCTTCACCCACGACCCCGAAAACAACACCACCATCGTTGCCAAGGACGTGATGATCCCGTCCATCACCTTCCGCGATGCGCCCGATGCAATGGCTGAGCTTCGACTGGTGACGGCCGCGCCGAAGATCGAGGCGCCCGCGGCGCTGCGCGAGCAGCTGGTGGCTGGCGTGACCGAGCAGCCCGAGCTGTTCTACCGCGAAGACCTCTGATCCCGCCGCGGCGTTCAGCGCCGCGCTGGGACCGGATTTCCGACAAACGCCGTCTGCGTTGGGCATATTGCTTTGCATGGACGGCGTTTTTGCTTGTTTTCTGGGCGTGACCCCGTTGTAACGTTCCGCTTTACTGAAGCGGTCGGCGAACACGGGGTGGGGCGCAGTCATGACACAGCCTGCGCTGCTAGAGGCGCGCCATATCACCAAATCGTTCGGTCCCGTGCGCGCGTCCGATGACGTGTCGCTTTCGGTGAGCGAGGGCGAGATCGTCGCTCTTCTGGGCGAGAACGGCGCGGGCAAGTCGACCCTCGTCAAGATGATGTTCGGCACCCTCCAGCCAGACGATGGCGCCTTCTACTGGCGCGGCAAGGCGGCCAGGCTTGGCGAGCCCGCCGATGCCCGTGCCCTCGGCATTGCCATGGTGCACCAGCATTTCTCGCTGTTCGAGGCGTTCACCGCAGCGCAGAACATTGCCCTTGCCCTGCCTGACCTGCCGATGGCGGAAATTGCCGAGCGCACCCGCACGGTCAGCCGCGCCTACGGCCTGGCGCTGGACCCCGATGCGCTGGTCGCGGACCTTTCGGTGGGGGAGCGGCAGCGCATCGAAATCGTCCGCTGCCTCCTCCAGAACCCGAAGCTCATCATCATGGATGAGCCGACGTCGGTGCTGACGCCGCAGGAGGTGGAGCGCCTGTTTGCGGTGCTGCGCCGGCTGGCCAGCGAAGGCTGCGCCGTCCTCTACATCTCCCACAAGCTGGACGAGGTGCGCGACCTTTGCTCCCGCGCCGTGGTGATCCGCGCCGGCCGCGTGGTTGCCGAAGCCGACCTTGCCGCCACAACCTCCGCAGCCCTTGCCGAAGCGATGGTGGGCGCTGCCATCAACACGGTGGAGCGGGCTGCCCCGGCGCAAATGCAAACCCCCGCGCTGGTGGTGAACGCGCTGACACAGGCCAGCAACCGCCCCTTCGGCACCGAGCTTCGGGACGTGACGTTCACCGTCCACGAGGGCGAGGTGTTCGGCATTGCGGGGATGGCCGGCAACGGGCAGGCGGAGCTCTTTGCCTGTCTCTCCGGCGAAAACCCGTCGCAGCGCGATGCCATCAGCCTCTTCGGCACCAGCGTGGGCGCAGGCGGCGTCGATGCCCGCCGGTCGCTGGGCGCTGCCTTCGTGCCGGAGGAGAGGCTCGGCCATGGCGCGGTGCCGGGGTTCGACCTTGTCGAGAACATCATCCTGTCCCGCCACCTGCCTGGTGACGGGACGGTGGGGCCGGGGGGGCTTGTCCGCCGCGGTGCGGCGCGGCGCGCGCTGGACCGGGTTGTCAGCCACATGGATGTGCGCGGTCCGGGGGCAAAGGCGCCCGCCCGCGCGCTGTCCGGCGGCAACCTGCAAAAATTCGTCATGGGCCGGGAGCTGGACCGCGCACCGCGCCTGCTGGTGGTCGACCAGCCCACATGGGGCGTGGACGCCGGGGCCGCCGCCAACATCCGCCAGGCCATCATCGACCTTGCAGCGGCCGGCGCCGCGGTGCTGGTAATTAGCCAGGATCTGGACGAGCTGTTCGAGATTGCGGGGCGCATTGCCGTCATCTCACAGGGGCGGCTTAGCGAAGCGCGGCCGGCCGGCGAGCTGACGCGCGTGGAGGTCGGCATTCTGATGGGCGCCGGGCACAATGAGGAGGCAAGCGTTGCGCATTGAACTGAGGCGGCGCACCGGCGGTGCCAGCCTGCTGCGCGAGGTGGCATCGCCCGTCATTGCGGTGGCCTTCACCGCGCTGGTGGGGGCAGGGCTCTTCGCACTTCTGGGCAAGCCGCCGCTCAGCGCACTCCACGCCTATTTCATCGAGCCATTGTCGGACATCTGGTCGCTTCACGAGCTTGCGGTGAAGGCGGCGCCGCTCATCCTCATCGCAGTCGGCCTCAGCGCCTGCTACCGCGCCAATGTGTGGAACATCGGCGCGGAAGGCCAGCTTGTGGCAGGCGCCATTGCCGGCAGCGCCATTCCGGTTCTCTTTCCGGCAGCCACAGGGCCGTGGCTGATGCCGGCGATGATCGTGATGGCGATGGCCGGGGGGGCGGCATGGGCCAGCATTCCCGCGGTGCTGAAAAACCGTTTCGGCGCCAGTGAAATCCTCGTCTCGCTCATGCTGGTCTACGTTGCCGAACTTCTGCTCGACTATCTGGTGCGTGGCCCCTGGCGCAATCCCGAGGGCTACAACTTTCCCGAAACGCGGCAGTTTCCGCCGTCGGCGCGGATCGGCGAGCTGTTTTCCGCCGGGGACTGGGGCGGCCGCGCCAACTGGGGCATCGTGATTGCGATCGCCATTGCGGTGCTGACCTGGCTGCTCCTGTCGCGCACCCTCAAGGGGTTCGAGATTTCGGTGAGTGGCGCCAGCCCGCGGGCCGCCCGCTTCGCCGGCTTCGACGCCCGCGCCACCGCGCTCTTCGTGTTCCTGTTCTCCGGCGCCCTGGCAGGGCTGGCGGGGATGATCGAGGTGTCGGGCGCCATCGGCCAGCTGCGGCCTTCCATCAGCCCCGGATACGGGTTTGCCGCCATCATCGTGGCGTTTCTGGGCCGGCTCAATCCGCTGGCGGTCATTCTGGCGGGGCTTCTTCTGGCGCTCACCTATCTGGGCGGGGAGGCGGCGCAGATGTCGCTCGGCCTGTCGGACCGGACGACGCGGGTCTTTCAGGGTGTTCTCCTTTTCAGCGTCCTGGCGAGCGAAACCCTCGTGCGTTACCAGATCCGCATCGTGCGGAACCGTCCGGCGGACGCCGCCCTGCCGGAGGCTGCGCGATGATGGTCGAAGCTCTGCTCCTCACCGTCATCACCGCCGCAACGCCGCTTTTGCTTGCCGCCATCGGCGAGCTTGTGGCCGAGCGCTCCGGCGTTCTCAACCTTGGTGTGGAGGGCATGATGGTGGTGGGCGCGGTTGCCGCGTTTGCGGCCTCCCAGTCCACCGGCTCCACCTATGTGGGCATTCTGGCAGCGGTGCTGGCGGGCTCGGCCATGGCGCTCTTGTTCGCCATCCTTGCGGTGTGGATGGCCACCAACCAGGTCGCGACGGGGCTGGCACTTACGCTGTTCGGGCTTGGCGTTTCGGGGCTGGTGGGCGAATCGTTCGTGGGTCTGCCCGGTCTGCGCCTCGCGCCAATCGAGATCCCGCTCCTGTCGGACATTCCCTTCATCGGAGAAGCGCTGTTCGGACAGGACATCCTGTTTTACGCATCAATCGCGCTCACCATCGGCGTTTCGTGGTTCCTGTTTCGCACGCGCGCGGGGCTGCGGCTGCGTGCCGTGGGCGACGCGCCGGTGGCGGCCCATGCCATCGGCATCAATGTTCTTCTGACGCGAACGCTGGCGGTGGTGTTCGGTGGCGCCTGCGCCGGTCTGGCCGGAGCGCAGCTGACCCTTGTGTACACGCCCCAGTGGATCGAGAACATCAGCGCCGAGCGGGGCTGGATCGCCTTGGCGCTGGTGGTGTTCGCCAGCTGGCGGCCGGCCCGGCTTGTGGTGGGGGCGTACCTTTTCGGGGCTGTGACCAACCTTCAGTTCCAGGCGCAGGGGCTTGGCATTCCGGTCGCATCGCAGTTCCTGTCGGCGCTGCCTTATGTGGCCACCATCGTGGTACTGGTCGTGATCGCCTCCAACAGGCGCTTCACGATGATCAATACACCGGCCGCCCTCGGCCAGCCTTTCGTTCCGGATCGCTAGAATTGCTGCACCGATCCGGTCCGGAATTTGCATCCGTTCCTATTCGACCCACGAACAAGAGGTTCAATTTGATGAGACGCGCCCTCATACTTGCCGCGACGCTTGCCGTTGCCGCGCCCGGCCTTGCGAGCGCCCAGGACGATCCGACCAAGGCCTGCTTCGTCTATGTCGGCCCCATCGGCGACTTTGGCTGGTCCTACCAGCACGATCAGGCCCGGCTCGATGCCGAAGAGAAGTTCGGCGACAAGCTGGAGACCGCCTACCTCGAATCAGTGCCCGAGGGCGCCGATGCGGAACGCGCCATCGAGCGTTTCGCCCGTTCCGGCTGCGACATCATCTTCACGACATCGTTCGGTTACATGGACGCGACCAACAAGGTTGCCGGCCGTTTCCCCGGCATCAAGTTCGAGCACGCCACCGGCTACAAGCGCGAGCACCCCAACGTCTCGACCTACAATTCCAAGTTCTACCAGGGTCGCTATATTATCGGACAAATTGCCGCATCGGTTTCGGAAACCGGCACTGCAGGCTACATCGCGTCCTTTCCGATCCCGGAAGTCATTCGCGGCATTGACGCCTTCCTGCTCGGCGCACAATCGGTCGATCCGGACTTCGCGCTCAAGATCGTGTGGGTGAACTCCTGGTTCGACCCGGGCCGCGAGGCCGACGCTGCCAAAGCGCTGATCAGCCAGGGCGCCGATATTCTGACCCAGCACACCGATTCCACAGCCCCCATGCAGGTGGCGGCGGAGGAGGGCGTCCACGCCTTCGGTCAGGCGTCCGACCAGATCAAGTTCGGCCCGGAAACGCAGCTGACCTCCATCATCGACGACTGGGGTCCTTATTATATCGAGCGTATTCAGGCGGTTATGGACGGAACGTGGGAGCAGTCCGACACCTGGCACGGCCTCGCCGAGGGCAACGTCGCCATGGCGCCCTACACCAACATGAGCGATGAAGTTGCGGCAAAGGCCAAGGAAACCGAGGAGGCCATCAAGTCCGGCGCCCTCGAGCCTTTCACCGGACCGATAAACAAGCAGGACGGCAGCGAGTGGCTGGCCGACGGAGCCACCGCCGACATCGGAGAACTGCTCGGCCTCAATTTCTATGTTGAAGGCGTAGACGGTTCCATTCCGAACTAATAAGACGCAGCAGAGCGGATCGAAACGGTCCGTTCTGCTTCAACCATGTGTTATTCGTCAAAATTGTTCGTAATTGGATCTAATTTCCTTTCATTGGAAACAATTTTGCGCCACAGTAATTGCGTGCGCTACGCTTTCATGCGGCCGTTCGAGAGCGACTTCGAGGGCGATAATGGCAAGAACGAACCGACTGCGGATCCGTTTGTACGGACCGTTTACCCTGTGCTGGGACGACGGCGAAGAAATCGACCTTCGCAGCAACAAGGCGAAGGCGATCCTGGCGTTGCTTGCAACTGCGCCTGAAGGAAAGCGGACCCGTACCTTCATTCAGGATATTCTCTGGCAACTTTCGGGGCCGGATCATCGGCGCGCCAGTCTGCGGCAGGCGCTGAGCTCAATGAAACGCCTGCTGGGCACAGACGCCTTCAGCACGATCTTCCTCGTCTCCAACGATACGATCCGCCTTCGGCCGGAGTGTTTCGTGATGGTTGGCGGGCCGAAGGACGGTGTTTTCCTCGAAGGTCTCGACGTGACGTCGAAGGAATTCAACGAATGGGTCGGCGAGCAGCGCGCTGCAACGCCCGATACGGCACGCCTTCCGGCATCCCCCATCGGGGCGGACGAGACGGCCGGTGCGTGGCGCAATGGCGCGGTCAAGGCCGAGGTCCTTCGTGAGCGGCTGCTGCCTGTCGTGGCTGTCATCCCCTTCGCGGGCGTGGACGGGCAGGGGCTTGGCTCCCATTTCGGCGATGCCGTCGCCCAGGACATCACGCGCAGCCTGTCGCGCTCGCCCTTCATTGCCGTCATCTCGCACCTGTCCAGCCGCAACGAGCGCCTGCGCAGCGCGCAGCTCAGTGAGCTGAAAGACCTCCTCAACGCCGATTACGTGATCTACGGTCAGGTGCGCCTCGGCGACGACCGTTTCCGTCTCGACGTGGATTTTGTCGACGCCGCCACCGGCCGCCTGTGCTGGACCGAGGATTTCACGGGCAAGGTGAAACACTTCTTCGAGGGCAGCGACGAGGTGGTCCACACCGTCGCCGACGCCATCACCCGCGCGGTGCTGAGCGAGGCCATCGGGCCGCTCACCACCATGCGCCTGCCCGACATCGAGACGCATCGCCTCCTCAGCGCCGGCATCACGCTGATGCACCGGCAGGCGCCCTCCAGCTTCAAACAGGCACGGGAGTGTCTGGAAGAGGTTGTCGGCCGGGCACCGCGGCACAGCCTGCCGCGCGCCTGGCTCGCCAAATGGTATGTGCAGCACATCAAGCAGGGGTGGAGCACCAACGAGACGGCAGACATCGCCGTGGCCAAGGACACCGCGGCCCGCGCGCTGGACTGCAACCCGTCGTGCCCGTTCTCGCTGGCCGTGAACGGTTTCGTGCGCCACCACACCGCAAGTTTCGACAGGGCATTCGCCTTCCACGAGGAAGCGCTGGCCCACGATCCCAACAACTCGCTGGCGTGGCTTCTCACCGGTGTCCTGCACACCTTCATCGGTGAAGGCGAACAGGCCGTGCTGCACACCCAGCGGGCGCGCAAGCTGTCGCCGATGGACCCGTACCAATACTTCTACGATTCGATGGCCGCTGGTGCGGCCGCGGTCAACGGCGACTTCGAGAATGCGCTGGAGCTTGCGGATCTCTCGCTGCAGGCAAACCGGCGCTATCCCTCAACCTTGCGCGTGCGCACCTACTCCCTGGCGATGCTGGGCCGCGAGCGGGAGGCGGAGGCATGCGCTGCCGATCTGATGCGCGCCGACCCCGGCTTCTCCATTGCGAAATATCGGGCAAGCCACCCCGCTGCCACCTACGACACCGGCCGTCAGTGGGGCGAAGTGCTTCACGGTGCAGGCGTTCCGCTCAACGCCTGAGGCCGAAGCCGGCAGCAACTTTGAAAGGCTCGCACCTTCGCGGTGCGGGCCTTTTTTGCTTGTCGAGATCCCTGGTCATGGGGGCGTGCGAGAGCGTGAGGTGAACCATCCGTGACAGCGTGAATTCACACCGTTTGCGACTACTTTTTCGGTAAAGTCACTGAATCCATTGAGGTGGTTCGTGTTTCACGCACATTTCACGGTCGCGTTACGGTGGTGTTGCATCAACGTGATTGTCGATGCGCTATTGTTTTCATGTGGATTGAACAAAAAGCGCGAATAACTGTCGTTCGATAGCTAAACGTTTCGTTTAACCACCACCGGTCGCGGTCCAGCGCCTCGCCTGTTCAAGCATCGGCTGACAGGCGTATCTCGGGTCGCTCTGTCCGGTGCGAAGGTGTGAAGACTTTGTGGCATCCGTCCGCCAGCACAAATGCGCTGCGGCTGGATCGAGAACCACGCCACATGGTGTGAGGTCGGAGAAAAACGATGAACGTGCGTCTGGAATTGCTGACGGGTTACGACGATTTCGGCAACCTCATTTTCCTCCCGTCCGCGGCAAACGCCTGCGGGCTGGAGCTTCTTGACGATCTGAACACCTGTCCGGCCTGCGGCAACGCCATCGGCGGTGAAGGCGATTGCGCAATCCAGAAGGCCGAGAGAGCCGAAGCCCCCGGCATCCGGGCGTCTGATCCAAGGCTTGCCGTGGCCGGCGAAGACGCCTGACCCATCAGGAAAAGGCGCACAGGCCCATAGCCGGCGCGCCCCATGATGATGGCACCCCAGCAGCTTGATCGGCGACCGGGGCAAGAGGTTATCGCGTTCAGTCGAGAACGTCAGCCACCGCGCCCTTCACGGCGTCTGCGATCTGGTGCGCTTCGGCCGTGGTGAGGCAGAGCGGCGGTGCAAACCCGAGGATGTCCCCGCCCGGCATCGCGCGGGCGATGACGCCGCGTGCCGCCATCGCAGCAGCAAGCTTGGGGCCGATCTTTCTGGCCGGATCGAATGCCTTGCGCGCGGCCACGTCCTCGTGGAACTCGACAGCGGCCAGGAGGCCCTCGCCGCGCACTTCGGCAACGTGGTTGTGGGCGCCGACAGCATCAGACAGCGCACCGAGGAGCTCGGGGCCGACCTTGCGGGTATTTTCCAGAAGGCCCATCTCGTCGACCAGCTTGAGGTTGGCCACACCTGCGGCAGCGCCGAGCGGGTGCGCCGAGTAGGTCCAGCCGTGGCCGATCGCACCGCCGGAATCGTCCGTTCCCTTGGCCAGCACCTTGAACACCTTGTCCGACACGATCGTGCCCGACATTGGTGCGTAGGCCGAGGTGAGCCCCTTCGCGATGGTCATGAAGTCCGGTTCCATGCCGTAGTGGATCGAGCCGAACATCGAGCCGAGGCGCCCGAAGCCGCAGACGACTTCGTCCGCAATCAACAGGATGTCATGCTTTTTGAGGATAGGCTGGATTGCCTCCCAGTAACCGGCGGGCGGGGGGACGATGCCGCCGGTGCCCAGCATCGGCTCGCCGATGAAGCCGGCGATGGTGTCCGCACCCTCGCGCTCGATCATCGCTTCCAGCTCACGGGCGCAGTAGGCGACGAAGTCCGCCTCGCTCATATCCGCGTCCGGGCGGTGCAGGTAGGACGGGGCCACCGTGTGGTGCACGCGGTCGAGCGGCAGGTCGTAGGTCTTGTGGAACAGCGGCAGGCCGGTCAGCGATCCGGTCATCAGGCCGGAGCCGTGATAGCCGCGCCAGCGCGAGATGATCTTCTTCTTCTCGGGCTTGCCGATGAGGTTGTGGTAGGACCACAGCAGCTTGATGTTGGTCTCGTTGGCGTCCGAACCTGACAGGCCGAAATACACCTTCGACATGTGCTCGGGCGCACGGTCCATCACCATTTTCGACAGGGTGATGGACGCTTCCGTGCCGTGCCCTGCGTAAGCGTGGTAGTAGGCGAGGGTCTTGGCCTGCGCGGCGATGGCGTCTGCAATCTCCTGCCGGCCGTAGCCGACATTGACGCAGTAGAGGCCGGCAAATCCGTCGAGCATCTCGCGGCCGTCGCGGTCGCGGATCACACAGCCTTCACCGCCTTCGATGATCCGGCTGGTGGCGTCGCCGCGGGCGAATTCGCCAAGGGCGGTGCTTGGATGGAAGAAATTGTCGCGGTCCCACGCGGCGAGCTGGTCGTTGGTCAGCATCACGGCCTCCTTTGGTCGCACGGCCCGGACAGCGGCGCACGCCGTCCTCACGGTGCGGCCGTCGGAGCCTGTCTTCAATGGTTGTACAGGCGCGGGACGAGTGCGCCAGAGTTGCTCCTAGATGGCACGGGCGAGCTGCGCCGGATAGTGCGCGCCCGCTTTCTCGGCATCGTTGACTTCGTTACGGCGAACGGAATCGTACGCCTGCCAGAAGGTTTCGCCAAACCATGCGGTGGCAATTGGCGCGGCAGCGGTGAGGCAAGGCTGCAGCTCGTGCGGCACCCGCCGATAGCCCCGTTCCGCCCGCGCCTCGGGCGTCATCTTGGCCGGGTCCATATCAGCGCTGACGGGCGGGTCCAGCGCTTCGTCGAGGCCCATCATGCCGGCGCGGACGATGGCGGCCAGCGCCAGGTAGGGGTTCGCGGCGCCATCGCAAAGCCGGTATTCAAGCGATGCGCCGGGGTGGGAGCCGTCCGCCTTCGGGCTGCGCGGGCATAGGCGGATGGCAGCCTCGCGGTTGCGCACGCCCAGGCAGGCGAACACGCCGACCCAGCTTGATTCGGAAATGCGCTGGAAGGAGTTGGGGGAGGGCGTCGCAAACGCCATCACCGCCTCGATGTTTTTGAGGATGCCGGCCGCAAACGCGCCTGAGGTTGCGGTCAGCGCGCCGCTGTGCGCGGTGCGCGGGCCATCTTCATCCCACAGGCTGAAGTGGATGTGGATGCCGCTGCCGGCCTGCGCCATGTCGGGCTTGGGCGCAAAGGTGGCGTGGGCGCCGTGGCCTCTGGCGGTGTCGCGGATGGCCTCGCGCGCCAGCACCACGTCGTCGCAGCCGCGCAGTGCATCGCGCACGGGGTGCGAGATCTCGAACTGGTGCTCGCCATATTCGGCGGCAAACTGGTCCACCCGCGTGTTGGCGGTGCCGAGGATCTGCTGCACCTCTGCCGCAAAGCCCGAAACGCGGCGGGAGCCTGCCAGGGAGTAGGCGGGGGTGTGAACGTTTTCCAGCCCGGAGATGTAGAGCTCCTGCTCGAAGCCGATCTTCATGGTGAGGCCGTGCCTGGTCTTCAGCTCATCCAGCGCACGGCGGAGCTGCGAGCGGGCGCAGACCTCCCAGAATGCACCGTCGTGGTGCGTGATTTCGGACAGGTACAGCGCCATGGTGGGGCGGTCGTCGCGGGACGGCAGGAGCATCCGCGTTTCGGGGATGGCGACGAGTTTGGTTTCGCCGATGGGGCCGAACGGGTTGTCCGGCGGAATGCTGTTGGATGCGGAGATGCAGCTGTTGGTCGGCACCCACGGGAGGCCGGCGGACAGGATGTCGTCCAGCCGCTCGATGGGGAAGGAGCGGCCGCGCAGCACCGCCGAAAGCTCCACGTTGCCCACCATTGCCGCGCGGGGGTCCTCGAAACGGATGGTCATGGGAGTTTCCTTTCGCACGCAGCCATGGCCCTCGGCAGCGCCAGGCTGAGCCGCTCGGCCCATTCGCGCTGTCCGGCCTCGTCGCCGATGAGATCCTGCCGGACCTCGATGAGAGTGTGGGGAATTTTGCGCCGCTCCCCGTGCACGGGGACGGTATAGTCGCCCAGCGCGCCGACCTGGTAGGGCACGTTCTCGCCCACCAGAACACCGTCCTCCGCCAGAACCCTGGACAGCGCCAGCGACAGTGACGGATCCTTGTCGAACAGCACGCACACCGGCCAGGGGCGCGGCTCCGGATGTTCGCCGTGGGCAGGGGTGTAGGAGTGGACTGCCACCAGATGGGTCGCGACGCCCGCATCCGCCCGCCGGTCGAGCGCCGCCTCGATCGCGGCGTGATAGGGGTGAAAGATCTCGGCAGTGCGCGACGCGCCGTCGCGGCCCGTGAGATCGATATTGCCCAAGATTTCGGTGCCGTCGGAACGCTCCGGAAAGGCGCTCGGCTCGCTGGGCGGGCGGTTGCAGTCGATCACCAGGCGCGAATAAATCTGGATCACAAGTTCGGCAGCAAGGCGCGTGGCCATGATCCGCGCCACGGCCGCAGCGCCGATATCGTAGCCGATGTGACGGGCAAGGTCCGCGTCGCCGACGCCAAGGTCCAGCGCTGCCGGGACATGGTTGCCCCCATGGTCGCAGGTGAGAAACCACGGGCTCAGCGGCGGGCCGGTCCGCTCAACCGGGGCGGGATCGTCAGGCCCCAGGAGGCCGAAGGGAAAAGTGGGCAGAGGGAGTTGGCGCATCGGCTCCCAATAGGGCCAACGCGGCCGCTGTTCAACGCTTTGGGTTGATTGACAATTGGGCACTGCTTCTTTTTGTTGCTCGCTTCTCAAACTCCCGGAGCCCCATGTCGGGATCGTCGGTCGACCTCACCAAACTGTCCAAACACCGCGCCGGTGCCCAGATCGGCGAGACGGTGCTTCTTGTCGCGCTGATTGCCGCGGTCTCGCTCGGGATGTGGCTGATTCTCGGCCGCACCGGCGAGCGGATCGCCACGCAGATGTGCGTCAACATTGCAGCGGTGGTGGCGCTTTCCGTGTTCACCGGCAATTCGGGGATCGTTTCGTTCGGCCATTCGGCCTTCATGGCCATCGGCGCCTATACGGCCGGGCTTCTGACCATGCCGGCGACCCTTCAGAAAATGGCCGTGCCCCTGTTGCCGGCCTTCATGGCGGGCCATGAGCTTTCCTTTGCGCTGGCGCTCGTGGGGGTGGTGATTGTCGGGCTGGCGGTTGCCTTCGCCAGCGGCCTGCCGATTGCGCGGCTGAATGGCGCCTCCGCCACCATCGCGACGCTGGGGCTTCTGATCATCGTCCACAGCGTTCTCATCGGCGCGCGTGAAATAACCCGCGGGAGCCAGACATTTTACGGCGTGCCACGCGTGACCGGTTTCTGGGTGGCGCTGGCGGCGGCGATCGTATTTGCGATTCTGGCGCGGCTCTTTCGCGAAAGCCGCTGGGGGCTTGAGCTGCGCGCGGTGCGCGACAACGAGTCCGCCGCCGAGGCACTGGGCATCAACGCGCAGCGGGCGCGGCTTGTGGGATGGACCGTGTCGGGCGCACTGGCCGCCGTTGCGGGCGCTCTGTACGGGCACATGCTGGGCGCATTCTCGCCGCACACATTTTATTTCGGGCTGATGTTCGCGATGGTGGCGATGCTGATCGTCGGCGGCATGGCGACCGTTTCGGGCGCTGTGGTCGGCGTGGTGGTCGTCACCATCCTGCAGGACACGGTGCGCCAGTTCGAGGGCGGGTTCGCCGTTGGCGGGTTCCAGATGCCGGCTGTGTTCGGCCTCACCACGGTGGCGCTCAGCGTTGCGATCCTGCTCGTCATCTGGCTGCGGCCCGAGGGGTTGCTCGGCCGGCGCGAACTTCGCGTGCCGGGGCTTGGGGGCCTGTTTGCCGCGTTCGGCCCGAAGGCGGCACCTGCGCCGCCGGTTGCGGTGCGCGAAGCCGTCCCGCTCGACGTTGCAGGCATCTCGCGCAGCTTTGCCGGGCTGAAAGCGGTGGACAGCGCAACGTTCGACGTGCCGCCTGCAACCGTGACCGGCCTCATCGGGCCGAACGGTGCCGGCAAGTCCACTTTGGTCAACCTTCTCACCGGCCAGTTCCGGGCCGACGAGGGCCGCGCGCGCTTCGGCGAGACCGACATCACCGCGCTGTCGCCGCACGCGATCGCCAAGCTTGGCCTGTCGCGCACATTCCAGAACCTGCGCCTGTTCGCCAATCTCACCGTGTTCGAGAACGTGCTGGTGGCCGCCCTCCCGCACGCGCCGAACCGGGCGGCCGCCAGAGCGCGCGCGCTGCGCGAGATCGAAGCGCTCAACCTTGGGGCCGAAGCCGGCACCTTTGCCGATGCGCTACCCTATGGCGCCCGCAAGCGGCTCGAAATTGCCCGCTGCCTTGCCATGGAGCCGGCGATGATCCTGCTCGACGAGCCCGCCGCCGGCATGAACCCCGAGGAAACGTCCGATCTGGCCGACCGGCTGGTGGCACTCACCGAAGCGCGCGGCATCGGGCTTCTCCTCATCGACCACGACCTCGAGTTCGTGAACCGACTTTCGTCCTCCATCGTCGTCATCAACCGCGGCGCGGTGATTGCACGCGGCACGCCGGAGGAAATCCGGCACGATGATGCGGTGATCGAAGCCTACATCGGCCGCGGCCGCAAAACGGAAACCAAAGGAGCAATGGCATGACCCTTCGCACTGCAACGGCGCTGACCCTGCTGGCCACTGTCGGCCTCGCAGGCCCCGCGTTCGCCGAGGACTACAAGATCGGCGTGATGAGCGCGCAGTCCGGCTACCTGACGCCGTATGACCAGCCGTCCTACGCCGGCTTCAAGTACTGCATCGACAAGATGAACGAAGCTGGCGGCATGGCCGGCAAATACAATGTCGTCCTCGACGTGCGCGACACCCGCTCCGACATGGCCGAAAGCGTGAAGGTCACGCAGGAGATGATCGACAACGGCGCGCAGTTCATCGTGTCGTCCGCCGATGCCGACCCCACCATCGCCGCCGGCCAGATCTCCGAGCCCGCACAGATCCCGACCATGACGTTTGCCGGCACCGCGCCGGTGATGACGCAGGTGGGCGAATACATCTTCGGCTCTTACCCGGCGGATAACCAGCAGGGCACCGTGCTCGCCGACTTTGCCTCCGAGCAGGGCCTTTCCAAGGTCTATATCCTGAAGTCGCCGGATGCGGCCTACACCATGGGCGGCCCCGAGTATTTTGCCGAAGTGTTCGAGGCCAACGGCGGCGAAGTGGTCGGCGAGAGCCTTTATTCGCTCAACCAACCGGACTTTTCGGCCATCGTCACCACCATCAAGAACACCGAGCCGGCGCCGGACGTGATTGTCACGTGGGCATGGGAGCCTGACTTCCCGGCCTTCATCAAGGCGCTGCGCGGCGCGGGCGTGGACACCCAGGTGATGGGCGGCGACGTGCTCGACACCCCCACCGTGCGCGGCCTTGGCGACGTTGTGGCCGGCACCTACCACACCTCCGGCGGCTTCCCCGAAGAGGGCAGCGCCTATGGCGACTTCATGAAGGAATATGAAGCGGCCACCGGCACCGAGCCCGACAACAACTACTATGTGAACGGCTGCGACATTGCCCACATGATCGAGCAGGCCGTGGAAGCGGCCGGCACCACCGACCCCGTGGCCGTGCGCGACGCGCTTGCCAACATCGAGGACGGCGAGGGCATCATGTCCAACTTCACCTTCAAGGGCACGGACCGGATGCCGCTCCGCCCCGTGGTGATCGCCAAGATCAATGCCGACGGTTCCAAGGACTTCGTGTCTCGCGGCACCGCCGATCCCGACAAGCTGCCGAAGCCCTGAGCTGACATGCTGACCGTCACGGATCTTTCCGTCCATTACGGCCCCGTCCACGCCGTTCGCGGCGTGGACCTCACCGTACGCGCGGGCTCCGTGACGGCGCTGCTGGGCGCCAACGGCGCCGGCAAGACCACAACGCTGATGGCCGTCGCCGGTGCCCGCAAGGTGTCCGGCGGTGACATTAACCTGGACGGCACGTCCATCGTCGGCACGGCGCCGGAGGACATCATCCGCGCCGGCGTCGCGGTGGTGCCGGAGGGGCGGCGGGTGTTTGCCTCCCTCAGCGTTCTGGAAAACCTCGTCGTCTCCGGCTCCATCGCCGGGGACGCCGCGCTTTCCCGCACAAGGCGCGACGAGATGATGAGCCGCTTTCCCATTCTCGCCGAACGCCGCCACCAGAAGGCCGGGCTTCTGTCCGGCGGCGAACAGCAGATGCTGGCGGTCGCCCGCGCCCTGATGTCAGCGCCGCGGCTGTTGCTTCTGGACGAGCCGTCGCTCGGCCTCGCGCCGCAGATGGTGGACCATGTGTTCGACCTTATCGAAGGCCTCAAGGCGGAGGGGCTTGCGATCCTTCTTGTGGAGCAGAACGTGCCGCTTTCGCTCGAAATTGCCGACGAGGCCGTGGTGCTTGCCAACGGCCGCGTCTCCATCGCCGGCACCGCTGCCGAGCTTGCGGATAGCGACCTTGTCCGCTCCGCCTATATGGCAGCCTGAGCGATGGACGTCGTCATCCAGCAATTCGTCAACGCGCTGTCGCTGGGCGGGATCTACGCGCTTCTGGCGCTCGGCCTTGCCATCGTGTTCTCCATCGTCCGCCTCATCAACTTTGCCCATGGCGAGATCATGACCGTGGGGGGCTACGGCGTCTTCGTCTGCCTCCTGTTCGGCCTGCCGATCCCGGTTGCGATCATCGTCGGCATTGTCGCCTCCGTCGCCACGGCGATGCTGATGGAGCGCGTTGCCTTCCGCGCCATGCGCGGCGCCAGCGTCGTTTCGCTGCTGATTACCAGCTTTGCCATCAGCGAGATTTTGAAGGTGCTGTTCCAGAACGGCATTTCTGCGCGCCCCAAACCCATCCAGCTCCCCGCCAGCCTGTCCGGCAGCTACGAGCTTGCCGGCCTCACCATCGGCGTCATCCCCACAATCTCGATCCTCACGACCCTTTGTGCGCTGACCGGCCTCACGCTGTTCCTGCGCCGCACCGAGACCGGGATGGCGATGCGCGCTGCAGCCGAAGACTTCGAGATGCTGCGCCTCCTTGGCGTGCGCGCCAACCGCGTTGTGGCGGCAGCGTTTGCGCTGTCGGGGCTGCTCGCCGGCATCGCGGCGGTGGTGTGGACGGCGCAGCGCGGCTCGGTCGACCCGCTGATGGGCTTCTACCCCGTGCTGAAGGCATTCATCGCAACGGTGCTGGGCGGTCTCGGCAGCCTTTCAGGCGCGGTGCTCGGCGGTTTTCTGGTGGGCATCTTCGAGGTGTTCAGCCAGGCGTTTTTGCCCGCCAGCCTGTCGCCTTACCGCGATGCGATTGTGCTATCGGCAGTCATCGCGGTTCTTCTTGTGCGGCCGGACGGGCTGATCCCCGCCGCCAAGGTCGACCGCAGCTAACCCAGTTTTCAGGAGAGACCCTTGGCCCACCCCAGCGTCGAGAACGCGTCCGTTGCAGACCGCGAGAAGCCCATCGTCAAAGGCAAGACGGCGCTTTTGTCCATCGACATGCAGTACACCGAGTGGACGCCCGAGACGGCAGCCGCCGCCAAGGCCGGCACCGGCGACACCTCGAAGCACGCCTACCTCAACCGCCTCAGCGATGTGGTCATTCCCAACCAGCAGCGCCTGCAGGCCGCCGCCCGCGCCGCCGGCGTGGAGGTGATGTTCACCGTGATCGAGGCGCTGACCGCCGATGGCCGCGACATCAGCCTCGACCACAAGATCTCCGGCATCTTCGTGCCCAAGGGATCCTATGAGGCAAAGGTGATCGAGGAGGTGGGGCCGGAGGGCGACGAAATCGTCATCCCGAAGACCGCGTCCGGCATCTTCAACTCCACCAACGTGGAATATGTGCTGCGCAATCTCGGCGTCGAGCAGCTCGTCATCTATGGCGTGTGTTCGGACCAGTGCGTCGAAACATCGGTCCGCGATGCCTGCGACCGCGGCTTCCTGGTGACGCTCCTGCCGGACTGCTGCGCCACCCACGACAAGGGCCGCCACGACCGCGCCATGGATGCGCTCGACGGTCATTACGCCCGCACGCGCACCACCGATGAGCTGATCGCAGAACTCGAAGCCTGATCGCCCGGCGCTGGCGGTGCCGCGGACGGCCCGGCCAGCGTCGGCACACTGAGAAGGGCGGTGAGCAGCGCCGCTGCCACCGCTTCGGCCACGGTGACGGCAGGATGGCGGGGAAAGATCATTTCGGCCCCCCATACAATTCTCTGCCGTGGCCCTTGAGAACGAAATGATCGCGATCACCGGCCAGTACCCACGCCAGTTCGTCGATGTTGCGGATCATCTGGTCCGCCGCAGCGCGGCTCAGCGAGCGCGGCGGCGAACCTGCGGCAAGTTCGATCATGGCAATCCGGCAGGCGCCAAGGCGGTCCATGACCGCGGGAACGTTGATTGGGGGAAGGGGGCGTTTGCTCATGTCCCGAGATTAGTCGATGTTCCTGATATGTTCCAGCCCTTTCATGCGGTGACGGGGCACGATCGAGACCGATGGCAATTTCCCGTGCTTGCAGCCACGGCTGAGTTAAGCCACTGAAAGATTGCGGCTGAGTGCCGCGGAAAGAACAATAAGCAGCAGGAGACGCGCCCATGCCGACATCTCATTTCGAGGTTCTGGACAAGGAATTCCAAAAGTTCGTGCTGGGCACGGCCTACCTGGACACGCTGTGGACCGGGGGGCGGTGGGCCGAAGGGCCGGCCTATTTCGGCGGCGGCCGCTATCTGGTGTTCTCCGATATTCCGAACAACCGGATGATCCGCTACGACGAGACGGACGATTCCACCTCGGTGTTTCGTGCGCCGTCCAACAACTCCAACGGCAACACGGTGGACCGCGAGGGCCGGCTCGTCACCTGCGAGCACCTCGGCCGCCGCGTCACCCGCACCGAGCATGACGGCACCCTCACGGTGCTGGCCGACACCCACGAGGGCAAGCGCTTCAACTCGCCCAACGACGTGATCGTCCACCCCGACGGCGGCATCTGGTTCACCGACCCCACCTACGGGATCGACCAGAACTACGAGGGCATCAAGGCCGACAGCGAGATCGGCGCCTCCCACGTCTACCGGATCGACCCGCAGACGGGAGAAACCCACGCCGTCGCCACCGACTTCGTGAAGCCCAACGGCCTCGCCTTCACGCCGGACTATTCAAAGCTGGTGGTGGTCGACACCGGCGCCACGCACGTGGAGGACGGCCCGCGCCACATGCGCACCTTCAACGTGGTGGACGGCAAGCGGCTCACCGGCGGCGAGCTTCTCGCCACCTGCACCGAAGGTCTGTTCGACGGTTTCCGCTTCGACGAGGACGGCTACATCTGGACCAGCGCCGCCGATGGCGTCCACTGTCTCACGCCAACGGGCGAGCTGATCGGCAAGATCCGCATTCCGGAGGTGGTGGCCAACGTGTGCTGGGGCGACTGGAAGCGCCACCGCCTCTACATCTGCGGCACGTCCAGCCTCTATGCGACCTTCGTGCGCACCACCGGGATGCCCTACGCCCGCTAGGTGCAGGTGAGGGCGGCCCGGACGGCCGCCCTTGTCAGGCCGCGCTCAGGCGCGGCCCCATTCGTCCTGCAGGCGCTCGATGTCGTCCTCGCCCAGATAGCTGCCGGTCTGCACCTCGATCACTTCCAGGCGGATGCGGCCCGGGTTGGCGAGCCGGTGGACGGCCCCCAGCGGAATGTAGGTGGACTGGTTCTCCGACAACGTCTTCACCTCGCCGTCGATGGTGACTTCGGCGGTGCCGCGCACAACCACCCAGTGCTCGGAGCGGTGGTGGTGCTTTTGCAGCGACAACCGCTTGCCCGGCGAAACGAACAGGTGCTTCACCTGAAAACGCTCCCCGTTCATGATTGACGTGTAGCCGCCCCACGGGCGGTTCACCGTCGGCGATACGTCGAGAAGGTCGTTGCGGCCGGCCTTCTTCAGGTGGGCGACGACCGTCTTCACGTCCTGCGCGCGGTCGAGCGGACAGATCAGGATCGCATCGGTGGCCGCGACAATGGCCAGATCGTTGACGCCGAGCGCAATCACGTCTGTCTGTTCGGACACGATCAGCGAATTGTGCGATTCGACCGCGACACCCTTGCCGCGCACGGCATTGCCTGCGTCGTCCTTGTCGAGCGTGTCCCAGTAGGCGCGCCACGAACCGACGTCCGACCAGCGGCACGAGATCGGCGCGACGGATGCCTTCTCGGTGCGCTCGAAGAGGGCGTAATCGATGGAAATATCCGGCGCGGTGCTGAACTGCGCTTCCGGCAGGCGGAGGAGGTTGCCGGTGCGCACCGCCTCGTCTGCGGCAGCTTCGGCGGCGGCCGCAACGTCCGGCGCAAGGCGGCCGAGCTCGTCGAGCAGGGCGCGGGCGGAGAAGGCGAAGAACCCGGCATTCCAATAATAGTTGCCGTCAGCCACCATGCGGCCGGCTTCTTCCACCGGGGGCTTTTCCACAAAACGCTCGACCTTGCGCACCAGCGCGTCGCCGTTGGCCGCCTTGATGTAGCCGTAGCCGCTCTCCGGGTACGTCGGCGCAATGCCGAAGGTGACCATTTCGCCCGCCCGCGCTGCGTCGAATGCTGCGGCCAGCGTGTCGAAATAGGCAGAATCGGTGGTGATGAGGTGGTCTGACGGGAGCACCAGCATCAGCGCGTCCGGGTCCGAGCGCACCAGCAGCGCGGCGACGGTTGCAATGGCCGGTGCAGTGTTGCGGGCCACCGGCTCCAGCACCACGGTGGCGTCGTCCACACCTATCGCCATCAGCCCGTCATCCACCTGAAAACGGTCCTGCTCGCCGCACACGATCCACGCCGGCGCAACGTCGAGCGAGGCGTGGCGCAGGACGGTGCGCTGAAACAGGCTGCGCTCGCCATGCATCGGCAGGAACTGCTTGGGCTTGTCCGCCCGAGACAGCGGCCACAGACGCGTTCCGCGACCTCCGGCAAGAATGACGGGGTAGATGCTCATCTAACGCTCTCCAATGCAGCTGCGCCTGTTATCATCGCCACTTCCGCTGAGCCAGATCCACGTGCATTGCAGCAAACCGAAGGGAGAATGTGACAGACCCTTCCATCAGCGGAGGAATTGCGTGTAATTCCGGCTTCCCGGCTGCAACCGCGACCGGGATGGGGCTGGTGTACACGAAGGCCCCACGCGCGGGCGACCTATTGGAGCGGACTTCATGGCGAAAATTATCGTTCTCGGCGGTGACGGATTTTGCGGGTGGCCAACGGCCCTGCATCTGTCCGACAAGGGTCACGATGTCATTATCGTGGATAATTTGTCCCGCCGGAAGATCGACATCGAGCTCGAAGTCGAATCGCTCACCCCGATCAGGCCGCTGGGCGAACGGCTGCAAGCCTGGAAGGAAGTGTCGGGCAATACGATCCGCCATGTGAATTTCTCCGTCGGCGAACACTACCACCGCCTT
This sequence comes from Acuticoccus sp. MNP-M23, assembly GCF_031195445.1. NCBI lineage: Bacteria > Pseudomonadati > Pseudomonadota > Alphaproteobacteria > Hyphomicrobiales > Amorphaceae > Acuticoccus > Acuticoccus sp. MNP-M23. The sequence continues at coordinate 4,083,090 of NZ_CP133480.1, forward strand.
CTTTCGCTGATTGTCGAGGAGAAGCCGGACTCCATCGTTCATTTCGCCGAGCAGCGCGCCGCCCCCTATTCGATGAAGTCGCCGGACCGCAAGCGGTACACCGTGCGCAACAACCTGACGGCAACGCACGACGTCCTGTGCGCCATCGTCGATTCGGGAATCGACGTTCATCTGGTCCACCTCGGCACCATGGGCGTTTACGGCTACGGCACAGCGGGGATGAAGATTCCGGAAGGCTACCTGCACATCAAGGTGCCGACCGATCATGGGCTTGAAGATCAGGAGATCCTTTATCCTGCCAATCCGGGGTCGATCTACCACATGACCAAGACCCAGGATCAGCTGTTCTTCTTCTACTACAACAAGAATGACGGCGTAAAAATCACCGACCTGCACCAGGGCATCGTCTGGGGCACGCAGACCGACCAGACCATGAAGGACGAGCGCCTCATCAACCGGTTCGACTATGACGGTGACTACGGAACGGTGTTGAATCGCTTCCTGATGCAGGCTGCGATCGACTATCCGCTCACCGTGCATGGCACCGGCGGCCAGACCCGCGCCTTCATCAACATCCGCGACACCTGCCGCTGCGTCGAGCTTGCCATCGCGAACCCGCCCCAGGCCGGCGAGCGCGTCAACATCCTCAACCAGATGACCGAGACCCACCGCGTGCGCGACCTCGCGCAGATGATTTCCGACCGCACCGGCGCCGAGATCGCCTACCTCGACAATCCGCGGCACGAGGCGCCGGAAAACGAGCTGCACGTGTCGCACGACCGCTTTCTCAACCTCGGCCTCCAGCCGATCACGCTGGCCGACGGGCTGATGGAGGAGGTCACCGAAATCGCCAAGCGTTTCGCCGACCGCTGCGACCGTTCGAAGATCCCGTGCGTTTCCAAGTGGCGCTGACCGAGCGCCGATCCTGCGGGTTGTTTTCGGTGCGCTGATTGCACTCATGCAGCTTGTGGCGGTGTCGGCGCTGGCTCTTGGCGCGCTCGGCACCGTCCAAGTCTTGCGCGAGACCAAGCGGTTGGCAGCCGATGCGGACTGGCCGATTGCGGCAGTCGTCGGACCGGGCGGGCTGGAAATGCGCGTTGTCAGAGCGGTGATCTGGCTGGCGACCGTCGAGATGGGGCGGGGGGCCAGAGGGCTGGCTTCTACCACACAGCCTGTGGTCGCCCTGTGCCAGACCTCTCGGCCGCCAATTTCCTGTCGGTGACGATCGCGCCGTGACGACTCACGCTGGCGGAAGAGGGCGATGGTCGCGCCGAGCGCCTGCGCTGGCTCATGCGCCGCGTCCGGGGCGAATGCGCACCGAACGACCATTGCGAAATCTGGCTTGAAGGCTGCGCCTGGAGCGCAGCCGCTCAGTTCTTGAAGAGATCGAAGCCGAAGCGGTAGGTGAGGCCGATCCCGAAGGTGAGTTCCTGGTCGTTGCCAGCCTTCACGATGGGGCTGTCGGCCGCATCGAACACGTATTTGCGGTACTCGACGCCGCCGGTGAGGCGGATCTTTTCGTTGAAGGACCAGGTCGCTTCGAGCCCAAGGCCGATATCCTTGATGCCGCCGTCCGCGTCGTAGGTGGGGAGCCGTGTGGCGGAGGCGGGGACGCCGAAATAGGTGTCCATGTATTCGCCGTCGGCAAAGCCCATCCGCGGGCCGAACGAGACTTCCAGCGGTGCGACCGGCTTGGCGATAAAGTCCGCGCCCACCTGACCGACGAAGCCGTTGTGGCCGATAATGCCATAACGCAGTTCGGCAAAGGCGCGGAACGGGCCATGGCGGAACGCGGCGCCGGGGCCGACTTCGACGGAGAAGTCCCTGTCGGGAATGCCGGCGAGGTACGACGCGTCGGAGCTGTTGCGCTCACCCACGGTGTTGAATGCGGGGTAGAGCGTGAACTGCGTCACACGGCCGCTCACCACTTCGCCGATGACCGGAAGCCGCAGGAATTTCAACCCGAAGAACGGCAGCGGGGCAAAGCGGTATTCCTTGGACGACGGAAACGCCGGCTGCAGCAGCACGCCGCCACCAAGGTCGAACACGATGTCCCGCATTTCGACCGCGGCCGGCACTTCATACTCCTCGACCGTGCCGATATCCGCCGCAATTGCGGGGGCAGCGAGGCACAGCGACAGGGCGGCTGCAAGAATAATACGCACAGGCGGACACTCCGGTTCAACGCCGACGACCATGCGCTCAAAACGGGCGTTCCGGAAGCAATTGCAGCCGCTTGACGGCCCCCTGAGCTTGTTCTTGGCTGGCTCGTGACATGGCGGCCACAACGCCACTCCCCTTGAGAGACGGCCCGATGTGGATATGTAGCATTGCGAGAGACAACGGCGTGCCTTTGTGGGCGCCAAGGACAATCTTGGCGCCCAAGCGCCACCATCGAGGAGTGAACCATGTCGCCTGAACCCACACCAACCGATGCCAGGCAAGGGGAACGGGGCAAGTCGATGCTCCGCGTGCTCCTGATCAGCACCATTGTGGCAGCGGCCCTTGCGGTCGGCGCATATCTCTACGTCTTCAACACCGAAGACGAGATGCTGGACGGCCCGGCGCCCTCAGCCGGCACGGTGGAACAGACACCCGCAACGACAAGCGGCACGGCCAACTGACCGACACCACGAAAAAAGCCGGCTGAATTTCAGCCGGCTTTTTTATGTTGGATTCAGGACAGCTGCTCGGCGGCCTGGATCAGAAGTTCACGCATCTTCAGCCGCAGCGCCTGGTCGTCCACAGGAACATCGGCCGCATCGAAATCGGCGCGAATCTTCCGGTAGACATCCTCCTCACCGGGCTCCTCGAAATCTGCACGGACGACGGAGCGGGCATAGGCGTCCGCCGCCTCGCCGGTGTGGCCCAGACGTTCCGCAGCCCAGGCGCCCAGCAGCTTGTTGCGCCGCGCCGTTGCCTTGAAGCGGAGCTCTTCGTCGTGGGCGAACCGCGATTCGAAGGCATTTTCGCGTTCGTCGAATGTAGCCATTTCAGCATCCTCTTGGTCGTTGGCGCCAATCTATCGGTGCAGGCTGTGAAAGCAACGCGTTCGGCAGGGAGGATTGTTCAAAAGCGCCGGATGGGGTAGCTGTCGCTTGCGTGCGGGTGTCTGCGGCCCAATCGTCGGCGCAAGGCCTGTCTCTTATGGTCAGACCGGAGCGCACCTCACTTGAGACTTTCAACCGCAGGCCATGAAACACAAAGACCCGATTCGGATCATCCCCATGAGCCGCCGCCGCCGCATCTACGAAGGCAAAGCCAAGATCCTCTACGAGGGGCCTGAGCCAGGAACGCTGGTCCAGCACTTCAAGGACGACACCACCGCGCACAATGCGCGGATGCATCAGGTGATCGACGGGAAGGGCGTGCTGAACAACCGCATCTCCGAGCATATCTTCAACCACCTGAACGACATGGGCATTCCGACCCATTTCATTCGCCGGCTCAACATGCGCGAGCAGTTGATCCGCGAGGTGGAGATCATCCCGCTCGAAGTGGTGGTCCGCAACGTTGCCGCCGGCTCCCTTGCCAAACGGCTCGGGCTGGAAGAAGGCACGCAGCTCCCGCGCTCCATCATCGAATTCTATTACAAGAACGATGAGCTGGCGGATCCGCTGGTCACCGAAGAGCACATCACCGCGTTCGGCTGGGCAACGCCCCAGGAGCTGGACGACATCATGGCGCTCGCGGTGCGGGTGAACGATTTTCTCGCCGGGCTCTTCCTCGGTGTCGGGATCCGTCTGGTCGACTTCAAGATCGAGTGCGGCCGGCTTTGGGAAAACGACATGATGCGCGTTGTGGTGGCTGACGAGATCAGCCCGGACAGCGCCCGCCTGTGGGACACCAAGACCAACAACAAGATGGACAAGGACCGCTTCCGCAACGACATGGGCGGCCTGCTGGAGGCCTACCAGGAAGTGGCGAAGCGGCTCGGAATCATGCCCGAGCAGGAACGTCCGGCCGTCACTGGCCCGACGCTGGTACAGTAGGCCATGCGCGCAAGAGTGACCATTACGCTGAAATCCGGCGTGCTCGACCCCCAGGGCAAGGCCATTGAAGGCGCGCTCTCCGGCCTCGGCTTTGCCGGGGTCGAAAGCGCCCGTCAGGGCAAGGTGATCGACCTCGAGCTTAGCGCAAGCGACCCCGTCGCTGCCGAGGCCGAGGTTGCGAAGATGTGTGAAGCGCTGCTCGCCAATACGGTGGTGGAGCGCTACGATATCGCGATCGAAGGCTGATGCGCTCGGCCATCGTCGTCTTTCCCGGCTCCAATCGCGAGCGCGATGCAGCGCGGGCAATCACCCTTGCCGGCGGCAAGACGCCCGCCTTCGTCTGGCACGGTGACACCGACCTTCCGGACGTCGACCTCGTCATGCTGCCCGGCGGCTTTGCCCATGGCGATTATCTGCGTGCCGGTGCCATTGCGGCCCGGTCGCCGATCATGCGTGCCGTGGCGGACCACGCGGCCCGCGGCCGTGCGGTGCTGGGCGTGTGCAACGGCTTTCAGGTGCTGACCGAGGCGCGTTTGCTGCCGGGTGCTCTCATGCGCAACGCTGCGCTCAAATTCCTGTGCAAGCCGGTCATTGTGAAGGTGGAGCGGCCCGGTCTTTTCACCGACAATTACAAGCGCGGCGCCCATGCCACATTCCCCGCCGCCCACCACGACGGGAACTACCGCGCGGATCCCGAGACGCTGAAACGCCTTGAAGGCGAGGGGCGCGTGGTGTTCCGCTACGAGACGAACCCTAACGGGTCCGTGTCCGATATTGCCGGCGTTGCCAACGCAAAAGGCAATGTTCTGGGGCTGATGCCGCACCCGGAAAACGCGGTGGAGGACATCCACACCAGCCAGGACGGGCTGATGCTGTTCAGGAGCCTCGTCGACTCGCTCTGAGAAATGGCCCTGCCGGGCGTCAGCCGAGCGTTCCGCCAGTTGGCGGGAAGCAGGCGCTAGATGCTGTCGTGCCCGGCGGCGTTGGAGAGGATCAGCGGTCCGTAGAGGAGCTGTGCGAACAGCCGGGAAGGCCGCTGCATTGCAGCGAACGCAGCACGCGATACGTGCGATGCCGTGCGCACCGACGAAAGGTCGGAGGCGAGGTCTGCGATGATCTCACCCATCATCTGGGTGTTGCGCGCCTTGACGACACGGGACTTGATGGTCCCGGCCAGGTCCACATCCTCGAACGAAAGCACCAGCTTGCCCGCGGCCATCGCGTTCTGCGCGGTGAGCGAAACGCGCTCCTTCGGGCCCTCATTGGCCGGATGGAGCACCATGATTGCATCGCAGTGGCTGATGGCGTTCATGTACTGCTGGCGGGGCAAGTATTCGTCAATCACCGTCACGTTGCGCTCGGGGACCGAAAGGAGCCGCGCCTTCTGCGCTGTCGCGACGGTGCGCTCGTCCTCTGTGCCGAGACCCGGCTTGACCTGCACCACAAAGCGCAACCGCCGCGCGACGTTGCCGGAGCCGTTGGCCGCGCGAATGATTGCATCCACACAATCGAAGCCGCTCTCACGGTTCGAGGCGGAGAAGAAACCGACGGTCAGCTTGTCGGTCTGCTCCGGCGCATCGTTGGAGAGCATGGGCTCGGCCGGCAGGTCGAGCGGCTGCACGCCGATGCCGCTTTGCAGCGTGAGGCGCTGGGCCACCCGCGACGACCACCCGTACATGAAGATGCGCGGCTTCTCACCGTTGAGATGGTAGATGGCCTGCCCGAGCCGCTCCAGCGAGCCGAACTTGCCGGCATGGGCAAGCTGGGTTCCGTCAAAGCGGGAAGCCAGGTGGACGAAGGGCCGTGCGTCCGCGTCGAGCCCGGACATCAGATCGATGATGATGGCGAGGGTCGCAAAGTCGAACTGGGGGAGGAAGATGTGGCGGTTCTGGGTGAAGCGCGACCCGGAGATGACCCAGCCGATTCGCTCGCGCAAGTTGGCAAGGGCGGCCGAGAAGGCTTGCGGCGCCATATCTGCCAGCGCGTAGCTCGACTCGGGAAACCCGCCGCCGCCGAACCGTGCGCTGGTCTGATTTCCGATGAGCGTCGTGGAGATCTTCATCCGCTCGGCGGTATAGGCGATCCGCTCGATGACGTCCTCGTGGGCAGGCGAAAGCTCACTGGTACAGGGATCGAGCACGACAAATTCGTGACTGAGGCCGCTCTGCTTGCTGAAATCCGGGAAGGTCGCGGCGCGCAGCAAGGCCATCTCAATGTCCTGGACGGCCGGACGCGACCATGTCGCGTCGTGCCACAGGTTCTTCGAACCCATGACAAGACGGCCCTTGACCTGGTCGGTCGTGAGCGACTTGAGAGCAGAGGCATGTGGGCTTTGCAACTCGGGCGAGCCTATCGGTTGTGTGCTCGTTCGGTGAGCAGATGGTTCAATCATATCAGGCTGTGTGCGCCTTGACCAAACAATTTTTGACACGGCAAGACGAGTGGATCAATCGGCCCAAGTGTTCCCCGATGCCGCACAGTGGTGGCAGCCCAAATTTTAAACTGTGCTATGTCACAATGCAGTAGGTGGCAGGCGTGGCGTCAGAACAATAACAGGTTTTCGTTCGGCTGTTGCGATCGCTCGTCCGCAGCCCAAACGCGTTTATGCAACCGCACAGACAATTTCTTGCATCCTTAACGACTCTGATAGACTGACGTTCCATGCAGCACGCTGACCGCAACCCCTACGTCTGGCGCAACGGTTTCCCCCTATGACCCACTTTGTCTGGCCACCGTTTGGCACTGCGAGCGACCTTGGCGAGGCAGCCGCGCTGTGCGCCTGGTGGTTCGGTGCCAACCGGGATGCCCTCGGCCCCGCCGTGACCCTGTCGCGAACCCGGCCGGACCTGTCGCTGGTGCGCGCGCCGCTGCCGGACGGGATGGACGAGCGCATCGGCCTTCGCCTTGCCAAGATGAACCTCAGGCTTGAAAGCGCAGCGTCTTCCGAAGCGTTTGCCCGCCTTGTCATCGACGGTGCCGACAAGCCGGATTCCCACATCGTCAGTCTGCGTGGTCGCACGCCCACGGGGGCTGAGGATGCGTTCGGGCCGGACCGCGTCTTCCTGTGCGACGAACGCCTCCATCCCGGTGCGTCGCTTTCCTTTCTGGTTGCTGCCGATGCGTTGTCCCCCGCCGAATCGCCGGGCGAAGGGTGGGCCGGGCTGCGCCGCGCCACGCGGGACACCAAGCGCGCGGTGGTCGCCGGGGCCGATATCGCGCGGGATGATTCGGCGCAGATCGCGCCCGAGTGCCGCTTTGTCGCGCCGGAGCTGTTCACGCGGCTGCAGGATGTGGACGATGATGCCGTCATCGTGGTGGCGCTGGACGATCCGGTGCGTCATCTCGGCCCGTCCCGCTCCGCTGCATCGCTGCGCGATGTGGTGATCGAACGGGTGGAGCGGCTGCGCAACGCCTACATCTGCGTCCCGCGCGAGGCGCTGGGGCTGATGCGCTCGCGGATCTCCGGAACGCTGCACAACCGCCTTGTCGCCGCCGACTGCGCTGCGCGGATGGATCCCGGCCCTGCCACGCTCATGGCAGCCGCCATCACCGTTTGCGACACGGTCGATGTCATCGGCTTCTCCGGCATTGCAAGGCCGCTGCCGGATGACCAGATCGCCCAGCACCCGGCCTATGCCGGATCGGACAAAATGCCGGCAGATGTTTCCGACATTCTGGCAAAGGCCGACATTGCGGGCGTCCGCGTGAGCGGCCTTGGCAGGACCCTCCATCCGGGTCTTGCCGCGCGCGATCGCGGCCGCGCGCCGACAAGGCTCGACCTCGATGGCGTTCGTCTCGACGAGAAACTGAGGGCTTACCACTTTCCGGCCGACGGCATCAGCCGGGCCGAACTGTCTGCTGACCTTGGCGGCCGCGGAACCATCCTCACCCTGTCGCGGATCTACGAAAAGGGCGAGGTGGATACCGCACACGAGATTGCAAGGTTCGGCGAAGGCGGGGTGGCGAAGGACGAAGGGCTGGCGCTCTGGCCAGACGAGCCGGGTGCACAGATCCAGCTTCTGCTGACCGCGCTGGACAGGGACAGCGACCTTGTTCTCACACGCTCGCCGGGCAGGAGCGACCAGCCGGAGCGGCCCGGCCTTTCGGTGGCAGAGCTGCGCAAGCTCCTGAACGACACGAGCCGGCCCCAGGGCCCGTTTGCGGACGAAAACGAAGAGATGGAGGCAATCCGTCTCGTCCACCGCCTCGCAACGCGCGACCTCGACCGGGTGCATGCGCCCCGAATGAACACCCTGTCGTGGCGGCTGCAGGACCGTGTTTTCGTGTTCGGCCCCGAAACCGACTGGTCCGCCTACAACGCCGGGCGCCTTACCGACGATATCGTTCTGGTGATCGACACGCCGCACCAGGATTTGCCGGAGGTTCTGCGCGAAAAGGCGGATGTTCTGATCCACCTGTCGACCACACCCACGGCGCGGACCGCCAACAAGGACATTGCCACCGAAGGCAACACCGTGATGGCGACGGTGCTCACCGCCGCCCACCGCGCCGAAGCCGACGACGTGATCTTCGACGGCCATGCCTTTGCAGCGCGCGGCGCGGACGGAACATTGTCAGCCACCGCCATCGCGGTGGGGCTGTTGCAGGGGCTTCGCGCGCGGCCGCTGATTCTCGTGTCGTCGCAGGCGGTGCCCGTCGGGGGGGATGTGACTGCGCTCGGCGCGGTGGACGATCCTGCGGGGCAGGCCGAGGCTTTCCACAGTTTCGTGCGCCGGGCGGACTGGGACGACGCGCCGCGCGTACTTCTGGTGCTGGCCGAAGGCACCTCGGAGGATGCGCTGGTGCCGCTGTTCACCGGCCTTGGCGACCGGCTCCTGACGCTGGTGCCGCGGGACGGCCGGATCATTGCCGCCGACGGCGATTATTTCCTGAAAGGGCCGGGGCTGCCACGGCCGGCCTTCGTGCCCGGCGATCCGGCCATCGCGGATGCCATCGCCCGCCACAACCCGGCGGTGATGCTGTGCGAGGGCCGGGTGCCCCCGCCGATCAACGTGCATGTGCCGATGATTGCGCTGGGTGAGGGGGCATGGACCGGCCGCGCCAGTCTCGATTTGCCGGAGCTGCCGCGTGCTGATGCGACGCTTCCCTCGTCCGCGGCGCTCGATGGCATGCGCCTGTCACTGGTTGCAGCCATAGAGGCGGCCTCGACGATGACGGTTGCGCAGGTTCCGCAGCTTGCCGAAGACACCGCGCCGGAGAAATCATTTCCGACAAGGCGCAAACCGGCGGATAAAGAGGCCAGCGCCGTGGTTGCGTCGGCCAGCCCCGTTCCGGTGTTGGACGAAACCAGTCGGCCCGAGCCGGCAGCTGATCAGCGGTCCGGTCCGTTGCAGGCCGTAACGGCCCGCTGGATCGACAGCCCAATGACGGAGATCGAAGGCAACGCCATGGCGGACAAGAAAAAACGGCAAAATCCCTTCCGCGCGTTCTGGCCCTGGCCGGGGACCGCACTGTTTTTGCTGACCGCCGTCTGGCTGTTCTACATGGCCTGGATGGCGACCGAGCCCGACCTCAAGACAGCATTCGTGGGACTTGGCGTCCTGTTGCTGGCCCTGTCCCTGTTCGGCGTCAGGTCGCGCGAACGGGTCACCGAAGCGCCGGGCGAGACGGCCGAAGAGACCGCGCCGGCCAAACGCCGCTCCGCCATCCCCGACGAAACCACCGAACCAGCGGACGCCCCCGCAAAAGAGACAGCCGACCTGATGCCCCGCAACGCGCGGATGCGGCGCCAGGAGGCGTCCGTCGCGGCGCCAGCATCGACGGCCGCCGCGCCGGAGAGGCCGGAACCCGCCGAGGCACCCGCGAGCGATCCTCCCATGGTCGACGCAGCGCCGCCCGCGGCCGAGGCGCGGGAGCGCGCGCCGGTGCCGGATGCGGCGCATGCGCCCGACATCGCCACGCTCTCCACACAGTTGAAGAGCCTTGAAGCGCTCATCAACCGCGAAAAGGCCGAACGCGGCGCCCAGCTGGCCCAGATCGAAGCGCGGCTCCGTGGCGCCGATGCCGAGACGCCCGGCGCAGAAAGCGCGCCCCAGGGCACGGAGAGCACGGACGCGCTCAACGAGCGGCTGAGCCAGTTCCTGACCATCAATGCGTTCAACGATGTGATGAACCAGAAGGTGCTGGGCCGGATCACAGCGCTGATCGACAACAAGATCGCCGAAGCGTTTGAGCCCGGTGCATTGCGCGAGAAGGTCGGAGCCCTTGGCGGCACACCCACACCCGCCGCGCAGGCCGGTGCTGCGGGACCGGAGCAGACAGCAGCATTGTCGGCTGCCGAAGGCACACTGCGCGGCGAAATGGAAGGAATGCGGCAGTCCCTTGAGGCCGCCGTCGGAGAGGTCCGGGACACGGCCGAATCTGCGGCCAAGCTTGCCAACCGGATCACCGCCGAAAGCTCCGAGGGAAGCGCCACCCTGCACAGGGCCGTCGAGGCGCTGCAGCGCGACTGGGCAACGCTGAATACGGCGGTCGACGACATGAAGCGCGCGCAGGCAGCAGCAGGGTCAGCGTCTGACCCGCATGGCGCCATGGATGAGGCCATCGGCAAGGTGGAGGCGCGCGTCGAGGCGCGAATCAGCGAGGCCGTCAGCGGGGTCGATACCGTCCGCGCGGATCTGTCCGGCCTCTCCCGGCAGATTGCGCAGATGGAGGGCGAGTTTCAGAAGATCCTGAAAAAGGTCGAGGCAATTGGCGAGGGGATGCCGGCGCCGTCTGCCGGCACCGCACCCTCCACGGTCCGGTCTGAGGTGGACGCGCTGCGCGACGCGCTGACCACCATCATCGCCCAGAACCACGAGATTCGTGAGAAACAGGAAGTTCTGACCGCCCAGTTCGATGCGCCGGTGCGCGTGCGGGCCGAACGCCTCGGCGAATAGGCCGCGCCTACTTCGGAGTCGGCAGGCGCAGCACCGAAACGCTGTTGCCTTCGATGACTGCGGCAGACAGCGCACCGCCATAAACGGCCGCAGTGTCGACGTTGGTGCGATATTCGCGCAGGTCCGCTTCGCGCACCGGTGTGTGGCCATGGACCACATGGGCCGGCAGCGGGCCGGTATATTCGAGAAAGTCGTCGCGGATCCAGATGAGGTCCTGAATGTCCTGCCGGTCGAGCGGCACGTCCGGCCGGATGCCCGCGTGGACGAAGAGCGTGTCCCCGATGGTCTCCGAGCGCGACAGGTTGGACAGGAACGCCCTGTGTGTCGGCGGCAAGGCAGCCTGCAACAGGGTTTGCACCGCGTGGGGATTTTGCGGGTGCTCGGCCGGGTCAACGCCATAGGACCGGCACGTGGCCTCGCCGCCGAAGCTCAGCCAGCGCGGCAGCATGCTCCCGTCGCTGAGGGCCGACAGCATGGCGTCCTCATGGTTGCCCAGGAGGCAGTGACGCGTGCGCCCATCGCATGCAGGCTCCATCAGCCGCTCGATCACGCCATAACTGTCCGGCCCGCGGTCGATATAGTCGCCCAGGAAAATTTCGGTGACGGGACCCGGACACGGGTTTTCGGCAAGATGCGCGTCGATCATGTCGAGCATCGAATCCAGCATCGACTTCATGCCGTGGATATCCCCGATGGCGTAAACCCGCTGTCCGGGTGGCAGGTTCGGTCTCATGGGCGGTCCTTATCGGCGGTGGATAACACGGCGACACTTGCAAGCGCGGGCGCCTTGGCGGAAAACGCGGCCATCGAAGGAGCCCTCCAATGCCAGATCTTGTTCTTTTTGCTGCCGTGCTCGCGGTTGCGGGCGCGCTTGCCGGGCTCATAGCCGGCCTTCTGGGGGTCGGCGGCGGAATCGTCATCGTGCCGGTGCTGTTTTATCTGCTGCCTGCTGCAGGTGTTCCCGAGGATCTTTGCATGCACATGGCTGTGGCCACGTCGCTTGCCACCATCGTCACCACGTCGATCATTTCGGCAAGGTCCCATTATAAGCGCGGCGGCGTGGATGTGGCGCTGCTGAAGGGGCTGGCGCCGGCGATCGTCCTTGGTGCGGTCATAGGTGTCATCTTGGGCGGGAAGGCAAGCGGATCAACGCTCACGCTCATCTTTGCTGTCATCGCACTGATCGTGTCCGTCCACATGGCGTTTTTCAAGGGGCGCCAGATCGGCACGGGCGGCGTGCCCGGGCAGCCCGTTCGCTCGTTGATCGGGCTGATCATCGGCGGCATCTCCGTTGTCATGGGCATTGGCGGGGGAACGCTGTCGGTCCCGATCTTCAGCCTCAGCGGCATGGAAATGCGCCGGGCCGTGGGCACGGCCGCTGCCATCGGCCTGTTGATCGCGCTGCCGGGCACCATCGGGTTTGCCATCACCGGCTGGGGCGAACCCGGCTTGCCGCAGGGCAGTGTCGGCTATGTGAGCCTCATCGGCTTTGCGCTGATTGCCCCGCTCTCCATGCTCTTTGCCCCGCTGGGCGCAAAGCTTGCCCACACCATTCCGCAGGTGTGGCTGTCGCGCGTGTTCGCTCTGTTTCTTGTTGCCACCAGCATCAAGATGCTTACGTCGCTTTAGCAGGCCGAAGATGCGCGCAATCGCGCTCTTCCAAACGCGGGTTCGTCTCAATATGGCTGCGCCATGACGGCTGACACGCTCAATTCCGGCTCGAACCGGCGGCGCCCCCGCCGGAACGGCACCCGCGGCGGGGCGCGGTGGCTCGTCCTTCTGGCGGGCGTGCTGACCCTTGCCACGCTGCTGCCGCTGATTTCGCTCATCGTCACCGCCTTCCAGTCCACCGGCGACGCATTTGCCCACTACGCGCAGACGGTGCTGCCGGGCTACATCGGCACGACGGTCATCCTCGCTGTTGCCGTGGGGATCGGCGTTGCGGTCACTGGGGTGAGCGCGGCCTGGCTTGTCACCATGTGCCGCTTTCCGGGGCGGGCTGTGTTCTCGTGGCTTCTCGTCCTGCCCATCGCGATGCCGGGCTATGTGAGCGCCTACGCCTACACGTATCTTCTGCAACACCCGGGTCCGGTCCAGACGGCGCTGCGCGACACCTTCGCCCTTGGCCCGCACGACTACTGGTTCCCCAACATTCGCAGCACCGGCGGGGCGATCTTCGTCCTCACCATGGTGCTTTATCCCTACGTCTATCTTCTGGCGCGGGCAGCGTTTATCCAGCAGTCCGCCGCCGGATTCGAAGCGGCGCGCACCCTGGGCCGCAGCGCGTTGCAGGCATTTCTGGAGGTGGCGGTGCCGCTGGCGCGCCCGGCCATTGTCGCCGGCGTCGCGCTCGCCGTGATGGAAACGCTGGCCGACTACGGCACGGTCTTCCACTTCGGCGTCTCCACCTTCACCACCGCCATCTACCGCACATGGTTTTCCATGGGCGACCGGGTGGCCGCAGTGCAATTCTCGCTCATCCTCGTGTCGTTCGTTCTCATCGTGATTGCGCTGGAGCGGATCGGCCGGCGCGAGAAACGCTACTCGGAAAGCCGGGCCGGGCGGCCGATGTCCCGCATGAAGCTCTCAGGCTGGCGGGCAGCCGCTGCCATCTTCGCCTGCGTCCTGCCGGTGGCCTGCGGGTTCGTCATCCCGGCGCTCACGCTCCTGCTCCTCGGCATCTCCCAGCATGCCGACTGGTTCGATGCGCGAACCGCAACGCTGATCACCAACACCCTCACGCTGGCCGCCATTGGCGCTGCCATCACCGTGTGCGTGTCGGTGATCATCGCCTATGCGCGGCGCCTGTCGACCCGGCGGACCACCAGGGTGTTCGGCCAGCTCGCCAGCTTCGGCTACGCCGTGCCGGGTGCCGTCATTGCGGTGGGGCTCCTCATTCCCTTCGGCGCGTTCGACCGATGGCTGAACGGCGTGATGGTCGCCGCGTTCGATATTCGCACAGGGCTCCTCCTCACCGGCACCTTCGCTGCGGTGGTGTTTGCCTATCTTGTGCGGTTTCTGGCGGTATCGCTGAATGGCGTCGAGGCAGGCCTTGCGCGGATCTCGCCATCGCTGGACGGCGCCTCGCGGACGCTGGGGTCCGGTCCGCTGCGCACCTTCTTCCGCGTCCACGCGCCGCTTCTGTCCGGCGGGCTCCTGACCGCCTTCCTGATGACATTCGTCGACATCATGAAGGAATTGCCGGCAACCTTGATCCTGCGGCCATTCAACTTCGATACGCTTGCGATCCGCGCCTTCCGCCTCGCCTCGGACGAACGTCTGGCGCTCGCCTCCGTCCCGTCCCTGATGATTGTCGCGGTGGGTCTGGTGCCGGTGATCGTCCTTTCCCGCCAGATCACGCGGAGCGAACGGCGCGACAGCACCGAGCACCGCACCGAGACCGAAATCGCGCCCGCGATCGCACCCGATCCGGACGCATGGTCGCCTCCGCCCGAACACCAGGCGGCACCGACGGAGCAAAGTCCGCTCACGCCGCATTAATCGCGGTTGCCGGCACCGCAAAGCTCTGCCACTTCTTGGTGCATGGCAGTTTTCCCTTTTTCGGCGATCGTCGGCCAAGATGACATGAAGCGCGCGCTGACGGCGGTGGCCATCGATCCCACCATCGGCGGCGTCCTGATCTTCGGCGATCGTGGCACCGGCAAATCCACCGCTGTGCGTGCCCTGGCGGCAAGCCTTCCACCCATCGACGCGTATGAGGGCTGCCGGTACAACTGCAACCCTGCCGATCCCGCCGAGGCGGGCGCGTGCGCGGACCGCGGCCGCGCCGGCAAGAAGAGCCGGCAGACCGTGCCCGTGGTCGACCTGCCGCTTGGCGTCACCGAGGACCGTGTGGTCGGCGCGCTCGATCTGGAGCGCGCCCTTGCCACCGGCGAAAAGGTGTTCGAGCCGGGCCTTCTGGCCAAGGCCCATCGCGGCTTTCTCTACATCGACGAGGTGAACCTCCTCGAAGACCACATCGTCGACATCCTGCTCGATGTGGCCGCTTCCGGCGTGAACGTGGTGGAGCGCGAGGGCCTTTCGGTGCGGCACCCGGCGCGCTTCGTCATCGTCGGCAGCGGCAATCCGGAAGAGGGGGAGCTGCGGCCCCAGCTCCTGGACCGCTTCGGCCTCGCCGTCGACGTGAAGACGCCGGACAACCTTGCCGACCGCGTGGAAATCCTGAAACGGCGCGACGCCTATGAGCGCGACCGGGACGGCTTTGTGGACGCGTGGAAGAAAGACGGCGAGCGCAACCGCCGCCGGATTGTCGCGGCCCGCAAGCTCCTGCCGGACGTGGACGTGCCGGAGGACATCCTGTCTCTCGTGGCCCACATCGGCATGACACTCGGGACGGACGGCGCGCGCGGTGAGCTGACCCTCATGCGGACGGCACGGGCGTTCGCGGCGCTGGAGGGCCGGCAGTGCGTCACCCAGGCCGATGTGCAGAGCGCCGCACCGCTGGCGCTCACCCACCGCCTGCGCCGTGACCCCCTGGACGAAACCGGCTCGGGGGTGCGCGTCGCGCGGGCGCTTCAGTCGGTCTTCGAGGCCGATGCTGCGGCCTGATCCGGCGGCCACCGCCGGGCTGGACCTTGTGGGGCTGGCAACCGCGCTGGCGTTCGGCGCGCCGGGCACCTTCGGCGGCATTGTGCTGCGCGGGCCGTTCTCGCCCGTCCGCGATGCCGGGCTTGCCGAGCTTCAGGGCGCGGTGCGCATGCCCTTCGGCGCGGACCGGACGGCTCTTCTGGGCGGCATCGACCTTGCCGCAACGCTGCGGGCCGGTACGCCCACCCACGCCAGCGGTCTGCTGGAGCGGCTCGGCGGGCCGCTGATCGTCCCGTCTGCCGAGCGGATGGAGCCGGGCACCGCCAGCATCCTTGCGCAATTTCTGGACGGGGACGGCCCGGCAGCGCCGCAGCCCATCCTGGCGCTGGACGAAGGGGAGGGCGACGACCCGCTGCTCGACCCGCGCCTTTCGGAACGTCTCGCCTTCACCCTCCCGTCAGACATCGACCTCGCGCCACCGCATCCGTTGCCGGCTGGCTGGCGCGATGTCGACGCCAGCGACGAACTTGTCGGCGCGCTGTCCTCCCTTGCGCTGGCCGCTGGCCGGACCTCCATGCGCGCAGCGGTCCATCTGGTGGCGGCGGCCAAGGCCATCGCCGCGCTGCACGGGCGAGACGCCATCGACGACGTGGACGCCGGCACCGCAATTGCGCTGGTGATCGGCCAGCTGGCCCCGCCGCCACCGCCGCCCGAACCCGACGAGCAAACCCCCGCCGACCCGCCGGACGATGCCGAAACGCCGGATACCGGCGACGACACAGACGCGCCGCCAGAACCCGGCGACAAACCCGATGGCGACGAGGACAAGACCGGCGGCTCCACCGAAGACAAGGTGGTGGATGCGGTTGCGACCGTGATCGACGCTGCCGCGTTGGCTGGGCTGCGGACCACTGCGCGCCGCGGCGGGTTGCAGGGCCGCATGGGCCAGAAGACGGCGGGCATGCGCGGCCGGCCCAGCAGCGTGCGTCAGGGCGCGCCCGGCCGCAACGGTCGCCTTGCCCTGGTGGAGACCTTGACGGCGGCTGCGCCCTGGCAGCGCGTTCGCGGCGCCAACGAAGGACGCCTTTCGGTGCGGATGGAGGATCTCAGGATCCGCCGCACCATCGCCAAGGCGGGTACGTTGACCATCTTTTGCGTCGATGCGTCCGGCAGCCAGGCCTTTGCCCGGATGGCCGAGGCCAAGGGTGCGGTGGAGACGCTGCTGGCACGGGCCTATGTGCGGCGTGACACGGTTGCCCTCATTGCCTTTCGCGGCACGGGGGCGGACGTTCTCCTGCCGCCCACATCTTCGCTGACGCGCACCAAGCGGGCGCTGGCGGCGCTGCCGGGGGGCGGCGGCACCCCGCTTGCGGCCGGGCTGGAGGCCGCCTACCGCATTGCCGCCAGCGCCCAGCGCGACGGCCGCGAGCCGACGCTCGTCTGCCTCACCGACGCGCGCGCCAACGTCACCCTCTCCGGCGAAGGCGGACGCGCGCAGGCGGGCGAAGATGCCCGGACGCTGGCCCGTGCCATCCGGGCAGCGGGCATTGCCGCGCTCGTTATCGACACCGGCGCGCGGCCCGGCGCGTCCGCCCGCACGCTGGCCGACGCGATGGGCGCGCGCTACATGCCGCTGGGCCGTGCCAGTGCCCAGGCCATCGCCGCCGCCGCATCCGCCCTCGCGGTCCCCGCATGACCGGGCTTCAACCACAATGCTGAGCAATCACGACAAGCCCGATTTCGAAACCGACGGCCGCAACTGGCCCCACCGCGACAAGAGCCGCTTCGTCACCGTCGACGGCCTGACAATCCACGCCCAGACTATGGGCGAAGGACCGGACATTCTGCTCCTGCACGGCACGGGCGCCTCGACCCATTCGTTCCGGGACCTGATGCCGCTTCTGGCACCCACCTGGCGGGTGACCGCCATCGACCTTCCGGGCCACGGCTTCACCGGCACGCCCCCCTTCACGCAGATGACGTTGCCCGGCGTTGCACGAACCGTCGGGGCCTTCCTGCGCGCGGAGGGGCTTTCGCCGGTTGCCATCGTCGGGCATTCGGCGGGGGCCGCGGTGGCGGTGCAGATGGCCATTGCGGGGGATGCGGCGCCGGCCCATGTGATCGGCTTCAACGCCTCGCTGAAGCCGTTTGCGGGCGCCGCCGCGCCGATCTTCTCAACGCTCGCCAAGATCCTGTTCGTAAACCCGATGACGCCGCGCCTGTTTGCCGCCGGCGCCAGCAAGAAGCGGATCGACAAGCTTCTGGCGGACACCGGCTCGCAGGTTTCGGCCGAGGGCGCGGCGTATTATCGGACGCTGTTTCGCCGCTCAGGCCATGTGAATGGTGCATTGTCGATGATGGCAGGCTGGGATCTCGTGCCGCTCCGGCGCGCCTTGCCGACGCTTGGTGCGCGGCTGACGCTGGCGGCGGCGGCCAACGACAAGACCATTGCGCCCGCCGTATCGGTGGACGCTGTCGCCAAGGCGCCCGATGCGCAGCTGATCCGCCTGAAGGGCCTTGGCCATCTGGCCCATGAGGAGGCGCCGGAAAAGGCCGCCGCCATCATCGAGGCGGCGCTGGCCAAGGCTTGAACCGGGGGTGGTGCCTCAGCGTGCGACGCCGAGTTCGGTCAGGTACGCAACGGCATCCGGCAGCAGGGCCTTGTTGCGGATCTCGATGATCAGGCGCGGCCGTTCCAGCGCATTGCCGTGATCGAGCTGTGACGTTTCGTGCAGGACGCGGAAGATGTGCTTCCAGCGCAGGTGACCGTCGCCGGGGATCCAGTGGCGGTCGGCGTAGCCATCGGTGTCCTGAAGGTGGACATGGGCAAGGAGTTTTCCGGCAGCGCGCACATAATAGTCCACCGGCGGCGCATTGTGGCGGCCATGGCAATAATTGGCGTGCCCGGTGTCCAGCGAGACGCGAATGCCGGGGCTGTCGAACGCCTTGACCATCTCCACCCGCATCGCAGGCTCGCAGTCCTGAATGTTCTCCACCACCAGCGGGCAACCGATATCCGCCGCGCGCTTCACCGCCGGGGCGACGTTGTCGTGAAATGCTTGCACCAGACGCTCGCGCGCATCGGGCCAGTCGTCGAGGTTGTGATAATCCCAGACCGAAACGGGGCTGTGCACCACCATGTGGCTGGCGCCAATCGCCTCGCACGCATCGAGTGCACGATCGAACCGCTTGTGGATGATGGCGCGCACATCGGGGTCGCTGGCGGAGAGGCTGAACCCTTCGTAGGGGCCGTGGATGCCCCAGCGGCCCTCGTGCCCGCTGAGAAGACGCTTCACCTCGTTGGCGACGGGGCTCCAGTCGCCAGCCAGAATGGCGGGCTTGCGAAAATCCTGAATCTCGACGTCGCGCCCGGCGTCCCGCACCAGCGCAAGGTGTTGCGCAAGCTCCGCCGTGGTCAGGGCAACGCCGAGCGTGGGGAGGGCAGCACTCATGGGGGACAAGCTCCGTTGGCCGCACCGGATCTCCGGTGCAGCCGAGACAGTTTTATGACGCGCCGGGTCAGCCGCGGCCGACGAACGGCATCTTGGTTGCCATGATGGTGACGGTCTGCGCGTTGGCCGAAAGGTCGAGGCCGGCCATGTAAAGGATGGTGTCGGCGACCACGTCCACATCCATCAGCGGCTCTTTCTTGATCTCGCCATCGGCCTGGGGCACGCCGTCGGCCATCCGGGCGGCCATTTCGGTGAGGGCGTTGCCGATGTCGATCTGGCAGCAGGCGATGTCGTGCTTGCGGCCGTCGAGGCTGATGGTTTTCGTGAGGCCGGTGATGCCGTGCTTGGAGGCGGTGTAGGGCGCCGAGCCCGGCCGCGGCGCATGCGCCGAGATGGAGCCGTTGTTGATGATGCGGCCGCCCTTGGGGGACTGGTCGCGCATCATGCGGTAGGCGCGGTTGGCCATCAGGAAGGCGCCGTCGAGGTTGAGGCCGACCACCTTGCGCCAGTTCTCGAATTCCAGATCGCCAAAGTCGGTGCCGGGGTGGTTGTTGCCGGCGTTGTTGAAGAGCACGTCGAGGCGGCCGTGCCTGTTGGCGATCGCCTTGTAGAGGGCGTCGACGGAGGCGGGGTCGCTGGCATCGCAGGAGACGGCGAGCACGTCACCCTCGGCGTCCGCGGCAACCGCGTCGAGCTTGTCCTTCGAGCGCGCGGCGATGACGACCTTGGCGCCATGCTTGGCGAGCTTCAGCGCGCAGGCCTTGCCGATGCCCTGGCTGGCACCGGTGACCAGAATGATCTTGTTTTCAACGCCCACAGCGATTCCCTCGAACTTGTTGTTTCGTCGTGGGTCGCATGTTGGGGCCGCCTTATCAACGACGATCGCGGCGCGCTGCCGCATCCACCGGCTTCGCGGCGGGAATACGGGTGCCCGCGGATGGCACCCGCTGGTTGTGGGCCTGCGGTTTCCCCGTCAGGCGGGCTCGCCGACCGGGCCGGGGGGGAGCTGGGTCCACGCCTCGCCGGAGGCAACCACGCAGGCCTTGCCGCCGGGCATGGTGAGGATTGCGGTCCACGAGCCATTGGGGGAGGCGTAAAGCTCCAGAACGCGGCGGTCGCCCTGCAGGCCGAACGAGCGCTGGGTCTCGCTGAACTTGTTGGCGAGGATCTTGATGATTTCCGTGCGCTCCTTGCAGACGGCGCTACCGGCCTGCGCAGGGCTGGCGGCAAAGGCAAAGGCGGCGAGGGCGAGGGAGGCGAAAAAAACGGTCTTCCGCATGGTCTTCTCCAATAAGGCGCCGGCGGCCTGTGCGTTGCGGCCACCTAGGCTCGATTTGCTGTCATCATCTCTTTATTGCGTCTCAACATTAGATTGTGCGCGATGCGCCGGGCATAAATATCGGCCTACTCATTGGCGACGTGCCCATTCGGCAGTTTATTGATTGTCCCTGACGAGCTGATCGCCAGGGAAAGCTCCCGGTCTGCCGGTTCTTGCCGTGTGGCACCCCCGTGCTGCCCGGCAGGGACAAAGGGGGATAGAAGCGCCACAAGCTGCGTCTGTTCACCCTGCGGGCTCCAGCTGTCGCGGGGCTGACCAAACATTAGACAAGCACAAAAAACTGGCAAGCGCGGTAAAGTCGCAATTCCCCCGATTTCGCTGGATCAGTGCCTGTTCAGGGTCTGAACTTGCGCGCTGTGTCCGCCATGCCACGTTCCGCGCATCCGCAGCGTTGTGACCGAGCCGGGCGGATCAGTCCGGCGCGTTCCTGTCACGGTCATACGGCCGATGCATGAAACGCCGCACCGTGGTGCTTGCGGCAATCGAGGCAGTGGCAGACGCCAACGCGGTCAGGGGGGCCTGATGCCACGAATCGCAAATTCTGGCAGAGGCATCCGCCGTCGTACCGATCCTCGCGATCCGTCATTCCCATGCAGTCTCCCATTTTGGCGGGCGGAGGTCAGTCGGGGCGGTCGCCCGCCGCAACGGCCTGCATCATGGCCCACTGGCGCGGCAGGATCTGCTTGATGTCGTAGTCGGTTGCGATGGTGTCGCGCGCGGCCCGCTTGAGGCGTGTTTCGTCCACCTCGCCGCCCAGCACAGCCTCCACCGAATCGGCAATCCGGTCAGCATCGAAGAAATCGGTCAGCACGCCGTTGATGTCGTTGGCGATCAGCTCGCGGACCGGCGCAGTGTCCGAGCCGACCACAAGCGCACCGGCCGCCATCGCCTCCAGCATCGACCATGAGAGCACGAACGGCACTGTCAGATAGACGTGCGCCTTCGTGATTCGGAACATCGCCTGCAACGTCGAAAGCGGCACAAGCCCGAGGAAGTGAATCCGGCTTTCGTCGAGGTCCAGGGTTTCGAGCGCATGAACGCGGTGGGTCTTGCCGTCGCTGCGCTTGCGGCCGTAGGCGACGCGGTCGTTGCCGGCGATTAGGACGTGGAGATTGGGCCGCCTTTTCTGCAGCTTGGCCACCGCCTCCATGAACTGCGGAAAGCCCCTGTAAGGCTCCATCCCGCGCGCCGTGTAGGTGATCACCTCGTCGCCGGACATGAAGGTGTGGTCGCCAACCGTGAGGCTCGCCTCCGCCGGGGAAAAGAAATCGCAGTCGACGCCTTCATGCAGCACCGAGATGTTGCTGCGCAGATGCTCGGGAAACTGGCTCCACTGGAAGCGCGTGGGGGAGCTGCCCCAGTCCATCGTGGCGAGGTCGGCCAGGATCGGCAGGTTTTTCATGTGCGCGCGGGCGGCCGCATCGTGGGTGATCGGCTCCAGGAAGTCGGCGTCGGTCCCGCGGGAATGATAGTACCACTCGAACAGGTTGAGGATCTTCGTTTTCGGCCACAATTCCTTCAGCAGCATCGACGGTCCCCAGCCCGAGTGGGCGCAGATGAGGTCCGGTTGATAGCCCTGCTGGCTCAGCGGATAGAGCGCCTGGAACACCGACTGTGCGTTCAGCACCGCACGCTCGGTCGCGACCAGTGTCGGGTGGATCTTGGGCGTCACGTCCCGATGGGGGGTGTAGTCGACCCGCTTGACGTTGAATTGCTGGCGGTTGGTCGCCAGCGTGCACGCCATCATCTCGACGTCGGGCATCCCTTGAAGGTGTGCCGCGATGCGCCGGTATTGACCGGGAAAGTTGTTGTGAAGGAATAAAATGCGCATGGATGGGCCGCTTTCGTGATGGCATTCACCCTAAAGCGGTGCATCAGGTTCACCAAACCGAAGCGTGGCAGGTGTGAGGCGGTCATCGCCGTGTTGCAAAAGTGCCCGGCTTAAACGACAGTGGCGCGCGCCGTGCCCTGTCGGCTTTTGCCGGGGCGGGCCTGCGAAAGAACCGATCCGAGGACGCCTGATGCCCACCCCGATTCTGATGCCTGCTCTGTCACCCACGATGGAGGTTGGCACCCTCGCCAAGTGGCTTGTGAAAAAGGGCGACACCGTCAAATCCGGCGATATCGTCGCCGAGATCGAAACCGACAAGGCAACCATGGAAGTGGAAGCCGTCGACGAAGGCACCATCGGCAAGCTCCTTGTCGAGGAAGGCACGGCGGACGTTCCGGTCAACGAGCCCATCGCGATGCTGCTGGAAGAGGGCGAGAGCGAGGACGACCTCGACGGTGCTCCGAGCACCGCGCCTGCAACAAAGCCCGCCGCGGCGACCGAGCCGGAGAGCGCCACCGACAAGTCTCAGGCTGCTGCCGAGACAAAGCCCGGCGGCAGCGCGTCTGCAGCACCGGCCGCGCCGAGCGCTGGCGGTGACCGCGTGTTTGCCTCGCCGCTCGCCCGCCGCCTTGCCGAATCGGAAGGTGTCGACCTTGGCGCCGTGAAGGGCACCGGCCCCCACGGCCGCATCGTCAAGCGCGACATCGAGGAAGCCAAGGCTTCCGGCAGTGCCGGCAAGAAGGCATCGCCCGCCGCAGCCCCGGCCGGGCAGAAGGCAGCGCCCCCCACCGGCGCCCCCGCCGGCATGAGCGACGACCAGATCCGCGCCATGTTCCCGGACGGCGAATTCGAGGAAATCCCGCACGACGGCATGCGCAAGACCATCGCGCGCCGCCTGGTGGAATCGAAGCAGACCATCCCGCATTTCTACCTGACGGTGGATGTTGAGCTGGATGCGCTCCTGAAGGTCCGCGGCGAAATGAACGGCGCTGCCCCTTCCGACAAGGACGGCAAGCCCGCCTACAAGCTCTCGGTGAACGATTTTGTCATCAAGGCCATGGCGCTGGCGCTGCGCGATGTGCCGATGGCCAACGCCACGTTCACGTCCACCGCGCGGCTCATTCACAAGTCAGTCGATGTGGGTGTCGCCGTGTCGATCCCGGACGGGCTCATCACCCCGGTGATTCGCAAGGCAGACACCAAGACGCTTTCCGCCATCTCCAACGAGATGAAGGATCTGGCCAAGCGTGCGCGGGAAAAGAAGCTCCAGCCGTCCGAATATCAGGGCGGCTCCACGGCCGTTTCCAACCTCGGCATGTTCGGCATCAAGGATTTTTCCGCTGTCATCAACCCGCCGCACGGGTCGATCCTCGCCGTCGGCGAAGGCTCCAAGCGGGCTGTGGTGAAGGACGGCGCGCTGGCGGTTGCCACCGTGATGACCGTGACGCTGTCGGTCGACCACCGCGCGGTGGACGGGGCGCTGGGCGCACAGGTGCTGCAGGCCTTCCAGCGGCTGGTGGAAAACCCGATGCGGCTCTTCGTCTAGCCGGCTGCGCGGCGGCATGGCCGCCGCGCCTGCCTCAGCGGGAAGGCGCCATCAGCGCTTTTGCGGGGCGATCCCGAGGCGCTGAAAGCCCTCCATGCGGGCCGGCCGGCGCGAACTCAGCCGGCGCGAATTGACACCAGCCCACGAAATCTCGCCCGAAAGCCGCCCGTACTCGATTTTCGGGCAGCGATTCTGAATGACCGTGATCCCGGCGGCCTCCGCCTTTGCGGCAGCTTCGTCGTTGCGGATGCCGAGCTGCAGCCAGATCACCTTCGGCAGCGGGTCCAGCGCCAGCGCCTCGTCGATCACGCCCGGCACCGCATCGGATGCACGGAACACGTCGACCATGTCGATGGGTTCCGGCACGTCGGCGAGGCTGGCGAAACAGGGGCGGCCGGCAATGTCCCCGCCCGCGCGGCCGGGGTTGATCGGGTGAACGGCATAGCCCTTCGCCACCAGATATTTCAAAACGAAGTAGGATGGCCGCACATTGTTGGCCGAGGCCCCCACCATCGCAATGGTCTTCGTCTGGTGGAGAATGCCGCCGATAAGATCGTCATCATAATGGTCGTGGTTCATAGACGTCGCTCAAAGATGGCGCGGACCACCGCGGCCCGCCCGTTGTGGCCGCTGCCTTCGTCCAGCACCGTCTCCGTCTCTTCCATCAGAAGCGGGGTGAGGCTGGAAAAATCGGCACGCAGCATGTCGATGGTATAATACAGCGCCGGATCGCCGGGGCCGCCCGAATTGTGGATCGCCTTCAGTGCCTGCTGGCCCGGCGCAAACGCCTCCAGAACCAGAATGCCGCCGGGCGCCAGCGCGCGCGCCAGAGCGCTGTGCACCTCTCGCCGCAATGCCGGCGGCAGGTGCAGGTAGATTGCGGTGACGAGATCGAACGCGCCCTCGGCAGGCGGCACCTTGCGCAGATCGCCGGGGCTTATTTCGACCTCCAGGCCCGCCACGTCAGCCCGCGTGCGGACCTGGCTTGTGGCCACCGCAGAGAGGTCGTTCATGGTGACCGCAAAACCCTCGGAGGCGAGCCACAGGGCGTTGCGGCCCTGGCCGTCCGCGGCCGCAAACGCGCGGCCCCCGGCGGGAAGCCGGTTGCGGACCGATGTCAGGAAGGCGTTGGGCCGCTCGCCGAACGCGGCCTCCTCGCGGCTGTAGCGCGCGTCCCAGAAGGCGGTGCGGTCGTCGCTGCGCGGATCGGGCTCGGCCCATCGGGCGGGCCGCTTCTGGGCAAAGGCCTGCAATCCCTCGCGTCCATCGGGCAAGAGAAGATTGTCCACCATTGTGCCCGCGGCTCTGGCGTAGGCCTCGGTCAGCTCCAGCGGGCGCGTCTCGTTCACCGAAGCCTTGCCGAGGGCAAGCACCGTGCCCGAATGGGCCGCAATTTTTTCGGCCAGCGCCATGGTCTGCGCTGTCAGAGTGTCCGCGGGCACGGCGCGATTGACGAGGCCGATCCGGACCGCTTCAGCAGCATCGATCAGGCTGCCGGTCATCAGCATCTCGGCTGCATGTTTCGGCGCAACCGTGCGGGTGAGCGGCACGGCCGGGGTGGCGCAATAAAGGCCGAAGGTCACGCCGGTGGTGCCGAAGCGCGCGGTATCGGCACACAGAGCCAGATCGCAGGCGGCAACGAGCTGACATCCGGCGGCGACAGCCGGCGCATGCACCTCGGCAATGACCGGCTGGGGCAGGGTCGCGATCTTGCCCATCATCGCGCCGCAGGCGCGGAACAGCTGCTCGAAATAGGCGCGGCCGCCGTCGGCATCGTCGTGGTGGGCGGCCATGCCCTTCATGTCGTGCCCAGCGCAAAAGGCCGGACCATCGCTTGCAATCACGATGACCGTTGCCGTGCAGTCCAGCGCATCGGACAGGGCCGCAATCATTTCGGGGGTGAGCAGGTTGCGTTGCTGCGGCCGGTTAAGCACGATGCGCCGGATGGCGCCGTGATCTTCGGCGAGAACGTATGGGGTCGCGGTCATGGCATCCATGGCACGAAGGGAAGCGCCGGGGAGGCCGGGCTGTCAATGACCGCGGCATCCGCGGGCGATACCGGCGGCCCGGACGCAATGACGCACGATGCAATTGCGCACTATCTGGTGAGCGCCTTCCCGCAGGTGTTCACCGCCCACGCCATCGAACTGACCGCGGCAGACGGCGGCACCGCCACACTCACGCTCACGCCCGGCGAACAGCACCTGCGCCCCGGCGGCGTCATCTCCGGCCCGACGCTGATGATGCTGGCAGACGCCGCCGCCTACGCCGCGCTCCTGTCCGTCAGCGCTGCCGCCAAGATGGCGGTGACCTCAAACCTCAACATCTCGTTCCTGCGCGGCGCGCCTGCCGGGGGCGCCATCGTACAGCATGCCACCGTGGTGAAGCGCGGCCGGCGGCTCAGCGTGATTGTGTGCGAGGCGGAAACTGCGGAGGGCACGCTGATTGCGCACACCACCACCACCTACGCGATGCCGGCGGCCTAGGCTTCGGACCCAATCAGGGCTGGGCCTGCGTTGGTCAAAACCGGGCGAGATGCGCTGCGGAAGGCGAGGAAGGACATGCCGAGCATATTCGATGAGGCTTTCGCCCGCAGCTCGGCCGGTTCTGGCCAACCCTTCGGGCGCCGTCTCGGCTCGCCGTGGCTGCGTTGCGCGGCCTTGAAAACCCGCCGGGTTTCCTGCGTCCACACGCCTTGCCGCGGCGAGCCGAGACGGCGCGCAGGCCCTGCCCTGATTGGGTCCGGAGCCTAGGCCGTGGCCTCCAGCAGCGTCGCAACGCTGGCGCGTTCGGGCCGCAGCGCGGTGGGTGCATCCTGGCCAAGGGTGTTGCGGATTGCATCGGCAAGGGCGAGCGCCGTCTCCTCTGCTTCCGGGGATACTGCGAGGCGGACGCTGATGGTCCCGAGATCCGGCAGACCGCATTCGGCGCCGACCCGTTCCAGCCCCGGAACCCGGTAGCTGGCGGGGAGGGGGCAGATCGCCAGGTCGGCATGCACCGCCGGCACCTGCGCGTAGGAGTAGGTGGACGAGTAGGCCAGCCGGTGCGGCACACCGGCCCGCTCCAGCGCATCGCGTGCGGTGTGGCGCCAGTAGCAGCTCGGCCCCGCCAGTGCGACGGGCAGCGGCCGCCGGTCCTTCGCCGTACCGCCGACGCGCCCCAGCCACACCAGCGGCTCCACATGAACGAGCTCGCCCACAAGGTCGCCGACCGAGCCGCCTTCGAGGAGCGCAACGTCGACCTGCCCGCTTTCGATTCGGGACAGGAGCACCTGGCTCGTCTCGACCATCACCTCGATCTCGGCATCGGCGCAGACTGCGGCGAACGCGCTCAGCGCGCGCGGCAGAAGCCGCAGCTCGAAATCATCCGGCACGCCGATCCGCACCAGCCCGCTCAGCGCCGGTCCGTTCACCCGCGCCAGAGCCTCTTCGTGCAGCGAGAGGATGCGCCGGGCATAACCCAGAAACTCGGAGCCGGCGGCGGTGATTCGCACCGTGCGGCCTTCCTTTGCGAACACCGGCTTGCCGATCTGCTCTTCCAGCTTGGCCATCTGCATGCTGACGGCCGAGGGCGTGCGGTGTACGCGCTCGGCGCCGGCGCGAAAACTGCCAGTCTCGCAGATGGCAACGAAGGTGCGGATCAGCTCGGCATCCAGGGTGGCAGCGGCCATATGATGCTCCGTTCAGTTTTTTTGATCTGTGCGATCAATTCAATTCGTTCGACTGATCGATCATGCGCGCTCATATGGGTGTCAGTCAACGACGACATGGAGCGAAACGATGGCACTCATGATTGGCACTGTGGTTGTGAAGACGATCGATGCGGCGGGCACAGTTGGCCGCGGCATCAAGGCGTGGTGGAACGACCGGCACAAGCGCCGCGCCCTGGCGCAGCTCAGCGTGATGTCGCCGAGCCAGCTCGATGATATCGGCCTGACGCAGGCGCTGGTCGATGCCGCACTTCAGGATGCGAGGCCCGCGAAGGCTCTGGCGCTGGCCTATCGCAAGGCGCAGGCGGAGAAGGCGCGCGAGCGGTTGCCGCTGCGGCAGGATAACCTGCCTGTGGTAGCATATTACCATCCGGCCAACGTACTGAAATCGCTTTGGTTTTAGATTGTAGTTGACGTGTCCGGCGCGGGCGTGCATATGCGGCGCACGCTGCGCTCGCCGCGGCACGTTATTCCTCCAATCTTGGTGTTCCGGGCTATGACAACCGTATCCGCAAAGCCTGCGGAGATTGAAAAGCAGTGGATCGTGATCGACGCGACCGACCTCGTGGTCGGCCGCCTCGCTTCGCAGATCGCACTGCGTCTTCGCGGCAAGCACTTGCCTTATTTCACTCCGCACGTCGATTGCGGCGACAATGTCGTCGTCATCAACGCGGAAAAAGTGCGCTTCACCGGCCGCAAGGTCGAGCAGCAGATCTATTACAAGCACACCGGCTATCCCGGCGGCATCAAGGAGCGGACTGCAAAGCAGCTCCTCGAAGGTCGTTTCCCGGAGCGCGTGCTTGAATCTGCCGTCAAGCGGATGATGCCCCGCGGTCCTCTCGGCCGCCAGCAGATGCGCAACCTGCGGATCTACGCCGGTGCCGAGCATCCCCATGAGGCGCAGCAGCCCGCCGCGGTCGACATCCGCGCACAGAATTCCAAGAATGTGAGGCCGAAGTGAGCGACACCGTCCAGTCCCTCGAAGATCTCGGCGCCGCCATCGGCCAGGAAGGCGGCGAGGAGACTCAGTCCGCACCGGTCCATGTGCAGAAGCTCGATTCGCTCGGCCGCGCCTACGCCACCGGCAAGCGCAAGGATGCGGTTGCCCGCGTCTGGGTGAAGCCCGGCACCGGCAAGATCACGGTCAACAAGAAGACCTACGAGACGTATTTTGCCCGTCCCGTGCTGCAGATGGTGATCCGTCAGCCGCTGATCGTCGTCTCCCGCGACACGCAGTACGACATTGTCGCAACCGTGTCCGGCGGCGGTCTCTCCGGCCAGGCCGGTGCAGTGCGTCACGGCATCTCCAAGGCGCTCACCCACTATGAGCCCGAGCTGCGCGGCACGCTGAAGCGCGTCGGCTTCCTGACGCGCGACAGCCGCGTCGTCGAGCGCAAGAAGTACGGCCGCGCAAAGGCCCGCCGCTCCTTCCAGTTCTCCAAGCGCTAAGCGCTGGAACTGGCCGGGCGGCTCTCGAAGCCACCCGGAAGGCGATACAAATTCCGGGGCGCGCGGTTCATGCCGCGCGCCCTTTGTCGTATTCGGGCAGGGACCGCAAAGTGCGGCGCTGCATTGAAAGGGCGCACCGGACGGGCGCAAGGCGAGGCCCGGCGGGCCAGGCGAGGAGAGACAGCATGAAGATCGCGATCTACGGGGCATCCGGCTACACCGGGGCCGAGCTTGTCCGCCTGCTTAGCCGCCATCCTGAGGCGGAAATTGCCGCAATGACGGCGGAGAGCAACGCCGGCCGGCCCATGGCGGAGGTCTTCCCGCAGTTCTCGGCGCTTGCGCTGCCGACGCTGCAGAAGATTGCCGACACCGATTTGTCGGACATCGACGTTCTGTTCTGCGCGCTGCCCCACGGGACCACGCAGGAGGCGATCGCTGCCGCCATCGCCGCCAAACCGTCCATCAAGGTGATCGACCTGTCGGCCGACTTCCGCCTGTCGGACACGGCCGCCTATGCACACTGGTACGGCCACACCCATCTGGCGCCGGAGCTACAGGCCGAGGCCGTGTACGGCCTTACCGAAATCCACCGGGACGCGATCCGCGGCGCACGGCTGGTCGCCAACCCCGGCTGCCACACCACCACGGCGCTGCTACCCCTGATCCCGCTCGCCAGGGCCGGCGCCATCGACCTCGACCACATTGTCATCGACACCAAGACCGGCATGTCCGGCGCAGGCCGTTCGGCCAAGGTCGGCATGCTCTTTTCCGAAGTGTCGGAGGGGCTTCACGCCTATTCGGTCGGCGGGCACAGGCACACGGCCGAGCTTGACCAGGAGCTTTCCGCCGTCGCCGGTCGCGAGGTGCTGGCAAGCTTCACGCCGCACCTCGCCCCCATGAACCGGGGCATCTACTCCTCGATCTACCTCGTCGGTGACGCTTCGGCGATGCACGCGATCCTCGCCGAACGCTATGCCGACGAGCCTTTCGTCACCGTGCTGCCCTTCGGTGAACCGCCCCAGTCCCGCCATGTCCGCGGCTCGAACTACACCCGCATCGGCGTCTGCCGTGACCGGCGGGACGGCCGGGCCATAGTGATGAGCACCACCGACAATCTGGTGAAGGGCGCATCGGGTCAGGCGATCCAGAACATGAACGTCGTCATGGGTCTCGACGAGGCGACCGGGATCGGCCAGCTGGCGCTGTTCCCGTAAGTTCAGGCCTCGCGGGCGCCGCCCGGCGCCGGTGCGGCGGAACGGTCAGCCGTAAATTCTCGCCCGGATCATCTGGGCGAGCCACTGCGCAAGCTTCGGATCCACCATTGCCATGTCCTGCCGGCCCCGCAGAAGGAACGGGCCGAGGAGGCTGTGCGGCTGATAGGGGACATCCGCCTTGGTCTCGAAGCTGGCAAGGACCGTGCCCGCGCCGTCGCGGACCGTCACGTCCGCCCGGACACGGTTGACGGTACCGATGATGAGGGCGTTCACGCCATCGGTGTACCAGACCTGCGTGATGACGACGTTTACCGTTGCCGGCGTGCCGGGCTTGCCCGTGCCGACGAGCTGGCGCTCGGTTTCCCGGTCCACCATCCGCACCAGTTCGGCCGGTCCATCATAAAGGGGGGCGGTGGTCACGCGCACATTGGTGATCCGGATGGGGCCGGATGCTTCGTTGACGGTCTGGCAACCGGCGACGAGCGCAGCGAGAAGCAGAACGGAGATCAGTAGAGCACGCATGGATGAACCTTCCTCGCACGGCCTTTCCTGTGTGAGCCTGCCGGCGCGCGAAATCCATCGTCCGTCTGACGCACCGCAGCCCGCACCGCCCCAAGCGGTGACACTGAAGCGTTGATGCAACAGGGTATCGCCGCGGTCCGTCCGACCGGGTCGCGGGCCGGCCCGTCCACGAAGCCGGACATTGTCAAAATGCCAATGCCTGTGATTGTCGCGGGACCGGCGGTTTGCGCCATCGGAAGCGTGTTGTGCCGTCTTCCCAAATGGCCTGATATATGCAGTTGAATAGAGCTGCGGTGCGAGGGAGCAGAGTATGGCAGAGCGTTCGTTTGCGAAGGAAGTTCAGCAGCTCAAGATCGGAGCGGGCGAGGAATTCCGTGGCGAGGGCATTCTTGCCATCACCAAGGCGCTGCTCGAAAACGGCGTCGGCTACGTTGCCGGCTATCAGGGCGCGCCGATCAGCCACCTGATGGACGTGCTGGCCGATGCCGAGGAGATCATGGCGGACCTCGGCGTCCACCTCGAAGCCTCCGCCAGCGAGGCCGCGGCAGGCGCAACCCTTGCCGCCTCCGTCCATTACCCGATCCGCGGGGCGGTGGCGTGGAAGTCCACCGTCGGCACCAACGTGGCGTCCGATGCGCTCGCCAACCTCTCGTCGGGCGGCGTTACCGGCGGTGCGCTGATCATCGTCGGCGAGGACTATGGCGAGGGCTCCTCCATCATGCAGGAGCGCTCCCACGCATTTGCCATGAAGAGCCAGATCTGGCTCCTCGACCCGCGGCCGAACCTTCCCTCCATCGTGAAAGCCGTTGGCGACGGGTTCGAGCTGTCCGAGGCCACCAACACGCCGGTGATGCTGGAGGTGCGCATCCGCTCCTGCCACGTCCACGGCCGCTTTACCGCCAGCGACAACAAGCGCCCGCCGATGACCATGGCCGACGCGCTCAACAAGCCGCAGCGCGACACCAACCGCATCGTCCTGCCGCCGGCCTCCTTCGGCCACGAACAGGAAAAGGTGAAGGTCCGCTGGCCGGCCGCCATCCGGTTCATCAAGGAGCGCAAGCTCAACGAGCATTTCGGGCCGGAAGACGGCAAGATCGGCATCATCTGCCAGGGCGGCATGTACAATAGCGTGATGCGCTCCCTCCAGCGCCTCGGCCTCGCCGACCTTTATGGCGAGACCACCATTCCGATCTACTGCCTCAACGTGACCTACCCGCTGATCCGCGACGAGGTGGTCGATTTCTGCGCCGGCAAGGATGCCGTCCTGATGGTGGAGGAGGGCCAGCCGGAACACATCGAGCAGGCGATCGGCGACATGCTCTACAAGGCCGGCGGCACTGCAAAGCTGGAGGGCAAGGGTCTTCTTCCCATGGCAGGCGAGTACACCGGCCAGGTGCTGCTGGATGGCATCACCGCGTTCCTGCGCACCTATTCCCCCGCGCTGCTCCCCGATGCCGAGCGCGCCCCCAACGACCCCGAAGAGAAGATCGAGCTGCCGGACCTCACCGGCGCCGTCCCCCAGCGGCCGGCGGGCTTTTGCACCGGCTGCCCGGAGCGGCCCATATTCGCGGCCATGAAGCTTGTGGAGCAGGAGCACGGCGAGCACCACATTGCGGCCGACATCGGCTGCCACCTCTTCTCCATCCTGCCGCCCTTCAACCTTGGCGCCACCACCATGGGCTATGGCCTTGGCGCAGCGTCGGCGTCCGCGTTCAACGTGAAGGCGGACAAGCGGCCGATTGCGGTGATGGGCGACGGCGGCTTCTGGCACAACGGACTGACGTCTGGCGTCGGCAATGCCGTCTTCAACCAGCAGGACGGCGTGATCCTGATCGTCGACAACTATTATTCCGCCGCGACCGGGGGGCAGGACATCCTGTCGTCGCGCGCAAACAACAAGAGCCGGTCGACCAGACACCCGATCACCGCCGCGGTGAAGGGGATGGGCGCCGAGTGGGTCCGCCAGATCGACCGCACCTACGATGTCGGCAAGATGCGCGACACGCTCGCCGAAGCGCTGACCACCGAAGCCAAGGGGCCGAAGGTGATTGTCGCGTCGTCGGAATGCATGCTCAACCGGCAGCGGCGCGAGAAGCCGGTGATTGCCAAGGCCATCAAGGACGGCAAGCGGATGGTGAAGCCACGCTTCGGCGTGGACGAGGACGTGTGCACCGGCGATCACGCCTGCATCCGCCTCTCCGGCTGCCCTTCGCTGTCGGTGAAAAAGCTCGACGATCCGCTGCGGGACGACCCGGTGGCGGCCATCGACAATTCGTGCGTCGGCTGTGGCAACTGCGGCGAGGTGGCGGAGGCTGCCGTCCTCTGCCCCTCGTTCTACCAGGCGGACGTGACGCACAATCCCGGCAAGTTCGAGGTGCGGGTGGCCGGTTGGCGGCGCGGCATCATTGGCTGGTTTCAAAGGCGGCGCGAGGCCCGCAGGCTCTCGTTCGGAGCGAAGGCATGAACGTGCACGTTTCGCCCGCCCGGCGCGGCGACAACACGTCGTCCGTCATCAAGCTTGCCATTCTGGCGGTGGGCGGGCAGGGCGGCGGCGTGGTCTCCACATGGCTGGTCGATCTTGCCGAGCAGCAGGGGTACGACGTCCAGTCCACCTCGGTGCCGGGCGTCGCCCAGCGTACCGGCGCCACCATCTATTACGTCGAGATGGTGCCGCGGACCGACCGCATCCCCATCCTTTCGCTGATGCCTGCCGTGGGCGACGTGGATATCGTGCTCGCCGCCGAGCTGATGGAGGCAGGCCGTGCGATCCAGCGCGGCTTCGTCACCCCCGGCCGCACGACATTGATCGCCTCCAGCCACCGCGCGCTGGCGGTGTCCGAGAAATCGGCACCCGGCATGGGCATTCTGGAAAGTGAGCCGGTGCTGCAGGCCGCGCGCGACGCCTCGCTGCGGTTCCTGTCTGCCGACCTCGACAGCCTTGCCATCGCCAACGGTTCGGTCATCTCCGCCAGCCTGTTCGGCGCGCTGGCCGGCGCCGAGGTGCTGCCATTTCCCCGCGCGGCCTTCGAGGACACCATCCGCCGCTCGGGCAAGGGCGTGACGGCGAGCCTTGCCGCCTTTGCCGCGGGCTTTGACGCCGTGCGCGGCGGCCCGGAGAGCGCCGCGACCGACAGCGCCGCCGCCCACAGCGGCAGCGAAGCGACGCTGCCCCCCGGCCATGCGCCGGAGGCAATGACAACCGCCCCTGAGATCCACGGTCCGGCGAGGCAGGAAGAGGCGTTCCGCGCCCTCCTGAAGCGTGCCGATGCGCTGCCGGCCGCCGCCATCGCCCGCCGCGGTCTTGAGAAGGTGGTCGACTATCAGGACGTGAAATACGGCGCGCTCTACCTCGACCGTGTGGAGGCGATCAATGCCCATGCGCCCGGCGACGCGGACCTTGCGGAAGCCGCCGCCAAGCACGTTGCAAACGCCATGGCCTACGACGATGTGATCCGCGTTGCCGACCTCAAGATCCGCTCCACACGGATGACGCGGGTCGAGAACGAGGTGGGCGTTCGCGAGGGGCAGCTTCTCGCCGTCACCGAGTACATGCACCCGCGCGGTGAGGAGATCTGCGGCCTGCTTCCGGCGCCTGTCGGGGCGTTCGTGACGCGCCGGCCGGGGCTCTTTCGGCTTCTGGACAAGATGGTCAACCGCGGGCGCCGCGTTCGCACGGACAGGCTGCGGGGCTTTCTGCCGCTTTACATGATGGCGTCGCTGCGTCCGGTTCGCCGCGCCTTGCTGCGCCACAGGGGCGAGGAGGCGCACATTGGGGCGTGGCTGGAGACAGTGCATCGTCTGGCACCCGGCGAGCCACGGCTCGCCGCGGAGGTGCTGCGCTGCCGCCGCCTCGTGAAAGGTTATAGCGACACCCATGCCCGCGGCCTGTCGAAGTTCGACCGGGTTCTTTCCGCGCTGCCGTTGCTGGAAGGCCGCGCCGACGGGGCTGACTGGCTGCGCCGGCTCAAGGAGGCCGCTTTTGCCGATGAAGCGGGCACGCAGCTGGACGGCGCACTGAAAACCGTCGCAACCCTCGATGCACCGCCCGCTGCCGCCAGCGACTGACGCACCCGGTTTCATTTGGCCCGGCCGGCGGATTGCACGCCAATGGCGTGCGCAAGCTGCCAGGTGTGGTGAATTTCATGCAAGGCGCTGGGCGTGGTGGACCAGCACTGGTCCACTCGGGTGACCGGGCAGGTCGCGCCGACGCCGTGCGCCTGACGCAAGATGGCCCCGGCGCGGAAAGCCGCACCGGGGCCAGTTCCGGCACTCTGGGGGTGCCGTGGGGTGCGGGCGGTTCTGGGGACCGCCCGCGCCTCGTTATTGCGTGGCCGGCGCCGGTGTTGCGGCCTCGGTGGCAGCTTCGGGCGTGGCCGGTTCGGCGGGTGCCGCGGGCGTCGCCGGTGCAGCATCGGCAGGAGCCTCGGTCGCTGCCGCGTCGGCCGGAACCGCAGTGGCTGCCGCCGCGTCGGCAGGAGCGGCCGTTGCGGGTGCTGCTTCGGCGGGAGTGGCGTCTGCCGGCACCGTGGTGGTGGTGGTTGCCGCAGGGGCTGACGGAGCGGCGGCGGGCGCTGCTGCAGCCGTGCGCTCGGACTTCAGCGTTGCACCGATCTCCATGGACGCTTCAGCACTGGCAAGGCCGGGCAGCAGAGTCTCGCGGGACACGGTGTTGGCGGTCGCAAGGCTCGGGAAATCGCCAGTCATGTTGGCGCCGTAGAGCGGCTTGAAGACACCCTGGTGGCAGGTGGCGCAGTTGACCTTGGACACATCACCCAGCGGGCCGAGGCGATGCTGGGGCAGGGCCACCTGCGACGGGATGATGTATTCCGCGTTCAGCGCCTGCACCATCTGGAGACCGTACCACGCCGTGGTCCGCTGCGGTGTCGACTGCTCCCACGAACCCATGGCCCGGGTGTTGTGGCAGTAGGTGCAGTTCACCCCCATCGACGTCGACATGTGGATCATCAGTGCATAGGTCTGTTCCGCCTGCTTGATCGAGGCGCGGTTGCCGGTGGGCAGCGCGGTCTGACCGATGACACGGATCTTCTGCAGGATGTTGCCGCTCTCGTCGGTGTCGGCAACGAGATAGGGCGCAAACGGATTGGCCGGGAGCGAGGCAAGCGCCACATTTTCTGCCGGACGGTTCTGCCCTGCGCGGTTGCCGACCATGCCCTGCATTTCATCTGCGACGCTGGGCGTGTTGAACCACACGTTCTGCGGCACGTTGTTGCCGCGGTGGCAGGTGTAGCAGTTCACCCCAGCTGCCGGTTGCTCTTCTTCTTTCCAGGCCTGCTGGACGTGGTTGGTCCATTCGGTGTTGAGGTCACGCGTCATGTGGATCATCCACCGGGAGACGCGCTTGGTGTACAGATCGTCGTCGGCGAAATTGTTGCCGGCGTGGCAGTAGGCGCAGCCCTGTTCCGGCGATACCCAGGCGGTGATTGCCGTCATCAGGCGAAGGAACTGGCCGGCAGAAAGGTCGGTCAGAACCTGAACGTTCTGGTAGACGTCACCGGCCTTTGGGCCGGCTTCGATCAGCGGCGGAAGCCCGGCGATTTCCGGCACTTCGTTGGCCGGAAGGTTCGCCGCGACGGTCCGCGGGTTGTAGATCTGCGCCATGCCGGTGCCGCGGTAGCCGCTCTGGACCGATGCCAGCGGCGGGCGGTCATATTCCGGCAGGAAGAGCATCGCGAGGAGCAGGAAGGCAACGACGACGGCAATGGCTGCTTCGGTAAAGCCGAATTTGAAGGTCATTGGCCAGCCCCCGTCATGCCGCTGCCGGTCACACCCACCACCGAAGGATCGGGCGCTGCGGGCAGAACGTCAGGATACATCGGCGCGTAGTCGTGCAGGACCGCCCATTCGTACCAGTTGTCGACCAGGGTCCCGGTGATCAGGATGCCGATGCCGCCGGTGATGCCCGTCAGCGCGGCAAACCACCACGCCCAGCGGTGGATCGATTCCATCGTGGCGCAGAAGCCCATGGTCCAGCGCCAGAAGAGGCCGGCACGTTCCGACGCGGTGCCGCGGTCGACGATCTGTTCCACTTCGCGGTCCGCACCGAGGCGCGAGCAGGCCAGGATGGTGGCCGCGTGCATGGCGAACAGGAGCGTCGAGCCGTAGAGGAAGACGATCGAGAGGCCGTGGAACGGGTTGTAGAAGAGGTTGCCGTAGCGCAGCGAGAATGCGGCGGTCCAGTCAAGGTGCGGGAAGATGCCGAAGGGAACGGCCTCGCCCCAGGAGCCCATCAGGAGAGGGCGGATGAAGCCCAGCACCAGGTAGAGCCAGATGGCGGCGGCAAAGCCCCAGGCGACGTGGGTGCCAAGGCCGAGCGCGACGGAGCGGCGGTAGACCCGCAGCCACCACAGCAAGATTGCGGCGGTGAGGAAGAAGCCGGCCATCAGCCACCAGCCGCCTTCATTCATCGGCGGGATCGAAAGGCCGTAGGCGGGCGAGGGCGGCTCAAGGGCAAGCCAGGGGAGCTGGCGCAGGAACTGCACCGGGTCCCAGTCGACCGACGCCCACATGTTGAGGCCGATGATCTCGAACGCAATGATGCCGCAGATCAGCGAAGCCCAGCCGAGCGAGCCCATGTAGATGGGGCCGATCTGCGAATCGCCGAGTTTGCCGAGCCAGTAGTTGAAGGCGGGCTTGCCGTAGCGGTTGCGGGCGTCACCGGGTGCGGAGACCCCGAGTTCGCCGTGCGGATTGCGCAGCTGAACCTGGGTGAAGATGTTTTGATAAGGCGCCATGGTTCCCCCCTCAGGACCAGATCGGCAGGTTGAGCCACCAGCCCCACCACTCGGTCCACGAACGTGTCCAGAACGGGCCGGAGATGACGATGCACACAGCGCTCCAGAACCCGGCGGACAGTGCCAGGAACAGGCCGAGACGGTGGATGCCGAGCGGGCCGATGGAGTAACCGATGATGTCGCGGAAGAAGGTGTTCTCGGCGTCAGGCCCCGTTATGGGTTTTCCCTTGCCGGGGTTTGTTGCGGCGAGGATAAGGCCGCCGTGCATCGACAGTGCAAACGTTGTGGTGAAGAAGAACGACACCGCAATCATGTGCGCCGGATTGTAGTGGAAGTGCAGGTACTGGTAGCCGACGTTGGACACCCAATCGAGGTGCGACCAGATCCCGTACGGAAAGCCGTGGCCCCATGCGCCCATCAGGAGCGGACGAACCACCACGAGCGTGACGTAGGCGAGGATCGCGAACGAGAAGGCGAACGGCACATGGTAGCCGATACCGAGCTTGCGGGCGATTTCCACCTGGCGCAGTGCCCAGGTGACGAAGGCTCCGATGGCGCAGATGGTGATCAGCTGCCAGAGGCCGCCATCGTGGATTGGCGCAAATGCGAGCCCGTAGGACAGGTCCGGCGGGGCAATTGAGATGGTCCAGGGGTTCCAGTTCCCCTGCATCGCAGCGCCCCAGATGATGAACGTGGTCCCCAGGATGCTGAAGAAGACGGTCAGGACTCCGAAGAATCCGACGTAGAATGGTCCGAACCAGAAATCGAACAAATCTCCGCCGATCAAAGTGCCGCCGCGGACGCGGTATTTCTTTTCGAATGAGAGCATTGCCATGGGCGACCTCGCGTTTCTCGTTAGTCCTGCGGAGCACGTTCGCAGTCGGCGAAGGATGGCGGGGCGGTCGCGCGGGTCGACCGCCCCGTCGGGTTAGCTGCCGGTGCCTTGTGCGGCAGGCAGGGTCGTGATCGCCGCAGCGGGGGTGCCGCCGGGGCCTTCGAGCCAGTTGAACCGGTCGGTGGAGAGCAGGATGAAGTGGATCACGATCGCCAGGATGAAGAGGAACGCGAAGAGTGCGATCAACGTCCGGCGGGGATCAAAAAGCAGCCAAGTGCGCCACATGTCTGGGAATTCCTTCGATTAGCCGATGAGATGACTGGCGATGGACGCGACATTCGTCACGCCGTCCATGAGCGAGGAATAACCATCCTCACCCGGCAGCCAGGGCCGCCACAGCCAAACCAAGATGTGCGCGACGATTGCGACGAGGGTGAAACCCACGAAGCTCGCCATGAAGACACCGTGGAACTCCTTGGCCTCCGTTTCGGTAAGGCCGGACAGCGACACGGTCCGTTCTGGCTCAAGTGCCATTTGTTTTCCTCCAGTTTGACCGCAGAGGGTCACGCCGCCCGCGGGCGGCCGTCATGTCGCGGGGTTCCACGACCACACCTTCCAGCTCGCGCCGGAAGTTCTTAGTGCCGGTAGGCGTAGGCCAGCGCCGAAGAGGCGGCGAGCCGGGCTTCCTGCACGATGGAGCGGCGCGGGCCATTCGCCCGCGCAAAAGTCACAAGCCTCGCAACGCCGAGGGCGAGGATCAGGACGAAAAGGGTGATGGCGTAGATGGCCCGGTACTCGCGGGCACGCCCCTTGAAGGGGTCGAGCGCGGTGCCATGGAGGCGATCCGCCAGCGTCGGCGTGGCGGGGGTGGCGTCAAACATTGTCTGGATGGTCATGCCATTGCCCTTTCAGCGTCCTGGCCTGCAACATCGCAGGCGGAGACGGTTGTGGTGCCACGCGCTTCGGCGCGGCGTTCCGCGTCCTCACGCAGCCGCTTGGCTGCAGAGATGCGCGTGAGGATGGGAGATTTTGCGGTGAGGTCGTCCAGCATCCGGCGGGCGTCTTCGGCCCACTGGAGGCGCGGTGCGTCAGCCGGCGTCGCCTTGATGGCGTCCATCTGGCTGGCGAGCGGCAGGATGTTGAACAGCGCGTCGAACAGGCTGTTGCAGACTTCCTGCACAAGGTAGGTGGCGCCCGAGTAGCCCATGAAGGGCGTGCCGGTGTGGCGCCGCACGATGGGGAGCGGGAAGCTGGCCGGGATGAAGGCGGCGCGCCCCCCGGCTTCCGCCAGATACATCTTCTCATTGTATGAGCCGAACACGATCAGCGGCGGGCTTGCCTTGAGGCCTTCCTGCACGGCGACGTTGTCGATCTTCACGCCGGCCTTGCGCACCGTGACGTGGGTGCAGGGAAACCCCATCTCGTCTTCAAGGAAGTGGCGCACGCCTCGGGCATAGGTTTCGCCGGCGACGATGGCGAAGCCTGCCGTGCCGAAGAAGTCCTGCGTCACCGAGCGCCACAGGTCCCACAGCGGCTTCAGCGTGGTGTGCTTCTCGGCCTCGATGAAGGGCTCGGGGTCGAGCCCGATCATCTGGCCGAGGGTGCGCAGGAACGCCGTGGTGGAGTGGAGGCCGATGGGGGCCTGTAGATACGGGTTGTCGAGCGCTTCGCAGAGCGCGCGGCCGTACTCGCGGTACATGCAGACGTTGACGTCGCCGTCGACGAGGCGCCGCGTGTCGTCGATGTGGCTGCCGAGCGGGTAGGTGAGGTTCACCTCCGCGCCGATGCCCTCGATCAGGCGGCGAATCTCAGCGATGTCGGACGGGCCGTTGAACATGCCGTAGGCCGGGCCGATGATGTTGACGCGCGGCTTGTCGCCCTCTTTCCGGGCGCGCGGCTTGGGCATCTTGCCCTTCTTGGCGCCGTACTGGTTCCACAGCCACAAAAGGGCACGGTCGGCGCTCTGCCACTGGTCTTCGTCGATGGTGCGGGGCAGGAAGCGCTGGATCGACGTGCCTTCGGGTGTCACGCCGCCGCCGATCATCTCGGAGATCGAGCCGGTGACGACGACGCTCGGCTGGTCGGGGTCGAGCGTTTCCCAGGCGCGCTTCATGGCATCTTCGGTGCCCTTGCGGCCGAGCTCTTCCTCGCCAAGGCCGGTGACGACGATCGGGAGCTCGTGCGGCGGCAGCGCGTCGGTGTAGTGGAGCACCGAGGTGACGGGGAGGTTTTCGCAGCCGACCGGCCCGTCGATGATGACCTGGAGGCCCTTGATGGCCGAAAAGGCATAGACGGCGCCCCAGTAGCCGCCGGCACGGTCGAGGTCGAGGATCAGCATGACGCGTCCTCCACGATCGAGCCTTTCACGAAGTCGCTCTTCTGTTCCTTGCCGCCGATCAGCGTCTTGCCGGAGCGCTTGGCCTTGGGGGCCACCGGCTTTTCCTGCCAGATGCCGGCGTTGTGGCCGGTGCCGACACCTTCGAAGAACGATTTCATGTCGTTCATCCGGTCCTTGCGGCCGATGGCGGTGTTGACGACGTCGGCAAGCGACCCAGCGCCGGCGGGGCCCATCAGCGGGCGGGCGGAGATGAGGTTGGTGAAGTAGAGCGCCGGCTTGCCCGTCTCCTTCACCTTCTGCACCACAGGGGTGGTGCCGATGGCGAGATCCGGCTCGAACGCCTCGACGGCGGCCAGATCCTGCTCCAGCGAGGCGCGGAAGGTGACGGGCACGCCGCGCGCTTCCAGCCACTGCCGGTCTGCCTCGGCATACGGCGTCTTGGGGCAGGCGGTGCCGACGTAGCGGACATCGGCGCCGGATTCGATGAGAAGGCGGGCAACCAGAAGCTCCGAGCCCTCATAGCCCGACACCGTGATGCGGCCGTTGATCCGCTTGGCGGCGAGCGCGCCGGCGATGGCGCCATCGGCGGCGTTCTGCGCGGCGGCGATCTTGGAAGCCGAGACGCCGGCGGCATTGCCGATGGCGGCGAGCCAGTCGCGCGTGCCTTCGCGGCCGACGGGGCCGGAACCGACGATGGGGCGGCCCGCGGCGGAAAACGCGCGGAAGGAGGCGGTGTAGAAGGGGTGGATGCCGGCGATCACCGCACCGTCGAGGGCGGCGTAGAGTTCGCGCCACTCGCGGGTCGGGACGACCGGGCCGACATCGAGGCCCATGGGGTCGAGGAGGCCACCGATGATCATCGGGTCCGCCGGGAACATCTCGCCCACCAGGGTGACGGAGGGGCGGGTGGTGCGCTTGTCGGGCGCTGCGACGGGGCCTGCGACGGCCTCGTTGCGGGCGAACTCAAGCATGGCGCCGGCCAGCACGTCCTTGGCTTCGGCGTGGGTGGGGATGCCGAAGCCCGGCACGTCGATGCCGATGATGCGCACGCCGTTAATGACCGGCGGCAGAAGCCGCAGCGGCACGCCGGACGCGGTGGGAACACAAAGGTTGGTGACGACGATGGCGTCGTAAAGCGCGGGGTCCGCCATGTCGTGGACCGCCTCGCGGATGTCCTCGAACAGCTTGCCCGTCACCAGCGTTTCGGAGTTGAACGGCACGTAGCCGACCGTCCGCCGCGCGCCATAAAAGTGCGAGGTGAAGGTGAGGCCGTAGACGCAGCAGCCCGAGCCCGACAGGACCGTGGCGGTGCGGCGCATGCGCAGGCCGACGCGCAACGAACCGAACGCGGGGCACATGGACTGCGGCTGGTCATGCGGGCCGACGGGGTAGTCGGCGCGGAATTTGGCGAGGAGTTCGGCGTTGCCGGCAGCCTCTGCGGCAGCCGTCATCCGGTCCTTGCCGCTATGGCAGGCACCGGCCTCTTCGAGCGCCGGGTTTTCCGCGGTGGGTTCGAAGGGGTGATCCATGGCTCAGGCCTCGTCGTAGACGACTTCGAGGGAGGCCTTCGGCGTGAAGGATTTCCCGCGCATGGCGGCGGGGGTTGCCGGGGTGAGGACCACGTTGCGGCCGGTCACGTCGCCATCGAAGAGGCCGAGGAGACCGTCATTGTCGAGCGGGGTGGGGTGGACCGGAGGGGCTTCGGCAACGTTCTCCGCCAGTTCTTCGAACAGCGGCGCCCATTCGGAACCGGGGGTGCCGATGATCTGGTAGTTCGCGCTCTTCTTGC
Source organism: Acuticoccus sp. MNP-M23 (assembly GCF_031195445.1). Lineage (NCBI taxonomy): Bacteria > Pseudomonadati > Pseudomonadota > Alphaproteobacteria > Hyphomicrobiales > Amorphaceae > Acuticoccus > Acuticoccus sp. MNP-M23. The sequence continues at coordinate 4,125,305 of NZ_CP133480.1, forward strand.
GGATGTCGTCGTGGGCAGGGATTGCGGCCAGCACCGGAATGCCGACCGATTGTGCGAACGCCTGCGCTTCGCCGGTCTGGTCATCCTTGTTGATGACCATGCCCGCCACACCGACATTGCCGCCGAGCTTGCGGAAATATTCAACCGCCGAGCAGACATTGTTGGCGACGTAGAGGGATTGGAGGTCGTTGGAGCCGACCACGATCACCTTCTGGCACATGTCGCGGGCGATCGGCAGGCCGAAGCCGCCGCACACCACGTCGCCCAGGAAGTCGAGGAGGACGTAGTCGAAGTCCCACTCGTGGAAACCGAGTTTTTCCAGAAGCTCGAAGCCGTGGATGATACCGCGACCGCCGCAGCCACGGCCAACTTCCGGGCCGCCCAGCTCCATCGCGTAGACGCCGTCACGCACGAAGCAGACGTCGCCGATTTCGACTTCTTCGCCGGCGAGCTTCTTCTTGGTGGAGGTCTCGATGATGGTGGGGCAGCTCTTGCCGCCGAACAGGAGCGACGTGGTGTCGGACTTCGGATCGCAGCCGATCAGCAGGACCTTCTTGCCCTGCTGAGCCATCATGTAAGACAGATTTGACAGCGTGAACGACTTGCCGATGCCGCCTTTGCCGTAGATCGCGATGATCTGCGTTTCTTTTTTGACTTCGGACGCAACGACGGGATCCGGCTCGACGGCCGCTTCCGCCGCGAGCCGCTGGTCGTAGGACTCGGCGCCGTGGTCATCGGATGTGCGGGCGTGAAGATCGGTCAATGGACGCTTCCCCAGTTGAGGACCATCTTGAGACAGTCGGGATCGGTGAATGCGGTGGTGTAGGCGGATGCGGCCGCGGTGACGGGCGCGACGTGGCTGATGAGGCCATCCAGCGACAGGGCGCCGCTGCCGAGAAGCTCACGAACGACAACGAGGTCGTTCGCCTTCCACTCGGCTGCGATCTGGATCCGCGCTTCGCGCATGAAGGCCACCGGAAAGGCGAAATCGAGCCGCTCGCCATAAAAGCCGGCAAGCGTGATGGTGCCGCTGCGCGCAAGGCGGGAGACGGCAGTGTCGATGACCTGGCGGGAGCCGCTGGCATCGACGACGCAGCGATAGTCCCGCCGTTCGTCGCTTTCCGGCGTTACCACCGGATAGTCCCGGCCTGTCATACGCCCGGTGTGAAGTTCGTGAACCGTGGGCGCCGGATGGCCGAGTGCCACGGTTATGCGGGCCATGAGGGCACCCAGAACACCGTGGCCGATGATGAGGTCCGGAACGCCGCCCACGGCAATTGCGTGATGGGCGGTGGAGGCCAGCGCCAGAAGGGTCATCTGCGCGTCGGCACCATCAATACGGTGGAGCCGTGCGGGATCGCAGAAAAGGTTGGCTGCCGCGCCGCCGAAGATCGGCTTCACGTCCTTGTAGCAGTGCGCGCCGGGGACGAAGACGGCATCGCCGGGGCGAAATGCGTCGTCGGTGCTTTCGACGACGCGGCCCACGGTCTCGTAGCCTGGAACCAGCGGGTAACCCATGCCCGGAAATGGCGGCATCGCGCCTTCCCAGAGAAGCCGCTCGGTGCCGGCGCTGATACCGGAATAATCCACCCGGACGAGGACGCGGTTGTCAGTCGTGCCAAGAGCCAGATCGACCTTGGTCAGGTCGATCGTGCGGGGCTCCTTGAGGACGACCGCAAGCGTTTCCATAAAATCCCTTGTTCGCGCCGGGCACTGCCATCGACTGGCGGGGCCCCGTATGGCGCGGCTCGTTGTTCGTTCTTGCCTGTCACTCTACATTGACACTTGGGTATGTCAATCAGGTTTACACCTTGCGACGAGTGCACGAACGAGCACGGGGTTTTTGGACTTGAGAGGGCGGATATCGGTGTAGCCAGCGGCCTTCAACAGGGCGCAGAGTTCATCGTAAGTGCGCAGGCGGCCTTGGCCCATCGCCATGAAATACCACGGGAAATAGGCGTCCATACCCGTCGGGCGGGCAAGGTCCGCCATGGGCTCGATCACCACCAGTGCAGCATCAGGTGAGCCGTGCGCCAATGCGCCCAGCAATACGGCCACCGCGGCGTCGTCATGGTCGTGGAGAACCCTGACCAGAGAGACCAGATCTGCGCGGAATGCCAGACCATCTTCAAAGAAATCAATGGCTTGCGCGTCTGCCCGGTGGTCCAGACCAGCGTCAGTCAGCGCGGCCTCTGCCAATGGCACCACATCGGGGCGGTCGGCCACGGTCAGTGTCAGATTTTTATGACACTTCAGCGCGGCGATGCCGAAAGCTCCGGCGCCGCCCCCCAGATCGACGAGGTGTCGCGCGCGGCGAAAGGGCCGGTTGTGCAAAACCGCGTCTGCAACGAAGGCCTGCGATGCCGCCATCAGCCTGGAATAAGGGGCTGCGTCCGCGGCCGGCATGGCTGATTCGGGGCCAGTTGCTGCGCCATCGTCACTGGCTGGGACGTCCGATTGCCCGGTGTAGGTCCAGTAGGCGGCAAGTTCGGTTGGTTTGCCGCCGCGCATCAGGGCCACGGGATCTGCAAGGTCCGCATAAAAATGGTGGTGGTGGGCCACCATTTCGGCAATTCCGCCCTGACCGAGGATCGCGGCGCCCTTCATGCCGAGGCCCCAGCCGCCGGTGCGCCGGTCCACCAGGCCCTTGGCGTGGGCAGCGCGCATCATCACCTCGACAGCGCGCGGCGTCAGATCGAGTTCGGCGGCAAGATTTTCGGTGGACCGGGGGCCGCCCGCGAGCCTTTCCAGAACGCCGAGCGACACCAGCGCTGCAAGAGTTTGCGCATAGACGAAGCCGGCGACCACATCGAACGTCGCCTCGGCCTGGGACGCCGCAATCGTTTTGCCGAAGGGGAGGGACGTGACAATCCGGTGGAAGGCCGGCGCCATGACCAGCCGGTCCCGCAGGCGCGCCACGCGGTCATAAAGCGCGCCCAAGGTCTGCGATCAGGCGGCGGCTGTGGCGCGCTTGGCGGGCACGAAGCGGGCGGTCTGGGCCCGGATGAGCTGACGAATCTCGTCTGACGCCATCCCGTCGGGCACGGCTGCGGCGGTTTCCTCGATGAGATGCTTCAGCGTGCGAATTGCTCCGTCGACGCCATATTCGTCGACGCTGCTGGGGCGGCCGAGGCGCGCGTCCTGCCCCGTCGGCTTGCCCATCATGCCATCGGCTCCGAGCTTGTCGTGAATGTCGTCGGCAATCTGGTAGGCTGCGCCGAGCCGGCGGCCAATGACCCGCCAGTGCGCCTCGTCACCGCCAGCCGCTACCGCGCCACCGGCGGTTGCCGCCTCGAAGAGCGCGCCGGTCTTCGCGGCATGGTAGGGCGAAAGCGCGCACCCTTCCTCGCTCTCCATGGCCTGACCGGCCACAAGACCCGCCGGCGATCCCGCACTTTCAGCAACGATCGAAAGAAGTGCCGGCAAGCGGGGGCCCGCCTCCTGCGCAACGTCGGACAGGGCCTGGAAGGCCAATACGATGAGACCGTCGCCGGCCAGAACCGCCATGGCTTCACCGTGGGCGGCATGAACCGAAGGGCGACCGCGCCGGGTATCCGAATCATCGAAACACGGCAGATCATCGTGCACCAGGGAGGCGCAGTGCAGAAATTCGATTGCGGCGGCGAGACCATCGGCGACCGCCGGCCGGTCGTCCCCGCAGGCACGCGCAACGGCGATCGCGAGGCACGGCCGAACCCGCGCACCGCCCGGAAACAGCGCGTGTGTGATGGCGGCAGTCAGTTTGCCCGGCTCATCTCGACCCAACAGATGCCGGTTGAGAGCCCGTTCGACGCGTGTGGAGACGTTCATCATTCTCGAAACCGTCTACCTCAGTTGACACTACGTAGTGCACAATGACCTTATCGAAAGCGAAACATGAGTCAATTCGGCTGGAGCCGAAGCCAATATGAACCACAAAACGGTCGTCGTCGGGGGAGGGTTTGGCGGGCTTGCAGCCGCACACCGCCTGCAGTCGGCCGGCATTTCGACCACTCTGGTGGAGCGGCAGCCCCGCCTTGGCGGCAAGGCGCGCAATGTCGGCGTTGGCAGCGTTCTTGCGCCGGGCGGGCCGACAGTCCTCACCATGCGGCATGTGTTTGAAGAGCTGTTCGACGCTGGCGGCGAGCGGCTGGAGGAAGCCGTGTCGCTCGCCCCGCTGGACACGATTGCCCACCACCGCTGGAGCGCGAGCGAACGGCTCGACCTTCATGCCGACGTGGACGCGAATACGGCCGCAATCGCCGACTTTGCAGGCGCTGCGGAGGCAGACGGCTACCGCGCCTTCCTCGCAGATGCTGCGCGCATCTACGCCACGGTGGATGGCCCGTTCATTCGCTCGCCCAAGCCGGACCTCTTCGCTCTTGCGCGCGCCGTCGGCCCGCTCGGCGCATCCAAGATCCGCCCGTTCGACACCATGTGGTCGGCTTTGTCGCAGCATTTTGCCGATCCGCGGCTGCGCCAGCTTTTCGGCCGGTATGCGACGTATTGTGGCGCCTCACCCTTTGCCGCACCGGCAACCTTGATGCTTGTGGCGCATGTGGAGCAATGCGGGGTCTGGGCCATCGACGGGGGGGCGGCGGCCCTTGCCAGGGCCATCGGCGATTCGTTCGAGCGGCATGGCGGCACGGTCTTGCTCGATGCGCATGTGGACGACATCCGCATCAAGGATCGCCGCGTCGAGGGTGTGGTGGTGGATGATTGTCTGGTCAAGGCCGACAGCGTCATCTTTGCCGGGGATGCGGCGGCGGTGGGGGCCGGGCTGCTGGGGCGGATGGCATCGCGCGCTGCGCCATATGTCAGCCCGCGCCACCGTTCGCTCTCCGCCGTCACTTTTGTGGCACAGGCGCGGTCCGAGGCGCCGCTCGACTATCATACGGTGGCGTTCGGGCCAGATTATCCGGCCGAATTCAAGGCGCTGTTCGGCAACCGGACCATGCCCGAAGAGCCGACCGTCTATGTTTGCGCGCCCGAACCACCAGCGGAGCCCGGCGGCACGCAGGGTATTCTCATCATTTTGAATGCGCCGGCCGACGGCGACATCCGTCACTATGGCGAGGAGGACATCGCCCGATGCAAAGAACAGGTGATGGCGACACTGGGCCGCTGCGGGCTGCCAGTCACCCTGGAGGCAGCGGTCTCATCGACGCCGACGGACTTTGCGGCAATGCTGCCGGGGACGGGGGGCGCGATCTACGGCCGGGCCTCGCACGGGTGGACGGCATCGTTCCAGCGCCCGGCGCTGCGCACGCGCACGCGGGGGCTCTATCTGGCGGGGGGCAGCGTGCATCCGGGGCCCGGGGTGCCGATGTCGGCACTGTCTGGCCAGATGGCGGCCGAAGCATTGATCAGGGACTTCGCTTTGACGCGCCAGTCCCGCCCGGCGGCTATGTCTGGTGGTACCTCGATGGGGTCAGCGCGGACGGCAACCACGCCATCACGGTAATTGCGTTCATCGGAAGCGTGTTCTCGCCCTATTATGCGTGGTCCGGCAAGCGGGAGCCGCTCAACCACGTTGCGGTCAACGTTGCGCTCTATGGCAAACCGTCCCGCTGGGCGATGACGGAGCGGACCCGCCGGGACGCGGAGCAGACGCAGACCGGGTTTCGCGTGCGCACCAGTGCAATCGAGCAGCTGGGCGACGGCCGCATCAAGATCGTGATCGACGAGCGTGGCGCGCCGATCCCGCGCAAGGTCCGCGGTGAAATCATCCTCTCCCCGTCGGCCATTGCGCGCACCGCCTATCCCATCGACAGGGCGGGAGAGCACCTGTGGCGCCCGATTGCGCCATCGGCCGGCGTTTCGGTCCGCATGAGTGCGCCTGACCTGTCCTGGGAGGGGACCGGGTACGTGGACATGAACTGGGGCATGAAGCCTCTGGAGCGCACGTTCGACCATTGGGACTGGATGCGCGTCGACCTGGGGGAGGGCCGTTCGGCGGTGTTCTACGACACCGAGGAGCTGTCCGGCGGGGGGCGGCAACTTGCGCTGCTTTGCGCACCGGACGGGACGGCCGAACCGATGCCTGCGCCCCGGCGCCACAGATTGCCCGGCACGCTCTGGCGCGTCCCTCGCTCCGGCTGGTCCGATGGCGAAGGGCCAACGGTGCGGCGAACGCTGGAAGATACCCCGTTTTACGTGCGAACGGAGCTGGACGTGGACATTCTGGGCGCGCGGCGAACGGCGATCCAGGAAACGCTTTCGCTCAGCCGCTTCCGCAACACAATCGTACAGCTGATGCTGCCCTTTCGGATGCCCAGATCGCTCTGAACCTTATCAAACAGGCCTATGATTTTCGGTTCTGACGCATCGCTCTAATGTCCCAGATGGCGAAAGCGATGCACCCACCGAAAATCAAGATAAGTTCCATTAAAATCAGAAGACCACCGTCCATTTACCTAGTCCTCCTGGTCAGACAATTGTATGAGTTTCTTGAAACAGGCACACATCATGAGGCATTGCGGCGCATGATGCTATAGTTGAGCGCGCTCGCAAAGCCGACCCAAAGAAGATACGGCACCATCAGGTAGGCCGCTATCGGGGAATGGGGGTAGAATGCCAGGATTGTCGCGGCGATTGTGACGAACATCAAAATTGCGTCAGCAAGGGCAAGGTCGACCCGTCGCGCGCCGAAGAACAAAGCCGACCAGCCCGCGTTGGCGACAAGCTGCAACCCGTAGAGCATGAGGGGGACCGTGCGCTCGCCCGGCGCAGCGTCAACCGTGAAGCGGTAGCCGGCGTAGGCGATCATCAGGAAAAGCAAGGTCCAGGCCGGACCGAACAGCCAGTCCGGCGGGGTCCACGGCGGCTTGTTGAGGGCCCGGTACCAAGCGCCGGGCATGAAGAACGCACCGCTGGATGCGGCGAGAACGTTGACGCCTATAAAAACCAGAAAAAGCGTCCAGTTCTCCATGTCAGTCTCCAAAACTGCGCCAGAGACGCATTGCGTGAGATATAGTTCCGGCCCGCATTATCAAGCGCGCCCGCTTCAAGGCCGGGGGTCAGACAGAAGCGAGAGGAGCAGCGCCAGTGCAGTGTCCACACTGGCAAGCCGCACCGCACCGCGACCGATATCACCAAACTTCATCGCGCGGTGAAGTGTTAGCGTTCCATCGCTGGCGCCAAAATGCACGAGCCCCACAGGCTTTGACGCCGAGCCGCCACCCGGTCCCGCAACGCCCGTTATGGACACCGCTGCCACTGTGATGCCGGGCCGGTACGCTGCGGCGCACGCGGCCTCCGCCATCGCGCGGGCGGTTTCTTCGCTGACCGCGCCATGCTGTTCGATGACGAAGGAGGGAACACCAAGGCGGACCTTGGCATCGTTGGAGTAGGTGATGAAGCCGCCTTCAACCGCGTCGGACGACCCGGCAATGGCGGTCAGCACCGCCGCGACGAGGCCGCCGGTGCACGATTCTGCCGTCACCAACATCTTGCCGCGGGCGCGTGCTGCATCGAGCACCGCTTCTGCCCGCCGGCCCAGCTCATCGTCAAAGGGTGAAATCATCGCCGGCGCACCGTGGCCAGCGCCTGGGCGGCAATACCCTCGCCGCGGCCGGTAAAGCCGAGACGCTCGGTGGTGGTCGCCTTCACCGAAACGGACTCGGGAGGCAGCGAGCAGATTTCGGCTATCCTGTCGCGCATGGCGTCCCGCACCGGGCCGATTTTCGGCGTTTCGCAGATGACCGTCAGGTCCAGATGGACGATTTCGCCGGCAGCACGCACCCGCTCGCACGCATAAGCGAGAAACTGGTCGGATGCTGCGCCGCGCCATTTCGGATCGGACGGGGGGAAGTGGTGGCCAATGTCGCCGTCGCCGATGGCACCGAACAGCGCGTCGGTCAGCGCATGGAGTGCCACGTCCGCATCGCTGTGGCCATCGAGGCGCACGGGGCTCTCCAGCGTGAGGCCGCCCAGAATGAGCGGTCCGCCGGGGACCAGACGGTGGACGTCGAACCCTTGGCCGACGGTGGTGATGGCGAACGCGCGTGCGGCATCCGCAAGGTCGTCGGCGGTGGTGAGCTTGTAGTTGGCCCGTTCGCCCTCCACCACGCGCACGGGATGACCGGCCGCTTCCATCAGGCCGGCGTCGTCGGTGAGTGTGTCTGCGGCTGCAGCGTGGGCTGCCTGCAGCGGGGCGAAATGGAAGCCCTGGGGCGTCTGCGCCTGGACAAGACCGTCCCGCGCGACGGTTTCCGTCACGTTATCGCCGTCAACGCGCTTCAGCGTATCGGCCACGGCAACCGCCGGGATCACCGCAGACGCCGTGGCAAGGGCCTCCACCACGCGGGTCACCACGGCGGCGCTGACGAACGGGCGCGCGCCATCGTGGATCAGCACGTTGTCCGGCGGGTCGCCGGCAAGGGCATCCATCGCGGCGGCGACGGAGGCCTGGCGCGTGCCCCCGCCGGTGACGGTGAGAATGCGCGCGCGCCGGCTGCCGATGGCGGCATCGAACGCCGCCGCATCGTCCGGCCCGATGGCCACTGCAACGCGCCGGATCAGCGGGTGGTGCAAAAGCGCGTCCACGCAGCGCGCCACCACCGGCACACCGCCAATGGGCAGGAATTGTTTCGGCGTGGCGCTGCCCGAACGTGTGCCGCGCCCGGCTGCCACCACCACGGCATCGGTTTTATTCACCATTTCGGTCCGGTTTTTATCTTTCAACGGGTTTGCCGTATCGACTGCTTGCGCATTTTTCTGCCATGGTCAAAATGTGTGCATATACCAGTTCGGGGACCGTTGTCGGAATTGGAAGATTTGAGGTTCGAACGCGTCACGCCATGAATGTTGTCACAGTTGGCTCCCTCGCAATCAAGGGGCGGGCGTTCCTCGCGCCGATGTCCGGCATCAGCGACTGGCCGTTCCGCAGGCTTGCCGCCCGGTTCGGCGCATCGCTTGTCGTCAGCGAGATGGTGGCGAGCGATCGGCTGATCGCGCGGGAGGCCGAAACCCGCCTCAAGCTGGAGGGGGCCGGGCTGGACATCCACGCCGTGCAGCTTGCCGGCTGCCGCGCGCAAGACCTTGCCGAAGCTGCGCGCCTTGCCGAAGCCGCCGGCGCCCACCTCATCGACATTAACATGGGCTGCCCGGCCAAGCGCGTCGTGGGCGGCTGGGCGGGCTCCGCGCTGATGCGTGACCTCGACCATGCGGCTCGGCTGATCGCGGCAACCGTGGCCGCCGTCTCCGTCCCGGTCACCGTGAAGATGCGGCTTGGCTACGACCGCACGAACCTCAACGCACCCGAGCTTGCGCGGCGCGCGGAGGCGGAAGGGGCGAAGCTCGTCACCGTCCACGGCCGCACCCGCTGCCAGAAATACAAGGGTTGCGCCGACTGGGCGGCAATCGCGCCGGTCAAGCGTGCCGTCCTTGTTCCGGTGATTGCCAACGGCGACTGTGCCGGCATCGCCGACGCCCGCGCCATGATGGCAGCGTCAGGCGCCGATGGCGTCATGGTCGGCCGCGCGAGCCTTGGCGCACCGTGGCTGCCGGGCGCGATCGCCGCCGCCCTCGACGGAAAGCCCGTGCCGAACACCCCCTCGCTCGCAGAGCGCGCTGCAATCGCACAGGAACACCTCGACATGCTGAGTGCATCGGCTGGACCCATCCTCGGCGTGCGGCTGATGCGCAAGCACACCGCCGCCTACATCGACGGCCTCGCGGTGCCCGAAGCGCTGCGCCGGGCGGCACTCACGGCCGAAACGCCGCGCATTGCCGCCGAAGCGCTGCGGGCCGTGTTCGACGCGGCCGAACCCATGACCGGAAAGGCGGCCGCATGAACATGTCTTCTCGCCGGATCACGCCGCCCGCAATTCTCAATGCGTTGCCCCACGCCATCCTCGTCCTCAATGGCGAGGACGAGATCATTACCGCCAACGATGCCGCACAGGCCTTCTTCGGTGTCAGCCTCACCCACATGCGCAAGCGGCCGCTCTCCGCCTTCGCACCGTTCGGCTCGCCGCTCCTGTCGCTGCCCGCCATGGTGCGGGCGGAAAATGCGTCGCTGGTGGAATACCGGGTCGACCTGTCGTCGCCGCGCGGGTCGGGGGCCGGCCACATTGTCGACATTCATGCCGTGCCGATGCCGGAAGACCCCGAGGTGGTGGTCCTGACGCTCGACCGGCCGTCCATGGCCGAGAAGATCGACCGGGCGCTCACCTCGCGCAGTGCGGCGCGCTCCGTGTCCGGTCTTGCAGCAATGCTTGCCCACGAAATCCGCAATCCGCTGTCCGGCATCCGCGGGGCCGCCCAGCTCATCGAGCCGGCGCTCAATGAAAGCGACCGGCTGCTTGCCCAGCTCATCACCGACGAGACCGACCGCATCGTCAAGCTGATCGACCGGATGGAGGTGTTCGGCGACGCGCGTCCGGTGCAGCGCACGCCGGTCAACATCCACGATGTGCTGGAACATGTGGAGCGGCTCGCCCGGTCCGGCTTTGCGCGCGGGATCGAGATCCGCAAGCAGTTCGACCCTTCGCTGCCGTTCGTGCACGCCAATCGCGACCAGCTTGTGCAGGTTTTCCTGAACCTCGTGAAGAATGCAGCGGAGGCCGGGGGCGACAAGGGCACGATCACCCTCACCACCGCCTTCCGTCCCGGCATGCGCGTGCAGGCGCCGGGGTCGCCCCACAAGGTGCGCCTGCCGCTGGAGTTTTGCGTCAAGGACGACGGGCCGGGCGTGCCGGATGATCTGGTGCCGCATCTGTTCGAGCCGTTCGTCACCACAAAAACCAACGGAACTGGCCTTGGACTTGCCCTTGTTGCCAAGATCATCGGCGATCATGGCGGCGTGATCGAGATCGATTCCGGCCAGGGCTCCGGCACCACAGTCCGTATTCTGATGCCCGCGTATGAGGGCAATGACACCGAGGAGCTTCAATGACGGGGACGATCCTTGTCGCCGACGACGACGGCGCGATCCGTACTGTCCTGAACCAGGCGCTGTCGCGCGCAGGGTACGATGTGCGCTGCACCGGGAACGCTGCAACGCTGTGGAGCTGGATCGATCGCGGTGAGGGCGATCTGGTCATCACCGATGTCATCATGCCCGACGAAAACGCCTTCGAGCTTCTGCCCCGCGTGAAAAAGCGCCGGCCGGACCTGCCGGTGGTGGTGATCAGCGCGCAAAACACCTTCATGACCGCCATCCGCGCCTCCGAGCGCGGGGCCTACGAATATCTGCCCAAGCCGTTCGACCTGAAGGAACTCATCAGTGTCGTGGGCCGGGCGCTGGCCGAACCGCGCTCGCGTCAGCTTGAGAAGCTGCCCGACGTCGGCGAGCCCATGCCACTTGTGGGCCGCTCGCCGGCGATGCAGGAAATCTACCGGGTGCTGGCCCGGCTGATGCAGACCGATCTCACGGTCCTGATCCACGGCGAAAGCGGCACCGGCAAGGAGCTGGTCGCCCGCGCCCTGCACGACTACGGCAAGCGCCGCAAAGGCCCGTTCGTCGCCATCAACATGGCGGCAATCCCCAAGGAGCTGATCGAGGCGGAGCTGTTCGGCTACGAAAAGGGCGCCTTCACCGGCGCCACCAGCCGCCATCCCGGCCGGTTCGAGCAGGCCGAGGGCGGCACGCTGTTCCTGGACGAGATCGGCGACATGCCCATGGAGGCGCAGACGCGGCTTCTGCGCGTGCTGCAGGAGGGGGAATACACCACTGTTGGCGGACGGACACCGCTGCGCACCAACGTGCGCATCGTGGCGGCCACCAACCGGGACCTGCGCCAGTGGATCGGGCAGGGGCTGTTTCGCGAGGACCTGTATTTCCGCCTCAACGTCGTGCCGCTGCGCCTGCCGCCGCTGCGCGAGCGCAAGGAGGACGTTCCGGATCTGGCGCACCATTTCTTTGCCGTGTGCGAAGCGGAGGGCCTGCCCGTCAAGCGGATGGACACCGAGGCGGTTGCCGCGCTGCAGAACCACCGCTGGCCTGGCAACGTCCGTGAGCTGGAAAACCTCATCCGCCGCATCGCAGCGCTCTACCCCGAAGACGTCATCACCGCGCAGCACATCGAGAACGAACTCGATGACGGCCCGGCGCAACCGGCCGCAACGCCCGCCGGCAACCCCAGCGAGACGTTGCAGGAATCCGTGGAGCGTCACCTCAGCGACTATTTTGCCGAGTTCGGTTCGGCGTTGCCACCGCCCGGCCTCTACCACCGGATCATGCGCGACGTGGAATATCCGCTTGTGAGTGCGGCGCTGGCCGCAACGCGGGGCAACCAGATCAAGGCCGCCGAGCTTCTGGGCGTCAACCGCAACACGCTGCGCAAGAAGATCCGCGATCTGGACGTGCGGATGATGCGCGGGGTGCGCTGATCCGCAGCCTGTCAGGCGGTCGGCCGAACCCGTTAGCGCGCCATTTTCAGGAGCCTGCCCCGATGGCGCGGGCGGGTTCTGCTGCACTGCAGCAGGACCTTTGTGATGCAGCGCAAAAAAGATGGATCGAAACCGGTCGTTTCTTCGTTGTCAGTGAAACTAAGGAGTCTTCCATGGCCGATATCATTCGCATTATCTGTGCAGTTCTGCTTCCGCCGCTCGGCGTGTTCCTTCAGGTCGGCCTCGGTCTGCAGTTCTGGCTCAACATCCTGCTGACGCTTTTCGGCTACATCCCCGGCATCATCCACGCCATCTGGATCATTGCGCGCCGCTAGCAGCGCCTGGCGCCAGTAGCGAATTAAAAGGGCGAGCCGCGTCATGCGGCTCGCCCTTTTAATTTGCCCGCCTGCGCGGGCAGCGTCTCGCAAACGCCTGGCGGGTCGATGCCAGACGAATGGGCCGTTGTCAGCGCACGCGGTTGTCGCAGCTGAAGTCCGCAACACAGCCGGCCACATGCGCGGTATCCACATTGCGCATGATGATCACAAGCGGGCCGATCATCAGAAGGCCCAGGAGGGTCAACGCCGTGATGGCGCCCATGGTGTCCCGCATCAAAACCTCACATCGGTTGTCGCCGCACGGCCGGGCAGCCGGGCTGGTCTCGTCCTGTCTCACATTGCCGCCGGTCTTGCGCTTCAAGCCAGTTGGCGCCGTGGTGCAGACCAATCAACATTGCCCCGTCTAAGTCTCATGAGCGCCCTTGACGACGGCTGAACGGGTTCGGTGCAATTGGACAGGCCTTGCACATGAGCTGCGCTTGCGGCAGGCGCGGACGCCGGAAAACACGTCAGAATGAGAGCGCGGCGGGCGCAAAATGCTTCCGTTCCGCTGCGCAGCGGCGTAGGAGGGCCGCATATGAACGCTTCAATCTCGCTCCACGACACGCGAACGCGCCGCAAGGCCCCGTTCACCCCCATCGATCCGGCGAACGTGCGCGTCTATGTGTGCGGGCCGACGGTGTACGACCTTGCCCACATCGGCAACGCGCGCCCCAACATCGTGTTCGATGTCCTGTTCCGCGTGCTGCGGCAGACCTACGGCGCCGACCACGTCACCTATGTGCGCAATTTCACCGATGTGGATGACAAGATCAACGCGCGGGCGGCCGAACGCGGCATTTCCATCGCCGAGCTGGCAGACGGGACCATCGCCGCATTCAATGCCGACATGGCGGCCCTCGGGTGCCTCGAGCCGACCCGGCAGCCCCGCGCCACCCACCATATCGCCGACATGCGCCAGATGATCGACCGTCTGGTCGAGACCGGCAACGCCTATGTGGCGGAGGACCATGTCCTCTTCGCCGTCGCCTCCATGGACGATTATGGCGCGCTGTCGGGCCGAAGCCTCGACGAGATGATGGCCGGCGCCCGCGTGGAGGTCGCCCCTTACAAGCGCGACCCCATGGACTTTGTCCTGTGGAAGCCATCCCGCGAAGGCGAGCCGGGGTGGCCGAGCCCTGCCGGCATTGCGGCTGAGGGGCGGCCGGGCTGGCATATCGAATGCTCGGCCATGGCCCACACCCACCTTGGCGACACGTTCGACATCCACGGTGGCGGGATCGACCTTGCCTTCCCCCACCACGAGAATGAGCGGGCGCAGACCAAGAGCGCGCTGGGCGTCTCGGAAATGGCCTCGGTCTGGATGCACAACGGCTTCCTCCAGGTGGAGGGCCGCAAGATGGCGAAGTCCGAAGGCAACTTCATCACCATCCGCGATGCGCTGTCGGAGGCATCCGGCGCCGTGGTGCGCCTTGCAATGCTGATGACCCACTACCGCCAGCCGATCGACTGGACGGCGACCCGGCTTGGCGAGGCCGATGCCATCTTGAAGGCATGGACCCATGCGCCGGCCGCCGCTGCGCCGGGCGCGGTGGACGAGGCGGTGCTTGCGGCGCTCGCAGACGATCTCAACACCCCGCTCGCCATCGCGCGCCTCGGCGAGCTTGCACGGTCCGGCGCCGATACGCTGGACGCCAGCGCGCTTCTTCTTGGCATCGACGTTGCGGCCATCCGCACCACCACCACGGCTGCAAGCAACAACGCACGCGCTGCAATTGCCCCGCAGGTGGAGGCGCTCATTGCAGACCGGCTCGCAGCCCGCGCCGACCGCCGTTTTGCCGATGCCGACCGGATCCGCGACGAGATCGTCGCCCTCGGCGTACGGATCATGGACGGCAAGGCCGCGGACGGAACGCTGGTGACCGAGTGGGATCTGGGCGGCTGACCCGAGCCTTCCGGCAGGTGGCGCGTTGTCCGGCGCTTTAGAGCCGGTCGAGCCGCTGGTCGATGTGATCGGATAGCCGGCGGGGCCACCTGCGGTGCGCGTCGCGTGCCCTCAGCGCCCGCAGGTCGCTGTCCTGGGGCGCGGACAGTGCGATCTCGGCCGGCCCGTCGACCCGCCGCGCATCGGTGGTCTGCGCAATTGTGCGCCCCTCCGCACGGCCATAAAGCACGTAGTGCACGAAGGGCGGCAGGTCGCCCACGGCGGTATCGGCGTTGATTGCGATGTAGCCGTCGGTCGAGAACCACGGCGCAGGGTCGAACCCCTGCTGCCAGCCTTCGCGGATATAATGTTCGGCCGGCGATATGTCCCGCTCGCGCACATGCGGGTAACGCGACAGGTAGTAGCGTTCGTCGAACAGCGGCTCGATCGCCGCCACGAATTCCGCAATTCGGCTGGGTTTGGACACGTAGCTGGGCGCAAGCCGCTCCAGAATCATGCGCGTGGCGCGGTTGACCGCGCGGCCGGGCCGAAGGATTGCCATTATGCGACCGCCATGGCGCTGGTGAGCGTATCGGTAACCCGCGCGTTTTCTTTCGCGCCGCGCACATGTGCCAGAAGCGCCGCCTGGCCCGAGATGCGCGCATTGAGCAAGGCAGACTCCTCCCGCCGGATCGAATTGATTGCGTCGCCCAACAATACGGCGCTGTCCATGGGAACGGTTTTGAGCGGTGCGACGCCGGGGGGCAGGGTGGTCAGCGCCTCGCACGCCGGCATGATGAGCGCGCAACCGGCGGCAACAGCTTCGAACGCCGGCTGTGACAGGCCTTCGTCGTAACGCGGGTCGATCAGCGCCACGGTGCTGGCGGCATAGGCCGCCGCCCGCGCGTCCGGCGTGGTGGTCGCCTCGATGATCCGCACCGAAATTTCCGCACCCTGCGCGTTAAGCTGGTCCAGCGTTCGCGCGGCCGTGTCTGCATCGGCGGCATGCACTGCGGCTGCAAAGATTTCATGGCGCTGCGGGCGGGAGACAAAGGGGTCCAGCGCGAATGCGGGTGCGATCACGTCCATCTCAACGGCGCCGCCGATGAGCGCGATCCGTCTGGCGAAGGTTTCGTCAAGGGCGATCCGCTTCATCGGCTTGGCCAGAAGGCGGTAGCCGTAGGCGCCCTTGCCCTCGGTGGACGCCACCGTGGCGGACTGGATGAGGTGGAGAAAGCGCGGCGTGAGCGGACCGTAGCGCGCGGTCACGATGTGGTGGACCGATGGCGACGAGAAGACCACCAGATCGTCGCGTCCCGGCCGGAACGCAGCGATGTCGGTGATTGCCCCGTCGGGCGCGGGCGCGAATGCGTCCTGGCTGAGGAACCCCTCGATCCCGGTGCTGGTGAGCGGCATCACAACGGTTTCGATGCCGGCGCGCTGCGCGTAGGCGGCATAGGCAAGAAGGCGGCTGCGGACGGACCACGGCTCCTCGCGTGCAATGGCAGCAACGACACGCATCAGGCAAGCCCCGCAAAGAGGGTCCGGTCAGAGCGCCATTCCGCCATGTCCCGGCAGGCTCTTGCGACGGAATTGTCGAATTCGCCGCGCAGTGCCCTCTCACTGAACGCCGCGATGTCGGCTGCGGTGATGGCGCCGGTGAGGCAAATGCCCGGAAATTCCGAAAAATACTCGTCCAGCCCGGTTCCGGCCTGGTGCAGCACCGGCATTCCGGCGGCAATTGCCTGAAGGACGCGCCATGAGGTTGTGCACGGCCCGGTCGGCGCCAGCGGTGCCCATTCCACGTAGCCATATCCGAGCGCGAGAACTTCCGCATCGTTCACCGACGACAGCCTGGACAGGAGGGTGACGTTCGCCATCAACCGCAGCGCCCCATAGTCCATGGCGTGAGGTGCCTCCGGAACGGGCGGCGGCATGATGACCAGTGCTTGCGTCTCCGGGGCGCCGCGCAGGTGCTCGGTGAGGGCGGCCAGCATTGCGCCGGGATCGCCGCGCTGCGGCGCTGCTTCCCCGGCAATCAGACACGCGCGCCGCGCAGCTACGGCATGGCGGTCCGGCGCGTGGTCCACCACCGGGCTTTGCCGGTTGAGCCGCGCTGTGATGGAACGCTCGGCAAGCGCGCGCGAATTGATGAAGGTGCGGTCGGCAATGGACAGCATCTGCTGATGAATGTCGGTTGCGATGGTCACCTGATCGGGTCCGCCGCCTTCCTGCGCGACCTCCAGCGCTCGCAGCTGGGTGATGTCGTAAACGATCCTGTGCCGCTGCTCCGCGAAGCCGGCTTCCTCGGCAAAGTCGGTATTGGTGAAGACGAAGGTGGCGGGCGCGATGCGGCTGCTGAATGTCTCGAATTCGGCCGACGCGATGATGATGGTGTCATCGCGCGCCAGAGCGAGAACCGCATTCCGGCGCTCGGCCTGAAGCCGGTTGAACCGCTCCAGAAACAGGACAAAGCGCACGGTGGAAAACACCTCGCGCGCCTGCTGCGCCAGCTGTGCGGCGCGCAGCCCGTCGGGACGCGTCAGCCAGCCAAAATGCGGCGGCAGCGCATTGACGACAATATAGCAGGTTCCCGTCAAACAACGTACTCGCCGTAAACGCACCCGAGGGTTGCGTCCTGCCGCTCGCCCAGGATCGACACGTGGTGGACGTGAAAGGGTTCCGGCCGTGCATCGACGAAGTCGGTCAGAATTTTGTCCACCGGGGTTTCGTTGTCCAGAACGAACGGCGCGACCACAGCAACCGATTGCGTGAGCCGGAGGGTGCGCAGCTGCTCCACTTCACCCGGATCGACGAACAGAAGGGTGGGTGTCACCGAGTGGAACGGCCCGTCCATGCCGGTGCGGATCATCGTTGCGGACTGCATGACCGTCTGTGCAAGGCTTCCATGGTCACCGACCACAAGCCAGAAATGCTGCACCGCGGCAATGGAGGGCGGCACTTCGGCATTGCCGGCGCGGGAGAAATCGGCCTTTGACAGGTTCGCGAAAGCGCTGAGCGTCTGCGGCAGCTGCACATCCGGCAGCGTGGACAGCCAGTCAAGCGCGGTCTCGAACCTGTGCTCGGCGAACCCGCTGCGCGGGAGGGTGCCGGGCGACAGCACGACCCCGTCATAAGGTGAGAGCACCACCGTGCGCGCCTCCAGCAGAAGCGACAGATGGGCCGCGTCCGCGGCGGTGGTGATGAGAAACAGTGTCGGCCGGGCACTGCAAAGGGCCAGCGCAACGTCACTCAGAAGGCGCAGATCCTGAATGACGGTCGCCTGCACGTCAGTGCGGAACAACGCGGCCTCATTGTCGAACCAGACCACGGACGGGTCGTCCAGCAACGGTGAGGTTCCGGGCGCGCGAAAACCGGCAATCAATGCCTCGACGCTGCCGAAGGCCTGCGGGGCAGCATTCATGTCCACTACGCGGCAACGTCTAGCTTGACGGCACGGGCCCGCGTTTCGAGGAGGGCCAGCCACACCCGTTCGGCGAGCGCTTCGGTCTCGCGGGATAGGATCACGTGCGCGTCGGCGGAGCTGTGGTAAAGCTCCGGGTCGAACGTGTCGGAAAGTGGAATGTCGGCCAGAGGGAGCCCGAAACGCCGGTTGAGGTCTCCCGCGATGGAGCCGTCAAGATTGCTGACGTCGACGGTGTGCACAAGTTCCGGATGGCGGCGCATGAGGCTGAGAAGCGGCATCATGTGACAGACCCAGGAGCGCGCAATGGCGTCATGGTCCACCGAAAGGCGCATCTGGTCCTGCGCGTCGGCCTGCAGGGCGGTGCTGCGAACGGCAACCAGCGCGCGGCGGACAACCGAATCGATGCAGGCGCGATAGTGCCGCAGGCAGATGAGGAAGCGCGGCTTCGGCAGGACGGTGCGCCAGAAATCCACGAACAGGCAGGCCCTCGGATCCTTGAAGCCCCAGACGTCGTGCCAGGCGCTGCGCGTCGCCACATAATCCACAGCCTTGGCGCGAACCATGGGGCTGATGATCGGCACAAGCGGGTTGGGCGACAGCCAGTGCTGCCCGTTTTCGTGGAAGATGGCTTCGTGGATCGCGACAACGGCACGGTCTTCAAAATGGCCATGGGGGTTGGAGGCGTTTGCGCCCAAAAGGTCATCGCCGACAAACAGACCCGCGCGAGCGAGGTGTTGTGTCGCTGCGGACGTGCCACTGCGATGATACCCCAGAATTACCAGCTGCAAGCGCTGCCCCTGTGTCCTCCCGGCGATCTTTACGATGCCGCCGTTCCAATGTGTCATATGCGGGTGTCGTGGACGATGAAAATATCGAGGTTCATCCCGCATTCACACGATGCATAACAGGTCCGCGCATCATGAGCCGAGAAAACACCTTACAATGCGCCATAGCGTAACCAACCGTTGAACTGGGTGTGCTCTACGCCACACACGGTGAAAATTCACCAGCTGCATCGCGTCGCATCGTGTCCGCCGTTCTGGTGCGACAGGAGCCTGAGGCGCATGTGGCTTTCGCGAACATGACACGAGAGGCAAAATGGCACGTCACGCGTTGATCACCGGCATAACCGGCCAGGACGGTGCCTACCTCGCCCAGAACCTGCTTGAAAAGGGCTACGAGGTTTATGGCGTCGTACGGCGATCCAGCCATTTCGGCATCGCCGATCACCGGCTGAGGTGGCTCGGCATCGAGAAGAACGTTCACTACGTCGATGCCAACCTGACCGACCTGTCGAGCCTTTTGCGCGCGGTCGAGATCTCGCGGCCGGACGAAGTCTACAATCTGGGCGCGCAATCCTATGTGGCGTCGTCGTGGCAGCAGCCGATCCTGACCTCGCAGGTCACCGGCGTCGGCACCACCAATGTTCTGGAATCCATCCGTATCGTGAAGCCGGACGCGCGCTTTTATCAGGCGTCGTCATCAGAAATGTTCGGCCTCATCCAGGAATCGCACCAGAACGAGAGAACGCCGTTCTACCCGCGCTCGCCCTACGGTGCCGCCAAGCTGTTCGCGCACTGGATGACGGTCAACTACCGCGAGAGCTTCAATCTGCACGCCTCGTCCGGCATTCTGTTCAACCACGAGTCCCCGCTTCGGGGCATCGAGTTCGTGACCCGCAAGGTCACCGACAGTGTGGCCCAGATCAAGCTGGGCAAGAAGACCGAGCTGCGCCTCGGCAACATCGACGCCAAGCGCGACTGGGGTCACGCGCGCGATTATGTGGAAGCCATGTGGCTGATGCTCCAGCAGGACCGGCCGGACGATTATGTGGTTGCCACCGGCCGCACCACCTCGGTGCGTGACATGGTGGAAATTGCATTCCACTATGTGAACCTCGACGCCGAAGAGTTCCTGACCATCGACCCTGAACTGTTCCGTCCGGCAGAGGTGGATATCCTCCTTGGCGACGCGACCAAGGCAAGAGAGACGCTCGGCTGGTCCGCCAAGACGCCGCTCGAAGACATGATCCGCGAAATGGTCGACGCGGACCTTGCCCGCCACAGCTCCAACGCGGGCTGACGCCAGGCGCAAAGTCGGGGCACGTTCGGCAAGGCCGGCGAACGTTCTCTTGACGGACGGCACCGGGCAGGGTTCTGAACTGACCAAAGCCGATGTTCTGGCAATGAGGAGTGGGGTGTGACGAACGGGCCGATCCTAGTCACCGGAAGTGCCGGATTCGTCGGCTCGCGCCTTGTGGCAGCGCTGCGCAACGCGCGCGGCGTGCGCGTTCTGACCCATGCCCGCACCGCGGGACCGGGCGTGGATGTGGCGGCCGACCTTGCCGATGAGGCGGCGACCGCGGCAATGATTGCAAGGGTGCAGCCCTCTGCCGTGGCGCACATTGCAGGCCACGCGTCGGCTGCCACGGCGCGGACCAACCCGCGGAAAACATGGCGCGACAACCGCGACGCGTCTTATTCGCTGGCCAAGGCCATTGCCGGCAAGGCACCCAACACCGCGGTCCTTTTTGCCGGGACGGCGGAAATCTACGGCGAGAGCTTTCGCGACGGGCCCGCCGACGAGACCACCGTGCCCCGCCCACGCGGCCCGTACGCCACATCAAAACTTGCCAGCGAATATGTGCTGGACCGCACGCTGCCGCAAAGCGCCAGGCTCATCTTGTGCCGGCCGGTGAACCACACCGGGACAGGGCAGGCGGAGAATTTTGTGGTGCCGTCCTTCGCCGCGCAGATTGCCCGGATCGAGGCGGGGCTTGCCGATCCCGTGATGGACGTCGGCAATCTCGATGCCCGCCGCGATTTCATCGACGTGGACGACGTGGTGGATGCCTACGTTTCCCTGCTTCTGAACCTCGATGCCATGCCGGCGCGCACGGCGCTCAATATTGCCCGCGGCCGCTGTCAGCCGATCCGCTATGTGCTCGACCACCTGATCGGCCAGGCCAGCTGCGCCATCGAATGGCGAATCGCCAGGGAGCGCCTGCGCCCGGACGATATTGCTGAAGTCACCGTCAGGGCAGAGCGGATCGAGAACCTGATCGGATGGTCGCCCCGGATTTCGCTTGATCACACCCTCGACACTGTTCTGCGCGACAAACGGGCTCAGCAGCGTGAATTGTCAGCTTAAGTTCAAGAACGATCCACCTACGTAATACTGGTTGAACCCGATAATCCGCATTGCACCCCTGATGCTCGACACCAATCGCTTGCATTCTTGGTGCAATCGGCGGCACGCAACAGAGTGACTGAGTTTGGAGAAAAGCAATGCAGCGGAGATACCTTCCGTCATTCGGCAGCCAGCGGGGCGGACAGTCGGCTGAGCCTGCCGAACCTGCGGAGCCTGCCGCGCCTTCGGTGGAGGCGCCTGTGTCGGAAGCCGCACCGGCATTTGCTGCAGTGTGCTACGTCGACCGTTTCAGCAGAGGCGACATCGCCGGCTGGGCAACCGCAATCGACGATCCGGAGCATCCGCTGACCATCCACTTCCATGTGGAAGGGGTCCTTGTGGGCATTGCACGGGCGGACATGGTCCGCGCTGACGTGGCGAGTGCCGGCAAGGGGCCCAAGCACTGCGGCTTCCAATGGCGCATCCCCGGTCCTGTTGCCGAGTCTGTTCTTCGCTCCGGTTCTGCAATTGATGTTTCTGGCATCAATGCAAGCGGCGCCAGCGTTCATTTCACCCAACTCCACCTGCACGATGATCCCTCCATTTCCGATGCAGCCCGCGCCTTGCTGCGCCCGCTCATCGAGCAGGCCATCGTCAATTCATCGGTGTCGGCGCTGGATGCCGGCGGGCCAGACGTGGTGCACCACGACCCGGCCAGGTACCCGCTGCATGAACGCATGTTTTCGTCCGAGGGTTCGTCGAGCGGCTCGGTGAGCCATTCGCTCTCCCCCTACACCGAGTTCACACACCGCCGGCTGAACCGCGCGCCGCACAACCCGCTCGACGGGTCCGAGGCGGCAAAGAACAATTATCTGCGCTGGTATCTCGACGAGTACGGCAACGCTCGCAAGCCGCGCCGGGCCCCGCTCGGTGCTGATGAGATTTCCTACCTCAACGCCTCGGTGCCGCTGGTGGGCGTGCCCTTCAAGGCGTCCCGCATTTCGCTGTCCTATGCGATGACCGATCCGCAGGCAGCAAAACTCTTCCCGATCCACGACCTCGACCGGTACGAGGCTTTCGTGGCGTGGTGGTCCTGCGTGAAGGCCCCGGCGCTCAATTTCGAGGACTGCCTGGTCCCCGACTATTATGTCGAGGTGCTGCGGCGAATGGCGCCGAACTGGATGGGCACCAGTTTCGCGCTCTCACAGATGATGATGCGCATCTACCACGAGGAAGGCGCCAACGGAGCGCTCGACATCAACCAGGAAGCGGACCGTGTCCTGTTTCACGTCTGGTACCTGCTGCATGCGATCGGGGAGCCCGGGCTGGTGCGCTTCGTGCCCACCCGCAATCTCAGCGCGCTGCTGGAGGGGGCGCCCGGCCACACCCTGTTCGACCGTATCATTCAGTCGATCTACGGCAACGCGGCGGAACTTGCCTCAATCTTCAATGCCGAGACCTACGCAGACCTTCTGTGGCGCAAGGGTTTCGATATCACCCGCCGCCGGTTCATCTTTCGCGACGTGCGCGGCAACCGCTTCGAGGCGGCGCGCTTTCCGCCGGCAACAATGCCCTGGGACGAGCGGATCCGGCTGCAGGTCATCGGGCCGCTGCACAAGTCGTCCGGGCTTGGTCAGGCGACGCGCCTTTCGGCCGAAACGATCCAGCGTACCGGCATCGAGGCCGCTTTCGTCGACTTTGGTCTCGACAATCCGGCCCCGGTGGGGATGACCACCAACCGTGTCACCGGCAGTGAGGCGCAGCCGGCGCAGGTCAACCTCATCCACCTGAACGGCGAAACGGTGCCGATTGCGCTGGCCTACATGCCGGACGTGTTCACCGGCGCGTACAACATCGGCTATTTCTTCTGGGAGCTGTCGACGCCGGCTGCCTCGCAGCACCTGGCACTCGACCTTCTGGACGAGATCTGGGTCGCCACCGATTACGGGGTCGAGATCTACCGGACCGAGGGTGGCAAGCCCGTTCGCAATGTTGGCATGGCGTTCGACCCGGTCCCGGAACCCAGCCGCGAGGAAGCCCGCGCGTACGCCGAGCATCGCCTGCCGATCGGGCCGGATACGTTCGTCTATCTGGCGGCGTTCGATTCGTTCTCGTTCCTGGAGCGCAAGAATCCCCACGGTGTGGTGGAAGCGTTCCGCGAGGCGTTCGACCCCGGCGATGACGTGCTCCTCGTGCTCAAGACCCACAACAGAGACTTCGTGCTCGATGCCCACCAGACCATGCGGTGGGACAGGATCGTGGAGATCGCATCCACCGATCCGCGCATCGTGATCCTCAACGAAACGCTGAAGTTCGAGGATCTCATCAAGCTGAAGAAGGGTTGCGACTGCTACGTGTCGCTGCACCGTTCGGAAGGGTGGGGCTTCGGGATGATCGAGGCCATGTCCATCGGTGTGCCGGTGGTCACCACCGGCTATTCCGGCAACCTCGACTTCACGCGGCCGGACAATGCCTGGCTGGTGGATTACGACCTGATCGAGCCGCAGAACAACGAGTATTTGTTCGTGGAACGAGGCCAGGTCTGGGGCGCGCCCAAGCTGGAGAGCGCCGTGGAACAGTTGCGGGCCGTTCGCTCTGAGAAGGCCGCCCGTGAAGCGAAGGTGGAGGCCGCCCGCAGTTTCGTTCACGAGAATTTCTCGCTGGATGCGCAAGCCCGGAAATACCGCGCACGCCTCGACGAGATTTTCGCCATGCTCGACGCCAGAGGCAAATGACAGACCGGCGGAGCGCGCAGCGGGATCGTTCCGCCGTGCTTCGCGGGGCGGTAGTGGCCAGCGGCCAGGCCGCCCCCGCCGGGCCGTCACGCGCCTGCGCGGCCAGTTTCATCCGGCAGGTCGGTCTGGCTGCGCTTGTCGTCTGGCTCGGGACCGTGGCGCTGGCGCAGGCGCAATCCACGCCACCGGCCGTCCGGACAGAAGCCCCGGCCATTATTGTGCCGCGTCCGCCGGCAGAACTTCTGGTGCCCCCGGCCCGAGCGTCACGGACTGACGCGCCTCTGCCGGATGCTGCGCCCCTGCCGGATGCCGCTGCGGTGCCGAGCCGCGATGCTGGCGAAGGCGTTGCAGCAGGACCGGCCGGTCTGGATGGCACCTCGGTTCAGACCGGCAGCCCCGACAGCGAGGCGTTGATCGAGACCGAGATCACTCCGGTGCTGAACCAGTTTGCAGCGTCCGCGCTGCGCCTGCAAAACGCGGTGATCCGCCATTGCGCGGTGCCGTCTGCCGCCAGCGAAGAGGGGCTGCGCGCCGATTTTGCGGCGGCCGTCGCAGACAGTGCAGGCATTTTGCCGCTCTCCTTCGGATCGGCAGAGGCGCAGAACGCGCCCTCGTTCTTTCTGACCAACGTGGGCAGCAGCGTTTTCAGCACCAGCCAACTGAACGCGATGATGTCCGGCCGCCGGCCGGTCCCACGCAATCTCGCGGAGCTGCGCACGCTCGATCAGGCGCGGCCGCTGATGGGCCTGCCTGCTCTTGAGCGTCTTCTCATCGCAAAAAATCACACCCGTGCGGAAAGCCTCGCCAACCGCTGCCGGCTGGCGCTCATCGTGGCGGCCAACATCGAGGGCAAGGCGCGGTCGCTGCGCGACACCTGGCGCACTGGCCAGGTGGAGCCGCATTGGCGCGGCGACGGCATAGAGCTGGCGGACCGGCTGCGGCTGCGCGATCTCATCCAGGGCGCCATCAACACGATCGACATCCTGAACCGCGATGCCCGGCAATATGCCGCTTCCCCCAGCGCCAACCCCGCCCTGCCGTTCGCCTCGCCGGACATCGGGCGGATCTATCTTGTGGCAGTGGTCGACGGATTGACGCGCCAGATGCGATGCCTGCGCCGGTTTGAGGCGGACTACAGCCAGTCGGGCACGCTCCTGCGCGAGATCGAGCGCGCCTTTGCCGTAGGCCGCGCGCGTCTCCAGAATGACCAGACCGTGACCGATGGCGGCGTGATGGTCGCCTTCACGCAAGCCCATACCGACATCATCGAACGCCTGCCGATTGTGTTCGAATTCGACGCGACGGCGTTCGACCGCGTTGTCACGTCATTTGAAGATCCCGCACGGCCGGAGCGGCCCTGACGCCTCGTGCCGCCAGCGCGCTATCCGGACCGCAGGCGATCGATCGCCCGGCGGCGCTCAAACAGGGTGAGGAGCGCGCGCAGGCCCGGCCCGCGCTTGCCGCGTAGGTCCCGGTCGGTGGCGACCACAAGGCGCGCGTCGTCGGTGGCGGCGGCAAGAAGGTCGCCATGGACGGCAACATCGGCAAACCTGAACGCGGGCGCGCCGGACTGGCGCGTGCCAAGCAGCTCGCCTTCACCGCGCAGCTTCAGGTCGTCCTCGGCAATGCGGAAGCCGTCGTTGGTGGCGCGCATGGTGTCGAGACGCTGCTTGGCGATGACCCCCAGCGGCGACTTGTAGAGGAGGAGGCAGTGGGATGGCCGGTCCCCGCGCCCCACACGGCCGCGCAGCTGGTGAAGTTGCGACAGGCCGAACCGCTCCGCATGCTCGATGACCATGATCGTCGCGTCCGGCACGTCGACACCCACCTCAACCACGGTGGTGGCGACCAGCACCTTGAACGTGCCGTCGCGAAAGGCGGTCATCACCCGCTCGCGCTCCGCCGTCGGCGTCTTGCCATGAACGAGGCCGACCACGTTGCCGAGCCGCTTTGACAGCGCGCGGTGGCGGCTGGTGGCGGCCTCCACGTCCATCGCCACGTTTTCCTCCACCAGCGGGCAGACCCAGTAGGCCTTCTCGCCGCGCGCCAACGCTGCGGCGAGGCGCTCGACCACGGCATCGGTGTGGCTCTGGGAGACGGCGCGGGTCTCGATGGGCTGGCGGCCGGCAGGCTTGTCGGTAAGGCGCGAGACGTCCATGTCGCCAAATTGCGCCAGCACCAGGGTGCGGGGGATCGGCGTTGCCGTCATCACCAGAAGGTCGGAGCTGGGGCCTTTTTCCGACAGCGCCATCCGCTGGTGGACGCCGAAGCGGTGCTGCTCGTCCACCACCACCAGCGCCAGATCCTTGAACGCGACGCTGGTCTGGAAGAGGGCGTGGGTGCCGACCGCAACGGTGGCCGAGCCATCGGCCAGCGCCGCCTGGGCCGCGTTGCGCTCCCCGTCCGGCACACGGCCCGTCACCAGCCGTACATTGATACCAAGGGGCGCCAGGTAGCGCGACAGCGTTTCGTGGTGCTGGCGGGCGACAAGGTCGGTGGGGGCCATGATGGCAGTCTGGCCGCCGCTTCCGGCCGCCATCACGGCCGCGAACAGGGCGACCATGGTCTTGCCGGCGCCCACATCGCCCTGGATAAGGCGGATCATCCGGTTGGGCGAGGCGAGATCGCCCGACACCTCGGCGATGGCAAGCCGCTGCGAGCCCGTCAGCGGGAAGGGCAGGGCGGCTTGCAGCTTCTCCAGCACATCCGGGTCCCACTTGCGCGCGACGCCCTTTTTCGTCCGTTCGCGATCGCGCACGATTGCCAGTGCGAGCTGGCTTGCCAGAAGTTCGTCATAGGCAAGGCGGCGCCGGGGCGGCGACAGAGGCTCGATGTCGGCCGGCGTTTCGGGACGGTGGACGGACCGCAGCGCATCGGCGAACGACGGGAACTTCTCGCGGTTGGCAAACGGCACGTCGAGCCAGTCGTCGATATCGCTCAAGGTTTCCAGCGCTGCTGCGACGACGCCGGTGAGAACGCCGCCCGTCAGCCCCTGCGTGAGGGGGTAGACGGGTTCGAGGCCGAAGGTCTCGTCCAGCGGTGCGTCCGGGCCATCGACGCG
Source organism: Acuticoccus sp. MNP-M23 (assembly GCF_031195445.1). Taxonomy (NCBI): domain Bacteria; kingdom Pseudomonadati; phylum Pseudomonadota; class Alphaproteobacteria; order Hyphomicrobiales; family Amorphaceae; genus Acuticoccus; species Acuticoccus sp. MNP-M23. Next base: position 4,152,234 of record NZ_CP133480.1, read on the forward strand.
CTGGGTGCGGTCGGGATGGGGCATCTGCGGGCGGCCCTCCCACCACTCCACGGTGCCCGATACGCGCACCCAGTCGCCAATCGGGAAGGCGGCGGCCAGCCATTGCTCGCCACCGCGGAAATAAAGGATCGTCAGCGTCCCGGTCTCATCCTCGCCGAAGATGCGGGAGGGGGCGCCCGGCCGGCGCGAGCCCTCGTGCCGCACGATCTTCACCGTGAACGTCGCGACGTGCTTGTCCGGCGCATCGGCGACATGGGTCAGCTTTCGCCGGTCGATCAGACCGACGGGGAGGTGCGACAGAACGTCGAAAACGCGGGTTTCCGCCGCGCTTTCCCTGCCGGAAAGGTGGGCAAGGCGGTCCGCCCGCGCGGGACCGACGCCCGCAAGGCGATTGACCGAACGGGTTAACGGACCGATATCGAGAAGACCACTCACACCGACGCTCCGATCCGGGAGCGGCGGCACGCCTGCGTTCGGCGCCACGCCGCTCGCCGCATCATACACTCGGAGTTCCGATGTCCGGCACCACGCGCTCCTCCGCCAATCTCGCCCCGCGCCGCAAGCGGCTCATCTTCCAGGCCTGGCACCGCGGCACGCGCGAGATGGACTTGCTGATGGGCATGTTCACCGACGAGCACATCGATACCTTCACCGATGCGGAACTTACCGAGTTCGAGACGCTTCTCAATGTACCGGACACTGTACTCTACCGTTGGATCACGGAGCAGGACGAGGTGCCGGACAATCATCGCTGCGCCATCCTCGATAAGATAATTTCCTTCCACAAGAGCCGCGTCCCATGAGTTCAAAGACAAAGGGCAAGGCACTTTCCCTTGCCGAGATTCGTGACGCGGCAAAACCGTCACTGAAGCCGCTCACCTCGGAGGACCTACCGCCCGCCGTCACCGTGGACAATGTCCCCGACGGGATGGAGGGCGATGTGCTGGCAACGCTTGCCCATTCGCGGACGATGCCGGTGGTGTTTGTGGCGCGCGACGGCAACCGCCAGAAGGAGGCCGAACAGGCGCTCGCCTTTTACGCGCCGGACGTGCGCGTCATCCGCCTGCCGGCGTGGGACTGCATGCCCTACGACCGTGCATCCCCCTCCGCCGTGGTTCAGGCGCGCCGCACCGCAGCCTTCGCCACGCTCGCCACCGGGGTCAGCGGCCCTGCGGTGGTGATGACCACCGCCAACGCGATCATCCAGCGCGCCCCGCCGCCGGAAACCGTGCGGGACGGCGTGCGCATCCACGCCGCCGGCGCCGACGTGCCGATGGACGATGTGGTCGCATGGCTGGAGCGCAACGCCTTCGTGCGCACCCCCACGGTGCGCGAGGCCGGCGAATTTGCGGTGCGCGGCGGCATTGTCGACCTTTATGCCCCCGGCACCACGGAGCCCGTCCGGCTCGACTTCTTCGGCGATACGCTTGAGACCATCCGCCCGTTCGACCCCGAGAGCCAGCGCACCACCGGCCAGTGGAAGGAGATCGCGCTGATCCCCATGAGCGAGGTGGTGCTGACAGACGACAGCATCAGCCTGTTCCGCGAGGGGTACCTGCGCCACTTCGGTGCCGCGACCAAGGACGATGTCCTCTACCACTCAGTGTCCGAAGGCGTGCGCGCGGCGGGCATCGAACACTGGCTGCCGCTGTTCCACGAAAAGCTTGCCTCCGTGTTCGATTATGTGCCCGGTGCCCCGGTGGTGCTCGATCATCTTGCCGAAGATGCCATTGCCAAGCGCATCGGCGAGATCGAAGACCATTTTGCCGCGCGCGGAACAGCGCTGGACGCAGTGTCGATGGGCGCGCCCTACCACCCGCTGCCCACTAACGAACTCTATCTGACCGGGCAGACGCCGGCGCAGATCTTCGAGGCGCATACGCTGATCCGCCTGTCGCCGTTCGCGACGCCGGACGGCAACGTCCTGCCGATCCCCGCTGGCGGCAAGGTGGGCCGCAGTTTCGCTGCCGAGCGGGCCGCCGAAAACGTCAACATTTTCGGCGCGCTCATCGATCACGTGAAGAATCTGCAAAAGGACGGTTTGCGCGCCATTATCGCCGCATGGTCCGAAGGTTCGCGCGATCGCCTGTCCCAGGTTCTGGTGGACCAGGGGCTGACGCGGGTGGAGCGGATCGCGTCGTTCGACGCGGCGATGGCGCTGGACAAGGGCGTGACCGCGCTTGCCGTGATGGAGCTGGAAGAGGGATTTCAGACCCCGGACTATGCCATCATTGCCGAGCAGGACGTGCTGGGCGACCGGCTCGTCTCCGGCGCCCGGCGCCGCAAGAAGGACGCCAACGTCCTCACCGAGGCCTCGTCTCTGGCGGAAGGCGACCTTGTCGTCCATGCTGACCATGGCATCGGCCGCTTCATCGGCCTGAAAACGCTGGAGGCCGCCGGCGCCCCGCACGACTGCGTGGAGATCGCCTACCAGAAGGACGACAAGCTCTACCTCCCGGTGGAGAACATCGACCTGTTGTCGCGCTACGGCAGCGATTCGGGCGATGTGACGCTCGACCGCCTCGGCGGGGCCGGCTGGCAGGCGCGCAAGGCCAAGATGAAAGCCCGCGTGCGCGAGATCGCGGACGAGCTGATCAAGACCGCCGCTGCCCGGATGATGAAGACCGCTCCCGTGATCGAGCCGCCCACCGGCGTCTACGACGAGTTCGTCGCCAAATTCCCCTACGACGAGACGGAAGATCAGCTCGCCGCCATCGACAGCGTCGCCGAGGATCTGGCGAAGGGCATGCCGATGGATCGCCTCGTCTGCGGCGATGTCGGCTTCGGCAAGACGGAAGTGGCGATCCGCGCCGCGTTCCTCACCGTGATGACCGGCCGGCAGGTGGCGCTGATCGTCCCCACCACGCTCCTTGCGCGCCAGCACTACAAAACGTTTGTCGAGCGCTTCAAAGGCCTTCCGGTGCGCGTTGCGCAGGCCTCGCGGCTTGTCGGCACCAAGGAGATGAAAAATGTCCGCGAGGGGCTGAAGACAGGCGATGTGGATCTCATCATCGGCACCCACGCGCTGCTGTCCAAGTCCATCGAGTTCCGCGACCTGGCGCTGCTGATCGTCGACGAGGAGCAGAAATTCGGCGTCAAGCACAAGGAGGCGCTGAAGGCGCTCAAGTCCGATGTGCACGTGCTGACGCTGTCGGCGACGCCGATCCCGCGCACCATGCAGCTTGCGCTGACGGGCGTGCGCGAACTTTCCATGATTGCCACGGCGCCGATGGACCGGCTTGCGGTGCGCACCTTCATCGCGCCGTTCGACCCGCTCACCATCCGCGAGGCGCTTCTGCGCGAAAAATACCGCGGCGGCCAGACCTACTATGTGTGCCCCCGCGTCTCCGATCTTGCGAGCCAGAAGGAGTTTCTGGAGAAACACGTTCCGGAGGTAAAGGTGGCGGTCGCCAACGGGCAGATGAGCCCCACCGCGCTCGACGACGTGATGAACGCCTTCTACGACGGCCAGTACGATGTGCTGCTCGCCACCACCATCGTGGAAGCCGGCCTCGACATCCCGACCGCCAACACGCTGATCGTCCACCGTGCGGACATGTTCGGCCTGTCGCAGCTCTACCAGATCCGCGGCCGCGTCGGCCGTGCCAAGACCCGCGCCTATGCGCTCCTCACGACGCCGGTCGACAAGACGCTGACCGCCACGGCCCAGCGCCGCCTCAAAGTGTTGCAGTCGCTCGACAATCTTGGCGCAGGCTTCCAGCTCGCCTCCCACGATCTCGACATACGCGGCGCCGGCAACCTTCTGGGCGAAGAACAGTCCGGCCACATCAAGGAGGTGGGGTTCGAGCTTTACCAGTCGATGCTGGAGGAGGCGGTTGCGAGCCTCAAGTCCGGCTCGGACGAGGAGGCGGCGGATTCGTGGTCGCCGCAGATTTCGGTCGGCATTCCGGTGCTGATCCCGGAGGACTACATCCCCGACCTGCAGCTTCGCATGTCGCTCTACCGCCGCCTTGCGGACCTCGCCGACGCGCGCGAGATCGACGCCTTCGGCGCCGAGATGGTCGACCGCTTCGGCCCGATCCCCGAGGAGGTCGAGTGGCTGCTCAAGATCGTCTACATCAAGTCCCTCTGCCGCCGCGCCAACGTGGAGAAGATCGACGCCGGCCCCAAGGGCTGCGTCGTCACCCTGCGCGGCAACGAGTTCGCCAACGCGGCCGGCCTGGTGCAGCTGATCGCGTCCGAGGGCTCGTCGGCCAAGGTTAGGCCGGACCACAAGCTGGTCTTCATCCGCGACTGGCCGGATGCGACGGAGCGGACGAAGGGGGTCGCGGTGTTGCTGGCGAAGCTTGCGAAGCTGGCGGAGGTGGAGACGCGGGCTGCGGCGTGATCGTCACCTTGTTGAAGCGATCATCATCTTATTGAGTAGAAAATTAGGTTTCCCCTACCTCATGGTGTCATATATTTCTCCAAATCATTGAGGGGTTTGCGTGAGCGAAAATCTATATTTACGCCTCAAATACACGGGCGATGATGCCCGCAGGCATGTCCTGCCCGCATATTACGCCGGCGAGTCATTGGCGGGTTTCTCACGTATTGCGGAAATCGCGTTATATTATGCGGCGCACGGTGTCGTTCGGTATAGGCGTCCTAGAAGTGAATTTTTCTCAATCTATGTACACCCGCCAAGAGCAGGGTCATTCGAGAGTTTTCTAGAAATAGCTGGCAATTTAGGGGGCTTTACGCTCCTATCTGGTGTTCCAGCATCGCTTGTGGCAGCCGCTACCTACGATGTTTTAAAATACACACTGCTTCGCGTTACTGGGCGAGATGCCAAACCGCCCTTGGACGTACTTGCACAACCTCTTTCTCCACATAGCGCCAATATTGAAGCGGTTATCGATGCTGTCGAACCGTCAGCTCGGCGCTTTCAAAATGTGATTGGGGATGGTGCAAATAAAATTTATGTAATAAATGCGCACGGCAGTACAATAAACTTTAACGATGAGACTAAATCATATGTCAATCATTCGCAGAATAACAGAGAAGTTCGCGGTAAGGTATTTAGCGTTCACAGCTTCAATGTAAACTCTGGATATGGACGGGTTTATGACCAAGAATTGCGACGAAGTATTCCATTTCAGATTCAGGAAACTGCGAACCCTAAAACGAAATCGATTATCGCAAGAAGCCTTAATCAGTATGCAAACGAGCAGGAATCATGGATAAACCTCACCTTTACAAGTATCGATGGCCCTAGAGGGCGACCCAAAAAAATACTCATTAGTAATGCAAATATCGATAGTATCTAAATGTGGTGAGGAGGCCGCAACAGCATTTAGATCTACCGCAGTTCGACTTAAAGTGGGTTTCGCTCCTGCGCCACCTGCCGAATAGCCCCCTCCAGCACATCCGCTGGCTGCGCGCCCGATACCGCATACTTCCCGTCCAGAATGAAGCACGGCACGCCCTGTACGCCGATCGCCTGGGCGTGGACGATTTCCGCTTCCGTCTCCGCCAGATCGGCGTCGGTGGCCAGCAGGCGGGCGACCACCTCGCCGTCCATGCCGGCGGCCTTGGCCGCGTCCACCAGCACCGCGTAGTCGGTCAGGTTCGCCCCCTCAACAAAGTAAAGCGCGAACAGGCGCTCCACCACGGCGTCCTGAAGGCCCTCAATGCCGGCCCAGCGGATCAGGCGGTGGGCGTCCAGCGTGTTGGGGGAGACCTCGATCCTGTCGAACGCGAAGGGGATGGCTTCGTCTGCCCCCGCGGCGCTGATGCGGCCGTAGATCTCGGCGATCCGCTCCGCGCTGCCGAACTTGTCTTCCAGGTACTGGCGGCGGTCCTTGCCGCCGGGCGGGATGGTCGGGTCGAGCTGGTAGGGGTGCCACTCCACCTTCACCGGCACGTCGTGGGCGGCCTCAAGGGCCTTTTCCAGGCGGCGCTTGCCGATGAAGCACCACGGGCACATCACGTCGGAGATGACGTCGATCTTCAGCGGCTCGAGGGCCGAGGCGTCAATATTCATGGCTTCACCCACCAGGTTTCCCATTCCACGCCCGCAAGCGATTGTTTGTCCGGATGCCCGAGGCGCGTGGAATAGGCAATCCACTGCATCGGCTTGTTGAAGAGCGGCACCACATATTCGCCCGCCAGAAGCACGCGGTCGAGCGCCCGTACGGCGGTGATGAAATCTTCCCGTTCGGTGGCCGCCAGCATGGCAGAGACCATGGCATCCACCGCCGGCTCGCGCACGCCGGCATAATTGAGCGTGCCCTCGATGTCGGCCGCTTCGCTGGACCAGCGGCCCATCTGTTCGTTGCCGGGCGAAAGGGAGGCAGACCAGTAGGTGCGGATCATGTCGAAGTCGAAGTCGCGCAGCCGTTCATAATATTGGCCGGGGTCGACGTAGCGCACCTCCGCCTCGATGCCGATGGGCTTCAGCATCCGTTGGTAGGCCAGCGCCAGCCGCTCGTCGTCCCGGAGCGCCACGAGCAGCTCGAAGCGGAACGGGTTGCCGCCAGCGTCCACCAGCTTGCCCCCGTCCACACGCCAGCCCGCTTCGTTCAGAAGCGCCAATGCGGCGCGGATGTTTGTGCGGTCGCGGCCGGACCCGTCGGATTGAGGCGGCGCCCAGGTGCCGTTCATAATGTCCTCCGGGACGACCTCGGCAAACGGGGCGAGGAGGGCCCTTTCGGCATCGCTGGCGGGAAGACCGGTGGATTGCAGCTCGGAGCTTTCAAAAAAGCTCTCCGTCCGGTCGCGCAGACCGAAGAACATCTGCCGGTTCACCCACTCGAAATCGAACAGGAGGTTCATCGCCTTGCGCACGCGCAGGTCGTCGAACGGCGCGCGGCGGGTGTTCATGGCAAAGGCCCACATGCCGCGCGGCTGCCCGGTGGGGATCTCCCAGCGCTCGATCCGGCCATCGCGCATGGCGGGAAAATCGTAGCCCTGCGCCCAGCGCCCGGCGTCCGCCTCCATGAAGGCGTCGATCTCGCCGCTCTTGAACGCCTCGAACATGGTCGTTTCATCGCGATAATAGAGGAAGCGCACGAATTCGGCGTTGTAGCGGCCCTGGTTGAGCGGGTTGTCGTTGCCCCAATAATCGGGGTTGCGGCGGAAGGTGAGCGCGCGGCCGGGGTCGACCTTGTCGATGACATAGGGGCCGGTGCCGGGCGGCGGGGTGAGGGTGGTCTTCTCGAAGGTTTCGGGATCGGTGGCGTGGGCCGGCAGGATCGGCATCACGCCCAGGATCAGCGGAAACTCGCGGTCGTTGGCATTGGGAAAGCGGAAGATGACGGTTTGATCGTCCGGCGTCTCCACGCTTTCGATCCGCTTGTAATAACTGCGCTGGAACGGCCATCCCTTTTCGCGCAGGAGCTCCATGGTAAAAACCACGTCCTCGGCCGTCACCGGCTCACCGTCCGAAAACGCTGCCTTGGGGTTGATCTTGAAGGTGATGGCATCGCGCTCCGGCGGCACGATCACCTCTTCGGCCAGGAAGCCGTAGAGGCTGAACGCCTCGTCGCGGCTGCGCTCCAGGAGGCTCTCGTAGACGAGATTGCCGAAATAGAGGAGGTCGCGCAGCCCCTCGGCGGTGGTGCCGCGGGGGATCATCGGATTGAGATTGTCGAAGCTGCCCAGAACGCCGAAGGTGATGGTGCCGCCCTGCGGCGCATCAGGATTTGCGTAGGGAAGGGGCTCACCCGGCGCCAGTGCCGGCGCCCCGTGCATCGCGACGCCATGGGTCGGCGGTTCGGCGCGCACAGGCGCGCCAAGGCCGATTGAGACGAGAAACATTGCCGCAATGAGCCACGTGCGGGCGATGTTGTCCCATATTTTACGGTTCATCATCATTCATATCCTAGCCATTTTCGCTCATGCGGTCTATTCCGCACCATGGATGGAGCGCGCGCACGTTCCAAAGCAAGAGACTCTTTATTGGGGGACAGTAGACATGCGTTTTAGTTCGATCGGCAGCGCCCTGGCGCTCTTCGTCGCGGTCGCAGGCGCGAGCGCGGTGCCTGCCACGGCACAGCAGGCCCAGCCCGAAGAAAACAACTGGCTGAAGATCTGTAACACCGACCCGCAGGCCAACAAGCCCGTCTGCCTCATCACGCAGGAGCTGCGCACCGATGCCGGGCAGTTCCTGACGTCCATCGCGATTCGCGAAACACCCGGCGAAGCACGCAAGACACTGATTTCATCCGTGCCGGTGGGGATGCTCATCGTGCCCGGCGTCCAGATGCAGATCGATGGCGGGGCACCTGCGGAAGCGAAATACTCCATCTGCTTTCCCAACGCCTGTTATGCAGAGCTGCCCATCGATGCCGGCTTCATCAGCCGGTTGAAGGCTGGCGGCAAGCTGCAGATCACCACAATCAACCAGCAGGCCAAGCAGGTTCGCTTCGACATGTCGCTGATCGGCTTCACCGCCGCTTATGACGGTGAGGGGATCGACCCGCAGGCCCTGCAGCAGAAGCAGCAGGATCTGCAGAGCGAGCTGAACAAGAAGGCGCAGGAAGCACGGGACCGTCTGGTTGCCGAACAGCGCCGCGCTCTGGACGAAGCGTCCAGCAACTAGGGGCGGTTGGCGGGGCGCGGGCCGGTTGCCCGCACCCCGCGTTACTCTGCGCGGCTTGCCGTGCGCACAAAAAAACCGCAGCGCCACGGCACTGCGGTTTGTCGATTGCCCGTCGATCGCGCTGGTTTAGTGGAAATTCTCCGCGCGCGGAGCGTACGATCCGTCCCGAAGCTCGAACATGTCGCTCACCTGCGGGTGACGCACCGGCTCTCCCGTATCGTCAGGCAGCAGATTCTGTTCGGAGACGTAGGCGATATACTCGGTTTCGTCATTTTCAGCGAAGAGATGATAGAAGGGCTGATCGCGACGCGGGCGGATGTCTTCCGGAATTGCCTCCCACCACTCCTCGGTATTGGAGAACGTGGGATCAACATCGAAGATGACCCCGCGAAAGCTGAAGACGCGGTGACGGACAACCTGTCCGAGTTGAAATTTTGCAGTTTTGATTCTACGCATCGGACGGCCTAACTCATGGTCGACAAACGACCGGGGCGAACGCAAACGCGGTGAGCGCACCGTGCGCGAACCACAGCTCCCAGCAACAAAGTCTCCAGCGATACAGCGTCTAGCTGTCGCCACCTCGTCCCCGGCTCACACAAACGTCGCGTGATCATGTTCGGTTCGTCCTCCTTGCAAGCCCCACGCAAGGCAACCCGTGCCAAACAAACGCGTAGCGATCTAGTTGATCAAACGCAACCCCGACAAGACCGAAGATGGCTCAATCGTGTTTGAACTTTACACTCCAGACCAACGAAAAACGATAATATGACAAACCTGACCACGAAACTGTAGGTCATGATTTCATCTTCTTCGAAAGCCACGGAACACACACGGAACTGAAGTCAGATTTAGAATAACAGAAACCTGAACACCAGATCCGGGCAAGCATTGCCCTTGTGGCGCGTTGGTCTGCCATTCCGCATCAACCGGATGATACCGTTTGCATACTATCGCAGTCCACCGGATTCAGGAAGCCTTTCGAAACAATTCGTAACAGCAGAGCTTTATTCCGGCCCGCGCAAAAGCTCATCTACGGCAGTCGCAAGGGCTAGGGTCGCCCGCTTCATGTCATGAAGAGACACCGATTCGTCGCCCGTGAAATCGACGCCTTCGCCGACGATGGGCGGGCCGACGCCGTAAAGCGCCAGTGCAATGCCGGCCAGCGCATAGTGCCGTGCGCCCGATACAACCGGCGCCGACACCACCGGGATCTCGTGATCGAACGCCGCTTGCGCATGGCGCGACAAGGTCGATGCCAGCCGTTCCGATGGTTCAGATGTGTTGACGGGTTCGGCCAGCAGCAGGCGCCTGCATTCGACCTCGACGCCGGGGGCGGTGACGGACGCGGTGATCAGCGCGGCAAGATCTGCCTCCACCGTCTCTCCGTCCTCGTCCTGCGCAAGGCGCCGGTCGATGGTGAAGCTCACCATGTCGGCCACGATGTTGACGCCGCGGCCACCGCCGATGGTGCTCAGCGTGAGGGGTTCGGCCAGCGTGTCGGCATGGGCATGCAGCGCGGCCATGAGCGGCACCGCCGCGCGGATGGCATCGCGGCCATCCTGCGGGCGGGAGGCGTGGGCCTGCTGGCCACGCAGCAGCACCTCCAGATGCAGAACGCCCTGCTGTCCGGTCACCACCTGGTAGGCCGTGCCGGCGGCAATCACCGCATCGGGCTCGGTGAGAGACTGGCCGAGCAGAAACTGCGGGCCCAGGAAGCCGCCGCCTTCCTCGTCAGACGTGACGTGCAGCTCCAGCGTGCCAGCGGATGCGCCCGCTGCCGCCAGCGCCTCCAGCACGGCAATGTAGGCCGCCACATCGGCCTTGGAATCGCGCGCGCCGCGGCCGTGCAGATAGCCTTCGCGGATTTCCGCGCCGAACGGCTCGCGGTGCCAGCCTTCGCCGGCGGGCAGCGTGTCCAGCGGCGCATGGAGCGCAATCGTCGGCCCCGGCCCGAACGTGCGCCGCACGATGAGGTTCGTGACGTCGGTTCGCCGGTAGTGGCGCGCAAACGGCGCGGGCACCGGGTGCCGCTCCACCATGTGGCCCCGCTCCTCCAGCCACAACGCCAGCCACTCGGTGGCCGCGGCGGTATCTCCGGGCGGGTTTTCAGTCGGCTGGGTGACGAGGGCGGACAGGAGCGCAACAGCGTCCTCCTGTCCGGCAAACACCGCGGCCGCGAGCGCATCGCTCATTGTCGGGGCAAACTCCGTATGTCGATTGGGGGGGTCACGGCACCAGCACCGTGGAGCCGGTCGTCTTGCGGCCTTCCAGCGCGCGGTGCGCATCGGCGGCCTTTTCCAGCGGGAAGGTCTGGCCGATCTCGATCTTCACCGAACCGTCTGCCACCATTTTGAAAAGGTCCGCCGCATTTGCCTCAAGCCGCGGCCGGGTACCAATATACACGAACAGCGAAGGCCGCGTGGCGAACAGGGACCCGCGGGACGCCAGATCGCCAAGGCTGAAATTCTCGATCACGCCGGACGACTGGCCAAAGGTTGCCCACATGCCCATCGGGCGCAGGCAGTCCAGCGAGCTGGGGTAGGTGTCCTTGCCGATGGAATCGTAGACGACGTCCACGCCCTTGCCATCGGTCAGCGTTTTCACCGCCTCGACGAAATTGTCGTCGCTGTAATTGATCACATGCGCGTAGCCGTTGGCCTTGGCCAGCTCCGCTTTTTCCGCACTGCTGACGGTGCCGATGGCCGTGGCGCCCAGCGCCTTTGCCCACTGGCCCATGATGAGCCCCACGCCGCCGGCCGCCGCGTGGTACAGGATGGTTGAGCCTTTCTCGACCTTGTAGACCTCTTTGAGGAGGTAGCGCGCTGTCATGCCCTTCAGCATCATCGCGGCGGCCATCTCGTCGCTCACCCCTTCCGGAATCGCCACCACCTTGTCCGCTTCGATGGCGCGGCGCTGGCTGTAGGCGCCGATGGAACCGGCGTAGGCAACGCGGTCGCCGGGGGCAAACAGCGTCACACCGTCGCCGATGCTTTCCACCACGCCCGCCGCTTCGTTGCCGATGGTCAGCGGCATCCCGCCCGGCGCTGGGTAAAGGCCCTTGCGAAAATACGTGTCGAGGTAGTTGAGACCAATTGCGGTATGCCGCACGACAATTTCGCCGGGGCCCGCAACCGGGTCCGGAACTTCGCGGTAGGACAACACGTCCGGGCCGCCGGTCTCGTCCTGCACGATGGCGTGCGTCATAGTCGTCCTCCGCGTTGCGGTGGCGGCACGTTAGGTTTGTGCCGGCGTGCAATCAAGTTGGGAGCGTATCATGGCGGTTGAAGAGGGTAAGGGCATCGGCCCGGCTGGCGGCGAGCATGTGGACGTCGCGGTGGTCGGCGGCGGGCCGACGGGGCTCTTCGCTGCGCTCTGTGCCGCCGATGCCGGCTGGCGCACGGCACTCGTGGCCCCGGAGCTCACCCACGACCCGCGCACCACGGCGCTCTTGATGCCGGCGGTGGCGCATCTGACGCGCCTCGGGGTCTGGCAGGACATCGAGGAGGAGGCGGCGCCGCTCGTCACCATGCGGATCGTCGACGCCACGGACCGGCTCCCGCGCGCGCCGGAAATCGCGTTCGACGCGCACGAGGCGGGCCTTGACCAGTTCGGCTTCAACGTTCCCAACACCGTGCTGAACGCGGCGCTTGCCGCACGGGCGGATGCGGCCGGTCTCGTTCGCGTCAACGGCACTGCGCGCGGCGTCGCGCCCGGGCGGCCAGCCCGGATCAGCACCGACGGCGCCGAGCTGGCTGCCGATTTTGTGGTGGCGGCCGATGGCGCCGATTCGGTGGTGCGGGGCGACGCGGGGTTCGGCCTGCGCCGCTGGGCCTACGACCAGGCCGCGTTCGTCACCACCCTCAGCCACGAGCGCCCGCACGGCGACACGTCCACGGAGTTTCACACCAGCGGCGGTCCGTTCACGCTGGTGCCGCTGCCAGGCGACCGCTCCTCGCTGGTGTGGGTCGGCCGGCCGGACGAGGCGGCACGCTGGGCGGCCATGGACCCCGGTCCGCTCGCCCGCGAGATCGAACACCGCGCCCACAAGATCCTCGGCAAGATGCGCGTCGACGGTCCTCGCGGCACGTTCCCGCTGGAGGGGCTGGTGGCACGCCAGTTCGGCCGCGACAACGTCGTACTGGTGGGGGAGGCGGGGCATCGTTTTCCGCCCATCGGGGCGCAGGGGCTGAACCTTGGCATGCGCGACGTCGAAACCTTGCACACGCTTCTGTCCGGCGCCCGCGACAGCGGCTCCCTCAACGGTGTGGCCGAGGCCTACGACACCCGGCGCCGGCTGGACGTGAACGTGCGCAGCGTTGGCGTCGACCTTCTCAACCGGTCGCTCCTGTCGGAATTCATGCCCGTTGCGGGTTTGCGGGCGCTGGCCGTTGCCGCAGTGCGCAATGTCCGCCCCCTGCGCCGCGCCATGATGCGCGCCGGCCTCGGCTGATCGGCGTCAGAGCAGGCCCTGACGGATAGCGTAGAGCACAGCCGTCACCGTGATGGCCGATGCGGCGGTGCCCACCAGAACCGCATTGGAGGCACCCTCCACATAGGTCCGGTACTGGGTGGCGAGCACGAACACGTTGGTGGCCGGCGGCAGCGCTGCCATCAGGACCGCTGTCGTCAGCCAGATCGGGTCGGCATCCACCATCGAGACGAACAGGAACGCCATGACCGGGTGCGCGACGAGCTTGAACGTCAGGAAGATGGAAAGTTCGCTCATGGCGCCGCGGGTGGGCAGCGGCTGGAGCGCCACCGTCACGCCCATGGCAAAGAGCGCGCACGGCGCTGCGGCATCACGCAGCATGGTGAGCATCCGGTTCAGCATCTCGGGCGGCTGCCAGGAGAACGCCGCAGCGGTTGCCCCGAAGATGACGGCCAGAATGAAGGGGTGGGTGAAGATCCGCTTCAGGATCATCCGGGCGGTCTGCGCCGGTGTCCCGACGGCAGCCCCGCCCACCGCCATCAGGATCGGCGTCAGCGTGAAGAACATCGTGTTCTCGAATGCGAAGATCAGCGCGACCGGCACCGTCGCCGATGCACCCACGGCGCTCAGCGCCAGCCCCGGCCCCAGATACCCGTTGTTGGAGTAGGCGCCGATCAGCGACTGGATGGTCGCCCGCTCCACGTTGCCCCGGCTCATCCACAGGGCAAGCGCAAAGCCCGCCACCAGCACCGTGGACGTCGCGCCAAGCACCGCCAGAATGAAGCTGACATTGGACAGCTCCTCGAACGGCGTTGCCGCCAGAAGCTGGAAGAACAGCGCCGGCAACGCGACGTACAGGATGAAGATGTTCAGCCACTCGAGCCCGGCAGCGGGCCGTCTGGCGATCCGGCCAACCACGAAACCGAGGAAGATCAGCCCGAAGAACGGCACTGTCAGGGTAAGAACATCACGCATCGGAAAGGGGGCTCCGGCCGGAAATTTTGCCTCACACAGGATGCAGTCCCCCGCAAGCCTCAATTGCGGATGCTTGGCGGGGCGGGACGAAGCGTCTATCTGGCGTGCTGTGCCGGCCACCCCGGCCCCGATGACACACGCGGCCCCGTCCGCACCGGCAGGATATTCGACGCGTGGACGCCACCAACCCCGCCAATGCCCCGCGGCCGCCCCGGCGCAAGACGCGCGCCGGAAAGGCCACGTTCCAGCACCGGCTGGAATATGCAGGCGTGCGCGCTGCCGGGCTGATCCTGCGGATGGCGCCGGTGGGCTGGACATCGGCCGTCATGGGCGGGGTACTGGGCGCCATCATGCCGCGCACGTCCAGGCACCAGCGGGCACTGGAGCATCTTGCCCTTGCCCTGCCGGAGCTGCCGGCCGCCGAACGGGAGGCGATTGCCCGGCGCATGTGGCGCAATCTCGGCCGCGTCTCCGGCGAATCGTTCCAGATCGACCGGCTGGTCAACCAGACCGCGCGGGTGGAAATGCCCGCCGACATCGACCGCTTCGTGGCGCTCTGGAAGGACGGGGCGGTCAACGCCAGCGCCCACCTTGGCAACTGGGAGATCACCGGCGTCCTTGCAAAGGCCAATCGGCTGCCCTTTGCCGCCGTCTACCAGAAGCTCCACAACCCTTTTGTGGAAACCTACCTCAAGGCGATGCGGGAACCCGCCTATCCGGCCGGCCTCTACCCTAAGGGTCCGCAGCTGGCCTACACCATGCTGCGCCTCTTGCGCGACGGCGTGTCGGTGGGGATGGCGGCAGACTTTCGTGAGCTGCGCGGCATTCCAGTGCGTTTTTTCGGTCAGGAAGCCTATGCCACGCCATTTCCGGCCATTCTGGCGCGGATGACCGGCAAGCCGCTGATTGCAGGCGCCGTCACACGGACCGAAGGGGTCAATTTCCGCGTCTCGCTGCGCGAGATTCCGGTGCCGCACACGGACGACCGCGATGCTGACATTGCGGCTGCCACGCAGGCCCTGCACGACGCCTTCGAGGAGTGGATCCGCGCCGCACCCGACCAGTGGATGTGGTCCCACCGCAAATGGGCCAGCCAGAACCGGAGACGGGCGGACTAATCCACCGCCGGGGGGACGGCCGGGCGCAGGAACAGCGGCAGATAGGACAGGCCCTGCAGGACCAGAAGCACGCAAAGCGCCACCTGGAAGCCGAGGGGGCTTGCCCCTTCGCCGCCTGCAGCCGGGAAGAACCCGAGAATGACGCCGAAGCCCCACTGCACCAGAAACGCAAAGAAGAAGACCAGGAAGTTCAGCGTGGTGTTGACCCGGCCCGCGTGTTCCTCGCGGAAATGCTTGGTGGTGATGGCGTAGGCGAGGATGCCGCTGGAGCCGAAGATTGCGAAAGGCACCCACAGCGGCGTTGCCAGTGACGGCGGCAGAACCACGATCAGCACCGTGACCGCGGCGTAGAACAGCGAGCCGATCACGCACACATGGAGCGATTTGCCCGCCCGTTCGGCGCGGCTGGCGATGACGCCGAACGCGAAGAAACCGAACATCAGCCCCAACGCGCTCATCGAAAGCCAGAACGCGGCAGCGTCGGCGGAAAGGCCCGCCACATCGCGCAGCCATGGCCCCGTCCACAGCCCCAGAATGCTCAGAAAGCCGGCGTGGACCGTGGCGGCCATGGGTGCAATCCACCACAGCGCGCGCGATTTCAGAACGGCGCCCAGTTCGCGGGTGAGGGTGGCAAAGCCGGGGCTTTCCTTCGCCTCGCGCTTGCTGGGCACCACAAACAAGATGGATACAGCGCACGCGAGCGTCAGAACCGCGCCGAGCCCGAACACACCGCGCCAGCCCATGACCCCCAGGAGCGCCTCTGCCGGCCCGCCCCCAAGCACCGACCCTGCGCCGCCGAACATCATCAAAAGCCCGATGGCAAGCGGCAGACGCTCCGCGCTGAACCATTTGCGATAGGCCGTGAACGGCGCCATCAGGCAGACGGAGGCGCCAGCCCCCATCAACACGCGGCCGATGGTGAGCTCGGCGAATGACGAGGCAAGCGCAAAGCCGCCGCAGCCGATTGCGGCGATCACCAGAAGCGCCGCCTCCACCCGGCGCGGCCCGTAACGGTCCATCAAGAGGCCGAACGGCAGCTGACAGAGCGCGAAAGCAGCGAGATAGACGCTGGTCAGAAAGCCGAGATCGGCCGCAGACAGGCCGAGATCGGCGCTGATCGGCTCGCCCGCAACGGCGTTGATGACCCGCAGCGTGTAGGCCAGCAGATAGGTGAGGGCGAAGGGGAGAAAGACGCGCAGCGCAATGAGCATCCTGCCCTGATACGCGCCGCGCCTCCTGCCGCATAGGGCGCCCTTCCGGCAAACCGCGCCATGGGTCTGAAAAATGAACGCTCTAGCGGCGGGGCGGCCCCGCGAAGCGGTCGACAAAGCTCCTGTCGAAATGGTCCTTCAGGCGCCAGACCCAGCGCCCCTCCGCCACAAGGCCGTTGCGCACGCCAATGGCGCGCCGCCCGCCGGTGGACAGCAAGACGAGGCCGCGCCGCTGAAGGACCAGCGGCGGCGGCGTCCGCCCGTCGGCAAGGGCCGCCACAGCATCCGCCAGCGGCTTGCCGGACCGCACCGAGAACACGCCAGCCTTCGGCCGGGGATCGGCTTCAGCGGTGGCGACATCGCCCACCGCCAGCACGTTGGGGTGCGAGAGGCTGCGCATGTGCCCGTCCACAGCCACGAAACCGTCGGCTGCGCGGGCGAACGGCATGGATGCCAGAACCGGCGGCGGCGCGGCGCCGGTGAATGCGAGGGTGCACCCGCTGAAGATCCGCCGCCCGTCCGCCAGCTCCACAGTTTCAGCGTCCACGCCCGCCACCTCGGCGCCGGTCAGAACGCTGATGTCGGCTGCGGCAAGCCGGTCTGCGACGCGCTTTGCAAAGCGCCGGGCGAAGGCGGACAGGATCTCGTTGCCGCGCTCGATGACAGTGACGCCAGTCGCCGGGTGCCGGGCCCGCAAGGCAAACGCCGTTTCCAGCCCGGCCGGCCCTGCGCCCACAATGGCGAAGGCGCTGGCGTTGGCGCGGGTCTGCAACCCCGCAATCAGCGAATCGAACGGTTTGGCCGGCACCACGTGGGAATTTGCCAGCGCCGCATCGCGCCAGGCGACCGCACCAAGGTTGAGAACCAGATGATCGAACGGAAGTTTGCCCGCCGTGGTGGAGAGGCATCCGTCGTCCGCCCCTTCGATCCGGGCATCGACAAGGCGAATGCCCCGGGCATCGCAGAAAGAGGCAAGCGGGATCGACATGGCGCCGCCAGCGTAGATGCCCTCGATCCAGCCCGGCACCATGCCGCTATAGTGGGTCGACGGACCATCCGAGACGAGGATGATTTTTGCGCCGTGCTTCATCCGGGCGAGACGGTCGAGCGCAATGAGGGTCGCATGGCCTGCCCCGGCGAAGATGACACGTTTCATCTTGCGTCACACGAGGCTGCGCGGTGGCAGGAGAGGGTGCAACTTGACCGGGGGCAGCTGGGGTCACATACGCTCAACGTTCCGAATACTCCTTTGAGGCAGAGCCATGAGTGATGCGGCCGTGCCATATCAGCCACCGTTCGATTCCCCGGTGCGCAGCCTGGGCGTCGTGATCATCGCGCTTGCACTCATCGCGGTCACGGCCACGTTTCTCATCCTCACCGGCCTGACGCCAATCGAACCGACACACGAAGTCGTGACAATTGCGCTCACGATCAACGCCATTCTTGTCGCAACGCTCCTGGTGGGTGTCGGCTACGAGGCGTGGAAGCTGTGGCGCGCGCGGTCTGCCCGGCGCGCCGGCGCCCGGCTTCACCTGCGCATCGTTGCGCTGTTTTCGGTGATGGCGGTGCTGCCGGCCGCGCTGGTGGCGGTGGTGGCCACGCTCACCCTCGCGCGCGGTCTCGACCGCTGGTTCGAGGAGCGCACGCAGGCGATTGTCGCCAACTCGGTTGCCGTGGCGGACGCCTATGTGGGCGAGCACGCCAACACGCTGCGGACCGATCTTGTCGCCATGGCGCGCGACATCGACGGCATCGAAGCCGTCTACGAGTTCGAGCCATCCCGCTTCGACCAGCTGCTCCAGACCCAGACGGCATGGCGCCAGCTCCCCTCGGCCTTCCTCCTCAACGGAGCCGGCGAGGTGATCACGCGCGCTGTGGTGGCGCCCGAAATCGAGCTTCGGATGCCGCCGGCAGATGCCATGTCCGAGGCGCTGAAGGGCGAACCGGTGCTGATTGCGCCGGGGGAGGCGGACCAGGTGGGCGGCATCATGAAGCTGCCCAATTATACCGACACCTACCTCTACATCGCCCGGCTGATGGACCCGAAGGTGAACGGCTTCCTGCGCCTCACCAAGGCCAACGCGCAGGAATATATCGAGCTTGAATCGTCACGGCTCGGCGTTTCGGTGGCGTTCGGGCTTGTTTACGCAGGGGTGACGCTGGTGCTCCTCGTGTGCGCCATCTACCTCGGCTTCGGCTTTGCCAACCGGCTCGTGGCCCCGATCCGCGAACTGATCGACGCATCAGACGCGGTGGCCAAGGGG
Organism: Acuticoccus sp. MNP-M23; assembly: GCF_031195445.1. Taxonomy (NCBI): domain Bacteria; kingdom Pseudomonadati; phylum Pseudomonadota; class Alphaproteobacteria; order Hyphomicrobiales; family Amorphaceae; genus Acuticoccus; species Acuticoccus sp. MNP-M23. The sequence goes on from NZ_CP133480.1 coordinate 4,170,776, forward strand.
GATCTTTCGGTCGAGGTGCCGGTGCGCATGTTCGACGGCGACATCGCGCACCTTGGCGAAACCTTCAATGCGATGACAAGCCGCCTCAAGTCCCAGCGGGACGACCTCATCGAGGCCAACACGCAGATGGACCGGCGGCGGCGGTTCACCGAGGCAGTGTTGGGCGGGGTGACCGCGGGCGTGGTGGGCATCGATTCCGAAGGTCGGGTCTCGCTCGCCAACACCTCCGCACTCAACATGCTCGACGTCTCCACCGCCGATATTGTCGGCAAGGACGTGACGGCGGCGGTGACCGAGCTCGACCCCGTGGTCAACGGGGAGGGCGGCCTTGCCGCGCTTCGCTTCAAGCCCGAGCAGATCACCCTGACGCGCCGCGGACGGGACCGAACCATCACCGTGCGCGCCACCACCGACCGGGCGGACGCGGCCCGCCCCGGCTTCGTCCTGACGCTGGATGACATCACCGACCTTGTGACCGCGCAGCGTTCCTCGGCGTGGGCGGATGTCGCCCGCCGGATCGCCCACGAGATCAAGAACCCGCTGACGCCGATCCAGCTTTCGGCCGAGCGGATCAAGCGGCGCTACGGCAAGCAGATCAAGGAAGACGACCACGCGGTGTTCGACCAGTGCGTCGACACCATCGTGCGCCAGGTGGGTGACATCGAGCGAATGGTCAACGAATTCTCCAACTTCGCCCGGATGCCGGCGCCCGCCATGGAGCGGATGGACATTCGCGAAGCAGTGCGCGAGGCGGTGTTCCTCCAGGGCATCGGTCACGAAAGCGTGATCAAGGACACCGACATGCCGGACGAGCCGGTCGTCGCCCATTTCGACCACAGGCTGGTGGCACAGGCGCTGTCGAACCTCGTCAAGAACGCCGCCGAGGCCATCGAGCAGACCACGGAGGAGGATCGCGGCGGGCCGGGACGCATTTTCGTGCGTGTCTCGCGGTCTGATGATAACGAGATCTGGGTGGACATTGTCGACAATGGCATCGGATTTCCCGCAGAAGGTCGAGAACGGCTCCTGGAGCCCTATATGACGACAAGGGCCAAGGGCACTGGGCTCGGCCTTGCCATCGTGAAGAAGATTGCCGAGGAGCAGGGCGGCCGGATCGAGCTTCTGGACGCGTCTTTGGTGAGTGAAAACACCCGTGGCGCGTGCATTCGCTTCGTTCTGCCGGGCTTGCCGGACGAGGCGACCGCTTGACGATTTCTAAACGGCGCGCGACGTAGAGCGACATACCGGGTCAACATTGCGCCTGGTTTTGGATGGAGTAGGGATGGCGTCGGACATATTGGTCGTCGACGATGAGATCGACATCCGCAATCTCATTGGCGGAATTCTGGAAGACGAGGGCTACGACGTCCGCACCGCCGCTGACAGCGATGAAGCGCTGGCGGCCATCGGTGCGCGGCGCCCGCAGCTGATCTTCCTCGACATCTGGCTGCAAGGCTCGAAGATGGACGGGCTGGGTTTGCTCGACGCCATCCACGAGCAGCACGAATCGCTGCCCATCGTGATGATTTCCGGCCATGGCAACATCGAAACCGCGGTCAGCGCCATCAAGCGCGGCGCCTACGAGTACATCGAGAAGCCGCTGAAGGCCGACCGTCTGGTCCTCACCGCCGAGCGCGCGCTGGAAACCTCCAAGCTCCGCCGCGAAGTGGAGCGCCTCGGCACCAAGACCGGCGAGTTCCAGGAGATCATCGGCAATTCCGGCGTGATGAACCAGCTTCGCTCGACCATCGAGAAGGCGGCGCCCACCAATTCGCGCATCATGATCATGGGTCCGTCCGGCTCCGGCAAGGAGCTGGTCGCCCGCACGATCCACAACAAGAGCCTGCGCCGCGGCGGCCCGTTCGTGGTGCTGTCATCGGCCACCATCACGCCGGACCGGTTCGAGGAAGAGCTGTTCGGCGCAGAGGCCCGGCCGGGGCACGAAGCCTCTGTCGGCGCGCTGGAAGAAGCCCACGGCGGCACGCTCTATCTGGACGAGATCGGCGACATGCCGATGGAAACGCAGGGCCGCATCCTGCGCGTTCTGGTCAACCAGGAATTCACCCGCGTCGGTGGCACGCGCAAGGTGAAGGTGGACGTTCGCATCATCTCGTCCTCCGCCCGCGACCTGCAGGAAGAAATTGCCGAAGGCACCGTGCGGCAGGACCTCTTTCACCGGCTCTCCGTGGTGCCCATCCGCGTTCCGGCGCTCGCCTCCCGCCGCGAAGACGTGCCGATGCTGATCGATTATTTCGTCAAGCAGACGGCCGAGAACCAGGGCCTTCCGCGCCGCATCGTCGGCGAAGACGCCATGGCCGTCCTTCAGGCGCACGACTGGCCGGGCAACGTGCGCCAGCTTCAGAACAACGTCGAGCGCCTCCTCATCCTCACCCGCGACGGCGACCCCAACGAGCCGATCTCCGCCGACTATCTCCCCAACGAGATCGGCGCCATCGTGCCGCCCTTGTCCTCGCAGACCGGCGGCGAGCACATCATGGCCCTGCCGCTGCGCGACGCCCGCGAAATCTTCGAGCGCGATTATCTCAAGGCCCAGATCAACCGCTTCTCGGGCAACGTGTCCCGTACGGCGGAGTTCGTGGGAATGGAGCGCTCGGCGCTGCACCGGAAACTGAAGACGCTTGGGATCGCTTGAGTGCGTGCTTCAACGCCTGCCACCCGAGCTGGCGCGCGTGAAGATCTGGCGGCAGATCGCTCCGGCATGAGCAAGGGTGTGACGATCTTGGTTGAGAACAACCCATGCGCATAGTCATCTGCGGGGCGGGGCAGGTGGGTTTCGGCATTGCCGAACGCCTGTCCACCGAGGGCCATGACGTCTCCGTCATCGACGTGGCACCCGACCTCATCGCCAACGTGCGCGATCAGCTGGACGTGCGCGGCGTCATCGGTCACGGCTCCCATCCGGACATTCTGGCTGCCGCCGGCGCTGCCGATGCCGACCTTCTGATCGCCGTCACCCAGTCGGACGAGGTCAACATGGTGGCCGCGCAGGTGGCGCACTCGCTGTTCCAGGTGCCGACCAAGATCGCCCGCGTCCGCGCACAGAGCTATCTGACGCCGATCTACCGGCACTTCTTTGCCCGCAACGAAATGCCGATCGACGTGGTGATCTCGCCCGAGATCGAGGTGGGCGAGATGGTGATGCGCCGCCTCGCGCTCCCCGGCGCGGTGGAAACCGTGCGCTTTGCGGATGACAACGTGGTGGTCGTCGGCATCATGTGCGGGGACGATTGCCCGGTGGTCGATACGCCGCTGCGCCAGCTTACGGAGCTGTTTCCCAACCTCGGGGCCGTAGTCGTCGGGGCCTTTCGCAACGGCAAGCTGTTCGTGCCGCAGTCCGAAGACATGCTGCGCACCGGCGATCTCGTCTACGTGGTCGCCCCGCGCGAGCAGGTGCGCCGCACGCTGGTCATCTTCGGCCACGAGGAGCCCAAGGCGCAGCGCGTGGTCATCGCCGGCGGCGGCAACATCGGCTTCTACGTGGCGCAGGAGCTGGAAAAGCGCGAACCCGGCACCAAGCTGAAGATCATCGAGGCATCGCGCCCCCGTGCCGTGCAGATTGCCGATGCGCTTCACCGCGCCGTGGTCCTCAATGGCTCCGCGCTCGACCAGGACATCTTGCGCGAGGCGGACATCGAGGACGCCGACACCATGGTCGCCCTCACCAATGACGATCAGGCCAACATCATCACCTGCGTGATGGCAAAAACGCTCGGCTGTACGCGTAACCTGTCGCTCATCAACAACGTGTCCTACCCGGCGCTTGCCAACGCGCTGGGCATCGACGCCTACGTGAACCCCCGTGCGGTGACCATCAGCCGCGTCCTGCGCCATGTGCGGCGCGGGCGCATCGAAAGCGTTCACTCGCTGCAAAACGGGCAGGCGGAGGTGATCGAGGCAGAGGCGCTGGAAACCTCCACCCTGGTCGGCCGCCGCCTCAGGGACCTCGACCTTCCGGCGGGCGTGCGCGTCGGCGCGGTCTACCGCAAGAACAAGCCCATCGAAATCAACGGCCAGACCCAGATCCTGCCCAAGGATCGTGTCATCATGTTTGCGCTGGCCGAAAAGGTGCATCAGGTGGAACAGATGTTCCGCGTGAGCCTCGAATTCTTCTGATAGGACCCCCTCGATGAGCCGCATCGCCTACGTCAACGGCCGTTATCTCCCCCACGCCGAGGCCAACGTCCACATCGAGGACCGCGGCTTCCAGTTCGCCGACAGCGTCTATGAGGTCTGCGAGGTGTGGCGCGGCAGCATCGTCGACATGACGCGCCACCTCGACCGCCTCAAGCGCTCGCTGGGCGAACTGTCGATTGCGTGGCCGGTCTCGCGCCGTGCGCTGGAGGCGATCCTGCGCGAGGTCGTCAGCCGCAACCGCGTCACCAACGGGCTCGTCTACCTGCAGATCACGCGCGGCGTTGCCCGGCGGGATTTCAATTTTCCCAAACCCGGCACCATGCCGACGCTGGTCGTCACCAGCCGCTCGATCAACCCGGCCGTGCCGAAGAAATCCACCGAAGACGGCGTTCGTGTCATCACCACGCCCGACATTCGCTGGGGCCGCGTGGACATCAAGACCACGGGGATGACCGCACAGGTGCTCGCCAAGGAAACGGCGGTGCGCGCCGGCGCCAAGGAAGCCTGGATGGTGGACCGGGACGACCGGATCACCGAAGGCTCATCGTCCACGGCGTGGATCATCGACGGGGAGGGGACGCTCATCACCCGCCCTACCGACATGAACATCCTGCCGGGCATCACGCGCATGGCCATCATGGATTACGCCAAGGCCAACGGCATGAAGGTGGAGGAACGGCCTTTCACGCTTGAAGAAGCCCGCGGTGCGCGCGAAGCCTTCATCACGTCGGCCAGTGCGACGTTGACTCCGGTGGTCCAGATCGACGATTTCGTCATCGGCAACGGCAAGCCGGGATCCATCGCCAGCGGGATGCGTGCTGCATTCCACGACGGTGTGGAGAAGCTGCCGGTCAGGCATTACTGACCTGCAGAACGAACGAACCCGCCGGAGGCCGGTTGCATTGGCAAGCCTCCACCCTAAATCATATGCGATCGTTGATAGCCTTGCCGCCAAAGCCCGTGTGTGTGGGCGGTACGCTTTCTCGTAACAGCGCGCCTCTGAAAGAATAAAAATGGCAGAAAAACAGCAAAACCTGCAAGATACGTTCCTCAACCACGTCCGCAAGACCAAAACACCGCTGACGATCTTCCTCGTCAACGGCGTGAAACTTCAGGGTGTCCTGACGTGGTTTGACAATTTCTGCGTCCTGCTCCGCCGCGACGGGCATTCGCAACTCGTTTACAAGCACGCGATCTCGACGATCATGCCCAACCAGCCCGTCCAGCTCTTCGAGCCGGCGGAAGAGGAGCCGGCCCGCTGATTTTCAAACGACAGAAGACCGGTCAGGCACCCCGATGGGCGTGACCGACGACACTGAGGACCGGGCGGCGCTTGTCACCCGGCCCACCTCCGAGCCGGCAACGCGGGCGCTTGTCCTGCTTCCCATCCTGAAAACGGCGGCGGAAGATCCGCGTGCCCCCGAAAGCCGCCTCGAAGAAGCGATCGGCCTTGCCGCCGCCATCGCGCTCGACGTGGTGGAGGCGCGGGTGGTGCCCGTACGCCAGCCGCGCCCGGCAACGCTGTTCGGCACCGGCCTGGTGGACGACATTGCAGCGCTCGCCGCAGGGTCCGAAGCGGAACTCATCATCATCGACCATCCGCTGACCCCGGTGCAGCAGCGCAACCTCGAAAAAGCCTTCAAGGCCAAGGTGCTCGACCGCACGGCGCTGATTCTGGAGATTTTCGGCGAGCGGGCGCAGACGGCCGAAGGCGTGCTCCAGGTGGAGCATGCGCACCTCAGCTATCAACGCTCGCGGCTGGTCCGCTCATGGACCCACCTTGAGCGCCAGCGCGGCGGTTTCGGCTTTCTCGGCGGCCCTGGCGAAACCCAGATCGAAGCGGACCGTCGGCAGATTGCCGAGCGGATTGCCCGCGTGGAGCTGGCGCTGGAAGACGTGAAGCGCACCCGTTCGCTGGCGCGCGAACAGCGCAAGCGCAACAACCAGCCCGTGGTGGCGCTGGTGGGCTACACCAACGCCGGCAAGTCCACGCTGTTCAATGCGCTGGCGGGCGAACACGTGGAATCGCGCGACCTCCTGTTCGCCACGCTCGATCCCACCTTGCGCAAGCTGGATCTGCCCCATGGCCGCACCGCGGTCCTGTCGGACACGGTGGGCTTCATCTCGCATTTGCCCACGGCGCTGGTTGCCGCGTTCCGCGCCACGCTGGAGGAGGTGACGCTGGCCGACCTCGTGGTCCACGTGCGCGACATCTCGCACGAGGAAACCGAGGCACAGGCCGCCGACGTGATGGAGACCCTGCGGGCGCTCGGCGTCGAGCCGGGCCACCGCGCGATGCTGGAGGTCTGGAACAAGGCTGACCTCCTGCCGGAGGCCGAGCGCGAGATCCGCACCGAGGCGGCTAGGGCGCAGGGTGCGGTCCTGATTTCGGCCACCGAAGGCGATGGCGTCGCGACAGTCCTCACGGCCATCGAGGATGCGCTGGCGGCTCACGCCATCACCCGCGAGGCGACCATCAAGGCGGCCGATGGGGCGCTACTGGCCTGGCTCTACCGCAACGTGGAAGTCCTGGAGCGGCGCGACGAGGGCGACGCGGTCCACCTGACGCTGCGGATTTCCGAAGCCCGCCTCAGCGACACCATGGCCAAGCTTGGCGAACCCCAGGTCCAGCCTGAGCCGGTAAGCGTACCCTACACGCCATGACCCCCGGCGCGCTGTCGATCCGCAGCGCGGCCGTGGACGACGCACCGACGATACAGGCGATCTATGCGCCCATCGTCGTGGACACGGTGATCTCGTTCGAGACTGAGCCGCCGTCGGCCGAACTGATGGCGGAGCGCATCGCGGCGACGCTCGCCGCCTATCCGTACCTCGTCGCCGAGCGGGACGGCGCCGTGGTCGGCTACGCCTACGCGAGCCAGCACCGCGCTCGCAGCGCCTACAACATTTCGGCGGACGTGACGGCTTATGTCGCCGCGTGTGCGCGCGGGCAGCGCGTCGGCCACGCGCTCTACGCCGCGCTGCTGCCGGAGATGGCCGGCCGTGGCCTCCACGCCGCCACCGCGGGCATCACGCTGCCGAACGCAGCCAGCGTCGCGCTGCACGAGAGCTTCGGCTTTCACAAAGTGGCGGTGTTTCCGGAGATCGGCCGCAAGTTCGGCGCCTACCACGACGTCGGCTGGTGGCAGAAGCTCCTCTGAGCCCATCTCACTTCGGGCGCGTGGCGGCCTTGGCGGCATTCCAGCGCTTGTCCCATTCGGCGGCGTCGAACGTGTCCACCGCCACCCCGTCGGCTTTCGCGGCAGCCTCGATGGCCCGCACCCGTGCTGCAAACTTGGCGTTGGCGCCGCGCAGCGCCTCGTCGGCGTCGATCCCGGTGTGGCGGGCGAGGTTGACCAGAGAGAAAAGCAGGTCGCCGAACTCGTCCGTCATCGCCGCGGGGTCGCCGGACGCCGTGGCGGCCTGAAACTCGGCGACTTCCTCGGCCACCTTGTCGGCAACACCGCCGATGTCGGGCCAGTCGAGCCCGGCCTTCGCCACCTTCTTCTGCATCTTCTGGGCGCGCACGAGGGCGGGGAAGTTTGCCGGGACCTGATCCACCAGCCCCTGCGGCTTGCCGGCTTTCTCCTCGGCCTTGATCTCGTCCCACACCTTCTCGATCTCTTCGGGCGTACGGGCGGGTCCATCGCTGAACACGTGCGGGTGGCGCCGGACCAGCTTTTCGCAGATGACGGTCGCCACATCGTCGAAATCGAAGCGGCCTTCCTCGGCGGCGATCTGCGCCTGGAACACCACCTGAAGGAGGACGTCGCCCAGCTCCTCGCACACGTCCTCGTAGTTGCCGCGCTCGATCGCGTCGGCCACCTCGTAGGCTTCCTCGATGGTGTAGGGGGCAATTGTCGCGAAGGTCTGCTCGATGTCCCACGCGCAGCCGGTGTCCTTGTCACGCAGCTGCGCCATGATCTGCCGCAGTCGGTCGATGGGCTGTGTCATGGCGTTCTCCTCAAGCCGCGCGTCTGATAACGCCAGTCGCATAAGATGGATTATGGAACCAGAACCATCATGTCGTACGCCGGCTCCACATGGGCCGGCGTCTCGTTCTTCAGGGTCTCGTAGTCGAGATCCTGATGAAGGTTGGTGAGGACGGCGCGTCCGGGCGCCATGCGCGCCACCCAGGCCAGAGCCTGTTCCACGTTGAGGTGGCTGGAGTGCGCCTTGTAGCGCAGCGCATCGAGGATCCACACGTCGAGACCCTCAAGGTGCGGCAGCGAGGCCGCCGGCAGATCGTGCAGGTCCGACGAATAGGCCAGATCGCCGATCCGGAAGCCCAGCGACATGATGCGTCCATGAAGCTGGTTGAACGGCGTCAGAGTGACGGGGCCGCCATCGCCGTCGATGGAAAATGGCTCTCCGGCCACAATGGTCTGCGCGTTCAGGATTGGCGGATAGCCGCTGGCCCCTTCAAAGCAGTAGCCGAACGCGGCGGTGGCGCGGGCCAGCGTCTCGTCGTCCATGTAGACGTCGACGCGGCGCTTCTCGGCCATCGCAAAGCCGCGCAGATCGTCGATGCCGTGGAGATGGTCGGCGTGCGGATGGGTGTAGACCGCCGCATCAAGCCGCGGCACGCCAGCCGACAGGAGCTGCTCGCGCATGTCGGGGCCGGTGTCGATCAAAACGCGGGTGGTGCCGCCGCTGCCGGTGCGCTCGATCAGCAGCGCACAGCGGCGCCTGCGGTTTTTCGGGTTGTCCGGGTCGCAGGCGCCCCAGTCGCCGCCGACGCGCGGCACGCCGCCGGACGAACCGCAGCCCAGGATCGTGAAGCGGGTCGTCATTGGGCGACAGCCGGCGCCTTCACCTTGGTGAAGAGCCGGTAGAAATTCTGGGTGGTCGCGGCCGCCAACTGTTCGAGTGGCACATCGATGGCCTCTGCCAGAATGGCGGCGGTGTCGGCCACGAAGGACGGCTCGTTGGTTTTGCCGCGGTGCGGCTGCGGCGCCAGATAAGGCGCATCGGTTTCCACCAGCATCCGGTCCAGCGGCACGGTGCGCGCCACCTCGCGAATGCTCTCCGCGCTCCTGAAGGTCACGATGCCGGAGAACGAGACATAAAGGCCCAGCGCCAGGCCGCGCCTGGCAAGCTCTGCGCCGGACGAGAAGCAGTGGAGAATCGCAGGGAAGGCCCCCTTCCCCATCTCGTCTTCCAGAATGTCGGCGACGTCCTCGTCCGCCTGTCTGGCGTGGATCACCAGTGGCAGACCGGTCTCGCGCGCCGCGGCAATGTGGTTGCGGAAGCCTTCGGCCTGCGCGTCGCGGGGCGACTTGTCGTAGTGGTAGTCGAGCCCGGCTTCGCCGATGGCGACGACCTTCGGCTGCTCTGCGAGTTTCACGAGGTCGGCGACCGAGATGTCCAGCTCTTCGTGCGCATTGTGCGGATGGGTGCCGATGGATGCATAGACATCATCGTGGGCGGCGATGATGGGCGCCAGCTTGTGAAACTGGCGCACGCGGGTGGAGATGGTCACGAACCGTTCCACGCCGCGGGCACGGGCGCGGTCCAGCACGGCATCGCGCTCGGCGTCGAAGTCCGGAAAGTCGAGGTGGCAGTGGCTGTCGACGAGCCTCATGGCGCCACCGGCACTTCAAGCTTCGGCACGATGGGCGTCGGTGCAGGCAGCGGCGTACCCGCCTCGGGCGCTCGATCCAGCGCCGCCAGCGTGCGCGCATCCTCCGGCACGGCCAGAAGGCCCAGCAGCGCCGAAGCCGTCCCCGGCACGAACGGCTGGATCAATATGCCGAACCAGCGCAGCGCCTCCGCCGTCACCGCCAGCACCACTTCCATGCGCGGCGGGTCCGTCTTGCGCAGCGCCCAGGGCGCCTCGCCGGCAAAATAGCGGTTGGCGTCCGACACGACCGCATAAATGTCGCCCAGCGCCGTGTGCAGCGCCTGCACGGCCACCGCCTTGCGGCACGCCTCCGGCAGTGCGCGGACGCTGGCAAGCAGCGCCTCGTCGGCGGCGGTGAGCGGCGCCATGGCGGGCAGCTTGCCGTCGCAGTGCTTGGCAATCATCGACAGCGAGCGCTGCGCGAGGTTGCCGATGTCGTTGGCCAGGTCGGCATTCACGCGGGAGACGAAGCCTTCCAGCGAATAATTGCCATCCTGCCCGAACGGCACTTCGCGCAGAAGATAATGCCGCAGCGGGTCAACGCCGAACGCCTCCACCAGATCGAACGGATCGAGCACGTTGCCCACCGACTTCGACATTTTCTCGCCGGCATTGAACAGGAAGCCGTGCGCAAACACACGGCGCGGGACCCGGATGCCGGCGCTCATGAGGAAGGCGGGCCAGTACACCGTGTGGAAGCGCACGATGTCCTTGCCGATCACATGGAGATCTGCGGGCCAGTATTTCGCCACACGCTCGGTGTCGTCCGGGTAGCCGACGGACGTGAGGTAGTTGGTCAGCGCGTCGACCCAGACATACATTACGTTGTCGGGGTCGCCCGGCACCGGAATGCCCCATTTCAGCGTGGTGCGCGAAATGGAGAGATCCTTGAGGCCGCCCTTCACGAACGACATGATCTCGTTGCGGCGGGACGCCGGGCCGATGAAATCCGGCTCGCTCTCGTAAAGCGCGATCAGGCGCTCCTGGAAGGCGGAGAGGCGGAAGAAATAACTGGGCTCCTCCATCCACGCGACCGGCGCGCCGGTGGGTGCCTTCTTCTCGCCGTCCACCTCGGTCAATTCGCTTTCGGCAAAGAACGCCTCGTCGCGCACCGAGTACCAGCCACCATACTGGCCGAGATAGATATCGCCGGCATCGGCCATCGCCTGCCAGATCGCCTGGCTGGCCTTGATGTGGCGCGGCTCGCGGGTGGAGACGAAATCGTCCTGGCTGGCGTTCAACACCTCGGCCATCCTGCGGAACAGGGCCGAATTGCGGTCGGCGAGTTCGCCGGGCGTGATGCCCTGCTTCTCCGCCGTTTCCACCATTTTCTGGCCGTGCTCGTCGGTGCCGGTGCAAAAGTGAACGTCGTAGCCATCGAGCCGCTTGAAGCGGGCAATGGCATCGGCCGCAATCAGCTCGTAGGCATGCCCGATGTGGGGCGCGCCGTTGGGGTACGAGATGGCGGTTGAAAGGGTGAAGCGCTTCATGCCGCCTCAGTTGCCCTCGGCCCCTCGCTTGTCAAGACCGCTTGGCCAGAGCGTCCGCCTCAGCCATGCGTGCCGTCAGCGCCAGGATGAATTCCTTGCGGTCGAGGTTGAAGATCTCGACGCGCCGGCGTTCGGCCAGCGCCTCCAGATAGGCGCGCGCATAGGCGTCCAGCGCACCGAGCGGCGCTTTGCCCGCGCCGCGCCTTGCGCGCGCTGCAAACGCATCCAGCGTCAGGTCCGCCACGACGGCGAAGTGCTCGCCGCGCTTTGTCGCAGCAAGGTCGGCAATCTGCGCCCGGCGGCGCGTGTCGTTGAGGTCGCCCGACAAAAGCCGCTCGGCGCTCTTCACCGCGTCGGCGCCGGCAGCCGCCAGCGACAGCGCCCGGCGGACCGAACCGTCCGCAGCGGCAGCCAGTTGCGAGTCGGCATCCAGATGCGACAGCGCAGCCGCCATGTCCGCACGTCCGAGCGGTGTCATCCGCACCACTTGGCAGCGGGAGCGGATGGTCGGCATCACCCGGCCGGCCACATGGGCAATCAGCAGAAACAACGTGCGCTTGGGTGGCTCTTCGAGGCTTTTGAGGAGCGCGTTGGCGGCGTTGGGGTTCATGTCGTCCAGCGCATCCACAATCACGATACGCCAGCCGCCACCGGCTGCCGTTGCGCCCAGAAAAGGCACAAGGCGCCGCACGGTGTCGACGCTGAGCTCGCTCTTGAAGCGCTTGGTCTTGTCATCCCAGGCGCGGGTGAGGTGCAGGAGGCTGGGGTGGGTGCCGGCGACGATCTGGTGCACGTCGCGCGAGGCGGGATCGCTGTCCAGCCCCTCGGAAAGCGGCGCCCCGGAGATGAGCGCCTTGGCAAGGCGGAACGCGAGCGTTGCCTTGCCGATCCCCCGCGCGCCGGACAGGATGAGCCCCTGCGGCGGTTTTGCGCCAAAGGCCTCCGCCAGCTGCGCGCGTGCTCCTGCGTGGCCGAACAGCGCCGTCGATTCGCGCGGTGCCGGGGCGTTGTCCAGAAGGTCGGGTTCGATCGGCGCGCCTTCGATGATGGCAGCCTTGGGAGCCCGCGCCATCAGGCGGCGCTCATGCGACGGTCAGCGTCGGCAGGAGGCGCTCGTGCACCACGCGCCACATGGCCTCGGCCACCTCGTCCTGCGAGATTGTGGCGTCCACCACCACGCAGCGCGCTGGCTCACGGGCCGCAATCTGCAGGAAGGCGTTGCGGCGCCTGCCCTGCACTTCCATCGTGTCCTTCTCGAACCCGTCCAGCGTGTCGCGCTGTTCGGCGCGTTCGCGCCCCACTTCGGGCGGGAGGTCGAGAATGAACGTGAGGTCAGGCGCAAGGTCGCCGGCGGCGACGGCCCGCAGGAGCGCCATCATCTCGGTCGATGCGCCGGCGGAGCCCTGGTAGGCCTCGGTGGAATCGGCAAACCGGTCGCACACCACCCACCGCCCTTCAGCCAGCGCAGGCTCGATCACGGTGTCCACATGGTCGGCACGGGCAGCGGCAAACATCACGGTCTGCTCGGCCGGGCTCAGCGCCTGCCCCGCGTCGCTGAGGAGCGCTGAACGCAGGCGCTCGGCCCATGGCGAGCCACCCGGCTCGCGTGTCATCAGGACGTCCTTGCCGCGCGCGCGCAGCTTTTGCGCCAGCGCACGGGCCTGGGTGGACTTGCCAGCACCCTCCCCGCCTTCCAGCGAGATGAACTTGCCCCGGATCGGCATCAGTTCGGCCGCAGATCAGTCGGCGTCTTCACGCTTGGCCGTCAATCACTGTGCGGCGCCGCCTGCCACCGCGGTGCTGATGCCGGTGTCGTCACCGGTGGCGAACATGTCGAAGGCGCCCAGCACCCGGTCGGCGCTGGCTTCGGACGCCGATTCGGGCAACGGCTGCGCTTTCACCACCTTCGGCGGGGGCGGCACGTCCGCTTCGGCTTCGTTCATGGCAATCACCGCGTCCAGCGCACCGCTCGAACCTTGCGTTTCGGCGTATGCGGCAGCGGAGGGCTGCTCCGCTTCGGCTGCGGCGGCCGCTGCAGCGGCCTGGCGCGGCAGGTAGCGGGTTTGCACGCCGGGGAGCGGTGTGCCCTGCTTCACGGGCTCGGTGGCAGCGAGCTTCACCTCGATCAGCTTTGCGCTCTCCTCGTCGTCATCGGCCTTGCGCTTGCCGAACAGGGAGAACCCGCCTGATCCTTTCTTCTTGCCCGAAGACAGGCTGGCGACCTGTTTTCCGCCGCTTGCGCCGCCCTTGTTGCCGTTCGCCTTGTAGCGGGCGGCTGCAATCAGCGTCTCGTTGTCGGTCCCGTTTGCCTCGGCAGGCCCCAGATATTCCACCCGGACCTTGGCGTGACCGGCATTGATGAAACCCAGTTTCTTGGCGGCAGCCTTCGACACGTCGAGGATCCGGCCGGGCTTGAACGGCCCGCGGTCGTTGACGCGCACCACGGCGGAACGGCCGCCATTGACCACGGTCACGCGCACATAGGACGGCAGAGGCAGCGTCGGATGGGCAGCGGTCAGCGCATGCTGGTCGAAGCGTTCGCCATTTGCGGTGCTGCGACCATGGAATTTCGGACCGTACCAGGAAGCCATCCCGGTCTTGTCGTAGGACTTGTCTTCCTTCGGATGGTACCAGCGACCGCCGACCTTGTACGGCTTGCCGATCATGGTCCGCGCTGCGGTATCTTTCTGGGCATCGTCGTCGCTGCTGGCAACGCTCAACGCCGGCTCAAGTGCCCCCACGGTGCCGTTGCAGCCGGCAAGCACGGCGCACAGCAGCACGAACAGCGGGGCAGCAATTCGGTAAGGTCCGGTCAAAGCGGCAACCCCTCGGCAAATTTCACGACGTCGCACTCGCCGCATAGGCGCACACTACGTCCACTGCACACCCCCGACCACAAAGTTTGCCCAACTGCATCAACACAAACTTAACAGACAGACAATTTTGCAACAGTTCCTGTGCTGAATTTTTGCCATTTCAGGACAGCCGGACGCGATCCAGCGCCACGTAATACGGGAAAATCAGCTTTGCGCCCAACGCCTTGATGGTATGAAGCGGAATCTCGGCCGCCCCCTCGTGCACCTCGAACGGCAAATCGGCGAGTTCACCTTCGCCGCCAACCACACGGCCGAGCGCCGCGCCTGCAATCTGCGCCATGCAGACGCCTCTGGTCGCGTAGCCCGCAACTGAAAACACATTGGGTGCCAGCCGTTGCACCCGCGGCAGGCCATTGTCCGTGACCGCGCACCACCCCGTCCACCATGCCTCCAGCGGCGGCGTGCCGAGGCCGGGAAAGATCTGACCCATCCGGCGCTGCGCATGGCGGGTGAAACTTGCACGGCCTGCAAGGGGCGCAAACACCAGACCGCCGGAGATCAAGCGTCCGTCCCTGTCGTACCGGGCAAAGCCGCCGGAGCGGCGAATGTCGGTGAAACAGGCGCGCGTGGGCAGTATTTTGGCGCGGATTGCTTCGTCCAGCGGGGCGGTCATCGTGTGAAACAGCTGCACCGGAATGAGCGCGCGCGCCTCGCCGCCAATCAGCTGCTCGGTGTAGCCGTTGGTGGCAAGCACAACGGCGCGGGCCCGCACGGTGTGTGCACCGACCGACAGGACGCTCCCCTGCCCGTCTCTGGCAATGGCATCCACCGGGCTTGCCTCGAACAGAAGCGCCCCCTCGTTGGCCGCGGCGCGGCCAAGGCCGCGGGCGAGTGCCGCCGGGTTCACCGTTGCGCCGTTGGGGCGCGTCCAGCCGCCGCGGTAGGTGGCTGTCCCGGTCATTTTCCCAACCGCGGTCTCGTCCAGCCACGTCACGTCGGCGCCGAAGGCACGCCAGTCCTCGAACACACGCCGCACCTTGGCCAGCGAACGCGCCGAATGCGCAGGCTGGAGCCAGCCGTTCTGCTCCACATCGGCTTCGATCTGATAGCGCTGGATGGTTGCCAGAACCCGATCCGGGCCTGATGTGACCTCTGCTGCAAGCGCCTCGCCCTTGCGGGCGCCAATGGCGGCCACAACGTCCGAGACACTGGTGCTGCCTGGAAAGTGTGGCACCACAAAGCCGCCATTGCGGCCGGACGCGCCACAGCCGATCCGCCCTGCTTCCAGCAAGGCGACAGAGGCCCCGCATCGGGCCGCCTCCCGCGCTGCCGAGAGGCCGGTATAACCGCCGCCCACCACGGCAACGTCCACGTCAAGGTCGGTATCCAGCGCTGCGTGGGGCACGTGGGGTTCGCGCGCATGAGCGGCCCAGTGAACGCCGTCAAGCGCTGCATCTGGCCGCCGGGGCACTGCCGTCAGCCCCCGCAGCCGATGAGCGCAGTCACCTGCAACTCCAGCTTGATGTCCGCAAAGGGAAACGCGACCACCAAAGCGGTGTTGGTGGGCCGGATCTCACCAAACACACGCTTCAGCTCCGGGGTGATCGCCTCCATCACGTCCGCTCCCGTCACATAGGTGACGAGGGTGACCACGTCGCCCATGGAGGCGCCAGCCATCTCCAGCGACCGTTCGATGGTTGCAACGGCGTTGTTGAACTGCGCCACCGGATCGGCCGGAATGGTGCGCGTCTCATAATCGAGCCCAACGGTGCCGGAGACGAACAACTGCTCTCCAACGCGCACCGCGCGCGAATAGCCGACGGCCTCTTCAAAGTGCGACCCCGTCGAGAAATTCTGCCGTTTGTCCATCATGGTCCCTCAGCATGGTGCTGCAGCCTGCCGCAGCAGGCCGCTCTCGCGCAACAGGCGTGGCTCAGGCAACGCCCGGCGTTTCACCGGCCAGGATAGACGCCAGAAGCGCACTGTCGATATTCTGGCCGCACAGGATCACGCCGACATTCTTGCCGGCCATCCGCTCGCGTTCCTGCATCAAGCCTGCCATCGGCGCTGCGCCGGCCCCTTCGGCCACATTGTGAGTGGCGCGAAAGATGAGGCGGATCGCATCGGCGATCTCCCGCTCGCTGAGGGCAATCACACGGGCAGCCTGCTTGCCGTAGATCTCGAAGGCGGCGGGCACCGGGGCGCGCACGGCCACCCCGTCGGCAAAGGTTGCGGCGGTTTCGCTTTCCATCGGCCGGCCGGCATCGAACGAGCGCTTGGCATAGTCGGCGCCCGCCGCCACCACGCCGACCACTTCGGTCTTGTAGCCGAGGGCGTTGCGGGCATGGATCACGCCGCAGATGCCGGAGCCGCAGCCGATGGGCACATAAACCGCATCAAGCTCCCCCACGGCGCGGAACAGCTCAAGCCCGTAGGTGGCGACACCGGCGACCAGCGAATCGTGAAACGGCGGAACGAAATAAAGGTTCTCCGCCTCCGCCAGGCGAAACGCCTCCTGCTTGGCGGCCTCGAAGTCCGCGCCGAACTCAACCAAATCGGCGCCAAAGCTCTTCATGGCAGCATTCTTCTCGGCCGAATTGCCGTGGGGCACGACAATCACGGCACGCAGTCCGGCGCTGGTCGCCGCCAGTGCCTGCCCCTGCCCGTGGTTGCCGCGGGTGGCGGTGACAATGCCTTTCACGTCCGGATGGGTGCGGCGCAGCCAGTCCATGAAGGTGATGGCGCCGCGCAGCTTGAAGGCCCCGGTCGGCGTGTGATTCTCGTGCTTCATGTGAACACGCGCGCCAGCGGCTGCGGAAATCTGCGGCCACTCGTACTGTGGGGTCGGCGGCATCTGGCGGTAGACGAGCTCTGCAGCGCGCTCGATCGTCTCAAGATCCATGAAGTCTCACTTGTCTGTGGCAGCGCAGCGCAGGCGCTTTGCGCATGGCAGCGGGTTGCCTAAAGGGCATGCTTGGCAAGGCGTTCGTAATAGGGTCTCGCACGCTCGGCGAGGCGTTTGGCGTGGTCGGTCATCAGGGGTTCGGCCGTGCGGGCGGGCGCGAAACCGGTGGAGTTCTCCACGGCACCGTACCAGTGCGCGGCCCACACGCCATCTTCCGGCCGCCGTCCTGCGGGCCAGGACAGCATGGCAGGGTCAAACGGGATTTCGAGCGCGTTGCAGAGCGCTGTAAGCGCATCTTCCGGCGCAGCGGTGATACGCGCTGAATCCACCACCGGCGGCGCGTGGCCCAGCCGGTCCGCCGCCCGGTCGAACAGCTCCGCCTGCCGCTCCACCCCGAGGTCCGAGAGGGTCGGCTTCTCGCGCTTCACCTCATAGCTGGCGGCGACGAGCGCGGGGTCGCGGATGAGAAAGGCACTGCGCACAGCATCCACCCACGCCAGATCGAGCCCGTCCACCATGTGGTGGGTCATGTGCTTTTGGTAAAATAACGGCTCACCGCCGGGCGCCGGGCCTGCGCAGGCTCTGGCCACCGCGGCCGGATCGGTTTCGTGTGCCGCAAGGACTTCATCGCGCATCGGATGGTCGAGGCCTGTTGCCTTGAGGTAGGGCGCATAAAACGGCTCGTCCCACACCGCGCAGTCTGCCCTTGCGCCGAAGGAGCGCATCATAGCGGTCGAGAGATTGCGCGGGCCCGACCACATGGCGATCCGCACCGTGCGGTTGTCGTTGGAGGCGTTCATGGTCAAAGGGCGCTCGCGGCGT
Source organism: Acuticoccus sp. MNP-M23 (assembly GCF_031195445.1). Lineage (NCBI taxonomy): Bacteria > Pseudomonadati > Pseudomonadota > Alphaproteobacteria > Hyphomicrobiales > Amorphaceae > Acuticoccus > Acuticoccus sp. MNP-M23. Next base: position 4,188,587 of record NZ_CP133480.1, read on the forward strand.
CGGCCGCGCTCCCTTGCGAACGGGCCGTGTCGTCTTCGAGCATTCGCGCAGCACCCCGTGCTGCCGCCTGCCGCCGGCCGTCGTCGCCCTCCTCACCCGCGACGCGCACGGTCACCTCGCGGTGGGCAAAGTGGATGTCGTTGGCGGCAAACGTGTCACGCAGGCCCTGGAACACATGCCGGCGCACCAGAAACTGGTCCCCCGGCTTGGTCTTGAACTTCACCCGCATGATCATTGCCGAATCCTCCATCTGGACCACACCCTGGCTCTTGGGCGGCTCCATGAACAGCGGCCCCAGCTCGGGATCCGCCGCCAATTCCTGACCTAGCTTCTTTACAATCTTGCGAACCTTTTCGACATCCGTGTCGTAGGTGAGGCGCACCGGCAGCTTCATGATCACCCAGTCCCGCGAAAAATTGCTGAGCTGCTTGATTTCGCCGAACGGGATTGTGTGGAGCGGCCCGTTCTGGTGGCGCAGCTGGAAAGAGCGGACGGAGATTTTCTCCACCTGCCCCGCCACGCTGCCGACTTGCACGTATTCCCCCCTGCGGAACGCATCGTCGAGCAGGAAGAATGCGCCTGAGAACACGTCGCGGATCAGGGATTGCGCGCCAAAGCCGATGGCAAGGCCGACCACGCCAGCCCCGGCAAAGAGCGGCGCCACGTTAACGCCCAGCGAGGCCAGCACGATCACGGTGACAACCGAGACGATGGCGAAGAAGAACACGCTGCGCAGGATCGGCAGCAACGTGGAAAGGCGCGAAGCGCCGGGGCCGAAGCCGTCGCCTTCGCTGGCCTCCCCGTCGTCGGTCCCAGCTTCCGCCTCCAGCCGCAGCGCGACGAAGAGCCGGACTGCCTGCCAGGCCGCCCAGGCCAGCAAAACGAGGAGTGCCAGGCCGAACAGCGTGCGCGCACTTTCCGCGTAAACGCCCGAGAACACGCGCCAGATACCGGCCAGTGCCGCGAACCCGGCCAGCGTGCCGACGCCGACGGCGACCCTTTCGTAAAGGACGCCCCATGCGGGGCTGGACACGCCGTTGGCAAGCCACCTGTCGTGGATGACGATGAGGACGCCGGCCACCGCCATGCCCACCACAAGCGCCAGAAAAGGCGCAAGCACTGGGCCGATCGCAAGGTGCGTGTCCTCCACCACACCGGCCACCATGATGGCCCAGGCGATGAGAAGATAGCCGACGAAGAGCACCGGCCACGCCAGCGCCAGAAGCCGCCGGATCGGCCGCGGCCGTGGCGAGTTGCCGGCAAGCGCTGCCGTCAGTTCCGTCCGGTGGATCATCAGAAGCCCGATGAACAGGATCACGCTGACCGTGGGCGACAAGATGAGGAGAAGCTGGTGGCTGCGCTGCAGCACCGGAAAGTTGGCGAGCCAGTAGCAAAGGCAGGCAATGGCGTTGGTGAGAAAGATCGTGACGAGAAACTGGAGATAGAGCATCCGCGCAAGACGGTCACTGAATGGCAAGGCCCGCAGCGCGCCGGCCTGCGGCGCCAGAATCGCAATGAGCACCGCCCGCATGAATAAAAATATGGTGAGCATCCCCACCGCCATCATCGCGCTCACCCGTTCGGGCGACAGTGCGGGGCGCAGCGCAATCACCGTCGCAACGCCTGCGAGGCCGAAGGCCGCGGCACCAGCAGTGTGGGCGGCCAGCATGCCAAGGCCGCGCAGGATCATGCCGGAGCGGGTTTCCTGCGGCGGCAGCGCCATCGCCCGCCCCATGGGCCGCAGCATCCGCCGCACGAGAAGCAGCGCAACACTCCCGATCGCACAAGCGACCACCGAGATGAAAAGCGCAGGCCACAGCCACGCCAGCGATCCGCCGCCGGCAGCGCGCAGTGCGCTCAAGGTGTGGGCCGGCAGGCCCGGCGCCTCCGCGAGGATGCCGTCAAGCTTTCCGCGAATCGAAGCGATCCGCTCCGTGAGCGGTGGCCGCACCGGCAGCATCTGCGCTGCCGGCTCGCTCTCCACCGGCATGACGATGACGGCGTTGCCCCCCGCCTCCAAGAGCTCGACAGCAGAGGAGACGTCCGCATTGGCGGTGCTCGGCAACCGGGTTTGCGCTTCAGAGGCCGAAATTGCGAGCCCGAGAACTGCCGCAATCCATAGGGCACATACCCATCTCATATAGCCTCGTCCCTTGACCTTGAATCGAACCCGCAATACGCGCCGATGATCAAGACCGCGCCCGAGGAGCGCAATCCCTCCGTGCTTAACGACGAACCGCAGATAACACCCGAACTTGTCGCCCGCCATGGGCTGACGCCGGAGGAGTACGAGCGCTTCGTCGGTCTGGTCGGCCGCACGCCCACCTTGTGCGAGCTCGGCATCGTCTCCGCCATGTGGAACGAGCACTGCTCCTACAAGTCCTCCAAGCCATGGCTGAAGACGCTGCCGACCGAAGGGCCGCACGTCATCCACGGCCCTGGCGAGAATGCCGGCGTGGTCGACATCGGGGACGGGCTCGCCGTGGTCTTCAAGATGGAGAGCCACAACCACCCCTCCTACATCGAGCCGCACCAGGGCGCTGCCACCGGCGTCGGCGGCATCCTGCGCGATGTCTTCACCATGGGCGCCCGCCCCGTTGCGGTGCTGAATGCGCTGCGCTTCGGGCAGCCGGACCATCCGCGCACGCGGCACGTGGTGTCGGGCGTGGTGGCGGGTGTCGGCGGCTACGGCAACGCGTTCGGCGTGCCGACGGTGGGCGGCGAGACCGAGTTCGACGCGTCCTATGATGGCAACTGCCTCGTCAACGCCATGGCCGTCGGCATCGTCAAGACCGACGCGATCTTCCTCTCTGAGGCCAAGGGCGTCGGCCGCCCCGTCGTGTATCTCGGCTCCAAGACGGGCCGCGACGGCATCCACGGCGCCACCATGGCGTCCGCCACCTTCGAGAGCGACAACGACACCGAGCGCTCCGCCGTGCAGGTGGGCGACCCGTTCTCGGGCAAGCGCCTTCTCGAAGCCTCGCTGGAGCTGATGGCAACCGGTGCGGTCATCGCGATCCAGGACATGGGGGCCGCCGGCCTCACCTCCTCCGCCGTGGAGATGGGGGCCAAGGGCAACCTCGGCATCCACCTCAACCTTGACGATGTGCCCTGCCGCGAGACCGGCATGACCGCTTACGAGATGATGCTGTCGGAAAGCCAGGAGCGGATGCTCATGGTGCTCGACCCCGACCACTGGGACGAGGCGCAGGCCATCTTCAAAAAGTGGGAGCTGGACAGCGCCATCGTCGGCGAGACGGCAGACGATCTCCGCTTCAAGGTCTTCCACAACGGGAAGCAGGAAGCCGACCTCCCCATCAAGGACCTCGGCGATGAAGCCCCGGTCTATGACCGCCCCCACACCACGCCGCCGCTGCCCGAGCCGATGACCGCCGCCCACGCCGCCGCCCCGGCCGACCTTGGCGCCGCCATCCTCGAAATGGTCGGCAGCGCCAACGGTTCGTCCCGCCGCTGGGTCACCGAGCAGTACGACACGGTGATCTCCGGCAACGTCGCCTCAGGCCCCGGCGGCGATGCTGCCGTGGTCCGGCTTGGCGACGGCCCGCAGGCGCTCGCCATCTGCGTCGACGTCACGCCGCGCTACTGCTTTGCCGACCCGTTCGAGGGGGGCAAGCAGGCGGTGGCGGAAGTCTGGCGCAACCTCACTTCCGTCGGCGCCGACCCCCTGGCGATCACCGACAACCTCAATTTCGGCTCGCCGCAAAGGCCGGAAATCATGGCGCAGTTCGTCGGCTGCATCAAAGGCATCGGCGAGGCGTCGCGTGCGCTGGAATTCCCGGTCGTCTCCGGCAACGTCTCGCTCTACAACGAGACCGACGGCACCGCGATCCTGCCCACCCCCGCCATCGGCGGCGTCGGCACGCTGGACATTCACCAGCGCATGGGGATCGCCTGGAAGGCCGGCGACACGCTCTTCATCGTCGGCGGCCACGGCGAGCACCTTGGCGCCTCGCTCTACCTCCAAATTGCCCATGGCGGCGCGTTCGGCCCGCCGCCCCCGGTCGACCTTGCCCGCGAAAAGGCCCACGGCGACTTCGTGCGCGAAGCGATCCGCGGCGGGCTCTTGTCGGCGTGTCATGACATCTCGTCCGGCGGCCTCGCCATGGCGGCGGTGGAGATGGCGCTGGCATCCGGCGTTGGCGCCCGGCTCGACCTGCCGCTGACGCCCCACGTTCTCCTCTTCGCCGAGGATCAGGCGCGCTACGTGGTCGCGACCGACGACCCCGATGCGCTGATGCAGGCGGCGCTCGACGCGAAGATCGGCCTTGCACCGCTGGGCATGGCCGGCGGCGATCAATTGACGGTCCCCGGTGCGCGTGTATCGTTGGCCGCACTCAGCGAAGCCCACGAAGCGTGGTTCCCCGCCTACATGGCGCGGCAGAACTGACGGGAGACCAGACCATGGCCATGGACGCCCACCAGATCGAGGCGCTGATCAAGGACGCGTTGCCCGACGCGCAGATCGAGATCCGCGACCTTGCCGGCGACGGCGACCACTACGCGGCGACGGTGGTCTCATCGGCCTTCGTCGGCAAGACCAGAGTTGCCCAGCACAAGCTGGTCTATGATGCACTGGCCGGCCGCATGGGTGGCGAATTGCATGCGCTGGCCCTTCAAACCAACGTCCCCGACGCATAGATTGCCGGCAACAAGACGAAGGAATTGCTCATGAGCGCCCACGAGACGATCGACAACGCCGTCAAGTCAAACGACGTCCTCCTCTTCATGAAGGGCACGCCGAACTTCCCGCAGTGCGGCTTCTCCGGCCAGGTGGTCCAGATTCTCGACTATCTGGGCGTGCAGTACGGCTCGGTGAACGTGCTGGAGGACGATGAGGTCCGCAGCGGCATCAAGGAATTCTCCAACTGGCCGACAATCCCCCAGCTTTACGTGAAGGGCGAATTCGTCGGCGGTTGTGACATCGTGCGCGAAATGTTCCAGGCCGGCGAATTGCAGGACCATTTTACCGGCGCCGGCGTTTCAATGCGCGACACCGCGGCCACCTGAGCATTCACGCGGGCGGGCCACCCGGCCCGCCTGCCCCGCCCTGGAGGCGCAGCGCCGCCGCGAGATCGTCCGGCGCAATCGGCTTGATCAGAACCCTGTAGGGGTGGTCCGCCTCGATGCGGTCCAGCGTCGCCCCTTCGGTGGATGCGGTGATGTAGACGATCCGGCTTTCCACCCCCGCCGCGTGGACCGCGTTGGCGATATCAATGCCATCGCGTTTGCCGCGGATGCGCACGTCCATCAGCACATAGTCCGGCCTGTCCCGGGTGATCGCCGCGGTGGCGTCATCGGCGCTGCGATGCACCGAGAGGACGCGCACGCCGAACTCTGCGCACATCGCGGCGAGATCGTCCGAGATCAGCGCATCGTCCTCCACGATGATTGCGGTCTGGAAGAACCTGGCCATCTCTGCTGCGGGCTCGTCGTCCAAGGCCCGCTCAACCATCGCTCGCCCTGACGTCATAGTCGGCCGGAAGGTCGATGGTGACGGTCATGCCGTTGTCGCGCGTGAACGTCATCTCACCGTCCAGATTCTCCACGAACCCGGTGACGATCTTCATCCCCGAGCCGGCGATGGCGGTGCCGCCGCCGGGCCGCGCCGCCACGGCGCCATCGTCGGACACCACGATCCTCACGCCGTCGCCAAGGACGCTGTAGCTGATCGTGATCGTGCCCGCCGCGTCGTTCGGAAACGCGTGCTCGATGGCGTTGATGATCAGCTCGTTGAGGATCAGCCCCACCGAGATCGCGCCCTCCAGCCTGATCTGGTGCGGATCCACCGATGACGACAGCTTGATCTTGCGGCGCACGAGGTCGTTGCCGAGGGAAAGGTTGCCCAGGAGTCGCGGCAGGAACTCGTCCATCCGCACCTGCGACAGCTTGTCGGAGGAGACCAGAAGCTGGTGGACGAGGCCCATCGCGGCCACCCGCTCCTCCACCAGCTTCATGCTACGGGTTAACGCCGGGTCGTTCATCTGCCGGGCTTCCATCCGCAGGATCGCGTTCACCTGCTGAAGGTTGTTCTTCACCCGGTGGTACACCTCGCGCAGCAAGAGCTCCTTCTCCGCATTGGCGAACTCAAGTTTGTCCATCGTCTCGTAGAGGTTGTTCATCACGCCGAACAGCTCCTGCTGGGCGCGGTTCTCCCGGGCGGCGTTGCGCAGGACCGTGGCGCCGATGAGCGCAATCATGGTGATGGCGATGACGCTGAGGCGGAAGTTGCTGTCGGACACGCCGGTGCGCGTCACCGTCAGGCCGACGAGGCAGATGATCAGCGGGCCGAGGATGACGATGGGGAGCACGCGGCGCGCCCCTGCCGACCCAATGCCGCCCTGCAGCAGGACCCTCGCCCAGCTCGCATCGGGCTTCGACAGGAGGATCGCCACGAACAGCGCCGTGAAGCCGAGCGCGGTGTGCAGCGCCATCGCGGTGAACAGGAACATCGCGTAGAGCGACTGGGTGTTGAACATGTAGCCGACCACCGCGACGGCCGCCATCGCAAGCCCGGCGGTGGCCGCCACCTCGAACGCCGTGCGCTTGAACAGCGCCGGCCGCGCCAGCGCTGCGATGCAGTAGGACGCCAGAACGAGGCCCACGGTGGTGCCGAATGCCATCTTGTCGCCCGGCGACAGGCCCGGCAGCAGCGCAGCATCCAGCCCCACCTCGAAGCCGGCAAAGTTGTAGAGCGCCTCCACCACGCCGATCAGCGTTGCCACCGCGGCGGCCACCAGCATCAGCGGCGCACGGCCGGACAGCAGCGCGCCGGCAAGCAGTGCGAGACAGAAGGCGGTGGACGGCACCATCGCTACATAGCCGGGTGCAATGCGCACCAGAAGGTCCGAGCCCGCCAGCCACCCCAGAAGCGTGAACACCGAGAAGGCCGCAGTGAAGATGCAGCCTGCTCTCATCAGCCAGACACGGGGAAGATCGAATCTATCGAGGCTCGAAGCCTCGTCGTATGTCACTACATTACGCACAAAATGGCTCCCTCAAGTTAAGGAGGTAGCCATCGGTGACAAAAAATTACAAGGTGTAATTGCATTCGCCGGCGACAAATCGTGCGTGATCTAATCGATCAAGCGCTATAATTCCGGAAGCGCGACGGCAGGTCGCACCGCCTGCGCGCCGCGGACCGAAAGCGCGGCCCGCGGCGGCTGAAACCTAGTCGCGCAGCCGGTATCCGGTGCGGAACATCCACCAGATGATCGACAGGCAGATGGCCGTGAACAGCGCGATCATGGCCGCGGAGAGCGCAAGGTTGACGTCCGCCTCGCCAAAGAAGGACCAGCGAAACGTTGAGATGAGGTACACCACCGGGTTGAAAAGCGTCACCTTCTGCCAGAGCGGCGGCAGCATCGAAATCGAGTAGAAACTCCCCCCCAGAAACACCAGCGGCGTAATGATCAGGAGCGGCACAAGCTGAAGTTGCTCGAAGTTTTTTGCCCAGATGCCGATGATGAACCCGAACAGCGCAAACACGATGCAGGTGACCACCAGGATCACGACCATGAGCACCGGATGGGCGATATGAAGGTCGACGAAGAAAGTCGATGTGCCGAGAATGACGAGGCCGATCACGAGTGATTTGGTCGCCGCCGCGCCGACGAAGCCGATCACGATTTCCAGAAAGGAAACCGGCGCCGAGAGCAGCTCATAGACCGAGCCGACAAATTTCGGGAAAAATATCCCGAATGCCGCGTTGGTGACGGCCTGCGTCAGGATTGTCAGCATGATGAGACCGGGCACGATGAATGCGGCATAATCGACGCCCTCCACCATCTGGATGCGCGAGCCGATGGCTGTGCCGAATACGACAAAATAAAGCGAAGTGGTGATCACGGGCGAAATCAGCGACTGGCCGACAGTGCGGATCGCTCGCATCATCTCGTGCTGGTAGATGGCCCAGACGGCGCGCGCGTTCATTGTGCGTCTCCCTTCGCGTGATCGTCTCCGTTGTGAACCAGCTCCACGAAAATCTCCTCCAGCGAACGCTGGTGCGTGTCGATGTCGGCAACGCCGAGGCCTGCAGCCTGCATGTCCGACAGGAGCGTGCCGATGGCCGTATCCGACGCCGCGTAGGTGTACTCCAGCGCCTGCCCGTCCTGGGCGAGGGTGAGGCCGTACTGGTCTAGGCTTGCCGGCACCTCTGCGATGCTCTCGGTCAGGTGAAGACGCATCTGGCGGCGCCCCAGCCGCTGCATCAGCGCAGCCTTCTCTTCCACCAGCAGGATGCGGCCGCCGGAAATGACGCCGACCCTGTCGGCAATGGCTTCGGCTTCCTCGATGTAGTGCGTGGTGAGGATGGTGGTGACACCCTCCTCCTTCAGCCGGCCGACGATGGCCCACATGTCCTTGCGCAGCTCCACGTCCACGCCCGCGGTGGGCTCGTCGAGAAACAGGATCTTCGGTTCGTGCGACAGTGCCTTGGCAATGAGGCAGCGGCGCTTCATGCCGCCCGACAGTTCCTTGGTGCTGGCGTCGCGCTTGTCCCAGAGGGAAAGCATGCGCAACAGCCTTTCGATGTGCGCCGGGTCTTTTTTGAGGCCGAACAGGCCGCGTGAGAACCGGACCGTGTCCATCACCTTCTCGAACGGCTCCAGCACGATTTCCTGCGGGACGAGCCCGATCATCCGGCGGGCCTCGCGATAGTCGTTCACGATGTCGTGCCCGGCGACGCTCACCGTTCCGCCGGTGGGACGGACGAGGCCGCAGATGATGGAGATCAGCGTTGTCTTGCCAGCGCCGTTGGGGCCCAGAAGGGCCAGAATTTCGCCTTTTTCAATGTCGAGCGTCACGTCGTCGAGTGCCGTATGGCCTGAAGCGTAGGTCTTGCTGAGACCTGCCACCCTCAAAATCGTCTCTCGCATATTGCTCCGTCCGGGTCGGTTTGGCCGCGGCTTTACCACATATCCCGCGCGGATGGACGACCCGCGCCGGGATCCTGAAATGTTCGTGATCGGCTTTTGCAGGCCGCTGGCCGTTCCTACATGGAGCTCAAATGGCTGGAGTATTCCCATGATCGATCGCGTCCGCATTGCCGCGACCGCAACTGCCCTCGTGCTGGGGTTCAGCACAGGCTACGCCAGCGCGGCAGAGCCCAAGACCGCGGTTTTTGCCGGCGGCTGCTTCTGGTGCGTCGAGGCTGACTTCGACAAGGTGGACGGCGTCCTGTCCACCGTCTCCGGGTTCGCCGGCGGCGCGCTGGAGAACCCGTCCTACAAGGACGTGACCTACGGCGACACCGGCCACTACGAGGTCGTCGAGATCTCCTACGATCCCGACAAGGTGACCTACCGCACCCTGGTGGATTATCTCCTGCGCCACATCGACCCGACGGACGATGGCGGCCAGTTCTGCGACCGTGGCGACAGCTACAGGACCGCAATTTTTGCCGGGGACGCGGACGAGCGCGCCGCGGCGGAAGCCGCAGTTGCCGACGCCAACGCGGCACTGGACGGCGCGGTCGTGACGCCCGTTCTGGACGCTGCGCCGTTTTATCCGGCGGAAGACTACCATCAGGATTATTACAGCAAGAACCCGCTGCGGTATCGCTACTACCGCTACTCCTGCGGCCGGGATGCGCGGATCGACGAAGTCTGGCGCGACGCCAAAGGTTCCTGACCCGTTGGCGTTCGGCAGGCACGGCGCTCGCTGAACGCCGGCGCACCGGGTGCCGGGGGCACTACCGGGTGCCGGCGGCACTACCCGGTGCCGGCGGCACGCAAGCAGTGCAGGAATTTTCCGGTGCGGCGCTTTTGCGCCAACGTTCGTCGTCCGTCTGGCATAGTGGCAACGCACGCCAGAGGAGACCTGCCGCGATGACCGACCATTTTGCCGCTTCGGGGCAGTCCCCCGCCAAGGTGGCCATCGTCGGCGCGGCACATGTGCACACCGGCAATTTTGTCCGCACGCTGGCAGCCTTGCAGACCGAGGGCGCTGCCGAGGTGGTCGCCGTTTACGACCATGATGCCGCGCGCGCGCAAAAAGCCGCCGACGCGCTTGGCACGACGGCCACCACGGACCTTGAGGTTGTCCTTCGCAGCGCGGCGCGGGCGGCCATTGTCGGCGCCGAAACCAACCGGCACATGAGCCTGGTGCCGGCGCTGGTGGAGGCCGGCATTGGCGTGTTCGTCGAAAAGCCGCTTGCGGCCGCGACTGCCGACGCAAAGGCGCTGGCGGCCACCATCGACGCGGCCGGCGTGCCTTTCCACACCGGACATTTCTATCGGCAGGTCCCGGCAATCCGCGCCATCAAGGCAGCGCTCGATTCCGGCGCGCTGGGCGACCTGCGCGCCCTCACCTTCCATGTGTCCCACGACGGGCTCGCGCGAGACATCTTCCACGGTTTCGAATGGTTGAAAACGCCGGAAAAAGCTGGCGTTCTGGCGTTCGGCGATCTCGGCCTCCACGCCATCGACCTCGCCAACTGGCTTGCCGGCCCGCTGACTGTCGTCTCGGCCGAAATCGACGGGCCGGACCATTTCGGCACCGGCCACCTGACCGGCGCGTCCGGAGCGCAGATCAAGATTGTGGCAGGCTGGGTTCCGGCTGATCCGCCTTACATCCTCCACGCACAAGGCACCAAGGGCGCCGCAACCGTTCTGGACGACCAGGCCTTTTTCGAACGGGACGGCATCCGCACTGCAATCGAGCACACCCGCAAGCCCACGGCGGGGGATGGCCCGGCCACGCTTGTTGCAGCGTTGCGCGGCCAGCCGGCGGAGCTTGTGACCACCGCCGAAGCGGTCTCGAGCATCACCGTCATGAACGCGCTTTATGCCGCGGCCGGCCGGCCCATTTCGCCGTTCGGCGCAACGCCGCAATGAGTGACGCACGCCAGGAAGATCTGCTAGAGCGCAAGGCGTGACCCAGACACCAGAGCCGACCGGCGGGCGCCTCGCCGAAAACATTGCAATGTTCGCCCGCGTCCTGCGCGATTCCGGCCTCCCGGTCGGTCCCGCCCATGCGGTGGACGCCGTGCGCGCCGTGGAGGCTGCCGGCGTCGGCTCGCGCGACGACGTCTATGCGGCGCTTCGCTGCGTCTTCGTCCACAAGCGCGATCAGCTCGCCGTCTTCGATGCCGCGTTCGACGCCTATTTCCGCGGCCGCAACCTCCTCGACAAGATGATGGAGCTGCTCTCGCCCGTCGCCGACGAGCGTGCGCCGGACCAGAAGCCCCGTGCAGCCGCCGCCCGCGTGTCCCAGGCGCTGCAGACGCCCAAGCGCGCCGATGACCGGCAAGAACCCACCGAAGTCACCATGGATGCGCGGCTCACCTCGTCCGCCCGCGAAGTACTGCGCACGAAGGACTTTGCGCAGATGACGGCGCTGGAACTGGCGGAGGCCCGCCGCGCGCTGCTGGCCCTCACCTTCGCGCAGGACCGCACGCCCCAGCGCCGGCGTGTTTCGGCCCCCCGCGGAAAATTCGACGCGCGCCGCTCGATGCGCAGCGCCATGCGCACCGGTGGCGAGCTGATTTCGCCAAAGCGCACCGCCCGCGCCATCAAGCCGCCGCCCATTGTCGCGCTGTGCGACATTTCAGGCTCGATGACCGACTATTCGCGCATCATGCTGCACTTCCTTCATGCGCTCGGCGAGCGGCGGCGCGTGACCACCTTCCTGTTCGGCACCCGGCTCACCAACGTCACCCGCGCGCTCGACCGGCGCGACCCCGACGAGGCGCTGGAGCGCGTCTCCGCTCAGGTGGCCGACTGGTCCGGCGGAACCCGGATCGGTCCATCTCTGGCTGCTTTCAACAAGGACTGGTCGCGCCGTGTCCTGTCGGGCAACCCGATCGTGCTTCTGGTGACGGACGGGCTGGAGCGTGAGGCCGACCCCTCCATCCTCGCGCGCGAGGCGGACCGGCTGAACCGTTCCTGTCGCAGCCTCCTGTTTCTCAACCCGCTCCTGCGGTTCGACGGGTTCGAAGCGCGTGCCAGCGGCATTCGCGCGCTTCTGCCGCATGTGACGGCAATGAAGCCGATCCACTCGGTGGAAAGCGTTGCCGACCTGGTTGCTGCGCTCCGCTAGAGGCCTGGGGCCGCCACGGGACCGGCCTCCCGCCCCGCTGGCAGGACTTGCCTGACGGCAGGGAAACCTTTCTTAGCCGCACAATCCATGCCACAACGCCGCACGTTATCCAAAAACGAAGGCATTGTTCATGCGGCCCACTGTTTTTGCTTCAGCTTTAATGATCGCCAGCGGCGGTGTTTTGCCGGCTCTTGCGCAGGATGCGGCACCGTCCGCCCTGATGGATCCGGCCAGCGCGGTCGAGGCCTTCCTCACGGACACAGCACTCCTGGGCGCCGAAAGCGCGACCGTCGAGAGCGTGACCACGGATGGCGATACAATCATTGCCAACGGCGTCAGCATGCGCTGGCATGCAGAGTTCCAGACGCCAGGCAGCGATGCAGAGGCAGACGCCACCGCAAACCTCGACACCGTGCGCATCACCGGTCTCGAGCAGACCGACGACGGGTACAGGGCGTCGGCAATCGTTCTGCCGAACGCAGAGATCACCATCATTGGCAAAGACAATGGTGAAGAGAAATTCAACTACAGCACCAAGCTGGTCAACTACGCGCTGGATGACGTGACGTGGACCCAGTTCCCGCAGATCAGCAACGACCCGACCAAACCCGTCTCGCGCTTCGCACCGCTTCTCGACTGGTCGGTCGACATGTCCTTTGCGCAGAACAAGGTCGAGCGGGTCGATTCGGTCGTCTCCACCGACGGGGATACCCAGAACAGCAGCTACGGCCCCTTGACCATGGGGCAATATGCCAACGGCAAGATTGCCGACGTCGTGTACCCCGCCTTTAGCATCGATCAGCAGACCGAAGTTCCGGTGACCGTCGACGAGCGAACCGGGCCGGCACCAGCGCCTGATGCGGACGCCACGTTTGAGACCAAGAACGTCAACCTCCATGCCGAATATGGCGAAGTCACCGCAACGGGGATCGACGTTCGCCCCTACATCCAGCTTCTGACCGGCAACGGCGACCTGTCCGGTCCCAGCCCCATGATCGAGACCTTCCGCATGGACGGTCTGTCGCTGACGTTCGACGATGACGAGATCGGCCGTTTCAGCATCGGCCCCATCGTGGGCAACGGCTTTACCGTCGATCCGTCGACAGGTCCGCTTCTTGAGCTCATCGATACACTGGTTTTGTCCATCAATTCCGGTGAGGAGATGAACCCGATGACGCCGCTGATGCTGGCGTTCGACATCTACGGTGCGCTGGGTGTCGGCAGCTATACTGTCAGCGACATTGCGGTCGAGAGCCAGGACATCACCGGTGGCATCGCCGAGATCGCCGTCGAGGATCTGAACGCCGAGGGTCTGGGCCGCTTTGCCATCTCCGGCGGCAACATGACCGGCGAGGGGCGCTCCGGTGCGCTCGGAACGTTCGAGGTCTCGAACATCGTGTTCCCCGAGCGCGATGACTTCGTGGCCATGATGGTATCCCAGATGATGGGGATGCCCGACATCCCGGCCACCCTCCAGGCGCTGCCGGCCCTTGGCGGCATGAAGGTTGCGGGGCTTCGTGTGGAGCTTCCGGGCGGCACCGGCGAAGAGTTCAATCTCGGCCAGTTCAATCTGGCGCTGTCCAGCTACATCGAGGGCATTCCGACGCAAATTGCCATCGCGCTCGACGGTCTTTCGATGCCCGCAAGCCAGATCGACTTCATGCCCGCGCAGATGGTGCTGCGCTCCATCGGTGCGGACCCGGTGAAGGCCGACGGCACCGTGAGTCTACAGTGGAACGAGGACAGCCAGACCGTCTCCATGGATGACAAGATCGCCATTGAGGGTGTCGGCCGGTTCGACGCGGTTGCTTCCGTCAGCGGCATTCCCCGCGCGATCTTCGAGAACATCACGATGGCGCAGCAGGCCATCGCGACGGCGGCTGTGGGTGACATCAGGGTCCGCTACGACGACGAGGGGCTCGTTCCGGCGCTCGTCGGCATGTTCGCCCAGATGTCCGGCGCCTCCAGCGAAGACTTTGCGTCCGGCATTGCCGCACAGGTGGAGATGCAGGCCGGCATGATGGCTGGCGAAGAACTGGCGGCTTCCATCGGCAGTGCGCTCCGTGCCTTCCTGGCCAACCCCGAAAGCCTGACGATCACGGCCGATCCCGGCGCGCCGGTGCCGGTTGCCCAGCTTGTCGGTGCAGCCATGACGGCCCCGGCGCAGATCGCCACCATCCTCAAGCTGTCCATCACCGCCAACGACTGACGCGGCCCCGTCCCACGCTGCCGGGCGGCAGACTTTGCTGCCCGGTTCCGGCCCTTGCTGATACAAGGACCGGAACCCTCGTTGCGACGGCGTGTTTGATCACGACGTCCGGAGTTGCCATGACCACCCCAAACACCCCCATCCCCCCGCAAAATTCCCTCGAACCCGTACCGGCCGAGCGGCGAAACCGCCGCCGCAAATGGATCGGGCCTGCGCTTCTCGTGGCCGGCGCCGCGACGGTTGCCGCAGCACTTCACCAGAACAAGCGCACCCGCCGTGCCGAACGCGCCTTTCCCGCCCGCGGCCAGTTCGTCGATGTGGCAGGCACTTCCAGCCATTTCACCGACAGCGGCGGCAACGGTCCGGCCATCGTCCTCGTGCACGGCATCGGCTCCTCGCTGGATGACTGGCACAATTGCGGGCTCGTCGCGCTCCTTTCGCGCACCCACCGCGTCATCGCGCTCGATCGCCCCGGTTATGGCCACACCCCGCGCCCTTCGGAAATCCAGTGGACGCCGGAGCGGCAGGCGCTAACCATCGGCGCGCTGATGGAACGCCTCGGCGTTGACGATGCCATTCTCGTCGGCCACTCGTTTGGTGTCCTGCCGTCCCTCGCCCTTGCGATTCAAAGCCCCGGCAAGGTGCGCGGTCTGGTGCTTCTGGGCGGCGTCTATTATGCCGGCGCTCCGCTGATCGACGCGGTGGACATGGTGCCCCGCATCCCCGTCCTCTCGGCGTTTGCGCGGCGCACCATCACGCCGTCCATTGCCCGCGTCGCCAGCCACCAGCTTGTGAAGGCCATGTTCGACCCGCAGCCGGTACCGCCGCTCTATGGCGAGCGCGAAGCCATCGCGCTGGCCTGCCGGCCCGCCCAGCTTGCCGCCTCCGCTGCCGATGCCGAAGCGATCACCCCGGCCGTCGGGCGCCTCGGCGCGTTCTACAGCCAGCTTTCGCTGCCGATCACCCTTCTTGCCGGCGCGGGGGATGCGGTGTTTGCGCCGGCCGAACAATCGGTCCGGTTTGCAGGCGAGGTGCCGCATGCGCGCGCCATCGTGCTGCCCGACACGGGCCACATGCCGCACCATGCCGCGCCCGCACGCATTGTGGCGGCCATTGCCGAAATCGGCAGCCCGCCCTTGCTCGAGGCCACCGCTCAAGCCACTGCGGCAGCCGTCTGAGCATGGCATTCTGGCTGGCGCTCTGCGGCTTTCTTCTCGCCGTCAATCTGGCGGGCGGTCTCGTTTTTGTGGCGGACAAGCGCGCCGCCGTCGCCGACCGCCGCCGGGTGCCGGAGCGGATGCTCCTGACCCTTGCCGCTCTCGGTGCATCGCCGGCGATGATCTTTCTGACAAGCCGCATCCGCCACAAGACCCGCAAGGAGCCGTTTCGGACCCTGCTGCGCGCCATTCTGGGGGTCCAGATCGTCGCCATCGCGGTTTATGGCGCGAACGCCATCGGCCTGATCTGAGCGGACCGGCCGCACGGAGCCGCCGTCGCACGCCAACCCATTGCACTCGGGCGCAACTTTGGTGAGTGTGGGCGCTGTCAGGGTCCGCCCGGCATCCTTGCGGCAGGACCCGTTTTGGCTTGCCTTCCTCTCGACCACACAGGAGACGCGTGATGGAGGCACTCTTCATCGGCCACGCCTATATCGACATCACCTTCATCGCCGACCAGTTGCCGACGGGAGACGAGAAGACCATCGCGGACGATTACGCCGTCGCCTTTGGCGGCAATGCGACCACGTCGGCCTTCTGCGCGGCGAAGCTGGGGCTGAAGCCGGACCTTCTGTGCCAGCAGGCCGATGACTGGCTTGCCCGCATGTTTCTCGAAATGGCGTCCCGTGCCGGCGTTTCGGTGCACGGGCGCAAGGTGAAGCATTCCAGCCTCTCCTTCATCATGCCGAAGGACGGCAAGCGCGCCATCGTGCGCTGCCGGGACGACGAGTTCATCCACCCTGCCCCCACGCTCAACCTCACCGGCTGCCGCGGCCTGCATGTGGACGGCCACATGGCGGACGCCGCCATTCACTATGCCAAGGCGTGCCGGGAGATGGGCGTCCTCACCTCGCTCGACGGCGGATCGGCCCGCCCCACCACCGACGCGCTCCTGGAGTTCATCGACGTTGCGGCGGTGTCGGAGCGGATGTGCGAGCAGATGCAGCTCAATCCGCTGGCCATGCTCGACTATCTGCGCAGCAAGGGCGTGAAGGTGGGGGCCGTGACGCTCGGCGAGCGCGGCCTCGTCTGGTATGAGGACGGCGGCGAGGCCCACACCATGCCCGCCCTCGCCGTGCCTGCTGGCGACGTGATCGACACCTCGGGCGCCGGCGATGTGTTCCACGGCGCCTACTTCGCCTCGGCGCTCACCAACCCCGAGCGCTCCTGGGCGGACCATTTCGAGTTCGGCCGCGCGGCGTCCGCCTTTGCGGTGCAACGCCTCGGCAACGAAGCATCGCTCCCCTCCATGGACGACATCGCCACCATCCGCTCGGCCCTCAGGGAAGCGGCCTGACCGAAAGCGTCGCTCAGCGTTCCTTCACGTAGGGAATGCTGAGCGCACGGGGCGGAATTGCCTTGCCGAAGAAGCCGGCAAGCAGCACCACCGTCAGAACGTACGGCGCAATCAGGATCACATCGACCGGGATTTCGCCGACCAGCGGCATGTCGACGTTGGACAGGCGCGAGGCCGAGCTTTCGAGCGCGCCGAACAGAAGGCAGGCAAACAGGGTCGGCACCGGCTGCCACTTGCCGAAGATCAGCGCCGCCAGCGCGATGTACCCCTTGCCGGCGCTCATTTCCCGCACGAAGCCGCCGCCGTGGGCAATGGACAGGTACGCCCCCGCAATACCGCACAGGACGCCGGCAATGATGACCGCGCGGTATCGGAGCCACGCCACCGAGTAGCCGGCGCTGTCCACCGCTTCGGGTGCCTCGCCGGCAGCGCGCAGGCGCAGGCCGAACGCGGTGGAGAACAAGACGAACCCCGTCAGCGGCACGGCAAGCAGCGCCGCATAGACCAGAATATTATGGCCCGACAGCATGGTGCCCAGAAAATCACCAAGAAACGGCACGTTCTGGAGTGTCTCGGTGAAGGGCAGGTCCAGCGGCGGGAAGCGTTCGTCGCGCTGCAGGGGGGGCGACTGGCCCCCTTGCGAGAACAGCGCAATCCCCATCACGATGGTGAGGCCGGACGCCAGAATGTTGATCGCAATGCCCGACACGATCTGGTCGCCGCGGTGGGTGACGCAGGCAAAGGCATGGATCAGCGAGAGGATCACCCCGGCACCGATTGCCGCCGCAAGCCCGGCCCAGGGCGAGCCGGTGAGTGTGGCTGCCGCGGCTGCGGCAAACGCCCCCATCAGAAGCTTGCCTTCAAGGCCGATGTCGACCACGCCCGCACGCTCCGAAAACAGCCCCGCCATCGCGCACAGGATCAGCGGCGTGGACAGGCGCAGCGTGCTGGCCATGATCTGCATCGCATCGAGCCAGAAATCCGCCATCACGCCGCCTCGCCCTGAAGGCTCGCCCGCCGGCCGAACACGCGCGACAGCGGCGCCTCCAGCATGTAGGCGAGCGCGCCGGAGAACAGGATGATCAGCCCCTGAATGACCAGCACCATGTCCCGGTCGATGGAGCGGAATTCGAACGACAATTCGGCGCCTCCCTGGTAGAGCGCGCCGAACAGCAGGCTGGCGAGGATGATGCCCACCGGGTGCGAGCGCCCCATCAGAGCCACCGCAATGCCGGTAAAGCCGAAACCGGACGTGAAGTTGATCTGCAGCTTCTCCTGCGCGCCCAGCACATCGTTGATCGACATCAGCCCCGCCAATGCCCCGGAGATGCACATCGTGATGATGATGATCGACGTGACGCCGACGCCTGAATAACGCGCGGCCGGCTCGCTCTCCCCGAAGGTGCGAAGCCGGTAGCCGAACGGCGTGCGCCAGATGAGGACCCACACCCCGACGCACGCAATCAGCGCAAGAATGATGGAGATGTTGAGGGGCGAGGACGCCATGTCGAAGCCGAGAGCGCGGGCGATCTCGTGGATCTTCGGCAAGGTCGCGCTGTCGGCGAAGTCGCGCGTCTGCGGTGTCGACTGGCCTTCTCGCAGGAGCGGTCCGGTCAGAAGCGTGACGATGACACCGGCCGCAATGAAGTTGAACATGATTGTGGTGATGACAACGTGCGAGCCCCGCGTTGCCTGCAGAAAGCCCGGCAGGAACGCCCACGCCGCGCCGAACGCCGCGGCTGCCACAATGGCGATGGGGATAATGGCGATGCCCGGCAGGTAGGCGTCGAGGCCGAGGCAGACGAGCGCCGCCCCGAGGCCGCCGATCATCGCCTGCCCCTCTCCGCCTATGTTGAACAGCTTGGCGTGAAAGGCGACGGCCACCGCAAGCCCGCTGAAGATGAAGTTGGTGGCGTAGTAGAGCGTGTAGCCGAGGCTTCCCGGATAGACGAAGGCGCCGTCGATCATCACCAGAAGGGCCTTGATCGGGTTTTCGCCAATCAGCATCACCATCAGCCCGGCGACCGCAAACGCCATCATCAGGTTGAGGACCGGGATGAGGCCGAGATCGACCCAGCGCGGCAGGTTTCCCTTGCTCACGAGGCCATCCGCGTGCCGTGGGCCGTCTGCACGCCGGCCATCATCAGGCCAACGGTCTGGCGGTCAGCGGCGGCGCCCGCCACCTCGCCCACAATGCGGCCGGCATTCATGGCAATCACCCGGTCCGACAGTGCCAGAATCTCGTCCAGCTCCACCGAGATGAGGAGGATGGCGCAACCGGCATCGCGCAGCGCCAGAAGCTGGCGGTGGATGAATTCGATCGCGCCAATGTCGACCCCGCGCGTCGGCTGCCCGACGAGGAGCACACGCGGCGCCGCGCCATGCTCGCGTGCAAGCACCAGCTTTTGCTGGTTGCCGCCGGAAAAGCCCGCTGCGGCAAGGCGCGGGTCGGGCGGCCGAACGTCGAACTCTTTCATCAGCGCGGCGCAACGGTGCAGCATCCTGCCCCGGTCGAGCAGCCAGCGGCGCCGCACACCGCGCGCCTCCCCGAGATATCCAAGCACCGCGTTCTCACTCATCTCGAACGGCAGCACCAGGCCCTCGCGCCGCCGGTCCTCGGGAACGTGGGCAACGCCAAGCTTGCGCATTTCCCGCGGGTCCGTGCGCGCGGCAGCGCTGACCACGCGCCCGCCGGTTTCCACCGTGCCGCTGGTGGGTGGCAGCAGCCCGGTCAGCACCGAAAGGAGCTCGGACTGGCCGTTGCCTGCAACGCCTGCGACACCCACGATCTCGCCTGCCCGCAGCTCCAGCGAAAGATCGTCAAGCCGCAGCGTGCCGGCCGCGTCGCGCAGCGAAATGTTGCGCGCGGCCATCACCATCTCGCCGCCCTTGTGGCGCGTTTCGTTGCGCACCGGCACCACGGTGCGCCCGACCATCAGTTCGGCCAGTTCCTCGCGCGTGGTTTCGGCGGTCTTGCGGTGGGCCACCATCTTGCCGCGTCTCATGACGGAGACGTTGTCGGTGATCGCCATGATTTCGCGCAGCTTGTGGGTGATGAGAAGGATCGTCACGCCCTGGCTCTTGAGAACGCCGAGGCTCTGAAACATCTGGTCGGTCTCGTCCGGCGTCAGCACCCCTGTGGGTTCGTCCAGAATGAGAATGCGCCCGCCGCCGATCAGCGCCTTGATGATCTCGACCCGCTGCTGAAACCCGACCGGCAGCGTTTCCACCACCGCATCCGGATCGACGTTGAGGCCGTAGGCGTCCTGCAACTTTTTGAGCCTGGCGCGCACATCGCCGGTGCTGGCTGCCAGAAACGGACGCTTGGCGAGCCCGAGCATCAGATTTTCAAGGACGGTGAAGTTGGGCACCAGCATGAAATGCTGGTGAACCATGCCGATGCCGTTCGCGATGGCATCGGCGCTGGAATGCATTTTCACCGGCTTGCCGAACAGGGCAATCTCGCCATGGTCGGCCTTGTAGTGGCCGGACAAAATGGAGACGAGCGTCGACTTGCCCGCCCCGTTCTCACCGATGATGCCATGGATGGTGCCGGCCTCCACGGTGAGGTCGACACTGTCGTTGGCGCGCACAGCGCCGAATTCCTTCACAATCCCGCGAAGGCTGACGGCCGGGGGTGATGGCTTCAGCATTGCCCCGACCGCCTGATGCTGTGCCCGTCCACGCTCACGCGCCGATCAGATCGGGCAGGCCTTGTCGTCGTCGTAATTGTGCACGTCGATCTCGCCGGCGACGATTGCGGCCTTGGCCGCGTCCACCTCTTCGCGCATCTCGGCGGTCAGGAGGTTTTCGTTGTCGGCATCGGCCACGTAGTCGACACCCTCTTCCTTGATGCCGAGGATCTGCACGCCGGCGGTGAACTCGTCATTCATCGCGTCCATGAAGGTGTCGTAGGCGGCATTGTCCACGCGCTTCAGCATTGAGGTGAGCACCGAGCCCGGCGCCACCGAATACTGGTCGCTGTCCACGCCAATTGCGAGCTTGCCCTGGTCGGCCGCTGCGCGGATCACGCCAAGGCCGGTGCCGCCGGCCGCGTGGTAGACAACATCGGCGCCGCGGTCGATCTGGCTGCGAGTAAGCTCAGCGCCCTTGGTGGGATCGTTCCAGGCAGACGGGGTGGTGCCGGTCATGTTGGCAAGCACGGTCGCGTCGGCATTGGTGGCCATCACGCCCTGCTTGTAGCCGCACAGGAATTTCTGGATCAGCGGAATGTCCATGCCGCCCACAAAGCCGACGGTGCCGGTTTCGCTGGCGAGGGCGGCGGCAACGCCCACAAGGTAGCTGCCCTCATGCTCCTTGAACGCGTACTGGCGCAGGTTCGGCCGGTCGAGCCACGACACGTCGATGATGGCAAACTCGGTGTCGGGATATTCCTGCGCCACCTTGTCGATGGCGTCCGCCTGGCTGAAGCCGACGCCCAGCACCACGGAGGCACCGCGCTGCGCCATGCGGGTGATGGCCTGCTCGCGCTGCGCCTCGTTGGTGACCTCGAACTCCATCACCTCGACGCCGGTTTCGTCCATGAACCGCTTCACGCCATTCCACACGCCTTCATTGAAGGACTTGTCAAATTTGCCGCCGAGGTCGAACACGACGGCGGGCTTGAAGTCATCCTGCGCGATGGCACCCGTCGCCATAGCCGCCATGCCGACGCCGACCATCAAAGACTTCAACATACCCATCTCCCGGTTGAGGATTTCTCGTTCAGACAGTGACTTTAGATCGTGCGCGAACGGTTTGACCAGCGGGCGGCGCATCACTCCACCCCGAAGCTTCAGAAGGCAAGGAAAAGGCCAACCCTTCAGCTTGCGAGGCCGATTTCGCGCAACCGCTCGGCAAGATAGGCGCCAGCGGTCTTTTCAGGCGAGAGCGCCACGTCCGGCCGCGGGTGGACGAACATGGGCATGGAAAAGCGCGCACCGCCCCCGCTCTCGGGATTGACGACGCGGTGGGTGGTGGACGGGAACGCCCCGCCGGTCGCAAGCTGCAGCATGTCACCGGTGTTGACCGCAATCATGCCGGGGTCGCACGGCACATCGTGCCAGTTGCCGCCGGTATCCTGCGCCTGAAGGCCGGGCGCCGAACCAGCCACAAGCAGGGTGATGAGGTTGATGTCCTCGTGGGCGGCGGCACGCTCGGCGCCCTCCTCCACCACAACATCATCCTGCGCCGGGTAATGCAGGATGCGCAGCATGGACTGCTCGCTCTGTTCCAGCATCTGCGGCAGCGGTTCGGCCAGCGCGTTGCGCACATCATCCGGCGCACAATCCTGGATCCACTGCAGCATGGTCACACCCATCAGCACCAGATCGGCGTAAAGGCCGCGGGTGACGTCCGCCACGTCCTCCGGCAGCTTTGTGGCCGGGTAGACCTGAAAGAACTCCTTGAGGTCCTTGGCCTTCGCGCCCTTGGCGTTTTCGGAGCGGAACGGGAAAAAACCCTCGGGTGATCCGTCCGCGCCGCGAAAGTCCGCCTTGGCCTCCGAATTGAAGAAGCCGCCCCACGCCGCATACGCAGCCTCGATCCGCTCGGGCGAAATCGGGTGGCCCTCCAACACGGCAAAACCGGTCTCGCGCAGCGAGCGGGTGAACTGCTCGGGCGCGTTCGGATCGCGAAAATCGACCCGTTCGATGGAAAACATGGCGGTTGTCTCCTCGGCAATGGATCCGGCCCGCGGGCGGAACATGGCTGACCGTAAAGACCTAGAGCACTATCGCGGTCAGAAAATCAAAGGCGCAATCAATTTCTACGCCGTCAGTTGTATGCTGGATTTCAGCCAAGGGTCGCCGGGCCGTCGATGGCCGCCAGCACCGCGTCGATGTCCACTGTCCATGAGAACGGTTTCTTGGCGTCTGCCACCGGTGTGCCGAACACCGGCGTGTAGGGTGCGCCGACGGCACCCGCCATCCCGCCGTAAACGGCAGTCCCCTTCAGCGGGTTGAACAGCTCCACAACCTTGGTGCCCGGCGTTGCCGCCACCACGCTGGCCAGCGCCGCACCGTGCGGCGCAACAATGCACTCCGCCTCGCGCACGGCTGCAAGCTGCGCCTCCGGCGCAAGCGCCGACATTTCCAGAATCTCGAAGCCGCGCGCCGCCAGCCGGTCCGCCAGCGCCCGCTCGTTGAGAAGCCGCCGCCGTTCGGTGGCAAAGCGCGACATGTAGATCCGCCGCCCCTTCGGCCCGGCAGGCAGATCCGTCGTGACCGCGGGAATGACGGCATCGCGCGCCATCTGGTTCATGTAGAAGAACGGATGCCCCTGCGGGTTGGCGCAGGTGTTGAAGAGATACAGCGTCCTGAAGTGGTAGTGCCTGTTTTCGGCAAGGATCGTCACGTCCGGCGCGCAGTGACGCTGGACATAGGCAGCGTAGGGCGGCATTTCGCCGAACATCACGCAGTCCTTCTGCGCCAGGCCGGCAAGCGCTGTGTAGAAGGTGACGCGGGGCAGCCTGTCGACCATGAAATGGCAGGGGTTGCCCGGCCGGAACCGGTCGTCGCAATAGGCGCCGGTTTCAATGTGGGTGATGCCTTCGGGCGTGAGATCGGGAAAGCCGAGGAAGAGCGCAGTGCTCTCCTGGTCGATCTCGTTGCCGCGGAAAAGGGTGAACATCTGGCCGTTGCCCACCAGCGAGACGTCGTCGTAGCGGCAGAGCGACAGCGGCGCCTGCCGCTTGTAGCCGAACGAGACGCAGTTGATCTCGGTCCCCTCGAACGCTGCGCCCAGCGGATGGCGCAGCAGCGGGTTCTCCCCGTCTTCAATCAGGGTGGTCACGGAGGTGCGCAGGTCCGCCATCTTGAGGCCGTGCAGCTTGCGCAGGCGCCTGGAGTCGGCAGCACAGTCGATGACCTCGGCCACGCTCGGTTGCTCGCGCGGGCCGCGCACAGGCAGGCGCATCCGCTTCCAGAGGTGGTACGGCCGAAAAAGGCGGAGGTCTGCCTTGTGACTCAGAAACAAAGAACGACACCTCTGGCGCACGACCCGCCGGGCCGGCCCGGACCGGGCGAGCGCCCCGCCCGGTTGCAATCAACGAAGGCCGGGCTCAGGCCGCGGCGGTGTCTTCCTTGTCCGGCGCCTTGCCGATGTGGTCGTAGTGGCGCGGGTCGAGAGTGTAGTGCTCTTTCACGAAGTCGGCGATCACTTCGGGGCCCTGCGTCTCGATGTCGAAATCCAGAAGCTGGCCGGGCTTGTCGGCGAAGAAGGCGCGAACCTCCTTGTGGTGGGCGTCCCACATCTCGCGCCACAGCTTCTCGACGGCTTCGTTGCCCTCAAGGCCATAGCTGCGGTTGAAGCGCAGCACGAAGTCAGGATGGCGCATCCGGCTCTTCACCCAGTTGTCGATATTGCGCGTGTTGAGAATGAACAACGCATCCGGGTAGGCCGCATAGAGCGCCTTATACTGGAGATGACCCTCGAAGATCGGCTGGCCGCGCGGGCCCATCATGTCGGAGTAGAACACGAAGTCTTCGTGGCCTTCGAGCGGGCGGTGGCCGGTCACGACATTGTAGCGCAGGGCGTGGCCCACCTCGCCCTTGTCCCAATGCATCGCGGCCAGACCGTTGCGGCGGAACAGCTGGAACATCGAGCGCGTCCCGCATTTGTTGAAGCCGATCTGAAAGACTTTAACGTTGGCCAAGGGATACTCCACGCTTCCTGGAAACTGCGGCGAACCTCTGGTGCCTGCGCCGCGACGGCACCTTCATTTGCCAAGAGGTCACGCTTGTCAAGAATCGGTTGTCGACGGCGGTCGGCGCGCGCATTCGGATAATGAATCGCGTAGCCTTGCCAGATGCGTACGCTCACACCCCGGACTCTGGTCGTCCTCGTCCTCGGCATTCTCGTTGTGGCGGTGCCTGTGGCGTATTTCGCAGGACTGACCCGATTCGAGGCAAAACCGCTGCGAATCTCGTCCGGAACCGACGGTGGCACCTACCGCGCGTTCGCCAACGCGATGGACACCACCTTCACGGCCGAGAACGTCACCGATCTCGTCATCCTCCCGTCAGCCGGCGCCAACGAGAACGCAGCGCGCCTCAACGCCGGCGAGGCCGATTTCGGGCTCATCCAGTCCGATACCGCGGTGCAGCCCGACACGCTGGTGGTGGCCCGCCTGTTTCCGGAAGCCTTCCACCTTGTGGGCCGGGAAGGGTCTGGCATCGAATCGGTGTCGGATCTGCGGGGCAAGCGCGTGGGGCTGATGCCCCAGGGGTCGGGCTCCAACGCGCTCTTTGCCCACCTCCTGCGCCACTACGAAGTGCCGTTCGACGCGCTTACCATCGCCTACGGCACCCTTGCCGAACACGCCGATGCCATCGCCATTGGCGAGATCGACGCATTCTTCATGGTGATTGCCCTTGGCAACGACACCATCGAGGACATCATCGAGCGCACGCCGACCCAGCTCGTCCCCATCGAACAGGCGGAGGCCATTGCCCTGTTCGACCCGGCGCTGTCGGCGGCAATCGTCCCCACCGGCACCTATTCGGGCGACAGGCCGGTCCCCGCCCGCCCGATCCCCGTGGTGACGGTGCAGAGCCTCCTTGCCGCCCGCGGCGCGCTCGACGACGGGACGGTGGAAGCCGTCACCCGCGCCCTGTTCGAGAACCGCCAGCGGATGGTCCGCCAGATCCCGCAGGCGGCCTTCATTGCCGCCCCCAGCGACGATGACCGCCTGGCCTTCGGCATCCACCCCGGCGCGGAACTCTATTACAGTCAGGACGACCCGCTCTTCATCGTGGAATATGCCGAGCCGATGGCGCTGGCTGTCACCGCGCTCGCGCTCCTGATCTCGGGATTGTGGCAGGCGCGGATCTGGCTGGCGGGCGCGCGAAAGAACCGGGCCGACCACTACAATCTTGCCATCGTCGACATTATCGGCCGCGCAGAGCTTGCCTCCACGGACGGCGAGTTCGGCCGCATCCGCCGCGAGCTGTTCGACATTTTCGAGAAGGTCATCGTCGACCTCGACAACGACCGGATTGAAGAGCGCTCGCTGGTGTCGTTCTCCTTTGCCTGGCAGGTGGCAGCGTCCACGCTCAATCACCGCCAGCTGGTGGTGGCAAGCGGAGAGCAGGGCGGACAGGCGCCGGCGGTCGCCGACCCGTTCGGCGACCGGGACACCGCAATCAGACCAAAAAATCGTCCGCGTTAATTTCGCCGCGCGCGGTATCCAGCAGCCGCAGGCTGTCGCCGAAACCAAGGTCGATCACCGTGTCCTCGCCATCGGCGAACGTGCGCGCCAGCACATCGCGCACGTTGTCGATGTAGCTGCGGCCAAGATCGCGCAGGTCGATCCGGTCGCCGGGGCCAAAGTCGAACACCGTGTCGGCATCGTCGCCAGCGCGGAAGACGATCCGGTCGGCCCCCGCGCCGAGGCGCAGGACATCGTTGCCGTTGCCGCCGTCCAGAACGTCGTTGCCGTTGCCGCCATTGAGGGAATCGAAGCCGTTCTGGCCGTAGAGGCTGTCGTTGCCATCGCCGCCCACCAGCCAGTCTGACCCGTCCACCACGCTGGTGGCCGCCCGCGGCAGCGGATCCGCGCCGCTCCCGTTGCTGCTGGAAGGGCCTGACCCGGTGCTGGCAATGGGTGACACCGGCTGCACCGAGGCCGGGGCCAAGGTGTCGCCGTCACCGAAGATAACGTCCGCGCCGGCGCCGCCCATCACAAGGTCGCTTTCCGCGCCGCCGGCAAGAAAATCGTTGCCCGCGTCCCCCGTCAGCGTGTCGTTGCCACCGCCGCCAAGCACCGTGTCGTTGCCATCGCCGCCGCGCACCAGATCCGCATAGGCGCCGAACTTGATGGCGTCGAAGTCGCCATAAAGGCTGTCGTTGCCGGTGCCGCCGGTGATTGTATCAAGCCCCTCCCGGCCGAGGATCAGATCGCCCCCGCCGTCGCCCATGATATGATCGCCGCGCACGCTGCCAAACAGCCTGTCTCCGCCGCCATTGCCATGGATGGTGGCCGCAACCTTTGCGCTGGGCGCAAGATTGACGGTGTCCGCCAGCGCTGAGCCGAAGAAATTCACAGTCTCTACCGCGCTCGAGGCGACCGACTGGCTGAATGCGCGCGGAATGTCGGTGGTCACGGTCAGGAAGGGCGAGGCGGCGGTGTCCTGCAGCGAGGGGCGCTCGCCGATCAGGCGTCCCCGCACCGCGCTGTCGCCGAAGATGTTGATCACGGCCGCTTCATCGCCGGCAATCACATCGAGTGCGCCGTCCGTGCCGAGCCCCACCCCTTCCACGGCAATGCGCTTCCGGTTGAGAGACTGGCCGCCATCATCGTCGTGAACGGCAACCGTGACGGTGTAGAACCCGCCCGCAGCGTAGCGGTGGCCGGCGGCAAATTGCCCGCTGCCGCCATTGTCCACCACCTGGGTGGAGCGCCCCGGCATGGTATCGGACCAGACGGTCTGCCCGTCACCCCAGTCGATCTCGACGGTGTGGGCATCGCGCACCCCAAAGTCGCGAAACTGGCCATTGATGGCAACCAGCGCTGCGGCCGCCACCGTATCGCCCGGCGCAATATTGCTGCCGAGCGGCGCGATGAGGGTGGGCGCCGTGTTGACGATGCGCACATTGGTGGTTTCGGCGTCCGTGTCCCCTTCCCTGTCGCGAACGCTCGCCGTGATGGCAAACAGATCACCGGGCTGCCTGAGGGGATCGTCCAGATAGCGGTGGGTGAGCGTGAACTGCCGCGGCCCCTCCGGGCCGACGTCGATGTTGACGGTCTGCACGCTGTTGGCCTCGCCGTCGCCCCAGTTGACGGCAAGGACGATCGGGCCGGTGTTGTCGGGGTCTGCGATGGTGCCGCGCAGGATGGCGACACCGCCTTCGTACCGTGCGCCCACAGCGTCCAGCGTCAGCGTCGGTGCGGTGTTGCTGGTCTCGACGGTGCGCGTTGCCCGCATCTGCCCGCCATCGTCGTCCACCACGGTCGCCACCACGTTGTAGCGGTCCGCACCTGTGGCGTCGTCGTACGCATGGCGGCGTTCGAAGGTCTGCCGGCCGGTGGCGCTCGGCCCCAGCGTCACCGTCTCGAACCGGGTGGCGCTGCCCACCTCCCCCCAGTCGATCCGCACGGTGAACGTGTCGTTACGGCCAGGATCGATCACCGTGCCCGTGAGGGTGGCGATACCGTCGGGGCCGATATCCTCCACGGGCGCAAGCCGCAATGTCGGCGCAATGTTGGCAACGGCGACCGACGTGGTGGCCGTGGAGCCTGCCCCGTGGCTCCCTTCGGCGCTCACCGTGATGGCATAGCGGTCGGCGCCGGAAGCCTTGTCGTCCAGATAGCGGTGCGACAGCGAAAAGGTGTCGGTCTCCTGCTCGGCCGGATCGAACAGCAGCGTCTCGCTGACGCCGTCGCCCCAAACCACGGTCACGGCGAACGGGCCGGGGTCGGTCACCGTGGTGATCGTCCCGCTCAGGGTGACGACGCCGTTTTCCTGCACGGCCGACGGTTTGGACAGGGCGATCTGCGGCGGGTCAGCCTCCACCGAGGCCGTGCGCGTGTAGGACCGCACTGCGCCGTCGTCATCGCGCACGGTGATGAGGATCGGGACATTCCCGGTTGGCGTGGTGGTCTCGAACCGGTGTTCGAGTTCGAAACGCTGCCGCCCCGCTGCCGACGCGTCGAGGGCAAGCGAACTGCTCGTCTCGTCGCCCCAGCTAACGCCGATCGTAAAGCTGTCACCCAAGCCGGGGTCGACCAATTCGCCGGACAAGGTGAGCACGCCGCCGACCACCACCGGGGCAAGGTCATCCAGCCGCAGCACAGGCGCGACGTTGCGCACCGCAGCCGTCTCGCCGTCGCTCACGCGCACGCCGGGGCTGATGATCTGCGCGGTCACCGGGTACCGGTCGAGCGCGGTTTGTGTGGGATCGTCCGCAGCAAAGACGTGGGTGGCGCTGAAAACGCCCTTGTCCCTGGCAAAAACGGGAATGCGCTCGACCGTGCCGTCGCCCCAGTCCACCTCCACCACAAAACGCTCGACGCCGTTCAACCCGGTCACCGTGCCGGACAACAGCGCCGCCTCCCCCTCCCGCGTGGTCTCCAGCGGGGCGAGCACAATGGTCGGCGTCTCGACCTGGACGAGGACTGACGTGGTGGCCTCCGCCGTTCCGCCATCGTCATCGCGCACGGTCACCGAAACGGGATAGGACTTGCTTTCCTTGCCGCCGGCGTAACGGTGGGTGAACGAAAATTCCTGCGCGCCGACGGCACTGGCCGGAATCTCGTAGGGTGTGGTCGTTCCGTCGCCCCAGTCGACCTCGACGGTGAAGCTGTCGAGAAGCCCCGGATCGGTGATCGTGCCGGACAGGACGGCAGTGCCGCCGGAAGCGACGGTCGTCACCGGGTCCAGCACCACGGATGGCGCGACATTCTCGATGGGGAGCGCAATGCTTTGGCGCGTCAGCCCGCCGCGCGCATCGGCAACCTCCACCAGCACCGACCCGTCCAGATCGTCAAACGCGGTAAAACGGGCAATGCCTGTGGTGTTTTCGGCGTCGAACACGCCGTCGCCATCAATGTCGAAACGGTAGGTGAGACCGCCAGTCGTCTCATCGGGGTCTGTCGCATCGACACGGACGGCGTAGCGGCTGCCTTCCTCGATCGTTTCGGGCAACAAAATGCGCTCGATCACCGGCGACACGTTGGGCCCCTGCCCCACGTCAACCAGCTCGCCGTCGATCCCCTGGGTGAAGTCGAAGAAATTGTCCCCGGGGTCGGTGTCGGACAGGGCAAACGTCACCGCACCTTCGAAGAGGCTCTCGAACAGGGCAGACAGCGCGCTCGGCTCGGTCAGATGGAAAAAGCCTGTGGCCAGCTGTCCGTTCGGAAAGCCGGTTCCTTCCGCGCCCAGGACGTTGCCCGCACCGTCGGTCACGACCGTTCGCACATCGCTGAAGTTGCCGAACGCGATGTTGTTGATCAGCAGCGTGTTGTCATTGTCATCGAAATTGCCGGGGGCGGTGTCGCCATCATCGATGGTGAAGCGCACCGATGCTTCCGCGATGCCGCCGCCGAGCGCGTTGATGGCCGCCGCAGTGAACCCGGACTGGATGCCGATCAGGCCGGGGTTTGCGCCGAAATAGCCGACATACAGATCGCTCGCCGCAATCTGGCTGATGACGCGCACGCCGCTTGTGCCGATAAGGTCGAGCACAATGCCGCCCACCGGCGTGATGCCGTCCGGCAACAAGCTTCCACCAGAGACAGGAGAGTTGGTCGTAAACGGCATCACCACCTGCACCTTGCAACCATCATCCGGACCCGACAGCAATCGCTGCGATCTACGCGCTTAGGCTCCGCTTTAAATGCCGGAATACGTCAATATTTTGCGAGAAAAAAGCACCAACCTGAATATTTTCCGGCATGAGGCCTTCAATATGTCGGCAGCCGGGCGGCAAATGTGCCCGATTGGCCCTCCGATGTCGCCCGTTCCTTTCTTGAAAGTGCAATAATATTTGCAATTCAAAGGCGTATCTGGTTCGAATTTTCGCGACTTGGCGTCCGGCCGCAATTGGAATTCCAGTGCGCGCCTGCGTCCATCAAAAGCGGCCGGCCGAATTCAGGAACACTGAGAATGGATAAAAGAGCAGGATTGCTGCCTATGTGTCGTATGTGGCCTCTGGCCTTTCTGCGGTGCGCTGCAATCTGGGTCGCGCTCGCGCTTGGTTGCACGGGGAGCCTTGCGGCCGGTGGCAGCGACACCGCAGCGGCCGCGGCTCCGACGACGCCGCAGGCGACCGCCGCCGAACTTGCCCCCCTGTCCTCGCAGGAGCGGGCCGCGCTCATCGGCCGGATGACGGACGCCCAGTCGCGCGACCTCCTCCTTTATTATCTCTCCCAGAATGCGCCGGCAGCGGCGGCCAGTGCCCAAGGCCATGCCGCAGCCCTCTCGATGAAGGTGCTGCAGGAGACCGGCACGGCCCTGCGCGTCAATCTGGAGGCCGTCCTTTCAAAATTCGGTCAGCTGATCGGCGACTATGTCGGCAAGATGGAGGAAAAGCTCCGGGTGTCGGTCGGCGCCGGCGGCATTTTGTATATTGTCGGCACGCTGCTGGGTCTCACCCTTGTCGGCGGCCTTCTGGAACTTGGCTACCGCTACGCCACGCGCACCATGGTCGCACGCTACGAAAGCGCGCCGATCGAGACAGTGCGGCAAAAGATGACGCGGGCCCTCGGACAGCTCGTCCACGGCCTTGGCGCCATTGCCGTCTTCGCGGCCGGCTTCATCGGGACGTTCCTCGCCGTGTGGCAAGGCGACGTACCGCGGCGGGACTTTCTGATTGTGGTGCTGCTCGCCATTGTGGTCACCCGCGTCACCGTCGCGCTGATCCGCTTCGTCTTCCTGCCCAACCACACCGGCTGGCGGATCATGCCGGCTGACGACGAAGCAGCGGCCCACTTCGTGCGCGGGACGCGCCGTCAGGTCACCCTCGGCATCGTCCTGTTGCTGATCGGCACGCTGGGGCGGATGTGGGAGGTGGAAAACGATGTGTGGCGCCTCGGCTCGCTCCTTGGCGCAATCGTGTTCGCCCTGTCGTACGGGCTGTTCCTGTGGCGCTACCGCCGCCATGCGCTGCGCACGGTCGAGGCTGCGGTGGAGGGCATCAACGCGCCGCGCTGGGCCAGCGGGGCTGCCGGATGGACCTGGTACGCCCTCGCCGTCACCTATGTCATTGTCGCCACGCTCCTCGGGATCTACGCGCTGCTTCTCGGCAATACGTACGACCCGCTGCGCGCCGCGGCCGGCTTCCTCGTCCTCTTCGTGCTCAACCCATATGCCACCGCCGTGTGCAAGGCGCTGTTCCTGTCGGACAACATCATCGCCGCCCCGGCCCGCCCGTCGCAGATTTTCGTCACCGACCCGGATGACGGCGAACGGGTGGCCATGAACCTGTCGTCCGCCCCGGCAGAAGACGGCGACGCAACCACCAGGGCGCCCGACCCGGAAGTCTCCATGGCCCTGCGCGACAAGCGCGTCCTCAGCCGGGTGATTTCCACCGTCGTCCTCATCGCGTCACTTGCCCTGTTCGCAACGGTGATCGGCGTGGACGTGTTCTCCTCCACCAACGAATATCCCATTGCGCAGTTCGTCCTCGGCATCCTCATCGACATCGGCGTCGTCGGCCTTCTCGGCTATGTCATCTGGGCGTTGATCGCGTCGTGGATCGACAAGAAACTGGCCGAAGAACGGGCCAAGGCCCCGGTTGAGGAAGAAGAGAGCGAAGGCCCGTCGGCCAATGCCGGCACACGGCTGCAGACCATCCTGCCGCTGCTGCGGCGGACAATTCAGATCGTGATTGCCGTGATGGCGGTGCTGGTGGGGCTGGCGGCCATGGGCGTC
This sequence comes from Acuticoccus sp. MNP-M23, assembly GCF_031195445.1. Classification (NCBI taxonomy): domain Bacteria; kingdom Pseudomonadati; phylum Pseudomonadota; class Alphaproteobacteria; order Hyphomicrobiales; family Amorphaceae; genus Acuticoccus; species Acuticoccus sp. MNP-M23. Next base: position 4,220,738 of record NZ_CP133480.1, read on the forward strand.
AACATCGCACCGCTGATTGCCGGTGCCGGCGTCTTCGGCCTTGCCGTCGGCTTCGGCGCGCAGACGCTGGTGAAGGACATCATCTCGGGCCTCTTCTTCCTGATGGACGATGCCTTCCGCATTGGCGAATACATCGAGACCGGCGGGACGGCGGGCACGGTGGAGCGGTTCAATGCGCGCTCGCTGGTGCTGCGCGGCTATCTGGGCGCGGTCTACACCGTGCCCTATGGCAGCCTTGGCATGGTCACCAACTTCAGCCGCGACTGGGTGATGATGAAGCTGCGTTTTCGCGTCCCCTACGACACCGACATCGACAAGGTGCGCAAGCTGTTCAAGAAGATCGGCCAGGAAATGCAGGCGGACCCGGAGCTGGGACCGGCCTTCCTGCAACCCTTCAAGTCACAGGGTGTGGTGAAGATGGACGACTCGGCGTTCATTGTCAGCGGCAAGTTCATGACCAAGCCCAACCAGCAGTGGGCCATCCGCAAGGCGGTCTACACCAAGGTGCAGAAGGCGTTCGCCGACAACGGCATCAAGTTTGCGCCCAAGCGCGTCATCGTCGATGTCCCGCATGCCGACAACATGGACGATCACCACGACGCGCGACAGGAGCAGCTGGCCCGCGCCGGCGCCGCCGTCAGCGCCTCCGAAGGCAAGTCCTGACCCCGGCTGGCGGCCCGTTTGCCCGCAAGCGCGCCGCCAGTCAGACCTGAAACAGCCTGCCCCAGCCGTGGATGGCCGACGGGTCGCGCCCCGCCTTACGCAGTGCGCCCCACACGGCCGTTGCCACCGTGTCGTGCACGGGAATGCCGGTTTCCGCCTCGATATCGGCCGCAATCCGGCCACCGCGCATGTTGGTGCACAGGACGATGATGCAGTCTGGCTGCGCGCGGGCCACCCCGAAACACATCTCCCGCACGCGCGCCTCGCTCACTTCACCGAACGCAAAATTTTCGGTGATCGAGAGGTGTTCCTCGGCGGCGCAGGTGAGCCCGGCGCCCGCGAACGTCTCCACAATCTTGTCCTGCACATCGGCAACGTACGGGGTCACGAGCCCGTAGGTGCTTGCGCCCGACCGCTTCACGATGTCGAGGAGCGCCAGAACGGAAGACGACGCCGGCACCCCGGTGCGCGTTTCGATGGCGGCGCAAAGCGTCTCGTCCTTGTCGAAGCCCAGCCACCCGGCGGACGTCCCGTTCCAGGCAATGGCGTCCACCTTCGCATCGGCCAGAAGCTCGGCGGCGGCCAGCATCGGCTCAAGCTGAAACTGCCCGAGCGCCTCGGTGCGCAGTGAAATCTCGACCACGCGAAACCGGGCAAAATGGGCGCTGACCCCGTCAAGCCCCGCAATCATCGCCTGGGTCATCGGTTCCAGCACGGTGTTGGACGAAGGCGTCAGCATCCCGAGGCGGGTGGTGGCAGGCATGTCGGTTCAACCTTTTTGGCGCGAGAGGCTGGCAGGGGTGCAAGAACAAAGCCCGCCGGCGCCGTCGCAGCAAGCCCGGCACCGCCGCGCCAACGCCATTGCCCATATGCAACGACTGCTGCCAGAGCGTCCAATCGGAGGGCAATTCCCCGCCAAACTTTCGGCTTGTTGCAGCATTCGCGAGCAGTTGGCGTTCCAAATTAATCACTCTGCTTGACCCGGCTTTGCAGAAGTGAACACGATCAAACGTCCAGACATTGAAGGGGATTGTTAATGTTCGCTCGTGCTGTTGCTGTGGCTGCCCTCGGCCTAGGCTTGATCACCCCTGTGGCGGCGCAGGATCTGCAGACGCTGCAGGTTAAGGCGATCGGCTCCAACGGGACCACGCCGGTCTCCATTTACGACGAAGTGCCGTTCTGGACCGAAACCATCCCCGAAGCGTCGGGTGGCAAGATCACCGCGCAGTATACCCCGGTCGATCAGATGGGCATCGACGACAAGACAATGCTGCGCCTTCTCAAGCTCGGCGTCATGGATTTTGGCAGCATGGACATCTCCAAGATGTCCGGCGACGACCCCGTCTTCGAGGGTTGCGACCTTGCCGGTCTCGCGCTGACTCCCGCCAATGCCCGCGAAGCGTGCGAAGCATGGCGCCCGGTGATCGACCGCCAGCTTCAGGAAGACTGGGGCGTGAAGCTCCTCGCCATTGGCGGCAACACACCGCAGGTGTTCTGGTGCCGCGGCGAGCTGGACGGCCTCGACACCCTGCGCGGCAAGAAGATCCGCGTCTTCAACAACACCATGCGCGACTTCCTCTCTGGCCTCGACGCAACGGCCATCTCCATGGCGTTTGCCGAAGTGATCCCCGCGCTCAACAACGGCGTCGTGGACTGCGCGGTCACGGGCAGCCTGTCGGGCAACACGGCCGGCTGGAACGAGGTGATCGACAGCATCTACCCGATGTCGCTCGGCTGGAGCATCAACATCCTCGCCGTCAACCTGAAGACCTGGGACAGCTTCGATGAAGCCACCCAGGAATTCTTCCTCGAACAGGCCGCCGCCTACGAGGACAAGATGTGGGAGACGCTGACCAAGGCGACCAACGAGGCGGAAAACTGCAACACCGGCACTGAGCCCTGCACCCTGGGCAAGATGGCATCCTCCACCGTCATCCCCGTTGCCGACGCCGACAGTGCAGCGCACACCGCACTGGTGGAAAATGCCGTGCTCGCCGGCTGGGCTGGCCGCTGCGGCGCCGACTGCGTGACCGAGTGGAACGAGACCGTCGGCAAGGCGCTCGACCTTGAGGCGCCGCTCCCCTGAGCCGCCATCTGGCATCTTCCCCGACCGCACCTGCCTGAAGCTGCGCCACCCCGATTGCGGGTGGCGCCAACGCAAATTGGCCGCATGGAACCTCTCCTCTCGGCCCTCAGGGGCATCACCCGGGTCAGTGCCTGGTTCGCCGGCGCGCTCATACTCCTTGCCGCCATCCTCATCGGGGTTGACGTCATCCTGCGCGCGGTATTTTCCGAATCCATCGGCGGCGCCGACCTTCTGGCGGGCTATGCGCTGGCCATCGGCACCACCTGGGGCCTCGGCATTGCGCTGGTGGACCGGGCGCACATCCGGATCGACAGCCTCTACGGCCTGTTCCCCCGCGTCCTCCGCCTGATCCTCGATTTTGTGGGCCTCGGTCTTTTCCTCGGCTTCTTCGCCTTTGCCGGCTGGCATGGGCTCGGGGTGCTGGAACAATCGCTCAAGTCCGGTTCGCGCAGCCAGAGCGCTCTTCAGATCCCCACCGCAATTCCGCAATTCATGTGGCTTGCCGGGCTTGGCGTCTCGCTTCTGGTGGGCATTGCGCTGCTTGTGGCCGGCGCGGTGCTGATTGCGCGCGGCCGGGTCGGCGCTGCAACACACATCCTCTCCACCCGCTCCGGGCAGGAAGAGGTGGCTGAGGAAATTGCCGCCATGCAGTCCGGCACCGGGGGGCGCGGCTGATGGTTCTTGCCACCGTCCTCATCCTTCTGGGCCTCCTTGCGTTGGCCGTTCCGGTGGCCGCCACGCTCGGCGTCCTCGGCATCTCGCTGTCCACCTTCTATTCGCCGCTGCCGCTCACCTTTGCGCTTGGCGAAGTCATGTGGTCGACGTCCAACAATTTCCTGCTCGTCGCCATGCCGTTCTTCATCCTGCTTGGCGAGATCCTCCTGCGCACCGGGATGGCAGCGCGGATGTACACCGCGCTCGTCTACTGGATGCCGTGGCTGCCGGGCGGGCTGATGCACTCCAACATCGCCTCCTGCGCGCTGTTTGCCGCCACCTCCGGCTCGTCTGTCGCAACCGCGGCCACCATCGGCACCGTGGCGCTGGATGAGGTGGAAAAGCGCGGCTATTCCGAGCGCCTGTTCCTCGGCACCATTGTCGCCGGCGGCACCCTTGGCATCCTCATTCCGCCGTCGATCAACATGATCATCTACGGCGTCCTCACCGAAACCTCGATCCCGCAGCTCTACATCGCAGGCTTCCTGCCGGGGCTGGTGCTGGCGCTTCTGTTCAGCCTCACGGTGCTGATCCTGTGCCTCGTCAACCCCGGCCTTGGCGGCGAGCGAACCACCGCCACCTGGGCGCAGCGCCGTGCCGCCCTGCCCGACCTTCTGCCCCCCGTGGTGATCTTCCTGGCGGTGGTCGGCTCGATCTATGCCGGCTGGGCCACGGCCACCGAGGCCGCAGCGCTTGGCGTCATTGCGGCGCTCATCATTGCAGGCGTCCAGCGACAGCTGAGTGTCAAGGTGCTGCTTTCCGCCTTCGAGGGGACGATCCGCACCACGGCCATGATCATGGCGATCATCCTTGCCGCCTACTTCCTCAACTTCGTCATCACCGCCATCGGCCTCACCCGGCAGGTCAACGCCATCATCACCTCGCTCGGCCTCTCGCCCTACGAGCTTCTGGCGGTGGTGGTCCTGTTCTACCTCATCCTCGGCATGTTCATGGAAACGCTGTCGATGATGGTCGCCACCGTGCCGATCATGACGCCGGTGGTTGTCGCGGCCGGGTTCGACCCGGTGTGGTTTGGCGTCGTCATCATGCTTCTGATGGAGCTGGCGATGATCACGCCGCCCGTCGGCATCAACCTCTTCGTGGTCCAGGGGCTGCGCAAGAAGGGCCGGATCGACGATGTGATCATCGGCTCGGCGCCCTTCGTCATCGCGATTGCGACGATGGTCGGCCTTCTCGCTCTCTTCCCGCAGATTGCCCTGTGGCTGCCCTCCACCCTGCGCTGATCCCTCGTTCGGAGACTATAGTTTGACGGACCCCCACATCCGCATCGGCATCGATATCGGTGGCACGTTCACCGACCTTCAGATCCTGAATGAGGCCACCGGCTCCATTGCGAGCTACAAGACCCCGACCACGCCGGACGATCCGTCCGTCGGTCTCGTCACCGGCATTTTTGGCGCGGCAGAGCGGTTCGGCTTCACGCCGGCCGACATCCGCCTCCTCGTCCACGGCACCACCATCGCCACCAATGCCGTCCTCCAGCGCCGGCTGGCCAGGGGCGTGCTTCTCACCACAGCAGGTTTCGAGGATGTGCTGGAGATCGGCCGCCACGGCCGGCGCGACATCTACGGCCTCAAGCCACACGCCGAGCCGCCGCTGATCCCGCGCGACCGCCGCCTTGGGCTCCCCGAACGCATGCGCGCAGACGGCACCGCCGAGACCGCGTTGACGGAAGACGCCATCGCGGCAATCATGCCGCAGCTCGACGCGCTGGGCGCGGAAGCCGTCGCGGTCTGCCTCCTCCACGCCTACGTCAATCCGGCGCACGAGGAGGCTGTCGCTGCGATGATCGCCGCCCGGCGCCCGGACCTTCCGGTCTCCATCTCGTCCGCCATCAGCCCCGAGATCCGTGAGTACGAGCGCTGCTCCACCACGGTGCTGAATGCACTCCTGATGCCCATCGTCGGCGGATACATGGACCGGCTTTCGGCACGGCTGAAGGAGGCCGACATTGGCGCGCGCCTTCTTCTGGTCCAGTCCAACGGCGGCGTCTGCACCGCGGAGCTTGCCAAGACGCAACCCGCGCGTCTTCTACTCTCCGGCCCCTCCGGCGGCGCGCTCGCCACCTTGCGCACCGCGCGCGCGATCGGCCGCGACAATGTCATTGGTGTCGACATGGGCGGCACGTCCTACGATGTGTGCGTTGTGGCAGACGACCGCCTCACCTCCATCACGCAGGGCGAGATCGACAGCCTGCCGGTGCGCCTTCCCATGGTCGAGATCCGCACCATCGGCTCCGGTGGCGGCTCCATCGCCCGTGTTGACGAAGCGGGGCGCCTGCGCGTCGGCCCGCAAAGTGCCGGCTCCCAGCCCGGCCCCGTCGCCTACGGCCGCGGCGGCACCCTGCCCACCGTTACCGACGCCAACGTGGTGATGAAGCGGCTCGACCCGGAATTCTTCCTCGGTGGCGCCATGGCCCTCGATGCCTCGGGCGCTGCCGACGCCATCCACCGCGAGGTCGCCGCCCCCCTGTCGCTGGGCACAGAAGACGCTGCCGAAGGGCTCCTCACCGTCACCGAGGCCAACCTTGCCGCCGCCGCACGCCTCAGCCTTTTTGAAAAAGGGCTGGACCCGCGCGACTTCACGCTGCTTTCGTTCGGCGGTGCTGGCGGCCTCCATGCTGCCCGCGTCGCAGAAGCGCTGGGGATCGACGAGATCGTGTTTCCGGCGGACGCATCCACGTTCTCCGCCTTCGGCATCCTTTATTCCGACATTACCCACGACCTTGCCCGGTCGCGCGTGATGATGGCCGACGAAGCAGCGCTCCCCTTCCTCACCGAAACGCTTGCCGATCTCGCGGCCCAGGCGGACAGCCTCCTCGATGAGGACGGCGTCCCGGCCGAAGACCGCCGCAGCGCCGTTTCGGTGGACATGCGCTATCGCGGCCAGGCCTTCGAGCTTGTGGTGCCGTGGGACGACCCGGCCGGCGACGGTGCCGCGCTGGAAAGGCTGCTCGCCAGCTTCCACGAGCTGCACAAGCAGCGCTTCTCCTACAGCGATGCGGCCGCCCCTGTGGAGCTGGTCGCCGTGCGCCTGTCCGCCATCGGCGTCCTGAAGGCGCCGCCCGCCAGCGCTGACGCTGCCCCGGCAACCGCCGGCGATACCCGATCCCGCAGCGTCTTCACCGGCGGGGCGTGGCGCGACGTGGCCATCCACCGGCGCGAGCATGTGGCCGGCGCCGTCGAAGGGCCGGCGCTGATCGAGGAGGAATATACAACGAGCTTCATCGGCGAGGGATGGTCCTGCGAACCCGGACCCGCAGGCACGCTGATCGCAAGGAAGACCGCACGATGACCGAAGATGCCCTGAGCCCCGTCAGCCTCGAAATCTTCCGCAACGCCCTCACCGCAACGGCTGCGGAAATGGACATCACCGTCTGGCGCACCTCGCGCTCCACCGTGGTGCGCGAGCTGCTCGACTACTCCACCGCCGTGTTCGACCGCGACGGCTACAACGTCGCCCAGGCCGCCCGCATTCCGCAGCACCTCAACTCCATGGGCGCGGGGCTTCTCACCGTCGTCAGCAAGCACCTGCCGCTCAGCGAGTGGGCGGAAGGCGACGTCGTCATCACCAACGACCCCTACTGCGGCGGCCAGCATATTCCGGACATTCTCGCCTTCCGCCCCGTCTTCGTGGATGGCGAGCGCGTCGCCATTGTCGGCACCCTTTGCCACCACCTCGACATGGGCGGCATGGCGACCGGCTCCTACTCCGCCACTGCGACCGAAATCGTGCAGGAGGGCCTGCGCATTCCGCCCCTCAAGCTGATCCGCGGCGGCAAGCGCGACGAAGCCATCTTCGCGATAATGATGAACAACGTGCGCCGGCCGGACATGCTGCACGGCGACCTTCAGGCGCAGCTCGCCTCGCTCAATGTCGGCGAAGCCAACATCCGCAAGCTTGCGACCAGAGTCGGCACCGAAACCTTCGTCGCCTCATGCGCGAAAATTCTCGACCAGTCGGAAACCGCAATGCGCGCGATGATCGCCCGCATCCCCGACGGCACCTACGCTTTCGAGGATTTCATGGATGACGACGGCATCACCGAAGACCCGATCCGCATCCACGCCGAAGTCACCATCGCCGGGGAAGCGGCCACCATCGACCTGTCCGGGTGCAGCCGGCAGGCCAAGGGCCCCGTCAACGCGACCCTCGCGTCGTCGCTGTCCGGCGTCACCTTCGCGATGCTGGCAGTCTCCGACGTCGACATTCCCGCCAATGCCGGCGTGATGCGCCCGATCACCGTGGTGGCCCCCGAAGGCAAGGTGGTCAGCGCCAAATACCCGGCGCCCGTCGCCAACCGCATCGCCTGCACCCACCGCGTCGCAACCACCATCCTCGGCGCGCTGCATCAGGCAATCCCCGACCGCGTGCCCGCCGCCTACTACGGCGTCAGCTACGTCGCGACGTTCCAGACCATCAACGAGGACGGCACGCGCGGCGTTCTGGTCGAGATCGAGGTCGGCGGCTCGGGCGCCCACCATGATACTGACGGGCTCTCCGGCTACACCTACGGGATGCACAACAACTCAAACATCCCGGCGGAAATGATCGAGAGTGACATGCCGCTCACGATCACCGCCTACGGCCTGCTGCCGGGTTCCGGCGGCGCGGGCCGCCAGCGCGGCGGCCTCGGCCTCTTCCGCGAGTGGCGCGTGGACAGCCCCGAAGCGGTGTTCTCCGCCAACGGCGAGCGATTCCGCTTCCGCCCCTATGGCCTTGAAGGCGGCGAGCCCGGCCGCGAGGGTCACCTCACTCTGATACGGGGCGAGGAGCGCCGGGAACTCGGCTCCAAGGTGAACAATCTTGCGCTGAAGCAGGGCGACATCATCCGCCTGGAAACCTCCGGCGGCGGCGGCTACGGCGCACCGGCCGGCCGCACCACCGAACGCACCGAGCAGGACAAGGCGCTCGGATACGTCTGACCCTGCGGCGCGTTGCGGACAGAAATCCGGCACCAGAGGGACGGACCGAAGGCCTGAACAGTTGACCGGACGAGACGATGCTCGCCCGGTTTCAGACGCAGGACAAGAAGCCGCGGCAATTTTTGAGCCAACATTCAACAATTCGACTTGCTCAGCATCCGCGAAACCACCAAACACGCTCTGTTAAATGCAATTTGCCCGATCCCTTCAAGGGAGCGCGCCCTTGCGGAGTGAGCGGTTTGGGATCTTTCATTGACGAAAAGCTGGCCGTTTCGGTTGTGGATGCGTTGACGTCGAATATCTGCGTCGTTGATCTTTCTGGCAAAATCATTGCCGTTAACCGTGCCTGGATGGAGTTCAGTGCGGCCAACGGCAACGGCGTCGAGCAGACCCATCTTGGGATTAATTACCTCGACCTGTGTCGCGGGTCCGAAGGATCCGCCGCGGAGGAAGCGCCTGGCTTTTACAATGGCATTCGCGATGTGATCAACGGCCGGAAGAGCCACTTCGAGATCGAATATCCCTGTCATTCGCCGAGCGCCCTTCGCTGGTTCGTCGCCAAGGTCACACCGCTCATGGGGACCGGGGAGGCCAAGAGGGTCGGCGCGGTCGTGTCGCACATGAATGTCACCGACCGGAAGCTGATGGAAATCGCCTACGCGCGGCTGGCATCGACCGACCCTCTGACGGACGTGCCCAACCGCCGCTTCTTCGAAGAATACGCCGAACTGGAGCTGGGTCGCCTCGAGCGCTTCGGCGGCGCGATTGCCGTGCTGATGATTGATCTCGATAATTTCAAGTGCATCAACGATACCCATGGCCATCTGGCGGGCGACGCGGTCCTCAAGGAGGTCTCCGCACACTGCAATCGTGCCATTCGCTCCAGCGACCTGTTTGCAAGGCTGGGCGGTGAGGAGTTCGTCGCGTTGCTGATGGGCACCGGCAAGGCTGCGGCGATGCAGGTCGCCGAAAAGCTGCGTTCGATCATCGAGGGGCTGGAGATCGAAACCACCGCCGGCACATTGCGCGTCACGGGCAGTATCGGTGTCGCGTCGCTCTGCCCGGAAGACCAGTCCGTCTCCGCTGCCCTCGACCGTGCCGACAAGGCACTCTACGAGGCGAAGAATGGCGGCCGCAACCGGGTCCGCATGAGCGACTGAACGACCCCGGCGTTCAGCCAGCCAGCGCCTCTGGCGGCTTTGCCATATCGGCGGTCTTGCCAAACCCGTGATCCGCGGCCACCCCGTCCACCATCGCCAGAAAGTTCGCAAGCGTTGGCGTGGCATCATCGCGGCGCCAGATGATCCCGGTCTCCAATTCGGGCGCGGCGCCCTCCAGCGCGAGGTAACGCACCCCCACCCGCGCAAGGTTGCGCAGCGACGCCGGCACCAGCGCAATCCCCATCCCGGCCGAAACCAGGCTGATGATCGTCTGCATCTGGATCGCGTTCTGGACCACATGGGCGTTGACGCCCGACGCCGCGTAATAATCGGTCACGAGATCGTAAAACAGGGGCGCGGCATGGCGCGGGAACACGATCAGCGGTGATGCGATGACCGCCGCTGCCGGAAGATGCGTCGTCACGTCGCCGAAACGCCCCTCCGCCACCCAGCTTTCGGGCACGGCAGCAATCAACGGTTCACGGACCAGAGTGCGATAGGCAAACCGCTCGGGCAGCACCTCGTTGCCGTGGGGGATGATGATGCCGACCTGGCCGTCCCCTTCCGAAAGCGCGGCGATCTGGCGGTCGCTGGTGGATTCCGTCAGCGCCAGCTCCACGTCGGGATGAAGCTGGCGGAAGCGGTGCACCAGCGCCGGCAAGACGCTGTAGTCTGCCGTGCTGACGAAGGAGAGCGCGAGCCGGCCCGCGTGCCCCTTCCGGATCTGCTCGGCGGTCTCGGCGAGCCCTGCAACGCCCTCCAGCGCCGCGCGAACATAGGGCAGCCATTGCGCGCCAAAGGGGGTGAGGGACACGCTGCGCCGTGTGCGCACAAACAGCGGCGCCCCCAGATCCCGCTCCAGCGCCATGATCGACTGGCTGAGCGGCGGCTGCGTCATTCCCAGCCGCTCCGCCGCACGGCCGAAATGCAGCGTATCGGCCACGGCAACGAAATGCCGGAGCTGGCGCACGTCCATCCTCTGATACCTCCAGCGACCCAATGCGAGGATAATAATATATTTTACTCGCACGTTCGAGGCGCTTAATCTTTCCCTGTTCTAATTCACCTGGATATTGTGATGCCCCCTTACCGCTCCAGAACCAGCACCCATGGCCGCAACATGGCCGGCGCCCGCGGCCTGTGGCGCGCCACCGGCATGAAGGACGGCGATTTCGGCAAGCCGATCATCGCCATCGTCAACTCCTTCACCCAGTTCGTGCCCGGCCACGTCCACCTGAAGGACCTTGGCCAGCTGGTCGCCCGCGAAGTGGAGAAGGCCGGCGGCGTCGCCAAGGAATTCAACACCATCGCGGTGGACGACGGCATCGCCATGGGCCACGACGGGATGCTCTACTCCCTGCCCTCGCGCGAGATCATCGCCGACAGCACCGAATACATGGTCAACGCCCACTGCGCCGACGCCATGGTGTGCATCTCCAACTGCGACAAGATCACGCCCGGCATGCTGATGGCCGCCATGCGCCTCAACATTCCGGTCGTGTTCGTCTCCGGCGGGCCGATGGAAGCCGGCAAGGTTGTGTGGGAAGGCAAGGAAGTCGCGCTGGATCTGGTGGACGCCATGGTCGCCGCGGCGGACGACAAGTATTCCGACGCGCAGGTGGAAGAGATCGAGCAGGCCGCCTGCCCCACCTGCGGCTCGTGCTCGGGCATGTTCACCGCCAACTCCATGAACTGCCTCACCGAAGCGCTCGGCCTCGCCCTCCCCGGCAACGGCTCCACGCTCGCCACCCACTCGGACCGCGAGCGCCTGTTCGTCGAGGCCGGGCACCTGATCGTCGACCTCGCCCGCCGCTTCTACGAGCAGGACGACGAGTCGGTCCTGCCGCGCAACATCGCCTCGGTGAAGGCGTTCGAGAATGCGATGACGCTCGACATCTCCATGGGCGGCTCCACCAACACCGTCCTCCACCTTCTCGCCGCCGCGCACGAGGGCGAGGTCGACTTCGGCATGTCCGACATCGACCGCCTGTCCCGCCACGTTCCGGTCCTGTGCAAGGTCGCCCCGGCGAAAAACGACGTCCACATGGAAGACGTCCACCGCGCCGGCGGCATCATGGCGATCCTGGGCGAACTCGACCGTGCCGGCCTTCTCGACACCTCCTGCGGCTCGGTTCACGCCGAGAGCCTCGCCCACGCGCTCGACCGCTGCGACGTGATGCGCACCAACCTTGAAACCGTGCACGATTTCTACAAGGCAGCGCCCGGCGGCGTGAAAACGCAGGTGGCGTTCTCCCAGTCCCGCCGGTTCGACGAGCTGGACCTCGACCGCAAGAACGGCGCAATCCGCAGTGCCGAGCACGCCTTCTCGCAAGATGGCGGCCTTGCGGTGCTTTACGGCAATCTTGCGGAGGACGGCTGCATCGTGAAGACGGCCGGCGTTGACGAGTCCATTCTCGTCTTCACCGGCCCGGCCCGCATCTTCGAAAGCCAGGACACGGCGGTTTCGGCGATCCTCACCAACAAGGTGAAGAAGGGCGACATCGTGCTGATCCGCTACGAAGGCCCGCGCGGCGGCCCCGGAATGCAGGAAATGCTCTACCCGACCTCGTATCTGAAATCGAAGGGCCTCGGCAAAGACTGCGCGCTGGTGACGGACGGGCGTTTCTCGGGTGGCTCGTCGGGCCTTTCCATCGGCCACGTCTCGCCGGAAGCGGCGGAAGGCGGCACCATCGGGCTGGTGGAGGAAGGCGATACGATCGAGATCGACATTCCGAACCGCAAGATGCATCTGGCCGTGGACGATGCGGTGCTGGCCGAACGCCGCGCTGCCCGCGAGGCCAAGGGCTGGGTGCCGGAAGAGAAGCGCAAGCGGAAGGTCTCTACCGCGCTGAAGGCTTACGCCGCCCTCACCACGTCCGCGTCACGCGGTGCGGTGCGCGACGTTGACCAGCTTGCGACCCGCAAGGCCAACTGACCGGCCTCGGCGCGCAGGAGCCCTCTGCGCCTCACGCAACTTTGTGCGCGGCGCGGCGGATAACGCCGCCCGCGCATTTTTGTGTGAGCTGGCTGTCGCGAGTGCCCCCACTAATGCGCGGCACGGCCGGTTCGTGTTCAACAGACGACCGGGCGAAAAAAAAGCCGGGCCCCGCGAGGGACCCGGCCAATGCGCGTGCGGTCGATGATCAGTTGCCCGTGGGCATGCCGATGTTCACGCCGCCTGCTTCGAGCTGCTTGCGAGCCCATTCGAAGCGCTGGTAGGACGAAAGTGTCAGCGGGCCGGTGTAGGTTTCGCTCTGCAGCTTGCGCGGCGGATACTTCACGTACGTCTTGATGAGGTCGCTCACCACCTGGTTGGCCGTTACCGTCGTCCAGGTGCTCTCGGTGAAGGTCGTCATGAAGATGTCGTAGCGTTCCTGCGGGTCGGCCATCAGGTTGAAGACCTGCGGCACGGTTGCGACATAGCTCGACGCACCCTTCCAGCCAAGGTTGGTGTCGACCGACAGGCCGCCCGTTGCGGCACCGTCGTCGCCGCGAAGGTTGAACACGAACTTGAACTGATTGACGCGAACCGCACCCGGGGACAGTTCGTCCTCGGTGAAGTAGAACCACTCGTTGCGGGGATCTTCGCCCGTGCCCGTCCAGACCGGGGTCATGTCGTAGCTGTCGAAGATGATCGGCTCACCGGCGCGGTCGTTCTCCGGCAGCTTGGTGCCAGCCACCGATGCAAAGGTCGCCATCAGGTCGAGACCGCCCGAGATGCCGTGGTTGATGACGCCGCCCTTGACGTGACCGGGCCAGCGGACGATGGCCGGAACGCGGTTGCCGCCTTCGCGCACGGTACCCTTGGTGCCGCGGAACGGGGTGTAGCCTGAATCGGGGTACACATCCTGCCACGCGCCATTGTCGACGGTGTAGAACACCAGCGTGTTGTCTGCCAGCCCAAGCTCGTCGAGCTTCTTGAGGACGTTGCCCACGCGGGTATCAAGCTCGATCACCGAGTCGGCATAGGGCGTCTTGTTGACCGATTTGTTCTCGAACTCCGGGGCCGGAATGTTCGGCTGGTGGTTCTTCATGAAGTTGACGTTGATGAAGAACGGCTCCGACGGGTCCTTCGCCGCATCCTCGAGGAATTCCACGGCCGCCTGCTCGACGTACTTGTCGAGATACGGAATGCCGACCAGCCCCTTGTCCGGCGTGTCGACATACTCGCCGTTGACCTTGAAGTCTTCCTTCGCCGTCTCGCCCGCGTTGCCCGAAAGCGCACCCTTGGTGGCCTTCACGAAGACCTCGCGCTGCTCTTCGGTCATGGCCTTGTGCCAGGTGGGATCGGTGTAGGTGTAGGCGTTGAGGTGGTAGAGGAAGGCGTACTTCATCACGTCGTAGCCCTGCGCGTTCGGCAGCGCATAATCCGCCTCGCCCAGATGCCACTTTCCGGTGAAGTAGGTCTTGTAGCCGGCCTCGCCCAGCACCGAACCCAGCGTCCACTCCGCTTTCGGCAGACCGCCCCCCTGGCCCTGGAAGGCGACCGTGGTCATCCCCGAGCGGTTCGGGATACGGCCGGTCTGGATGGCGGCGCGGCCCGGCGTGCAGCTCGGCTGGCCGTAGAAATTGGTGAAGGTCATCCCTTCGGATGCCAGATCGTTGAAGTTCGGGGTCGGCATCCCGAGCGCTTCACCGCCCATGTAGGGGCCGAGGTCGCCCCAACCGGTATCGTCGGAAACGATGAGCAGGATGTTGGGTCTGTCCGCGCTGCCCGAGGCTGCCGGCGTCTTGTCGTCCTGCGCCATGGCGGGCGCGAGGAAAAACGTCCCAATGCCGATAGCAAGCATCGGCACGAGGGACGATTGTTTGTAGTTCATGCTCCGTCTCCGTTGGTTTTCTTGGTTCAGGGTTCGCCAGAACGCCAAAAGGGCCGCGGTCGAACGCATCGACCGGGGCACCTGGGGACGTTTGGCGAAGTGCGTTTCGGAGTTCTCCGTGCACCCAGCCCCTCTCCGAGTTTCGGGGACAACCCGTCGCGGATCGCTGTGGATGCCCTGCCGGACCCATCCACGCCCCCGCGATCAGGAGGAAGTCGCGAACATGTTCCTACAGTAGGCTGAAACGCGCACACCACTGACACCATTCGTATTTTTGAGGAAAAATTTTTGACACTTGTGCCTGTCCGGTGCGATAAAACCGGCGTCCCGGTTGTGGCCGGACTGGCCGGAACTTCGGGCCTGGACGGATTTGTGTTTCGAGGCCGAGCCGATGCTGAGCGAAACTGCCGCAGCGAACGACAAGGCTGAACGACCCGACATTGTGGAAGCGGACGTGCGCGACGCGCTCTGCCGCGTTCTGGCCTGCGCCGAATTTGCAGCAAGCGAGCGGCGCCGCGAATTTCTCCGTCACATCGTCGAGGAATGTCTTGCCGGCCGCGGGGCATCGCTCAAGGGCTACAACATCGCGGTGGACGTGTTTCACCGCGATGAGGATTTCGATTCGCAGGCCGATCCCGTCGTGCGGCTGGAGGCACGGCGCCTCCGCCGCGATCTCGACTCCTATTATATGGGTCCGGGCAGTCAGGACCCGGTGCGCATTTTTATTCCCAAGGGCGCCTACGTCCCCCACTACGAATGGCGCGACGTGCCGTCAGCCCCCCTGCTCGAAATCCCGCCCGAGCACCCGGCCTCCGCCGATGAAACGAACCCGCCTCCGCCTGACGCGGAAAAGCCCGGTGCCAGCCGCGTTCGCCTGTTTCAGATTTCAGGCGCCATTGTGGCGATGGCCGTCATCGCCGTTGCGATCGCAGTGACCGGGGTGTTCAGGTCGCCCACGCAGCCGGTGCCGATGTCGAAGGGCGAACCGTCCGTCATCGTGGCAGCGTTCGAATATGACGGGACATATGCCGAAACGGAGGCGCTTGCCTCGGGCATCACCTATCAGCTGATAAACAACCTCATGCGCTTCCCCGGATTCCGGGTTTATTCGAAGCTGGCAGGTTCACCGCCGCGCGCCGGCAGCCCCGCAATTGCGGACAGCACGGCGGACGCCACCTACATTGTCAGCGGCAATGTTCAGACGTCGGACGACAATCTGCGCCTCTGGACACGGGTTGCCGATGCAGCAACCGGCCGCCTGTTGTGGAGCGGCAGCTACAACCGCCCCCTCGCGCCCAAGGCCCTCATCACGCTGCAAGGGGAGCTTGCGGGCGAAATCGCAACCGCCCTCGGCCAGCCCTACGGCATCATCAACGACGACCTGCTGAACCGCGCAGCCTCTGCCGATTCGCCCGATATCCAGAGCTACATCTGCGTCCTGAAGGCCTACACGTACCGGCGGAATTTCTCGAAGGCGCAGTTCGGCCCCACCCTCAAATGTCTGGAAGACGCCGTGCGGCGCGATCCGGACTACAGCGATGCCTGGGCCATGCTCGGTTGGCTCCACCTCGACGCAGGACGCTTCGAGTTCGCGCCGGCTGCCGAGATGGAAGCCGAATATCAAAAAGGCTTCGACGCGGCGACTCAGGCGATCCGCCTGGAGCCTCAGAATTTGCTCGCCCTCAAGGCACTGTCATCAATCAGCTTTTACATGGGATACTTCGAGGATGCCGAACGGCTTGCGCGCCAGGCCGCAGCGCTCAATCCGCACGATTCCGACACGCTGGCGCAGCTCGGCTGGCGCCTTGCCGTGCGGGGCAATTTCGAAGAAGGCATTCCCATCCTGAAGCACGCTATCGGGCGCAACGCGGCGCCTCCGCCCTGGTACTTCCACCTCATCTCCATCGATCATTTTCTGAAGGGTGAGTATGATGAGATGTACAAATCCGCCGAACGGTTCAGCGGGCACCTCCTTGGCGTGAGCCAGGGCCTGTGGGCCATCGCCAACTGGGCGCGCTGCGACATGGACGAAGCCCAGCGCGCGCTGGACCGGATGATATCGCACGAACCGATCGCACGGGACATTCCCGCCTACCTGCGCCGGCATGGCGCAACCGACCGGATCGCAGACGCCATCTCAAAGGCCATCGAACACGCAAAAGGCGGCGCTTGCCCCACAGCCGATCAGCTATCGGCACACACCACGCCGCTTTGACCGGCATCGCTCAGGGCAGGCCGCCGCCGCCGGCCTAGGTGCGCTTTTTCATGGCATCGAGAAGGGCCGCGCCCAATGCGCCGTTGCCAGCGCCCCCGGTGTCCTTCGCCCGCGGCTCGCTGCGCTTTTTGCCGCCGCTCTGCGGCCGCCCCTTCGGGCCTGAAGGCTTTCCGCCGGCGGGCTGACGTGACGGGCGCTCCGGCGCCGCGGCATCTTGTGCCGGCGCATCCTTGCGCATGGTGAGGCCGATCCGCTTGCGGGGAATATCCACCTCCACCACACGCACCCGCACCACGTCGCCGGCCTTCACCACCTCGTGCGGATCCTTCACGAACCGGTCGGCCAGCTGGCTGATGTGAACCAGCCCGTCCTGATGGACACCGACGTCGACGAACGCCCCGAATGCGGCCACGTTCGTCACCGTCCCCTCCAGCGTCATTCCGGGTTTGAGGTCGGAAATCGCGTCGACGCCATCGGCAAAGGTGGCGGTGCGAAAATCGGGGCGCGGGTCGCGGCCTGGCTTTTCCAGCTCTGCCAGAATGTCGCGCACCGTCGGAAGGCCGAACGTGTCATCGACGAAATCCGCCGGGTTCAGCGCCTTCAGCATTGCGGCATTGCCCATGATGTCGCGGATGTCACGCCCGCAATTCTGGACGATGCGGCGCGCAAGGCCATACGCCTCCGGGTGGACCGCCGACCCGTCCAGCGGCTCGGCGCCTTCGCGGATGCGCAGGAACCCGGCGCATTGCTCGAACGCCTTTGGGCCGAGGCCCGATACCTTCAGCAATGCCTTGCGCGTCGGGTAGGCGCCGTTGGTGTCCCGGTGGGCGACAATGGCTTCGGCGAGTGACGGTCCGAGGCCCGCCACCTGCCGCAGAAGCGGCGCCGAGGCGGTGTTGAGGTCGACGCCCACGGCATTCACCGCGTCTTCCACCACAGCGTCCAGCGTGCGCGCCAGCTGGCCCTGATCCACATCGTGCTGATACTGGCCGACACCGATGGACTTGGGCTCGATCTTGACCAGCTCGGCCAGCGGATCCTGCAGGCGCCGCGCGATCGACACCGCGCCGCGCAGCGAAACGTCAAGCTCGGGAAATTCGCGCGCTGCCAGCTCCGAGGCCGAATAGACCGAAGCGCCTGCCTCCGAGACCACCACCTTGGTGGGCCGCGTCACCCCCTCAGGCAGGAGGCGGAAGGTGCCCTCCACCAGCCGCTCGGTTTCCCGGCTAGCCGTGCCGTTGCCAATCGCAATCAGCTCGACCTTGTGGCGCTTCACCAGCTCGGCAATCTTTGCCTCCGCGCCGGCGACGTCGTTCCGCGGCTGGAATGGATAGATGGTTGCCGTCTCCACCAGCTTGCCGGTGGCGTCCACCACCGCCGCCTTCACGCCGGTGCGGATGCCGGGATCCAGCCCGAGCGTCGGCCGCTGACCCGCCGGAGCGGCATGGAGCAGATCTTTCAGGTTGCGCGCGAACACGGTGATGGCGCTCTCGTGCGCACGGCGCCGGAGATCGCCGAAGAGATCCAGATACATGGAGAGCGTCAGCTTCACCCGCCAGGCCCAGCCGGCCACCTGCCGCAGCCACGCATCGCCCGGTCCATCGCCCGTGATGCCGATGGCAGCGGCCACAATGCCCTCTGCGCGGGCAGTGCCGGTTTCCGGATCCGGCGCAATGTCGACGGTCACGATTTCCTCGTTGGAGGCGCGCATGATCGCAAGCGCCCGGTGGCTGGGAATGTCGGCCCATTTCTCGCGATGGTCGAAATAGTCGGAAAACTTGGCGCCGGCCTCCTCCTTGCCGGGCACAACCGTTGCCGAGATGATCGCCTCCTCGCGCATGAAGGCACGCAGACGCCCCAGAAGGTCGGCATTCTCCGCCAGTTCTTCCACCTTGATGTCGCGCGCCCCGTCGAGGGCGGCCTTCACGGTGGGGACCTTTTCGCCGAGGAAGCCTTCCGCCAGCGTCTCCGGCTTTGCCGTCCGGTCGTTCTGGATGGCGTGGAGCAGCGGCTCCAGCCCGTTCTCGCGCGCAATCATCGCCTTGGTGCGGCGCTTGGGCTTGAAGGGCAGGTAGAGGTCTTCCAGCCGCGCCTTGGTTTCGGCGCCAGCAATCGCCAGCTCCAGCTCACCGGTGAGCTTGCCCTGCTCGCGCACCGAATTCAGGATCGAAGCGCGCCGGGCTTCCAGCTCGCGCAAATACGTGAGGCGCTCGCCGAGAGTGCGCAGCTGCGTGTCGTCGAGCCCGCCGGTCACTTCCTTGCGGTAACGGGCGATGAAGGGCACCGTCGCCCCCCCGTCCAGAAGTTCCACGGCCGAAGTGACCTGAGCGGGCCGCGCGCCGATCTCGTCGGCGATGAGGCGGGCGATGGTCTCTGCGGTCTTGTTCAATTGCGGCTCCTGTCGCGGGTGGAGCGACGGCATACCGCCTCCTCTCCTTTCCTTCAAACAGCGAGCGCCCGGCCTTCCACATGACCGGCATCGCCGCACAGCGGTTTTCCGGCAATCTCCATGCGCACAACGCTTGCGCTCGGCGGCGGGGGGCGCGATGTATGCCCTGTTCTCAGGGCGGGGCGAAATTCCCCACCGGCGGTAAGGCGGGTCGAACCGTCAAGCCCGCGAGCGCCTTCCCGCCTGCGGGAAGGGTCAGCAGATCAGGTGCGAAACCTGAGCCGACGGTTAGAGTCCGGATGAAAGAGAACGTGTGTAGCGGCCTGCCCTCCGGCGGGCTGCGCCGCATGTGATCGCCTTGGGTGACGTGTCGTCGCGAAAGGAGATCCCATGGCACACACCCGCTACGCTTTCATCAAGGCCGGCTGGCACGCCGATATCGTCGATCAGGCGCTTGTCGGTTTCACCCAGCTCATCCCAGCAGGCGACGTTGACGTCTTCGAGGTGCCCGGCGCCTTCGAGATGCCGCTTCTGGCCAAGGAGCTTGCTGAAACCGGACGCTACGGCGCCGTCGCCTGCGCCGCCTTTGTGGTGGACGGGGGCATCTACCGGCACGATTTCGTGGCACAGGCCGTGGTGACCGGGCTGATGCAGGCAGGGCTTGAAACCGGCGTCCCGATCCTCTCCGTCTCGCTCACCCCGCACCATTATCAGGAGACGGCGCACCACAACGCGATCTTCCAGGCCCACTTTGTGGAGAAGGGCCGCGAGGCAGCACAGGCGGCGCTCAAGATCGTAGCGACCCGCGCGCTGATTGCAGCCTGACAGGGGCGCGGCGGCCAGCCCGGCCGCCGCTTCGCCTCAGGACGGGCCGGCGACCGACGGGCGGCGCAGCACGTAGACGAAGAACACCGTCAGGCACAAGAGGCAAAGGCTGATCGGGCTGGTGAAGAACACCAGCGGGTTGAGGTCGTTGGTGATCAGCGATCGCCTCAGATATTCCTCAAAATACGGGCCGAGGATGATCCCCATAAGCATCGGGATGATCGGGTAGCCCACCACCCGCATCACATAGGCAAACAGGCCGATCCCCAGCGCCACCACCATCTGAAACACAGAAAACGTGGAGGCATAGGTGCCGACGATGGAGATCATCGCGATGAAGGCGTAGAGCACCGCCCGGTTCATCCGCGCCAGCCAGATGTAGTAGGGTCCGAACGCCAGCACCGACAGGAAGACGAACATCGCGGCGACGAACAGCGCGGCAAACATGGGCGAAATCACGTCCATGTTGTTTTCCAGAAGCTGCGGACCCGGCACCAGGCCGTGGATCAGAAGCACGCCGAAGATGATTGCCGTGACCGAATCGCCCGGAATGCCGAGCGTGAGGAGCGGCACCACCGCGCCGCCGCACATGGCGTTGTTGGCCGATTCGGCCGCCGCCAGCCCCTCGTGCGAGCCGTTGCCATATTTCTCAGGTTGTCTGGAGCTGCGCTTGGCCTCCGCGTAGGCGATGAACGAGGCCATGGCGGCACCCCCGCCGGGCAGCATGCCGACGAACACGCCGATCACCGAACTCTTGATGTAGGTGAGCGGGCCGATTTCGCGCATCGTCTTCCAGCGCGGCACGAAATCGCGCCGTGTCACGCTGAAATCGGCGATGTGGATCTCGCGCTTGGCAGCGCCCGCCTGAACCAGAAGCTCGCACACCGCAAACATGCCGATGACGGCGGGAAGAAGACGCACCCCTTCCACAAGGTTGGGGCTGCCAAAGTCGAACCGGCCCTGCGCCACCATGTTGTCGATGCCCACGGTGGACACCATCATCCCCAGCGTCACCGCAACAACGGCCTTCCAGACCGAGCCCTTGGACACCACCGCCACCGTGACCAGCGCGAGGACCACGAGCGAAAACTTGTCCGGCGTCTGAAACTGGAGCGCGAGGCGGCTCATGGGCACCGCAACCAGCATCAGCACCAGCGCGCCGACCATGCCGCCGATGGAGGATGCGAACGCGTCGAGGCCGAGCGCCTGCGCGCCCTCCCCCCGCTTCATCAGCTGGTGGCCCTCGATGGAGGTGATCGCCCCCGACGGGGCACCCGGAATATTGACGATGATGCCGGTGATCGACCCCGCGTAGATCCCGGCCATGAAGATCGCCATCACCATGACGAGCGCATTGACGAGCTCCATGGCGAAGGTGAACGGCAGGAGGAGCGCAATGGCGAGCGTTGCCGTCAGCCCCGGAATGGCACCGAAGACAAGGCCGAGCAGGTATCCGCCCACGAGGTAGAGGAAGGTCTCCGGCTGCAGGAGCCGGGCAAAGCCATCAACAAATTCCATGGCCTACCAATTCCCTTCCGGCAGATAGAGGTCGAACAGGGTGACGAAGAAGAGATAGCCGACCCCTGTCACGCAGATGGCGATGATGGCCGACAGCCCCGCCACCTTCAGCGGTGCGCGGCTGTCCTCCAGCGAGAACAGGACTGCGACGGTGAAGGTGTAGGCCAGCGTCGCAATCCAGTAACCGGCAGGCTCGAAGAGGGCGATGAAGCCAAGGGTCAGCGCTGCCAGGATCAGCGGCTTGATGGAGAAGCGTTCGCCGTCATCGGTCCGAAAACCACCCAGCGCACCGACCAGAATGCGCCCTGCCGCAACAAACATGATGGCCGAGAGCAGCATCGGCAGGAACGCCGGCCCGGGTTCGCCGAGCTGGAAGGGCCGCGGCATCTTCAGCGTCTCGATAAAATAGCCGGTGTTCATCACCAGCAGGAACAGGGCGAAGATTGCCTCACGGTTGATGAAGGACGCCATGTTACCGCTCCTCGAAAGCCTGCCCGACCCATGCAGCGTCTCGGCAAAAGTTCGGCCCGCGCGACGCCAATGTCGCGCGAGCCGGATGTGTAGCGCAAACGCGAATGCGCCGCGTTATTTGTTGATGAGGCCCTCTTCGGCCAGCTTGTTGAGCATGGCTTCGGCGCGCTCGCGGGTGCGGTCCACGTAGGCCTGCGCGTCGTCACCCGACATCCAGTACGGCGTCAGGCCCAGCGTTTTGGCCTTCTCCTGGAATTCGGGATTGTCGAACGCTGCCTTGAAGGCTGCAATCAGGATGTCCTTGTTTTCCTGCGGCGTGTCGGCGGGGACGGCAATCACGCGCATCCCGCCCCAGCTCACGTCATAGCCGAGTTCCTTGAGGGTCGGCACGTCGGGGAGCTTGGGGTCACGTTCCTCGCCCATCACCGCCAGAACCTTCACGTCGCCCGCTTCCACGGCCGATGCGATGGTGCCGAAGCTGACCGATGCCGCATCGTTCTCACCCGAAAGCAGTGCTTCGCGCTGGGGGGCGGAGCCGGACGGGAACGGCACGTGGTTGAGCTCGATCCCCAGCTTGTCGGCCATGTCGAGCGCGTGGAGGTGCCAGATGCCGCTGTTGCCGGAGTTGGAAACGGTGATTTCGCCGGGGCGCTCCTTCGCGGCCTTCACGAAATCGTCGATGGATTCCCAGCCGGTGTCTTTCCCCACCGCCAGCACGGTCGGGTAAAGGGTGACGTTGGCGAGGATGGACAGCTTGTCCATGTCGTAGCCCGGCACCAAGTCGAAATACGGCACGGTGATCATGGAATCCCACGTCATCGAGCCGATGGTGTGGCCATCCGGCCGCGCGTTCATCAGGCGCAGCGTACCCACACCGGACTGGGCGCCGGTGATGTTCTGGGTGTTGATGTCGACACCCAGAGGCTCCTGCGCATATTCCATAAAGGTGCGCATGGCGGTGTCGGTGCCGCCGCCCGCGCTCCACGGCATGATGTGGGTCAAATCACGCTTCGGAAAGTCCTGTGCGGACGCGGTTCCGGCGGTCAAGGCAACGCTCGCCAGTGCGGCGGCGGCCAGGCCGAGGTTTCTCCAGTTGCGCATTCGTGCACTCCTAATCTCTGCGAGATGTGTTGTGTGCAGATTGTTATACAGGCTGGCATGCCTTGCAAACATGATTTGTGAACACCCTGCCGAAGCGGTAGGCATTGCCGCAGACACTGTTGATTGGAGAGGTTATGCGCGACGCGCCGATTAATCTGCCGCGCGAGGGCGAAGTGGTTCTGGACCATGTGGGCCATTTTGTGCCGGATGCTGCGGCCTGTGCCGATGCGCTGACCGCCGCCGGGTTCACCGTGACGCCTTACAGCGCGCAGGTGGTGCCGGACCCCGAAACCGGCGAGCCGACCCCCACCGGCACGGGAAACGTCTGCGTGATGCTGGGCTCCGGCTATCTGGAGTTTCTGGTCCACACCGCCGATACGCCGCTCGGACAGGAGTTTCAGGCAGCGCTGGCGCGGCGCGCCGGGCTGCATCTGGCCGCCTTTGCCGTGCCCGACGCGGAGGCAACCCACGCTGCATTGTCAGCGGATGGCTGGCCGATGCGCCCGCTTGCCCGCTTCTCGCGCACCGTCGGCACCGAAGATGGCGAGGCGACGGCCCGCTTCACTGTGGCGCGGCTCGAAAAAGGCACGATGCCGGAAGGCCGCATCCAGCTTCTCACCCACCACGACGAGGCCGCCATCTGGCAGCCCCGCTGGGTGACCCACGAGAACAGCGCAGTCGGCCTTTCCGGCATGACCATTGCGGCGCCCGATCCGGCCGAGGCCGCCGCGCGCTTCTCGCGCCTGTTCGGCCGCCCGGCCGAGGCGACTGCCGCCGGCCATGCCGTCCGGCTCGACCGCGGTGTTCTCACCTTTGTGGAGGAAGCTGCCGGCACTCATCTGGCGGGCCGGGACCTTGAACCCGGCCAACCCGCCATCGTGGCCTACAGCCTCAAGGTGGCGGACCTCGAAACCGCGCGGGATGCATTCGCACGGGCCGGCATCGGCGCGGCGCAGGCGCAAGGGGCGCTGGTGGTCCGCTTCCCCGAGGCGCTGGGCCTCGGGGTCTGGATCGTCCACACCGGCTGATTTCAGCCGGGCAGCTTCAGCCCCGCATTGCGGGCGTAGACCTTGGCAACGGCGGCATCGTCCTCGCCGCCAAGGCCCATCCCGGCGGCTGCCACAAATTGCTGGAGCGCCGCTGCGGTAATCGGCGCGCTGAAGCTCGACGCCCGCGCAATGTCGAGCACGATGCCGAGATCCTTGGGCCAGATGTTGACCGAACTTCTGGGGCTGTAGTCGCCATCCACAATGTGCGGCGCGCGGTTCTCCAGCATCCACGACGTGCCGGCGCACTGGGAAATCACCTCGACGAACTGCGAAGGCTCGATCCCTTGCGTCATGGCAAAGGTGGCAGCCTCTGCCATCACGGCAATGTGGACGCCGGCCAGCATCTGGTTCACGGCCTTCATGGCCGAACCGGCGCCGGCTTCGTCGCCAAGCGCAAACACGGTCTGTGCAACATGGTCGAGCACGGGCTTTGCCGCGGCAAAGGCCTCGGGCGTGCCGGATGCCATGACGCTGAGCGCGCCGCTTGCCGCCTTGGCCGCACCGCCGGAGATGGGCGCGTCCAGATAATGAACCCCGTATTCAGCCGCGCGGGCAGCCATGTCGCGTGCGAAGGCGGGCGGGACGGTGGCACAGGCCATCACCACGGCGCCCTTTTTCAGGGACGGAACGATCCCGGCATCGCCGAACAGCACCGCATCGGTCTGCGCTGCGTTGAGGACGACCACCACAACCGCATCCAGCGAGCCGGCTGCCTCATCCAGCGTACCGGACGCCCCGCCTTCGCTGCGAAACTTGTCCACCTGTGCGGGATTGATGTCGCTCCCCCACACCTCGTGTCCACCTCGCAGCGCCGATGCGGCAATGCCGTATCCCATCGACCCCAGCCCGATCACCGCTACTTTCATGCCCGCTCCACTCTCAAAGTCCTGTCGGTATCCACGGAAAAATTCGTACCGCATTGCGGGTCATACCGCACGGACGATCACATTGCGGCAATTTCAAACGCCAAAGCGGTGTTCCTTTGCCACCACACGTCCGATGCGGATTTCGCTTGCACCGATGCCATCTCGTCGCTGTGCCGTCAGCCGCGCCATTCGGCGCGGGCATCGGCCAGCGAACCGAGGGGCAGCAGGAGCTGCGGCACCCTGGCGGCCAGCGCACGGGCGCGGATCGGCCGCGGCGGACGGGCGGCAAGGGGGAGCGGCGCGTCGCGTCCGGCGGCGAACGCTGCGGCCAGCGCGCGCCCGAGGTTGGTGGTCAGCACCAGACCGCGTCCGTTGCAGGCCACCACCGAGTAGCGGCGCGGCCCCAGCGTCATCACACGAGGCAGAAAATCACCGGTGAGGCTGGCCTTTCCCGTCCATGTGCGCGCAATCGTCGTGCCTTCCAGCACCGGGAAAATGGCCGCCAGCCGGCGTTCCGCGGTCCGCGCCACACGGGCGGCACCGCCAAGCTGGGTGAGCGGCGCCATGCCGCCGGTGCCAAGGCGGCCATCCGCCGTCCAGCGAAGCGAGAAGAGATTGTTGCGCGTGTCGGACATCGCCTCCCCGCCGGGGAGCACACTGGCGCGCTGTTCGGGCGACAGGATATTAGTCACCATCTGGTAGACGATGAGCGGGACGATGGTTTCGGCGTCGGCGTCGGCAAGCCCGGCAGGCTGTGCGTTGGTGGCCTGCAGCAGCGTCGCCGCGCGCACCGTGCCGCCGGGCGTCTCAACCACCCAGCCGCCATCTGCGGCGATGATCGCACGCGCCGGGCTCTCTTCAAAAATGCCGGCGCCCGCGGCAACGGCAGCGCGCGCCAGCCCGCGGCTGTACGCTGCCGGGTTGAGGTGCCCGCCCGAACGGTCGAGGATCGCCCCGTGATAGCGCGCGCTGCCAAGCCGGGCGCGGGTTTCGCCCGCATCCAGCAGGGTCACGTTGGCGCCCGCCGCCTTCCACGCGGCATGGCGGGCGGCAAGTCCCGCCACAAGCGATGGCGCATGGGCCGGATTGAGCCAGCCGGACTGGACCGCGTCACACTGGATGCCATGCCGTGCAATCAGCTCGAACACGGTATCGGCGCCGCGTGCCACCATCGCCACAAGCCGCTCGCCATCGGCGCCCAGCGCAGCAACCGCGCCCTGGGGCGAGACGCGCGGCAAGCTGGGGACCACCAGCCCGCCATTGCGGCCCGATGCCCCGTGCGCCACCTTCGATGCCTCCACCAGCACGACCGACACGCCGGCCTCTGCGAGCGCCAGTGCGGTGGAGAGGCCGAGAATCCCGCCGCCGACAATGGCAACATCGGCCGCAACGTCGCCGGTGAGCTTTGGGGCCTCAAAAGTCTCGCCGGAGGTGAGCGCCCAGTGGTTGGCGGCTTCGGCGCCCATCAGCGGCGCTTCAGCGCGATCATCTCGATCTCGACCTTGATCTCCTCCAGCGGGAAACCGACGATCACGGTGGTGTTGGTCGGCCGCGGCGGCGCGAAGCGCTGGCCCAGTTCCTGCGAAACGGCCGCAACGTCGGCTGCGTCGGCGAGGTAGACGCGAACCTGCACCACGTCGGCGAACGTGGCATCTGCTTTTGCCAGCGTTTCCTCAATGGTTTTGAGCGACTGGCGGGCCTGGCCTGCGGCGTCGTCCGCGATGGTGCCGGCCGCATGGTCGTGGCCTGTGGTGCCGGAAACGAACACCCATTCGCCGTCGATCACGGCGCGGCTGTAGCCGGCCATTTCCTCAAAACGGGACCCTGTGGTGATGGCGGTGCGGGACATGAAAACTCCGAGTGGGTTGCCGGGTGGATCTACATCACCCGGCGCCGCTCTGCCACCTGCCCGCGCTCTTACGCCGGCGTCAGGATGTGGACGTTCTCGCGGTCGATCCCAAGCGCGATGTTGTCGCCGTTGGGCGGCTCGTCCTGCCCCTCGTGGGTGACGAGGACGGTCTCCCCCCCGCCCACATCCACATGCAGGAGCGAGCCGGCGCCGGTGTATTCGGCGAGCACGACTCGCCCGTTCAGCACGGCATCGTCCATACCCGCGACATGAAGGTGCTCCGGCCGCATCCCCACCACCTTGCCGGCGGGCACATAGATGCCGCCCGCCGAAAGCCGCTCGGCGACGAATGCGCCGGGCAGAATGTTCATCTTGGGGCTGCCGATGAACTGGGCGACGAACACGTTGGCGGGGTTGTTGTAGAGGTCGCGCGGGGTGCCGACCTGCTCGATCTGCCCGCCCCGCAGGACCACGATCTTGTCGGCAAGCGTCATCGCCTCGATCTGGTCGTGGGTGACGTAGACCATGGTGTTGGCAAGGCGCTTGTGGAGCGCGGCAATCTCGGCGCGCATGTGGACGCGGAGTTCAGCGTCTAGGTTGGAGAGCGGCTCGTCGAAGAGGAAAACGTCCGGGTTGCCGCAGATGGCGCGGCCGATGGCAACGCGCTGGCGCTGGCCGCCGGAAAGTTCGCGCGGGAAACGGTCCAGCAGCGGGCCGAGCTGGAGCGTTTCGGCGGCTTCCTCGACGCGGGCGACGATGGCGGCGGGCTTCTCGCCGCGCACCTTGAGGCCGAAGCCCATGTTGTCGCGCACATTGAGGTGCGGATAGAGCGCGTAGGACTGGAACACCATCGCCACGCCGCGTTTCGCCGGTTGCACCTCGTTGACACGCTTGCCGCCGATGAAGAGGTCGCCTGAGGTGACATCCTCCAGCCCCGCGATCATGCGCAAAAGCGTGGACTTGCCGCAGCCGGACGGGCCGACGAACACCACGAACTCGCCGTCCTCGATCTCGAGGTCGATGCCGCGGATGACCTCGGTCCGGCCGAAGGCCTTCTTGATGTTCTTGAGGGAAAGGCTGGTCATCGGCGGCTTTCAACGGTTGGCACGTACAGAACGGTCATCCCTTCACCCCCGACATGGCGAAGCTCTCGACGATCTGGCGCTGGGCGATGATGTAGACCGCCAGGATCGGCACCACCGCGAGGCTGGTTGCGGCCAGTTGCAGGTGCCACAGCGGCGCGCCGTAGGGGTCGGTGAAGTTGGAAAGGGCGAGCGGCAGCGTGAAGAGCTCCAGCGAGGAGAGGAACACCAGAGGCTCCAGAAAGAGGTTCCACGAGAAGAGGAACGTGATGATCGCCACCGCCGCCAGCGCAGGGCGCGACATGGGGAGCGCGATCTTCCACCACACACCCAGCGTGGTGAGCCCGTCCATCCGCCCTGCCTCCTCAAGCTCCTTCGGCAGCGCGACGAAATACTGGCGCATCAGGAACGTCGCCATCACGCCGTGCGGGCCGAAGACCGGCAAGAGGATCAGCGGCAGGTGCGTATCGGTGAGGCCCATCCAGCGGATCAGGAAGAAGTTGGGCACGATGGTGACTTCTTCGGGCACCATCAGCGCCGAGACGAGGAAGAGCATCAAAAGCCCCGCCCCTGCAAAGCGCAGCCGCGCCAGCGCGTAGCCGGCGAGCGAGGCGACCACCAGCGTCAGCCCCGTGACCGACACCGCGATATAGAGCGAGTTGAAATATTGCCGCGCGAACGGCTGGTAGGTGAAGACCTCGACGAAGTTTTCCCAGTGCCAGACGGTGGGGATCAGGCTCGGCTGGCCGAAGATCTCCGCCGCGCTCTTGAAGCCCGACGACAGCATCCACAGGAACGGGAAAACGAAGGGGACCGCCGCAATCAGCAGGGAGACCGTCCAGAGCGTGCGGTTGAGAAAGCGCCACTGTTTCGTGGTCATCTGACCTGCCTCCGCCGCAGCGCGAACTGCACCAAGGTCAGCGCCAGGACGATCACGAACATGATTATGGCAAGCGCGGAGGCGTAGCCCACCTCGAAGAACTCGAATGCCTGCTGGTAGATGTAGAAGGCGAGCACCAGCGTGCCGTTTTCGGGGCCGCCGCCGGTCATCAGGTAGATGTGGTCGAACACCTTGAACGAGCCGATGGTGGTGATGACCATGATGATGAGCGTGGTCGGCGCCAGAAGCGGCCAGATCACCATCTTGAACACCTGCCAGTGGGTGGCGCCCTCAAGGCGGGCCGCCTCCTCGTAGTCGCGCGGAATGGTCTGGAGTGCGGCGATGTAGAGGATCATGTTGAGGCCGACCATCTTGATGACGCGCGTGACGATCACGGCGGCCATCGCCCAGTCCGGCTCGCGCAGCCAGTTGGGGCCGTCGATGCCGATGGAGGCCAGCATCTGGTTGACCGCCCCCGCCTCGCCCTGGAGCAGGAATTTCCACACGATGGCCCACGCCACGGCGGACGTGACGACGGGCGCGAAGAAGATGGTGCGGAAGAAGACGACGCCGAAGAAGGGCCGCGACAGGGCGAGCGCCAATGCCAGCGCGAGCGCCATGTTGAGCGGCACGAGGCCGGCGGCGAAGATCACCGAGTTGCCCATCACCTGCCAGAAATCGGCGTTGACGGTGAGCGCGTCGGTGTAGTTGGCGAGCCCCACGAATGTCATCTGGCGGGACAGGAGGTTCCACTCCGCGGTGGAGTAGATGAAGACGGCAATGAGCGGGCCGAGGAAGAAGATGGCAAAACCGATGATGGTGGGGCTCGTCATCAGCCATGCTTCGATGGCCTCACGCCGGCGCAGCGTGAGCCCCGGCACGCGCAATCCGCGTGCCGGCCTTGTCGTGTTTTCGGCCCGGCTCATCGATCAGCTCAGAGCTGCGGCTGGATGGCGGTGCAGATGGCCTGAAGCGCCTTTTCCACGTCCGCATCCGGGCGCCACAGCGCGTCGCTGCGCGGCTTCAGCGCGGCGAGGATCTGCGGCATGTTCTTGGAAGACGGCAGCACCGAGCCGGTCTCGATGGCGGTGGCGACGTTTGCCATCTGGTCCGCCGGGATCAGCGCGTTGGCTTCCACCAGCACGCCGCTCTCCAGCACCGATTTGCGCGCAGGCGGGAAAAACTGCGCCATGATCTTCACATTCTCGGCGTTGGTCATGTGGGCAAGAAACTCGGTGGCAAGCGCCTTCTGGTCACCCTCGGCAAACACCACGATGCCGGCCTGGCCGATCACCGGCGCCTCGCCCGCGGGGCCGGTGGGGAGCGGCGCAATGCCCCAGTCGAACGCCACGTCCGAAAGGCGGGAGGCGCGCGAGATCTGGTTGACGGTCATCGCCGCATCACCGGAGAAGAAGTCACCGGTCTCGCCGGGGGGCACGATGGACTTGTCCTTGAACACCATGTCGTGGAGGACGGTGACGGCTTCCACCGCCTCCGGCTTGTTAAAGCCGCACTCGCCGTCCTTCCACGCGTAGCCGCCATAGGCGCGGATCGGCGGCATCAGGGCGTGGAGGATGCGGCTGTCGTAACCCTCGCCGTCCTTGAAGTCGAAGCCCCAGGTGCCGGTCTTGTCCTTCAGCGTCTTTGCGGCGGTGCGCCAGGCATCCATGGTCCACTCGCCCTTGGCCGACAGGGCGAGCGGGTCTTCGAGGCCGGCTTCGTCGAACAGGGTCTTGTTGTAGTAGACCATGAAGGGCGAGGTGGAGAACGGGATGCCGTTGACGGTATCGCCGTCCTCCCACAGGCCCATGGCGGGCTTGGAGAAGTCGGCAAAGTCGTAACCGGCTGCGCCTTTCAGCGCCGGGCCGACATTTTCGAGCACGCCCGCGTCGGCGAATGCAGGAGCCGCATCCTCGAACATCCAGCCAAGGTCCGGCGTGTTGCCACCGGCAATCTGGAAGGTGAGCTTCTGGGTGTAGTCGCCGGCGGGGATGGTCTCGAACGAGACCGTCACGTCCGGATGGGTGGCGGTGAAGCTTTCCGCGATGCCATTCAGCATCGACAGGTGCGCCTCGCTGCCGGTCCACACGGTAAAGCGCAGGTCCTCCGCAGACGCGGAGCCCATAGCGCCGAACGCCAGAGCGCAGGCGGCGGCACAGCTCATCAAAGTGGTCTTCATGGCATTCCTCCCTGTGAGGTTTGCGGGCGGCGTTCTGTCACCGTCCCGTTCTGGTAGTGAAACGGCGCTCATTGCGCCGGGCCGGGCAGCGTTCCCGGCGGATCGCCGATGCTCCATCCGCCATCGACCGGAATGTTGGCGCCGGTGACGTAGCCGGCCGCATCGCTGGCCAGAAACAGGGCCGGCCCCACGAGATCGTCCACCCCTGCGGGGCGCCCTGCGGGAATTTTTGCGGTGACGGCTGCGCGGAACGCGGGGTCTGCGTAGCGCTCTGCCGTCCGTTCGATCTCAACGGCACCCGGCGAAATCACGTTCATGGTCACGCCCCGGCCCGCCACCTCGCGCGCCATCGCCTGAATGGCGGTGAGCTGCGCGGATTTCAGCGCGGCGTACACCAGCGTTTCGGCCCGCGGGCGGGACGCCATGATGCTGCCGATGGCAATGACGCGGCCCCAGCCTGCTGCGGTCATCGGCGGCAGCAGGCGCTGGCACATGGCAACAAGGGCGGAAAAGTTGGCAGACACATGCCGGTCAATGTGCGTGTCGGTGATCTCGTCCCACGGGCAGCGCACCTCGATGGCGGCATTGGCGACCAGAATATCCACCCGCCCCGCCGCCGCTGCGTCGTCAGCAAGGGCGCGTGCGGCCCCTTCTTCGGTAAAATCGGCGGCAAGGACCTGAACCTTGCGTCCGCATTTTTCCGCTGAGGCCGCCGTGCCCGTGGCGCCCTCCGGGTCGCCGTGGTGGTGGACGATGAGGTTGGCACCGTTTGCGGCAAGGGCCAGCGCGATGGCACGGCCGATCCCGGCATTGGCGCCGGTGACCAGCGCCGTGCGCCCGTCCAGCGGCACGGCAAGACCGATCATGACGGCGCGCTCCGTGTGCTCAGCGTATCGGTTGCGCTCAGCGTATCGGCCACTTCGAAGGAGGCAATGTCGGCGGCTGCGTAGTGCGCGACCATGGCAGCTTCCGCACCCGCCTCGTCACCGGCTTCAATGGCGCAAACTATGTGGCGGTGACGCTCCACGGTGGCCACCCAGTCGGCATCCGTGCGGTTGGAGCGGCGCGAGAACAGATCGGAGACCTCCCGCTGCACCGCGCGAAGACCCTCCATCTGGATCTCGATCATCCGGTTGCCGGTGGCCAGCGCCATGCCGTGGTGGAAGGCAACGTCACTGTCGGTGAAGGCGTCCGATTTCTTCAGCGCCTTCTCCATCGCCGCCACCGCGGAATGCATCGCCGCAAGACCGGCAGCTGCCTGCCGCCGGGCGGCCAGCTGCGCAATCCCGCGCTCCACCACCAGCCGCATCTCGTTGGCTTCGCGCAGGCGCGTCAGGCTGGAGCGCACGGCGTAGCCGTAAAAACGGTCCAGCGGTTCGCCGTTGAGCGGCTTTGCCCGCGCCAC
This sequence comes from Acuticoccus sp. MNP-M23, assembly GCF_031195445.1. NCBI lineage: Bacteria > Pseudomonadati > Pseudomonadota > Alphaproteobacteria > Hyphomicrobiales > Amorphaceae > Acuticoccus > Acuticoccus sp. MNP-M23. The sequence continues at coordinate 4,252,956 of NZ_CP133480.1, forward strand.
CTTCCCCTGCTGGGTGTGGATGAGACCCGCCCCGGCCAGCTGCCGCAACGCCTCCCGCGCAATGGGCTTGGACACGCCGAATTCCCTGGCGATCACACCTTCGGACGGGAGCGGATCGCCGGGCCGAATGCGCCCGTCGAACAGCGCTGCGGCAATGGCGTCGGAAACGGCGTCGGCCAGCCGCGTCGGCGTTTCCAGCCGCGCGCCGAACACATCGCCCACCTCCCGCTCTTCGCTCATCAGCCCGTCGCTCCCGTTGGCGAGGGTCAATTAGCAAAGCCCCCTCAACTTAGCAACTAGGTTTTCTAGTTGATAAGTAATTCAGCTTGGACTAGACGACGCTTCCAGCCAGCGCCGTCGCGCGCACAACCGGGAAAAGAGGCCGCATGGAGGCGCCGGACCGCCACGAGATCCGCGAGATCCGCGCATTTGCGCTGACGCAGCGGTTGCCCCAGCCGTCGAAGACCTCGTGGGGCAGCTACGATGCGGTCTCGATCGTGATGGTGAAGATCACCACCGAAACCGGCCTTGTGGGCGTCGGCGAAGGCCTGGCCCGGTTTGCGCCCGCCGCCTTTGTCCATCTCATCAACGATGCTCTGGCACCGCGCCTCATGGGCCGTGACGCAAGCGCAATTGCCACACACTGGAACGCCATGCGCCGCGCCCTTTCGGGCCGCGCGGGCGGGGTGCTGGTGGAAGCGCTCTCGGCCATCGACATCGCGCTGTGGGACATACTGGGGAAGGCTGCGGGTCTGCCGCTCTACCGCCTCCTTGGCGGCACCGGGCGCACCGCTGTCCCGGTCTACGCCGCCTCCGTCGGCTGGGCCGACGATGCCGCGGCGGACGCTGCGGTCGACCAATTCATGGCACGCGGTTTCACCCGCATGAAGGTGAAGCTCGGCGCGCCAGTGGACCGCGCCTGCCGCAGGATCGAGCGGATCCGCGCCCGCGCTGGTGACGCCATCACCCTCAGCGCCGATGCCAACTGGGCCTACAGCCTGGACGAGGCGGTCACCGTGGCCGCCGCCCTTCACGCCAACGGCTATGAATGGTTCGAGGAGCCGCTCCGCCCCGAAGACGAAGGCGGTTACCGCGCGTTGAAGGCCCGAACCGATGTTCCCCTCGCGGCCGGCGAAAGCAATTTCACGCTGGATGAGGCGCGTGGCCTCGTGGCGGACGGCACGCTGTCGGTGCTGCAACCCAACGTAACCCGCTCCGGCGGCATCACCGAAACGCGGCGGATGGCCGAATTCGCCGCCATGCACGACGTGGCCTACGCGCCGCACAACGGCATGAGCGGCATCGTGTGCGAGGTCGCGAGCCTGCACCTTGCCGCCGCGCTGCCCAATGCCGCCGTGATGGAATGCGCCCTTGCCCCCAATGCCTTCCGCGACGGCCTTGCGGACATTGCGCCCGGCTCCGCACGCGCGGCTGGCGGCACCCTCACCTGCCCGGAAGGCCCCGGCCTCGGGCTCGAAATTGACTGGACCCGCTTGGCGGAGCTTGCCCGATGACAGACGACACGATGCCCCGCACCGCCGCCGGGCCGATCACCATCACCGATGTGATCGCTCACCCTCTGACGCAGACGCTGCCAAAACCCACCATCACCTCATGGGGCACCTACAGCGAGGTTTCGATGGTGCTGGTGGAAGTGCGCACCGATGCCGGCATCACCGGCGTCGGCGAAACGCTCGGCCGCTTTGCACCGCGCGCATACGCCGAAATTGTCGAGACGCTGCTGAAGCCGCGCCTCGTGGGCCGCGAAGCCACCGACATAGCGGCCCACTGGAACACGATGCGCCGCGCCCTCTCCGGGCGCGCGGGCGGCATGTTGATCGAGGCCATTGCCGGCGTCGACATTGCACTGTGGGACATTCTGGGAAAAGCGGCCGGGATGCCGATCGCCACGCTTCTCGGCGGCACGGGACGGCGGCAGATCGACGTCTACGCCGCGGCGGTCAACTGGCTGGACGATGGCGCCGCCGACGCCGAACTCGACCGCTACCTTGAGCGGGGGTTCAACCGCATCAAGGTGAAGATGGCGCGGCCGGTGACGCAAGCGTGCCGGCGCATCGAGCGCATCCGCGCAAGGGCGGGCGACGACATTGGCCTTTGCGTGGACGCCAACTGGGGTTTCACGCTCGACGAGGCGCTGGTGGTGGCCGATGCACTCAGCGCCAATGGCTATTTCTGGTTCGAGGAGCCGCTGCGGCCCGAGGACGAAGCGGGCTACAGGGAGCTGCGCCGCCGCACCAACGTTCCGCTGGCTGCCGGCGAGAGCAATTATACCGTCGATCAAGCGCGCCATCTGGTGGAGACGCGCACCCTTTCGGTGCTGCAGCCCGATGTGGCGCGCGCCGGCGGCATCACCGAAACGCGACGGATGGCGCTTCTGGCCGATGCCTACGACGTGGGCTACGCGCCCCACATCGGCATGTCCGGCATCGTGTGCGAGACGGCGAGCGTCCACCTCTCCGCCGCCATGCCCAATTTCCGCGTCATGGAATGCGAGACCGACGCCAGCCCCTTCAAGGTCGCGCTGGCGGACCTTTCCCCAGGCTGCGTGCGCGCCGAAAACGGCACGCTCGACGTGCCCACCGGCCCCGGCCTCGGCCTTGAGATCGACTGGGACGCGGTGGGACGCCTCACAGTCCGATGACCATCCCCGCAAGGAGAACCACGATGAGCGCCCAAACCCTCGACGCGGACGCGATCCGCCAGGCAATGGTCCTTGCCAATCCGGACCTCAGCCGGTTCGAGCCGCTGCGGCGCATCATCAGCCACGACGATTTTTCGCGCGGACACTGCGGCTGGTCGCAGCTGGTGGGCAATTATGAAGGCTCGCTGGATTCCATGTTGCCGGGCTACGCCCAGCATTCGGCCGCCATGCTGTCCACCCTCGCCCACTGGGACGCGGGCTCCCACGGCGGCATCGACAGCTCCTATGCCCTGAAGATTGCAACGCGGGCGCGGGCGGGGGCGCAGAATGTCGCGATCAAGCGGCTGACCACACGCAAGCGCGGGCCGATCCGCTTCGAGGCCTACGTCACCTTCAAGCCCGAGGCCACGGAGCTGAAACTCGGCGACGTGGACGTGCGCTCCTTCGGCCTCCTGTTCGACCTGCAGGGCGGCGATCGTGACAGGGACGCCGCGCGCATCATGCCGCACCTCAGATTCCTGAACGCTCTCGATGGCGAGACGCAGCAGAAATGGCAGTTCAAGGCCGAAACAACGCCGTTCAAGCCGCTTGGCGACGAGAACAAGACCGCAACGCACTACCATCTGTCGCCAGAAGGCTGGCAGGATATTCCGGGTGGTGACCAGCGGCTTTGCTATAACGAAATCGCCACCAAGGTGAACTGGACCTACATCCGATTCGACTTCGATCTTGCCGCCATGAAGGCGCTCGCCTTCCAGTGCAACGACCGGGAATTGGACCTGTCGACGTTCAGCAACATCGAGATTCCGGCGATGAGCAACCTTTGGCAGATGCTCAATTTTTGCTTCTTCGTGGAGACGAATTCGGCCAAACGGGCGTTTCTCTACGTCGATTCGGTCTGCATTTCGGGAGATTTTTGAGATGCTGCCGGAGAACATCACCGCCGTCGTCGCCCGCAACGAGCGGTGGAGCGGCCATGCCGCCACCGAACCTTATGAGGCCGGCTGGGCCCGCGAGATCATCATCTTCGTCCGCGCTCTCAAAGCACCAACGGGGCAGCCTCCCGCTGCCCGCGTTCAGATTTCGCCCGACGGTATCCACTGGGCCGACGAAGGCAGCACGCTGGACCTGCCTTCCGCCGCGCAGCCCCTGGCATTTGTCCGCGTTGCGCACTTCGGCAATTTCGTCCGTCTGGCCGCCGATTTTGCGGACGGGGCCGATGCTGTCGTCCTCGTCACCATCCACGCCAAGGCGTGAGGGCTGCGGCCATGCCCGGCCAGCCTCGGTGTGCACGGCCGCCGCGGTCTGGCTGGGCGCGGGTTGCGCAAGGGGTCCGGACCGTGTTGAGGTAAGTCCACCTCGTCGGATGAGCGTCCGTCGCGAGTCGGCCGGTTGTTTGACGACCGACCCATGGAGTGCGCAGCTCAGACGTGTTGCCCCCAAACGAATTTGCGGCCGGGTCTTGAACCCTCACACGCAAGCGAGTAAATGAGGGTGGCTAAGTTACCATGGTCGACTACTGTCTCCTTACTGGCTGCAGTCACGCGATTTTGCTCTGACGGCGCCGGGCTGCCACAACTGTGTGGGCAGCAATAACATTCAGGAGAATTTCATGGCCAATGGTACCGTGAAGTGGTTCAACCCCTCCAAGGGTTTTGGTTTCATCCAGCCGGAAAGCGGCTCGCGCGACATCTTCCTGCACATCTCTGCAGTTGAGCGCGCTGGCCTCAGCCAGCTCGACGAAGGCCAGAAGGTTACGTTCGACATCGAAAAGGGCCGCGACGGTCGCGAGTCGGCAACGAACCTGACGCTCGTCAACTAAGTCTGACGATCCGAGAATTTGAATAGGGGCGGCGCTTGGCGCCGCCCCTATTTTTTTGTGCCCGGCCCACCCTGCAGCAGCCGCGCTCGCACCGCCCGCCCCCACGGCCCCGGTCGATTCGCCCGGCCTTCGCAACCGAAGGCGACGCGCCGCACCGCGGTTAAAATGCCCGAACATCGCCTTTTGCCGCCAACTGCGCGGCCAAGGGGAACGTGCAGGCGCATCCGGCGGTTGTACGCATATGAAACATCAAGATCTTTCCTGGACGATCCCTGTCATGCGCGCCGGTTATGCTGGTCGTGCGCTCGTCTATCTCGTGGTGGCGGGCTTTTCGCTCTGGGCGATCTGGCATGGGGGGACCGCCGAAGGCACCTCCTCCGCCCTCGGCCGGCTGGAACACAGCTGGTGGGGCATGATCCTCCTGGCGCTCATTGCCCTCGGCATGGCCTCCTACGCGCTGTGGCGCCTGATCGACACCATCTTCGACCTCGAAGATTACGGGACCGAGGCGAAAGGCCTGATCGCGCGAACCGGGATGCTGGTCACCGGCATGGTGCATCTCGCGATCGGCGCGCTCGCATTCTCGCTGCTCTTTTCCAACAGCAGCCAGGGAGATGGCTCAACCATCACCAAGACGCTTGATGCCGTGTTGGGAATGCCCGGCGGACGCATCCTGATCGGCGCGGTCGGCCTCATCATCATCGGCGCCGGCTTCTACTATCTCCACAAGGCATGGCAGGAAAAATACCGCGAACGACTGCGGGCCAATCACTTCACGCAGCACTGGAACCCCGTTCTGAAGGCCGGTGTGCTGGCACAGGGCGCCATCATCACAGTGATCGGCGTGCTCGTGCTTTATGCAGGCATCAAAGCCGATTCGTCCGAGGCGGGCGGCGTCGGTGCGGCGTTCAGCTGGATCTCCCAGCAGGCCTACGGGCAGATCCTGGTGACGCTCAGCTGCATCGGCCTTCTCGGCTTCGCGGTGTTCTGCCTCGTAAACGCCGCCTATCGAATCATCCCGAAAATCGCGACGGGTGACGTAGAAACCCTGGCCGCGAGCCTGAAGGCGAAAGCCAAGGCCAACGTCTGAACGGCTTTCGCCTGCAAGCGGAGGATGATGAAACAGCGATCGGTCGGGAAAACGGCCAACCGGTCGCTGGAGACCGGTCGCACAGGCCAAGCTCAAGCAGCTGACCTGGAAATTATGGCTGGGGGACGTGGACTCGAACCACGACTAGCGGAGTCAGAGTCCGCTGTTCTACCATTAAACTATCCCCCAAAAGGGTCGGCTGCGCGGTAACGCTGCCGGGGAGCGCCAGCGTCTGTGCGCTGTGTCCGAGCGGGGAAATGGCAGCTGGCCACCGTCCCGTCAAGAGCCTTTCGCGCAAACGATCAATCGGAAAGCGCCGCTGACGTCTTGTTCAGCGGTGCCGGCGCACTGCCCGGCCGGTCGCGATCGAGGCCGAGTGCCGCCAGTTCCGCCTCGTATTGCGCCCAGTTGGCACCATGCTCCGCTGCAAGAGTGTGGAGCGATGTCAGGGGATAGATCCCTGTGGAATGGCCATCGTCGAAGCTGATGCGCACCGCATAGCGGCCAATCGGGGCCACCGCGTCGATTCGCACCTTCGCCTTGCCGCCAATCACCGTCCGGCGGCCGCCATGGCCGGTCCGCTCCGCAGACGGCGTGAACACGCGCAGATATTCCGCGTCCAGCGGCTCCACGGTGCCGTCCGGATAGTGCACGGCAAGGCAATTGCGGTCGGCATTGATCCGAAGCTCCGCCGGCCATGAAAAATCGCTCATCAATCGCTCCGAATTGCTGGATGGGGATTGGGAATTTTCCCGACAGGGTGCCATATGGGTGTCATGACATCTTCGAGCACCCGCCCCCTCGTCGACACGTTCGGCCGTACCGTATCCTACCTCAGGATCTCGGTGACGGACCGCTGCGACTTTCGCTGTGTCTACTGCATGTCGGAGCACATGTCCTTTCTTCCCAAAAAGGACCTGCTGACGCTCGAAGAGCTGGACCGGGTCGCTTCGGCTTTCGTCGAGCGTGGCACCACCAAGCTGCGCATTACCGGCGGCGAGCCCCTTGTCCGGCGCAACGTGATGAGCCTTTTCCGCGCATTGTCCCGCCATCTGGCCAGTGGTGCGCTGAAGGAGCTGACCCTCACCACCAATGGCTCCCAGCTTGCTAGGTACGCGGCGGAGCTGGCGGATATCGGCGTGCGCCGCGTCAACGTCTCGCTGGATACGCTGGATGCCGACACCTTCAAGCGGATTACCCGCTGGGGCGACCTTGGCCGCGTCATGGAAGGGCTGAATGCGGCCAAGGCAGCGGGCCTCAAGGTCAAGATCAACATGGTGGCGCTGCAGAACGCCAATGCCCACGAGATCGAGCCGATGCTGCGCTTCTGCCACGGCGAGGGCCACGACCTGACCCTCATCGAGACCATGCCGCTGGGTGAGATCGAGGAGGACCGGACGGATCAGTACCTCCCCCTGTCCGCCGTTCGCGCGGGCCTTCAGGAACGCTACACGCTGACGGATCTGCCGGACTCCACCGGCGGCCCGGCGCGCTATGTGCAGGTGGCGGAAACCGGCGGGCGGATCGGCTTCATCACCCCCCTCACCCACAATTTCTGTGAAAGCTGCAACCGCGTGCGGCTCAACTGCACGGGCACGCTGTATCTCTGCCTCGGACAGGACCATGCGGTCGATCTGCGCGAACCGCTGCGGGCATCGGAATCCAACGAAGCTCTCCATGCTGCCATCGACCGGGGCATGGTCATCAAGCCGAAGGGCCACGATTTCGTGATCGAACGGCGCGGCGCCGGTCCCGCCGTCTCGCGTCACATGTCATCCACCGGCGGGTGAGCGGCAGCCGCCGGGTCGATGCCTGCATCGTTCCGGAAAGTTTGAAGGTCTGGCAGTTGCACCAGTGTTCCGTGCCAACGTAGCGTGTCGCCACGCCTGACCGGCGCCGTCCGGTCCGCGCCAGCCCTTAACCCGCCAAGACCCAGGAATCGAACCGATGCGCTGCGAGCCGCTCCCCCCGGACCCTGCCGCGCCGGCGAGCGGGCACGCAACGCCGGCCACTTCTCCGGCAGCCGCCGGGCCCGCCATGCCGAGCCCGTCCGATGCGCCGGTGCTGCTCCTCATCCTGGTGTCGACGATCCAGCCCATGGCGCTCAACATGTATGTGCCGGCCATGGCCGCCATGCAGGGCGACCTTGCCACCACCGCCTCCCTCATTCAGGCAACGCTGTCGGCCTTCCTCGCAGCCACGGCATTCGCGCAGCTTGTTGTGGGACCGCTGAGCGACATCTACGGCCGCCGGCCCGTGCTGATCGGCGGGGCGCTGGTCTTCACACTCGGCACCATCGTGTGCATCGCCGCGCCCAACGTGGAGGTGCTCATTGCGGGGCGGATCATTCAGGGCGCCGGCGGCTGTGCTGGGCTCGCCCTCTCCCGCGCCATCATCCGCGACATTCACGGCACGCGCACCTCCGCCTCCATGATCGGCTATGTCACCATGGGGATGGCGATTGCACCGCTGATCACGCCCGCCATCGGCGGTTTCCTCTACCAGATCTCATCGTGGCGGGTGATCTTCGTGGTCATGGGGATTGCCGGCCTCATCAGCCTGTTTGCAACCGTCACGCGGCTGCGCGAGACCCATCCGCCCGGCCCGCACGGCAACGGCGTCTTCGCCAACTGGCGGCGCGAAGTGGCCGAGCTGCTGACGATCCGCGATTTCTGGCTGGTCTCCGCCACTCTTGCGGCGCTGTCGCTGGCCTTCTTCTCGTTCATTGCCGGCGGGGCATTCGTCGCCTCATCCGTATTCGGCCTCGATGCGCAGACCTACGGGCTCTATTTCATTTTTGTGGTCACCGGCTATGTGGTCGGCAACTTCTTCACCGGGCGCTATTCGGCACGCATCGGTGTGGTGCGGATGATCCGCATCGGCAACGCCATCTCGCTCATTGGCATCGGCGTTGCGGTCAGCCTTGCCGTGGCCGGGGTCGCGAGCCCTCTGGCGCTGTTTGCCCCCATGCTGATTGTGGGCACCGGCAACGGCTTCGCGCTGCCCAACTGCATTGCAGGCTGCGTCAGCGTCAGGCCGGATCTTGCGGGCACCGCGGCCGGGGTCGCCGGCTTCTTTCAGATCGGCAGCGGCGCCATTGCCAGCGTCGGCATCGGTCTCGTGATCGAGTTCGAGGTGTTCCCCGCGTCGTCCTGGCCGGTGCTGGCCCCCATGGCGTGCGGCGGCATCCTCGCCTTCATCCTGGCCTTCATGCTGAGCGCGCGCCGCTTCTCCTGAACGCTGTCGTCAGGCGTCCTCGAACACGATCTTCGGAAACGGCTTGCCCGTGACCCCTTCCAGCGACGCTTTCAATCCCTCGGCAATCCTGCGGTAGGCGGCGCCTTCGCCGGTATCGTCGAGCGCAACGGGCCGTCCCGCGTCCGCCGCCTCGCGGATTGCCATGGTCAGCGCAATTGCACCCAGGAACGGCACGTCCGTTGCCGCGGCTTCGGCCTCGCCGCCGCCATGGCCGAAGATCGCGGTTTCGGCCCCGCAGCTCTGGCAAACGAAGGTTGCCATGTTCTCCACCATCCCGAGGAGCGGGATCTTCACGGTGCGAAACATCTGGGCTGCCTTGCGCACATCCACCAGCGCAAGGTCCTGCGGGGTCGTCACCAGCACCGCGCCGTCGAGCGGCGTCTGCTGCGCCAGCGAGAGCTGGATGTCGCCGGTGCCGGGCGGCATGTCGATGATCAGGCAGTCGAGCGGACCCCATCGCGTGTCGCGCAGGAGCTGGTTGAGCGCCCCGGTCACCATCGGTCCGCGCCACACCACCGGCTGCTCGGGCTTGATGAGATAGCCGATGGACATGGCCTTGATGCCGAATGCCGACACAGGCGCAAAACCGCCGGGCTCGGTCTGCGGGTTGTGGTCGTTGACGCCCATCAGCGTCGGCACCGAAGGGCCGTAGATGTCGGCGTCCAGCAAGCCGACGCGCCAGCCCGTGGCCGCCAGCGCCACGGCAAGGTTGAACGAAACCGTGGACTTGCCCACCCCGCCCTTGCCCGAGCCGACCGCAACGATGCGCGCAATCCCGTCAACCGGCCCGGTGCGGGCACCGCCGCCCTTTGCCTGCGCAGCCGGCGCCTCCGCAGCAGGCGGTGCCGGACGGGGCGGCGGCGCACTCTTCTCATCGGTGCCGGAATTGCCCGTTGGCGCGGCGCCTCCCGGCCGGCCGACACCGGCAAGCCGCTTTACCTTGCCCATGATCCCGTTGCCGCGGCGGGCCTCGGCCGGTGGTGCGCCTTCCTCCAGAAGTGCCGCCAGCACGCGGTCCACCCCCGCCAGCGCCTCGACGCGGCGCTGCGCGTCGGCGCGCACGGGCTCCATCGCCGCCCGCTCGCCGGGGGCAACCGCAATGGCGAACCCCACGCGGCCATTCTCCACAACCAGCGAACGGATGCGCGAGAGCGCCAGTGCCCCACCGTCCGGCATTGTCACATCGGCAAGCGCTGCCTCCACCGCCGCGCGGTTCACCTGGTCGTCAGCCATAAAATTCCCTTCGCCGCAGCCCGCCCCATCCGGGCGCGCCGCTGCATCCTTGTTAACCGCCGTTGACGCGCGCCCGCAAACACTGATGATGCCGGTCCCGAAGTTCCCGCCATCCGGATCCGAACATGCGTCCCCCCGCGACGAGCCGCCCCGCCCCGTGACCGCCTTGCCCGAACGGTTCGCCTTCCTTGCCGCAGAGACCGAAGAGGCGCGCGCGGCAGCCGACCTCCTGTCCCGCCGCTACCCGGCGGTGGACCCGGATGATGCCGACGTCATCGTCGCCCTCGGCGGTGACGGCATGATGCTGCAGACGCTCCACCGCTTCATGTCGTCCGGCAAGCCCACCTTCGGCATGAACCGTGGCTCGGTCGGCTTTCTGATGAACGAGTACACGCTGGACGATCTGCCCGCCCGCATCGCAAGGGCCGACACCAAAACCATCCGCCCCCTCGCCATGACGGCGGAGGATGTCTACGGCGAAGTCACCACCGCGCGCGCCATCAACGAGGTGTCGCTCCTGCGCCAGTCCCACCAGGCGGCCAAGCTTTCGCTCCACATCGACGGGCGCGCCCGCCTCAAGGAGCTGATCTGCGACGGTGTGCTGGTGGCGACCCCGGCCGGCTCCACCGCCTACAACCTGTCCGCCCACGGCCCGATCCTGCCGATCAACGCCCAGCTTCTGGCGCTGACGCCAATCTCCGCATTCCGCCCCCGGCGCTGGCGCGGCGCGCTCCTCCCGTCCCACGTCACCGTCACGATCGAGTGCCTGGAGCGCGACAAGCGGCCGGTCGCCGCTGCCGCCGACCATGTGGAGATCCGGCGCGTGGCCAAGGTCGAAATCCGCGAGGACCGGGACGCCTCCTGCATCATCATGTTCGACCCCGACCATTCGTGGGACGAACGCATCCTCGCCGAACAGTTCACCTACTAGCCGCATTGCGGCTGCCATGCCGGGCCGTTGACGGCTCCGCTGCCGCGCGCCACGCTCGACCCATGATGCAGCGTGGATGTGCCGCAGCGGCCGGAACACCCCGGCGGAAAACCGATGGATGGGACCATGGCAGGCCTCTACTACGAGGATTTCGAGGTGGGTACGGTCACGCGGCACACCTTGTCGCGCACCATCACCGAGGCCGACAATATCCTCTTCTCCAACATGACATTGAACCCCCAGCCCCTCCACATCGACAGGCATTATTGCGAGCGGCACACCGAGTGGGGCCAGCCCATCGTCAATTCGCTGTTCACGCTGGGGCTGCTTATCGGCATTTCGGTCAACGATCTCACGATCGGCACCACCGTCGCCAACCTCGGGATGAGCGAAACGCGCTTTCCCCACCCCCTCTTCAACGGCGACAGCCTCTACGCCGAAACCAGAGTCCTCTCCAAGCGGGGTTCGAAGTCCCGGCCGGACGTGGGGCTTGTGGAGCTGGAGCACACCGGCCGCAACCAGAACGGTGTGATCGTCGCGGTGACGAAGCGGGTTGCCATGATGAAGAAGCGGGAGACCTGATTGCGCTCCTGGCTGTTCGTCCCCGCCGATTCAGAGCGCAAGATCGAAAAGGCGTTCCTGACCGAGGCCGACGTGGTCATTCTCGACCTTGAAGATTCCGTCGCCCCCGTCCGCAAGGCCTTTGCGCGCGACTGCGCCCTGGCCGCCCGCGACATGGCGCCGGCCCGGACGGCCATCCGCATCAATGCACTCGATTCCGGCATGGTGGACGCTGACATCGCAACCGTTGCCGCCGCCGCCCCGGCGTTGGTGGTGCTCCCAAAGGCTGAGGGCGGTGCCAGCGTGGCCGAGCTTGCCGCCCGCCTTGCCGTCGCCGAGGCCGAAGCCGGGCTTGCCGAAGGCGCCATCGGCATCATGGCGATCGTCACCGAAACAGCGTCCTCCCTGTTCCAGCTCGGGACCTACGCCGACAGTTCAACGCGCCTTTGCGCCATGGGTTGGGGCGCTGAGGATCTGTCCACCGCGCTGGGCGCGAGCCGCACCCGCTGCGCAGATACCCGCCTCACCGGCGCATTTGCGCTCGCCCGCACCCTCACGCTGGCGGGTGCCCACGCGGCGGCCGCCAGCCCGCTCGACGCCGTGTTCACAGCCCTTGGCGACAACGCCGGCCTCAAGGCCGAGTGCGAAGCCGCGGCCGCAGACGGTTTTCTGGGAAAGATGTCGATCCACCCCGCGCAGGTCCCCATCATCAACACCGCTTTCACGCCGAGTGCGGCTGCGGTGAATGCCGCCGAGCGGATTGTCGCGGCGTTCGATGCGGCGCCGGACGCCGGCGTCCTCTCGCTGGATGGAAAAATGGTCGACCGCCCGCACCTTGCCAATGCGCAGCGACTGCTGGCCCGCGCGAGGGCGCTGGGCGTCTGACCGGCAGCGCAACCCGCGCCGCCGGCCGGAACATCAGCCGGGGTAGGTTTCGGCGAACGGCGCCAGCGCCATCGCCTGAGCTTCAAGGGCTTCGAGCGCCTTGTATTCCCGGTCGATCAGCCACGGGCTGGTGATCTTCGCCATCTGAAACGCGCAGACCACGGCAATGTCGCCGCCGTCCGGCCCGTCGGCGCCGCCAAAGGCGCCTGCGGGATCGGCGTTGGCCTCCATGGCGGCCAACCCGTCGCGCGTCTGCGCGGCAAGCCTGTCCAGCCACTCGTCCCAGACCAGCTCCGGTGGACGGCGGCCCTTCTCGTAAAACACCGCCACGATCTTTTCGGTGGTGGAGTGCGCCAGCGCGATGCGCTGGAGCGTCACCCGCCGCGCCGGACCGCTTTCCGGCACGAGGCGCAGATGCGGCATCGTCTCGTCGAGATAGTCGCAGATCGCGAAGCTCTCGATGAGGCTGGTGCCGTCATCCAGCACGAGCGCCGGCACGCGGCGGCTGGGGTGGACGGCGTTCAGCCGGTCCATCACCTCAGGATCGAACGTGCCGAGGATCTCCCGCTCAAACGCCCGTTCCTGCAACGTCAGCCAGATCGCGACCCGCCGCACGTAGGGCGAAAGATCCCGCCCGACGAGTTTCATCAGCCGACCAGCTCGGTGCCGGAGAACCAGAACGCGATCTCTTCAGCGGCGGTTTCCGGCGCGTCGGAGCCGTGCACGGCGTTCTCGCCGATGGAGTCGGCAAAGTCCTTGCGGATGGTGCCTTCGGCCGCTTCCGCCGGATTGGTGGCGCCCATCACTTCGCGGTTCTTGGCAATGGCGTTCTCGCCTTCCAGAACCTGGACGACGGTCGGGCCGGAGGACATGAACTCGGTCAGCTCGCCATAAAACGGGCGCGCAGAGTGGACGGCATAAAACGCCTCGGCCTGACGCAGGGACATGTGGACGCGCTTGGACGCAACCACGCGCAGGCCGGCGCTTTCCAGCCGGTCGATGATCTTGCCGGTGACGTTCTTCTTGGTCGCATCGGGCTTGATCATCGAGAAGGTGCGTTCGATCGCCATGGGTATTGTCCTTTGAAACAGATAATGTGAGCGGGGCAGACCCCGCGTTGCCCGCTTCCTACGCTGGCAGGCGGGCGCGCTGCAACGGCTTGACCGCAACATTGAAGAGAACCGGTGGGAGAAGACCCGTGAAACCGCTCTATACGATGCTCGCCAACTACAATCGCTGGGCCAACGCGCGGCTCTACGATGCGGTTGCGCCGCTATCCGTCGAAGCCTACCGGTCCGATGAGGGCGCCTTTTTCAAGTCCCTCCACGGCACGCTCAACCATCTGGTGGCGGCGGACCGGATCTGGCTCACCCGCTTTACCGGCGAAGGCGATGCCCCGTCCCGCCTCGACGCCATCATTGCCGAAGACTTCACCACCCTGCGCGAAGAACGCGAGGCGACCGACAACGCCTATATCGGCTACGTCGCCCGCCTCTCCGACGAGGCGCTCGCCACCAACTTCACCTACACCCCGGTCACCACCCCCGTGCCGGTGACACAGCCACTGGCGCCGGCGCTCCTCCACGCCTTCAACCACCAGACCCACCACCGCGGCCAGTGTCACACGCTGCTGACCCGCCTCACCGGCGAAGCCCCCAGCCTCGACCTCATCTACTACCAGCGCGAGACCGGTGAGGGCATGGACTGACGGGCGACCCGCGCCTACGCTGCCGGCAGCGCGGTCTCCGCCGCGTCGGTGCGGTGTTTGCGGCAAAAGTCGATGAATTCGGCGCACGGCAGCGGGCGGGCGAACAGCCAGCCCTGCGCCGCATGCACGCCCTCCTTGCGCAGAAACGCCGCCTGAACTTCGGTCTCGACACCCTCGGCGACGAGATTCAAGTCCAGGCATTTTGCCAGCCTGATGATATGGCCGGTGACGCTCCGGGTCACTGCGCCGGTGCCGATGGTATCGATGAACGCCTTGTCGATCTTCAGCGTGTCCATCGGCAAGTCCTGCAGATAGCGCAGGCTGGAATAGCCGGTGCCGAAGTCGTCAATTGCAGCGCGGTGGCCGCGCCGCCGAAGCTCGGCAATCGTCGCCGCCGCCCCCTCGATCTCCACGAAGCTGCGCTCCGTCGCCTCGATACAGATCTGGGCGGGGTCGACGGTCGATCCTTTGAGCCCCCGTTGCAAAGCCGTCAGAATCTGGCCGGAGCTGATTTCTCCGGCACTTGCGTTGATCGACACATAAAAGGACCTCTCCTGCTGAAGAAATCCCGCCAGCTCTTTCACGGTGGTTTTGATCACGAGATCCGTGATCTGCCCGGCTATGCCTGTATCTTCGGCAATCGGAATGAACACGTCCGGCCTGACGATCTGGCCGTCCGGCCGCCGCCACCGCACCAGCGCCTCCGCACCGACGCAGGTGCGCGAGGACAACGAGACAATCGGTTGATATTCAACAAACAACTCTCCTTGCCGAATGGCGGTCGAAAGCTCCGAATCCAACGATCTTCGGCGAAGCAGCAACCAGTAACCGCCGCTTGCAAAAGGCAGCATGATCGCCGCAACAAGCAAAGTGAGCGTCGATTTTCTGGCGCTGAGATGTGCGCCGATCGTGATCCGTTCCGCGCGAGCGGTCACAATCCAGAATTTCGAGTGCAACTCGACGGCGACCCCATCCCCAGCCGTCCGCAGATCGCCGCCTTCGCGCGACTCTGTTGGGTAGAGAGGCAGACCATTCTGCGTGCTGACCGTGAATGTCATGGGCCACTCGGTCCAGTACAAATCATCGTACAATTGACGCTGGTCGATAAGGACGTCGTACCCGCCACGTCGCATGACCAGGATCGGCCCCCGGCCGGAAAGCTGGTCAACCAAGCCCCCTTCCCAGTTGACGTTCACGGTCAGGCCATCCGGCTGCACCCAATCGGGGGGCCCGAAGGCATCCTTGACGTTCTTCGCGCCGAAAGCCGTACACGTGATGTTGTCGCCGAGGCCGTAGGCGATGTTGTCGACCCGCAGAAAACGCAGGTGCAGATCGAACATCTGCTCAATGTTCTCGGGTGAGCACGGCGTGGTGTCGGTGGCCTCGATCTCGCTGAGGACCCGTTCTGCGTCAGCATAGATCGAGTCGGCAACCTTCGCGGCGCCGATTGCCGTGCGCTCGACCCCCTCGCGCTGTGCGTGCAACGCCAGCATCCAAGAAATCAGCACCGCCACCGCGAAAAGTGCGACCGACCCCAGAGTTGCCCATATGAAAACTAGAGTTGCAATCCGCCTGTCAAGCAATAGAACACCTCCAAATCCCCCCAGAAATACTACATGAATACTGCGCGATATATGATTGTGGCCGATAGCATGCAGGCGAACACGGGGCCATCGCCAATTGTCGACTTAATGAATATACTTTTAATCGTCGCAGTGGCACGCGCATTCGTTGCGGCGTGGCAAAATGGCTAACCCCTCCGGAAGGCGCGGCTTTTTGCCGGCCCCGAAAGCGGGCTGAGGTGCAAGGACATCATCGCTCTGGAATATTCGCGTTGGCGCTCACGTCGCCGACGTCACGAGATCCGGGGCGCCAGGGCGATGCTTGCGGTAGAAATTCAAGAATTCGATGCGCGGCAGCGATCGGGCAAACAGCCAGCCTTGCGCAAACTGGACACGCGCGTCCTGCAGGAACAACGCCTGCGCTTCGGTCTCGACGCCTTCGGCGACCATCGTCAGGTTGAGGTCGTTGCCCATGGAGATGATATGGCCGATGACGCTGCTGGTGACCGCTTCGGTGCCAACGGTATTGATGAAGGCCTTGTCGATCTTCAGCATGTCCGCCGGCAGCTTCTGAAGATACTGGAGACTTGAGTAGCCGGTGCCGAAATCGTCGATTGCGACGCGGTGGCCGCGGCGCCGAAGCTCTCCAATGGTCGCGCAGGCGCCTTCAAGGTCAACGAAGCTGCGCTCCGTCGCCTCCACGCAGATCTGGTGGTTCTTGATACCCGATTTCTTGAGGCCCGCTTCCAGCGCCGTCAGGATGCGGCCTGAACCGATGTCGGACGCGCACGTATTGATGGAGACATAAAAGGACCGCTCCCGCTGAAGGAATGGCGCCAGATCGCGCACGACGAGGTCGATCACCAGGTCGGTGATCTTTTCGCAATACCCCGCTTCTTCGGCAATCGGAATGAAATGGTCCGGTCTGACGAGTATCCCGTCCGGCCGCTGCCACCGCAAAAGCGCTTCCGCCGCCACGCATTTGCGCGATGGCAACTCGATGATCGGTTGATATTCGAGATAGAGCTCGCGATTGCGGATGGCGGCCGCGATTTCCGAGGCGACGGAAATCCGTCGGCGCATCAGCCAGAAGCTTCCGACGGGAAAGAGCAGTGCGATGGCCGCCGACGCCGGAATGAGCGTCGATTTCATGGAAATTACATGGTCGGCGATGCCGATGCGCTCGACCTTGGCCTGCGCGATCCAGTCGGCCGAATGCGCCTCGGCGACAATTTGATCGTCACGGGAGCCGGGATCGTCCGGTCGCGCTGACGGACCGGCCAAAAGCTCGATCCCATTCCGGGTTCTGATCGAGAATTGCGCAGTCCGGCCCATCAGGAACAGGTTTTCGTAAAAGTTGCGCTGATCCAAAAGCACGTGGTAGCCGCTTCGCCGCATGATCAGGATCGGACCCCGATCGGGCAGCTCGTCGACAAAGTAGCCCGGCCAGTTGACCGTCATCCCGATCCCGTCCGGCTGCAGGACGTCGCTCGGATCCACAACGCCGGGCAATGGCGGACCGCCGTCGGCGCTACACAGGATATCAGCGCCCTTGCCGTAGCCTGTCATGTGGATCTTCATGGAATTCAGAGTGAGGAGATACATCAGCCTTATGTGCTCGGGCGAGCACGGGATGCCGTCGAAGGCTTCCAATCGCGCGATGACCTCAACCGCATCGCGGTAGATCAGATCGGCGTGGTGGACGGCACGTCCGGCGGTCAGCTGGGCTTCCTGGCGCTCGTCGGCCCGGGCCAGCATCCAAGACGAGATGAGCACGGCCGACATAAGCCCGATCGTCCCGACAAACCCCAGAAGCAATGAGGTCCAGGCAGCCCGCATCTTCGACACAATGTCTCCCCCTCTCGACACCCGCCAAGGCATCGAAGGCCATGCGCATCAGCGCCTGCCTTTACGCCTATCAATTTGTCGATTGTCCTACAAACCAAAGGAGAGCGATTTGCCCGGCATTTATGCATGGCAGCAAAGCTGCTCCGGCTGCTGCCGCGCGGACACCCGTTGGATCCGCCTGCTTCGCGGTGATCACGGACCTTGGAAAGTGGCAAGACTCTCGACGCAATAGGCGGCGACCGAAGCACCCGAATTTTTCGCGTTTTGCGCCGGCCTGCGGCGGACGGCTTTTTCCCGGCCGTTTACGATCCGCTAACCGATCCACCTGCATCTTGTTGTTTCAGCAAACGCAAAACACCATATATTGTGTCCGGTAGAATTCACGAGCGGTGGAAAAACCCGCTCTTCCACAGGAACGAATCCCCCTGCGGGTTCCCCCAACTGCCTCGCAAGACCATCGTCGCGGCCATAGACGCCGACACCGAAGACGGGATGCTTATTGATGCGGATCGAACGACGCTACACCAAGGACGGCAAGTCCCCCTACGACGGAATTGAATTTCGCACGGCGACCTCCGAGATCCGCAATCCCAACGGATCAACGGTGTTCAAGCTCGAAAACGTGATGGTCCCGAAGACCTGGAGCCAGGTCGCGACCGACATCATCGCGCAGAAATATTTCCGCAAGGCCGGCGTCCCCGCCAAGCTGAAGAAGGTGAAGGAGTCCGGCGTTCCATCGTGGCTCAACCGCTCCGTGCCCGACCAGAAGGCCATCGATGTCCTTCCCGCCGACGAGCGCGATGTGGGCGAGACCGACAGCCGCGCGGTGTTCGACCGCCTTGCCGGCGCATGGACCTACTGGGGCCACAAGCACGGCTACTTCGACACCGAGAGCGACGCCCTCGCTTTCTACGACGAAGTACGCTTCATGCTCGCCACCCAGAAGGTGGCCCCCAACTCGCCGCAGTGGTTCAACACCGGCCTGCACTGGGCCTACGGCATCGATGGTCCCAGCCAGGGCCACCATTATGTCGATCCGCTGAAAAAGGTGCTGACGCGCTCGAACTCCGCCTACGAGCATCCGCAGCCGCACGCCTGCTTCATCCAGTCCGTGTCCGACGATCTCGTCAACGATGGCGGCATCATGGACCTGTGGGTCCGCGAGGCGCGCCTCTTCAAGTACGGCTCCGGCACCGGCTCCAACTTCTCGGCAATCCGCGGCTCGGGTGAAAAGCTCGCCGGCGGCGGCAAGTCGTCCGGCCTGATGTCGTTCCTGAAGATCGGCGACCGCGCCGCCGGGGCGATCAAATCGGGCGGCACCACCCGCCGTGCGGCAAAGATGGTGGTGGTCGACGTCGATCACCCCGATATCGAGGAATACGTCGACTGGAAGGTCCGCGAGGAGCAGAAGGTCGCGGCGCTCGTCACCGGGTCCAAGGTCGTCAAGCAGCACCTCACCGCGGTGATGAAGGCCTGCGTCAACTGCGAGGGCTCGGGCGAAGATTGCTTCGACCCCGAAAAGAACCCCGCCCTCAAGCGCGAGATCAAGGCTGCCCGCCGCGCGCATGTGCCGGAAAACTACGTCCTGCGCATCATCCAGTTCGCCAAGCAGGGCTACACCAACGTCGAATTCCCCGAATACGACACCGACTGGGATTCCGAAGCCTACCTCACCGTCGCAGGCCAGAACTCCAACAACTCGGTGCGCGTCACCGATCAGTTCCTGCGCGCCGTGGAAAAGGACGAGAACTGGGACCTCACCTACCGCACCTCCGGCGATGTGGCGAAGACCATCAACGCCCGTGACCTGTGGGAGAAGGTGGGCTACGCCGCCTGGGCATCCGCCGACCCCGGCATCCAGTTCCACACCACCATCAACGACTGGCACACCTGCCCCGAGGGCGGCGAGATCAACGCGTCCAATCCGTGCTCGGAATACATGTTCCTGGACGACACGGCGTGTAACCTCGCATCCCTCAATCTGATGCAGTTCAAGTCGGAAACCGGCGACTTCCACATCGGCCTCTTCGAGCATGCCGTGAAGCTGTGGACGATGGTGCTGGAAATCTCCGTCACCATGGCGCAGTTCCCCTCGCCCGCCATCGCGCAGAACTCTTATGACTACCGCACCCTCGGCCTTGGCTTTGCCAACATCGGCGGCCTGCTCATGGTGTCCGGCATCCCCTACGATTCGGAAAAGGGCCGCGCCATCTGCGCCGCCATCTCCGCAATCATGACCGGCACCGCCTACGCCACCTCCGCCGAGATGGCGCGCGACCTCGGCCCGTTCCCCAAGTATGAGGCCAACGCGTCCTCCATGCTGCGGGTCATTCGCAACCACCGGCGCGCCGCCCACGGCGACACCGGCGGCTACGAGAAGCTCGCGACCCGCCCTGTGCCGCTCGACAAGGCCGCCTGCCCTGACGCCAACCTCGTGGAACGCGCCGGCGCCTGCTGGGACCGCGCGCTGACGCTCGGCCAGAAATACGGCTACCGCAACGCGCAGGCGACCGTCGTTGCCCCCACCGGCACCATCGGCCTGGTGATGGATTGCGACACCACCGGCATCGAACCTGATTTCGCGCTCGTAAAATTCAAGAAGCTGGCCGGCGGCGGCTACTTCAAGATCATCAACCGCGCCGTGCCGCAGGCGCTCCGCGTTCTCGGCTACGAGAAGGAGCAGCGCGAGGAGATCATCAACTACGCGGTCGGCCACGGCACCCTTGTCGGCGCCCCGCACATCAACGCCGAAAGCCTTGCGAAGAAGGGCCTCACCGAGGACGCCATCAAGGCTGCCGAGGAAGCCGTCGCGCAGGCCTTCGACATCCGCTTCGTCTTCAACAAGTGGACGCTGGGCGAGGCTCTGCTGAAGCAGGTGCTGCCGGATGCCGACCTCGACGATCCGAAGTTCGACACCCTGAAAGCGCTCGGCTTCACGCCGAAGGAGATCGACGAGGCCAACATCTACGTGGCCGGCGCGATGACGCTGGAAGGCGCCCCGTACCTGTCCGAAGATCACATCCCGGTGTTCGACTGCGCCAGCCCCTGCGGCCGGCTCGGCAAGCGCTACCTCTCCGCCGAGGCGCACATCCGCATGATGGCGGCATCCCAGTCGTTCATCTCCGGCGCCATCTCGAAGACCATCAACATGCCGAACTCGGCAACGGTGGCCGACTGCACCGGCGCGTACGAGCTTTCGTGGAAGCTCGGCGTGAAGGCCAACGCCCTTTACCGTGACGGCTCCAAGCTCTCTCAGCCCCTCCAGGCCTCCCTCGTGGCGGACGACGAGGAGGACATGGACGACGTGATGGCCGAGCCGATGCCCAAGCGCGTCGCAGCGGTCGCAGAGCGGATGGTGGAGCGCGTCATCGAGCGCGAAGTGGTCAACCGCAAGCGGGACTCCATGCCCGACCGGCGCAAGGGCTACACCCAGAAGGCCATCATCGGCGGCCACAAGGTGTATCTGCGCACCGGTGAGTTCGACGACGGGCGCCTCGGCGAGATCTTCATCGACATGCACAAGGAAGGCGCCGCCTTCCGTGCGATGATGAACAACTTCGCCATCGCCATCTCGCTCGGCCTCCAGTACGGCGTGCCGCTGGAGGAGTACGTCGACGCCTTCACCTTCACCCGGTTCGAGCCGGCTGGCATGGTGCAGGGCAACGAGGCGATCAAGAACGCCACCTCGATCCTCGACTACATCTTCCGCGAGCTGGCCGTCTCCTACCTTGGCCGCAACGACCTTGCGCACGTGACGCCCGAGGACATCCAGTCCACCACGCTCGGCCGCGGTGTGGCGGGCGACAAGCCGCAGCCGCAGATGGTGTCCCACGGTCTCGTCCGCGGTCAGCGCTTCAAGCTGATCCGCGCCGATGCGCCCGAGGCCAAGGCGGTGGACGTGATCGCCAACGCCATCAACCGCGCCGGTGCGCAGCAGGCGGCCGCCGGCAGCAACGTCGCCACGGCCCTTGCACCGACCGAACTGGCGCCCACCGGCTCGCCCACCGGCGCCGGCTATGCGCAAGGGTCCGAGGCCCGTCAGTCGACGGCACCCGCCCCGGCCCCCGCTGGCAGCGGTGGTGGCGGCGACGCGCCGCGCTCCCCCATCGACGAGATCCGCGCCGAAGTTGCGGCACTTCTGGGCCTCGTCGAACGTCAGGCCGAAATGCCCGCGCCGGCTGCCGAGCGGCCCCCCGAGCCCCGGAAGGCCGAGAGTTCGGCGGAACGCGCGATGATGGCCCGCCTCAAGGGCTTCGAGGGCGACCCCTGCGGCGAGTGCGGCAACTTCACCCTGGTGCGCAACGGCACCTGCCTGAAGTGCGACACCTGCGGCGGCACCTCCGGCTGCAGCTGAACGGGCGGGCGCCTCTGGCGCCCTTCTGCCCCCGACGCACAAAAAACCCCCGGCGCTTGCGCCGGGGGTTTTGCATATTCAAGGCAAGCCGCATCCGCGATGCCATGCCCGGACAGCGCAGCGGCCACCACCTATCCGAAAAAAAAGCCAGCGCGGAATTCTCCGCGCTGGCTTTTGCATCACCCTGGCCGGGCGGCCCGGCGCAAAATGGCTTAGTTCGCGCGCTTCTGCAGACGCTTGATGCGGTCCTGCAGGTCGGCAATCTTTTCCTTGAACTCGGCAGTACGGGCGCCACGATCGCGCACCTGCTCGCGAAGCTCGGTGATCTGCTGGTTGTCGGCCCGGGCCTGCTGCTGCAGCTCGTCGATGCGCGAACGCAGATTGCCGTTCTGCTTCTCCAGGCGGCTGACCTCGTTGCGCGAGTTGTTGTTGTCGTTGGCGGCAAGCCGGCGCTCCAGCTTGTTGACATCACCCTGGAGCGTGTCGACCCGCTCGCGAAGGTTCAGGTTCTGGGACTTCAGGCGGTCCCTGGTCTCGCGCAACCGGGAGGCATTGGCGCTCGCGGAGTCGAGGTTGTTCGCCTTGCGCTCCAGATCGTTGTTTCGGCTGCGCAGGTTCTCGTTCTGGGCTTCCAGCGTCAACTTCTGCTCACGCAGGTTCCGCACCCAGGTGCGCAGCTCCGCTTCGCTGGCCTGCACGGTGATCACCGCGTCGCGTGCACCGGCCGGGACGGCGACAGGGCCGAAAGCCTGGGCGGCGCCAGCAAGCGGCAGTGCGAAGAGCGCAGCGGCAGCGGTCGTCTTCAAGAAATTCATCGTGTCTCCCTCCGAGTGGGACCGCGCAAGCGGCGGACCCTTCATCTATCTGCACAACGCCGCTGAACCTAAGACGGTTTCCATGAACCGCAGACGAAGGCTTCGTTCATCCGGTGTTTTGGATGCTGAACGCGGACAAAAACGGCGCGAGGAACCACGACGCTAACCCCGCGCAATTGACAGACCACCGCCTGAACGCCTTCCTGCCCCCTCGCCCCCCATCCGCCGAGGCCCTTCGTGCAGCAAGACTTTCGCAACACCGATACCCCGTCCAACCATAGCGCCGACATTGCAATCATCGGCGCAGGCGCTGCCGGCATCACGCTGGCGCGGGCGCTGGCCGGCACCGGCGCGCGGATCGTCATCACCGAAAGCGGCGGCGCGGCACCCGGCGACAATTTCGACAGCCTCAACGCGTGCGAAGTGGCGGGGCTTCCCTTTCCGGGCGCCGAGGAGGGCCGTGCTCGGGTTCTTGGCGGTGCAACCACCTTGTGGGGCGGCCAGTCCCTCCCGTTCGATCCTGTGGATTTTACCGCGCGCGCCCATGTGCCCAACAGCGGCTGGCCGATCCCCTATGAGGCGCTGGCGCCCTGGTACACGCCCGCCGAACAGCTCCTCCACCTCGACCAGATGGCTTACGGCGCAAACGGCTGGAAATTCGTCGGCGTCACGCCGCCGCCGTTCGACCCTGCAAAGGTTGGCTGCCAGATGTCGTGGCTTTCCCACCGCAAGAATTTTGCCGCCCTTTATGGCGGCGCGCTGGCGCAGGCTGCCAACGTCACGATCCTTCTCAACGCCACGGCCACCGGGCTTGTGGCCGGCGAAGACGGACAGCGGATCGAGCGCGTCACCCTCAAGGCACCCGGCGGCCGGACCGGAACGCTTACCGCGAAAACATTTGTGGTGTGCACCGGCAGCATCGAGACGGCGCGCCTCCTTCTGGCGTCCCCATCGCCGGACGGGAGCGGGATCGCCAACCGGCACGACGTGGTGGGTCGCTATTTTCAGGACCACCCCAGCGGCCACGTGCTCGACATCGTGCCGAAGGATCTGTTTGCCTTCGCGCACCTTTACCGGCCGCACAACCGGCGCCACTACCGCCTCTTTCCCAAGGTGCCGCTGGCGCCAGAGGTTCAGGCGCAAAGCCAGGTGATGAATGCCACCGCCGAGGTGGTTTTTCAGCTCCCGCAAGGCTCGCCCATGGAGACGGCCCGCGCCTTTTACGGATCGCTGGGGGCGGGGCGGATGCCGGCCGCACGAAATTTCCGAAACCTGTTTGGCGCAGTGTCGGAATTGCCGCGCACCATGCGCGACGTTGTGGTCCGCCGCCGCTCCCCCACCGCCAGGGGCTCCACGGTGGTCCTGTGGGCGCATATCGAGCAGGCGCCCAACCCGGACAGCCGGATCACCCTGTCAGACCAGCGCGACAGCCTTGGCGAGCCTCGCGCCAGGATCGACTGGCGCCTCACCGCGCTGGAGCAGAAAACATTCAGGGTGTTCGCCGAGACCGTGCAGGGCGAGCTGGCGCGCACCGGTCTTGCCGAAGCCACGGTCCCGTCGTGGTTGCTGGGCGACGACTGGCGCGAGAATGTCACCGACTTCTATCACCAGATGGGCACGGCGCGGATGGGCACCGATCCTGCCACCAGCGTGGTGGACGACACGCAAAAAGCCCAGGACATCGACAATCTCTATGTCGCGGGCTCAGCCGTCTTCCCCACAGGCAGCGCCTCAAACCCGACGCTGACGCTCCTTGCGCTCACCTTGCGTCTTGCCGATCACCTGAAGGCGACCGGCAAGGTGCCGATCAGTTCGGCAGGTTGAGGCGGATGTGCAGCTCGCGCAGCTGAGCGGGCGTCACGTCGGACGGGGCCTTCATCATCAGGTCCTCGGCGCGCTGGTTCATGGGGAACAGCGTCACGTCGCGCAGGTTCTCCTTGCCGCAAAGGAGCATCACGATCCGGTCGATGCCCGGCGCAATGCCGCCGTGCGGCGGTGCGCCATATTCCAGCGCCGACAGCATGCCGCCGAACTTGTCTTCCAGCACCGACTGGTCGTAGCCCGCCAGCGCAAACGCCTTGCGCATGATTTCCGGCTTGTGGTTCCGGATTGCGCCCGACGACAGCTCGATGCCGTTGCAGACGATGTCGTACTGGAATGCGTCGATCTCCAGCGGGTCCTTGGTTTCAAGAGCCTCCATCCCGCCCTGCGGCATGGAGAACGGGTTGTGCGAGAAGTCGACCTTCTTGTTCTCCTCGTCCCACTCGAACATCGGGAAGTCGACCACCCAGCAGAACGCGAACTGGTCGTTGTCGCAAAGCCCAAGATCGTTGCCGATCTTCTGCCGCGCGACTCCCGCAAACTGGCGGAAATGCTCCGGCCGTCCTGCGGCAAAGAACACGGCGTCGCCAGCGGCCAGCCCAAGCTGTTCGCGCAGCGCCTCGGTCCGCTCCGGCCCGATATTCTTGGCCACCGGCCCGGCGCCCTCAGCTTCGCCTTCACGCCAGAAGATGTAGCCGAGCCCCTTCTGCCCCTGGCTCTGCGCCCAGGAGTTCATCCGGTCGCAGAACGCACGGCTGCCGCCGGTCTTGGCCGGGATCGCCCAGACGCGCACCTTCGGGTCCGCCTCGATCATCCCCGCAAACACCTTGAAGCCGGAGCCCGCGAAATGCTGGGTGACGTCTTCCATCTCGATGGGGTTGCGAAGGTCCGGCTTGTCCGTGCCGTACTTCGCCAGCGCCTCGCGGTACGGAATGCGCGGGAAGCCCGCCGTCACCCGCTTGCCATCGGCAAATTCCATGAAGAGGTCACGCAGCACCGGCTCCACGGCCGAGAATACGTCTTCCTGCTCCACAAAGCTCATCTCGATGTCGAGCTGGTAGAACTCGCCCGGCGAGCGGTCGGCGCGCGCATCCTCGTCGCGGAAACACGGCGCGATCTGGAAATAACGGTCGAAGCCCGCAATCATGATCAGCTGCTTGAACTGCTGCGGCGCCTGCGGCAGCGCATAGAACTTGCCGGGGTGGAGACGCGAGGGCACCAGAAAGTCGCGCGCACCCTCGGGCGACGATGCTGTCAGGATCGGCGTCTGGAACTCGGTAAAGCCGCCTTCCACCATCCGCCTGCGGATCGACGAGATGATCTGTGACCGCTTCACGATGTCGTTGTGCAGCGTCTCGCGGCGAAGATCCAGGAAGCGGTATTTGAGGCGCGTCTCTTCCGGGTAGTCCGGCTCGCCGAACACAGGCACCGGCAGTTCCGGCGCCGTCGAGAGCACCTCGATTTCGCGCGCGAACACTTCGATCATGCCGGTGGGCAGGCGCGTGTTCTTCACCTCGTCGGCGCGCTCCTTCACCTCGCCGTCGACGCAGATCACCCACTCGGAGCGCACGGTTTCCGCAACCTTGAAGGCCGGCGAATCGGGGTCCACCACCACCTGCGTCAGCCCGTAATGGTCACGCAGGTCGATGAACAGAAGGCCGCCATGGTCGCGGACACGGTGCACCCAGCCCGAGAGGCGCACATTATTCCCCGCATCCTCGGCGCGAAGGGTGGCGCAGGTGTGGGATCGGTAGCGATGCATGTCAGGCCTCAAGGTGTGGGGTAGTGCCCGCATTCGCCATCATGCAGCCCCCAAGTCAAGGTGCGCTGGCCAAAGCCCACCGGCTTGCGGCGCCCGAACGGCCTCGCCGCCTTGACCACACCGGCATGGATCCCCATCCTACATTTACTTGAAATTACGCAATCGTCATCTGATACGAAACAATAGTTCATATTTAATCATCTCGTTTCTTTTATGGAGACTTCATGGCGACTTTCAAACCCGACACCACGTGGGTGGGCCTGCTCGGCGGCGGCGTGTCCGGCTCTATTCTTGGGGGCGGCAGCGTCTACCAGATCGACGTGTTCCACATGGGCGGCGAACGGCTTCCGGTCCGCGCGCTCGTCACCGGCAAGCGTCTCGGCCTCATGGCAGAGGTCGGCACCGCCCTGG
The DNA here is from genome assembly GCF_031195445.1 of Acuticoccus sp. MNP-M23. NCBI lineage: Bacteria > Pseudomonadati > Pseudomonadota > Alphaproteobacteria > Hyphomicrobiales > Amorphaceae > Acuticoccus > Acuticoccus sp. MNP-M23. The sequence goes on from NZ_CP133480.1 coordinate 4,279,679, forward strand.
CGGCGCTCGTCGTCACCGGATGCCGCAAGGGCTCGGAAATGGAGGGCATCACGTCCTCCGGTCTCGACTGGGAGCTTGCGGTCGGGCTGAAAGGCAGCACCCTGGCCAAGACCGGCGCCAAGCTGTTCAAGACCATGGCAGCCCAGGCTGCGGCTGGCGGCACCAACTGGGCGGTTCACGAAAGCGCCAAACGCTTCGTCCAGTGGACGATGGACGACCTTGGGGTCGTCCAGTCCGGCAAGCAGTTCAACCTCATCCCCTCACCGGTCTCCTTCGGGCTTGGCGCCGGGATCTTTTACGAGTGGCAAACGCTCAACCTTCTGGAGGGCAAGATCGGTTGGCAGTACATGTCGCCGCGCTGGAGTATCGAGAATGCCGGGGGCGACGTCTATTTCCAGCTCTGCAACATTCCCGAGCAGGACGGCACGGCGATCAGCATCGGCTTCGGTATCGACGAAATTGGCATCGACCCCCTGATCAGCTGGGAAAAGATCAAGGGCGAAGGCCGGGTCGGCTCACGGCACAAATATCACATCGAGGGCTACGTCTATGAGGGCTTCCTCTTCGAGCGGCGCGACGGGATGGGGTTTTCAGGCATCAACCTTTCCAACTACCGTCCCGTCGGCCAGATGCAGGAAGGGATCATGTCCATCGACCACAACAAGGATGTGGCAAAAAGCACCAAGATCACCGTCTATCCAAAAGTCTTCCGCTTCGGCAACGTGGCCTACTGGAACGCGGACGACCGGGCCGAGGTCGAGGTCGACAGCACCGGGCGCTTTGCAAAGGTCGCCGGCAACTCGGACTTGAGGGACTGAGCCCCAACGGCGAAGCCTGGCATCGCGGCAGATACGGACGTGGAGGCCATGGCAGACCCGATCATCCTCACCGTCCAGTTCGATGCGGCATCGGCATCATTTTTCGAAACCGCGCGCCGCACCCACTTCCCGCCGGCATTGAACAAGATCCCGGCGCACCTCACGCTGTTCCACGCACTGCCCGGTGACGATGAAACGCGCATTCTCGAGGCGGTGGCGGCCGCGGCAAACAGGGCGCCCTTCAAGGTGGCCGTGGACGGGCTCATGCCGCTCGGGCGCGGCGTGGCCTACCGCATCGCCTCCGAAAGTCTGGCCTCCGTCCGCCGCACGCTCGCGGATGCCTTTGCGGACGATCTCACCCGGCAGGACCGCGAGCGTTTCCGCCCGCACGTCACTATCCAGAACAAGGTGACGCCGGAGACCGCCTGCGCGACGCTGGCCGCACTGTCGGACGGCTTCAGGCCCTTCACCGCCACGGCGGAGGGTCTGCAGCTCTGGTGGTATCGCGGTGGCCCCTGGGACCCGCTTGCTGCGGTATCGTTCAGCGGCTGATCCGCAGCCCTTTGCCGGTCAGGCGATGAAGAAATAGTCCTCGAACACCGTCTCCGCCTGCCCCGTCAGCGTCGTCTCGACACCGCGGTAGGAAAAGATCATGTCGTTGCCGGAGACATGCAGCCGGTCCAGCGCCTCATCCTGCGTAAGGCCAAGGCCGCGCACATGGAGCTGGTCGTATTCCCTGGCATTGAAGTCCGCGATCCGGTCGTGTCCGGCCTGGGCATTCAGGACGAAAACGTCCGACCCTTCGCCGCCAAACATGACGTCTTCGCCTTCGCCGCCGACGAGGCTGTCCTCCCGCGTGCCGCCAACCAGCGTATCGTTGCCCTGCTGGCCGCTGAGGGTGTCGCTGCCCGCATCGCCGAACAGCCGGTCATTGCCGGTGCCGCCCCAGAGCATGTCATTCTGGTCACCGCCGGTCGCAACATCGTTGCCATCACCGCCGACAAGGGTGTCGTACCCGGTCTCGCCGCGCAAAAGGTCCTTGTGCGCGCCACCGTTCAAAAAATCGTCCCACGAGCCGCCGAACAGCGTGTCCTCGCCCACCTGGCCGGCCATCCGGTCCTCGCCGGGACCGCCATACATGCGATCAGAGCCGCCATTGCCCCACATGGCGTCGTGGTCGTTTTCGCCGCTTATCGTGTCGTTGCCGGAGCCGCCGCTCATCCGGTCGTCGCCGCTGCCGCCGCGCATCAGGTCCGAATGGTCGCCGCCCAGCATGAGGTCGTCGCCCGGCCCGCCGTTCAGCGTGTCCTGGTGCGCTTCGCCAAGCAGCGTGTCGTTGCCGAACTCGCCAAACAGCTTGTCTTCGCCAACCCCGCCGGAAACCATGTCGTCGCCATCTTCACCGGATGCGACGTCGTGGCCATTCTGGCCGCGCAGCGTGTCGTTGTCGTTGCCGCCGAACAGATAGTCTCCGGCGTTGCCCCCCAGCAGGAGATCGTCGCCATTGAAACCGCGCAGGGTGTCCCACTGGGCGTTGCCGTCCAGCGTATCGTCGCCGCCCCGGCCCATCAGAAGGTCGCTGCCCACGTCGCCGCGGATCCAGGTGTCGTCGTTGACGCCGATCAGCGTATCCCCGTCGGTGGTCCCGTCCACCACCATCACGTCCGGCCCGGCGTACCAGCGCATCGTCACGCCATCGAGCCCGCGGGGCGAACCGTAGAGAGATTGCAGCGCCTGTTTGTCCAGCGACTGGTAATCGGACTTGTAGCTCCCTTCCCAGTTATAGGACATCACCGTGTACTCGGTGTTGTCGTACCGGGACTGGAGGTGGGTCACGCCGTCGAACGAATGCTTGAGGCCCACGGCATGGCCAAGCTCGTGCAGCATGATCTGAAAACCGGCGCTACCCTTGGTATAATCGCCGTAAAACCGGTTCATGCCGATCGAGCCGGACGTGCTCTGGCTCCACGGCGTGGTGTTCGGATAGTTCGCCCAGGACACCCCTTCCACATCATCGTTGTGGAAGACCGAGATCATCTCGTTGGCGCTGGACTCGACCTGCACGAACTGGATCCCGGTGGTCCGCGCCATCACCGCCATTGCAGACTTTGTCGCGTCAATCAGCTTGCGGTCGGCCACGGCATAGTTCGAACCGGAAAGATCCGAAGCACTGGCGAAGGAATAAGTAATAATTACCGGCGGGCTGTTCTCCTGGAATCCATGAAAAATTGCAAATTTTCCAGCCAGAATTCCGTCAAACACTCTAAACAAGACTCACTCCACACATGTTGACTGTATTTTTCCCTGCGAACGCTGGGCTTACAGTCCAGACTGATGCGCAATCTATCTCTAACGCAAAATAACAAGATCCTGCAATGAAGTGTCGCCGTCGTTCTCGCCCGGCCGCCATGCACGGCGGCTCGGTGGCATAAACGCTACGCTTTTTGCAGGCGGCGTTTGTCAGACGATGAAGTCCGCCATGTCGAAGTTCGTGGTCGCATTGCCAAGCAGTCTGGTTTCCACGCCGCCCCATGTGAACATCATGTCATCGCCGGCAACCACTAGCCGGTTCAGCGCCTGTTCGGCGGAAATGCCGAGATCGCGGATCATCAGCCGGTCGAACTCATCCGGATCGAAATCTGCAATCGTGTCGCGGCCAGCGTTCGTGCCGAGAACGAAAATGTCCGCAGCAGCCCCGCCACTCATCAGATCGGTACCCTGTCCGCCAACCAGCAGATCCTGTCCGTCCCCACCGTTCAGCGTGTCGTCCCACAGGTCACCAACCAGCGTGTCGGCCCCCGGACCGCCAAAAAGCCTGTCCTTGCCGCCACCGCCCCACAATATGTCGGCGCCGCGCTCGCCCGTGAGCGTGTCGTCGCCCGTGCCGCCAAACAGGGTATCGTTGCCGTTGGCGCCGTTCAGAAGGTCGCTCCAGTCGCCGCCATCCAGAATGTCATGGCCTGCCCCGCCATTCAGGATGTCGGGCTGCTCCTGCCCTTTCAGCGTGTCGTTGCCGTCTCCGCCAAACATTCGGTCGCCGCCAGATCCGCCCCACAGCCAGTCATTTCCGGCACCGCCGGTGATGATGTCCGGCCCCGCACCGCCGCTGATGGTGTCGTTGCCTCCGCCGCCGAGCAGTCGGTCGGCACCGTCGCCGCCATGAAGCATGTCAGAGCCGCCGCCCCCATCCAGCGTATCGTTGTGGGCAAAGCCGGCCAGCGTGTCCCTGGAGTCCCCGCCGGAGAGACGATCCTTCCCGTTGCCGCCGGTCAGAAGGTCGCTGCCCTCCCCGCCGCGCAGCACATCGTTGCCGCGCTCGCCAATCAGCGTATCGTCCCCGCGCCCGCCCACAAGCACGTCGCCAGCATCGCCGCCCCAAAGCCGGTCGTCGCCGCTGTAGCCGTACAGCCTGTCCCAGTGTGCGTTGCCATGCAGCGTGTCGTCGCCAGCGCGCCCCACAAGCAAATCATTGCCGGACCGGCCCAGAATGCGCGTGTCGCCATTCACGCCGATCAGCCTGTCGCCCCGTGCCGTGCCGGAGATCTGCAAGATGTCAGCGCCGGCAAACCAGCGGACACCCACGCCGGCGAGCGCGCTGTCGTCCCCGTAAAGATAAGTGAGCGCGCGAACGTCCAGCGACTGATAAGCGGTCTTGTTCGGCCCCGCCCAGTCATACGACATCACGGTGTGGTTGGTGTTGTCGCGTGCCGGCGGCAGGCGCGGGCTGCCATCGAACGGGTGCTTCAACCCCACCGCATGGCCAAGCTCATGCAGCATGATCTGGAAGGCGCCCGACCCTCGCGCGTAGTTGCCATAAAAGCGGTTCATGCCGATGGAGCCGCTGGAATTTTCACCAGTCTCAAAGGTGTACGGGTAGTTCGCCCAGGAGTATCCGTCAGTATCGTCGTTGTAAAAAATGCTGATCATCTCGTCAGCAGACGGCTCGACCTGAACGAAGCGGACACCCGCAACGTCTTCCATCTTGGCCATGGCCCCTCGCGCTGCGGCCTTCAGCTTGGCGTCGGCCACCGCATAGTCGGTGCCCCGCAAATCCCCCCGGCCGGCAAACGCATAGGTGAGGATGACCGGCACGCCTTTCCCGTGAAAATTGTTCAGAGAATAAGCACCGCCCGCAAGGATCGCCTGGAACGACATGACCGATTACCTTTTTCGACGGCAACAATTTATGGGCACCCACGCGCAGGATAAACCACTTGCGGCGCATCCGAGATCACGAAAATCCAGCCCGCGCCAATCTGCTCCAAATCACTGAGCGCGCCGGCATGGCGGCGGGAAAAAAAATACGTCGTCTTGCCGCGCGCGCCACTTAAAATGCACGCATTGCGGGGTTCCGGCGGATCAAAATCTGTTATCAGCATTGGCGTCACAAGGCGCCTTCGGGCGGGCAACTGGCCTGTCTCCGGCAAAAAAGCCATCGCCGATGGCCGCCTGCACTATCCTCGCGCGCCATTGCGTCCTATATGCGAGCCGCTGTCTGGCGCGACCAAACGCTGACCCCCTTTTAATTCACACCGTGTCTTCGCTACATACGGCCAACGCCGCGAGTAGGACTTTCCCATGCAGACCGTCATCATCGTCATCCACCTGATGATCGTGATCGCCTTGATCGCCGTCATTCTCCTGCAGCGCTCGGAAGGCGGCGGGCTCGGTATCGGCGGCGGTGGTGGTGGCGGGGGTGGCGCCGGCGGCGGCATGTTCTCCGCCCGCGGCAGTGCCAACCTTCTGACGCGCACCACCACCTTCCTGGCCATTGCCTTCTTCGTCACCTCGCTGGGCCTTGGCATCCTTGCCCGCCAGCAGGCCGGCGCACCGTCCATCCTCGATGGTCTGACCGGAACCGAAAGCGGCACCCCGCTGGGCGACGGTGAAACCCGCGGCACAGGCACCGGCATTCTGGACGCGCTCCAGCCCGAAGCGGACGGCACCCCCGCCCCGCCTTCCGGTGACGCCGCTGCGCCTGAAGCACCGAGCACCCCTGCCGCGCCGACGTCTCCGCAGGTTCCCACGGGCCAGTAGGCCCGCCGGGCGACCCCGCCCACTCCCGCAACCGCCCCGCTTCACGGGCGGTTGCAACGCGCCCGGCAAGATCGAGCGCGCAGGATCCGGCACCGGCCGCATTCTTCCGGCGGTCGCCAGATGTGGTCCGATGCTATCCCTCGATGACCCCCGTTGGAGCGAGTTGCGGCACGCCTACGGTGATGCGGCCAATATCCCCAGCCTGCTGCGGACCCTGGCCTCATCCACCGCTCCAAAGGCGCGCGACCAGGACGAACCATGGTTCACTCTCTGGTCGTGCTTGTGCCATCAGGGCGACGTGTTCACCGCGTCCTACGCAGCCATTCCCCACATCGTGCAGATTGCAAGCGAAGCAAGCGGTCCCGTCGACTTCGGTTTTTTCCAACTGCCAACAGCCGTTGAGGTCGCCCGGCAAACTGGCCGTGGGCCTGACATCCCCGTGCCTTTTGCGGACGATTATCATCGCGCGATCACGCAACTGGTTGAAAACGTAAGCCGCCACCGCGCCGAGGCGTGGGATCAGCCGATGCTCCTGTCAGCCGCGGCAGCGCAAGCCGTTGCCAAGGGACATGTCGATGTCGCCGAGGCCCTGCTGAACCTCGACGCGGACTGGATCGCCAGGATCAACAGCGTCGATTTCGACGAGGCCTTCCCACGGTCAAACGGATGATCGAGGCTTAAGATAAGCCGACACGACCTCCCCTTCATCGAGTGGCGCATTCTGACCTGCTGCGGCCCAACTCGCCCGTAGGCGTCCCCGCATCGATGATCCCCGCATGCTTGCGGACAAGGCTGAGAGTGCGGACCGTGTTCGCGAACGGATCCAATCCCACGGTGCCGCGCCTCCGTGTCTACGGCTCGATAGATTTCGCGGCACATTACCCGGATTGATTGAGCGGCATGTGTTTGCGATAAAGCTATGCTGCACAGCGCTCGGCTTTTTGCTTGGCGCTCCATTTCTTTTGCATAAATCATCATAACGCGAGCTGGGTGTGGAAACAAAATCGGACGATAATCAACGCGCGCTCGCCAGCCGGCCCTTCATGCAACTCGGGTTCAGGGCCCGGAGTGTCAAAGGACACTTGCCGATCTTCCAGAAGCTGCGGAAAGAAATGGCCTATCACGGCCCGGTCGATGTTCGCGTCCCTGGTGTCATGCCCATGACCATGTGGGTGGAAGACGACGACAACGTTGCCCGTACCTTCTTCTATTTCGGCGAAGGGTCTTATGAATGCCTGACGATGATCCTCTTCGGGCAACTTGCAAAAACGACCCGGATGGTCTGGGACATTGGCGGTCACACCGGCCTGTTCTCGCTGGTTGCCGCCAGGTCGAACTGGGCGACCGAGGTGCACTATTTCGAGATTCTGGAGCACATTCGCGCCCGTGCCGCCGTCAACTTCGCGATATCGAACGTGGCCGACAAGGTCACCATCGTGCCCAAGGGCGTGTCTCGCGAATCGGGAGAAGTCTCGGTCTTCTTTGACGAGGCAGAGACCATGTGGACCGGCGCATCCATCGAAGCGCTGCCCAACCGGCTGAAGCGAAAGGGCGTGGTCGAGAAGACGGTGCCGGTGACCAGCATCGACGACCACTGGGAATCGCTTGGCCGGCCGCAGGTTGGTCTCGTCAAGATCGACGTGGAGAACCACGAGGTCCCGGCTCTCCAGGGCGCCAAGGCCTTCCTCTCCCACAACAAGCCCTTCCTCGTTCTGGAAATCCTGTCGCGCGAGAACCTCATGGAGATGGTCGACGTCCTCCGCCCGCACGGATACGCGGCGGTCTACGTGATCGACGACACCAACATCGCCATCCACGAATATTCCATGGACCTGAAGGACCACAAGGGCGACGACTACGAGTTCCGCGAGTATCACAACGTGCTGATCTCGCGCACAAAGCTGCACCGCAACTTCCGGGATCAGCTGGCGCAGGTGATCGCAGCTTCGCCCATCGGCGCCGGCGCGATCGGCGTCTAGAACCGCGCGGGCGCTGCGGCGGCCGTCCCTTTAGCGGGGCATAACCGCCCTCGATCCGGGCCGCCGCGCTTGAAGCCCGCGGCCGCCCGTGCTTTTGAGTAGCCCCGGACGCGAACTTCCGGGGGAATTATGCCGCGCTACGTATTCATCACAGGCGGCGTCGTTTCTTCGCTGGGCAAGGGTCTCGCCTCTGCCGCGCTGGGTGCCCTTCTTCAGGCCCGCGGCTACAAGGTCCGCCTTCGCAAGCTCGACCCCTACCTCAACGTCGACCCCGGCACGATGAGCCCCTACCAGCACGGTGAGGTCTTCGTCACCGACGACGGCGCCGAGGCCGACCTCGACCTTGGCCACTACGAGCGCTTCACCGGCCGTCCCGCCAACAAGCAGGACAACATCACCACCGGCCGCATCTACCAGGACATCCTCACCAAGGAGCGCCGGGGCGACTATCTCGGCGGCACCGTCCAGGTGATCCCCCACGTCACCGACGCCATCAAGCAGTTCGTCCTGACCGGCAACGAGGACTACGACTTCGTGCTGGTGGAAATCGGCGGCACGGTCGGCGACATCGAGGGCCTGCCCTTCTTCGAGGCGATCCGCCAGCTCTCGGTGGACCTCCCGCGCGGCGACACCCTCTTCATCCACCTCACCTTGATGCCCTGGATCCCGGCGGCGGGCGAACTCAAGACCAAGCCCACCCAGCACTCGGTGAAAGAGCTCCGCTCCATCGGCATCCAGCCCGACATTCTGCTGGTGCGCTGCGACCGCCCCATTCCCGTGTCCGAGCGGCGCAAGCTCGCCCTCTTCTGCTCGGTGCGCGAGACCTCCGTCATCCCCGCGCTCGACGTCGGCACCATCTACGACGTCCCCGTCGCCTACCACGAGGAGGGCTTCGATTCCGAAGTTCTCGCCGCGTTCGGCATCACCGACGCGCCGGACGCCGACCTCTCCCGCTGGCACGAGATCTCCCGCCGCCTTGCCAACCCCGAGGGCGAGGTGACCATCGCCATCATCGGCAAGTACACCGAGCTCAAAGACGCCTACAAATCGCTCATCGAGGCGCTCACCCACGGCGGCATCGCCAACAACGTGCGCGTCAACCTCGAATGGATCGAGGCGTCCGTGTTCGAGACCGAGAACCCCGCCGCGCATCTTGAAGACGTCCACGGCATCCTCGTCCCCGGCGGTTTTGGCGAGCGCGGGGCGGAGGGCAAGATTGCGGCGGCCGGTTTTGCCCGCAAGCGCCTGGTCCCCTATTTCGGGATCTGTTTCGGGATGCAGATGGCGGTGATCGAGGCGGCGCGGAACCTCGCCGGCCTCCCCGCCGCCAGCTCCACCGAGTTCGGCGAGACCCCCGAGCCCGTGGTCGGCCTCCTGACCGAATGGCTCCGCGGCAACGCGCTGGAGCGCCGCGCCGCCGGCGGCAACCTCGGCGGCACGATGCGCCTCGGCGCCTACCCGGCCGACCTTGGCGCGGACACCCGCATCGCCGAGGTCTACGGCACCACCCAGATCGAGGAGCGCCACCGCCACCGCTACGAGGTCAACATGCTTTATCGCGAGGCGCTGGAGGCGAAGGGGATGCGGTTTTCCGGGACTTCGCCTGATGGGGTGCTGCCGGAGACTGTGGAGATGGAGGGGCACCCGTGGTTCATCGGGGTGCAGTTCCATCCGGAGCTGAAGAGCCGGCCGTTTGAGCCGCATCCGTTGTTTGCGGGGTTTGTTGCGGCGGCTGTGGAGCAGTCTCGGTTAGTGTAACCCAGAATAATTAGGTCAGAACACGAATATGAATGACCCGAAGTACCAAATATTTGTCAGTTCTACTTACAAAGACCTTAAAGACGAACGCGACGCAATTATTCGCGCTGTGCTCGATTTAAATCACATTCCGGCAGGAATGGAGCTATTTCCTGCAACAAACGATTCTCAAATAGATTACATCTATAGGGTTATTGATGAGTGCGACTACTATATCCTAGTGATAGGCGGCAGGTATGGAAGCGTGGACGGGAACGGCATTAGTTATACTGAGAAAGAATTAAATTACGCGGAACACAAAAAGATACCAATATTGACGTTTATACACGAGGATATAAACAAAATTCAGCATGGCAACGTTGAACAAGATAAATCACAACTGGAGAAATTAATTGAATTCCGTGACCGTGCTAGCTCCGGCCGAGTTGTCAAATATTTTTCCGCTATTTCAGATCTGACAGGGAAAGTCTTTTCAGCGCTCTCTCAGGAGATGAGATCAAATCCGCAAGTTGGATGGATTCGTGGAAATAATGCAGCCAGTGAAGACCTGATTAAAGAAGCAATTCGCAGCAAGGAGCTTGTTAAAAGCCTTTCTTCAAGAATCTCAACCCTTCGAATAAAGATAGACGAATACGAGGCTATTGACCGAGCCAAGATCAATATCTTGTATTACGATGACTCCTACCTTCAAACCTTACGCCTCGACGGAAAGCAAGTTATTGAGCACTTTGCTGCAAGCCTTTTTGAAGGCACAAACGATGAGGAAATTAAGAGTGGAATTCACGATCTAATACACTCAAATACCGGTTCCGAATTCGATGCTCACCCAAAAAATGTCAATCAGATTAAGTTGTTCTTTAATGTTTTCGAACTTATTGAATCAAAAACTTCCCCAGATGGGGCAATCATTTATACCATACAAGACAAAAAAAGATATCTACTTAAGGCTGCATTTCTGTCAATGAGTGAGGTCAACGAGCCCTACGATTATGATATACCGTTCTAGCTCAATCCTCACTTTGCACCCGTTTATCGACGGCGCATAGTCTAGCGAAAAATAGCGGAAGCGAGACTAATGGGCAAACACACGATCCTCGTCGAGGACGACCAGGACGCGCTCCTCACGCAGCTCATCGCCAGCGGCCAGTTTCATGACGTGAGCGACGCCGTGCGCGCCGCCCTGCGGCTCCTCGAAGACGACGAAGCCAGAAGCACGGCGCTGCGCAGCCGCCTTGCGGCAGGCTACGACGAAGCCGTCCGCGGCGAACTCACCCCCGGCGCCGGCGAGGACGCCGTACACGCTGCGTTCGAGGAAGCTCGCCAGCGGCGTGCCTAAGCCCTGGCGCCTGTCACAGCGCGCCAGCGCCCGCCTCGTCGAGATCGCGGAGTGGACTCTCGACACTTTCGGCGATCGTCAGGCGAGCTCGTACGAGGCGGAAATCATCGCCCGGTGCAACGCTGTGGCAGATGGCAGGTCTCATGTTCGCAAAGCGCGCGCAGCGATCGATCCGACCCTCCCCGATGACCTTTTCCTCACACGAGCCGGCGCGCACCTCATCGTATTCATCGATCGTCCTGACGAAATCATCATCATCGATTTCCTCCACCCGAGGCAGGACATGCCCCGGCGGCTAGCCGAGATGACACGCGACCTATAGCACCCCGCCGCAAGCAACAATCAGATGCTTGCCCCCACAAATTTCCCGCCGCATACCAGCGGCGTGACCATCCTCCAAACCCTCCTCAACCCCATCCTCCCGGTCTTCGCCATCGTCGCCATCGGCTACGGGCTCGGCCGCACCGGCCACACCACCGTCGAGCAGGCGCGCGCGCTCAACCGCTTCGCGCTCACGCTGATGCTGCCCACCCTCCTCTTCGGCCTCATCGTCCGCGCCCCGCTGGAAGACTTCGAGGCGACCCCCATCGCCACCTACGCCGCCGCCGAAGCCGTCGTCTTCGCCCTCGGCTTCGCGCTGGCGCGGTACGTCTTCCACCGCCCGCTCGCCGAAGCGCTGCTGCTCGCCATGGCCGGCATCTTCTCCAACACCGTCCTTTACGTCCTGCCGCTGTCGATCATCCTTTACGGGCAGGGCAACATCCTCCCCGTCACCGAAATCGTCACGCTGGATTCAACGCTCGTCTTCGCAAGCTTCATCATCGCGATGGAAGTCTTCGCCAAAACACGCACCAACCTCAAACGCACGCTTCTCAGCATCGCAAAGACGCCGCTCCTCATCGCGATGGCGTCCGGCCTCACGCTCAACCTCCTCGGAATCACCCTCCCCGCCCCGGTCGAGACGTTCGTGGACTTCAACGGCGGCGCGGCGGCCCCCGTCGCGTTGTTCTCGCTGGGCGTGGTCCTGTCGCAGGCCCCGCTGACGCCGGACCGCACGGTCGTCGCCTTCACCCTCATCAAGCTCGCCGTCTTTCCGCTCGCGGTGTGGGCGGGGCTTGAAATCACGTCCCCCGGCGCATCGCAGCAATATATTCTGGGCTCGGCCGGCCCCGCGGGCGCCATGGCCTTCAGCCTCGCCCTTCTCTACGGCGTCAGGACCGATGCCATCGCCAAGGTCATCATCTGGTCGAGCGTCCTCACCCTGTTCACGCTGGCCGCGCTCGCCTGACCCCCCTGGCAAAGGCCGCCAAAGCCCCCAACTCAGGGCAAGCCCTGCCCCAACGGACCTCAGCCATGACCGACTACACGCTGCACTACTGGCCCTTCCCCTTCCGCGGCCAGTTCGTCCGCATCGTCCTCACCCATGCGGGCGCAAGCTGGCAGGAAGCGGACATCGGCGAGGTTGCGGACCAGCGCGCCCGCGCCCCGGCGGACCAGCTTGTCCCCCACATGGGCCCGCCGCTCCTCACCGATCATGCGGCCGGCGTCACCCTCGCGCAGACCGGGGCGATCCTCGCCTACCTCGGTCACAAGCACGGCCTGATGCCGGAAGACCCCGTCCGCGCCGCCCTCACCCACAAGGTCGTCGCCGACGCCAACGACGTCCTTTACGAAATGACGCGCTTCAACGGCGCGCAGATGTGGACCGATGACGCGTGGGCCGAATACCGCCCCCGCCTCACCCGCTGGATGACGATTTTCGAAGAGCTCGGCCACCGCCACGGCCTCACCCCCGTACAGGGCCACATCCTCGGCACCGAAAGTCCCGGCATTGCCGATTTTGCCACTCACGCCCTCTGGGGCGTGATGACGCGCCAGCTCCCGCCGCTGCGCTCAGCTCTGGAACAAACCGCCCCCGCCATCGCCGCCCTGTCGGACCGGATCGCAGCCATTCCCGCACAAAAGGACCTCCAGCGCCGCAGCGACGAGGCCTATGGCAATGAATGGTGCGGCGGCCAGATCGAGGCCTCGCTGCGCAAAATCATCTGAATTCGACGCCCGGCGCCGGGCGCAACTAATCCCCGCCGCCAAAACCCGTGGCATCCTCCCTTCGCCATCTGGCTCAAGGGGGAGGCGTGTGCCGGACCGTCCGCCACGAGAGCCAGGGGCTTCGGCTGCTTTGCGAAACGGCGCGTAACGGACGCCGCGTCACGAAGCTGGCCGGGTCGAGGCCGCTGCCGCCGCCGGGGCCACCCGAACGGCGGTCGAGAGAGAGGGGCGCGCCCAATTCAATCCGCCGAAGCGGGCGGAGGGGCGAAAGCAAGGACGGGCAACAAGGCGCCCGAGCCAAGGTCCCTCCAGTGGCAGCCGGAGAGCCGGTGCGGGAAACCGCTCGCCCCGTCCACGCCGAAGGCGGGACACTGTGGGGGCAACCTCACAAATTATCTTAGCGGTTGCGCCCACAGCGTCCCGCCCTCTCCCCCATTCCACCTGCCCGCAATCCAGCGGCGCGGGCCGATCACCCCTGCCAACCCCGCGAAAGGACGGCACCATGAACCACAGAAGACGCCGCGCCCGCCGCGCCGCAAAACCCGAAACAAAGGCCGCAGGCGCCCGCCGCCGCAACGCCGCCAGCGCCGCGCGCCTCATTGCTCGCAAAACGGCGCGCGAGGCCTACCGCACCGCCCGCGCCCTGCGCGAAGCCGCCCTCGTCAAAACCATGGCCGCCGAAAAAGCCGCCACCGCCGCGGCCGCCGCAAGGGAACGCCGCGACTATCGCGAACGTACAAACCGCCAGCTGGCCGCCTTGCGCGAAATCGAGGATGCCGCCCGCGCCATCACGCAAACACTCCCCGGCGGGCCTGCCCACGCCCATCCCGCGCGCCACGGCAAGGGCCCGCTTCCGAAGGCCCTTCGCTACCGCCCGCAAAAATCCTGAAACGGTCGCGCGCCGTATCCCGGCCCCGCCGACGCCCCCCGCGACACCCCGCCCCGCGAACCCGACCTGAGGCCACCGCGTTCACCTCGAAACGAACGAGGCCCCAAATGACCCACACCCTCACGCTGCAATCGCGCGAAAACCTCACCCACGACGTCGTCCACCTCACCTTCGACCGTCCCGCCGGGTACGACTTCACCCCAGGCCAGGCCAATCACTGGGATCTTCCGGTCGACGGGATGCGCGACGCCGGCAAGCCCTTCACCATCACCAGCCTGCCGGACGAGAACCACCTCCAGTTCGTCATCAAGACCTACCGCGTCGCCGAAAATCCGGACCATGATGGCGGCAGCGAACACATCGGCACGATGGAGCCCGGCGCCACGGTCGAGGTCGACGACCCCTCCGGTGACATTTCCGACAAGGGCGCCGGCGTCTTCATCGCAGGCGGCGCCGGGATCACCCCGTTCATTCCCATCCTGCGGGCAAGGGCGGCGAACAACACGCTCGAAGGCTGCACGCTCGTCTATTCCAACAAGACCGAGCGCGACATCATCCTGCGCGAGGAATGGGAGGGAATGACCGGCCTTCAGACCATCTTCACCGTCACCGATCACGAGGGTTCCCCCTTGCCCAAGGGGCAGATCGACGCCGAATTCCTCAAGCGGACCCTCGGCAACCTCGACCACCGCTTCTACGTCTGCGGTCCACCGTCGATGATGAAGGCCGTCATCGCCGACCTGCGCGACAACGGCGTTCCGGACGACCGCATTGTGGTCGAAACCAAGTGGCTGGAATGACGCTGCCACCCTGGTCCGGGGTCAGGATGGCGCCCGTGGCAAAAAAGCGGGGATCGCAAACCCGCAAGGCCGGAAAGGCGGGTTGAGGTTTCCCGCGCAAGAGGCTAACCCATCCCCCGACGGACGCGCCGGTAGCTCAGCTGGTAGAGCATTCGACTTTTAATCGAACGGTCCGGGGTTCGAGCCCCCGCCGGCGTACCAACCGTTTCAAAGCGTTAATCCCCTTCGCGTATCTAAGACGATATAAAAAGACGGGCTCTAAGCCGGGCAACGGGCGCTGGGCAAGGTAATAAGCAACCGTAAGGCAGAACCGAACTGTCGCAACCGGCTCCTGCGCCAGGTTCCGGCCGAGGCATAAGCAGCAAAGTGATGTGCGCCCAATTTGGCCTAATCGGTGCAAATACCGTGACGTTGCCCCTTGGAATGTCCTCGGTCTGAACTGGACTCCGTCAGAAGGAGACGGAGATGAAGAAGAGCCGCTTCAGCGAAGAGCAGATCATCGCGGTCCTGAAGGAGCATGCCGCGGGGATCGGTGTGTCGGAGCTGTGCCGCAAGCACGGGATCAGCGACGCGACGTTCTACACGTGGCGCAAGCGCTACGGCGGAATGGAAGTGTCTGAAGCCAGGCGGCTGAAGGCGCTGGAAGATGAGAACGGCCGCCTGAAGAAGCTTCTCGCCGAACAGATGCTCGATGTGGCGACGCTGCGGGACGCTCTGGGAAAAAACTTCTGACGCCCAGCGCACGGAGAGGCTTCGTGAGTTGGGCGATTGAAAAGAAGGGGTATTCCCAGCGGCGCGCCTGTGCCCTGATCGGGATGCATCCAAGGACTTACCGCTACCGGTCGCAGCGGCCGGACGATGCGACGGTGCGCCAACGCCTGAAAACGCTGGCGAACGAACGGCGCCGGTTCGGCTATCGGCGGCTGCATATCCTTTTGCGGCGCGAGGGTATCGAGGTGAACCACAAGAAGCTGTTCCGCCTATACCGCGAGGAGAGGCTGAGTGTACGACGGCGCGGCGGCCGAAAACGTGCCATCGGAACGCGGGCGCCAATGACCTTGCCGCGAGGACCAAACCAGCGCTGGAGCCTCGACTTTGTCTCCGACCAGCTCAGCGACGGGCGCCGCTTCCGTGTGCTGGTGGTGCTCGACGACTTCACCCGCCAGTGCCTGACGCTCGTTGTCGACACATCACTGTCGGGGGCTCGCGTGGCACGGGAACTCGACCGCCTGATCGTCAGTCGCGGCAAGCCGCTCACGATCGTCAGCGACAACGGCACCGAGCTGACCTCCCATGCCATCCTCGAATGGCAGGAGGACCGCCGCGTCAATTGGCACTACATCGCGCCCGGCAAGCCGATGCAGAACGGCTTCGTAGAGAGCCTGAACGGTCGCTTCCGCGATGAGTGCCTCAACGAGCATCTCTTCCGCAGCCTTCCGGGCGCTCGCCGCATCATTGAGGAATGGCGCACCGACTACAACCACGACAGGCCGCACACCAGCCTGGGCGGCCTCACCCCGAACGAGTTTGCAACCCGGTCCCGATGGGACCACAACACGAACAGAGTCCAGCTATGAGCGGGGACACTTCTGGGGCAACGTCAACCGTTAGCCATGTGGGGCCGTGAGTTACCGGCACGCGCTAGAGTCGTAGGGCGATTCATTTGCGAGGCTTAACGAGCCGCAAGTCCTTGATGATTCGCTCCGCCTCGTTTAAATTATTGTGGTGGGCGGTCATGCGCCGGAATTAGCCAGAGCACCCGAACAGGCTGCAGGCGGTTATCCGCAATCATGGCCCGGGGGGCCGCTCACAGACCTTCATTTAAAGTGCTGGAGGACCGCGTGCTGCTGATCGGTCAAAGCCGCGCGTTCCTCGCTCGGAAGCAACTTGAGCCCATAGCTCATATAATTACCGCTACGGTGGTATAGCCGCGGCCGTAGAGCGCGGATATACGTGCCTTCGACGTTTCCATACATGTCCGGTTCGAATGCCTCAGCGACAGCCCTAGCGCCGCAGTCAGCGAGCTGAAGGGATGCTAGCCGCGAGGCCTCTGTAGCAGTGACGCTATCGATATCGATAACCGGCCAATGTATGGTGGTATCCATATTATCTCTTAAATTAAAAAGGTACGATTGAAAGTCTTTGTAGTCCATCCCACCGCGACGGGCGAACGTGATTTGCACGCGACCGTCGCCCTCACGAACCCGGCCGCGAAAGTCTCGGCATAGCCACGAAATCCGTTCGATCAAATACCTTGTTAGATACCAATATAACTGGTTCTTCCTTGTGAACGGAGACGCTTCAGACGTGTCCTTCTTGCCCAGTACAGCCGAAAAGCGAAGCTCTTTTCTAGCAATCGCCGCTGCAACCACCTTTTTCTGCGAGTGCGACAACTTATGAAAGTGAAGCTCTCTAGATGTCCGCCCCGCTAACCGCAAAGCTTCGTCGCGCCACCCAACAGCATCGAGCGAACGGCTTGCTCGGATGACGCACGCGGAAATTACAAGCCAGCGAGAGGCACCGCCCCGCTGACCCGGTGTCCGAAAGTCCGACAGGCCATCGTCCCCCGACTCATCAATGTAGGCGAGATAAGAGTGGGACACCGAATATGCCTTGAAACATGGGGTAGGAATAAGTCCGAAATCTATAATCGACGAAAGCAGACCAGGAAGCGGGCCAATGAATTAACAGCTGTGACGATTTTCATGGACCCAACTTGTAGGAACGCTCGCCTTCCTCGCGACGATTGTTTGGGTTGGCATGCGCATTAAACGCACAACGCAGCGCATGGTCCATGCGCTTTTCGTTTTCGTGCTTTTGCCCCCGTCACTTTAAACCTCGGAAGATTGCATGTCGAACGGATCACCGCAACCACAAAACCCAACTTGGTGGGATCATCATGAGCTGACTTTCTGGCTTTGGGCTGCTCTAAACAACGCTGACCGCTATTTTTCATCAAGCAATGCATTCCAAGCGGCAATCGCTGATATGTTTAATAAAGACATATCTACGCGAAGCGACGTCCGCACCAACCTCGATGACTTGAAAAAGCAAACGACCCTCGCCGGATACAATTTCGTCACCGCCATGGGCGTGTTGATAAGAGTGCTAGAGCGATCACAGTATCTGTTCCCATCGATCCAGCCTCCATACAGCCGCGCCAATCACCTTCAAAAAGAGGGAAAGCAAATCCGAAATATGATCGAGCACGCTTACGGGAAGGATGGCTATCTTTCCGGCGGAGGCCACCATAAAGACAAGTTTGTCCGTCAGGAGGCTGGTATCACAGCCGACGCTACAAGCACCATCATAAAAGATGGTGTCCATTGGCTCGGAAACCGACTTTGTGTCGAGAAAGTGGTTGATGAGATCCGAGCAATACATGAGGAGGCTGACAAAATAGAAGCGCCGAAGGGCGACGACTAGCGATCCATCTCTCTGGGGTTCCAAGATCCGTGACTCTACGTCAATCCTTAGGTCGGACATAGGGCGGCTTCGTCGCTGCGTACTGGTTCACCGCCTCGGCAAATGCGCGCAAGGCCTCATGGAAATCGGCGTCCTTATCCTCACCATGCGTGAACGGCAGCGGTAGCGGAACAGTGCCCACCCCCGCGTCCGTCTCGACCACGATAGTTACGCTTCTCGTCTCATCGACTTTGCTGCGCTGATAGCGCCAGGGCCTGACTACTACATCCACGGTGCCGCTCCACAAATTGAACCGGCACAATGCTACCACAGGTCGGGGGAGCGGATCCCGCTCCCCAGAGGCTTTTCGACCGGGTTGTTCAGAACGGCGGGCGTTGCTCTTCCGTGCCAGCGTGATGCGTGTCATCCGCCTCCGCTGGGTATGGCGGAGTGTCAAAGTCCTCCGGCTCGTAGAGCCGAAAAGCGCCCCGCCGCCCATCGCGCTCCTCCTTCTCGGGCAGGTCTGCTTTCATGACGATCCTGTCCATCGCCTCGCTTATCAGCCTCACGAAGTCATTCGCATCAATTTCGCTCAATGCAATTGAATTCACGAAGACCCCATCTCCCGGACCCCGCCGGCTAGCAACAAGACACCGTGATCCATGCTCGTCTTTGTAGATGTTGTGGAGACCAGATTTTTTCACAAACTTCGCCGATGCGCCGTCAAATGAGTGATCCGTCATTTTTAATTCTCCTTTACTGCGATCAGCCTGGGAGCATCCCCGGCTTGCAGTCCGAAGATGCGCAGACCACGCCCAGAAGACACGCGTAAAGTTGCACGGCCGGTGGGGTGCAAAATTCTGCTTGACTTTACAGCTCTGCCGCCCATTCGCGAACGAGCCGATCCAGCCCCCTCCTCTTGGCGAGTTCCGGCCATGGCTCATCGGGAGACAGATGCCGCGTAGCTTCGACCAGCGCCGCGCCTGCAAACTCGGTAAACAGCCCGCGGTCGCGCGGCAGGCCAAGGGTGTCCGTCCAGAATGTAGTCAGCGCCGGAAATGCCCGCGAGGCGATGTCCTCCGGCCGCGGGCCATCACCAAATGACTTTAACGCTCCCTTGACGAGGATCTGCGCCTCATAGATCGCCTCGTGCGCGTCTTCGTGCTCGCGACCACCGATGAGCTCCACTATCCGCGGCACGCGCTTTCCGCACCCCTCACTGATGTTTCCGCCCAGGGCCTCGTAAGCCTCCCGCAGCGCGACAGCGGCCCGCTCGACCGCGGCCTTTGCGGCTGTCCAGTCCCTGCGATCTAGGTCGCTGGAGTAGCGCGTTGAATCGTCCGTGCGTTGGCGCTCGCGGGTGGGGCGGAACCGGTTCTGGTCCGGAAACGCGGCCCGCGAGATGCCGGAGGCCAGCCGGCGCCATTCCCACTCCGTTAGCCCCGCGAAGGCGTCTATCGCCCGCCGCCGCGCTTTACCCTTCTGGCCATAGGCGGGTTGCTTGCCGGTGATGGCCGCTCGCGTGGCGTCGCGGATCGCGTCCGCGGCGGCTTTCACGGCGACGCGGTGCTCGTCTCTGTCCATGGCCCCGTCCTCCCCATGCCCAAGGAGGGCGATGAGACGGGCAACGGCGCAGTGGCGTCAAGGCCGGCGGTCGGCTGGCCTAGATGCGCGAGGCGTGGTGGTGGACGACGCGCCGTGGGGTGTAACAGCGGCAGAGCGGTGTTGGCTCTGCGCCCGCGTGAGGGCGCGGTAGGTGGTTCCGATCTAGGCAGAGAGTACCCCGGCGACCTGTGAGAGCTACCTCGCAGGGCTTTCCGCGACTTGTGGTGCTTGACTATGCCCTTTGCAAAGTAATTGATTCTGGTTAACGTGGATCTTTATTGAGAGGATGTTCTATGTTCGGGTTTGCAAAGTGTGGTCACTGCGGCGGGTCTGGAACAAAAATTACCGAGATTGAGCCGGCCCAGTCGCGGTATAAACTTCTCGCTGTCTGCTGCACTCAGTGCAACGCGATTTTGGGCGTGATCGATTACCTCAACATTGGCACCGTTGTTAAGAGCCTTGAGCAAAAGGTAGACCAAGCTGATCGAAAAATTCAGTTACTTGAAACACAACTTCGCCAGCTATTGTCTAGCCAAAGGTAATGCTGCCTTTGCCGGGTAGGCAGATTGCGCAACCGACCAGCTGAAGGCCCCGCGCTCCAATGCACCGCGGGGCCAAGTTCCTAGAGAAAGTCGCGCCGGGGCTTCAGCATCCACGGCAGGGCAGAAACAGCGCTCGTGAATGTTGCCCGCGGTCGAACGCGGAAATCTGCCTCAGCCAGCTACTCGCCCGGGTTCCGGTACAGGCCGCGCCAGCCCATCGCCTTCACGCCCGCGTCGATGCGCACCTTGAACTCGACACCATCCGAGGCCCAACCCGGCTGCTGCTCGATGGTCGGCGTGTCCTGGCCGCCGAGATAGGCCACCTCGATGGTCTCAGTCGAATTCGGATCGGCGGCAAGGTACCACGCTGACGCGGAGGCGAGGTCAAGGCGCGGATCGGAGATGACCTCGGCCATCCCGCGGACGGTGTTGGGCTTCCCGAGCGTGGCAGCCGAGTGATCAAACTCGCTGCCGACGACAACGCTGGCAGTGCCCTGGAGCCCAACAGGCACGAGCAGGAAGCGCGGGCGCGTGCCGAAGATGCCGGCCTCTTCAGCGCTGGTCTGCACCGCCATTGACGAGCGCGCCGCATCGAGCGCCGGCACGGACGGCACGCCCCCGCTGCCTGCGAGGTTGCCGTGGTCGGCGTGGAACAGCGGAATGCCGTCGGACAAGGCCGGGTTGCCCGTCAGGATCGCGTAGACGAGATTGCCGATGGTCCGGCGGGCCGCGCGCCCCATCCGGTTCGGGATGCGGGTAAACACCCCGATGTCGTCGTTGATGATTGCGTGCCGGGTGATGGCGAACATCCGCCCGTATGTGGCCAGCTGAATCGTCTCGCTGCGACCGCTGAGCTGCGCGTACTTGTATTCAGCCCCCTCGGGCACCTCGCTGAGGCTGGGGAAGGAGCTGAGGTCGATCCGTGACGCCGGCCGGAAGTCCTGCAGTTCGCCCCTCGCGGTCCACAGGTGGAACGTCTCCTCAACCTCGTTGTACCCCTTCAGCATCGACTTGTTGGCGACGTTGGCGAGGATGTTGACGAAGTCGGACGTGGACTGCATTCCGCCGGCGGCCATGGAGAGCCCAAGCGCATCGGAGGCGGGGTTTGTCGACGCCTTCCCGGTCGCCAGCATCACGGCCTGCTGTGCGAGCGCCATGAGGGACATTCCGGTGTACTCGTTTTGTTCACCGCTCGGCATTCCGGAGCGGGCGAGCAGTGCGCGGGTTGCGCCCTCGCGGAAGCGGTCTCGCTGGTCGCCGGTGATGCGTGCACGTTGATGGTAGGTCATGATTGGATCCTGTTCTGTTGGGTGGTGAGGTCGGTGGAGCGCGGGGCGGTCAGCCATCAGGCCGCCCCGTCGCTGAACGAGTTGCGGATCGCACGGGAGACACCGCGCTCCAGGTGCCGCTCCATGTCGCTCGGGCTCATGTTCGGCGCACCGTGGATGTGGACGGGGCCGACTGAGATTGTCGTCGTGGACACGGCGCCCGCCGCGCCACTCTGGCTCGATGCGTTGTTGGATGGAGCGCCAGAGCCCAACGCCGCAGCCGAGTGAGGCGAGCGCGCCCGGGGCTGTAGCATCGACGCTGTCTTGACGGCGTTGAAGACGTGGCCGGGCACCTTCGGCATCAGCAGCTCGGGACCACGCTCGCCGACCAGCAGCGGAAGGCCGGCGCGGTAGGGTCCGCCCTTCGCGCGGGCCTGGACGGGGATCGAGGCAGCGGCCGAGTTGGCGTTGGCGTTGGCGGCGGCCCGTTGAGCTGTGCCCAAGGCACGGACGGCCCGTGTCGCAGAGTTGGCGGCGGTCTCGGCCGCGGTGAGGGAGCTGCTGTCAACAATCGGCTTGACCGTGATCTCCAGAGACGACCGGAGCTGATTTGCGATCCGCTCGGCCTCGGCCGTAACCTGTCCACCGCCGGCCCGGAGCGCGGCCTGGTACTCTCCGATGCCCTTCTGGGCGGCCGGGCCTAGGGTAGCAAGTTCGGTCTGCAGCTCGCGGCTGGGTTCGCGAAGGAGAGCGTTCCCCGCGCGACCCGGGTTGGCCGCTCGGATGGCTTCAATCTTTTCCACGAGCGCCAGCGCGCGCTCCAGGTTCGGGAGATCCGCGGGTGGAACCACAGGCTCCGTCGGCCGGCCCGCGAGCGCCCCCAAAAAAGCGTTCATATTGTTGGAGTTGGCGGCGGGGGGAGCGGCATTGACGGGACACGGTCCGGTAGCGGCGGGCCGTAGGTCTCCCCTTCCGAGCCGAACAGGTCCTTTACCCAAACGGGAGCCTCGGGCCAGGAGATGTTCGCGATGGAGGAGGTCAGAGAAGAAATCGCGGCCTTAATCTTGTTGACGATGTTGAGTGCGCCTTGGAAGGCCCCGCGGACGGTATCGGCCGCGGACTGAAGCTTTCCGCCGATGGTTTCGCCAATTGCTTCACCCAGGGCGCGGAACTCTTCATCGGTCCCGGACAGCGCCTCGCTGACATCTCCGATCCAGCCGGAGACCTTGTTCACCGCGTTCCCGAGGCCGTCGATGACCGCGGTGGCGGCGGGGAATGAGGTCTTGATCCCCTCTGCGATCCCGCGGAACATCTCCTTGATCCCGCTCCAATTGGTGTAGACCCACGTGCCGGCGACGGCCAGCGCGACGATAGCGGCGCCGATCCCGGAGGCGATGAGAGCGAGGCGCACGGCAACAATCGCGCCCCGGAGAACTCGGAAGGCGGCGGACACTCCCGCGATCTTCGCGGCCGAGGGGAGACCACCGATGGCGGCGGCTGCAGCGAAACCCATCATGGCCCGCTTCGCGCCCCGGGCGGCTGAGCCCAAGGGGAGAAGCGCGAAGGAAAGCGCGCGAGAGGCGGCCGTCATCGAAGCCATCCCGCCGATGGCCGCCGTCAGACCCGCCCCGCGCATCCAGAGGAAGGACCACCGGGCAGCGACGGAGGCAACCTTCAGCGCGATGAGGGCGGAGGTCAGCGTGACGATGGTCGCGGTCAGCTCGGGGTTCCGTTCAATCCAGAGGGAGATCGCGTTCAGGACCGGGAGAAGGTTCTGGAGGAGCGCGGTCAGGCCGGGAAGAAGCGTGTTGCCGAGGCTGATGCCGACATCTTCCATGGCGCTCCGGAAGCGCTTCACGGCGCCTTCCCAGCCCTTCATCCGGGCAGCGGCGATCTCTTCGGCCGACACGTCCCCGATCTCGGACTTCATCTCCCGGATACCCTCGGCCCCGAGCTTGGACATGGCCAGCGCGGTCCGCATCGCGTCGATGCCGAAGATGGTCTTGGTGGCGTCAATCTTTGCTTCTTCGCTCAGGTCCCCGAGACCGTCCTGAAGTGACTGCGCGATCTCCTCCATGGACTTCATCTCACCGGAGGCGTTGAAGAATGATAGTCCATACTGCTCCATCATCTCGGCCGCCTCTTTCGACTCAGGGTTCAGTCGACTGAGAAACGTCTTGTAGGAGGTGCCCGCGTCGGAGCCGGACTTGAAGGCCGAAGAGGTCGCGGCGATGGTGGCTACAAAGTCCTCCAGTTCAACGCCCACCTGCCCAGCGACACCGCCGGCCTGACCGACGGCCAGCACGAAGTCGTTGAACGAGAATTTGGAGCGGATCGTTGCACCAACAAGCTGGTCGGCCACGCCGGGCATTTCGCCCGCCGTCTTGTTGAAGTTGGCCATGACGTCGGTCGCGAGGTCCGCGGCGTCAGAGAGGGTTGAACCCGTGGCGGCAGCGAGGTTGAGCGAGGCGGCCGTGGCACCCCCCGTGATCTGCGCGAAGTTGAGGCCGTTCTTGGCCAGCATTTCCATCGCGTTCGCTGCTTCCGTCGCGCTGAACTGCGTGTCACGGCCGAGCTGGCGCCCCATCTTTGACATGACCGCCATGTCGGAGGTCGTGCTGGAAAGGTTCGCCTGAAGACGGTTCATGGAGGCTTCAAAGGAGCCGGCGACGGAGATGGGGGCCTTGAGACCCCTGTAGAGGGCATAGCCGACGCCGGCCGCCTCAAACATGGAGGAGCGCATGCCCGCCATCGCGGCCTGGTTCCGGGCCATCTGGCCGCGAAGGCGGTCAAGGTTGCCCGAGACGGTACGCGCCCGGGCGGAGACCTTGTCAACGAGAGTGAGGACCAGCTTGCTGTTTAAGGTTGCCATGCTCAGCGCCCCCCGTCGCTTGAGGGTCCGCCGCTCCGCTTGGATGGCGTGCGAGGCAGATGTCTGAGTGGGTGTTCCAGCCCAGCCGGGAGCACGAGGTGGAAGCAGTGTTCGCCGCTGGAGCGGAGCGTCGTGCGGATGCCGTAACCCTTCACGGTGTGGACATCCCAGTTCAGGGCTGCGCGCGCAGTCGATTGCGCCCAAGGGCGACGGCCGCTCGCGGTCGCGGCGATCAGCTCGGCGAGCGTCGCGCCCTTCGGCCGGGCGAGGATGTCAATCAGCGTGGCCCGCTTCGTCCCGGCGCGGCACGGCTTGACTTGTTCTAGGGGCTTAGGACGGAGGTTGCAGCCTGCACTCATTTTGCGTCGTCCTTCTGCTTTTGGGCATTCAGGAGCAGTTCGATCTCGCGAGCGGAGAGAACGAAGAGCCGGCCGAAAACAAAGTCGAGGTTATTGGAGGGCATCGTTCAGCTCCTTCTCAAGGCGCGACCAGCCCGCCTCGCCCAAGGTATCCGCGCCGGGGCAGTTGAGCAGGTCGTCTCGGATGGCGGTGCACAGCGTATGGCGGGCGGCGGCGAGGGCCGACGTGGCGCGGGCCGACGTGAAGAGGTCGATGCCGGCTGGTAGTGGAAGGCGCGCATCTGTGAAGGCTGCGACCAATGCCCGGCCGACCTCGCGACTGACGATGTCGTGCTCACTTCCGCTGAAGCAATCGGGTAGCCGACGGACGGCGCGGCGGACCTGCATACAATCGGCCTCGAAAGCATCACATACCGCGGCGAGCGAAACGATGGTGGTGCCCTCCTGGGCGGCGTCGCGCAGGTGGGCGCAGTACCTCTGAACGGAGCTGGCCGTGTCGAACATTCCATCGGCGCGGCGCTCCAGAATGCCGGAAGCGGCGAGCGCTGAGATGCCGGCGCGGGTGAGCCCAAGCAGGTCGGCGAGCGCCAGCGCGGAACTCATGTGTGGCGGTTCCATTTCCATCAGTCGCCCCCCCGCCCGCCGTCGGCCGCCGAAGCAAGGCCCTGCCGGATCTCGCGGTCCAACTCGTTGATGTCGAAAGGCGACATGTTGGGGAGGCGGCTACGGACCCGCGCCGGGACATCGAGCATGGCTTTGCGGATCTGGACGAGCACCGTCTGGAAGGTCGCGATTGCGGTGTCGCAGTCGATGACATCCTGACGCTGTCGCGCGTTCTTCATCTCTTGGTGCTCGCGCTGGGAGCGGGCCAAGAGCGCGCGCTCGCGGCGGCAGTCGATGGCGTTCGGATCCGAGCTGGGAATATTATCGCGGAGACGCTGACAATATCGCCGGGTGTTCTCCTTGAGGTCGTACAGGCCACGGTCCTCTCGCTGTAAAACCCCCATCTTGCAGAGGCGCTGAACCTGCCTCGCGGTGATGCCCAAGCAGTCGCCCAGAGCGGTGACGTTCACTTTATGTTCCTCGTGTGATGGCTGCATCGCTCCGGTTCTCCGTCTCCATGTTGGTCGCGTCGGCAGCGACCTTGTTTATAAAAAATTTTTGCGCGCCACACGCCGGGCCGTCGCACACCCGCTTGTAACAAAGTGCCTGCAGGGACCCGACCTGGGGGGTGGGGTGTGTGTCGGAGGCCTACGCCTCTCGCATCTCCTTCGCCGTAGCGGCGGCGTGCGTGCCCGGGGGCGAGAACTGGAAGTCAGTCCCGGACGGCTGCCACAGCCACTCGCCCGCCGCCACCGCAGGCAGCTCCAGGTCGCGCGATAGGCTGACCCCCTTCGCACTCCCGCGCGCGGTGAACTCCGGCGACGGAATTGGGGTGGCCCCCTCGGGAAGTTTCTGGTTGGCCGCGTGGATCAGCGCCTCAGCGTCATACAGCTGCCGCAGAACACCGAGCAGCGCCCGACAGGCCGGCTCATACTCCGCCAGCGCGCGCTGCGCGTCCGCTACGCTCGCCTTCGCGGCCCTATAGGCGCGCTGCCGCTCGGCCGCCTCCTCGCGGGCCTCAGCCTCGGCGAGCAGGTCCTGCGCGCGTGCCCGGGCGGCCGTCACTCGTTCAATCCGGATCGCCTGAATGCTGATGTCCGCGTCGATCTTCTGGACCTGCGCGTCGGTCCCCGCGAGCAGCGCCTCTCCCCGGGCCGCGCGCAGCCGCGCCAGCTCGGCGTTCGCCTGCTCGATGCTCGCCTCATCGTCACCCAGAGCGACTTGAAGTTCATCCACCGACGGCGCACTCTTCTTTCTGGTGATCAGTTCAAGAAGTCTCATGGCTACCCTCCAGATCAATCCCTTAATACAACTTTAGGATTACGCTGGTTTGCTGCCGCCCGAAACCACTAATTCTTGTATCAAAAGGATTGGTTTGAACTTTGTATTGTTCATCTCTTTGGGCGATGCGCCGACAATGAAGCTGCACCATAGTCGATTGTTGCTGACCCCTCGCCCAGAGGTTAGCGCGCGGTCGCCAGCCAGCGATGAGACGAGATGGGTTGGAGCGGCAAGCAGCGCCTCCCCTCGCCCAGAAGAACACTCCAGAGAAATACGGAATGCTAACGGAATAGGAAACGGAAAACTCTAACCTGCTGATTTTATTAACTTTTTTATACTAAAAGAGAGATTTATTCCGTTATTCCGTTATTCCGTTTAGATTTTGGTAGAGAATGAGATGAACCCCTCGAAGGTGATTCTTCAGGAGCCGAAAAAATATCCTTAAGTAATTTTCTGCAGAGAGTAACGGAATAACGGAAAATCGGCCGGGTTTCCCCAGCCGATTCAATCACTTAACACACTTTCCGTTTCTCTCTGCGTAACGGAATGACATCCGGCGAGAGCCGCGAATTCACTTTACGCTTCAATGCTTTACGTTAATTTTCCGTATTACCATGGTTCGTCGCTGCTCCCCCCTTGGGCAGGGGCTAACCCACCACCGATGCTCCACTCAACCTCGGCGCCGTCCTCCCAGTCAAACGGGATGCGGTTCGCCTCGCACCACGCAGCCCGCGCCTCGGGCAGCCTCGGGAGCCAGCAGCCGCGAACCCACTCGGTGTGCACCTTCTCCTTCACCGCGGTCCGCCCGCCATTTGCCTTGATCAGCGCACGCCCGAGCGAGCGGTTGTCCTCCCGCAGCTTGATCCTCTGCGTCCTTGCCCAACGCGCTAGGTCCTCGGTCGCGATGAACACGCTCCCATTGTCGCCGGTGAGCGTCGCCGCGCGCTCCCCGCTCAGCCACCCTTCGCGGATGACGGCCGGGGTTATGCCTCGCCACAGCAACTCGAAGACGGCCCGCTGCTCGCCCTGGAGGCCGGCGATCTTCTGGGCCATCAGGCCGGCGTTCTGCGGCACACCTCGGCGCGGATGCCAGTCGCCAAGGTCCATCTTGAGGAGGTCATGGAGCATCGCCGCGTGGCCGCCCTCGTCCATCATCTGCCGCTTGAGGGCGGTGAAGTACACCTCGTCCTCCTTTCGGCCGCTGCCGACGTTGAACACCGCGAACCGGCGCTCATCGATCCCGGCCGGCACCGCCCAGTCCTCGTTCGCCGCGATTATGACGTGGAGGAAGTTGTCCTGCGCGGCGAGGTCCACGCCCTTGCGCTCGATGGCAAGCGTTGACTCGGTCAAGAGGCTCTTGAGCCTAGCTTCGGCCACACGGTCGCCGCTCCACACCGCCTCGTCGGCAAACAGCAGGCAGCACTCGGCGAGGTGAGCGTTGAACCGGCCGGTGAGGTCACCCGCCTGGCAGTAGAAGGAGTGCGTGCCGAAAAGGTCCTTCATGGCCCACCCGAACATGCCCTTGCCGACGCCCTTCTCACCGACGAAGACGAGCGCCACCTCGGCCTGCTTGTCCGGGTTCTGCACCGCCCACGCCGCCCACCGCATGATGTAGCGGTCCGCTTCCCCATCGCCCGCGGCGAGGTTGTCGCGGATGTGGTCCCGCAGCATCGACCAGTCGCCAGCCCTCGGCTCGACACCAAAGCCCCGCCAGCGGTTGTAGTGCCCGTTGATCTCCTCCGGCCCGTTCGGCACAAACGTCAATCGACCATCGTACTCACGACGGTTCTTGTGGTCCAACCACCATTTCCCGAGTGGCTTCTTGATGTCGTCACCGTCCTTGTTCTGGCCGGTGACCACGAACCGGTTCTGGTAGCTTTTGACGATGTCTTCAAAGGTCTGAAGCTCAACATCCGGCCGGCCCTTCTCGTCAGTGCCAAAGGTCGCCACTACAGTCCCGCTTTTTCCGCCGCTCCGGCCGCCCCTCTTCAGCACCGCATGGCGCGCGTTCATCTCAAGCAACTGTGGGCAATGGGCCGTCTCCCGCGCGCGCTCGATCTGCCGCGCGGCATAGGCCTGCGGCTTCGGCTGCGACAAGATGTGACCGCTGATCGCATAGTCCGGGTCAAGGATGACGGCCGCCATCTCGTCGTCCGAACAATCGGCCCGGACCATCTCGCAGAGCACACCAAAAACAGCCTCTGACCGGGAGCCGTAGCGGCCGGGCTCATCCGGATCGAACCCCTGGACGATGAGCTGCTTGACGCGAGCTGACACGCCTGCGGGGAGGTCATCGAGGCTGTTCAGCGTCGGAAGGTTGCCGCTGATCCTGACCTTGGTCGCTCCCCCGGTCGGATCGTCGTTGGACTGGACCCGAGGCGCCGCGGTGAACTGCTTCAGGCTGTAGACGCGGTCCCAGTCCTCATCGACCACGCGCGCCAGGGCCGGCTCGCGCCCCTTCGACCTCTTGCGCTCGTTGGGCACGTTGATGGTGCCGGGCAGCCGCATTATGCGGTCGATGTTGTGGCAGTGGTCGCCGCCTAGCAGGACCTCCAGCTGGATGTTGTACGCCTCCAGCTCCTCGGCCCGGCTCACGTCGCCGTCCGTGCGGTGCTCCTTGTCGAGCATCCAGAAGCCCTGATGCCCCCCTCCCGAAAAAATAATAACCGTGGGAGCGGGGTCAAACTCTTTTAGAACTTGCAGCGTCCGTTCCTGTTCGGCGGCGAAGTCCTCGCCGGCCCGCGGGTCCAAATCGACGTGCAAAGCGACCATGCTCTTCACGTCCTCCTTACTCGCCTTCTTCGTGATCGGGTTGATGGTCGGGTTCACGGTGAAGTAGAGGTTCTGCTTTCCCTGGCGCTCATCGACCCACTCGGTGAGCGCGTCCTCCTCCCCGCGCTGGAAGGTGCGGGTGTTCGTCTTGCCGGCGTCCACGATGATGGACGTGAGGACCCAGGGACCTTCCGGAGCCCAGGCCTGAAGGAAGCGGACCGCCTCGGGGGTGTTCCCCTTTATTGCCCCGCTCGCCGCATCGTCCGACAAGAATTCGGTATCGACTTCCGGCCGCGGTTCCTCTATATTTTTAGAGTAACCAGCTCCTCGGGCGGTACTGGCTACACTGTGGGTTTTGGCATAACCTGCGCTCCTCTGAACCCCGGCGGTTTCACCGCCGGGGTTTTCTTTTACAGTCTTCCCATTTTTGCTCTTCATTTTGTAGATCCTTTATCTGGGCCACGTGTTGATGCATCTCTTCGCTCTCCATTTCTGAAACCCCATTTCAGCACTTCGCGTCCGTCACGCAAGCCCCGACACTTGTTGCTTCGGCCCGGCCCCGCGGAGCTGCTTCCGAAGTTCGACCATCGCCTCCTCCTCTGACAGCGCCTCGGCAGCCCAGCCGTCGGCCCCGCTGAAGAAGCGCACCTGCCGCTCGTCGCCCGCAAGGAGGATGACTGCGTGGAGGCGGTATCCGGCGGGGCTTGGGCTGCCGCCCCCCAATTCCCAGAACTGGGTCTCCGCCAGCGTGGCCTCGCGAATGCGGCAGCTCCGGCCCATCAGCGAGAGCCACTGCTTATCGGCGCGGATCGTGTCCTCCATCGCCTCGATGAGCTGGCGCATCACCCGCTCCTCCTTGGGCGCCACATCCTCGCTCGCAAAGATCATCGTGTCGCTCATCATGAATACAACTCCATTGTTCGAATGCCGATAGAACTATAGTTGTACTGTAGTTTGTCGTATAGTTCACTTTGCCGATGCTACAAGAATTAGCCTTATACAATCTACTTCGATTGCCATGCCTCAAGCGCACTTCGGAGATACACGACAGTGTTCCCCACGCGGGCGAAGGGAGGCCCTCCGCTGCCGCGCCGCCAGCTTTCGAGCCGCGACGTGCGGATGCCGAGGTGGTCCGCCGCCTCGCGGGTGATCATGAGCTGGTCACCCCGCTGCGCCGCCTGATCCCTCGCCTCTTGGAGCGCCTCTTCGACTTTCGCCCTGGCGCGATGCCCGCTCTCGACGCACCTGGCCCGCTTGACCGCCGGCACCTCCCGGCGCGCCCGGTTCGCGGCCTCGGCCCGCTTACCAGCCGCGCTGCGGCGCTCTCGGGTCGCCTCGGCTCTGCCGGTTTCATCATCGGCAGCCGCGCGCCGCCGGCTGGCACCATCGTCTTCTGCGCGGAGTGCCGCACGGCCGGCAGCCGCAAGCGACGGTGTCGCGCTCTGGCGCTGGGACCCTCCCCCGGCAACCCGCGCTGCCAGCGCCTCGACATGGTTGATCACGTCGCGCGGTTCACGTGCGAGATCCGATCCGACCAGCTCCGTCCATTCCGCAAATGCCTTCCACAGGGCATCGGCCCGCGCGGCCTCTCGGCGTGGCAGCGCCATCTGGGCCTCGGTGATGGTCGTGATCTTCCGGCCGAGGAGCACTACTGCACGCAGCTGAATAGCCGCCCGAAATGTCGGCGCGCTGTGCGTGAGGAAGGTCGCAGCGTGACCGGAGCTTATCCATTCATGGAAGTTCACCTGCACGCCCTCCGCATCCGCGCATGAGGAAGCTCGCCAGAGGTCTGTTCCATGAACGCGTCAAGATCCGCGCGGAGCCCGTCCGGGAAACTGATGACGTATGTGAGGTTCATTGCACCGCCCCCTGGTTCATCCAGGCGACCACGCCCGCTCGGGGGTATCGGATCGTGCGTGCGGTTGGGCGGACGAACGGCGGGCCTTCGCCCCGCTCCCTCATCGCCTCCAGCGAACGCGCGGTCTTGCCAATGATCCGCGCGACGTCAGCGGTGGTCAGGTACTCGGCAGGCGCCTGACCAAGCAACTCGGCACGCAGCTCGTCACGAAGCGTGCCGCGCATCTTCTCAACGGCGCGCTCGACGGCGCGCTCAATCTCTTCATGTGTGGTGGTCACGGACTACCCCCGTCAGCTGAAGCCGGGTGCTTCCTCCTCCCGGCTCACAGTGACGGACGCGTGCAGCCTCGGCCGCTCTCGGGTTGCGTCCCCCCACAAGGGCATGCGGGGTCCCCCGGTCAATCGGCGCGTCCCGCTAAGGCCGGCCGGGGTTGTGTAGTCCCCTTCTACCTACGCGTGCGCGCGGTGGAAGGCAAGGGCGCACCCTTATCTCGCAGCAGCTGTGGGTCTCCGCCGAGGCGGCGCACATGGGTGCTGATCCGCTGCTGTTCGGCCCGGAGATGCGTCATCGCACGCAATGTGAGGTAGCCGTCATGTACGTCGCCGAATGCATGGTTCATGAGGGCCATCGAGTCAGTCTTGGGAACGCCTGCGGTGGCGGCGAACGTCCGGAAGCTCTGCCGCAGGTCGTTGCCCCAGTGGCTCAGCGTGTTGCGGTCCTCCCGCCATTCCTCGATGTGGCCGCTCTTGCTCTGCGCCGGGAAGATCCAGGGCGAGCCCGGGAACAGCACCGCGCCCGCCCGGCGAGCGAGGATCAGGCACCGCGATGCCTCGCGGCTAAGCGGAACCTTGAATGCCCGCCGCTCGCCCCCTTTTGGGCGGGGGATAAAGAGAGTGCGGCGCGCCAAGTCGATGTGCTCCCAACGGGCCTCGGCGAGCGCACCCGGCCGACTGCCTGTGAGCAGTGTTAGCGCGTGGAACGCGCGGCGGAGAGGATTGTCTAGGCGGTCGAGCTGCGCAAACCAAGCCGGGAGCGCTGCCCCGTCCAGCGCGGTCGAGCGGCGCTGCGGTGCGTCGAGCCGGACGGCCATCGCCGGGTTGTAGGCTGGTAGCTCGGGGTCGAGCCGCTGACGGAACGCGAGGTTATAGGCGCGACGGAGGGTGACGACGGCGGCCCGTGCCGCGGACTGACCGCGGGCGGCCGCAACCTCGGCGTGCCGCTGCCGGACCTCGGCGGGGTTCTCCGACAGCCGCGCGAGCGGGACATCACGCCAGTCCGCAAGGATCCCCGCTCCCCACCGGTAGTAGGTCACCGTGTTGGTCGACCGCCGCCCAGCAGCAACGTCTGCGTCGAGGCCGGCAAACAGTTCGTCCAGCGCGCCGCCCAGGGTCAGCCGCCGCGTCTTGGGCGCACTCGCCTCGGCCAGCTCCACCCGCGCTGCCCGCGCTGCCCGCCGGGCGTCGGCGACAGTGATCTGAGGATGCCGGCCGAGCGTCTTTTTCCGCGTCACGCGCCTGCCCAAGCGGTCGATGGTGTCCACCTGCACGGTGAAGGTCTTGGTCCGCTTTCCCACGACCAGGAAGAAGCCCGGCTCCTCTTCGTGGCGGACGATAACCTGCCCCTGCTCGGCGAACGGCAGCGCCTCGATGGCGTCCTTCGTAAACTTCACGCCGCCCCTCCTAAGACGGATTAAAGACGGTCAGCCGTCTTAGAGGGTCGGCCACCCGCTAGCCGAAGTTAGCGCGAAAGCGGCAGAAAATCTAGCGTTTCGGGGGTGGAATTCGGTGGGCGAGTACCAGAACAGAACGACTTTTAATCGAACGGTCCGGGGTTCGAGCCCCCGCCGGCGTACCAATCTCCCTGGCCCGTCAAGTACCGCCGCAACTCAGCCCAGCCGCCTGAGCACGAACGCCGCCACATCGCGGGGACCCGTTCAGCTCAACGCTTTTCCGGGCTGAGGCCGTGCGCCGCGACGAGGATTTCCGCGGCGCGTTCAGCGATGATTGCCGTCGGCGCCATCGTGTTGCCAGTCGCAATCTCCGGCATGATGGAGGCATCCGCGACGCGCAGCCCCTCCACGCCGTAAACGCGCAGCTTTCCGTCCACCACCGACATGTCGTCCCGCCCCATCTTCGCCGAGCAGCTCTCGTGAAAATAGGTGCCGGCGGCGTCGCGGATGAAGGCCTCCATCTCAGCGCCACCGAGGTTGCCCGGCATGAGTTCGCGCTTGCGATAGGGCGCGCAAAATTCAGAATTGCCGATTTCGCGGCACATCTTCACGCAAGCCACCATTGCATCGAGGTCCGTCTGCGCGCTGAGGAAATTTGCCTCAATCAGCGGCGCGTCGCGCCAGTCGGCCGAGGCCAGGCGAACCTCCCCGCGGCTGTCGGGGCGGGCAAGGCCCGGCGCCAGCGTCCATGCGCTGGATGGGCCCTTCGGCAGATCATATTCTGCCGCCGTGATCTCGGAGCCGAAGGGGCATTCTTCCAGCACCGGCATCAGGTCGGGCGTGGGAAGGTCCGGGCGGCTTTTGGCGTAAAAGACGAACTCCGCCGCGTTGTTGCGGGGCGGCTCCGGCGTGAAATACTCCCAGCAGCAGCCTGCCAGAAGGATGTGATCCTGAAAATTCTGCCCGACACCCGGCAGATGCTGAGCAACCTCGATCCCGTGGCGCCCCAGTTTGCCGGCATCGCCGATCCCCGACAGCATCAGAAGTTTGGGGGTGTTGATTGCGCCCGCGCTCAGGATCACTTCGCGCGACGCGGCAACGGTATATTGCCGGCCCCGGTGGACGAAGTTCACCCCGGTCACGCGCTTGCCCTCGCGCGTCAGCGAGACGATCTCGGCGCACAGCTTCACGTCGAGATTGGGCCGGCCCATGAAGGGGTGAATATAGGTGGCGGCCATCGAGACGCGCTCGTTGCCGTCCTGCACCAGAACGTTGGCGAGCCCGCAGCCCCCCTCGCCCTCCATTGCCGCGCCGTTGATGTCTTCGACGAAGGGAATGCCGATCGCTTCGGCGCCCTTGATCAGCCCGGCCACCAGCGGAACCGGGTCAGTGGGCTGGAGGATGTTCAGCAATCCGCCCTGCCCCCGGCGCTCGGGGTCGGGCGGACCCTGCCAGTCCTCGATCTTGCGGTAGATGCGCAGGACGTTCTCGTAGCTCCACCCCTCATCGCCGGACAGTTCGGCCCAGAGATCGTAATCGTGCTTGTGACCACGCGCCCAGATCGACCCGTTGATCGACGAGCCGCCCCCCAGGACCTTGCCCATGGGCAGCACCGGCGTGCGACCGTTCAGGCTGTCAGCCGGCTCAGCCCTGTAGCACCAGTCGCGCTCGGACTGGATGTTGGACATCCACAGCGTGCTGTCGACCACGGACGGCACAAGGTCGGATCCGCCGGCCTCCAGCAGAAGGACCGTCACCGACGGATCTTCTGCAAGGCGTCGCGCGACAACGCAGCCGGCGGTGCCGCCGCCGCAGACGATGAAGTCGTACGTCCCGCGAAGACCATCGCTGTAGCGTTCCCGGTCGGCTTTCAGGAGAGCGGGGCTTTTCTGGTTCATGGAGTGTCCGATCGGAAACCTGATGGCCGCGTCATCTCAATCGCGCCCGATTGCCGACTTCGGCAGGACCGTGTGAATGCCCTTGTTGCCGTCGACGAGCTGGGTGACCCGCATGTCGGCGGCGAGCGAGCACAACGTGTAGGCGTCGCGCCGGTCCATGCCGTGCTCGGTGGCAAGGAGATCGATCATCTGCCGCAGCGCCGTTTTGGCCGCGTCATCAAGATCCGGGTCGAAGGCCATGGTGATGATCTCGCTGGCCGTTTCCGCGCGAGGCAATGAAAGCGTCATGTCCTTTCGAAGGTGGAATTCGAATGTGCCGCGCATGGCGGTCTCCAGCGCGGTGAGGCAGACCTCGCCGTCGCCCTGCACGCCGTGCCCGTCGCCGGTGGAGAACAGCGCGCCCTCGTTCCAGACAGGCAGGAACAGCGTCGTACCGGCCTTCAGCTCCTTGTTGTCCATGTTCCCGCCATGCTCACGCGGTTCGGCGGTGCCGATGCGGCCGTAGGCGGCGGGGGGCGCCACACCGTAAATGCCGAAGAACGGATCGAGCGGCAGCGTCTTGCCCCAGGGGGTCTTGACCGTGCCCGCCGCAATGTCGATGGGCATGTGCAGGAGCCGGCGCTCGGGAAAATCCTCGGGCAGCGTGCCGAGCAGCGGCTCGACGACGTTCCAGCCCCAGCTCTGCCGCAGCTCGCACGAGAGGATCCGCACCTCCAGCACATCACCGGGCTGCGCGCCGCGGACAAAGACCGGCCCTGTCAGAAAGTGCGGCCCCCGGCCGCGCTCGCACCTTTGGTGCACCTCGGGGTGTTCGGGCAGGATCTCGAACCCGGCGGGCGGCATGTCCTCCGGTTCCCCGGACAGGGTTTCGAAGGTGACGGTGTCGCCGCTGTCGATCTCCAGGACAGGGGCGCGTGCCGCATCGAAATAGCCCCAGGCAACGGTTTCCGGAGTGGCGGGAAGATTGTGATGCGCCATGATTTCAGCCTTTTACCGCGCCCATGGTGAGGCCGCGGACGATGTGTTTTTGCAGGAAGAAGACGACGATCATGACGGGGATCGTCCCGACCATGCCGATGATGGCCATTTCGCCCCAGCGGACCCCCTGGGTGGTGATCAGCGAGGGGATGCCGACGGGCAGCGTTTTAACCGTCTGGCCGCCAAGGAGGAACGCGTACATGAACTCGTTCCACGCGAAGATGAAGCACAGCACTGCCGTCGCGGTGATGCCGGAGCGCAGAAGCGGCAGGAGCACCTTCACGAAGGCGCCGATGCGTGAATAGCCTTCCGTCCGGGCCGCCTCCTCCAGCTCCAACGGCAGATCCCGGCAGAAGCTCGACAGGACCCAGACGTAGAAGGAGAGGTTGAACGTCAGGTAGACGATGATGAGGCCGAGATACGTGTCGAGAAGGTCAAACTTCGAATAGAGCAGATAATACGGGATCACGAGGCAGACCGGAGGCGCCATCCGGGTCGCGAGGACGAACAGGAACAGGTCATCGCGCAGTTTCATGCTCCGGTAGCGGGCGAAGGCATAGGCCGCAGGCGTGCCGATGATGACCACCAGCACGGTCGACGCCGCCGAGACGATCAGCGAGTTGATCAGATAGTGGTGGAACCCGTTTTCGATCATGTAGTCGAAATGCTCTAGCGTCGGGGTGAACAGCCAGACCGTCGGGCGCGCGAACATGTCCGCCTCGCTCTTGAAGGCGTAGCTCCACATCCAGAAGACCGGAAACAGGATCAGCATCGCGTAGACGACGGTGATGGTCGTGAACAGCAGGCTGCGGGATTTGGAATTTTGCATCGAAGGTCCTGTCAGAACACGTTCAGCCGGCGCTTCGCGATCTGATAAAAGATATTGCAGAACGCGAAGAAGATGATCCAGATGACGACGGCCAGCGCCGAGGCAGTGCCGATCTCCCAGAAGTCGAACGTGTATTTGTAGCCGAGGACCGATGGGCTTTCGGTGGTGATGCCGGGGCCGCCATTGGTCAGGATGTAGATCGTGTCATAGATCTTGAAGGCATCGATCAGCCGCAAGAGCCCGATGACGAAGAGCAGCGGCGCCAGCATCGGCAGTGTCAGGCGAAAGAAGATCTGCACCGGGTTGGCGCCATCGACCTGGGCCGCGCGGAACGGGCTGGCCGGCAGAGCCTGCATTCCGGCAAAGAACGTCAGCACCATGAACGGCGTCCATTGCCAGACGTCGACGAAGATCAACCCGTAAAGCGCAAGATCCGGCGAGGCGAACACCGAGGTGCCGGACAAGATCCCGAAGCGTTCGAGGATGTTGTAGGAGAAGAAACCCCAGGACCCCGCCAGCATGGTTTTCCAGACCAGGCCGACGATAATCGGCGCCATCATCGACGGGATGAACAGGAACGGGACCAGCACATTGCGAAAGCGGATGTTCTGGGACAGGACGAGCGCGCCGACGAGACCCAGCATGAATTCGATCGGGACGGCGATGGCGACGAAGAGGCCGGCAACCTTCATCGAGTTCCAGAACCGCGCATCGCCGAGCAGGGTCATGAAATTGGAGAAGCCGGCGAAATCGCCGATCTGGCCGTAGCGGGCCTCGTGCAGGCTGATCCAGCCCATGTAGAGGAACGGGAGCAGGGCAACGACGGTGAGTGTCACCATGGTCGGCGCAATCAGGGCATACGGATACCACGGGCTCTCCCGGTAGTAGTCGGCTGTCTCATCCACCGGAGCGGTTTCGGCGGCACTGCTTTGCCGGGCGGAAATCTTGGTCATTTCGGTCCTTCGCAACCGGCCGGGTGGGCGGGAGGGCGGCAAAGGCCGCCTCCCCGCTCCGTGCAGCGTTACTGGATGAGGCAGGGATCGCAGATTGCGGTGACGTCCTGCTGCAGTTGCGCGGCCGCTTCTTCAGCCGTGAGCTGGCCGAGGCCGACCTGCTGGAACACCCGGTTCATCGCGTCCGAGATCTGCGCCCAACGCGGCGCTTTCGGCGTCGCCTCAATGCCGGCCATGCTTGCCTTCATCGCGTCGTAAAGGCCGCTCAGCTCTTTGCCCTTGGTCATCAGCTCGGCCCATGACCCGTCGCGGACCGGCACGCCGACACCGCTGGACAGGAGCGCTTCCTGCGTCTTCTTCTCTGCCGCCCATTGCAGGAAGAGGAAGGTTGCCTCCGGATTGTCACTGTGGCGGGAGATGAAATAGGCGGAGGGCTCGCCTGCGCTGTGATAAGCCTCGTTGCCCTCATGGGTCGGCGGTGCCCCGTAGACGAACTGGCCGTGGAGGGCGGAGGCGCCCTCGCGGTCGATCCCCAGCACGAAGTCGGAATAGGCGATCGACTGTGCCGCGATCCCGTTGCCCATGACGGTGGGAACGTCGATCAGCGAGTATTCCGCCTGTCCCGGCGGTGAGAACGCCCACAGATCGCCGTACATCTTGAGCCCGGCAATCACTTCGGGCGTGTCGAATGTCGGATGGCCATCGGCATCGAAGATGTCGCCGCCGGAATTCTTGATGAAGATCTGCCAGACCGGCACGTAGGTGCCGCCGCCATTCATGCCCTCCATGACGATCCCGTAGAAATCGCTGTCCAGGGTCTCGCCAGCCAGCGTTTCGCCGGCCGGACGGGTAAAGAACTCGGCGATGTCGTGGAGCTGCTGGAACGTGGTCGCGGGGGCGAGCTTGTAGCCGTATTTCTCTTCGAAGGCGGCCTGCTCGTCCGGGTGGGTCAGAAGATCGTTCCGGCCCCAGTAGACCATGTTGTAATTCCAGTTGAGGAACGAATAGAGCGTGTCGTCCAGATAGGCGAGCGACTTAAATGCCGGGTCGATCAGGTCGTCAACGTCGAACTCCGGATTGACGAGCTTCTCGTCTTTCACGAAATCTTCGATGGGCAACAGAACGCCCGCGTCCATCAGGAGCCCCACTTGCAGACTGTGCGCCATCACGGCGTCATACTCGCCCCGGCC
Organism: Acuticoccus sp. MNP-M23; assembly: GCF_031195445.1. Lineage (NCBI taxonomy): Bacteria > Pseudomonadati > Pseudomonadota > Alphaproteobacteria > Hyphomicrobiales > Amorphaceae > Acuticoccus > Acuticoccus sp. MNP-M23. Next base: position 4,318,427 of record NZ_CP133480.1, read on the forward strand.
GGACAGCATGTCCGCCTGGCCGCGGTTGATGACCTCGAAATGGTTCATCAGCTGATAGTTGACCTTGATGCCGGTCTCTTCCTCGAACTGCGGCACGATGTCGGCAAACTGCTCCTGCAGCGGCGTCACCTCGTCGAGAATGCTGATCTCGACACCCTTGTAGGGCGCGGCGGCTTCTTCATAGGTCCAGGCGAAAGCCGGCCCGGCGGCGACCAGCGCCACCGCGCTCAGACCCGCAGCACAGCCCATTTTCAGATTCACTCTCTTCGCCATTGTCGCTCACCCTTGGTTTGTTGATGGTCGTGTTTTTCCGTCTCGCCCCGGCGCGGTGCCGGTCGTCAGATGGCCCGCCGCGTCGCGCCGTCGAACAGCACGACGCCCTGATGGTCGATGGCGATGTTGAGAACCGCGTTCGCGTCGAACCGGTCGAGCCGCGGCGTCTTCATCCGGACCATGGTCCCGTCGAGCATGGCGGTGATGATCGAGTATTTGCCGAAGGGCTCCCAGGAATAGACCTCGATCTTCGCGTCCTCGCCGCCGATCTGCATGGCGGAGGGACGGATGCCGAGCACCACATCCCGCGGGCCCTCAGCGCGGGCGCGCGCCGCCAGCTCGCCGTTCAGCATCAGGTCGATCCCGCGCGCCGCAAATGCCATCGCGCCCTCGTCCCGGCTTTCCAGCCGGCCTTCGATCAGGTTCATTGCCGGATCACCGACAAGACGCGCGACGTCCGGCGTTGCGGGGTTGAAATAGATCTCCTCGGGCGTGCCGAACTGCGCGATCTCGCCGTCGATGATCACCGCCACGCGGTCGGCCACGGAAAGCGCTTCCATCGCATCGGGCGTGAACCACAGCGTCGGCACATCGCGCCCGGTCTGCCTGCGCCGGATCCAGCCGCGCAGCTCGTTCCTGAGTTTGGCGTCGAGGTGCGAGATCGGCTCGTCCAGAAGGTAGATCGCGGCGTCCTGCACAAGGCAGCGGCAAAGCGCGACCCGCTGCTTCTGTCCGCCGGACAATTCGCCGGGTTTGCGATGCTTCAGATGCGCAATCTGCGCAACTTCCAGAAGGGCGTCGGCACGCGCCTCGATCTCGGCGGCGTTGAGCTTGGGGCGGCTCGGGGCCTTCAACGGAAAGGCGACGTTCTGGGCGACGTTCAGATGCGAATAGAGCGCGTAGGATTCGAACATGTGCGCGGCGCCCCGCTGCGGGACGGAGAGCCTGGCAATGTTCCTGCCACCCAGCGTCACGGCGCCGGCATCGGGACGCTCAAGCCCGCTGATCATCCGGCAGGTGGTCGATTTGCCCGAACCGGAAGGGCCTGTCAGCGCGACGATCTCACCGGGGGCGATATCCAGATCCAGCGGCCCGATCTGGACCGAATTGCCATAGCGCCGCGTCAGCCCGCGAAGATGGAGCCCGTCGTGGATCATGCCGCGATCTCCACGCCCGCCACAGCGTCCAGCTCCAGATTGCGTCCGCTCTCCCGGTCGAAGACGCTGATCTTGCTGTCGTCGAAGCTCAGGCAGACCCTGTCCCCCTCCCGCAGAGCGCTCGGACCGGGGACGTCGGCAAAAATCTGGATTTCCTCGGCACCGTCCGGGGTGTCGTCCAGCGCGACCAGCAGCACATCGGTATCGCCCCGGTGTTCGCGAAAGCGCACCGCACCGGTCAAACTCGTGGCCGTGTCGGGGCCCGCGCTGCCCTTCAGCCAGAAGGCTTCGGGCCGCAGGCCGAGCGTCACGTCCCGACCGGGCATCGATTGCAGCACGGGATGGCGGTCCGTGATCGGCAGCCGCCAGCCCGGCCCGTCAATCACCACCCCTCCGGCGGTCCGTTCGATCCGGGCATCGAGGAGGTTCATCGGCGGCTCGCCGATGAATTGCGCCACGAAGGTGTTTGCCGGCGTGTCGTATAGCGTCTGCGGGGCAGCCACCTGCTCCAGCGCGCCGTTGTTCATTACCGCAATGACGTCGCACATCGCGATCGCCTCGGTCTGATCATGGGTGACAAGGATCGAAGTCAGGCCCTGAAGCTGCTGCAAGCGCTTGATCTCAGAGCGCAGCTGCACCTTCTGATCGGCGTCGAGATGGCTGAGCGGCTCGTCGAACAGGATCACTTCGGGCTTGCGCACGAGCGCCCGGCCGATCGACACGCGCTGCTGCGCCCCGCCGGACAATTTGCGCACCCGGTCGTGCTGGATGTCTTCCAGGCGGAGCAGCTTGAGAATTGCCCCCACCCGCTTGGCAATTTCAGCCTTGGGCCGGTGAGTGACCCGGAGCGGAAACGCGATATTCTCGAAGACAGAGAGATGCGCGTAGAGGGCGTAATCCTCGAACACCATCGCGATGTTGCGGGCGCCCGGCGGCAGGGCCTGCACCTCGCGCCCGGAAAACAGGATCCGGCCCGCGGTCACATCCTCGATCCCGGCAATCATCTTCAGCGTCGTGCTTTTTCCGCATCCGGACGGGCCGAGTAGCCCCAGCATCTGGCCGGTCTCGCAATGGAGGTCGACGCCGCGCACCGCGATGAAGTCGCCATAATCCTTGACCAGCCCTTCAAGCGCGATGCTCATCGGCGAAGGCCCGTCCGGCCGGCAGACCATTCTGCGGCTGGCGCATGGAAGACCTCAACAACATCTTCCAAGCTCAACATCGTGCACTCTTCCCTTGCAGCGCCATCCAAATGACTGGCTGCACGGATGCAACGGGTGTGCCAACCACCAGCGCGAAACGCGCCGAGACAGATTGGCCCGGCCCCGCGCCGGGATTGCATTGATGTCGATGCTAAAAATCGCGGATGGCGCGCGACAAGCCGCAAGTTTTCTGACACGCCGGCCGTATCGGCGGGCGGTTCAAGGGCAATTCTTCAGCACGAAGGTTGTGCACCGGGTGACGGTGTGCCGGCCCCGTCCACGCGCCGCATTGGTGCTTCACCCGTTGTGTGACCGCCGTCACGGACATCCTCGGCGGCATCGCGTATCTCTTGTTTACCAACAGGGGATCGAGCGATGACCATGACACCGTGTGACTTCGCAACCAACATCACCACCGGGATCGCAGTGCGGACCGATCTCAGCCGCCTTGAAAGCTGCAACCACCTCAGCGTCGAGGTGAGCGGCACTGTCGACGGCGCCGATGTGGACAACTGGGCCCTCGACATCCGCGTCCCGGCTCTGGTGACCGGCATCTACGGCGCAAAGTGCGATGCGGTCAGCGCAACCACCTACCGCATCACGCCGGACCCGTGGACGCGCAAGATCCCTGGCGGGCACTGCGTCCGTTTCGGCCTCATCTTCGCCTGAGGCCGTCCTTCCGGGATGGTCAGCGCACCAGCGCCATACCGTCCTTGCGCGGGTCCGACCCTGCCGCATACACCGCGCCGTGCCGCACGATGGCCTGCGCGCCGCCAAAGCCGAACGCCACATTGGGCGCCTCCGCCACAACCTCGTGCCCCAGCGCCCGGAGCCCTTCCAGGGTCTCTGCCGGCATGTGGTCCTCGATTGCCACCTCACGGCCGCTCAGCACCCGGAAACGCGGTGCGTCGATCGCCGTCTGGACGCCCTGCCCGAACCTTGCGATCCGCGTCACAAGCTGCGCCTGCCCCTGCGCCTGGATCGGCCCGCCCATCACCCCATACGCCATGAACGGCGCGCCATCCTTTGTGGCGAAACCCGGAATGATGGTGTGGAAGGGCCGCTTGCCCGGCGCAACGCAGTTGGGGCTCGCCGGATCGAGGGAGAACGCTGCGCCCCTGTTCTGCAAGCTCACCTGATAGCGCGGCGTGACGCAGCCGGAGCCGAATCCCTCGTAGTTGGACTGGATGAGCGATACCATCATGCCCGAGGGGTCCGCCGTCGTCAGGATGACCGTGCCACCCTTCAGCGGCTTGCCGGTTTCGGGCGCGCCGGCCTTGCCGGGATCGACCAGTTTTGCGCGCGCATCAAGGTAGGCCGGATCGAGGAGATCCGCCGACGTGAGCTGCATCGAGCCGGGGTCCGCAACGTGCGCGTGGAGATCCGCCAGCGCCAGCTTCACCGCCTCGATCTGGAGATGGAGGGCACGCACGCTGTCCGGCTCGTCGCCAAGGTCGAGCCGGTCCATGATGCCAAGCGCGATCAGCACCGCAATCCCCTGCCCGTTCGGCGGGATCTGGTGGATGGTGAGGCCGTGCGCATCCACGGTCAGCGGGTCGACCCAGTCCGCGCGGTGGGCGGCAAAGTCTTCCATGGTGTGCGCCCCGCCGCCCGCCTGCGACTGGGCGACAATCTCCTCGGCAATTGCACCGCGATAGAACGCCCAGCCATTGCTCTCGCCAATGAGGTCCAGCGCATCCGCCGCGCCGGGCAAGCGGAACACTTCGCCCGCCGCGGGAGCGCGGCCACCCGGCAGGAAGTTGGCGGCAAACCCGTTCTCGTGCGGCACCAGATCGGCCTGCGCTGCCCAGTTTGCGGCCGTCACCGGCGCAACGGGGAACCCTTCGCGGGCGTAGCGGGCCGCGGGCGCCATCAGATCGGCAAGGCTTCTGGTGCCGAACCGCTCGCAAAGCGCCACCCAGGCGGAGACGGCGCCGGGCACGGTCACCACATCCCACCCGCGGGTCGGCATCGTGTCAATCCCACTGAAGCGATCCAGCGTCCATGCGGCCGGCGCCCGCCCGGAGGCGTTGAGGCCGTGTACCGCCGTCCCGTCCCACACCAGAGCGAAGGTGTCGGCCCCAAGGCCGTTGCTGGTGGGCTCGGTGATTGTCAGCGTGGCGGCGGTTGCAATGGCTGCGTCGACTGCGTTGCCACCTTGCGCCATCACCTCAAGGCCAGCCGCAGTGGCCAGCGGCTCGGAGGTGGCCACCGCCGCCCGCCCGAAATTGGTGGAGCGCTGGCTGGGGTACAGGTTGCGTTGCGAGAAGTTCATAATTTTGATCGCGGCCGTGTTCAACTTGGGTGCAGGGAATGGATAGGCTTAAAGGAGCAGGGTGGCCAAAGCCAAACGCGCATTGACATCGCGATTTTATTGGTTAGCTACACCTTTGTAGATGCTGCACCGCAGCGCCAGTGCGCGGCCCCGGTTCGATGCCCCGGCGCGCACCAAAACACGAGACACTGAAACCATTTCTGATCCGATGTTCAAAGACCTCGGCCTCAGCCCCAAGGTGCTGAGTGCCGTAGAAGCCGCAGGCTATAGCCAACCGACGCCAATTCAGGCGGAGGCGATTCCGCACGCCCTCGAAAAGCGGGACGTGCTGGGCCTTGCCCAGACCGGGACGGGCAAGACTGCCTCGTTCGTGCTGCCGATGCTCTCGCTGCTGGAGCGCGGCCGCGCTCGCGCGCGGATGCCGCGCACGCTCATTCTGGAGCCCACCCGCGAACTGGCCGCACAGGTGGCCGAAAGCTTCGAGAAGTACGGCGCCAACCACAAGCTCACCGTGGCGCTGCTGATCGGCGGCGTTTCGTTCGGCGACCAGAACCGCAAGATCGACCGCGGCGCCGACGTGGTGATCGCCACCCCCGGCCGCCTGATGGACCACATGGAGCGCGGCAAGCTGCTGCTCCAGCAGATCGAGATCCTGGTGGTCGACGAGGCCGACCGGATGCTCGACATGGGCTTCATTCCGGACATCGAGAAGATCTGCAAGCAGCTCCCGGTCACGCGCCAGACCCTGTTCTTCTCGGCGACGATGCCGAAGGAGATCCAGTCGCTGGTTGACCGCTTCCTCCACAATCCTGTGCGCGTGGAAGTATCGAAAACCTCCTCCGCGGCAGAAACCGTCGAGCAGGCGTTCGTGAAGTCCGGCAGCGCCGCGTCCGAGAAGCGCGAGACGCTGCGCCGCCTCCTGAAGGCCGAAACCGAGCTCACCAACGGCATCATCTTCTGCAACCGCAAGCGCGACATCGGCACCCTGTTCCGCTCGCTGGAGCGGCACGGCTTCTCCGTCGGCGCCCTCCACGGCGACATGGACCAGCGCTCGCGCATGGCGACGCTGGACGGGTTCAAGAAGAACCAGATCACGCTCCTGGTCGCGTCCGACGTGGCGGCCCGCGGCCTCGACATTCCGGAAGTCAGCCACGTCTTCAACTATGACGTGCCGCACAATTCGGAGGATTACGTCCACCGCATCGGCCGCACGGGCCGTGCCGGCCGCTCCGGCAAGGCGTTCACCATTGCCGCGCCGAAGGAAGACGCCAAGCTGATCGCCGGCATCGAAGAGATGCTGAGCCTGAAGGTGCCGTGGCTGGACGAGCCGGAAGATGTTGCCGCCGCCGCAGTTCCGGCGCCCGCGTCCAGCGAGACGCCTGCCCGCGAAGAGCGCGCCAAGCGGCCGCCGCGCACTCGGTCGCGCAAGCGCACCGCCGAGACGGAAACCGTCGAAGCCGCGCCGGAAGCAGAAGCCCCCGCCGCTGCGCCGGCAGAGACGCCCGCTGAAGCGTCGGCACCCGAACCGTCCCCGAAGCCGAAGACGCAAGGGCGTGGACGGCGGAAACCGGAAGCGCCGAAAGAGCAGCCGGTGGAGCAGGCCCGGCCGCAACCGCAGGCACAAGCCGAACCCGCGCAAAAGTCGGATACGAACCGCAATTCCCGCCGTGGCAACCGCCGGCAGGACGACGACGGCGACAGCCGCGTGCCCTTCGAGAAGACGCCCTACGTCCCGGCGTTTCTGCTGCGCCCGTTCCATGTGCGCCGCGACAGCGGCAAGGATACGGCCGAATAGGCGGCCATATTCCCGCGCGTGCTGTGGATGTTAACCGACCATTAACCTAGATCGTCAACCTTGATTGCCATGGGTTCGCGCCACCGCGCGGACCTCCAAGCGCCCCCTTCAATGGTCGCATGAGGCAGAGACAATGGCACAGACGCTCCCGATCCCGGCCGCCCCGCGTGACTTGCGGACGGAAGGCTCGTTCGCCGCCGCCCTCAGCGAAGAGATGGCCGCATCGCCGCTCAGAGCCATTGAAGGCGGTGGCTCTAATACGCTGAATGCACCGGCTGACAGGCCCGCACGCATTGCAGGACGCAGCAGACCTGGCCTGCGAACCACCCAGGCCATGCCCCGCTCCATCGTGGCCCTCCCCTTCGACAATCCGGACGACAGTGCGGTCGAAGACAATGAACCGGCAGCGTTCAAGACCGGCACATGGCAACCGATCCGGGCCGACCGCGGCCTTGAGCCGGCGGCTCCCATGGCGTCGCGCCAGGCGCCCGTCCCTTCCGAGCGCCTGCTGCTGCTGCGTGACATCCGGCGCGCATGGATGGGATCGGCGTTCAAGCGCGTGCCGCATACGCTGGTCATCACCTCGGTCCGGCTGGCACGGGTGCCGGGCGCAAACGCCCCGTCGGCGGAGAATCTTCTGCACCGGACCAACCGTGCGCTTGCGGAGGCGTTGCGGGAACTTGGGGTGCTTTACACGCTGACCGACACCACCAATGGCATGCTGATGGCGGACAAATCCGTCCGGCAGGCAACGAAGATTGCCGAAGCCATCGAGAAGGCCATCGGAGCGCGGGTGTCGGACGCAACGTCGTCGCCGCTGATCTTTGCGGCGGGTGTGGCGGCAATCCACCGGGACGATGACCCGGTGGCAGCGCTGTGCCTCGCAGAGCGCTGCCTGGCTGTTGCAGAGCGAGAGGGTCAGTCCGCCGTCATCGCCGAATCTGACCCGCAGATGCGCCGGGCCGCAGCCGGCCAGCGCGCATAGCGCTGGCTCAACGCCGCGCGGTCAGCCAGCGGCCTTCAGTTCGACCGATTCGCCGCAGCCGCAGGCGGACACCTGATTGGGGTTCTGGAAGACGAAGCCGGCGCGGAATTTCGTGACCTCGTAGTCCATGCGCGAACCGAGCAGATAAAGCGTCGCCATCTTGTCGACGAACACGCGGGCGCCGTCCCGCTCGACCACCTCGTCCTTGGGGTCGACCTCGGCAACGGCGGCCATGGTGTACTCCATTCCCGCACAACCGCCCTTCTTGATGCCGACCTTCAGGCCGGCGAGCGGCGGCTCCTGCGCGGACATTATTTCGCAAACCCGGTTCACGGCTTCATCGCTCAACGTCATCACGGCGGGACGGGGCATGGCAAAGTCTCCTAGAACATGTCGAGGGCGACACGGGCCTCGTCGGACATGCGTGACGGATCCCATGGGGGATCGAACACCATGTTGACCTCGACGCCGGCAATTCCCTCGACGGTACCGATCGCATTTTCCACCCAGCCCGGCATTTCGCCGGCAACCGGGCAACCTGGCGCGGTGAGTGTCATGTCCACCTTGATCGAGCGGTCGTCCTCGATGTCGACACGGTAGATCAGGCCCAGTTCGTAGATATCGACCGGGATTTCCGGGTCGTACACGGTCTTCAGTGCAGCGACGATATCGTTGGTGATCCGGTCCAGCTCCTCCGTCGGGATGGCCGATTCTTCGGCCTCGGCGACGGCATCCACCTTTGCGTTCTCGGCGACGGCATCCATGACGCTCTCCTTACGCAAAGAATCTATGGGATTTTTCGATCGCCGCTGCAAGGCGGTCCACGTCATCCCTCGTATTGTACATGGCAAACGAAGCCCGGCAGGATGCGTTCACGCCAAAATATGTCATCAGCGGTTCGGCGCAGTGGGAGCCTGCCCGCACGGCCACGCCCTCACGGTCGAGGATGGTGGCAACGTCGTGCGGGTGCGCGCCCTCGAGATTGAACGCGAAGACTGCACCCTTGCCCGGCGCATCGCCGTACAGCGTGAGGGCATTGATGCCGCGCAGCCGCTCGCGCGCATAATCGCGCAGGTCCATCTCATGGGCATGGATCGCATCCCAGCCGACGCCGTTGGCGTATTCGATGGCAGCGCCAAGGCCGATGGCCTGCACGATGGGCGGCGTGCCGGGTTCGAAGCGGTTGGGCAGGCCCGCATAGGTGATGGTGTCGCGGCCGACGGAGGCGATCATTTCCCCGCCGCCCATGAAGGGCGGCATCGCCTCAAGGAGCGACCGGCGGCCATAGAGGGCGCCAATGCCGCTGGGGCCATAGATCTTGTGCCCGGTGCAGGCGAAGAAGTCGCAATCCAGCGCCTGAACGTCGACCCTGCCATGGGCGGCGGACTGGGAGCCGTCGACCATCACCACCGCGCCCTTGTCGTGGGCAAGGCGCGCGATTTCGGCAACCGGGTTCACGGTTCCGAGCACGTTGGACATGTGGACGACGGCAACGAGCCTGGTGCGCTCCGAAAGCGCCGCCTCCAGCCCGTCCATGTCGAGCGAGCCGTCCTCGGTGAGTTCGACCCACTTGAGGACAGCGCCCTTCTCCTCGCGCAGCTGGTGCCAGGGAACGATGTTGGAATGGTGCTCCATGACGGAAAGCACGATCTCGTCGCCCGGCTCGATCAGCGGCCGCAGGTAGGCCTGCGCCACGAGGTTGATCGCCTCGGTTGAGGAGCGGGTGAAGATCACCTCCTCCGCACTCGGCGCATTGAGGTGCGCGCGGACGATCTCGCGCGCGCCTTCGTAGGCCTCGGTGGAGCGGTTGGCGAGCGTGTGCAGGCCCCGGTGGACGTTGGAATAATCCTCGCCGTAGGCCTTCACGATGCGGTCCAGCACCGCCTGCGGCTTCTGCGACGACGCTGCACTGTCGAGGTAGGTCAGCGGCTTGCCGTGAATCTCCTGCTTGAAGATCGGGAAGTCGGCACGGACCTTCTCAATGTCGAAGCTGCGCAACGCGGCATCCATCTAGGCGGCCTCCGCGGTCACGCCAAGCGCTTCGCCCAGCGCTGCGCGCAGAACGTCGGCCAGCTTTTCGGCCAGCGCCTCGTCGCTCACCTTGTCGAGCCCCTCGACCAGAAATGCCTCCACCAGCATCCGCCGGGCCGCTGCCAGCGGAATGCCGCGGGCGCGCAGGTAGAAGACCGGCTCCTCGTCCAGATCGCCGGACGTTGCACCGTGACCGCACTGGACGTCGTCGGCAAAGATCTCCAGCTCCGGCTTGTTCACCACCTCGCCGTCATCGTCGAGATAGAGCGCGTTGGACATCATCTTCGCATCGGTCTTCTGCGCGCCGGGATCGACGATGATCCGGCCCTGGATGATGGCCGTGCCGCCGCTGCCAACCGCGGTGCGGAACACTTCCGACGATTGGCAGTCCAGCGAGTTGTGGCGCATCACCAGCGTGTTGTCCGCATGGCGTTTGCCAACGGCAACGGTGGCGGCGCGGAAGTTGGTGTCCGCCTCGTCGCCATGCACATGGGCGAAGATCTGGTTGCGGTTGAGGCCCTTGCCCGTAGAGAGGGTCGTGTGGTCGAGCCTGGTGTTCTCGGCAATGCGCAGGTGATGGGTGGAAAAGAGCGTCGTGCCGTCGCTGGCGCCTTCCACAATCCGCGCCCACTCCAGCGATGCGCCCGCACCCAGCGTGATTTCCGCCAGATGGTTGCCCACGCCGTCCTCGCCGCCGATGAACCGCTCGACCACATTGGCCTGTGCCCCATCAGCCAGGAACACTGCAAGGCGGCCCATGGTCAGCGTAGCGGGGGACATGATGTGGACGATCTCGACCGGCGCACCGGCAATGCCGTCGATCCGCAGGACCGCACCGCCTTCAAAGAGGCTGATGTTGGCGAGCGTCAGGGCATCGTCGTGCGCCGCGACCAGCGCGCCGATATCAGCGCTGTCGTCGTCCGGCTCGAGGATCGAGGTGAGCGCCACCCCGCCCGGTGCCGTCGAGTGTTCGGCCACAAGGCGGCCATTGGCCAGAACGATGCGTGCAGCGCCAGCCGTCAGCGGCGGGTTCGCGGCAAGCGCGGTCTCGATATCGGCTTCCGACATGACGCCGGCCGCTGGCGGCAGCGTGCGCAGCCGGGCCTTGAGGTCGGTGTAGCGGTAGGCTTCCACGCGCCGGTGCGGCAGGCCGGTCTCGGCAAAGCGCGCAAAGGCGACGCGGCGCGTTGCATCGAGCGGCGCTTCGGTGAAGCCGTCGGCGCGGGTCTCGAACAGGTCGCTGAGGGTGCGCTCAGCGGCCGTGGGCTGAACGGGAACCGGAGTGGCCATCACGCGGCCTCCATGAACTCGGCGTAGCCCGTGGATTCCAGCTCTTTGGCCAGCTCGGGCCCGCCCGAGCGGACGATCTTGCCGTGCGCCAGAACGTGCACATGGTCCGGCTCGATATAGTCGAGCAGACGCTGGTAGTGGGTGATGATGAGGAACGACCGCTCGGGGCTGCGCAGCGCGTTCACGCCATCCGCGACAATGCGCAGAGCGTCGATGTCGAGGCCCGAGTCCGTTTCGTCGAGCACGGCGAGCTTGGGCTGAAGCAGCGCCATCTGCATGATCTCGTTGCGCTTCTTCTCGCCGCCGGAGAAGCCGACATTGATCGGCCGGCGCAGCATTTCCTGCTTCACGCCGAGCTTTTCGGCGGCGGACTTCACCACCTTCATGAACTCGGGCGTGGTCATCGCGCCCTCGCCGCGCGCCTTGCGCTGGGCGTTCATGGCGGTCTTGAGGAACGTCATCGTGGCGACGCCGGGGACCTCGACCGGGTACTGGAAGGCGAGGAAGATGCCGGCGGCCGCGCGCTCTTCCGGGCTCAGCTCCAGAAGATCGCTGTCCATGAACTTCACGGAGCCTTCGGTGACATCGTAGCCGTCCTTGCCGGCGATGATGTTGCCGAGCGTGGACTTGCCTGCCCCGTTCGGGCCCATGATGGCGTGCACTTCACCCGGCCAGATCTCCAGGTCGAGACCCTTCAGGATCTCACGGGTGGTGTCGCCGTCCTCGACGCTGGCGTGAAGGTTCTCGATTGCAAGCATTGCGATTTCCAAGTCAGCGGCCGGAGCCGCGCCAATGTGGTATGGCGCGGCGAATGCCGCGCCTGTCTCATCTTGATCGGGCCGGCGCTGCCTAGCCGACGGAGCCTTCGAGGCTCACGCCGATCAGCTTCTGCGCCTCGACCGCAAACTCCATCGGGAGCTGCTGGATCACGTCGCGCACGAAGCCGTTGACGATCAGCGCGACGGCCTCTTCCTCGTCGATGCCGCGGGCACGGCAGTAAAAGAGCTGGTCGTCGGAGATCTTCGACGTGGTCGCCTCATGCTCGAACTGCGCCGTGCCGGTTTTCGATTCCACGTAGGGGATCGTGATTGCGGCGCAGGTTTCACCGATCAGCAGCGAGTCGCACTGGGTGTAGTTGCGTGCGTTCTTCGCCTTGCGGTTCGCCTGGACGAGGCCCCGATAAGTGTTCACCGACTTGCCGGCCGAGATGCCCTTGGAGATGATCCGGCTCGACGACCCCTCGCCCAGATGGATCATCTTGGTTCCCGAATCGATCTGCTGGCGGCCGTTTGAGATGGCGATGGAGTAGAACTCGCCCCGGCTTTCCTTGCCGCGCAGGATGCACGACGGGTATTTCCAGGTGATGGCCGAGCCGGTCTCCACCTGCGTCCACGAGATCTTCGCCCGGTCGCCCCGGCAGTCGCCGCGCTTGGTGACGAAATTGTAGATCCCGCCCTTGCCCTCGGCATCGCCGGGGTACCAGTTCTGCACGGTGGAATATTTGATCTCGGCGTCGTCCAGCGCAATCAGCTCCACCACGGCGGCGTGAAGCTGGTTCTCGTCGCGCTGCGGTGCAGTGCAGCCTTCGAGGTACGAGACGTACGAGCCCTTGTCGGCGATGATGAGCGTGCGCTCGAACTGGCCGGTGTTCTGCTCATTGATGCGGAAGTAAGTGGAAAGCTCCATCGGGCAGCGCACGCCCGGCGGCACGTAGACGAACGAGCCGTCGGTGAACACGGCGCAGTTGAGCGTCGCGAAATAATTGTCCGACACCGGGACGACGGAGCCCAGATACTTCTTCACCAGCTCCGGATGCTCGCGGATCGCCTCGGAGATCGAGCAGAAGATCACACCGGCCTTGGCGAGTTCCTTCTTGAACGTCGTCACCACGGAAACCGAATCGAACACGGCATCCACCGCGACGCGGCCATAGCCGTTCTGGTTGCCGTCATCGTCGGCATCAAGGTCGGAAGGTTCGCCCTGCTTGCGGACGCCGGCCAGAATCTCCTGCTCCTTCAGCGGGATACCCAGCTTTTCGTAGGTCCGCAAAAGTTCGGGGTCCACCTCGTCGAGCGACTTCGGCCCCTCGCTGAGCTTGGGGGCGGAGTAATAATAGAGATCGTTGTACTGGATCTTGGGATAGTGGACGGTCGACCATTCCGGCTCGTCCATCGTCAGCCAGCGTTTATAGGCCTCGAGCCGCCATTCGAGCATCCACTCGGGCTCGCCCTTTTTGGCGGAGATGAAGGCGATCACCTCTGGCGAAAGGCCCTTTGGCGCCTTGTCGGACTCGATATCGGTGACGAAACCGTACTTGTACTTGTCGACGTCGATCGCGGCAACGCGGTCGATCGTCTCCTGAACTGCTGGCATTCTTTCTCCCTCCAGACGGGTTCAAAGCCCGTAGGTTGGACCTCTTCTAGCTATAGAGCGCCCTTCCATTGGCACAATCACGTCGCGCAATGCCAACAAAAAACGCTGGAACGCCGCCTCCGCCCCCGCTGGCCCGGCGCTGACCCTCAGCGCCGTGCGGGCCACCGCTTCGGGTACCCCCATTGCGGCCAGCACATGGCTCGGTTTCACGCTGCCTGACGAGCAGGCCGCCCCGGACGAGACGGCAACCCCGGCCATATCGAGGCCGATGAGACTGATTTCGGCCGGAATTTCACCCGGTGAAAAAAGGCTCGTGTTGGGCAGACGCGGTGCTCCCTTGGCGAAGATGTTGGCCTTCGGGAACGTTTCGGCAAGGGCTGCTTCGAATTGGTCGCGGGCAAACCGTGTGTCGGCCCAGCCGTCGGCGTTTGCCGCGGCCGATTTCAGCGCAGCGCCCAGGCCCGCGATGGCCGCCACATTCTCCGTGCCGCCGCGGGCGCCCCGCTCCTGCCCGCCGCCGGAAATTAGCGCAGGAACCGTCGCCATGCCCCGGCGGACCAGCGCGCCCACGCCGGTCGGCGCACCGATCTTGTGGCCGGACACGGTCACGAGGTCGGCCACAAGGTCGGCGTCCGCCACCCGGCCGAAGGCCTGCACGGCGTCGGTGTGGAAGACACCGCCCGCCGCCCGCACAAGCCGCGCGATCTCGCCGAGGGGCTGGAGCACCCCCGTCTCGTTGTTGGCCGCCATGATGGAAACCAGCGCCGGTGTCCCGTCCAGCGCCTGCAACAGCGCATCGAGGTCGACAACGCCCTCCGCATCCACCGGCACGACGGTGATGGCGTCCGGCGCAAAGCGGCCGCCGGCGCTCACGGCAGGGTGCTCGACGGCCGAAACGATCAGGCGCTCGGCCGGGCCGCCCGCGCCGCACACCGCGCCCGGTGAGAGGGCCATGGCGTTGGCTTCCGTGCCGCCGCTGGTAAACGTGACCGCCTCCGCCGACACCCCGAAGCGCTGCCCGAGCTGGCGCCGCACCGTTTCCACCAATGCGCGGGCCGCCCGCCCCTCTGCATGGACGGAGGACGCGTTGCCGCCTGCGGTCATCGCGTCGATGGCAGCGGAGCGCGCGGCGGCATTGAGGGGCGCCGTTGCATTCCAGTCCAGATAGAGCCGGTCAGGGTGCTGCGGCATCAATTCGTGTCCACCTCATGTTCGAAATGCTTGATTGTAGGCTTTGACATGATGGATAACCCCGCCTCACGCCATGTCCGGCCAAGTTGCGGCAATGCCGTTCGGACAGGGGTTCAGCTTTAATCGGATCTTGAGCGGATCATCCGGGCGTCCCGCAACGGTCTCGCCCGAACCGCGCATGAGAGCAATGGGTCGCACATGCCTGAAGTCATCTTCACCGGGCCAGCCGGTCGCCTGGAGGGCCGCCTGCAGCCGTCTACGGACCGGCGCGCGCCTCTCGCGATCGTTCTGCACCCGCACCCGCACTTCGGCGGGAACATGAACCACCAGATCATCTACAATCTGTTCTACATGTTCAAGGAGCGGAACTTCACGGTTCTGCGCTTCAATTTTCGCGGCGTCGGCCGCAGCCAGGGCGAGTTCGATCACGGGGCGGGCGAGCTGGCGGACGCTGCCTCCGCGCTGGACTGGATGCAGTCGGTCCACCCCGACGCGCGCGGCTGCTGGATTGCAGGCTTCTCGTTCGGCGCCTGGATCGGGATGCAGCTTCTGATGCGCCGGCCCGAGGTGCAAGGCTTCATGTCCATCGCGCCGCCCGCCAACCTGCACGACTTCTCGTTCCTTGCGCCCTGCCCGTCCTCCGGCCTCATCGTCCACGGCGACCGCGACCGTGTGGCCATCCCCAAGGATACGCAGACCCTCGTCGACAAGCTGAAGGCGCAGAAGGGCATCGTGATCGACCACACCATCATGCCGGGCGCCAACCACTTCTTCGATGGCCAGGGCGACCAGCTGTTGAAGATCTGTTCTACCTACCTGGACGGCCGGCTCGCCACGGACAACGCCGCCTGATCGGCTGCGGCCCCTGCATCCGGGGGCCGCGCCCTAATCCGCCGGAAAGGACGTCGCGCCGCCGGTCAGCGGCGCGCTTACCCCGGTGGTGCCCGGAAAGGTCAGTGGCAAGCCACGCAGGCTGCGCACGGCGAGATAGGCAAACGCCTCGGCTTCCATGAATTCGGCGGAAAAACCCGCCGCATCGGCCGACCGGACCGGAACGCCCAGCGCATCCTCGATGAAGCCGATCATGGTCCGGTTCATAGTCCCCCCGCCCGCTGCAATGACCGTGACCGGACGGGCCGGAAGCTGGCGCACGCCGGCCGACAGAGCTTCGGCGGAAAAGCGGGTGAGTGTCGCAATCCGGTCCGCGAAACCAAGCTGCGCGACGGGTGCCGGCGAGAAAGCGTCGCGGTCCAGCGATTTGGGCGGCGCCAGCGCGAAATAATCGTTGTCCATCAGCCGTGCCAGCGCAGCCTCGTCCACCGTGCCGGATGCGGCGAGGCTGCCGCCCTCGTCATAGGCCTTGCCGACTTCGGCCATGGCATCGTCGATCAGCGCGCTGGCGGGGCCGGTGTCGAAGGCAATCAGCGTATCCCCGTCGATGAAGGTGACGTTGGCGACCCCGCCAAGGTTGATGACCAGAACCGGACCGGCAAGGCCCGCGCTGGCGGCCAGCGCACGGTGGTAGGCCGGCACCAGCGGCGCGCCCTGGCCACCGGCCGCCACATCGGCCTGCCGCATTGCGCTCACCACCGGCACGCCGAAGCGGCGGGCCAGCGCATCCGCATCGCCGATCTGGAAGGTCATCCGCCGCTCCGGAGCATGGGCAATGGTCTGCCCGTGCCAGCCGATGAGGTCTGCCGTCAGGCCCTCGGCGGCGAGAAAGGCCGCGATGGCGTCGCCATGGGCTTCGGTCACCACCTGTTCGGCAGCCGTGATCAGCGCCGTGCGGTGGCGGGAATCGGGCGCCGCCATCGCATCGGGCAAGGCGGCGGCAACGGTTTGCCGCTCGGCCGGCGTATAGGGCCGCGCAAGGCCCGGTCCGCGCACGATGTGGCTGTCCCCGTCGGTGGTGAGCAGCGCCACGTCCACGGCATCCATCGAGGTGCCCGAGATCACGCCCACCGCCGCGCATGGCAGGGAGATCGACAAGCTCTTGCGATTTTCACCGCGAGGTGCAAACGGAAGATCCATGGCCATCTCCGATTTCATCAAGACCCTCACCGCCCGCGGCTTCATCCACCAGATGAGTGACCCCGAAGGGCTCGATGCCGCCTGCGCCCAAGGGCCGCTGACAGCCTATATCGGCTTCGACTGCACGGCCAACAGCCTGCATGTGGGAAGCCTCGTCCAGATCATGATGCTGCACTGGTTTCAGAAGACCGGGCACCGTCCGCTCGTCTTGATGGGTGGCGGGACGACGCGCATCGGCGATCCGTCCGGCCGCGACACCAGCCGCCAGCTTCTGGATGCCGCCGCGATCGAGGAGAACAAGGCCGGCATCTTCAAGGTCTTCGAGAACTTCCTCACCTTCGGCGACCGCCCGACCGACGCGGTGCAGATCGACAATGCCGACTGGCTGGACACGCTGGAATACGTGCCCTTCCTGCGCGATGTCGGCCGACACTTCTCGGTCAACCGGATGCTGTCGATGGACTCGGTCAAGATGCGGCTCGACCGCGAGCAGCCGCTGTCCTTCCTGGAATTCAACTACATGGTCCTCCAGGCCTACGACTATGTGGAGATCAACAAGCGCTACGGGTGCCGGCTGCAGATGGGCGGCTCGGACCAGTGGGGCAACATCGTCTCCGGCATCGACCTTGGCCGCCGCATGACGGGCGCGGAGCTGTTTGCCCTCACCTCACCGCTGATCACGCTGGCGAGCGGCGCCAAGATGGGCAAGACCGCCGACGGCGCTGTCTGGCTCAACGCCGACCGCACCAGCGCGTACGACTACTGGCAGTTCTGGCGCAACACCGCCGATGCCGACGTGAGCCGCTTCCTGAAGCTGTTCACCACGCTGCCGATGGACGAGATCGAGCGGCTTGGCGCCCTCGAAGGCGCAAAGATCAACGACGCGAAGAAGACCCTTGCCACCGAGGCGACCACATTCATCCACGGCCGCGCCGCTGCCGAGGCAGCCGCCGCCACGTCGGAGGCGACATTCGTGTCCGGCACCACCGATGCCGGTCTGCCCACGGTGGAAATCCCGCGCGATGCACTGGTGGAGGGGCTCGGCGTCCTCAATGCGCTTGTGACGGCGGGCCTTGCCGCGTCCAACAGCGAGGCACGGCGCAGCGTTCAGGGCGGTGCGGTTCGGCTTAACGATGACAAGGTCGACGATCCGGCCAGGGCCATCGGCCAGGACGATGTTCGCGATGGTGTGGTCAAGCTGTCGGTGGGCCGCAAGAAGCACACGCTCCTGCGCCCGGTCTGACCGAAGCCGCGGCGCTGAGCGCGTCGCGGCCGCCCGTCAGATCCCTTCGCCGCGCAGAAATTCCTGAACCTCGATGCGCTCGGGCTGAAAGGCTTTGCGCAGGACGGCGATACTGGCTTCCGGTGTGGTGTCGCCGCACATGAAGATATCGAGCGCAGCATAATTGTGCTCGGGCCAGGAGTGGATCGAGATGTGGCTCTCGGCCAGCACCGCCACACCGGAAATACCGGAATTTCCATCGAAATGGTGGAGGTGGACGTGGAGCAGCGTGGCGCCTGAGACCTCGACGCAGCGCTTCAGCGTTTCCTCGATATGCGGCAGATCGTCCAGCCGGCTGCCGCCATAAAGGTCGATGATCAGATGCGCGCCAGCGCAGCGCACGCCGTTGCGCAGCATCATGTGATCGCCATCGTCTGGCGCTACCGTTTCGGCCGGGGCGTCTTGTGCCCACTTCGATGCAGGTTCGTTCAGCCGTGCCGATGCGTCGCCTCGCGCCATTCGGTCCTCAATTGTAGGGTGGATTTTCATCTTCGGACGATAGTCGCGCACCTGCGGATTTTCAAGCAGCACCAGCGCACTCAGCGCGCCTTTATTTTGAGGCCCACCCGCGGCTCTATCTTCGCTTGCATCTCATCCAGCAATAATTATATGCCGGTCCAACATATATCGGATCAGTATAGATCGAATTGATAGAGGTGGGTCTGAATGCCGGCTGATGTGCTGAGCCCCGTGAGCACGCTTTGCCTCGCCATCCTGCATCGCGGCGACGCGACGGGGTACGAGATCAAGAAAGAATCCGTCGACGGGGACGACAGCTACTTCATCGATGCCAGCTACGGGTCCATCTACCCGGCCCTTGCCCGCCTGGCTGCGGAGGGTCTCGTCACCCTGCGCGAGGAAACCCAGTCCGGCCGCCCTTCCCGCAAGGTCTACTCCATCACCGACACCGGGCGCGACGCACTTCTGCGCGCCCTGTCCGAACCGCCGGGACCGGACGTCTTCCGCTCCCGCTTTCTTCTCGTTGCCAAGTTTGCACGGGAATTGCCTGCAAACGTCGTTGCCGACGCCGTTGCGGAGCGGAAGCGGCACCTGACTGAGGAAATCGCCCATCTGGACCGGATTGCCGCGGAATGTAGCGGCAACCCGTGCGTGGAATGGGTGATCGACTACGGCCGTGTCTGCATGGGCACGTCTCTCAAAGTTCTGGACGAACGCGCGGACGAACTCATCGCGATCGGCCGCCCGCCGATTGCTGACGCCGCCGAATAGAGGCCGCCATGTTTGTACGACTGACCCTCGCCATCGTGATCGCAGGTGCCATTGCCGCCTGGATGTGGAGCGGCACTTTTGTCGTGTCCGGCAGTGCCGAAGAATCCGAGATCCGCCCGCCAGCAGAACGCTCCGAGGCAGACACCACGCTGTTTCAGGTGCGCGTTCTCAAGCTCGATGCCGAGGAGCGCAAGCAAACCCTGGTGATGCGCGGGCGGACCCGCGCCAACGCGACGGTCGAGGTGGCCGCAGAGACCACCGGCCGCGTGGAAGAGCGCCCGGTGGAACGCGGTTCGGTTGTTGCCAAGGGCGATATATTGTGCCGGCTGGACCCCGGCGTGCGCGACACCGAGCTTGCCAAGGCAGAGGCCGAAGCTGCAAAGGCCAAGCTCGATTTCGATGCAGCAACGAAGCTGCAGGGCCGCGGCTTTGAATCGCAGACCCGCGTTGCGGCGACCCGCGCATCGCTGGATTCGGCCAATGCCTCCGTTGCCGCAGCAGAGCAGGAGAAGGAGCGCGCCAACATCCGTGCGCCCTTCGACGGCGTGGTCGAAGACCCGTTGACCGACGAAGGCAGCGTTCTGGGGGTCGGCCAGCTGTGCGCAACCGTCGTCGATGCCGATCCCATCGTGGTGACCGGACAGGTCACCGAACGCGACATTGCCAGGATCGAACGCGGCGCAACCGCCGCCGTCGCGCTGGTCACGGGCGAGAGTGTCACCGGCGAGATCTCGTTCATCTCCCGCACCGCCGACGAGAACACGCGCACCTTCACCGTCGAGATCCGCATTCCCAACGCCGACCTGTCGCTGCGCGCCGGCGTCACCGCCGAAGCCGAGATCCCGCTGCCCGGCGTGCGCGCCCACCGCCTGTCGCCCGGCGTCCTCACCCTGTCGGACAGTGGCGCCCTTGGCGTGCGCACGGTGGATGGCGACGGCATCGTCTCCTTCATGCCGGTGAAGATTGCCGGACAGGACAATGACGGCTTCTGGGTGACGGGGCTGCCGGACAAGATCGATGTCATCACCGTGGGGCAGGACTATGTGATCAACGGCCAGAAGGTCGACCCGGTCTACGCCGAACAACGGCTGGGAGACGGCGCATGAACGGATTGCTCGACGGGATCCTGTCGCGTCCGCGCACGATCCTCACGCTTCTCATCTTCCTCCTTGTCGCCGGCGGCTTCGTCTACGTGACGATCCCCAAGGAGGCGAACCCGGACATTGACGTTCCGGTCTTCTACGTTTCGGTGACGCAGCAGGGCATTTCGCCCGAAGATGCCGAGACGCTGCTGGTAAAGCCCATGGAGCGGCAGCTGCGCGGCCTCGAAGGGCTGAAGGAAATCACCGCAACCGCCTCCGAGGGCCACGCCGGCATCGTCCTGGAATTCAACGCCGACTTCGACAAGGACGACGCGCTGACCGATGTGCGCGACAAGGTGGACCGCGCGCAGGCCGACCTCCCGGCCGACGCCGACGAGCCGACCATCACCGAAACCAACTTCAGCCTCGTTCCGACCATCAGCGTTGCCCTGTCCGGCGAGGTGCCCGAGCGCTCGCTGTTCAAGCACGCGCGCAGCCTGAAGGACGAGATCGAGGCGCTGCCCACGGTCCTCTCCGCCGACCTTGTGGGCGAACGCGAGGAACAGCTGGAAGTCATTCTCGACCAGACCGCGATGGAGAGCTACCGGATCGACCCGGTGGAGCTGTTGCAGACCCTGTCGGCCAATAACCAGCTTGTGCCCGCCGGCTTTCTCGACAAGGGCGAAGGCCGCTTCTCGGTCAAGGTGCCCGGCCTCATCGAGGACGCAACCGACGTCTATTCGATGGTCATCAAGGAAGAAGCCGGCAACGTCGTGACAGTCGGCGACATTGCCGAGGTGCGCCGGTCCTTCGAAGATCCGAACAAGTTCACCCGCGTCAACGGCCACCCCGCCATCACCATCAACGTGGTCAAGCGCATCGGTGAGAACATCATCGAGAACAACCAGGCGGTTCGCGACGTTGTGGATGCCGCCACCGCCGACTGGCCGGACACCATCCAGGTCGACTACCTGCTCGACCAGTCGAGCTTCATCTACGAGGTTCTGGGCGGGCTCGAAGCCTCCATCTCCACCGCCATCGTGCTGGTGATGATCGTCGTCATTGCGGCTCTCGGCTTCCGCTCCGCGCTTCTGGTCGGCATTGCCATTCCCACCTCCATCCTCCTTGGCTTCCTGGTGCTTTCGGGCCTCGGAATGACCGTGAACATGATGGTGATGTTCGGCCTCGTCCTCACCGTCGGCCTGCTGGTCGATGGTGCGATCGTGGTGGTGGAATATGCCGACCGGCGCATTGCCGAGGGCGCCTCGCGGGCCGAAGCCTTCCGCGAGGCCGCCAAGCTGATGGCATGGCCGCTGATCTCGTCCACCGCCACCACGTTGATTGCCTTCATGCCGATGCTCCTGTGGCCGGGCACGGCAGGCGAATTCATGAGCTACCTGCCGATCATGGTGATGATCGTCCTGATCGTCGCCCTGGTCACGGCAATGATCTTCCTGCCGGTGGTGGGCACCGTCCTGTCCAATGCGCTCATTGTGGGGCTCCTTGCCGGGGCAGCGGCCGCGGGCGGCGCCCTCTTGCTGCTTGGCGAAGCCGGGCTCATGAAATTCGCCGCCGCTGCACTGGCGTTCGTGCTGGCAACGATCATCGCGACCAGGCTTGCCGGTCGGTGGGGGGCGCGCGCGCCAGCGTCAACCGTCGCGCCCGAGCCTGCCGTGTTCGACCCGCGCTCCGTGACCGGCATCACGGGGGTTTACGTGCGCACGCTCCGGCACCTTGCCGGCAACTCGCTCGGCATCGTCCTGACGCTGGCTCTGGTGGTCGGTGTGGCGTTTGCGGTGATGAGCGCGTTCACCACCAACAACAACGGCGTGGAGTTCTTCGTCGACGAAGAGCCAGACGTCGCCATCATCATGATCTCGGGCCGCGGCAACATGAGCGCGCGCGAAGCGCTCACCCTTGTCCAGCAGGTCGAGGGCAAGGTGCTCGCCATCGACGGCGTTGACAACGTGGTCACCAGCGCCTTCCCGTCCGGCGGCGATTCAGGCAGCGGCGGAATTGGCGGCGGCGGCGACAAGCCTGCCGACATCATCGGCGAGATCCAGGTGGAGCTCGTGCCCTACTGCTGCCGCCGCAAGGCCGTGGAGATCTTCGCCGACATCCGCGCACAGACCAATTTTGCGGGCATCAAGACCGAGGTTCGCAAGATCGAGGGTGGCCCGCCCACCGGCAAGGACATCCAGCTCCAGCTGACATCCGACAATTACGACACGTTGCTGGCCTCGATCGGCACCGTGCGCGACAAGTTCGGCACAACGGCAAACCTGCGCGATGTGGAGGACGACCGTCCGCTCCCCGGCATCGAGTGGCAGATTGACGTGGACCGCGAGGAAGCCGGCCGCTTCGGCGCCAGCATCCAGACCGTGGGGCGGACGATCCAGCTTCTTACCAACGGCGTCCTCCTCAACCGCTACCAGCCGGACGATTCGGCCGACCAGATCGACATTCGCGTCCGCTTCCCCGAAAGCGACCGCAACCTCGACGAGTTCGCCAACCTGCGGGTTGAAACGGTGAAGGGGCAGGTTCCCATCGCCAACTTCATCACTGTCACGCCGCAGCAGCGGGTGTCCTCCATCACCCGCATCGACGGGCGCTACGCCATGACGGTGAAGGCCGATGTGCGGGAGGCCCCCGGCATCGACCAGAACACCAAGATTGCGGAGCTGGACAGCTGGATGGAGGCGCAGGCGTGGCCCCCGGGCCTCACCTATGCCTTCCGCGGCGCCAACGAGGATCAGGCGGAGTCCATGTCCTTCCTGATGAAGGCGATGGCTGCCTCGCTGGTCATCATGTTCCTGGTGCTGGTCACCCAGTTCAACAATTTCTACCAGACCGCGCTGACGCTTCTCACCATCGTCCTGTCGGTGTTCGGCGTGCTTCTGGGGATGATGCTCACCGGGCAGAAATTCTCGGTCATCATGACCGGCACCGGCATCATCGCGCTTGCGGGCATTGTGGTGAACAACGCCATCGTGCTGATCGACACCTACAACCGCGAGCTTCAGGTTCAGCCGGACCGGCTGACCGCGGTGCTGGCGACCGCAGGCCAGCGCGTGCGGCCGATCCTTCTGACCACCGGCACCACCATCGCCGGCCTCATCCCCATGGCAACGCAGGTCAACCTCGACTTTTTCAGCCGCACCGTGGCCGTCGGCGGCATCACGTCGATCTGGTGGGTCCAGCTCTCCACGGCCATCATCGCCGGGCTGGCCTTTTCCACCGTCCTCACGCTGGTGGTGGTCCCGGTGATGCTCGCGCTGCCCGAAACCTTTTCGCGCACCGCCCGCCGCCTCCGCGGCGTTCCGGAGCCGGCGATGGCACCAGCTGCAGCGCCCGCGCCAATGCTTGCCGCTGTGGAGGCCCCCGCCAGCCAGGCCGACCAGCCGACACGCGAAATGGAGTGGCCGCCCCGCGACACGGAGACGCCTGCGGACACGGCGCCTCCACTCAAAACCGACGTGTACGCCCCGGTTCTGGCCGCATCGCGGCGCCGCCGCCCTGCCGATCCGGCAAAAATCGACCGCGGACCGCTCAACGAAGCTGCGGAATAGGCAAACCGTGTCCGCCTGACACTGGCGGACACGGCCCATTGGGCTATCTGTAACTGGGTGAATTCCAATCTGATCGCCCCCCGCCGCCCTGCCCCCCGATCCAGCCCGAGCTGTCCGCCCGGTGCGATGGCCGTGAGGAGGCAGACCTGATGGCGGACGAACCCAAACAGATCTCCGCCGAGCGCGGAAAGATGCTGTCGGCCCTGCGCAACCTGTGGCCCTACATGTGGCCGACGGGGCGGCCGGACCTGAAGCTCCGCGTCGGCCTTGCGCTTCTGGCCATGGTGGTGGCGAAGATCATCACCGTTCTCATCCCCTACACCTACAAATGGGCGACAGATGCGCTCACCGTCGGCGAGTTCGGCACCGCCGGACCTGCCAGCGGCAATGGCCTGGAGCTCCCCGCCTATGTCGTGGGTCCGGTGATGCTGGTCATTGCCTACGGTGTCGGACGCATCACCATGATGGCATTCAACCAGCTGCGCGACGGGCTGTTTGCCAAGGTTGGCCAGCATGCAGTGCGGCAGCTGGCGCGGCGCACGTTCGTGCACCTCCATGCCCTCTCGCTGCGCTACCACCTGCAACGGCGCACCGGCGGGCTGTCGCGCGTGATCGAACGCGGGGTGAAGGGGATCGAGACGCTGGTGCGCTTCACCATCCTCAACTCCATCCCCACGGTGCTGGAGTTCATTCTGGTTGCGGCGGTGGTCGCCTATCAGTTCTCCTTCTCGTATGTCGGCGTGATTGCGGCCATTGTGGTGGTCTACGTCTGGTTCACCGTGCGCGCCTCGCAGTGGCGCATCGCCATCCGCCGCGAGATGAACGAGTCCGATACGGACGCAAACTCGAAGGCGGTCGACAGCCTGATCAACTACGAGACGGTCAAATATTTCAACAACGAGCAGATGGAGACCGACCGCTTCGACCGTTCGATGGCGCGCTACGAGGATGCCGCCATCCGCACATGGACGTCGCTGTCGTGGCTCAACATCGGCCAGACGGTCATCTTCACCGTGGGCCTCACCACGCTGATGGTGATGTCGGCCAAGGCCGTCATGGCCGGCGAGCAGACGCTGGGCGATTTCGTGATGGTCAATGCCCTTCTGATGCAGCTGTCCATTCCGCTTAATTTCATCGGGTTCGTCTACCGCGAGATCAAGCAGGCGCTGGCCGATATCGAGACCATGTTCGGCATTCTCCAGCTGCCGGCCGAAGTGGTCGACAAGCCCGGCGCCCCGCCGCTCGACGTGCCGCAAGGCAATGTGCGCTTCGACAATGTGGTCTTCCACTACGATCCGGAGCGGCCGATCCTGCATGGCATCGACTTCGAGGTTCCGGCGGGGACGACGCTTGCCATCGTCGGCCCGTCGGGCGCCGGCAAGTCCACCATTTCGCGTCTCCTTTACCGCTTTTATGATGTGGCAGGCGGCGCCATCCGGATCGACGGGCAGGATATTCGCGATGTTTCGCAGGACTCGCTGCGCCGGATGATCGGCATCGTTCCGCAGGACACGGTGCTGTTCAACGACTCCATCGCCTATAACATCGCCTACGGCCGG
This sequence comes from Acuticoccus sp. MNP-M23, assembly GCF_031195445.1. Classification (NCBI taxonomy): domain Bacteria; kingdom Pseudomonadati; phylum Pseudomonadota; class Alphaproteobacteria; order Hyphomicrobiales; family Amorphaceae; genus Acuticoccus; species Acuticoccus sp. MNP-M23. The sequence goes on from NZ_CP133480.1 coordinate 4,343,752, forward strand.
CCCGGCGCTACGGATGCGCAGGTGCAGCGGGCCGCCGAGATGGCGCAGATCGGAGACTTCATCCGCGCCCTGCCGAACGGCTTTGCCACAGAGGTGGGCGAGCGCGGGCTGAAACTGTCCGGCGGCGAGAAGCAGCGCGTGGCGATCGCCCGCACCATCCTGAAAGCACCGCCGATCCTGATCCTCGACGAGGCCACCTCCGCGCTCGACACCAGGACCGAAGAAGAGATCCAGACCGCGCTCGACGAAGTGGCGCAGGGTCGCACCACGCTTCTCATCGCGCACCGGCTCTCCACGGTGGTCAACGCGGACCAGATCATTGTGGTCGAAGCTGGGCGGATTGTGGAGCGCGGCACCCATCAGGCGCTGGTGGACAAGGGCGGTCTCTACCACGAGATGTGGGAGCGGCAGCGGCGTGATGCAGAGGCCCTGCCCGGCCCGCAGGACGAGCCGGAGCGCATCTTGTCCGTGCGCGAACGCGAGGAGCGGAGTTAGCGCATTCCGGCCAAGGCCGTCCGGCGATCAGTCGATGTCGGGCGGGCTCGGCAGCGGGATATCGTCCAGCGTGATCCCGCTGTTCAGGAGAAGGAGCAGGAGGCCGAAGCCGGCGGCGGCGGCCACTGTGGTGATGAGGATTTTAAGCCCCATGCGCGGACGGGCGGGCGCGCCCCGCTCATTGCCTTCCACAAGCTCGCTATCGTCCACCGGGTCGCGGTTGAACATGGCGAGGACGGGAAAGAACATCATCCACCAGATGATGAAGTAGACCGCGATGGCACTTGCGATGCCGATGCCGATATCCATGGCGTTGTCTCTCTGCCGCGGCGAACCGGGCTATCCGGCTCCGACTAGATTTCTTCAAGCTCGGTCAGAACGCCGCCAATGTCCTTGGGGTGAATGAACACAACGGGCTTGCCGTGCGCGCCGATCCGGGGCGTCCCGTCCCCAAGAACGCGCGCCCCCTCAGCCACCAGACGCGCGGTGGCGGCGCCGATGTCGGACACTTCGTAGCAGACATGGTGCAAACCACCGGCCGGATTTTTCTCCAGAAACGCGGCGATGGGCGATTTGTCGCCCAGCGGCTCCAGAAGCTCGACCTTGGTGTTGGCGAGGGTGACGAACACGACCCGAACCCCATGCGCCGGCAGATCCTGCGGCTCGGACACCGTCGCGCCCAGCGCACCGCGGTACAGCGCGGCAGCAGCCGCCACATCCGGCGTGGCGATGGCGACGTGGTTGAGCCGTTCGATCATGCCAGCCCGTCAGGTGATGATGGATACGAACACATGGCACATGGGCTTCTTGCCCCAGCGCTGGCCCATGTGGGAGCGAATGGCCCGGCGCGCAGCCTGTCCCACAACATCGCGATCCCGCCGGCGGTTGCGCGGAATGCTCTCGACTGCATTTTCCACTGCATCGGCCAGCGCTTCGGAGAAAAGTTCGCCCTCGTCGTCCTTTTCCGGGATCCCGACCAGAACAACCTCCGGGTCCGAATCCAGCTCGAACCGTTCGTCCAGTGTCACCATCGCCGAAATGATGCCGGCGACCGCCAGCGTGCGCCGCTCGCGCACATTGGATTCCTCCGGCGTGCGCAGGAGGCGCCCGTCGAGCAGCAGGACGTCGCTCAGCACCTCGTCGATCACGCGGGCGGGTCCCGGCGCAAGACGCACCATCTTGCCGTTTTGCGTCAGGACGACCTCTGAAATGCCCTCTGCCTTGGCAAGCTTTGCCTGGGCGACAAGGTGCGCCGGCTCACCGTGTACCGGCACCAGCACCTTCGGCCGGACCAGCTTGTACATTTCCTTCAGCTCATCGCGCCGCGGGTGGCCGGAGGTGTGGACGAGCCCGTCCCGGTCGGTGACCACCTCGACACCCTGCAGCGCGAGGCCGTTGATGACGTTGTTGACTGACTTTTCGTTGCCCGGAATGGTGCGCGACGAGAAGATCACCCGGTCTCCGGAAGACATCGCGACCCGCGGATGCTCGTCGCTGGCGATCCGGGCGAGTGCCGCCCGCTCCTCGCCCTGGCTGCCCGTGAGGAGAAGCAGCACCTTTTCGCGCGGCAGGTGGCCGAAATCATCTTCCGACAGCGGCGCGGGCACGCCATCCAGAAAGCCGCACTCAGCCGCGACGCTGATGACCCGCCGCATGGCCCGGCCCATCACCACAACGTGCCGGTCGGCCGCAGCCGCCGCCTCCATGATGGATTTGAGGCGGGACACGTTGGACGAGAAGGCCGTCACCGCAACACGGTTCTTCGCCGAAGCCACCCAGGTCTTCAGCCCCTCGCACACTTCGTGCTCGGACGGCGAATGGCCCTCGCGGTTGGCGTTGGTGGAATCGCACATCATCGCGACCACGCCAGCATCGCCGATTTCGCGCAGGCGCTCGATGTCGATGGCCTTGCCGACGCCGGGGCGCTTGTCGATCTTCCAGTCGCCGGTGTGGACGATCGTGCCGAGCGGCGTGGTGATCGCCAGCGCATTGGGCTCCGGGATCGAGTGCGAGACCGCCACCAGCTCGACCTTGAACGGGTCGAGATCGATGGTGGCGCCCTGCTCCACGACCCGCACGTCCGGGTAATTGTGGCGGCCGTTTTCGCTCGCCTTGGCCTTCAGCAGGCCGGCGGTGAAGCGGGTGGCATAGACCGGCACTTCAAGCCGCGGCCAGAGATCCAGCAGCGCGCCATAATGGTCTTCGTGCGCATGGGTGATGATGATGCCGAGGAGATTGTCCTTCTCCTCTTCAATAAACGCGGTATCGGGCATGATGAGGTCGACGCCGGGCGTGGTGCGCAGATCACCGAAGGTGACCCCCACGTCGACGATGATCCACTTCTTGGCGTGTGGCGGACCGAACCCGTAAAGGCCTAAATTCATTCCGATCTCGCCAACTCCCCCTAAGGGAAGAAAGACGAGTTCATTCGAATCACTCATAAACGCTCCGTGCGGACGAAAACATCTCCCGCTGAAATTGTGCGGGTGCCGCCTTCCTGTTCCAGGATAAGGCGGCCGTCTTCGTCTAGGCCGAGAAACCGGCCCTCGATGGAATTTGAATCGTACCGTACGACCACGGGCAGTCCAATGCCAACTGCGCGTTGCAGCCAGCGCGCACGGATTGTTTCTATCCCGTCCGGCGCCGTCAGCGCGGCAAATATTTCGCCGAGTGCCGGGCGCAGTGCGGCAAACACCGTGTCAGCTGTGGCATCAGCTGCATACGCTCCAACCTTCGTGGCCGCAACGTCCGCCGGGGCGTGACTGACATTTACGCCAAAGCCGATCACCGCCCGCCGGGCCGTCATGCTGGTCTCGGCTTCGATGAGGATGCCGGCGCACTTGGCGCCATCCACCAGAACATCGTTGGGCCATTTGAGCTGCGGCGCGATGCCGAAGGTGGCCAGCGCATCGCCCAGCGCGACCGCGCAGGCCAGCGGCAGCAGCGCAAACACGCGCGGCGCCCAGTCCGGCGAAAAGGCGTAGGAGGCGTACAGATTACCGGGTTCAGACGACCACGGCCGCCCTCGCCGCCCCCGTCCGGCAGTCTGCCGCGCTGCGGTCAGCCAGAGCGGCGTGCCACTGGCGCGCAGCCGCGCCATGGCTTCGTCATTGGTGGAGCCCGCCTCCGCAAGCGCGGCGACGGGCGCCGCGTCCGGCGTCAAAAGAGGCTCTGCGCAGCCGTCGTCGCGGCGGAGAGGATCGGCGTCCAAACCAGGAAGAACAGGATCGAGAAAGCACCGGACAGGGCAAGGATGACCCGCAATTCACCCGCCATCGGCTCGAACCGGTCGCGCGGCTCGTCGATCATCATGATCTTGATGATGCGCAGGTAGTAGTAGGCGGCAACGGCAGAGGAGAGCACGCCGATGACGGCAAGCGGGATCATGTCTGCCTCGACAGCTGCGAGGAAGACGTAGAACTTGCCGAAGAAGCCGACCATCGGCGGGATGCCTGCCAGCGAGAACAGCAGCATCGTGAACGCCGCGGCCATCCAGGGCTTGGTGCGCACCAGACCGGCGAGATCGTTGATGTCTTCAACCATGCCCTCATCGGCGCGGCGCATGGCGAGGATGCACGCGAACGCGCCCAGCGTGGTCGCCAGATACACCGTCATGTAGATGACGACGCTGACGATGCCGCCCTCGGTGCCGGCGGCAAGGCCGATCAGCGCGTAGCCGATGTGGCCGATAGAGGAATAGGCCATCAGCCGCTTGATGTTGGTCTGCGTGATGGCCGCGAACGCCCCCAGCACCATCGACATGATGGAGAGGAACACGACGATCTGCTGCCACTGGTCGGCCGCGGGCTGGAAGGCGTCGATCATCACGCGGGTGAAGAGCGCCATGGCCGCCACCTTGGGCGCTGCCGCAAGGAAGGCTGTGACCGGGCTCGGCGCCCCCTCGTAAACGTCCGGCGTCCACATGTGGAACGGGACGGCGGACACCTTGAAGGCAAGGCCCGCGATCACGAACACGATGCCGAAGACCACGCCAAGGCCCACGCCATCCGCCGCCATGCCGGCCGCAATGCCGTTGAACTGGGTGGAGCCGGTGAAGCCGTAGATCAGGCTGATACCGTAAAGGAGCATGCCGGAGGACAGCGCGCCGAGGACGAAATATTTGAGGCCCGCCTCGGTGGAGCGCGTGGAATCGCGGTTAATGGAAACCACCACATAGATCGATAGCGACTGGAGTTCGAGGCCGAGATAGACGCCGATCATGTCGTTGGCGGAGATCATCAGCATCATGCCGACCGTCGCCAGCATGATGAGGACGGGATACTCGAACCGCGGGAAGGACTGGTGCCGCGCATAAGCCGTCGACATGGCAACGCAGAAGCCCGCCGCCAGCAATGTCAGGATCTTGAGATAGCGGGAGAACCCGTCCTGAATGAACGCCCCGTCGAACGTGGTGCGCAGCGGCGTGAACACCAGCATGATCGCGATGGCGCCGACGATCGAGAAGATCGCCAGAAGGCTGATGGTCGGCACCGCTTCTTCGTCGGAAAACGCGCCGCCGATCAGGAGGCCAATGGCCGCCACTGCGAGGAAGATCTCCGGCAGGATCGGCAGAATGTCGGGAAAAGTGTGTTCCATGGCCTAGTGCCCGGTGGTTTCGGCGGCCGCGCCACCAGTTTCGGCGTGGTCTGCGGCGGCATCCTCGGACGCATGCGGTGCGCCCTCCGGGCTGGCGTGACCGCCATCGCTATGGTCATCACCGCCGTGGCTGGTCGCCTCTTCGGGCACATCCTTGCCAGCGGCAATCAGGCCGGCGCGCACGGCATCGGAGGAAGAGCCGGTGGTCTGCGTGAAGGAATTGGTGTCCACCACGGGGCGGGTCTGCGGCATTTCAGCTTCCGCAATGTCTGCAATCAGCGCGTTGACCGAAGCGTCGGTCACCTTGAGCACCGGGTTCGGATAGACGCCGAAGGCGATGGTGAGGACGACCAGCGGGACCAGAATGAATTTCTCGCGGGTGGAGAGATCCAGCATCCGGCGCATCGACTCTTTCTCAAGCGGCCCGAGCACAACCCGGCGGTAAAGGTAGAGTGCATAGGCTGCCGACAGGATCACGCCGGTTGTGGCGAGAACCGCAGTCCAGGTGGACGTCTTGTACGTGCCGACCAGCGACAGGAATTCACCGACGAAGCCCGACGTGCCCGGCAGGCCGACATTGGCGAGCGTGAACACCAGGAAAACGGTGGCGTACCAGGGCATCCGGTTGATGAGCCCGCCATAGGCCGAAATTTCGCGGGTGTGCGCCCGGTCGTAGACGACGCCGACGCACAGGAAGAGCGCAGCCGAGACAATGCCATGGGACAGCATCAGGAAGACGGCGCCCTGCACGCCCTGCTCGTTCATCGCAAAGATGCCCATGGTGACGAAGCCCATGTGCGCGACGGACGAATAGGCGATCAGCTTCTTCATGTCCTTCTGCGCCAGCGCCGTCAGCGATGTGACGATGATCGCGATCACCGACAGCGTGAAGACGAGCCACGCAAAATCGGCCGAGGCGTTGGGGAACATTGGCAAGGAAAAGCGCAGGAAACCGTAGCCGCCCATCTTCAGCAAGATGCCGGCAAGGATGACGGAGCCCGCCGTCGGCGCTTCGACGTGTGCGTCCGGCAGCCAGGTGTGGACTGGCCACATCGGCATCTTCACGGCAAACGACGCGAAGAAGGCAAACCAGAGCCAGACCTGCATGTCGGCCGGGAATTGGTAGGCCAGAAGCTCGGGGATCTGCGTCGTCCCGCTCTCCCAGTACATCGCGATGATGGCGATGAGCATGAGCAGCGAGCCGGTCAGCGTATAGAGGAAGAATTTGAACGTGGCGTAGATCCGCCGCGGTCCGCCCCACACGCCGATGATGAGGAACATCGGGATGAGGCCGCCCTCGAAGAAGATGTAGAAGACCACGATGTCGAGCGCGGCGAACACGCCGATCATAAGCATCTCGAGGATCAGGAACGCGACCATGTATTCGCGCACCCGGTCCGTGATCGAGCGCCAGGACGCCAGGATGCAGAACGGCATCAGGAAAGTGGTCAGGACGATCAGCGGCATGGAGATGCCGTCAACGCCGAGGTGGTAGCTGATGAGGCCGGGGATCCAGTCGCGCTTCTCGACGAACTGGAATCCTGCGTCCGCGGTGTCGAAGCCGATCCACAGCGCCAGCGAGATGACGAAGTTGAACAGCGTCGTGATCAGCGCGACGCGGCGGATATTCTCCAGCGCGTTCTCGTCGTTGCCGCGCACCGCAAGGATGAACGCAACGCCGACCAGCGGCAGGAAGATGATGATGGAGAGGAGCGGCCAGTTGCTCATCGGCTCGGCGCCTTGCGGGAGGAAGGCCGGATCGCGGCGGTCATAGGATGCCCCGGTCGAAGGCGATCATCACGGTGACGAAGATGGCGATCCCCGTCAGCATCACGAACGCGTAGTGGTAGAGATAGCCGGTCTGGAGGCGGCTTGCGAAACCCGCAATGTCCTTCACGCGGGCGGCGATGCCATCGGGGCCGAGACCGTCGATGATCTTGCCGTCGCCGCGCCAGAACAGGCGGCCAAGCGCACGGGCCGGGCGAACGAAGATGAAGTCGTAAAGCTCGTCAAAGTACCACTTGTTGTAGAAGAACGCATGGAACCGCGGGAACGTCTCGACGAACTTCTTCGGCAGCCCCGGCGACATCATGTAGAAGATCAATGCGATCACGAAGCCGACGACCATGACGATGGCGGGTGACAGCACCACCCAGCCGGGCACGTCATGCACGGTGTGCAGGATGTGGTTGCTGGCCGCGGTGTAGATCGACCCGCCCCAGAAGGATCCGGCGGTCTCGCTCTCGAAGGAGTGGACGAACACGTAGCCCGCAAACAGCGCGCCAAGGCTGAGCACTGCCATGGGCACCAGCATCGTCCACGGCGATTCGTGGGCGTGCTTGAAGGTATCCGCCGGCGCACGGGTCTTGCCGTGGAACGTCATGAACAGGAGGCGCCAGGAGTAGAACGAGGTCAGGAGCGCTGCGCCGACGGTCATGATGAAGGCGTACATGCCGAGCCAGCCGCCGCTCGCGTACGTGCTCTCGATGATGAGATCCTTGGAGAAGTAGCCGGCCGTGAGCGGGAAGCCCGTCAGCGCCAGAGAGCCGATGACCATGCCCGCGTAGGTGAACGGGATCTTCTTCCAGAGGCCGCCCATGCGGCGCATGTCCTGCTCGTCGTGCATCGCGTGGATGACGGAGCCGGCGCCGAGGAACAGCAGCGCCTTGAAGAAGGCGTGGGTGAACAGGTGGAACACCGCGAAGCCGTAGGCGCCCATGCCGAGTGCCGCAAACATGTAGCCGAGCTGCGAGCAGGTGGAATAGGCGATCACGCGCTTGATGTCGTTCTGGGCGCAGCCGATGGTGGCGGCGAACATCGCGGTCGTGGCGCCGATGAAGGCGACGAGTGCCAGCGCATCCGGCGCAAATTCGAACAGCGGCGACATGCGGGCGACCATGAAGACGCCGGCCGTGACCATGGTTGCGGCGTGGATGAGGGCCGACACGGGGGTCGGGCCTTCCATCGCGTCCGGCAGCCAGGTGTGGAGGCCAAGCTGGGCCGACTTGCCCATCGCGCCGATGAAGAGGAGCACGCAGACAAGCTCCAGCGCCGCAATGTTGATGCCGAGGAAGTTGAACGTGAGGTCGGCGAGCACCGGACCGGACGCGAACACGGCATCGAGGCTCACCGCGCCGGTCAGCGCGAAGAGGGTGAAGATGCCCAGAAGGAAGCCGAAGTCGCCCACGCGGTTGACCACGAACGCCTTGATGGACGCAGCGTTGGCCGACGGCCGGTCGGACCAGAAGCCGATGAGAAGGTAGGACGCGAGGCCGACGCCTTCCCAGCCAAAGAACATCTGAAGGAGGTTGTCGGCGGTCACCAGCATCAGCATGGCAAAGGTGAACAGCGACAGGTAGGCGAAGAACTTCGCCTTGGCCGGGTCGTGGCTCATGTAGCCGAACGAGTAGAGGTGGACCAGCGAGGAGACGGTGGTCACCACAACCAGCATCACCGCGGTCAGCGTGTCGACGCGCATGCGCCACGCGATCTCAAGGTCGCCGGAGATGATCCATTGCGCGACGAGAATGCGCTCGGTGGGCGCATCGCCGAAGCCCCAGGCTGCGAAAACGACCCAGGAAAGGACCGCGCACACGAAGAGGAGCCCGGTGGTGAACACCTGCGCCGCCGTATGCCCGACCTGGCGGCCGAACAGGAAGGCGAACAGGAAGCCGACAAGCGGCAGGAAGACGATGAGTTGAACCACGAACTAGCTCCCCTGCCCCGGTCGGACGGCGTGGTGCGGTGTCCCACTGGTGGCGTGAGGCATCTGGGGCGATGCGGCAGGAATCATTCAGTCTTTCCTCGAACGAGACCGGGTCGGACAGGGGAAACGGGCCGCAGCGGCGCGTGCCTCTCTTACCGGACGGGTCAGGGCGCGTCCACCGCGCCCCTGCCCCACGCTTGCATCGTGCGCGCCAGTGCGACTTTGGCGCACGACGCCATGAAAAATTGTCGCGTCTGTCGACGCCAGCGGCCCGCCGGGGCCACTGCTGGACAGGCTGGCCGGCACGCCGGTCAACCTCTCAGCGTGTCGATTTCCTCCACCGCGATAGTGCCGCGGTTGCGGAAGAATGCGACCAGGATCGCAAGACCGATGGCCGCCTCGGCAGCCGCCACGGTCAGAACGAACAGGGCGAACACCTGGCCGACAAGATCGTTGAGCGCCGCGGAAAAGGCGACGAAGTTGATGTTCACAGCCAGCAGGATCAGCTCGATCGACATCAGGATGACGATCACGTTCTTGCGGTTCACGAAGATGCCGAAGATCCCGATGACGAACAGGATCGCCGCAACCGTGAGATAATGCGACAGGCCGATCATAGCTGTAGCCCCCGGCCGGATGCGACGTCCTTGACTTCCATCGTGTCCTCGCGGCGGCGGTTCACCTGCTCGACGATGTTCTGCCGCTTGGCGAAATTATTGTGCCGCAGCGTCAGCACGATGGCGCCGATCATGGCGACCAGCAGGATGAGGCCGCAGACCTGGAAGTAGAAGGCGTAGCGCGTGTAGAGCACCAGGCCCAGTGCCTCGGTGTTGGTGATCTCGCCGGGCGGCGGGATCGGCACGGACTGGAGTTCAGCCAGCGACGGGGCCAGCGTGTAGGCGCCGAGCACGAAGACGAGCTCGACCAGAAGCACGATGCCCACCAGCGCGCCCACCGGCAGATATTGCATGAAGCCCTGCCGCAGCTCGGCAAAGTCCACGTCCAGCATCATGACCACGAACAGGAACAGCACCATCACCGCGCCGACGTAGACGACGATCAGCACCAGCGACAGGAACTCCGCCCCTGCGAGCATGAAGATGCCGGCACCGTTGACGAAGGCCATGATGAGGAAGAGCACCGAATGAACCGGGTTCTTCGACGAAATGACCATCAGCGCGGATGCAAGCATCACGGCGGCGAAGAGATAGAAGAACAAGGAAGCTAGCGTCATCCGGAAATCCGTCTAAGCGGCGCTGGGGAATGCGAAAGGTGGCCGCCCGAGCAGCTCCCGCCCTCTTAGCGGACGCACAATCGAACGTCCACCGCAGGAGGCACGAATGAACGCCTCGATAATTCGCCGGGCCGGGCCAATGTGACTTTCATGGCTTGCGCGAAGGGGACCATTGCAAAAAATTGCCTCAGCCACCGCGCTGCCGCATGTGAATCTCGAACATTTTCACGTCCCGCAGCCAGCGCCCGAACGCCACCGTGAGCGCGTAGGAGAAGCCGTAAACCCCGCGCAGCGCCAGCTTTTTGAAGACATATTCCTTGAAGAAGTAGACCGGCATCGCGAAAAAGACGCGCAGGACGATGACCGGCAGCGGCTTCAGCGCCGCCTCGGCCCGCGCATCGGTATTGCGGTTCTGTTTTGCCACCACGTGCCCGATGCTTGAAAATGCGTGGTGCATAAGCGGTGCATCCATCGTCCTGAGCGGCGTGCCACCCGGCAGATCCAGCTGATCCCAGGCCTGACTGTCCGGAACGCGAATCGCGGTCCGGTTATAGACTCGGTTCCGGTAGGCAATCTTCACGCCGTAAAATGGCTTGCCGAACGGCGGCACGGTGACGAGCTTCAGCCGGAGGACCGTGTTCGCCGGCGGATTGGCGTTCAGAACCGCCGCAATCTCCGCGGCCAGATCGTCGGTCACCACCTCGTCGGCATCAAGGTCCAGCAGCCAGTCGTGCTGCGCCGCGGTCTCGCCAATCCGTTTTTGCCGTCCGGTACCGATCCAGGGCTGATCCACCACTCGCGCACCGGCCGCCTCGGCAATTTCGCACGTGCCGTCGGTAGAACCGCTGTCGACAACAATCACCTCGCGCGCCACCTTCAGGGCGCCACGAACTACCGCATCCACCATCCGCTCTTCGTTGAGGGTGCGAATGTACGCACTCAGAAGAGGACGGGGGTCGCCATCGCCCTCGTGCATCTCGGCACGCGGGGCTGGCGCCATGGTGTCTGCCTCGGCGGTCATGGTCTCGGTCCTGCTGACGTGGATGCCGCATCATCGCAAAAGCGGCTCCAAATGCCAATGCACCGCGAAACCGCATTGCACAAAGCGCCACCTCAAAAGGCAATCTGCACGCGCTCTGTTTAAATGCCGGCGCGCCGTCCCCATATTCGCCCGAACCGTCTTTTTGGAGTGTTTCATGCGCGCTTTGAGCCGCCTTCGTGGTCTTGTCCTCCTCGCCATACTCAGCGTCGGGTTGACCCTCGTCGCGACTGACTTTGCAGAAGCCCGCCGCGGCGGCGGCTTCGGCAGCAGGGGCGCACGCACTTTCAGCACCCCCGCCCCCACCCGCACCGCGCCGAAACAGGCCCAGCCAGTGAACCGCTCGATGACCCCGCAGCAGCAGTCCGGCCAGCCGGGCGCTGCCGGTGCCACACGCAATGGCGCAGCCGCAGCCGGCCAGCGCGGCGGCATGTTCGGCGGGATGATGGGCGGCCTTCTCGGCGGCCTCATGCTGGGCGGTCTGATCGGCATGATGTTCGGCGGCGGTCTTGGCGGCATGGCAGGCTTTCTCGGCCTAATCCTGCAGGTCGGCATCGTGATTCTGGTGGTCTCCCTGCTGATGCGCTATTTCCGCTCCAAGAAGGAGCCGGCGCTTGCCGGTGCATCCGGCGCACGCCCGCAGCGGTTTGACTTCGAGTCCGCCGGCAGCGGCATGGGTGCTGCGCCCGCCTCGTCCGCCGGGGCGGATGCTGCCGCCATCGTTGGCGACGGCACCGACGAGATCGGCATAACTAATGACGACCTCGAAGCCTTCGAGCAGCTTCTCGTCGAGATCCAGGCATCATTCACCCGCGAAGACTATGCCGGCCTTCGCGCCCGCTCGACCCCGGAAATCGTGTCATTCCTGTCCGAAGAGCTGAGCGAGAATGCCGTCAACGGCGTGCGGAACGACGTGACGGACGTGAAGCTTCTGCAGGGCGACCTTGCCGAAGCCTGGCGCGAGAACAACGACGAGTACGCCACGGTGGCCATGCGCTACGAAAGCGTCGACGTCATGCGCGATCGCAACACCGGCGCCATTGCGGATGGCGATGCACAGCCCAGCGAAACAATCGAGGTCTGGACCTTCGTGCGCCCTGTCGGCGGCGACTGGAAGCTTTCCGCCATTCAGGACGTCTGAGCGCACCAACTCAGGCAAAAGCCCGCGGCGGGATCACCCGCCGCGGGCTTTTTTGTGTCTTGCTCAGGCGCCCTGTGACGCCCTGCGTGCCGGCTTCAGTGCAATTCGGGTCCGAACACGCGGGAAAAGATCACGTCCACATTGCGCAGGTGGGACGCCTCATCGAAGGCAGCCGCCCGCTCCTGCAGGTCGACGGCAGCGCAGATGTCCTCGTCCGCCTCGACCAGATCGCGAAAGCGGCCCTCGCCATTGTGTGCGGCCATCGCGTTGCGCTGGACGAGGTGGTAGGCGTCCTCCCGCGAAACGCCGGCCTTGGTGAGCGCCAGCAGGAGCTGCTGGGAGTGGATGAGACCACCCAGAAGATCGAGGTTGGCGGCCATCCGCTCCGGCCTTACCACAAGCCCCTCGATCACGCCGGTGAGCCGCGACAGGGCAAAATCCAGCGTTACCGTCGCATCCGGCCCGATCATCCGCTCCACCGACGAGTGCGAGATGTCCCGCTCATGCCACAGCGCAACGTTTTCCATCGCCGGGAGCGCGTAGGCACGCACCATGCGGGCAAGGCCGGTCAGGTTTTCGGTGAGAATCGGGTTCTTCTTGTGGGGCATTGCGGAAGACCCCTTCTGCCCCTTGCCGAACGCCTCCTGCACCTCGCCCACCTCGGTGCGCTGCAGGTGCCGGATTTCGGTGGAAAGCCGCTCGACGGACGAGGCAACCACACCCAGTGTCGCGAAAAATGCCGCGTGACGGTCCCGCGGGATCACCTGTGTGGAAATCGGCTCCACAAACAGCCCCATCTTTTCGGCAACGTGCGCCTCAACCCGCGGGTCGATGTGCGCAAACGTCCCGACCGCGCCGGAGATTGCGCAGGTGGCGACCTCTTCGCGCGCCGCCAGAAGCCGGGTCCGCGCCCGCTCGAACTCGGCGTAGGCGAACGCGAGCTTGAGGCCGAATGTGGTCGGCTCGGCATGGATGCCGTGGCTGCGGCCGATGGTCGGCGTCAGCTTGTGTTCCATGGCGCGGGTGCGCAGTGCCGACAGCAGCTTCTCCACGTCGGCAATCAGCAGGTCGGCGGCGCGGGTGAGCTGAACGGCAAGCGTGGTGTCGAGCACGTCCGACGACGTCATCCCCTGATGCACGAAGCGGGCTTCGGGCCCGACAATCTCGGCAAGATGGGTGAGGAACGCGATGACATCATGCCGGGTCTCGCGCTCGATCTCGTCGATCCGCGCCACGTCGAACACGGCGGCGCTTCCCTTTTCGCGAATCACCTCTGCGGCTTCGGCCGGAATGGCGCCGAGATCGGCCATCGCATCGGCCGCATGCGATTCAATTTCGAACCAGATGCGGAACCGTGTTTCCGGCGACCAGATCGCACTCATTTCGGGACGCGAATAGCGCGGGATCATTTTTTTGCTTCTCCTCAGGTGCCCGGACGGGCGGTCTTCTCGGGGCGCAGGCTTTCGGCGCAGACTGTCAACAATGTCGGCAAAAACGCCCGGAAGCCTGCCCCTCGCCGTTGCGGGGCTTGGCTGGCAAGCGCCACGCAATAACCCCTTTGCGCCTCATTCGGCAATCACGACCCTTTTTGCAAATTGGCGAAATGCAATGCTTCACCAAGCCGGCATCTGTATAACTACACTTCTTCAGAAACTAAAAAAGACGTGAAAACGACCGTTAAACAGCCGGCCCCCATTGCGAAATACGTGTAGTTAAGTCCGATTATTGTGTGTGCGCGTTCAATATTGTTGCCGTTATGGGCATTTCAAACCTATGATCGGCGCCCGCGCTGAACAGAAAATTGCAATTTGCACAATTAGAGGGTGCAGTTCGCAGGAGGGGTTGCAACCTTTGCCGTGCTCGCTATTCATAGATGTCGTAAGGAAGACCGTGGCCATCGAAAGAGAAAGCTTTGTCGAGCAATGAACGATTGGAGAGCAAGACTGAGATCCCAGCTACAAATCAGCGGCAAAACCCGCTCGCAAGTCTGTAGCGAAGCCGGATTGAATCCCGCCTATTTGACGCAAATTCTCGAACAGAAAGGGGCAACGCCGCGCATCGACAATCTCAGCAAGTTGGCTGCAGTGCTTGATACTTCCGTAAGCTACCTTGTGGAAGGCGTGGAATTGGACCCTGTGTCGGTGCAGGTTGTCTCGTTTTTTGGAACATTGACTCCTGATCGTCGAGATGCCGCCCTCGCAGTTTTGCGAGACATGGCTGCTGCGTCACACACAAACGAATAGGTATTAATTTTCCTAAATACGGCAGGATAATTTCCCCAGACCCTTTCCGCCTTCCTCAGTATCGCGTTGCCGTCCCTTTCCATGACTTGCACAACGTCCGTCTGCTGCGCGACGGTGGCGAAAACAGACAGGGGAAACAGCCACAATGCTGACCGAGGCGGAATGCGACCAGTTCAGGCGCGACGGCCATATTTTCCCGATCAGGGCGATGTCAGCAGATGATGCCGCCGGTTTCCGGGCCGCACTCGAACGGTACGAAGCGGACAGCGGCGGTCCAATCTCCGGCAACCTGCGCCACAAGACGCATCTTCTCTTCACGTGGGCGAGCGAGATTGCGCACACACCGGCCATTCTCGACGCGGTGGAGAGCCTTCTGGGCCCCGACATCATGCTGTGGGGCTCGTCGTTCTTCATCAAGGAGCCCGGCTCCAGTTCGTTTGTTTCGTGGCACCAGGACGCCACCTATTGGGGCCTCGACGGGCCGGACATCGTGACCGCCTGGGTGGCACTGGCCGATGCCCCTGTGGAATCAGGCGCCATGCGCTTCTGGCCCGGCAGCCACCACAAGGCCCAGATCCCCCACACCGACACGTTCAGCGAAGAGAACCTTTTATCGCGCGGGCAGGAAATTGCGGTGGACGTCCCGGAGGACGAAGGGATCGACGTGCCGCTGAAAGCAGGCGAAATGAGCCTGCATCATGTGCTTCTGGTCCACGGCTCCAAACCCAACCGCAGCAACGACCGGCGGATCGGCTTTGCGCTGCGCTACATCCCCACACACCTGGCCCAGACGAAGACGCGCGATTACGCGACACTCGTGCGCGGGGAAGACACCCACCACAATTTCGTCCACGAACCGCGCCCGGCTGCCGACTTGGACATTGCTGCCGTCGCGGCCCACAAGGCTTCCATGGAAGCGCAAGTGGCCGCCCTTTACGAGGGCACGACGAAAACCGCGTTCCGCGCCTGATCGCCATGGAACAGACCGCCCCCCCCACCACCACCGCCGATGACACCGAACCGGGACCGATCGACATCGCGGCCCGTGCCGACGGCCCCTCGCGCAAGACGCTGGACAGTGGCGCCGACATCAGCGTGCTGACCGCACTCCTCCGCGCGCGCAAGGAACACGGCGGCGCAACGATTGCGGTGGAGGACGGCGACAAGCGCACCCTCACCTACACCGAGCTGGTCCGCGCGGTCGCTGCCTTCTCACGGGTGATCCGCCGCGATACCGAAGGCGATGTGGTGGGCATCATGCTGCCGTCCAGCGCAGGCGCCGTGATCGCCTATTTTGCCGTGCTGGCTGCCGGCAAGATTCCCGCCATGCTGAACTTCACGGCCGGACGCGGGCCGCTTCTGGCCGCGTGCCGTTCAGCGCGGATCGGCGCCATCCTCACATCGAGCCGTTTCTTGTCGGTCGCCAACCTTGAGCCCCTTGCCGATGCGCTGTCGGCTGCGGCACCGGTTCTGGCGCTGGAGGACCTGCGCACGCGCGTCACCGGCACCGACAAGGCTTTTGCCGCAGTGGCTGCGCCTTTGGGGCTTCTCCCGCGCCATGCGGCGGATGCGCCGGCGGCCATCGTCTTCACGTCCGGCGCGGAGGGAAATCCCAAAGGGGTCGTCCTCAGCCACCGCAACTTCATGGCCAACACGGCACAGGTGGTGGCCTCTTTGCCGCTGGAGCGGGCGAAGATCTTCTTCAACCCCCTGCCCGTCTTCCACAGTTACGGGCTGGGGCCGGGGATGATCCTGCCGCTGGTCCTGGGACGCAAGCTGGTCCTCCACCCCTCGCCGCTGCGTGCCAAGGAGGTGGCGCAGCGCATTGCAGAAACCAAAGCGAACATCCTCCTCGCCACCGACACGTTCCTGCGCCAGTACGCCAAGGCCGCCGGCGACGGCAGCCTCTCCTCACTGCACTTCGCCGTGTGCGGCGCCGAGCGCGTGCGGCCTGAAACGCGGGAACTGGTGCGCGCCAAGTTCGGGTTCGTGGTGGTGGAAGGCTACGGCGTTACCGAAACAAGCCCCGTGCTGGCCGCCAACCATCCGGACGACATCCGCGATGGCACGGTGGGACGGCTGATGCCAGGAATAGAGGCGCGCCTTGTGGCGGTTCCGGGTCTGAACGAAGGGCGGCGTCTTCTGGTGCGCGGCCCCAACATCATGGCCGGCTACATCGACGCCGAGACCGGCGCAGTGCGCCCGCCGCAGGATGGCTGGCACGACACCGGCGACATTGTATCCTTCGAAGACGGGTACATGACCATCCGCGGCCGGCTGAAGCGATTTGCCAAGATCGGCGGCGAAATGACCTCGCTGGCCGCGGTGGAAAACCTTGCCGGCGCGGCCTGGCCGGACGCGCTCCATGCCGCGGCCATCGTCCCGGGGACAACACGCGGCGAAGCAATCGTGCTCATCACCGAGGAAACCGCGCCGGACACCGACCGGTTGCGCGAAAAGCTGCGCGAACAGGGCCTGCCGGAGCGTTATCTGCCCCGCCAGGTGTTCACCGTCCCTTCGCTGCCGCTGCTGGGCTCGGGCAAGGTGGATTATGTCTCCGTGACGCGCATGGCGAACGAGCTCATCGGCGCCGGAGGCTAGGCCGTGGCTTCACGCCGGACCATTTTGCCGCAGGGTCGATTTCCCTTGCCGTAATCCATCGGCGGCCCGGCTCCGTACCTCCTGTTGAACCGGCCTCTCGCAAAGAGAACCGGACAACGGAGGAAGACTCATGCCGACTTCAAAATTCACGATGCTGCTGACCGCGGCAGCATTTGCCGCCATCTCGTCGGTCGCCAGTGCCCAGACCATGCCCATGGTGGGCGGCGCGCCGATGGATCCGGCCCAGCCGATCCCCGTGAACGCATCCAAGGCGAACAACCTCACCACGCTGGTCGCCGCGGTGAAGGCCGCCGACCTGGTCGATACGCTTGCGAGCCCCGGGCCGTTCACCGTGTTCGCGCCGACCAACGCCGCGTTTGAGGCGCTGCCGGCCGGCACCGTCGACACGCTGCTGATGCCGCAGAACAAGGCCCAGCTCGCCGGCGTTCTCACCTACCATGTGGTGGCGGGCGACCTCAGCGCCGCGGACCTGATGGCGATGGCGCAAAGCAGCCCCGACAAGCTTGCCAACCTGAAAACGGTCGAGGGCGGGCCGCTCAGCGTTCGCTTCATGAATGGTGGCGCGGTGATTTATGACGAGAGCGGCAACCGCTACCGGATCAGCCAGACCGATGTGAACCAGAAGAACGGTGTGGTTCACGTGATCGACGGCGTGCTCCTGCCGAAATAATTGCACCCTCCGCAAACACGAAAGGGCGGCGTTCAAACGCCGGCCTTTTTTCGTGCTGCGTCCAACAAGGATGACCAGACGGCCGTGCCTTGTTGGCTTAACGGTAGGGCGAATCGGCCGCGATGTTGGCCGCGATCACTTCTTCCCAGCGGTCGCCGTTGGAGAGGAGCTTGTCCTTGTCGTAGAGGAGTTCCTCGCGGGTTTCGGTAGCGAACTCGAAGTTCGGGCCTTCGACGATGGCATCAACCGGGCAGGCTTCCTGGCACAGGCCGCAGTAGATGCACTTCACCATGTCGATGTCGTACCGCGTGGTGCGGCGGGTGCCGTCATTGCGGCGGGGGCCCGCCTCGATGGTGATCGCCTGGGCGGGACAGATCGCCTCGCACAGCTTGCAGGCGATGCAGCGCTCTTCGCCGTTCGGATAACGGCGCAGCGCGTGCTCGCCGCGGAACCGGGGCGAGATCGGGTTCTTCTCGAAGGGATAGTTCACCGTCGCCTTCGGCTTGAAGAAATAGCGCATGCCAAGCCCGAAGGCCGAGACGAACTCGGCCAGGAAAAGCGATTTGGCTGTGCCCTGAAGCGTCGCCATAAAATTCCCCAGTTCTTCTGGATCGGCCGTTTGCCGGTCCGCAGTTGGTCTTGGTCTCTGGCGTTTGACGCCGCCGTCAGTTGACGACGACGAGCACGGTCGGGTCCCAGCGCCAGTCAGTCAGTTTCAGCACCACGGCGACCACAACAATCGCAACCAGCGAGGCCGGCAGGAACACCTTCCAGCCAAGGCGCATCAGCTGGTCGTAGCGGTAGCGGGGCACGATGGATTTCACCATGGCGAACATGAAGAACACCATGAGGCATTTCAGCAGGAACCAGATCACACCCGGCACCCAGATGAAGGGCACGACGGCCAGCGGCGGGAGCCAACCGCCCAGGAACAGCACGGTGGTCAGCGCGCACATCATGCCGATGGCGACATACTCGCCCAGCATGAACATCATGTACGGGATCGACGCATATTCGACCATGAAGCCCGCGACCAGCTCCGACTCTGCCTCGGGAAGGTCGAATGGCGGGCGGTTGGTTTCAGCCAGCGCCGAGATGAAGAAGATGATGAAGATCGGGAAGAGCGGCAGCCAGTACCAGTTGAGAATGGTCAGCCACGGCACGCCCAGCATGGTCGCAAGCCCGGTGGACTGCGAGATCACCACGTCCGACACGTTGAGCGAGCCGACGCAGAGAAGAACGGTGATCATCACGAGGCCGATTGAGACCTCGTAGGAAATCATCTGCGCCGAGGAGCGGAGCGCGCCCAGGAACGGGTATTTGGAGTTGGAAGCCCAGCCGCCCATGATCACGCCGTAGACGCCAAGCGACGAGATCGCGAGGATGAAGAGGACGCCAAGGTTGACGTCTGCAATCACCCAGCCGGGGGCAACCGGCATCACCACCCATGCGGTCATGGACAGAACGGCCATGACCAGCGGCGCCAGCAGGAACACCGTCTTGTCGGCGCCGGCCGGGATGACCGGCTCCTTGAGGGCAAACTTCAGAAGGTCGGCAAAGGATTGCAGGAGGCCGAAGGCGCCCACCACGTTGGGACCCTTGCGCAGCTGCACCGCCGCCCAGATCTTGCGGTCCGCCAAGAGCACGTAGGCGATGATGACGAGCAGCACCACGAGCAGCAGCACGCTCTGCAGCACGATAATGATGCCGGGCGCGGCGTAGTCGCTCCAGAATTCAGCCATTCGTCATCCTCAACCGGCTCCGGCCATCGGCCGAGCCTTGATCTTCCCGCCGGCAATGCCGGCCGTTCCAGTCACGCGGGGTCCCCGAAGCGGCCCCTTGGTCTGCCGGCTCTGACGCCGGCACATCCGGCCTAGCCGGCGATATAGTCCACATAGCGGCCGTAGACCCAGCCGTTGCGGCACGGGCCGCTATAGGCCATGGGCCGCGGAACCGGCGAGCTGGTGCCGCAATTCTGGCCGTAGACGATGCCGTACCAGCCACCATTCTCGTCGCAGATGGTGACAACATCGTTGTTGTAGAGTTCGTCAATCTTGGCGTAGCCCGCCTCCGGGCCACGCCGCACGGCCAGAAAGCCGTCGCCATTGGGGTCGAGGCGCGCAATTCGGCCAACGCCGGTGCACGCGTCCAGATCCGCTTCAGCGCCAATCATCACCGGCACGTCCAGCGGCTGTGCCGTGGCAGCACCGATCGCGCCCATGAGGCCGATTGCGATGATGGCGGTGCGCTTCATTCAGCCGCTTCCGCGACCTTGTCACCTTCCGCGAACGTGCGCGCACATTCGGCCATGACGGCAGAGGCGCGGGCAATCGGGTTGGTGAGGTGGAAGCTCTTGATGGGGTTGACGAATGCGCGGTCTTCCAGCGAGCCCGCGCGTCCCGCAAGCGCCCGAACAGCTTCGGGGTCGGCCGGAACCACGTGGTCGGTCTGCGCAAGCCAGGGCGCCACCGCAACCATCGCGGCATTGAGGGCGGCCAGGCTGTCGAACGGAAGCTTGCGGTTCAGCTCCGCCGAAAGGGCACGCAGGATCGCCCAGTCCTCACGCGCTTCGCCAGGGGCAAAGGCGGCGCGGGACAGGTGCTGCGGCCGCCCTTCGAGGTTGACCATCGTGCCCGATTTTTCGGCGTAGGTGGCACCCGGCAGGATCACGTCCGCTGCATGGGCACCAGCATCGCCATGGGTGCCGATATAGATGACGAAGGGCTTTTCGAGCGCTTCGTAGGGCAGTTCGTCGGCCCCGAGCAGGAACAGCGTGTCGATGCCACCGCTGCGCGCGCCCTCGAGAATTTCGCCGGTGTTCTTGCCGCCCGCTTCCGGCAGGCAGCCCACATCGAGGCCACCAACGCGGGACGCTGCGGTGTGGAGGACGCCGAAGCCGTTCCAATCGCCTGCAATCGCGCCGCAATCGACGGCGATCTTTGCGGCCGTGGCCATGACGTCGGCCCCATCGGGCGCACCGAGGGCCGCAGCGCCGACAATCACCATCGGCCGCTCGGCATTCGCCAGAATCTCACCGAAGGCACCGAGGTCAGACAGGGACTGGGTTCCGGCGCCGACATAGGCGTAGGGGTATGTAAGGTCGACCCGCTCGCCGATGAGGCCGACCTTGGTGCCGTTCTGCACCCACGCCTTGCGGATGCGGGCGTTCAGCACAGCGGCATCCCAGCGCGGGTTGGCACCGACGATGAGGATGGCGTCGGCCTGTTCGATCCCGGCAATGGTGGGGTTGAAGAGGTAGGAGGCGCGTCCGTTTTCGGGGTCGAGCGGCCAGCCATCCTGGCGGCAATCCACGGACTTGACCGAGAGGCGGGTCATCAGCGCCTTGAAGGCGAACAGCTCTTCTGCCGTGGCAAGGTCGCCGCCGATGGCGCCGATGCGCTCCGGCTGGGTGTTTGCGATCCGATCCTTGATGGCGCCGAAGGCCTCGCGCCAGCTTGCGGGGCGCAGCTTGCCATCCACGCGCACATAAGGCTGGTCGAGGCGCTGGGTCTTCAGGCCGTCCCAGATGAAGCGGGTCTTGTCGGAGATCCACTCCTCGTTCACCGCCTCGTTGAGGCGGGGCATGATGCGCATCACGTCACGCCCGCGGGCATCCACGCGAATTGCAGAGCCGACCGCGTCCATCACGTCGACCGATTCGGTCTTTGTCAGTTCCCACGGGCGGGCCTGGAAGGCGTAGGGCTTGGAGGTGAGCGCGCCCACGGGGCAAAGGTCGATCACGTTGCCCTGCAGCTCGGACTGCATCGCGGTCTCGAGGTAGGTGGTGATCTCCATGTCCTCGCCGCGGCCGATGGCGCCAAGGTCCGGCACACCGGCAACTTCGGTGACAAAGCGCACGCAGCGGGTGCACTGGATGCACCGGTTCATGATCGTCTTGACCAGCGGGCCGATGTGCTTGTCCTCGACAGCGCGCTTGTTTTCCGCAAAGCGCGAGCCGGAGACGCCGTAGGCCATCGCCTGGTCCTGCAGGTCGCACTCGCCGCCCTGGTCGCAGATCGGGCAATCCAGCGGGTGGTTGATGAGGAGGAACTCCATCACCCCCTCGCGCGCCTTCTTCACAAAGTCGGTCTTGGTGTGAATGGTCGGCGGCGTTCCGTCGCGACCGGGGCGCATGTCCTTCACGCTCATCGCACAGCTGGCGACGGGCTTGGGGGGGCCGCCCACCACCTGCACGAGGCACATGCGGCAGTTGCCGGCAATCGACAGACGCTCGTGAAAACAGAATCGCGGAATTTCGGCACCGGCCGCCTCACACGCCTGCAACAGCGTGTAGTGGTCGGGCACCTCGATCTCGGCGTCGTCGATGATGAGCTTCGTCATAGTTTCCCCAGCACTAGGGCCGTCTGCAGCGCAAATGGAGCGTCGCTGCAGCGGGCCCAAGATCGGACTCCCGAGCGCGTTCCGCCGACAACGCCGGCCTTGTAGTTGGACGTGCTCTAAACACTCCGGTCTTTCAATACGAAATTGGCGCGTTCGGCAACGCCGTCGCGCCGAACGCGTCGCTTGGTTGCACCGCACACACGCCTTTTTCGCGATCCGGCCACATTCATGGGCTTACGCGTCGCGCAGTTCGCGGATCTTGTCCTGCGTTGCGACCACCATGGCGCCGATCTCCGTGGTCAGCTGCGAGGAACGATCGGCCAGTGATTTGATCTCGGACGCCACGACCGAAAAACCCTTCCCTGCCGGCCCGGCCCGTGCCGATTCGATTGTGGCGTTGAGCGCCAGCATGTTGGTCTGGTGGGAAACGGCCGAAATGTCGCTCGCGGTCTTGTCGATGTCGTCGAGGACCCTCGCGATCAGCTCGGAGACAGCGTTGGACCGGGCCGACGTGTTGACGCCGAACAGGATCGTACCGGTCACCGCGCCATCGGCATCGCGCACCGGCTGGATGCTGGCCGAAAGGTTCACTCTTTCGGTTGCGGACAATTCAAAGCCGACGGATTTTTCGATGGTCTCTCCGGCCGAGAGGCGCTTGCGTTCCGCCTTGTCCGCGATCTTGCCCAGCGCGATTCGCGAATCGGCGCGGAGTGCATCCTCGGACTGGGCGCGAAAGAGGCTAAGCGCCTTGGCACTGGCCCCCGTCAGCGCGCCCTGATGGTCCCACTCCAGCACCACCGCGGCGCCCTGGATGGCATTCACCCTCGTCTCGTAGGCGAGTGCACGGTGCTTGGTTTCGGTGATGTCGATTTCGGTGGCGACGAAACGCGTGACCTTGCCGTCGGCATCGCGCACCGGATTGCCGATGAGCAACGCCCAGTAGGGCACCCCGCCTTTGGTGCGTGCGAGAATTTCTTCGGTAAAAGGCTCTCCGGCCGCGATTCGCGAGGCAATCCGGTCGCCATTCGTGCAGCGGTGCTTGTGGTCAGCGGCGACATCGCCGAGCTTGCGGCCGCGCAGGTGGGCAAGGTCGTGACCGCTGCGGTCCAGATAGGGCTGGCTGACGTGCTGAATGCGGCCTTCGGCGTCAGTCACGATATTGGCGAGGCCTTCGTGGGGCTCCGTTTCGCCGGGAACGCCGGTGCGGGTGGCAACCGCGCCAGACCCCGCGGGAATGGCGAGGACAAGCACTCTGTCAACGCTCCCGTCCGGCGCCCTCACCGGCAGGTAGGCAGCGTGGAACGTGCGCGTCTGTCCGTCTTTTGTGAGGCGGGTGACCCTGCCGCAGGACGGCGCACCGCCAACGATCTCGCGCCAGAAGGCTGCCTCTTCCGCCCGTATTTCCCGCGGAACCAGCTGCCGGTGGGGCGTTCCGCGCAGGCGCTTGTCGTCACTGCCAAGGAGGGCTGCGAAGGCTTCGTTGGCAGCCGTGAGCGTCCCGCTGGGGGAGAATTCCGCAAGGGCGCAGGTGGCTTCGAGCGCCTCGATCCTGGCGCGGTCGGACCCGCTCTGGCGCACACGGGCGCTGGCGTCCGCAGCGTAGGCGACCACGGCGTAAACCTTCCCGGCCTCGTTGGTGACCGGGTGAAAGGTTGCATCCAGATAGATGGTGCGCCCATCGCGCGCCTTCCGGCTATATAGGCCGGACTGGGTCTCCCCGGCCCCCAGCGCCTCCCACAGCGCCTGATAGGCCGGCAGCTGCGCGTCGCCTTTTTGCAGGAACATGCTGTCGTGCCGGCCGGCGACGCTCTCCCTGGCGTAGCCCATGATCGACAGGAAGCGCTCGTTGGCGGACACGATGGTGCCGTCCGCCAGATACTCCACCACGGCCTGCGAATCTTCCAGCGCATGAACCTTGGCGGCGTTGCACAGCGCGCGCCGCTTCTCGCGCGTGATGTCGGTGCCGATGAAGGCGATGCTTTCGGTGGCGCCGTCCCGCCCGATGATCGGAGCATAGCTTGCCTTGAACCACACGATGGTGCCGTCCCTGGCGAGGCGGGGCATCTCGTCGGTCAGCCCGGTGCCGCGCGAAAGATCCTGCCAGAATTTTGCGTATGCCGCTGATGCGCGGATTGCCGGCAGCACCACGAGGCGGTGGTGCTGGCCGATCACGTCCGCTTCCGCGTAGCCGAGCGGTTTCAGGTAATTTTCGTTGGCGCTCAGCACCGTTCCGTCCGGCGAGAATTCCGCCAGCGCGTGCGTGCGGGTCAGAACCTCGATCAGCGCACGGTTGTTGTGATTGCGCAGCCCAGGACGTATCCGCATAAAGCCTCGGTCATGGTCGCGAAGGGATCTCTGGCCTATCGGATCACGCTGGCGTCTGGCTGGTGTGAGGGGTTCGCGAGACTGCGCCCACCTCATTTCTCGGATGCAAAAACGCCGCATCCGAGGTTCGGACGCGGCGTTTTCATCACGCAATGCGGGGGTCGGCTGCGCCCGTTATTCGGCCGCCATGGGAACGGCGGCGCGTTCGTTGATCCGGCGCTCCAGCTCGGGGCGGAAATGGCGCAGCAGGCCCTGGATCGGCCAGGCGGCAGCATCGCCCAGTGCGCAGATCGTATGGCCCTCGATCTGCTTTGTGACCTGATAGAGCGCGTCGATTTCGCGCAGCTCGGCTCGGCCCTCGACCATGCGCTCCATCACCCGCCACATCCAGCCGGTGCCCTCGCGGCACGGGGTGCACTGGCCGCAGCTCTCGTGCTTGTAGAAGTGAGCGAGCCGCGCAATGGCCTTCACGACGTCGGTGGACTTGTCCATCACGATCACGGCGGCGGTGCCGAGGCCGGACTTCCTGTCCTTCAGCGTATCGAAATCCATGAACAGGTCGTCGCATTCCCAGTGCGGGATCAGCGGTACGGACGACCCGCCGGGAATGACGGCAAGGAGGTTGTCCCACCCGCCGCGCACACCGCCGCAGTGCTTTTCCACCAGCTCGCGGAAAGGGATGCCCATCTCTTCCTCGACCGTGCAGGGCTCTTCCACATGGCCGGAGATGCAGAACAGCTTGGTGCCCGCATTGTTGGGGCGGCCAAGGTCGGCAAACCACGTGGCGCCGCGGCGCAGAATTTCCGGAATGACGGCAATGGTCTCGACGTTGTTGACGGTGGTCGGCGCACCGTAGAGGCCGACATTGGCCGGGAACGGCGGCTTCAGCCGCGGCATTCCCTTCTTGCCTTCCAGGCTTTCCAGGAGCGCGGTTTCCTCGCCGCAGATGTACGCACCCGCACCGTGGTGCACGTAGATGTCGTAATCCCAGCCGTGGACGTTGTTCTTGCCGATGAGGCCGGCGTTGTAAGCCTCCTTCACCGCCTCTTCGAGGTGCAGACGCTCGGTGATATACTCGCCGCGCACGTAGATGTAGCAATAGTGCGCGCCCATCGCCTTGCCGGCAATCAGGCAACCCTCGATGAGGTGCTGCGGATCGTGGCGCAGGATCTCGCGGTCCTTGCAGGTGCCGGGCTCGGACTCGTCGGCATTGACGACGAGGTAGTGCGGCCGCTCTCCGTCACCCTTCGGCATGAAGCTCATCTTGAGGCCGGTGGGGAAGCCCGCACCGCCGCGCCCGCGCAGACCCGAGCCCTTGAGCTGCTCGATGATCCAGTCACGCCCGTTGTCGATGAACGTCTTGGTCTGAGACCACTGCCCGCGCTTCCTGGCGCCTTCGAGACGCCAGTCCTCAAAGCCGTAGATGTTGGTGAAGATACGGTCCTTGTCGCTCAGCATTGTCTCATTCCCCAGCGGCAGCCATTGGTGTCACGGTCGGTCGGCGCCAGGAGGCGCGCGTCGCGCGTCACGACTTGTCCCGGTTTTCCTCGATGATCAGTTTGGCCTGCTCGACCCAGTTCTCGCGGTCGATCCGACCCTTGAATGCAAGATAGGCGTTCACCCAGTCCTTGTTGGACTGGTCCCACGCGGCAATCTGCTCGAACTTGAAGATGCCAAGATCGTGCAGCGTCTTGCGGATGACCTTGCCCACGCCGGAAATGCGCATCAGGTCGTCCACCGGCTCGGCTTCGGTGCGCGACATGGCGGGCGGGCGCGTGCCCTCCCCGTCGGCGCGGGCCGCGGCGTCGGTGTTGGGCGGTGCCATCGGGTCTTCTGCGGCGTCGGCCGTTTCGTCCGCAACGTCCGCATCGACCTTCTCGGCCAGCTCCGGCGTCTCGCTGGAGGCGCCTTCGGATTCGGCAACGGACGGGCTGGCGGGCGCCTGCGCGTCGACCGCTGCGGAGGCGCGGCCTTCGTCACCGGTTGCCGCCGTCACATCCACGGCGTCGGAGGTCTTGAGGCCCGCATGCTCGGGCGGGCGGTCGGTCATGTCTTCGGCCGGGGTGCCCGTCTTGGTCTCGGTGGCCGCCGTGTCGTCTCCGGACGGGGCACCCGAGCGGGCGACCTCCGTTTCGGCCCGGCCTTCGCCGCTCGGCCGGCCTGCCGCCTCGCCGCGCGCTTCCGGCACGGTGGGATCGACATTGGCTTCGGGCAAGCTGTCCGGATCATCGACCTCGCTGCCTTGTGCCGGCGCGCGGTCCACCGGCTCTTTCAGCGTGGTGGCACCGGACAGCGGTTCGGAAGATTTGCGGGCCGATTGCGGCCCCGGCGTCGGCGTTCCGCCGGAATCCAGCGTGTCCAGCAGGGCGTTGAAGGTCTCGGGGCTGAGGTCCTCGTAGGTCTCTGCACCAATCTGCACCATGGGCGCGTTCACGCAGGCGCCCGCACACTCCACCTCCTCCCACGAGAACTTGCCATCTTCCGACACGTCGAATGCGTGGGCGGCAATGCGGTTCTTGCAGATGGAGATGATGTCTTCGGAGCCGCGCAGCATGCACGGCGTGGTGCCGCAAACGCCGATGTGGGCGACCGTGCCCACCGGCTTCAGCTGGAACATGGTGTAGAACGTCGCGATCTCGAAGACGCGAATGTAGGGCATGTCCAGCATGTCCGCCACGAGGCGGATGGCAGGCTCGGGCAGCCAGCCATTGTTCTGCTCCTGGGCACGCCACAGGATCGGGATCACCGCGCTCGCCTGTCGTCCTTCGGGATAGTCGGCGACTTTCCCGTGCGCCCAGGTCAGGTTGTCGGGCGTGAACTCAAACGATTTGGGTTGATCGTCGGCGAGGCGCCTTACGGCCATGGGTCGGCTCCGGAATTCTCTTTGATCGCGCTTTTCATTAGCACTCTCGGGACGAAATGACAGCCGCTAACAATGCGGCCGCCGCGGTGCATCGGGGCGGCTCGCAAATCAGCGGTCAACTTCACCGAACACGATGTCGAGCGAACCGAGGATCGCAGCGACATCGGCCAGCATGTGGCCTTCGCACATGGTGTCCATGGCCTGCAGGTGGGCAAAGCCGGGCGCCTTGATCTTGCAGCGGTACGGCTTGTTCGTGCCATCTGAGACCAGATAGACGCCGAACTCGCCCTTGGGCGCCTCCACCGCAACATACACCTCACCCTCGGGCACATGATAGCCTTCGGTGTAGAGCTTGAAGTGGTGGATCAGCGCTTCCATGGAGCGCTTCATCTCGGCGCGCTTGGGCGGTGCAATCTTGCCATCCAGCGTGTGGACGGGCCCGCCGGTCGTGCGCAACTTGGCAATCGCCTGGCGCATGATGGAGACCGACTGGCGCATCTCTTCCATACGGATGAGATAGCGGTCGTAACAATCACCGTTCTTGCCGATGGGGATCTGGAACTTGAACTCGTCGTAGCACTCGTAGGGCTGCGAACGGCGAAGGTCCCAGGCGGCGCCCGAGCCGCGCACCATCACGCCCGAAAAGCCCCAAGCCCAGCATTCGTCCAGCGTCACGACGCCGATGTCGACGTTGCGCTGCTTGAAGATGCGGTTTTCGGTGATCAGGTCGTCGAGGTCGTCGACCACTTTCAGGAACGGATCGCAGAAAGCCTCGATGTCGTCGACGAGGTCGTCCGGCAGGTCCTGATGAACGCCGCCGGGGCGGAAATAATTGGCGTGAAGCCGCGCACCGCAGGCGCGCTCGTAGAACATCATCAGCTTCTCGCGCTCTTCAAAGCCCCACAGCGGCGGGGTGAGCGCGCCAACGTCGAGCGCCTGCGTGGTGACGTTGAGAAGGTGCGACAACAGCCGGCCGATCTCGGAGTAAAGGACGCGGATCAGCTGGGCGCGGCGCGGAATATCAATGCCGAGGAGCTTTTCGACCGCCAGCGCAAAGGCGTGCTCCTGGTTCATCGGCGCCACGTAGTCGAGCCGGTCAAAATAGGGCACGGCCTGGGTGTAGGTCTTGTGCTCGATCAGCTTTTCGGTGCCGCGGTGAAGAAGGCCGATGTGCGGATCTACCCGGGTGACGATCTCGCCGTCCAGCTCCAGCACCAGGCGCAGCACGCCGTGGGCGGCAGGGTGCTGGGGACCGAAATTGATGTTGAAGTTGCGGACCTCGCGCTCGGTCGGCGCGGTCTCCGGCATGGTGCGCTGCTGCATGGTCTATTGTCCCCCAGCCAGCGCCATCACTTCGGCACCGGTCATCTTGTGGGTGTCGCCGGCGAAGGCATAGGTGTCCGGCTTCTGGTCGATGAAGATCTCGGTCGAAAGCGGAACGGCCGGCGGCTCGTCCAGCGTGAAGACGTTGAGTTCGATCATCGCGCCGTCCCTGGAGCGCCATGCGAGAGTCGTGCCGCATCGGGCGCAGAAGGAGCGTGTCGCCCACTCGGAGGAATCATAGACAGTCACAGGCGCGCCGTCCGCAAAATCGAGGCTCGCCGCGTCGACTGCGATGAACGGCCCGGCGGAGATGCGGCGGCACATCGAGCAATGGCACGCGCCGATGTCGTCTTTCTTCAGCGTTGTGGTGAAGGTGACGGCGCCGCACTGGCAGCGGCCGGTTTTTGCGTCCGCCATCAGCTTTTATTCTCCGCTTTCTCGTCGCCCGGCAGCACATAGTCGGTGCCTTCCCAGGGGGACAGGAAGTCGAAGTCGCGGAACTGCTGGGCGAGCTTCACCGGCTCGTAGACCACGCGCTTGGCTTCGTCGTCGTAGCGCACTTCCACAAAGCCGGTCAGCGGGAAGTCCTTGCGCAAGGGGTGCCCGTCGAAGCCGTAGTCGGTGAGGATGCGGCGAAGGTCCGGGTGCTCGGAGAATATCACGCCGTAGAGATCGTAGGCCTCGCGTTCGTACCAGTCGGCCGCCGGGAACAGGCGCGTCAGCGACGGGACGGGCGTGCGCTCGTCGGTGGTGAGCTTGAGGCGGATCCGCAAATTCTGGACCGGCGACAGGAAGTGGTACACCACGTCGAACCGCTCGGGCCGCGCCGGCCAGTCCACCGCGCAGATGTCGACCAGGTTGACGAAGCCGGCCCGCGGATCGTCGCGCAAAAAGCGCACAACGTCGGCAAGGCCGTCGCGCGTGATGTGCAGGGTCAGCTGATCGAACTTGATCTCGTGGCCAAGGACAACCTCGTCCTTTGCCGTCTTCACCATGTCGGCCAGCTCGGTCAGCGTGTCCCTGTCTTCAACGTAGCTGCTCATGATCAGCGCTCGATCGTGCCGGTGCGGCGGATCTTCCGCTGCAACAGAAGCACGCCGTAAAGCAGCGCCTCTGCCGTGGGCGGGCACCCGGGCACATAAATGTCGACGGGGACGACACGGTCACAGCCGCGCACCACCGAATAGGAATAATGGTAGTAGCCGCCGCCGTTGGCGCACGACCCCATGGAGATGACGTAGCGCGGCTCGGGCATCTGGTCGTAGACCTTGCGCAGCGCGGGGGCCATCTTGTTGGTGAGCGTGCCGGCGACGATCATCACGTCGGACTGGCGCGGGGATGCGCGCGGCGCAAAGCCGAACCGCTCCGCATCATAGCGCGGCATCGACATCTGCATCATCTCGACCGCGCAGCATGCAAGGCCGAACGTCATCCACATGAGCGAGCCGGTGCGCGCCCACTGGATCAGCGCCTCGGACGAGGTGACGAGGAAGCCCTTGTCCTGAAGTTCGTCGTTGACGGAGGCGAAGAACGCGTCGTCCGGCTTGTTGCCGACGGTGTCCAGAGGGCGTTTGGCGCCGCGCTCGTCCAGCAGCGGCTTGTCAGACGTCAATTCCATTCAAGCGCCCCTTTCTTCCACTCGTACACAAAACCGATCGTCAGGATCGACAGGAACATCATCACCGAGCCGAACCCGAACCAGCCGATCGCGTCGAACGACAGGATCCACGGGAACAGGAACGCAACCTCAAGGTCGAAGATGATGAACAGGATCGCGACCAGATAGAACCGGACATCGAACTTCATGCGCGCGTCGTCAAATGCGTTGAAGCCGCACTCGTAGGCCGACAGCTTCTCCGCATCCGGGCTCTTGTAGGCGACCACGAAGGGCACCGCCAGCAGCACCGCGCACAGCACGGTCGCCACCCCGATAAAAATGATGACCGGCAGATAGCTCGCCAGAAGCTGTTCCATGACGTCCCCAAAGTCTGTTGGCGCGACCTGTATCGCATGTAGCGCTGGAGTTGGAATGACTCAAAGGGCGCGGCGTCGCAAGGCACGTTCAGTGCGCTGCACCCAAACGATGCCTCTGTGCCACGCCGGATGCAACGGCGGGGACAGCCTGAAACGCTCTTTTCGGTCATGCTGGCGGCCTTGCGGGCACCGGGCAGGCAGGACACACGCGCGCCAAAAGGGCAGCGATTCGCCGCGCCCCATGTTGTGCGACCGGCGCCGGAGGGGGAATGCTGGGCGCCACCTGCCCCCGACGAAGGCAAAGCCGTGTACGATTCCGAAAAAAGCCCCGGCGGCGACGCCCCTGCCCCGCCGACCGCAGATGCCGGCGGGCCGATGCGCCGCGTCGCCGGCTGGGTCGGTGCGCTTCTGGCCGGGGCCATGGCGCGAATCGTCATTCTCCTTGGTGCCACAATCGTCCTGGCGCGTTTCCTGACGCCAGCCGAATTCGGCCTTGCCAGCCTGATCACCAGCATTGTGGTCCTGCTCACCGTATTTGCCGGCGGCGATGCGTTCGAGGAAGCGCTCGCGCAGCGCAAGGTCTTGCGCAAGATCCACCTTGAGGCCGTGATCGGCGCGTCGTGGCTCTTCACCACCGCAATCATTGCGGTTGCGGCCATTCTGGCCGTCGTTGCCGGACCGCTGTTCGACGAACCGGCCTTCTGGCCCCTCTTTGCCTTCGGCTGCGTCTCCATCTACGCCAACAGCATCACCACCACGGCCACGGCACTGGTGCGCCGGCGCAAGCGATTCCAGGTGATCGCGCGCGGCGAGCTGATCGGGGCGGCACTGGGGGCGGCGGGTGCCATCGGCCTTGCAGCGCTTGGTGCCGGGCCCTGGGCGGTGGTGGCGCTGCGGGTGATCATGGTGAGCGCGGTTGCGGTCAACCTTGCGCTCGCCAGCGGCGTGCTGCTTCTCCCGCGGCTGCGGCTGGCGCCAATCCGGGAACTGGCGCACTTCTCGTCGTTCTCGCTCGGGCAGCGCCTTGCGACCGACGGCTCCTACATGGTGCTCAACTACGCGGTGGCGACGTTTTTCAGCGTCGCGGCGGTGGGCTATTTTTCGATGGCGCTGCGCCTGACCGACCCGATGCGCGGCGTGGCCCGCTCGGTCTCCCACAACATCGCCTTCAGCTTCTTTCGCGCCCGTGTGGAGCAGGCAGACTTTGCCAGGGTCTTTCTCAACACCCTTGCCGTCGTGTCGATGCTCGCCTTTCCGGCCTTCCTGGGAATTGCGGCGGTGGCCGGTCTCTTCATCGAGGTGGTGGTGGGCACCGGGTGGGACGAATCGGTCCCCATCGTGCGGGTGCTCGCCATAGGTTCGGCGCTCATCATCCCGCTCGATCTGGTGGCGACCGCGCTCAATGCCAGAGGCAGCCCCGCGCACCTTTTCACGCAGCGCCTGATGGGACTTGGTGCCATGCTGGTCACGCTGGCGGCAACCGTCGCTGCTGGCCTTTCCGGCCTCGGCGCCGGGCTGGCGCGGGCCGTGGGCGACGTTGCGGAGGCAAGCTACGCGATGCGGGCGCTGTCACGCAGCCTCGGCGTTCGCCCGCTGGCGCCGCTGCGGGCCATGGCACCGCAACTCCTTGCCGCCGTGGTGATGGCAGTGGCCGTGAATGTGCTGGTCGCAGCGATGCTGGGAAGCGCGCCCAAAATTGTGGTGCTTGGCGTCGGCGTCGGCGTGGGGGCGATCATCTATGGCGCGCTGGTGGCGGCACTCTCGTCGCGGGCCCGAGGCTGGGCGCGGCAGGCGCTTGCCGGCCGCTTGCGCAAATGAGCGGACGGGCCGCTGAACGATTTGATTGAAGGAAGGCTTGTGCCTCGGGCACCGACAGGACGATCAGTTTTTTTCGGGCTGAGCAGTCTTGTTTGCGGTGGCGGGAGTGACGGGGCTCGAACCCGCGACCTCCGGCGTGACAGGCCGGCACTCTAACCAACTGAGCTACACCCCCGCAACGGAGCGTCGCCGCTCCGATGGCCGCTGACTAAGCCCAGCCCCCTTTTCTGTCAAGCGGGTTTGGCGCGGATAACGCCATTCTTTTCAGCCGGCAAACTTATCCACAGACGCGGCGCAGCAAGCCGCCTGACAGAAATTGAAACGCTGATCGGCGGCGAAACGAGAAGAAGGCTTGCAGCCGGGGCCGCAAACGGCATAGGGATCGGCCGCGCGCTGCACGGCGGGCGCCGGGCGGTTAGCTCAGCTGGTTAGAGCGGCTGGTTTACACCCAGTAGGTCGGGAGTTCGAATCTCTCACCGCCCACCACGCGCCGGCAACGCCAGCTTCGCACCATGGCGAAGGCGCCGCCCGCCCCGTCTCACGGTGCAGAAGACACCCGCGCCGCGCAGAACTTGAACTCCGGAATCTTTCCCACGGGGTCCAGCTGCGGGTTGGTCAGCACGTTCGCCGGCGCCTCGCCGAAGCAGAACGGGATGAACAGCATTCCCGGCGTCACGTCCCGGTCCGCGCGCAGAACCAGCGAGACAGCGCCCCGCCGGGTTTCCACCCGCACCCGCGCACCGGCCGAAAGATGCTGGATGCCGATATCGCGCGGATGCATCGACACCGTCGCCACCGGCTCCTGCGCCTCCAGCGCGGTGGCGCGCCGGGTCATCGCCCCGGTGTGCCAGTGCTCCAGAAGGCGCCCCGTGGTGAGGATCATGGGATAGGCATCGTCAGGCAGCTCGTCGGGCGGCACGAGATCGGTGGGGACGAGCCGGCCCCGCCCGTCCGCCGTCGGGAAACCATCGCGGAAGATGATTTCGGCGCCCGGCGCATCGTCCGCTGCGGCGGGATAGGTCACCGACCCCTCCGCCTCCACCCGCGCCCACGAAATGTGGTTCAGCGATGGCATGTGGCTCGCCATCTCGGTGTAGACGTCGGACACATGGCCGTATTGCCAGCCAAGGCCCAGCGCGTTGGCGAGCGCAATGATGAGGTCGAGGTCCTGGCGCGCCTCGCCGGGCGGCTCCAGCGCCGCGCGGTTCATCTGCACCTGGCGGTTGGTGTTGGTGGTGGTGCCCCACTTCTCCGCCTGCGCCGAAGCAGGGAAGATCACGTCGGCATGAAAGGCCGTTTCGGTGAGGAAGATGTCCTGCACCACCAGATGGTCGAGCATGGCGAGCGCGGCGCGCGCCCGCGTCTGGTCCGGATCCGACATCGCGGGGTTTTCGCCCATGACGTACATGCCGCGGATGTCGCCCTCGTGGATCGCGTCCATGATCTCCACCACGGTCAGCCCGGAGCGCGGATCGAGGGCGCGGCCCCAGGCGTCCTCGTAGCGGGCGCGCACATCGGCGTCGCTGGCCGACTTGTAGTCGGGGTAGAGCATCGGAACGAGCCCGGCGTCGGATGCGCCCTGAACGTTGTTCTGGCCGCGCAGCGGGTGGAGCCCGGTGCCCGGCCGGCCGATGTGCCCGGTGACCAGTGCCAGCGCGATCAGCGCGCGGGAATTGTCCGTCCCGTGGACATGCTGGCTGATCCCCATGCCCCAGAAGATGATTGCCCGCTCGGCCTGCGCGTAGGTGCGCGC
Organism: Acuticoccus sp. MNP-M23; assembly: GCF_031195445.1. Classification (NCBI taxonomy): domain Bacteria; kingdom Pseudomonadati; phylum Pseudomonadota; class Alphaproteobacteria; order Hyphomicrobiales; family Amorphaceae; genus Acuticoccus; species Acuticoccus sp. MNP-M23. The sequence continues at coordinate 4,377,895 of NZ_CP133480.1, forward strand.
GATTGCGCGGATCTCGGCGGCCGGCACGCCGCACACGGGCGCCATCGCTTCGGGCGAAAATTCCTGCACCTTGGCCGCCAGCGCCTCGTAGCCGTCCACATTGGCCTGAATGTACTGCCGGTCCGTCAGGTTCTCGGCGATGATGGTGTGGAGCATCGCGTTGAGGAGCGCCACGTCCCGCCCCGGCGTGAAGGTGACGGCGTGGGTGGCATGGCGCATCAGCCCCTGCCGCCGGGGGTCGATGACGATGAGCTTGGCGCCGCGCTTGGCCGCGGCCTTGAGGAAGGTTGCGGCCACGGGGTGGTTCTGCTCCGGCCGCGCGCCGATCACCACAATGCAGTCGGACTCGTCGGCTGCGGTGAAGGGCGCCGACACCGCGCCGGAGCCCACCCCCTCCATCAGCGCCGCCACCGACGACGCGTGGCAAAGCCGCGTGCAATGGTCGACATTGTTCGTGCCGAACCCCTGCCGGATCAGCTTCTGGAAGAGATAGGCCTCCTCGTTGGTGCCTTTGGCCGAACCGAAGCCGGCGAGCGCGTGCCCGCCTTGCGCGGCCAGAATGGTCCGGAAGCCGGCGGCTGCGCGCTCGATCGCCTCTTCCCAGCTCGCCTCACGGAAGACGCTGAGCCGGTCGGCGTAGGCAAGGCGCATATCGCCGGCCTTGGGTGCATCGTCGCGCCGGATCAGCGGGCGGGTGAGCCGTTCCGGGCTCATCACGTAGTCGAAGCCGAACCGCCCCTTGACGCACAGGCGGTTGCGGTTGGCAGGCCCGTCGCGCCCGTCCACCTTGGCGATGCGGCCATCCGCCACCGAAATCTCGGTCTGGCAGCCGACGCCGCAGAACGGACAGACCGAGTGGGCAATCTGGTCCGGGTAGACGGTGCGTCTGGTGGCGGTTTCGTCCATCAGGGTGCGTTCCATCAGGGCGCCGGTGGGGCACGCCTGCACGCACTCCCCGCACGCGACGCACGTGGAAACGCCCATCGGGTCCGACAGGTCGAACGCGGGCATCGCCGCCATGCCGCGGCTTGCCATTGCGATCACATCGTTGGACTGCACGTCCTGGCAGGCCCGTTCGCACAGATTGCAGGCGATGCAGGCATCGAGGTTGACGGCGATGGACGGGTGCGAGGCATCGTGAAAGATGCTTTCCACCGGAATGCCCTGCCCCGCGCCCGGACGGCCGGAGGGAAAGCGCGCCGTCTCGCTCATGCCGGCAAGCGCGGCCTGCTGCCAGAACGGCGCCTCCGGGTCAGGCCCCTCGGCCTTTGCCGGCATGTCGGCCGCCAGAAGCTCGAACACCAGCGCGCGGTTCTTTTCCACTCGCGCATTGGCGGTGTGGACATTCATGCCCTCGGTCGGCGTTCGGACGCAGGAGGCGGTCAGCACCCGTTCGCCCTCCACCTCCACCATGCAGGCGCGGCAGTTGCCGTCCGGCACGTAGCCGGGTTCCGGTCGGTGGCAAAGGTGCGGGATTTCCTTGCCGTGGCGCGCGGCGACCGCAAACAGCGTTTCGCCGGGGAGTGCCTCCACCGCTTCGCCGTCGAGCGTGAATGCGATGGTCTTCAGCGCAGGGACAGGCGCGTTCAAAGCACGTCCTCCGGAAAATGACGCAGAAGGTGGGCAACGGAGTTGGACGCTGCCTGCCCCAGGCCGCAGATGGAACTGTCGCGCATCACCACCATCAGCTCCTCGGCAAGGTCGCGGTCGAGATCGCCTGCCTCCAGCATGCGCACCATCTTGTCGGTGCCGGAGCGGCACGGGGTGCACTGGCCGCAGCTTTCGTGCCGGAAAAAGCGCATCAGGTTCACCGCCGCGTCGTGGATGGAGTCCTGGTCGGACAGCACGATGAGCGCATGGCTGCCGACGAAGCCGCCATGCCTTTCAAACGTGCCGAAATCGAGCGGAAGATCGGCCATGGACGCCGGCAGAATGCCGCCCGATGCACCGCCCGGCAGGAAGGCCTTCAGCCTTTGCCCCGGTGCCATGCCGCCGCAATAATCCTCGATCAGCCGGATCACCGGAATGCCGGCAGGGGCGAGCTTCACCCCCGGCTCGGCGACACGGCCGGAGACGGAATAGGAACGCAGGCCGGCGTGGTTCTCGTCCCATCCCTTGGCGGCAAAGGCCTCCGCCCCGTCTGACAGGATGGTCGGCACCCAAAGCAGCGTTTCGATATTGTGATTGAGCGTCGGCCTGCCGAACAGGCCGACTTCGGCAATGTAGGGCGGCCGGTGGCGGGGCAGACCGCGCTTGCCCTCGATGCTCTCGATCATCGCGGATTCTTCGCCGCAGATGTAGGCGCCCGCGCCCCGCCGCAACTCGATGGGCGCATGGCGGGAAAGCCCGGCGGACTGCAACGCCGCAATTTCGCTGCGCAGGATCTGGAGCACCGCCTGATACTCGTCGCGCATGTAAAGATAGATGCGCTCCGCCTCCACCACATGCGCGGCAATGAGCGCGCCCTCCAGCATCCGGTGCGGGTGCCGCTCCAGCCAGTAGCGGTCCTTGAAGGTGCCGGGCTCGCCCTCGTCGCCGTTGATGGTCATCAGACGCGGACCTGGATAGCCGCGCACGAAACCCCACTTCTTGCCAGCCGGGAACCCCGCGCCGCCAAGGCCCCGCAGCTTTGAGTCCGACATGGCGGCGATGGCGTCTTCACGGCTGATTTCGCCGGACAGGACGCGCGCCAGCGTCTGATAGCCGCCGGCATCGCGGTAGGCGGACAGGCTTTCGTAGTCCGGCACGCGGGCGGCGAGCGGGCCGGACGCCACGTTGAACAGCCATTCGGCGCTGGCACGGTCGACCGCGCGGTGGCCCACATGGGCCGCGGGCGCCGTGTCGCAGCGGCCGATGCAGGGCACGGTGACGACGCGAAGCCGCGCAGGGTCGGCGCGCGCCGTGACCGCTTCCGTCAGCGCCGCGGCGCCCGCCATCTGACAGGGCAGCCCGTCGCAGATCCGGATGGTGACGGGCGGCGGGACGTCATCGTCGGCCACGATTTCGAAATGGTGGTAGAAGCTTGCCACCGCATGAACGTCGGCCTGCGACAGCCGAAAGATCTCGGCAAGGGCCGCCAGATGGCGGGCGCGAAGGCATCCGGTGCCGTCCTGGATCAGATGCAGCGCCTCGATCAGAAGGTCACGCCGGATCGGCAACGGGCCGAGCAGCGCGTGCACGTCGGCCAGCGCGGTCTCGTCCACCTGCCGCCCCTTCGGCGTTGCCGGATTGCGCCGGGCGTGCCGCTCTCCGCGACGTCCCTCGACGATGACTTCAGACATCAGAACCGCTTTCCCCAGCTGGAATAATTCGAAGACTGCCCATTTGCGCGGTCCGCGTCGAGAGTGCATTCGCAGCAGGCGGCGCTCTGCGCAAATGCGGCCCGAACAGCCTTGCGGAGGCAGCACGATCCGACACTTCGTCCGCCCTCCATTCTGCTGCTCGCTTGCATCAGATCGGTGAAGTTGTAAGCCTCCGCCCGGAACCGCCTTAACACCGCACGATCAGGGATTATTGCTATGGATTGCCGCGCCGCCGTCGCCTTCGAGGCGAACAAGCCGCTCGAGGTGACAACCGTACAGCTCGAAGGGCCGAGGGAGGGCGAGGTGCTGGTCGAGATGAAGGCCACAGGCATCTGCCACACCGACGAGTTCACCCGCTCCGGCGCCGACCCTGAAGGCATTTTCCCGGCCATTCTGGGCCACGAAGGCGCGGGCGTTGTGGTCGACGTCGGCCCCGGTGTGAAGCATCTGAAAAAGGGCGACCACGTCATTCCGCTCTATACGGCCGAATGCCGCGAGTGCGAATACTGCCTCAACCCCAAGACCAACCTTTGCCAGAAGGTCCGCTCCACGCAGGGCCAAGGCCTGATGCCGGACGGCACCAGCCGCTTTTCCATCAACGGCAAGCCGCTTTACCACTACATGGGCTGCTCCACCTTCTCCAACTACTCGGTGCTGCCCGAAATCAGCCTCGCGAAGATTCGCGAAGACGCGCCGTTCGACAAGGTCTGCTACATCGGCTGCGGCGTGACCACCGGCATTGGCGCGGTGATCTACACCGCCAAATGCGAGATCGGATCCAACGTGGCCGTGTTCGGCCTTGGCGGCATCGGCCTCAACGTCATCCAGGGCGCGAAGATGGCCGGCTGCGACAGGATCATCGGCATCGACCTCAACGAGGACAAGGTGGCGCTGGCCCGGAAGTTCGGCATGACCGACTTCATCAACCCGGACAAGGTGGGCCGCGACAAGGTGGTCCAGGCCATCACCGACCTCACCAACGGCGGCGTGGACTACTCGTTCGAGTGCATCGGCAACGTCCACACCATGCGCCAGGCGCTGGAGTGCTGCCACAAGGGGTGGGGCGAATCGGTCATCATCGGCGTTGCCCCGGCAGGCGCCGAAATTGCCACCCGGCCGTTCCAGCTCGTCACCGGCCGCGTCTGGCGCGGCTCAGCATTCGGCGGCGCCCGCGGACGGACCGATGTGCCCAGGATCGTCGACTGGTACATGGAGGGGAAGATCAACATCGACGATCTCATCACCCACACCATGCCGCTCGACGACATCAACAAGGGCTTCGACCTGATGCACGCCGGCGAATCGATCCGTTCGGTCGTCCTCTACTGACCGGCCGCGCCGGCGCCAGCCGCCGGCGCTCCCCTTCGACAGACTGAAAGCGCTCATGGAAATCATCTCGAAAGTCGCCGCGCACGGCGGACGGCAACTCGTCGTCAAGCACGCGTCACGCGCGACGGACACGGACATGACCTTCGCCGTCTTCCTGCCGCCGCAGGCCGATCGCTCGCCGTGTCCCGTGCTGTGGTACCTGTCCGGCCTCACCTGCACCCACGCCAACGTGATGGAAAAGGGCGAGTACCGGAAGGCTGCCGCCAGGCATGGCATCATCGTGGTCTGCCCCGACACCAGCCCCCGCGGTGAAGGGGTCGCCGATGCGGACGGCTACGACCTTGGCAAGGGCGCCGGCTTTTACGTGGATGCGACCGAGGAGCCCTTCTCGCAGAATTACAACATGAAGACCTACGTGCAGGACGAGCTGCCCGAGGCGATTGCCGACAATTTCCCGGTGGACATGGCGCGCCAGGGCATTTTCGGCCATTCCATGGGCGGGCACGGCGCGCTCACCATTGCGCTGCGCCACCCCCGCCGCTTCCGCTCGGTGTCCGCATTTGCGCCCATTGTGGCGCCCTCGCAGGTGCCGTGGGGACAGAAGGCATTTCCGGCCTATCTGGGCAACGACAAGGCCCAGTGGCGGCGGCACGATGCGGTCGCCCTCATCGAGGACGGCGCCCGCGTCGCGGACATTCTGGTCGACCAGGGCGACGCGGACAATTTTCTGGCCGAGCAGCTCAAGCCGGAGCTTTTGAAAAAGGCCTGCGCCGATGCCAGCATCCCGCTCAAGCTGCGGATGCAGCCCGGCTACGATCACTCCTACTACTTCATCTCCAGCTTCATGGCAGACCACATCGACTGGCATGCCGAGCGGCTGAAGCGCCGCTGATGGCGCCTGCGGCCCGTCAGGCCGGGCCGATCAGGTCCATCACGTTGCCGAACGGGTCGCGAAACTTGGCGACCATGCCGTAGGGCTCGCTGCGCGGCGTTTCCAGAAATTCGACGCCGGCGGCGAGAAGCCACGCGTGGTCGGCGGCAAAATCGTCCGCGTGGAAAAACAGGAAGCAGCGGCCGCCGGTCTGGTCGCCGATGCGGCCTTGCTGGCGCTGATCCGCCGCGCGGGCCAGGAGGATCCCACCGCCTCCGCCGGGGGACACGACCACCCAGCGCTTCATTTCATCTACCTTCTCGTCGCGCACCAGCGCGAGGCCCAGAACGCCGCAGTAAAAGGCGATGCCGGCATCATAATCCGGCACCACCACGGCAACGAGGTCGAGGCGGTTGATGGCCATGGGCGCTCTCAGACCGCCGCGAGGGTCGCGGCCAGTGCGTCGGCAAAGAAGTCGGCCTCGTCGGTCGTGAGGCAGAGCGGCGGGCGGATCTTGAGGGTGTGCCCGGCGGGTCCGGCGGCGCCGATCAGAACGCGGCGTTCGCGCAGGCCGTTGGTGACCCTCGTGGCAAGGTCGCCATCGGGCAAGGCCGGGTCGCCATCGCGGCAAAGGTCCGCGCCGAGGAAGAGCCCCGCACCGCGCACATCGGCCAGCCGCGCATCACCGGCCTGCACGGCCTTCAGCCGCTCCAGCAGATACGCGCCCACCGTACCGGCATGGGCAACGCGCTTCTCCTTCTCGATCACCTCCAGCACCGCAAGACCGGCCGCGGCCGCAGGCGGCGTTGCGGCGAAGGTGTTGAAGTAGCCGATATCCTCGCAAAAGCGGTCCAGCAGCGCGGGCGTGGTCACCATCGCGGCCATCGGGTAGCCGTTGCCCATCGGCTTTCCCATGGTCACGATATCCGGCGAAACCCCGTGCCGCTCAAAGCCCCACATGTTGCCGGTGCGGCCAAAGCCCGGCTGCACCTCGTCGGCAACATAAAGCCCGCCGGCGGCGTGCACTGCCGCCACCGCCGGTGCCAGAAAGCCGGGCGGACCGGGGTAGACGCCATCGCTGGAAAAGATCGAGTCGGCCACGAACCCCGCCAGCGGATAGCCGCGGCGCTTCAGCGTGTTGATGGCCCGCTTCACATGGCGCGCAAAGCCGCCCTCGATGTCGTCGCCATAGTTGCGTGCCGATGGCGCCGGCACGGTTTTCACATGGGCCGGCGGCTTGCCACGCTTCAGCGACGACGGCGAGATCTCGATCACCGCCGACGTGTTGCCGTGATACGCCGTCTCGGTGACGATGAAGCCGGTGCCGCCGGTGTTGGCGGTGGCAACGCGGATCGCAAGGTCGTTGGCTTCGCTGCCCGTGCAGGTCATTGCCACGTTGGAGAGGTGGTCCGGCAGGGTTGCGGTCAGCCGCTCCAGGTAGGTTTCGGTGGTGCGGTGGAGATAGCGCGAGTTGATGTTGAGCGCTGCGATCTGCTTCTGCAGCGCCTTGACCACCCGCGGATGGCCGTGACCGACCGACGGAACGTTGTTGTAGAAGTCCAGGTATTGCGTGCCGTCGGCAGCTTCCAGCCAGGCACCGCGGCCGCCCACCATCTCGATCGGCTGGCGGTAGAACAGCACCGATGCGGCGCCCACATTGGCCAGGCGCCGGGCCAGCAGCCCGTCCGCGTGCGCCCCGGCCTCCCGGCGGTCGAACGCGTTCATGTCCAGGATCTGTCGCGGTTTCGGCGCAATGCGTTTTGCGGTCATCGGGCAAGATACGCTTTTGCAAGGCGCAGCGTGCCGTCGGTGTAGCCGACGCCCAGCTCCTGCGCCGTGGGTGTTTCGGCATGGCTGGCAAGCCAGGCGGTGAGAAGGAGCCGGCGCAGCATCACGAACGTGGGCAGCATCGCCTCCTCCGCAGCGTTGACGGGAGCAACGGTGCGATAGCCTTCAAGCCACGCCGCCTGCCAGGCCGGCAGCGCCGGGTCTTCCTCAAAAAAGGACACCGCGGCGGCAAAATCGTACATGAACCAGCCGAAACCGCAGTCGTCGAAGTCGATCACGCCGATGTGGCCGGTCTCGTCCACCAGAAGGTTGGCAAGGCGAAGATCTGCGTGGATGAGGCCGAAGCGGTCGCGGCCGGTGCCGTATTCCGCCAGAACGTCGCGCAGCACTGTCGTGGTTTCTTCCAGCAGCGCCCGGCCCTCCGCGGTGAGGCCGATGGCGGCCCGCCAGTCGCCCCAATGGGGGAGCGCACCCACCGTCGTGTCAAAATTCCAGACCTTGCGCTCGAACCATTCCGGCGCCTGCCAGCTGCGCGCATGCCCGTGGAGCCGCGCATTGATGGCGCCCAGCTGGCGAAAGCCTGCAACCAGCCCCTCCCCGTGCGCCGGTTCCACGCCGGGCATGAAGGCGAAGGCCACGACGTCCCGCCCCGCGCCGTCCGCGTCGAACCCGGCAATGTGCCCACCGCTGCGGCAGACGAGCGGCGCCGGAATGTCCACCACCCGGTCCGCCCGCAACGCCTCGATCCACGCCAGCTCCGACTCGATCTCGCGCCGCGTATGATAGCCGGGCCGGTGGACGCGCAGGATCACCGGCGCCTGCCCGGCGGCGTCGGCCCGGAATGTGGCATTCTCCGACACGGTGAGGAGGCTGACGTCGGCGTGCTCCGACAGCCCCCATTCGCTGACCAAGGATTGGGCACCACGGCGCAGCTCTTCGATGAATTTGTCCTCGTAAAGCCCCGCCATCTCTGCCTTTTCACTTTCCCGACTGGTTCGTACAAATGCTATCGGCGCCGCATCACCTTCGCAAGAATTTTGCTCTTGCGCTGAAAATTTGCGCAGGACACGATACATTTAACAAATCGCGATCCTCCCGCCGCGAACTCTGCTGCCGGCCGACCCCGGCACTTGCGCAACCTTCCGAAGGAGAATGTCATGTCGCTGACCCGCCGCCGCTTTACACAGGGCGCCGCCGCGCTCGCTGGCATGGGCGCCTTCGCCGGCTCCCGCGCCGCGCTGGCCCAGACGTCCGACCGGCTGAACATCCTGTGCTGGGAAGGGTACAACACCGACGACGTGCTCTCCCCGTTCCGCTCCGCCAACCCCGGCGCAACGGTGCGGGCCGAAAGCGGCACGTCCGACCCCGACATGGTCAACAAGCTGCGCGCCGGCGAGGTGAAGGTGTGGGACCTCATCAACCTCAACCAGCCATGGGCCCGCCAGCGGCTTTACCCCGAAGGCCTGATCAAGCCGCTCGATAAGGCGCGCTTCATGCCCTATTTCGAGAAATACATGACCGGGTTCACCAACCCGCCCTACCCGCTCGCCTTCGCCGACGATGGCGAGCTGATCGGCATGCCGCAGCGCTTCGGCCCGTTCTCCTTCGTGGTCAACACCGACAAGATCAGCCGCGAGATGGCCGAGGACCAGGGCTGGAAGCTGTTCCTCGATCCCGCCATGAAGGACCGCTACGGCGTTCTCACCTATGACAACTGGAACGTCATGCACATGTGCCTGACGGGCGACCAGGACCCGTTCAAGCCCATCGAAGGCGCGGGCCTTGAAACCTTCAAGTCCACCGCCGAAACCATCTTCGGTGGCGCCAAGCTCCTGTCCGACGATCTGGTGGCGATGAACACAGCGCTCATCAACGGCGAGATCGACGCCTACTTCACCGGCGGCACCTACACCGCCTCCCCGGCGCGGCTGGACGGCCTCACCAACATTCGCGGCATCACCCCGAGGTCCGGCCCGCTGGACGGCAAGGGCGGCGTGGTGTGGATCGAGCTGACGTCGGCGGTGAACAACCCCGATCCGTCCACCCTGGCGGAAGACTTCCTGGAGTTCGTCCAGCAGCCCGAAATCTGCAAGGCGGTCGGCTTTGCGGAAGGCACCTACAACCCGGTCTGCCAGATGGGCGACCAGGCCGTGTTCGACCAGTGGGACGCCGACGAGCTGGACGCGATCCAGTGGGACAGCCTTGAGGAGGAGATGGCGAACTCCGTGGAATACCAGGTGGTGGCCTCCTACGACGAACTGTCGAAAATCTACAACGCGGCCAAGCGTGGCTGACACGGGCGCCGCGACCACTGCGCCGTCCGAGCCGGCGGCGCAGACCAACCAGCCGATCCTCACCATCGCCGGGCTCGAAAAGACGTTCGGCACGTTTACCGCGCTGCACAGCGTGGACCTCAAGGTCCGCGAGGGCGAGTTCCTGACCATTGTCGGCCCGTCGGGCAGCGGCAAGTCCACCCTCATCCGCCTGCTGGTGGGGATGGACGAGCCCACCGAGGGCACCATCTGGCTGCGCAACCAGCGGATCGACACCGTGCCCGCCGCCAAGCGGCCCACCTGCATGGTGTTCCAGTCGCTCGCCCTTTTCCCGCACCGCTCGGTGGGCCAGAACATCGAGTTCCCGCTGAAGATCCGCGGCGTCGGCAGCGCCGAGAGAAAGGCGCGCGCGCTGGAACTCCTTGCCCTCCTGCGGCTGCCGTCGGACTATTATGGCAAGCGCATCCAGCAATGCTCCGGCGGCGAGAAGCAGCGCGTGGCACTCGCCCGCGCGCTGGCGTTCGACCCCGAGATCCTGTTCTTCGACGAGCCACTCTCCGCGCTCGACTATCGCCTCAGGAAGACGCTGGAGAAGGAGCTGAAGGACCTTCACGACCGCACGGGCAAGACATTCGTCTACATCACCCACAGCCTCGAAGAGGCGATGGTGATGTCGGACCGGATCGCCATCATGCGCGCCGGCCGCTTCGAGCAGATCGCCACACCGGACGAGATCTATGCCCGGCCCAGAAGCCGCTTCGTTGCCGAATTCATGGGCGAGGTGAACCTCTTCGAGATCCGCGCCACCGAAGCCGGCGTGACCTGTGACGGCGTGACCCTCAATCCGGATGCCGCTGCCCGCCTCGGTCTTGCGCCCGGCGAGAGCGGCGCGCTGGTCGTCCGCCCCGAAACGCTGCACTTCCTCCCGCCCGACGGCGATGCGGACGCCATCATCGAGGGCACGCTCCACACCGAATATGCGCTCGGTTCGCGCCACCAGTACGAGGTAGACCTGCCCGGCGGCGGCAAGCTCACCGCCGAAGTTCTGCGCGAGGACCGGGTGAATGTCGGCCCCGGCGCGCCGGTGCGGCTCGGGTGGGATCTTGCCACCGCCCACATCATTCAGGAGAGCTGAGGTGGAACGACACGACCGCCGCCTTGGCGCCCTTTCGGCAGCACCCGTCGCGGTTCTTCTCGGACTTGGCTTTCTGGCGCCACTTCTTGTGGTGGCGGCGTTCTCGGTCATGCCGCAGGGCGTCTTCTCGCTCGCCAACACGCCGGATTTCTCGTCCTATGCCGAGTTCGTGCGGCAGGGGTACTGGAAGTCGCTCGCATGGTCGCTCGGCATGGCGCTGGCGGCGACACTCATCCTCTTTCTCGTTGCGTGGCCGCTGGCCTACGGCCTGGCAAAAATATTCGGCCGCTTCACGCTGGTCCTGACCATCTTCGTGGTCCTCTCGCTGTTCGTGTCCGAAAACATCCGCTTGTTCGGCTGGGTGCTGACGCTCATGAAAGGCGGCCTCATCGAGGGCCACTGGCGCGCGTGGACCGGCGAGGGCTTCGACGGCCTCCTCTACAACGTGCCGGTCATCGTGTTCGGTCTCGTCTACGTCTATTTCCCGTTCATGCTGTTTCCGCTGGCACAGGGGATCGCCATGGTGCCGGACGATGCGCGCCAGGCCGCCGCCGACCTCGGCGCCTCCCGCTGGACCATCTTGCGCGAGATCGAACTGCCGCTGGCCGCCCCCGGCATTGTCGTGGGGTGCCTCCTCTGTTTCGTTCTCTCCGCGGGCGCCATTGCCGAATCGAAGCTTCTGGGCGGACAGGCGGTCATCGTCATTGGCGACGATATCGAAACCGCGTTCACCTACGGGCAGAACTGGCCGCTGGGGTCGGCGATTGCCGTCGTGCTGATCGTCATCATCGGCGCCTTTGCCCTCTTCGGCATCAGCCGGGTGGATCTTGATGCGGTGATGGGGCGCAAGCGCTGATGAAGCCGTCCCGCGCCACCACCATTGCGCTCTACGTCTACGGTATTGTCGCCATTCTGGTCCTTTACCTGCCGCTGGTGTCGGTCGGGTTCGCGAGCGTTTCCAAGGCGCGCTACCTCACCTTCCCCATCCGCAGATACGCCACCGGCTGGTACGCCGAAGCCATCGAAAGCCCCACGGTGCACGACCTCGTGGCGACCTCGCTCAAGGTCGCGGTGCTGGTCACCATCATCTCCATGCTGGTGGGTTTTTTCGGCGCGCTGGCGTTCGCCCGCTACCACTGGCGCTTCCGCAAGACGTTCCAGCAGTTGATCCTCCTGCCGATCTTTTTTCCGCAGACGGTCCTCGGGCTCGCTCTACTCATGTGGTTCAACGCCATCGGGGTCATCCCCTCATGGCACACGGCGGTGATTGCGCATCTGGTCTGGATCGCGCCCATCGCGACGCTCATCATCGCCATTCGCGCCTACTCCTTCGATGCCGCGCTGGAAGAGGCCGCGCGCGACATGGGCGCCTCCACCTTTGTGACGTTGCGCGAAGTGACGATCCCGCTCCTGATGCCGGGTGTGATCTCGGCCGGGCTGTTCGCCTTCCTGCTGTCGTGGGGCAATTTCCCGCTGTCGCTGTTCACCACGGGTGCCGACTCCACACTGCCCGAATGGCTCTACGCCAAAATGGTATCAGGCTACTCGCCGCTGGTGCCCACCGTCGGGATATTGTCCATCGCCGCTTCGGTGCTGCTGCTCGCCGTCGGGCTGACCGTGCCGTGGATCCTGCGCGCCCTCCGGCGCACCGAACCTGGAGACTGACATGCTGACCCCCATTTCCGGCCGTTCCACCATTGTCACCGGCGCCTCCAAGGGCATCGGCAAGGGAATTGCCGCCGTGTTCGCCAAAGCCGGCGCCAAGGTGATGGTGGTGGGCCGCAACGAGGCGGACGGTCTTGCCACCGTGGAAGCGCTGCGCGCGGCCGGCGGCACCGCCGAGTGGTTTGCCGCCGACGTGACCGACTGGGACGCGGTTCAGGCCATGGTCGCCAGAACCACCGAAGTGTTCGGCGGGGTCGACATCCTGTGCGCCAATGCCGGCGCCTTCCCGCAGACCAAGATCGTCGACATGGACCCCGCCGAGTGGGACGGCGTGATGGCGACCAACCTGAAAAGCACGTTCCTGTGCGTCAAGGCGTGCATTCCGGCATTCGAGAAGGCGGGCAAGGGGCGGGTCGTCGTCACCTCATCCATCACCGGGCCGGTCACGGGCTATCCGGGCTGGGCGCACTATGGCGCCTCCAAGGCAGGCCAGCTCGGCTTCCTGAAGACCGCCGCCATGGAGCTTGCCCGCTACAACACCACCATCAACGCGGTGATGCCGGGCAACATCATCACCGAAGGGTTGGTGGACCTTGGCGAGGACTACATGAAGGCGATGGCCGCCTCCATTCCGCTCAAGCGCCTCGGCGCCGTAGAGGACATCGGCAACGCGGCGCTCTTCTTCGCGTCGGACGAAGCCGGCTACGTCACCGGCCAGCAGATTGTGGTCGATGGCGGGCAGATCCTGCCCGAATCGCTGGATGCCATTGCCGAAATCTGACCGCGCCGGTCATCAGACAAACCGCCTGTCCGCAATGGCAGCGGCGCGCGGGGGGCAACCTTCGCCGTTCGTTGACTTTTGATCCGCGATCTCGAAATCATGCGCGAGCGGCTCGCAACAATTTTGCCCGCGCAACCCCCTTCCAGTGAGGCGAGTGGATTGAACGAACCCGAAGCGGCCCCGTCCGACGCGTTCACGCTTTACGACCTTCGCGTCGAAATCGTGCGCCGCGGCGAGGGCCGGATCTATTGCGGCAAGGAAGGCGACTGGTTCGAGATGCGCGGCGAGATGCTGCATCTGCCGGACGGACAGGGCTTTTCCATCTATTCCCTGTCCGCCGTCCTGCCGCTCATTGCCGCCAAGCAGCGCGAGACCGCCCCCAACGACTGGATGTCCACCGACGCCGAAGTCGCCTGTCCGGACCCGAACTGCCCCGGCCAGCTGCGGATCACCCGCATCGGCAAACGCACATTCAGCCACGCCGACACAACCGCCGTTCCCCTCGGCGCCAAGGACACGAAATGACCGCCATCGAGACCGCATCGCTGCGCCCCGGCTACCAGATCAGCCGCCTCATCAAGGGCGGGTGGCAGCTGGCCACCGGCCACAGCGATGCGGCCAGCGCCAGCGCCACCGCCGAGATGGGCGACTACCTCGACGCCGGCGTGACGGCCTTCGACTGCGCGGACATCTACACCGGCGTGGAAGAGAAGATCGGCGACTTTCGCCGCGACGCCATGGCGAACGGCAACGATGCGCAGCTTGACCGCCTCAAGGTCCACACCAAGTGCGTGCCGGACCTTGGCAAGCTTGCGACCATCACCAAGGCGGACGTGGAAGCAACCATCGACCGCTCGTTGAAGCGGCTGTCCGCCGAACGGCTGGACCTCGTCCAGTTCCACTGGTGGGACACCGACGTGAAGCGGTACGTGGAAGTTGCAAGCTGGCTTTCCGACTTTCAGAAGGCCGGCAAGATCGACCTCCTCGGCACCACCAACTTCAACACGGACTGCATGGACGAGCTGGTTTCCTCCGGCTTCGATGCCGCGGCGATCCAGCTGCAATTCTCCCTTCTGGACCGGCGGCCCACCAAGCGGATGGTGGATTTCTGCGCCGAGCGAAACATCAAGATCCTGTGCTACGGCACGGTGGCGGGCGGCTTCCTGTCGGACAGGTGGCTGGGCGTTGCCGAGCCAGCCGGCCCGCTCGAAAACCGCTCGCTGGTCAAATACCGGCTCATCATTGAAGACATGGGCGGCTGGGACGCGTTTCAGGCATTGCTCGCCACACTGCGCGCCATCGCCGACAGGCACGGGGTGGACATCGCCTCGGTGGCCATGCGGGCGATGCTGGCGGAGCCGCAGGTGGCGGGCATCATCGTCGGCGTGCGCCATGGCGGCCACCTTGGCCGCCATGCTGCCCTGTTCGATCTCGTTCTGGATGCCGAAGACCACGCAAAAATCGACGCAGCGCTTGCCGAAGCGACGCCGTTGGAGGGCGACGTCTTCGATCTGGAGCGCGACAAGACCGGGCGCCACGGCTCGATCATGAAGTACAATCTCAACGCCGCCTGACGGTGGCGGGCGCGGCGGTCAAAGCTCGCCGCGCAGGTGCCACAGCTCGGGAAACAGCTCCACTTCCAGCATCTTGCGCAGATATTTGACGCCGCTGGTCCCGCCGGTGCCGCGCTTGAAGCCGATGATCCGCTCCACCGTGGTCACGTGGTTGAACCGCCAGCGGCGGAAATAGTCCTCAAGGTCCACAAGCTTCTCGGCCAGCTCATACAGCGTCCAATGGCGGCCGGTATCCCGGTAGACCATGCGCCACGCCCGCTGGACTTCGGCGTTCGGCTGATGCGGGCCTTCCAGCGCGAACACATCCGCGTCAAACTCAATCCCGGTTTCAGCGGACAGAAGGCGCAGCGCGGCGTGGTAGAGCGAAGGGCGGGCAAGCTCGGCGGAGAGCTTCTGGTGGATCTCGCTCCGGTGGTCGTGGACCTTCATCATCGCCGTGTTGCGGTTGCCGAGCATGAACTCGATCATCCGGTACTGGTAGGACTGGAAGCCGGACGAGGCGCCAAGGTCATCGCGGAACGTGGTGTAGTCGCTCGGCGTCATGGTGCGCAGAACGTCCCAGCTGTTGTTCAGCTGCTCGAAGATGCGCGCAACGCGGCTCAGCATCTTGAACGCCGGTGCACAGTGGCCGGCTTCGAACTCGGCCCGCGCGGCACCGACCTCGTGCAGCACCAGCCGCATCCACAGCTCGCTGGTCTGGTGCTGGATGATGAACAGAAGCTCGTCATGCGCGTGGGACAGCGGGTGCTGGGCGCGTAGAATGTGGTCAAGGTCCAGATAATCACCGTAGCTCATATCGTCCTTGAAGGACATCTTGGCGCCTTCGGAGCCGGGGTCGTAGCCCTTGGCCATGGTCTTTGTCCTCAGTCGACGAGTGCGCGGGTGAGCGGACTGTCCGGATCTGCAAGCTGGGTAACGACGGTGAAGTGATTCTTCCCCTCGTCATAGCGCTGCGGTAGCGGGCGGCCCCCCGGCCGCCAGGCTTCGCTCATCAGGCGGGTCTGACGCAGAAACTCGGGCCGCTCGTTGGCGCCCACCCAAAGCAGGATCGGGATTTCGCCTCTGCGCTCCAGACGTGCCGGACTTTCGGCGGCGGCCTCTTCGGCGGTCAGGCGCAGCTTGTCGTTCATTTTAATGGCGAGGAGCGGGGTCAGGTCGAAGACGCCGCTCAGCGGAATGATCCGCTCGATGCGGGCGCTGACATCGGCGTCCAGCGGGACATCGGTGCACGCCATGCGCGCCACCAGATGGCCGCCGGCCGAATGCCCGATCAGCCGCACCGGCCCGGCCACGGCGCCTGCGGCACAGTTGATGGCGGCCGCCACCTCGCGTGTGATCTCTGCAATGCGGGCCTCTGGTGCCAGCGTGTAACCGGGAATGGCGACCGCCCAGCCAGCCGCCAGCGCGCCTTGCGCAAGATGCGACCAGTATGAGCGGTGGAGCGAATGCCAGTAGCCGCCATGAACGAAGACGACGAGGCCGCGCGCCTCCCCTTCGGGGCGGAAGAGATCGAGCTGATTGCGCTCTTTCGTGCCGTAGGTCAGCGTTTCAAACGTGCCGTCCGGGCGCGCGCCGCGAAACGAAGCGGCAATTTCGGCCCAGGCGTCCGGATCACGCTCCTCCTGCGGAACGTGGACCGAATTCACGAAGGCATCGTCCCAGTCAATCATCGTCAAATGTCCTCGAAGAAGAATGCGGCATGGAAGGCCATGCGGCCATTATGCCGCAAGCGGCTGGAGGCCCGCACCGTCGCGGCACACGCGGCAGGCGCAACATCAGGCTAGGCGCCGCTCCGGCCTATTTCAACCATCAACATTTTAGCTCTAAACTAGTTTGATTCTTCCGGCATCGGCAGTCCCCGTGCCGCCGCAGACCTGCAAACCGGGTGATCAGGTTGACGGCCGCAGCCCGGCCCGGCACGGATCTGCCGCAAACTGTGTCGGGCGGGGTGCGAACCGAATGCAGCCGCCCCCATTTATACCCGGTGAGATGACGAACATCGCAAAGGACGAGCGGCCCACCGTGACGCGAAGCAAGCCCAGACGCGCAGTGCACCAGCCTCACGCGTGCCCCATGTGCAAAGGTGCATGCCGATGACCGGCATGATCGACTGGCTGACCGACCAGCTGGCCACCAATCCCTTGAGCGTCGCGTTGATCGTCGGCCTTCTGTCCATGGCAGAGGCGGTGATTATCGTTGGCACCTTCGTGCCCGGCGTGACCATTGTGCTGGCCATTGCCGCGGCGGCCGGTGCCGCGGGCGAAGGTCTGTGGCCGGTGTTTCTCGCCGTCGCCATCGGCACCATCTCGGGCGATCTCATCTCCTACTGGGTGGGCCGCCGCTACGGCATGAAGATCGCCGGATGGGGCCCGCTTGCCCGCCGCCCTCACGTTTTTGCAAAGTCCGAAGCATTCTTTGAAAAGCGCGGGTTCATGAGCGTCGCGATCGCCCGCTTCCTGCCGGCGGTGCGTACGCTCGTGCCCACCTTCGCCGGCATCGCGAAAATGTCGCCGGTGACATTCACGGTCGCCAACGGGCTGTCCGGCATCGTGTGGGCGGCGCTCCATGTGTTCGGCGTCGGGCTTGCCGCCAGTGCGCTGGCCGAAATCGGCGGCCGTCTGGCAGCGGTGATGATCGGCGCGCTGATCGTGCTGGGCATCGCAATCTGGCTGGCGCGGATTGCAACGATCTTCTCCATCGGCGTCATCCGGCGGGTGCGCAACAAGGTGCACCGCTGGGCCTCGCGGCGCAGCGATCGCGCGTCGCGTGTCCTGGCGCGAACCCTGTCGCCGGAAGACACGTCCGGTCTTCTCATCATCTTCTGGACCTCGCTTCTGATCGCGGGCGTCGTCGCATTCGCCGGCCTTCTGGAAGCGGTGTGGTCGGGCAAGAACATCATCACCATCGACCTCGCGTTCAGCCGGTTCGTGCAATCCCTGCGCACGCCGTCACTGGACGATGCGATGGTGATCATCACCAGCTTCGGCGATGCCATTGTGCTCGCCTCCGTGGTCATCGCCATCATCGGCTTCCTGCTCTTTTACCGGCACTTCTGGATTGCGGGCACGTTTGTGCTCGGCATCCTGTCACCGCTCCTGTTCGTGCCGCTGGTGAAGGGGATGCTTGCAAGGGCGCGCCCCCTCACCGACCTTTATGACGGCGTCGACAGCTTCAGCTTCCCAAGCGGGCACACCACCAACTCGGCGGTGGTCCTCGGCCTTCTGGCAGTCTTGCTGGCGGGGTCGGTGCGCGGGCGGATGCGCTGGGTGATGGCGACGCTCCTCCTGATGCCGGTCCTCCTGATCGCCTTCTCGCGGATCTACCTGCAGGCGCACTGGCCGTCCGATGTGGTGGCCGGCCTGGCGTTTGCCGCCGCCGTCACTGCAGGCTTCGCCCTCTCGCTCAGCGTCCTGCCGGACCACGAGGTCCGCCCCTGGCGCCTCGGGGCCGTGGTTCTGGCCACCTTCGCAGTGGTGGGTGGCCTCAACATCGGCACCGGCTTTGAGGCGGACAAGGCGGCCTACGCGCCCCACACCCTCACCGAACAGCTGACCCTGGCCCAATGGGAGCAGCAGGGCTGGCAGGTGATCGGCCCCGGACGGATCGACTTTGAGGGTGACGTTGAATCGCCCTTCCACGCCCAGTGGCTGGGCGACCGCACAGCGCTCGATGCCGCGCTTCTGGCCGATGGCTGGCGGAAAGCTGAGCCGTGGGATCTGACCGCCGTCACCGCCCTCTTCCGCGGGCGAAGTTCGCTCGACGAACTGCCGCCGGTGCCGCGCCTTCATCTCGGCCGCCTGCCGGTGGAGACCTTCGTGAAGGACGGCGACGCGGACCGGCGGCTCGTGTTCCGCCTCTGGCCGTCGCGCTACAACGTCGGGGGCAAATCGCTGAGCGTTGGGGCGCTGGAGGCGGAAGTGCTGGAACACTCGTTCGGCATGACCACGTTTCTGGACGATCGGCGCGCGACGCCCGACGAGGTGAGCGCAATCATCGCCACCGTGATGGACGGCGCCGAATCAGGCGGTGACGCGGCGATCGTGCGCATGGGACGCTCCGACGCCGCCGCCGACGACTGAGCGGCCGCCGCGCCCCTGTGGATTGGCCCGCACCTGTGCAGCGGGCCATAGTGCACCACTGAGTGCGTGCCGTGCCGGCAGGAGAACCCCATGAAGAGCGATATCGACCTTGCACGCCCGGCAGAGGTCGTGGTGCGGCAGGATGCGATCGTTGCGCTGACCCGCGAAAACGGCCGCGTGACGGTGGACGAGCTGTCCGCCCATTTCGACGTGACGCCCCAGACGATCCGGCGCGACCTCAACGAGCTTGCCGCCCGCCGCGTCCTCCAGCGCGTCCACGGCGGCGCGGTGTTTGCCACCGGCGTTGCAAACCTCGAATATGAAAAGCGCAGGCAGCTGGCCGCCACCGAGAAGGCCGCCATCGGCGAAGCGGCCGCCAGCCTCATCCCCGAGGGGGCGTCCCTGTTCATCAACATCGGCTCCACCACCGAGGCCGTGGCAGATGCCCTTCAGTCCCGCCGTGCGCTGATGGTGATCACCAACAACATCAATGTCGCCAACCGCCTGCGCCTCCAGCCGCAGATTGAGGTGGTGATTGCGGGTGGCGTGGTGCGCGGCTCGGACGGCGGCATTGTCGGCGAAGCGGCGAGCGATTTCATCCGCCAGTTCAAGGTGGACTACGCCGTCATCGGCACCTCGGCGATCGATGCCGATGGCGCCCTTCTCGACTATGATTTTCGCGAAGTGCGCGTGGCGCAGGCGATCATCGAAAATGCGCGCCATGTGATCCTGGTGGCCGACGCCACCAAGTTCGACCGGACCGCGCCCGTGCGAATCGCTCACCTTTCGCAGGTCCACACCTTCGTCACCGACCATTGCACACCGGCGTTTCGCTCTGTTTGCAGCGAAAACGAGGTGCGCTTGATCGAGACGGGATAAGGCTATTTTTGCCGCACGATTTTCGTTTGACATTCGTTCGGCGTTCGTTAGCGTTGATTACAGGGAGAAAACGCACGTGAATAAACACGGCACCTACGATGTTCTGGTGGTTGGGGGCGGCATCAACGGATGCGGCATCGCGCGCGATCTCATCGGTCGCGGCTACACCGTCGCGCTTGCCGAGAAGGCCGATTTCGCGTCCGGCACGTCCTCCTGGTCCACCAAGCTCATCCACGGCGGCCTGCGTTACCTGGAGCATTACGAATTCCGGCTGGTGCGCGAGGCGCTGATCGAGCGCGAAGTGCTGATGTCGATGGCACCGCACATCATCCGCCCGCTCCGTTTCATTCTCCCGCACCACAAGGGTCTGCGTCCGGCCTGGATGCTGCGCCTCGGCCTTTTTGCCTACGACAATCTGGGCGGACGCAAGCTGCTGCCGGCGAC
This sequence comes from Acuticoccus sp. MNP-M23, assembly GCF_031195445.1. Taxonomy (NCBI): domain Bacteria; kingdom Pseudomonadati; phylum Pseudomonadota; class Alphaproteobacteria; order Hyphomicrobiales; family Amorphaceae; genus Acuticoccus; species Acuticoccus sp. MNP-M23. Next base: position 4,398,015 of record NZ_CP133480.1, read on the forward strand.
CCGCACGCTGGACCTTCGTTCCGACCCGGCCGGTGCCCCCCTCGGCAAGGATTACGGCAAGGCCTTCGAATATTCCGACTGCTCGGTCGACGACGCGCGCCTCGTCATCCTCAACGCGCGAGACGCGGCCGACCGCGGCGCCACCATCATGCCGCGCACCGAGGTGGTTTCCGCGCGCACCGAGGGCGATCTCTGGCGCGTCACCCTGCGCGGTGCAGACGGCGAGAGCGAAATTTCCGCCCGCGCCCTGGTCAACGCGGCGGGGCCCTGGGTGGACCGCGTTCTCGGGTCTGCGCTTGGCCGAAACGATGCACACAATGTCCGCCTCGTGCAGGGCAGCCACATTGTGGTGAAGAAGCTCTACGACCACGACCGGGCGTACATCTTCCAGAACAGCGACGGCCGGATCATCTTCGCCATTCCCTACGAGGACGATTTCACCCTCATCGGCACCACCGATCAGGACTATACGGGCGACCCGCAGGACGTGAAGATCACGCCCGAGGAGACGCGCTATCTGCTGGATGCTGCCAGCGAGTATTTCGCCAAGCCGGTGCTCGAAGAAAACATTGTCTGGACATTTTCGGGCGTTCGTCCGCTGTTCGACGATGGCGCCTCCAAGGCCCAGGAAGCCACGCGCGACTATGTCCTGCGCAGCGAAGGCGGCGATGGCCGCCCCGCGCTCGTCAACGTGTTCGGCGGCAAGCTCACCACCTACCGCCGGCTCGCCGAATCTGCCGCCGAAAAGCTCGCCGGACTGATCGGCGCCAAGGGCGAACCGTGGACCGCAGGTGCGCCCTTGCCGGGCGGCAACATGCCCGTGGACGAGGCACAGCGCTTTTCCGCGCGCCTCACTGCAATGTGCCCCTGGCTGCCCGAGGAAAATGCGCGCCGCCTTGCGCGCCTTTATGGCACCCGCGCGCTCGCCATCCTCGACGGCGCCGACAGCCTTGAAAGTCTCGGCCGGGATTTTGGCGCGGGACTGACCGCGCGCGAAATCACCTACCTGATGGACCACGAGTGGGCACAGACGGCCGAAGACGTCCTCTGGCGCCGCACCAAACTCGGCATCAGACTATCGCCAGATGTCGCGGAAGAAATTACCGCGTTCATGCAAGACGAAAAACAGGACTCAAGCGCCATCGTGACGTAACGCTACAAATAGACGCCTCGGCAAAGCACCGGGTGTAGCGGCAACGACCGCAAGGGAGGATAAATGCTCGAGTTAAAGGGCGTCGACAAGCGCATCGGCAACGAGGTGCATCTTGTCGACATCGATCTGGCACTGGAACCCGGCTCGCTCAACGTGCTGCTGGGGCCGACGCTTGCGGGCAAGACCAGCCTCATGCGGATGATGGCCGGGCTCGACCGGCCCACTGCCGGCGCGATCTTCATGGACGGCGCGGACGTGACCGGCGTCCCGGTCCAGAAGCGCGACGTTGCGATGGTCTACCAGCAGTTCATCAACTATCCGGCGATGACGGTGCGCGCGAACATCGCGTCGCCGATGAAGATTGCCGGAAAGTCAAAGGCCGAGATCGCCGCCACCATCGAGCGCGTGTCCGCCCTTCTCCAGCTCGACCCCTACCTCGACCGGCTGCCCCTTCAGCTCTCCGGCGGGCAGCAGCAGCGCTGTGCCCTGGCGCGCGCGCTGGCCAAGAACGCCCGCCTCGTCCTCCTCGACGAACCGCTCGCCAACCTCGACTACAAGCTGCGCGAAGAATTGCGCGCGGAACTCCCAAAGATCTTCGCCGAATCCGGCGCCATTTTCGTGTACGCCACCGCCGAACCCGAAGAAGCGCTGCTTCTGGGCGGCAACACCGCCACGCTGAAGGAAGGCCGGATCACCCAGTTCGGGCCGACCGTGGATGTCTACCGCCGCCCCAACACGCTGGCGACCGCGCGCACATTCTCCGATCCGCCGCTGAATGCCGTGCCGATGACGAAGACGGGCAACACATTCCGCCACACCAGCGGTCACGAAACCCCCGTGCCGGCCGCCCTCAGCGCCCTTGGCGACGGTGACTACAATCTCGGCGTCCGCCCCCACCACGTCGCCCCGGTGGAAGGCGGCAGCGACGCCGATGCCATCACCCTGCCCGCCACCGCTCGCATCACCGAAATCACCGGTTCGGAGAGCTACGTTCACATCACGTGCCTCGGAGAGCCATTCGTTCTCCTTGCGCATGGCATCCGCATCTACGACCGCGGAACGCAGTTCACCATCGGCTTCAACCCCCGGCACCTGCTCCTCTTCGATGCCGATGGCACGGCCATCACCCCCACCGGCGAAAGAATGGCAGCCTGACATGGCAAAGATCACGCTCGACCATATTCGCCACGCCTACGGCCCGGCCCGCACCGCGTCCGACTATGCGCTGAAGGAGCTAGACCATGTGTGGACCGATGGTGGCGCCTTCGCGCTCCTCGGACCCTCCGGCTGCGGCAAGACCACGCTTTTGAACATCATTTCGGGCCTCATCACCCCGTCGGAAGGGCGTGTCCTGTTTGGCGACCGGGATGTGACCAACCTGCCGCCCGAGGCGCGCAACATTGCGCAGGTGTTCCAGTTCCCCGTCGTCTACGACACGATGACGGTGCGCCAGAACCTCGCCTTTCCGCTGAAAAACCGCGGCGTGCCCAAGGCGGAGATCGACGTGCGCGTCCCCCGCATTCTCGACATGCTGGGCCTTGCCGCGCTTGCCGACCGCCGCGCCGAAAGCCTGACCGCGGACCTGAAACAGAAGATCTCGCTCGGCCGCGGCATGGTGCGTGAGGACGTTTCCGCCATCTTGTTCGACGAGCCGCTCACCGTCATCGACCCCCACCTCAAATGGCAGCTCCGCGCCCAGCTGAAGACGCTCCACCGCGAGTTCGGCCACACCATGGTCTACGTCACCCACGACCAGACCGAGGCCCTCACCTTCGCCGACAAGGTGGTCGTCATGTACGACGGCGAGGTCGTGCAGGTGGGCACGCCGCAGGAGCTGTTCGAGCGGCCCGGCCACACCTTCGTCGGTTATTTCATCGGCTCGCCCGGCATGAACGTGCTTCCCGTCACCCTCGACGGCGCGACCGCGGCGCTGGGCGATCAGACCATCGCACTGCCGGGCGCTGCAAGCGCCCGCGACGGCGCAACGATGGAGCTTGGCATCCGCCCCGAATTCGTGACGCTGGGGTCTGAGGGTCTCCCCTTCACCGTGACCCGCGTTGACGATATCGGCCGCGAGAAGATCGTCCACGGCACGCTGTCCGGCCATCCGCTGGCCGCCATCCTGCCCGAAGGCACGGAGGTGCCCGCCGAACCGCGCGCCGCCTTCGCCGCCGAAGGCATCAACATCTACGCCGACAGCTGGCGCGTGGAGACAGCCGCATGAACAAGACAGTCAACAACCGCGCGTGGTTCCTCGTTCTGCCCGTCCTCCTTCTGGTGGCAATGAACGCCGTCATCCCGCTGATGACGGTGGTGAACTATTCCCTGCAGGAGAGCTTCATTGCCGGCTTCTGGGACTGGGTGGGCACGCGCCACTATGTCGAAGTTCTGGGTTCGGAGCGTTTTCACGGCGCGCTGATCCGCCAGCTGATCTTCACCGGCATCATTCTCGTCATCGAAATTCCGCTCGGCGTTGCCGTGGCGCTCGCCATGCCGCGCAAGGGGGCCTGGGCCTCGGTCTGCCTTGTCCTGATGGCGCTGCCGCTGCTCATTCCGTGGAACGTCGTCGGTGCGATCTGGAACATCTTCGCGCTGCCCGAAATCGGGCTGCTCGGCTGGGGCCTCAACGCGCTGGGTTTTGACTACAACTATACCAACCAGCCCCTCTCGGCCTGGTTCACGGTCATCCTGATGGACGTGTGGCACTGGACCTCGCTGGTGGTGCTCCTCGCATATGCCGGCCTCCAGTCCATCGACGAGGCGTATTATCGCGCCGCCAAGATTGACGGTGCCTCCCGCTGGGCGGTGTTCCGTTTCATCCAGCTGCCCAAGCTGCGCACGGTGCTGATCATTGCGGTCCTCCTGCGCTTCATCGACAGTTTCATGATCTACACCGAACCGTTCGTCCTCACCGGCGGCGGGCCCGGCAATGCCACCACGTTCCTTTCCATCGACCTGGTGAAGGCGGCCGTGGGCGAGTTCAACCTCGGCATCGCGGCGGCCATGTCGATCATCTACTTCCTGATGACGCTTCTGGTCTGCTGGCTCTTCTTCACGCTGATGAACAACGACAGGGAGCGCCAGTCATGACCGCGCAAGACACGGCGATACCTGCCGCCGGCCATTCTCCCGAAGCGCTGGCGCGTGCGCAGCAGAAACCCGCCCGCCGGCTGAAGCTGAAGTGGCTGGTGCCGACGCTCTACATCCTGTTCCTGATGCTGCCGATCTACTGGCTCATCAACATGAGCTTCAAGACCACCAACGAGATTCTCGGCGGCTTCAGCCCCTACCCGCAGAACTTCACCACCGACTCCTACGTCGAGATCCTGACCAACCCGGCCTGGTACTGGGGCTACATCAATTCGCTGATTTACGTGACCATCAACACGGTCATCTCGGTGGCGGTGGCCTTGCCGGCAGCGTATGCCTTCTCGCGTTACAAGTTCGTCGGCGACAAGCATCTCTTCTTCTGGCTCCTCACCAACCGGATGGCGCCGCCGGCCGTGTTCGTCCTGCCGTTCGTCGAGCTCTACTCCTCGATGCAGCTCTTCGACACGCACCTTGCGGTGGCGCTGGCGCACTGCCTCTTCAACATCCCGCTGGCGGTCTGGATCCTCGAAGGTTTCATGTCCGGCGTCCCGAAAGAAATCGACGAGACCGCCTATATCGACGGCTACTCGTTCCCCAAATTCTTCGTGAAGATCTTCATGCCGCTGATCGCGAGCGGCATCGGGGTGACGGCATTCTTCTGCTTCATGTTCTCGTGGGTGGAGATGCTGCTGGCGAAGAACCTCACCACGGTGGCCGCCAAGCCCATTGCGGCGGTGATGACGCGCACCGCCTCCACCTCGGGCTACGAACTGGGGCTCCTTGCTGCGGCAGGCGTCCTCACCATCATCCCCGGCGCGATCGTCATCTACTTCGTGCGCAACTACATCGCCAAGGGCTTTGCCCTCGGGCGGGTGTGAGGATCTATGGCAGACGCAATCGGCCTCGGCTGGATGGCGTGGACGTGGCAGACGGCCACCTTCTTCGCCGCAATCGGTGCATCGCTCGTGGCGATGACGGTGTGGGAGCTGGCCCGTCCGGGCGGCCACCCGCGCCACGGCATCCTCGGGCTCACCACCACTCGCGGCGACCGGCTGTTCATCAGCCTGATGGCGGCCGCCTTCATCCACCTCGGCTGGCTGGCGCTGGTGACCACCGCGCCGCTGTGGGGCGCCTCGATCATCGCGGTGGTGGTCGCGCTTCTCATCTTCGCGTTCGTTTAGGCGCCCGCATGGTTGCGCTTCGGCCGAACACTCTTCCAGCGAACCTCTCGCCCCGCGGCGAAGATGCCGCCGGCCTTGCCTCAGGCGGCGGTGCAGGCGCGCGACATTTTGGTGGTGTGGTCGTAAAAATTCAGCGAGCGCCGGGTGGTGTTGGAGACCGAGTAGCGGCCACCGTCGGTCATGAACAGGCCGTAGTCGACATTCTTGCCGGTTTCGATCCAGGCGATGTTCTGCGACTTGCCGTCCACCGCAACGGTCTTGGACGTCATCACCAGCTCGGTTCCGCCGCAGCGCCATGCGCCGACGAACGCGTCCGAGGAAAGATCGATCGGCTTGTTGGCGCACGCTGCGACGAAGCCGACCACAACCGTCGCGGCGCACGCGACGAAGATCCGAAACACCATACCCATCCTGTTCCTGCACGCGGATCGCGTGCCGGGATCGGCACCGCGCCGGACGACACTAGCGCGGCAACGACGGCGAAACACGCCCAATCAGAACCCAGGGAGATTTTACACGCATGAAACGCCTATTGATGGCTTCAACCTGCATGGCAGTGCTCTACGGTGCCGGCCCCGCCATGGCCGACATGGAAGCTGCAGAACGCTGGATCAATGACGAGTTCCAACGCTCCGTCCTCTCCAAGGAGGAGCAGATGGCGGAGATGGAGTGGTTCATCAAGGCCGCCGAACCATTCTCGGGCATGGAAGTGAATGTCCTGTCCGAAACGATCCCGACCCACACCTACGAGTCGGAAGTCCTGACTAAGGCTTTCGAGGAAATCACCGGCATCAAGGTGAACCACCAGCTTCTGGGTGAAGGCGAGGTCGTCCAGGCGGTCCAGACCCAGATGCAGACCAACCGCAACCTTTACGACGGCTACGTCAACGATTCCGACCTTGTCGGCACCCACGCCCGCCTCCAGGCCGCAGTCAACCTGACCGACTACATGGCCGGCGAAGGCGCCGACGTGACGAGCCCCACGCTCGACCTCGACGATTTCATCGGCAAGGACTTCACCACCGGGCCGGACGGCGCGCTGTGGCAGCTCCCCGACCAGCAGTTCGCCAACCTCTACTGGTTCCGCAAGGACTGGTTCGACAACCCCGACTATCAGGCCGCCTTCAAGGAAAAATACGGCTACGACCTTGGCGTCCCGGTCAACTGGTCCGCCTATGAGGACATTGCGGCGTTCTTCACCGAAGACGTGGGCGAAGTCGACGGCGTGAAGATCTACGGCCACATGGATTACGGCAAGCGTGCGCCCGACCTTGGCTGGCGGATGACCGATGCGTGGCTCTCCATGGCCGGCACCGGCTCCAAGGGCCTCCCCAACGGCCGCCCGGTCGACGAATGGGGCATCCGCATGGAGGAAGGCTCCTGCAACCCGGTTGGCGCATCCACCTCGCGCGGCGGTGCCACCAACGCACCGGCGTCCGTCTACGCCATCCGCAAATGGGACGAGTGGCTGCGCACCTACGCCCCGCCGGCAGCTGCATCCTACGACTTCTACCAGTCGCTCCCCGCGCTCAACCAAGGCAACGTCGCCCAGCAGATCTTCTGGTACACCGCCTTCACCGCCGACATGGTGAAGCCGAAGTCCGAAGGCAACCAGACGGTTGACGACGAGGGCATGCCGCTTTGGCGCATGGCCCCCTCACCCCACGGCCCCTACTGGGAAGAGGGCATGAAGGTCGGCTACCAGGACGTTGGCTCGTGGACGTTCATGAAGTCGACCCCGGTGGAAAACCGCAAGGCGGCCTGGCTCTACGCCCAGTTCGTCACCTCCAAGACCGTGGACACTGAAAAGTCCCACGTCGGCCTCACCTTCATTCGCAACTCCACGGTGAATGGCGAGAGCTTCACCGAGCGCGCGCCGGCGCTGGGCGGCCTCGTCGAATTCTACCGCTCGCCGGACCGCGTGCGGTGGACCCCCACCGGCGTCAACGTGCCGGACTATCCGAAGCTGGCGCAGCTGTGGTGGCAGTACATCGGTGACGTGAACGCAGGCAACTACACCCCGCAGGTCGCCATGGATCGTCTCGCTTCCGAGATGGACACCATCATGGGCCGGATGCAGGAAGCCGACGAGAAGGCCAACGTCTACGGCGGTTGCGGTCCGCGCCTCAACGAGGAGCGTGACCCCTCCTACTGGCTGAACGAGGTTGCCGGTTCGCCCAAGCCGATGCTGGCAAACGAAAAGCCCCAGGGCGAGACCATCGCCTACGAGGAACTCATCAAGCAGTGGCAGTAGGCCATTCTGCCTGAGTGACGGGAAAGGGTCGGCCGCGCGCCGGCCCTTTTTTTGTGGCCGGGCGTCTGCGCGTGACCCGGCGGGCTGCACGCAAACCCTGAAGCGCCTGCGGATAAAACCACATGGAAAATACGGCTCGGGTTTGCACTCCCGTTCAATAGTCGTAATAAAGCTCTGACATCATTCGGTCGGGGAGCCTATTGCCCCCTGGCGCGGCTGCAATGGCCGTGCCCACGTGCACCGCGCGTGAGATCAATCATGCCCTTGTCAGGGCCCGCCGTGCCCACGCGGCTGAAATCCCCTACCCCATCTTGCCGACAACTCTGTTGGCGGGGGCCGCAAGCTCGAAATTTGTTCGAGAGAGGATCGCAATTCGATGACTGAACTAAGCGAACACAACGCCGACCTCAAACTTGAGGAACAATCCTACTCAGACGACCCTTTGACCGACCGGCAGACCGACCACTACCGGCAGGAATACGTGATGTCGTTCGTCGAAAAATGGGACGAGCTCATCAACTGGGACGGGCGGGCCGAGAGCGAAGGCCAGTTCTTCATCGACATTCTGCGCGCCCGCTCCAAGGAGACCGTGCTCGACGTTGCCACCGGCACCGGCTTCCACTCCGTGCGCCTTGCCGAAGCGGGATTTGACGTCACCTCCGCGGACGGCTCGGCCGCAATGCTTGCCAAGGCATTTTCCAACGCGGCTGCCCGCGGCCTCATCCTCAAGACGGTGCAGGCGGACTGGCGCTGGCTCAACAAGGGTATCAAGGGCAAGTACGACGCCATCATCTGCCTCGGCAACTCCTTCACCCACCTGCACGACGAGAGCGACCGCCGCCGCGCGCTGGCGGAGTTCTACGCCGCGCTGAAGCACGATGGCGTGCTGATCCTCGACCAGCGCAACTACGACCAGATGCTGGACCACGGCTTCTCCACCAAGCACAAATTCTACTATGTGGGCGACAAGGTGTCGGCGGAGCCGGAATATCTGGATGATGGCCTGATCCGGATGAAGTACACGTTCCCGGACGGGTCGGAATACACGCTCAACATGTGTCCCGTCCGCAAGAATTACGTCCGCCGCCTGCTCGACGAAGCAGGCTTTCAGCGGGTTCGCACATTTGGCGACTTCCAGGAAACCTACGCCGAGGGCGACCCGGACTTCTTCATCCACGTTGCGGAAAAGTCTGCAATCGAATCGCGCTGGAGCGGCGCCTCGTCATCGCGCGAAGACATCCAGGCCACCACGGAAGACTATTACGACTCCGACGATGCGGACACGTTCTACTCCCTCGTCTGGGGCGGCGAAGACATTCACGTCGGCCTTTATGACGAGACCGAGTCCAAGGCGATCCGTGAAGCGAGCGACAAGACGGTGGAGCGCATGGCCTCCAAGGTCACGCTCGGCGCAGGCGGCCGCATCCTCGACCTTGGCGCAGGCTACGGCGGCGCCATGCGCCACATGGTGCGCACCACCGGCGCCGACGCGGTCTGCCTCAACATTTCGGCAACGCAGAACGACCGCAACCGCCACCGCGTGCGCAAGGCGGGCATGACGGACAAGATCACCGTCAAGCACGGCGTGTTCGAGGATGTGCCGGAAGACGACGGGACGTTCGACGTGGTGTGGAGCCAGGATGCCTTCCTCCACTCCGACCAGCGCGGCAAGGTGATGGCCGAAGCCTTCCGCGTGCTGAAGCCCGGCGGCACGCTGATCTTCACCGACCCCTGCCAGGCGGACGATGTCGGGCCGGGCGTGCTCCAGCCGGTCTACAACCGGATCAAGCTCAAGGATCTCGGCTCGTTCCGCTTCTACCGGGAGGCGGCTTCCGCGCTCGGCTTCGAGGTGGTGGAGCAGGAAGACCTGACGCACGAACTGCGCAATCACTACGCACGGGTGCGCGAAGAGATGCTGGCCAACACGCCGGCGCTGCGCGATGCCGGCGCGTCGGCCGCGTATCTGGACAACATGGCCACCGGCCTCCAGCACTGGGTGGATGCGGCAGATGCCGGTCATCTGGCATGGGGCATCCAGGTGTTCCGCAAGCCGGGCTGAGCCCGCCGCAGCACGCCAGACACACGAACGCCCGGGCGCGACACGCCCGGGCGTTTTTTATGGTGCGGCTCGGTCGCGAAGGCTGGTCAGGTGCCGCGCTGCTTGGCCCGCTGGTCGATGGCAACCGCCAGCACCAGAATGACGCCGATCAGGATCTGCTGGACAAACGAAGACACGTTGAGAAGCACCAGCCCGTTGCGCAGAACGCCGATCAACAGGACACCGACCACGGTGCCGAAGATCGACCCCACTCCGCCGAAGAGCGACGTGCCGCCAATCACCACCGCTGCAATAACGTCCAGCTCCAGCTGAAGCCCGGCCACTGCCTCGGCCGAATTGAGCCGGGCCGACAACAGGAAGGAGGCAATGCCGCAGAATGCGCCGATGATGACATAGACCATCAGCGTGGTGCGCTTGGTGGACACGCCGTTCAGCTCCGCGGCCTGCGGGTTGCCGCCAATGGCATAGACATGCCGGCCGAACTGGCTCTGGGTGAGGACGACGTGTGCAATCAACGCGGCCAGCGCGAAGATCATCACCGGCACCGGAATGCCCCAGATACGCCCCTGCCCCCACCAGACATAGCCCATCTCGAAACCGGAAATCGGACCGCCGCCCGACAGGAGCAGCGCGGCGCCGCGGAAGGCAGTAAGCCCGCCCAGCGTCACCACAAATGGCGGCACCTTGAACCTGGTGATCGCAAAGCCCTGAATGCCGCCGCATGCCATGCCGACGGCAACGGCCGCCATCACCGCAAAGATCACCGGGTTGCCGCTGTCGGCCGCAGCGCCGAGGGCAAAGCGGTCGTCGAGCCCGCCCTTGGCCACGTATGCGCCGACGAGGCCGCACAGCGCCACCAGCGAGCCGACCGAAAGGTCGATCCCCGCCGTCAGGATCACAAAGGTCATCCCGACGGCGACGAGGCCGGAGATGGAGACCTGCCGCAGGATGTTCATGAGGTTGAGGGGGTGGAGAAAACGCGGTTCGAGAATTGCGAACAGCGCCACAAGCGCGACCAGAAACAGGGGCGCTGCATAGCGGGCGAGGAAGCCGACAAGGTCGAAACCGGTCTGGCCTTGGTCGCGTGTCGTCATCGACTTTATTGCCTTGGCAGGGCGGGTGGCCCCGCCTCAAGAAATGTTGCGGGGGCCAAGTGTGGCCCCCGCAGACGGTTCAGTTGATCTCGCCGAGGCGTTCTGCCTTGTCGAGATTGTCCTTGGTCAGCGCGAACGGCTGAAGGAGCGTCACCGCTTCCGGCTTGGTCCCGTCGCGCAGGAACGTCACCAGCGCGCGCATCGCCTCGGCGGACTGGCCGCCCGGCATCTGCTCGATGGTGGCGGTGAGGTTGCCGTCGCGGATGGCGGCAAGAGCCTCGGGCAGCGCGTCGAAGCCGATGATGGCGATCTTGTCGCCGCGCTCGGAGACCACCTGCATGGCGCCAAGGGCCATGTCGTCGTTGGCGGCGACAATCACGTCGGGCGGCGTATCCATGCCGCCGAGGATGGCTTCGGTGACGGATGCGCCTTCTTCGCGGGCGAAGTTGGCGGTCTGCTCGGCAACGAATTCGTACTTGTCATCACCGTCGAGGGACTGGTGGAGGCCCTTGTTGCGGTCGATGGCGGGCGAAGCGCCGGGCTGGCCCTGGAGGTTGACGATCTTCGCACCGTCCGGGAAGAGCTTTTTCACCAGCTCGCCCTGTGCAACGCCGCCGGCAACGTTGTCTGCGCCGACGTGGCCGAGAATGCCGTCGACGCCTTCGACGGTGCGGTCGATGGTCATCACCGGGATGCCCGCTTCCACCACCTGGCGAACGCCGGGCGCCATCGCAACGCTGTCGAGCGGGCTGATCACCACGCCGCTGACGCCCTGGATGATGGCCGCTTCAAGATCGCCGGTCTGCTTGGGGGCGGAGTTCTGGCCATCCTGGTTGATGGTGGTGATGCCGCCCAGCTCCTTGGCCGATGCGTTGAGCGAGTTTTCCATGTGGACGAAAAACGGGAAGCCAAGGCTCGGCACCGAGGTGACAATCTCGAGATCCTGCGACGACGCCGGGCTGGCAAACGCCATCACGCCTGCCATGAGAGAGGCGAGCGCCGCTCCCTTGAATGCTTTTCTCATCGGGTTTCCTCCTGTGGAGCGGGTCTTTTTGAACGCCCGCTCTCCAAAGTTTCAGAAACGACTATCCCCGTGCAGCCATCTGCCGGTCAATAGCCTTGCGGCAGTCGCGCGTTGCCGAGCGTCGCATCATTCAAGCGTTCCGCCCGCCGCATACTCGCCCTCGCACTGGGCCTGGATGAGAAGAATTTCGAGATCGTGTGCCCGGCGCAGACGCTCCCAGCGCGCGTCGTCCATATCGGCTGCGCGCCACGCGATGAGACTGACATAGCACGCCCCGTCCCCAAGGTTGCAGGTTGACCCGCGCACCACGCGCGCCACGATCCGCGGGCTGCGCGCAAGGCGTGTGCCCACATGGTAGGTGGCGGTAAGCTGTTCGGCGTCCGTCTCAACGTGGAACCACGTCTCGCTTTTGTCGAAAAGCGACGTGCCGGTATAAAGCCCCTCCTCCGGCGTCCTTTGGGTAGACCAGCAACCGAACGACCAGCGCCCCAGCGACAGCGGATCGGTGATGAATTCGAACGCAATTTCGGCGGGCACGGCAAGGCGCGCGGTGGCGATGTGGGACAGGTCGCTCATGCGCCGAGGCCTTCGGCACGAAGCGCCTCGAACAGGCGCTCCACATGGGCTTCACGGGTCACGATGCCAGGCGAGATGCGCATCACGCTGCCCCGGCAATCAAGGTGGATCGCCTTGTCCCGCAGCCGGCTCACCAGCGCCGGCGGGTCGGCGCTCTCCGGCAACCGCACCATGATGCTGCCGCCGCGCTGCTCGGGATCGGCCGGGCTTGCCAGCGGCAGGCCAAGCGCGGCGGCCTCCGCGGCAATCGTTGCCTGTAGCGTGCGAGTGTGGGCCAGCAGCGCGGGCTTGTCGGCGGCCGCGTGCCATTTCAGCGCCGGCACAGAGCCGATGCACGCAATTGCCGCCGGCGTGCCATGGTCGAACCTTCGCGCATCGGGCGCATAGTCGAATGCATCAAGGTCCCACGAGAACGGGTTCGGCTGGCTGAACCAGCCCCGCAGCTCCGGTGCGCAGGCGGCGGCAAGCTCCGGCCGCACGTAGAGGATCCCCGCGCCCGGCGTGCCGCACAACCATTTGAGCGAGGTGGACAGCACGATGTCTGGCCCATCCTTCGCCAGCGTGAACGGCACGATGCCGATGCCCTGCGTGAGGTCGAGCGCAACGAGGCTCCCCATGGCGTGGCCGTGAGCGGTGAGGCGCGCATGGTCGGCGCAAAAGGACGCGGTCGAGGTCACGAAGGTGAGAAGCGCAAGACCCACATCCGGCCCCCACGCGGCGATCATGTCATCCTCGCGCACAAAGCTCTCGCCGGGGCGCATCGGCACGGTGTCCAGCGTGAAGCCGAAGCGCGGCGCCAATCCGGCGAGGAGGAAGTGCAAACTCGGGAAGCAATCCTGCGCGACCAGAACACGTTTGCCCGACAGTCTTTCGCGCGGCAGGCCGCCGAGAACGCTGTAGAGCGCGGTGGTGACGTTTTCCGCCGAAGTCAGCGAACCTTCGGGGGCGCCGATCAGCCGGCGCCACAGGGCAAGGAAGGTCTCCCGCTCGGTCAGCGCGCGGCCCCACTGCCCGTCGTCAAGCGCTGCCCAGCTTTGTGCAAAGGCCGCCAGCGCCTCCCCCGTTTCCGCCGCCTTGCCCGGATATTGACCGATGGAGTGGTAGAGAAAATAGGCGGGGTCTTGTGCAGTCATCGAAGCTCGCTCGGGTTTCGGGTTGGACGCGCGGCGCCTGCCGCAAAAGGTCGGGCGCTAGAAACCGAGGACGCGCGGGAGCCACAGGCTGAAGCCCGGCACCGCAGCCACCAGCGCAAGCGCAATGAGGTTGACGAGAAGAAAAGGCAGCGTTGCGCGCATCAGGGGCACGATCCCGCAGCCGGCAATGCGCTCGGCGGCAAACAGGCACACACCCAGCGGCGGCGTCAGAAGCCCGATGTTGAGGTTGAGGATCGCGATCACGCCGAAGTGCAGCGGGTCGATCCCCACCGCCACGGCAATTTGCGAAAACAGCGGCCCGAACAGGATGATCGCCGTTGTGGGGTCGATGATCATCCCGAGGCCGAGGAGGATGGCGTTGAGGAAGAGAAGCGTTCCGAAGCTGCCAAGGTCGAGCCCTGTCAGCGCGCTGGCGGCCATCCGCGGCACGTTCTCGATGCCCATCACCCACGAGAATGCCGCACCGCAGCCAACGATGATGAGAAGCTGCCCCGAAAAAAGCGCCGAGCGCGAAAACACCGCCCCCAGCGCCCGAAGCGACAGCGAACGGTACAGCACCACGGAAACAACGAGCGCGTAGAGCGCGGCAACAGCGCCCGCCTCCGTCGGCGTCATGATGCCGCCGAGCATTCCGGCGATGATGATGACGGGGATCATCAGCGGAACCGCCGCGCGCGCGGCAAGGCCGCCAAGAATGCGCGGCGAGCGGTCCATGGGCACGGGCTGGAAATTGTTGATCCGCGCCTGAACGCCCACGAGGCCCATCTGCACCGCGCCGATGAGCAGACCCGGAACGAGGGTCGCTGCCATCAGCGCACCGATGGAAACGCCGGTCATCGAGCCGTAGATCACCGCAATCAGCGATGGCGGCACCATCGGACCGATGATTGACGACGATGCGGTAACGGCGGCGGCATAGGCGGGCGTATAACCCCCCGCCACCATTGCGGGAATGAAGATCCGCCCGAGCGCCGCAATGTCCCCCAGCGCCACGCCGGTGATGCCGGAAAACAGGATGGACGCGCCGATATTCACCTGCGCCAGCCCGCCCCGCATCCAGCCGAAGAGGCCGTTGGCAAGGTCGATCAGCCGCCCGGTGATCCGCCCTTCGTTGACCAGTTCGCCAGCCAGAATGAAGAGCGGCACGGCCATCAGCACGAAAGCATCCATGCCCTGGTAGACCCGCTCGGGCACCACGGGCAGAAAGTGAAGATTGCCGGAGACGACCATCCAGATCATCACCGCCGCCAGCATCGACCATGCGATGGGCAGGCCCACCACCAAGAGCCCCAGAAAGGTGCCGGCAAACAGCACGATCGTGTCGCTCATGCGGCGCGCTCTGGCGCGTGTTCCCGGTGCCGGTTGGCGATGATGCGCAGCGCTGCGAAAACGGCAGCAAGCGCGAATGCGACCGGCACGCAGACATAGGGGTAGGACAGCGGAATGCGCATCCCCTCGCTGGTCTGCATCGCGCCGAAGCGGACCATGTCGATCCCGTACCAGAGGAGAACGAGAAAGATGGTCAGGGACACGGTGTCGAGGAATGCTTCCAGCACGCGTCGTGCGGCCGGCGAGCGGGCCCCGATGGCCGCGGGCAGAATATCGATACGAATGTGGCTTCCCTCACGCACGGCAACGGCGGCAATGAGGAGCGCCATCCAGATCATCGCGTAGCGGGCCACCTCCTCGATGAAAGCCGGCACCCCGGCGCCGGTGTAGCGCAGCACCACCTGGAGAAGGACAAGCCCCGTCAATCCGGCAAGGCAGAGGGCTGCGACCGCGCGCAAGCCCCCCTCCACCAGCTGCACCAGCCGCCGCATCCTATTTTCCGGCAGCTTCGACGGCGGCAAGTGCCTCGTCGATCAGCTCCGGTGTTTGCATTTCGGTGCGCAGCCATTCGATGGCGGCCGGCTGCATCACATCGCGAAACGCCGCCTTTTCATCGTCCGTCAGCGTGATGACGTTGACGCCCTTGTCCGCCACGAAGGCAATGGCGTCCGCCTCCAGCGCGCGGGAGGTCTCGCGGTTGAACGCGATGGCCTTTTCGGCGGCGGCGTCGATCACGGCGCGCTGCGGGTCGGTCAGCCCCTCGTAAAAGGCATTGTTGATGCCAAGCGGACCGAACGCATAGACATGGCCGGTCAGCGCCAGGGTGTCCTGCACCTCGAACAGGTTGACCAGCTTGAAGACGGCGACCGAGTTGTCCTGCCCGTCCACCACCCTGGTCTGGAGTGCGGTGTAGAGTTCGCCGAACGAGATGGGCGCCGCAGATGCCCCCATCGCCTCCACCGGAATGGTGGCGAGCGGACCCAGAACGCGGATCTTGAGCCCGTCCATGTCGGCCGGAGAATGGATCTCGCGGTTGGCGCTGAAGTGCTTGAAGCCGCCAGACTCCCACCAGCCGAGCGCGCGAATGCCGGTCTTGTCGAGAAGGCTTTGCGCCAGCTTGTCACCGAGGGGGCCGTCCAGCACCTCCCACGCCACCTCTTCCGACGGGAAGAGATAGGGCGTGTTGAAGACCATCACGTCACTGAACACAGTGGCAAGATTGCCGTCCGCCGTGTCGGACATCTGGATCAGGCCGCGCCGCATCTGGGCCAGCCGGTCATTGGGGGAGCCGAGCGCGCCGCCATAGACAAGGTTGACGGTCAGATCGGAGTTTGCCTCCACCTCGTCGCGGAAGGTCTCGTACATGCCGTTGGCAAAATCGAGCCCGGCCATGTTTTCGGGCAGCGAGAGGCCGACGGTGATCTCCTGCGCCATCGCGCCCACAGGCATCGCCATGGAGGCCAGCAGCACCCCAAGCGCAAATTTCGACTTCAGACCCATGGCTTCAACTCCTCGTCCTTGCACCTGCGGCGGCGTTCCTCGGAAACATATATCCTATTTAAGCGTGGATGGCTGCTCTCAAAACACGCCACTCCCAATCTTCCGCCCGATAGGTCCCTGCCGGTCGCCCTCAAATGGCTCGTTGCTCGCCGGCACGCACCAGAGCGTTTTTTGCACCGCGTTAAAGAAGCGGCGCCAGAAGACGGGTTGCCGGGGCGATCGCCCGCGTGATGGGGTGAAAGCCTGCGTAGGGGCTGTCCATGTGCGGCCGGCAGCGGGCAAAGTCGCGCTCCAGCATCGCGGCCACCTTCGCGGTGAACGCCTTGTCCATCACCACCACGGTGTTTTCGAAGTTGAGGTGGAGGGATCGGTTGTCGAAATTGACGGTGCCGATGGCGGCCACCTCGTCGTCAACCAGCATCACCTTATGGTGCATGAAGCCTTCCATGTAGCGGTAGAGCTTCACGTCGGCGCGCATCACCTCGTCGGCGTAGGTGAAGCCCGCGAGCCAGACAATGGTGTGGTCCGGCCGGTCGGGAATCATCACACGCACGTCCACGCCGCGCAGCGCCGCCACCTTCAGCATGCTGAGAACATCGAGGTCCGGCACGAAATAGGGCGTGGTGAGCCATAGCCGTTTGCGCGCCGAGCCGATGAGATGCATCAGCGAAAGCGAGCATGCCGGCAGCGTGTCCGCAGGCCCGGTCGGCAGCAGCAGAACCGGTGTGTTGGCGAACGACGGCGATACTTTCACCGGTGGATGCTCAAGGGCCGCGGGGTCACCGCCAGCCCACTGCCAGTCCACCACAAAGCTTGCCTGCGCCACGCGGGCGGCGGGGCCGGTGATCTCGATGGCGGTGTCGCGCCAGGCGCCGAACTTGGGGTCGAGGCCCAGATATTCGTCGCCGACATTGGGTCCGCCGATAATGGCCACCTTCCCGTCCACGGCGACGAGCTTGCGGTGGTTGCGGTAGTTCAGGCGCATGACCTTGGGCAGACGGCGCCTGAGATGGAATTCGTGCGCATCCACTCCCGCCTTGCGCAAGCCCTCCCAGTACGCTTCCGGGACGTTGCGCGCGCCGATCCCGTCATACAATAGCAGAACCTTCACGCCCTCGCGGGAACGGCGGCACAAGGCTTCGTGCAGGCGCCGGCCGAGCCCGTCGTCGCGGTAGATGTAGAACTGCACCACAATCTCGTGCTCGGCGGCCTCAATGGCCTTGAACACCGCGTCGAATACCTCGCCGCCGTCGATCAGAAGGCGCGGCGGACCGGAATAGATCGCAGGTGCCGGCGAAAGTCGTTCCAGAAGGCGCCACTTCTCCTCGATAGGCGCAATCGCCTCCGGCGGCATCCTGAGCGTCAGCAGCGACGCGTAGGCATCGGCGCGGAAATCGGCCTGGTCCACCTCCAGCTCCCCCGGCCGCGGCGGCCCGATGAAGAGGTAGAGCGGCAACGCGAAATAAGGAATCGCAATCAGCGAGATGCCCCATGCCACAGCACCCTGCGCGGTGTGCGCATGCTGCGCGGCGCGGAAGGCCGCCACCACGCCGACGACGTGGATGGCGATCACGATCATGACCCAGACAAGCGCTGTCATCGGCTTTCGCCTTTCACCACCTCGATATCGGCCCACAGCGGCAGATGGTCGGATGCCACAGGCGCCACGCCTTCGCGCATCACGCCTTGCGCCCTCAGTGCGATGTCGTGGCTGAGCGCGATGCGGTCAAGCGCGGCAACGGGGCGGCTGGCGTGAAAGGTCGGCGCCGGCGGCACCAGCGCGTAGGCGCCGGCCAGCACCGCAATGGAGCCGCCGGTCTGATGCCAGGTGTTGAGGTCGCCCATGATGACGGTGGGGCGCGCCGCCATTGCGCCAACCTCTTCCACGATCTGATGGGCCTGGCGCACCCGCATCCCGCGAGTCAGCCCCAGATGCGCCCCCACCACGCGGATGGGGCCGCTGGCGGTGGCAAGGTCGACGATCACGGCGCCGCGCGGTTCCAGCGCCGGGAGTTTTACCCGGTGGATCGCCTCGGCCTCCATGTCGTTGCGCACCAGCACCGCGTTGCCGTGCCAGCCGATGCCGCCATCGTGGGGCGCCAGCGGGACAGCGTACCAGCCCGAATCGCGCAGGCTGGAGTGGGACAGCGTCGCAATCCGCCGGCCGAACCGCCGGTCCGCCTCCTGCAGCACCACAATGTCGGCATCCAGCATATTGATGACCGCAAGCACCCGGTCCGGGTCGCGCCGCCAGTCGAGGCCCACGCACTTGCGCACGTTGTACGTCGCCACCCTCAGCCGCATCGCTCCGCCCTCTCGCCAGCTCGCCGTCGCTCCCAATTGGGCGGACGCGGGGGCCAAGACAAGCGGTTTCACCGCCGACGGGAATTGCATCTGCGGCGCGTTGACACTCTTCCGCTACGCGCAATAGCCTGAATGCTCCGCAGGGAGGCGGGCAGAATTGACCAAAAGAACGACGCGGCCGCTCAGGTCGCGCATCACGACGGACGGCATGGACCGGACGCCGCACCGCGCCTTCATGCGTGCCATGGGCCTCGACGACGACGCGATCGCCAAGCCGATGGTCGGCGTCGTCTCGATGCGCGGCGAGACCACCCCGTGCAACATGACCCATCCGGCACAGGTGGAATACGCCAAAACCGGCATCGAAGCCGCAGGCGGCACCGCGCGCGAGTTCGCCACCATCTCCGTCTCCGACGGCATCGGCATGAACCACGAGGGGATGAAGTTCTCGCTGGTGAGCCGCGAGCTGATTGCCGATTCGATCGAGGCCGTCGTCCATGGCCACGCCTATGACGGGCTGATCGGCTTCGGTGGCTGCGACAAGACCCTGCCGGGTGTGATGATGGGCATGGTCCGCTGCAACGTGCCATCGGTGTTCATCTATGGCGGGGCGGCCCTGCCCGGCCGGTTCGGCGAGCGCGACCTTTCGGTGCTCGACGTTTACGAGGCGGTCGGCGAGGTGCAGCGCGGCGCGCTCGACGAGGAAACGCTGGCGCTGATGGAGCGCGCCTGCAAGCCCACCATCGGCGCCTGCGCCGGCCAGTTTACCGCCAACACCATGGCGATGGTGGCCGAAGCCATGGGCCTCACCGTCCCCAACACCGCGATGATCCCCGGCGTTCATTCGGAGCGCCGCGGTGTCGGCATCCGCGCTGGTGCCATCGTGCTCGACGCCATCCGGGGTGGCGGCCCCCTGCCCCGCGATCTCGTCACCCTCGCCTCGCTGAAGAATGCTGCGGCCATTGTCGCGGCCACCGGCGGCTCCACCAACGCGGCGCTGCATATTCCGGCGATTGCGCACGAGGCGGGGATCCGCTTCACCGTCGACGACGTGGCCGCGGTGTTCAATGCCACGCCGCTCATCGGCAACCTGCGCCCCGGCGGCAAGTACCACGCGCTGGACGTCTACCGCATCGGCGGCTCCTCCGTCGTGCTGCGCGCCCTCGTCGAGGCCGGTCATATCGACGGCGGCGTCCTCACCGTCACCGGCCGCACGCTGGGCGATGAAGTCGCCAGCGCCGCCGCACCCGACGGCGAGGTGGTCCGCCCGCTTTCAGCGGCCATCAGCAACACCGGCGGCCTTGCCGTGCTCAAGGGCAACCTTTGCCCCGATGGTGCGCTCCTCAAGGTGGCAGGGCTCAAATCCAAGCAGTTCACCGGCCGTGCGCGGGTGTTCGAGAGCGAGGACATGGCGGTCAAGGCGGTCAACGGGCGCGCCTACGCCGAGGGCGACGTGATTATCGTGCGCAACGAGGGCCCCAAGGGCGGCCCCGGCATGCGCGAGATGCTGGGCCTCACCGCGGTGATCTACGGCCAGGGCATGGGCGAGAAGGTGGCGCTCATCACCGACGGCCGCTTTTCGGGCGCAACGCGCGGCATGTGCATCGGCCATGCCTCGCCGGAGGCCGCCGTCGGTGGTCCGCTGGCGTTGGTGGAGGACGGCGACGAGATTGCAATCGACGGCGCCGCCGGAACGATAACCCTCAACGTCGGCGATGCTACGCTGACGGACAGGCGCGAACGCTGGACACCGCCGCCGCCCAACCACCGCGCGGGGCTCCTCTCCAAATATGCCGCCACGGTCGGCCCGTCCCACGAGGGTGCCGTGACCCACGCCGGCGGCGCCGTATGGCCGGAAAGTGACCGCCTGTGAGTGCACCGCTCGGCTATATCGGCATCGGCCTGATGGGCCTGCCGATGACGCGGCGCCTCCTTGCCGCAGGGCGCACCGTGACGGTCTGGAACCGCACCACGGAGAAGACCGCCCCAGCGCTCGCCGATGGCGCCATCCTCGGCGATGGGCCTGCGGGCGTGGCGCGCGCCGCCGATATCGTGTGCCTCTGCCTCACCGACACCAGGGCCGTGGAAGCTGCCGTATTCGGCCCAGGCGGCGTGGCGGAAGGCGGTGCAGCCGGCAAGATCCTGGTCGATTTCTCGTCGATTGCACCGGATGACACCGTGCGCTTTCGCCAGCGGCTTCTGGACGAATGCGGCATGGAATGGGTCGACGCGCCGGTATCCGGCGGCGTTCCCGGCGCCGAACAGGGCACCCTTGCCATCATGGCCGGCGGTGAGGCGTCCGCGGTGGAGGCGGTCCGCGAAACGGTGATGCTGATGGCCGCACGCTTCACGCACATGGGGCCGTCCGGCGCAGGGCAGACGGCCAAATTGTGCAACCAGGTGATCGTCGGCTGCACCATGGCCGTGCTGGCCGAGGCCACCCGCCTTGCCGAAGATGCCGGCGTCGATGCCGCCAGGCTGCCCGAAGCGCTGGCAGGCGGGTTTGCCGATTCAATCCCGCTCCAGCTCTTCGTGCCGCGCATGGTGGCCGGTCAGCACGAGCCCCCGCTCGGCCACGGCCACACCATGCTGAAAGACCTCGACAATGTGCGTACCCTTGCAAGGGAAACCGGCACGCCGCTGCCGATGACATCCCTTGCCGCCGAAACCTTCCGCCTGCTGCTGGCGCGCGGCGGAAACGACGCCCTCGAGATTTACAAGCTATCGGCCCGCAAGCGCCTCGATTAATAACAAACCAAAGCAATGAGAGGAAACACCATGGCGATTCGCACTTTGCTGGTCGGCGCGACCGCGCTCTCGGCCATCGCGGCGTCGGCTCTGCCGGCCTCGGCCGAGACCGTCATTCGCGTCGGCAACTGGCTGCCAATGCACCACCTCATCGTCACCGGCATTCTTGAGCCGTGGGCCGAAGCCATCGCGCTGGAGACGGACGGCGAGCTGAAGATGGAAATCATGACAAGCGCGCTCGGGCCTCCGCCTGCGTACTTCGACATGGTGATCGACGGCACGGTGGATGCAGGTTGGGGCGTTTCGGGCCACAACCCCGGTCGTTTCACCATGACGCAAGTGATGGACCTCCCCTTCTCCTCGCCGGACCCGTGGGCCGGTTCCGCCGCCGCCTGGTCGGCCTATGAGCGCTACGGCGAACAATATGGCGAGCACGAGGGCGCCCACGTTGTCGGCCTCTTCGTCCACTCGATCCCGTATCTTCACACCCGCGGCGAGCCGATCACCACGCTCAACGGCCTCGAGGGCATGAAGGTCCGCGTCGGCGGCAACGTCACCGGCCGGATCATCTCCGCGCTTGGCGGCACCCCCGTGCAGCTTCCCCCCACCGAGGCGCAGACCGCGATGAGCCGCGGCGTGGCCGATGCCATCACCTTCCCGCTGGAATCCATCGACTTCTTCTCGATCACCCCGGCCATCAAGGGCTCGGTCGAAATCCCCGGCGGCCTCTACACCGACACCTTCTGGATCGCCATCAACCAGGGCGTCTGGGACGGGCTGACCGATGTTCAGCGCGCCGCCATCGAGAAGCATTCGGGCATGTCCATCGCGCTCCTTTCGGGCTGGGCGTGGACCAACGGCGACACCGTCGGCAAGGCAGCGCTCGACGAGGCGGGCGTCAAGTTCGTCACCATGGATGAGGCCAGCGTCACCGAAGCCAAGGAACGCCTCACCGTTCTGACCGACGAGTGGCTGGCGGAAGCGGCAAGCCGCGACCTTCCCGGACAGGAGATTCTCGACTACGCCCGCGGCATGGTGGAGGCTTACACCGCCGACAAGACCGTCAACCAGAAGTGATCCCGTGAGCGCAGCCGACTATTCTGAAGAACTTCCATGGGCTGCGCTCCCCTTCCGGGTGCTGGCGTACGCGTCCGGCCTGCTCGCGGCGGTGATGATGGTGACCACCACCATCGACGTTGCGGGCCGGTATATCTTCAACAACCCGCTCCATGGCGCTTTCGAGGTCACCGAAATCTCCATGGGGCTGATCGTGTTCACAGCCTTGCCGCTGGCGATCCACCACCGCGAGATGATCCTCGTCAGCGTCATTTCCGACCGTTATCCGCTGGCCGGGCAGCGCATTGTCGATGCGCTGGGCGATCTTGTGGGGGCGGGCCTCTTCGGCCTGATCTCGTGGCGCATGTGGGCCTACGGCGAGCGGCTGTGGAATTATCGCGAGCGCACGCTTGAGCTGCGTGTGCCCAAGGGCCTCATCGTCCAGTCCATGAGCGTTCTGGCCGCCTTTGCCGCGCTCGCCTGCATCCTCGGCTTTGCTTCCGTTCTCATCCGCCGGCGCCGCTAATGGAATTCTTCTTCGAACTGCCGCTCGCATGGCGCGCGGCAACGCTCGGCTTTGGCGGGGTGCTGCTTCTTATCCTCATCGGCCTGCCCATCGCCTATGCGATGATGGCCGTGGGCGCTGCCGGCATCTGGGCCGTCATCGGCCAGAATTCGATCCTCGGTATGCTCGGCCAGCTCCCCTACACCACCGTCGTCAGCTACGACCTGTCGGTGGTGCCGATGTTCGTGCTGATGGGCGTTCTGGTCGCCAGAGCCGGCATGTCGGAGGACCTTTACCGCCTCTGCCATGCCTTTCTCGGCCACCGGCGCGGCGGCCTTGCCATGGCAACCGTGGTTGCGTGCGGCGGCTTCTCGGCCGTGTGCGGCTCATCGCTGGCGACCGTTGCCACCATGGGCAAGGTCGCGATGCCCGAAATGCGCCGCTTCGGCTATGCCGACAGCCTGGCCTCCGCCTCGGTTGCCGCGGGCGGCACGCTCGGCATTCTCATTCCGCCGTCGGTCATCCTCGTTCTTTACGGGATTGCCACAGGGACCGACATCGGCGCGCTGTTCATCGCTGGGATCGTGCCCGGCATCATCGCGATCCTGTTCTATATCGCCGCCGTATGGGTGGTGGTGCTGCTGAAGCCGGACGCCGGCCCCTCGGCGCCGCGCACGTCGTGGGCGGACCGCTGGCGCGGTTTTGCCTCCATCGGACCCATCGTCCTCCTCTTTCTCGTCATCATCGGCGGGATCTATCTCGGCGTCTTCACGCCCACCGAGGCCGCGGGCGTCGGCGCCTTCTTCGCCTTCCTGTTCGCACTGTGGCGGCGGGCGCTCACGCCGCGCCTCATCATGGCGGTGCTGGTGGAAACCGTCGTCACCACGGCAGCCCTTTTCACGGTGCTGATCGGCGCGCTCCTCTTTTCCAACTTCATGAACCTTGCCGGCCTGCCCGATGCGCTGAAGACCGTCATTGCCGCAGCCAACCTCTCGCCGGTCGGCGTGATCTTCATCATCCTCGCCATCTACCTCGTGCTCGGCTGCTTCATGGAATCGCTCTCCATGATGCTCCTCACCGTGCCGATCTTCTTTCCCGTGGTGGTGGGCGAACTTGGGTACGACCCGGTCTGGTTCGGCATTTTCGTGGTGATGGTGACGGAGCTTTCGCTCATCACGCCGCCGGTCGGCCTCAACCTGTTCGTCCTGCGCTCGGTGGTGCGGGACGTCCCCATCGGCACCATCTACCGCGGCATCATGCCATTCGTGATCGCCGATGCCGCGCGGCTCCTGCTGATCATCGCAGTTCCGTCGGTGGTGCTGATCCTGCCCGGTCTGGCACTTTAGACACGACAAGACAAAACTGGAGGAAGGCATGAAGGGTTTTGGCGTCCACACCTCGCTGTGGTCCATCGACTGGACGCGCGATGCCGCCGAATATGCAATCGCCGAGGCGCAGAAGCACCCGATCGATTTCATCGAGATTGCGCTTCTGGACCCGCCGTCGGTCGATGCGCCGCACACCGCAGCGCTCCTCGACAAGGCGGAGATGACTGCCGTCTGCTCCCTTGGCCTGCCGGAGGAAGCCTGGCCCTCGCGCGACCCGGAGGCCGGCATCGCCTACCTGAAGATGGCGCTGGACAAGACCGCCGAATGTGGCGCCATCGCGTTCACCGGCGTCACCTTCGGCGGCATCGGCGAGCGCACGGGCCATCCGCCCACCGAGGCCGAGCAGGACGATGTCGCCCGTGCGCTGAAGGTCGCGGCGGACTACGCAAAGAGCAAGGGCCTCGCATTCGGCATCGAGGCGGTGAACCGCTACGAGAACCACATCCTCAACACCGGCTGGCAGACCCGCGACATGATCGAGAAGGTCGGTTCGGACAATCTCTTCGCCCACCTCGACACCTATCACATGAACATCGAGGAGAAGGGCCTTGCCAACGGCATCCTCGATTGCCGCGAGCACCTTCGCTACATCCATCTCTCGGAGTCCGACCGCGGCGTGCCGGGGGCTGGCACCATCGGCTGGAACGAGGTTTTTGCCGCCCTCGCCGCCATCGGCTACAAGGGCGGGATGGCCATGGAAAGCTTCATCAATCTGCCGCCGCGCATCGGGTCCGCGCTCTCGGTCTGGCGGCCGGTGGCAGACAGTGCAGAACAGGTGATGGCCGAGGGCCTGCCGTTCCTGCGCAACATGGCGCATCAGTACCGGCTGATCTGATGCGCACCCTTGGCGCCGATGCGTTCACCGCCGAACTTGTGACGCTTGCCGGTCAGCTGACCGGCGGCGAGCGGCGCATCATCGCCATTGCCGGGCCGCCCGCCTCCGGCAAGTCCACGCTAGCCGAGGCGGTGGTGGACGCTGCCAACGAAGCCCATCCCGGACGCGCGGCCCTTCTGCCGCAGGACGGCTTCCATTATGACGACGAGCTGCTGCGCCAACGCGGTCACCTTGCCCGCAAGGGTGCGCCGCACACATTCGACGTTGGCGGCCTTGCCAGCGCTCTCCACCGGCTGCGCGCCGGAGAGGACACGGTCGTCGTCCCGCGCTTTGACCGTAGCATCGAGATCGCACGGGCGGGGGCCATCCTGATCGGCCGGGACGCGCGCCTGATCGTGTGCGAAGGCAACTACCTGCTGCTGGATGAAGCCCCCTGGCGCACCCTCGCCCGCGCCTTTGACATGACCGCAACCCTTGACGTGGACGAGGCGGAACTTGAACGGCGCCTCACAGCGCGCTGGGAGGGGCATGGCCTTGCGCCGGCGGACATTGCTGCCAAGGTGGACGAGAACGACCTTCCCAATGCCCGTCTCGTGACCGCGCGCAGCCGCAAGCCGGACATTCGGATCATCTGAGCTGCAAACGACGGCGCAGCAGGGCGCTCTGCGTCCTTGCAAGGCGGCCGGCATGTGACCGGCTGGTCTCGACCGTTTCACCTGTTTTGCAGTATCGAGCCTGGAGAAAACTTCATGCGGACAGCATTCGTCATCGCATCACTCCTCCTCATTGCGTTCATCTCCGCCGGGCATGCAGCAACCGAGGCAGACTGTATGGCCGCGGTCCATGCGGCGCACCATCAGGGCAGCAGAAGCATCGGCCTGAAGAACGACAGCCAGAAGTCGATGCGCTTTTCGCAGATGATCTACGCGGCGGTCCACCAGGGCAAGATCGGCGAATACGAGAAGTGCCTTCAGATCGTCCGCAACGCGCGCGGGGGCTTCGGCTTTCCCGAGAAGCGCGACCGGCGGCAGGTTCAAGAAAAATAGTGCCAGAGCATTGAAGGCCGGGCGCAGAATTGGCGAAATCGGTGCTATGGATTCCCCGCAAACGTCCACACAGGAGCACCACGAAATGTTCAAGATCCTCAGCGCAGCGGCCCTTGCCATGACTCTCTCGGTCTTTGCCGCCGAAGCTGCCACCGAAGCCGATTGCGAGGCCGCCGTGGCGTCCGCCCAGGAGGCCGCAGAAGACAACATCACCCTGTCTCAGAACGAGCAGAAGCAGATGGAATTCTCCCAGAGGATCGAACACGCCGCGCAGGAAGGCATCAAAGGCAACCCGGACAAGTGCCTGGAGCTGGTGCATGACGTCCGCGGTGGCTTCGGCCTGCCGCAGTAAAAGGCGCGCCCGACGGGCTCGGCCCAAGGGCATCCCTGCCATTCGGCAATTATCCCGCACCGCAAACTGATTGCGGTGCGGGACTTGCTCGCACTCGATGTGCGGGGCAGTGTTGCGCTGCACAAACCAAGAAACCACGCCACAAGGCGGCAGGGCGGCTGCCGCGTCGAGGATCCGGCCATGACCATCATGCCCGACATGACGAGCGTTGACGACACTCCGGACAAGGACACTCCCTTGCGCGAAGACATCCGGCTTCTGGGCCGGCTGCTTGGCGACGTGGTGCGGGACCAGGAGGGCGGCGAGATATTCTCCGCCATCGAAACGGTCCGCCAGAACGCGATCCGCTTTCACCGCGACGAGGACCAGTCCGCCCGCGACGAGCTGGGGCAGATCCTCTCGTCCATGTCCCGTCACGGGATGATCTCGACCATCCGCGCGTTCAGCTATTTCTCGCACCTTGCCAACATTGCGGAGGATCAGCACCACATCCGCCGCAACCGCGCGCACAAGATCGAAGGGTCCGAGCCGCGCAACAGCACGCTCGACCGGGCGCTGGGCCGCATCCGCGCTGCCGGCCATTCCGACGCCGAGATCCGCGAGGCGCTGTCGCTCGGCCTGATGAGCCCCGTCCTCACCGCCCACCCCACCGAGGTGCGCCGCAAGTCCACGCTGGACCGTGAGCGCGAGATTGCCGAGCTTCTGGCCGAGCGCGCCCGCGGCGGGCTCGCGCCCGACGAGGAGCTCGACATCCGCACTGCGCTGGAGCGGGCGATCCTCACCCTTTGGCAAACCTCCATCATGCGCCGCAACCGGCTGAAGGTGCCGGACGAGGTGACCAACGCGCTCGCCTATTACGACTACACCTTCCTCGAAGAACTGCCGAAGCTGTACGGCCAGCTCGAAGACATGCTGAAGCCCGAGAGCGGCAAGGACAGCCTTCCCTCCTTCTTCCGCATGGGTTCGTGGATCGGCGGCGACCGTGACGGGCACCCCTTCGTGACCGCCGACGTCCTGTCCGCAGCCCTCTCGGCCCAGAGCGACAAGATCCTCAGCCACTATCTGCGCGAGGTGATGGCGCTTGCAGCCGAGCTTTCGCTGGACGAGCGGCTGGTCTCCGTTTCTCCCGAAGTGGACGCGCTGGCAACCGCAGCGGACGACCGTTCGCCCCACCGCCAGGGCGAGCCCTACCGCCGCGCGCTGATCGGCATCGGCAACCGCCTCACCGCCACCCACCACGGCCTCGGGCTCAACGGCGACGGGCCGCTGCGCACCCCCGCCAAGCCCTATGCGAGCTGCGACGATTTCCGCGCCGACCTCGAAGCCATTGCCGCCTCGCTGAAGGCCAACGGCTCCGAGGCGCTGGCGAGCGGCCGCCTGCGCCAGCTCCGCCGGGCTGCCGACGTGTTCGGCTTCCATCTCGCGACGCTCGACCTTCGCCAGAATTCCGACGTGCATGAGCGCGTTGTCGCCGAGCTGTTCGCCAAGGCCGGCGTCCACGCCGACTATGCCGGTCTTTGCGAAGACGAACGCGTGGACGTGCTGTCTGCCGAGCTTCAGGTGCCGCGCCTTCTCGCCTCCCCGTTCGTCGACTATTCCGAAGAGACCAACTCGGAGCTTGCCATCGTGCGCCGCGCTGCGGAGGCGCGCCGCCTCTACGGCAACGCTGCCATCGAAAACGCGATCATCTCCAAGGCCGATGCGCCGTCGGACGTTCTGGAAGTTGCCGTCATCCTCAAGGAGGCGGGGCTGATGCGCCCGACGGACGGGACGCTCGAACTCAACATCGTGCCGCTGTTCGAGACCATCGGCGACCTGCGCGCCGGACCGCAGATCATGGCAACGCTGTTCGA
Source organism: Acuticoccus sp. MNP-M23 (assembly GCF_031195445.1). NCBI lineage: Bacteria > Pseudomonadati > Pseudomonadota > Alphaproteobacteria > Hyphomicrobiales > Amorphaceae > Acuticoccus > Acuticoccus sp. MNP-M23. The sequence continues at coordinate 4,426,516 of NZ_CP133480.1, forward strand.
GCTGCCGGCGTACAAGCCGCTCCTGGAAAGCCGCGGGCGCCTGCAGGAGGTGATGCTCGGCTATTCGGACAGCAACAAGGACGGCGGGTTCCTCACCTCCCGCTGGGAGGTGTTCAAGGCCGAGTTCGCGCTGGTCGACGTTTTCGCCAAGCACAACGCCAAGCTGCGCCTCTTTCACGGGCGTGGCGGCTCGGTCGGCCGCGGTGGCGGACCGTCCTACGAGGCGATCGTCGCCCAGCCGGAAGGCGCCGTCGCCGGCGCCATCCGCATCACCGAACAGGGCGAGGTGATCACCGGCAAGTATTCCAACCCCGAGCTTGGCCGCCGCAACCTTGAAGCGATTGCCGCTGCCACGCTCGAAGCCACCATGGTGCCCGACACGCACAACAAGGCCCCTGCCGAGTTCATGGCGGCGATGGACGACCTGTCGCAACGCGCCTTCGAGGCTTTTCGCGCGCTGGTCTACGAGACTGACGGGTTCGAGACCTATTTCTGGTCCTCAACCGTCGTTTCCGAGATTGCCAACCTCAACATCGGTTCCCGCCCGGCAAGCCGCAAGAATTCCCGCGCCATCGAGGATCTGCGCGCCATTCCGTGGGTGTTCGGCTGGTCCCAGTGCCGGGTGATGCTGCCCGGCTGGTACGGCTTCGGCGCCGCGGTCGAGGGGTTTCTGGACGCCCGCGGCGAGGAGGGCCTCGCCCTCCTCCACCAGATGGCGCGCGACTGGCCGTTCTTCGGCACCCTCCTGTCCAGCCTCGACATGGTGCTGTCGAAGACCGACCTTGCGATCGCGTCGCGCTACGCCGAGCTGGTGGAAGACGAGGCGCTGCGCAATGCCGTCTTCCCCCGCCTTCGCGAAGAACATGCGCGCACCATCGAGGTCCTGTTCAAGATCACCGGGCAGACCGCGCTTCTGGAAAGCAACCCGTGGCTTGCGCGTTCCGAGCGCAACCGCTTTCCCTATCTCGATCCGCTCAACCACCTGCAGGTGGAGCTTCTGAAGCGCCACCGCGCCGGCGATACCGATGACAGGGTGATCCACGGCATCAACCTCACCATCAACGGCGTTGCCGCGGGTCTGCGCAACAGCGGCTAGGCTCCGGCCCCCGGTGCCAATGGCCGGGGGCAGCCGTCCGGTGTAGGTTCCCTGCAAAACAAATGCAGGGGACCGGAAATGTTCGACAAAGGCACCTGGCTCAATCCGCCGCCGGACTGGAGCATCGACACCAACGGCGTCCTCAACGCCCGCAGCGCCGGCAAGACGGACTTCTGGCGCCGCACTCATTATGGCTTCGAGCGGGACAACGGCCACGCCCTCCTCCTACCGGCAGACGCCGAATTCAGCGCCGCGCTGACCTTCTCGGGCGACTACCACACCCTTTACGATCAGGCCGGGCTGATGATCCGTGCCTCGGCCGAGCGCTGGATCAAGTTCGGCATCGAGCTGACCGACGGGGCAACCCACCTCAGCGTCGTCGTGACCGACGGCTCGTCGGACTGGTCGGCCCGGATCATTGCGCTGGACGGCCCTCTCACCATCCGCGCCACCCGCATCGGCGATGCCGTCTTCATGCAGCTTGGCGGTGCGGACGGCGCTTGGTCCATGGTGCGCCTTGCCCCGTTCGCCGCGGATGCGGACGCTGCGGTGGGCCCGTATTTCTGCTCGCCCGAGCGGGCCGGCTTCAAGGCGAGCTTCCACAGCTTTGCGCTGACCGAACCGCTGGTGCGCGGCGTTCACTGAGGTTGTTGGGGCTGCCCTGTGGCGTGCTGCGGCATACCATAGGGGACGCCTATTGATGCCTGCTTAAAATTTATTGGACTTCCTATCAGTCTGCAGGATATTCAGGAGCAACAAATCATGAATTAGAGGACTTCGAATATGGCGGAGCGTCCCAAACTGACGACCACGGCTGGCGCGCCGTGGCCCAACAACCAGGATTCGGTTTCTGCCGGTGAGCGCGGCCCGCTGCTCCTGCAGGACTACCAGCTGATCGAGAAGCTCGCCCACCAGAACCGCGAGCGCATTCCGGAGCGTGCCGTTCACGCCAAGGGCTGGGGTGCCCACGGCAAGCTCGTCATCACTGGCGATATTTCCCGCTACACCAACGCCAAGTGCCTGCAGCCCGGCGCCGAAGTGCCGATGCTGGCGCGCTTTTCCACCGTGGCCGGCGAAGCCGGTGCTGCGGACCACGAGCGCGACGTGCGCGGCTTCGCGCTGAAATTCTACACCGAAGACGGCAACTGGGACATGGTTGGCAACAACACCCCGGTCTTCTTCGTGCGCGACCCGATGAAGTTCCCGGACTTCATCCACACCCAGAAGCGCCACCCCAAGACCAACATGCGCTCCCCCACCGCCATGTGGGATTTCTGGTCGCTCTCCCCCGAAGCGCTGCACCAGGTCACGATCCTGATGTCGGACCGCGGTCTGCCGCAAAGCCCGGTCAACATGAACGGCTATGGCAGCCACACCTTCTCGCTGTGGAACAACGAGGGCGAGCGGTTCTGGGTGAAGTTCCACTTCAAGACCGAGCAGGGTCACAAGTGGTATTCCAACGCGCAGTCCGAAGAGATCATCGGCAAGACTCGCGAGGGCTACCAGGAGCGCCTCTTCAACGCCATTGAACAGGGCGACTACCCGCGCTGGAAATTCCAGATCCAGATCATGCCGGAGACGGACGCCGAGAAGACCGAGTACAACCCGTTCGACCTCACCAAGGTGTGGCCGCATGCGGACTACCCGCCCATCGACGTCGGCTACTTCGAGCTGAACCGGAACCCCGAAAACTACTTCGCCGAGATCGAGAATGCGGCATTCTCGCCGTCCAACGTCGTTCCCGGCATTTCGTGGTCGCCGGACAAGATGCTGCAGGCACGCATCTTCTCCTATGCCGACGCGCACCGTCACCGTCTCGGCACGCACTACGAGACGCTGCCGATCAACCGTCCGGTCACCCCGGTGCACCACTACCACCGCGACGGGCAGATGAACGTCTATGGCGGCGTCGCGACCGGCAACGAGAATGCCTATTACGAGCCCAACTCGTTCAATGGCGCTGCGGAAGTCCCGGCAGCACAGGAGCCGCCGCTGCGGATCTCCGGCGATGCCTTCCGCTACGATCACAGGAAATACGACGACTACGTTCAGGTCCGCGACCTCTACCTGAAGGTCATGGACGACGGCGAGCGTGACCGCCTGCACCAGAACATGGGCGGCGCGATGGTTGGCGTCCCGACCGAGATCGTCGAGCGCTGGTTCGGCCACCTGAAGCAGGTCGACCCCGGATACGAAGCCGGTGTGCGCAAGGCCTGGGAAACGGCATCTGCCGATGCCGGCTACGACCCCAACGGCATCCCGGTGACCGGCAACACGCCGCAGTCCACCGAGGGCGACGGCGGCACGGGCCTCCCGCCCATCGCCCACGCCGCGGAATAATCATCGAGCAGCGCTGGGTTCAGCGATGCTCGCCACAAGGAAAAGCCGCAGGCGCCCGCCTGCGGCTTTTTTCGTTTGCGGCGCGGCAGGCTGACCCGCTCCCCTTGCCTATCCGGATCCCGGCCGGCTCACCATCTGGTCCGGCAGCCAGGTGGCAAGGTCCGGCACGAAGATCAGGACGAACACCATCACCACCATGATGAGGAACATCGGGATCGCCGCGCGGGCGATGAAGGTCATCTCGTGGCCCGTCATCCCCTGAAGGACGAAGAGGTTGAACCCGATGGGCGGAGTGATCTGCGCCATCTCCACCACCACCACGATGAAGATGCCGAACCAGATGATGTCGATCCCCGCCTGGCGGATCATCGGCTCCACAACAGCCATGGTCAGCACCACCGAGGAGATGCCGTCGAGGAAGCAGCCGAGGATGATGTAGAAGACCAGCAGCACCATCAGGAGCTCGAAGCGGGAAAGCTCCAGCTCGGCAATGAGGTTGGCAAGCCCGCGCGGCAGGCCGGTAAAGCCCATGGCCAGCGAAAGGAAGGCAGCGCCTGCCAGAATGAGCGCAATCATCGCCGAAGTGCGGGTCGCCCCCATCAGCGAGGCGGTGAAGGTCTTCCACGTGAGCGAGCCCTGCGTCGCCGCCAGCACCAGCGCACCGATGACACCGAAGGCCGCAGCCTCGGTGGCCGTCGCATAGCCGAGATACATGGACCCGATCACGACGGAGATCAGCAGGATCACCGGAATGAGAAAACGTGAGTTGGCGACCCGCTCGCCGAAACTCATGGACGGCTCGGGGTCCGGGTTGAACGATTTGGAGAGCTTTGCGGAGATGCCGACATAGGCCATGAACATCCCGGCCAGGACCAGCCCCGGCAGAACACCGGCCATGAACAGTTTGGTGATCGATTCGTTGATGGTGACGCCATAGACGATGAGCGTCAGCGACGGCGGGATCATCAGGCCGAGCGTTGCTGCACCCGCCAGCGTGCCGATGATCATCCGCTCAGGGTAGTTGCGGCGGCGAAGCTCCGGGATCGACATCTTGCCCACCGTGGTGAGCGTTGCGGCGGATGAGCCGGAAACCGCGGCAAAGATGGTGCAGCCGACAATGTTGGTGTGAATGAGACCGCCCGGCAGCGAACGCAGCCATGGCGACAGCCCGCGGAACATGTCTTCCGATAATCGCGTGCGGTACAGCACCTCCCCCATCCAGATGAACAGCGGCAGCGCCGTCAGCGTCCACGACGAGGAGGCGTGCCACACCGTGGTGAGCATCGCATCGCCGGTGGGGCGAGTGGTGAAGAGCTCCATGCCGACGAACGCGACGCCCAGCAGCGCAAGGCCGACCCAGACGCCGGTGCCCAGAAGCGTGAACAGGACGAACAGGAAAAGGAGAATGATCGAGACGTTTTCCAAGACCCTATTCCCCGTGGCTCTGTTCGATGACGTTGTTCTTGATGCGGTGATCGCCGTCGGTGAACAGGGCGATGAGGTGGTCGGTCAGCGCCAGCGCGAACACGAAAGCGCCGAACAGCATGGCGGTCTGCGGGATCCACAGCGGAGAGGCATCCGGCCCCTGGCTGATGTCCTGAAATTTCCATGACCAGAACACGAACCGGACGCCGTAATAGACGAAATACCACGCCAGCGCCGTCCCGATGCCGAAGCACCAGATCTCCACATAGCGCCGCGCACCGGCGGGCACGGAATTAAGCAGGATCGAGACGCGAATATGCGCGCCGCGGTTAAGCGCATGGGCAAACGCAAAGAACGAGGCCGCTGCCATGGCATAGCCCGCATAGTCGGGCGCGCCGGGAAACACTTCGCCGGTCCAGCGGGCGACCATCTGGACGACGATCAGCACCAGGATCGCGATGAGGCACAGCGCCCCCAAGACGCCCGAGCCGAAATAAAGACCATCAAGGATGGCGCGGATTGTCCTCTTCACCGTGAACCCTCTCGGCTTGGCGTCAACGCGCGACCGGTTGCGGCCGCACACCCGCACGCACCAGAACCCGTGGATTTTGCAATGCCTTCAATCGGCCGCCCCATCATGCGGAGCCATGCGCCAGGCGCGGCACCGAAAGACGAAGGCGCCGCCAGCTTGCGGCGCCTTCGTTGGCATCGGACGACGGACCGGTCAGGCAAGCGGTCCGGAATGCAGGATCAGTTGGCGTTGTAGGTGTCGACGATCGTCTTGCCCGTATCGCCGGCCGCATCCAGCCACTCGGCGGTCATCGTGTCGCCGATCTCGCGCAGTTCGGTGGCAAGCTGCTCGGACGGCGGCTCGACGCTCATGCCGTTCTTCTTCAGCTCGCCGAGGGTGAAGTCGGTGTAGTCGACAGCCCGCTTGGTGCCGGCTTCCTCGGCCTTGGCGGCGCAGTCGGTGACGACGGACTTGATCTCGTCAGACTCGCCATCCCAGACGGACGTGTTGACGAAGATGTAGTTGCGCGGGATCCAGGCGTCGACCTCGTAGAAGTTGGTGAGGCTTTCCCAGACCTTGCGGTCGTAGCCGGTGGCGCCTGACGAGACCATCGATTCAGCAACGCCCGTCGCGAACGCCTGGCTGATTTCGGCGGCCTCGATCTGCACCGGGAGCATTCCGGTCAGCTCGGCAAGGCGGGCGGTGGCGTTGTTGTAGGAGCGGAACTTCACGCCTTCCATGTCGGCAACGCTGTTCACCGGCTTGGCAAAATAGAGCCCCTGTGGCGGCCACGGCACGGAGTAGAGGAGCGTGAGGCCCTGGCTCTCCAGAAGCTCTTCCATGGCAGGCTTGGCCGCTTCCCATAGCTTGTCATGCTGTTCGAACGATGTGGCGAGGAAGGGGATCGAATCGACGCCGAACAGCGCATCCTCGTTCTGGTGCGCCGACAGGAGCCGCTCGCCGATCTGCGTTTGCCCGGTCTGCACCGCGCGCTTGATCTGGTCGCCGGAGAACAGCGAACCCGAGGGGTGGACTGCAATTTCCAGCGCGCCGTCGGTGCCGTCGGTGACGCACTGGGCGAACTCGGCGCCGGTTTCAGAGTGGAAGTTGCTCGCCGCATACGCCATCGGCATGTCCCACTTTTCCGCAAACGCCGCTGCGGACCAGAGGGTGGCCACGGCCGTGGCGCTGACCAGTATTGCTTTGCTCATTCCCGAAAACTCCGTTCTGTGCGGCGTTCTGTGCGCCGTCGGCAGGGGCCCGTTACTTTGCGGGCCGAGATGCGAAGCGTGATGGCGCGAACATTGAAATGTCAATATTAGGCGCCCGTCCTGCGATAAGCTGCGCCAGGAGCCGGCCTGTCTTGGGCCCCGACGTCAGCCCGATGTGATGATGGCCGAACCCGAGGAAAGCACCTTTGATGCCATCCACTTCGCCAATCAGCGGCAGGGAGTCCGCCGTTGCCGGCCGGTGACCCATCCACTCGCGCTTGTCCTTGAAGGTGAGGCCCGGCAGCGCCTTTTTCACCTGCTCCTCCAGAAGCTGGAACGGCCGGCGGGACGGCGCGGCATCCAGCCCGCCGAACTCGACGATCCCGGCGCAGCGCAGCCGTCCCTCCATGGGCGTTGCGACAAACTTGCCCGATGCCACCATCAGCGGCGCGCTCGGCATCACCGACGGTTCGATCAGCTCGATGTGATAGCCGCGCTCGGTTTCCAGCGGCACGTCGATGCCGAGCGCCTTCGCCAGCGGACCGGACCAGACGCCCGTTGCCAGCACGAACTTGTCGCAAGGCACGGTCTCACCGCCGACGCGCACGCCGGTGACCGCGCCATTTTCGCGCAACACGTCGGTCGCCTCACCGCGGATGAAACGTGCGCCCCTGGCCTCGGCCTCTGCGGCCAGCGCCTTCACGTAGGCGCCGGGGTCCTTGATATGGCCGTGGTTGCCGACCCGAACGAGGCAGCCGATGGCCTCGCCAAGGGCGGGGTCGTACTTGCGGACCCACTGGCCCTCCAGAACGTCCCACGACATGCCGTGATCGCGGCGGATGCTCCAGCCGAACGCGTCGCCCTTGAAGTGGGCAAGGTCGCGGTAGCCGAAATTATAGTCGGACATGGCGATGAAGCGCTCGGCGGGCGTGCCGCGCGCGATCTCCATGTGCTCGTTGACGGAGTCCGGCACGATCTGCGCCAGCCCGTTGGCGATCCGCCTGGCATCCTCGGCGTTGGCATGGGCAAGATATTTGCGCAGCCACGGCATCAGCTTGGGAAGGTACCCCCACTTGAGGAAGAGCGGCTGGTTGCGGTCCAGCAGCATTCCCGGCGCCTTCTTCACCAGCCCCGGCCCGGTGACCGGCACGATGGAGCAGGAGGCGAGCACGCCGGCATTGCCGTAGCTGGTGCCGTCGCCGGGGGCGCCGCGGTCGATCACGGTGACCTCGTGCCCGTCGCGCTGAAGCCAGAGTGCGGTGGAGACGCCGACGATGCCGGCGCCGACAATGACGACGCGGCTCATGCCGTCACCGTGGAGCGGAGCGCGAAGCGGGCAAGCTTTTCGGCGTCCGGCAGGATGCCGAGGCCGGGGCCGTCCGGCACGATGACCATGCCGTTGTCGATGGCGAACGGCTCGGCCAGAATGTCTTCCGCCAGATAATATTTCGCCTGGTAGAACTCGCAGCCGAGCGTGATGCCGGGGCTGGCCGCTATGGCGTGAACCCCGGCCAGATGGCCAAGCCCGGTCTCGAACATGTCGCCTCCATAGGCTGAAAGGCCTGCGGCACGGGCCATCTCGGCCACCTGGGCGGCACGGCGCGGTCCGCCTGCCTTCATCACCTTGACGGATATGCCGTCACAAATCTCTTCCCTGATGGCGCGCACCATATCCTCCGGCCCGAAGACGCTTTCGTCTGCAATGAGAGGGGCTGCGGTCGCCTCGCGCAAGCGGCGCATCAGGGCGAACTGGTCGGCGCGCACAGGTTGCTCGATGAACGAGGGCCCGCGGGAATCGAGGTCGACCACCCGGCCCATCGCCTCCGCCGGCGAAAGACCCTGGTTGTAGTCGACCCGCACCTTGATGCCCGGAAAGTCCCGCGCCAGCCGGTCGAGCCGCATGATGTCGAAGCCGTGATCCTGCACGCCGGCCTTGAGCTTGACGATGCCGACGCCGTCCGCCTCAAGCCGCCCGCACAAGGCAAGATCGGCCTCGAAGTCGGGATCGGCGAGCGAGACCGAGAGCGGGATCGCATCGCGGCACTTGCCGCCCAGCAGCGCCCAGACGGGAATGCCAGCCGCCCGGCCTGCAAGATCCAGCAAGGCGGTTTCGAGAGCCGCCTTGGCGTCGGTGGAAAAGGCGACCGTCCGCTCGGCCCGCGCCATCACGCCGGCAATGTCGCCGACCCTTGCGCCGATCACCGCCGGGCGCATGTAGCGGTCGAGCGCGGCGTAGGCATTTTCGGGCGTGCCGGTGAAGACGGACCAGCAGGCCGCCTCGCCAAAGCCTTCGATGCCGCCGGCGGACGTGAGGCGGACGATGACCACCTCCACCGCCCCGCCGACGCTGCCGATCCCGTGGTCCCGCCGGGAGACCACGGGGAGCGACAGATGCCAGAGGTCCAGCCGCTCGATGGTATCGCCGAGCGCCGTCATGCGATCCATTCGGAGACCGGCGCCGCGGCTTCGTGGAGAGGCTGCGAGATCACGTCCACCAGCGTCGGCCCGGCATGGGCTGTCGCTTCTTTCAGGACGCGCGGCAGGTCGGCCGGGTCCTCCACCGTCCACGTCTTCACGCCGAAGGCTGCGGCGACTGCGGCGTGGTTGGTGCGGCTGAAGTCGACATTGTAGTAGCGCTTGCCGAAGCCGGAATCCTGCCCCGCCTTGATCCACCCGAAGACGGAGTTGGAGAACACGACCGAGGTGATCGGCATGTTGTGGCGCACGATGGTCTCGAACTCGCCGCACGAAAAGCCGAACGAGCCGTCGCCCATCACCGCGACCGTCTTGACCGAAGGCCGGCCCTTGTGGGCGCCCATGGAGGCGGCCAGCGCATAGCCGAGCGCCCCGTGGGCGCGGTTGGTGATGAAGTTGCGGCCGGGTTTGCGCCAGCGGTAGTGCGCCGAGAAATACGGGCACGGCGTGCCGGGGTCGGCAACGATGATGGCGTCGTCGTCCAGCACGTCCATCAGCGCCTTGATGACGGCTTCGGGCCGGATCGGCCGGTCTGTCTCGGCGGCAAGGGCGTTGAAGGCTTCGAGCTTGGCCTCCCACGCCTTTTTCGCCAGCGCCGCACCGCCCTGCCCTTCGGGCGACTTTGTCTCCAGCGCCGCGGCCAGCGCGTCCAGCGAAAGGCGCGCGTCGGCGGCGATGGCGACGGCGGTGTCGTAGTTGGCGCCGATCACCATGGGGTCCGAATCGATGTGGATGATGGTGGCGCTGCGCGGCGGGGAGCGCCACCGCTCGGTGGTGACGGAGCCAGCGCGGCAGCCGACGAACATCACCACGTCCGCCCCGTCGATCACGTCGCGGGTGGACGGCGCGCCGCCGTTGGAGCCAACCACGCCCAGCGCGTTGGGGTCGGTCTCGGCAATCGCGCCCTGACCGGACACGGTGGTCGCGACCGGGCAGTCCAGCAGCCGTGCGACTTTCGCCAGCGCATCATACGCCCCGGCGATGACCGGGCCGCCGCCGCACACGATTACCGCGCGGGACGCGTTGGCCAAGAGCGATGCCGCCTCTTCGATGGCGCCGGTTTCGGGAGCCGCCCGTTCGGCAGGGAAATGGGTATGGCGCTTGTCCGCAAAAATTTCCTCGGCGTCGACCGCACCCTTCTGGGTGTCGAAGGGCAGCGCCAGGTGGACCGCGCCGGGGGTGCCGGTGGTCATGGCGCGGAAGGCGGTGCGCATCATTGCCGGCAGGCGGGCCGCATTGTCGAGCGAGGTGTTCCACTTGGTCAGCGGGCGGAACATCGCCACCTGGTCGAGCTCCGTCAGCGGGTATTTTCCGCGCGAGGTGGTCGCAACGTCGGTGGTGATGGCGAGGATGGGAATGGAGCTTTCGTTGGCCTCCACCACGCCGGGCAGAATGTAGGTGGCGCCGCCGCCGGAGGGGCCCTCGCACACGCCGGGCTTGCCGGTGACGCGGGCATAACCGTCGGCCATGTAGCCGGCGTGGCGCTCGTCGCGGGTCAGGATGTGGTCGATGTCGGGCTTCATCCGCGCCATCGCATCGTAAAAAGGCAGCGTGGTGTCGCCGCAGAGGCCGAAAATGGTGTCGACCTCGTAGGCCTCCAGCATGCGCACCATTGCTTCCGCGCCGGTCAATGCGTTGCTCAGCGGCTTGCCACCGTCCATCGGGAATTCCTCTCGTCTTCGTGTCTGGGTCTGTCGCGCGGCGCGCTTTGCATGGCACAGGAGTACACGGTATTTCGGTCTGTATACAATGGCTGGAGCGTGCGAACGTGACAACATCTTGCCAAGGCCCGGCACTGCGTCCATTCACCAGGGAGCCACAACGGGAGACCCCCATGCGCCTGTCCGGCGGAAAATCGATCTATGGCGCGACCCTTGGTATCCTGATGCTGGAGGCGCGTTTTCCCCGCATTGTCGGCGATATGGGCCACGCGGACACCTTCCCGTTTCCGGTGCAATACCGCCTGGTGGATGGCGCAAGTCCCGACCGAGTGGTCCGCCACGGGGCCGATGGCCTGCTCGGCCCGTTTGTCGATGCCGCGCGCGATCTCGTGCGCCATGGCTGCGACGGCATCACCACCAATTGCGGCTTCCTCTCGCTGTTCCAGACCGAGCTGGCGGCGGCGGTCAACGTCCCCGTCGCCACATCCTCGCTGATGCAGGTTGCCACGGTGAACCGGCTTCTCCCCGCCGGCAAACGCGCCGGGCTCCTCACCATTTCGGGATCGACGCTGACCGATGCGCATCTCGTCGCCGCCGGCGTGCCACCCGACACGCCAATCGCCACCACCGAGGGCGGCGCCGAATTCACCCGCGCCATTCTGGACGACGAGGAAACGCTCGATCCCGCGCTTGCGGAGGCCGACAACGTTTCGGCTGCGCTGATGTTGTGCACAGATGACAGCGTCGGCGCCATCGTCCTCGAATGCACCAACATGACGCCCTATGCCGCCGCCATTCGGGCCGCAACCGGGCGCCCGGTGTTCACCATGGTGGGGTTTGCAAGCTGGTTCCACAGCGCGCTGTCGCCCAGGCTGGATGGAGGGCGCTATGGCCTATGAGACCGAACGGCTGGTGGAATGGGGCGACTGCGACGCGGCAGGCATCGTGTTCTTCCCCAATTTCTACCGCTGGATTGACGGGCACTATCACCGCTTCACCAAGGCGTGCGCCTTCTATGACCAGCGCACCCTTTTGGCCGACCACGGCCTCCTCGGCACGCCGCTGCGCGATACAGGCTGCACGTTCCACGCGCCGGCCCGCTTTGGAGACGTGCTGACGATTGCCTCAAAGCTCACCAAGCTCGGCACCACCAGCCTCTCGCTCACCTACGTGTTCACCCGCAACGGCACACTGGTGGCAAAGGGCATGGAAACCCGCGTGATGGTGCGTGAAGTGGACGGCGTGATCGCGAAGGCACCCATCCCCGATGCGGTGCGCAGCCGCCTTGCGCCGCTGGTGGAGGCTGGCTGACGGTCAGCTCCCGGTAAACGCCGCCAGATAATGGCGCCAGTCTTCCGGCATCAGCGCGTGGTCTCCCGGCCGCAGATGCCACGCCAGCCCTCCCCGCGTCAGCGCCAGCGTTGTGGTGCGCGGCTCTGCAAAAACCGCAGGAGAAGGCGGAAACGCCACGCCCCAGGCGGGCGCAGCGGCACAGATCGCGGCATATTCGGCGGCAGGATCTGCCCAGGCATCTGCCGCTGCCGAGCCCACAATCACCTGCCGTGGTGCAACCGCTGCGATGAGGTGCTGCTGGTCCAGTCCCGCGCGGCGGACCCGGTCCGGGTCACCGGCCAGCCCCTCTGCCCCCCAGTGCGGATAGCGTGCGGCCATCGCGCCAAGGCTTTCCCCGCGCGAGATGGCGGCCATTGCCGTCCCGCCGCACCCGGCATTGTTGACGATGGCCGCCGAAATCCGGCTGTCGTTGGCGGCCGCCCAGAGGGCCGCCTTTCCAAGCCGCGAATGGCCCGCCACCGCAATGCGCACTGGATCCACCTGCGGCAGCATCAACGCCGCATCCACCAGCCGGGACAGGGACCAGGCCCACAGGCTGATTGCGCCGGGACGCGGCACGCCGGTGCCAAGAAGCGGCGCAAGCCCCCGGCTCTGCCACCTCTCGGCACAATCGGGCACAAAGGACCCGTAGGGCGCAAGGAGCAGCCCCACCCCGTGCGCCATGAAACGGGAGACCGGCCAACGCGCAGCGTGACGGCCGCGCATCCGCGGTGATGGCGCGCCGTTGACAAGGCCGAGCGCCGGGTCGGCATCCACAATCATCCGCGGGTCGATGGGAAAGGCCGATCCCATGAGAACGCCGGCCGGCCCCAGAAACGAAAGCCCGATCACCAAAGGCACCGGACGTGGCACATCCGGCAGCCAGAGTGCAGCATCCACCGCGTGGGCGCCTTTGGCCGTTTCTATCGTGATGGTCAGGCGGCGGCAGGGTTCCCCGTCCACCGGCGCCATGGCCACATGAACCTTTGACGGAGCAGCGGGCACAGGGCCGTAAAGGAGCCGGGCAAAGCCGTCCCGCCAGCGCGCCTGATCTGCGCAGAGCCCATGCGCGCTGATGGCGTCGGGCGGCTGCGGCGCCACCTGTCAGGCACCGGGACCGAGGCGCCGGGCGGCGCGCCAGAGAGTCCATTGCACGCCGAGGGGTCCCGGCATGCGGGGGGCGGCGGGGCGTTTCCGGGCAGCTGCCAGCGCAGGACGGGCGGTGAAGGCCGGGAGAAGCGCCGCACGCACCGCCGGGTCTGCCCCTTTCAAGGCGCCCCGGAATGCAGCATCCGCAGCCTCGCCATGGTCGACGATGGCGCGGACCGCCGCTGGCAGCGCATCCGGCACCGTTCCAGCTTCGATGTGGGCGGCAATGTTGGCCACCCCCGCCGCCTGCCACAGGGTTGCTGGAATGTGCGTGCGACCTGCGCCAAGCCGCTGCGCTTCACCGAGCGCTGCATCGGCCGCGGCCAGCGCAACACCGCCATGGCCGGCTGCCCCCGCTGCGGTGCGCGCTGCGGCAAAGCCCGCCTCCTCGCCGTGATGGGCGATGGCGTGGGCCATGGCGGCAAGCTGCAATGGCGCGGCGAACGCCTCGCCGGCGAAACCGTCGAACCCGTCAGTGTCCTCGAAAGGATCGGCGTAAAGATCGTGAATGCGGGCCTCGCTCATGGCGGCCAGCGTCTCGGCCGGCCAGCCGTAGCGGGCCATTCCGTCGCGCAGGGCCAGCACCAACGGGACCGGCGCACCCTCGCCGAAGCCCTCGTTGCGGATCGCATCGCGCCACCACTGGAGCCGCACCTCGGCGGCCAGCGGATCGCGCGCGCGGGCAACGATGCGCGCAAGCTCAAGCCGGTAGGCGGCCAGCGCATAAAGGGCCGGCCGGGCGCTTTCAGGGGCAAACAGCGTGGCGAGGTACTGGGTGCGATCGCCGGTGCGGACGTCGGCGGCAAAATCCATCAGACGACGATGAAGCCCGCAGCGACACGCCTCTCCTCGGCAATCATCACGTTGTACGTGCGCACGGCGGCACCGGTGTTCATCGTATCGAACCGGACGCCGGCCTTGCGCAGCGCCACCGCGGTGTCGTCCGCCAGCGGCAGCGGCATGGTGCCGACGCCTACCAGAAGCACGTCAATGTCGGCACACTCGGCAATCACCCGGGCAACGGCGTCCGGCGTGATCGCATCGGCCAGCACGGGATCCCACCCGTAGATGCCGGACGGGACGCACAGGAGCGAACCCTTGTGCGACATGTCCGCAAAGCGGAAACCGCCATTGCCGTAGGCATCAATCGGCGCGCGCCCCGGAAAGTGCGCGTCGCGGATCATCAGCCCCGCCATCAGGAGGCCGCCGGCTCCTCGGCCACAGCGTCGGCCGCAGCATCGCCGCCGCCGGTCCGGCCTGACCGCAGGTTCAGCGTGATCAGAAGCGGTGCGGCAATGAAGATGGACGAGAACGTCCCCACCACCACGCCCCAGATCATCGCGAACGTGAACGAGCGGATCACCTCGCCACCGAAGATGAACAGCGCAATCAGCGCCAGCACCGTGGTGATGGAGGTCATCAACGTGCGCGACAGCATCTGGTTGATCGACAGGTTGAGAAGTTCGGGCATCGACATCCGCTTGTAGCGCCGCAGATTCTCGCGAACCCGGTCGTACACCACCACAGTATCGTTGAGCGAATAGCCGACGATCGTCAGCACCGCCGCAATTGATGTGAGGTTGAAGTCAATCTGTGTCGCCGAATAAAGGCCGATGGTGAGGATCACGTCGTGCAACGTCGTGAGCACGGCGCCAACGGCAAAGTGCCACTCGAACCGCAGCCAGATGTACGCCATGATCGCAAACAGTGCGGCAACGACCGCAATGGCGCCGGCGCGGGCCAGTTCGCCCGAAACGCGCGGGCCCACCACCTCGACGCGGCGGAACTGCGCCACTTCGCCAAACATCTCGCGCAGGAGGATGACGACGCGCTGCTGCGCCTCTTCCCCGCCCGGCTGCTCGGCCACGCGGATCATCACGTCGGTCGGCTGCCCGAACTCCACAATCTGGACATCGCCGAAGTTGAGGCTGCCGATTTCGCTGCGCAGCTCGCCAATGTCCCGCGGCTCTTCGAAGCGCAGCTCGACCACGGACCCGCCGCGGAAGTCGATGCCGTAGTTCATGCCGAACGTGAGGAAGAGCGCAATGGATGCGATGCAAAGGACGAGTGACGTGGCGACGGCCGGCACGCGCCAGCGCATGAACGGAATGCTGGTGTCGCTGGGAAGCGAAATGAGCTTCATGGATTACACCGGGATCGCAGTCGGCCGCTTGCGGCGCACCCAGAGCGCCACGAGAAGCCGGGTGAACAGGAATGCGGTGAACACCGTGGTCAGGATGCCCAGCGCCAGCGTCACGGCGAAGCCGCGGATCGGGCCGGAGCCCAGCTGGAACAGGATCACCGCGGCAATCAGCGTGGTGACGTTGGCATCGAGGATGGTGTTGAACGCGCGGGCAAAGCCGGTGTCGATGGCGAGGATGGGGGTGCGTCCCGCCTTCCCCTCTTCGCGGATGCGCTCGTAGATGAGCACGTTCGCATCCACCGCCATGCCCATGGTGAGGACGATGCCGGCAATGCCCGGCAATGTAAGCGTGGCACCGAGAAGCGACAGGAGCCCCATCAGGAGGATGATATTGGTGACGAGCGCGATGTTGGCGAACACGCCGAACAGCCCGTAGACGAGGATCATCGACACGGCGACCAGAACCGCCGCGACAATGGCCGCCGTCTCGCCTGCCGCAATGGAGTCGGCACCAAGGCCGGGGCCGACGGTGCGCTCTTCCACCAGGGTCAGCCCGGCAGGCAGTGCACCGGCGCGCAGGAGGATCGAAAGGTCGTTGGCCGCCTGAACCGAGAAGCTGCCCGAAATCTGGCCCGACCCGCCGGTGATCGGCTCGCGGATGACCGGCGCCGAAATGATCTCGTCATCCAGCACAATGGCAAATGGCGTGCCGACGTTGCGGCTGGTCACTTCGCCGAAGCGGCGTGCGCCGGACGTCGTGAGGCGGAACGTCACCAGCGGCTCGTTGGTCTGCTGGTCGAAGCCCGGCTGTGCGTCGACGAGGTCTTCGCCGCTCAGAAGCGGGTTCTCGTCGACCACATAGGGCCGTGCCGGTTCGAATTCGTCGTCCTCGGAGGTGGTCAGGACCATCGTGCCGGCGGGCGGGCGCGTGCGCATGGCCTCTTCGCCGGAGATGGAGGTGTCCACCATGTGGAACGTCAGCTGTGCGGTGGTGCCGACGAGGCTCTTGAGCTGCTCGGGATCGCCGCCCGGTGCCTCGACCAGAATACGGTCTTCACCTTCGCGCTGGATCGAAGGCTCCGTGGTGCCCAGTTCGTCGATACGGCGGCGGACCACCTCGATGGACTGGTCGACGATGGAGCGAATCCGCTGGTTGAGCCCGTCCTCGGTAAACGACAGCCGCAGGGTCTCGTTGGAGCCTTCGGTCAGGCCGAACTCGTCGACCGAGGCTCCACCGAAGAGCGACTGGTTGAGCGGGTTGGTGAGCCCGGACAGCCGCTCGCGTGCTTCGGCAAACTGGGTCGCATCGCGGATGCGGACCTGCACCGCCCCGTCGACCACACCAAGACCGGTGTAGCCGATCCGCGGCTCGGCGCGCAGCGCGGTGCGGACCTCGGCCGTGACCGCGCGCAGGCGCTTGTCGATATAATCCTGCTTGTCGACTTGGTAGAGAAGGTAGGCACCGCCCTGCAGGTCGAGGCCCAGCACGATCTGCTGCTTGGGCAACCAGCCGGGCATGTCCGCAAGGACGCTGCGCGGCAACAGGTTGGGCAGCACCGCAAGGATGCCGACCACCACGGTGAGGACGATAAGGACAATCTGCCAGCGCGCGAAGTGGAGCATGGGATCAGTCGTTGGCGGCGGCAGGTTCGGGTTTGACGCGGACCTCGGTGATGGTCGAACGCACAACGCGAACCGGCTCGTTCTCGCCAAACTTCACTTCGATCTCCGCATCGTCGACCACCTTGGTGATCTTGCCGACGAGGCCACCGGCGGTCACGACAATGTCATTGCGCTTCACGCCGGCGACAAGCGCCTGGTGCGCCTTCATCCGCTGGCGCTGCGGGCGAATGATCAGGAAATACATGATCACGAAGATCAGGAGGAAGGGCGCAAGCGAAACGATGAAGTCTGCGCCGCCGCCGGCACCTCCGGTCTGCGCGTAGGCCTCGGTCACGAACATGGGTCAACCTTTGGAAAATGGGGAGCGTGGACTGGGTCACGTCGGCACCACGCCGTTCATCTGGGCACTTAACCCCTGCGTCGTTCGATTGCAACGCAGTGGGGTCCCGGCAAACCGGCAATCCCGGTTCCGTTTGCAGCGGCCCGGCGCCGTGCTAGGGGGCGAACCCGAGCCGGAACCCGATAATGACAAGCAAGAAACTCATCGCCCGCCTGGACACGCTCATTGCGCTTCTGGAACGCGCCGTCCCTCCCGCCCCGCCCGAGCCCGATTTTGCCGCAGCGGAGGCCTTCATGTGGCACGCTGCCGCGCACCATCTGGCCCCGGTCCCGAAGGTGAGCCGCGTCGACATCGGCCTCCTCAAGGGGATCGACGCCAACCGCGACCGGCTGATGGACAACACCGAGCGATTCGCCAAGGGCCTCCCCGCCAACAACGCGCTGCTCTGGGGCGCACGGGGGATGGGAAAGTCCTCGCTGGTAAAGGCGATCCATGCGGCCATCCCCGGCCTGAAGCTGGTGGAGATCCACCGCGAGGACATTTTCAGCCTGCCCGAGCTCATGGGCATCCTGCGGCCCGCTGCGCACCGATTCGTCATCCTGTGCGACGACCTCTCGTTCGACCCCGGCGAGACCTCCTACAAGTCGCTGAAGGCGGTGCTGGATGGCGGCGTTGAGGGGCGGCCGGACAACGTGATCTTCTACGCCACCTCCAACCGCCGCCACATCCTGTCGCGGGACATGGTGGAGAACGAGCGCGGCACCGCCATCAACCCCGGCGACGCAGTTGAGGAGAAGGTTTCGCTGTCGGACCGGTTCGGCCTGTGGCTTGGCTTCCACCGCTGCTCGCAGGACGAGTATCTGGCGATGGTGAACGGGTACGCAGAGGCCTTCGACCTGGGGATCGACGAGGGCGACCTCCGCCGCGATGCGCTGGAGTGGGCCACCACGCGCGGTTCGCGCTCCGGCCGTGTGGCCTGGCAGTTCGTGCAGGATCTTGCCGGCCGCAAGGGCATTCACACCGCCTGACGCGAAGCCTTCGACCAACAGGACACGAAAAAGCCCGGCCACCTCGAAGGTGGGCCGGGCTTTTCGTTGTGCCGTCCGCGTTGCGGGTGCGGCGCCGGGCGCTCAGGCGCCGGCCAGATGGGGCAGCGGATCGACGGGCTTGGATTTCTTGCGAAGCTCGAAGTGGAGCTGCGGCTGTTCCACAGAGCCGGACTTGCCGACGCTGGCGATGGACTGGCCCCGGCTCACCTTGTCGCCGCGGGATACTTTCAGCGTCTCGTTGTGGGCGTAGGCGGAAACCCAGTCGCCCTCATGCTGGACGAGAATGAGGTTGCCATAGCCCTCAAGCTCGTTGCCGGCGTAGATCACGGTGCCGTTTTCGGCGGCGTGGACGGGCGTGCCGGCGGGCACGGCAAGGTTGATGCCGTCATTGCGGGCACCGTCGGCCTGCTTGCCGAAGCCGGCGATGATGCGGCCGCGAACCGGCCAGCGGAAGCCGGAGTCTGCGGCCTCGGCGGCGACGGGTGCTGCCGCCGTCGGCGCGATGGATGCGGTCTGCACTGCGGCGGGGGCTGCCGGTGCAGCAGCAGCGGCCGCCGGTGCCTGCTGCACGGCCTGCGCCTGAAGCGTGTTCGGTGCCGGTGCCTCCGGCTGCGTCGGGGTGGCATCGGTCAGGGTGGGCGCCTGAAGGCTTGCAACCTGGGTTGCCCCCGGCCCGCTCTGTGCAAGGCTCGGTGCGGGAATGCGCAGGGTCTGGCCCAGCGTCACGGAAGCGGTCGGCGGAATGTTGTTGAGCTGCGCCAGCGCGGCGGGCTCCACGCGGTGCATCTGGGCAATGGAGCGCAGCGTCTCGCCATACTGGACCACATGGCGCCCGCCATCGGTCTGCTGGCTCACGGGGGCCGCCTGCGCACCGACCGCCGTGGTGGAACCCGCGAGGCCGGCGGTGTCGTAGGGGTTGTTGCCGAGCGGCGCGCGAACCGGAACGATGAGACGCATGCCGACCCGCACATCTTCCGGCCGGGCAACGCCGTTGGCCTCAAGCAGAACGGAAACCGGAACGCCGTAGCCCGTCGCAATGGTCTGCGCCGTGTCGGCAGCGCCAATTTCGACGATGGGTGCGTTTTCGAGCGTGTAGCCCTGCGCCTTCAGCCGCGCCGGGGTGCCGATCTGCGCGCCGGGCGTCAGCGCTGCGGGCGGAAGCTCCGCGCTTTCGATGGGGCTGAGGGGTGTCGGCTGCGCGTTGTTGCCGCCGAAGAGCGGCGTCCCGGCCAGGCGCATGTTCCCGTTGGAGCAACCGGCAACCAGTCCGGCCAACGCTCCCACCAGGACGAGGCGAGAGACCAGGGAATATCCGCTTGTTTTGTGCCGGCCGCGCATGACTAATACCCTTGTGCGTCGCAGGAGATCGAGGGTCATAAGGCGGCTGATTGCGTTGACGAAACTTTAACTCGAATAGGACAATTGGCCCTCCCTCCTCAGATGCCCGTCCGAAAATGGTCATCCTTCTGAGGGTGTTGCGTGCGTGTCACAGGCGGGGCGAGGTGCCCGGCAGCAACGGAACGAAACGCACGTCCGCCAACCGCTCGCCCTCCAGGAGGCCATCGGCCAGCGTACACTTCAGGAGTTCCTGCGGCCCGTCGCGCGGACCGACGGGAACCACGATGATACCGCCCTCCCCCAGCTGCTCCACCAGCGGCGCCGGCACCGCCTCCACCGCAGCGGTCACGATGATGCGGTCGTAAGGCGCCCCATCGGGCCAGCCCTCGTGCCCGTCGCCCACCACAAGCGCAACGTTGGCGATCTTCAGAACGCGGAACCGGTCGGCCGCAAGGTCGGACAGGAAGCGATAACGCTCCACGCTCACCACCTCGGCAGCGAGCCGGGCGAGAATCGCGGTCTGGTAGCCAGAGCCGGTACCGATCTCAAGCACCCGCATTTCAGGCGTGAGGCCCAGCGCCTCGGTCATCATCGCCACCACGGAGGGCTGCGAGATGGTCTGCCCGCATTCGATCGGCGCAGCACGGTCGGCGTAGGCGAGCGTCTTGTGGCGGGCATCGAGGAAGAGCGAGCGGGGCACGCTCTCCAGCGCAGCGAGCACCGCACGGCCCGCCACGTTCTGCCGGCGCAGGTGCATCGCAAGCTCGGCTCGCGCGACCTGCTCGGCGTTGTCCTCCATCAGGCCGCGATCCGGTCGAACCCTGTGTAGGGCACCAGAACGTCAGGCACGCGGATCGAGCCATCGGCGTCCTGATAATTTTCCATCACCGCAATCAGCGCACGGCCAACGGCAACGCCGGAGCCATTCAGCGTGTGCACGAAGCGGGGCGCAGCATCGGCTTGCGGCCGGTAGCGCGCATTCATCCGCCGCGCCTGAAAGTCACCGCAGACCGACACCGAGGAGATCTCCCGATAGGTATCTTGTCCGGGAAGCCAGACTTCGAGGTCGTAGGTGCGACGGGCGCCGAACCCGAGATCGCCGGTGGAGAGCGTCACGACGCGGTAGGCAAGGCCCAGCGCCTTCAGGACGGCTTCGGC
This sequence comes from Acuticoccus sp. MNP-M23, assembly GCF_031195445.1. Lineage (NCBI taxonomy): Bacteria > Pseudomonadati > Pseudomonadota > Alphaproteobacteria > Hyphomicrobiales > Amorphaceae > Acuticoccus > Acuticoccus sp. MNP-M23. The sequence goes on from NZ_CP133480.1 coordinate 4,447,367, forward strand.
GCAGGCGGTCATCCGCTCATGCTCGTCCAGCGCGGTTTCCGGCGTGGTGATCGAAACCATCTCGCACTTGCTGAACTGGTGCTGGCGGAGCATCCCGCGCGTGTCGCGCCCGGCCGAGCCGGCCTCCGAGCGGAAACACGGGGTGAGCGCCGTCACCCGCATGGGCAGCGCCGAGGCGTCGAGGATTTCCTCGCGCACCAGATTGGTGAGCGGCACCTCTGCGGTGGGTATCAGCCAGCGCCCGTCCGTGGTGCGAAACAGGTCTTCGGCAAATTTGGGCAGCTGGTTGGTGCCGAACACCGCCTCGTCGCGCACCAGAAGCGGCGGGCTGACCTCGGTGTAGCCATGCTCTCCCGTGTGAAGGTCGATCATGAACTGGCCGAGCGCTCGCTCCAGCCGCGCCAGCTTGCCGGTGAGGATGGTGAAGCGGGCGCCGGCAATGGCGGCGGCCTTGCCCACATCCATCAGCCCCAGCGCTTCGCCCAGCGCATCGTGCTCCTTCGGCGCGAAGTCGAACTTCGGCGGCTCGCCGACGCGGCGCAGCTCCACGTTGTCGCTCTCGTCCACCCCGTCCGGCACTTCGGCAAGCGGCGTGTTGGGGAAGCCTGCCAGCGCGGTCTCCAGTTTCTGGGATACGGCGCGTTCGGCCTCCTCCCCGCTCTGGATCTCAGCCTTCAGGTGGGCGACCTCGTCAATCAGCCGCTGGGCTTCCGCCTCGTCCTTTGTGGCCTTGGCCTTGCCGATGGCCTTGGACGCTGTGTTGCGGCGGGTCTGCGCATCCTGAAGTCTGGCGATGACGGCGCGGCGCTCATCGTCGAGCGCAATGAGACCGGCGGAGGCCGGGTCCATCTTGCGGCGGCGCAGCGCTTCGTCGAAGGCGGCAGGGTCGTCGCGCACGGCGCGAATATCGTACATCGGTCTCGCTCACTTCTGCTTGAGGCGGCGTAATACCGCCTCCTGCGTCCGGATGCGAGGGGTGAGGCGTCAGTCCGCCTCCGCCGCTGCCTTCTCCGCCTTGGCCCGCTGGCGCTCGATGTAGACGACGCACATGATCGAGATCTCGTACAAAAGCAGGGCCGGCAGCGCGAGGCCGATCTGGCTGATCGGGTCCGGCGGGGTCAGGACGGCCGCCAGAACGAATGCGATCACGATGGCGTACTTGCGCTTCTTGCGCAGGTCCGCCGCCGAAACGAGGCCCGCGCGGCCCAGCAGCGTGAGGATCACCGGCGTCTGGAACACGATGCCGAACGCGAAGATGAGGACCATGATGAGGCCCAGATATTCGCTGGTTCGCGGCAGGAGCTTGATGGCCGCCTGCCCGTCTCCGCCGGCCTGCTCCATGGACATGAAGAACGCCATCGCGAGCGGCATCACCATGAAGTAGACGAGGCACGCCCCCAGAACGAACAGGATCGGCGTTGCCACCAGAAACGGCAGGAACGCCCCGCGCTCGTTCTTGTAGAGCCCCGGCGCAACAAACATGTAGATCTGCGACGCCAGCACCGGAAACGCCAGAAACAGCGCGCCGAACAGGGCAAGCTTCAGCTGGGTGAAGAAATATTCCTGCGGGGCGGTGTAGATGAACTCGATGTCCGCCGTGGCGCCCGCCGCCCGCTCGTACGGCACGATCAAAATGTTGAAGATGTCGGCTGCGAAGTAGAAGCAGATCACGAAGGCCAGCGCGATCGCCAGCACCGACTTGATGAGGCGGGACCGCAGCTCGATCAGATGCTCGATCAGCGGTGCCTTCGAGGCCTCGATATCGTCCTGGCTCATCGGCCCTCGGCTCCGGCAGCGGCGCGCGGCTTGTCGGCCGCGCCATCGTCTGCAGGTGTGGTGTCGACAGGCGGAACGGCAACCGGCTCTGCGGCCGCTGCCATCTCGGCGGCGGCGGTGCTGGTCGGCGTTTCGCCGGTGGTGGCGGCATCCGGCTTCGCCGCCGTGGCGGGCTCGGCAGCGTCGCTGTCAGCCTTCGGCTTTGGCTTGGCGGCAGACTTGTCGTCCACCTTGCCGGAAAACGCCTTTTTCGTGTCGTCGAGCGTTTTGCGCAGATCCTTGGTGGGATCCATCTTGCCAATGTCGTTCTTCACCTCGTCGATGCCTGCCTGGCGCTCGGCCTCGCGCAGGGCATCGTTGAAGGTCGACTGGAACTCGCGCGCCGTGCGCCGCACCTGACCGAACGTCTTGCCGAACGCCCGCAACATGCCGGGCAGTTCCTTCGGGCCGACCACGATGATGGCAATCACCGCGACGACCATGATCTCGGTCCACGAAATATCGAACACCTGATTTTACCCGTCTTCGGTTCAGGCGTTGTGGCTTTTCTCGGCTTCCTTGGCATTCACGGTCGACGGCGGGGTGTGGTCGATCGTCTTCTGATCGTCCTCGTCCTCGGCCATGCCCTTCTTGAAGCTCTTGATGCCCTTTGCAACGTCACCCATCAGCTCGGAGATTTTCCCGCGCCCGAACAGGAGCACCAGGATCACACCGATGATGAGGATCTGCCAAACACTGATACCCATTGGTCTTTCCTCTCTTGGCCCCCTGCGGGGCCGCGCCTTGACCGCATTGCGGCGCGTGTTTCACATCCGGGCTGATTAAAAGCCCCATATTCTCCGTATAGCGAACTCGCGCCGGTCTTGCCTATGCCTATTGTTGCCTCGGCAAAATGATCGCCTGACGTAAATCAGGCACAACGCGCACTTTTTCACCATGCGGCATGGCGTAGGGGTCGGCGCGCAGCACCACTTCGGCCTCGCCGACATGGCCGGTGATTTCCACATGCGTGCCGAAAAAGCGCCGCCGCATGACCTGAACCTCGACGCCTGCGCCGCGCTCATGGGGAAACACTTGTAGCGCTTCGGGCCGGAAAGCAATCGTCAGCTTCTCTCCGTCGCGTTCGGGCGACACCGGGACGCGGCCGATGGCGGTTTCGATCATGCAGTTTTGCGCCCGGCCCGAGAACACGTTCACGTGAGAAAAGACCCGCGCGGCCTCCAGATCCACCGGCCAGCGCCAGATATCCTCCGGCGTTGCCACCTGCACGATCCGCCCCTCGCGCATCAGCGCGATGCGGCTGGCCATGGCCAGCGCCTCCTCCGGATCGTGGGTGACGATCACCGCAGTGGCTTCGCGGCTTTTCAGGTGCGACAGCGTGTCCTCGCGCACCGTGTCGCGGAGAGACCGGTCGAGCCCCGAAAAAGGCTCGTCGAACAGCACCACCTTCGGTGCCGGCAGAAGCGCCCGCGCAAGCGCCACCCGCTGTTGTTCGCCGCCTGAAAGCTGGTGTGGATAGGCGCGCTCATAGCCGGCCAGGCCAACGCTCTTCAGCGCTGCCGACGCCTCCGTCCGCGCCCCCTTGCCCCGCTTGCCGTAGCCCACATTATCGGCAATGCGCATGTGCGGAAACAGCGCCAGATCCTGAAAGACGAGGCCCAGGGGGCGGGTTTCGGCCGGCTCGAAGCGGTTGTCGTCCGCCACCACCGTACCCGAGACGCGGACCGTCCCGCTCGACTGGCGCGAAATGCCCGCCGCAATGCGCAGAAGGCTCGTCTTGCCGCAACCGGAGGGGCCGAGCAGGCACACGATCTCGCGCTGGCGCACGTCCAGCGTGATCCCGTGGAGGATCTTGTGGCCGCCGGCCTCGAACGTGATGCCCTCCAGAGAAAGCGGTGCGTCCGGCTGCGGTTTGTCAGCGGTCCTGATTGTCAGTCTCCCCGTCGCCGTCCTTCGCTGTGTCGCCGGTCCGGTCAAGTTCGCCGTCATCGTACAGCGGGGCTTCGTCATCCAGCGGGTCTTCGTCGGCGTCCAGCGCGTCATCGTCGCGGGGCTGCGGCATGGCAAAGTTGGAAGGGGGTGTCCCTTCGAGAAGGCCTGAGCCGCGCAGATCGTCGAGGCCCGGCAGGTCCGCGATGGATGCCAGCGTGAAATGGTTGAGAAATTCCGGCGTGGTGCCGAAAGTGACCGGGCGGCCCGGCACCCTGCGGCGCCCGCGCAAACGCACCCACCCGGTTTCCAGAAGGATGTCGAGGGTGCCCTTGGCCACCGCAACGCCTCGGATCTCCTCGATCTCGGCCCGTGTGACAGGCTGGTGGTAGGCGATGATGGCCAGGGTTTCGAGCGCGGCCTGGCTGAGGCGGCGTGTCGCCTCACGCTCGGCCGTCATCAGCGCGGCAAGATCAGGCGCGGTGCGGAACGCCCACCCGTCGGCCACCTCCACCAGATTGACGCCGCGGTTGGCGTAGACCGTCTGCAACTGCTTCAGGCGGGCCGCAACGTCGGTCTCTTCGGGCAGGCGCGAGGCGAGCGTCGCCTCCGACAGTGGAATGGACGCGGCAAACAGAACCGCCTCCAGCCGCCTGAGCGCCTCGCCTTCTGCCGGATCGCCTGCAAAAAGTGCAATGGCCTCAGCCATCCGGATTTCCCCTGATATAAAGCGGCGCGAAGGGTGCGGACTGGCGCACGCTGATCCGCCCCTCGCGCGCCATTTCCAGCGCGGCACCAAAGGCGCTGGCGGTCAGCGCGCGGCGGTCTTCGGAACGCGGCATCGCCGAAATCACCAGCGACAGCGGCATCCACTCCGACTGCGGGCCAATCAGCCGCTCCATGATCCGCCGCGCATCCACCAGCGAAAAAACGGGACGCTTTTCCATGGTCATGGTGCGCACGATTTCCTGCTGGCGGACGCTGCCATAGGCCGACAGGAGGTCAAACAGCGAGGCATTCCATACAGTCTCGGTCTGCACGGCGACGCGCTCCGGCATGCCGCGCGCAAAAATGTCCTCGCCGAGATGAGGCCGCTTCATCAGCCCCGCCGCGGCGATCCGCATGGCTTCCAGCCTTCGCAGGCGGAAGGCAAGGTCCTCGGCGAGCTCCTCGCCGGTCTCCGCGTCCTTGTCGTCGGCGGGGGCAATCAGGCGGCTCTTCAGCCAGGCAAGCCATGCCGCCATCACCAGAAAATCCGCCGCCAGCTCGATCCTGAGCGCCTTCGCACGCTCCACGAACGCCAGATATTGCTCGGCCAGCGGCAGGATCTGGATTTTCATGAGATCGATCTTCTCGTGCCGCGCAAGCGCCAGCAGCAGGTCGAGCGGCCCCTCGAAGCCGTTCACGTCGACGATCAGCTGTTCATCCGGCGTCTTGGCTTCGCGGGGGGCATCCTCGAACGGATCGACTTCGCTCATGCAGCAGCCCCCACCAGCGCCTCGAATTCGCGGCGAAGGGCAGCCACATCGTCTGCCGGGAGCGGGCGGCGGGCCTCGTCGACACGCACGACCCGGCGTGCGGCCTCGGCCGAGATCGGCGGCAGAGCGCTTGCAATGCGCTCCATCTCGTCCATCCGCCCGTTGCAATGGAGCACGCAGTCACACCCGGCCGAGAGCGCTGCCGCGGCATTGTCCGCAATGGAGCCGCCAAGGGCACCCATCGAGATGTCGTCGGTCATCAACAGGCCGTCGAAGCCGATATCCTCGCGGATGAGGCGGATCACGGATGGCGAGAGCGTGGCCGGGGCGGCCGGATCAAGCGCGGTGTAAAGAACGTGCGCGCTCATGGCCATCGGCAGGTGGGACAGGGCGCGGAACGGCGCGAAATCGGCCTGAAGCGCGGCCCGGTCGGCATCCACGCGCGGCAGCGCAACGTGGCTGTCGACACCGGCGCGGCCGTGACCTGGAATATGCTTCAGAACCGGCAGCGCGCCCGCGGCAAGGACGCCCTCGGCAGCGGCCCCGGCGAGCGCGGCGACAACGTCCGGCGCCGTGCCGTAGGCGCGATCGCCGATAATGTCATGGGCGCCGGGCACCGGCACGTCGGCCACCGGCAGGCACGGGGCATTGAGGCCGAGCGGCAGGAGATCGGCCGAAATGAGGCGACCGGCCAGCCACGCCGCGCGCAAGCCCGCCGCAGCGTCGCGCAGATATAGCGCGCCAATCACGGCACCCGCCGGGTAGCGCGGTGCCAGCGGCGGCCGGATCCGCTGCACCCGCCCGCCTTCCTGGTCGACGAACACGAGACCGGCACCGGACGCGGCAACAGCGTCCGCCACAAGCTGCGTCACCTGCGGGCCGGTTTCGATGTTGCGGGCAAACAGGATCAGCCCCAGCGGACGCACGCTGGAAAGATAGTCCGCTTCACGGGCCGTGAGGCGCGTGCCGGAGAGGCCGACGATGAGTGGCGCCATGCCGATCAGTTTCGCCCGATGAAGCAGTCCGCCCCGGCGGATTTCAGCCGCTGGCACAGGGCCGCCGCCTCCCCGCGCGAGTTAGCGGCAAGGCGAACGCGGAAGAAACGCCCGCGGCCCGGAAGGTCCGCCGCCATGATGATCGGCTGAACCGACCCGAGGATCGACGGGAAGCGGTTCTGGAGGTTGCGATAGGACGTCATCGCATCCGCTTCGGTACGCTGCGAGGACACCTGGACGCCCCATGGCGCGGACGGATCGGCCGCCGCGACAGCGGGCGCAGGGGCCGCGGGCGCTGCACTACGCTGGCTGGCAAGATCCACCGGGCCGCCAGTGGTGCTGGCAGACGCTGTGCGGCTGCGCACTGGTGGGGTCGGCCGCGGCGCGGGGATGACACTTTCCCCCTGCCCGGCGGGCGCAAGCGTTTCGGTCTCTTCCGGCAGGGCCTGGTCCGCGAACGGCTCTTCCTCGTCGGTGGGTGCATCGCTGAACCCGGTCGTGGTGCCCGTGGCCGGGTCTGCTGACGCAACGTCGACCGATGCGTCGCCTGCCGGGGTTGCGGCATCAACGCTTTCAGGGGCGCTGGCCTCATCTGCGGCCGACCAGGCTGGCGGCGCATCCGCATCACCGCCGCGCACGATGGTGCCGTCGGGTCGCACGGTCACGGTGCGCACGCGACGCGACAGGATGTCGGCAGCCTCATCGTCCTGAGGGAGGGGTTCGGCATCGGTCTCAAAGCCGCCAATCTCCACCCGGTCAGGCATGACGAGGCTGTCGCTGTCGCCGATTTCGGCACGCTCGGCAATGTCGGGCTCGGGCTCGGGGGAATTGTCTTCGGCGGGGCGCACCTTCACGTCCACCGCGTCGGCGCGGATGATCGGCGGTTCGCCGCTGGTGGCGCTGCCGTCACCGCTGAACAGGTTGATGCCGATGAACACGGCACCCGACAAGACGGCGAGCGCTCCGATGGCGGCGGCAATGCCGGCAAAGCGGAAGCGCCGGCGGGGGCCGCGGTCGGCCTCACGCACCAGAGAGGGCGGCAGCGCATCGTCAATCTCGCCATCGTAGTCGGCAAACTCGTGATCATCGCTGTCGGCGTCGATGTCGGCCAGAAGGTCGGCGCTGTCCACGTCCTGATCTTCGCCCGGCGCCGGGGCGCGGTAGTTCTGGAAGAAGATGCTGGAGAGCGGATTGTCGAGATCGGGTGCGGCGGCGACCTTGTGCTCGTCCGCATCGCTCCGCCGGTCGAAGCGGAACGTGGGGATGGGCTTGGACCGGCCTGCCCCGGACACGGGGCGCACGGGGGCCTCCATCTGGGGCATGGTCGCGCCGGCCCTGGATGAGAACGGATCGGGGCCGGGGTCCGGCTCCGCGGCGTCTTCCAGCGCCACATGGCGGGGTTTGGGTGCGGGCACAGGCTCCAGCGTCTCGTTCAATGTCGGCGCGGTTTTCTCCAGTTCGGGCGGCGCAGTGGCGGCATTGCCAGCGGCCGAGCTTGCGATGATGGCACCAATGGCATTGTCCAGTTCCCAGTCCAGCGCATCGACAGGCTCTTCGTTGCCAACGGGCTGCACCGGATCAGAATCGGCCTCGTCGTCCACCTCGGCGGCATCGGCCAGGCTGTCCGGCGCCGGGTGCACATTTTCGACGGCGGGCATCGGCTTCGACCATTCGGTCTGGCGGCGCGGCCTCGATTCGGGCGCCGTGTCCGGTGCTGCAGCGTGTGGCGGCTGAAACGGGGTATCGTCTGGTTCGGGCGCTGGCGCGCTGCGGGCCGGGGCCTCCGGCGCCGGGCGGGAAAGCTCGGCATTCAGGCGGGCCTGGAACGCCTCGCGCCGGCCGGTTGCTGCTGGCGCCCGGCTGAAGGCAACATCGTCCGCCGTACGTTCGACCGGCTGCCCCTCCGGCGCACCATTGCGCGGCGCAGGATCCTGATAAGGCTCAACGTCTGGCGGTCCGGCCTCGGCCTCTTCCGCAGAGGGAATTGCGGGCGCAGGTACACGTCGCTCCGAACGGCGTTCGGACCATCCGACCGGCTCGCTGTCCACGAACTGGTCCAACTCATCAAAGATGTCTGCAGCCGAATTCTGACGCCCTCCACCGAGAGGACGCTCGTTTTTAAAGGATCCGGGCCGCGTTGGACCATTCATGGGTCGCCCGCCACTCAACTCTCGCACCCCCAGTCGCGCGACACACCCTGTCGCTTGGTTTCGGGGAAGCGGCTACCGCATTTCGTCCGGTGCCGTGACACCGAGCGTTCGAAGACCCTCTGCAATCACCGCTCTCACTGCCTCGACAAGAGCAAGACGACTGCGCGTGGACTCTCGATCATCCGCCTTAACAAATCGTAGAGTTCGATCATCCTTGCCCCTGTTCCATTGCATATGCAAGGCCGAGGCAAGGTCGTGCAATGCAAAGGCGAGCCGGTGCGGCTCCGCATGATCGGCAGCATTCACGACCGTTTGCGGCCAACCCGCCAGTTGCACGACAAGCCCACGCTCGCCACTGTCCGTGAGTGCATCCAAGGATACCTGGTCCAACCCGTCAAGTATGTCCGGACCGAATTCCTCAACAGCCTGACGTTGGGCCGAGCGGCAACGTGCGTGGGCATACTGAACGTAGAACACGGGATTTTCCCGGCTCTTCTCCGTCACCTTCTGGAAATCGAATTCCAGCGGTGCGTCCGCCTTGCGGAAGAGCATCATGAAGCGGACCGCGTCGGCACCGACCTCGTCCACAACTTCGCGCAGGGTGACGAAGTTCCCCGAGCGCTTGCTCATCTTCACCGGCTCGCCGCCCCGTGTCAGCTTGACCAGCTGGCACATGAAGCAGTCGAGCGGGACTTTCCCGCCAGACAGCGCCTTCACGGCGGCCGTCATCCGCTTCACATAGCCGCCATGGTCGGCGCCGAGCACATCCACAAGATGCTCGTAGCCGCGCGAGAGCTTGTCATCGTGATAGGCGATGTCGGACGCGAAATAGGTATAGCTGCCATCAGACTTCATCAACGCACGGTCGATGTCGTCGCCGAACGCGGAAGAGCGGAACAGCGTCTGCTCGCGATCCTCCCAGTCCTCCGACTGGCCCTTCGGCGGCGGCAGCGTCCCCTCGTAGACGAGGTCTTCGTTCCGCAGCCGCGCCACCATTGCGGCGACCTTGTCCAGAGGCTGCTGCAACGTGCGCTCGGAGAAGAACGTGTCGTGGACAATGTTGAGCGCGCCGAGATCATCGCGGATCATCGCCATCATGCCGTCGATCGACCGGTCCCGGACGAGCGGCAGCCATTCGGCCTCGTCCATGGCCTTGAGGCTCTCGCCGAACTCGGCTTTCAGACCCTCGCCGATGGGAACGAGATAGTCGCCGGGATAAAGCCCCTCGGGGATGGTGATCGTCTCGCCGAGCGCTTCGAGATAGCGCAGGTAGGCCGAGCGGGCGAGGACATCCACCTGCGCCCCGGCGTCGTTGATGTAATATTCGCGCGTCACCTCGTGGCCGCGCACCTCCAGAATGGAGGCGAGCACGTCGCCCACCACCGCACCGCGGGCGTGACCCACGTGCATGGGGCCGGTGGGGTTGGCCGACACATATTCCACGTTCACCCGCCGCGGCGTGTCCGTGCGCGCAAGCGCCGTGTAGGCCGCACCGTCCTGCGCGGCGCGGACCACCGCCGATGCCGCATCCGCCGTAATGGTGAGGTTGATGAACCCGGGGCCCGCCACGCTGACCTTCTCGATCAAAGGATCAGCCTCAAGGCGTGCGGCAATCATTTCCGCCAGCTCGCGCGGCTTGCGCCCGGCAGACTTGGCCAGAACCATGGCGACGTTGGTGGCAAAGTCCCCGTGGGTCGGATCACGCGGCGTCTCGACCGCAACGCGCGCCAGGCCCTCGGAGAGGCCCTCGGCCTCGGCGATGGCGATGATGCGTGTCCTGAGCGTATCGATAAGGTGCATGAAGTGGTCCGGCGGTTGGCGATCAAAGTGCGCTCGCATAGCGCGTTCGCCTGCCAAGCGCGAGGGGCATGTGCTGCACGCCCGCCATGCGGGCTGCGCGCGGCAGGCCGTGCCGATCCCGCCGTGCGCCTTGCGAACGCCCTACCCGACCGAACGCCATTCCTTCAACTGCGGGGTGTTGCCCACCAGGCGGCTGTGTTCGCCAAGGGCAAAGCGGTCGGTCATCCCGGCAATGTAGTCGCACGTGCGGCGCAGGCGCCTTGGTGCTTCGTCGGCCGGATCGCGCCAGCTATCGGGCAGCAACGCAGGATCGTTCGCAAACACCTCGAACAGGTCCGCCACAACCTGCCCGGCCTTGTCGCGGGCCTGCAGGACGTCCACGTCCGCATAAAGTTCGCGGTGAAGGGTTCGCTTCAATGCCTTTTCCGCGGCGGCCATCTCGCCGGAAAACGCCACCATCGGACCGGGCTGCGCGGCAACGTCGTCAGCGCTCGCGACCCCGGCGCCGGCAATGCGGCGGATGGTTTCGGCAATGGCATCCTCGATCATGCGGGTCAGAAGACGGCGGGCCAGCTCATGGGTCTGGCGGATCGGCTCCAGCCCCGGCGCTTCCGCCTCCACCTCGGCCACAATATCGGCAATGAGGTCCACCTCGCGCAGCGCGTCCAGCGACAGGATGCCGGAGCGCAGGCCATCGTCGATATCGTGGCTGTCATAGGCGATATCGTCCGACAGGGCCGCAATCTGCGCCTCAAGCCCTGCCTGATCGACCAGGTTGAGGTCCGCCAGTTCGGGATCGCCGTAAAAGGGGCTGGTGCGGTCGTCGCCGGGCGGCCCGTTGTGCTTCACCAGACCCTCCAGCATCTCGTAGGTCAGGTTCAGGCCATCGAAATGGGCGTAGCGGCGTTCAAGCCGCGTCACGATCCGATAGGCCTGGACATTGTGATCGAAGCCGCCGTGGTCCGCCATCATCCGCGCCAGAACGCGTTCGCCCTCGTGGCCGAACGGCGTGTGGCCAAAGTCGTGCGCCAAAGCCAGCGCCTCGGCCAGATCCTCGTCCAGCGACAGGACGCGTGCGATGGAGCCGGCAATCTGTGCCACCTCAAGGCTGTGGGTCAGGCGGGAGCGGAAATGGTCCCCGTCGGTGGTGATGAACACCTGCGTCTTGTGGGTCAGCCGGCGGAAGGCGGAGGAATGGACGATCCGGTCGCGGTCCCGCTGGAAGGGCGTGCGGGTGGCGGACACCGGCTCGGCAATGCGGCGCCCTCGCGAGCGCGCAGGGTCGGTGGCGAACGGGGCAAGAAGCCGCGGCGACGGTCGCACGTTCTGCACGGAAAGACTCCAGACTCCGGTAGCGAATCGGCATTAGGTGGCGCGGCAACGATCCGCCCTATATGAAGGCGTGTAAATCCTTTGCCACTGTGGAGCATGTCATGGCCGAAACCACATTCGAGGTCACGTCCCGCGCATTCGCCCGCGTCTCCAAGATCCTGTCCGCCGAGGAAGCGTCCGCCCTTCGCGTTTCGGTGGAAGGTGGCGGCTGCTCGGGCTTCCAGTACAAGTACGATCTTGTGGAAGGTCCGGCGTCCGACGATCTCGTCCTTGAGGGCGGAACCGCCACCGTTGTTGTGGACCCGGTCTCCCTCCCCTTCCTCGCCGGAGCACAGCTTGATTATGTGGACGACCTGATGGGCCAGTCCTTTCAGATCAAGAACCCCAACGCCCAGTCGTCCTGCGGCTGCGGCACCTCCTTCTCACTGCTCTGAGGTTTTCGTGCGGATCGCCACCTGGAATATCAACGGCGTCAAGGCGCGGATCGACAGCCTGACCCGCTGGCTTGAGGAGAGCGCGCCGGACATTGCGTGCCTGCAGGAGATCAAGTCCCAGGACGAGACCTTTCCGGCCGAAGCCATCGAGCGGCTCGGCTACAACATTGCCACGCATGGGCAAAAGGGCTTCAACGGCGTCGCGCTTTTGTCCAAGCGGCCGCTGGAAGACGTGATGCGCCGCCTGCCGGGCGACGATGCAGACGAGCATTCGCGTTATATCGAGGCCACGGTCTCCACCGATACCGGTGCCGTGCGCGTGGCCAGCATCTACCTGCCCAACGGCAACCCGATCGACACCGAAAAATACCCCTACAAGCTTGCGTGGATGGACCGTCTCCTCATCCACGCCGAGGGGTTGCTCGCCACCGATACGCCCATCGTGCTGGCCGGCGACTACAACGTGATCCCGCTGCCGGACGACGCCCGCCACCCGGACCGTTGGACCGACGATGCACTGTTCCAGCCGGAAAGCCGCGCCAAACACCGCGCTCTGGTGAACCTTGGCTACACCGACGCCCAGCGCGCCGTGGACAATTCGGACGGGATCTACACCTTCTGGGACTATCAGGCCGGGGCGTGGCAGAAGAACAACGGCATCCGCATCGACCACCTGATGCTCTCGCCCCAGGCCGCCGACAGGCTGACGGGTGTCACGGTGGAGAAGCAAACGCGCGGCTGGACCAAGCCGTCGGACCATGTGCCGGTGGTCGCAACGCTCGACCTTTAGCGGCCTGTGGCAGCCCGCCCCTTTTTTGCCCGCCAAACGCAAACGGGCCGCACGAGCGGCCCGCTGAAACGGAAAAGGGCCGCTTGCGCGGCCCTCCGTGGAATGTTCGCGGACGGATTAAGTCCGGCGTAACACCCGATCTGTCAGCAAGATTCCAGAGGTTGCCCCAGAGTCCGCCGATTCGATCCAGACGTCGCCGTCCGCATAAGAATCCCACTCGACATTGGATCACCTCCTTTCGATGCGTTGAACACAGCACCAAGATTGCCATGATTCGCGCGAACTTCAAGCCAATTGCGTCCGCAGGTCACACCGCCGCACAAGCCTGCTGCCGCATGGCCACAGTGCATCACGTCCAGCACCCGAAAAATCACCGGTTCGTCAGAATTTGCTGGTATACTGGGTGGTTACAAGGTCGTACGAACGGCCGCTTGGGATAAGACTTGCACACGGCAAGAGCCAATATTTGAAGACGGACGACATTCGATGATTCTCCGGCGCCTGCGCATCATTGCAATTGCCGTCGCGCTTGCGCTTGTGGGCGCCATCCTGCCGCTTGCCGCAATGTCCTACGTTTCGTGGCGCACTGCCGTCTCCGCAGCCCAGGAAACCATGAGCGAATTTGCCAGCGAGCTGCTGGAGCGGGCTGAACGGACCATCGACGGGTTGGACGCGGCTCTCGTCAGCCTCAACGATTTTACCGGAGAGGCCTGTTCGGACGGCCACATCGGTTTGATGCGCCATCTGACCGCACGCACCCTGCCCATCTATCAGCTCTATTTTTTCGAGAACGATACGATCCGCTGCACCCCGTGGAACAGGACGTTCGAGACCCTCAACCTGGGCGAGCCTGACTTCGTGACCGATGCAGGCCTTGAGATTTTCCGCACACCGCCCGGTGTCGACGGTCCGGACACCGAGGCAGCGGACCCGATGCTGATGGTCCGCTCGGGCAACTATGTCGCCGAGCTGGACCCGGACCAATTCGTCGATTTCATCGGCACGCGCTCGACCATTCTCATGCTGGGCACCACGGACGGCACGCTGCTCAGCCTCCGGGGCGCGGTCGACGCAGCGCCGGTGAAGGCCCTCACCACCGCACCGGACGTTGGCGTGGCGAAGGGCTACATCTACGGGTCGGCCCGCAAGGCGCGCCTGGCAGCGCTCGCGGCCAAGCCGCTTGCCAGCATTCACGCCGCCGTGCGCCGCGAACAGGTCCAGCTCCTGCCGTGGGGGGCCTTCATTGCGCTGTTTGTCATGGGCCTCACAATCTGGGTCCTGCGGCGGCACCTGTCCCCCAGCGCCGAAATGCTGAGCGCCATCCGCAAGGGAGAGCTGACGGTCCACTACCAGCCGCTCGTCGACATGAAGAGCGGCCGCTGCATAGGCGCAGAAGCCTTGGTGCGCTGGCACCGCCAGGACGGCCGGACGATCGCGCCCGACGTGTTCATCCCCTTCGCCGAGGCGCACGGCGTGATATCGGCCGTCACCGATTCGGTGATCGCCAGCGTGGTGCGGGAGTTGAAACGCTTCCTGCGCGACCGGCGCGACCTGCACATCGCCATCAATCTTGGCGCCCGCGACATTGAAGGCGGACGCGTCCTGCGCGTTCTCGAAAAGGCGCTGCACCGCAGCGGTATCGAGAACCAGCAGATCTGGCTCGAAGTCACCGAGCGCGCCTTCCTCGACGCCGAAGTGGCGAAGGCCGGACTGGACGACGCCCGCAACCGCCAGCACACCATTGCCATCGACGATTTCGGCACGGGCTACTCCAGCCTGTCCCACCTTCAGAACCTGCCGCTGGACGTCCTGAAGATCGACAAGTCGTTCGTCGACACCATCGGCTCGGACTCGGTGACCAGCCTGGTGACGCCGCACATCATCGCGCTTGCCAAAACGCTGAAGCTGCGCATCGTCGCCGAAGGGATCAGCACAGAGGAACAGGCGGCCTACCTGCGCGATGAAGGCGTGGATTATGGCCAAGGATACCTTTACGCAAAGCCGATGCCGGCGCGCGATTTCATCGCCTTCGTCACCGCCAGCGACAAGGCACTGCGCACCGGCTGAAGCGCGCCAGCGACCGCGGCCTGAGGGGGCCGGCAGCTGACACCGCCGGCCCGTCCCATTCAGCTCCGGTCTGGCGTCACCGGCAGGTAAAGCTCACCGGCTTCGCGGAATTTCTCCGCCATCGCCGCAAGCCCCTCCTTCTGCGCTTCGGCGCGGATATCGTGGCTGATGCGCATGGAGCAGAATTTCGGCCCGCACATGGAGCAGAAGTGCGCCACCTTGTGCGCCTCCTTGGGCAGCGTCTCGTCATGGAATTTCTGCGCCGTTTCGGGGTCCAGCGAGAGGTTGAACTGGTCCTCCCAGCGGAACTCGAACCGCGCGCGGCTGAGGGCGTCGTCGCGGGCCTGCGCTGCCGGATGCCCCTTGGCAAGATCGGCCGCATGGGCGGCAATCTTGTAGGTGATCACGCCGGTCTTCACATCGTCCCGGTCCGGCAGGCCGAGGTGCTCCTTGGGCGTGACGTAACAAAGCATCGCGGTGCCGAACCAGCCGATCATCGCCGCGCCAATGCCGGAGGTGATGTGGTCGTAGCCCGGCGCAATGTCCGTCGTCAGCGGCCCCAGCGTGTAGAACGGCGCCTCGCCGCAAACGGCAAGCTGCTTGTCCATGTTGGCCTTGATCTTGTGCATCGGAACGTGGCCCGGCCCCTCGATCATCACCTGGCAGTCCTTGGCCCAGGCAATCTCGGTCAGCTCCCCCAGCGTCTCCAGCTCGGCAAATTGCGCCGCGTCGTTGGCGTCGGCGATGGAGCCCGGACGCAGCCCGTCGCCCAGCGAGAACGACACGTCGTAGGCACGGCAGATGTCGCAGATCTCGTCAAAATGCTCGTACAGAAAACTCTCGCGGTGATGGTGGAGGCACCACTTGGCCATGATCGACCCGCCGCGCGAGACAATGCCGGTGACCCTGTCCACGGTGAGCGGGATCATGTGAAGCCGCACCCCCGAGTGGATGGTGAAATAATCCACCCCCTGCTCGGCCTGCTCGATCAGCGTGTCGCGGTAGATTTCCCACGTGAGGTCCTCTGCAACGCCGCCGACTTTCTCCAGCGCCTGGTAGAGCGGCACCGTGCCGATGGGCACCGGCGCGTTGCGGATGATCCAGTCGCGAATGTTGTGGATATTGCGGCCGGTGGAGAGGTCCATCACCGTATCCGCGCCCCAGCGGATCGCCCAGACCATCTTCTCCACCTCCTCGCTCATGGACGAGGTGACGGCGGAGTTGCCGATGTTGGCGTTGATCTTCACCAGAAAATTGCGGCCGATGATCATCGGCTCGGCTTCCGGATGATTGATGTTGGCGGGGATGATCGCCCTGCCCCGCGCCACTTCCTCGCGGACGAACTCGGGCGTCACGTGGTCCGGAATTGCGGCGCCGAAATCCTCGCCATCGCGCGTGGCGGCGGCGGCAGCGTCACGGCCGATGTTTTCGCGGATCGCCACGAACTCCATTTCAGGCGTGATGATGCCGGCCCGTGCGTAGGCAAGCTGCGTCACTGCCGTGCCGTCCTTGGCACGACGCGGCCGGTGCCGGGCGGGAAACGGCGGGGTCAGCCGTTCGGCGGAGACGAAGCCGTTGTCCGCCGCCTCGACGGCGCGTCCATCATAGGCCTCGGTATCGCCTCTGGCGTCCACCCAGGGCGCGCGAATGCGGGCAAGTCCGGCGTTCACCGCAACGGCCGTCTTGCCGTCCGTATAGGGTCCGGAGGAATCGTAGACGGCGACCGGCGGTTCCCCGGCGGTGGGATGCACGGCAATTTCGCGCATGGGCACGCGGATGTCCGGATGAAGGATGCCCTGCGCATGGATTTTGCGCGAGGCGGGCAACGGACCTGTGGTGACGGTCTTTGCAAAAGCGTCCAAATGAGCCTCCCTGCTCAAGCAATGGAGACCCAGTTCGGCGGGTAAAAACGGCAGGAGGCTTCGGCGTGAAGGCGGGCCACCGCCTAACGGATCGGCCCTGTCGAAGCGCGCACCATCCCTACGCCAGTATGAACTGGATCAGGTTCATCGGGTCACTGCGCTACGCGGGCCTTGGCACCGCACCAGCAGAATCTCAGCCCCTTGTCGGGACCCCCCAGGTGAGCGTCGATGATCGCCGTTGTGCCCCGGCCCTGTCAATTGTCCGAATGAAAGATCGCCGGGTCAGCCCCTGCGCTCTTGGGCATTCATCTTGCGGAGCGCGCCCTTGCAGCGCTCCGAGCAGGTTTTCACGTTGTCCCAGTCGCGCGCCCATTTGCGCCGCCAGGCGAACGGCCTGCCGCAAGCGGCGCAGACCTTCTGCGGCAGGTTGCTCTTGGTGTAGCGCTTGTCCGTCACAGGCTGTCCAGAAAGGCGGCTGCGCTCTGCGTGATCCGCTCCTGCTCGTCCCCGTCAAACCTGTCATAGGTCCGCACCATCTGCTTCATGCGGGGGTTGTTGCCGATCCTGTTCCGGTTGCGGGATACGAAACCCCAGTAAAGCGCGTTGAACGGGCAGGCCTCCGGCCCGGTGCGCTGCTTCACGTCGTACCGGCAGTTTCCGCAATAGTCGGACATGCGGTTGATGTAGGCCCCGCTCGCCGCGTAGGGCTTGGACGCCAAGAGCCCGCCATCGGCAAACTGGCTCATCCCGATGGTGTTGGGCATCTCCACCCACTCATAGGCATCGGCGTAGACGCACAGGTACCACTCGTGCACCTCTGCCGGGTCGACCCCCGCCAGCATTGCGAAGTTGCCGGTCACCATCAGCCGCTGGATGTGGTGCGCGTAGGCCAGCTCCTTTGTCTGCGTGATCGCTTCGCGCAGGCACATCATGTCGGTCTCTGCGGTCCAGTAGAAGTCCGGCAGCGGGCGCTTGTGGCCGAAGAAATTGCTGGCCTCGTAGCCGGGCATCTTCAGCCAGTAGATCCCGCGGACATATTCGCGCCAGCCGATGATCTGGCGAATGAAGCCCTCTGCGGCGTTGAGCGGCACGTCCCCCGCCCGCCAGGCGTCCTCCACCGCCGCGCACACCTTAAGCGGATCAAGAAGCCCGGCATTGATGTAGAGCGCGATGACGGAATGGTAGAGGAACGGCTCGCCGGCGAGCATTGCGTCCTGATAGTCCCCGAACCTTGGTAGCGCCTTGTCGACGAACGCTGCGAATGCGTCCTCGGCGTCCCCCCGCGTCACGGCGAAGGTGAATGGCGCGAGGTCGCCGAAATGATTGTCGAACCGGTCGGCAACCAGCGCCAGGACACCCTGCGTGGTTTCGTCCGGCGCAATCTCGTTCGGGCGGGGCATGAAAAGATCGGTCTTTGCGGGCTTTCTGTTGTCGTGGTCGAAATTCCACTTGCCGCCGGCAGGTTCGCTCCCGTCCATCAGAAGCCCGGTCTTCTTGCGCATCTCGCGATAAAAATACTCCATGCGGAGCTGCTTGCGCCCGTCCGCCCACGCGGCGAAGGCCTCGATCGACGACAGAAACCGATCGTCCGGAAGGATATCGACGGGCACGCAAAAGCGCTCCTCCCACCCCTTTATCATCGCCGCGACGCGCCACTCGCCAGCCTCGGTGACGACAATCCGCTCCGGCCCGCGCGCTGCCACCGCCCGCTCAACCTCGCCGGTGAAGCTGCCGGTGTTGCCGTCTGCATCAAGCGTGACGTAATCGACCTGCCAGCCAGCCTCGCGCAGCTCGGCTGCAAAGTGGCGCATGGCGGAAAACAGGAATGCAATCTTCTTCTTGTGGTGGCGCACGTAGGTGGCTTCGTCGTGCACTTCGGCCATCAGCACGCGGTCGCGCGCCGGATCGCCCGCAGCAATGCTGGACAGCCCGCGCGTGAGCTGATCGCCCAGAACGAGAATGAGGTTTCGCACGCCGGTCATCGAGCAAGGGCTCCCCGCCGGCCGGGGTTGCTGGCAAACGCTGAATTCATGCCGGGACATTTGCCCGGCAGCGACGCGCCGCCAAGAGCGCTGGCCTGTGACGTGAGATCGCGCCGCCCCGTCCGGCAGCGCGTCTCTGTCAGCCTGTCGCAGTCAGGCGGTCATTCCCACTCGATGGTGCCGGGCGGCTTCGACGTCACGTCGTAGACTACGCGGTTGACGCCGCGAACCTGGTTGACGATGCGGCTTGCGACGCGGGAGAGGAACATCGGGTCGAACGGGTAGACGTCGGCGGTCATCCCGTCGGTGGAGGTGACGGCGCGCAGCGCGAGGACGTGCTCGTAAGTGCGCGCGTCGCCCATCACGCCAACGGTCTTTACAGGCAGCAGGACGGCAAAGGCCTGCCAGATCTTGTCGTAAAGGCCGGCCGCGCGGATTTCCTCGATATAGATGGCGTCGGCGCGGCGCAGGATGTCGAGGCCCTCGCCGGTGATCTCGCCGGGACAGCGGATCGCAAGGCCGGGTCCGGGGAACGGGTGGCGGCCGACGAATGTCTCGCCAAGGCCGAGCTCGCGGCCAAGCGCGCGCACCTCGTCCTTGAAGAGAAGCCGCAGCGGCTCCACCAGCTTGAGGCCCATGCGCTCCGGCAGGCCGCCGACATTGTGGTGCGACTTGATGGTGACGGAGGGGCCGCCGGTGGCAGAAACGCTCTCGATCACGTCCGGGTAGAGCGTGCCCTGTGCAAGGAAATCGCCGCCAACGGCCTTGGCTTCCTTCTCGAACACCTCGACGAACACGCGGCCGATGACCTTGCGCTTCTGCTCGGGGTCGGTGACGCCGGCAAGCTCGGAGAGGAAGGCGTCCGAAGCGTCGACCTTGTTGAACACCACATCGTTGCGGCCGGCGAACATCGCCTCCACTTCCGCCGCCTCGTTCTGGCGCAAAAGGCCGTGGTCGACGAAAATGCAGGTGAGCTGGTCGCCGATCGCCTCGGCAATCAGAACAGCGGTGACGGTCGAATCGACGCCGCCCGAAAGCCCGCAGATCACCTTGCCGTCGCCCACCTGTGCGCGGATGCGGGCCACCGCCTCCTCACGGAAGGCGGCCATGGTCCAGTCGCCGGTGGCGCCTGCGATCCGGCGCACGAAATTCTCGATGAGGCGCGCACCGTCGGGGGTGTGGACCACCTCGGGGTGGAACATCAGGCCGTAGGCGCGGCGCTCCTCGTTGGCAATCAGCGCAAACGGCGCGCCGGGGGAGCGGGCGATCACCTCGAACCCGGGGGCCGGCTCGACCACGCGGTCGCCGTGGCTCATCCACACGGTGTGGCTCTCGCCGGGGGACCAGATGCCCTCGATCAAGGGGCTCTTACCGACCACCTCGATTTCGGCGCGGCCGAACTCGCGGTGGTCGTCGGCCTCGGCGCGGCCGCCCATCTGGGTGGTCATCGTCATCTGGCCGTAGCAGATGCCGAGGATCGGCACGTCCGCGTCAACGATTTCCTGCGGTGCGCGGGGGCTGCCTTCGGCGTGGGTGGAGCCCGGACCGCCGGAGAAGATCACGCCGGCCGGCTGGTGCTCGCGGAACGCGGCGGCGGCTTCGGAGAACGGGGCGATGACGGAGAAGACGCCCGCCTCCCGAACGCGCCGCGCGATGAGCTGCGTCACCTGGCTTCCGAAATCGACGATCAGGATGGTGTCGTGGCTCATCGGTTTCCCTTGGGCGTGTTGGTGCTGGCGCGGATCAATCGGTCATCCGTTCGAGGACTGCGAGAAAGAAGCCGTCGGTGTTGGTGGCGGCGGGGGTCATGGTGAGGCTCATGCCGTCGGCGCTCCACGGCTTGGGGCCGCCGACGCCGAAGAGGTCTTCCCACGCCTCGCCGGCGGAAACCGGGGCAAACTCGGGCGAATGCTCCAGGAAGCTGTCGATGGCGCCTTCGTTCTCCTGCGGCAGCATCGAGCACGTGACGTAGACGATGTAGCCGCCCGGCCGCACGAAGCTGCGGGCGCGCTCCAGGACTTCGGCCTGGTCTTCCATCCGCCGCTCCAGCGTTTGCTCAGAGAGCCGCCACTTGGTCTCGGGCCGGCGCCGCCATGTGCCGCTGCCGGAGCATGGCGCGTCGATCAAAACGCGGTCCATCTTGCCTTCCAGCGCCGAAAGGTCGTCCCGCGCGCCGTGGATCTGGACGTTGCGCGCCCCTGCCCGCTTCACCCGCTCGAAAATGGGGGCGAGCTGGCCGGCGTCGGCGTCGGTGGCGTGGATCTGGCCGCGGTTTTCCATGTGAGCGGCCAAGGCCAGCGTCTTGCCGCCAGCGCCTGCGCACAGGTCGAGCACCTGGTCGCCGGGTTGCGCGTAGACCAGAAGCGCCGCGGCTTGCGAGCCCTCGTCCTGCACCTCAACATGGCCGCGCTGGAAAATCTCCTCGCGCTGGATGTTGGGGGCCCGCTCCCAGCCCGCGCGGGCCGGAAGGCGCACGGCGACGGGGCTGATCCGGCCCGCCGTGGCGCCAAAGCGCTTGAGCTGGTGGAGCACCTTTTCGCGGTCAGCCTTCAGCGTGTTGACGCGAAGGTCGAGCGGCGCGCGTGCGGCGAGCGCCGCGGCCTCGTCCGGCCACTCCTCGGCGAAGTTTTCTTCGAACGGGCCTGCGAGCCAGTCGGGAATGTCCACCTGTACCGGGGTGGGGGCTGTGGACAGGCGGTCCTCGGCGAGCGCTGCGGCCTCAGCCCCGGTGGGTGCGCCGAAGCCGAAGCCCTCGGCGCCGAGGGTGGCGAGGTCGTCCGGGCCGACGCCCCAGCGAAAGCGCAGGGTGCCGAGCACCACGCCGCGGGGCGTGTCATTGTCGGCGCGCCACGCCGAGGAGCGTTTCCAGCGCACCGCGTCATAGACGAGGTTGGCGATGGCCGCGCGGTCGCCGGAGCCGGCAAAGCGGTGCGACAGGCCCCAGTCCTTGATGGCGTCGGCGACCGGGCGCTCCCGGCGGCTGAGCTCCTCCAGCACTTCGATTGCGGCCTGAATGCGCCCTGGTGTCCGCACCGCTCAGCCTCCCACGACGACGTTGTGCATGACCCGGCCGGGCATCAGCGTGAATGCCCCCGCCACCACCAGCGCACCCAGATAAATCAGCGTCATCGCCCGGCTGTGCCGCCCGATGTTGCCGCTGCGTGCGGCAAGCACGGCGCGCACCAACAGCGCCAGCGTCGCAATCGACAGAAGGTGGATCGGGCTCCACTGCCCCCAGATTTGCAGCGTGTGAATGAAGAGGCCGGTCACCGCGACATAGGCGAGCCCGACCACGAAAACCCAACCCAGCACCCGGTGCCGCAGCGTACCCTTCGGCAGCGCGAACTGCGCAATGCCGATCACCGTCCCCGCCATCGCGGCAAAGGCATGGGAGGGGATCGGCGGGACGGCAGCAAGGAGCGGCGCAAGATTCATGGATCAGCGGCCGGACGGATAGTTGGGGCTTTCGCGCACGATGGCGACATCGTGGACGTGGCTTTCCGTCAATCCGGCATTGGTGATGCGCACGAAGCGGGCCTTGTCGCGCAGCTCGGCAAGGTCGGCAGCGCCCACATAGCCCATGGCGGAGCGGAGGCCGCCGACGAGCTGGTGGAGCACGGTGGCGACCGGGCCGCGGAACGGCACCTGCCCCTCGATGCCCTCGGGCACCAGCTTCAGGCTGTCGCTGACTTCGGCCTGGAAGTAGCGGTCGGCCGAGCCGCGCGCCATGGCGCCGATGGAGCCCATGCCGCGGTAGGATTTGAAGCTGCGGCCCTGGTGGAGGTAGACCTCGCCCGGCGCCTCGGTGGTGCCGCCCAAAAGCGAGCCGACCATGGCGCAGGACGCACCGGCAGCCAGCGCCTTGGCAAGGTCGCCGGAAAACTTGATGCCGCCGTCCGCAATCACCGGAATGTCGGGGCCGGAGGCGGCTGCGGCGGCTTCCATCACGGCGGTGAGCTGCGGCATGCCGACGCCCGCCACAACGCGCGTGGTGCAGATGGAGCCGGGGCCGATGCCCACCTTCACGGCGTCCGCGCCTGCGTCGATCAGCGCCTTGGTGCCGTCGCGGGTGGCAACGTTGCCGGCGAGGATCTGGGTGGAGTTGGAGAGAAGCTTCACCCGGCGCACGGTTTCCAGCACCAGCGAAGAGTGGCCGTGCGCGGTGTCGATCACCACAAGGTCGACGCCGGCGTCGATCAGCGCCTCGGCGCGCTCGATGCCCTTGTCGCCAACGGTGGAGGCGGCGCCGACGCGCAGGCGGCCGCGCCCGTCCTTCACCGCGTTGGGGTAGGCCCGCGCCTTTTCCATGTCCTTCACGGTGACAAGGCCGGTGCAGTTGCCGGCGTCGTCCACCACCAGGAGCTTCTCGATGCGGTGCTGGTGGAGGAGCCGCTTGGCCTCCTCCTGGCCAACGCCGTCACGCACGGTGACAAGGTTTTCCGCCGTCATCAGCTCGCGAACCGGGGTGCGCGGGTCGGAGGCAAAGCGCACGTCGCGGTGGGTGAGGATGCCGACGAGACGGCCCTTCACCTGGCCGCCCATGCCGCCATTCTCGACAACCGGAATGCCGGAGATGCCGAAGCGGTCCATCAGCGCCAGCGCATCGGCGAGGGTCGCCTCGGGGCCGATCACCACCGGGTCGACGATCATCCCGCTTTCGTATTTCTTCACGCGGCGCACCGCAGCGGCCTGCTCTTCGGGCGTCATGTTGCGGTGCATCACGCCGATGCCGCCGGCCTGCGCCATGGCGATCGCAAGCTCAGGCTCGGTCACGGTGTCCATGGCTGCGGACAGGATCGGGATGTTGAGCGCCAGCTCGCGGGTGACGAAGGTGCGCACGTCGGTCGCGTTGGGCAGGACGCTGGAGGGGCCTGGGGCGAGCAGAACGTCGTCGAACGTCAGTGCCTCACCGCTCTCTAGGGTAATGAATTCAGCCACGGTGAGACCTCCCATTTGCGCCCGGCATCAGCCGGGGGCCCGCCGGCGCCCGGCATCGCGCGGGCAGCGGCGTTACGGTCCGCGCGGGTTGCGCCATGTATACGGGCGACCGCTGCCGTTTCAATGGAGCGCGTGTCAATCGTGCTATGCATTTCGCCATTGCACACAGCCGTTCACGTGCGGGGCGCTGTTTGCGGCGGGTCAAACCATGCCATACAGTTGGGGCACCCGCCCAATCCAGAGCCTGCCTTGACCCGTCCGCAATTGACCGCGCTCATCATCGCTTCGGCGCTGCTGATGGAAAACGTCGATTCGACCGTCATCGCCACGGCCCTTCCGACCATCGCGGCAGACATCGGCACCGATCCGATACGCCTCAAGCTTGCCATCACCGCCTACCTTCTCAGCCTTGCCACGTTCATTCCGATTTCGGGGTGGGCGGCGGACCGGCTGGGCGGACGGCTGGTGTTCCGCTGCGCCATAGTGGTGTTCATGCTGGGGTCGATCCTGTGCTCGATGGCCGGCTCGCTGCCCGAATTCGTGATCGCGCGGATCATCCAGGGCGCTGGCGGGGCGATGATGACGCCCGTCGGCCGCCTCGTGCTTTTGCGCACAACGCCCAAGTCCGAGCTTTTGTCGGCCATGGCGTGGCTGACCGTGCCAGCGTTGATGGGACCGTTGTTCGGGCCGCCGCTGGGCGGTTTCATCGCCACCTATTTTGACTGGCGGTGGATCTTCTGGATCAACATTCCGGTCGGAATTGCCGGGATCATCCTCATCTCGATCTTCATCGACGATGTGAAGAGCCTTGACCGCAGGCCGCTCGACCTTGTGGGCTTTGCCCTCTCCGGCATCGGGCTGTCCGGTCTGGTCTTCGGCCTTTCGGTGCTGGGGCAGAACATGCTGCCCCTTCCCATCACCCTTGCGATGATCGGCACCGGCGCCATCTCGACGGCGCTCTACCTTGCGCATGCCCGCAAGGTGGCGGCGCCTCTGCTGGACCTCACGCTGTTCCGCCTGCCGACATTTTATTGCAGCGCCGTCGGCGGATCGCTGTTTCGCATCGGCATCGGGTCGATCCCGTTCCTTCTGCCGCTGATGCTGCAGATCGGGCTCGGCCTGTCCGCCTTCCAGGCAGGCGGGCTCACCTTCTTCTCCGCTGCCGGTGCATTGTTGATGAAGTTCACCGCAAAGCCGCTGGTCTATCGCTTCGGCTTTCGCAGCGTGCTCATCTGGAACGGGCTGATTTCCAGCGCGGCGCTTCTTGCCATGGCACTGTTTGCCTACAACGTGCCGGCCATCCTGATGGTGTCGGTGCTGTTGGTGGGCGGGTTCTTCCGTTCGCTCCAGTTCACCTGCCTCAACTCCATGGCCTACGCCGAGGTGGAGCAGGAACGGATGAGTCTGGCCACCAGCCTCTTCAGCGTGGCGCAGCAGGTGTCGCTGGCCGCCGGGGTGGCGATCGGCGCGGCCGTGATCGAGTTTCAGCGCGCCATGCGGGACGGCCACGAGATTCTGGTGACCGACTTTGTGTCCGCCTTCGCCACGGTCGCGCTGATTTCGCTGTGCTCGGTGATCTTCTACCTTCGCCTCCCCGCCGATGCGGCGGCGGAGATGGCGCAGAAGCCTCAGGTGCCGCCGCGAAAGCCCGTCGCCAGCATGTAGGTTTCGGGCGATTTGGGCCGCGAGGACGGCGGCTTGACGTGCCGCACGATCGCAAAGTCCCGGCGCATGGCGGCCAGAAGGTCCGCCTCCGCCCCGCCCTGAAACACCTTGGCAAGGAACGATCCGCCGGGCGCCAGCGTCTGACGCGCAAAATCGTGCGCCAGCTCCACAAGGTGCACCACGCGCAGGTGGTCGGTCGCGCGGTGGCCGATGGTTTCGGGCGCAAGGTCGCTCAGCATCACGTTGGGGCGGCGACCGCCCAGCGCGTCGATCAGCATCTGGGGCGCTTCGTCTGCGGTGAAATCCTGGTGGAGAATTTTCACGCCGGTCATCGGGTCCATCGGCAGGATGTCGATGGCCACCACAGGCAACATCGCGGTGGCATTGCAGCGCTGGACCGCCACCTGGCACCAGCCGCCGGGCGCCGCGCCAAGATCGACCACGGTCTGCCCGCGCTTGAGGATGTTGTAGCGCTCGTCGATCTCGATCAGCTTGTAGGCCGCGCGCGAGCGGTAGCCATCCGCCTTCGCGCGCTGCACGTAGGGGTCGTTCAGCTGGCGCTGGATCCACAAGGTGGACGAGAGCTTGCGCCCCTTCGCGGTTTTGACGCGGGTGTGCATCTGGCGGGGGTTTGCACCCGTGCCCGAGCCTTTGCCGCCGGCGCCGCTCTTGGCGCCGCCGGTCTTGCCTTTTCCACTTGCCATAAGATCAGGCGTGGATCGGAACGCGGTTGGCGCTCCGCCGCTGCCGGCGGCTGCGCTGCGCGGCCAGCCGGTCGCGCTCGATCAGTTCCATCAACATTCCTTCGCGCAGGCCACGGTCGGCCACACGCAGTCGCTCGCAGGGCCAACGCCGGCGAATCGCTTCGAAAATGGCGCAGCCGGCGAGGACGAGATCCGCACGGTCGGCACCGATACAGGGATTGGCCACCCTGTCGTCGAACGACATGCCCAACAGTTGCGCTATGAGCGTGTCGACCTGCCGGTTGTCAAGCCACGTTCCGTCCACCTGCCGCCGGTCGTAGCGCTTGAGGCCCAGAAACAGCCCCGCCAGCGTGGTGACGGTGCCCGACGTGCCGAGGAGATGCACCCCGCCCCGCGAAACCGCCTCGGAGAGGACGCCGCGGCTGTCGATCTTGGCGAGGAGGCCGAGCACGTCGTCCACCATGGCGGCGAACTTCTTCTCGTCCACGTCCTTGCCGCCATGCCGTTCGGCCAGCGAGACAACCCCGATGGGCAGCGATGTCCATGCGCGGATGCAGTGGACAAGGCCCGTGCCGCGCAGATTGTACCGGCTCCTGAGGTCGAGCCACACGATTTCGGAGGAACCGCCACCGATGTCGAACAGCAGCACGCCTTCCGCGTCGTCGTCCACCAGCGGGGCGCAACCGGCGACGGCGAGGCGCGCCTCTGTCTGCCGGTCGACCACCTCAAGGTCGAGGCCGGTCTCGTCCAGCACGCGGCTGGTGAAACGCTCGCAATTGGCCGCAGCGCGGCAGGCTTCGGTGGCGATGGTGCGGGCGTGGGCAACGCCGGAATTGGCAAGTTTGGACGCGCAGATCTGGAGGGCCCCGATGGCGCGGTCCATCGCCTCTTCGGACAGGGCGCCTTCCTGGGAAAGGTGCTCGCCCAGCCGCACGATGCGCGAAAACCCGTCCACCACGCGAAAGCCGCCGCGGCGTGCCTCCGCGATCAGCAGGCGGCAATTGTTGGTGCCAAGGTCGAGCGCGGCATAGCGGCGGGCGGTGGCAGGGCGCGCCTCGCTGGCGACAGGGTAAGGGCGGCGGGCCCGGCGCGTATCTTCGCCCACGGATCGTGCCATCGCTTCTGCGGGCATGCAGCGCGGCTCTCGCTCCGTATTGCTCAGGACGTCCATGCGTCGCCTCCCTAACTCGCGATGACCCTCGTCTTCTCTCCTGCTCTCGGCGATGCAGCATTTCTGCTGCGCACCGAGCGTCTCCAAACCGTTTGGCACCATCGGGCTGCCATTGGTTTGCCGTCGTCAGATCCAAACATAACAAGATCGAGGCCAAGTTCAAATTTTCGACCGGCCGCAGCGACAAATCTGTCATGCGTGTCACCGCGGGGCCACGACGCGCCAAACACCGCGCCCCAGTCGCCCTCCCCGAAAATTACCTAGAGTTTTACCACATTGATTTCGCTGGAGATCGCATCGCGCGCGACAGCCTCCAGATGGTCGTGGTGGGTAAGGTAAAACACCTGCCGGCCCTCGGCCAGATTGGCGAGGGCGCGAAAACCGTGGGCAGCGCGCGCATCGTCGGCATTTACAAACAGATCATCGGCAATAAAGGGGAGCGCGCTGTCCTGCGCTGCGGCGAATCGCACCGATGCAACAAGCTGGTCGCGCGTTCCGGCGGACATCTGGCGCACGTTGACGTCGATATCGTCGTCGACCCTGTGGGCAAGGACGAAGGCATCGTCCCCCGTTCCGGCCTCGATCCGGTCGTAGGCGCCGCCGGTAAAGCCGGCAAACACCGCAGAAGCCCGCTCCAGAATGGGCGAACGGTATTCGCGGGCGAAAAGATCCTGCGCGGCGGAAAGGACGGCAAGTTCAAGCCGCAGGCGGATGGCGGCCGCTGCAGCCTCCGCCGTCTCGCGCTCGATGGCGGTGTGCTCCATGCGCGCGCGGGCTGCCGTGCCTTCGCGGCTCGCCTCCTCGCTCCGGTGAAGCTCCTGCCGGGCGCGAACCGCCTCGTCATTCGCCGCCCTTTCGGCAGCTTCCGCCTGGTTCAGGCGGTCCTCTGCGCCGGCAAGGGCGGTTGCGCGCCCAGCATCGTCAGTGTCCTTCAACGCCTCGGCCAGTGATTCGGGCGAGAGGCCGGCAATCTCAAGGGCGGAGAGACGCTCGTCGCGCTCGGCGTGCAACGCACGGCGACGGTCGCTGGCCTCCGCCGCGGCGGCCAGCGCTTCAGAAGGCGCGTCCTGCGCCAGACCGGCAGCGTCGATATCGGCGGCAAGACCGCTGCGGACCCGCGCTCTGGCCTCCACAGCCGTGTCCCGGTCGGCCACCGCCGTGTCCAGCCTTAGCGTCAGCTCCATCCGGCGGCGTTCGGCGTCACGCGCCTCGGTCAGGCGCGCGCGCAATGCGGCAACCACCGGGCCATAGGCATCTGCGGCAACACCCAACGCGCGGCCAAGGCGGGCAGCGTCGTCGGCCAGCGCATCCTCGAAACGAGTGATCCGCTCTGCTTCCGCCGTACCGTCGGCCACCTGCTTGGCGGCGGCAACGATGTCGCCATAGGCGTCGAAGAGATCGTCGAGCCGTGCCGGCGTAATGTCAGCCTCAAGGTTGCAGCGGGCCGCGAGCCCCTCCCAGCGGGTGCGCCATGCGGCCCGCTCTGCCTCGCTCTGGGCCAGAACCTCGCGCAGCCGCGGCAGATTTGCCTGCTCGGTGGCAAACGCCTTGTGCGCTGCCTTTGCCTCCGCCTCGGCTCTTTGCGCCGCAGCCATCGCGGCCCGCGTTTGCGCAGCAAGCCGGTCCAGCTCTGCCGCGGGTACTTCGTCGCCCGTCTCGCCCAGCGCGGCGACAGAGGCGTCAACAGCCGCTTTCATCCGCGCCGAGAAGGCATCGCGGCGCCGGGTGGCGTCTGCCGCACTTCTGGCGGCGTCGGCGCGGTCGGCGCGGCGGCGGTGCCAGGCGGCATAGTCCTGGGGCACGGGCGACAGGCCGGCGCCTGCCAGGGTCTCTGTCCAGTTCGCAACGAGGTCGTCCACCACGGCGCAGCGGGCATCCCGTGCGGCCTCGCGCTCCGTCAGGATGCTCTGGGCCTCTCTGGCCTCGACGCGGAGCTGCTCGGCGGTGGCAACGGCCTTGCTCTGGACAAAGCGCTCGTCCGCCAGCTTGTCGGCCGCGCTCACCTCCGCCTCGTAGGGTGCGGCAGCCTCGGCCAGCGGGCGCCCCGCCACAATTTCCCGCCACAGCGTGTCGCGGCCCGTTCGCGCCGCCTCGATGTCGGCGCTGCTCGGGATTTTCAGCGCGCGATGGGCATCCACAGCCGCCTTGCGGCGGGCGTGGTCTAAGCGCGCAGCCTCCACCGCGGCCTCAGCGGCGCGCAGGTCTTCGCGGGCGGCGTCGATCGCCTTCTCGCGGCGCACGCCTTCGGTGTCGGCGGGCGGGTTGTCGGCAACGGGGTCGGCGGCGGCAGCGCGTGTGGCAGCGGCAAGCGCGCCCTCCGCCGCGTCGACGGCAGCATCCAGCATCTGGAGGTTCGCGCCATAGTCGCCCAGCCGTGCAATCTCGTCCAATGCCCGGACGAGAGGTTCGGGCGGCGGCTCGGGCGCGTCTGGCGGGGTGATTTCTTCGGCGCGGGCGAGCGCTGCGGCAGCGGTCTGGACGGCACGGTCGTGCTCGGCCCGCTCCGCCAGGGTGCGGCGAGCGTCATTGCGGTCGATGGCCGGTGGCAGATTTTCTGCCAGACGGGCGACGTCGCCCTCCGGCACCGCAAGGCCCACATCGGCCGCGCGGCGGATTGCGGCCAGACGGGCCGCTGCCGCATTGTCCCGGCATTCGCCGCGGCGCGCATCATGCTGCGGCATGGCGGCCGCGCGGGTGGCCAGCGCCTCGATCTCCCCCGCAGCAGCAAGAATATCGGCGTCCACGATCACCGCGTCACGGGCGGTCGTCTCGCGTGCAACGTCGGCCGTCAGCCGGCGCACTTCGGCCGCCGCAATCGCCTCCTCGGACAACAGCGCACCGACCCGTGCAACGGCACCCGGCGCCATGACGGTCCGCGGCAACGCATTGAGCGCGCTCGCAATGGCGACAAGGCGGGCGCCGGTGCCGGCATGGTCGCGAATGCGCGTGTGGCGGACCACCTCGGCGCGGGCCTCCTCCAGCGCACGGCGCAGGCTCGTTTGCGCAGCCTCCGCGTCGCTCACCTCACGCATCAGCTGCGCGTAGGTGCCGGTGTCGAGCCGTGCTGCCTGATAGCGGGCGTCGGCCGCCTCCCGCCTTGCCTCCAGCTGGCGAATGAGGTTCTGCTTGTTGCCCTTGTGCCGCACGAAAAGGCTGGCAAGATCCTTCTCCAGCCCACGCTTGACGCTCTCCACATGGACGAGCCCTCCCGCCGCCTTTTCCAGAAGCGTGCGCAGATCGCCGGACTGATCGAACAGCGCGTCCGCGTGCTCACGCATCTCGTCGTGGGAGAATGCCTGGCTCAGCAGGAACGTGTCCGCCGTGACATCCGCCGCGCGGAGCGCTGCATCGAGCACGGCGGCAACGGCCTTGTCCTTCAACGTGCGGCTGGCGCCGGCACGGTCGACCC
Source organism: Acuticoccus sp. MNP-M23 (assembly GCF_031195445.1). Taxonomy (NCBI): domain Bacteria; kingdom Pseudomonadati; phylum Pseudomonadota; class Alphaproteobacteria; order Hyphomicrobiales; family Amorphaceae; genus Acuticoccus; species Acuticoccus sp. MNP-M23. The sequence continues at coordinate 4,477,849 of NZ_CP133480.1, forward strand.
GCACATTTGCGCTGCCGATCGTCAGTTCGGCGGAAAGCCTTGGCGTGCCGCGAAAACCGTAGGCATTGCCGCGGGGAATGCCGAAAAGCGCATGGATGAGTGCGTGCTTCAGCGTTGTCTTGCCGGCCTCGTTGCGGCCGATGACCAAATGCAGATCCGGCCCTTTCGGGCGCGCGAACGCAAAGGTCCGGTCCTCGAAGATCCCGTAAGGGGCGAGCCCGATGCTGGAGAACCGCACTGCCGTCATGACCGGTCCGGTCCGGCAAGGCGGCCTGCCACCGTCGCGGCGGCCGCCTCGGTCAGCGCCGAGAGGTCGCGGAAATTCTCGAATGCCGCGATCTCGGGCAACAGTTCCAGAAGCGCAGCCCGCGCCTCCCCGGAGCCGGCATTTTCGAGGATGGCGAGAATGTCGTCCTGGGCGCCCTTCGCAACAGCAGGATCGGCCGCGGCGCGTGCCAGGAAATCGTCAAAATGGCTTGGGAGGTGGGGGGTGCCTTCGGCCGCCGGCGGGGTGGTGGCGATGCGCACCCGCTCCACCAGAAGGCGGCCGTTGGCAAGGCCGCTGGCGGCAAGGCGCGCGTCGTCCAGAAGCGCACGCTGCCGGGCCAGAAGCGCAAAATGGTGCTCGCTTGCGCCGGTGAGGACAAGGCGAACCGGCACGATCTCCGCCGTCGCGCCGGTCGCAACACGCTCCAATGCGGCCCGGATCGCGCTTTCGACCGGCTCGGATGTCACGTCGACCGTTTCCTCGAACCACTCCACATGGGCAAGGTCGATCTCGGCAAGGTGGACCCGCTCGCCCTCCACCGTGCCGTGGAGCGCGCCCTTGACGCCGGGTTCGCGCACATGACGGCCCTGCAGGACACCGCAGTAGGCGATCGTGCCCCCCAGCGTTGCGGTGTTTTCCTGCAGCGTCTCGCGGGCATGGATGTGGCCGAGCGCCCAGTAATGGTAGCCCTTGGCCGAAAGCTCGGCGAGTGAGCATGGCGCGTAGCGCGCATGGCCGCGCGGGTTTTCAAGACCCGTATGCAGGAGGCCGATATTGATTCGCCCCGGCCAGGCGGGCGGATAGCGGACGGCGAGGTTGTCCACCGTCTCGCGCCGGGCAAAGCTCATCCCGTGGATCACCGCCTCGCCGCATTCGACGGATGAGGGGCGGTCGGTTCCGAACAGTGTCAGCTTGTCGAAGTGGCGGATCCGGTCGGTGATGTGACTGGCGGCATCGTGGTTGCCGAGAATGGCGAACACCCCGATCCCGGCATCGGCAAGCCGCGCCACCTGCCGCTGCACGAAAAGCCCTGTGCCGACGTCCTGCCAGTCCCCGTCCCACAGGTCGCCGGCAATGAGGAAGGCGTTCACCCCGCGCTCGATGGCCATGTCCACCAGCTCGGCGAATGCCCGGCGCCCGGCGCGGGCAATCTCGACCGCGCGCTCGTCCTCCATCGACACCAGCCGCGTGAGCGGACTGTCCAGATGAAGGTCGCCGGTGTGAATGAAGCTGAACGCCATGACCCCTCCGCACCGGCTTGTCCCGCGCCCTGCCCCGGCAACGCAAGATGGCAATATGCCGGCTCAACAGCAAAGTTTGCGGCGGTTGCGGCATCAGGGCTGACGCTGCGTCATGTCGGAAGGCTGGGGCGTGCCGGGGGATGGTGGGCGCGACAGGGATTGAACCTGTGACCCCCTCGGTGTGAACGAGGTGCTCTCCCGCTGAGCTACGCGCCCCCAAGGCCCGGCTGACTTATCCCGTCGCTTTGGCGGGCGCAAGGGGCTGATGCGAACCTTCCGCCGCTAGCCCCCGCAAAATGTCGTGCCGGACCTTGCCGAGCGCCGTCAGCGGCAAGCTGTCCACAACGCGGATGTCCCGCGGCACCTTGTAGCGCGCAAGCTGGGCCGCCATGTGCGACACCAGCGCATCGGGATCGATGCCGGTGCCGACCACGAAGGCCACCGGGGTCTCCTGCCAGTGCGGGTCCGGCTTGCCGACCACGGCGCAGGCGCTGACGGATGGATGGGCGGACAGCACGCGCTCGACCTCGGCAGGATAGATGTTCTCGCCGCCCGAGATGATCATGTTCTTCTTGCGCTCGTGAACGGTGAGCGTGCCGTCGGCGGCGATGCTGCCAATGTCGCCGGTGCGGAAATGGCGGCCGGCAAACGCCGCTGTCGTTGCCGCATCGTCGTCGAAATAGGCCGACAGGATGGGGCCTGCCACGGCAATCTCGCCGTGGGTGCCGGTTGGCTGCGACGTGCCCTGATCGTCGAGAATGACAATGTCGCTGAGGAGGCCGGAACGTCCCGTGCTGCCTTTGGTGCGGGGTGTGCCATAGCGGTCGTAGGCCGCAATGGGTGTCGTTTCCGTGGCGCCGTAGATGCACAGCACTGGAATGTTGCGGGCCTCGAAGGCTGCGCACAGCGGCTCGGGCACGATGGTGGAGCCGGTGGCGATGGCGCGCAGGGACGAAAGGTCCGCCGCCTCGAACGCCGGGTGCGCCAGAAGCGCCTTCATCACGGCCGGCACGAAGACGCTCAGCGTCGGCCGGTCGGCCGCGATGGCGCGGAGCGTTTCGCCGGCGTCGAACCTGTCGTGGAGGGTCACTGTGGCGCCGGCCATCAGGGCGGGTGTGGTCTGGATGTTGAGGCCGCCGACATGGAACATCGGCAGGACGGTGAGGACGTGGTCGGCCGCCGTCATCTGATGCATGTGGTGGGACTGGATGGCATTGAAGAGAAGCGCCGACTGCGGCAGCAGCGCCCCTTTCGGCCGCCCGGTGGTGCCGGAGGTGTAGACCAGAAGGCACGGCCGGTCTGCCCCGCCCGAAGCCGCCAGAGGCCGGCGTACAGCGGCAAGATCACCCGCCTTGCCCATGCACCTGCGCTCACCTGCCGGCATCAGTGCCGCGGCGGTTGCAGCAAGCGCCTCGTCATGCACCAGCAGCGACGGGCGCGCGTGGGCGATGGCCCAGAGCAGCTCCGCCTCCGCAAGGCGCCAGTTGAGAGGAACGAGGATCGCGCCGAGCCGAGCCGCGGCATACAGCAGCGCCAGCGTGTCGGGATGGTTGTGGGCGAGCACCGCAATCCGGTCGCCCGGTGCCACACCGGATGCTGCAAGGCCCGACGCCACGGCATGAACTCTGGCGACGAAGTCGGCGTAGCGCACCGCCTCCCCGCCGAACCGGATCGCAACCCGGTCAGGATCGAACGCTGCGTTGCGCTCGACGGGGGTGAAGAGATCGCTCAATCGTCGTCTTCGCCCGGCTCGTAGAGGGCCGCCTTGCCCAGACGGTCGAGGCACAGCTCCGCGGTCCATGGCAGCATCAGCGCCCCGCACCGGCTGTCACGGTAGATCCGCTCCAGCGGCAGGCGCTTCAGCATCGACTGGCCGCCACATGTGCGGATGGCAAGGCGCGCAATGTCGTTGGCAAACTCCATCACCGTGTACTGGGCAGCCCAGGCGCGCATCACCTGGTCCTTGGACGGGCGCGGCCCGGCCTCGCTGATGGCCTGGAACCACAGCGTCTTTGCCTGCTCCAGCTTGATCTTCATCTCGGCCACCGCAATCTGCTTGGTGGCGTACTGGCGGCGCTTGACCGGCGGGGTCCCCGGCATCTCGCCGCGCAGATATCTCACGGTGAAGTCGTAGGCTGCCTGCGCAAGGCCCATGTAGGCCGGCGAAAGCGTCATGAACATGTGCGGCCAGTTGGATGCGGCCTGAAAGTAGACACCGCGCGGCATCAGCGCCGCCTCCTCCGCCACGAACACATCCTCGAAGATGAGCGTGCGGGAGACTGTGCCGCGCATGCCGAGCGGGTCCCACTCGCCCACCACGGACACGCCCTCGGCGTTGGCCGGGATGGCGAGATAGAGCGTGTTGCGGCGGCTTTTCTGGCCTGACCCGTCGGTTTCGGTGCACAGGACACCGTAATAATCGGCGCTGCCGGAGAGCGACGCGAAGATCTTCTTGCCGCGGACGATCCAGCCGCCGTCCACCGGCTCCGCTTCGGTGGCAAATGCCACGGCGCCGGACGCGGCCGCCCCGCCTTCGGAGAAGGGCTGCGCGTAGATCGCACCATCCTCGACGATGCGCTTGTAATGGACGCCGCGGCGCGCCTCGTGGGTGGCGCGGGCCTCGTCGTCCATGTCGAGATCATCGGCGAGCGGGCCGGACCACAGCGTGGAGCAGACGTGCATGTTCCAGGTCAGCGCCGTTGCGCCGCAATAACGGCCGATTTCGGCGGCGGTCAGCGAATAGGCGCGATAGTCCGCCCCCTCCCCGCCAAACCGCTCGGGAATGCAGATGCCGAGAAGTCCGGCGCGGTGCATGTCGTCGAAATTCTCGGTCGGAAAGCGGGCCTCGCGATCAATGACGAAGGCACGCTCTGCAAACGTGGGACCGAGCGCACGAGCCCTTGCCGCCAGTTCCGCCTCGAAGGGGGTGAGGCGGAAGGCGGCAGGGTCGAACATCGGCGCATCCAGCACCGTGTCCGCGACGGGTGGCTGCGCGATGTTCATGGCTTATTTCACTTCGTCGTGGGCAAGAACCCAGCTTTCCTTGACCCCTTCGTCACGCCACTTCTTGAAGCTGGCGTTGTCCAGAAGTGCGTCCACGTACTTGCCGGTCTCGTCGTTGAGGGGCCAGGCATAGGTGCGAAGACGTGTGGCGAGCGGCGTGAACATCGCATCCACCGCACCCCATTTGCCGAACAGGAACGGGCCGCCGGAGCGCATCATCCGGTCCCGCACGATCCCCTCGAAACGCTCGACGTCCTTGCGGGCCTGGGCGCCGCCGCGCTCCTTGTAGGGGAAGGATTTGCGCAGGTTCATCGGGCAGGCCTTGCGCAGGCCCGGGAATCCGGAATGCATTTCAGCCGACAGGGTGCGCGCGCGGCCACGCTCCTGCATGTCCTCCGGCCAGATCCCCGCGTCCGGCTTCACCTCGGCCAGGTATTCGATGATCGCAAGGCTGTCCCAGACGGCATAGGAACGGTCGACCAGGATCGGGACCTTGGCTGCCGGAGAATAGGTCAGCAGAGTTGCGCGGGTCTCGGGCGTATCGAGAGGGACGAGTTCTTCCTCGTACTCGAAACCGAAGTGGTCAAGCACCAGCCACGGCCGCAGCGACCAGGAGGAATAGTTCTTGTTGCCGACGACAATCGTGTAACGCATAGCCTGTCTTTGTCTCTTCCATGGTTCGGTGAACGGCGCCGGAGCGTCGTCACCGCGCCGGTGCGGGCGCGTGGATCACGCCAGGAGCTGCAATCATTGCGAAGATGATGCCAAAGGTCCACGCCCCCGGCACCGAAAACACTGCACAGCACGTTTGCGCAGCCTCACCCTGAGTGTGAGGCCGCGTGACAACGCAGGGCCGATGGATCAGACGAGATCCCAGTCGGGCGCAAAGGCGGGGTCGATCAGGCGGCCGGCCTTGGAGCCCAGCGCGTCGATCCGGCGCACGTCCTCAGCGGAAAGTTCGATCTCCTGCGCGCCGAGGTTGGCTGCAAGACGCTCCGGAGACTGGCTCTTGGGGATCGCCAGCACGCGCTCCTGCTGGAGGAGCCACGCCAGCGAAATGATCGCCGGGTTGGTGCCGTGCGCCGCCGCAATCTCCTTCAGCACCGGATCGTCCATCACCTTGCCGCGGCCGAGCGGGCTGTAGGCGGTGACGCCCATGTTCAGGCTTTCGGCGGTCTTCAGAATGTCCGACTGGTCGAGGAAGGGGTGATATTCCACCTGGTTCACCGCAAGGGGCACTTCGGCGAGGCTGGCGGCCTCACGCATCAGTGCCGGTGGAAAATTGGAAATGCCGACCGCACGGGCAAGGCCGCGCTTCTGGACTTCGCAAAGCGCAGGCACCGATTCGGAAAGCGGGGTCGTCTCTCCCGGCCAGTGGATGAGGTAAAGGTCCACATAGTCGAGGCCGAGGCGGCCGAGCGATGCTTCGCAGGTGGCGGGCAGAACGTCTGCTGCCAAGTGGTCGTGCCAACCCTTGGTGGTGACGAAGATCTGGTCGCGCGGGATGCTGGCGGCGCGAATGCCGGCGCCCACCGCTTCTTCGTTCTCGTACCGCTCGGCGGTGTCGACGTGGCGGTAACCGGCATCGATCCCGGACGAGACGGCCTTGATGCACACGTCGTCATGGAGTTCGAACGTGCCGATCCCGAGCTTGGGGATCGTCACGTTCGCGGTCTTGAAGTTCAACACGTCGCTACCCTTTCGTTGCCGAACGGGCGGTGCTGCACGCTAGCCGAGGTCTTCGACCCGGCTCACGATCTTGCCGACGAGCCCGTAATCGATCGCCTCGTCCGCACCCATCCAATAATCACGGTCGGTATCGGTCTCGATGCGCTCCAGCGGCTGGCCTGTCGCATTGGCGAACAGGTGGTTCAGCCGTTCGCGCATCTTGATGATCTCGCGTGCCTGGATCTCGATGTCGGACGCCACGCCGCCTGCGCCACCGGAGGGTTGGTGCAGCAGGAAGCGCGTGTTGGGTGTGCAGTAACGCCGTTCCTTGGGAACGGAGATGTAGATCAGTGCACCGGCGGAGGCGACCCACCCCATGCCAAGAATGTTCACGTCCGGCTTGATGAGGCCGATCGTGTCATGGATCATGTCGCCGGACTCAACGTGTCCGCCGGGTGAGGAAACAATCAGCGTGATCGGGTCACTCGACACGTGAGCGAGCGCCAGAAGGCGCTGACACACGTCCCGTGCAAGGTCCATCGTGATCGGGCCGACGATCATCACCTGGCGCGCCTCGAAGAGGTGCTTGTCGACCGGGATCGACTGCTGTGCCTTGACCTTCTCGTCGTCGTCATCTTCGTCGTCGAAACGGGGGATTAGCGGCATCACATCCTGTCCTGGAAATATGGCTCGCTATCTATGGAATGTGGCCGCCAAACGCAAACACCATCGCGCTCTGCAACCACAAAGGGATCAAAACCGGCGTGTGAACCGTTGTCGCAGTTCAACGAATGGAGCGATCGGTGACGACTGTGGAGCAAAAACCCAAGACCGCCTGGGAACAGATCAACAAGCGCAAGCTGTTCGAGCGCTTTGCGATCGAGATCGGCCCGGCGCTCGCCTTCGTCATTGCCCTGCAAATTCTGGGACTGAATCAGGCCACGTTGTTCTTCATTGTCGCAACCCTCGGCACAGCTCTCTACTCGTGGTTCGAGAAGCGGCATTTTCCGTACATTCCGTTCGGAATGGTGGTGCTTGCGGCGGTGTTCGGCGCGGCCACGATCGCGTTCGACAACGCGGCATGGATCGAGTTTCGTGCAACCCTCGTTAACGCTGGGGGCGCGGTCGCGCTGCTGGTCGGCCTGTTGATGGGCAAGCTCGTCTTGAAGAACTCGCTGCAGGACGGTTTCCGCCTCACCGATGGCGCCTGGTGGGTGCTGACGCTGCGGATGATCATCTTCTTGTCGATCATGGCCGCTGCCAACGAATTCATGCGCCTCACGTTCAGCACCGAAACCTGGGCAATCTTCAAGACCGTGACGCCGGTGTTCAACCTGGTGTTCCTGGCGCTGAGCTGGCGCACTATACGCGACAATCTGTCAGGCGAGCACGGCGTCCAGCTGACCGAAACGCCGCCGGTGGGGCCGAAAACCGCACTCCACCCAGCGCATTGACCCTGTCGGCGGCCGCAGCTTGGGATAAGGTCCCCCCAACGCAACCGGCAGGACAGGCAACGCAGATGGCGTACATCACCATGAACCGCTTCAAGGTGAAAAAGGGCAGCGAGGCAGAGTTCGAACAGGTCTGGCTGACCCGCGATTCGTATCTCACCGAGGTGCCGGGCTTCGTGGAATTCCAGCTTCTGAAGGGACCCGAGAAGGACGACCACGTCCTCTACGCCTCCCACTCGGTCTGGCAGAACGAGGCGGTGTTCCTCGACTGGACGCGCTCCGAGAGCTTCCGCAAGGCGCATGCCGGCACGGGAAGCACCAAATCGATCTATGTCGGCCACCCGGAGCTGGAGACGTTCACCTCACTCCAGCGTGTCGCAAAGGATTGACGGAAGGGCGGCCCGCGCGGGGCCGCCGCTCGCCTATTCCATCACCGGCATGGAGAATTCGGCGCCTTCCTTCACGCCGCTCGGCCAGCGCTGGGTGACGGTCTTCGTGCGGGTGTAGAAGCGGATCGAATCAGGGCCGTGCTGGTTGAGATCGCCAAAGCCGGAGCGCTTCCAGCCGCCGAACGTGTGGTAGGCCAGCGGCACCGGGATCGGCACGTTCACCCCCACCATTCCCGTGACGACCTTCGACACGAAGTCCCGCGCAGTATCGCCGTCGCGCGTGTAGATCGAGACGCCGTTGCCGTACTCGTGCTCGGTCGGCAGCCGCAGCGCCTCATCGTAATCCGCCGCACGCACCACCGAGAGGACGGGGCCGAAGATCTCCTCGCGGTAGATGGTCATGTCCGGCGTGACACGGTCGAACAGGCACGCCCCCATGTAGAAGCCGTCTTCGTAGCCCTGCATCTTAAAGCCGCGGCCGTCGACCACCAGCTCGGCCCCCTCCTCGACGCCCTTGTCCACGTAGGAGCGCACCCGGTTCACCGCGGCGCGGGTGACGAGCGGGCCGAAGTCCGCGTCCGGGTCTTCCGACGGGCCGATCCGCAGCGCCTCGACCTTGGGGACGAGCCGCGCCATCAGCGCCTCCGCCGCCTTCTCGCCCACCGGCACCGCAACGGAGACGGCCATGCAGCGCTCGCCGGCCGAGCCGTAACCGGCGCCGATGAGGGCGTTTGCCGCCTGCTCCATGTCGGCATCCGGCATCACGATCATATGGTTCTTCGCGCCGCCGAAGCACTGGACGCGCTTTCCGTGCGCAGCGCCGGTGGCATAGACGTAGGCGGCAATGTCGGACGAGCCGACGAAGCCCACTGCCATCACGTCGGGTTCGGTCAGCAGCGTGTCCACCGCCTCCTTGTCACCGTTGACCACGTTGAGGATGCCGGCGGGCAGCCCGGCTTCCATCATCAGCTCGGCAAGGCGCATGGGGACGCCGGGGTCCCGCTCGGACGGCTTCAGAACGAAGGCGTTGCCGCAGGCGATCGCCGGGCAGAATTTCCACATCGGGATCATCGCGGGAAAATTGAACGGGGTGATGCCCGCCACGACCCCCAGCGGCTGCCGGACGGAGTAGATGTCGATCCCCGGCCCGGCCCCTTCGGAAAATTCGCCCTTCATCAGATGCGGAATGCCGACCGCAAACTCGGCGACCTCGAGCCCGCGCTGAATGTCGCCTTTCGCGTCGGGCACGGTCTTGCCGTGCTCTGCGGCCAGAAGCTCGGCCAGCTCCTCCATGTTCTCGTTCAGGAGCGCAACGAAGCGCATCATCACCCTGGCACGCCGCTGGGGGTTGGTGGCAGCCCAGGCCGGCTGCGCCTCGGCTGCGTTGGCGATGGCCGCGCGCACCTCGTCTGCGCTGGCAAGGGCCACACGGGCCTGAACTTCGCCGGTTGCCGGGCGAAACACGTCCGCCTGCCGTCCAGAGGTTCCCGCCACAATGGTCCCGCCGATGAAATGGCCAACCTCACGCATAATGTCTCCCGCCGCCTGCGTCGCTTTTGAGCAAATATCCTGCACAATTTGGCGACACATGCCAGCCGATCACGGCGAACCGGACGCTTCGCGTTGCGCTGTCCAATGCCGGGCGCTAGAGACGCCGGATGCAGCAACATACCCCGTCCCGCAGCGCCGCAGCCGAAGCCAGGGCGGGGTTCCTCATGATCCTGCCGCTGCTGGGTGCGGTCACACCGTTTGCACTGGTGTTCGGCACGCTTGCCGCCCAGAAAGGCATGACCGTTGCCGACGCGACGCTCATGTCCCTCACATTCTTTGCCGGGGCGAGCCAGATGGCGGCGGTCGAGCTTCTCGGCACAAACGTGCCGATGTGGACCATCCTCCTGTCGGTCCTCGCCGTCAATTTCCGCCACCTCCTCTACTCCGCATCGCTGACGCCGATCATCAGCGGGCAGCCGGCCTGGGCAAAAGCGCTCGTGTTCCTGCTTCTGGTCGACCCGCAATTCGCGCTGACCGAGAAGCGCGCGGAGGAAGGCAAGCCATTCTCGCTTGCCTGGTATCTGGGGCTCGGGCTGCCGATGTATTTCATCTGGGTCGCGCTGACGGCGGCCGGTGCCTTTGCCGGGCGGCTGATTGCCCATCCCGAGGCTCTCGGCATCGACATGCTGCTGCCGATCTACTTCGTCGGCCTCGTCATGGGATTTCGCAAGCGCGCTCGCTGGGGGCTTGTGGTCCTCACCAGCGGCGCGGTGTCGCTTCTGGTCTACAACGCACCGCAGATGGGCATCGAGTGGCTGGGCGCCCCCTGGCACGTCACCATCGGCGGGCTGGCGGGCGTGGCCGCGGCCGCCATCTGGCCGCCAGCCGGGCCGCACCGCAGCATGCTGCGCGTTGCCGAGGGCGAATACGTGCCTGCCATGGGCGCAGAGGAGCCAGCCCATGACCGTTGATCTCCTGCCGCTCATCCTTCTTGGCGGCCTTATCACCTATGGCGCGCGCGCTGGCGGCTACATTTTCCTGTCGCGCTTCAAATCCGTTCCGCGGCGGGTGGAGGTGGGTCTCGATGCAGTGCCCGCGGCAGTGATGACCGCGCTTGCCGCCCCGGCCCTCATCTCGGGCACATGGCGCGAGGCTGTGGTGATTGTCTTTGCCGCGCTCGTCTCGTTGCGGTTCGGCTTTGCCATCGTGGTTTTTGCGCCGGTCTTCCTGTTGATTGCTCTTCGCGCCTATACCTGAAGGACTTGCGCCGGCGGGAGACCGCGCCGACGGTTGCTCTGCGCCCTGTTGTGGCGCGTCGCTTGCCTCTGCGGCCTCCGCCGGCGATGACCAGTCCGGCAAAGGCGCGAACGGGACGGATTGACGATGCAGAATCTGAAAATCGACGGCGAGCGGCTGTGGGACAGTCTGATGGAGACCGCCCGCTTCGGCGCGCTCCCGCTGGGCGGCATCCGCCGGCTCGCCCTGTCGGATGAAGACAGGATGGTGCGGGACTGGTTTCGCAGCGCCTGCGAGGCAGCGGACCTCACCGTCACCGTCGACGGGGTGGGCAACATGTTCGCAACCCGCCCCGGAACCAATCCGGCTGCCAAGGCAGTCGCCTTCGGCAGCCACCTCGACACGCAACCCGCAGGCGGCAAGTTCGACGGCATCCTGGGCGTTCTGGCGGGGCTCGAAGCCATCCGCACGCTGAACGATGCCGGCTACGTCACCGAACACCCCCTCACCCTCGTCAACTTCACCAACGAGGAAGGGGCACGCTTCAGCCCCGCCATGATGTGCTCCGGTGTCTACTCCGGCGACCTGCCGCTGGCCCCCGTCCTGGCCGGCGTCGATGGCGACGGCCATACGTTCGAGGACGAGCTCACGCGGATCGGCTACGCCGGCGACGAGCCCATCGGCGAGCGGCGCTTTCACGCCTTTGTGGAGCTGCACATCGAACAGGGGCCGCTTCTGGAGGCGGCGGACGAGACCATCGGCGTCGTCACCGGCGGCCAGGGCCTCCTGTGGTTCGACGGCACGATCACCGGGCAGGACAGCCACGCCGGCACGACGCCGATGACCCTCCGGCGCGATGCGATGACCGCCCTTGCCGCCGTCACCCTCGCCATCGAGGACATTGCGCGCCAGCACGGCCCCGCAGGCGTCGGCACCGTCGGCGAGGTCCGCGTCCTGCCGGGTTCGCGCAACACCATTCCGGGCACCGCCACGTTCAAGGCGGAATTCCGCCATCCGGACAATGACGCGCTCAGCGCGATGGAAACGGAACTTGCCACCCGCATCGCGGCGATCGCTGCGGAACGGCGCGTGACGATCGAGACCCGCCGCAGCTTCCGCAAGGATCCGACGACGTTCGACAAGCTGGTGGTGGACGCCATCGAATCCGCAGCGAAAGACCTGCCGCACCGCAAGATGATTTCCGGCGCCGGGCACGATGCGTTCTACATGGCATCCACCTGCCCCACCGCGATGATCTTCATCCCCTGCAAGGACGGGATCAGCCACAACGAGCTTGAAAGCGCGACGCCCGGCCACTGTACCGCCGGCGGCCAGATCCTGCTCGATACCATCCTCCGCCTCGCCCGCTGATCAACGCCACCCTTCGAAGATCAGGCGCACCCTCTGCCGCCCAGGAAAGCCAAGATGCCCGAACTTACCCCCGACGCTGCCGCTGATCTCTCGGTCGCAGCGCTCGCGCGCGCCTATCGCCTTGGCGAAGCCGACCCGGTCGCCGTTACCGAAGTGTGCCTGTCGCGCATTGCGCAGGCGAGCGGCGCCTCCGTCTTCCTTGCCGTGACCGAAGACCGGGCGCGGCGCGAGGCGGAAGCATCGCGCGCCCGCTACGCCGCCGGGCGCCCTGCTTCCCCGGTCGACGGTGTGCCGGTGGCCTGGAAAGACCTGTTCGACATGGAAGGCGAGGTCACCACCGCAGGGTCGGCCCTCCTGCGCCATGCCCCGCCGGCCGAGGCCGACGCGCCGGTGGTTGCGCAGCTGTCCGCTGCCGGCATGGTGGCGGTGGGCAAGACCAACCTCACCGAATTTGCGTTCTCCGCGCTCGGCCTCAACCCGCATTACGGCACGTGCGCCAACCCGTGGGATTCCGAAACGCCGCGCTGTCCGGGCGGCTCTTCGTCCGGCTCGGCGGTGGCGGTGGCCGCCGGGCTGGTGCCCGTCGCCATCGGCTCCGACACCGGCGGCTCGGTGCGCGTGCCCGCAGCCTTCAACGGCCTTGTCGGCGCCAAATCGTCCGAGGGGCGGATCAGCACCCGCGGCGCCTACCCGCTGTCCTACACGCTCGACACTGTCGGACCGCTCTGCCGCACCGTGGAAGACGCTGTGCTGACGGACGCTGCCCTGCGCGGCACGTCGCCGACCGTGACCCGCGGCAACCTGTCGGACCTGAAGCTGGTGGTGGCCGAAGGGCTGCCCATGGACGATTGCGACGAGGTTGTGCTCACCGCGTTCGAGGCTGCGGTGGAGCGGCTGGCTAAGGCCGGCGCCACCATCGAGCGGCACGAATTTGCCGAGCTTGCCGAGGCGAGCCAGATGCTGGCCACCCACGGCACCATCGCCAACGCGGAGGCCTATCACTTCCACAAGGAGCGCGTGGACGGTCCGGACGTGGAGGAGATCGACGGCCGCGTTGCCGCCCGCATCCTGCGCGGCAAGACCATGAGCGCGGACGACCTTCTGGAGCTTCAGATCGGCCGGCGTCGTCTGGCAGCCAGCCTTGCCTCAACGTTGAACGGCGCGCTCCTCATCTACCCCACGGTCGCCCACATTGCGCCGGAGATCGCGCCGCTGGACGCTGACCCGGCCCTCTTCAACGACGTGAACATGCGTTCGCTGCGCAACACGATGGTGGGCAACTTCCTCAACCTGCCGGGCGTGGCGCTGCCCGCCGCAAGCCCCTCGCCCATGCCGGTCAGCCTTCTGGTCTCCGGCCTTGCAAACACCGACGAGACGGTGCTGTCCGCCGCATGGGCCATGGAAAACATGGTGCGCGGCGGTTGATGATCGCGCCCTTTCCGCTCAGGCGGCGGGAAGGGCCTTGGCCTCCGGGCGCAGGCCGATGATCATGTAATTCACGTCGCTGTCCTTTGAGAGCGACCAGGCATCCTTGACCGGATTGTAGACCACCCCGATGGGCTCCTGCGGGGTGATCCCGTTGGCGGTGAACGCGCGTTCCAGCTCGCGTGGCTTTACCAGCCGATCGTAGTTGTGGGTGCCGCGCGGCAGCCAGCGCAGCACGTATTCGGCGCCCACGATGGCGAGCGCCAGCGCCTTCAGCGTTCGGTTGATGGTGGCGAACACGGTGATCCCGCCCGGCCGCACCATCGTGCAGCACGCCGCCACGAAGGCATCCACGTCCGACACATGCTCGACGATCTCCATCGCCAGCACCGCATCGAACTCTTCGCCCGCGGACGCCAGCGCCTCGGCGGTCGTCGCCCGGTAGTCGACCGGCACGCCGGTCTGCTCGGCATGGCGCTTTGCGATCTCGATGTTGGTGGGCGCAGCGTCCGCCCCCACAACATCTGCCCCCATGTTGGCCAGCGGCTCCGACAACAGCCCCCCGCCGCAACCGATATCGAGGATGCGCAGGCCCTCCAGCGGCCGCTCGGCACGGGGGTCCCGGTCAAAGTGGCGGCACAGTTTTTCGCGCAGGAAACGCAGGCGCACCGGGTTGAACTTGTGCAGCGGCTTGAACTTGCCGTTCGGGTTCCACCACTCGGCGGCCAGGCGGTCGAACTTGTCCACCTCGCGCGCGTCGATCGTTGTCTCGCTCATGGCACCCACCGCGGTTGTTTGATGTTCCTTAGGCTGCTAGCTAGCGGTTCCTGCCGATCGCGCAATCCTTCGAAGTCGTTCCAATGCCTCGCCTCGTCATGAAATTCGGCGGTACGTCCGTCGCCGACCTGTCCCGCATCCGCCATGTGGCGGCCCACGTCGCCCGCGAAGTCGAGGCCGGCAACGAGGTTGCCGTGGTGGTCTCGGCCATGGCCGGGGAGACTAACAAGCTCGTCTCGCTGTGCCGCGACGCCTCCCCGCTGCACGATGCGCGGGAATATGATGCCATTGTTTCTTCTGGGGAAAACGTCACCTCAGGGCTCCTTGCCATCGTTCTGCAGTCGATGGGCATCGACGCGCGGTCCTGGCAGGGCTGGCAGATCACCATGCGCACCGACGACGCGCACGGCGCTGCGCGGATCGAGGACATCGACGCCAAGGTGGTGCTGGAGCGCCTTGCCATGAAGCAGGTGGCGGTGGTCGCCGGCTTCCAGGGCCTATCGCCGCAGAACCGCATCACCACGCTCGGCCGCGGCGGCTCCGACACCACGGCCGTCGCGCTGGCGGCGGCACTCGATGCCGACCGCTGTGACATCTACACCGACGTCGACGGCGTCTACACCACCGATCCGCGGATCGTGAAGACCGCCCGCCGCCTGCCGAAGATCTCGCACGAGGAGATGCTGGAGATGGCGTCCCTCGGCGCCAAGGTCCTGCACGTGCGCTCCGTGGAGCTTGCCATGCTCTACGACGTGCCGCTGATGGTCCGCTCCACCTTTACCGACCCCGCCGTCGCACCGCCCGGCACGCTCATCACAGGCGAAGATATCATGGAACAAGAAGCCGTCACCTCCATCGCCTACGCCCGTGACGAGGCGCAGGTGACCCTGCGCGACGTGTCCGATGCGCCCGGCGTTGCGTTCCGCGTGTTCGGCCCGCTGGCGGCGGCCAACATCAACGTGGACATGATCGTCCAGAACATTTCCGACGACGGCACCTCCACCGACATCACCTTCACCCTGCCGGAAGCCGACTACGACCGCGCCATGGCGACGCTGGAAGCCGCGAAGGACGACATCAAGTTCGACAAGCTCAGCGGCGACAAGGACGTGGTGAAGGTCTCCGTCATTGGGGTCGGCATGCGCAGCCACGCCGGCGTTGCGGCGACTGCGTTCAAGGCGCTGGGCGAAAAGGGCATCAACATCCGCGCCATCACCACCAGCGAGATCAAGATCTCGGTGCTGATCGATTCAGCCTACACCGAGTTGGCGGTGCGAACGCTCCATTCGATTTATGGGCTGGACAAGAGCTGACAGACACGCCTAAGTTGCACCGAGATTCGGAGCAACGACGATGCAATCAGAACTGCAAGGCGCGATAACCCGCCGCCACACTGATCTTTCGCGGCTGTGGCCGGATTCGAGCCCCGGCCGGAAATTTGCTGCGATGCGACCGGAACTCGATGCTGACACGGCAATCTGGCGTGCGGCTTGCTTCTGTGGTTCTATGGCGGTGCGCCCGGTTTAGCGGACGCATCAGCCTGACATGCGCCGCAGAAGCGCAGCCAGCCCGCTGATTCAATTTTTGGTTTAACGGTTTTTTCAGCGCACCTTGCGTGATCCATGAATCGCGGACGATTGCGGCAGTTTCGTTTCGTGCACAGCTGTTATCCGGGCGAGCGAACGTGCCGCTCCGCTTGACCGTGCATGCCGGTAAAAATACCCACCGAGAGGTGAATATCGTGCAGTTTTATCAAAGTGTTGACCCTCAAATGCCGATGCCGGCATTGCACCGCGCCAAGGCTGCCCCCACCTCCCCGTCATGGCGCGACGTGCTGACGCACCAGCTCCGGGACGGGTCGACCGTCATACGATCAGATAAATGGCATCGGTCAGAGAACCGGGCCGATGACGGACCCGGTGTCATCAGGGCGACACCGGGAGACGGCATCGGACCAAGTGCCCAAAGGCAAACAGCCACACGGCACCGGCAGGTTTACCCGTGCATTTCGCAACAAGCGGAATGCACGGGAACGCCGGTGACCGGGATGGACGTTTAGGGAGCGGGGAGAAACGGATGCGCGATACACTCGCCGGTCCGAGACAGCTGATCAAACAGCTTCACGCCGTCATGGCCGCCCCCCTGCAAGCGCAGGCGCGGCTGGACGGAATTGTGCGGCTGATCGCGAACAACATGGTCGCCGAGGTCTCGTCCCTCTACGTCCTGCGGTCCGACGCTGTGCTCGAACTTTATGCCACCCACGGGCTCAATCCGTCTGCCGTTCACCGCGCGGGGCTGCGCGTCGGCGAAGGCCTCGTCGGCCGCGTCGCGAAAACCGCGCAGCCGCTCAACATCACCAATCCACGCTCGCACCCGAGCTTTGCCTACCTGCCGGACGTGGGTGAGGACGACTACAACACCTTCCTCGGCGTGCCGGTCCTGCGCGCTGGACGGATGCTGGGCGTCCTCACGGTGCAGAACCGTGCTCCCCGCCGCTATGACAACGAGGAAGTGGAGGCACTTCAGACCGTTGCCATGGTGATTGCCGAAATTGCCGGCACCGGCGACCTCGACCAGATTCCCCAGAACGTCGCAGCGCTCGACATCAAGCGTCAGCTCCATGTCTCGGGCGCGATGCTGAACGAGGGCGTCGGCCTCGGCCGCGCCGTCCTGCACGAACCGCGCGTCGTCATCACCGAGCTTCTGTCCGACGATGTGGACCACGAGCTGTCGCGCCTCGAAACCGCCCTCGACAAGGTGCGCGGCAACCTCAAGCAGCACCTGTCACGGCAGGAGGTGAACACGCGCGACGAGAGCCGCGACGTGCTGGAAGCCTTCCTGATGATCGCGCAGGACCGCGGCTGGGCCCGCAAGATGGCCGACGTCATCCGCTCCGGCCTCACCGCCGAAGCCGCGGTGGAGCGCGTCCAGTCCGACAACCGCGCCAAGCTCCTGCGCTCGACCGACCGGATGGTCCGCGAGCGCCTGCACGACCTTGACGATCTGGCCAACCGGCTCCTGCGCGAACTTCAGGGCCGTCACTCCACCGCCATGGCCGAGATCACGGGCGATGCCATCATCGTCGCCCGCTCCATGGGCCCTGCCGAACTCCTGGACTACGACCGCGCGCGCGTCCGCGGCCTCGTTCTGGAGGAAGGCACGCCCGCAAGCCACGTGGTGCTGATTGCCCGCGCGCTGGGAATCCCGGTGGTCGGCCAGGCGCACGGCGTCACGTCCATGGTGGAGAGCGGCGAAGCGATCATCATCGACGCTGACGGCGGCGACGTGCACATCCGCCCCTCCCCGGACGTGGAGAACGTGTTCGCCGAGAAGGTGCGTTTCCGCGCCCGCAGACAGGCCCAGTACCGCCGCCTCAAGGACCTCCCCGCCATCAGCCGTGACGGGCTCGACGTCACCATGTCGATGAATGCCGGGATGCTGGCGGACATGCCGCATCTGCCGGAAAGCGGCGCAACCGGCATCGGCCTGTTCCGGACCGAGATCCTGTTCATGGTGGCGCCGTCGCTGCCGCGAATGCAGGCGCAGGAGCAGCTTTACCGGCAGATCTATCAGCTGGCCGGCGACAAGCCCGTCGCCTTCCGCTCGCTGGACATCGGCGGCGACAAGATCCTCCCCTACCTCTCCACGCTGGAGGAGGAAAACCCGGCCATGGGCTGGCGCGCGATCCGCCTCGGCCTCGACCGGCCGGGCCTGTTCCGCACCCAGGTGCGCGCCCTCCTGCGCGCTGCAGCCGGCCGCGAGCTGAAGCTCATGTTCCCGATGATCGCAACGGTTTCGGAATACAACGCCGCACGCGCGCTGGTCGACAAGGAACGCCGTTTCCTCAAGTTGCACGGCTATCCGGTGCCTGAATCGACGCAGCTCGGCGCCATGGTGGAAACCCCCTCGCTCCTGTTCGAGCTGGAGGAACTCCTTGCCGTGACCGACTTCATTTCCGTCGGCACCAACGATCTGTTCCAGTTTGCCATGGCGGCAGACCGGTCCAACGTGCGTGTGGCCGGCCGGTTCGACAATCTGGGCCAGTCATTCCTCAGAATGCTGAAGCGTATTGCCGACGGCGCGCGCGAGGCCAATGTGCCGGTCACCGTGTGCGGCGATATCGCAAGCCGGCCGCTGGAGGCACTGGCGCTCGTAGCGCTCGGCTTCACCAACCTGTCGATGCCGCCCGCCGCCATCGGCCCGGTCAAATCCGCAATCCGTGCGGCCGACATCGGCCGCCTGCGCGCCCGGCTCCTGCCGCGCCTGGAGCCCGGCCGCGGTAACGACGACGTGCGCCATCTCCTCGCCCGCTTCGCCGACGCCAACGACATTCCGGTCTGACATCAGCAGCTTGCGCGGCGTTTCTGCGCCCGCAAGCTCGCTTCAGCCTATGGCTCCGGTGCGGAACGCACGCGTGCGCTCCGAAGAATGGTTTGCATCCAGAATGACCGTTCGCAGCGCGCGGGATTGGTTACAGCGCCGGTCCGCGCTTTCGGCTTTTGCGCTGCCAGACGGTTTAGTGCGGCTGTGTGCCCCCACACCTTCGCCGCCGCTGCCGGCTGCCTTGCCCTTCCTGCCCACGCCGGCGCAGCCGACGCGAAAGCCCTGATCGCCAAGCATGCCGAGCTCACCACCTACACCGCCCCCAGCAAGGCCTACGACACCAAGGCGTGCACGGCGCGCAGGAACATCTGCGCGATCGCGCTCATCGACAGGCAAGGTGGCATCCCGCCCGAATTCCTGGCCTCGCAAATCATTGGAGCACGCAACCCCAGTGTGAAGGTCACCACCGGCCACAACTAAGGCGCTTCACCCAGACCCCGCGCGACTAACTCGACGGTTCCACCAACACCGACCACGTGACGGTGGGCGAAATTATCGCGCCGTGAACGATCGCCCAGACGAATGGCAACTGAGACGCGCTGATGCTGAGCCTGGGCGAGCTCATCCGGGCGGCCCCTTGCGCGATGCGATCATCGCCTTTTTCGCGGAGAACTGCTGGGAATGCACCAAACGATACGTCAACGAGCCGGTGGGCCGACCGGGCAACAAAAACGCAGCCTGCCCGTGCAGAAGGCGCTGCTGGCAGCCCCCTCGATCAACAAAGCCGCTGACCGCAGGCGAGATTATCGGCGCCATCGATCCTGTTCCAGACGCCGGCCATCTCATTTCAGGTCAAGGAGCGGGGTGAGACCGCCATCATCGTCGGCTGCAACCCACCCGGCTGCGTGCGCGCATCCGTTGCCGACTTGGCATCCTAGGATGACCGCGAGATTTTGCCGCGCAAACGCTCCGGCGACGTGAAAGAAGGCACGCCGCATCGGCAATCTGCGCGATGTCGGCCGCCATTATGCCGTGGTGAATTCGCTGAGAGACCTGATCATCGCGTTGACGCAGGTGGAACCGGCCTGAGGCCTCAGAGGGACTGGAAGCCGCCCTGCGCCAATGCCGGTCCGGTCGGCGCGCCGGTGGGTGAGCCGCCTGCGGGCTCGGCCGTCACCACAAGTTGCGCGTTGCGCAGCACCGCATCGCTCTCGCGCGGCAATTTGATCCGGCTGCCCTCAGCAGAATTGAGCAGCCCCAGAGACACCGGGGCCGTGCCATCGATCACCAGCCACAGCTCGGGGTCGCGCTCATCGGACACGGCCGCGCCGAACGGCGCAGTTACCAAAGTGCCGTCGCGTTGCAGCCGGGCCAGGGTGATCCCGCCGTCTTCGCTGCCGACGATTGCCGCGACGAGCGCCTCCTGGCTGAGGATCACGCCCGGCCGGACGATGAGGATCGCAGCCAGAGCAAACCCGCCGACGGCCGCTGCGCCCAGCATGGTCGCCGCAGTGCGCCAGAACGCCAGCGCAACCGGCGTGCCGCGGCGCTTTGAAGCACCGGAGGTTCCTAAAAACAGGCTCTTCTCGACATTGCCGAGGACCCGCGCCGATGGCTTGCGTGCGGGCAGCGCTTCGGCCAGCGGTGCGAGTTCAGCTTCCGCGCGCCAGACCTCGGCAGCAAGCGCCGGGTCGTCGAGCAGGGAAAGCTCGAACTGGCGCCGCTCGTCCTCGCCGGTCAGACCGAGGACATATTCCATGGCATCGATCTTGTCGTCGTCGGTCACATTCACTGGCTCACGCACCCTTTCAGGTCTGCAAGTGCGCGGCGCATTCGGCTCTTTACGGTCCCAAGCGGAACGTTGTCGCGCTCCGCCAGCGCCGCGTAGGTCACACCGCCGAAATACGCCATTCGCACGAGCCGGGCGTAGGGATCGCCAAGCCCATTGATGCAATTGAGAAGAACGCGGGCAAAGCCGTTCGCCATCGCCTTCTCGTCGGGACGCAACGTGGTGTCGGCTACCCGCTCGGCCGCATCGAGCGCCGCGGACGGTGCCTTGCGGGCGCGCAGCCTGTCGATCGCGACATTGCGAACAATGGCGGCCATCCACGTCATCGGGGCAGCCTTGCTCGCGCTGAACCGCTCAGCATAGCGCCAGATCTTAACGTATGCGTCCTGCAAGGCATCCTCCGCCTCATTGCGCTCTTGAAGGATACGCAGCGCAACGGCGAATAGTTTAGGGGACGAGCGATTATAAAGGGTGCGGAACGCAGCGCGGTCGCCGAGAGCAGTGCGCTCGATCAGGGTGTTGAAGTCCACGTCGTTCATCCGGCGATCCCGCTGTTATCGGCGAGACATACGCGCGGCCCGCCGAACTGACAATTGCGGGGGGATCGAGTTTATCGCCACCCGAGCTTAAAAAGCGTCAAGTTGCCACAGACCCGGCGAAGATTGCAGATCGTCGCCGTCATTCAGGCCGTGGATGACCTTGCCGACGGAACAGAGCGACGTGGCAGCGGGGCGACGAATGCAAGGCCGTGCGTTTGTACGGAAGGATGGGCATCCAGATGCGTCAGGCGACGCGGGACGGTCCCTCGTCGGCGGTGCGGGCCGGGGTCTTGCTGAACATCGGCGGCAGAAAGGCTTCCACCGGAGCATCGAGCGCCTTACCGAGGTTGCACAGGCGCAGGACCGAGATGTTTGCCTCTCCATGCTCCAGCTGCGCAATGAACCGCTCCGAAAGGCCTGACGTGTCGGCCAGCTTGCGGCGCGACAGCCCGGCGTCGGTGCGCATTCGTTTCACGCGCTCACCCAGCTTAAGCAGGAACTCGCTCTCGGCCTGATTTCTGATCGGAGAATCAATCTTGTTCAGCGAGCTCATTCAGACCCCTCCCCACATTCACGCTACATTTTTAAGGTACAAGCGCCATTCTTGCTTCATTTTGTTAAGCACATAAGCGGC
The DNA here is from genome assembly GCF_031195445.1 of Acuticoccus sp. MNP-M23. NCBI lineage: Bacteria > Pseudomonadati > Pseudomonadota > Alphaproteobacteria > Hyphomicrobiales > Amorphaceae > Acuticoccus > Acuticoccus sp. MNP-M23. Next base: position 4,499,454 of record NZ_CP133480.1, read on the forward strand.
CTGAAGGAAATGCGACCAATAGTGATGAACAGCCGTTGACAGAGCGATCTGCTTCTCAATCCGGTTAAGGAGCTTGTTTCCCATACGGATTTGCAAATTGGGTCTAGAATTACGAATTGTGGAAATTCTTGCCGCCCTATAAGAGATTGTGCAATGTTCTGCCTGACGGCATCGCAGTGCTCTGGATCTCGCGGGGCTGAGACGACAGCGCGTCCACCGCACGCGAGATCAATGCGGCGCAATAGGCCTCGCCGTGGCGGTCTGCTTCGGCCATGGCATATTCAAGCAGACGGGTCAGCACCTCGTAGTCGTCCGGCATGACCGCATCGTTGGAATTGTTTCCGATAATTGTCGGCGCATTCATTTTGATCTCCGCTTTCGTAGCGTTTGCATGGCCTTTGTAATGTGGCATCGTGATTTCATCGTGAAAGTGAAATCTGACTGCAATTGCTTGCATTTGATGACCGGCAAAGCCTGCCTTTCGGAAAACCGGCATCAATTGGCCACAAAATTGACAGGTTCTGCCGAGGCGTGCCTCGAATATGGCAACCCGATGGCAGAATTAATGTCTCGATGAAAGCGAGTTGTGATGGAGCGTTGCGCGGTAAGGGTTCAGCTTCTGGGACAGCCGGTGTTCACCCTCAATGGCGGCATCGATTTCCCATCGCGTAAATCGCACGCACTTTGCGTATATCTGGCCGCCAACAGTGCAAGACGCATTGATCGGGGCCAGCTGAGCGCGTTGCTCTGGGGGGACGTGGACGAGGCGCAGGCCAGAGGCTCGCTGCGCAAATGCCTCAGCGTCATTGGCGGCAACCCCTGGACGGCTTCGCTGATTGCGCGAGACCGGAGCAGCGTCTGGTTCGCAGGCGATCCGAGCCGGGTGGATGTCGCCCGCTTCAACGCGGCAATCAGCCGCCGCACAACAAGCGGCTTCAGGGAAGCGCTCACGTACTGGACCGGCGAACCCCTCGCCGGCATGGAAAACGGCGCCATCAATTTTGACGATTGGGTTTCGCAGTACCGTGCACAAACGCTGCACTTTTCGCACAACTACCTGACCGACGCGCTGAACCAGCTGGCCGATGAGCCGCTCGACACGCGCTCCGACATGTTGATCGCCCTGTGTGAGCTGATGCTGCGGATCGAGCCGGCCGACCATCGTGCGGGCGAAATGCTGATCGGCGAGTATGCGCGGATCGGCAACGTTGTGGCAGCCGCGCGGCAGTATCGCGCCCTGGGCAATGCGCTGCGCGACCTCGACATGCCGGTGCCGCGCCGCCTGATCGCGCAAGCTGAGGGGCTTGGCATTGCAGCCTCGAGTGCGACGGTCGAGTTTCGCAGCACGGCTTCGCGGAACCCGGAGGCTGACCGCGGCACGCCGACCGTGATGCTGATGCGCCCGCAAGGCATCCAGACCTCGGCGGATCTCTTCACTTTCGCCCAGTCCGAGGTGATGTGCCAGCTTGCACGGTTCCGCTCGATCCGCGCCTACGAGGACCTTTCAGGTTTCGGCGAGAACACGGCAGCTGGCGAGAAAACCGGGCAATCCGTCCAGCAGATCGGGATCGACCCGGATAAACCGGATCACGATTACCGGCTGCTGTTGTGGAACGAACCGAATGTGCGGTCGCTCTACCTGCGCTGCGTCAATACGCGGCGGATGAACACCGTGTCTTGTGTCAGGCTGGATCAGGATCTGCTGGCCGACCGCTCGCGCACCGAAGAGGCCATCGCGACTGCCATCAACACAATCGAACGTGACATCCTCAACGACGAGGCCCTGCCGCCAGGGACCGTGTTTGCAAGGTGGCTGAGCGCCTACCGGGAATTGCAGACGTTCACGACACAGGGCGACCAGGTGGCGCTCGAAATCCTGGAAGATCTTGCGGCAAGCCCGGACGGGGCCCGGTTCAGTCTTGTGCACTCGTCCATCGGCGCGATCACGATGAAGCGGAACCTTTACTCACCGGTCCTGTTCGCAAATGAGGAGCTGAGCTTCGCCAAGGCGCGCCACTGCGTCGAGCGTGCCCTCAGCCTCGATCCACTCGAGCCGTTCAATCACAGCATCGCCGGATGGCTGGAACTTCAGTCCGGCCAGCATAGTCGTGGGCTGGCAGCCTTTCAGAACGCACTTTCCCTGCAACCCTACTCCAACCGAACGCTGATTTCGGCTGCGGAGGGGCATGCCTATTGCGGCCATCTGGAAACCGCACGGGACCTTGCGGCAAGGGCGATGAACATTTCGGGCCGATATGCACCAGCCTACTTTCACAGTTACCTCGCCACCATCGCCTATCTCTCGGGCGACCTGGAGGAATGCGTCCGCCGGTTGAACCGAGCCCCGGTGAACATCCAGACATCGCTCCTCGCCGTGGCCGCCAACGAAGAGCGCGGCGACGAGACCGGCATCGCCGAAGCCCGCGTCCAGTTCGAGCGCGAACTGCGCCGTCTGGAGCCGCCCCGGTCGTTCGACCTTGCCGCCCTGTCGCGCTGGATCGTCAAATCCAACATGACCAAGGACGACACCACGCGGCGGCGCATGTTTGCCTCACTGGAAAGAGCCGGCGTCGCGGCCAGTGCGCACTAGCACACTGGCCGGCGAACGGTGGGCAGCGCTCAGCTGAGAGGGCGCAGGCACCCCAGGACCGCCATGGTGCCGAGCATCTTGAGATATTCGTGGTCGTTGGCGCGCAGGCGGTTCTGATCCACCGCACTGGGCAGGACGAGGTGGATCGTGTCGTCCTCGTCTTCGTGAAGCACGATCTTCAGCCCTTCCAGGTCCTTGGGCGCGACGCCGGCCGCCTTCAGATAGGATTCCGGGTCATTGCGAAACGCTTCGCGCTGTAGCGGATCGTTCGCCGCCTCGCCAAATGCCTTGCCGATGGCCGGGACCGCCGAACGGTTGACCGCAATTCTCGCCATATTCCCCCCGCGCTGATCGCGCTTAACCAAACCTTCGAGATGATCTGCGACATCAAAAGGATCGCAGTCGATTTTTGCTTCGTAGAACATGAATGATGACCTGTTCGCTTTTGTTGACCGCTGGAGCGTGTCCGGCAGCGCAGTCACTATACCTATAGTTGATTTTCCAAATCAAGCGTTTGAGCTCGAGCGCTTTTCATATCTGATCGAAGATTGCCCGGCTCACTTTCATTTTTGCTTCCCAAAACGGCTCCAGCCAGCAGCGCCAGCCTGGATGATCGATTGGAGAGCAGCCGCTGGCCGCGCATTTTCCGCCAATAATTCCGCTATTTACAGTGTTTTTGAAGCCATCGAGCGCGCGTGTCTCATCTCAGGGTGGGACAACGATCCGCGGATAAATGAAAGCCAAAACGACACAGATGCCACTGCCTCGACGCTGGAGCTCACCAATTTCAGTGCAAGGCAACGCGCCGAGCTGCAATCGGCCACCGCCGCGTTATCAACCATAGATTTTACACCGCCGCATCACGCGAGACGCGTGGTTGCGCAGAGTCTGTTGGCTAACGAACGCACAAGTCTCCCCGCCCGGTCGGTCCTGTTCGGGGAAGATGTTCGCGACGGGTTGCCTCCGGTGTTCTCATCGTCCTCAGGCGCGGCGCTCCGCGGGACGCGCGCGGACGCAGCACGCCACGGCACACTGGAGCTGGTGGAGCGAGATGGCGTCGCGATCTGGTGGTACAACCGCCTCATTCCAAAGCGGCTTGCGGTGGATGCGGCGGCGGCCGCCCTCCCCGCCGACCTTGCCGCCTTTCTGGCAGCGCGCCGGCGGCAGACCTGGCACCTTGCCCTCCCCAGCGACCTGGGGGTGCCGGCCATCGTCGCGCTTTCGGCCCGGTCCGATGGCAGCGCCCCCGCCATCGGTGCGGCCGCCGCGCTGGATCCGGCCGACGCCGTGCGCTCGGCAACGCTCGAACTCCTTCAGGGCGAAATCAACCTGTCGCTGATGCGGCAGGCGCAGCGTGCACCGAACCCGCCGCCCGTCCCGCCGCTTCTGGCATGGTCAGCGTCCACCAATGCCCTCGCCGACCCCGCGCTTGCCGGGGTGGGCACCACCGACCCCACTCCGGCAACGCGCTGGGACACCCTTCTGGGCACCTTCGCGGAAAAGGGGATCGATCTTTATGCGGTGGACCTCACGCGCGCCGAATTTGGTGTCCCGGTGGTCAAGGCCGTCTCCCCGCAACTGCGGGACTGGTTGCCGCGGTTCGGCCCCGGCCGGCTCTACGAGGTGCCCGTTGCCCTTGGCATTCAAACCGCCCCCACCCCGGAGGACGCGCTCAATCCGGTGCCCTTCGTCATCTGATCTCGGCGCAACAGCACCACCGCGTTGACAACGGGGCGCGTCCCGTTCAGCGTCCCCGCGGATCCGGGCGCGCGCTGCGACGCGGCCCACCGTGGGAAACCCGTCATGCGCGCACTGAGCTATGAGACGGCCGGGGGCGTCCTCGTCCGCCGGCAGGACCATCAAACCGAGTATGATGGCGCGCTTCTTCGCTGGCTGAAGCGTCTCGACACCGAGCGCGGCGTTGCGCTGGCCTCCAGCTACGAGTTCCCCGGCCGCTACACGCGGTGGGAGTTTGCACTGGCGAGCCCGCCGCTGGCCGTGGAAAGCCGCGGCCGCACCGTCACCGCCACCGCCCTCAACGACCGCGGCGTGCCGCTTCTGGCGGCCGCCCGCGCCGCGTTCGAGGGGGCCGGGCTCACCGCGATCCAGGGTGTGAACAGCGTCGCCACCACCGTGCCGGAGCCGGACGGCGCGCTCATGACCGAGGAAGACCGCAGCCGCCGTCCCTCTGTCTTCACCGCACTGCGGGCCTTGCGGGACTTTTTCGCCAGCGAGGCGGACGGCCAGCTCGGCCTCGTCGGCGCGTTCGGCTACGACCTTGCCTTCCAGTTCGACCCCATCGACGCGAAACTCGACCGCCCCGCCACCCAGCGCGACATGGTCCTCTACCTGCCGGATGAAATTCTGGCCGTGGACCACCACGCCCGCCAGGCCACCCTTGCCCGCTTCGAATTCTCCTTTGGCGGCGAAAGCACCGAGGGCCGGGCCGCCAACAGCGAGCCGACGCCGCGTCCCGTTGCCGCCAACCACGTGCAGAACGACCACGAGCCCGGCGAATATGCCGAGACCGTGCGCCGCGCATTCGCGCATTTTGCGCGCGGTGACCTCTTCGAGGTGGTGCCCGGTCAGGTCTTCCGTGACGCGCTGTCCGATGCCCCGTCCGAAATCATGAAGCGGCTGTCGTCGATCAACCCCTCGCCCTACGGCTTCTTCGTCAACCTTGGCGAAGGGGAATATCTGGTCGGCGCCTCGCCTGAAATGTTCGTGCGCGTGACCGGAGCGCGGGTGGAAACGTGCCCCATTTCCGGCACCATCGCGCGGGGGCGCGATGCCATCGAGGACGAGGCGCAGGTCCGCAAGCTCCTCAACTCCGAAAAGGACGAGACGGAGCTGACCATGTGCTCCGACGTGGACCGCAACGACAAGAGCCGCGTGTGCGACCCCGCCTCCATCCGCGTCCTCGGCCGGCGCCAGATCGAGATGTACTCCCGCCTCATCCATACGGTGGATCACATCGAAGGCACCCTCCTGCCGGACCGCGATGCGCTGGATGCCTTCCTCTCCCACGCCTGGGCGGTGACGGTGACGGGCGCCCCCAAACGCCGCGCCATGCAGTTCATCGAGGACCATGAGCGCAGTCCGCGCGCCTGGTACGGCGGTGCCGTCGGCGTCGTGCACTTCAACGGAGACCTCAACACGGGGCTGACGCTGCGCACCGTCCACATCAAGGACGGGATCGCCAACGTGCGCGCCGGTGCCACCGTACTCGCCGACTCCGATGCTGAAGCCGAAGAGCGCGAGACCGTGCTGAAGGCGTCCGCCATGCGCGCCGCCATCCGCGGCAATACCGGCGCGGCCGACGCCGCAGCCACATTGCCACCGCCCGGCACCGGCCGCCGCGCGTTGCTGGTGGACCACGACGACAGCTTCGTTCACACGCTGGGCGGCTATCTGCGCCGGTGCGGGCTGGATGTGACCACCGTGCGCGCGCCGCTCACCGCCGCCATGCTGGACCGGTTCGGACCCGATCTTGTGGTCCTGTCGCCCGGCCCCGGCACCCCGGCCGATTTCGACTGCACCGCCGGCATCCGCCTCGTGCAGGCACGCGGCCTGCCGCTCTTCGGCGTCTGCCTCGGGCTTCAGGCCATCGTGGAAGCTTGCGGCGGTGAGCTTTCCCAGCTCGACGTGCCGATGCATGGCAAGGCATCCGCCATCACCCTCAGCGGCAACGGCGCCCTGTTTGATGGCATTGATGGCGAGGTGGTGGTCGGCCGCTACCACTCGCTGGTGGCCGACCGCAGCCGACTGCCGTCCGTTCTGACCGTGGTGGCCGAAAGCGATGACGGCGCCGTCATGGCCATCGAGCACCGCGACGAGCCGATGCTTGCCGTGCAGTTTCACCCCGAAAGCATCATGTCGCTCGGCGGCAACGTCGGCATGCAGATTATCGAGAACGCCGTGCGCACGCTCCTGCGCGAGCCGAACCGGCAGCGCAATGCCGCCTGAAACCGCGGGCGATCCGGTGCATCACCCATGAGTGGCGGGGGCGCCGGGCGCCCTAAATTCGTCGTCCATGCCGGAATGCACAAGACCGGCTCCAGCGCGGTGCAGGCATTTTGCCGCAAGCATCCGCGGGTGCTGAAACGGCTCGGCATCGCCTACCCGCGGGCGTTCTACCAGAACCACAAGTTCGGCACGATCTCGCTGTTCATGGACGAGCCGGCCAAACCGCGCGAGGATGTCAGCCATCGCCCGCGCGGCTATGCGCCGGACGACCTGAAACACGCCTTCGACGCTTTCCTCGAGCGCGCTGCGAAAAAGCGGCAGCATGTGCTTTTGTCCAGCGAAACGGCGGTGAACCTGTCCCCTGACGGGCTTCGCCGGCTGGACGAGGCTGCGGCCCCGTCCTTTGCGCCGGTGGAGATCGTCGCGCTCCTGCGTCCGCCGCTCTCCTTTGCGCAGAGCGCAAGCCAGCAGCGGCTGAAGGGCGGCATGTCGCTCGGCCGCCTCGAAGAACGCCTGCCGCTCCCCGAATATGAACGCCGTTTCGAGCACATGCTCGCCCACTTCGGGCCTGAGCGGCTGCATCTGGCGCCCTACCACCCGTCGACGCTGGTGGGCGGCGACGTGTTTCAGACCGTGGTCTCGCTGATGGGCCTCGACCCCGCCCCCGCCGCCGCACACCGCACGGAGCGGCGCAATACCGCCATGAGCCTCACCGCGGCGAAGGCCCTGTCCGTCTTCAACGCATGCATTCGCGAAAACGCAATCACCGCAGATGTGCCGGCTTCGCTTGCCGCCCGTTTCGACGATCCGGTCATGCACCGCTTCCATGACGGCTTTTCGATCAGTTTCCAGCGGCACGACACGCCGATGCGCCTGCTCCTGCCGGTCTTTACCGGAATTTCCGGGCCGCCCTACCGCCTCACCGGCACGATGATGGACAACGTCACAGCCGCCTCCCGCAGCGATTGCGAATGGCTCTCCCGCAATTTCGACATCGACATCCAGGCCTTCGACATTGCGCCAGACGAGGCAGTGCCGGCGGAAAGCCTCACGACTTTCGAGCCGGACGAGCTGGCGCGCATTGAAGCCGCGCTCGATGCGTTCATCGCCAATGCCGAAAACACGCTGCTGGAACTTGAGGAGCAGACGGCAACGCCGCTGTCTCGGGCGCGCAAGCTCTTCCGCGCCGTCACAGGTATCGGCTGACCGCGGAGGCCAGACGCGCCGTCAGGACAGCGGGCAACTTTCGCGCTCGAAACGCCAGACCGGGGTATTTTGCGACATGCCGCAACGCGCCAGCCGGTTGCGCCCGCTGACGGAAAGACAGACGCGCTCGCCCATCTCCACCCTTCGGCCCCTGGTGTCGGTGCAATAGCAATCGGGGTATGCAAACCCCTCCTTGGCCGGCGGCGGAACGAACGGCGCAAGGCCCTTGGCATTCTGCGCAAGGCTCTCAGAAGCCGTCGCGAGCAGAAAACCGCCAAAGATCAGAGCAATAAAGCAATAAGCAATGCGGGCCATGGACGATTATTGTCCATGGCCCGCACCCGTGGCAAGTCTTATGTGCCAATCACGAGGCTACCGGCGGCGTTCTATTTCAGATCGAAGGACCAGAAAAAGGTTTCGCCGGAGGAATCGTCCGTCCCGTCATTGTCGGTGACGGCGTAGGCCTTGCCGTTGGCATCGATGGCGAAGCCCTCAAGCTTGTCGACCGTGTAGCCGTTGTAGGCGGCAAGGTCCGGCAGGAAATCGCGCACCAGCGTCTTGTTCACGACTGGCAATTTTGCGCCCAGCTCGGCCGGCACCATCTCGGCAGTCGGCACGCTGTAAAGGCGCTTTACGCGGGCGTTGCCGCCAATCTGGTTGTCGCGCTCGACAATCAGAACGCGCTCGCCGTCAGCGGTGATTTCCGAAAGGCCCATCCACCCGGTCTCCGGCGTTTCGAGCGGATAGTGCACCGCGCCCCAGGCCCCGCTTTCAAGGTTGTAGCTGACGAGCTTGACGAGGCCCTTCTCGTCGTCTTTCCACTCGCGCTGCATGGCAATCCACAGCGTCTCGCCGATCTTCGTCACGCCTTCGGCGCCAAAGCGGATCTCGTTGGCCAGCAGCGTATCGGGAAACGCCACCTCTTCGAGGATCGCACCGCTCGCATCCACATGGAGCAGCGCGTGAGGGATCTCCCGGTCGGTCCGCCCTTCGGATGCCAGCCAGAAGCCGCCTTCACCGTCGGTGCTGATGCCTTCGAGGTCGATCTTTTCGGCCGGGGCACCGTCACGCGTGACGGTCATGGCATCGACGATGGCCGCCGGCGTCTGGGCGGCATCGATGACCAGGATCTGCGGGTTCGTGGAATAGAACGAATCCGTCACCGCATAGAGCCTCGCCGGTGCCGTATCGTCGGCAGCAAGGCCGGACAGCGCGCCCCAGGCAATCGGCGGCAGGTCGCCCTTGGTGGCCGACGCGATTGTCGGGTACACCGGCGCTGCATCCTGAAGCGCGTAGATCATCACATGCGCGCGGGGGCCGTTGTCTTCGCCGAGGTCGGCCTCGTTGGCGGTGACGAACAGGCCGCGCGCCGGGATCGCCACCGCCCCCTCAGGCGCAATGCCCGACGGGAGGAGCTGCTTCAGCGTCGGCACGCCGTCCGCCACCGTGTAGACCCCTGCCATGGAGCCACGCTCGGACAGGACGAAGGCGTACTGCGTCTCGCCGAACGTGCCGACCGCGAGACCCTCCGGCTCGACACCCTTGTTGCCCGAGCGCTTTTCCGGATAGTGCCCCGCCGCCGCAACCGCATATTCGAACGACAGGCCGGAATCGAACACTTCGGTCCCGTCCATGTTGAAGACGGTGAAGCCGCGCGACCCGCCCTCATAGTCGCCCTCGTTGGCGATGATGAAGGTGTCGTTGTCCAGCCACTTCACCGCGTCCGGCTCGCGTTTCACGTCCGCCAGCGAACCGGCGAAATTGATTGCGCCCTCTTCCGCGGTCTCCACGTTATCGAGCGAAACGGCCCCGGCGGAGAAGTGGTTGAGCACCTTGCCGGTGCGGTCGAGCACGGCAATGTGGTTGTTCTCCTGCAGCGTCACGACAATCTGGCCGTTGCCGTTGATGTCCACAAACTCGGGCTCGGGATCGCCGGGAGCAACGTCCGCAAGGCCGGTCACGTCGGCCTGGACCATGTTGTCGCAGTCGGGGGTGTTGTCTTCGAGCGGAATGATGGCGACCGAGCCGGCGGGCATCTGCGGGATGGCGCCGTCGTTCAGGTCTTCATCACGCTCGTTCTCGATGGCGATGGCGAGAAACGTGCCGTCCGGCGCCACTGCCGCCGAATCGGGCTGCCCGCCAAGGTCGCAGCTCTCCGTCACCGTGCCGGACGCGAGGTCGACGATCTTCAGGATGCCGGAGGGGGCGGTAAAACTCTCGCTGGTGTTGACGGCGACGAACGCCTTGCCGGCGGAGAGAACGAGGGAGGTGGGCTCGCCATCCAGCATCACGGCGCCGCGGGGCTGGGGGGCGGCCGGGTCGGTGATGTCGATCATGCCGATCGCGCCGAGGGGGGAATCCGAATAGACCAGCATCATGCCGTCTTCGGTGGCGTCGATGATTTCCGGCGACGTTTCGGTCATCGGGTCTGCCTCGTCCGGCAGATTCTGCATGACCGCAAAGGATGCAATGCGGTTGAACGCGTCGGCATGGGCGTTTGTGGTGAGCGCCGTCGTGGCGAGAAGCGCAGCACCGAGCGCCAAGTGATTGATTTTCATGGGTCCCCTCACAGAATTTCGGGGAACCTAGCGCCGCTCGATGATGGGTTTGTGACAGGGGCCGCCCGCCCGGTGCCCAACCGCGCCTGCACCCGAATGGGGTTGGGGCCACTTCGGCAATTCCTTTTCCGGCCAATCCCGCCTAAATCATCCCCATGAACGATCAGGCTGAATCCGCGCGGAAACTTGAAGACGCCTTGCGGGCCGAAGGCGTGCGGATCACGCGCCAGCGGGCAGCCATCCTGCGCGTTCTGGCCGAAGCCGAAGACCACCCGGATGCAACCGAGCTGCATCGCCGCGCCAGAGACATCGACGAGTCCGTGTCGCTGGCCACCATCTACCGCACGCTGGCCGCTCTCGAAGAACAGGGCATTGTCCACCGCCACACTTTCGAAGGCACGCCGTCCCGCTTCGAGACGGCGGAGGCAGACCATCACGATCACATCATCGACGTGGACACCGGCGACGTGGTGGAATTCCGCTCCGACAAGATCGAGCGGCTGCAGGCCGAAATTGCGGCGGAACTCGGCTATGACGTGGTGCGCCACCGGCTGGAGCTTTATTGTCGGCGCCGCCGCGACTGAGCCTATCCCATCGTCTTTTCGCGTTATCGCCGCCACCTTGGGCATCGGATGCGCCGGTGGGGCTTGATAACAGGCCCATCGTTGCGCCACAGGTGAGGATGCGCGCATTGTGCGCAGCCGCCTTCTGCCGCGGCCCGTACCAGGGCGCCCCGAATTGAGGACCAATCGATGAACCCCAGTCAGACTCTCCTTGCCGACCGCGTCTGGTCGCAGGGGCTTGTACGCAACATCACGCTTGCCATCGTCGGCTCGCTGGCCCTGTGGCTTTCGGCCAAGATCCACGTCCCCTTCTATCCCGTGCCGATGACGATGCAGACCTTTGCGGTGCTGGTGATCGGCATGGCCTACGGCTGGCGCCTCGGTGGCGCGACCGTGCTTCTGTATCTCGCCGAAGGTGCGTCCGGTCTTCCCGTCTTCTCCGGCACGCCGGAGCGGGGCATCGGGTTTGCCTACATGGTGGGGCCGACGGGCGGTTATCTTCTCGGCTTCGTCCTTGCCGCCGTCGTCACCGGGTTCCTCGCCGAGCGCCAGTGGGACCGCCGCGTCTCCACCACGCTGCTGGCCATGACGCTTGGCACCGCCATCATCATGGGCACCGGCGTGCTCTGGCTGGGCGCCGTGATCGGGTTCGACAAGGACGTTCTGGCACTTGGCGTGACGCCGTTCCTCCTGGGCGCCGTGTTCAAGATCGCACTGGCCAGCGCGGTCCTGCCGCTCACCTGGCACCTTTTGAAGCGACACTGAGCGATCGGCTGCGGTGCCGCCCGTGGCACCGCAGCCACCATCATGACCCGCACCCGCGTCAAAATCTGCTGCATCTCGTCAGCGTCCGAAGCAGGCATCGCCCTTGCTGCCGGCGCCGATGCGCTGGGTCTCGTGGGCGCCATGCCGACCGGGCCGGGGGTGATTGCGGACGACACCGTGCGCCACATTGCAGGTCAGGTGCCACCGCCGGTCACCCCGTTCCTTCTGACCTCCGAAGAGACCGCCGGCGGGATCCTCGCCCATGCCCGGCGCTGCGGTATCACCACCGTGCAAATTGTGCGGCATGTCGACCCTGCGGTGCACGACACACTGGCTGCAGAAGCACCGTGGCTGCGCCGGGTGCAGGTCATTCATGTGGAGGGGGACGACGCGCCGGCCCTGATCGGCCGCTACGCTGACCGGCCGCACGCATTTCTTCTCGATTCAGGACGCCCCGGCGCCGATGAGCTGGGCGGCACCGGCCGCCGTCACGACTGGGCGGTGAGCGCAAGGTGCGTCCGTGCCGCCGCGCGCCCGGTGTTTCTGGCAGGCGGGCTCAACCCGGACAATGCCGCCGACGCGATCCGCACGGTCCGCCCCTACGGCCTCGACATCTGCTCCGGCGTGCGCGATGCGGCGGGCCTCAGCGAAAACCTCGTCAGCGCCTTCATGGATGCGGTGCGAACGGCAGACGGCGCTGCGGCCTAGGCTCCGGACCCAATCAGGGCAAGGCCTGCGCGCCGTTTCGGCTTGCCGTGGCAAGGCGCGTGGACGCAGGAAACCCGGCGGGTTTTCAAGGCCGCGCAACGCAGGCTCAGCCCTGATTGGATCCGGAGCCTAGTCGTCGATATCCCGGTCGCGCCAGGCTCTGAGGCCAGCAAGCGCGCACACGACCACAAGGCCGACGATATTGGCCGCAAGGCCCGGAATGCCGAGGGGCACCGTGCCGATGGGTGCGATGCTGAAGGCGTAGATGCCCAGCGCGACGGCAGCGAGCCAGACGACAATGCCCCAGCTGGCGGCAAGCCACAGGCCGATGGACACCACCGGCGCCAGCACCGCCGACACCATCACCGCCAGCCACGGTCCTTCCGGCGCATGCCAGGCGATGGTGAGATTGGCATCCAGATAGCCGATCAGCCGGCCCCAGATCAGCACCGTGACCGCAAGCCAGGCCACCCCGACGAGCCGCATGAGACTGGCCTGAACCAGCCACAGCGCATCGCGTTCCTCCTCTTCGGCCGCCTCCAGCGGCGCTTCCTGGGAGGTCATCGACAGGATCGCCGCGCGGGAGGACGACATCCGCGTTCGCGATCGGCCGAGATCCCACCTGGATTTCGCGCGGGCCGGCGAAGCAAATTCCGGCTCGCTGAGAGCCGGCGCCGGCAAGGCAACGCGCCCTGGGGCCGGACGCGCCTTGCGGGGCGCCTGCGGCGGCGTGGTCGTCGCTGGCAGCTGCGCCGGGCGGCCGGTTCGCTCCGCCGCGGGGCGCTGGGCCTTGGCTGGCGCGGTGGGGCGCCCCTTGGGGGGGCTGACCGGCACCACCGCATTTGATGGGCCGGACGACGGCGCAGGCCCGGCCTTCGCGCGCGGCGGGCGCTGGGCGGGCGCGGCGGTTTCCTGCGAGGGCACCGGCACAGTGCCGGCCGCCTTCGGCGCTTCGGCAGCGGGCGGCGGTTCGGCGGCTGCCTCAGTGCCCGTTTCGGGCGCTGCACCGGTTTCCTCCGCGGGCTCGTCTTTTTGCTGGGCTGCACCGGCGTTGACAGATTTGCGGAGCTTGGCAATGCGGCTGGCAGCGCTTTCGTAGCGCGCACGCTCGCTGCGCGGCACCATCTGCATCTGCACGGGGATCGCCTGCCCGGCAGGCGCGTTTTCCGCCTCGGCCTTGTTTTCGGGCGCATCGCGGTCCGCATTTTCCGCGGCGTCCGGCGCCTTCGCTTCAGGCGCCCCGGCTTCGTCCAGCGCCTCAGGGGGCTCGGTCGACGTTGGTGCGTCCGGTGTCTTGTCGTCGTTCGGTTTTTCGGCGGGGTCGGCCTTCTTGCCGTCTCCTGCCGTCATCGTGCGGGCACCGTGGGGCTCGCAGGCTGGCTCTGCCCGGACGGCAGATGCAGATCGCCGTGGCCGGGCTCGGCAAAGTGCGCCTCCACGAATTCCGGATCGACACCGTCCAGCGTGGCCGGCGACCAGCGGGGCGCGTGGTCCTTGTCGATCAGAACGGCCCTGATCCCCTCATAAAGGTCGTGCCCGTCGATGATCTGCGACACGATGCGAAACTCGGTGCGAATGGCGTCTTCGAACGGCAGACCTCTGGCGCGGCGGATTTCCTCGAATGTCACGCAAAGGCTGGTGGGTGATTTGGTGCGGATTGTGGCGGCGACCGATTTGGCGAAATCCCTCTCGGCTTCGGAGAAGGCATTTTCGGTGGCAGCCTTGCCGGTGGCAACATCGTCCAGCGCATCGAGAATGGCGCCAACGCCAGTGCCGCTGAAACAGCGTTCGATCACCGCAGCCTGTTGCGGGTCTCGCGGCGCTGTCCGCTCGGGCAGCTCGTCCAGCGCGCGGTCGAGGTCGCGGGCATGGGCGGTGCGGTCGAGCGCATCGTCCAGCCGGTCCGACAAGGTCGGGTGCGTGACAAGGCCGAGCGCTGCCGCATCGTCGCGCCCCAGCCGAGCGCCGGCCAGCGCCAGATACATGCCCGCCTCGCCCGCAAGGGCAGACAGGAGATGGCTCGCCCCAACGTCCGGAAACAGGCCGATCCCCACTTCGGGCATGGAAAAGACGATGTTTTCGGAGGCGATCCGGTGTGTGCCGTGCATGGAAACGCCAACCCCACCGCCCATGCAGATGCCGTCAATCAGCGCAACATAAGGTTTGGGGAACTGCTTCACCCGCGTGTTCATCTGATATTCGGCGGCAAAGAAATCGAGCGCCCCTGCCCGCCGTTGGTGAACATCGCGCACATCGCCGCCAGCGCAGAACGCCTTGCCCTCGGCCCGGATCGCAACGCGGTGGATGCGGTCGTCATCGGCCCATTCGTCCAGCGCGTCGCTCATTTCGAGGACCATCGGCTCGGACAGCGCATTCAGGGCCTTGGGGCGCGACAGGGTGATGAGGCCGGCACGGCCGACCGTCTCGAAGCGGATGTCGCTCACTGGCTGGACGCCCTGAGGAGGTGGCGGGCGATGATGACGCGCATGATCTCGTTGGTGCCTTCCAGAATCTGATGGACGCGAACATCGCGCAGGAGCCGTTCCAGCGGGTAGTCGCGCAGATAGCCGTATCCGCCGTGGATCTGAAGGGCGGTGTTGACCACCGCAAACCCCGTGTCCGTTGCAAGGCGCTTGGCCATCGCGGCCAGCGGTGTTGCGTCCGGTGTGCGCCGCTCCACGGCCGAGGCCGCCTTGTGGAGGAGAAGCCGGGCCGCTTCAAGCTCGGTCCTCATATCGGCCAGCTTGAACTGGGTCGCCTGAAAATCGGCAATGGGCCGGCCGAACTGCTGGCGCCCGCCGGCATAATGTAAGGCATGGTCGAGGGCCGCTGCGCCCGCCCCCAGCGAGCACGCGCCGATATTGATGCGCCCGCCATCCAGCCCCGTCATCGCAATCTTGAAGCCGTCGCCCTCTTCGCCAAGGCGGTTTTCCGCCGGCACGCGGCATTCATCGAACATCACAGCGGCCGTGGGCTGGGAGTGCCATCCCATCTTCTCTTCCTGCGCGCCGAAGGAGAGCCCCTTCGTGCCGGCCTCCACCAGCAGCGCGGTGACGCCGCCGGCGCCCGCGCCGCCGGTGCGCGTCATCACCACATAAAGATCGGCCCGCCCGCCGCCGGAAATGAACGCCTTGGCGCCGTCGATCACATAGTCATCGCCATCGCGCCTTGCCCGGGTGGTCAGCGAGGCAGCGTCGGAGCCTGCGTTCGGCTCGGTCAGACAGTAGGCGGAAAGGCGCTCCATGGTGGCAAGGGCCGGCAGGTGGGCCTCGTGCTGCGCGGGCGTGCCGAACCGCTCGATCATTCCCGCCACCATGTTGTGGATGGAAATGTAGGCCGCCGTGGACGGGCAGGCCCGCGAAAGTTCCTCGAACACGATCGCCCCGTCGAGCCGGGTCAGGCCGGAGCCGCCGTGGGCTTCGCTGACGAACATGGTGGCAAAGCCAAGGGCGGCCGCGTGGCGCAGAACGTCCACCGGAAACGTGCAGTCCCGGTCCCAGGCGGCGGCGAACGGGGCAATCCGTTCGGCCGCAAAATCGGCCGCCATCGCCTTGATCGCCTGCTGCTCTTCGGTGAACTCGAATTCCATCGCGCTACTCCGCTGGCCGGGACGTTCCATGGCGCAGCCCGCCCCGTCAACTCCCGCCTGTTGCCTGCGGTGCGGCAGATGCATGGACGGGACGGCACGAATTATTCTAACGTCAGAAAAACCCTTGGGACGCGCGTATCATGGACCTCGAAGCCCGCCGGCAGTTTGCCCCCGACATGATCGAAATCCTGAAGGGGCGCCGGATGCGCCGCCTCAGGCGGACCGCCTGGTCGCGCAGGCTCGTGCGCGAAAACACGCTCACAGTGGATGATCTGATCTGGCCGATCTTCGTCACCGAAGGGTCCGGCGTGCGCGAGCCGGTGCCTTCGATGCCCGGCGTCGTGCGCCACTCGGTGGACGAGGCGGGCGCTGCGGCCGAGGAAGCTGCCGCGCTCGGCATCCCCGTCGTCGCCCTTTTCCCCTACACCGGACCCGACAAGCGGGACGAAATGGGCTCCGAGGCCCTCAACCCCGACAATCTCGTCTGCCGCGCCTGCCGCGAGATTTCGGCCAAGGCTCCCAACATGGGCATCATGACCGACGTGGCGCTGGACCCCTACACCAGCCATGGCCACGACGGGGTGATGGCTGGCGACGAGATCCTCAACGACGCCACCATTGCCCAGCTCATCGGCCAGTCCATCAATCAGGCGGCGGCAGGGTGCGATATCATCGCCCCGTCGGACATGATGGACGGGCGCATTGCCGCAATCCGCAAGGCGCTGGACCGGGAGGGCTACGAGCACGTCCAGATCATGGCCTACGCCGCCAAGTATGCCAGCGCCTTCTACGGTCCGTTCCGCGATGCGGTGGGCGCGTCCGGCGCGCTCAGAGGCGACAAACGCACCTACCAGATGGACCCCGCCAACGGCCTGGAAGCGCTGCGCGAGGCCGAGATCGACCTTGCCGAAGCCGCCGACATGATCATGGTCAAGCCCGGCATGCCCTATCTCGACATTGTCTGGCGCATCAAGGAGCGCCTCGGCGCGCCGACCTTCGCCTACATGGTCTCGGGCGAATACGCGATGATCGAGGCCGCGGCGGCCAATGGCTGGATCGACGGCGACAAGGCGGTGATGGAAAGCCTCATGTCGTTCAAGCGCGCGGGTGCCGACGGCATCCTCACCTACCACGCGCCGCGCGTGGCGCGCGCCCTTGCCGCCGGCTGACACCGTGGCCGACAGCGCCCCGGCGGTGACGCTGGCGACCATTCAGGATGCCGCAGGGCTCTTGGATGGCGTTATCATCCAGACGCCCTGTCTGCCCGCCCCGCGCCTGTCTGCGCTCACGGGCGCCAATGTCTGGGTGAAGTACGAGAACATGCAGGCGGTGGGCTCGTTCAAGGAGCGCGGCGCCTTCATCAAGCTTGCCTCGCTGACCGCGGCGGAGCGGGACGGCGGGGTGGCCGCCATGTCGGCCGGCAACCATGCGCAGGCGGTTGCCTACCACGCCACCCGCCTTGGCATCCGCGCCACCATCGTGATGCCGGAACGCACGCCGATGGTGAAGGTCTCCGCCACCGAAGCCCATGGCGCGCGGGTGGTTCTGGCAGGCGAGACCATCGCCGAATCGGCCATTCACTGCGCCGAGCTGGTGGCACGGGACGGTCTGACGCTGATCCACCCCTATGACGACAACGACATCATCCGCGGCCAGGGCACCGTCGGCCTCGAAATGATGGCCGCCGCGCCGGATCTGGACATGATAGTGGTGCCCATCGGCGGCGGCGGGCTGATCGCCGGCACCGCCATTGCCGCACAAGGCATCAAGCCCGGCGTGCGGATGATCGGCGTGGAGGCTGCCCTCTACCCGTCCGCCACTGCCGCGCTGGAGCGGCGCGACGGGCAATGCGGCGGCTCCACCATAGCCGAGGGCATCGCGGTCAAGACCGTGGGCACGCGCACCCTTCCCATCATCGACGAGCGCGTGGAACGGATCGTGCTGGTGGACGAGCCGCACCTGGAGCGGGCCGTCAACGCCTACATCACCTTGCAGAAGACCATGGCCGAAGGCGCCGGCGCGGCCGGCCTTGCTGCCATGCTGGCGGACCCTTCGTTCTTTGCCGGCCAGAATGTCGGCCTTGTCCTGTGCGGCGGCAACATCGACCCGCGCATTCTGGCCTCGATCATGGTACGCGAGCTAGCGCGGCAGGGCCGCATCATTTCGCTGGAGGCCAATTATGCCGATGAGCCCGGCCTTCTGGCCCGACTCACCACCGCAATCGGAGCCGCCGGCGGCAATATTCTCGACGTTTCGCACAACCGGCTGGACCTCACCCACCTTGCTCGAGAAACCTCGATCCGCCTCGTCATCGAGACGCGGGACGACAGCCACACTGCCCGCGTGGTTGCCGCTGTGCAGGCGACCGGGCTTGCCGCACGCCTCACGGGCCATGTAGACGGCGGCTTCTGATACAAGGCCCAGGCGGGCTATGTCTTTGACAGTGGCATACAGGATCGGCAAGAAACGCCGCCTTACAGAAGGGACACGATCCATGGACCGAGCCGCCCATTGATGGAAAGCGACCTCGCGATGACGGCGACTCTCGTCATCATCGCCATCTCCACGTTTCTTTACGCCACCGAGCGCTACTCGATCGAAGCAATCAGCCTCGGCGTGATCGCCTCATACCTCCTCGTCTTCGTGGCCTTCGCCCTGCCGACGCAGGACGGCACGCTGGGGCCTGCAGCAATTCTGGAAGGCTTCTCCAACCCCGGCCTCATCACCGTGATGGCGCTTCTGGTGGTGGGTCAGGGCCTCTTTCACACCGATGCGCTGGAACGGCCGGCGCTCTACATTGTCCGCATCAACAGGAAACTGGGGGCCGTCGGGCTGGTCGGCACGTTCCTGATCATCGCGACACTCTCGGCATTCCTGAACAACACACCCGTCGTGGTGATGTTCATCCCCATCATCGCGTCTCTCGCCCACGCCATGAAAACGCCGTCCGCGCGGGTGATGATGCCGCTGTCGTTCGTCACCATCCTTGGCGGGATGACCACGCTGATCGGCTCTTCGACCAACCTTCTGGCCGCCAACGTGGCAAGGCAGGCGGGCGCGGTGGACCTGTCGTTCTTCTCCTTCACGCCGCTGGCGATGATCCTGGCGTCCGTCGGCCTCGTCTATGTGCTGGGCGTGGTGCCGTTTCTGCTGCGCAAGCGCGAATCCATGGCCGAGGCCATGCAGTCCGGCGCCGGCAAGCAGTTCATTGCCGAAATTCCGATCCGGGCGGGGCACCCGCTGGTGGGCGCCACCGCCAACGCCGGGATGTTCCCTCAGCTGCGCGACATGACGGTCCGTCTGGTCCAGCGCGGCGAACGGCCTTTCCTGCCGCCGTTCGAGAACGTCACGCTGCGGCCCGGCGACGTGGTGATCGTTGCGGCAACCCGCACGGCTCTGGAGCGGGCACTGGCCGGTCACGGCAGCGTGCTGCGCGATGCCGAAGACGACCGGCCGCCCGGCGTCGTCACGCTGGCCGAAGCGCTGGTTGCCCCCGGTTCTCGCCTGATCGGGCGGACCATTTCGCAATCGGGTCTGCGCGGCGACACGGGCTGCGTCGTCCTTGCCATCGAGCGGCGCTCGCGGATGCCGCGGATGCCACTTGCCGATATCCGCATGGAGGCCGGCGATGTGCTCCTGTTCGCCGGACCGCGGCGGGGCATCGATGAACTTCGCGGCAACCGCGACATTCTGCTGATCGACTGGACCGCGGTCGACATCCCTGCCCGGCAGCGTGCCCCCATAGCGCTGGCCGTGTTCGCCTCGGTGGTGGCGTTGGCGGCGACCGGGCTGGTGCCCATTGTGGTTGCCTCGCTGATGGGCGCCTTCGCCATGCTGGCCACACGCTGCCTCAACACCCGGCAGGCGGCGCGTGTGATCGACGGCCGCATCGTGATGCTGATTGCCTCCGCCATTGCCTCCGCAACGGCGCTTCAGGCGACCGGCGGTGCGGAAATTCTGGCGAACGGGCTCCTCACGGCGCTGGCCGATGCGCCGCCGCCTGTTGTCATGTCGGCGCTTTTCATCATCATCGCGCTCACCACCAACATCCTGACCAACAATGCCGCGGCGGTGCTGTTCACTCCCATCGCCATCGGCGTTGCCGCCCGGCTCGGTCTGCCGGCCGAGCCTTTCGTCGTCACGGTGATCCTTGCGGCCAACGCCTCCTTTGCAACACCGGTCGCTTATCAGACCAATCTTCTGGTCATGGGACCGGGGCATTATCGCTACCGCGACTTTATGGTCGCCGGAGGGCCCCTCGTTTTGCTACTGTGGGGCACATTCTCGCTTGTGGCGCCATGGTGGTACGGTATTTGATGTGGTCAGGTTGATCGCAGGTCGAAACAGAGAGGGAGCTGAGCGGATTGGATGATGAAATCTGAACACCGCTTCGCCAATGGCTCGAATCTCGATGCGTCGGCCGACCCAACCGCCGGTGACGATGCGCGGGAGACCGCCGCCGTCAGCCTGGACAAGCCGCCGCGGCAGCGCCGCCGCGTCACCGTCCGCCGGTTGACCGAGCACCCGCAATTCTACCTGACATCCCCGTCCCAGTGCCCCTACCTTCCCGGACGGCTCGAGCGCAAAGTCTTCACGCATCTTGTGGGTGAGCGCGCCGAAGGCCTGAACGACGTTCTGACCCAAGGCGGCTTCCGCCGCAGCCAGAACATCGCCTACCGGCCGGCGTGCGATGGGTGCCGGGCATGCGTTTCGGTCCGCGTTGTGGTGGACGAGTTCGACTGGACCCGGTCGCTGAAACGGGTGGTGAAGACCAACAATCACATCGAGCGGATCGAGCGCCCGGCCCTCCCCTCGTCCGAACAATACGCCGTGTTTCGCGCCTATCTCGACACGCGCCACGCCGAAGGCGGCATGGCCGACATGACCGTGCTCGACTATGCGATGATGGTCGAGGACACCCACGTCGATACCCGCGTCTTCGAGTACCGGGCACCAGGCACGGGGCACAACCGCGGTGCGCTGCTGGGCTGTGCGCTGACCGACGTTCTGTCCGACGGGCTGTCGATGGTCTACTCGTTCTACGAGCCGGACGAGGTGGCAACCTCCCTCGGCACCTTCATGATTCTCGACCACGTGGCGCGCGCTGCAGCGCTCGGCCTGCCCTACGTCTATCTCGGCTACTGGGTCGATGGCTCCGACAAGATGGCCTACAAGACGCGGTTCCAGCCGCAGGAACAGCTCACCAACCGCGGCTGGGCACGGCTCTAGGCCCGCTACCATCGCGGTGGCTGCCGCCGGTTGTGCGTCCGTCTATCGCATCGTCCCCGTCCGCGCCGCACCTTTCGCGCAAGGCTCGTCCGCTACTGAGGTTTGAGCCTCAACGGGAGCCGAACGAGCATGAGCACAGAGTCGACATTCGGCCGCGCGCCAAACCTCCTCAACAACATCACCACATCGACCAAGATCGTCGCATCAGTGCTCCTGATCTTCATGCTGTTCGTCCTGTCGCAGGGCCTGAGCTACCAGCGCGCGCGCAATATCGCGGACAATTTTACCAAGCTGGAGGCAGCGGCCAGCGAGAACCTGCATGTCATCAAGCTGGAAGAACGGCTTGCCGAGGCCTGGGCGGCTATCCTGGATTACCGGGTTACACCGTCCAACGACCGGATGCAGGCCGTGCACGAAGCGCTGCGCGAAATGGAGCGGGAGCGCGCACATGTTCAACGCGGGGTGACAAGCGAGGCAGCCAGCCCGTTGCTCGCCGAGATCGCGGGCCTGCTTGACCGGTTTGAAATCAATGTCGCGCGCACGCTCGAACTTCAAGCGCAGCGCAGCGTGCTCGTCACAACCCTTGAGACCACCGGCAACAGCCTGACGGCCCACTTGACCGAAGCCATCGACACCGCGAACGCAGCCAGCAACCCCGAAGCAATGGAGGCAATGCGCGCCGTCGAAGCTCTGCTCCTCAAGTCCCGCCTCTCCGTCCAGCGCTTCCTGACGGCTGGCACCCCGGCATCGCTCACCACCGCGCGGGACTATCTGTCCGAGGCGCAGGCGCTGGCCCCGCGGATGGCGCTGCTCGCATCCCAGTCAGGCGCGGCCGTTTCCGCCAGCACCTATCAGGACGGCCTCGAAAACTACCGCACGAAATTGGATGCGCTGGGCGACATCAGCCAGGAGTTCAAGACGACGCTGGGGCAGGAAACCGGCGCGGTGAAGACCGAAATCATCGAGAAGCTCGATCAGGTGGCGGAGCTTCTGCTGGTCGAAGAGGCTGCGTTGAACGACGCAACCGAAGGGACCATCGCCGGCATGGTCGTGTTCTGCATCGTCGTTCTGGTTGCAGGCCTCCTCCTTCTAACCGCCATCGGCTTCATTCAAATCCAGACCCTGTCGCGCCCCTTGCGCGCCGTCACCGCCGCCCTCGACGATCTGGCCCAGTTCAAAACCCGCTTTGCCGTCCGCGAAAAGAACGCAAAGGACGAACTTGGCCGGATGTGGGACAGCGTTGCGCAGCTGCGTCCGGCGCTGGCTGCTGTGGACACACAGACCAAGATGGTGAACGGCATGTCCCTGCCAGTCATGCTTGCCGATCCGCAAAATGACTTCAAGATCACCTACATGAACGACGCGGCGAAAAGCGTTCTCGAAAAGTTGCGCGACCATCTCCCCTGCGGTCCCGACGAGATGATGGGCCGCTCCATCGACATGTTCCACGAAAACCCGGAACGTCAGCGGCGCATCCTGAGCGATCCCAGCAACCTCCCCTGGCGCGGCATGATCGACTTCAAGGGCCTCGAATTCTTCGACCTTTACGTCGCCCCACTGTTCGACCGGGATGGCGTTTACAGCGGAACGGTCCTGTCGTGGCGCGTCGTGACGGCAGAGATGACGCGGCTGAACGAGATCGAGGACGACGTTCGTCGAACCGTCCATGACATCAACGAGACCTTCAGCGCCATGCGCAGCCGCATCGGCAATATCGGCGACGGCGTGCAGAAAACACGCACGCACCTCAAATCCGGCTCGGAAGCGGTCTTCTCTGCATCCAGCAGCGTCCAGACCGTTGCGTCCGCCGCGGAGGAACTGTCCGCCTCCATCAGCGAGATCTCGACCCAGATGACGCAGTCGTCCCGCCGCAGTTCGGAAGCTGCCAGCGTTGCCAAGGATGTCGCAAGCCGGGCTGAAACGCTCTCGGCCGCCAGCCGCAACATCTCCACGGTGGTGGAGACCATCTCGGAAATTGCCAACCAGGTCAGCCTGCTTGCTCTCAACGCCACCATCGAGGCCGCCCGCGCCGGCGAGGCCGGCAAGGGGTTTGCGGTGGTCGCCACCGAGGTGAAGAACCTCGCCGTCCAGACGGGGCAGGCCACCGCCAAGGTCAGCGAGCAGACAAGCGCCATTCAGGAGCAGATCGCAAACGTCACCGAAGGCATCACCAACGTGTCGCGGGTGATCGAGGAGATCAACGAAGTGTTCGTCAGCGTGGCGGCGTCTGCCGAAGAACAGCAGGTCGCCACCAGCGAGATTAGCCGGAATGCGCAGATCGCGGCTGAAGGCGCCGAGAACGCAACCACGACCATTCAGGAGGTGGAGAATTTCTCCGAGGCCAACATGGCGGCGACCCAGGAGCTCAGCCAATCGGCCGAAGCGGTCTCGTCCGCCAACGACAATCTTGGCCGCGAAACCGACCGTTTCCTGGAAGTGCTGCGCCGGGTCTGACCGGCGCGCTGGGACCGCCCGCCGGTCGGACCCGGACACGGCACTCGCCCCCAAAAAAATGTCCCGCCAGCGCGTCACTGGCGGGACTTTTTCGCGATGATCATGCCGACGCGTCAGCCGCACGGCCTGGGTAAAAGCGGAAGAGCCGCAACCTAGGCCTACGGGCTCAGGCGCCCGACTGCTGGTCCCAGGCCACATCATGCAGGCCACTTTCCGCATTGCGGGTCTGCGACTTGGCGTGGCCGGCAGTGTCCAGCGCAAACAACATCAGCGAACGACCGGTCACGTTGCACGTTTCGCCGGACTTGAGGGTTTCCGGGTCCTCAAGCTCGGGGCGCGTGGTGTCCACCAGGCAGAGCCAATCGGTGCCGCCTGTGACCTCTGGCAGGATGAAGCCCACATCGTCGTGATAGGCGTTGAGGATCATCAGCAGCGTGGCATCCTCGCCGCGCTTGACGATACCGGAGGGCTGCGCCCGGCCGTCCAGCAACATCCCGAAGCAGCGCGTGTTGGGGTCGTCCCAGTTCTCACTCGACATTTCGGAATTGTCGGGCGCGAGCCACGTCACGTCCTTCACGTCGAGTTCGGGGTTGTTCTGGCCGGTCAGAAAACGGTTGCGCCGCAGCATCGGGTAGGTGCGGCGAAGGACAATAAGCTTGCGGGTGAACGCGGTCAGCGCGCGGTCGTCTTCGGAACGGCCGTCCCAGTCCAGCCAGGCAATTTCGTTGTCCTGGCAGTAGGCGTTGTTGTTGCCATCCTGGGTACGGCCCATCTCGTCGCCCGCGAGGAGCATGGGCGTCCCTTGCGAGAACAACAGCGTTGCGAGGATGTTGCGCTTCTGCCGCTCTCGCAGTGCCGTGATTTCCGGGTCGTCCGTCGGCCCCTCCACCCCGTGGTTCCACGAGATGTTGTGGGAGTGGCCGTCGCGTCCCTCCTCACCGTTCGCCATGTTGTGTTTCTCGTTGTAGGACACGAGATCGTTGAGGGTGAAGCCGTCGTGCGCCGTCACGAAGTTGACGCTGGCAAACGGCTTGCGGCCACGCTTGTCGAAAAGGTCGCCGGAGCCCGTCAGCCGTTTGGCAAGATCGGCGGCCATGCCCTCGTCGCCCTTCCAGAACTCGCGCACGTTATCGCGGAACTTGTCGTTCCACTCCGCCCAGCCCGGCGGGAACTGGCCGACCTGGTAGCCACCCGGCCCGATGTCCCACGGCTCGGCAATCAGCTTGACCGACGACAGCACGGGATCCTGCCGGCAGCTGTCGAGGAAGCCGCCGCCCTCGTCGAACCCGTAGGTTTCGCGGGCAAGGATGGTCGCAAGGTCGAAGCGGAAACCGTCGACGCGCATCTCGTCCGCCCAGTAACGCAAGGAATCCGTCACCATCTGCAGGACGCGCGGGTGCGACAGGTTCACCGTGTTACCGGTGCCGGTGTCGTTGATGTAGTAGCGCGCATTGTCCGGCATCAGCCGGTAGTAGCTGGCATTGTCGATGCCCTTGAACGACAGCGTCGGCCCGAGCTCGTTGCCCTCGGGGGTGTGGTTGTACACCACATCGAGAATGATCTCGATGCCCGAACCATGGAGAGCTGCAACCATCTCCTTGAATTCGTTGACGAACGGCGTGCCGAGATAGCGCGGGTCCGGCGCAAAGAAGCCGATGGTGTTGTAGCCCCAATAGTTGGAGAGGCCATTGGCGACCAGATAATCGTCATCGACGATCGCCTGGATCGGCAAAAGCTCGACCGCGCTGATGCCGAGGCGCTTGAGGTAGGCGACGGTCGCGTGGTGGGCGAGGCCCTGGAAGGTGCCACGGATTGCCTCTGGCACATCCGGATGACGCTCGGTGAAGCCCTTGAGATGGGTTTCGTAGACGATGGTCTGGTCCCACGGCACGAACGGCTTGCGCTCCGCGCCCCAGGTGAAGGCCGGGTCGATCACCCGGCACTTGGGCATGAAGGCGGCGCTGTCGCGATCGTCGAACGAAAGGTCGCCGTCGGGGTGGCCGAG
Source organism: Acuticoccus sp. MNP-M23 (assembly GCF_031195445.1). Classification (NCBI taxonomy): domain Bacteria; kingdom Pseudomonadati; phylum Pseudomonadota; class Alphaproteobacteria; order Hyphomicrobiales; family Amorphaceae; genus Acuticoccus; species Acuticoccus sp. MNP-M23. Next base: position 4,525,087 of record NZ_CP133480.1, read on the forward strand.
GGTGTAACCGAACAGGCTGTCATCCCATTTCAGCCGGCCGATGAGCTGGCGGGCATAGGGGTCGAGAAGCAGCTTGTTGGGGTTGAAGCGGTGGCCTGCCTCCGGCGCGTATTCGCCGTAGACGCGGTAGCCGTAGGTGGTGCCGGGCCGTGCTTCGGGCAGATAGCCGTGGAACACCTCGTCGGTGTACTCGGGCAGGCGGATGCGCTCCAGCTCGGTCTTGCCGTCGATGTCGAACAGGCAAAGCTCCACCTTGGTGGCGTTGGCCGAAAACAGCGCGAAGTTGACGCCGACGCCGTCCCACGCAGCACCGATGGGAAAGGGCCGGCCCTCGCGGATGAGCGAGCGGCGCATCACCTGCGGCGCGGAGACTCGCGTTTCGGTGGTCCCGAGGGTCGCGTCAGTTTCGCTCATGCAAAGATCTCATTGTTCGTGGATGCGCCGGGCTCGGGAAGAGCGAGCGTGCCGAATGCGATTAACGTTATCAGATGATCAGCGTTCCACGCAGTACAAGTGCGCGGAATGAGCGCTTTGCAAGGCTGGTATCGGCCGTCTTGGTGCAACCGGATTTCGCGGTGCCGCTGCGCGGCGTCAACCGGTTTTTGCAGCCGGCGCAGCCCGCTGCGCGCGCCGCCAGTCAGAACGGGTGGTGGCGGATATTGGCCAGCACCGAGCGCAGCGTTTCCAGAAAGGCGTCGCGGGCGGCGTCGTCCAGCCCGCCGAGCATCCGCCTCTCCTGCTCGCGCATGAGCGGCCAGGCTGCGGCAAATGCGGCAGACCCCGCCTCGGTGAGCGCCACCTCGCGCACGCGCCCGTCATCCGGCCGCAGGTTGCGCTCGACGAGCCCCGCAACCTCCATCGCATCCAGCGTGCGGCTCATGGTGGACTGTTCCATCACCGCATAGACGGCAAGTTCGTTCACCGTCAGTCCGGGATGCACGCGCAAGACCGCCAGCGCACGCATCTTTGCCGTGGTCAGCCCGTGTTCCTTGAGGATTGCGGCCATATCCGCGTTGTAGCGAGCCGAGATGCGGTTGATGAGGTAGGGCGCGAACGCGTCGAGGCCGACATCGGCCAGCGCCGGTTCATCGGCCATGTCCGCAGGCGGCGACGCCTCGGAGCCGGTCGGGGCGGGCTGTTCGCTCACGATTTCAGATCGTTGGCCAGAAGGAACCCAGAGGTTCCGTTGAGGCCCGGTCCCGGATGGGTGGCAGCGCCGATCATGTAAACGCCTTCCACGGCTGTCTTCTGGTTGGTGTGCTGCGGCATCGGCCGGAACAGGAAAAACTGGTCGAGCCCGCACCAGCCCGCATAGGGGTCGCCGCCCACAAGGTTGATGTTGGTCGCGGCCACATCGGCAGGCGACATGGCCTTGCGCGCCACCACCGTATCGCGGAAGCCCGGCACATGCGCCTCGATCATGGCCTCCACGCGGTCCGCGTAGGCTTCCCGCACCGCTTCGGTCCATGTGCCATCGGCCGGGGTGTCGATGGTGCCCGCCGCGTCGCCCTTGATGGTGGTGGGGCACTCGGGAAGCTGGATCCACAATACAGCCTTGCCGTCCGGGGCGCGGGACGGATCAGCCGCAGAAGGCTGGCCGACGCAGACGGTGGGACGCGCCGGCAACATGCCCCGCTCCGCCTCGTTGCTGGCCTTGGACACGGCGTCGACACCATCGGTGAGGTGCAGGAGCTGAACGCCTTTCAGCGCCGCGTCAGCCCATTCCACCGGGCGGTCCAGCGCGTAGTGGATCTGCATGTTGCCCTTGCCGTACTGGTAGCGGGCAGTTTCTTCAGACACCGCCGGCGGCAGATCCCAGTTTTTCAGGAGGCGGCCGTAAAGCTGCGTCGGTGTCACCGAGCAGATGATCGAGGGGCAGGAAATCTCTTCGCCGCCTTCAAGGCGCACGCCGGCCACTGCACGCCCGTCAGAGCCCGGCAGGATTGCCTCCACGTCGGCGCCGGTGCGCACCGTGCCGCGTCCGCTCTCGATCATTGCCCGCAGCGCTTCCGGCACGCGTGCCGCGCCGCCGGTCACGACGGGCGCCCCCATCGCCTCCAGCGCGTAGGCGATCACCGCGCCCATCTGCCCCGAAAAAGGCTGCTCCGGGTTGAGGCCGGCATGCAGCGGCCATGGCGCGAACAGCGCCTGCACCAGATCCGACTGGTAGGTCTTGGTGAGGCGGCGCCGGTTGGTGGTCAGCGCATGGGCAAAGAATGTCCCGAGGCCCCGCGGGCCCATCGTCACCGCCTTGCGTGCCATGAGGCGGGCTGTTTTCCAGCCGATCAGCTTGTTGTTGAAGAGCCCGAACAAAAGCTCCGCATTGCGGTCGATCCCGCCCATCTCCGCCAGATAGCGCGCCCCGTCGCCGGGGTGGAGCGCATCGAACGCTTCGGCGTTTGCGGCACGGTCGGTCTTCAACACCAGCGAGCGGCCATCGGATGTCAGGACGCCGGTGGGCCGGTCGGTCTTCGAAAAGGTCGCGCCGTGGCGGGCGAGCGGCTTTTCCAGCGCGCCGAATGCCGGCGAGGCGTGGAACAGCACGAAGGTTGCCGCCAGCGGATCGTAGGTGAACCCGTCCGCCAGCTGGTCGGTGCGCATGGTGCCGCCGACCACCGTCTCACGCTCCAGCACGAGCACGCGGCTCCCCTGGGACAGGATCGCCGCGCACACCAGCGCATTGATGCCCGAGCCGATGATGATGTGATCGTAAAGCGCCAAGTCCGTTCCCTCCACTGGCCGCCCGTCCCGGCCGTTGCGGCCCGGCTTGTGCCGGGCCAGCGCAGTCAGCGCGTCACGCCGCTCAGCGCGAAACCAGCGCCAGAGCGCGCACGGGGCTGCCGGTGCCGTTCACGATCTTCAACGGCGCCACAATGAGAATGGCGCCCTTGGGGGGCAGCTTGTCGAGATTGCACAGGCTGGCAAGGCCGTAACGCTCGTTCTTGTGCAGGATGTTGTGGGCGGGGAACGGGGGTTCCATGCCGCCGGCTTGCCCGGCATCGGTGCCGATGCATTCGGTGCCCCAGCCCGCTGCGCCGCGCGCCACAATGTGCTCGATGCAGTCGACCGTGGGGCCGGGCGAATGGGGGCCGGTCTCGTCCGCGTTGAGGAACTCGGCTTCCGAGCCGTTGCGCTTGTGCCAGTCGGTGCGCATCACAACCCAGGAGCCGGGCTCGATCTCGCCATGCTCCTGTTCCCACGCCTTCACGCCGTCGGCGGTGAGGAGGAAATCGGGATCCTTGGCGGTTTCGGCCGAACAGTCGATCACGCAAACCGGGGCGACGACCTTTTGCACAGGCAGGCGGTCGGTGGTGCCGTTGGCGTAGTCCTTGCCGGTGATCCAGTGGGTCGGCGCATCGAAGTGGGTGCCGGAGTGCTCGCCGATCTTCAGCCAGTTCCACGCCCAGAACGGGCCATTGCTGTCATATTCGGAGATCTTGTGAATCTCGATCTTGGGGGTGTCGACCGCCAGCTCGGGCGGCAGCTTCAGGAGCGGTGTGTCCGGCCCCAGCGGCGCCGCAAGATCCACAACCTCGACGTTTCCCGACAACAATCCGTCGGCCAATTCTTTGAGTGCTGACATGCCATTCTCCACGTTGCGGCGGCGACGTTACTGCCGACTTCGCCTCCATGGCAATCGTGGGAAGGGCGATACATGCACTTGCATCCACCGTCGCCTTTCCACTTGATGGGGCGGTTCGCGATGAGGAGATGCGCCTTGACCACCAGCTACGATGCCGTCGTGATCGGCGGCGGCCACAATGGCCTTGCCGCCGCCATCCACCTTGCCCGCAAGGGCATGTCGGTTGCGCTGGTGGAGCGCAATGCGCGCCTTGGCGGGGCGATTGCCACCGAGGAAATTACCCTCCCCGGCTTCCGGCACGACCTTTATGCCATGAACCTGTCGCTGTTTGCCGGCTCCCCCTTTGCGCAGACCTACGGCAAGGAGCTTGGCGCCCACGGCCTCGACTGCGTTCCGGCAACCGATTGTTTTGCCAGCCCGTTCGGCGACCGCTGGCTGGGCGTTTCCACCGATGCGGAGGCAACGGCCGCGCGCATCGCCGCTTTCAGCGAAGCGGATGCTGCGCGCTGGCGCGAAATGACGGCCGCCTTTGGCGAGGATGCGCCGCATTATTTCGGCATTCTCGGCGCGCCGATGCGGCTTCGTTCGCTGGGTGCGCTTCTCTACCGCACGCTGCGTGCAAAGGGCCGCACGTGGACGTTCGATGCGATCCGCCTCCTCCTTTCCAGCCCGCGCGATTTTCTGGACGCCAACTTCACGTCGCCCGAGGTGAAGGCCCTTCTGGCGCCGTGGGGGATGCACCTCGATTTTCCGCCCGATGCGTCCGGCGGCGCGATGTTCCCGTTTCTGGAGGCGATGGCGGACCAGGCATTCGGCATGGCCCTTGGCAAGGGCGGCGCGGATGTGGTGCCAAAGGCAATGGCTGGCCTCTTCGCCGCGTCGGGCGGTGAGGTGCGCACCGGCACCGCCGTCACCGGCATTGATGTGGTTGGCGGGCGCGCCACGGGCGTGCGCCTTGCAAGTGGCGAGACGCTGGGCGCGCGCGAGGCCGTGCTCGCCTCCGTCACGCCGTCCGCCCTTCTCTCGCTTATCGGCGGCTCCACCGGCAAGACGTCCACCGACCGGGCGCTCGCCGGCTTCAGGCACGGCCCCGGCACCATGATGATCCACATTGCGTGCGATGCCCTGCCGGACTGGCGGGCCGGCGAAGCGCTGCAGAAATTTGCCTATGTGCACCTCGCACCCACCATGGCGGGCCTTTCCACCACCTACGCCGATGCGATGGAGGGCCGCCTCCCCGCAGAGCCCGGCATCGTGGTCGGCCAGCCCACAGCCGTCGACCCGTCCCGCGCACCGGCGGGCAAGCACATCTTGTGGGTGCAAGTGCGCGTCGTCCCCTCGGTTGTGACCGGCGATACACGCGGCGAGATTGCGCCGGGGCCGTGGAGCGGCATCAAGGAGGCGATGGCGGACCGGGTGATGGCGCTGATCGAACGGGAGGCGCCCGGCTTCGGCGCCCACGTGCTGGCGCGCACGGTGCATTCGCCGGACGATCTGGAGGCCGCCAATCCCAACCTCGTGGGCGGCGATTCCATCGGCGGCAGCCATCATCTGCGGCAGAATTTCTTCTTCCGCCCCGCCGTCGGCATGGCCGATCACACAAGCCCGGTGAAAGGCCTGCACATGATCGGCTCGTCCACCTGGCCGGGTGCGGGCGTTGGCGCTGGCTCCGGATTTCTCGGCGCAAAGCGCATTACCGGCCGCTGACCGCGCCGGGGGCGACGCGGGCTTTGGCCAAGGCTACACTGTACGCCATCACAACTGGAGGGCCCGATGCCGAGGATCATCTTCTGCGCACTTGCAGCGTTCATGTTCGCCGCCGCTCCGGCCGCCGCGCAAAGCTTCGATTGCGCCAAGGCCAGCACGGCGGACGAGAAAGCCGTCTGCAACAGCGGCGAGCTCTCCGCCCTCGATGACGAGATGGCTGCCCTCTACAAGGACATCATGAGCCACGCCATGATGGGTGTGTCCGGCGAAACCCGCGACAGCCAGGAAGAATTCCTGAAGGACCGGGCCGCCTGCGGGGCGCGCACGCCCTGTCTGAAACGAGCCTACAGGGCGCGTATCAAAACGCTGACGGCAACCAAGAAGGCGGTCGGCCAGGGCGCGGCGGACTGATTTTTTTCTGCAATATACTATTGCGCGGCGGAGGTATAAGGATACTATTCCGCCAGTATTTCGGCTAGTTTCAGAGGTAAATGCGTAATCATGGTCAACCACCGCGCCGGTCTTCCGCCCGCCTATATCGAAGGAACCGAAGGCGACGATACGCTCTACGGTGACGACAGGCGGAGGGACACCATTGCGGGCCTCGGCGGTGATGACATCATCTACGCCACCTCCAATGATGTTGTCCTCGGTGGCGACGGGAACGACACGCTCAACGCCAGAAGCGCCAGCATTGCCTATGGCGATGCCGGCGACGATCTGATCTACACGTCATACGCCCGCATCGTTCAGGGCGGAACAGGCGACGACACCATCCGCGCGGGACGGTCCGCCGACAACCTTTATGGCGGTTTTGACGATGATCTGATCATCAGCGAGGCCGGCAGGGATACGGTACGCGGCAATCAAGGCAGAGATACGATCTTTGCAGGTGACGACGATGACTTTGCATTCGGTGGCGCCGGCAACGATTTCATCAGCGGCCAGAACGGCGACGACCGGATCTATGGCGAAAACGGCAACGATAGGCTTGCGGGCGGCGCTGGCGATGATTCCGTTCACGGCGGCAAAGGCCGCGACCGTCTTTCCGGCGGCGACGGCGATGACTTCCTGTATGCCGGTGCCGGCAACGATGTCGTCCGCGGCGGCAAGGGAGACGACACGATCTTCGGCCAGGGCGGTGTCGACCGCGTCTTCGGAGGCGGTCACGGCGATGAGGATTTCTTCGTCCTCCAGACAAACACCAACCTTCTGATCGGGGACTGGAGCTTCCGGCGGGACTTCCTCTCGCTTGATGAGGGCATCAGATTTCGCGATCTGGATTTTCAAGGCAGCGCCATCCGCTACGAAGGCGAAACGCTGGCGCGCCTCATCGGCCGCGATGCGACGCTGCTCACCCAGGACGATTTCGAGAACTTCTGAGCGCGCCGCCCAGGCATTTTACGCTGGTGTCAAACGTTCGATTGACACGGCACGGTCGTTGCATTTCCATAATTTGAAGTCTGAAACAAAATTCGGGGCGCCACCGCCCCGGGATGGAGGACGACCATGGCTTTGACCCGGCGCGCGCTTGCCACAGGCGCGCTCACCCTCGGCCTTGCCGCCGCAATTGCGGCAGGCCCCACGCTGCCCGCTGCGGCGCAGGACGACGATACCCTCACCATCGCCTACAACGTGTCGATCCCGTCCTGGGACCCGACCGTTGGACCCTCGGCGGTCAATCCCACCATTCAGGGCATCTACCGCTCTGTGTTCGACCAGTTCATCGGCCAGTCTCCGGCGCTGGCCATCGAACCCGGCATCCTCACCGAATGGGGCTTCACCGACGACAACACCAAGATCCGGATGGTCGTGCGTGATGGCGTGACCTGGCACAACGGCGATCCGCTGACGGCCGAGGATGTGGTCTGGTCGCTGGAACGTGCGGGCACTGCGGAAACCGGCAACCCCATCCAGTTCGTCTGGTCCAAGGTCGGCAACTTTGCAATCGACGGCAACGTCATCACCGCCGATGTGCTGGAATACGAGCCGACCCTATTCAAGTGGATGGCCTTCCTCACCGGCTACGTCCTGCCCAAGGCCTACTACGAGGAAGTCGGCCCGGAAGGCTTTGCCGAAAAGCCCATCGGCTCCGGCCCCTACATGGTGGACGAGTTCCAGCAAAACGCCTTCGTGCGGCTGAAGGCCAACGCCGATTACTGGGGCGGTGCACCGGCGTACGAGACGGTCATCATCAAGTTCGTTCCGGACGCAACCTCGCGCGTCGCCGAAGTGGAATCCGGCGCCTCGGACGTGGCATTCGACATGCCCTACGAGGAATTCGACCGGCTGAAGGAGAAGGATGGCCTGTCCGGCGTCACCACGCCGGTGTCGGACATTGCGATGATCTTCCTCAACGATGTCGGCCCGATGCTGGACGAGAACGTGCGCAAGGCAGCCGCCATGTCGGTCCCCAAGGACCTGCTGATCGACCGCCTTCTGTCGGGCTACGGCGTCCCCATCTCGACCCTGCAGACGCCTGAATACGACGCCTACGATGCCTCCATCGAAGTGCCGTACGATGTGGAGCAAGCCAAGGCACTGCTGGCGAAATCCGGGTTCGGACCGGACAACCCCGTCAAGTTCACCATCCAGACCACGCGCGGCTTCAAGCCCAAAGACTACGAGATGATCCAGGCGATTGTCGGCGCATGGCGCCGGATCGGCATCGAGGCCGACATCGAGGTCTACGAGATCGCCAAGCACTACGAGCTGCGCGCGGCCGACACTCTGGCCCCGGCGGCGTTCTACAACTGGGGCAACGCCATCGGCGACCCGGCCACCTCCACCGGCTTTGCCATGTTCGGCCCCTCGCCGCACTCGGTATGGGATGGTCAGGAGCTGATCGAGGCAATCATCCCGCTCTGGGGTGAGGCTGACGAGGCCAAGCGGATCGAAGGCTGGAAGGCCATCGACAAGATGATTGCCGACAACGCCTACGTGATCCCGCTCCTCCAGTACGTGCAGCCGATCATCTACGCCGATACGGTCAAGGTGACGCCCAACGTGTCCGGCGCGGTGATGCCGTCACTCATGGAGCCGGCAAGCTAGAAGCAGGCTTTGCCAGCAGCCCTTGCGGGCCGCGCAACGAAAAAAGCGCCGGCAGGAGTTTCCTGCCGGCGCTTTTTTCATGTCCGGGCACTGGCTCGCTGCGCGTATTCGCAAGGCCGGGCCGTGCGGTCAGATTGCGTTGTGGCGCACACCGACGGCCGGCGCATGGGCCGTGATGGCGCGGGCGATGCTTTCGATCTGCGGACGGACCTGATCGTCGATCCCGTTATGCAGGGCCTTGATCACGCTGGCGGAAAGTTCCTCCATCGTCATCCGGGATCGCCCGTCGATGCCAAGCATTGCCGCCGCGTAAAGAAGGTCGCGCTTGGAAAAGCCACCGCCGCCGAAGCTCTGGGCTTTCGCTTCGACACTCTGGTTCAGTTCGCTCTGCGTCATCGTCCGCCTTTGCTGCTCGGTCCCGCTTCCGATCAAAGCGCGGGGGGCCGCCGCTCGCCTGTAAAGTTGCGACTATGCCACCCCATCTCCCAGTGGCTGACCTGCACACTGCAATCGAACGGGCGGCGCAGGGTGGTGGCCGCTGTCAAAGAAATGAGCGCCGCGACGAAAGGTTCCTGATTCGATTTCAGCAACCATTCAGCTTCGCGAAAAGGAGAATAATCTTAGCTGATCAAACAAGGTTCAATTGATCGGCAAGAAACGCCGCAGCGATTAGAAAAATCGCGACTCCGGTCAGAAGTTGCATGAGCGGGATCGCATAGCGGGTATACCGTGCCCCGCTGGCAAGGAGTGTCGCGCCTCGCGCACTGACGGCCGAAACGGCCACCAGGCTGATGAATGCTCCGGTGCCGATGGCCATGGCCACCGTGGCCGCCACTCCCACCCAGACCAGGTTGAGCCGCCACGCGGCCACCAGCACGAACACAGCCCCCGTGCAGGGCCGTAAACCGATGCCGACGATCAGCATCAGCGCGTCGCGCCACGAATGAATGGCTTCCGCTTCCGCCAGCGTTGGCGCGTGGCGATGGCCGCAGCCGTCTTCATGGTCGTGGCCGGCGTGGTCATGATCGTGGTGGGCGTGGCCAGCCGGCGCCTCCGGCGCAGCGTCGAACCAGACGCTCATGCCGCGCCACGCCCGCCGGATCAGCACCAGCGCGATGACGATTACCGCAACGTAGCTTGCCGGGACGAGCACCATGTCGGTGGCCATCTGGGCCCAGCCTGCGGTGATGTCGAGCAGCGAGAAGCTGCCATAGACGAGCACGATTGCCGTCACCGCCTGCGCAAGGCTCGCCAGCACCGACAACGCCACAAGGCGGACCATGGTCATCCGGCTTGCAAGCCCCGCCCCTGCAATCAGGAACTTGCCGTGGCCCGGCACCGCCGCGTGGATGAAGCCGTAGGCGAGGCAGGCGCCAATCAGCGCCACAGAGGCTGAAAACGCGTTGTCCTTCATCCCCATGAGCTGCGTGATCATGTCGTAGAAGGCGCGCTTCTGGGCGCCGGCCCAGTGGGCAAGGTCCACAAGGCCGAGGCCGCTGGAAAGGGCGATGGCAAGCGCGAAGAACGCGGCGGCCGCCACCGCAGCGCTCACCCAGGCGCGCCAGCGCGATGGCGCGGGTGCCCAGACACGCCCGCCGGGCGCGCTGCGATGGTCATCGTCCGCAGTGCGCCGCGGGATGGTGGGAACGGACATCCGGCTCATCCTCTCCACCTGTGTGCGGTCTCTGCAACCGTCAACTATGCGGACCGATTTCCGCTGCGATGGTCTGCGCATTGTGCGCCATCATTGCAAGGTAGCTGGACGCAGGCCCGTCCGGTCCCGACAGCGTGCCTGCGTAGAGCGTCCCGCCGATGCGCGCGTCGGTTTCGGCGGCAATCTGCCGCGACAGCCGCGGGTCGGACCCTGCCTCCAGAAACACCGCCTTCACGCCGTCGGCCCGGATTTCGGTGATGATGCGGGCCATGTCGGTTGCCGAGGGTTCGGCATCGGTGCTGAGCCCCACCGGCGCCTCGAAGCGCAGGCCGTAGTCCCGGCCGAAATAGGCAAACGCATCGTGGTTGGTGACGATCAGGCGGTTGCGGTCCGGCACTTGCGCAAAGGTGGCCGCAATTTCTTCGTGCAGCGCCTCCATCCGCGCCACATAGCGGGCAAGGTTGGCGCGGTAGATGTCAGCACCTTCCGGATCGAGGCTGATCAGCCCGTCGGCAATCACCGCCGCATAAAGCGCGCCATTTTCAAGGCTGTGCCAGGCGTGCGGATCGAACGCGCCGTGGTGGTGACCGTGGTCTTCGGCATGGTCCGCGTGCGCTTCGGCCTCATGCGCGTGCTCCGCGTGCTCTTCATGGCCGTGCTCATCTGCGTCGTGCTCATGCTCGTCAGCGTGGGCTTCATGCTCGTGCGCATGCTCATCGGAATGGGCGTCGTGCCCATCGCTGTCGGCGGGGATCGGTTCCACGTTGGCGGTGGCGACAACCACCGGGCCTTCGTAGCCTGAACTGTCCTTCAGGCGGTCGATCCAGCCTTCCAGCTGCAAACCGTTGACGACCAGAAGGTCCGCCTCGGCAATGCTTTGCGCGTCGCGTGGGGCGGGGCGAAACACATGCGGGTCTCCGGTTTCGCCGACCAGCGAGGTGACGTTTGCCCGGTCGCCGGCCACGTTGCGCGTCATGTCGGCCAGAATGGGCATGGTGGCGACCACCCGCAGCGGTTCAGCCGAAGCGGCCGATGCGCCGAGAAGCGCGCACGCGGCAACCGCGCTCAAAAGAAATTTCATGGCGTTAAGCCTCCAGGTGACGCGAGCGCGGCCAGAACCGCGCCGCCAGACTGCCGTGGGGTCCGCACAGGAGCGAGACCACGTAGAACGCACCGAGGACCAGAATGATCGCAGGGCCCGACGGCTGATTGAAGTGGAAGGAAAGGAGCAGGCCGGCCACACTCGCAAGAAGAGCGAACAGCACCGCCACGGCCGCCAGCGCACCGACGCTGACCGCCCAGAACCTCGCGGATGCGGCCGGCAGCACCATCATGCCAACCGCCATCAGCGTGCCCAGCGCATGGAAAGCCCCCACAAGGTTGACCACCGCCAGCGCCAGAAAACCAAAATGCGCCACGAACGACAGGCGACTGACCCCGCGCAGAAAATGCGGATCGAGGCATTCCATCACCAGCGGGCGGTAGAGGACTGCAAGCGCAAGAAGGGTGAGCGTTGCGATGGCACACAGGAGGATCAGCGCATCGTCGTCCAGCGCCAGAACGGAGCCGAACAGGATGTGCATCAGATCCAGATTGTTGCCGCCGGCGGAAATCATCGTCACGCCGATGGCGAGCGAGATGAGGTAGAAGGCGGCAAGGCTGGCATCCTCGCGCAAGATGGTGGTGCGGCTGACCGCACCGGCCGCGAGCGCCACCAGAATGCCGGCGATGAGGCCGCCAACGGTCATGGCGGACAGCGACAGCCCGGCGAGCAGATAGCCCGCCGCCGCGCCCGGCAGGATGGCATGGGCCATGGCATCGCCGGTGAGGCTCATGCGGCGCAGCATCAGGAACACCCCCACGGGCGCTGCTCCAAGGCCCACGGCCACGCAACCCACCAGCGCCCGCCGCATGAACGCGAACTCGACGAAGGGCGAAACGATGTCGAGGCTCATGCAGCCCGCCGGCAGAAATCGGCATGGTCGTCGAACGCTTCCCCGACGGTGCGGGCGCGCGAGATGTTTTCGCGCGACAAGACGTCCGCGGTGCGGCCATGGGCCACCAGCTCGCGGGCAAGCAGCATCGTTTGCGGAAAGGCACGGCGCACCAGGTCGATGTCGTGGACCACGGTGAGGATGGTGCGGCCTTCGGCATGCCATTTTCCGACAATTGCCAAAAGGTCCTCGATGGTCCGCTCGTCCACCGCGGCAAAGGGCTCGTCGAGCAAAATGACCTCGCAGTCCTGCAGGAGGAGCCGCGCAAACAGCACCCGCTGCATCTGCCCGCCGGACAGGGCACCGATCTGCCGCCGCTCGAAGCCGGACAGCCCCACCGCTGCCATCGCGCCGCGCGCCAGCTCCCGGTCCGCAGCCTTGAGGCGGCCGAAGGCCCCTGCCCGCGCCCAGAGGCCCATGGCGACAACTTCAAGGACGCCGATTGGGAAGCTGCGATCGATCTCGCTCAGCTGTGGCAGGTAGGCGACGCTCTTTCGGGGCGGCCCTTCGATGCTTCCGGTGTGCGGCTTGATCTCGCCAACCAGTGCCTTCAGGAGCGTGGACTTGCCGCCGCCATTGGGGCCGACCAGCGCAGTCATCGAGCCTGGCTGAAAACTGGCCGTCAGGTGATGGACTGCCGGATGCCGGTTGTAGCCGAGGGTGACGTTGGACAGCGTGATTGGCGCGCTCATGCAATGGCCCAGGCAAACAGCGCCCACAGGAGCACTGCCAACACGGCGGCCAGCACCAGCCGCTCGGCAATGCCTGCCAGTAGGAGAGGCTTCACGCTGCGCCCCGCTGGCAGCCGGCGCATACGCCATGCAGCTCGACAACGGATTTCTTGGGCGCGAAACCGCTCCGGCCGGCGCTTGCCGACAGCGATGCCACCGCATCGTGGTCGCTCACCTCGTCCACCAGGCCGCAATCATCACAGATGGCGAACAGGGGCGATGCGTCGGTATGTTCGGCGCAGCAGGCAACGTAGGCGTTGATGGATTCAAGCCGGTGCGCAAGGCCAAGGCCGATCAGCCGCTCCAGCGCGCGGTACGCCGTTGGCGGCGCGGCCGTGGGGCGCGTTGCGCGCAGGGCATCCAGCACATCATAGGCGCTGAGCGGCCGTGTGGCAGCGATGAGCGCATCGAGCGCGGTGCGCTGCGTGTCGTTGAGGCGTAATTCAGTCATGGCGAAGCGTATATTATACGCTTCGCCATCGCGCAAGCCGGTTCGTTGTCAGCCGTCGCGCTTGTTGAGCACGTCGAAGATGACGGCGGCGAGCAGGACGAGGCCCTTGATCATCTGCTGGTAGTCGATCCCGATTCCAAGCAGCGACATGCCGTTGTTGAGGACGCCCATGATGAATGCCCCCACCACGGCACCCAGAATGGTGCCGACGCCGCCGCGCATGGAGGCACCGCCAATAAACACGGCGGCAATCACGTCCAGCTCCACCACTTGCCCGGCCTTGGGCTGCGCCACGTTGAGGCGCGCGGCAAAGATGAGACCGCCGAGCGCCGCCAGCATGCCCATGTTTGCAAACACCAGCATGGTCAGCCGCTCGGTGTTGATGCCGGAGAGCTTGGCCGCCTTCTCGTTGCCGCCGATGGCATAGACGCGCCGGCCGGCCGTGGTCTTGTTGGTGATGAACGAATAGATCGCGATCAGGATCGCCATCACCACCAGGACGTTGGGCAAGCCGCGGAAGTTCGCCATCAGCCAGGACAGGTAGATGAGCGCCGCCGCCACCAGGAGCTGGCGGCCGACGAACAGCGCGGTCGGCTCGTCCTGATCGCCCTCGCCGGAGAAACGCTGCTTCATCGCGAACGCGAACACCAGCACCGCAACGCCGGCGCCGATGAGGAAGGAAAGCGTGTTGAAGCGCGTGGCATCGAACACGTCGGGCAGGAAGCCGGTGGACAGGAGACGGAAGAAGTTGGGGAACGGGCCGATGGAGGCGCCGCCCAGAATGAGCAGGATCGCGCCCTTGAAGATGAGGAGCCCGGCCAGCGTCACGATGAAGGACGGGATCTTGAAGTAGGCGATCCAGTAACCTTGCGCCGCGCCGATGGCAAAGCCCACCGCCATGCAGACGACGGACGTGACCAGCGGGTTGATGTCGTAGGTCACCATCATCACGGCGGCGAGCGCGCCGATGAAGCCCATCACCGAGCCGACCGAAAGGTCGATGTGGCCGGCGACGATAACGAGCAGCATCCCCAGCGCCATGACGATGATGTAGGAGTTCTGCAGGACGAGGTTGGTGAGGTTCACCGGGCGCAGCAAGATGCCGTCCGTGGCGATCTGGAAGAACGCCATGATGACGATGAGCGCGATCAGAATCCCGTACTCGCGCATGTGATTGCGCAGGAATCCTGCCGCGAGCGCGCCGCGGCTGTCACCGCTCATCTTGCCTGCCACCTCTTGCGACATCATTAAGTCCCTAAATCATCCGTTCAGCGCTCGGAGAGCGCGAGTTTAACACCGAGAAGCGCGAAGCTTGCCGCGAACGAGCGGCGCAGCCAGCGCATGACCGAAGGGCGCGAGAGCACATAGTCGCGCGCCAGCGCGGCAGCCGCGCCATAAAGGACGAAAACGCCGAACGTCATCGCCATGAACACAGCGGCCAGCCCCAGCATCTCCAGAGTTGGCCGCGCCGCATCCGCCGGCACGAACTGCGGCAGGAAGGCAAGGAAGAAGAGCGAGAGCTTGGGGTTGAGGACGTTGAGGAAGATCCCGTCGCGCACCAGCCTGACAGCCCGCACCGGCGCAGCGTTCGCCTTGACCGACAGCGCGCCGCCCTCGCGGGCAATGCCCCATGCCATATAGAAGAGATAGAGGACGCCGAGGATCTTCACCGCCTGGAACAGCGTCGCCGAGGTGTGAAGGAGCGCCGCGAGCCCCACCACGGAGGCGAAGATGTGCGGCACGATCCCCAGCGTGCAGCCGAGCGCTGCAATGCACGACGCGCGAAAGCCGCGGCCCAGCGCGATCGCCAGCGTGTAGATCACCCCTGTGCCGGGGAGCAGCACCACCACCAGCGCCGTCACCAGAAATTCGATGCTCATTCGTCCGCCTCCTGAAGCTTGAACCCTGCGTCCGCCCAGGCGGCACATGCCGCCTCGCGCGTTGCCGTCTTCACCAGCACCACATCGCGCTCGAAGGTGGAGAGGACGAAGATGCCAAGCCCTGCCTCGGCCACCGGCGCGGTCACGGCCCGCACGACGCCCGGCGCATCCAGCGCCCCCGCTGCGGTGACGCGGAAAGCGGCCCACGGCCCCTCCTGCTCCACACCGGCGGGAATGCGGTCGGACCGGCAGACCGCTGTAAGAGACCCGTCGCCCACCAGGGCAAACACCCCCTCGCCGGCCAGCCAGCCCGGCACACCGGCGCCGTCCGCCAGCCGTGCCACGCCATAGTCGCCGGAAAGGGCAGTCAGGCCAAGATCGGACGGCCTTGCCAGCGCGATCATCGGGACGCGCGGATAATCATCTGCATGATCTTTTCCTGGCTGGCCTCGCGGATCGGCAGCTCGCCCACAAACCTGCCCTCGTTCATCACATAGACCCGGTCGCACACGCCGAGGATCTCCGGCAGCTCGGACGTGATGACGATCACCGCCCGTCCCTCCGCCGCCAGCTGGTGGATGATCGTGTAGATTTCGAACTTGGCGCCAACGTCGATGCCGCGGGTGGGCTCGTCGAGGATCAGGACCTTGGGCTCGGTGAAGAGCCACTTGGACAGCACTACCTTCTGCTGGTTGCCGCCCGAAAGATTGACGGCAGCCTGCCGCACGGAGGACGACTTGATCTTCAGCTTGTCGCGATATTCGCGGGCGACGGCCAGCTCCCTGGCGTCGGAGATGATGCCGTTGTCGGACACCCCCTCCAGCCGCGCCAGCGGGATGTTGCGCTGAATGGAATCGTCCAGCACCAGACCGTACTGCTTGCGGTCCTCGGTGACGTAGGCAAGGCCCGCATCCACCACCCGGTGCACCGAAGACGTGTCGAGCCGCTCGCCGCCGATAAAGGCCTCGCCCGAAATGTTGCGCCCGTAGGTGCCGCCGAAAAGGCTCATGGCAAGTTCGGTCCGCCCTGCCCCCATCAGGCCCGAGATGCCGACGATTTCGCCAGCGCGCACGTTGAGCGATACATCGTCGACCGCACGGCGCTCGGGGTGGGCGGGGTCGTGCACGGTCCAGTTCCGGACCTCGAACAGAACCTCACCCAGCGGCCGGTCGAGGTCTCGCTGGGGAAAGCGGTCCGACAGGTCGCGGCCGACCATGTCGCGGATCACCCGCTCCTCGGTCACCTCGCCGCCGTGAGCGGCCAGCGTCGACACAACCTCGCCATCGCGAATAATGGTGACGGTGTCGGCCACCTTCTCGATCTCGTTGAGCTTGTGGGAAATGAGGATCGAGGAGATCCCCTTGGCCTTGAACTCCAGCAGCAGGTCGAGGAGCGCGGCACTGTCGGCTTCGTTGAGGCTGGAGGTGGGCTCATCCAGAATGAGAAGCTTCACGTCCTTGGCGAGCGCCTTGGCAATTTCGACGAGCTGCTGCTTGCCAAGGCCAAGGTCGCCGACGCGGGTGCGCGGATTTTCGGAAAGGCCGACGCGCGCCAGAAGCTCTGCGGTGCGCTTGTGCGTGGCGTTCCAGTCGATGACGCCGCGGGAGGACTGCTCGTTGCCCAGAAAGATGTTTTCAGAAATGGACAGGAGCGGCACCAGCGCCAGCTCCTGATGGATGATGACGATGCCGACCTTCTCGGACTCGGCCAGCGAGCGGAATTTCTGGCTCTCGCCCTCGTAGATGATCTCGCCGTCGTAGCTGCCGTGGCCGTAAACGCCGGACAGCACCTTCATCAGCGTGGACTTGCCGGCGCCGTTTTCGCCGACCACGGCGTGGATCTCGCCGCGGGTGACCGAAAACGTGACATCGCTCAGCGCAGTGACGCCGACGAAGCGCTTGGTGATGCCGCGCATCTCCAGAATTGTGTCGGCTTCTGGCTCTATCCGTTCCGCAACGCTCACCGGTCACTCCCAAAAGGCACGTTCGCGCCCATCGGCACGGGTGGTCGAAAGACCGGGGGCGGCGCACAGTCGGCGCCCCCGGCCATGGCGCAATTATTTCAGCTGATCAGCTGTATAATAACCGCTGGAGATGACGGTAGACTCGATATTGTCCTTCGTCACCGACACCGGCTCAAGAAGGTAGGACGGGACCACCTTCACACCGTTGTCGTAGGTTTCGGTGTCGTTGATGGTGGGCTCGCGGTCGTTGAGGATGTCGTCGACCAGCGCAACGGTCACCTTGGCCAGCTCGCGGGTGTCCTTGAACACCGTGGAGGTCTGGTCACCGGCCTGGATGGCCTTCAGCGACGGGATCTCCGCATCCTGGCCGGAAATCACCGGCATCGGCTGATCGCCCGAACCATAGCCGACACCCTTCAGCGAGGAGATGATGCCGATGGACAGGCCGTCGTAGGGGGAGAGCACGGCGTCCACGGTGTCGTCGGTGTAGTAGGCGCTGAGGAGGTTATCCATCCGGGCCTGAGCGACCGAACCGTCCCAGCGCAGGGTGCCGACCACGTCCATGCCGGTCTGGCCGGACTTCACGTTCAGCTTGCCCGAATCGATCAGCGGCTGCAGCACGCTCATGCCACCGTCGTAGAAGAAGAAGGCGTTGTTGTCGTCGGGCGAGCCGCCGAACAGCTCGATGTTGCAGGGGTCGCAATTGTCCATGTCGAGCGCGTCGACCAGGGACTGGGCCTGCTGCACGCCAACCTTGAAGTTGTCGAACGTGGTGTAATAGCTGACATCGCCCGAATCGCGGATGAGGCGGTCATAGGCGACCACGGGCACATCCATGGCAGCCGCATTGGCGAGGACGTTGGACAAGGTGGTGCCGTCGATGGCGGCAATCACCATGGCGTCGACGCCGCGCACCAGCATGTTCTCCACCTGGGAGAGCTGGGTCGGAATGTCGTCTTCGGCGTACTGGAGAATGGTCTCGTAGCCGGCTTCCTCGAACTGCTTCACCATGGAATCGCCGTCGGAAATCCAGCGGGTCGACGACTTGGTGGGCATCGCAATGCCGATGGTGCCCTTGTCCTGGGCGAAAGCGGGCGCTGTCGCCGCGCCAGCCACAGCAACCGCAGCTGCGGCGAGAATGATTGTCTTCTTCATTGGGTCCTCCCCTCGTGTTTCGGCGCCCGGTCCGCAGGATGCAAACGATAACATCGACAGCCGGGACGAACGTCGCCGGACCTAAACCATGGGTTTTAACGACGGGCAAATGAAATATCGGACGAATTGGCGCCGGACGATAACGCTGTCGTTAATCAAGGAAAACAGCAGCCGGATCCCTGGTAGAATAAATCGGTTGGTGAGCCATTGCGGATCCGGGCGTGCGCATGCGCCAGCGGGGCGTGTACAATGTCACGTACGCGGAAAGTCTAATCTTTACATCAGGTCAGACTTGCGCAGGGTTAAAGGATGCGCTCGTTCATCCGGGCCGGCCGCATCCGGCGCCCGAAATTGATCCTTCAAAGGTTGCACTGTCTATGCTGACTTCGTTCATGGAAATCATCGCCGGGCTCGGTCTTTTCCTGTACGGGGTGCATCTTCTCGGGGCCAACCTTCGGGGTCTTGCCACCCGCCGCGTCCAGTCACTGATCCGCAATGCCACCAACAACCGGGTGCGCGCGTTTTCTGTTGGCCTCGTCGTCGGCGGTGTATCGCAAAGTCTTGCGGGCATCACGTTCATCTGCGTCGGCCTGCTCTCGGCCGGCATGATAAATCTGAGCTCGGCTCTGCCGATCATCATCGGCGGGAACGTGGGCGGGACGCTTCTTCCGCTCTTCGCCTCGCTCAACATCCGGCCTGGCGTCCTCTTCGTCCTCGGGGTCGCCGGCTACATCCTTGCCACGGAGCAGTTCCCGTCGCTGCGGCATGTCACCGGCGTGCTGCTGGGCGCGGCGCTCCTGTTTCTCGGCCTCGACCTCGTCAACACCGGCGCCCTGCCCTTTGCCGACGATCCCGATTTCGCCAGCGCCATCACCACCGCAGGATCGTCGCCCCTTCTCGCTCTGGTGGGGGGAACCATCCTTGCCGTCCTCGTCCAGGGCTCAGTCGCAATCGCGATCCTCACCATGTCCCTCTACCGGGAAGGGCTGCTGAACTACGAGAGCGCGATCATGCTCACCTACGCGGTCAATATCGGGTCTTCTCTGTCCCTGGCGCTCCTCAGCGTCCAGTTGCGCGGGGCGGCGCGGCAGGTGGCAGGCTTCAGTGTCATCTTCAACTTCCTTGGCGCGATCGTTCTCCTCCCCCTGTTCTTCATCGAGGTTTGGGGGGATGTGCCGCTGGTGCTGGCCGCCCTGAAATATCTGGTCCCGTCGCCGGGGCTGCAGGTGGTCACCGCGTACATCATGTTCAATCTGGTGGCGGCGGTGGTGGCGTTCATCTTTTCCGGGCCGCTGGGCCGGTGGCTGGCCCGGCGCTACCCGGAGGATGCGGGCGCTGCCGCAGGGCGGGCGATGTATCTGGACGACCACGTTCTGCGCAACCCGGTGCTGGCGCTTGCGCTGGTGGAGCGCGAACAGGAACGGGTGCTCAATCTCATCGGGCGTCTTTCCGATGTCGGCCGCAACAGCGACCCCGATGCCCGTGTCGAGGTTGCCGCCGTGGAGCGCGACCGGATCAACGCGGTGCTGAAGGAGATCAACGCCTACATGAAGGCGATCGCCAGCGACCCGGCAGATGCCGAGTTTGCCGACCGGCTGCACACCCGCCTCGAAAACCAGCACCAGCTCGAAGACCTTGCGTTCACCTTTGGCGAGCTGGCGTCGTTTGCGCCGCGCGGCGGCCCGGTGGTGGACGATTTCAGGCTGACGGTGATGGAGGCTGCGGATACGGCGCGCCTCGTCCTGCTCGACGCGCTGGAAACGCCGGACGACACCGAGCTGCGCCAGATGCTGGCCACCCTGGTCGCCGAGCGCGGCAACAGCGTTGCGGGTGTGCGCGAGCGGTTCCTTGCGGATTCGGACGGCCCCCCGGCAGCAGTCCGCCTCGCCCTCCTCGATATCACGACCTTGTTCGAACGCTCCATGTGGCGCCTCCGGCGCCTCAAGAACGACATGCTGCCGGGGACCGTGTAGCCACAATCGCCAGGCGCAGTCGGTGTGCACCCGCCGCCGGATGCGCCGGATTGTCAGAAGAAGTCTGGCATGGTCTGTCAGCCGGGTCTTTCCCGGCCGGCTCAGGCGGGGCATGGATCGCCAAATCGCGAGGACGGAGATTTCCCGATGCTGAAACTCGGACTGGTCGGAATCGGGGCGATTGCCCGCAAGGCGCACGTGCCTGCCATCGAGAGCAACCCGGACCTTGCCCTCGTGGCCGCTGCAAGCCGCCACGGCACCCTCCCCGGCATCGCCAGCTACACCAACCTCACAGATATGCTGGAGGGGTCGCCGGAGATTGAAGCGGTGGTGCTGTGCGTGCCGCCTGAACCGCGGTTCGACATGGCACGCGAGGCCATCGCCGCCGGCAAGCACGTCTTTCTGGAGAAACCGCCGGGGGTCACCGTGTCGGAGGTGCACGCGCTGGAGGCGGCGGCGAGAGACGCCGGGGTGACGCTGCTGGCAAGCTGGCATTCGCGCTATGCCCCCGGCGTGGAGACATTGCGCCAGCGCCTGTTCTCCACCCCGCCCACCAGGGTGAACGTCACCTGGCGCGAGGACGTGCGCGTGTACCATCCCGGCCAGAGCTGGATCTGGGAGCCCGGCGGCTACGGCGTGTTCGACCCTCTCATCAACGCATTCTCAATCCTCACCTACATTCTGCCCCGGCCGTTCCGCGCGGTGTCCTCAAGGTTCGAAACCCCGTCCAACTGCGCGCAGCCCATCGCAGCGCAAGTGCTGTTCAAGGACACCGAAGGCGTCGAGATCCACTGCGACGCCAGCTTCGACCAGCCCGACCCGCCCACCTGGGACATTGTGGTGGAGACCGGGGCCGGCACCTTCCACATGCAAAAAGGCGGCGCGATCCTGTCCCACGACGGCACGGTGCTGGTGGACGAGCCGGAGACTGAATACGCAAACCTTTACGCGCTGTTTGCCGGTCTCGTGCGCGCCGGGCGAAGCGACGTGGACGTCACCCCCCTTGCCCACGTGGCAGACTGCTTCCTCCTTGCAGACCACCACACGGTCGGCCCGTTTGACGAAAGCATCCCCGCGCCCGGGGCCTGACACTGCCCGCTTGCCGCAGTGCGGCCTCAATAGGCCCATGCCGCGCCTGAAGGAGAAGGTTGCCGATGGCACCGGGGGGCACATCCGCCTGATGGGTGGCCGTGAACGCCATGCCACCGGCAGACGGGCCCCACCAACTGCGGCAAGGCCCGAGCGAAGACGGAGACGACAATGGCGTTCAAGGAACCGGTCCTTGCGGCAGACAGCGGTGTGCGGCTCGCAAGGCCTGCGGGCTGATGGCGTTCGACCATGTGGGCGCGCGCCCGCGCATTGCGATCGAATGGCAGGGCAGCGGCCCGCTTGTGGTTTTCCTTCACGGAATTGGCGGCAATCGCACGAACTGGCGCGGCAACCTTCCCGCAGTTGCTGAAAAATTTACCGCACTAGGCTGGGACGCCCGCGGCTATGGCGAAAGCGACGATTATGACGGCCCGTTCCGCTTTGCGGACGCCGTTGCCGATCTTGCCGCCGTTCTGGACCGGATGGACGCGGCAACGGCGCATCTGGTCGGCCTCTCGCTGGGCGGGCGAATTGCGGCGCACTTTCATGCAGCGCACCCGGCGCGCGTTGCTTCGCTGACGCTGTGCGACACCCACCTCGGCTTCGGCCACTATCCTGAAAAGGTGCGCAAGCGCTTTGTGCAAAGCCGGCGCGATCCACTTCTGGCGGGCGCGACAATGGATGAACTTGCGCCGGCCATCGCGCGCACGCTGATCGGCGATCCCACCGACGCCGAAACGCTCGGGCTCCTGACCGCCTCGATGGGCGCCGTCCGGCGGGAAAGCTACATCAAGACCGTGACCGGCTCGGTGGAGGACGACATGACACCCAAGCTCGACAATGTGCGCGTGCCGGCGCTGGTTCTCACCGGCCAGCACGACCGGATCACGCCGCCATCCATGGCGCGGGAGATTGCGGCCCGCATTCCGGGCAGCACCGTCGCGGTGCTGGACGGGGCGGGCCATCTGTCGAACGTCGAGCGGCCGGACGCATTCAACCGGACGATCATGGCGTTTCTGGAAGCGGTGGAGCGCTAGAGCGTTTCTCGCTCTAGCGGATCGGCTCGTGGACGGTGACGAGCTTGGTGCCGTCCGGGAAGGTCGCCTCCACCTGCACGTCGTGGATCATCTCGGCAATGCCGTCCATCACCTCGTCGCGGGTGAGGACGCGGGCGCCGGCTTCCATCAGGTCGGACACCGAACGACCGTCTCGCGCGCCTTCCACCACAAAGTCCGAAATGAGGGCGATGGCTTCGGGGTAGTTCAGCTTGACGCCCCGCTCACGGCGCTTTCGGGCAACTTCGGCTGCCATGGCGATCAGGAGCTTGTCTTTCTCGCGGGGGGAAAGGTTCATGGGTCGGTCTCTTCAGAGTTGCCAGGCGCGGGGCGGTGGCGCGCCGCTGAGGTGGGTGACGACACGCGCCAGTTCATCCTGTAGCGCACCATGCGAAGGCGCAAGCAGTCTGACGACCAGAATGCCCGCCACAACGCTCGCGCCGCCATGGCGGAGCACCGCTGCAAGACTGTCCCGCGCCCCTGCAAGGTCCGGACCGCGGTGGAGCACCAGCCCGAAGGCAAGGTTGTCCCCCAGCAGCGCCGGGTTGCCGGTTCGCGCAAGGTCCGCCGTGTCGAGGCGCACGGCATCGGCAAAGACGAGCCTTCCGGCCAGATGCACCTCGGTCCAGTCGCGCAAGTGGAGGGTGTTGACGGTCTCGCCCATGGCCTGCCGGCCAAGCACCATGCCTTCGCAGAATGTGAGGCGCGCTCCCTCCTCCAGATTCACATTGGTGCGGCGGGTGAGGCCCGAGCCGTCAAACAGGATTGTCGGCTGCGGCATGTGGCGGAGTGTTGCGCCGGACGCCACGCGCAGTGTCTGGACGACGCTCGCCCGTCCGCCTTCGGCGCGGTAGATCCGCTCGCTGGCCTGGGTGGAGGTGGTCAGCGCGTGGGCCGCGACATCGACCTCAAGCGAAAACACATCGCCTCCCGCAAGGCCACCGGCGGTGTTGAGCACCATCGCTTCCATGCCGGACGCAACGCGCGGAAAGCGCAGCTTGCCGGAGCCGGACTGGTAGGAGCGCGCAAGTCGCGGCCGGCCGCGATCGTCGTCCAGCGTGATGCGCACATCGCCCGTGGCACGCTGGTAGACAAGTGGCGCAGAAACCGCGTCCACGCCGGTCAAAGGCCGAGGAAGCGGCGGCCGACGGGACGAGCGCGCGGGTCGAGCCGCTGCGGCTGGTCCGCGAACCAGGCCTGCTGCCCGTTGCGGATAAACGCGGTGGGGAAGCCCAGCGGGATCGCGCTTGCCTCTTCCAGCACGGCCATCACGTCCTCCGGCACAATCAGGTCAGCCGCTTTCAGATTGTCTGCCACATGCCGGGCAGAGCGGGCGCCCACCACCGGAATGTGCATGTCGGACTTTGCGCGCAACCAGGCCAGCGCCAGACGGGCCGGCGTGGTGCCAATCTCCTCGGCGCAGGCAATCAGCACGCTGACGAGCCGGTTGGCGGTGTCCGACTTGTACTTGTCGAACGTGCGGGCCACGGCGGAGGTGGCGACGCGGCCTTCGTAATTCTCCTCAGGGTCCGGGCGGACCAGCTTGCCGGTGAGCGCCCCGCCCCCCAGCGGCGACCAGTCGAGCACCGAAAGGCCGAGCGCGTCGGCCATGGGGACCAGCTCGCGGTCCCCCTCGCGCATGGCAAGGTTGTACTCGATCTGGATGCAGGCCGGCCGGGTGAGCCGGGCCATCTCGGCATAAAGGTCGGCGCGCGAAACCATCCACGCCGGAAAATCCGACAGGCCGACGTACAGGATCTTCCCTGCGCGCACCGCGTCGTCCAGCGCGCGCATCACCTCCTCGATGGGGGTGAACCCGTCGAACATGTGGGCGTAATAAAGGTCGATGTGGTCGGTGCCGAGGCGCTTGAGGCTGGCGTCGATGGCACGGGCAAGGCTCTTGCGGTGGTTGCCGCCGCCGTTGGGGTCGGCCTTGTCCTCGGAGATGGTGTACTTGGTCGCGATCACGTAGCTGTCGCGCATTCCGGCCACGAACTTGCCGACCATCCGTTCCGCAGTACCACCGGTGTAGGCGTTGGCGGTGTCGATGAAATTGCCGCCGGCATCGGTGTAGGCGGCAAAGATGCGCTGCGCCTCAGCCTCGTCGGCGCCCCATCCTGTTTCCGTGCCGAAGGTCATGGTGCCGAGGCAATATTCGGAAACGCGCAGGCCGGTGCTGCCGAGGAACGTGGTTTTCATCAAGGGTCGCTTTCCCGTGGCGGCGTTATCGGGCGGGGCCGCTCACGCTGGCAGGTTTCGAGCTGGCGCATGAAGGTGGCGAGTGCACGTTCGGGGGACTTCTTGAACGTTCGCCCAGCCAAGTGCAATTGGCCGATCCTGTCGAGCCGGAACATGCGGAAATCGTCCCTGAGCTCGCACCAGGCGACCAGCGTCCACACCTTGCCCCAGAACCAGAGGCCCAGCGGATGGACTTCGCGGGTGGTCGCAGCGCCATTCTCATCCGTATAGGCAAAGGCGAGAACGGCGCTGTCTTCGATGGCCCGTTCGGCAGTGTCCACGTCGGCGCGCACGGCCTCGCTCATGCCGTAGCCATTGGCAAAGATCTTGGCTTCCAGCGCCCGCCCGCGGTCGCCCTGCGGGATCACCGCTTCGATCTTGACCAGCGCCTCCTCCGCCGCGCGCGCCATGGCAATCCCGCCCCAGCTGCGCACCATGCGCGCCCCCGCGACAAGCGCGACAATCTCGTCGCGGGTGAACATCAGCGGCGGCAGCTCGAAGCCGCCGCGCATGACGTAGCCGACGCCCGCCTCGCCATCCACCGGCACGCCGGTGGACTGGAGGTCGGCAATATCGCGGTAGATGGTGCGTTCGCTGACCTCCAGCCGCGCTGCGAGCGATGCCGCGGTGACGAGCCGGCCGCCCCTCAGATATTGCACGATCTGGAAGAGGCGGTCGGCCCTGCGCATCGATCAGCCCTCGAAGATGCCGATGGAGTTGCCCTCGGTGTCGATGCCATAAAAGAAGCTGCCCGCCGGGATGGTGATGACGTCGCTGACCACCTGGCCGCCGGCGCCCTTGATGCGGGTCATCGCTTCGGCAAGCTTGCACTCCACCGCAAGGTGGATGGTCGGTCCGGCGCCGGCCGTTGCGGGCGTGCCGGGGTAGATGTTGGCCGAGCGGCCGCCCTTGCCGCCATAGGGGAGCAGCGCGATCGGGTTCGGCCCGCCCTCCTCGTCAATGAGCGTTTCGCCGAGAACGGCGGCGTAAAAAGCCTTGGCGCGGCCAAAGTCGGCGGCGGGAATTTCGGCCCAGACGATGCGGTGTTCAATGGTCACTGGCGTTCTCCTTGCTGGTGTTGCCTGGACCCGTGATGCCACACCCCTCCTGACACCATTCTGTCAGGAGTGTGGTGCTGCAATCAATCAATCCGCGCCGGAAGTCCGCGCCCGTTGTTCCACCACCTGTTGGGATTGTTGCTGTTGGGGTCATAGGCGGCGCGGCTTGCCCAGTCCTCGCGCACGAAGATCACCGGCTCCTCGTAGTGGTGGGCGCCGATGATGGCGTCCATCACCGCTTCCAGCGCCTGGGCGTCACGGTCGATGGAGATCTTCAGCTCGACCATGGGGTAGGTCTCGGTGGTGCCGGCCGCGAACCCGTCCACATGCGTGGTTGTGGTGGAGCCGGGTTCGGGCTGGGCCGTTTCCCTGCCCGGTGCGGAAATGCTGGCATTGCGCTGGTAGCGGCCGAACCTGAGCGGATGCACCGTCATCACGGCATCGAGGATCCTGTCAGTATCCTCCGCCAGCGTCTGCACCTCGATGGTGTAGACCGGCACGAGCCGCCCCGATTTTGCACGATAGTCCGCCAGATCAGCCATCAACACCTCCGAATTTGTTCCCGCATTGTTCTGGCGGATCAACGCAGTCGTCAAGTGCAGAGGTTGCCCGGCACACAGATGCGTGCCGGGTGATCGTGGATCTGAGTGTCAGACGGCGACGTCGACGCGGGTCGTCTCGCCCGCAAGGGTGGACACCACGGCAATCCCGCCGCCGCGTTCGACGAGGATGCGGCGTGCGGTCTCCAGCGCCTCCTCGCGCGTTTCGAACACGTCGGACGACAGACCCTCCGCACCGTCGTTGACGACAAAGCCCTCGAACACCTCCACCACGTCGATCCGCTGCTCGGCGGGACCGGGGCGCTGGGTTTCCGCGCGCTCGCGGCGAACGTCGGGCGGGGTCGCCTCGTCCGCCAGCATCTTCACCACGTCGTCGAGCGCGATGGTCTTGCTGTCGCGCGAACCGAGACGGCGCATGTTGACCGTCCCCTCCTCCGCCTCGCGTGCGCCCACAACCAGAATCACCGGCACCTTGGCGGCGGAATGCTCACGAACCTTGTAGTTGATCTTCTCGTTGCGCAGGTCCGCCTCGGCAACCAGCCCGGCTTTCTTCAGCGCCGCAACCACTTCGAGCGCGTAGTCGTCGGTCTCTGACACGATGGTGCAGACGGCGACCGGCATCGGCGACAGCCACAGCGGCATGTGGCCGGCAAAGTTCTCGATCAGGATTCCGAGGAAACGCTCCAGCGAGCCGACCATCGCGCGGTGCAGCATGACGGGCGTGTGCTTCTCGCCGTCGGCGCCGATGTAGAAGGCGCCAAGGCGGCCCGGCATGTTGAGGTCGACCTGAATGGTGCCGCACTGCCACTCGCGGCCGATGGCGTCGCGCAGCGTGTATTCGAGCTTCGGCCCGTAGAACGCGCCCTCGCCGACGTTGGTGGACCACTTGCGGCCGGTGGAGTTGAGGACGTCCACCAGCGCCTTCTCGGCCTGATCCCACACATGGTCCTCGCCAACGCGCACCGGCGGCCGGTCGGAGAACTTGATGATGACGTCGTGAAAGCCGAAATCCTCGTAGATGGAGAGGATGAGGTCGTTCATCTTCAGACATTCGGCGGCGATCTGCTCTTCGGTGCAGAACACGTGCGCATCGTCCTGGGTGAAGGCGCGCACGCGCATCAGCCCGTGGAGCGCGCCCGACGCCTCATAGCGGTGCACCTTGCCGAACTCGGCCACCTTGTGCGGTAGCTCGCGGTAGGAGCGCAGCCCGTTCTTGAAGACCTGGACGTGGCCCGGGCAATTCATCGGCTTGATGGCGTAGGTGCGCTCGTCCGGCGTGGTGGAGAGATACATGTGGTCGCCGAATTTTTCGGCGTGGCCGGAAGCCTCCCACAGCGCAATGTCCATCAGCTCGGGCGTGTTGACCTCGTGGTAGCCGGCGGCTTCGTTGCGCCGGCGCACATAGTTGACGAGGTCCTGGAAAACGCGCCAGCCCTTTTCGTGCCAGAATACGGCGCCCGGTGCCTCCTCCTGGAAGTGGAAGAGGTTCATCTCGCGCCCGAGGCGGCGGTGGTCGCGCTTTTCGGCCTCTTCCAGCATGTGGAGATAGGCGTCGAGGCCCTTCTTGTCCGGCCAGGCAGTGCCGTAGATGCGCGTCAGCATCTGCCGGTTCGAATCGCCGCGCCAGTATGCGCCCGCCACCTTCATCAGCTTGAACGCATCGCCCACATTGCCGGTTGAGGCCATGTGCGGCCCGCGGCAAAGGTCGAACCACTCGCCCTGACGGTAGATGTTGAGGTTCTGGTCCTCGGGGATCGCATCGACCAGCTCGACCTTAAAATCCTCGCCCATGTCGGCGAAGGTCTGCCGTGCCTTGTCGCGCGACCAGACTTCCTTGGTGAACGGGGCGTTCGCCTGGATGATCTGGCGCATCTTCGCTTCGATCTTGGGCAGATCGTCGGTGGTGAAGGGCGTATCGCGGTAAAAATCGTAGAAGAAGCCGTCCTTGATCACCGGGCCGATGGTGACCTGGGTGCCGGGGTAGAGGCTCTGCACGGCCTCGGCCATCACGTGCGCGGCGTCGTGGCGGATCAGCTCCACGGCTTCGGGGTCGGCGCGGGTGATGAAATGGAGTGTCGCGTCACGCTCGATCTTGTCGGAGAGGTCGGCCACGGTGCCGTCCAGTTTCATCGCGACAGTTTTCTTGGCGAGCGATTTGGAAATGGACGCCGCAATTTCGGCGCCCGTGGTGCCGGCCGCATACTCGCGGGAGGCGCCGTCGGGGAATGTGATGGTGATCATGGTCTCTCTCTGTGCCCACTCGCTGCCTACAAATGCAGGTAAGCTTTCGTCGTCCTAATGGTGCGCAAGGCGCCGTGTAAACCCGCGCGGCGCCCGGTGCGAGCTTAAAGGTCCAGCCTTTGCTCTGGCGGGATATGCCGGCCGGTCCAGCGGGCGTGGCGCCAGGGGCGGCGCGCCGCATCCGGCGGCAGGTCCGGCACGGGGTCGAAACCCGAGGCGCCGAACGGGTTGCAGCGCAGGATCCGCGCCAGCGTCAGCCAGCCGCCACGCCACGCGCCGTGCCGGCGCAGCGCCTCATCGGCATATTCCGAACAGGTGGGGAAATAGCGGCACTGGCGGCCGATCAACGGGCTCAGCGTCACACGGTAGGCGAAGACGAGGCCCCGCAGTGCCGCCGCAACCGGCCTCACGCCGCCTGATGCAGCGCGGCCTGCTTTGCCGCCTCCAGCGTGGCGCCGAAGGTGAGCAGCGTGGACGCATGGCGCGACTTGTGCTCGGCCACCGGCGCGAGACACGCGAACTCTGCAAACTTGCCTTCGGGCGGCGGCCCGCCCTCCTTCAGCATCGCGGTCATGGTGGCCAGCAGCGCCTCCAGCTCCTCGGTGGTGGCGCCGATCACGGTCTGCGCCATGATGGCGGACGACGCCTGACCGAGCGCACACGCCTTCACGTCATGCGCAAAGTCCGCGACACGGCCATCGCGCATCACGAGATCCACCGTGACCTGCGATCCGCACAGGCGCGAGCGGTGTGTCGCGCTGGCGTCCGGATTGTCCAGACGGCCAAGGCGCGGAATGTTGGCCGCATGGGCCAGGATCTTCTCGTTGTAGAGATCGCTGAGCATGACATCCTCCGGGCGCCCCCGATATATAGAGCGTCCCACCGGCCTGCGAAAGACGAGTTGAAATGTCCCACTTCTCCCCCCCTGCCGACGACAAGACGCTGCAGGAGCACGGCACCGCTTTTCGCCCGAAATTCGATGCCGCGGGGTTGGTCACCGCCATAGCGCAGGACGACGGGGATGGCGCCATCCTGATGGTGGCGCACATGAACGAGGCCGCACTGGACGAAACGCTGCGGACCGGCATTGCCCACTACTGGAGCCGGTCGCGCGCAAAGCTGTGGAAGAAGGGCGAGACCTCCGGCCAGCTGCAGACCGTGCAGCGCATTCTGGTCGACTGCGATCAGGACGCGCTGGTCCTGCGCGTAACCGTGGGCGGGGACGGCGGTGCGTGCCACACCGGCGCGCGCAGCTGCTTTTACCGCACCGTGACGGCAGAACGCGCGCTGAAGCCGGACAGCTGAAGGTGGCGGACGCCGGGGCGCAGCCTCAGGCGCCGGCGCCCCCGTCGAATTCAGATCGAGTGGATGTACTCGCGCATCTGGTCGCGCTCGCGCACCGCTTCCTCGATCCGGCGTTTGACCACATCGCCGATGGAGACGACGCCCACCAGGCTGCCACCGTCCACCACCGGCATGTGGCGGAAGCGCGATGACGTCATGCGCTCCATCACGTCGTCGATCATGTCGTCGAGGCCGCAGGTCTCCACCTTGGCCGTCATCACGCTGGACGCGGACGTTTTCAGCGCATCGGCGCCGGCCTTGGC
This sequence comes from Acuticoccus sp. MNP-M23, assembly GCF_031195445.1. Classification (NCBI taxonomy): domain Bacteria; kingdom Pseudomonadati; phylum Pseudomonadota; class Alphaproteobacteria; order Hyphomicrobiales; family Amorphaceae; genus Acuticoccus; species Acuticoccus sp. MNP-M23. The sequence continues at coordinate 4,555,077 of NZ_CP133480.1, forward strand.
AAGAACGCGCACCACATCGCGCTCGGACAGGATGCCGGCCAGATGGTCACCCTCGGTTATAAGCACGGCGCCGACCTTGCGCGCTGCCAGCTCACGCACGACATCGGCAAGGGTTGCGTCCGGCGACATGGAAAAAACGCTGCCGCCCTTCTCGTTCAGAACTGCCTTTACGGTCATTGGGGCCACTCCCTGCAATCTCAGATTATGGGATATTGTACTCCCAATTTTGCAGATCTGCCTAACGCGGAACCGGATCGAACAAGCGGAACGCAAGCAAGCCGACCAGAAAGCCGCCCAGATGGGCCTCCCACGCGATGGATAGCCCGCCGGCGTAAGAGCTGCCGAGCCCGACCGCCAGGTTGATGGCAAACCAGATGACGATGAAGGCCAGCGCGCGCCGGTTGCGCAGCGTAACCAGCAGCGGCCGTGCCGGTTTGAGGAATTTCGCGTCGCTTCCGCCGCTGCCGAACACCAGCGGTCCGTCCCGGTCGAAGACGAAACGGGTGGCCGCCGCCATCAGCCCGGCAATGGCTGCGGAAGCACCCACCACCGGGATGCCCTCGCCCCAGTGAAACACAAGGTGAAGACCAGCGCCGCCCGCAGCTGCCACGGCGGAGAACACCCAGAACCTCCATGCGCCGAAACGCCGGGCCACCGCCGACCCGAATGCCAGGAGCCAGATGGCGTTGGTGACGATGTGCAGCACCGAACCGTGGAGCAGCGCATAGGTGACGAATGTCCACACATCCGCTGCAAGGCCGCCCGGCAGCTGCGACCAGGCGCTGGCATACCGCGCGGGAATGAAGGCGAACCAGGCGAGCACCGCAATATCGTCTTCGAACGAGAGCTGCGAGCGCAGGGCATGGACAATGCCGAGCACCGCAATCATCACGATGACCGAAGTGGGCATGGTGAACATCGGCTCGCGTCCGCGCGGCGGCTGAGGCGGGGGCGGCGGCTCGGATGGGCGCTGCCAGCGGGGCGGCTCGTCCTGGCGGGGAATGTTCGGAATGTGGTTCACGCCGCGGTCCAGTCCGTGCCGGAGGGCTTTCGCCGGGCCGCCGGCATCTGGTCAGGTGTCATGCGCACTGGCATCGGGGCCCGCTCAAATTTCACGGCAGGAGGCAGTGTAGCGGCGCGCGTTCTCGATATAGCGGGCCGTTCCGGCTGCAATGGCATCCACCTGCGCATCGTTCAATTCACGCACCGCGCGGGCGGGCGCGCCGACCGCAAGCGTCCGAGGTGCAATTTCCCTGCCCTCGGGCACCAGCGCGCTGGCGCCGATCAGGCACTGGCTGCCGATGATCGCGTGGTTGAGAACGGTGGCGCCCATGCCGATCAAGCTCCCCTCACCCACGGTGCAGCCATGCAGGATGGCCGCGTGGCCCACGGTCACGCGCGGCGCGATGGTGAGCGGCGCGCCCATGTCGGTATGGCACACCACGCCGTCCTGGACATTGGCGCCCTCGCCAAGTTCGATCCACTCATTATCGCCGCGCAGCACGGCGTTCCACCAGACGGAGGCGCCGGCTTTCAGACGGACGCGCCCGATCAGGACGGCCGTCGGCGCAACCCATGCGCCGGGCGCAATATCGGGCTCGACCCCGTCCAGGCTGTAAAGGGGCACGGATCAGGCGCCTTCGACGTCCATTTCCAGGATCGCCATCGTGAAATTCCAGGACAGCTCGCCCTCGTCCTCGTCACGGTACATCACGCCGATGAATTCCTCGCCGAGATAGACTTCCGCGGAATCGTCCTTGCGCGGCCGGGCTCGGATATTTAGCGCATCGTTCGCGAACTTCGCGCGCATGTATGCTTCGAGCTTCGCGATTTCGTTCTTGTCCACAGTCACTCCTTGGTCTGCCGCTTCATGCGGCATGCACGGTCCGGTCTGCCGCGAGGTGCGGAGGCCGTGGGCGAGAGCGCGGTGCCGGAAACAGCCCCGGCGCCCCGCCGCGGTCGTGCGATGGGTTTGGATTTTACGCTGCCCGAATGGCCCCGCGCAATCAACAGCGCGCGGAAGAGAAGATCAGCGCTGGGAGAGGTCCGCGAGGATCTGGTGCATGGACCGCGAAGGCTCCTGGCACCCGGCTTCACCCACGACCTTGGCAGGAACGCCGGCCACCGTCACGCAGGGCGGCACCGCCTGAAGCACCACAGAACCCGCCGCAACGCGCGAGCACGAGCCGATGGAGAAGTTGCCGAGAACCTTGGCGCCGGCACCAATCAGCACGCCGCGGCCGATTTTCGGGTGGCGGTCGCCCCGCTCCTTGCCGGTGCCGCCAAGGGTGACGCCCTGCAGCATCGACACATCGTCGCCAACCCGCGCGGTCGCCCCGATGACGATGCCGGTGCCATGGTCGATGAAGATGCCGCGGCCCATCGGCACTGCTGGATGGATATCCACCTGGAGCGCGGCAGACATGCGGCTTTGAAGCATCAGTGCGAAATCGCGCCGGCCGCGGGTCCACAGCGAGTGTGCGACACGGTGCGCCGTCAGCGCATGAAACCCCTTGAAATATAGGAGCGGTTCGATGAGCCGCTCGCACGCAGCATCGCGGTCGCGCACGGCCACCATGTCGACGCGGAAAATGTCGGCAAGTTCCGGTTGATCGTCGAGCGCATCGGCAAAGGCGTGGCGGATGTGGGTTGCCGGCAGCGCAGCATCCGCAAGCCGCGCCGAAACGCGCTCGGCAATGGCCTCTTCCAGCGACGGCTGATCGAGCACGGTGGCATGGACGAGCCCGCCAAGGGCCGGCTCATGCCGCGCAATGCTCTCCGCGTCTTCCCGAACGATCCGCCAGACGGGATCGTGGTGCGACAGTGCGACGGCCTGCTCGCTCATGGCGTCTCCCCCGGCTCTCGCTGCCTATATTCGGTCGCTTTGGCCATTTCGCAACCTCTGGTCCGATCAAACCTTCGTTCAGTGCCGTTTGAGGAAGGCCAGAACCGCCTCCTTGTGCCCCTTGTCGCCCACCGCGGTCATGTGGTCGCGCCCCGGAAGGGAAACGGGCTCGGCATTTTGCATCAACGCCGCCAGGCCCTCGGCAGATCCCGCGATGTCGTCTTTATCACCGGCCACCACCAGTGTCGGGGCGGTGATCTCGTGCACCTGCGCCTCGCTCAGCGTCTGGCGGGATGCGCGGATGCAGGCGGCCAGCGCCTTGCGGTCGCTCTTCGTCTGCTCGGCAAACACGCGGAAGGCTCTGGCGCCGGGGTCGGTCACGTCCGCAACACTGCCGGCTTCCATGGCTGCGGCAATCTCCGCGCCGCCGTCCACCCCGTCGACAAGGTTGCTGGCAAGGCCGGACAGGATCAGCGCGCTCACGCGCTCCGGCGCCGCAAGCGCTGTGAAGGCGGCAATCCGCGAGCCCATGGAATAGCCCATCACCACCGCAGTATCCGCGCCCAGATGGTCGAGCAGCCTGACCACGTCGGCAGCCATCTCGCCGGTCTGGTAGGCGGCGCTGTCGTAGAGCTTCTCGGACTTGCCGTGGCCTCTGTTATCGAGCGCCACCACCCGGTAGCCGGCCCCGGTCAGCGTCTTCACCCACGACGTGTTGTGCCAGTTGATGGTGCGGTTGGAGGCGTAGCCGTGGACAAGGACCATCAGCGGCCCCTCCCCGTCGTCCGAATAGTCGATGGTGACGCCGTTGCTGTCGAACTGGGGCATCAGGCGACGCCCAGCTTTTTCTGCAGCTTGGTGGAGCTGGTGGTGTACTGAAACACGATCCGCTCACCGGGAGCGCAGATCCGCTTGGCCGCCTGCGTCATCAGCGCCGCCTCGTGAAAACCGGACAGGATGAGCTTCAGCTTGCCCGGATAGGTGTTGATATCGCCGATGGCGAAAATGCCAGGCTCCGAAGTCTCGAATTTTTCGGTATCCACCGGGATGAGGTTCGATTCCAGGTTGAGGCCCCAGTCCGCGATGGGACCGAGCTTCATGGTGAGGCCGAAGAATGGCAGCATCTTGGTGACGGGAAGCGCCACCGGGCCGTCCGCCGTCTTTACCGTGATGCCGGAGAGCGCGCCGTCGTCTCCGTCAAGGCCGGAGACCTGGCCGATGACGAGGTCCATCTCGCCGGCCGTCACCAGCGCCCGCATCTTGTTGACGCTGTCGGGCGCTGCGCGGAACTCGTCGCGCCTGTGGATGAGGGTGATGCGGCCTGCGATGGGGTGAAGGTTGAGCGCCCAGTCGAGCGCGGAGTCGCCGCCGCCGACAATGGCGAGGTTCTCGCCGCGGAAATCGTCCATCCGCCGCACCGAGTAGTGGACGCCGGTGCCTTCATAGGGCTCGATGCCCGGAATGGGCGGGCGTTTGGGCTGGAACGAGCCGCCACCGGCCGCAATCACGACAATCTTCGCCTTGAAGTGGGTGCCGATGTCGGTTTCCACCAGAAAACGGCCGTCATCCATCCGGGTGAGCGCGCTGACCATCTGCTCGAAATGGAATTGGGGCTCGAACGGGGCGATCTGCTCCATCAGCCGGTCGACGAGGCCCTGGGCCGAAATCGAGGGGTACGCCGGAATATCGTATATCGGCTTTTCCGGATAGAGCTCTGCACACTGCCCCCCTGGCCGGTCCAGGATGTCGATAAGGTGGCAGCGCATGTCGAACAGGCCCAGCTCGAACACAGCAAAAAGGCCGACCGGCCCTGCACCGACGATCAGAATATCGGTTTCAATGGGGTGTGCGGCCAGATGATCCATCGTTTCAGGCCTGCCGTTCCGGCACTTTGACGGTTAATCCGTCAAGCGCGTCGGTCACCTTGATCTGGCAGGAAAGCCGGGAGCCTTCGCCCACTTCGTAGGCGAAATCGAGCATGTCTTCCTCCATGGGAGACGGCCCGCCGACAGCTTCGCGCCAGCTTGACTCGACATAAACATGACATGTGGCGCAAGCACAGGCCCCCCCGCACTCGGCTTCGATGCCGGGTACCATGGCGCGAACTGCCGCCTCCATCACCGTGGAGCCGGGTTCGGCCTCCACCTTGTGCTCTTCGCCGTCATGCGTAATGAACTTGATTGCTGCCATGGTCCCTCGCGCGGTTAACGCCGCGACATACAAGATGGGCAGGCTGCGTCAAGCGACCGACGGTTCGTGCGGCTCTTGGCCAGGTAAGGACGGAACAGCGGATCAATTGATGCAATTTTATTCAAATCCGCTCAAGGGTTAACAGAATTAACCATACGCCCGTCCCCCCAATTGGCTTTCTTGTTTGAGTATCTAGAGTATGGCATTAGCGATTTGTTAACGACTGACTGTGGCGCTCCTTGCCAGCAGCGCGAATGCCGCAGACAGCTTGTGTAAACAACCGGTGCCTGTCCTGGGGCTAGGCACCATCCCGGCGGCGAACAATGTCGTTCGACGCGATGTAGCGTATCCACTGAGGCGATGAACATGGCCACTGACCCGACCCGCTCTTCGGAAGCACCCGGCTCTGATGCTTCTGATGCAGCGCTGACAGCCGTCGAGAAAGCGCTGAAGTTCAATCTCGATCCCGTGGACGCGGAGGAAGGCAACCTTGCCCGCAAAATCGACGATGCGCTGCTCGGAGACGACCTGATCGGCCCATCCGTGGGCGATTCCGGTCCAATCCACGCGGACGATGCGGACGATGCGGACGATGCGCTGACCCCTGCCAACGATGCGCCGGATGCCTCGCCCCAGTCGCGCCTGCGTCGCCGCCGCAACCGGATCGCAGCACGCCAGAAATCGGCCGCCAATGACGATCGCGCCCGCTTCGCCGAAGCTTCGGCCGAAGGCAGGCGCCGCGGTGCCGCCACGTTCGGCGTCGCGTTCTTCGCCTCGCTGGTGTGGGCTGCCCTCGGCGCCACCATCTTCTTCGTCGCCGCCAGTTCCACCGGCCTTCTGGCGTTCGCCACCTCCCCCGCCGCCTTTGCGGTCATTGCGGCCACCATCGCTCCCATCATCCTCTTCATGATGATTGCGTCGATGTCGCGCCGTTCCCACGAATTGCAGCTCAGCGCCCAGTCCATGGGCGAGATCGCGCGCCGCCTCACCGAGCCGGAGGTCAACGCCAGCGAAGGCGTCGCCACCGTTGGCCAGGCAATCCGCCGCGAAGTCGCCGGCATGAGCGACGGCATCGAGCAGGCGCTGGAGCGTGCCTCCGAACTCGAAGTGCTCGTCCACCGCGAAGTCGCAGCGCTGGAGCGCTCGTACGGTGACCACGAGGCCAAGATCCGCGCCCTCTTCGAAGAGCTCGTGGCCGAGCGCCAGATGCTCATGGCCAACTCCGACAAGATGCGCGACGAGCTGGACGCTGCGAAAACCGGCCTCGCCGCCCTCATCGGCGAGTTGCGCACCACCGTGCTGGAAAGCCTGACCGAAACCACCGGCAAGATCGGCACCAGCTTCGAGACCGAACGCACCCGGATCACCGAGAACCTGAATTCATCCGGTCAGGCCCTGCTCGATTCGTTCGCCAACACCGGCGACGATTTCGTCACCAAGCTGCTCGACCGCGCCCAGGAGCTGGAGCAGCGCCTCACCTCCACCGGCACCGACGTGGCCGGCCGCCTCGAAACCGTCAGCCAGACCCAGGCCGACGCCCTGCAGCACTTCGTCGAAGCGCTGATCAACGCCATCAACGACCAGTCCGAGGCGACCATCGCTGCGGTCAAGTCCGCTTCCGAGACGCTGGTGGGCAGCCTCCACTCCGAAACCGGCCAGACCGTTGAAACGATCCGCTCCACTGCGGAATATCTGGTTGGCAGCCTTCAGGCCGAAGCAGGCTCCGCGTCCGAGACGATCCGCTCCACGTCGGACATCCTGATCGACTCGATCGTCGGCCAGTCCAAGGAAATCACCGACGAGTTCGGCCGCGTCGGCCAGGAGATGGTCGACACCCTCGCCGACCGCACCGCCGCAATGACCGAGAGCTTCACCGCCACCAGCTCGTCCATGGCCGACACGGTCCTGGAGCGCGCCGAGGACGTCACCAAGGTGCTGATGTCAGCTGGCGAGGACGTCTCGAATGCCATCAACGAGGTGAACGGCACGCTGACCATCACGCTGGACGAGAAGATGGAACGCCTCGCCGGTGTCATCACCGAAGCCAGCAACAAGTTCGACGACACCATCACCGCCCGCATGGGCGCGCTGGACGGCACCGTCAACATGTCGGTCGAGCGCCTCAGCAACGTGGTCGAGGACCGGATGAACACCGTGGACACCACGGTGTCCTATGCTGCCGAAAATCTCACCTCCACGCTCGACGAGCGGCTGGAAGCCATCGAGAACATCATCACCGGCGCGTCCGAAACCTTCGCAAGCCTGGTCGAAACCTCCATGGCCGGCATCGACGGAACGCTTGAGCGCTCCTCGCGCGAGCTGATCGAAAGCGTCGAGACGCATCTTGGCGAAGCCGACGGGACGATGCGCCGCACGTCCGAGACGCTGATCAACACCATGTCGGAGCGCTCCGGTGCGGTCACCACCGAGCTGACGCGCGCCAACGAGACGCTGACCGCCACGTTCGACCAGCAGCTCGCGAGCATCGACACCACCCTCACCCGCGCCTCCGAAGAGGTGGTCACCATCGTCGACGAGCGGCTCGCCACCATCGAGTCCACCCTCGTCACGGCATCGCAGACCCTGGAAAACGAGGTTGGCGCCCGCCTCACCCTCGTCACCGACCAGATGGCGCTGGCCGGCGAGAACCTCACGGGCGTCGTCACCAACAGCCTCACCCACCTCGACACCACGCTGTCCGATGCCGCTTCGCGCATCGGCGGCATGATCGAGGGCCGCCTCAGCGAGATCGACGGACGCGTCGACGCCGCATCGCAGCACATCTCCACCACGGTGGGCGAGCGCATGTCGATCATGGAACGCGAAGTGGCCGACAGCGCCGAACGCGCCGGCGAGACCATCACGCTGCGGGCCACAATGGTCGACGAGCGGATGACCGAGACCGCCTCGCGGGTGGTCGCCTCGCTGGAATCCAAGGTCGGCGAGCTGGACGCCACCATCGCCCAGGGTGGCTCCATTGCCGCCAGCGCCATCGCAGGCGCCTCCGAAGAGCTGTCCAACCAGCTCATCACCCAGGTGGACCAGGTTTCGTCCACCCTCGGCGTCCTCGGCGATCGTCTGACTGATGCCATCACCACCTCGTCCGGCGCGATGAGCGACACGCTGATCACCCGCGCCGACCAGATCGAGGTGACCCTCAACACGCTGGGCGACCGCCTGACCGATGTTCTGGGCAGTGCCTCCAACCAGTTCAGCGACACCATCGGCCGCCAGGTCGACGATATGGAGCAGCGCCTGCACATCCTGTCGGAGACGCTGTCGGGCACCGTCCAGTCCACCACCACGGCGATGCTGGAAAGCTTCGACGGCCGGATGAACGAATCCGAGGAGCGGCTTTCCCACCTGTCCGACCGGATGAGCGAATCGCTTCAGGGCACCTCCACCCAGCTGCAGGATTCGGTGCTGGCCCAGATCGACCAGATCGAAAGCTCCATGGGCGCCCTTGGCGACCGTCTGACCGACGCCGTGGCGCAGACATCCACCGCCCTGTCCGAAACCCTGCTCACCCAGGCCGACCGCTCCGAAAACCTCCTCAAGGAGCGTCAGCAGCTCCTTGAAGAGAGCTTCATGAGCCACGCCAGCACCTTCGAGAAGACTCTGATCTCCTTCAACGAGGCACTGGACCGCACCTTCACCGAAGGGACCGAGGTGGCCGGCAACCAGCTTGCGACGCGCACCGACACGCTGGTGGAGCGCATCTCCGGCGAGGTCGACCGCGTGGCCGATGTGGTCGCCGGGTCCGGCTCCAGCCTCGTGGAAGACATCGGCCTCAGGATCGACAGCTTCAGCGAACGGCTTGAGGGCTTCCAGGGTGCCATCGCGCAATCCCTCACCGGCGACGGCGCAGACCTTGCGCTGCGCATCGAGGGGACTGCCGAGCGCATCGAGAAGGCGATCGTCACCGAAGGCGCGTCGCTGGACGCACTGCTGCGGTCCTCCACCGAGGCCTTCCAGGAGAACATGCGCGAGCAGACGGAGATTGCCCGCACCACGCTCGGCGACAGCGCGCAGGACATTTCCGGCGCCATGCGCCGCCATAGCGGCGAGATTGCCGAGACCCTGGCCCGCGCCGGCGCCGAGATCGCCAACGCCGTAACGGACCGCGCAGCCAGCGCTGCCGAGGAAATCAACCGCTCCGCCGGCTCCATCGCCGACATCATCGCAGAGCGCGGCGATTCCATCCGCGTCAGTCTCGACAACGAGGCCAATGCGTTCGCCGCCCGTGTCGACACGATCCGCGATACGATTGCGGGCGACATCTCCCGCCTCAGCGCGCTGATCGAAGACCGTGCGGTGCCTGTCTCCGGCGAGCTCACCGAAGCGATTTCCCGCTACGACGAGCTCGTCAACGAGCGCTCCACCGAAGTGGTCAGCGCGCTCACCACGCACGCTGCCGAGGTGGCCACCGTTCTCACCGAGCGGCTGGACGCCATGGAAGATGCGCTGGACGGCCGCGTGGAGAAAGTCTCGCAGGCTCTGGTGGAGCGCGCCCGCTCCATCTCCACCGTCCTGTCCGATGGTCAGGCGACCATCAACGATGCCTTCGCAGCCCGGCTCGACGAAATCACCGCCCTCACCCGCGATGCGGTGGAGACGGTCTCGGACGGCCTCAGCGCCGAGGGCCAGCGCGCCCAGGTCTCGTTGCGCGAAAGCGTCGACGCTGCCCGCCGCGATGTGCTCGACCCGATGCGCGAAATCTCCACGCAGCTTTCCGAGGAGACCAGTGCGGTCAACCGGATGCTGGCCGAGACCATGGCATCCATGTCCGGCGAGGTCGCATCCGGCGGCAAGCTGATGCAGGAGGCGATGGTCGATGCGCTCGACCAGCTTCTCGGCATGATCGACGAGCGGACAGAGAACACCCGCAACCAGATCACCGAGACCATGAAGCACGCCCACCATGCATTGGCCGAGGAAGGCTCGCGCACCACGGAGGCGATGCAGGTGGTGGCCCGTGATGCGGCGGCGAGCCTGTCGGACCTGCGCGTCGTCATCGACGAGCATGGCGACCAGTTCCTCAACGCCCTGGCGGAGCGTGGTGGCAACGCCATCTCGGAACTTCGCGAAACGCACCGTGCCCTGATCGACGAGCTCGGCGGCACCCTGTCGCGGGTGGAGGACACCAACAAGTCGCTCCACGAGATGCTGGGCTCGGTCGGTGCCACGCTCGCCGACATGGAGGGCAATCTTGCCACCCGCGGTGACGACCTGAAGGCTGTGCTCGACCGCTCGCTGGCCGACACCGACCGGACGGCCGAGGAAATGGCACGCCAGGCCTCGCAGCTGCGCGACACTTCGGATGCCTCGCTCCGTGATCTTTCGGCCATTGCGGACCGGATCGAGCGGGACAGCAAGTTCCTCGCCGCCTCCGTCGACAGGTTCGACCAGGACGCTTCCACCTTTGACGAGCGGATGGAAAACCGCCGCCGCGGGCTGGAAGAGCTGTCGACCACGCTGATGGGCAAGTCCGAAGAAGTGGACAGCCTGATGCGCGCCTTCACCGAGCAGGTGGATGCCCAGCTCCGCTCGACCGAAGAGCGGGCCCACGATGCGCGTCATCTTCTGGAGCGCACGCTGGAAGAGGCATCCAGCGCCATCGGCCCCCAGCTTGCCGGTTTCCACGAGGCGGCAAGCGCCGATGCGGACCGGATCCGCGAGGATCTGCGCCTGACCAACGAGGCCGTCGCCGCCGACATGGTCGAGGCCCTGCAGCAGGTGGCCAAGCGGTTCACCGAGGCAACCGAAGAGATGCGTCAGTCGGCCCGCTCGGTGCAGGAAGAGTTCGAGACCACCCGGAACGCGCTGGAACGCTCCGTGCTCGAACTGCCGGACGAGACGGTGCAGAATGCCGATGCACTGCGCCGCGCCGTCACCGACCAGCTGGATGCGGTGCGTGAGCTTGGTGCCATAGTTGCGCGCCACACTGGCGGCGGCGAGCCCATCGAGGCCAACACCGACGCCGTTGCCCGCCGCCGCGAGCGCACCGAAATGCGCCGCGCCGAACCCAACGGCCGCACCCGCTTTGCAGAGGCCGAAGCGCCGGCCACCAACGGCCGCGGCCGCCATGTCGACGACGCGCAGGACAGTGCCCGTCCCGCCGATGGCAACGGTATCTCACGGCTCGCCCGCTCCGCCGCCAAAGCGGTTGAAGACGGCGTCTACCGGGACCTTTGGGCGCGCTTCAACCGCGGCGAGCGGCAGATCTTCTCGCGTCAGCTCTACACCCTCGACGGGCAGCAGACCTTCGAAGACGTGCGCCGCCGTTACCAGCGCGACCGCGACTTCCGCAGCGAGGTCGACCGGTATGTGGACGAGTTCGAGATCGTGATCGGGGATGCCGGCCGGGCCGACACCTCCGGCCGCCGCCGCCGCGACACGCTGATGAGCGAAGACGGCAAGCTCTACACGCTTCTGGCGCACGCGGCGGGCCGCCTCGCCTGATCAGCCGGACCAGCGCGGAAGACACGAAAAAGGCGGCGCCCCGAAGCGCCGCCTTTTTTTTGTTGAAGCATCATCACAGCCCGCAGGCTGCGCCTTGATGGGCCTGGTCGAACCCGCGAAGCGTCAGTCGGAACGCCGGCCTAAGTCTGAGAAAATCAAAAACGGAGTATCCCGAACCTCGGCACGGGCGGATCAATGCGCGTCGCAACAGCCGAAAGGCAGAACCAATGTGCGATGATGGCCGCGCCAGACGAACCGGCCCGCCGCCGCTGCACAATGCGTTTCAGTGGCTGGCGGCCTGGAGGGCTGCGAGGCGCGCGCCGATGGCATCAGCCGGCAGCCCCAGCGTATGCAGCGTCACGTGGATGGCGCCGCCCTTGCGGCGGGCGTTGGCTGCGCACAGCCGTCCGAGGAGCCCGATCCGGTCCGGCACGGCGATCGCCTCCTTCAGCGGCCGCCGGGTCTGCACGATCAGCGTCGACAGATGCATCGTGCGAAGCGCCCGGTGCCGGACACCGATTTCGGCGATCTCGCTCCACGGGATCATCCCGAAACGGGCGATGAAGATGCCCTCGGTGTCGGCACCGAGCTGAGGCGTGTTCAGGTCGAGGGTCGGATGGAAGTACAGCGCGCAGAGCGAACCGACGATGCTGGCGATGAAGAACACGGGCGAGCCGTGGACCACCGCCGCCAGAACCCCCACCAGCGTCATCATCGCGCCGCCATAGACCATCATGTCGCCGGTATGGGGCCGGTATCCTACGGCGAAGGCCTTCGGCACACCGCCCTCACCGTTGCCGTCGCCACCGCCGCCACCGCTGCCCGGGAACGGAACCTGCGCGTCCATCAGCCGTCCACCGACTTGGTGCCCGTGATGGTGATGCCGAACCCTTCCAGCCCCACGTAACGGCGATCCTGTGAGGCCAGCAGAACGATGGAATTGACGCCAAGGTCGCGCAGGATCTGGGCGCCGAGGCCGACATCGCGCCATTCGCGCTCGCGGCTTTGCGCACTTTCGTGGCCCTCGTCCGGGTCGGCAGCCGCAACGCCGGTCGCCCCGTCGCGCAGGTAGATCATCACACCGCGCCCGTCGGCGAAGATGCGGTCGAGCATCCGCCTGGGCGCCGCTTCACCCAGAATGTCCTCCACCACAGACTCGCGCATGATGCGAACGAGAACGTCCGCCCCGTCGCGAATGTCGCCAACCACAATGGCGACGTGCTGCATCGGGTCGAACCTTGTGGCGTAGGAGACGACCCGCGCCGTGCCACCCGCGAGCGTGCGCGTTTCGTCCACCACCCGCTCGACCAGCCGTTCGGTCCGCTGGCGCCAGGCAATCAGGTCGTTGACCGAAACCTCGGCCAGCCCGTGCGTCCTTGCAAATTCGCTCACCTGCGGCCCGCGCATGACGGTCCCGTCATCGTTGACGAGCTCGGACAGGACACCAACCTCCGGCAGCCCGCACAGGCGGCAAAGGTCCACCGCAGCTTCCGTGTGACCGGAGCGGATCAGCAGGCCCCCGTCCCGTGCCACCAGCGGAAAGACGTGGCCGGGGCGCACGAAATCGCTGGCGCCGGAATTGGGGTTGGCAAGGCTGCGCACGGTGTTGGTGCGCTCCTCCGCCGAAATGCCCGTGTTGAGCCCGTGCTTGACGTCGACCGAGACCGTGAAAGCCGTTGCGAGCGGCGCGTCATTGTCGGCGACCATGGGGGCAAGGTGCAGTCGGCGGGCCGCGTCCCGCGTCATCGGCGCACAGATGATCCCGGAGGTGTGGCGCACCATCAGCGCCATCATTTCCGGGGTGGCGAGGGAGGCTGCGCAGATGAGGTCGCCCTCATTCTCCCGGTCGTCGTCGTCGGTGACGACCACCAGCTCACCGCGTTCGAAGGCGCGCAATGCCGCCGCCACCCGTGTGTTCACGTCGCTCAAAATGAACCCTTTCGACCAAGCACTGGCTCGACATAGGCGATAGCGCGCCACGGTGCCAAGCGCCAGATTGCCCCGGCGCCCGCCGGCACGCCTCAGATCGACAGTCGAGACGCGCGAGAGCGCAGGCCGTGCCCCGATCCGGCCGTGCGGCCGCCCCCCGGTCATCGTGGCCTCTCTTTTGCAAATATTCTTGCGACCAAGAAAGAGAGACCAATGAAACAGACCTCAACTTCCGGCCTCATGCGGTCCACTTGCGTGATCGCACTGATGACCGGCGTCCTTGCCACAGGGCATGCCAATGCACAGGGCACACCGCCCGAAGCGTGCGGGGCGACCGCCGAAACCGCCAGCCACCACACAATTCCCGCCAGCGCCGATACCGTGCACTGGGGCTACTTCTCCAAGGGGCTGGAGCCGTCCGCCGTCATCAGGTCCGGCGACCTCGTCACCATCGAGACGCTGACCCACCACGCCTACGACGATGCATCGCGGATGGTGGAGGGCGACCCCGGCGCCGAGAGCGTGTTCGCCTGGGAGCCCGGCAAAAAGGGCGTGGAGCGGCGCGGCGCAGGACCGATGGACGCCTCGATCCACGGCCGCGGCGCGGGTGAAGGCTTCGGCGTTCACATCCTCACCGGCCCGATCTATGTGTGCGGCGCCGAGCCCGGCGACGTCCTTCAGGTCGACATCCTCGACCTCGCGCCACGCCCGTCCGGCAACCCGGACTATGCCGGCCGCACCTTCGGCTCCAATGCCGCCGCGTGGTGGGGCTACCACTACAACGACATGATCGAAGAGCCGAAGCCGCGCGAAGTCATCACCATTTATGAACTCGACGCCACTGGTGACGAGAACTGGGCGAAGGCCGCCTACAGCTTCCGCTGGACACCGCAGACCGACCCCGACGGCGTGGTCCACGAACTGATCGACTACCCCGGCGTGCCGGTCGACCATTCGACCGTGGAAGAAAACCATGAAGTGCTGGAAGGCGTGCGCGTGCCGATCCGCCCGCACTTCGGCACCATGGGCGTTGCACCGGCGGGGCCTGACTTTGTCGATTCGATCCCGCCGTCCTCGTTCGGCGGCAACATCGACAACTGGCGCGTCGGCCCCGGCGGGACAATGTACTACCCCATCGCGGTTGAGGGCGCGCTGCTGTCAGCCGGTGATCCGCATGCGGCGCAGGGCGATTCAGAGCTTGCCGGCACCGCCATCGAGACCTCGCTGACGGGGCTGGTGCGTGTCACCCTCCACAAGGCCGCCGACCTCGAAGGCACCCCGGTGGAAGGGCTCGACTTTCCGCTACTGGAAACCGCCGGCGAATATGTCGTCCACGGCTTCTCCTATCCCGACTATCTCGCCGAACTGGGGGACACGGCCCAAAGCGAGATCTACTCGAAGTCGTCAGTGGACCTTGCGATGCGGGATGCGTTCCGCAAGATGCGCACCTTCATGATGACCAACTACGGGCTTTCGGAAGACGAGGCGATCTCGCTGATGTCGGTCGCGACAGACTTTGGCGTCACGCAGGTGGTGGACGGCAATTTCGGCGTCCATGGCGTGCTCGACAAGGCCGTCTTCGCGGGCCGCTGAGCATCAAGGCCGGGCAGACACGCCCGGCCGCTTCAGACGATTGGCCAGACCGGGCCGCCGCGTCCGGTCTGCGCCCGGTGCCGCAGGAAATGGTCCGCCAGAACCAGCGCCATCATCGCCTCGCCCACGGGCACGGCACGAATGCCGACACAGGGGTCGTGCCGGCCGGTGGTGGACACGTCGACCTCCGCCCCGGCGCGGGTGACCGAGCGGCGCGCGGTGTGGATCGAGGACGTCGGCTTCACCGCAAAGCGCACCACCACAGGCGCACCGCTTGAAATGCCGCCGAGCACACCGCCCGCCTTGTTGGACTGGAACGCAGGCCCGTCCGCGCCCATCCGCATCTCGTCTGCGTTCTCCTCGCCGGAGAGGCGGGCAGCGTTGAAGCCCTCGCCGATCTCCACGCCCTTCACGGCATTGATGGACATCATGGCGCTGGCGAGATCCTGATCGAGCTTGCCGTAGAGAGGCGCGCCCCACCCCACCGGAACGCCGGACGCCTCCACCTCCACGACGGCACCCAGAGACGAGCCGGCCTTGCGGGCAGCGTCGAGCCTTGCCTCCCATCGGCGCGCGGCATCGGGGTCGGGGCAGAAGAAATCGTTGGTGCGCACGGCGTCCCACTGACGCGCCTCGGCACGGTCGCCGCCCATCTCCACCAGCGCGCCGCGGATTGTTACGCCGGGCACCACGGCGCGGGCGATGGCGCCGGCAGCGACCCGCACGGCGGTCTCGCGGGCGGAGGAGCGCCCGCCGCCGCGATAGTCGCGCAGGCCATATTTGGCGTCGTAGGTATAGTCGGCATGGCCGGGGCGGTAGCGCTCGGCAATGTTGGTGTAGTCCTTGGAGCGCTGGTCCACGTTCTCGATCAGCACCGTGATCGGCGTGCCGGTGGTCACCAGCCCGTCGTCCGTGTCCAGCACGCCGGAGACGAGCCGCACGGTGTCCGGTTCGCGGCGCTGGGTGGTGTGGCGGGACTGGCCGGGGCGGCGCTTGTCCATCTCGGCCTGGATTGCCGCCAGCGACAGGACGATGCCGGGAGGGCAACCGTCCACCACGCCGCCGATCATGGGGCCATGGCTCTCGCCGAAGGTGGTGAGGCGGAAGAGGTGGCCGAACGTGTTGTGCGACATGGGCGCCCTTCTAGATCAGCGCGACGGTGCCGTCCGCAAACACCGAGAACCGGTCCTGCGGCGCAGGCAGGCCCGGCACCTCGTGCCACGGCCGGTCGCACAGGTGGCCGTGTAGCACGCGAAACACCCCGCCGTGGGTGACGGCAACGGTGTCGCGCTCAATGGTTTCGAGCCACGCGCCAATGCGGCTGGCAAGCTCGCCATAGGTCTCGCCGCCGGGGGGCCGGAACGCCCATTTGTCCTTCTTGCGCGCCTTCACCAGCTCGCGTTGGCCGCCCTCTTTCAGCTCCTCGTAGGTGAAGCCGGACCATTCGCCGAACGCGATCTCCTTCAGCCGATCGTCGGTGGCAAAGTTGCCATCGAGGCCGAGCTCGGTGCGGGCGATGGTCATCGTCTCGCACGAGCGCGACAGCGGCGAGGCCACGAAGTCGAGCGTGTCCGGCGCAATCCCCTCCGCGGCCAGCCAGTCGCGCAGGGTACGGCCGTTGCGATGCGCCTGGCCGCGCCCGGTGTCGTTGAGCGGAATGTCGAGCTGGCCCTGGAGGCGCCCTTCCACGTTCCAGTCCGTTTCACCGTGCCTGAGGTGGATGAGGCGCACGCCCTGTGGCAGCATCAGCTCTTGTCTTCCGCGACCGCCTTGGTGATGTCCGGCGCGTCCACGGCCTTCATGCCGACGACGTGGTAGCCCGAATCAGCGTGGTGCACTTCACCGGTGACGGCCGACGACATCGGCGACACGAGATAGGACGCGGCGCTCCCCACTTCCTCGATGGTGACGGTGCGGCGCATCGGCGCGTTGTACTCGTTCCATTTGAGAATGTAGCGGAAGTCGCCGATGCCGGAGGCGGCCAGCGTCTTGATCGGGCCGGCCGACAGGGCGTTGACGCGGATGCCGCGGGGGCCAAGATCGGCGGCGAGATAGCGCACGGACGCTTCGAGAGCGGCCTTGGCAACGCCCATCACGTTGTAGTGCGGCATCACCTTTTCGGCGCCGTAATAGGTGAGCGTCAGCATCGAGCCGCCCTCGTTCATCAGCGGCTCCGCGCGGCGCGCGATGTCGACGAACGAGTAGCAGGAGATTGCGAGCGACTTGTGGAAATTGTCGGCGGACGTGTCGATGAACCGGCCGGTCAGCTCGTTCTTGTCGGAGAAGGCGATGGCGTGGACGATAAAGTCGAGACCGCCCCATTCCTGCTTCACGCGGTCGAACACGGCGTCCATGGAGGCCGGGTCGGTGACGTCTAGGTGGCCGAACACGTCGGCATCAAGGGTCGCGGCGAGCGGCTCAACGCGCTTTCTCAGCGCATCACCCTGGTAGGTGAGGCCGAGCTTGGCGCCGTGATCCGCCACGGCCTTCGCGATTCCCCACGCGATCGACCGGTTGTTCGCGACTCCGAGGATCAGACCGCGCTTTCCCGCGAGAATGCCGGAGTCAATAGTCATGGAAATCCAACCTTTTGGGACGGGGCCGAAGATATGCCCTAATGGGTGCCGTCATAGCCATCACCCTCCTCCCTCGCAAGATTGACCACGAGTTAAGAGCCAAGCCCATGTCCATCACGTCACACATCCCAACCGACAAGCCCGACTTCGACGCTCTGCGCAAGGCTCTCTCCGCGGAGCTCGGCGACAGCGCGCTGGTGACGGACCGTGACGCGATGCAGCCCTACCTCACCGAATGGCGCCATCTTTACCACGGGGCGACGCCCTTTGTGGTGCGGCCGGCCGACACCGAAGGCGTCGCCACCGCGCTTCGCCTTGCCGCCAAATTTGGTGTGGCCATCGTGCCGCAGTCGGGCAACACCGGCCTGGTGGGCGGGCAGATGCCGTCCGAATCGGGCGAGGAGCTTTTGATCTCCACCGACCGGCTGACGAAAATCGAAACCGTCGATCCCGCCGGCAACACGCTCCTGTGCGGCGCAGGCACGATCCTGGCCGACGTTCAGTCGGCTGCCGAAGAGGCCGGCCGGCTGTTCCCCCTCTCCCTTGCCTCCGAGGGCTCGGCGCGGATTGGCGGACTGATCTCCACCAACGCCGGCGGCACGGGCGTGCTGGCCTATGGCAACATGCGCGACCAGGTGCTGGGCCTCGAAGTTGTGCTGGCGGACGGCCGCGTCTGGAATGGCCTTCGTGCCCTGCGCAAGGACAACACCGGCTACGACCTCAAGCACCTTTTCATCGGCGCCGAAGGGACGCTTGGCCTCGTCACCCGCGCCATGCTCAAGCTGCGCCCGCTGCCAACTGCGCGGGACGTTGCGATGGTGGGCGTTGCGGACCCTGCCGCCGCGCTCACGCTGCTCGGCATGGTGCAGTCGACGCTGGGCGAGGCGATCACCGCGTTCGAGCTGATCCCCAAATTCGGCATCGAGATGGTGCTGCGCCACGGGGCCGGCACCCGCAACCCGTTCGAGACGATCCCCGAATGGGTGGTGCTGATCGAGGCCAGCACCTTCTCGCCCGACCGCCCCATGCGCGAGCCGCTGGAAACCGCGCTGATGGCGGCCTATGAGGCAGGTGTTGCCAACGATGCGCTGGTGGCCCAGTCCATTGCCGAGGCTGCCGATTTCTGGCGCCTGCGCGAGCTTCTGTCCGAAGTGCAGAGCTTTGAGGGCGGCTCGATCAAGCACGACGTTTCAGTGCCGATCCACGCCCTGCCCGCCTTTCTGGCCGAAGGCACGGCGGCGGCGCTGGAGGCGATCCCCGGCTGCCGCCCGGTGCCGTTCGGCCACCTGGGCGACGGCAATATCCACTTCAATTTCACCCAGCCCGAAGGCGCCGACAAGGACGCCTTCCTTGCCCAATGGGACAAGCTGAACACCGCAGTCCACGCGGTGGTCGCCAAGCACCACGGCTCCATTGCGGCCGAACACGGCGTCGGCCGGCTGAAGGCAAAGCTGGTCCCCACCGTGCGCAGCCCGCTGGAGCTGGAGATGATGCGCAAGATCAAGTCCGCGCTCGACCCGGACGGCCGGATGAACCCCGGCCGCATCCTGCCTCTGGAATAGTCAGAGGAGCCGCGGCTCCTCCTCGTCCTTCGGGGGAGCCGGCGGTTCGGGCGCATCGGGCGTCATCAGCGCTTGCCCCTCGTTGCGGGCGTTGGACAGTTTTCGCGAGACGGGGCGCGCGGTGAACGCGGCCTTCTCGGTCAGGAGGAGCGCCTTCTCGCCCTGGTCGTTGGCAGGGTCCAGCCAGTCGCCAAAATTCTTGCGCGGGACGGTGAGCGGCATCCGGTCGTGATACTCTGCCGGGACGCCTTCGGCAGCTGCGGTCAGCACCGCGACAGTGTCCAGCTCCTCGCCATCGGGACCCATCCAGGTTTCCCACAAACCGGCAAGGGCGATGGGGGCCTCCGGCTCGAAGAAAAAGGGCTGCTTCCCGTTGTCTTCGCGCAACCATTCGTAAAAACCAGTTGCGGGAAGCAGCGCCCGGCGCCGCCGCAGCGCGTTGCGGAAGGTGGGCTTTTCCGCCGCCGTTTCCGACCGGCCGTTGATGACGAGGGGAAAATCCTTCGGGTCTTTGACGAACGGCGGCAAAAGGCCCCACCGCATCAAGGTCACTGCGCGCCCGCCCGGCACCGAGCGCACCACATGCACCGGCTGCGTCGGCGCAATGTTGTAGCGCGGCGGATAGGGCGCGGTGTCATTGGCCACCGCAAAGATCTCCCGCATCATCTCCAGCGGGATGGTCAGCTGGAAGCGGCCGCACATGTCAGATCACCTCGAAATACGTCACCGAAAGCCGCCCCAATATAAGCGCACCGAAGCCGAGGAGAAGCGCCCCGGCAATCACGTTGAACTTGGCAATCATCGTCTCGTTGAGGCGCACGCGCATCTTGGTCACGGCGCCGGACAGGACGCACCACCACCCCAGCGTCCCGATGGCGACGCCCAGCACCATCTGCCCCGTGCCCACATAGTCGCCCTTGTCCGGCGCCCACTCTCCGAGCGCACTGAAATAGGCCACGAAGCCGAAGATGGTGGCGGGGTTGGAGATGGTGAGAAAGAACGTGCCCACCGACATTTCGGCCGCGCTGCGACGCCGCGTCTCTTCGGGCAGCGGCTTGTCAAACCCCGGCTGGCGCCACAGGATGCGCGCACCGATGAACCCCACAATCAGCCCGCCGACCAGCTGGATGATGCGCGAATGCCCTTCGATGAAGCCGCTGACGGTGGAGACCGAAAAGGCGGCGGCACTGGCAAACACCACGTCGGCAAGCGCAGCACCCACGCCGGCGCCAAGGCCCGACACGAACCCGTAACGCAAAGCGCGCTGCATGATCAGAACATTGACCGGACCAAGCGGGGCCGTCACAAAAACACCCCCGAGAATCCCGAGAGCGATGAACGCAAGGGGCGTCAATTTGGCATTTCCGTCTGCAAGAGGACTGTCGCCGTTGCGGCGCAGGGTGGGGAGACTGCGCGATTGCGCACGGAGTTTCTACTCCCCATTGCCCAACCCCCGCAGACCACTATTGGTTCTGTCTTTTGTGGGAGCAATCGCAGCAGCATCCGCTCCAGCGCTCGCCTACTCGCCCGAAGTCGAGCTCGACACCGGGGCCGATGCCCCCCGATCCGGCGCAACATTGCCGTTCACGCTGGACACCGCGCCCGGCGGAGCGACGGAAAGCATTTTGCCGGCACAAGATGGTGGGGAGGAATTCGACGGGCATTCTGCCGATTATGATGCAACGCATGTGCCACGGGAGCCCCGCGCCGGACTTGCGGACCTGCGCACCGGCGAGACCGACCTGCCGCCCGCCGTGGCAGCCGCCCGCACCGCGCTGCTGGCCGCCGCAATGAGCGGCGAGATCGATGCGCTGCGCGAGATCTTCGCCAGCCAGCGCGTTGCCCCCATCGTCGGCGGCTACGGCGACATGCCGGCCGCGGTGGAGGCGCTGCGCCTCCAGTCCGGCGATGACGAAGGCCGGGAGATCCTGGCGATTCTGGCGGAAATCCTGGAGAGCGGCCACGTCGCGGTCGGCAAGGGGTCGACGCTGACCTATGTGTGGCCCTACTTTGCGGAGGTTCCGCTGGATGCGCTGGAGCCGCCCCACATGGTGGACGTCTACCGCATCCTCACCTCGGCCGACGTGGAGGAAATCCAGCGGCAGGGGCGCTACACCTTCTACCGCGTCGGGATCGCACCCGACGGCCGCGTGCGCTACTTCAGCGCCGGTGACATCGAGTAACCGCCATGATTTCCGCCCTTCCCGGCCGCAGCGTCATCTCCGTTTCCGGCGCAGACAGTGCCCGTTTTCTGGACGGACTCCTCACCGTCCAGGTCGAGAGCCTGGAAGACGGTGCCCTTGCCTACGGCGCGCTCCTCTCCCCCCAGGGCAAGATCCTCACCGACATGATGGTCTTTCGCCGCGGCAACGGCTTCGCGCTGGACGTGCCGGCAGAGGCTGCCGACGACCTTGTCCGCCGTCTCACCATGTACAAGCTGCGCGCCGCGGTGGACGTTGCGCTGACGGGCGAGCACGTTGCCATCTCGGCGGACGAAGGCATTGCCGACCCCCGCGGCTCCAACCTCCTCAACCGCCTCCTCACCGCCGATGCGGCACCGCAAGGCGACGCGCTCAGCGCCTACACCCGCGCGCGTATCAGCGCCGGCGTGCCGGACGCCGTGATCGACTTTCCGCTGGGTGACGCCTTTCCCCACGATGCCAACATGGACCTCACCGGCGGCGTCGACTTCCACAAGGGCTGCTTTGTCGGCCAGGAGGTGGTCTCCCGAATGCGCCACCGCGGCACCGCCCGCCGCCGCACGGTGCTGGTTTCGGGCAAGGCGCCCCTGCCCGCCCCCGGCACCGCGCTGACGCTGGATGGCCGCGCCGTCGGCCGGATGGGCGTCAGCGACGGCGACAGCGGACTTGCGCTGATCCGGATCGATCGAACCGACGGGACGGCAGAAGCGGACGGCAGAGCGCTCAGCCTCGCCCCGCCCCCCGGCGCCCCGTTCGTGCTCGGCCGCACGGCAGGCAGCGATGAGGCCTAGCGCCAGACCGCGGCGCACCCGCCGGGCAGCAGAGGCGCCGGACCGCGCCTGGCAGCGCATGCTGTCCGGCCGCCGCCTCAATATCCTGGACCCCTCGCCGCTCGACATCGAGATCCGCGACATTGCGCACGGCCTTGCGCGCGTCTCGCGCTGGAACGGCCAGACCACGGGCGACTGGCCTTTTTCCGTGGCGCAGCACTCCTTGCTGGTGGAGGCGCTGATGCCCGCAATCACGTCCGCACCAACCCCGATGGAAAGCCTTGCCGCCCTCCTCCACGACGCCCCGGAATACGTCGTCGGCGATCTCATCTCCCCCTTCAAGGCGGCTATCGGCGAATCCTACAAAAGCGTCGAACACCGGCTGGAAGCGGCGATTTTCCTCCGGTTCTCCGTCCCGGCTGATCCGTCCGGGGCGCGCAAGGCGGCCATCAAGGCAGCCGACCGCATTGCCGCCCACCTCGAAGCCACGGCAAGAGCCGGCTTCACACCGGCCGAGGCCGACGCCATCTTCGGCCGCCCCGCCATTGAGCCGGAACGCTTTGCCCCGCTTCTGACGCCCTGGCCGACCGGCGAGGCGGCGGACCGGTTCCTCGCCCGCTTCGAGGCTCTGGAAGCCGGCACCGCAGCGGTCTGACAAGGCCTGCGGCGGGGTCAAGGCGCCGCCCGGAGCCACGCACAGCCGAAGGCGAGCATGGCGAGGACGGCACCTTGACGCCGTCGCGGGCCGCCCAACGCTGGCAAAGGGGATCAGAACAGGCAGATGCGAAGCAGCTGAATGGCCTGAACCCCTGCCCATCGGCGCGGTGTTAGGTAGCAAGCGCACCAAGGGTGCGGCAGTGATGTGGGCGCTAGTTGTTCTTGGGGTCTGGGTGAGTGAGGCCAGCGCTGGGACGCACGCGCAGGCGGCCCGTCACTTCGTTGGGCGGATAGACGAGGTCGACCGAGAATTCAAAAATGGTCGCGGGCACTGTTTCAAATACCGTGTCATACTCGATTTCACCATTAACCCTAAAGATCGGGTGGTCGCCCGGATAATTCCCCTTCATCCCCTTGGGAATCGGGAAGTTTTCTTTTCGCAACATCTCAACCCCGCGCTCGCCAGCTGTTATGTCCCTTCCGTAAACAAGCCTCCGCCCCATAATAAAAAGCGTCGGGAATACGCTTGGGCAGCTAAGGGTAACTTCGAATCTAGTGTTAATAGCTGGCGATTGGCCGGTATTGCCCAAAGTCACTATAACAGAAATTGTTTGCCCGATTCCGTCGATATCGCGGACCACAGCTGTAACTTCTGGAACGCCGATATAGGCGCGCGTCTGGGCGACCCCAATTTCGCGGGTAATTCTGGCGGTGCGGTCTGTGGCACGAGCTGCCCATCCGGCAAAAAACACTGCCGCGACAGTGGCAGCCAGAGTCGCGCCTGTAATCCACAGCATCAAATCCGCGGCGCGAGCCATCGACTCCTGAGCCGCAAGATCGCGCCAGTCCCGCTCATCGTCAAATTGTTGTTCGTTGTAGGCTTTATTGGCGCGGGCGCCGGGGTCGGACTCGCGCTGTTCTTCCGTTGGACCTACGGATGGGGAATGTTGGTCGCTGGCTTGGCGGCTTCCGCCTACTGCTACGCCATCCTGCTTGGACCAAGCCTCGTATAGAATGGCAATCGTCAAGGTTGCGATTGGCACAAACACACAC
The DNA here is from genome assembly GCF_031195445.1 of Acuticoccus sp. MNP-M23. Lineage (NCBI taxonomy): Bacteria > Pseudomonadati > Pseudomonadota > Alphaproteobacteria > Hyphomicrobiales > Amorphaceae > Acuticoccus > Acuticoccus sp. MNP-M23. The sequence goes on from NZ_CP133480.1 coordinate 4,578,915, forward strand.
AGTACGACAATTGCTAGTGCCTTTAGCGTCTTGCGGTCCACGTTTAATCAACTAATCGGATCGAATTAGATCCAATGGCTTCATAGCACTGCGCCATAAACGCAGCGGTGAACTTCCCGCGCGATAGCTTGTTTCGCACGTTAACCTCTTTTTCCTCAACGCCGATCTCAGCCAGCTTTTCGACAAGCTGGCTGTAGGTCACACCCTTCCTCTTCAACTCCGCCTTTAGAAGGTTCGCCACGCGGGCTTCCCAGTCTGTCCGCTCTGCCATGCCGCATCGTCCTCGCGATAAAAGTGACGTTTGCGATACGTATGCCCTTGTCTCTAGTACGTCAACGTACTACATACGTTACATAGGTAACGCAGAGACAGACAAATGGCACAGCACTTCCTCCTCTCCGCATCGGCCCGCACCCTTCGCCTGAAGGACATCTACAGGGCTGGCGAAGAGAAGGCATACGAGACGTTCTGCGCGATCCGCTGGTCTGAGAACGACGGCAAGCCGGTGTGCCCGCGCTGCGGTTCAGTTGAAGCCTACAGCATCACCACCCGCCGCAAGTTCAAGTGCCGTCAGGCTGAGTGCCGCCACCAGTTCAGCGTCACCAGCGGCACGATCTTCGCCAGCCGCAAGATGGACTTCACCGACCTTCTCGGCGCCATCGCAATCTTCGTGAACGCGGTGAAGGGCGTGTTCGCGCTCCAGCTCTCCCGTGACCTCTGCGTCCAGTACAAGACGGCCTTCGTGCTGGCTCACAAGCTGCGTGAGGCGCTGTCCGCTGAGATTGACCAGGAGACCCCGCTTGAAGGTGACGTTGAAGTCGATGGCGCCTACTTCGGCGGTCACATTCGCCCGGCGAACGAAAAGAAGGATCGCGTTGACCGCCGCCTGAAAGAGCATCAGACCGGCAAGCGCCGCGTCGTGGTCGCCTTCCGTGAGCGCGGCGGGCGCGTGGTCCCGTTCATCTGCCGCGAGGAAGGCGAAGGCGTGGACATCGCGCAGCACATCGTGTCCCGCATGGCGACGATGCACGCTGACGAGGCTTCCCATTGGGATCGCCTGCATGCTGGCTGGACGGTCGGCCGCATCAACCACTCCATCGCCTACAGCACCCCTGAGAGCTGCACCAATCAGGTTGAATCGTTCTTCTCCCGCCTGCGTCGCATGGTTGTCGGGCAGCACCACGGCGTGTCCGCGCAGTACCTCTACCAATACGCCAACGAGGCCGCTTGGAAGGAAGACAACCGCCGCGTGGACAACGGTACCGCTTTCCGGAAGACGCTGCGCAACGCGCTCACTTCGCCGGTGAGCCGGGCTTGGGCTGGGTACTGGCAGCGGTAGGTGATGTCGCCCCGCCGAAAACACCGCGGCTCACAATAACTGCTAATCCTATAACGGATGCCGCTGTACTACCGACGAGCGTTATTAGCACCCCGTCCGCTAATATAAAGCCACCGATTTTAAAGCCGCTCAATAACAAAATTACGAACACACCTAGCGCATATATAGCTAGGCATCGTTCCACAAATTTCTGATTTCTAGCTCGCGCACTGCGGTTATACTTAATTTCCGCTAAATCTTCCGTAAGCTTAGCAAGCTCCGCGTCATTTGCCTCAAGCGAAAAAGCTAGACTATGGCCTTCTTCAGCTGCCTTAGATTCTTGCTCTTGCGCGACCTTCTTAATTGCGTCAAATATATCAGCCCTACGTGGCATTGCGGTTGCTAATAAGTGACTTGTAATGGCGAACGATTTCATCGTCACTAATGGTTGTATTCTGCCCGCGGCTAAACGCATTACTCCAAGGGGTTTCACGTTTATGCGTTATCCGAGAGAGAGTTTCACCACTCATATGGCCGTAAGATTGGTAAACTCGCTGGATAAGCGCGACCTCATCATCGGAGAGATTCGATGATACAGTCTTGGGCGCCCAACCGAGTCCCCTCTTCCGGATCGGCTCGCTGACGGCGCTCCTGCCGTAACTGCGAAGCTCTGCGCGCAGGCTCGGGATGACTGGACCGTAGTCCCACGCCTCAATCCTATCGTTAACCAGAGGGGTCCCCAACAGCGCCAGGGACCATCCGTGCGCGATGTATACAAGCTTTTGCAGCTGCATCTGCGTCAGGCCATTGCCTTCCGCGTTTGCAAGACGAAGAAATTCATTCGCGATTGCAGCTGAATCATGCGGCACGATTAGTTACTCCAAAGATGGCTTGCGAATCACGATAGGGAGTCAAGACTTAATTTTCAATGCCACCGCCAAACCACACCCATTCCCCCGTCCGCGCCTTCTGCCGCTGCAACTGCCCACGCTGAAACGCCTTGTACAGCGACCGATCCACCCGCTTGGCGACGGCGCTCAACTCCTTGCCGTCGGCCCCGCTGATGCGCTCCGCGATCTGCCGGCATGACAGCGGCCCTGCCTCGCGCAGCGTCGTGTATATCAGCCGCCGCAGTTGCCCGCGCTTGAACATGGGGTTCTGCGCCACGGTGGGCATGGCGTCGTCGGGGTCATGCTCATAGCCGAGGATGCGCAACGTGCGGTCCATCGCGGCAATGTCGTCGTCCAACTCCACCAGGGCGGCACGGGCTTCTTGCCGCGTCCGGTATAGCTCGGCACGCTTCGTCATTATCCCGTTGATGGTCGGGCCAAAGCACTTCGTCTGGAATCTGTGGCGGCGTATGGTCATGCGCCAAGGGTAAGCGTTTCCGGGGCTTTCTGCTTGGTGCGTTTGCTACCGAAGGCCGCATCGGCGAGATGGAGGGTGCGCGAGGGAGGAAATCCCTCGCCTTGCCAACAAGAAAGCCGGCGCGCAGCGGCGTCCGGTCATGGCGCCGGATCAGGCCGAAGGGTCAGCGCCCCAGATGTCCCGGGCATAGCCGCGGATGGTGCGGTCGGACGAGAACCAGCCCGACCGCGCCGTGTTGAGAATTGCGCTTCGCACCCATGCAGCCGGGTCCTTCCATGCCGCGTCGACCCGGCGCTGGGCATCGAAATAGGCGTCGAAATCCGCGCACAGCATGAACCAGTCCTGATGGCGGAGATTGTCGGTGAGCTGGTGGAAGCGACCCGGATCGTCCGGCGAGAAGGCGCCGGTTTCGATCTGGCCGAGGACTTCGCGCAGGCGTGGTGAGTTCTCTATGAATTCGCCGGGGTTGTAGTGCCCGCGCAGCGCCGCCACCTCGCCGGTGTTGAGGCCGAAGATGAAGATGTTCTCCGGCCCCACCCGTTCGGCAATCTCCACATTGGCGCCATCCAGGGTGCCGATGGTGAGCGCGCCGTTGAGGGCAAACTTCATGTTTCCGGTGCCGGACGCTTCCATCCCAGCCGTGGAGATCTGCTCGGAAAGGTTCGCGGCCGGGATCAGGCGCTCGGCCATGGAAACATTGTAGTTGGCCGGGAACACGATGCGCAGCCGCCCGTCCAGGCTTTCATCCGTGTTCACCACAGCGGCCACATCGTTGATAAGCTTGATGATGAGCTTGGCCATCTGGTAGCCCGGCGCCGCCTTGCCGCCGAACATCTTTACGCGGGGGGTCCAGTCTGCCGCAGGGTTGCGCTTCATTTCATTGTAAAGCGCGACGGTCTCCAGAATGTTGAGGAGCTGCCGCTTGTATTCGTGGAGCCGCTTGATCTGGACATCGAACATCGCGTCCGGGTCGATGGCGACACCGGAGCGGCGGGCGATGAAGTCGCTGAGGCGGCGCTTGTTGTCCCGCTTGGCGGCGGCGAACCGCTCGCGGAACGCAGCGTCGTCGGCATATGGCGCGACCGCTTCAAGGGCTTCCAGATCGCTGATCCAGCGGTCGCCGATCGTGTCCAGCAGAAGCGTACGAAGGGGCGGGTTGCAGCTGTAGAGCCACCGGCGCGGGGTGACGCCGTTGGTCTCGTTGACCACGCGGTCCGGATGCAGATCGTTCAGTTCGCCGAACACCGTCTGCTTGACGAGCTCGGTATGGAGCGCGGAAACCCCGTTGACCCGGCGTGCCATGATGAAGGCGAGATTGCCCATGCGGACCTCGCCATGGTCGATGGCGCGGACATCGGCGCTGATCGTGCGCCCCTTCGCCGCGCAGTCGCTGGCATGGCGCTCGTCGATCCGCTCGATCAGGCCGATATGGCGCGGCAGCACATGGCGCATCAGGTCATAGGACCAGCGCTCCAGCGCTTCGGGCATCAAGGTGTGGTTGGTGTAGTTGAGGCAGCCGGACGCGATGTCATAGGCGGCATCGAAGGAGAGACCGCGCTCGTCCACCAGAAGGCGGATCAGCTCGGGACCGGCAATGGCGGGATGGGTATCGTTGAGCTGGATTGCCACCTTGTGGGGCAGCAACGACAGGTCACCATATTGCTTTTCGAACCGGCGCAGAATGTCGCGCAGCGACGCGGCAGTGAAGAAATATTCCTGTCGCAGCCGCAGCTCGCGCCCCTGCGGGGTCGAATCGTCCGGATAAAGAACGCGGCTGATCGTGCGCGCCAGGATGGCGGGCGTTGCCGCCGCCACATGTTCGCCCCGGTTGAAGGCGGACAGCTCGAACGCCCGTGTGGGCTGGGCGGCCCACAGGCGCAAGGTGTTGACCCACTTGCCCTGCCAGCCGGGGATCGGCGTGTCGTAGGCCGCCGCGATCACCGTTTCGGCCGGGTTCCATCTGGCGCTGTCACCGGACCCCGGCACCACCTCGCCGCCATACCCCACGGGGATGGCAGCCTCCGCCCGTTCGAACTCGAACACGTGCGACTGGGCCAGCCAGTCCTCTGCCTCCTCGGTCTGCCAGCCATGGTCGAAACCCTGACGGAACAGCCCGTGGTCGTAGCGGATGCCGTATCCATACGCCGGAAGGCCGATGGAGGCCATGGAATCCATGAAACACGCCGCCAGCCGGCCAAGGCCGCCATTGCCAAGGGCTGCATCCGGTTCGTCCAGCACCACGCGGTCATAGTCGATGCCGATGGATTCCATCGCAGCGCGCGCCTTGTCCTCAAGGCCGAGGTTGACCGTGGCATCATGGAGAAGACGCCCGATCAGGAACTCCAGCGAGAGATAATAGACCCGCTTGCCGTCCTGCCGGTAGACGCGCCTTGTGGTCTCGAACCACGGCACCACCACCTCGTCACGGATTGCGCGCGACAGGGCAAGGCGCCAGTCCGTCAGCTGCGCAGCATTGCGGTCCTTGCCGAAAGAGAACACCAGATGGTGCTCGATGCGCTTGCGCAGCGCATCGGCACCGGCCGTCCGCGCGCTGGCGAAATCGGTGATGCTGAAGTCGTCCATCGGAGAAGCCTTCCGGATAAGTCACGCCATGGGGCGGTTGTGCTGGGGCCGACAGTCGAAACCCACGTGGCGGCCGCCGTACAGTCCAGACAGCATTTTGTGCAATAAAACAGATCGCCGATTGGATTTCTTGCAACCAATTGTGTCTTATTCGTCCCATTCTTTCGGCGCCTTCGCGGCCATTGCGGCCCGCAGCGCCTGCGCCCTGCCATCGGAACCTGCATGGACCTGACAATCGCGCTCGAAAAGGTCGACTTCGTGCCGCCCGAGCGGTGCACGGACGACGCGTCCCTCCTCACGCTGAAGACGCTTGCGCTGGAGCCTTTGCTTACCTGGTCGAACGGGCGTGTCGGTCCCGGCCTCTTTCATCGCCTGACGCACGACGGCACCGGCCGCCGCTGGCGCTTCGAGATCCGGCCGGGCGCCACGTTCCACGACGGCAAACCCTGCCGTGCCGCCGACATTCTGGCATTCATCGAGGCAATTCTGGTTTCCCGAGACGGGTTCGGCATGACATGGGCGTATGCCGACTATCTGGCGGGCACGACACTGAGCGCACCGTCGGACAATGTTGTCGAGGCCGACACGGCCGCGCCGTTTGCCGACCTTCCGGAGATATTCTCGGAATTTTTCGTGGCGCGGGCCGACGAGAACGGACACGGCACCATCGGCACCGGCCGTTGGCGGGTTGAAATGCTGGCGCCTGGCGAGCACACGGTGCTTGAGGCTGGCGGGCGGAGGCTCTCGTTTCGCGCCATGCCGGATGCTGCAGCACGGTTGCGCGCGGTGACCGACGGCACAGTCGACGCCGCGCTCAATCTCGAGCGCGTGCCCGGTCCACCTGTCACCGTCCCGTCGCTCATATTCGGAGAGGCGCTGAATACGCTTTCGGTAATGGCTTATTTCAATTGCCGAAAAGGTCCGTTCGCCGATCCGGAATTGCGGCGTGCCGCCAACCTTGCGGTGGATCGGGACCGGCTTGTGCGCGACGTGTTTCACGGTCGCGCGGCGCCGGCTTCAACCGTGGTGAGCCCGTTTCACCACGGCATGGCAAACCGCAGGGTGCCGCCTTTTCCATATAACCTTGCCGAAGCGCGCCGCATTGTGGGCGATCAGCGCCCCGTGGTGACACTGCGCACCCCAACCCACATGCCCGACCGAGCGCCGGAAATTGCACAAGCCGTGGCGGACGATCTGCGCGCCGCAGGCTTTGACGTGACCGTGGACCTCATCACCGACCGTCCGGCCTACGCCCGGCAGATCGGCGAAGGCGACATGGGGGATCTGGCGCTGTTCGATTCCTCGCCGCACAGCACGTACCGGATCCTGCAGGACAAGGTATCCGCCATCCGCAAAGGCACCTGGTGGCAGGGCTACCACAATGACGCCGCCGACCGGCTGATCGAGGCCGCCGCCCGCGCCGTTGACGACGATGACCGCTGCGAGGCCTACGCTGCAGCGCTGGACCGGCTGGTGGAAGACCCGCCCTGGCTTTTCCTCGTCCATCCGGTGGAGGTGTTCGCCGCGCGCAAAGGCATCAACGGCCTCTCGCTCGACAACAAGGGCGTTCTCAATATCGCCTGATCGGCGCCAGCGCCTCCTGTCCGAAACAGCTGCGGTTGCTGCAACGGGCGCTAGAATTCCCGGAGCATCCGCTCGACCGGACCGTCCCGGATGATGAGGCTCCGCCGGTTGGAGATCAGCGTCACCACTGCCATCGCCCGCCCATGATAGTCCAGTAACGGGCGCGCCAAGGAAAAATAACCTGGCAACATGGTTTCGTCGTTTCGATAGATGGTCCCGTCATTGTCCTGCGCGCGCATGGCGGCAAGGTCGTGCGTCATGTGCGGTGCTTCGGCCATCAGCACCGGCAGAACCACATGGTCCGGGAGGTGGCCGACGAATGCCCGGCCTGTCGCGGAGTCGACAACCGGCATCTGCGAGCCAACGGACATGATGGTCGAAAGCGGTGCGCGCTGACGTTCCCAGCGCACCACCATGGCGCCGAGATCCGTCCACACCGTGAGGACGCCTGCAGCGTTGCTGCGCTCCACAAGCTCCGGCAATTTTTCCGAAGCGCGGCTGACCTCTTCCACCCGCACGAGCGCTGCCATGCCGATCTCGCGGGCCAGCGCGCCAAGGTCGTAGCTGCCACTGCGCTGGTGGTCGACCATACCGCTTTCCATGAGGCTGACCATGTACCTGTGCACTTTCGCCGGTGACATGGATGCAGCAGCGGACAGGTCGCGAAGCGACATGGGGCCGCCACCCCGCGCCAGAGCAACCAGTAGTTTAATTCCTATTTCGACCGACTGGACGCCACGACTGCGACTTCCGGCCGGGCCATCGGCCAGCGGGTCATCGTCATCAGGGCGCGATGTTTTTTCAGAAACTTCGCCTTTGGCATAAAATTCTTCCATCACAGCCCTTGAATCAACAGATTTCTCACTCGAATTGAGGCCCGGCTCGCACATTGGACATACTTGATCAAAATCAAGTTCCTACCGCTATGCGACCGTCCGACGATACTAGAAGACGGTTCCGCGCCGCCGCTTGAGAGATGCTCCGAGACTCGACAGGTAGCATTTAGGGTAGAGTGATAAAAGTAACATCGCCAGCGCAACACCGCCCTTCGGACGGTTTCGACCGGTGTTGTCCTTCTGCAGTCCTGCGCGCCGGAATTTGCTTTTTCCGTGCCGAACCCGATGACCGCCGTCAAAAATGGTTTAGAAGCGCAGAATGCAAGGCCCATCCGGGTGGAGCCTTTGCAGGATACAGCCAAGGATTGCCGAATGTACGTCATCGAACCGCCGCAGCAGGCCTCGGTCGCAGTCAGCGGCCGGGAAGACCGTTTTCCGGTGCGGCGCATCTTTTGTGTCGGCCGTAATTATGCCGCTCACGCCCGCGAAATGGGCAACGACCCGGACCGCGAACCGCCATTCTTCTTCACCAAGCCGGCCGACGCTGTTGTCGACACCGGCGTCAGCGTTCCCTACCCGCCCGACACGTCCGACATGCATCACGAAATTGAACTCGTCATTGCCATCGGCAAGCCTGCCCGCGCGATCTCCGTGGATGATGCGATGTCCGTGGTGTGGGGCGCCGGCGTCGGCATCGACCTGACCCGCCGTGACCTGCAGGCCGTCGCCAAGAAGATGGGCCGCCCCTGGGACTTCTCCAAAGGGTTCGACAACTCGGCCCCCATCGCGCCGCTGGTGCCCATTGCGGATGTGCCGTCCCTCTCGAAGGGTCGCATCTACCTTGAAGTGAATGGCGAGATCCGGCAGGACGCCGACCTGGCGGAGCTGATCTGGCCCGTGGCTGACACCATCGCATACCTTTCGGCGTCCATTGCGCTGGCCCCCGGCGATCTCATCATGACCGGCACGCCAGCCGGTGTTGCCGCAGTCTCTGCCGGCGATGTGATGACCGGCGGCATCGACGGGCTTGGCACCATCCGCACCGAAATCGGCCAGCCGCTCGCCTGAGCGGCCGCCACGCCGAACGAGGGGGCTACCATGCGCGGCAAACGCGAGTGGGTGGACGAGACCATCAACGAGGATGCGGGGTTTCGCACGTTCTACGAAGCCGTCGGCGGGATCCGCATGGTCGACAGCACGCAAGACCTTGCGGTGTTTCAGAACCCCACGTTCGGCAAGATGATGATCCTCGACGGTGCCGTGCAGGTCACCGAGCGGGACGAATTCATCTATCACGAGATGATGGCGCACGTTGCCCTGTTCGCGCATGGCGCGGTGCGGCGTGTCCTGATCGTGGGCGGCGGCGATGGCGGCATTGCGCGCGAAGTGCTCCGTCACCGCGCCGTGGCATCAATAACGCTGGTGGAGATCGACGGTGCGGTGGTCGACCTGTGCCGCGCCGAGTTTCCTGCCATTTCAGCTGGCGCGTTCGATGACCCGCGGCTTCGCGTCGTCATTGCCGACGGGGCGGCGTTCGTTGCCGGAACCGAAGACCGGTTCGACGTGATCATTGTGGACTCGCCGGATCCTGTCGGGCCCGGCGCCGTTCTCTTCCAGCCGCCGTTTTATCGCGCCTGCAAGGCAGCCCTTGCCCCCGGCGGGTTGATGGTCACCCAGAGCGGCATGCCGTTTCTGACGCCGGGCTGGTTCGCCAGCCACGCAGAGACGCTGAGGACGGTCTTTCCGGCGCGTGAGTTTTTCCTGTCCACCGTGCCCAGCTACACCGGCGGGCCGATGGCACACGGCCTTCTCCCCGCAGAGCCGGCCGCGGCAACGCCCGCCCTGGAAACGCTGGCGACACGCTACGCGGCTGCGGGGATCGCCACCCGCTACTATACACCCGAAATCCACCGTGCCGCCTTTGCGCTGCCGCCCTACATCGGCACGCTGGCAACCGGCACCGCCTAGCGAAATTCGAATATCTTGCGGAAGATGCCCGGTGCGATTGCCGACATCGGGTTGAGCACCAGCTGCGGATTGTCGATGGGGCCGACCAGGCGGAAGGTCACGCCGAACAGGCCGCCCTTGTTGCCACCGCCAAGGATGGTCCCCACCAGCGGCACCCGCCCGAACAGATTGTTGACGCCGTATGCCGGGATCAGGGTGCCGTTGAGCAACACCGACTTTTTGCTAAGGTCGACCACGCCGCTGGCGCTGCCCCCCATGATCGGCCCGCGCACGATGGCCTCGTTGACGGATATGATGTCGCCCCGCTTGGTGAAATCAACCGCCAGCCTCTCAAACGACATGCCGTCGATCGCTTGATTGGAGCGCACACGGGCCGTCCCGCTGGTAGCGCTCATGCTGGCGTTGCTGGCACGGGCCTGCTGGAGGATCTTCTCAAGGCTCTTTTCGTTTGTCAGCACGAACTGATCGGCAACCAGCCGGCCGGAGATCACCCCGTCATCGTCCAGGCGGGCATCGAGCTTGGTGCGGCCGCCGCGCATCCGCTTGTAGATGTCGAACGCGGAGAGGAGCCGGCCCAGCTCGGCAATATCGACCTGCATGCGCCGGGTGCGATTTTCCGCAGCGCCGATTTCCACGGCAAACGAGCCGGCATTCACGTCGTCCAGCTTGCCGGAGGCCGACAGCTTCTGAACGCGGTTGCCGGCATACCGCGCCGCAACGGTAAGACCGGCGACGGTGCTGACATCGGAAATGCGCAGGCGGGCCACATCGGCATTCACCGTCAGCGGCCCCAGGCTGTCCGCACCGGGATTTTGCGGCTTCGTGCCCGCCGTGCTGCCTGTCTTCAGGCCCTTCAGGAGTTGGCGCGCGTCGAATTGTGCAGCGTCGAAAGTTGCAGTGAGGCCGTTGCCGTCCTTGCTCACTTCAATACGTGCGTCATCGCCTTCGGCCAGCGCAAACGTGCCGAACGAAGCGCGCGCCAGGGCGCCATCGCGCACGTCCACCGCACCCTCTATGCGCACGTTGCGGCCGGTCACGCGCAGATTGTCGATGCTGAGTTCCGGCGCTTCGCCGCGCACGTCTCCCGCTGCCGTCAGCGTCGTCCCGGCCCGCTTGGCGTAGACGGGAAGCGCCACGGCAGCTTCGGTCAAGTCGGCGGTGAAGCTGTTCGTCTCCTCCGCGCCCTGCTCCAGCGTGACAGTGACCGGACCGGTCAGGGTAGCGCCGGTGTCGAAGCCCCGCGCCCGCCGGTCCTTGTCGGTGAGGACGAACCGCGCCGCGCCCGATTTTTCGCCATCGAAGATCTCCGAGTAGTTCACGTCTACCGTCAGCCCGTCAATCTTGGCGCGGCCTCGGGCGGCAAGGCGCAGCCGGTTGATCAGCACCTCCACGTTGGCATCGGTAAACGTCTGCCCCGCAATGGGCACCTTCGAGCCGGCATTGGTCAGCCGCGCATCGATCGACCAGCGGCGCGCTTCGTCGGGCACATCGTCGGCAAGGGGGGTGTTGAGGCTGACGGTCGCCTTGATCGTGCCTTCCACATCGTCCGGGGTCAGGGGTGTCTTCTTCAGCTCCGGCACCTTCAGCTCGTGAGCAAGGCTCACCACAGCCGACACCGGCCCCTCCAGGGTTGCGCTGAGGTTGGCTTCGGGCGGGCTCGCGGCAAGGTCGCGAATTGTGAAGCGCCCGTCCGATACCGCGATGGTGCCGCCCTCGCCCGCGCCGATCACACCGCGGTCGATGCGCACCGAAAACGCCTTGTCGCGCAGGCGCATGGCACCGCTTGCCTTGCCGACGGCCACCGGCAGTTCCGGCGTTGCAAAGGTGGCGCCCACAAAACTCAGATCCACCGAAAGGCCACCCTCAATCATGTCGTTGGTGGCAGGGTCGCCGTCGAGTTCCAGCGGGGTCAGCGCAAACTGGAACTCGGCCCCGCCGACCATACCGCCAAGCACGGTCTCCAACGTGGCAGTGCGCGGCTCGTGCGCCACAACCGGCGGCCACGCACCCAGCAGCGTCGCAATCGTGGACGGTCCGATCCGCGCGGCCCCTGTCAAGGTCGGCCCCTTCTCCGAATAATCGAAGGTGAAGATGCCGTCGAAGCTGCCGTTCTGCGCGGCCGCACGCACGGCGTCGAAGTGGATGGCCCGGCCCTCAAGATCGAGCCGGCCCACGGCAGTCAGCGCGGAGGGCACCACGGGCGGCAGGTTGACGTCCGGCGCATCGAAGATGGCTTCGCTCGTCTCCAGCGAAAAGTCCCACATCGCGGCAGGGTCTTGGGACGGCACAAGGGTGCCTGCCAGCGCAACATGAGTGTTTCCGGCATCGAGCTGCGCGCCGTGAAGGCGGAAGCTGGCGCCGTCGTCTGCCCGCGTCAGCGTGAACCCGGCCCGATCAATCGCGCGTGGCGGGTCCTTGCCGAACACGAAGACACCGGGGCCGACGCTGACGTCGAGGTCCGCCGCCATCACCGCGCCGTCTTCCGACAGGCGGCCGGTGAACGCAGCATCGATGGCAAGGCCGGACCGGACCGGCTGAACGCGGGTGATATCCTTCGGCGTCATGCCGTTGAGGGCGAGCGTCAGGGTGCGCGCGCCACCCTTGTCACGCATGCGGGTGACCGAGGTGCTGACGGTCCCGTCCGCCCCCACGGCCTCGATGCGGCCGCTGAGCGCGGCAGGGTCGGAAAGCTGAAAATCGGCGCTGACAGCCTGAAACACCCGCGCTTCGTTGATGGGACGCCCTGCGCTCACGATGTCGAGGCGGCCATCTTCCACGTTGAGGCTATGAAGCCCGTTTTCGCGCGCAAGCGTCCCGATCGCCCCGAGGCCTGCATCCAAGGCCTGGATGGCGGCATCGGGGTGGGGCACCGGTGGCGGGCTGCCGGTCTGACCCTGTGAGGGATCGAGCCGCACGGCTGGCCCCTTCAGCCGCACCGACCGTCCGGTAAAGCCCTGCAACACGCTGATCCGCTGAATGGAGGCGGAATAGACGTCTGTGCGCACGCGCACATCATCCACCGTGAGCGCCACGGCACCGAATTCCAGCTGCACGCCCACCGGCCCCAGAAAGACCGGCGCGCCGAGGGCGGACGTCAGCCGTTCGGCAATCCAGCCGGAGACGGGGATGCTCACCGGTGAAAGCGATACCCGCACCACCGCGAACACGACCACCGCAGCCATGCCGGCAATGAGCAGCGTCTTGCGGCGCGGCCGGAGCGACAGTTCCGGCAGCAGCAGAAGAGATGACGGTGCGCGGATGGAGCAGATCTCCTGTGAAGGGTTGCACAGCAGCCGTGGACCTGCGCGGCGAGCCACTTCACTCTACCCCCCGCGCCTCGTATCAGACGATGATGATCCTCTCAGCAAGGAAAACGGCTTATGAACGAACCCGGCGAAGGGACCCAGGCTCCCGACTTCACCCTCCCCGGTGACAACGGGTCTGAAATCGCGCTGGCCAGCCACCGCGGCTCGCCGGTGATCGTGTATTTCTACCCGAAAGACAACACCTCCGGGTGCACCAAACAAGCCGAAGCCTTCAACGCTCATTACGGCGAATTTCTGGACGCCGGTGTGACGATTATCGGCATTTCGCCTGACCCGGTGGCCAGCCACGACAAATTCAAGGCGAAGTACGACCTCGCCTTCCCCCTCGCGTCCGACGAGACCACCGACGTTGCGACCGCCTACGGGGTGTGGAAGGAAAAATCCATGTACGGGCGGAAATACATGGGGGTGGAGCGCTCCACATTCCTCATCGCCAGGGACGGCACCATTGCCAAGGCGTGGCGCAAGGTGAAGGTGCCCGGGCACGCCGAAGCGGTGCTGAAGGCGGTTCAGGAGCTTTAGGCGAGCCGGTGGGAGCGCCCGCATTCCAGTCCCTCGCGGAGGCCGCCGCGCGGATCGTCGGCGCGGCGGACCCTGAGCGCAAGGTGGCGCTGACGCGCGCTGCCGCGGCCGCATGGCGCGGGCGGACGCTTTCGCTCTCGCGCGGGCTGCTCGACCCGCCAATGCCGCGGCGGCCCGGCCGCCCGGAGCGCCCTGCCCTGATGCCGCCGCGTGACGTGCCCCGCCGCGGATTTGGCACCACCGCCGGGCGCACCGCCTTCATGCATGCCATTGCCCACATCGAGCTGAATGCCATCGACCTCGCATGGGACATTGTCGGCCGGTTTGCCCATGTGCAGATGCCGCGCTCCTTCTACGACGACTGGGTGCGCGTCGGCGCTGAGGAGGCAGGGCATTTCTCACTTCTGGCAGCGCGGATGGCAGAGTTCGATACCGTCTACGGCGACCATCCGGCCCACGACGGGCTGTGGGAGGCGGCAGAGGCCACCGAGGGCGACCTTTTGGCGCGGCTTGCCATCGTGCCTCTGGTGCTGGAAGCGCGCGGACTGGATGTGACGCCGTCCATGGTCACAAAATTCACCGCATTGGGCGATACCGAATCGGCCGCCGTCCTCAACCGGATCTACGAGGATGAGAAAGGCCACGTCTATGTGGGGGCCGCCTGGTTCCGCTATCTTTGCGACCGGCAGGGCCTTGCGGCGGAGCCGACATTTCACGCCATGGTACGTCGCCACTTCCGCGGCGGGCTGAAGCCGCCGTTCAACGACAAGGCTCGCTCCGCAGCATGCCTCACGCCGGGCTTCTACCGGCCGATGGAAACCATCCGCACATGACACGCCGCGTTCCGGGTCTCACGGCATTTGCAAAATGCAATTTGATCCGGGCATGCGTTGGCGCGCTTGCACTTCTGGCAGCCGCAGCGGCCGGTGCGCAGCCTCTGCCCGCGCCAAAGCCGGATGGCCCATTCGCAAAGGCAGCCACCGCGCCGCAGTTGCCGGAGCCGCAACGGCCAGGGCGTCCTGTTCCCGTGGCCTCCCCCCGCCCTGCCCCGGCAGCGGAGCCGACCAACGTGGTGGAGCCGGTGACGACGGCAGCAGCGCAAGCCCCTCCGCCCGCCGAAGGCGCGCCACTCCCGCGCAAGAAGCCCGCGCCGCCTCCGGCCCGCAAGGCGAAGCCGGCTGCGCTCGCTGCAGCGCCGCAGGCCCCCATCAAGGGCCCGCTCCAGACAATGACGGCAGCCGAAGACCGCGCCTGTCTCGCCGCGTTGAAGCAAGCCGGGGTCGACTTCCGGCCGCGCGGCGAGATTGCAGAGGGAAAGTGCGGCGCCGAAACACCGCTCGAAATTTCGGCGGTGGGCGGGATCAAATTTTCCACCAACGCGACCATGCGCTGCGATGCCGCCCGCGCCACGGCAACGTGGCTGAACAGCGTGGTGGTCCCCGCCGCGGCGCGCCACATGCGCTCTGCCGTGACCAGCGTGCGGGTGGCGGCCTCCTACCACTGCCGCACGAGGCGCGGGAATGGCCGCAGCAACCGCCTCAGCGAGCATGCGGTCGCCAACGCCATCGACATTTCCGCCGTGACGTTTGCCAGCGGCGAAACGGTGCCGGTGTCCCTTCGAAGGGGTAATTCGCCGGAACGGAAATTTCAGGCAGAGATCCGAAAGGGAGCCTGCCCGATCTTTACCACCGTCATCGGGCCCGGCACCAACGCTGCCCATGCCGACCATCTCCACCTCGACCGGGCCTACCGACGGGGCGGCTACCGGATGTGCCGGTAGCCGCCCTGTCCGGGGTCAGTCGATGTCGGCGACGTCGCCCTCGTCGCCATAGGCGCGCTGGGCAAGAGAGGCTTCCATGAAGGGTGTCAGCTCGCCGTCCAGAACATCGTCCGGCGAGGTGCTTTCAACGCCCGTGCGCAGGTCTTTCACCAGCTGATAGGGCTGAAGGACGTAGGAGCGGATCTGGTGGCCCCAGCCGATGTCCGTCTTGGAATCGGCCTCGGCCTGTGCCGCGTCCTCGCGCTTCTTCAGCTCGGCTTCGTAAAGGCGGGCGCGCAGCATGTCCCACGCTGTGGCGCGGTTCTTGTGCTGTGAACGCTCGTTCTGGCACGCCACCACAATGCCGGTTGGCGTGTGGGTGAGGCGCACGGCCGAATCGGTGGTGTTGACGTGCTGGCCGCCAGAACCGGAGGCGCGGTAGGTGTCCACCCGCACTTCGCTCTCGTTGATCTCGATGTTGATGGTGTCGTCCACCACCGGGTAGATCCACACCGAAGCGAAGCTGGTGTGCCGGCGCGCCGCCGAATCGTATGGCGAAATGCGCACGAGACGGTGGACGCCGGACTCGGTCTTCAGCCAGCCATAGGCGTTCTCGCCCTTCACTTCGAGCGTGGCGGACTTGATGCCCGCCTCTTCGCCGTCCTGATATTCCAGCGTGTTGACCTTGAAGCCAGCCGCCTCCGCCCAGCGCACATACATGCGCAGGAGCATCGACGCCCAGTCCTGGGACTCGGTGCCGCCGGCGCCTGAATGCACCTCGATATAGGCATCGTTGCGGTCGGCCTCGCCGGACAGAAGCGCAGCGATCTGCTTCTTGCCGAGGTCCTTCTTCAGCTGCAGGAGCGCGGCTTCGGCGTCCGTGACGACGGTCTGGTCGTCTTCCATCTCGCCAAGCTCGATCAGCTCGACGGCGTCGTTCATCTCCTGCTCGATGCCGTTGATGGTGTTGATCTGCGTTTCGAGCGACTGGCGCTCCTGCATCAGCTTTTGCGCGCGCGACGGGTCATCCCACAGCGAGGGGTTTTCGGCGCTGGCGTTCAGCTCTTCGAGGCGTTTCTGGGCGTTGTCCCAGTCAAAGATGCCTCCTCAGCAGGCTTACGGCCTGCTTGATTTCGTCGACGAGGTTTTCCGTCTCGGTTCTCAACGGATACTCCTTGCTCAGATGTTGATTGAGAGCTTTATATTAAGGCAATATTTGACGTGACAGAGGCGAAGTGTCGATGCGGTTTGCCCGTCCAACTCTAGTGGCTTGTCTAACGCTACTCGCGTTCGGATGGCAACTCTCCCTGCCATCCGCGTTGGCGGGCTGCAAGGGCTGCGGCTGCAAAGGTGGGCCCGGCTTTCGTGAAGACAGCTCTGGCGATTGCGTCGGCTGGGCCAACATCAAATCCGCTTGCGGTTCACCACCGACTAATTGCTGCACGCATGAGGGCATAACCGACGATGCTATCGTTACCGCCATAGTGCGCGATATGCCTGTCAATCCGGCAGTTTCGATTTGCGAGCATGACCAGAGTGATGGAAAGCCTGCGTCCTAACCCTGCTAATCAAACGGGCTTCAGGCGAGGCCTGCTTCCGGGCAGGTTGCGGGGCGGTCGGCCAGCCAGAACCTTGCGTCCCAGCCGGTGCCGGTGAGGCGGTTCATGTAGCTGGCGTTGGGCGTGGTGCGCGGACCGGTGAAATACAGGTCGAAGCAGTTTTCCGAGCGCTGCCAGACCTCAAAACAGCCAGTATCCATAGGTTGGTCGTAGGCAAAGCATATCTCGCCGTTCTCGATCCGGTAGACACCCGCCGTCTTCCACTTGTCGTCCTGATATTGCGTCGTCATGTCGGCGCGCAGCTCCTCGAAGAAGCGCATCCCGTCATTGTAGACGCCCTCGGTCGGGTGGCCGCGCAAGATTGTCTGCAACGCGCCATCGTCAAGCTGGCGCCACAGACTGCCTCGGTCCCCCGTCCGGCTCATGGCCGGGACCGCGCTCGAAAGCACGGCCAAGGCCAGCAAGGCCAGGGCCACCGGGTGGCGGAGACGTCCGGTCACGCCCCGGCCCGCATACTAGTAGAGGCCGCCGGTGCCGGACAGAACCGCCCGTTCCGATTCGCGCGTGATGCGGCGCTCTGCCGGGGCATTGTCGTTGAGGCCGATGATCGAGAACGTGTCGCCGGGCGCGGTACCGGGCTTGAACGCTTCCAGAATCACACCGGGGCCCGAACCGGAGACCTGGCGGCCGGACACCCGGTCGATGGGGATGAGCTTGATGCCTTCGGGCGGGCGGAAATCCACCACCGGCGAGCCATCCAGCGCATTTTGCATGAACTCAAGGAAGATCGGCGCGGCGAGCTGACCGCCGGTGGCGCCCCGGCCCATCGGCTTGGGATCGTCGTAGCCCACGAAGACGCCGGCCACCATGTCCGGCGTGAAGCCGACGAACCAGGCATCCTTCTCGTCGTTGGTGGTGCCCGTCTTGCCGGCGACCGGACGGCCCAGTGCCTTGACGCGGGTTGCCGTGCCGCGCTGGACCACGCCTTCCATGATCGAGGTGATCTGGTAGGCGGTCATCGGGTCGAGCACATATTCGCGCTCGTCAATCAGGGTCGGTGCGGTCTGCTGGTCCCAGGCGAGCACATTGCAGCTGTCGCAGCGGCGGTTGTCATGCCGGAACACGGTGCGGCCGTGGCGGTCCTGAATGCGGTCGATCAGCGTCGGCTGGAGGCGCTGGCCGCCATTGGCGATGATCGAGTAGGCGCCGACCAGCCGCTTGACGGTGGTTTCGCCCGCGCCGAGCGACATGGGCAGGAACAGGCCCAGATCGTCATAGATGCCGAAGCGCTCGGCATATTCGGCCACCAGCGGCATACCCATGTCCTTGGCAAGGCGCACGGTCATCACGTTACGCGAGCGTTCGATGCCGACGCGCAGGGTCGACGGACCGGCAAACTTGCCGCCGTAGTTCTTGGGCCGCCAGATCTCGTTGCCGGCAACAATTTCGATCGGCCCGTCGAGGATGACGGACGCGGGCGTGTAGCCATTGTCGAGCGCTGCGGCATAGACGAACGGTTTGAACGAGGAGCCCGGCTGCCGGTAGGCCTGCGTGGCGCGGTTAAACTCGGACGCGGCAAAGCTGAAGCCGCCCTGAAGGGCAAGCACGCGGCCCGTGTGGGGGTCCATCACCAGAATGGCGCCCTGGATCTTCGGCAACTGGCGCAGCGTCCAGCGGTCGCCGCCCTCGGGTGATTTCTGCACATAGACGGCATCGCCGGGCGACACGAAGTCGCTCACACGGCTCATGCCGCGGTAGCGCTCCGACCCGTCGCGCGTACCGCGCCGCCACGGAATGTCCGCCGACGTGATGCGACCGCGGTCCCGGCTGGTGGAAATGGCGCCCCACACTTCCCGCCCCGGCCGCAGGCCGATGTCGGCCTCATTGCCATTGACGGAAAGGACAATGGCCACCTGCCATTCCGGCACGTCAGCCAGCGGCGAAACCGCGTCGATGACCGGCCCCCAGTCTGCATCGGCGGTGAAGTTCTCCAGCTCCTTCACCGGACCGCGCCAGCCGGTGCGCTGAATGTCGATCTTCGTCAGACCGTCCATCAGTGCCTTGCGGGCCATTTCCTGCAGCTCCGGATCCAGCGAGGTGCGGACCGACAGGCCGCCACCATAAAGGCTGTCCTCGCCATAAAGGTCGATCAGCTCGCGGCGGACTTCTTCGGCAAAATACTCCGACGCGAACAAGAACTGCGACCGGCCGCGCGGCTTGACGCGCAGCGGCTCGGCCACCGCCTCGCGGTGTTCCTCGGGCGTGATGACGCCGTCCACCATCATCCGCTCCAGCACCCAGTTGCGGCGCTCGATGGCGCGCTCGGGCTCACGGAACGGGTGGTAGTTGTTGGGCGCCTTGGGGAGCGCGGCAAGGTACGCGGTTTCCGCCAGCGACAGTTCGTGGACCGACTTGTCGAAGTAGACGAGCGCTGCGGCGGCAACGCCGTAGGCGCCGAGGCCGAGATAGATTTCGTTGAGGTAACGCTCCAGGATCTCGTCCTTGGAGAAAGCGGCCTCGATGCGCAGCGACAGGATCGCCTCCTTCACCTTGCGCTCGTAGCTGACCTCGTTGGTGAGGAGGAAGTTCTTGGCCACCTGCTGGGTGATGGTGGAGGCGCCGACGGGCCGCGAGTCCGACCCGCGGTTGCGCAGGTTGGTGAGCAGCGCGCGGATGATCGCCTGCGGGTCGACACCGGAGTGCTCGTAAAAGCCCGAATCCTCGGCCGACAGGAACGCATCGCGGATGCGCACCGGAATTGCCTGGATCGGCAGGAACAGCCGCCGCTCGCGTGAATATTCGGCCACCATCGATCCATCGGCGGCATGGATGCGCGTCATCACAGGGGGTTCGTAGTCGCGCAGCTTGTTCACGCTGGGCAGGCTGCTCGACATCTGGGCGATGTAAATGCCGATACCAGCGGCAACCAGAATTCCCATGACGGAACCAATTGAAACCAGATAGCCGAGGAAGCCGACAAGAAGTCTAATCACGGTCACACGCCTCCAAGAAGGGTTGCGGCCCGGGCGCTCCGTTTGCGCCCACCGGCTCTGCGTACGGCCCGCGTCTCTTCGCAGTGCCGCCCGTCGCTTGTCCCATGGACAGTTCGGGTACTGGAAATGGCCGTGAGCTTCAAGCGCATTGCACAGATCCCCGTGTTACTGAGTGGTGCGAGTTGCATCGGCCCGCCCGACCTGCCGCCCGTTCAGCGGCAGATTGAAAAAGTCCGCGACAGCATCACGCAAGGCTATCGCTGCGTCGTCCTGCCACGTCACATCCTTGAGGCGGCGGGCGTCGTCCTCGTTGGTCAGGTAGCCAAGCTCCAGCAGGACCGAAGGCATGTCGTGCGCCATCAGGACGCGGAAGCGCGCGTAGCGGTGCGGGTTGGAGTTCATCTTCATCACGGGGGCGAGCGCACCCACCGCATTGTCCGCGAAGGTGAGGCTGAAGGCCTTGGTTTCGCGGCGCATCAGATCGGCCAGAATGCCGCTGACGTCTTCCTGAAGGTCCGGCTCGACGGCACCGGACACCTGATCGGCCAGGTTTTCGCGCGCGGCCAGCGCGGCAGCCTGCGCATCGGACGGCCGCTCCGACAGGGTGTAGATTGTGGCGCCCTCCACATAGTCCTGCGGGGCTGCATCGGCGTGGATGGAAATGAACAGGTCCGCGCCGTACGCACGGGCAATCCGGATGCGGCGGTTGAGTGACAGGAAGCGGTCGTCGCTGCGGGTGAGATGCACCGTCAGGCCGCCGACTTCCTCAAGGTGGTCGCGCAGCCGGTTGGCGAACGCGAGTGCAATTTCCTTTTCGAGAATGCCGTCGCGGGCCACGGCGCCGGGGTCGATCCCCCCATGACCGGGATCAAGCACGACCACGATCTCGTCGGACGGGTCGACCGCAGGCAGCGGCGCGTTGAGATTGGCGACTGCATTGCGCGCGGCTGCGGCGAAGCGGGCCTGGCTGACGCGCTTCATGTCCAGCACCAGACGGCCCGGACGCCCTGCCATGGCGGGCAGGAAAAAGTCCCGCGCCAGAAGCGCCGGCTGGTTCAGGTCGAAGACGATGCGGCTGGTGTCTGGCCCGAGGGGGCCATAGCGCCAGCCCGACACGACGCCGGCGCCGCTGACGGCCTCCTCCAGCTCGAAGGCGACCCCGTCAAAATCGATGACCATCCGCGCCGGCTCGTCCACCACGAACACGCGGTGCGATGTCTCGCCGTCAAGCTCCAGCACGAATCGCGTGGCATCCGCGTTGGCACTGAATGCCGCGGCGGAGGCCCGCACGTCTGCAGCCGCCGGGCTGGCGGCAACACTGCACAGCACGGCTGCAAAGAGCAGGAATACGGATGCCAGACTGGCAACGGGCCGATTCGGAACCATCTGAACTCCAACAGGACGTTGCGTGCTTATAACATACGAGGCGAAACCGCAGGTGAACGCGCCGCGGAAGGTTCGCCTCGCCCGTATTGAGCCGCAATTTGGTTAGGAAAGTGTCGCACGAGGTGCCGGTCGCTTGTCATTGCGTGCCGCTGCATACAAATCGTATTGTGAAGACC
Organism: Acuticoccus sp. MNP-M23; assembly: GCF_031195445.1. Classification (NCBI taxonomy): domain Bacteria; kingdom Pseudomonadati; phylum Pseudomonadota; class Alphaproteobacteria; order Hyphomicrobiales; family Amorphaceae; genus Acuticoccus; species Acuticoccus sp. MNP-M23. The sequence goes on from NZ_CP133480.1 coordinate 4,600,293, forward strand.
TGACTTTCTCGATACCTTGCGGTAAGCCCCTTGCGTTAAAGACTCAAGGTCCGGGCAAACGTCGCATTCCCGCGCATGATTGTCCCCCGGCGGAATTTTCGATCCCGCCAGCTTTGCGACAGGCCGTGATCCGGCACTGCGGAGGCTGGCAATTTACAGTTTTGGCGGCGCCCTGCCGCTTCCTTGCGCAGCACTTCGGCGCGAAAGGACGACAACAAGATGGTCCAAACCCAAGCCCGCAGCATAAAGGTGGCGGCCTTCCCGCACCTTGCCTGCGCCGCTGGTTTCGACCTTTCGGTGGTGCGTTTGCGCGCCCTTCCCGTTTTTGCCGCGTGCACGTCGCGCCTGGCTTTCCCAAAGCGCGCCGCATCACGGCCGCCTTTTCCTGCGGGTCCCGCCCTCCGGGACGCCCCGCTTTTCTTCGCGCCGCAGATGGCGCCCGCTTCGACGGGCCGCCAGCGCAGCGCTTCCAGTCAGAACAGACAAGCTCGCTTGAACGCGCCGTGCGGAGACATCGTCCGCCGCGCCTCGCGAGCGCAGGAGCACTTCAATGTCCAACAAGATGCTGATCGATGCGATCCACCCGGAGGAGACCCGTGTGGTCGTCCTGCGCGACAAGAAGGTGGAAGACTTCGACTTCGAGGCCGCGAGCAAGCGTCCACTTCGCGGTAACATCTACCTGGCGCGGGTGACGCGGGTCGAACCCTCGCTCCAGGCCGCCTTCATCGAATATGGCGGCAACCGCCACGGCTTCCTCGCCTTCTCCGAAATCCATCCGGACTATTACCAGATCCCGCTGGCGGACCGGCAGGCTCTCCTCGCCGAGCTGGAAGAAGACGAAGCGCCCGAGCCCGCCCCCAAGCCGAAAGCACGCCGCAGCCGCTCGCGCAATTCGTCGCGCAGCAGCGACGACGCGGTCTCCGCCGAGAGCGACACGCCCGCCGATGACGCAGCGCGCGAAGCGGACGCGGCGCCGGTGACCGAAGACGGCGCCAACGCCATCGCCGCCGTCGAGAGCGTCGAGCCCGAAACCGTCGAGTCGAGCGCCGCTCCGGCCGAACCGGCAAAGGACAACGGACCGGCGGACGACACCGCAGCGGCTGCGGGCGACAGCGCCCCGGCAACCGAAGCGGCAGCCGAGGCAGAACCCGAAGCCGAGCCGGAAAAGCCCAAGCGCCGCCGCCGCACCACCAAGGTGACAACGGACGATGCCGCCCCGGCCAAGAAGCCGCGGACCCGCAAGGCCACCACCAAGAAGTCCGACACCGGCCTTGCCGACCCGCAGGTCAGCGATGACGATTCCGGTGACGAGGCCGAGGAAAACCTCACCTCCATGGGCAGCGACGACGCGTTGGAAGAGGTGCCCGAGCGCCGCCGCCGCGCCCCGCGCAAAACCTACAAGATCCAGGAAGTCATCAAGCGCAAGCAGATCCTGCTGGTGCAGGTGGTCAAGGAAGAGCGCGGCACCAAGGGCGCTGCGCTGACCACGTACCTGTCGCTCGCCGGCCGCTATTCGGTGCTGATGCCCAACACCAACCGCGGCGGCGGCGTCAGCCGCAAGATCACCGACAATGCGGACCGCAAGCGCCTCAAGTCGCTCGTCTCCGAGCTGGAAGTGCCCGAAGGCATGGGCATCATCCTGCGCACCGCAGGCGCAGCCCGCACCAAGACCGAGATCAAGCGCGACTTCGAATACCTCATCCGCCTTTGGGAGAGCGTGCGCGACCTCACCTTGAAGTCCATCGCACCGGAGCTGGTCTACGAGGAAGGCAACCTCGTGAAACGCGCCATCCGGGACCTTTACTCCAAGGAGATCGAGGAGATTCAGGTGTCGGGCGAAACGGCCTATCGTGAAGCCAAGGACTTCATGAAGATGCTGATGCCCAGCCACGCCAAGAACGTGAAGCCCTACCGCGAGGCAACGCCGGTCTTCACCGCCTACGGTGTGGAATCGCAGCTGGACGCGATGTTCTCGCCCACGGTGACGCTGCCTGCCAAGGGCTCCATCGTCATCAACCCGACCGAGGCGCTGGTTGCCATCGACGTCAACTCGGGCAAGTCGAACAAAGAGAGCAACATCGAGGATACCGCGTACAAGACCAACCTGGAGGCCGCCGACGAAGTGGCCCGCCAGCTGCGTCTGCGCGACCTTGCCGGCCTCATCGTGATCGACTTCATCGACATGGATGACAAGCGCCACATCCGCGCCGTCGAGAAGCGCCTGAAAGATGCGCTGAAGATGGACCGCTCGCGGATCCAGGTGGGCCGCATCTCCCCGTTCGGCCTCATGGAAATGAGCCGCCAGCGGATCCGCCAGGGCATGGTCGAAACCTCGATGGTGACCTGCGAGGAATGCGGCGGCACGGGCCATGTGCGCTCCACCCAGTCGGTGGCGCTCTATTGCCTGCGCGCGCTGGAGGAGCACCTCCTCAAGCACTCCGATCACCATCTCACCATCCGCACATCGTCGGCGGTGGCGCTCTACATCCTCAACCAGAAGCGCACCCATCTGAACGGGCTTGAGGAGCGGTTCCGCCTGACCATCGGCGTTCACGCCGACGAGAACCTCTCCGGCCAGCATATGGAGATCGTCAACGGCGACATCGCGGACCGCGATACCTCCATCGCCCAGCCGACCGCGCAGATTGCGCCCGACGCCGTGGAGATGGACGACGATTCCAGCGACGACGAAGAGGACGAGACCACGAGCGCTGCCGAAGAGACGACGCAGGCCGAAGGGTCCGGCGAGCGTTCGTCGCGCGGGCGGCGTCGGCGCCGGCGGCGCCGCGGTGGTGGCGGCGGCGACAACAATGCCGACCAGCAGGGCGATAATTCGTCCGACAGCCAGAACCGCGACGCGGCGGCGCAGGACAACGCACCGGCTGAAACCAGCGCTCCGGTGGCCGCTGTCTCCGAAAGCGACGACGATGGCGACAGCGAGAATGCCAGCGCCGCCGACGACAGCGATGCCGACAGTGACGGCGACGACGATAGCCGCCGCAACCGCCGCCGCCGTGGTCGCCGCGGTGGCCGTCGCCATCGTCGCGAAGACGAGGTGGCCGCCGAGGGCGAAACCGAAGGTGAAGCCGCCGCGGAGCCCGAGAGCGCCCCGGTTGCCGCAAGCCCCGTGCGAGAAATCGAGATCGTCGAGGTGACTGCGGAGGCCGACGCCAGCAACGGCGCTGCCGCCGAGGATGAAGCCGAGGCGGACGCCGAGGACGAAACCCCGCCCAAGGCTGCGCCGGAGGCGAAAGCCGACGCGCCGAAACAGCGTCGCGGCTGGTGGCAGCGCCGCTCGTTCTTCTGAGCGGGCGCTTCCCCCGGATCGCTGCATCAATCGATTGTGAGCGCAGCGCGCGGCTTTCTCCTTCTGTGGAGAACGGCCGCGCGCTAGTCACAAGCAACACACACACGTCAATGAGGTTACCCATGTTGCGCGCAGCCTTTGCAGTACTGCTCACCATGTCTGCCACCGCGGCAGTTGCGCAGGAGCCCCTTGCACGGGCAGATGTGGAAGAGATCGTCCGCGACTACATCCTGACCAACCCCGAACTGCTGGAAGAGGCCTACACCATCCTTCAGCAGCGCCGGCAGGCCGAGCAGGATGCCGCCGTTGTCACTTCTCTGCAGACCTACCGCGATGCGCTTGAAAACTCGCCGCATGGCGCCATCATGGGCAACCCGGATGGCGACGTCACGCTGGTCGAGTTCTTCGATTACAACTGCGGCTACTGCAAGCGTGCCATGGAAGACCTCGAACGCCTCATTGCGGACGACCCCAATCTGCGCGTCGTGATGAAGGAATTCCCGGTCCTCGGCCCCCCCTCCGTGGAAGCCGCCGCCGTGTCGGTCCTCGTCAACGAGATGAAGCCCGAAGCCTACCCCGAATTCCACGACCGGCTTCTTTCCGAAGGCACACCCGCGAACCCGGCGAACGGTGAACTCGCCCTCAGTATCGCCGAAGAGATGGGCCTGCCGCGCGACGAGCTGGCCGGCAAGCTGCGCTCCGAGGCCGTCCGCAGCGCCATGCAGGAAAGCTACGATATTGCAAAGGCGCTCGGCCTTTCAGGCACACCGGCTTATGTGATCGGCAACAAGGTGGCGCACGGCGCCGTCGGGTTCGACGAGCTGAAAGAGCACATCAACACCGCCCGCTGCGGCGAGACGACCTGCTGAAGGCGCCACCATGCGGGCAATCCACCTCATAAACGGGCCGAACCTCAATCGGCTCGGCACGCGCGAACCCGCCATCTACGGCCACGAAACGCTTGCCGACATCGAGAATGATTGCCGGGCCTTGTGTGAAAAGAACGGGCTGGGGCTTGTCACGCGCCAGTCCAACGTGGAAGGCGAGCTGGTCACATTCCTCCAACAGGCTGTGGATGAAGGCGCTGTTGGCGTTATCATCAATGCTGGCGCATACACGCATACCTCAATCGCGCTTTATGATGCGATCCGTAGTATGGACGTGCCGGTGATTGAGACACATCTGTCCAACACCCATGCACGGGAGAGTTTCCGTCACCACTCGGCCATCGCGCCGGCGGTGACGGGCGTGATCATGGGGTTTGGCAGCCAGTCATACAGGCTGGCCGTGCTTGCGATTTGCGAGCGCATGGGCACAAGGTGATCGAGCGGATGCGCGAGGCGCATTCGCGCTGGTAACAAAGGGGTACTGCGCGTCTGTTCGCGCATAACAACAATGGCGCAATCCAACATCGACGAGGCAGCAATCCGTTCGCTTGCCGCCCTCCTCCACGAGAATGACCTGAGCGAAATCGAGATCGTCGAAGGCGACTCGAAGCTTCGTGTCACGCGGCAGGTCACCGTTCAGGCGGCTCCTGCCATGCCAGCGGCCGCGGCAGCCCCCGTCGCCGCGCGCACCGACAGCGGGTCAGCCCCCGCCGGCCGCCCCGAAGGCGCCGTCATCTCCCCCATGGTGGGCACCGCCTACCGCGCCTCCGAACCCGGCAGCCGCCCCTTCGTCGAAGTGGGTGATACGGTCCGTGCAGGCCAGGTCGTGATGATCGTCGAAGCGATGAAGACCATGAACCAGATCATCTGCGACGTCGCCGGTACGGTGCGCGAGGTGTTCGTGGAAGACGGCCAGCCGGTCGAGTACGGCGAACCGCTCCTGGCGATCAGCTGACGATGATCAAGAAAGTCCTCATCGCCAACCGCGGTGAGATCGCGCTCAGGGTGCTTCGGGCCTGCAAAGAGCTCGGCATTGCCACGGTCGCGGTCCACTCCACCGCCGACACCGACGCCATGCACGTGCGCCTTGCCGACGAATCGGTCTGCATCGGCCCGCCCCAGGCGTCGGAAAGCTATCTCAACATCCCGAGCATCGTTGCCGCATGTGAGATCACCGGCGCCGACGCGGTCCACCCGGGCTACGGCTTCCTGTCCGAGAACGCCCGTTTCGCGGATATTCTGGAAGCCCACGGCATCATCTTCATCGGCCCGACGGCGGAGCAGATCCGCATCATGGGCGACAAGATCGAAGCCAAGCGCACCGCCAAGGCGCTCGGCATCCCGGTCGTCCCCGGCTCCGAAGGCGCGATCCGCTCCAACGAAGAGCTGCTGCGGGTTGCTGAAGAGGTCGGCTATCCGGTCCTCATCAAGGCGAGCGCCGGCGGCGGCGGCAAGGGGATGACCGTTGCCAAGGGGCCTGACGAAGTGGTCCAGGCCGCTGCGCGCGCGCGGGCCGAGGCCAAGGCCAACTTCGGCAACGACGAAGTCTACCTCGAGCGTTATCTCGCCACGCCGCGGCACATCGAGATTCAGGTTCTGGGCGATGGCCAGGGCGGCGCCGTGGCGCTTGGCGAGCGTGATTGTTCGCTCCAGCGCCGGCACCAGAAGGTGTGGGAAGAGGCCCGCTCGCCCGCCCTCACCGAGGAGCAGCGCACCGAGATCTACGCCACCTGCGCCAAGGCCATGCAGGACATGAAGTACCGCGGTGCCGGCACCATCGAGTTCCTGTACGACAATGGCGAGTTCTTCTTCATCGAGATGAACACGCGCCTGCAGGTGGAGCACCCGGTCACCGAAATGATCACCGGGCTCGACCTGGTCCACGCGCAGCTCAGCGTGGCATCCGGCGAGCCGCTGACGATCCGGCAGGACGACATCAGCTTCCACGGGCACGCCATCGAGTGCCGCATCAACGCCGAGCACCCGGAAACCTTCATTCCCTCGCCGGGCACCATCACCCACTACCACCCGCCGGGCGGTCTTGGCGTGCGCGTCGATTCGGCCGTCTATCAGGGCTACAAAATTCCGCCATATTACGACAGTCTGATCGGCAAGCTGATCGTTCACGGCAACAGCCGCAGCGAGTGTCTGATGCGGCTGCGGCGTTCGCTGGACGAATTCGTGGTCGACGGTGTGGAATCGACGTTGCCGCTGTTCCGCCGGCTTATCCAGAATCCGGATATTCTGGCAGGCAACTACGATATTCACTGGCTCGAAAAGTTTCTCGCCAAGGAGTGAGGCCATATGAGCGGGGCCGACAACATTGTCCTGGAGATCACGCCAGAGGTCCTGCTCAAAGCCTACGCGTGCGGCATCTTTCCGATGGCCGAATCGGCGGAGGACCCTGGCCTTTACTGGATCGAGCCTGAGCGCCGGGGCGTTCTCCCGCTGGACGAGTTCCACATTCCGCGCCGGCTTGCGCGGCTTGTGAAGCAGGATCGGTTCGAGGTGCGTGTCGATTCAGACTTTCATGGCGTGCTCGACGGGTGTGCGGCCCCTGCCCCGGGCCGCCAGCGCACATGGATCAACGCGCGCATCCGCCAGCTTTATTCGAGCCTCTACGAAATGGGTCACGCCCACTCCATCGAGACCTGGCTCGACGGGCAGCTGGTGGGCGGCCTTTACGGGGTGCGCCTGCGCGGCGCGTTCTTTGGCGAATCGATGTTCTCCACCGTGCGCGATGCGTCCAAGGTGGCGCTGGTGCATCTGGTCGCGCGGCTCAACCGCGGCGGCTTCACGCTGCTGGACACCCAGTTCATCACCGATCACCTGTCCCAGTTCGGCGCCACCGAGATCAGCCGCCGCGCCTATCAGGGCCGGTTGGACGAAGCGCTGGGCATCAACGCCGATTTCGGGCCATGCCTGCCGCTGAGCGGCGTGCAGGCGCTCGCACATGCCAGCGTGAACCCCATCCCCCACCCATGAGCGAACGCGCAATGCAGAGCGAAACAGCCGACCGGACCACCATCTGCGTGATCGGAGCCGGCCTGATGGGCCACGGCATTGCATGGCTGTTTGCCGCCAACGGCTATGATGTTGCACTGCACGACCCGGTGCCGGAGGCGCTGGCCGCAGCCCCGGAGCGGCTTGCCGCCATTTCCAGCCTCCTTGGCAAGGGCGAGGGTGCGCCGGCCCGCGTGCGCCTTTGCGCCGAACTGGCGGACGCTGCTGCTGGCGCGGCCTTCGTCTTCGAGGCCGCGCCCGAAAAACTGCCGCTCAAACGCGAGATCTTTGCCGCTCTGGAGCGCCACGCACCGGCTGACGCCATCCTCGCCTCCAACACCTCAGCCCTCCCCATCAGTGCCATCTGCGACGGCTTTGAAACCGCGCACCGCATGGTGGGCACCCATTTCTGGAACCCGCCGCACCTCGTTCCGCTCGTGGAGGTGATCGAGGTGGAGGGCATCAACGGCGACGCGATCGGCCCCACAATGGCCGTGCTGGAAGCCGTCGGCCGGCACCCGGTGCATGTGCGCAAGGATGTGCCGGGCTTCATCGGCAACCGCCTGCACCACGCGCTGAAGCGAGAGGCGATGGCACTGATTGCGGACGGTGTCTGCGACGCAAAGACCATCGACGATGTGGTGAAGCTTGGCTTCGGGCGGCGCATGTCGGTGCTGGGGCCCATGGAGCAGTGCGATCTGGTGGGGCTTGAGCTGACCGCGGACATTCAGGCGACCATTGCGCCGGCGCTGGACAACACCGCCGGCATCCATCCCGCCCTGCAGGCGCATCTGGATGCGGGGCACCTTGGCATGCGCAGCGGTCAGGGCTTTCGCCACTGGGGGCCCGGTGAGGCCGATGCGGTGCGTGAGCGGCTGTCTCGCTTCCTGGCCGAGCAGGCCCGCGAAAGCGAAAGCTGATCTTGTTTTTTAAGATTGCGGCATTGAACCGGCCAGCATCTCCAGTGATAACGCCTGAACTTTCGGACCAGACTTGCGGGCCATGATTGCAAGGCTCGATTGGCAGATGAACTGCGCTACGCAACCGTCAAAGACCTTGTGCAACCGCGGTGAAGCCCCGTTTGTTGCGCAATCCCGGCCCGCCGGGCTGCGTTGTTTTACCCGCCGTCACGGCGCCGCCGTGATGGCTGCGACGATCACGGCCACCGTACGAGGATTTCAGGCGTGACCGCCGCGACAACAACCATTCCCGCGCACTCCAATCCCGTTTGGGTCCTGGTCGTCCCCGTCGCCGCCATGGTGTTTGCCGTGCTGGAATTCATGCACATCATCCCGTCGGACCTGGGTGTTGTCGAAATTCTGGCGGCTGCCCTTCTGGGCGGCACCGTGTTCGCCGCAGTGCACCATGCCGAGATGATCGCACTGCGCATCGGTGAACCCTTCGGCTCCATGCTGCTCGCCGTTGCGGTGACCGTGATCGAGGTGTCGCTGATCATCTCCATCATGCTCGCCAAACCGGAGGCGGGCTCGGATATTGCGCGCGATACCGTGTTTGCTGCCGTGATGCTGGTGCTGACGGGCATTGTCGGCTTCTGCCTCCTGGCCGGCGGCTTGCGCCACCACGAACAGGGCTTTGGGGTGAACGCAGCCAGCGGCACGCTCAGCGTGCTCGGCACGCTTGCGACGCTTGCGCTGATCCTGCCGAACTTCACCGTCGCCGAACCCGGCCCCCATTATTCGACGTGGCAGCTGATCGGCGTCGCTGCGGTTTCGCTTTTCCTTTATCTCCTGTTCCTGTTCGTCCAGTCGTTCCGCCATCGGGACTATTTTCTGGATCCCAATGCGCCCGCGCACGAGGTTGAGCACGCAAGGCCATCGGCCAGAGCGGCACTGATCAGCCTGCTCTTGCTCATCGTTGCGCTGGTGGCCATCGTTCTCATCGCCAAGGGGCTGTCGCCGGCGCTGGAGCGCGGCGTTGCGGCAGCGGGCCTGCCGAGCCAGTTCGTCGGCATCATCATCGCCGCCGTGGTGCTGATGCCCGAAGGCGTGACCGCCTTCAACGCGGCGCGCAGCAACAACCTTCAGCAAAGCCTCAACCTGGCGCTGGGCTCGGCGCTGGCCAGCATCGGGCTCACCATTCCGGCGGTCGCCATGACCGCGCTGGCGCTCGGCATCCCGCTGACGCTGGGGCTGGACTCGGCGGACATCGTGCTTCTGGCACTGGCCCTCTTCACCGCCACGCTAACGCTCGCAACCGGGCGTACCACCGTGCTGCAAGGCGGCGTCCACCTCGTGCTGTTCGCAACCTTCCTGATCATCTCTGCCATCCCCTGAGGATGGCAGGTCGCAGCGACGACCGCGGCGTCAGCGGCGGCCAGCGGCTGCAAGCTGGCTGAAGAGCTCGGGCGGGCCCGCGCCCGGCCCCGCCGGTGCGGTGCCCCCTGTGTTTGGCGTATCGCCGGTGACGTAATTGATCTGCGAGGGCAGCGCGAAGCTGCTGCCGGACTCCTCGACGGTTTTCAGAACGCCGATCAGAAGCTCCTGCTGGATGCGCAGAAATTCGGTCCAGTCCGCACTCTTCACGTAAGCCCAGATTTCCACGTTCAGCGCGTATTCGCCAAAGCTGCGGAAAACCACACGCACCGTATCGTCCTTGACCCGGTCGTCGGCCTTCAGCATCGCCTCGAGCCCGGCGCAGACGTCCGTCATCTGCGCAGGCGTCGTGCCGTAGCGAAGGCCGACGGTGGTGTGCACAAGGTTGGAGTCGCGCCGGGTGAAATTGGTGATCGACATCTGGGCGAAGTCGGAGTTCTGGACCGTCATCAGGGTGCGGTCGAGGCCGCGCACCTTGGTGGAACGCAACCCGATGGCCTCCACAGTGCCCAGCTGGTCGCCGAACATGCAGAAGTCGCCCACCTTCACCGGCCGGTCCGCATAAAGGATGATGCCGCCGATGAAATTTTCCAGTGTCGGGCGGACCGCAAGCGCGATGGCAAGACCACCGACACCGAGGCCGGCAACAATGCCGTAGACCGGAATACCCACGTCCCGCGCACCGAGGAACAGGATGTAACCGGCAAAGATGATGCCGATCACCCGCAGAAGCAGGCGGATCAGGCTGGCGTCCAGGCTTTCCTGCTTGAACCGCGGCGATGCGATGACGAGGGCCGCAACAAGGTTGAACAGGAACACCGCAAGAAGTGCGAAAGCGAACGCATCCGCAAGCTCGATCGCCAGCTCGAACGAGGCCAGCACGGCTCCGGTGAGGTTGATGATCTCATCGACCACCCAGTGGTAGATACTGAGCGTCGCAATGATGAGCAGCGGTACGAACACACGGTGAAAGGCCCGGCGCAGCGGACTGATCGACTGCGCCCGCCGCACCTCCCAGCGCAGGAGCCCGGCAACAAGCGCCGCAGTCACCGCCGTAATGACCACAAGGGCAATCCACTGCCACAGCGCCTGCTCATAGTAGTTTTTGAGCATGGCAGGCGGCAGCTGCAGCACGTAGCGGTAAAGCTCGATAGGCGTCGACAAGCCCGGACCCGTGACGAAGTGCTGATAAAAGTCGATCGCGTCAGCCGAAAGCCGGGGCGAATCCTGCACCAGTGCATAATATTCCGGCAGCGCCTGAAGCGTACTGGGCGAGAAGCGGAACTCCGGCTCACCCGACGGGCTTTCGCTGCGCACCATGCGGATCTGTGTGCCGGGCACGGTCCAGCCGGTGGCGGCTGCGCCCTCCGCAACCTCTGCACTCCCGGGGATCGACGCAAGATCGGGCAGCACAATCCGGTCCATCACCTCTTCCAGAAGAAGGACCGAATTGACGCCGACTGTGCGCCGGGTTGCCGGAGGCACCTGCGACAGGTCCAACGTGGTGGTGGCGCGCGCCAGACGATCCAGCGCCTGATCCTTGAGCTCCAGGACTTCGGGGGTGTCGAAGATGGCGTCGTTATCAGCCGACACGTCAAATGCGGCCATCAGGGAGTCGGCCGCCCCCTGTGCCAGCGATCGGAAGCTGACAAAGGTTTGCCGCGGCGATGAGACGGGCGCAGGCGAAAGCGGCGAGATGGTGTCGAGCGGGTCGACAACGCCATTGGCCTGAACGGTCGGTTGCACCGCCGGGGCTACGGTCCGGTCTGATACAGTGGCAGGTTCGGAGGCGGGGCTCTGCTCAGTGTCTTGTGCCTGGGCGGATGCGTGGGCGACCGCCGCAATACAAGCCAGAGCCAGAAGAAGCGTCCCGATGGTGCGGCGCGCCACTGCCGCTCCGACAACCATCGACTGAGGAACCCCCATCGAATACGCCATATAAATTACCCACGCCCACACAGATTGAAGCTTTGCTGTCCAAAGGACGGTTAAGGGGCAAAGGTGGTCATTTGCAAGGCTGCGACGATTTTCTGCAAATCTGACGACGCTGATTATAGCTCGCCTGCATTATGTGCATGAAGTTTGAAGCATGCACCGTCTACCTGCGAGAACGAGCCTCGAAGGTCTTGCTCCGCGATCTATTCTTTCACAGCCTGAAGGAATATCGCAACTTCCTTGCGCAGTTCGGTTTCTTGTCTCGTCAGGCCGGCTGCGGCCTCCAGCATTCGGTTGGCCGCCTCCCCGGTCTTCCGGGCGCCCTCCTGAACGTCGGCGACTGACGTGTTCATCGACATTGTCGCGCCGGACGCCTGCTGCGCATTGCGGGCAATTTCGGCCGTAGCCGCCGTCTGTTCTTCCACCGCTGCGGCAATGCTGGAGGCGATCTCGTTGATCTTGCCGACCGTGTTGCCGATGGATTGGATTGCCGTGACAGAGGTGCGCGCGGCGTCCTGAATGCCAGTGATACGGCCGGTGATCTCTTCAGTGGCTCGGCTCGTCTGCATGGCGAGGTTCTTCACCTCGGAGGCGACGACGGCAAAACCCTTGCCCGAATCGCCCGCGCGCGCAGCTTCGATGGTGGCGTTCAGAGCCAGCAGGTTGGTCTGGCTCGCAATGTCCGAAATGAGGCTGACCACCGCGCCGATTTCCTGCGCCGCCGACGCGAGAGCCGCCATTTCCTGATCCATGCTGCGCGCTTCGTCCACCGCGCTGTTGATGGTGCGGACCGACTGGTTCACCTGCTCGCTGATCTCGGAGATGGATGACGACAGCTCCTCGGAGGCACTGGCGATCATTTCGACGTTGCTCGATGCCTCCTGCGTGGACCCGGCGGCGCTTGTCGCCTCCTCCTCTGCGTCTTCAGCGGTGCTCGCAAGGGAGCGCGCAGTGTCCTGGATGGTTTCTGCCGACCCCGAAACCTGTTCAACGATGGAGCCGACGGAGCGCTCGAAATTCGTCGCCAGCTCAAGGCGGCCCTCCCGGGCCTCTTCCGCCGCACGCGCTTCGGCTTCCCGCTGCTCCTCTTGCAGTGCGATCACCTTGTCCGCACCATCCTTGAAGATTTGCAGGGCGCCTGCCATCGCACCGATCTCGTCCCGGCGGTCGCGCTCGGGAACGGTGATGGTGCGGTCACCGGCGGCAAGCGCGTTCATCGCGGCGGTCATCCGCTGGACAGGCCTTGCGATGCTGAAGATCAGCGCCACGCCAACCCCGATCGCCATCACGAAGGTGCCCACGGCACCCAGCAATGTGGCAAGCTCCGAGCTGCGGTTCGCGGCCTCGGTCTGAGCGTCCAGCTCGGCGAGTTCGGCCAGCGAGATGGCAATCACTTCGTCCACAAGTGTCAGAATCGAGCGCACCGCAGAGCCGGCGGCCTCCGCTGCGACGACAATCTCGTCCCGGTCCAACCGAACATCTTCCGGCTCGAAGTGGCCGTCCGCGAATGTCTCGCGCCAGCTGACACCGCGCTGCTCAATTTCGCGGATGCGCCGGTTCAGGGCGGGGTAATTTTCAGTGAGAGCAAGCGCAGTGGCAATCCGCTCTGTAAACACGACAACAAGCTTGTCATATTGCTCGCTCGTATCCTGGCCGGGCGCGATGAAGTGCTCGACCAGATAACTGTCCTGACGGCTGAGCGCGTTGTAGCTCTGCTCCAGCGCGAGCGCCAACTTCGCCATCCTGTCCATTTTTGCGGAACTGGTCTGTGCCAGTTGCAGCTGCATGATGACAAACGCGCTGACACAACTTGTCAGGACGAGAAGAGTGGCGAAAGCAAAGACAAACTTTTTCGAGATGCTGATATTCCGAAACAATTGAAAGCGAGCACGCCCTGCGCCATGCGAGGATGACGCAGCGGCGACCATCTCGTGTTCATGTTTCATCCAGAATCTCTCCACTCGCACAAACGAAGTCGCGACAGCCGAATCGAATACACACGGGCGCTTTCGCGGAGATTGCGGCAGATTCCACCAGCTTATGGACTTTGCCGGCAAATCCAGGGCAGATGATTGCACCCATCTCCTGCAGCAGGATCTGGCGATCATGCATGTCATCATCTGCGGCGGCGGCATCATTGGCGCGGCAACGGCGTTGTTTCTGGCCCGCCGCGGGGTGCGCACCACCGTTGTGGAACGCACCGGCGTGGCCGCAGCCGCGTCAGGCAAATCCGGCGGCTTTCTTGCGCGGGACTGGTGTGACGGTACGCCGGTGGAACAGCTTGCCCGGCGCAGCTTCGCACTGCACGCAGAACTGGCCGCGGAGGGTTTTAGCCCCTGGGGCTATCGCGGGTTGACCACCTATGCCGGCACCGCTGATTTCATGCGCATCGCGGCCCGCCCGGCGCCCGCGATCGACAAACCCGCCCGCTGGATGTCGCCCGAAGTGCAGATCACACAGACCATCGGGCTTCCGGTGGACACTGCGCAGGTTCACCCCGGCGCCCTGACCGACGCGCTGATGCGCGCTGCCGTCCACGCGGGCGCCACCCTCCTGGCCGGCGAGGTCACGCGGGTCTCCCACAGCGCAGGTGCTCTTGAATCCGTTGAGGTCGACGGCCAGCCCATGGCCTGCGACAAGGCCGTCCTTGCCATGGGTCCCTGGACAAATCTTGTGGAAGGGGCGCCCGTTGCGCCCGTCTTCGGGGTGAAAGGGCACAGTCTGGTGTTCCAGACCGGCGGCGACATTCCGCCCGAGGCGCTCTTTCTGCAATGCCGCGACCAGACCGGCGCCATCCTCTCGCCTGAGATCTTTCCGCGCGCCGATGGCACCACCTACGTCTGCGCAATTTCGAGCGAACCGCCGCTGCCGGCCCACGCCGCCGCCGTGGAACCCGACCCTGCCGCCAGCGCACAGCTGGAACGGTTGTGCGCCGCCCTCTCCCCGCACCTGACGCCGGAATGGATCATCGCGCGGCAGGCCTGCTTCCGTCCCATGGCCGCCGACGGGTTGCCGCTGATCGGCAAGGTGCCGGGTGTCGCCGATGTGTTTGTGGCAACCGGCCACGGCGTCTGGGGCATTCTGAATGGTCCGGCCACCGGCGAGGCGATGGCGTGCCTCCTCGTCGACGGCCACAGCGGCGCCGTCGACCTTGCCCCCTTCGACCCGGCACGCCTGTCGGCCTGACCGCCACGGCATTCGTGCAATGCATCCGCGGGGGGTCTGGATCCCACGCAAAACCTTGCGGCAACAGGGGGCATCGTCTATCTACCGAACAGTGTTTGCGCGTGGACGGTCGATTATCGTCTGGCAAATGCAAGCTTCTCGTCGTGGTCGTCGGTTTGTGTCGTCGGATCGTTGCCGGGAAGGGTGCCCGTAGGGGTGCGTCAATCCAAGGCAGCTGATCTACGCAAGCTTCCATCGCCGAAGACATGCCGCTGCGCTGCACTTCAGTGTGTGCCACGGCTGACGAAAGATTTAATTTGACCAAGTTTACCGACCTCGGCCTTGCCGAGCCGCTTCTGCGTGCCGTCACTGCCGAAGGCTACGAGAGCCCCACGCCCATTCAGGCGAAGGTGATCCCGCCGCTGCTCGAAGGCCGCGACGTTCTGGGCACCGCGCAGACCGGCACCGGCAAGACCGCCGCGTTCGTTCTCCCGCTCCTCAACCAGATCCACGCAGACGGCGGCCGCCCGGCCTCCAAGTCCTGCCGCGGTCTGATACTAACGCCGACCCGCGAGCTCGCCACGCAGATCGCCGAGGAAATCCGCCGCTACTCCAAGTTCATGCGCGCTTCGCTCACCGTCGTCGTCGGCGGTGTGAAGCCCGGCCCGCAGATCCGCAATCTGGCACGCGGCGTTGATATCGTCGTCGCAACGCCTGGGCGTCTGCTCGACCACCTGCAGACCGGCGCCATCGACCTGTCGCTCACCAAGTTCGTGGTGCTCGACGAGGCCGACCAGATGCTCGACCTCGGCTTCCTGCCGCCGATCAAGAAGATCCTCGCCAAGGTGCCGCGTTCGCGCCAGACCGCACTCCTCTCGGCCACCATGCCGAACGAGATCCGTGGTCTCGCCGCGCAGTTCCAGAAGGACCCGGCAGAGGTTGCCGTTGCGCCGGTCTCCCGCCCGATCGAGCAGATCGAGCAGTCGGTGATTGCAGCGGACGCGTCGACCAAGAAGGACGTGCTCGCCAAGCTTCTGACCGAAGCGGACGTGACGCGCGCCATCGTGTTCTGCCGCACCAAGCACGGCTCGGACAAGCTGACCAAGCACCTCAACAATGTCGGCCTGCGCGCTGTCGCCATCCACGGCAACAAGAGCCAGAACCAGCGTGAGCGTGCGCTTGACGACTTCAAGAAGGGCGAGACGCCCATTCTGGTCGCGACCGATATTGCAGCCCGCGGCATCCACGTGAACAACATCTCTCACGTGTTCAACTACGAGCTGCCGGAAGTGGCGGAAGTCTACGTCCACCGCATCGGCCGGACTGCCCGTGCCGGCACCACCGGCATTGCGGTCTCGCTGTGCGATCCGGCAGAGCGCAAGCTCCTGCGTGCGATCGAGCGGCTGACCAACATCCCGCTGACCCGCGCCGGCGGCACCACGGCGGGCTTCCTCGCCGACGAGCCGGACCGCAGCGGCCCGTCCCGCAACAGCCGCCGCCGTCCAGGTGGTGGCAACCGCCGCCCCGGCGGCCCCGGCGGCCGCCCCCAGGGCGCGTCGCGCGGCGAAGGCCGCGGCCGCTCTCCGCAGGCGGCCTACAACTAGGCTTCGGCTTTATGGGCCAAAGAATGCAAAACGGCGGGGCCTTGGCCCCGCCGTTTTTGTTTGTCCCTGACCCGGTGGCCGATGCTGACAACGAGGCGATCCCGTTTCAGGACGCCACCGCCTGAAAGATGAGCCCGGCCGCAAACGAACCCGTCAGCGCCAGCGCAACGTAGAGCGCAAACACGGTGCGCTTCACGAGCGCGAAGACCGCGATGGCCGCCGGAATGGAAGTAACGCCGCCGGCAACCAGAAACGCCAGCGCAGCGCCAGGGGCCATCCCCTGCTCGATCAGGCCCGACACCAGCGGCAGCGCCGCGTAC
The DNA here is from genome assembly GCF_031195445.1 of Acuticoccus sp. MNP-M23. Classification (NCBI taxonomy): domain Bacteria; kingdom Pseudomonadati; phylum Pseudomonadota; class Alphaproteobacteria; order Hyphomicrobiales; family Amorphaceae; genus Acuticoccus; species Acuticoccus sp. MNP-M23. Next base: position 4,616,847 of record NZ_CP133480.1, read on the forward strand.
CCGTTGAGGTAGGCTGGCACACCGACCACGGTTGCCGCAGCAATCGGCACGATCCCCGCGCCGCCGACGACGGACGACACAAGGTCGGCCGGCAGGTACGCGATCATCAGGCTTTCCAGAAGGAATGCGAGCGTCAGCCATTTGCCCAGGAACAGTGTGGTTCTGCCCGCCTCCCGCCAGAACTGCCGAAGCCGCGCGTCATCGTGCCAGAAGGACCACACCACATCCTTGCGGGTCCGCACGATGGATCCGCCGCACGCGCCGTTGCCGACGCCCTCGCGCAGCGGCTCGGCCAGCCCCCCCATCCGGACGATCGCGAGTGTCGCAAAGCCGCCGAACAGCCCGAGGCCGACCGCGGCGATCGTCTTTGCCACGGCAAATTCACTTCCGAGCAGGCCCGCCGTCATCATGAACATCGACGGGTCCATCACCGGCGAGGCCAGCCAGAACGCCATGACGGCCGAAAGCGGCACTCCCATCGCCAGCAGCGCGGCAATCAGCGGGATGACCCCGCACGAGCAAAATGGCGAAAGGCCGCCTGCAAGGGCTGCCAGCAGGATCATCACAGCCGGCGCACCGGTAAATGCGCGGGCGATGAGACCATCGGCGCCCGTTGCCCGTGCCCATGCCGCAATGAGGATGGAGAGCAGCAGGTAGGGCGCGGTGTTCACGAGGCTCTGCGCCGTGAAGACCGCGCTTGCCGCCCCCTGCGCAGGGCTGAACAGCGCTATTGCGGCAAGCAGAGCCGCGGAGACCAGCCATATGCGCACGCCCGGCCCCACCCGGCGCACGAAACCGGCACTAATCGCACGGGTGTTCAGATCGGTAACAGTCATCATCACGATACCTCTAGTAAAGTCGTTATGTTGGACGTGCAAACGCGGCTCTTCATCAGGCGGCATCGTCTTTGACGAGGGTGACGCCGGTGCAGCACTGGTCGGTCAGGAAGGCGACGGTCCGGCTCATCACATCGTAGTCTGCGCGGTTGATCACCTCGCGGCCGCGGCGCTCCTGCGCCACCAGCCCGGAGGCGACCAGCGCCGACAGGTGGTGCGCAAGGGTCGACGGCGGCCGCCCCAGCTGCGCCCCGATGTCGCCCACATTGAGCCCATCATGGCCCGCGCGAACGAGCAGCCGATAAATCTCCAGCCGCACTTCATGCCCGAGGGCGGCCAGGGCCTGCGCCGTCTGTCGTGTTCTGTCCATAGATCACGATATAACTAGATTTGTCGTTTCGTCAACAGCATCGCGATTGCGTGGCAACCAGTCCGGGGGAGCCGGCAAGCGGCCCCCTCACCCCCCTTCCGCAAACCCCGGATAACACGTCATCCCGCCGTCCACGAACAGCGTCACCCCCGTAATATAGTCCGCCATGTCGGACGCGAGGAAGATTGCCGCCTGGGCGATGTCTTCCGGCTCGCCGATGCGGTTGTAGGGGACGAGCTCCATCAGCTTGTCGTAGGCTTCGGGGGTGTTCCAGGCGTCGGTGTTGATGGGGGTGCGGATGGCGCCGGGGCCGATGGCGTTGACGCGGATGCGGCGCGGCGCCAGCTCCTGCGCTAGGCTCTTCATCATCATCTGGATGCCGCCCTTGGAGGCCGCGTAGTTGATGTGCCCCGCCCACGGGATCACCTCGTGCACCGAACTCATGCAGATGATCTTGCCCGCCGCCACCGACACTTCCTGCTTCACGCCGCGGCGGTCAAACTCCTTCACCGCCTCGCGGATGCACAGGAACTGGCCGGTGAGGTTCACGTCCATCACCTTCTGCCACTCGGCCAGCGTCATGTCGGTCACCTTGGCGTCGCGCTGGAGGCCCGCGTTGGGAACCAGAATGTCGATGGTGCCGAGTGCCTCGATTGCCGTCTTGAACATCGCGGCAACGTCGTCCTCCTTCGACACGTCGGCGTAGACGGCAACGGCCTTGCCGCCTTCCTTCTCGATGGCCGCGACCACGTCGTTGGCCGCCTCCTCGCCGACGACCCAGTTGACGGCGACCCTGGCACCGGCGCGCGCAAGACCGATGGCGACGGCGCGGCCGATGCCGGAATTGGCGCCCGTCACCAGCGCGGCCTGCCCCTCCAGAAGCTGCGGCTGGCTGCGATAGTTCGGAAGCGTCGTGTTGAAAGGTCCGTTGCTGGACATCTGGATCTCCGTTCGTCTGTCAGGTCGTCTCGCATCGCGGGGCGCGTTCCACTACCGTGTCACGTCAATTGAACGAGACGAAGGGGACGAGCCTCAATGGCGTACCAACCTATTGATAACTACGCCATCATCGGCGACATGCATTCCGCCGCGCTGGTCAACCTCAATGGCTCGATCGACTGGCTGTGCCTGCCGCGTTTCGATTCGCCCTCCGTCTTCGCCCGGATGCTCGACGATCAGAAGGGCGGCTTCTTCCAGATCAGCCCGGTTGAAGAGGCCAACACCAACCACCGGCAGAATTACTGGCCGGATACCAACGTGCTGGTCACGCGCTTCCTGCTCCCTCTGGCTGCTGCCGAGCTGGTGGACTTCATGCCGGTGGGTGACGGCTCCCACTACAAGAGCTCGCACCGGCAGGTAATCCGGAAGGTCACCGCAGTGCGCGGCTCCATCGACCTGCACATGTCCTGCCACCCGGCGTTCAACTTCTCGCGCGACACCCATACGGTGGAGATTCAGGACGCAGGCGCGGTCTTCCGGTCCGAAGGCATCGGCCTTGCGCTGGTATCCTCCGTGCCGCTGGCCGTGGAAGGCGGCGCCGTCACCGCCAATTTCACGCTGAATGCGGGCGAAAGCGCCACCTTCATCCTGCGCGAGTTCGTCGATGAGGCCGACATTCCGCACCGGATGAGCGACGTCGACTGCGAGGCCTCGTTCAGGGCCACGGTCGAATATTGGCGCAACTGGTTGTCCCAGAGCACCTATCGCGGCCGCTGGCGCGAGATCGTCGACCGTTCGGCGCTGGCGCTGAAGCTGATGACCTACGCACCCACCGGCGCCATTGTCGCCGCGCCCACCACCAGCCTGCCGGAAGAGATCGGCGGCGAGCGCAACTGGGACTACCGCTACACCTGGCTCCGCGATTCTGCGTTCACGGTGTTCTCGCTTGCCCGCCTCGGCTTCATGGACGAGTGCGTCGCCTTCGCCGAGTTCCTGCAGAACGTGGCGCAGCACCCCAACGACGACGGGTCGCTGCAGATCATGTACGGCATCGACGGCCGCTCGAACCTTGAGGAAGAGACGCTCGACCACCTCGACGGCTACATGGGCTCGCGCCCCGTGCGCACCGGCAACGGCGCCTACAACCAGCTCCAGCTCGACATCTACGGCGAGCTGATGGATGCGCTCTTCCTGCTGAACCGCGAAATCAAGCCCATCGGCTTCGACGGATGGAAGACCGTGGTGAAGCTGGTCGACTTCGTGATCGACCACTGGCAGGAGCCCGACGAGGGCATCTGGGAAACCCGAGGCGGGCGCAAGCACTTCGTCTATTCCAAGGTGATGTGCTGGGTCGCCATCGACCGCGGGCTGAAGATCGCCGCCGACCGCTCCCTCCCCTGCGACTTCCTCAAATGGACCGAAACGCGCGACGCCATCTACAACGAGGTGATGGAGAAGGGCTGGGACGAGAAGCGCGGCCTGTTCCTCCAGAGCTACGGCAGCGATGCCATCGACGCGTCCAACCTGATGATGATCATCACCGGCTTCCTGTCGCCCAGCGAGGAACGGACCGACCGGTTTCTGGACGCCGTGATGAAGTCACCCAGCGAAGGCGGCCTCGTCGCCAACTCGCTGGTCTACCGCTACAACCACGAGCATACGTCGGACGGGCTTCAGGGCACCGAAGGCACCTTCAACCTGTGCACGTTCTGGCTGGTGAACGCGCTGGCGCGGGCCGGGTGGCACAACGAGGAGCGGCGCGATCAGGCGCGGCTGATCTTCGAGCGGATGCTGGGCTTTGCCAACCATGTCGGCCTTTATGCCGAGGAGACGGGGCCGAGCGGCCAGGGTCTCGGCAATTTCCCGCAGGCGTTCACGCACCTTGGGCTGATCACGGCGGCGATCAATCTCCAGCGCGCCCTCGACGGCGACAGCTAGAACCCGGTGCGCGGTGCGGTCAGGTGGCCTCCGGGCCACCTCTCCAGCCGTGCATGATGACGACGCGCATCGCCGCTTCGGCGGCGTCGTCGTCGCGGGCCTCGATGGCCTCGCCCAGCGCCCGGTGGCGGCCGGCCACCCGCACAGTCTCCGCCGGGTCGGACGCCGGCGACGAGTTCTGCAGGACGTTCATGAGCACCGCCTCGATCACATTGCCCGTGCAATGCAGCAGCGGGTTCTTTGTGGCCTCGAACACCGCTCGGTGAAATTCAAGGTCGACCAGCGCAAAGCTCTCCGTGGTGTGCGGCTCCAGCATCCGGTCGGCCAGCGCCAGAATTGCCGCAGCGTCGCCGTCTTCGCGGTTTTGCGCGGCGAGACGCGCCGCCGACGGCTCCAGCGCAAGCCGCATTTCGTAAAGGTGGCGGATGAAATTCTCGTCCACCCCCAACTCGAAATGCCACTTCAGAAGATCGGCATCGAGGTAGTTCCACAGGCGCTTGTCGGTGACGCGGGTCCCGATGCGGGTGCGCGGAACGACCATGCCCTTGGCGGCAAGGGTTTTCATCGCCTCGCGCAACACACTGCGCGAAACACCGAACTTCTCTCCCAGATCCTGGTCACCCGGCAGAACGTCGCCCACAGCATACGTGCCACCGACAATGGCAAGGCCGAGACCGTTCACCACATGCGAGTGGCTGGTTTTCGGACCGCCGCCGGACAGCACGGATTTCAGAAGTGTCATCTAAGGTTCCCTGCGACGCCCGCAGGCTCCAATGTGTTGTGAGCCAGAGCAGCAACATTAGCAAAATGTTAAAGGCAAATAGCAAGAGCTAGCTTAGTTTGCGGGCCTTCCTGGAAGCGCGCTGTCCGCATCAAGTTCAGCCGGACCCGCACCAATTAACCTTCGATCCGGTCAGGTATCGCCGCCCGGCTGGCCGGCAAGCTGCCAGTAGCGTGCCGCCCGTTCGGGCCGGGTGGATGCTTCGTACTGGACGGCGACAAGCTCCGGCTTGGTTTCGGCAATTTCAGGGAAATTGCGTTCCAGCGTTTCGGCCACCTTGCGGTGCCGCTGCCGCGTTTCCTGCGGCACGATCGAGCCATACGCCGCATCGCGCATCAGCACATGGCGGAAGCTGTAGGCGGGGTGCGCGGAAAACTGGTCCTCTTCAAAAATGTCGTGGGCGGTGAGCTTTTCCATCGCCTCGTCAAATTCCGCGTCCCCCAGTTCGCTCAGCATCTGAAGGAGCGGGCGCGGGCATTCCTCCCCCACCACCGCAGCCCACTGGGCCAGCGGGCGCGCGGTGCCGCATTCCAGAAGGCGGCTGAGGAGGAGCCCCTGAAGGCTGTCCGGCACCAGGTCCGGCGCCAGCACCGCGCCCCCCGCTGCCGCCGATCCGCGAGAGCCGGCAAGACGGGTGATTTCGCGCAGGTACAAAGGCACACCGTCGCTGCGGCCGATGATCGTATCGATCAGGCGGGCCGGCAGCCCCGCCTCCTCTTCCAGGCTGCCGAGGAGCTTCAGGCTCTGGCTCCGCGTCAGGCGGGACAGCTTGAACTCCAAGGCAGTGCGGCCGTGGTCGGCAACGTCTTCCACCGGCGTGCGGCTGGTCAGGACGATCATCAGCGGAAGCGACGAAAAGCGTTCGATCAGCGCCCGCAGCGTTTCCTTGGTGGCCCGGTCGCCCCACTGCATGTCGTCGATCCACAGGACATGCGGGCGCGCTTCCACCGCTGCCGTGATCATCAGGAGAATGGTCTCCATGGTTCGCTCGTAGCGCCGTTGCGGACTGAGCCGCAGGGCGGAAAGCTCGCTGTCGGCGGCAGTCACGGTCAGGAGCGAGGCGAGCATCGGCAAATGGTCTTCCGCCGGCCTGCCGGTCACCTCCAGATAATGCTCGATCTTGGTGAGCGCCTCCAGCCGCGGGGTGCGCAGGTCTATGCCCAGAAGCGCACGCACCAGAATGAGCAGAGGATAAAACAGCGTGTTGCTGTGGTGCTGAGAACAGCGGCCGACCAGAACCTCCGTTTCCGCAAGCCCCGCACGGTGGATGAACCGCTTCACCAGCTCGCTCTTGCCGATCCCCGCCTGGCCGAGGATGGTCGCGATCTGGCCGTGCCCGGCCTTGGTCTTGCGCCACGCCGCCTCGAGCTGAAGGAGCTCGTGGTCGCGGCCGACGAACACCGCGTCCTCCGCGCCAACGGCATCCAGCACCGGGGTAGCGTTGTCGAGGCGCAGCAAGTCCGCGTCTTCGCCGGTGGCAAGCTGCCGCGTCACCTTGGAAAAGGTGGCTCCATCGCGCACCAGATCGGCGGTGCGCTGGTCCAGGAAGATTTCGGATTGGGTGCCAAGCGGGCCGGTCACCCGCAGGGGCGAAACACCCAGAAGCGCGGTCACATCATCGCTGTCGGACACCGGACCGAGAATTGCACGGCCGGATGTGACGCCGGCGCGCATGACGATTTCCAGCTCGTCGGCCCGCGCAAGGCAGGCGTTTGCGGCGGCTGTTGCCACGAGGGCCGGTTGCTCCAGCGCCGCCGGGTAGCCAGCCTGAATGATGAAGTTGGACCCCAGCGACCCCACCATCACGCAGGCATGGTGCATGGCGATGGCGCGGCATTGCTGAAGAAAGTCGAAAAGATCGCCCGACCGGTCGACCATGCTGCCGCCCAGCGGCGCAAAGCTGATGTCGACGATGGCCACGAAACGGCGCTCCGGCCCGCTGACCTGCTCGGCCAGCGGCGCGGCAGCCGCCGGCTCGTCGACATCGGGCGTGCCCTGTCGCTGCGGCGCGTCATCGGTCGTCACGTTGCCGACGAAGCGGTAACCGACGCCGTGCAGCGTCTGGATCGGCACGTCCGCATCCCGCGGCTGGCCGAGAGCAAGGCGGATGCGGCTGAGACAACGGCTGAGCGTGCCGTCACTCACCACCGCATTGGGCCAGCAGTGCGCCAGCAGCTCCTCGCGCGCCACAACACGTTCACGGTTCTGCAGGAGAAAGTGGAGAACGTCGAACACCTTGGGTTCAACGGGAATGAACGTATCCCCATCCAGCAATCTGCGTTGGCCGACGTTGAGCGTGAACGAGCCGAAATGAAATGCCATTGGCGTCCTCAACATCCCCGACGCTGGCTGCGTGAAACGGGCCACCGCGCGTTCCGACGCCCGCAAATCCCGCGCGGCCCGCTCGCTTGATGTCTCATGCGGTGTCCAGGCTGAGCGAGGCAACGGCGTCCGCCACCGTGCCGTACCGCTCGAACAGCTTGTCGAATCCGGTCAGAACCAGAATGTCGTCAACATCGGGGCGCATGGCGGCGAGCGCGAATTCGCGGGACTGGGCGCGCATCCGCTTGTTGAGCTTCAGAAGAACCCGGAGGCCCGCGCTGCTGATGTAGTGGACGCCGCCAAGGTCGAGGACCATCGGCGTGCCGGTCTCGCCGACGAGCGCGATCGCCGCGGCCTCGAACTCGGGCGACGTCACGCTGTCGACCCGGCCGTCCACCTTGACCACGGCCACGCCGCGCTGTGTCTGGTTCGTGACCTCGATCGGCATCGGCACTGTTACTCCGTGAGCATCGCCAGCCTTCTGAGCCGGCACCTTGCTTCTAGCTTCACAGTCCGTTTCAGCCAAGCCCGGCTGCACCGCGGGGTCCTGCCCCGTCATCGAACACAACGGCCGCGCCAATTCCGTATTCGTCGGCCACCACAAGCGTATCGCCACCGTCAACGAACGCGACGTTCTGTGCCGCCAGTGTCGTGCGCAGACTGTCCAGCGCGGCGACCCTGAAGCCCACCGCATGGAAACCGGGCACCGCAGGATCCGCCGCGACAGACGGGAACATGGCAGCCCATCTTGCCGGTGACAGCATCGTGATCCGGGCGGTTCCCGTGGCGACGGAGAGGCGGTCCGCATCCTCGGTTACGCTGTCTGCGTAAAGCGCGCGCCAGGCGCCGGCCAGTGCCATGGGATCCGGCGCAAGGCCCCACAGGTCGGTGAGTGCGCCGGCGCCGTTGGAATGCTTCAGATAGTCAGGCCGCCAGACAACGTCCGGCGTATGGTGCTCGCAGACGAAGGTGTAGAGCGCCGGCAACGCACCGGCGCGCATCGGCGCGATGGAAAACGAGGCCTCCCGCTGCCCGCCCGGCAGCTCCACCGGACGTGAAAAGTCGACCGGATCGCCCTGTTCGATGCCCAGTTCGGCAAAGCGGCCATGGGCTGCCGCCGCCTCGCCCTTGAACGCGGCGCCGAATGGATGGCGCCCGCGCGCTGCAAAAAAGGCCCGCTTGTCCGCGTTGGCATCGGCAGGCTGCCGCACCACCATGATTTCGAAGTAGGTTTCCCTGTCCGGCAGCATGATGGTCACGTTTTCGGTGCCAAGCGCATCGCCGTGGTAACCGGGCGGCGTGGGGCGGAAGCCGAGGCGGTGCAGGCCCGTGACGGCGGTGCCCAGATCGTCATGCAGGATCAGGACGTGATCCAGTGGCATCGTCACGCGCATGGGTGTGTCTCCTCGTTCGGGCCGGCTTGTCTGCACTGTAGCATTTTCGGAAGGCGCCCGGCATCAACCCGGCGGCAGGGCCCAGCCCCCGGCGAACCCGAGGCGCACCGGCCCATCCCCCGGCGGCTGACGGGTTTCCGCTGCAATCGAAAACGTGCCGGTGTCCACATACATTTCGAACATGCCGCCGCGGTAGGCCGTGCGCTGCACCGTGCCCGAAAGCGGCCCGTCTTGCGAAAACACGACATGGTGCGGCCGGATCACCACCCGCGCCGGCCCCGCCGATGTGCCCGCCTCGCACGCCACCGGCCAGGTGGCACCGCCAGCGTCCGCCGTTGCCATCGTGCCGTTCACGTCCCGCAGCGTTGCGTCCACAATGGTGGAGCGGCCGATGAAGCGGGCGACCGGCTCGCTCGCAGGTCGCTCGTAAAGCGCCTGCGGGGCGGCCACCTGCAGGATGCGCCCGCTCTGCATCACGGCAACGCGCGTGGCGAGCGCCATGGCCTCGCGCTGGTCGTGGGTGATGTAGAGCGTCGTTGCGCCGGATGCGGCGTGAACCCGCGCCAGCTCGTCTTCCATGGTGGCGCGAAGATGCACATCGAGGTTGGCGAGCGGCTCATCCATCAGCACCGTGGACGCACGGGAGGCAAGGCACCGGGCCAGCGCCACGCGCTGCTGCTGACCGCCCGACAGGCCCGCGGGCTTGCGTTCGGCAAACGGCTCCAGCGCCACCGCCTTCAGCGCACCATCCACAATGGCAGCCGCGTCCTTGCGGGAGAAATTCCCACTTTCCACAGGAAAGGCGACATTCTTGCGCACACTCATGTGCGGCCACAGCGCGTAGGACTGAAACACCACCGCAACGCTGCGTCCCTCCGGCGGCACGCTGTGGCCGTCTCCGGCCACCGGTGCGCCGGCAAGGCTGATGGTGCCGCTGTCTGCCGTCTCAAGCCCCGCAATCAGCCGCAACAGCGTGCTCTTGCCGCAGCCGGACGGGCCGAGCACCACAAAAAATTCTCCGTCCGCGATATCGAGCGTCACGTTATCCACAGCGGCCGTCTTGCCGAAACGCTTGGTCAGGCCGCGCAAACTGATGCCGGCCGGCCGCCCTTCCGGTCCTGCATCGCAGAAATTTTCGCGTTTTCCGTCATTCGGGTGCGTGACCCGGGTTGTCTCAATCACCATGCCTGCCTATAAACCGCCCTGCCGCGAGTGATGCGCCCTTCGTCTATCGGTTAGGACGCCAGATTTTCATTCTGGAAAGAGGGGTTCGACTCCCCTAGGGCGTGCCACCCGCGGCTCTCCAACACATCCACACGACCCTCCCCGCGGCCCTAGCGCCGTGCGCGTGACAGGCGTGTGACACAGCCCGCGCCGCGCGCCAACAGCGGCCGTGTGTCATCCAGCCTTCACAATCGCATGGAATGAGGGGGCGCTGTCACAATCCCCCCAACGCGACCGAGGTTGCTTCCACATGCTCGCGTTCGCGATCTTCATTGCCACTCTCGTTCTGGTCATCTGGCAGCCCAGGGGACTGGGCATCGGTTGGTCGGCTCTTGCAGGCGCCGGTGTGGCGCTGGCGACCGGCGTGGTGGGCTTTGCGGACGTCGGCGTCGTCTGGGACATCGTCTGGGATGCCACGTTCACCTTCGTGGCGCTGATCATCATCTCGCTCATTCTGGATGAAGCCGGCTTCTTCGCGTGGGCGGCGCTTCATGTGGCGCGCTGGGGCGGCGGACGCGGGCACATCCTGTTTCCGCTGATCGTCCTTCTGGGCGCGGCAATTGCGGCGGTGTTCGCCAACGATGGTGCAGCGCTGCTCCTCACCCCGATCGTCCTTGCCATCATGTTGCGCCTTTCGGTGCCGCCGGCCGGCGCGCTGGCCTTTGTGGTGGCGTGCGGTTTCGTGGCCGACACCACCAGCCTGCCGCTCGTGGTGTCCAACCTCGTCAACATCGTCACCGCCAACTATTTCGACATCTCGTTCGGTCGCTACGCCGCAATCATGGTGCCGGTGAACCTCGTCTCGCTGGCGGCAACGCTTCTGGTCCTCTGGCTCTATTTCCGCCGCTCCATCCCGGCAACCTACGAGACGGCCTCGCTGGAAGCGCCCCGCGATGCCATCCGCGACCGCGCGGTCTTCCGGGCCGCCTTCCCGCTCCTCAGCCTCTTGCTCCTCGCCTATTTCGTGACGGGGCCGCTGGGTGTGCCCATTGCCTTCGTCACCGGCGCCGCTGCGCTGATCCTCATGGCCATTGCCGGCCGCTGGGCCTCCGGCGGGCGCGGCGCCGTCGTTCCGCAGATGAAGGTCCTGCGCGGCGCGCCGTGGCAGATCGTGCTCTTTTCCATCGGCATGTATCTGGTGGTCTACGGCCTCGGCAACGCGGGTCTGACGGACATTGCCGCCGGCGTGCTGGAATGGCTGAGCCGGCAGGGCACCCTCGCCGCCACCGTGGGCACCGGCTTTGTGGTGGCCGCCCTCGCCTCGGTGATGAACAACATGCCGGCAACACTCGTCGGCGCGCTTGCGGTGGACCAGGCCGACGTGCCCGCCCTCACCCGCGAGCTGATGATCTACGCCAATGTGGTCGGCAACGATCTGGGGCCGAAGTTCACGCCCATCGGTTCGCTGGCAACCCTGTTGTGGCTGCACGTTCTCGCCGGCAAGGGCCAGCGGATCACATGGGGCCAGTACATCAAGGTCGGCGTCGTGCTGACCCCGCCGGTGCTTCTGGCGACCCTCGTCGCGCTGTGGATCTGGCTGCCGCTTTCCAGCTGACACCAGCCCCGCCTGCCCCTTCGCGCTAGGGATTGTTTCCGAACCGGTGGGAACAAACGCTGCGTTCAAAGATTAGTGAGTGACAATGCTCGCTGCCGGGCACGGACACACCCGCGGTGTCCTGACCGGATTATTTCAGAACTCAGCGCCTCGCAAACCGCACCACAGTTCAGTGTCGTGGCGGGCGGGTGGCGTCACCATCTGCCGCGATGGGAAGAAACATGCACAAGGAACTCAAATGAGCGAAACCTACACATCGGCACCGCTCGGCGCCGTTGCCACCGGCGCGATCGCGCGGCGCGTGTCCTGGGGCGCCATCGGCGCAGGCTGCGTGGCCACTGCCGCGCTGATGATCCTGTTCACGACGCTCGGCATCGGCATCGGCGCGGCCAACTTCGACCCGCTTTATGACGCAGATCCCACCTCCGGGATGGGCATCACGTCGGCCATCTACGTCGTGGTCACCCAGCTTATCGCGCTCGGCGCCGGCGGTTACATCGCTGCACGTCTGGCCGGCATTCCCCGCACCACCGCGTCCGTCCTGCACGGCGTGTCGGTCTGGGCCGTGACGACGATCGTGTTCGCCTATGTCTCCATCGCAGGCGGCGGTGCCATGCTCGGTGCAGCAAGCAACGCCATCGGCAAGACCGCAGGCGCTGTTGGCAGTGTTACCCGCGCCGTCGTGCCGGATGATCTGTCCCTGCCGAACCCGTCCAACATCGTGGACAGCCTCTCGATCGATGCCCTCCCGCAGGAAGTTCAGACCACGCTGCGTGAAAAAGGCATCACCGAGGCGAACATCCGCCGCGAAGCGAAAGCCGCCTTCCGGAACGTGTTCAGCCAGCAGGAGCAGCAGGCAGCGATCACAGAAGCACGCCAGACGCTCGGCGACATCCTGCGGACCCCCAGCGACGCCGGTGCTGACATCGAGGCATTCTTCGACAAGATGGTCGAAGGCCCGAACGCAATCCTGAACGAACAGGACGCCAACCAGGCGATGACCGTTCTGGAAAACCGTCTCGGCATCACCCCGGCGGAAGCTGAAGGCATCGTCAACAACGTGCGCGAAAGCGTCAACTCGGCGATCGAAACCGCCAAGAACGCTGTTGAAGAAGCGCGCCAGCAGGCAGTGGAAACCGCGCAGCAGACCAGCGAAGCCATTGCGGCAGCAGCTCTGATGCTCACCCTGCTCTCGGTCATGGGTCTTCTTGCAGCCGGCATTGGCGCCTATTTCGGCCGCGCCGACACCCTGGTCGGTGACCGCGTCAGCGACCACGTCTGATAGGCATCAACGCCCTCAGGGCCTGATGATGAGCCCCGCCGCTTTCCCAAGCGGCGGGGCTTTTTCGTGGCTGGGCCTCAGCTGCGCTTGCGCGGAGTGGTGCGGCGCACGGGACGCGCCGTGGCCGGCGAAGGCCGCCACTGGCGCGAGCCGATTTCCCCGTCCCGCACCAGCTCCATCTGCATGGTGAACCGCTCGGGGTGGTAGAGCGCGTGAAGGTGCTCCATCCCCTCGCTGTTTGGCCCGTAGACAACGCGGGTCAACGAGACGAGCGGCGCCCCCGTGTCCACATCCAGCGCTTCGGACACTTCCGGGCCGGCAAGAACCGCGCTGATGTCCTGCCGCGCGAACTCGGTCTTGAGGCCGGAGCGCTCCATCAGCTCCAGAAGCGGCATCTTCGCAAGGTCGCTCTCGGAGTAGACCGAACCGATGCGCCCCGGCACGTGCGCGGTGAGGTAGGAAAATGGCTGATCGTCCACCAGCCGCACGCGCACCGAACGCTGGACGACTTCACCGCTCTTGAGCCCGAGCGCCACGCGCACCGGCTCCGGCGGTTTTATGTATTCAAACGAGATCAGCCGCACATTGGTGGTGCGGCCCATGGTGATCAGCCCGGTGAAGACATTGGCCACATCGGTGATGAGCGCACGGACCTTGGCCGGCTGGCGGGTGACGAAGGTGCCGGACCCGGCCCGGCGTTCGATCATCCCCTCTTCGGCAAGGCGGGCCAGCGCCCGGCGGATGGTCACACGCGAGACGTCGAATTCGCCGGCAAGCTTCGGCTCGCCGGGCAGGCGCGCGTCCGGTTCAAGTTCCCCCGCCACGATGCGGTCACGCAGGACGAGATAGACCTTCTGCGTCTTCAGAGGGTCTGTGGAAAGCCTCACCTTGAATGTCCCTCCTGGACCCTGGCGGCTCAGCGTGGCGGCCGGGAGCGGGGTTTGGCGGTTTCGGCCGCCAAAAGCAACCATTCAGTGTCAACCACCGCGTGAGGCCTGCGGTACGCTGCGCGACCCGGCACGCAGCGGCGTCCGCCGGTCGCCTCGCTCGGCCAGAATGTCGAAGAGCCGGGCCTGCGCCGCGTCCAGCGCAGCGCGGGCGTCGGCGGTAAACGCCGCGTCGCCGGCCAGCGCCTTCAACGCTTCCGGGTCAACGCTTGCGGACCGGGTCAGCACCGTTTCGAGCGCCATGCGCCGCTGCCGCTCCTGATGCAGCTGCGCCGCCAGGTCGAACACCAGCGCGGCGAGCTTGTCGATGTCGGGATCCGCAAAGAAGCTCAGCTCCTTCAATTCTCCGCTCATGACGCTTTCTCCGCTTCCAGCACAGCCCAGGGGAAATGCCACTCCGTGCGCTCGGGCCAGGCCAGCGCATCGAGGCGGCCGGCGCCCCGCTCGTCAAACGCGCGCCAGCCGGCATTCTTCAGCCCCGCCGCCTCACACATTGCCACCGTGTCCGCGCTCATGGCGCCGGGCATGAACGGCTCGTTGTTGCGCGCCCCGTGGCAGGCGATGTGGTGATCGCGGAACGGATCGCCGGTGAACTGGAAGTCCAGCATCCGCAAGAGACCGCCGGGCTTGAGGAGCCGTGCCGCCTCCGCAATGGTCGCCTCCAGAACCGGGCGCGGCACTTCGTGCAGAAGCATGGTGGAAGCGACCAGATCGGCCGACCCTGCCGCCAGCTCTGTCTTCCGGCAATCGGCCTGTCTGTAGTCGATGGCAAGGCCCAGCGCCTCGGACTTCTGGTGCGCCATCCTGAGGCACGGCGCAGCAAGGTCGATGCCGATCACCTCGGCATCCGGAAACGCGCGCTTCATGGGCCAGGTGGACTTGCCGAACCCGCAGCCGAGATCCACCAGCCGCGTCACCTTCTGCCCGTGCAGCGGCCCGAGACACGTGTCAACAAAGGCGCGGTGGAAGGTGTAGTCGTCGTTGCCGCCCAGCATGACGAGCTTTGCCCCCAGCTCGTAGGTGTGGGCCGACATGTCGCTCTGCCACACGCCGCCGGGCTGCACATGAATGTCCCAGTCGGTGTACCAGGACGGCATTGCAAGGTCGGGGTCGAGCGTCAGGCTTCCGGCGGGCGCGTGCGGCGGCTGGATGGGTGCGATATCCGCCACCGCGCTTTCGACCGCACGCCACAGCATTTTCTGCGAGCCCCGCTCCATCCATGCAAACCAGGGGTAGATGGACAGCGTTTGAGCGGCCTCGCCTGCGGCGGCGCGGTTTTCTGGCGGTGCGCTGGCGGTGGCGTCGTCATACTCGGCGCGCAGGGCGGAGTAGAGCCGGTCCGCCCAGCGGCGGCGCAAGGCCAGCACGAAATCGAGTTCGGCGGCCGTGTCGAGGGGATGGGGTGTCGCCATGTGGTCCTCTTGTGGTGCCTGCAAACGGTCAGAGCATGGAAGCGGCCTGATGGCCTTCGAAGACGGCTTCAAGCGCCGTGCGGGGTGCCTCGGCATCGCCGATGACGTGGACCGGCAAGGCATTCTCCCCGGGCCGGTCGGCTCCGGCCAGCTCGGCTGCCAGCTGATTGCGCGGAACGCCGTGGACCGGCGCGACCACCGCGTCCACGCCGTCGAGGTTCTGGCTGGCTCCGGTGGAGAGGTCCGTGATTGTCGCCGTGCCGTTCGCAAAGCCGGTGAGTGTGGCCAGCGCACGGATGGCAACGCCCTTGTCCTTCAGCCGCTGGCGAAGGGCGAAGCTGGAATAGACCGAAATGGTCCACCCCGGCACGCCGGTGGGCGCCAGAAGCGTGACCGTGTGGCCGCGATCCGCCAGCCATTCGGCAACGGCAACCACAGTCCAGGTGCCGAGCCTGTCCTCCAGCACCACATTGCGGCCGAGCGCTGACCCTGCGTCCATGGCCGCTTCCACGGTCATCGCCGCGCCGGTTTCGAGCGCCAGCGCGCGGGGCGCGGCCCCGGTCGCCAGGATCACCGCATCGGCGCCGGCCGCGCGCAAAGCCTGCGCCGTTGCGGCGTGGCCTGTGCGAAGCGTCACGCCTGTGCGGTCGAGCTTTGCTGCCTGATATTCGAGGAGGCGGGCAAAATCGGCCCGCAGCGGCATCGCCGCCACGCGCGCCAGCGCGCCGCCGACGGCTGGCGCTTCATCCCACAGCTCCACGTCGTGGCCGCGCTCTGCCGCCGTGGCGGCGGCTTCCAACCCGCCAGGCCCCGCCCCCACCACCACAACGCGCCGGGCTGCCCCTTGCGCAAGCTGTGGGGCGGCCAGCATCTCGCGGCCGGTGGCGGGGTTGGTGAGGCAGGTGATGGGAAGGTTCAGCGCCAGAAAGCCCGCGCACCCCTGGTTGCAGTTGATGCAGGGGCGGATTTCGGCGTCCCGGCCCGCCCGGCTCTTTGCCACAAGGGCAGGCTCGGCAATGTGGGCACGCGCCATGCCAACCATGTCTGTCCCGCCCGAAGCAATCGCCGCCTCGGCCTCGTCCATCGTGCGGAACTTGCAGACTGCCATCACCGGCGGCGGCACCGGCAGGTCCGACAAGGCAGCCTTGATGGCTGGCGCAAAGTGGCGGAACGCATCGTTCGCAAAGGCCATGTCGGCCATCTGCATCGAGATGGTGGCACTGCCGTGATAGGCTGAATGGCTGACGTTGACGAAGTCCACCTTCACCGCGCCGGCAAGCTGGCGGACGATCCGCGTCATGTCTTCAAGGCAAAGGCCGCCGGGCAGGAACTCGTCCGCGCTGATGCGGATGCCGAGCGTGGCATCGCCCACCGCCGCGCGCACGGCTTCAAGGGTTTCCAGCGAAAACCGGAGCCGGTTGTCAGCACTGCCGCCATAGCGGTCGGTCCGCACGTTGACCGCGGGCGACAGGAATTGCTGCAGCAAATGGCCGTGGGCCATCTGCAGCTCGATGCCGTCGAGACCGGCTTCCAGCATGTTGAGCGCCGTGCGGACATGACCGTCCACCACCGCTGCAATCTCCGCCTCGCTCATCGGGTGCGGCGGGGGCGCAGTCGTCGTCCACGGCGTTGGCGACGAACTCCACGCCGCGGTGCGGGTGAAGTTGCCGTCGATGTGGCGGCCGAGATGGATGATCTGGCCGAACAGCTTCGCCCCGCCCTCATGGACGGCATCGGCCACCCTTGCGAACGCCGGCACTGCCGCATCCTCGTAGCCGTTCACCCCTTGCGCGCGGCCGAGCGAACTTTGGTGAACGCGAATGCCCTCGAAGATGATGAGCGCAACGCCGCCTTCGGCGCGCGCCCTGTGATAGGCTGCATGCCTGTCAGTCGGCAGGTTGGCATGGCCAAAATTGGTGGTGTGCGCCGGCACGAAAATCCGGTTCCGCAAGACCGTCCGGCCCACGGCAATCGGGGCCAGCGCGGCACTGAACCGGCTGGAAGGGTCATTCGCGCTGGCGTCTGCGATCGGTGCGATTGCCATGTTGACTTTCCGTTATGCACCATCATAGCCTTGTACTAAGTTTAATACAAGAAACTGCAACAAGCGTGCGAACGGAGCAGCGGTGAACAATGTCTGAGGCCCTCGCAAACGACGCCCGCATCGCACCGGCAGCGGTTCCGCTGGCATTCAACCCGGTTCCCGGCCGGGACTGGACGCGCGCCGACCTCGACGCCCGCGCCGACCAGATCGTCCGCCCGGTCCCCGCAGCATTGAACGCGGAAATTGCCCGGATGCTTGAGCGTTTGCGCCGGCAGGGGCTGACGCTCGACACGGTGGAAACCGAAGACACCCTCCTCCCCGCGCTGGCCGCCATGGCGCCCCAGCTGCGCGCCGAGCTGGACACCGGCTCCGGCGTGACCGTTCTGCGCGGCCTTGCGGTGGACGGGTTGTCCGGGGAGGACGCCAGCATTGTCGCCTTTGCCATCGGCAATCATCTCGGCCGCATCATGCGGCAGGGCATTGCCACGGACAGGCGGATCTTCACCGTCACCAACACCGGCGCTGAAACCACCGACCCGATCCGGATCGGCGCCACCGCCAAACGCTCCGCCATGCACTCGGACAATGGCTGCCTGGAACGCCGCGCGGCGGATTATCTGGGCCTCCTGTGCGCCGAAAATGCCGCAGCTGGCGGCGAGAGCACGCTGGTGTCCGGCCAGACGCTGTACCGCACCATCGTTGCCGAGCGGCCGGATCTCCTGCCCCATTTTCACCGCGCGTGGCATTTCCTGCCGCCGCGGCTGCACACCTGGCCCGAAGGCCCCGAAACCATCGCAAAGCCGATTTTCGACACCGAGGACGGCGAACTGCACGTCCACTACGCCCGTGTGATGATCGAGCCTGGCCAGAAGCTCGCCGGCGCACCGCTGACGGACGCCGAGCGCGACGCGTTCGACTGGTTCGATGCGCTGCTGGAGCGCGACGAGATCGTCTGGACCTACACGCTGGAGCCCGGCGATCTGCTTCTGACCCACAACCTTGCGACGCTCCACGGCCGCCTTGCCTTTTCCGACGACGGCACCAAGCGCCGCGTTCTGAAACGCATCTGGATGCGCCAGCGCGGCCGCGGCATGCGTGATGACCCCGCCCTACTCGCCCTCGACCTCGACCGTTACGGGAGCCAAGCCCTTTGAGCCGCACACTCGACCTCACCGCCCAATCGCGAGATGGGGCCACCGCGCCGCTTTCGCTGGACCTTGCGGCCGTCATGAACATGGGGTCGGCCACGCGCGACCCCGCCGTCGCCAAGCTCCACCAGGACGAGGTGGCGCTCCACGGCGTTGCCATCGCCACCAATGTGCCGGCCCCGCGCCTTTACCCCATGGCGGTCGATGGCCTTTCCACCGGGACCCGTGTGGAGGTCCACACCGGGGAAACTTCCGGCGAGGTGGAGATCGTCCTCATTTTCGCCGACCAGCTTTATGTGGGCGTCGGCTCCGACCACACCGACCGCCTCCTCGAAAAGGCGTCCATTCCCTATTCCAAGCAGGCTTGCGCCAACGTGATCGCGCCCACGGTGTGGCCGTTCGCCGAGATTGCCGACACCTGGGACCAGTGCATCCTGCGCTCCTGGGTGGACGGGCGGCTTTACCAGGAGGTGGGCGTCGATGCCTTCCTGCGCCCCGAGGACATTGCGGCGATGCTGGCCGACCGCGCGCCGGGCTTTGCGCAGAAGGACACCGTTGCCTTCTGCGGCACCATCGTCAGCGTCGACAAGCGTCTCGGCTTCGGCTCCCGCTGGGAGTTCGAGATCGAAGACCCCGTCGGCGGCCGCTCCATCCGCCACGCCTACGACGTGGTCGACATGTTTCAGATGATCCGTCCCGAGTACCGCGTACCGGTGCTGACCGGCACCATCGGCCCCGACTCCCTCAAAACCTGACGAGGCGACGACATGATCAAATACGCCAAGGCCGCCGCTTTATCGGCCCTCCTCCTCTCCGCAACGGCGCTCACCACAATTGTTCCGGGCTCGGCACAGGCGCAGACGCTGGTGATTGCCGCCCCCGCGGTCCCCGAAGGCTTCGACGGTGATGCGCTGCGCCCCGGCACGCAAAGCGTGGTGACGCAGGTTTACGAAAACCTGATGCGCTACGGCCGGACCGAGCGCGACGGGCGCCCGTACCTCGACGCGTCGGTGATCGAGCCGCATCTGGCCGAAAGCTACGCGGTGTCGGACGACGGCCTGACCTACACCATCAAGCTGCGCGAAGGGGTGATGAGCCCCTACGGCAACGAGTTGACCGCCGACGACGTGGAATGGTCGTGGAACAAGTCGTTCGACCAGAAGCGCACCGGCAACTTCATCGCCCGCGTGGCCAACGTGGAAAGTGTGAACGCCAAGTCCAAATACGAGGTCGAGTTTCACCTCGGCGCGCCCAGCTCCATCTTCCTGTCGGCGCTGACGCTTTATGTGCCCGGCATCTACGATTCCACCGAGGTGAAGAGCCACGCCACCGAGGACGACCCGTGGGCGCTGGAGTGGCTGGCCAGCAACACCGCCGGCTTTGGCGCCTACCACCTGCAGCAGGTGCGGCCCGACGAGGCGGCGATGTTTACCGTCAACCCCAACTACTTCGGCGAAAAGCCCTATTTCGAGCGGGTGATGTACCGTGAGGTGCCGTCCGCCGCCAGCCGGGCAACACTTCTCCTCTCCGGCCAGGCGCAGTGGATCGACCGTCCGTCGATCCAGCAGGTGGTCGACCTGCGCGACGACCCGCGCGTGAAGGTGGAAGACTCCCCCGGTCGCGCCATGCTGGCTGCCCGCATGAACCCCACCTTCAAGCCGTTCGACGATGTGAAGGTGCGTCAGGCACTCAACTATGCGATCGACCGCGAAGAGCTGATGGCGAGCGTTCTGCGCGGCACCGGCGATACGGGCGATTCTCTCGTTCCGCCGATTGTCGACGGGTACGATCCGTCCTTCTTCGACTACACCCACGACCCGGAGAAGGCGAAGGCGATGCTGGCCGAAGCCGGCTACCCGGACGGCTTCGAGGTGGAGCTTCTTTATTCGGACCTGTGGTGGTGGCTGGAGCCGCTCTCGATCCAGCTCGCCAGCCAGCTTGCCGACGTCGGCGTGACGGTGAAGCCGATCCGCATCACCGGCTCCGACATGCGCTCGCGCGGCTCGCCCGGCACATCGGACATGCCGTTCTTTGTGTTCGAGGACGGGCCGATCGTGCTCGACCCGGTCTACACCTTCTATCTCCTCGCGCACTCCGATGGCGTGTCGAACCGGATGAAGTACAGCAACCCCGAGCTTGATGCGCTGATCGACGAAGCCCGTCAGACGCTGGACCGCGACAAGCGGCTCGCCCTGATGACGCAGGCGCAGGAGCTTTGGATGGCCGAAGCGCCGTGGCTGACGGTCGCCTACCCGCGCGTGTTCGAGGCGATGTCCCCCAACATCGTCGGCTGGACCCCGTACCCGGACGACCACGAACGCTGGGCCGACCTCAGCATCGAGGAATAGCGCATGCTGGCGGCGGCGCCTTCCCGCGCCGCCGCCATCCCGACCCGTCCGCCTTTTGCCGCGCCAGCCCCAGGGACCACACCGCCATGAAACTCCGCGCCGCCCTTCTCGCCGCCGTTGCCGCCACCGCGCTTTCAACCGCAGCGCCCGCCCTTGCCGAAACGCTGGTCATTGCCGCCACCGATGTGCCGGAAGGTTTCGACGGCGACGCGCTGCGCCCCGGCACGCAGGCCGTCGTCCCGCAGATTTACGAGAACCTCACAAAATATGGCCGGAAGACCGACGAGAATGGCCGCGAGGTGCTGGACCCCGGCGTGATCGAAGGCAGCCTTGCCGAAAGCTGGACCGTGTCGGACGACGGCACGCGCTACGTCTTCAAGCTGCGCGAAGGGGTGATGAGCCCCTACGGCAACGAGCTGACCGCGGACGACGTGGTCTGGTCCTGGGAAAAGTCGCGCGAACAGAAGCGCACCGGCAATTTCATCGGCAATGTCGCCAACGTCGACACGGTGGAGGCGGTTTCCGACTACGAGGTGGCGTTCAACCTCAAGGCACCCAGCTCGATCTTCCTCAACACGATGACGCTTTATGTGCCCGGCATCTACGACAGCACGGAGATGAAGACCCACGCCACCGAGGCGGACCCCTTCGCCATCGAATGGCTGGTGGACCACACCGCCGGCTTCGGCCCCTACACCTTGAGCGAAGTGCGGCCCGACGAGGTGGCACTGTTCGTCGCCAACCCCAATTATTACGGCGAAACACCCTATTTCGACCGGGTGATCTACCGGGAAGTCCCCTCCGCCGCGAGCCGGGCAACGCTGCTCCTCTCCGGTCAGGTGGACTGGATCGACCGGCCGTCCCAGCAGCTCGTCAACGAGTTCATTGACGATGACCGCGTGAAGGTGATGGACGCCCCCGGACAGGCCATGATGGCCGCCTGGATGAACCCCAACGTCCCGCCGTTCGACGATCTGCGCGTCCGGCAGGCGCTGAACTACGGCGTCGACCGCCAGTTGATGATCGATTCGGTGCTGGGCGGAGAAGGCGACATCGCAAAGTCCGTGGTCCCGCTTTTTGTGGACGGCTACGACGACAGCTCTTTCCCCTACAACTACAACCCCGAAAAGGCGCGCGAACTTCTCGCCGAAGCCGGCTACGCCGACGGGCTCGAAATCGAGCTTCTGTATTCCGATCTCTGGTGGTGGCTGGAGCCGTTCACCATCCAGCTCTCCGCCCAGCTCGCCAAGGTTGGCGTGACGGTGAAGCCTGTGCGCCTCACCGGGTCTGACATGCGCTCCCGCTCGGCGCCCGCGGTGCGCGACATGCCCTTCTTCGTCTACGAAAGCGGCCCCATCGTCCTCGATCCCGGTTACACGCTGTATCTGCTGGCCCACACCGAAGGCGTCTCCAACCGCGGCGATTTCAAGAACGAGGAGTTCGACACACTGGTCGAACAGGTGATTGCAACGCCTGACCGCGACAGCCGCCTTGCGTTCGTGAAGCAGGCGCAGAAAGTCTGGGTCGAGAATGCGCCGTGGGTGATGGTCGCCTACCCCAAGACGTTCGAGGCGATGAAGCCTGACATCGAGGGTTGGGTCTTTCACCCCGACAATCACGAGCGCTGGGCCGACCTGACGCGCGCCCAATAGGCCCGCGGCAGCGCATTCCCGATGTCAGTCAAGAGTTTCCTCCTCCGGCGTGTGGTCTTCATCCTGCCGCTCCTCATCGGCATCGTGTTCTTCACGTTCATGCTGGTGCGGCTCGGCGGGCAAGACCCGGTGGAGATGCTGGCCGGCCCCACGGCAACGCAGGCACAGATCGACATGATCCGCGGCGACCTCGGCCTCGACCAGCCGCTTCTGACCCAGTTCTGGATCTATCTGGGCAACGTGGCCCAGGGCGACCTCGGTCGCAGCTGGATCTCCTCCCGGCCCGTGCTCACCGATATTCTCCAGCGCATTCCCATCACACTGGAGCTTCTGTTTCTGGGCATCGGCCTTGGCGCGCTGATCGGCATTCCGGCCGGGATGCACGCCGCCGGACGGCCTGACGGGTGGTTCGACCAGGCAGCGCGCGCGGTGTCGCTCGTCGGCTTCTCGATCCCCACCTACTGGCTGGGGCTCGTGCTTCTCTTCGTGTTCTTCTACCTCCTTGGCTGGGCACCGCCCGGTGTCGGGCGGATCGGGATGATGGTGTTCCCGCCCGAGCGCATCACCGGCTCCTACCTGATCGACAGCCTGATTGCCGGTGACATGGAAAGTGCCCGTTCGGCCGCCGCCCACCTCGTCCTGCCTGTCATCGCCATCGCGATCATCTCGGCGGCCCCCATCATCAAGCACACCCGCGCCATCGCGCTCGACGTGTTCGGCGGCGATGCTGTGCGCTATGCGCGTGCCTGCGGCCTGCCGGACCGCACGGTGCGCAAGATCGTGATGCGCAACGCGACCGTGCCGGTGCTGACGTTCGTCGGCGGCGAGATCACCGGGCTCATCGGCACGGCATCTCTCATCGAGTTCGTGTTTGCCTGGGGCGGTCTCGGCCAATACGGCCTCAACGCCATTGTCTCCGGCGACTTTGCGGCAGTGCAGGGCTACGTCCTGTTTCTGGCGCTTTTCTCGGTGGTGGTGTTCCTGATCGTCGACCTCTGCGTCGTCATCCTGGAGCCGCGCAACGTGGAGGCGGCATGAGCGACACCGCGATCCCCCGCCGCCGCAACCCGTTCGGCCGCATCGCCGGCATTGCCCGGCGCAGCCCCACCGGCGCCATCGGCTTTGCCATCATCGCACTGTTTGCGCTGGCGGCTGCCCTTGCCCCGTGGATCACGCCATACAACCCCATCGAGGCGTTCCCGCGGCAGATCCTTGCCGAACCCGGCGCCACGTTCTGGTTCGGCACTGATGGCAACGGCATGGATATATTCTCGCGCGTCATCTACGGCGCCCGTTACGCCTTCGCCATCGCGGTGCCTGCGGTGCTGCTCTCGATGCTGATCGGCGTACCGCTCGGCCTCTGGGTCGGCTATGTGGGCGGCACGCTGGACGAAGCCACGATGCGCATCTTCGATGCGCTGCGCGTGTTTCCCTCCATCATTCTGGCGCTGGCGGTCGTTGCCGCCGCCGGACCCTCGGTGCTGAACGTCGTGCTGGTAATCGGCGTTCTGGACAGCCCGATCTTCGCCCGCGTCGTGCGCTCCGAAGTGCTCGCGCTGCGCTCGTCCACCATGGTCGAGGCGGCACGGGCGGCGGGCAACCCCACATGGCGGATCGTCCTCGTCCACCTTCTTCCCAACACCATGCAAGGGGCGATGGCACAGTCGGCCGTGCGCGCGGCGTGGGCCGTGCGGATTTCCGCAGCGCTTGCCTTTCTGGGGGTCGGCATCCAGGTGCCGACGCCGGAATGGGGCGTGATGATCCGCCAGGGCGCAGAGTTCATGGTCACCGGGCAATGGTGGGTCGCCCTCTTCCCCGGCCTCGGCCTGATGCTGATGATGCTCGGCCTCAACATGCTCGGCGACGGTGCGCAGGACCTCCTCAACCCGCGGCGGGTGAAGTGATGACCACGCTCCTTTCGATCCAGAACCTCGAAACCCACTTCGTTGCCCGTACGCTGGACAACGAGATCCGCACGGCCCGCGCCCTCAACCGCGTCTCGTTTGATGTGGCACGCGGCGAAATTGTCGGCCTCGTCGGCGAAACGGGCGCGGGCAAGTCGCTCACCGCGCAGTCCGTGCTCGGCCTCTTGCGTGCCCCGGCACGGGTGGTCGGCGGCACCGCCGCGTTCGGCGGGCGCGACCTTCTCGCCCTGCCGCCCGGCGAGATGAACACCTTGCGCGGCAACGAGATCGGCCTCGTGGTGCAGAACCCGCGCACCTCGCTGGACCCGCTGTGCCAGATCGGCCGGCAACTTGTCCGCATCCAGCGCGCGCATCGAACCATGTCGCGCAGAGCCGCCTGGACGCGCGGGATCGAGATGCTGTCCGCCGTCGGCATCCCCGAGCCGGAAAACCGGATGAAGGCGTGGCCGCACGAACTTTCCGGCGGCATGGCCCAGCGCGTCCTGATGGCCATGGCGCTCGTCAACGAGCCGCGCCTCCTCATTGCCGACGAGCCCACCACTGGCCTCGATGTGACCGTCCAGGCCCAGATCCTCGATCTTCTGCGCAAGCTCGTTCTGGAACGGCAGATGGGCGCCATCATCATCACCCACGACCTCGGCGTGGTGGCGCACTATTGCGAGCAGCTGGCCGTGATGTTCGCCGGCTCCATTGTGGAGCGCGGCCGAACGGCAGACGTGTTCGCCAACCCCAGCCACCCCTACACCCGCGCACTCCTGTCGGCGACGCCGGAGCGGTTGCGGCTCGGCACCGGCAGCATCGTCGGCGGTGCCCCGCCCGACCTCTACAACCTGCCGGACGGCTGCCACTACCGCGACCGCTGCAAGCGCGAGACTGACCTGTGCCGCACGGCTCCGCCCATGGCCGAGCTTGGCGAGGGCCACGGCGCGCTCTGCCACTTTGCCCAAACGCTCAAGGGAGAGCCGATTTGACCGCCGCCGCAACCGGCACGCAGAGCGCCCGCCCGATCCTCGATGTAGAGAACCTCGTCAAGCACTTCCCGGCGGGCGGCAAGACCGTTCACGCAGTCAACGACGTCAGCTTTTCCATCCGCCCGTCCGAGATTGTCGGCATGGTCGGCGAATCGGGGTCCGGTAAATCCACCATCGGGCGCCTTGCGGTGTCGCTGCTGGGCGCGACCTCGGGCAAGGTCGCGGTGGAGGGCGCCGACCTTGCCGGCCTCAAGGCTGCCGACCTCCGCGCACTCAGGGCACGAATGCAGATCGTGTTTCAGGACCCGTGGAGCGCCCTCAACCCGCGCATGTCCGTTGGCCGGCAGATCGGCGAGCCGCTGGTGCTCCACACCGACCTCTCGCGCTCCGCCCGTCGGCAGAAGGTGGAGGAGCTCGCAAAGCGTGTTCAGCTTCCCATCGAATTCCTGTCTCGCGCGCCGTCCGAGCTGTCGGGCGGGCAGCTCCAGCGGGTCTGCATCGCGCGCGCCATCGCCACCGACCCGGCGCTGATCGTGCTCGACGAACCCACGTCCTCGCTGGACCTCTCGGTCCGCGCCGGAATTCTCGATCTGCTGGCAAAGCTGCGCGCCGAGCTTGGGGTGGCGATGCTGTTCATCTCCCACGACCTTGGCACGGTGAAGCTGGTGTCGGACCGGATCGTCGTCCTCTACCTCGGCACGGTGGTGGAGGAAGGCCCCGCCGCCACCGTCTTCAACGATCCGGCGCACCCCTACACGCAGGCGCTTCTTTCCGCGCACCTGCCGCCGGACCCTGCCGCAAAACTCTCCCGCCACGTGCTGGAGGGCGAAGTGCCAAGCCCGATCAACCTGCCTGAAGGGTGCCGCTTTTCCTCGCGCTGCCCGCTGGCGATCGACGCCTGCCGCCGCGAACTTCCAAAGCTCATTCCCGCCGGACCGGACGGGCGCCGCGCCGCCTGCCTGCGCATCGAAAGTGGCGAGAACCGCCTCTCGCTCTAGGACGCCCGCGACAACAGGACCGAAAACAAGTGCAAGCCATTGCCCCCCGCTCCCCGTACAAAACGCTGCTGAGCCCCATGAAGGTCGGCCCGCGGACCTTGAAGAACCGCGCCTGGATGCTCGCCCATGCCACGCTGCTGGTGAAGGACAACCTCTTCACCGACGCGCACGTCGGCTACTATGTGGCGCGCGCCAGGGGCGGCGTTTCCGCCATCACCATGGAAGCGATGGCTGTCCACCCCACAACGCAGCCCTACAAGGGCAAGGCGTTCGCGTTCGATGAGCGGATGGTGGAACAATATCGCAAGATTGCAGCGCCCGTGCAGGCGGAGGGGGCGCTCCTCCTGATGCAGCCGTGGCACCGCGGGCGGCAGACGAACTCGGTCGCCAACGGGCTGCCGGTGTGGTCGCCGAGCGCCGCCCCCTGCGCCGTTTACCGCGAGATGCCGCATGTGATGACCGGCGCCGACATTGCCGAGATCATCGAGGGTTATCGCCTCTCCGCCCGCTACGCGAGGGTCGGCGGACTGGACGGCGTGGAAGTTGCCGGCATGGCGCACGGCTATCTTCTCAACCAGTTCCTGTCGCCGGGCATCAACAACCGCACCGACGCTTATGGCGGCTCGCTGGAAAACCGCCTGCGCATCGTCGAGGAGATCCTCGCCGCGACCCGCGAAGAGGTCGGCGACGACATGGTCATCGGCGTGCGGATGAACGGTGAGGACGGGCACGACAGCGGCAACCACCCGGAGGCCTGGGCCGAGATTGCGCAGCGGCTGGAGGCCACCGGCAACGTCGATTATTTCTCGGTCTCGCAGGGCACCTACATCAACCGGATGCTGATCTACCCGACAAGCCCCGAGGGCCACGGCTACCAGCTTCCCGCCACCCAGCAGATCGCCAACGCCGTGTCGGTGCCCGTGATCGGCGCCGGCCGGATCGTCACCCACGCCGAGGCCGAGCAATATCTGGTGGATGGCAAGTGCGAGATCATCGGCATGGCGCGCCAGCTGATCGCGGACCCCAACTGGGTCGCCAAGGCGAAGGATGCGGACGCCGAGCCGATCCGCCCCTGCGTCGGTGCCAACTGGTGCATGTCGTCGATCTTCGCGCAGGCGCCGATTGCGTGCATCCACAACCCCGCCGCCGGCGCCGAAACGCATTTGTCCGACGATACGCGGCAGATGGCCGACAAGCGCAAGCGCGTTGCCGTGGTCGGCGGTGGCCCCGCTGGCCTGCAAGCGGCACTGACCGCCGCCAGGCGCGGCCATCAGGTCACGGTGTTCGAAGCACGGGCGAAGCTTGGCGGGCAGGTGCGGCTCTGGGCCGAGGCCCAGTCGCGCCGCGAGCTGGTGCAGATCGTCGACTGGCTGATCGACCGCCTTGCCGAGACCAACACCGAGGTCCGCCTCAACACCCACGCCGATGCCGCCATGCTGAGCGAAATGGGCTTTGATGCCGTGGTGGTCGCCGCCGGTGCCAGGGGCCTGAAACACGGCTGGTCGCCGCTGCGGCCCGAACACTGGGTCGATGGCACCAGCGTGGAGGGGGCCGAGGGTCCCAACGTCTATTCCTACATCGAGCTTCTGGAGACGCGGCCGAAACTTCCCGCCAACGTGCTGGTCTATGACTGCCTCGGCGGGCGGCAGGGCGCCGTTGTCACCGAATATTGCGCCCGCGAAGGGGCGAAGGTGACATTCGCGACCCAGCTCGGGCAGGCCTCGCCCGACCTCGCCTCAAGCCGCGACTGGGGCAAGGTCCACAAGATGCTGCGCGGCCTTGGCGTGAATTTCGTGCCCGACGTGGAGCTGGTGAAGATTTCCGGCGGCACCGCCACCCTGCGCGATGCCTACACCGGCGAAACCTCGGAGCACGCGGCAGAGGCCGTCGTCATGATGGTCGGCGCAGAGGCGCAGGACGCGGTGTTCCACGACCTCGACGGCACCGGCGGCCTCGACCTCCATCTCATCGGCGATGCGATGGCGCCGCGCCGCGTCAACGATGCGATCCGCGAAGGCGAGCTTGCCGCCCGCGCGATCTGAATTTCCAACCACGAAGGACGACCACCATGGCCATGACCCCCGATGGCGAAGCCGAACTCGAAAAGATCCGCTCGGTGCGCGGGTACACGCTGCCGCTCCACGATGCGCTTGCCGAGCTCAACCCCGAATTTCTGCGCCGCTACGGCAATCTCGCCTCCTTCACCCTGTTCGGCGAGGCCGAAGGCCGCGCGCTGGACCTGAAGACCCGCTATCTGGTGCTGGTCGGCGTCACCACCGCAGTGAAGGGCGACCGCGAGGGCGGCGAATGGGCGGCCGTGCGTGCTGTGCAGAACGGCGCGACGTGGGACGAAGTCTACGAGGCCGCCTTCATGGCAGCACTGCCCGCCGGCATTCCCGCATTCGAGGCTTTCTGCAAGACCATGAAGGAGATGAAGGAAGGCAAGGGCTGGGTCGACCAGAAGGTGCCGGACTGAGCGACGGGTGCCACCCGCCGCGTCCCTGCCGGCGCATGCCTGCCCGATGAGAGCGCGATGACCGACCGCCTCGCCATCGTGCTCGACCGGCTCTTGCCGGGCGACAGCGCGCGCGGCTGGCCGGCTGCCGGAGCGCTCGGCCTCGCCACTGCCGTGCGCTCTCTCGCCGATGAGCGCGGCAAGGCTGCCGAGCTTGCAGCAAGCCTTGCCAGCCTCCCTGCTGACTTCGACATCCTGCCGGAACCCCGGCAGACGGATGCGCTCCGTCAATTGGAGCTGGCCGAAGCGGATGCCTTCGCCCAACTCCTCGTCCTGGCCTACGGCGCCTACTACACTGATGTTCGCGTGCGCAGGGTGGTGGAGACCCGAACCGCCTACCCCGCGCGTCCGCCCCAGCCGGAGGGCTACGCCCTCCCGCCCTTTGACGAGAAGCTGATCGAGACCGTCCGCCAGCGCGCGCCCTACTGGCGCCGGACCGGCCCGTGAGCCCTCCACCGCCGGACGGCGCAGCCGCCGCCCCGCCGCGAAAAATGCCGCTGAGCGACGCGGCGCTCGGCATTCTTGCCATGCTCGGCACCACCATTGTGGTTCCGTTGATGGGAATGAGCGTGAAATTGCTGGCCGAAGAAGGGCTTGGTGCCATTTCGACCATGGCGCTCCGTTCGGCCGGTGTGCTGGCGTTCTTCCTGCCGCTCTTGCTCTGGCCATCCAACCGCCGCGCCATTGTCGTGGCCGACAAGAAGGCCCACTTCTGGCACGCCCTGTTCGGCCTCACCTCGATGGCGTGCTTTTACTACGGGCTCGGCTTCCTGCCGCTGGTGGTGGTCACCTCCATCAACTTCACCACGCCCATCTTCGTCATGCTCCTTGCCATTCCGCTCCTGTCGGAAAAGGCGGGTGCCGGAGCGTTTGCCGCCGTAGGCGTCGGCTTTCTGGGAACGGTTCTGGCGCTGGAGCCTGCCGGGGAGGCGTTTTCCGGCGTCTCGCTGGTCGTGCTTCTGGGCGCATTCCTCACCGGGTGCATGATTATCGCGATCCGCCGGATGCCCGCCGCCAGCACGCACTTTGCGGTCCTGTTCTACTACGCTGCGCTGGGCACACTGGTTTTCGGCATTCTTGCCCTTCTCACCGCCACGCCGGAAGACTGGACGGCGCTGAAGGCCCCGCACACCTGGGTGCTGGTGGGGTTGATTGCCGTCCTCGCCTGCGCGCTGCAATACCTTCTCACCATTGCCTACCGCCTTTCGGCCTCAACCAGCGTCGCCGCACTCGATTACCTGCGGCTCATCTGGGCAGCGCTGATCGGCTGGTATGTGTTCGCCGAGTGGCCGACGCCCATGGCCGTGGCCGGGATGGGCCTCATCACCGCAAGCGGCGTCTGGCTGATCGTGCGCCAGAAAAAACGCCGGCCCGCGCCCCTGCACGCAGCACAGCGCTAGCCAGTGCGCCTGAACGACGGGCGCGGCTCACGCCCTCCGGCGGGTGGAGGCAATCCGGTCAGCTGCGCGCAGCGCCAGCGCCTGGATGGTGTGGGTGGGGTTGAGCGCCGCCGCGGTCACGAACAGGCTGCCGTCGACGATCCAGAGGTTCGGCACGTCGTGGGTGGCGCCCCAGCGGTCTGTTACCGAGGTGGCGGGGTCATCGCCCATCCGCGCCGTGCCCATGAGGTGAAAGCCTGCATTTGGCGTGTGCGGCGTGCTCTGCAGCTCCACCGCCCCGGCTTCCGTCAGAAGCTCGGCGCCCCGTGCCAGGCCGAAGTCGAGCGCGCGGCGGCTGTTGTCACCCACCCGGTAGTGGATGGCGGCGGCGGGGCGGCCGGCGGCATCCACCATGTCCGGTGAGAGTGTTACGGCGTTGCCCTCCTCCGGCAGATCGTCAGCGCAAACCGAGACCGCCAGCGTGTGATCGAACACCGCCTCGAAGCGGGCGGCGTGGCCATGCCCCCATGGGATGGGTGCAAAGGTGGAGCCCAGTGCCGTGAGAAGCGGCCCGTGGGAGCGCATCACCAGAAGCTTCACGCCGCGCACGAAGCCGCGGGTGCGGTCCGTCTCATAAAACTGGTGGCTGACGATGCCGCCTGCTGTGATGCCGCGGTGCCCGCCAACGGCGTCTTCGAAGCGGCCGGTCACGCGGGCCAGCGGGTGCAGCATCAGCCGCTTGCCCACAAGGCCGGAGCGGTTGGCAAGCCCGTCCGGGTGCCCGGCGGATCGCGAGTTGAGAAGAAGGCGCGGCGTTTCGATGCCGTTGCCAGCCAGGATCACCGTTTCAGCGCTGATGCGGTGTTCGGCGCCGTCGGCGGCGGTCCAGATGACGCCATCGGCCCGCCCGTCCGGTGCAAGGCTTACAGTGTGGACGCGCGCGTTGGTCACGAAACGAACGCCCCTGCGCAGCGCTGGCAGCGCATAGACCACGTCGGCCGACGCCTTTGCCCGGTGCGGACACATCAGCTCGCACGGGCCGCAATTGTTGCAGGCCCCGCGTTCGCCATAGGGGGCGGTGTTGATGGCAAGGTCAGCCGGCCACCACGCCCAGCCGAGCCGGTCCAGCGTTGCCGCCATGTGCTGTTCCGCCGGCCCCAGCGGGACTGGCGGGGTCTGGCGCGGCGGCATTGGCGGATAGGCGGGATCGCCCGCAATACCGGCAATCCCCATGTGCGCTTCGTTCAGCGCGTAGTACGGCGCAAGCTCCTCATAATCGACCGGCCAGTCGTCGCCCACACCATCCAGCGTCCGCATGCGGAAATCCGACGGATGAAAGCGCGGCATGTGACACGACCACATGACCGTGGCGCCGCCGACGCCGGACACCACCAGAGCCTTGATCGCGCTGTTGCGGTCGTCGACCGGATCGTCATCGGCCCGCTTGCGGACGTTGGGGCTGGGGCTGAACGGGCCGAGCCGCTGCCACTCCCAGTCGTCGTCCTGCGATGGCGCGGTCTCGGGCTGCCACCAGCCGCCCCGGTCGAACACCACAACATCAAGGCCGCGGCAGGCCAGCCGCCAGGCCGCCGCCGCGCCGGACGCCCCCGCTCCCACGATGGCCACGTCGCAGCGTGCCGGCGCCTTCAAGGGCGGGAGACCGCGCGGGTGATGGCGGCATCCAGGATCATCGCGTTGCCCTGGTCCACATCGGCGCTCACCCCGCTTCGATCTCCGCACTGATTTCGGCGATGGACGCGACGCGCCCCACCGGCCGCAGCGCATCCACTGCAGTGCGGTGGGTTTCCACCGAGAAGGCGCCGCAGCCGTCTTCCAGCAAGATGGCGTCGAACTCGCGAACGTGCGCTTCGCGGAACGTGGTCGCGACGCCGCCGTTGGTGACGATGCCGCAGACCAGAAGCCGCGTGATGTCGTTCTTGCGCAAAACCCAGTCGAGCCGGGTCATGTAGAATGCGTTGTAGGCGATCTTCTCGACCGCAAAGTCCGCCGGCCCCAGTTCGTCGACCAGCTGGTTGCCCCACGAGCCGGGCGCAAAGTCGCCGCTTGCCAGAAAGGGCCGCAGTTTCTTGAGGTGCGGGGCGATCATCGGCTCGCCGCCGCGCCCCGGCACCAGCGTGAACTGGGTGGAGACCACAACGCCGCCCTTTTGCCGCACAAGGTCGGCCAGCGGCTTAACCCGTCCCGGCAGCGCGGCAATTTCGGGCGAGGCCTGACCGGCGCGGCCATAGGCTCCGTCCGGATGCACGAAATCATTCTGCAGGTCGACGATCAGGAGTGCAGTGTCTCTCATTTCGGCTCCATGATGAGGTTGCCAAATTTGTCGATCCGCGCCGAAAGGTCGGGATCGACGACGGTTGTGGCGTCCGGCTGTTCCAAAATGGCAGGGCCTTCGATCCGGCTGCCGACAGGGAGGTCGAGCCGGGCGTAGATGGCGGTGTCGTGCCACGCGCCGTCGAACCACACCGGACGGGTGCCGATCTGCGCGGCCTCCACGGTGCCGGTGGCGGTGGGCGCAAGCGCTGCAAGGTCGAACCGGGGGCGCACGCCGATGGCGGTGGTTCTGAGGTTGACGATGCGCATGGGCACACCCGGCAGAAGACGGCTGAAGCTTGCCTGATACGCTGCCTCGAACGCCGCCTTCACCATGTCTTCGGTGACGCAAACCGGGCCACCGTCGTAAGCGGCATCAATGGGAACGGCGAGCGTATGGGTCTGTCCGACATAGTGCATGTCGAGCTCGAAGACGGTGTCGATCCGCTCCATGGCAAGGCGCGCGTCTTTCACCACCGCGTGCGCGCTGGCAGCTTCGCTGGCCATGCGCGCGCCCAGCGCCGCGGCATCGAGGCCCAGCGCCTGCATGTTGAGCGTCTGCACCTGATCGTGCCGGATATCGGCAATGATGCACCCCAGCGCGGACGTGACACCCGGATAGCGCGGCACCAGCGCCGCCTTGAGGCCGACCTCCTTGATCATCGCGCCTGCATGAAGCGCCCCGCCCCCGCCAAACGGCACCGCGGCAAAGCGGGAGGGTTCGTGGCCCCGCTCCACCGACATCAGGCGGATGGCGCCGGCCATCTTCGAGTCCGCAATCTTCACGATGGCTTCGGCAGCTTCCATCACCGACAGGCCGAGCTTTTGCGCAACGTGGGTGTCGATGGCCACCTTCGCCGCTTCCACGTCGAGCCGCTTCAGCGCGCCGCCGATGGGCTTGTCCGCGTTGATCCGGCCGAGCACCACGTTGGCATCGGTGAGGGTCGGCCTGTCATTTCCGGCGCCGTAGCAGACCGGCCCGGGCACGGAGCCTGCGCTCTCCGGCCCCACTTCGAGGAGGCCGCCGGCATCCACATGGGCGATGGAGCCGCCGCCCGCGCCGATGGTGTTGATCTCGATCATCGGATTGCGGATGACGAGGCCGAAGTCGATCGTGGTCTGTGCGCTGAGTGCGGTCTTGCCGGCCACGATCAGCGAACAGTCGAACGAGGTGCCGCCAAGGTCGCCGGTGACGACATCCGGAAAGCCCGCGGCCTCGGCAATGGCGGCTGCCGCAATCACGCCGGCGGCGGGGCCGGACAGCGCCGTGCGCGCCGGAATCCGTCGCGCCATGGCGGTGGACATCACCCCGCCGTTGGACTGGACGATGTGAAACCGGCCGTCAAAATTCTGGCTGGCCAGCGCCGCTTCCAGCTTGGCGAGATAGTTGCCCACAACGGGCTGAAGATAGGCGTTGAGCGTGGCGGTCGACGTACGCTCGAACTCGCGGATCTCGGGGAGGATTGCAGAGGAGCAGCCCACATGCTCGTTGGGCCAGACGTCGCGGGCAGCCTCCAGCGCGGCGTCCTCGTTGGCGGGGTTGGCGTAGGCGTTGATGAACACGATCACCAGCGCCTCGGCACCCTTGTCCCGCAGCGTTTCGGCCGCATCGCGCACGGCGGCAACGTCGACCGCGGTGCGGATCTCGCCGCTTGCCAACGTCCGTTCGCTCACCTCAAGGCGCATGTCCCGCGGGACGACGGGCATGAAATCGCCGCTGAGACCCCAGGTGGACTTGCGGTCCCTGCGGCGCATTTCCAGCACATCGCGAAAGCCTGCCGTGGTGATGATGCCGACCCGCGCGCCCTTGCGCTCCAGAAGCGCGTTGGTCCCCACCGTCGTGCCGTGCACCACGGACGCGAGATCCGCCACAGCACCGAAACTCTGAAGGCCTGCCAGAAATCCGGCCGCCTCGTCGCCGCGGTTGGAGGGAACCTTTGCGGTGCGGAAGGTGCGCGTGGTCTCGTCAAAATGAAAAAGGTCGGTGAAGGTGCCGCCGACATCGACGCCAACGGTGGTGTTCGGGTCGCTCACGCGTTCTGCCCTTTCCGCAAGGTGGCCGTCGCCGCCGCATCCACCGCCCCGCCGGCAAGCGCGACGCCGTAAGTCTCCCGCGCGGTCTCGGCCGAGACGAAGCCGAGCGCCACGTCGCGCGCCACGGCGTCCGGATCGCGCGCCAGGGGGTTGCCCCAGCCGCCACCGCCCGGTGTTTCGAGCCGGACGCGGCCGCCGCGCGCAACCTCGACGCCGGTGACCTTCGAGACCATCGGCGGCGTGCCCTCACCGGCGGTACTCGCCCAGGAGAACCGGTTCTTGGCAGCCTCGGTGCCGCCCGCGACGCCGAAGGGAGCCGCCTTGCCGCGCTCGCCCAGAAGCGAAACTTCCGCGTCCGTCAGCACCTCGACCTCGTAAATCGCGCCGACGCCGCCGCGGTGGGTGCCGGCGCCCGCAGAATCCGGCCGCAGCGCCCACTGGGAGAACAACACCGGATAGGCGGCTTCCAGAATTTCCACGGGCGGGATGGTGGCGGTGGAGATAGGGTTGTTGGCGTGGTTGAGCCCGTCGGACTGCGGGCTGCCGCCAAGGCCGCCGCCGAAGAAGGAGAACATTACCCAGCGGGAGCCATCGTCCCGGTGCCCGGCCAGGGACAGCGCGTTGATGGTGCCGAACGGACCGCCCAGCGCACGCGCGGGGTCGGCCTGCGCGACGGCGCCGAACACCACGCCGATCAGCCGCAGGATCGTTTCGGTATAGCCTGCCACCGGCTTGGGCGGCCCTGCGCCCAGAAGCGAGCCGTCGGTGATGATGAAATCAATGGGGCGAAGGCAACCGGCGTTGGCGGGCACATCGGTAAAGATGTGCTTCAGCGCCACGTAGCAGGCCGCAATGGTGGTGGAGCGGGAAATGTTGATCGGCCCGCGCGCAGGGCCGGAGGAGCGGGAGAAATCCAGCGTCATCCGGTCGCCTGCGACCGTCGCGTCCAGCGCCACGGTGAGCATGTCGTCGGTGATGCCGTCATTGTCGAGCACATCCTCGAACGCGTAGGTGCCGTCCGGAATTGCGGTGATGGCGGCGCGCATCAGCGCTTCGGCACGGTCGGAAAACGCGTCGAAGGCGGCGGTCAGCGTTGGCGTTCCGTAGTCGTCCAGAAGGCCGTTCAGGCGCTTTTCGCCAAGGTCCAGCGCGTTGAGCTGGGCGTTGAGGTCGCCCCAGTTGGACATGGGAACGCGGGCGTTGGCCTCCAGAATGCCGATGATGTCGTCATTCAGCTTGCCGCCCGCAATCAGCTTGACCGGCGGAATGCGCACGCCTTCCTGAAAACTCTCCGTGGCCTTGGGGTTGTAGCCGCCGGGGACGTTGCCGCCGATATCGAGCCAGTGCCCCACCGAGGCCATCCAGCAGAAAAGGGCGCCATCGCGGAAGATCGGCCGCACGAGCCGAAAGTCGTTGAGGTGGGTGCCGGCATCGTAAGGGTCGTTGAAAACGAAGGTATCGCCGGGCTCGAGGCCGCCTTCCCGCTCGACCTTGGCAATGACGGCGCGCACGGCAAACGCCATGGCGCCGACGAAGATCGGCAAGCCGCCGGAGCCCTGCACCAGCGTGTCGCCGGTCTCAGGGTGGTAGATGCCGTGGCAGGCATCCTTGGCTTCGGCAATGGTGGGGTTGAAGGCGGAGCGGTAGAGCGTCGCGTCCATCTCGTCGACGATCTGCTCCAGCCGCCCCTTGAGAACCGCGAGCGTGACGGGGTTGAGCGGGCTCACGCGCCTTCCTCCCCGGCCGGCTCAGTCCTCGGCGCCTGATAGCGTTCGCCGAGCGCAATCATCTCGGGCGTGCCGATCAGCTCGTTCAGCCCGTTGAAGTCGAACATCCGGTCGCGGAACGGGGCGTTGGTGCGGTTCTGGTGCAGCGAGGCGTAATAATCGCGCGCGGTGCGGGCCATCGCGCGGACGATCCCGCCGGGAAAGATCACGATGCGAAAACCGAGCGCGGCGAGATTGTCGACATTGTCGTTGGGGGTCATCCCGCCTTCCACCATGTTCGCGATCAGCGGGCGCACCGGGGCCATTCTGGCGGCCACCGCAGCAAGATCCTCGCGCGATGCGGGGGCCTCGATGAAGAGAACATCGGCGCCGGCTTCCGCGTAGGCCTCGGCCCGGTCGATGGTGGCGGCCATTCCCTCCACCGCCAGAGCGTCGGAGCGGGCGACGATCAGCGTGTCTTCGCTGGCGCGCGCATCGGCGGCAGCCTTGATCTTGCCCACCATCTCTGCGGACGGGACGATGGACTTGTCGCGCAGGTGGCCGCAGCGTTTGGGAAAGGTCTGGTCCTCGAACTGGAGCGCGTTAGCGCCGGCCCGCTCGAACAGGCGCATGGTGCGCTGAACGTTGAGCGCATTGCCGTAGCCGGTATCGGCATCGACGATGAACGGCGTCTCCACCCGGTCGCGCACCTGCGCAATCACCTCGGCCACCTCGTTCATGGAGACGAGGCCGATGTCCGGCCGGCCAAGGCGCGTGTAGGCGATGTTGGCGCCGGAGAGGTACAGCATCTCGAAGCCGGTTGCCGCCGCGATGGAGGCGGTCAGCGGATCGCTGATCCCGGGTGCGAGGATCGGCCGGTCCTCGCGGATTCGCGCACGCAAATTCATGGAAAAATTCCTGTGTGTTGCGGCGGCGCCGAGCGCGTCAGGCCGGCGCTGCGCTTCTGCCTGCGGCATGGGGCTGGCCGTGCCGCGCTTGCTGCGCGCGTGCCATTGAAATGACCTGCGGTTCCAACCACTGTGCCGCAGGATTTGCGACGCGGGGCTGTCCCGGCCCGGGGCGCTTCATGCTGTATTCCGTCCGCCGAACGGCGCAGGCTTGGCGGCTGTGACAGGTCAATTCTCAAGCAGGTTCTCCGGCCGGGGCCAACCAGGCGGCATACGGTTAATGCAAGAACCTGTATCAAACGAGTGACAGGCTGGGTCAACCGCTCTATGCTTCGTCAGCATCTTTTCGCGCATGGGCGCACCATATCCGGCGCCCTTCCACCACAACGGACCACGGTCCAGCGGCCCGCCTCGCTCGCTGCCGGTTCTCGCCGTAAGGAACCTCGACGTTGACCCTCCTTGTGACAGGCGCCGGCGGTTTCGTCGGCCTCAACATTCTGGAAGCTGCCCTGAGCGCGGGGCAGACCGTGTGCGCGCTCAGTGACCGGCCGCTGTTCGCCCCTGCGCTGAAGGCATTTCAGAACCTTCCCGGTACGCTGGACGTGGTGACAGCCGACGTGCGCAACCAGAAGGCACTCACAGACGCCTTCGCCCGGCACGACGTGGCGCAGGTGATCCACGCCGCTGCCATCACGCTGGGGCCCGCGAGCACGCTGGCGCCGGCCGAAACGGTGATCGACGTGAACGTGGTCGGCACACAGAACGTGATGGATGCCGCCCGCGCCGCCGGTGTTTCGCGGTTCATCTATCCAAGCTCCGTGGCGGTTTACGGCCTGGCCCCGTTCAGGGCGCCGGTGACGGAGGAGACGCCGCCGGAGCCTGCCGGCCTCTACGGCTTCACCAAACTGGCCTGCGAGCGACTGGTGATGGCTGCACAGCGCAAGCACGGGCTGGATGTTGCCATCGGCCGGATTGTCGCGGTGTTCGGCCCCTGGGAGCACGATACCGGGGTGCGCGAGACGCTGAGCGCGCCGTTCCAGCTGGCCGGCCGTGCGCTGGACGGCCTTCCCGCCGGAATGCCGGAAGGCGGCGCGCGGGACTGGACGTCGAGCCGCGATGTCGCCCGCGCCCTTCTGACCCTTGCCACGGCGAGCGACCTGCCGCGCACGGTCTACAACATCAGCGCCAGCGAGATCTGGCATCCCCGCCTTCTGGCGGACGCGCTGTCGGAACGCACCGGCCAGCCGATCGACACGGCGCTGAAAGGCGGAACCTCGGACATCGCCTTCAACGACAACGTGGACGCGGTGCGCAACCCGGTGAGCGGCACGGCCCTCAGGGACGATTTCGGGTTTTCGTTCATGCCCGCAAGAGAAGCCGTCGCCGACTATGCAGATTGGGTCCTAAAATCAGGCCGTGCGGCTCTCGGTGCCCCAGCGGCCGGGTGAGCGCCGCAGCCGCCGGGCAGACGGCGGCACACAATAGCGGCGAACCGGGGGGAGCGCGGGTGCAGCAACGAACGCTTTTCGACAAGGTCTGGGATGCCCACGTCGTCACCACGCGTGAAGACGGGGCGAGCCTTTTGTGGATCGACCGCCATTTCGTGCACGAGGGATCGCACCACGCCTTCGCGCGGCTGAAGGAGCGCGGCGATCCTGTCGCCCGGCCGGACCTCACCTTCGGCGTTGCCGACCATTATGTGCCCACCGCCACCCGCAACCTGGCCAACGCCTCCCCCCAGGTGGCGGGCATGGTGGACAAGCTGAGCGCCAACACAGCCACGAGCAAGATCACCCTCTTCGGCCTCGACGACCGGCGGCAGGGAATTGTGCACGTCGTCGGCCCCGAGCAGGGCCTCACCCTCCCCGGCCTCACAATGGTCTGCGGTGACAGCCACACCTCCACCCACGGTGCGTTCGGCGCGCTGGCCTTCGGCATCGGCGCATCCGAAGTGGCACACGTCCTGACCACGCAGACGCTGTGGCAGAAGCGCCTGAAGACAATGCGCATCCGCGTCGACGGCAAGATGGCGCCCGGCACCAGCGCCAAGGATCTGGCGTTGACGATCATTGCCACCATCGGCGCCGATGGCGGCCGCGGTCACGCGCTGGAATATGCCGGAAGCACGGTTGCGGCGCTTTCCATGGAAGGCCGCCTCACCTTGTGCAACCTCTCCATCGAGAGCGGCGCGCGTTGCGGAATGGTGGCACCGGATGCAACCACCCTTGCCTACCTGAAGGGCCTCCCGTTTGCGCCGGAAGGCGCAGCCTTCGACGCCGCCAGCGCGGAGTGGCTCGCCCTTGCCACAGACGATGGCGCCGCCTTCGACAGCGAAATCGTGCTGGATGCGGCCGATATCGTCCCCGTGGTCACGTGGGGCGTCAGCCCGGAGGATGCGCTGCCTGTCACCGGCTCCGTTCCCGTGCCGGACCGGCTCGGCGACACCGGCCGCGCCAACCATGCGCGCGAGGCAATCGACTACATGGGTCTCACCGCCGGCCAGCCACTGACGGACATTGCGGTGGACCGCGTCTTCATCGGTTCTTGCACCAACAGCAGGATCGAGGATCTGCGCGCGGCGGCTGCCGTTCTTGCAGGCCGCAAGGCGCGCGTTCCGGGCATCGTCTCGCCGGGCTCCACCCCGGTGAAGCGGCAGGCAGAGGAAGAGGGTCTCGCTGCAATCTTCACCGAGGCGGGGCTAACCTGGGTGGAGTCGGGTTGCTCTATGTGTGTCGGCATGAATGGCGACATCGTGGCACCCGGCGAGCGCTGCGCCTCCACCACCAACCGCAACTTCAAGGGCCGGCAGGGGCCGGGTTCGCGCACGCACCTGATGTCCCCGGCCATGGTGGCCGCAGCGGCCGTGACCGGACACCTCACCGACGTTCGCCCGATGCTGGCCGGCCGCACCACCGCCGGACCTGCCGCATGACGCCGTTCACCACACTCACCGCAACGGCCTGCCCGCTGCCCTATTCGAGCATCGACACCGACCAGCTCATTCCCGCACGGTTCATGAGCCGCACGCGCGCCGAGGGTTACGGCCCCGTGCTGCTGCACGACGTCCGGCGCGATGGCGACGGCAATCTCGACCCCGCCTTCCCCCTCAACGATCCGGCACGAGCGGACGCTGCCATTGTGGTCGCCCGCCGCAATTTCGGCTGCGGCTCTTCGCGAGAAGCTGCCGTGTATGCGCTGGCCGATGGCGGCATCCGCGCGGTCATTGCGCCGAGCTTTGGCGACATCTTCGCCTCCAATGCCGTCAACAACGGCCTTCTTCCCGCCGTGGTGAGCGAGGATGTGGCGGAGACGCTGCTCACCCACATCGAAGGCGGCGCGAGGGCGATGACGGTGGATCTTGAAGCGCGCACCATCACGGCAGGAAACGAGGTTCACCCCTTCCAGGTCGACCCGATCTGGCGCACCAAGCTTCTCAACGGATGGGACGATCTCGACCTGACGCTCCAGCACCGGGACGCGATTGCCGCCTTCGCCAGCGCCGACACAACGGCGCGCCCATGGGCAAAGCCGCGCATTGGCAACCGTAGCGAAGGATGAAAGTGAACGGGCAAGCCGAAACGGTGTGGCCGAACCTGCAATGCTGCCGGGCAGCTATCAATGCCGGGGGATGCGCGGCTCCCCGAGAAGAGCCGCAGCGTGGTACGCCCTAGGGGAATCGAACCCCTGTTTCCGCCGTGAGAGGGCAGCGTCCTGACCGCTAGACGAAGGGCGCATCGCGGTGCGAGGGGATGACATAGTGGTTTTGCGCCTGCGCGCCAAGGCCTAATTTCGCGTTTTGCCCATCCCCGGCAGTGAGGCTCCAAGGCGCCCGCATTGGCGATCCGCGAGCATCCCGGCGCGCATTCCGGGCCGTGTGGAATCTCGCCTGCCCGGTGGCCGAGGGCGTTGGGGCGTGACCGCTCCTGGCTGTCATCGGCGGACCGCCCCCCGCTTGCTGCAGAAATCAGACGCCGGGGCGTTTGCAGCGGCGCTGGGAGTGGCATAGTCCTCAGCAAACAAAGTTGGGCGGGAGAGAAGCGTTGAAGACCATTGTTCTGACCGGGGCATCCGGCGGCGTTGCAGGCATGATCCGGCCGCTGCTGCGCACCAATTACAAGCTCCGCCTCTCCGACCGTGGCGCCGCTCCCGCGGACCTTGGCCCCAACGAGGAATGGCATCAGGCCGACCTGACCGACGCTGGCGCCATGGCCGCGCTGGTGGACGGTGCCGATGGCGTCATCCATCTCGGCGGACAGTCCGTCGAGGCGGACTGGGAGACTGTGGCGCGGCCCAATATCGACGGCCTCTACAATATTCTGACCGCCTGCCACGAGAAGGGCGTCAACCGCTTCATCTTCGCGTCGTCCAACCACGCCATGGGCTTCTACCCCCGCCGGCGCCGGGTGGGGATCGACCAGGCCGTCCGGCCGGACGGCCTTTACGGTGTGTCCAAGGCGTTCGGCGAAGCGATCTGCTCGCTGTTTGCCGACAAGCACGGCATGCGCTGCATGTCGATCCGCATCGGCAATGTGGGCACTGCCCCGCTGGACATTCGCCGCCTGTCCATCTGGCTGCACCCCGAGGACCTCGTCCAGCTCATCGAAATCGGCCTTGAACATCCCGAAATCCACCACGCCATCGTCTACGGCGCCTCCCACAACGAGCGCACGTGGTGGGACAACACGTCCGCCCACTCGCTTGGCTACGAGCCGAAGCACAACGCCGAAGACCACCGCGACCACGCGCTGGCCGAACAGGCGAAGATCCCGGCAGAACCCGTGGGCGACCTTTTCCAGGGCGGCACGTTCACCGGCGACGGTTTCGACGGCGACCTCGACCGCACCCTGAACGCCCGCCCGATCCGATGACCGTCACCGCCGCCGTTCTTGCGGTTTTCATCCCCGCAGCCATGCTGGTTGCGGCAACACCCGGCGCCAACAATCTGTTGTCGCTGATGCACGGCCTCAAGGCCGGGTGTCGGCGCACCATGCTCAGCCTGTTCGGCCGAATGGCGGCGTTCGCGCTTCTGCTGATTGCCGTCGCCACCGGGCTTGGCGCGCTGCTCGCAGCGTCGGAGGTCGCATTTCGCATCGTGAAATGGGTTGGCGTTGCGTACCTTGCCTACCTCGGCTTCAGGATGTGGCGGGCGCCGGCGGCCGAAATTGCCGCCGAAGACCTCGCGCCGGCAAAGCTTCTGCGCAAGGAGTTTACGGTTGCGATCACCAACCCCAAGGCGATCCTCCTGTTCACCGCCTTCATCCCCCAGTTCGTCGACACGTCAGAGGCGGCGGCCGGGCAGCTTTACACCCTCGGCGCGATCTACCTCGTGATCGAGTTTGCCATGGCCTCGCTTTACGCTTTCGCCGGGTCGCAGCTGCGGCGCGCGGATGCCGTCGCCCGGCGGGGCCGTCTTTTCAACCGCATCGGCGGCGGGATGATGATGGGCGCCTCCGCCCTCCTCGCCACCGCCCGCAAAGGCTGATTTTTCATGAAAACCTTCGGCACCATCGGCGGCAAGCCGGTCTACGAGGCAACGCTGACCGATGGCGACGTTGCCATCAGCGTTCTGTCCCACGGCGCCACCATGCGCGACTGGCGCGTGCCCGATGCCACCGGCAAGACGCAGTCGGTGATTCTCGGCTTTGACGACATCGGCCCCTACACCGACAACAAGCGGTCGTTCGGCATTCTGGCGGGGCGGATCGCCAATCGTGTGCGCGATGGCCGGTTCACAATGGACGGCACCACCTACCAGCTCGACCAGAACCAGAACGGCAACCACCTTCATGGCGGCAGCGACGGCATCGGCCGCCAGCACTGGACCATGGAGGAAGACGGCAAGAGCGTGCGCCTGACGCTGAAAAGTCCCGACGGTGCCATGGGTTATCCCGGCAACGTCGACTTCACCTACGTCATTTCGCTGGATGGCCACACGGTG
This sequence comes from Acuticoccus sp. MNP-M23, assembly GCF_031195445.1. Classification (NCBI taxonomy): domain Bacteria; kingdom Pseudomonadati; phylum Pseudomonadota; class Alphaproteobacteria; order Hyphomicrobiales; family Amorphaceae; genus Acuticoccus; species Acuticoccus sp. MNP-M23. The sequence continues at coordinate 4,659,744 of NZ_CP133480.1, forward strand.
ACGTTCGACATCACCGCCGTGCCGGACCGGCCGACGCCCATTGCGCCCGCAGAGCACAATTATTACCGCCTCGGCGCGCCGCTCGCCGAACACGTGATGACAATTCCAGCCGGCCACACCACAGCCGTGGATGACGGTCTGATCCCCACCGGCGAACTTGCCCCGGTGGACGGCACCCCGCTCGACTTCCGCCAGCCCAAGAAGATCGGCGACCAGAAAATCGACGACAATTTCTGCCTGGATGGCGCGCCCGCCTGCCGGCTGGAGACCGACGCCTACGTCCTGACGATGACGACCGACCGGCCGGGGCTACAGGTTTTTTCCGGCTTCACGCTGCCGCAATTTGAGACGGCGGGGCATGACGGAATTGTTTACGGCCCGTTCGCCGGCGTTGCGCTGGAGGCGCAAAACTACCCCGATACGGTGAACAATCCGAGCTTCGGCAACATCATCGCGACGCCTGACAAACCCTACCGGCAGACCACCAGCGTCACGATTGTTCCGGCCGCCACGCGTTGAATAACAAGGGGCGACGGTCTAGGTGCTAGGGCAACTGGAATTAGTCTGGAGAATTAAATGGACCTTCACCAAAATCTCATCGGCGGCGAGTGGACCGAAGGGCCCGACGCTTCGGACAACATCAACCCGTCCAACACCGACGATGTGGTCGGCCGCTACACCAAGGCAGACGCAGCGCAGACGCTGAAGGCCATTGAAGCGGCCAAGGCCGCGTCCCACGCCTGGGCCCGCTCCAACCCGTCGCAGCGCCACGCGGTCCTCTCCGCTGCGGCCAAAGAGATCTTCGCCCGCAAGGAAGAGCTTGGCGACCTTCTGGCCCGCGAAGAAGGCAAGACGCTGGCCGAAGGCATCGGCGAAGCCGGCCGCGCCGGGCAGATCTTCGACTTCTTCGCCGGCGAGACCATGCGCCTTGCAGGCGACACGCTCCCCTCGATCCGCCCCGGTGTCGAGATCGACATCACGCGCGAGCCGATGGGCGTCGTCGGCATCATCACGCCGTGGAACTTCCCCATCGCCATTCCGGCGTGGAAGATTGCGCCGGCGCTCTGCTACGGCAACACCGTCGTCTTCAAGCCGGCCGACCTCGTTCCGGGCTGCGCCTGGGCCATCGCCGACATCCTGAAGCGCGCCGGCCTGCCGGACGGTGTCCTCAACCTCGTCATGGGCCGCGGTTCGGTCGTCGGCGAAGCGATGCTGGACAGCAAGGACATTGACGCGATCTCCTTCACCGGCTCGGTTGCCACCGGCAAGCACGTGGCGGCCAAGTGCGCCGAGCACATGCGCAAGTGCCAGCTTGAGATGGGCGGCAAGAACCCCCTCATCGTGCTCGACGATGCCAACCTCGACATCGCGGTCGACTGCGCCGTCAACGGTGCATACTTCTCCACCGGCCAGCGTTGCACCGCCTCCTCGCGCCTGATCGTGACCGAAGGCATTCACGACAAGTTCGTGGCCGCAACCATCGAGAAGCTGAAGTCGCTCTCCATCGATGACGCGCGCAAGAAGGGCACGCACATCGGCCCCGTGGTCGACCAGAAGCAGCTCGAAACCGATCTCAAATACATCGACATCGGCAAGAACGAGGACAACGCCAACCTCGCCTGGGGTGGTGACATCCTCAACCGCGAGACGCCGGGCTTCTACCTCCAGCCGGCGCTGTTCACCGAGACGACGAATTCCATGCGGATCAACCGCGAAGAAATCTTCGGCCCGGTCGCGACCGTGCTGAAGGCGAAGGACTATGACGAGGCGCTGGCCCTTGCCAACGACACCCCGTTCGGTCTGTCGTCGGGCATCTGCACCACTAGCCTCAAATATGCGTCCGACTTCAAGCGCAATGCCGAGGCCGGCATGGTGATGGTGAACCTCGCCACCGCAGGCGTCGATCCGCACGTGCCGTTCGGTGGCCGCAAGGGCTCCTCCTACGGCCCGCGCGAACAGGGCCGGTACGCGGCGGAGTTCTACACCACCGTCAAGACCGCCTACACGCTGCCGTGATGGTGGATGCCGAACGCCTTTCCGCGGCGTTTCGCGGCGAGGGGCGGCTCGAGGCTCTCGAGTCCCCGCCCCAGACCGTGGACGCTGCCTATGCGTTGCAGGACGCCGTGCGCGAGGCGATCGGCAAGCCCATTGTCGGCTGGAAGGTGGCGCAGACCACGGCCAGGGCGCAGGCCGCAGCCGGGATCGAAGCGCCCACGGTCGCCCCTCTTCTGGAGGGGATGATCGTGCCCGCCGACACCGTGTTTCCCTCCGGCCGTTTCTATCGGCCGGAGGTGGAGGCGGAAATTGCGCTGGAACTGCGCCGCGCAATTACCGCCCCGCTTTCCGGCGGCGATCTTGTGGACCGGCTCGCCGGTGTCCGCCTTGCCATCGAGGTGGCCGACAGCCGCTATACGGACAAGCCGTCCATGGGCGCGAAGGCCGTGATTGCGGACATGAACTCCTGCGGTGCGCTTGTGGTCGGCCCGTTGCTGGACCTCGGCGAATTTTCCGGCGCCGCCGAAGGCGACGTCCTGATGCGCCTTGGCGATGGCACCACCGTCCCGGCCCTTCCGGCCGACATGCGCCCCAAGCCCATCGAAGTCCTGGAATTTCTGGTGCGCTTCGTCATCGACCGCGGGCACACCCTGCCCGCCGGCTGCATCATCACGACAGGCACGCACACGGCACCCACCGTGTCCGGCCCCGGCGTCATCACCGCCGACTTCAGAACGACAGGCAAGGTCAACGCGCGCCTCTCCGCAGCGCACGGCTGACAGCGCCGGCTGCCGCTCAGTCTTCCGGCGGCAGCTTCGGCTTGGACGCCTCCCGCTTGGCGGCGGCATCCCGCTTGCCGGTGCCTGCGGGCGTCGTTCGGTCCAGATGCGCCAGCACGCCGCGCATCGTGCGAACCTGCTGACGGTCCCAATTGGCATCGGACAGGACGAGCCGCAGGTTGCGCGACAGCTTGTCGGCCAGATTTTCGGGCCGGAAATAGCCTTTCGGCTTCAGCATCGCCACCAGATGCTCCCACAGGCCCGCAATATCCTCGCGCGTGGCCGGCGGATGCTGCGGCGGCGGGCTCGGCGCCACCCCATGCACCGCGCGGCGCCACTCATAGCTCATCAGCAAGACGGATTGAGCAATGTTGAGCGATGCGAACGCCGGATCCACCGGGAACGTCACGATGATGTTGGCGCGGGCCACCTCGTCATTTTCCAGCCCCCATTTCTCACGGCCGAACAGGATACCCGTCGCGTTGCCGGCGGCCGCCACCTGGCACAGTTCGGCCAGACCGTCCGCGGGGCCTTCCACGCGCTTGGTAATGTCCCGCCCCCGGCGCGTGGTCGCGATGACGAAATTGAGGTCGGCGATCGCATCGTCGAGCGTGTCGAACACCTGCGCATTGTCGATGACATGGCTGGCGCCTGCGGAGGCTGCGCCGGCGCGCTCGTTCGGCCAGCCGTCCCGCGGGGTGACGAGACGCAGGTCGGTCACGCCGAAATTGGCCATCGCTCTGGCGGCTGTGCCGATATTCTCGCCAAGCTGGGGTGAGGCCAGAATGATCGCCGGCGGGGCCACGCCTGTGGACGTCACAACTTTATCAGCGTCCCCGGTCATGCTAAGCCGTGCCGAGCACGCGGCATCCGCCGCGAGACGATTATTTCCGAACGTAAGGTCCTGGTATGGCGAAGATCAAGGTGGCGAACCCCGTCGTTGAACTCGACGGGGATGAGATGACCCGCATTATTTGGGCATATATCAAAGATAAACTGATCCACCCGTACCTCGATATCGATCTGGAATACTACGACCTTGGCATGGAGCACCGGGATGCCACGGACGATCAGGTGACCGTCGATGCGGCCAACGCGATCAAGCGCCACGGTGTCGGCGTCAAGTGCGCGACCATTACCCCGGACGAAGCCCGGGTGGAAGAATTCGGCCTCAAGAAGATGTACCGTTCCCCCAACGGAACGATCCGCAACATCCTTGGCGGCGTGATTTTCCGCGAGCCGATCATCTGCAAGAACGTGCCGCGGCTGGTGCCGGGCTGGACCAAGCCGATCATCATCGGGCGCCACGCCTTCGGCGACCAGTACCGCGCGACCGACTTTGTGGTCCCCGGCCCCGGCAAGCTCACCCTCACCTTCCAGCCCGAAGGCGGCGAGCCCGAAGTCCACGACGTGTACGACTACAAGGAATCCGGCGTTGCGATGGCGATGTACAACATCGACCCGTCGATCCGCGATTTCGCCCGCGCCTCGCTGAACTACGGCCTCCTGCGCGGCTACCCGGTCTACATGTCCACCAAGAACACGATCATGAAAGCCTATGACGGCCGCTTCAAGGACATCTTCCAGGAGATCTACGAGAAGGAATTCAAGGCCGAGTTCGAAAAGAAGGGCCTCACCTACGAGCACCGCCTGATCGACGACATGGTCGCCTCCGCCATGAAGTGGTCCGGCGGCTACGTCTGGGCCTGCAAGAACTACGACGGCGACGTCCAGTCCGACACGGTGGCCCAGGGCTTCGGTTCGCTCGGCCTGATGACCTCCGTGCTGATGACGCCGGACGGCGACACGGTGGAAGCGGAAGCCGCCCACGGCACCGTCACACGCCACTACCGCCAGCACGAGCGCGGCGAGCAGACCTCCACCAACTCCACCGCCTCGATCTTCGCGTGGTCCCGCGGCCTCGCCCACCGCGCCAAGCTCGACGACAATGACGCGCTGATGGAGTTTGCCCGCACCCTCGAGACCGCCACGGTCGGCGCCATCGAGAGCGGCCACATGACCAAGGATCTCGCGCTCCTCGTCGGCGCCGACCAGAAGTGGGAATCGACCACCGGCTTCCTCGACAGCGTTGCGGCCCGGCTGGAGAAGGAGATGGGCATCTCCGCCAGCTAGGCGATTTGCGGCCTCAGGGCCAGCATCCCGGCGATGTTTGAAGGGCGAGCTGCTGCGGCGGCTCGCCCTTCTTTTTTCTGGCAATCCGCTGCGTGGTCAGGGGTGGATGAATACCGTCCGATCGATCCGCAGGGTCTCGCCGTGCAGGGTCTTCAGCTCCAGCGGGAACGGCGGCCTTGCCAGAACCACGATGCCGCCCCCGTGCTCCAGCGGGTTGGTGACGACACAGCGGCCATCGCCGGCATCGCGCCTGTTCCGCGCTGCGATCGGCGGCTGGGCGACCTCTGCCCGAAATTTCGGGATCAGCGCCTGGATCTCTGCCTCGATGGTGCACCGGAGCGTGCTGTCCTGATCCAGCCGCTCCAGGTAGCCGGCGATCTGACGCGCAGTCTCGAAATGGCTGATGCGCTGGCGGAAGGTGTCGGATCGGACGAGGCCGCCGACGATGACGGTGAGGAATTCCACCGTCATATCCTGCGCGAACGGCCAGGGGCTGCTGCTGGCCCGTGCCTCACCGAAGAAAACGGCGAGGAGGCGCCCCCATTCGACCCGCACGCTCTCGTCAGGGATTTGCAACGGAACATCGCAAAACTCGGCGTCGAATCTTTCACCGGATAGGCTTTGGTACTTGGTGTTGATGTAGTTCATACACACACGCCCTTATGTATCGCGTTGCCAGCGCCGCCATGACTTTCGGCTGTATTTCAACCTTTCGAAAATGGCACCACAAGCTTACACCGCCTTCGGTTGAATTTTCCAAGCGAATAAGTCCCCAAAAATCAAAAAATACATATGTGGGAACTTAATTTTCACCGTTTCAACATAACTAATAACGCGAATTCTGCATATTTTTACATTTGACATCTATTTGCCTCCTTGCTCAAGTCTTTGCACGACGCCACACAGACGCTCAATGACGCAAGTCATTCATTTTTATTTGCAAAAGGTCGCTCACAACATGGTCACGAACACTGAGCATAGTACACGGCTCCATAAATCCCGCAGTGATATGGCCTCTGAATACGCGGAATTTGAGCAGTTGCCATCGGATCGACCGTCGACGAAACGTCTAAGCCTCGATGTTCCTGCCGAACTTCATACGCGCTTCAAGACATCGTGCAGCGCTACGGGTCGCAAGATGGCAAATGAACTGATGCGATTCGTTCTGGAACGAACGGAAGAACTTGAGATTGAGGCTGCAGAAGCGAGAAAACCACGGCGTTAGCCGCAACTTTAATTTGCACAAATGCTGAGGCTGCGTGAGTTGATCCGCAATCCGTGCATCAACTCCCAAACGCCGAATCTGGCTCATTACTCACGCCAGGCTCTGCCCGGCCCCATTCGTCGCACTGATTTCATATGCGCGGAAAATGAGTGCGACTTGTCCGGGGTTAAATTCAGCGGGCCTTTACTGGTGGCCGCAGGCATAGACGAACGGTCGCAATACCGTTTTACACTAACACAAAATCCATCATTTGTGGTTTTGTAGTAGTTCTCCTGTCTCTGGCCTCCCGAAGATAAAGGCAATGCGGCGAAACTACGGCGCAACGCCTCGAATTTGGCAGAAATACGACGCAAGGTCGGATTTGCACCTTTACACAACCTTCGATTGTTAATATCCAGTGTATAGCTGGTTTCCGGAGGTTGATGTGTCTGAGCGGTTGGCCCTGAAAGAGCGGATTTGCACCGAAATCCTCTATGCCCTTCACGACTTCGGTGATGGAGCGATCACGGATCTTTCCGAAATTGCCAACGCCCTCATGCCCCTGCTCGGTAGTGGCTCCGCGGCCCACCGACCCGACATTCCGCTCTACGCCGAAATCCGCGCCGCACTCGACGCTGCGCCAAGCACCTAATTCTGGCGGCGCACCCATCGCCGGCTGTCACCGGACACAAACCATCACCCCCACCCACCGGTGCGCATGGTCCGGGAAAGCGTGCCGCGTTTGCTGCCGTCTCGCTCAGAGCTTGATGACGTATTCCTTGGTGGTGGTCTCGATAACCTCCCACGTGCCCTTGGAGCCTGGACGCAGGATGAAACTGTCGCCGGCTCTCACGGTCCGCGCCTCTCCCCCCTCCTCCGCGATGACGGAGTGGCCTTCGAGGACATGGCAGAACTCCCACTTTTCGTAGTGGCCGATGGGCACCCCTCAGGGCTGCAGGATTCCATGGCGAAGCTGGCAGTGAAGCCTTCAACAAACCCGGAAATGAACGCATTCTCCGCATCGATTGTGCTGACACCACCCAGCCGCAGCTCGGCCACAAGCCGGTTTTGCAGCGTCTTGTTCGCTCGTTTCGCACGCCCCTTCGCCTGCGGGGTGTTGGCGCGGATGATGTTGATCTCGCCGAGCGCCTAGGCAAATTGAGTTATTTTATATTGCTCGTTCAGAGTGATGATCACGTTATGTGCCAGGCGAAATATCTAGAGAAGACCTGAATAATATGCGCGTTTTTTTAGTGTCCGACACTCGATCAGGCAATGGATTCATTTACCGCTTAACCAGATGCGGCTCGCAGCGATCTTGAGCGCGGCGAGGAAGTTGTTGGGGCGGCGGTCATAGCGGGTGGTAAGACCACGGAATTGTTTGATGGGGTTGAACAAGCGCCCCACCAGATTGCGGTAGCGGTAGCTAACCGGGCTGAACGGGAAGATATCCTTGCAGATGACCCCTGGCGGCATGTTGGCCCATACGCCGCACGATGCGGCATGGTCTCGGATCGCGTTCGTGTCGCAGGCGCGGTCGACGATCAGGATGTCTCTGTCGTGATTGTCCGGGACCGCATCCGGAATGCGATCCCAGATCCCAGCAGCCCGTTATCTTTCGAAGCGATTGTAGAGCCTTGTCCTCGCGCCGTAACGCTCCGGAATATCCCGCCACAAAGTGCCGGAGCGGAACCGCCGGAAAATTCCGTTGATCACCCGCCGGTCGTCAACACGCGGCACACCGCGCACCCTGGTCGGCAAGAGCGACAGAGCGATCGCGCATTCCCTGTCCGTCAGGTTGTGCAGGTCCATGCCCCCCTCCCAATCACGGGTCGATCCGAAACGATAAAATTAGACCGATCATTAATGGGGCCACTCCCTAGGCCGCTCGCATGTTGCCGAGGAATGTTGTCACCTCCCGTCGCAGCGCCAGCGACTGGTCGGCGAGGCGTGTCGAGGAATCGACTGCCTGTGCCGAGCTGTCGCCGGTCGCCGAGATGTCGCCGGCCATATCGCGCACGATGTCGGTGACGTCGCTCGAGCCGCGCGCGGCGAGCTGGATGTTGCTTGAAATCTCGGTCGTTGCCGCGCGTTGCTGATCGACCGATGATGAGATGGACAGGGTAACCGTATTCAGCTTCTCGATCGTCTCAGCGATGGCCTGGATGGAATCCACCGACGTGGTTATCCGCGCCTGAACGCCGGAAATCTGGCCGCCGATCTCGTTCGACGCGGCGGCGGACTGGGACGCGAGTGATTTGACCTCGGACGCCACCACCGCGAACCCCTTGCCCGCATCTCCCGCGCGGGCGGCCTCGATGGTGGCGTTGAGGGCCAGAAGGTTCGTCTGATTGGCAATGTCGGAAATCAGCCCGACGATAGAGCCGATGCGCCCCGACGCCTCGCGCAGGTCGTTGACGTTGTCGCGCACCAACATCGCAGCGTCCACCGCCGTTTTGCACTCGCTTGCGGAGCGATTGGCCTGACCTGCGATCTCCTGGATCGAGACGCTGAGCTCCTCTGCTGCGGCCGCAACCCGCCCCACATTCTCGGATGCTGAATCCGACTTGTCGGCAACGTCGGAGGCGCGCTGCTGGGCGCGGCTGGCCCGGTCACTGGTGCCACGCGCACTGTCCCTCATTTCGATCGCGCCGCTGGACACGTTCTCGACAATCGCGAGAACACTCGCCTCGAACTGGCAGGCGATCTCTTCGCGAGCGACGCGCTGCTGTTCTTCGGCGCGCTTCGTCGCCTCCGCGCGCTCGGCCTCCAACCTGATTTTCTCGAGCGAGTTTGCCTTGAAGACGCGCAGCGCCGCGGCCATCTGCCCGAGCTCGTCGGCTTCGGCCTTCGGCACCTCGATATCGCTCTCGCCGTCTGCCAGGCGGCGGGTCGTCGTCGTGATGACGGACAGGCGCCGCAGGATCCGGCGGTGGAGGTAGAAGTAGCCAATCAGAGCCGAAGCAAGCAGCGCGCCCAGACCGAGGAGCACCATCACCGTCTGGACCGTCTCCGAGGATCGCTCTGCCGAGGCCTGGGCAGCGGCGATCGATTCGGTGCGTTCGGCGGCGATCTGGTTGGCGTTCTCCTCGATCTCCATGTTGGCCGCGAGCAGACGCTCATCGAAGCCCTTGAGCTCCTCCGTCAGGTCACCGAGCGCCTTCACCACGGGGATCAACGTGTCGGTGCCGGCCGGATCGATCGACGCGCGGATGCGATCGAAGGTCGTGCGCATCTGCGCCTGAAGGGCCTCATCAGGGATCGATCTGATACTTCGACCGATCGCGACAAGCGCCGCTTCGACGTCGGCCGCAATAGGGTCGAGCGCTTCGCGATCCACCAGCAACAGGTCATCGAGCATTGCGGGCAGCGTCAGGGTTTTGATGACGAGACTGCGCATCTGCCCGAGATTGAAAAGGTCGACGTCGAGAACGATGTCCAGAGTGTCGAGCACGCCCGCGATCCTGGCCGGGTCGTCCTCCACGTCGTAGACCGAGGAAAGGGCGTTGCTGACGCGGCTGGACGCATTCGCAATCAGCGAACTGCTTTGTTCGTACAGCAGACCGACCTCGGCTGTCGTGGCGGCGAACGCAGTATCGCGTGCGATCTCGAGCGTGACACGGCGCCTCGATGCGCTCGCGAAGTCGGTCATCAGGTTTGTGAAGTGCCTTGCAGCGTCGCCGAACCGGGCAACCTCCGGCGCCCCTTCGCTCAACGTACGCAGCTTTTCGAGGAGCCTGTCCATGTCGCTGATCGCCGCCTGCAGCCTCGTCTCCGCCGAATCGGTCGCGCGCAGTGATTGTGCGGCGGCGAGAGCACCGCCGATCCGGGTGAGTTCCGCAGTTTTGGCCACAAGGCTCTGGGCGGCAAGGAGTGAGGGAAGCTCGTTCTTGATCACACGCTCTTCGCTGGTTGCGAGAAGCCTGAGGTTGACGACGCTGAGCGCAGAGGCCGCAAGCACCATCGACGCGAGGAAGCCGAAACTGAGGATCAATCCGAAACGGACGGAGATCGATTTCATGGAAGGCCAGCCTTGTTGGTTCGGCGCGTTGAGACCGGGCTGCCCCTAGCCGCCGACGTGCGCTGTGGAACGTGAGGATGGATCGGGACGACAGTCAGGCGCTCACTGAACGCTGTAGGTCGGCTGAAAGTCAGGCGGCGCGAGGGACTGAAGGCGCGGGAACGCCCGCACATTGGCCGCCGTCACGTTGAAGATGATCGGCCCGACATGGTCCGCCGCTGAGTTACCTTCGAGGAAGCGGACCGCCTGATCGACCGACAATGTGCCCTGGAGAGCAGCGCTGTCGGTCGGCGCGCCGGCGACGATGCCGCGCCGGATGCCGCGATAGATTGCGGGGGTGAAATAGTCCGCCACGAGCCCGACCTTGCCCTTGAGGCCACGTTGGCGCACCAACGCCATCGCGGCTTCGATCGCGACGGCGTTGCCCGCGATGAAGTCGATGTCGGGATATTCCTCCAGGACATCCTGCACGAGGCCGAGCTGAACATCGGCGCCGGTGTCGCCATACTTGATCGCGACGACCTCGACCGCTGCCCCCTCGATCTCTTCGCGGAAGCCCTGATCCGTCAACTTCACCCACCCCGCCGTCTCGGGGCCGGGAAGCCAGGCGATCTTGACCGGGCGAGACCGTCCCTTGGGGAAGCGCTCTGCAAAATAGCGACCGGCGGAGCGCCCCATATCGATCCAGTTGACGGCCGCCATGCCAGATAAGCCCGCCGGCAGCACCTGGTTGACGGTGGCGAATATGGGCTTTGTCTTCGCGGCTTCGACGATCGCCGGCGTTAGTCCGTCAAACGAGACGCTGCCGACGAGGATGGCGTCGTAGCCACCCTTGACGCACGTATCGAGCTGGCTGCGCTGCTTGTCGATGTTGCCATATCCGCCGGCTTCGAAGAGGTCGACGGTGACCCCGATCCGGCGCGCATGCGCGATCACGCCGTAGTTCGTGGCAACCCAATAAGCATCCTTGAGATGGGGGAAAAGGACGCAGAGCTTCCACGGTTTCGACGCACGCGTCAGGGGGGAGTAGTTGACCTTCGCCGCCTCGGTGGCGAACTCGTAAGGGGGAACCCATCGGTCGAGTGTCCATTCCGGCGCAGGCTCCGCGGCAACTCCCGATGCGAACGCTGCAATTATCGTAGCCGCAAGTAACCTGCGCATTTATTTCTCCGTTGGGTGCTAGCCGTAAGTGCAGGCATTTTTACGAGAGAAATAACATTGTTATCTGTGACGAGGCTGGACTGTCCTTCAGAAGAACATCGTACAATCGCCAGACCCGAGGGGAGCGTTGCAGTGAACATCGCCGGAGCGTTCACCGGTCGCAGGATTGGCGACTTTCGACACAAGTTCTATGGCAGGCCTGCCGGCGTAATTTACTTGGCACGCGAAAATCTATAAGACGATCCATTCAGTCCCATTGTCGGCGTCAGTTGGAGGGACTCAGGGCGCTGCATTCACAAGGGGCGGAACGGCTCGCTGCCTGAGATCGGGTGCCGGCTGCCCGGCACGCCGCTGAACCTCGTGATCAGAAAGCGTGTAAAAAACCATTTAACGAATGATTTTTCCGGCCAACCACATTTCTATTCCAACCTTGAAGTGATGAAGCCCCCTCACCCACTCCGCTCAAACAACTCGCGCCCGATCAGCATCCGCCTGATCTCACTCGTCCCCGCGCCAATCTCGTAAAGCTTGGCATCCCGCAGCAACCGGCCCGTCGGATAGTCGTTGATGTATCCGTTGCCGCCCAGGGCCTGGATGGCGTCGAGCGCAACCGCCGTGGCCTTCTCCGCCGCGTACAAGATCGCGCCGGCAGCATCCTCCCGGGTGACCCGGCCGACGTCCGCCGCGCGGGCCACAGCGTAGACGTACGCCTTGCAGGCGTTCATCGTGACGTACATGTCGGCAAGCTTGCCCTGCATCAGCTGGAAGGTGCCGATGGGCTGGCCGAACTGCTTTCGCTCGTGCACATACGGGAAGACCACGTCGAGTGCGGCCTGCATGATGCCGAGCGGCCCGGCCGCCAGCACCACGCGCTCATAGTCGAGACCGGACATCAGGACGTTGACGCCCTTGCCGACCGCGCCGAGCACGTTTTCTTCCGGCACCTCGCAGTCCTGAAACACCAGCTCGCAGGTGTCGGAGCCGCGCATGCCGAGCTTGTCGAGCTTCTGCGCGGTGGTGAAGCCGGCAAACCCCTTCTCGATCAGGAAGGCGGTGATTCCGCGGGAGCCGGCGTCCGGGTCGGTCTTGGCGTAGACCACCAGCGTTTCGGCGACGGGGCCGTTGGTGATCCAGAATTTGGAGCCGTTGAGGACGTAGCGGTCGCCTTTTCTGTGGGCGCGGGTCTTCATGGAGACGACGTCGGACCCGGCACCGGGCTCACTCATGGCGAGCGCACCGACCGCCTCGCCCGAGATCAGCCGCGGCAGGTAGCGGGCGCGCTGCTCCGGCGTGCCGTTGCGGGCGATCTGGTTGATGCAAAGGTTCGAGTGCGCGCCATAGCTGAGGCCAACCGAGGCCGACGCGCGCGAGACTTCCTCCATCGCGACGCAGTGGGCAAGGTAGCCGAGGCCTGCCCCGCCCTCCTCTTCGGCCACCGTGATGCCGTGGAGGCCGAGGGCGCCCATTTCGGGCCACAGGTGGATCGGGAATTCGTTGTTGCGGTCAACGTCGGCGGCAATTGGCGCGATCCTGTCGGCCGAAAAGGTGCGAACCTGGTCGCGCAGCATGTCGAGATCTTCGCCGAGGCCGAAGTCGAATTGGCCGAAATCGTTGCGCATGGGGCCGCCCTCCGCTTTTGTGTGGAACCGTACCGGGTCGAGTCCGGACAATCCACGAGGCGAATGGAGGAATTTCCATGAGAACGAGTGTCATGGCGGCGATGATGCTGGTGGCGGGTGCAGTGGGCGCCAGCGCGGCAGACATGTGCGACAGCGAGGCCGATTGCGCCGACGCGATGACCACGGCCGACATTGTGGCCTGCAACGCCAAGGCAACGGCCCGGGCCGACGATGCGCTGAACGCCCTCTGGCCGAAGGTGGTGGCACTCTACGACCTCAACAGCAACGCAGATGCCGACAAGGCAGCGCTGCGGAAGGCACAGAACGACTGGATCGGCTTTCGCGATGCCACCTGCAGCGCGGAAGGCGCGCTGGCCGACGGCGGGACCATCGCGGGCATTTACGTTGAGGATTGCCGGTGCTCCGTCACCGCCTCCCGCGTGGCAGATTTCGAGCGGATGATCGCCAACCGCAGCGAAGGCAACTGATCAGCTTCAGCGGGTGACGCCATGGCGCGCCACCCGCCCCGGCCCCATCAGCCGGTGATGGCTCATTTTGGCGGCGTTACCCCGTCACGCCGATGGGCCAGGGCGCAAACTCTTCCTCGCCAACGCCCATGGCTTCACTCTTGGAGGGTTCGCCGGAGGCAACGGCGAGGATCTTTTCGAAGATCTCCTCGCCCATCTCGTCCAGCGATTTGAGGCCGTCCACCACAGGGCCGCAATTGATGTCCATGTCGCCTTCCATCCGGCTGTACATTGGCGAGTTGGTGGCAAGCTTGATGGTCGGCGCCGGGTAGGAACCGAAGCAGGAGCCGCGCCCTGTGGTGAAGCAGATGAGGTTGGCCCCGCCGGCAATCTGCCCCGTCGCGGACACGGGATCGAAGCCCGGCGTGTCCATGATGACGAGCCCCTGCGCGTCAACCGTCTCGGCGTATTCGTAGACCGCTTCGACACCCGTGGAGCCGCCCTTCTTGGCCCCGCCCAGCGCCTTTTCGATGATGTTGGCGATCCCGCCATCCTGGTTGCCCGGCGAGACGACGCCGTTGATCTGCGTGTCGCGGCCCCTGGTGTATTCCAGCCACCACTCCACCCGCTCGACCAGTTTGCGGCCCACGGCCTCGTTGCGGGCGCGCGCCGTCAGCGTGTGCTCCACGCCGTAAAGCTCAGGCGTTTCGGACAGGATTGCAGTGCCGCCGTGGCGGACCAGAATGTCCACAGCCTTGCCCAGCGCCGGATTGGCGGAAAGGCTGGAGAAGCCATCCGAGCCGCCGCACTGGAGGCCGATCTTGATGTGGCGGGCGGACTGGGGGGTGCGGCGCGCCTTGTTGGCCTCCACCAGCATCTCCTTCACGGCGGCCTTGGCGCGGTCGATGGCAGCTTTGGTGCCCCCGACCTCCTGCATGGTCACGGTGTGGAGCATCTTGCCGGCCGACAGGCTCTCTTCGTCGAAGAATTTTCGCAGGTTGTTGCGCTCGCAGCCGAGCGACAGGACCACGGCACCGGCCATGTTGGGGTGGCGGATGTAGCCGCCGAGGGTACGGCGGAGAAGGTCCATGGGTTCGCCGGTCAGCTCCATCCCGCAGCCCTGCTCGTGGATGAAGGGCACCACGGCGTCGACATTTTCGTAGGCTTCCAGCCGGTCGGCGTCGAAGTAGGCGGCGGCCTTGCGCGCGACGGTGGCCGAGCAGTTGACGGTGACGAACAGGCCGATGACGTTGCGCGTGCCGACCCGGCCATCCTCGCGAGCATAGCCCATGAATGTGGCGCGCTCGGCCTCCGGCAGAAGCTCTGCCCCGCGGTAGTCCTCGCCGTAGCGATAGTCCTTGGCGACGTTGCCGTTGAGCACGTTGTGGGTGTGGAGATAGTCGCCCGGCTGAAGGTCTTCGCCGGCAAAGCCGATGACGGTGGCGTATTTGAGGATCGCCTCGCCCCTGGCGATGGCGCGCGTCGCAATCTTGTGACCGAGCGGGATCGTGCCGCGCGTCGTCAGGTCCTCGGACGCGATTGCCGTGCCCTCGGCGATCTCTTCGCGGGCGACAACGACGTTGTCGGCCGGGTCGAGGCGGATCACCGGCGTGTTGGCGCGGGCTGGGGTATCCAGTACCAGACTCATGGCGTTTTGCTTCCCCTTGGGTGCGGACACGTTCGTGCCCTGTTATTTTTTGGCTTCGTGGGTGGCACTGGTCCAGGCCCGCGCCTGATCGGACAGGGTGAGGCCGAGGCCGGGACGGTCCGGCACCCACATGCGCCCGTCCGAAATCTCGAGCCGTTCGTTGAACAGCGGCTCCAGCCACTCGAAATGCTCAACCCACGGCTCGTGCGGATAGGCAGCCGAGAGGTGGAGGTGGATCTCCATCGCAAAGTGGGGGGCAAGGCGCATCCGCTTCTCGCTCGCCAGTGCGCAGATCTTCAGGAACGGCGTGATGCCACCGACCCGCGGTGCGTCGGGCTGGATGAAGTCGACGCTGTTGAGGCGGATCAGCTCGGCGTGCTCGGCGGCGGAGGCCAGCATCTCGCCGGTGGCGATGGGGGTGGCCAGTTCGCGCGCCAGATCGGCGTGGCCTTGGGCGTCGTAGGCGTCCAGCGGCTCCTCGATCCATTCAAGGTTCAAGGGCTCGACGATCCGGCCGAAGCGGAGCGCGGTGACGCGGTCCCACTGCTGGTTGGCGTCGATCATCAACGGGCGCGAGCCGCCGATGTGGGCGCGGACCGCCTCAAGCCGCTCGATGTCGATCATCGGGTCCGGCTGGCCGACCTTGATCTTGATGCCCTCGATGCCCTTGGCCAGCGCGATGTCGATCTTCTCCTTCACCTCGTCGATGGGAGAGGACAGGAAGCCGGACGAGGTGTTGTAGCAGCGCACGCCATCGCGGTAGGCGCCGAGGAGCTTGGCGAGCGGCAGGTCGGCACGCTTGGCCTTCATGTCCCACAGCGCAATGTCCATGGCGGCGATGGCCTGGATCGCGATGCCGGAGCGGCCGACGGAGGCACCCGCCCAGCACAGCTTTTCGTGGAGGCGCGCCGTGTCGTTCGGGTCTTCGCCGATGAGGTTGTCGCAGATCTCCCTTGCGTGGGCGAAGAGACCAGGCCCGCCAGCGCGCTTGGAGTAGGAGAAGCCGAGGCCGACAAGCCCCTCCTCCGAGGTGATTTCGGCAAACAGCATGGCAACTTCGGTGAGCGGCTTCTGCCGCCCGGTCAGCACCTTGGCGTCCGAAATCGGGTTCGGCAGCGGCAGCGCGGCGAGCGACAGTCTTACGCGCGCAATCCGGTCGCGCGTTGCCCGCCCCGCAGCAAGGCCCGCCTGCATCGGATTTGCCGGAATGAGCCGTTCGCGTTCGGCGTCAGCCATCACATTCATCTGTCCATGTCCTGAAAAGGGGGCCGAAGCCCCGGTCCGCGCTCCACCCGGACGCCTCAGTGGATCTCCGGCTCCGGCACCTTTTCGCCAAAGTCGGTCGTCAGGAAGTCGAAGTCGCAGCCGTCATTGGCCTGCTGGATGTGCTTGGAGAACATCACGCCGTACCCGCGGCCGTAGCGGGGCTCGGGCGGCACCCAGGCCGCACGGCGCGCCGCCAGCTCCTCGTCGGACACCGCCATGTTGAGCGTGCGGTTGGGAACGTCGAGTTCGATGATGTCGCCATTTTGCAGGAGCGCCAGCGGGCCGCCGATATAGGCCTCCGGTGCCACGTGGAGGATGCAGGCACCGTAGGAGGTGCCGGACATGCGCGCGTCCGACAGGCGCACCATGTCGCGGTGGCCCTGCTTGATGAGGGCCTGCGGCACGGGGAGCATGCCCCATTCGGGCATCCCCGGTCCGCCCTGAGGGCCGGCGTTGCGCAGGACGAGGACGGTGTCGGGCGTCATCGGGTAGTCGGGATCTTTGACGATCTTGGTCAGCTCGTCGTAGCTGTCGGCGATCAGCGCCGGACCCTTGTGGACGCGGAACTTCGGATCGCAGGCGGCGGGCTTGATGACCGCGCCGTCGGGCGCGAGGTTGCCCTTGAGGACCGCCAGCGAACCCTCGTGGTAGACGGGGTTGGAGAGCGGGCGGATCACGTCGTCGTTGTAGACCTTGGCACCTTCGAGGCCCTCGCCCATCGGCTTGCCGCTGACGGTGATGGCCGAACGGTCGAGCTTGTCGCCGAGCTGGTTCATCAGCGCGCGAAGACCGCCGGCGTAGAAGAAATCTTCCATCAGGTAGCCCTTGCCGGACGGGCGGACGTTGGCGATCACCGGCACGTCGTGGCCGATCCGGTCGAGATCGTCGAGCTCCAGCGGAACGCCGGCCCGGCGCGCCATGGCGATGAGATGGATGATGGCGTTGGTGGAGCAGCCGGTCGCCATCGCCACCACAACCGCGTTGCGGACGGCGGCGGGGGTGATGACCTTGTCCGGCGTCAGGTCGTCCCACACCATTTCCACGGCGCGGCGGCCGCAGGCGGCGGCCATGCGCTGGTGGTTGGCGTCAGCGGCGGGAATTGAGGACGCGCCGGGAAGCGTCAGGCCGAGGCCTTCGGCAATTGCCGTCATGGTGGAGGCGGTGCCCATGGTCATGCAGTGGCCGTAGGAGCGGGCAATGCCGCCTTCCACGCCGGTCCACTCTTCCTTGCCGATGAGGCCCTCGCGCCGATCGTCCCAGAACTTCCACGCGTCGGTGCCCGAACCCAGCGTCTGGCCGGCATAGTTGCCGCGCAGCATCGGGCCGGCGGGCATGAAGAGGAACGGCACACCCATGGAGGTTGCGCCCATGACAAGGCCCGGCGTGGTCTTGTCGCAACCGCCCATCAGGACCGCGCCGTCGACGGGGTGGGAGCGCAGAAGCTCCTCGGTCTCCATCGCCAGCATGTTGCGGTAGAGCATGGTGGTCGGCTTGACGTAGCTTTCCGACAGCGACAGCGCGGGAAGCTCCATCGGGAAGCCGCCCGCCTGCAGGATGCCGCGCTTCACCCACTCCGCACGGTCGCGAAAGTGCATGTGGCAGGGCTGGGCTTCGGACCACGTGTTGATGATCGCGATGACCGGCTTGCCCTCCCAGTCCTCCGGCCCGTAGCCCATCTGCATGGTGCGCGAGCGGTGGCCGAACGAGCGCAGGTCGTCGGGTGCCATCCAGCGGGCAGAGCGGAGTTCCTCGTAGGTCTTTTTATTGTCGGTCATTTTCGTCCAGCGGTTCTGGTGGGCAGGGTCATCCCCCGCGAATAATTTACTGTAGCAGCAAGTTCGGGTGCGGCGGATGCCCCAATGTCTTATGCCGCAGCCGCGAGGCCCTTGATCCGGGCGACGAGGTCTTCGAGCCGCTTGCGCTCGTCCGGCTTCAGGCGCGGCACGCCCGGCAGGCGGACGGGGCCGGCGGGCTGGCCGAGGATTTCCAGCGCCTCCTTCACCACGGTCACGTTGGCGCCGTTGTTGTAAAGGGTGCGCAGCTTTTCAAAATCGACCACCTCGTCGATGTCGGCGCGCGCGGCGGCGTAGTCGCCCGCCTCCAGCGCCGCGAAGATGCGCAGCGAAAGCGCGGGGAAGACGTTGACGAGGCCGGAGGTGAAGCCCTTCGCGCCCAGCGCATACATCGGCGGCGCCCAGCCTTCGGCGAGACCGCAGACCCACAGCGTGTCGCAATGTCTTGTGGCGCGGATGACATCCGCCAGCATCATCATGTTGGCGTTGGCGTACTTGATGGCGGCAATGTTGGGGTGCTCGGCAAGGCGGATCATGTTGGCAAGGCCGGGCTCGTCGGACCGGAGGTAGGCGACCACGGGAACGGTGGCGTGTTCGGCAATGTCGAGGAAGTAGTCGATCTTGTCGGCCGGGCCGGCGAACGGGTCGGTCGGCCAGTGGACCATGATGGCCCCTGCCCCGTCGGCAATGGCCGCACGGGCGCTGGCCTTGGCCTCCACCAGCGCGCGGCCGACGGCGGCCGTCACCAGCGCCTTGCCGTCCACCGCCTCGGGGACCGCGGCGTGAAGCGTGCGGATCTCGTCTGCCGACAGCGAGAAATATTCGCCGGTGTTGCCGGCGGCGATGACGTTTTTCACCCCGGCTTGCGCAATCTGCGCGGCAATGGCGGCGGAGCGTTTGCCGTCCACCGCGCCATCGGCGGAATAGACGGTGACCGGCACGCCGGAAATCTGGGACAGGGCCAATCTGGTTTCAATCGCAGGCAAGATCAGCCCCTTTCGGTGTGAAGACGGAATTCATGTAGAGGTCGCCGGAGCGGCGGACGTGGCTGTGCATGGCATCCGCCGCGCCGGCCGCATCGCCTGCGACAATTGCCTCGCAGATGGTGCGGTGTTCCTCCAGCGCCCTGGCGCTGTCGGCCGCCTGCCGGTGGATCACGCGGCGGGCGGTGTCATCATAAAATTGCTGCTGGGCGACCATCCGCACCAGATGCCGGCTGCCGGATATGCGGTGGATTTCGCCGTGGAACGCCTCGTTGAGGACAATGAGCCGTTCCACATCCATGGCGTCCGTCGCCTCGCCCATCAGCCGAACGGTCGCGCCAAGTCCGGTGCGGCCCTCCGGGTCGATCCGCTCGGCACAAAGGGCGGCAATGGGCGCTTCCAGCGCCGCCCGGGCAAGGATCATCTCCTGCGCGAATGCCTTGTCGAAGCGCACCACCAGACCCTTGCGCGGCTCCACCTCGATCAGGCCTTCGGCTTCCAGCTGGCGCAGTGCCTCCTTGAGCGGCGTGGTGGAGACACCGAGCGCCTCGGCCAACGCCCGCTCGTTGAGGCGCGTGTCCGGCGCAAACTGCCCCGCAATGATCGCCATGCGCAGCGCCTGACGCACGTGATCGCGAAGCGAGACGCGGGCCGCCGGATCGAGCCGCATCAGCAACGGCTGCGTGCTGTCCTGCGCATTCTCGTCCAAGCGTGCCGTCCCCGAAATTATGCTGGGATTTGATATATCACAGGATGGAGCCTGTCGAGGTGCAAGGTGCGGCGCCGCGAGGCGCCGAAAAAAGGGCAATGTGCCATCAAATAGGCGCGTTGGGTCTGCTATGCGGGGGCCGCGCGCGGCGACCGCCGCCAAACATAGGACAGGCCCCATGAAACGCAGGCTGCCGGTATCGCTGGTCGTGCTCGTCACCCTTCTGGCTGCGCTGATGATGCCAGCCGCCACCGACGCCCACTTCGACCTTTCGGCCGAAAACCGCGTGATTGTGGTGGCGCGGGACGACAACGCCATGCGGATCTACATGCGCATTGCGGGACCGCTCCTCTATGCGGCTGCAGTGGACGGCCAGACCGGGCACCCCGCGACAACACCGCTGGTCGCCCCCTTTGTGGCCGGTGAAGCAAGCGGGACCGGCGCGGCCCTGTTCGATACCGCCGCCATCGACGCTGACCCGGTCGCCTTCGCCGCGTTCATCGCCAGCGGCTACACGTTCCAGGTGGACGGGCGCGCCGTGGATGGCCGGGCCGAGCGCGCCGCAATCCACCGCGACCTTGAGGTCCTTCCCTTTGCCACCGCAGCCGAAGCCGCCGCAAGCATCGCCGCCGAACGGCAGAACGATGCCGATCCGCTGCCCATCGACCAGTCTGTTGTTGAGGTGGAAATCCTCCTGGAGGATGTGGACGGCGCGGGCAGCCTGTCCACCGCGAGCACCCTGCCGCCCCTGCCGCTGACCGGCGGCGCTGCCGTCCAGAATCACATTATCGATACGCTGGACGGGACGGCGCGGATCCTCACGGTCGACGGCCAGCTGCAAACGCCGGTAGTGCTCAACCGCTCGCTTCTCGATGCGGTGACGACGTTCGTGCTCCAGGGCATCCACCACATTCTGGAGGGGCCGGACCATGTGCTGTTCGTCCTCTGCCTGGTGGCCGCGGCCCGCTCGGTCGGCGTGCTCCTGTGGGAGGTGACCGGCTTCACCATCGGCCATTCGGTGACGCTGATTGCGGGTTTCCTGGGCTTCGTGCCCGCGGCACCCTGGTTCACGCCAGCCATCGAAACGGCCATTGCACTCTCGATCATCTTTGTGGCGGTGCTGGCGCTGCGGCCCGGACGGCAACAGCACATGGTGCTGATCACCGGGGCGTTCGGCCTTCTCCACGGCTTCGGCTTCTCGTTCGTCCTCCACGACATATTGGGGCCGGACGCGCCGAACCTCTTTGCGTCGCTTCTCGCCTTCAACCTCGGCGTGGAGATCGGCCAGCTGATGATCGTGGTCCCGGCCTTTGCGCTGCTCGTCCTTCTCCACCGGGTCAGTGGCCGGCTGGACAATTATGCCCGCTATGGCGCGGCCGCCGTTGCAATCGGGGTATCCGTGATCTGGGTTGTGGAGCGGGTCGACCTTGTGCGCATTGCGGTGGAGACCGGCGCCTGACGCGGACGCGTCAGGCTTCGCGCGCGAGCCAGAAGACGGCGTGGGACGCGCTGTCGTCCTGCGCCAGAATGCGGGTGAGCGGCGGCAGCAGGACCGCAAGCTCCGCCTCCAGCGTATAGGGCGGATTGACGATGATTAGGCCGGACCCTTCAAGCCCGGTCTCGCCCCGCCGCACATCCATCTCCACGCACAGGATGCTGGGGATCTTTGTTGCCGCCAGCGCCATGTGAAAGGCGGTGATCGGCGCGCCGTACTTTTTCGGATACCACAGGCAGAACGTGCCGCCGGCAAAGCGGCGGTGGCCAAGGGCGAGGCCGTCCGCAAGGCGGGTATATTCGCCGGGCTCTTCGAAGGGCGGGTCCACCAGCACCAGCCCGCGCCGTTCCTTGGGCGGCAGATGTCCTTTCAGCGCCAGCCACCCGTTAAGCCGCGTCACCCGCACCTGATGGTCGCCGGCAAACCGGTCCGCCAGCACGGCATGATCGTCGGGGTGAAGTTCTATGGCGGAAAGCCGGTCCACAGGCCGGAGCAGTT
The DNA here is from genome assembly GCF_031195445.1 of Acuticoccus sp. MNP-M23. NCBI lineage: Bacteria > Pseudomonadati > Pseudomonadota > Alphaproteobacteria > Hyphomicrobiales > Amorphaceae > Acuticoccus > Acuticoccus sp. MNP-M23. Next base: position 4,681,515 of record NZ_CP133480.1, read on the forward strand.
GCCGCAGCAGAACCGGCGAGCCCGGATAGGCGGTCATGTCACCCGGCGCGTTGAAGGCGGCGACGGCATCGAGGTACGGCGCCAGCAGCGCTGCGGCCTCCGCCGGCAGGTCCGCACCGAGAAGCCGGCCGATGCCGTCGCGCCACTCGCCGGTGCGCTGCGCCTCGTCGGCGGAAAGGTCGTAGAGGCCGAGGCCGGCGTGAGTGTCGATCACGCGGAACGGCTTGGGCTTCTGGCAGAGGTAGCCGACGAGGCGCGCCAGAACGGCGTGTTTGAGGACGTCGGCGAAATTGCCGGCGTGGTAGATGTGGCGGTAGTTCATGGGGCTCCGGTCAGAGCGCTGCGAGAGCCAGCGCGGTGAGCCACAGCCCGAAGCCGAACACCACGTGCGCGGTCAGTTGCACCGCGCGGACCGTCCAGCGGTCGGGCCGCTTCTGGGCTGCGATCCCGCCGCCCATGGCCGGGCTCATCACGCACCAGCCGAGGAGAACGGTCGTCACCCCGACAATCAGCGCGGGGCCGAGCGTCGGCGCGTCGGCCCACCCCACGCCCCAGATGAGAAGGAGCGCTGCGGCAAAGACGATGCCGGTGACGTAGTGCATCACCCAGCCGACGGCGGTTTCGCCCGCCAGCGACGGGCTGTTTGCAATGCCGTCATGGACCAGCCTGCCACGCGGGATATAGGCGAACCAGCGGCCGCCCATGGTCCAGTTGGCGCCAGGCAGACCGACGGCGGCCACCACCTTCCCCCACACATCGAAGATGGCAGTGGCGCCGATCCCGATGAGGACGCTGTTCAATAGAAATTCGCCCATGGCGCCCTCCCTCAAGTGCGGCGGATCACTCCGCCGCAACGCCCAGGCGCTGGGCTTCCATCTCTTCCAGAACCCGCCGGTAGTCGACCGGCATGACCTTGACGAACTTGGGGCGGTACTCGTCCCAGTTGTCGAGGATCATCTGGCCGCGGGCAGACCCGGTCCACTTGATGTGGGTGGTGATCAGCGCGCGGATGCGATCGTCGTCGTGGTGGTTCATGTCGTCGGTGATGTCGACACGGCCTTTGGTCTCGAGGTCGCCGCCATGGTGGTGGAGACGCTCCAGGAGCATGTCCTCTTCCGCGACCGGCTCCAGCTCCACCATCGCAAGGTTGCAGCGGCGCTTGAAGTCGCCAGCCTCGTCCAGCACATAGGCGACGCCGCCGGACATGCCGGCTGCAAAGTTGCGGCCGGTCTGGCCGATCACCAGCACCACGCCGCCGGTCATGTATTCGCAGCCGTGGTCGCCGCAGCCTTCCACCACCGCAATGGCGCCGGAGTTGCGCACAGCGAACCGCTCGCCCGCAACGCCCGAGAAGTAGCACTCCCCTGCGATTGCGCCGTACATGACGGTGTTGCCGACGATGATGGAGTCCGACGGCACGATGGAGGTGTCCGGCCGCGGCTTCACAACAATCCGTCCGCCGCACAGGCCCTTGCCCACATAGTCGTTGGCATCGCCGGTGAGGTTGAGCGTGATGCCGTGGGCAAGCCATGCGCCGAAGGACTGGCCGGCGGTGCCCGTGAGGTTCACGTTGATGGTCCCGTCCGGCAGGCCTTCCATCCCGTGCGCCTTGGCGACTTCGCCCGACAGCATGGCGCCCGCCGTGCGGTCGACCGAGTTGATCGCCATGTCGATGGTGACGGGCTCTTCGTCCTCGATGGCCGGGCGCGCACGGGCGATCAGCTCGCGGTCGAGCACGGTGGCGATCGGGTGCTCCTGCAGCTCGGTGTGGCGCTGCTCGTCATGCGGTGCATCGGAGCCGACGAAGACCTTGCGGAAGTCCAGGCCGCGGGCCTTGTAGTGGTCCACGAGGCGGCGCTGGTCGAGCACGTCGACCATGCCCGTCGCTTCGGACAGCGAGCGGAAGCCGGCGGCGGCCAGATACTGACGCACTTCTTCGGCCACGAAGAACATGAAGTTGATCACGTGCTCCGGCAGGCCCTTGAAGCGACGACGAAGGACAGGGTCCTGTGTCGCGACACCCACCGGGCAGGTGTTGAGGTGGCACTTGCGCATCATGATGCAGCCGGTCGCAATGAGCGGCGCGGTGGAGAAGCCGAACTCGTCAGCACCCAGCAGCGCGCCGACGAAGACGTCACGCCCGGTGCGCAGCCCGCCGTCGACCTGGACGGCAACGCGGGAGCGCAGGCCGTTGGCGACCAGCGTCTGGTGGGTTTCGGCAAGGCCCATCTCCCACGGCGAGCCTGCGTGCTTGATGGAGGTGAGCGGCGAGGCGCCCGTGCCGCCGTCGAAACCTGCGATGGTGATGTGGTCGGCGCGTGCCTTGGCAACGCCGGCCGCCACCGTGCCGACGCCAACCTCGGAGACGAGCTTGACCGAGACGTCAGCCGCCGGGTTCACGTTTTTCAGGTCGAAGATCAGCTGGGCGAGGTCTTCGATGGAGTAGATGTCGTGGTGCGGCGGCGGCGAGATGAGGCCGACGCCCTGCGTGGAGTGGCGCAGGCGCGCAATGACAGCATCTACCTTGTGGCCGGGGAGCTGGCCGCCCTCGCCGGGCTTGGCGCCCTGGGCCATCTTGATCTGGATCTGGTCGGCGTTGACGAGATACTCCGTCGTCACGCCGAAGCGGCCCGATGCCACCTGCTTGATCGCCGAGCGCTTGGACGCGCCGTTTGGGAGCTTGCGGAAGCGGTCCGGGTCCTCGCCGCCCTCGCCCGTGTTGGAGCGGCCGCCGATCTTGTTCATCGCCAGCGCCAGCGTCTCGTGCGCCTCCTTGGAGATGGCGCCAAGGCTCATGGCGCCGGTGACGAAACGCTTCACGATGTCGGCCGCGGGCTCCACCTCGTCGATGGGGACGGCGGTGCGGCCCATCTCCGCGGCGTCCTTGATGCGGAACAGGCCGCGGACCGAGTAGCGACCCGATTCCTCGTTCACCATGCGCGAATAGTCTTCGTACTTGGTGGCATCGTTGAGGCGGACGGCGTGCTGAAGCTGCGCCACCGTGTCGGCCTGCCAGAAATGGTGCTCGCCGCGGGTGCGGAATGCGTACTCGCCGCCGACTTCCAGGCCGCGTGCCAGGATCACGTCATCGGAGAAGGCGATGGTGTGGCGCCGCACGGTCTCCTCGGCGACTTCGGCAAGGCCGACGCCCTCGATCATGGTCGCGGTGCCGAAGAAGAACTTGTCGACGAACTCGGACGAAAGGCCCACCGCGTCGAAGATCTGCGCGCCGCAATAGGACTGATACGTGGAGATGCCCATCTTGGACATCACCTTGAGAAGACCCTTGTCGATGGACTTGATGTAGCGCTCGACAACCTCCTGGTCGTCCACCTCCTCGGGGAAGGTGTGGTGGATCTCCACCAGTGTCTCGAACGCGAGGTAGGGGTTGATCGCCTCGGCGCCGTAGCCTGCCAGCACCGCGAAGTGGTGGACTTCGCGCGGCTCGCCCGACTCGACAACAAGCCCGACGGAGGTGCGAAGGCCCTTGCGGATGAGGTGGTGGTGGACGCCTGCCGTCGCGAGAAGCGCCGGGATTGCGATGCGGGTGCGGGAGATCAGCCGGTCCGACAGGATGATGATGTTGTACCCGTCGCGCACGGCCTTTTCGGCGCGCTCGCACAGGCGCTGGATCATCGCGTCCATGCCCTCGGCGCCGCGCTCTGCGGCGTAGGTGATGTCGAGCGAGAGGGTGTGGAACTGGTTGTCGCCGATATCGCCGATTTCCCGGATCTTCTCCAGGTCGTCGTTGGTGAGGATCGGCTGGCGCACTTCAAGCCGCTTGCGATCCTGCAGGCCCTCGATGTCGAAGAGGTTCGGGCGCGGGCCGATGAACGACACCAGGCTCATCACCAGCTCTTCGCGGATGGGGTCGATCGGCGGGTTCGTGACCTGCGCAAAGTTCTGCTTGAAGTAGGTGTAAAGCACCTTGGACTTGTCCGACAGGACCGAGAGCGGCGTGTCGGTGCCCATGGAGCCGAGCGCCTCCTGGCCCGTGATCGCCATGGGAGACATCAGGAGCTTCAGGTCTTCCTGGCTGTAGCCGAAGGCCTGCTGGCGGTCGAGCAGGGTCTCGTTGGTGCGCGGCGCACGGGCGCGCACGGTCGGCTGGTCTTCCAGCACGATCTGCGTCTCGTCGAGCCATGCGCGGTACGGGAACTGCGTGGAGAGCGAACGCTTGATTTCCTCGTCGGAGACGATGCGGTGCTCTTCGAGGTCGATCAGCAGCATCTTGCCGGGCTGGAGACGCCACTTCTTCTCGATGCGGTCTTCGTCAATCGGCAGCACGCCGGCTTCCGACCCCATGATCACGAGGCCGTCCTTGGTGACGCAGTAGCGCGCGGGGCGCAGGCCGTTGCGGTCGAGCGTCGCGCCAATCTGGCGGCCGTCGGTGAAGACGATGGCGGCGGGGCCGTCCCACGGCTCCATCAGCGCGGCATGATATTCGTAAAATGCGCGGCGCTTCTCGCCCATGAGCGGGTTTCCGGCCCATGCCTCGGGCACGAGCATCGCCATGGCGTGGGTCAGCGAGTAGCCGCCCTGCACGAGAAATTCGAGCGCGTTGTCGAAGCACGCGGTGTCGGACTGGCCCTCATAGGAAATCGGCCACAGCTTGGAGATTTCCTCGCCATAAAGCGAGGACGAGGCCGTCGCCTGCCTTGCCGCCATCCAGTTGACGTTGCCGCGCAGGGTGTTGATCTCGCCGTTGTGGGCGACCATCCGGTACGGGTGCGCGAGCCCCCACGAGGGGAACGTGTTGGTGGAGAAGCGCTGGTGGACAAGTGAAAGCGCGGAAACGTAGCGCTCGTCGCGCAGGTCTTCGTAGTAGGCGCCGAGCTGGTGGGCGAGGAACATGCCCTTGTACACCACCGTGCGGCACGACAGCGAGCAGATGACGAAGCCGATCTGCGCAGGCGGGCGCCCGTCGAACACCTTGTTGGAGATCACCTTGCGGGTGATGAAGAGGCGCCGCTCGAAGGTTTCGGGGTCGCACACCTCGTCGCCGCAGCCGATGAAGAACTGCCAGATCTTTGGCTCGGACGCCTGGACCGACGGCGGAATGGCCGTGGAATCAACCGGCACCTTGCGCCAGCCGAGGAAGGGGTTGCCTTCAGCGGCGCAAACGTCCTCCACCACGCGCTTCAGCTCTTCCTCGCGCTTGGGCGGAATGAACACCATGCCCACGGCATAGTTACCAGCTGAAGGGAGGGTAAAGCCGAGCGCCTCGGCCTCTTCGCGCAGCAGCGCGTCCGGAAGCTGGGTGAGCATGCCGGCGCCGTCGCCCATTTCGGGGTCAGCGCCCACGGCACCGCGGTGGGTGAGGTTCACCAGAATCTGCAGGCCCTGCTCCACAATGGCGTGGGTCGGCCGGTTGTGAATGTCCGCAATGAAGCCGACGCCGCAGGCATCGTGTTCCTTGTCGGCGCGGTACAGACCCTCGGTCGGCGCCATACGGGGCGCGCGGGTGGGGGTGGCGATGTTCGGCTGGCCAGCCGGGGACGGAATAAGCGTCACCTTTGTCATCGTCATGCTCCCTCTTTGCCCGTCAGATGCGGGCACGTCCTCAGTTCGGGTCGCCGGCTTCTTCGTGAAGAAACCTGCGGCTCGAGCGTCCGTGATCCAGAATTGCGGAGGCTCGGCGCGCGGCAGGGCTTGTGCGAGCCTTGTGCGCGGCAGGCTCCTATACAAGTTTTCACAGCCACGGCAAAGCCCGTCCATCTTCATCGCTGAATCGCGCATGAACGCTGAACGATAGCGCACGATTGACTCCCATACCAACCAGTCGGTATGTTTGGCGCATGAACGCTTTATCCGCCACCGTCGGCCGTGAGACAGCACGGACGCGCCTCCTCGATGCGGCAATCAAAATTGTCCGCTGCAAAGGGTTTGCCGCTACGTCGGTAGCGGAACTCTGCGCGGAAGCCGGCGTCACCAAGGGCGCGTTCTTCCACCATTTCGAGAGCAAGGATGCGCTGTGTGCTGCCGCAGCTTCCCACTGGTCGGAGACGACAGGTGCCCTCTTTCAAGGCGCACCTTACCACGCGCACGCCAACCCCGCCGACCGGGTGCTCGCCTACATCGGCTTTCGCCGCGCAATCCTTTGTGGCCCGCTTGAAGAAATCACCTGCTACGCAGGCACAGTGGCGCAGGAGGCCTACCAGTCGGACGCGATCCGGTCCGCCTGCGCCGCTGCAATCTTCGACCATGCGGCAACGCTGGAGGCGGACGTTGACGCCGCCCTCGCCGCAGCCGGCCGCACCGGCGAATTCTCGGCCGCAAGCCTCGCACGGCACACCCAGGCCGTCCTGCAAGGGGCCTTCATTCTTGCCAAGGCCGCAGGAGACATCGCCCCCGCGGTCGAGAGCGTGGACCATCTCGGCCGCTACTTCGCCCTCCTCCTCAACCGCGAATGGAGCACCGATGATGCCCGCTGATCGCGCTCACGAAGGGAACGACCAATGACCTACATTCAGGGCTGCCTGTCGCCAGTGCCGCAAGGCCGGCGGGAGGATTATATCCGCTACGCCCGCCTCGCGGCCGACTGGTTGAAGGCCGAGGGCGCACTGCATGTGATGGAGGCGTGGGGCGCCGATGTGCCCGACGGTGAGACCAACTCGATGAACACGGCGGTGATGCGCAAGGACGACGAGGTTGTCGTCCTGTCCTGGATCGTGTGGCCGGACGCTGCAACCTCAAACGCCGCGATGGAGAAGATGATGAACGAGCCGCTGTTTGCTTCGGCGACCAACCCGATGCCGTTCGACGGCAAACGGATGATCTACGGCGGCTTCGAACCGATCGTCGAAGCGTAGCCCGCCGCTACGCTGCGCTCTCGTCCGCCTCTTCGTCCGTGGCCGATTCGGCGCCGCGGGCGGAGAGGAAGCTGCCGACATTCTCCAGCGGCGGAATGTGCTCGCAGAACACGCGGACGGTGACCAGCAGCGGCGTTGCAATCAGCATCCCGACGACAGACCAGAGCCACGCGCACATGGCGACCGACAGGAACACCACCACGGTATTGAGCCGGAGCTGCCGGCTGACGAAATAGGGCGTGATGAACTGCCCGAACACTGTGGTGAGGACAAGGTAGACCCCGCCCGCTATTGCCGCCTCGCTGAGGTGGTCGAGGCTGACGAGCCCGACGGCCGCCGCAATGACGCCGCCGGCAAACGCGCCGACATAGGGCACGAAATTGAAGGCGAACCCGATCACGCCGAACAAGAGCGGGCTCGGCATCCCCAGCGCCCACATCACGAGGCCGATGGTGGCGCCGAGCGCCGCGTTGATGACGGTGATGGTGAACAGATACGTCGAGAGCTTTCGCTCGATGTCGTAGGCGATGCGGATCGCGTGCCGCTTGTCGCGGAACGTCGGCATGACGTGCACGATCTTCTCGTAGATCATGTCACCGGACGAAAGCAGGAAGAACAGAAGCACCAGAACGAAGGCGAGCTGGGCGACCACCCCCGGTGCCAGGAGCGCCATCGACGCCACCATACTGTCGTCGTTCTGGACCACCACGGTTCCGGCCGGCGTGTCGGCGGCCCCGCTGGCGATCTCTGACAGCTTCTCACCCGCCTCCACCACGGTTTCGGCAGCGCCCCGCAGGCTGCGCAGCTTCAGCTCGATGGTGGTGGCAAGCCGCGGCGCATCGTCGATCCAGGTGGCGATGGGCTTGGACAGGAGCACCACGCCCCCGGCGAGCACCACCAGCAGCGTTCCCACAATGAGAAGCGCCGACACGACCGATGGGAGCCGCCGGTCGAGCAGCCGGCGCACCGGGCTGAACACCAGCGTCAACAGGAACGCCAGCACCACCGGCACCAGAAACGGACGCGCAAAGCCCAGCGCGCCCACCAGCATGATGAGGAAGATGCCGATGATCGCCCAGCGCGGCCCTTCCCGCGCAATGGCTGCGAGGTCAGGCACGGCCTTGGTTTCAGCCGGTTCTCCGGGTGGCATGTCGTCCATCAATCACCGATCGTCGAGCCCTCGGCTCATGTCCGCCGCAATGCCGCACCATAAACGGCAATTGCCTATTCCGCCGCCTCGGCGCCCAGAAAACCGCCAGACTGACGCGACCACAGATCAGCGTAAACGCCGCCGCGCGCCAAAAGTGCCGTGTGCGGCCCTTCTTCGATCACGCGGCCATCGTCGATGACGATGATCTTGTCCATGGCGGCGATGGTGGAAAGGCGGTGCGCGATGGCGACCACAGTCTTGCCCTGCATCACCTCGTTGAGCGCATCCTGGATTTCGGCCTCCACTTCGGAGTCCAGCGCGGACGTCGCCTCGTCGAGAACGAGGATCGGCGCGTCCTTCAGAATCGCACGGGCGAGCGCGATTCTCTGCCGCTGGCCGCCGGACAGCTTCACGCCGCGTTCGCCGAGGTGGGCCTCGTAGCCGGTGCGGCCCTTGGAATCGGCAAGGTGGCCGATGAAGTCGTGCGCGCGGGCCCGGCGTGCCGCCGCGTGCGCTGCCTCCTCGGTGGCGCCCGGATCGCCATAACGGATATTGGCGAGCGCCGACCGGTTAAACACCGCAGTTTCCTGCGTGACCGTGCCGACGGCAAGCCGCAGGCTGTCCTGCGTCAGATCCGCGATGTTGTGCCCGTCGATGGTGATGGCGCCGCTGTCGATATCGTAAAGCCTCAGGAGGAGCGCCACGGCGGTGGACTTGCCGGCGCCCGAACGGCCGACGAGGCCAACCTTTTCGCCCGGCTTCACGTGGAAGGTCAGGCCGTGGACCCCCCCGGTGGGCCGGCCGTAGCGGAAGGTGACATCGTCGAACCGGATGTCGCCGCGCGGGCGGCCAAGGTCCACCGCGTCCGCCGCGTCCACCACGTCGTGTGGCGGCGACAAGGTGGCAGCGCCATCCTCGATGGTCCCCAGCTCGCCGAAGATGCTGAGGGCGGACTGGGCCATCCAGTTGCTCATCCCGGTGAGGCGGATGGTCATCATCGAGGCCATGGCGATGACGCCGACGGTGGCCTCCCCCGCCGCATAAAACCACAGGGCGCCAAAGATCATCAGGAGTGTGACGACGATATTCATCAGCACGATGAAGACGCGCATGGCCATCATCGCCCGGCCGAAGGCGAGGCTGGTCTCGCGCAAGGTGGTGATGGCGTCGCGGGCGGCGGTCTCCTCACGCTTGGCGTGGGCAAAGATCTTCACCGTCTTCATGTGGCTGATGCTGTCGACGAACTGGCCGGACACGTTGGCGCGCGCGGCCGCCCGTGCCTTGGAGCGTGCCCGCACCCGCGGCACGCCCCAGCGCAGCGCGAAGGCGAAGGCGAGCGCCCACAAAACCACCACGACGCCAAGCCATGGCTCGGCCGACCACAGCAGCAGCGCCATGGTGACGAGGTAGGCCATCAGCATGCCGAGGCCGGACAGCGTGTCGGACGTGACGCTCATCAGCGCGTTGCCGGTCTGCATCTGCTTCTGGGACAGGCGGCCGGCAAAATCCTCCTCGAAGAATTGCATCGCCTGGCCGAGCGTGTGCCTGTGCAGGCGCCAGATGGTCTGCTGGTGAATGCCGGGGCCGAGGGTGAGCGAGGTGAGCGCGCTCTGGCACAGCTGGGTGACGGGCTTGGCGACCACCACCGCAAACACCAGCCCTCCCAGCCACCACAGCTCCGAGGTGAAGATGCCGTCAGGCCCGGCCGCCACCGCCCGGTCGACCAGCCCGCCGATCAGGAAAAAGACCAGAGCCTCCGCCGCACCGAACGCCAGCGACACGACGCCGAACGCGATGACCGGCCAGCGCACGTCTCCCAGACCCCAGCGCAAAAACGCCACGAGGTCCGCCGGAGGGCGCTGGTCGGCATAGGGCGCGAACGGATCGATCAGGGTTTCGAAGCGGCGAAAAACGCCCGAGAACGGGTCGCGGCCCAGCGTCTCGGTGTCGGGAAGCCTGATCCGTCCGGTGGCGGGCGGCGGGGAACGGTCGGCGGTTCGGTTTTTGGACATTGCGTTGATATAGGCCGATGCGGACGCTTGTCCCGGTTCGATTGCATGGCGCGGGCCAGCGTCGCCTCGTCGCACACCCGCGAACCGGGTGCTAAAGCGGATCGAACGTGCAGAACAGATCGCTGGCGGTGTGGCCGTTGATCAAGAGGTCGTGCAGGAACCCCACCGCTTCGGGATCGGTCTGGATTGGATACGCACCGGTTTCGGAAAAGCGGTAGACGTACCGGAACAGGCAGCGCAGCATCTGCAGGAAGTCGCGCGGGTTCTTGTCCCCCACCGTCATCAGCGTGAACAGGTTGAACTCGATGAACGCGCTCGGCTCGTCGCGCGCAATCGTCAGCCGCGCGCCCGCCAGAACGTCCTCTTCCGCGCCTTCGGCATCGATCTTGATGAAATTGACCGGCGCTTCGAGCGGAACCGCGAAGGTGTCGACCGTGGAAATATCCACATTCACGTTGCCATCGGCGCCAAGCGTATGCGGCATCACCAGATGGCTTGCACTGGAATCGGGGTCCACGAAAAAGGGCAACGAACCCTGCTCCCGGCCAAGGGCAAGGTTGAAGGGGGATACGTTGTCCGCCTTGTTGGCAATCAGCGTGCGGCGAAGGAGGCTGAACGTTTCGGGATGCGGCTCGAAGGCATAGACCGGACCTTTGAGGCGCCTTGCCATGGTGACGGCGGTGAGCCCGATGTTCGCCCCCACATCGAGGGCGACACCCTCCCTGCGCACTCCGCGGTCCAGCATGTCGATGAGGATGCGCTCGGAGCGGCGCTTGAGACTGACGCGCTCGAAATAGCGGTCACCCGGCCGGCCGCACAAGGTGATCTTGTCCTGACCGTCGCGCACAGTCCGTTGTCCGGACGGTGTGTACCCCGCCCTCGACGGGCGGCGGGTCAGGCCGCTGAACAGTCGCATCAAGTCCCCCGGAACGTTCGAGCCCGCAAAGGCGCACAGGGCGCAAGGCAGGTCTGTCGTCGAACGCCGTTGTGATTCTGGCATACCCGCACGGCAGGCAGGCAACGCCTATAGTCTTCGAATGGAGGGATTGCCAATCCAAAACGCCATCGGACGTGCTTTTGACAACCTGTCAGTTGGCTTGGCGGCGGCACGAAAGTGCTGCAATCACTACACATTTTTCCAAATGCGGCGCTGCAAATTGCCTGACATGCATTTCAGCCTCTGCTCCCGGCAGCGCCAACGCTTGATCGGAATCACTAAAAAATCAAAAAATTCAATGTATCTATCAAAATATTCGCAGTACAAACCGGAAATACATTTAAACATTTTTCCGCTATAGCGATCTCGAATAACATTCGACGATGATCACCCCCTAAAATCTGGCCAATGACTGAACCGACAACGATCATGCATGATGGGTGGTTGCTTCGGCAATCAGTGAGGTCCCGTCCCGCCGCAAGCAGGATCGGGCTGGCTGTTTGCACCAAGGCCAGCCAGTTGCGCGGGCCGGGCGAGACACGGGCCTGAGCCCTGCCCCGCCCCGCTGGCGTTTACTGCGCAGCGTCCGCCTCGACCACCGCGTCCACCCGGTCTGCCAGAAAGCCGCCTGACTGGTGCGACCACAGCCGCGCATAAAGCCCGCCCGCCTGGGCAAGCTCGCCGTGGCGGCCTTCTTCCACAATGCGCCCGCTGTCCAGCACCACCAGCCGGTCCAGCGACGCGATGGTGGACAGGCGGTGCGCGATGGCAATCACCGTCTTGCCCTCCATCAGCGCAAACAGGCTCTCCTGAATGGCCGCCTCCACCTCCGAATCCAGAGCCGAGGTGGCCTCGTCCAGAAGCAGGATCGGCGCGTCTTTCAGAAACACGCGGGCAATGGCGATGCGCTGGCGCTGACCGCCCGAAAGCTTCACGCCACGCTCGCCGGCATGGGCGTCAAACCCGCGGCGGCCCTTCATGTCGGTCAGCCCTTCGATGAACTCCAGCGCGTTGGCGCGGCGGGCGGCCTCGCGCACGTCCTCGTCCGTGGCACCGGGGCGGCCATAGGCGATGTTGTCGCGGATGGAGCGGTGGAGGAGCGCAGGCTCCTGCATCACCACGCCGACTGCGGCGCGCAAGCTCTCCTGCTCGACGGTGGCGATGTTCTGCCCGTCGATGGTGATGGTGCCGGACTCCACGTCGTGGAGGCGCAAAAGGAGGTTCATCAGCGTGGTCTTGCCGGCACCGGACGGACCGACGAGGCCGATCTTCTCGCCCGCGCGCACGGTCAGGTTCAGATGCTCGATCACGCCGGATGCCTTGCCGTAATGGAAGTGCACCGCGTCAAAGCGGATCTCGCCGGCGCCCACCGTCAGCTTCGGCGCTTCGGGAACGTCGTTCACGGTGGGGGGCTTGGCCAGCATGGTCTTGCCGTCGGCAATGGTGCCCACCGCCTCGAACAGCATGGTCATCTCCCACATGACCCAGTGCGACAGGCCATTGAGGCGCAGCACCAGCGTCAGCGATACGGCAAAGGCCCCAAGCGAAATGGATTGCTGCAGCCAGAAATGAACGCCCAGCGCGCCGATGGTGAACAAAAGCACCGCGTTGGTGGCATAGTTGGCAGCGTTGAACCAGGAAACGAGCCGCATCTGCCGGTGCACGGTGACGAGAAAGTCGTCCATCGCCTCGCGCGCATAATCGCGCTCGCGCCTTGCGTGGGAGAACAGCTTCACCGTCTGGATGTTGGTGTAGCTGTCGACGATCCGGCCCGTCATCAGCGAACGGGCATCGGCCTGCGCTTCGGACACCTTGGCAAGGCGCGGCACGAAGTAGACGAGCATGATGCCGTATGCGACGGCCCAGCCGATCATCGGCAGCATCAGCCGCCAGTCGGCCTGCGCGGCAACCGCGAGCATTCCCACAAAGTAGGCGAGGACATAGGCGAAAATGTCGAAGATGCGCAGAACGGTGTCGCGCACCGCCGTTGCCGTCTGCATGACCTTCGTGGCAATGCGGCCGGCAAACTCGTCCGCATAAAACGAGACGGGCTGGCGCAGCAGCTGTCGGTGGGCAAGCCAGCGCACCAGCATCGGGTAGTTGCCGGCGAGTGTCTGGTGCACGACCGCGGTCTGGAAGAGGACGAGCCCCGGCAGGCCGATGAGGATGACGGCGCCCACAAAGGCAAGCGTCCACCCCTCCTCGGCCATCAATGTGGCCGGGTCCCGCTCGGTCAGCCAGTCAACCAGCGTGCCCATGAAGCCGTACAGGAACGCCTCGCCAAGCCCGATGGCCGCAGCGGCGAGTGCCATGACCAGCACCCAAGGCCACACATCGCGCGAATAATGCCACACGAACGGCCAGAATTCGCCTGGCGGCGTGGTGGGTTCACGGCTGGGATAGGGATCGACGAGCCGTTCAAAACGCCCAAGCATTGGGGTACCTCCGGCGGCCGCTTATAGGCCGGAAGGCTGGCAAAGGCGAATGACGATTTGAAGAGAAAACCGGCCAGTGGTTTTGGTGCAACCACGCGGTCGGCAGCGACAGGCGCGCCCGCTACTTGAGGCGCGCGCCTGCGCTTTCCAGAGCTTCGGCAATCTTGGTGGCGGCGTAGGGCTTGGTCACGATCGGGATGGTTTTCATGGATGCCGGCAGCAGCGCGGCGTCGCTGTAGCCGCTGGCGAAAATGAACGGGACACCCTTGGCCGCAAGCGCCTCTGCAATGGCAATGGAGTCGCCGTTGCCAAGGTTGATATCGAGCACCGCACAGGCGAACGCGTGCTTGTCCAGCTCTTCCATGGCCTGGCTGGATGAGTTGGCAACAATCGTCTCGCCGAACCCCATGCCCATCAGCATCATCTCGGCATCCATCGCGATGATGACGTTGTCTTCCACCAGCAAGATGGCGGCGCTCTTTACGTCGATCTGCGCGCTCATGCCAGCAGGCCTCGTTTCTGTTTCAGGCATGTCGGTTTCGCCCTTCGGCAGTGCATCGCCCATGAACCTGACGGGGACAGTAAACTTCGCACGCAAGCCAGTCGGCGCAAAGTCGATATCCGCAGTCCCCTCAAGCTCGAACGGAATGGCGCGGTGTATCAATTCGGACCCGAATCCCTTGCGGGTCGGTGCATTTACGGGCGGACCGCCTTTTTCGTCCCAGTCGATCGTGAGATCACCGTTTTCAGCACTGCACGCCCAGCGGATCGTCAGGACGCCAGCTTTACTGGAAAGCGCGCCGTATTTCACGGAGTTCGTGACCATTTCGTGAACGACGAGCGCAATGCAGGTATAGGACGTCGGGGTGAGCATGACGCACGGCCCCTGCAGAATGACACGCTCATGCCGGTCGGACGCGTAAGCCTCGACCTCGTTCTCGACCAGCGTCCGCAGCGATGCGTTGCCCCACTTTTCCTGGGTAAGCTGGTCGTGCGCGCGGGCCAGCGCCTGGATGCGTCCACCCAGCACCGCAGAAAATTCCGGCACCGAGGTCGCTGTGGACGACGTCTGCGCCACCACGCCGCGGATGAGGCTCAGCATGTTGCGGACGCGGTGGTTCAGCTCGCCGATCAGAAGCTCCTGCCGCTCCTGCGAGCGGCGGCGCAGCTCGCTGATATGGTCGATGGAGCGGACAATCACTTCCAGCAGCGTGATCCGCAGTGCCTCTGCGGTACGCAGTTCGGCAGCGCTCCAAGGCAAGCTCTTGCAGCGCACGTTTTCCTTCCACGCCTCGAAGCTCTTGCGGGGCGACAGCCGCGCGTCGCCAGCCGCATTGTTCACCGGTTTGTTCGGGTTGCCTGCCCAGGTCACCGTGTGGACCAGCTCGCGCCGGAACACGATGAGATAGTCCCGCGGACTGCGTGATACCGGGATGGCCAGCAACCCGGAAACACGCCCGGCAAAGGCAAGGGCGGGAGGATAGTGGGCAGACAGGTGATCGGTTGCGTAAACCCTCGCTGCCGCGGCACGGTTCAGGAAACGCACCAGCGGCTTCGTCTCGTCGGCCGTCAGCGCCAGCCCTTCACTCACATATTGTTCGTCGATCCACAGCCCGACCCCATCGCCCCCGGCCGCCTCGCAGATGCGGCCCAGATGCGGCGACAGGTTGTCCATGGGCGTGCCGTCGATGGACACGACGGACATGATCCGGTCGTGCATGGCCTCGGCGGCAATACGGTGCTCCATCGCAATCTGCTGGAGGCGATGTGCAAGCTCGAGCGAGAACAATTCTCCGAACAGCTCGGCGACGGTGCGCTTGTGAAAGGACACTTGCCGCGCCGTCAGGTGGTGGCAGGCAATGAGGCCCCAGAGCTTGTCGTCGATCACGATGGAGATCGAGAGGGACGCGCCCACGTCCATGTTCTTGAGATATTCGATGTGGACGGGAGAGACGGCGCGCAGCAGCGAGTTGGACAAGTCCAGCGCCTCGCCCTGCGGCGAGAGCGCCGGGACGATATTGGCGCAGGGATCGGTCACGTCCGCAATCAGACGAAAGCGGTTGCGCACGTAGAGTTCGCGAGCCTGCTTGGGAATATCCGTCGCGGGATAGCGCAATCCCAAAAAGCTGTCCGCACGGCCCGACCGCGCCTCGGCGACCACCTCGCCGCTGCCGTCTTCGGCAAAGCGGTACACCATGACCCTGTCGAAACCCGTCACCCGGCGGACCTGCTGGGCCGCGGCCTCCAGAAATTCGGGCAGCGCGTTGCGAGCGCGGATCTGCCCGGTCATGGAGCGTGCGAGGCCGACCACCTCCACAATGGCGTCACCGCCGGCGGATGGCTCAACCTCGATGACAATGAGGCCGTGTGAGCGGTGAACGGCCGCATCGAACAGGCGCCCATCACTGAAGATGGGCTGATTGAAGATCCGCTCGGAGGTGCCGGAATCTTCTGCTGCGGCGCTGCGTCCGCGCAAGATGGCAAGCGCGTCGCTGCTCAGAAAATCAGCCAGCGGCATGCCGAGGCAATCGTCCGGTGCAACGCCGCAGAACGATTCGATGTTGTCGCTGACGTGGACAATCATCCAGTCGAGCGAAACAGCGATCAGCGCTCCGAAACTCTGGATCCGCCCCAGGAGATGAATCGGCTCCCTGTCGCAGGCGCTCAGGTCTGCTGGCTGGATATCTATTTTCAAGGCCTGGCTCATGCCATCAGCTCCGCAGTTGCACCGACCCCGACCGGCGCCACGAATCCACTGGCAGCGTTCTGATCGGGGGCCACCCGCAGGAACGCGCCAAACGCCGCTTCGGCACCGGCCAGCATACCCATCCGGTCAACGCCGTACGCGTTGGCCTTTTCCAGCCGCGACAGGAAGGTCGGCCAGAACACAGGCTCATCTTTCGCAAAGAAGGCATTTATTCTCAAGTGCTCGGAGCGATTGGCAAGCCATCGCCCACCCAGGCGCGACCCCTCCAGCACATAGAGCGCGCCCCACACCTCGGCCTCGCTGCCAAGGGAAACAGGCTTCCGGTCGAGCGGACGCGGCAGCAGATGGGCCCGCACCCGCGCCTTGTACTCGGACAACACGGTTGCGGCGCCGGCAGCATCAAGGCCATTTTCCAGGTCATGGATCCCGATCGAGAGGAAACGCATCAACGAGTCCGCACCGCCTTTTGTGGTGATGTCGAATCCGCTCGCCCGCCGGTCCACTTCGGCGTGGAGTGGGGCAATTCGCTCGGATAACCAGTTTCTGACTTGATACATCGGTCATCGAATACCCTAACGGAATATCGTCCTCAAGTCACAAAATTATCCTTAAAACGGTTTAATCCATTGTTCATCCAGCGTTCACAAGAAATCTCAGAGCAAAGATGAAACTAGATTTAACATCGCTCGCCGTTCCCAAAAACCCTGCTCCGCTGAGACTATGTTTGTTTCTCAAGCCAGACTGCTCGGGGCAGTAAATCGACAGCAACGCTGCGCTCCGCTCAAATTGCGGGATGGTCGCTCTTGTCATGCCGCGCATCTCTGACAATAGGTGCGAAGCCGCCGACCCGATCGCCAGCCCGGATAAACGGAATATATTCATGACGAATCCGCCGCCGCCATCCGCCGTGGCCCCGACAGGGCTGATTGCGCGCCTTCGCATTCTTGCCATTGCCATCTGCGCGACGGCCGTGGGATGCACGGCAGCCACACTGCCGATCGCACCCGATACGCCGGCAAGAGCCCAGTCCGGCGGTGAGCGCAGCGCTGGCGTGACAGGCGGCAAGGCGGTGCTGCTGGCGGCCTATCCCGGCGCCTTCCGCTTCGAGGGCAACGCCATAGTCTTCAAAAACGGACAGCGGGTGGTGTGGGACGATGGCCGGGCGAAAACGCCTGCCGAAAAGCTGACCGATGCGGACGTCGAGGACATGCTTTCCACCCCCTACCCGCTGGCCCGCCGAGGCGCGCGCACCCCGTCCCCCGGCGAAGACCCCGGCCGCGTGCGCAGCGACGCCTTCTTCAAGGCGCTTTATGGCGGCTCCGAGGCTGCGGTGCGGGACGACCTTGCTCGCGTCCCATTCGTGCCGGGGCTCGGCGGCGGCAGCCTCACCGTCACAACACGCTTCGGCGTCGACAAGCGGATCGCCGCCATCTCGCGCGATCTTGAACGCTTGCCGCCGCAGTTCCACAAATACCTCGTGCCGCCCGGCGGTGCATTCAACTGGCGCGCCATTGCCGGCACCAGTCGCCTCAGCGTCCACTCCTTTGGCGCAGCGGTCGACATCAACACGAAATACTCCGATTACTGGCGCTGGGCAGGGCACACCGGCGGCGGCGCAATCCCCTACAGCAACCGCATCCCGCTCGAGATTGTCGAGGTCTTCGAAAAGCACTGCTTCATCTGGGGCGGCCGCTGGTACCACTACGACACCATGCATTTCGAGTACCGGCCGGAGCTGATCCCCGCCTGCCACAGGTGAGGCCCACAGGCGCATTGCGGTTCGCGGCGCGACAACGATAGACTCGTTCCAGACAAGACGATCGGGAGTGCGCTGGGTGGTTTCCCTCAACGACAAGTACGACTTGGGCAAGGAGACCGTGTTCCTCTCCGGCACGCAGGCGCTGATCCGCCTGGTTCTGGCGCAGAAGGCGCGCGACCGGGCGGCCGGCCACAACACGGCGGGCTATATCACCGGCTACCGGGGCTCACCCCTGGGGGCGCTGGACCAGCAGTTCGGCCGCGCGAAAAAGGTTCTGGGGCCGGACATCCTGTTCCAGCCCGCCATCAACGAAGACCTTGCCGCCACCGCCATCTGGGGCACGCAGACCACGCACCTGTCCGGCGAAAACCGCTATGACGGCGTGTTCTCGCTCTGGTACGGCAAGGGCCCTGGCGTCGACCGCTCCGGCGATGCGCTGCGCCATGCCAACCTTGCCGGCACCTCGCCGCTGGGCGGCGTTCTGGCGCTGATGGGTGACGACCACACCTGCGAAAGCTCCACCACCGCCCACCAGTCCGAATTCGGGATGATCAACGCCGTCATCCCCGTGCTCTCCCCGTCGGGCGTGCAGGATATCGTCGACTTCGGCCTCCTCGGCCTTGCCATGAGCCGCTACGCCGGTGTCTGGGTCGGCCTGAAATGCGTCAAGGACACGGTGGAATCCACCGCCTCCATCGACGGCCGCGCCGACCGGCTCGCGATTCGCCTCCCCGCAGGCCCGCTGCCCGACGTTCACATCCGCCCCGGCTTCGACGCGCTGGAGCAGGAGGCGCGGCTCCACCAGATCAAGCTCCCCGCCGCCATCGCCTTCGCGTCCGCCAACGGCCTCAACCGCGTCGTCCATTCGGGCGGCGCGCGGGCACGGACCGGAATTGTCGGCACAGGCAAGAGCTGGCTCGACGTTCTGGAAGCGCTCGACGCACTGGGGCTCGACGAGGTCGCCTGCGCCGATCTCGGCATCCGCCTCCTCAAGGTCGGCTGCCCCTGGCCGCTGGCCCGCGAGGATGTGCGCGCCTTTGCGGAAGGGCTCGAAACCATCATCGTGGTGGAGGAAAAGCGCGGCCTCATCGAACCGCAGATGAAGGACATTTTATACGGCACGGCCAATGCGCCGACCATCATCGGCAAGCTCGCCGAGGATGGCACCACGCTGTTCCCCGCCCCCGGCGCGCTGGAGGCGCATCACGTTGCCGCCGAGATCGGCCGGCGGCTGGTGGACCGTGGCGCAGAGCGCGTCGCAGGCCCGCTCGCCGAAGTGAACGCGCTGACGGCGCGGCTCGGCGCCACCCAGTCCATCGCCGTGCGAAAACCCTATTTTTGCGCGGGCTGCCCGCATTCGTCGTCCACCGTCGTGCCGGAGGGCGCCCGGGCCGCGGCCGGCATCGGCTGCCACTTCATGGTCCTGTGGATGGACCGGCAGACCGAGGGCTTTACGCAGATGGGCGGCGAAGGCGCGCAGTGGATCGGCGAGGCGCCGTTCTCCACCCGCAAGCACCTCTTCCAGAATCTCGGTGACGGCACCTACAACCACTCGGGCTCGCTGGCGCTTCGCGCTGCCGCCGCCGCCGGCGTCAACATCACCTACAAGATCCTCTTCAACGACGCCGTCGCGATGACAGGCGGCCAGACCCACGACGGCGGCCTCACCGTGCTCGACGTTGCCGCGCAGGTGGCGGCCGAGGGCGCCAACGCCGTCGCCATCGTGTCCGACGAGCCGGAAAAATACGGCCACGTACCGGGCCACGTCACCGTCGACCGCCGGGACGACGTGATCGGCGTGCAGGAGCGGCTCGCGGAAGTCTCCGGCGTATCGGTGATGATTTACGACCAGACCTGCGCGTCCGAAAAACGCCGCCGCCGCAAGCGCGGCACCTTTCCGGACCCCGACGTGCGCATTCTCATCAACGAGCGTGTGTGCGAGGGCTGCGGGGATTGCGGCGTCCAGTCCAACTGCGTTGCGGTGCAGCCGGTAGAGACCGCGTTCGGGCGCAAGCGGCAGATCGACCAGTCCGTCTGCAACAAGGATTTTTCGTGCCTCAAGGGCTTTTGCCCCAGCTTCGTCACCGTCCACGGCGCCAGGCTGAAGAAGGCCGAAACGCCCCACGTGCCGGACAATCTGCCCGACCCCGTCCGCGCGCCGCTCGAAGGGACAATGGGAATCCTCGTCACCGGCGTCGGCGGGACGGGTGTCGTCACCGTGGGTGCGGTGATCGGCATGGCGGCGCACCTTGAGGGGCTTGGCGCCGGCGTGATCGACATGGCGGGGCTGGCGCAAAAGGGCGGCGCGGTCCTCTCCCACATCAAGCTGTCGAAAAAGCGCGAGGATGTGACCACCATCCGCGTTGGCCCGGGCGGCGCCTCGGCGGTGCTGGCGTGCGACATTGTGGTGGCCGGCGGGGCCAAGGTGCTGGCCGCCCTCGGCCCCCACGCAACGGTGATCGCCAACACGCACGAGCAGTTGCCGGGCGAATTCACGCGCGACGTGGACTTCTCGCTTCCCACCCGCCGCATCGTGCAGGCGCTCGCCGACCGCGCGACGATCCATGCGTTCGACGCCACCAGCGCAGCGCGCACCCTCTTCGGCGACACCATCGCCGCAAACTCCATCGTGTTGGGTGCCGCCTACCAGTCCGGCGCGCTGCCGCTCTCGGCGGAGAGCCTGGAGGAAGCGATCCACCTCAACGGCGCAGCGGTGGCGATGAACATCGCCGCCTTCCGCCTTGGCCGCCTGTCGGTTGCCGACCCGGCGCGCTTTGCTGCAACGCTCGATGCAGCGCGGGTTGCCCCGCTTCCCCACCGCACGCTGCCAGAGACGCTGGACGAGCGGATTGCCCGCAACGTGGCGAGCCTCACCGCCTACCAGAATGCCGCCTGGGCCGCCCGCTACCGGGACCGGATCGACGCCGTGCGCAAGGCCGCCGGCCCGTCGGGCGCGCGACTGACTGAAACCGCCGCGAAAGAACTCTACCGGCTGATGGCGGTGAAGGACGAATACGAAGTCGCCCGCCTCTACACCGACGGCGGCTTCGAGGCGCAGCTTCGCGACGCCTTTGCCGGCTACGACGGCCTCACCTTCCACCTTGCCCCGCCCGCCCTCTCCCGCACCGACCCGAAGACGGGCCGGCCCGCGAAGATGGCGTTCGGCGGATGGCTAAGAAAAGCGTTCCCGCTGCTCGCCGCCATGAAGCGCCTGCGCGGCACGCCCTTCGATGTGTTCGGCTATAACCCCGAGCGCCGGGAGGACCGTGCGATTCTCGCCGAGTACGAGGCAACTCTGGCGCACATCGTTTCGACGGTGACGGCGGCACGGATGGACGACGCCGCCGCATTGGCAAGCTGGCCGTCCCGCATCAAGGGTTACGGGCCGGTGCGGATGGGCAATATCGCGGTGGCGCGCGCCGAGGCGACACGCCTTCGCGCCGCCTATGACGCCGAGGCGAAGGCGCTGATCGCGGCGGAGTAGTCAGCCGCGGGGAAGGACCGCGACAGCCTCGATCTCGACCATCGCTTCGCGCTCGACCAGCTCGACCACGCGCACCAGCGCCATGGACGGGAAGTGGCGGCCCATCACGGCGCGGTAGACCGGGCCGAGATCCTTGAGGCTGGCGCGGTAGGCGTCCATGTCGGTAACGTACCAGGTGAGGCGCGCAATGCCCTCCACCGTCCCGCCAGCAGCTTCCACCACGGCGACGATGTTGGTGAGCGCCTGCTCGATCTGGGGCAACAGGCCGCCGTCCGGAAACGTGCCGTCGGGCCGCCAGCCGATCTGACCGCCGACGTGGACGAGCGGACCGTCGGTGACGGTGCCGTTGGCGTAACCGCGCGGGGCGGGCCAGCCGTCCGGCAGGACGGCGCGGACGAGATCGCTCATGCCGCGCCCGCTTCGGCGGCGGCGCGCTGGCGCAGGGCAAAGCGCTGGAGCTTGCCGGTCTCGGTGCGGGGCAGCGCTTCGACGAACTTGACGGCGCGGGGGTATTTGTAGGGCGCGAGCTCGGCCTTCACGTGGTCTTGCAGGGCCTTCGCCATGGCGGCGTCGGCAGTGTGGCCGGGTTTCAGCACGACATAGGCTTTCGCGATCTGGCCGCGCTCGGGGTCGGGCGCGGCGACGACGCCGGCTTCCGCAACGGCGGCATGGGTGAGAAGGCCCGACTCCACCTCGGGGCCGGCGATGTTGTAGCCGGACGAGATGATCATGTCGTCCGAGCGCGCCTGATACCAGAAATAGCCATCTTCATCGCGGATATAGGTGTCTCCGGTGACGTTCCAGCCATTGCGCACATATTCTTCCTGCCGGGGGTCCGACAGGTAGCGGCAGCCGGTGGGGCCGCGCACCGCAAGGCGGCCGGGGGTGCCGTCAGGCACCGGATCACCGCTCTCGTCTATCACCTTTGCCTCGAAGCCCGGCACGGGCTTGCCGGTGGCGCCGGGGCGCACCTCGTCCTCACGCGCGGCAATGAAGATGTGAAGAAGCTCGGTGGCGCCGATCCCGTCGAGGATGGTGATGCCGGTGGCTTCCTTCCATGCGTCCCAGGTGGCGCGGGGCAGCGCCTCCCCGGCGGAGACACATTTGCGAAGGCCGCTGAGATCGTGCTCGCCGAGCTTGGCGAGCATCGCGCGGTAAGCGGTGGGCGCGGTGAACATGACGGTGGCGCCGTGTTTTGCGGCGGCCTCCATCAGCGCATCGGGCGCGGCTTTCTCGATGAGGATGGCCGCGGCGCCGATCCGCCAGGGGAACAGGACCAACCCGCCAAGGCCGAAGGTGAAGGCGAGCGGCGGGGAGCCGATGAACCGGTCGTCGGGCTCCGCTTTCAGCACCTTGGCGGCGTAGCAGTCGCAGATGGCGAGCATGTCCCGGTGGAAATGCATCGTGCCCTTGGGGATGCCCGTGGTGCCGGAGGTAAAGCCAATCAGGCACACGTCGTCCGACGCGGTGTCGCAGGGCGCAAACTCGGGCGACGCGGCGGCGACCTCGCCGTCGAATTCAGCATCGCCAAACAGGATGACCTCGCAGGCGCGGCCTTCGGCGGCCTTCTCCATTTCGGCACGGAGCTTCACGTCGCAAACGGCAAGGGAGACCTCGGCCTTGTCCAGCATCACGCCCAGTTCCTTGGCGCGCAGGAGCGGCATGGTGGCAACCACGATGCCGCCCGCCTTCAGCACCGCAAAGTAGACGGCGGCCATCATCGGGTTGTTGGCCGAGCGCAGCATGACGCGGTTGCCGGAGACCATGCCGCGCGCGGTCAGCGCATTGGCAATGCGGTTCACCTGTGCGGCGAGTTCGGCAAACGTCCAGCGCACGCCGTCGCCGAGGACGGCAAGACGGTCGCCGCGCCCCTCCTCGACGTGCCGGTCGATCAGCTCGACGGCGCAGTTGAGCCGTGCCGGATAGGCAAGGTCTTCAAGGCCCTGGAAAACGGGCCAGGACTTGATGGGGGGGAGGTTGTCGCGCGCGAAATGGTCGACAAGACCGGTCCGGTTCATTCGGCCGCCTTTGTGGCTGGTGCCGCGGGAAGAGACGCTGCGAGTGCGGCCCGGGCTATGACGATCTTCTGCACTTCCGACGCGCCCTCATAGATGCGGAGCGCGCGGATCTCGCGGTAGAGCTCTTCAACCTTCGTGCCAGAGCGCACGCCGTCGCCGCCATGGAGCTGGACGGCGGTGTCGATCACCTTCTGCGCAGTCTCCGTGGCGAAGAGTTTGGCCATCGAGGCTTCGCGGGTGACGCGGGGCGCGCCCATGTCCTTGGTCCATGCGGCGCGGTAGACGAGTAGCGCGGCGGCATCGACGCCGAGCGCCATCTCGGCGATGCCGGCCTGCGCCAGCGGCAGCTCGCCCATCGGCGCGCCGAAGAGGTGCCGGCCGTGGGCGCGGGTGAGCGTCGCCTCCAGCGCGGCTCTGGCAAAGCCCAGCGCTGCGGCGCCAACGGTGGAGCGGAAGATGTCGAGCGTTGCCATCGCTAGGCCGAAGCCCCGGCCCGGCTCGCCGAGCCGGTTCGCCAGCGGAATGCGGCAATTGCTGAATTTCAGCCGGGCGAGCGGATGGGGCGCGATCACCTCCAGCCGCTCGGCGATGGTGAGGCCCGGCGTATCGGCATCGACGATGAAGGCGGAGAGGCCGCGCGCGCCCGCCCCCTCGCCCGTGCGGGCGAAGACGACGTAGAAGTCGGCAATGCCGCCGTTGGAGATCCAGGTCTTCTCGCCGTCGATGACCACCTCGTCGCCCTCGATCCGGGCGGCGGTCTCAATGGCGGCAACGTCGGAGCCGGACTTCGGCTCCGTGAGCGCAAAGGCCGCGATCCATTCGCCGGCTGCGACCTTGGGCAGATAGCGGGCCTTTTGCTCGTCCGTGCCGGCAAGGCCGATGGGGCCGGCGCCAAGGCCCTGCATCGCGAAGGCGAAGTCGGCGAGGCCGGACTTTGCGGCCAGCGTCTCGCGGGCAAGGCAAAGGGTCCGCACGTCGAGCGGCGCATCCTGGGGTACCGTGACGCCGAGAAGCCCCGCCTTGCCAAGCGCTGTGACCAGCTTGCGGCAGGAACCGTCCACATCGTGATGGTCGGTCAGCGCCAGCGCCTCGCCCTCTGCAAAGGCGCTGATCTTTTCGGCGAACGCGCGGTGCGCGGGCTCGAAGAAGGGCCAGGACAGCGTTTCGGCGCGGGGGTCGGCGGTGCTCATCAGTTGCCCTCGAAGACCGGCTTTTCCTTCGCGGCGAAGGCGCGGAAGGCACGGGCATAGTCTTCGGTCTGCATGCAGAGCGCCTGCGCGATGGCCTCCTGGTCGATGGCCTCGTCAACGCCCATCGCCCATTCCATGTGCAGCATCTTTTTCGTGATGCCGTTGGCGAAGGTGGGGCCGTCCGCAAGGCGCGCGGCGAGCTTCTGCGCTTCGGCGAGAACGTCGGCGGGGTCGCAGAGGCGGTTGAAGAAGCCCCAGCGCTCGGCCTCCTCCCCGCCCATGGCGCGGCCGGTGTAAAGGAGTTCGGACGCGCGGCCCTGGCCGATGATCCGGGGCAGGATCGCGCAGGCCCCCATGTCGCACCCGGCAAGGCCGACGCGGTTGAACAGGAACGCCACCTTGGCGTCCGCCGTGCCGAGCCGCATGTCGGACGCCATGGCGAGGATCGCGCCCGCGCCAACGCATACGCCGTCGATGGCGGACACGATGGGTTGCGGGCAGGCGCGCATCGCCTTCACCGCATCGCCGGTCATCTGGGTGAATTCCATCAGCCCCTTGGTGTCGCGGTCGAGGAGCGGCTTGATGATCTCGAACACGTCGCCGCCCGAGCAGAAATTGCCGCCTGCGCCCGTGAGGACGATCGCCTTCACATCCGGCTCGTATTGCAGCGCGCGAAAAAGGTCGCGCAGCTCGGCGTAGCTTTCGAAGGTGAGCGGGTTCTTCTTGTCCGGCCGGTTGAGGGTGATGGTGGCGACCTTGCCGTCCACGCTCAGCGCAAAGTGCCGGGCGGTGTAATCGGCCACCGGCAGGGTGATGTTGAAACGGTCGCTCATGTTCGCTCCGCCACGCTGTCGCGTGCAGTCTTGAGGAGGGCTGAAAGGTGGGTGCGGCTTTCGGGGTCGACGCCGTCGAACAACTCCTCGATCCAGCCGCGGTGGACCTTCGCCATGTCCGCGAATCGCTGGGCGCCCTCATGCGTCAGGCGCACGGTGGCGGACCGGCGGTCGGCACGGCGCACCTTGCGCTCCACGAGGCCGTCTTCGGCAAGTCGGTCGACAAGGCCCGTCACGTTGCCGTTGGTGACCATCAGGCGGCGGGAGAGTTCGCCCAGCGTCACGCCCTCCCCGGCCTTGGCGAGCTGGGCCATCAGGTCGAACCGCGGCAGCGTCATTTGAAATTCGGCGCGCAGGCGGCGGGAGAGTTCGGCCTCCACCTGGTTGGCGGTGGCAAACAGGCGCAGCCACAGCCGCAGCGCATCGGCACCCTCGCTTGCGCGACTTTCGGGGGCGACGCGCTGGTCCATCTACATCACCTCGCCGCCGGCAACCGCAATGGCCTGCCCGGTGATCGATGCCGCAGCGGGGCCTGCCAGCCAGCGGACCGCGTCTGCCACTTCGTCCGGCGCAATCAGCCGGGCCATGGGGTTGTTCTTCGCCAGTGCAGCACGCGCTTCATCGTCGCTGCGGCCGGTTTTGGCGGTGATGTTGGCGATGCTGGCCGCCGTCATCTCGGTGTCGGCAAAGCCGGGGCACACGGCGTTGGCGGTCACGCCGGTCTTCGCGGTTTCCAGCGCCAGCGAGCGGATGAGCCCCAGCACCGCATGCTTGGTCGCAGCATATCCGCCCGCGTAGGCGTAGCCCTTGAGGGAGGCCGTGCTTGCAACGGCGATGATGCGGCCAAAGCCTGCGTCGGTCATCCCCGGCAGCACGAGCTGGATGGCGTTCAGCACCCCTTCGACGTTGACCGCGAACATCCGCCGCAGCATTTCCGGCGCGGTTTTCGCGACAGGCGCGGTCTGCGAAATGCCGGCGGCGGCGACCAGCACGGTGACCGGCCCGAAGGCCGCTTCGGCAGCGCGCACGGCTTCGGCCAGCGCGGCAGGGTCCGTCACATCGGCAGCAAAGCCGCGTGCCTCCCGCAGACCGGAGGCAGTTTGGTCCAGCGGCGCGGCACGGCGACCGACCAGCGAGACGGCGTGCGCGGGCGCCATCGAAGCTGCGACCGCGCGGCCAATGCCTGTTCCCCCGCCAGTGATTAAAACATGGCCTGTCATGGGGACACTGTGCCCTTGTCGTGCTATTCCTTCAAGTCTAAAATACTTCGGTCAGCGAAGGAGAGGCACAATGCGCATTGCAGTGATCGGCGGCGGCCCAGCGGGTCTTTACTTCTCGATTCTCCACAAGCTGGCGGACCCTGCCGCCGAAATCACCATCTACGAGCGCAACCGTCCAAGCGACACGTTCGGCTTTGGCGTGGTTTTTTCAGATGAAACACTTCAGAATTTCGAGAATCACGATGCGGAAAGCTACCGGCTGATCACAAGCCGCTTCGCTTACTGGGACGACGTGGCAGTCTACTTCAAAGATGAAGTTTATCGCATCGGCGGAAACGGCTTCTGCGGCTGTTCGCGCAAGACGCTGCTGGAGCTCCTCAACTTCCGCGCCAGCCAGCTCGGCATCGAGATCCGCAACGAGACCGACCTTTCCATCGACGACATCCTCAAGCTGTCCGACGAGTGCGATCTGGTGGTCGCCGCAGACGGCATCAACTCCGTGGTGCGCGAGCACTTCGTCGAGCATTTCAAGCCGTCCACCGACCTGCGGCCCAACCATTTTTCCTGGATGGGCTCGACGCGGGAGCTGGACGCATTCTCCTTCTTTTTCGAGCGCAATGACGATGGCCTGTTCATCGCGCACGCCTACCAGTACGAGCCCGGCGCATCGACCTGGGTGATGGAGACCGACCCCGAGACCTACGCCCGCGTCTTCAAGGACAAGACCGAGGAAGAAAGCGCAGCGTACCTCGAAAACGTGTTCGCCAAGGCGCTCGACGGCCACGGCCTTCAGACCAACCGCTCCGTGTGGCGCAACTTCCCGATGATCCGCAACGAGCGGTGGACCCACGGCAACATCGTGCTCCTGGGCGATGCCAAGGCGACGGCGCACTTCTCCATCGGCTCGGGCACCAAGCTTGCGATGGAAGATGCCATTGCGCTGGCGCAGGCGGTGAAGAAGACACCGGACGTGACGGCCGCGCTCGCCGCCTTCGAGACCGGCCGCCGCGAGGAGGTGGAGAAGACGCAGCACTCCGCCGACGTGTCGCTGGTGTGGTTCGAACGGCTCGAACGCTACTGGAATATGGACCCGGTGCAGTTCGCCTTCGGTCTGATGACCAGAGCCAAGGCCATCACCTACGACAACCTGGAACTGCGCGCCCCGGAGTTCGTGGAAGAGATCACCGCGCACTTTGCCAGGGACGTTGCCAACGCAGGGTTCGACGTGGACCTCGAACACCCCAAGCCGCCGATGTTCCAGCCCCTCAAGCTGCGCGGTATGGTGCTGCCTAACCGCGTGGTGGTGTCGCCGATGGACACCTACAGCGCAGTGGACGGCGTGGCGCAGGACTTCCACCTCGTCCATTACGGCCAGCGTGCCATGGGCGGTGCAGGTCTCGTTTATACCGAAATGGTCTGCGTGACCGACGAGGGCCGCATCACCAAAGGCTGCACCGGGCTTTATACCGATGAGCAAGAAGCGGCCTGGCAGCGGGTGGTCGATTTCATCCGCGCCAATTCGGCCGCCAAGGTCTGCATCCAGCTCGGCCACTCCGGCCGCAAGGGCTCCACCAAGCTCATGTGGGAGGGGATGGACGAGCCGCTCGATGAGGGAGCGTGGGAAACGCTGGCCCCCTCCGCGCTTCCCTATTTCGGCCACTCCGGCAAGCCGCGGGAAATGACGCGGGACGACATGGACCGCGTGCGCGACGCGTTTGTGGCGGCGACCGAACGGTGCGCCCGCATGGGCGTCGACATGATCGAGCTGCATTGCGCGCACGGCTATCTTCTCGCCAGCTTCCTCTCCCCGCTCACCAACCACCGGACCGACGCGTATGGCGGATCAATGGAAAACCGTCTCCGCTTCCCGCTGGAAGTGTTCGACGCAATGCGGGCCGTGTGGCCGGCCGAGAAGCCCATGTCGGTGCGCGTTTCGGCGACCGACTGGGCCGAGGGCGGCATCACCGGCGACGACACGGTGGACATTGCCAAGGCGTTCGTGGCCCACGGCGTCGACCTGATCGACGTGTCGACCGGGCAGACCGTGCCGGAGGCGAAGCCAATCTACGGCCGCATGTTCCAGACCCCGTTTGCCGAACAGGTGCGCGCGGAGGCAAAGGTCGCTACCCAGGCGGTGGGCACGATCACCAGCGCCGACCAGATCAACACCATCCTTGCCGCTGGCCGCGCCGACCTCGTCGCGCTCGCCCGTCCGCACCTGGTGAACCCCTACTTCACGCTGCTGGCAGCGGCGGACTACGGCGTCACCGATGTGGACTGCCCGCCCCAGTATGCTGCCGGCCGCGATCAGGCGTTCCGCAACGCACCAAGGGCGCGTCAGGAAATGAAGGATCTCAAGCTGAAGGCGAAACCGCGCCACCGCTATCAAAGCGAACGGGGACAAGCTGCCGCGGAGTAAGGTTCAGGAAACCATTCGCATTCACCAACTTGGGCTGCTATCGGGTCCCGGCCCGCCGGTCCCGCAGATTTCCAAGGAGGCGCATGAGATGGCCGTCGCCGTCATGCCCGCAACGCCTATTCGCCGTGCCGCGTCCGCCGTGCTGGCTGCATCGCTTACGCTCACTGCCGTTCCGGCGTTTGCGCAAGCGCGCATCCCGTGGCCACCCATCGACGGGCTGATCGAACGGCCGGAGGACTTTGTGGCAGTGCCGCAGACGAGGCCGGCGCACTACATCGTGCCCGAAACGGACTGCAAGCCTGCGGACCCTGCCCTGTCATGGACAAGGCTGCCGCGTCCGCTGCGCGAACTGTCGCTGCGCCAGATGATCGGGCAGCTTCTGGTGGTCAGCTATTCGGGCTCGGCGCCCGATTCGGCCGGGGTCGCCATTGCGCAGGACGCGCTGCGCCGTTCCGAGATCGGCGGCGTCCTCACCTTCCGTCACAACATCAAATCCGCCGACGAGACGCGGGGCGTCAACGAGATCCTCGTCGCAGCCAATCCGCTCCTGCCCGCGATGATTGCGGTGGACCAGGAAGGCGGCGCCGTGATGCGCCTTCGCCCCAGCGAAGGCGGTCCCGATACCCCCTCCGCCGCCGACGTTGCCGAAGGCAGCATCGAAGACGCGCGCAAGACCTATAACGAGATGGCGGAAGCGCTGGCGGACCTCGGCTTCAATGCCAATTTCGGCCCGGTGGTGGACCTGTCAATCAACCCCAACAACCCGGTGATCGCCCAGTTCGGCCGTGCCTATGGCGACGATCCGGAGACGGTGGAGCGCTACGCCGAGGCGTTCATCGATGCCCACCATGCCGCCGGCGTCGCCACCGCGCTCAAGCATTTTCCCGGCCACGGCTCTTCGCGGGCCGACAGCCACATCGGCGCCATCGACCTGACCAGCACATGGTCACCGGTCGAGCTTGAACCCTTTCAGGCGCTGATTGATGAAGATGAAGCCGACATGGTGATGATCGGCCATCTGGAGCTGGACGGCGTGACAGGCCCCGGCGACCTGCCGGCATCGCTGTCGCCCGTCGCAATCCAGACCATCCTGCGCGACACATTCTGCTTTGACGGCGTTGTGGTGAGCGACGATCTCGCCATGGATGCGGTGGAGAAACGCTGGGGCTCTGCGGATGCCGCGCGGCTGATGATCGAGGCCGGGGGCGACATTGCGCTCCTCTCGCTCTCGGCCGACAAGGGGATGAAGCTGGTCACCGAAATTACCGACAGTCTGGCCGCAAAGGCCGAAGCCTCACCGGAATTCGCCGCCAAGATCCG
The DNA here is from genome assembly GCF_031195445.1 of Acuticoccus sp. MNP-M23. Taxonomy (NCBI): domain Bacteria; kingdom Pseudomonadati; phylum Pseudomonadota; class Alphaproteobacteria; order Hyphomicrobiales; family Amorphaceae; genus Acuticoccus; species Acuticoccus sp. MNP-M23. The sequence continues at coordinate 4,711,811 of NZ_CP133480.1, forward strand.
CTACGCCTACGCGCGGGTCGCCAACCACAAGCTCGACCTTGCGGAGCGCCAGAGGAAAGCTGCGGCGAGCGGCGCAGCATCAAGCCCCGCCGAACCGTCGGCCGCCACGCAGCCGGACTGAACGGCCAGAGGCCGCCCCACGCAAAAACGCCGCCCGGACAAAGGTCCGGGCGGCGTCTTGCCGTCGACAGTGCCGGTCTCCCGGCGTTCGGCGATGGCTTAGCGGTTGAAGATGCCGTCGTTGTCGAACGCGCCATACTCTTCTTCGTTGAGCATGCCGTCCTTGTCCGCGTCATACCGCATCATCACGCTGCGATTGTACTCGTTCTCGTCGATCATGCCGTCCTGGTTGGCGTCGATCGTCCGATAGTCGCTGCGGTCGGCAAAGAGGCCGCCAAACTCGTCATTGTCCAGCAGGCCATCCTGGTTGAGGTCGTGGTCGCGAACCATTTCAGCTGCGGTCTGCGCCTGGACGGGAGCTGCGATAAGCAGGGTTACAGCAGCTGCGCCAATGATCTTTGCGAAGTTATACATATTGTTTCCTTCCAGAGGTCTTGTCCAATCCGGCATCTCACCGGGTCGTTGGGGGAAGAATGCCTAAAAATCGGGATCGTTCCGCAATTTAACTCACGAAAGACCGCGACTAAACTTTAAATTATGACAACTGTCCTAACCTCTGATTGCTATCGGCAACAGACTCGCGACCGCCCGCGCCATCGGTTTCACAGCGCGAAATCAGGCGGTTGGGGCTTTACCAAAGCTCGGTACGGGGGGCGCCATCCAGAACCTCGGCAAGGCGGCGATTGAGACTTGCGCCCGCCCCCTGCGGCAAACTGCCCACCGGGAAGAGGTTCACTTCGGCAATTTCGCCCGCCTCCGCCCGCAGCATGTCCGGCGCCAGCTGGTAAGGCAGCCGCCTCACGAACAGCGCCACATGATCCCGCCCCTCCAGCGCCTTGTTGAAATAGAACCCGAAAAATTCGGCGGGACCGTCCAGCCGCAGACCGGTTTCCTCCCAAAGCTCCCGCTCGGCGGCCTCCCGCGCACTCTCGTGCGGGTCGACGCCGCCACCGGGGCAGTGCCAGCCCGCAGTATAGGTGTGGCGAACAAGGACGATCCGGTCTGCCGCGTCGATCACCATTATCCGCACGCCAAGGGTCACCGGCGGGCGGACCAGCGCGCGCAGACGCCAGATTATTTTCCCCCGCGGATCAGCCACCTGAACGGGCCATGGCTTGCGCCGGAGCGCGCCAGGCTGCACCAAGGTTGGAACACACCGCCTCCGCACCGGCTTTGGAGTGCCTTCGTTGTCCCGAATCCGTATTGCTCATCTGTCCGACCTCCATCTCGGCCCCCTGCCGCGTCCGCCAGTCACGGCGCTCATGTCCAAGCGCGTGTTCGGCTACCTGAACTGGCTGCGCAACCGGCGCGGCTCGCTGGATGAAGCGATCCTCGAGGCGCTGATCGGCGACATCAAGAGCCGCAACGTCGATCATGTTTGCGTCACCGGAGACCTGGTGAACATCGCTCTGCCGCAGGAATATGAAACGGCAGCTTCGGTGCTGGCGCGGCTCGGGCCGCCAGACAAGGTGAGCCTGGTGCCCGGTAACCACGATGCCTACGTGCCCGGCGCCCTCAAGGCGGCGAAGGCGGCCTGGGCGCCCTACATGTCCGGCGACGACGGGGTGCAGAATTTCCCCTATTTGCGGCGGCGGGGGGATGTGGCGTTCATCGGCATTTCCACCGCTGTGGCAACCCCGCCCCTTTCGGCGCGCGGCCGGGTGGGCGTGACCCAGCGCGAGCGCCTCGCCACCCTGCTCGACCGTGTGGATGATGCCTACAAGGTGATTCTCATTCACCATCCGCCGGACGATGAGCTCGCCACCGGGCATCGCGGCCTGTCGGACCACGCCGAGGTGTCGCGCATCCTGTCAGAGGGTTGCGCCGATCTGGTGCTGTTCGGGCACAATCACGAATGGTCGGTCACACGGCTGGACACGCCGCGCGGCGCAGCGCCGATGATCGGCGTGCCGTCCGCCTCGTCGGACGGGTCCAAGCACGCAGCCGCCGGCTATGCGCTTTGCGACATCGACACGGCAGACCGCACCATCCGCCTTGCCCGCCGCACCTACGATGCGGACGCCGGCGCCATGCGCACCGTGGAGAAGATGGTGCTGGAACACCGGGACCCTGCGGCGGAAGACGTACGGATCGCTGCCCGCTGACGCAATCGCCCGCCGGAAACCGTGTTTGCCGGCGGGCGATTCGCATTGTCTTATTTCAGCTCAGCCGCGGTAGTGCTGCACCTTGGTGGCGCGCAACCCGGCCAGACCATGCCGGTCGATCAGGGCGTTCCAGTTGAGGAACTCCTCGATGGTCAGCGTGTAACGGTCACACGCTTCCTCGATGGACAGGAGACCGCCGCGCACGGCCGCCACAACTTCCGCCTTGCGCCGGATCACCCAACGCTTTGTGTTGGGCGGGGGAAGGTCCGCGAGGGTCAATGGCGTCCCGTCGGGACCAATGACATAGCGGTAACGGGGCTGTGGATACTCGGACATGATGGACTCGATACGCAACGCACAAACTTGACAACGGGACTAAAGCGCCCCGGTCATTAACAGCCGCCTAATCCCGACGATGTTGCCGTTTGCCACGAATGCGCCTAGCTAACGCCTTATGAGCGCGATTGAGACAAATAGCCTGGACTTGCCGGGCCGCCCCCAGGACCACCGCGTTGTGGTCGCGATGTCGGGCGGCGTCGATTCCTCCGTCGTCGCCGGATTGCTGGCGGCCGAGGGCTTCGACGTCATCGGCATGACCCTGCAGCTTTACGACCATGGCGCAGCCACCCAGAAGAAGGGCGCCTGTTGCGCCGGCAGCGACATTCACGATGCCCGTCTGGTCGCCGACCGGCTGGGCATTGCGCACTACGTGCTGAACTACGAAAGCCGCTTCCACGAAGGTGTGATCGAAGCGTTTGCCGACGCCTACGCCAGGGGCGAAACGCCGGTGCCCTGCATCGCGTGCAACCAGACGGTCAAGTTCACCGACCTTCTGGCCGCCGCCCGCACGCTGGGGGCCTCTGCGCTGGCCACAGGCCACTATGTGGCAAGCCGCACCGTGAATGGGCGGCGCCGCCTCTACCGCCCGCACGACGAGCGGCGCGACCAGAGCTATTTCCTGTTCGCCACCACGCCTGAGCAGCTTGAGTTCGTCCGCTTTCCCCTGGGCGACATGCCCAAGGACCGGGTGCGCGCCCTTGCCGCCGAAATGGACCTTGTGGTGGCCGACAAGCCGGACAGTCAGGACATCTGCTTCGTGCCCGACGGGCGCTATGCCCGCGTGGTCGCCGCCATGCGGCCGGATGCCACCCAGTCCGGCGATATTGTCCATGTGGACGGCCGGGTGCTTGGCACCCACGAGGGTGTCATCAACTACACCGTGGGCCAGCGTCGCGGACTCAACATTGCGCTTGGCGATCCGCTGTTCGTCATCGCCATCGACGCGCCGCGCCATCGGCTCATTGTCGGCCCGCGCGAGGCGCTCGCCACACACACCGTCACGCTGCGCGATCCCAACTGGCTTGCCGAGCCGCTTGGGGAGGGTGAAGAGCGCGCCGTGTTTGCACGGGTCCGGTCGTCGCGCCCGCCCCGCCCCGGCATTGCGCGGATCACCGATGGCGTGTTCACCGTTGACCTGGTGGGCGGAGAAGAAGGCGTGGCGCCCGGCCAGGCCTGCGTCCTTTATGACAGCGCATCGAACGGCGCCGAAGTCCTCGGCGGCGGTTTCATCGAGCGCACACCGGCTTCCATCTCCTCCCTCGCCCCCGCCTGAAGTTCTCCATGACCGTATCAAAGACCAGCGCCGTCGAAGGCAAACACGTCAAGTCCGCGTACGCCCGCTGGGCGCCGGTTTACGAAATCATCGCTAGCCCCACCGTGCCGGCGCGCAAGGTGGCGGCCAGACGCGTCAACGCCATCGGCGGCCGCTTTCTGGAGGCTGGCGTCGGCTCCGGCTCGGCGCTCTCCCTTTATGGCGAAAATGTCAGCCTCGTCGGTGTCGACCTGTCCCACGACATGCTGAAGATCGCCCGCAAGCGCGCCAGCACGCTTCCCGGCGTCGAGGCCATCGCCGAGATGGACCTGATGACGCTCGGCTTTCCCGACAATGCGTTCGACGGCGTGATCTGCATGTTCACCGTGACGGCGGTGCCCGACCCCCGGCAGGTGTTGTCGGAATTTGCGCGCGTCACCCGTCCGGGCGGGACGATCCTTGTGGCAAGCCACTTCGAGGCGAAGTCCGGTCCGTGGCAGGTGACGGACAGGCTGCTCGGCCCGTTTGGCAAAAAGCTCGGCTGGAACCCCTCGCTTCCGGTCGAAGGATTGCTGTCGGTTCCCGGCCTCGACCTTGTGGGAAACGAGCCTTTGCCGCCAATGGGGATGATAACTCTCCTCACCTACACCAAGGCCGGTTGACTTCGGCCCGTCCATGCGGTTATTCCGCCGCATCCGGTCCGGCGGAGTAGCTCAGCTGGTTAGAGCAGCGGAATCATAATCCGCGTGTCGGGGGTTCGAGTCCCTCCTCCGCTACCACCCGAACCGCCCCTCACATTCAGCGAACAGACGACTGCCGGTGAAGCAGTTCCCCCTCAGGTCGGCTGAAGTCGGCACGAGGCGAGGAGCCATCTTTTCTGGTTGCCGACCCTGCCCTGACAATCCACGCATATTCCGTCGCGCGGCGCTGTTCACATCACATGTGCATGGAACAATGAACTGCCCTAAGCGTCATAATTCCATATATTGTTTCTATAAAGCGGCTAGAAATGTCTGGTCGGAGGAAACGCGCGCTCCACGAATGACCATTTTTCGTCTCAACTCACATTGAGCAGTCCCGGAATATTCCGCGGGTCAAACTGCTCCGGTCACATGTGATGATCCCGTGGTAGATTTCGTCTAACTGACGGACTATCGTCCTAAAGTATGGTTCCCGAGTTCAGTGAGGACTTAAATTGACTATTATAATCAATTCACTCCAAGGTTCGGTGTTGGTCGATAGCGACGAGCCCCGCTACATTACGGCAACAGGAATTGCCCAGGCGACGACCGCCATCACTTTCACAGCAAATGCGGGCCGCGTCTATGTGGCCGGCACTGCGATCGGCTCTTCCATCGGGGCAAGTCTCAACGGCAATGATCAACTCGTCATCACTGCGACGGGGCAGGTGTCCGGCCTCGACAGCGACGGCGCGGAAGGGATTCGCGCCGCCGGCAGCGGCAATCGCATTACGGTGGCCGGCAGCGTGTACGCCCGCGACGGCGGCATCTTCGCCCTTACGGGATCGAACGACACCGAGATCAATATTACCGCGACGGGTACAGTCGTCGGTGGCTCGAATGGCTACGGCAGTGACAGTGGCGGTTTCTCCGCCGCAGTCGCATCGTCAGGGACCGGCAACGTCCTCGTGAACGACGGGGTCATCATCGGCGAGTTCAATCCCGACAACGGCCTGCGCCTTGCCGTCCTGAACGCATCTGTCGCAGACCAAGAGCCGACAGGAAGCAACCTCGACCTTGACGCCACCTTCAGCGTCTTCAACAGCGGCTCGATCCACGGCGACGTGCTGCTCGGCGCCGGTGAGGATGTCTACAAGGCTGCTGGCGGCGGCTTCGTCAACGGTCTGATCGACCTGGGCGATGGGGATGATATTTTCAGCGGCGGGGCTGCAGACGAGGTCGTCGAAGCCGGCGGCGGCGCGGACAACATGTTGGGTGGCGGCGGCGACGACAGGCTGCTCGGTGACGGTGGCAACGACTTTATGCGCGGCGGTAGCGGCAGCGATACTCTGGCGGGCGGCGCAGATGACGATGCAATCCGGGGCGAGGATGGCGAAGACGTTCTAAATGGCAATGACGGCGATGACAGTCTTTTCGGCGGCAACGACGAAGATCGGTTGAACGGCGGCGGCGGCAACGACGCGCTCCGCGGCGATGGTGGCGCTGATAGGCTGATCGGCGGCAGCGGCGAAGACAATCTGTTCGGCGGCGCCGGCTGCGACCGCCTCGTCGGCGGCGATGATGCAGACCGGCTGGAAGGCGAAGCCGGCGACGACGTCCTCATCGGGCAGGATGGCTCCGACCGCTTCTTTTTCGGCGGTAATTTTGGCGATGATCGGATCAGCGATTTTGACGACGCCAATTCCGAAAAAATCATTTTGGTCGACGTTGATTCGATCAGCAATTTCTCGGACCTTGCCAACAATCATCTGTCCAGCGTCGGCGGCAATGCCGTGATCGACGATGGCGCCGGGAACACGATCACGCTTATGGGCTTTGCAGCGGCCGACCTCGATGCAGGTGACTTCCTCTTCTGAACCGGCTCTCCCGCAGTCACAATCGGGCGGCGCACGGGCACAGCCTGCCGCCGCCCCTGCCCCGGCCATCCCTGCTCGCGCGAACGCTGCCACTTCTGCGCACGCCCGACGCGCCACAAAACGTCAGACGACAACGTCCTCTCCGCCCGGCGGGATCGACAGGAGGGCCGGGTCGAGCGCGGTGGCGGCATCGTACTGGGAGAGAAAGACCTGTCCGGTCAGCGCGTCCAGAAAGTGCGTGCGGTGAAGACGGTCGGTGACCGGGCCCTTCACCTCCGACAGGTGGAACTTCACCCCCATGTCCTTCAGCCGTGCGTTGATTGCCTCAAGCGATTCCAGCGCGCTGGAATCGATCTCGTTTACCGCCGAGCACATCAGGATCACATGGCGAAGGCCCTTGTTGTCGGCCACCTCCTTCAACACCCGGTCTTCCAGAAAGCGGCTGTTGGCAAAATAGAGGCTCTCGTCGATCCTGAGGCTGAGGACCGCAGGGCTGGTGATGACTTCGTGCCGGTTGATATTGCGAAAATGGTGCGTGCCCGGAACCAGCCCGACAACGGCAACGTGTGGGCGGCTGGTCTTGTAGAGGAACAAGATGAGCGAGGTCAGCACACCCGCCGTGACCCCCATGTCCACCCCCACGCCAAGAGTGACGAGAATGGTGATGGCCACTGCCGCAAAATCGGCCCTGGCGTAGGCGAAGGTGCGCTTGAGGATGGCAAAGTCGATGAGCGACGTGACGGCGACAATGATGGTGGCGGCCAGCGTTGCGGTGGGCAAAAAGTACAGAAGTGGCGTCAGAAACAACGTCGCGCCCGCGATGCCGACGGCGGTATAGGCCCCGGCCGCCGGCGTGCGCGCGCCCGCATCAAAGTTGACGACTGAGCGGGCAAAGCCGCCGGTCACGGGGTAGCCGGCGGAAAAGGCTGACGCAATGTTGGCGGCGCCAAGACCGATCAGCTCCTGATCCGGGTCGATCCGCTCGCGCTTCTTGGCGGCCAGCGTCTGCGCCACGGAAACCGACTCCACAAAGCCGATGACAGAGATCAGCGCCGCCGCGCCGGCCAGCGTCAGCCATTGGTCAAGGTCGAAGCGCGGCACGGCCGGCTCTGGCAGCCCGGTGGGAATGCTGCCCACAATTGCGACGCCGGCAGCGTTGAGATCGAGCAACCAGACCGCCGCGGTGCTGATGACGACGGCAAACACCGGCCCGGTCTTGGCGACCGCGGCTGCGGCGGCGGCTGGCATCCCGGCGCGTTCGAGCAGAGGCTTCAGCCCGCGGCGGACCCAGAACAGGAAGACCAGCGTCGAGGCGCCAATGACCAGCGTGCGCCAGTTGGTGGCGGGCAGATCGGCCCAGAGCGAGCGGACAATGTCCAGGAGGTTGTAGCCGCCCCCGCTGATGCCGAGAATATGCCGCAACTGGCTTGCCGCAATGATGATGCCCGATGCGGTGATGAAGCCGGAGATGACCGGATGGCTCAGAAAGTTGGCGATGAAGCCGAGGCGGAACAGCCCCAGCGCCACCAGAAGAAGCCCCGACATGAGCGCCAGAACCACGGCGGCTTCCAGATATTGCGCCGACCCCTGCGGCGCCACCTGGCTGACCGCGGCCGCCGTCATCAACGAAACGACAGCGACCGGCCCGACAGCAAGCGCCCGGCTGGTGCCGAAGATCGCGTACAGCACCAGCGGCAGAATTGAGGCGTAGAGCCCCACCTCTGCCGGCAGTCCGGCGAGCAGCGCATAGGCGAGCGACTGGGGGATCAGCATGATGGTCACGATGATCGCGGCCAGCAGATCGCCTCCAAACGCGCTGTGTGTGTATTGTGGTGCCCACGAGAGGATCGGGAAGTAGCGCGTCAGTCGCATGGATGGTCTCGTTTCCTGTCAGCCGACGGATTGGTGGTCGTGCTTATGGTCCCGCCCCGTCCGGGGTTTTGACGATCGTCAACGAAATGACCCGCCAGACAATCCATCCTGCAATCCCGAACAGGAAGATGGGTGATGAAATGGCGTTCAAGACCGTACTTGTACATGCCGAAAACACTGAGCCCGGCTGGTCGCTCGTGGAAGCTGCCGCAGCCTTTGCGGCAGAGCGCGACGCGCATCTGGTGGCGCTCCTGGTGGGTCTCGAACCCTCAGTGCCTTACGCCAGCATGATCGACGTGCCAGCCGCAAATTACGGGCTGGACCTGGAAGACGCCCGCAACGAGCTGAAAGCCGGCGCCGATGAGATCCGGGGCAAGCTGGAACGGTTGGGAGGCTCGTTCGAGGTTCGCGCGACGCTGCGCCCTGGCGGTCTCGCCGGTGCCGAATTTGCCCGCCATGCGCGCTACGCCGACATTTCAATCTTTCCGCAGCGGAACACCGAGGGAAACTGGCACCAGCTGCTCGATACGACGCTGTTCGAGAGTGGCAAGCCGATGTTGATCTGCCCGCCGGGGTGTACGCTCACCGGGATCGGCCAGCGCGTTGCCATTGCCTGGGACGCGGGGGCCGAGGCCGCGCGCGCTGTTGCCAACGCCATCCCGCTGATGCTGGCTGCGGACGATGTTCATGTGGTCACCGTGGACCCGCACGTGTCGACGGCCAGGCACGGTGAGGTGCCGGGCGCGGACCTTGCCACAATGCTCGCGCGGCACGGCATTGCCGTGTCCGTCAACGCGATCCCCGGCGAGGATCGCGGGTTTGCGAGCGCCTTCCTCACCCACGCCGCCGACATGAACGCCGACCTCGTCGTCAGCGGCGCCTACGGTCATTCGCGCATCGGTCAGATGCTTCTCGGCGGAGCCACCCGGGACCTGATGGAAACGGCGGACCGCCCGCTCCTGATGTCGCATTGATGATGCTGCCGGCGGGCGCCTTCGGTCGCCCTGCCGCAACAGGCCGCCAGCGCGGCAGGCGCTGCAAGGACGGATGATGGAAGATCCCGCACGACCTTCCGCGCCGGCGACGGGCCAGGATGCGGTGGTGGCATTTCTCGCCAGCCCCGCGGCGCATGACGGCGTGATGCCCGAGCACATCGAAACCCATCTATCGCACATCTTTCTGGCTGGCGAGCGGGTGCTGAAGCTCAAGAAGGCACGGCATTGGAGCGTGGTGGACTATTCCACCGTCCCGCAGCGCGCCCATTATTGCCGCGAGGAAGTGCGGCGGAACGCAGCCACTGCGCCGGACATCTATCTCGGCGTGCGGCCGGTCACCAGCGGCGAGCACCTTGCCATTGGCGGGGACGGCGTTCCGGTGGACTGGGTGGTGGAAATGCGCCGGTTTGCGAAAGACGCACAGCTGGATGCCATGGTGGATGCGGGCACCGTCACCCCCGCCCAGATCGACGGCACCGCGGACGCCATCGCAGCGCTGCACCGGGCCGCCTCCATCCGGCGGCGGCCCGATCAGGTTGCCAGCATGCGAGCGCTCGCCGCCCAGCTGGCGCAAGACCTGACCGGGCAGCTCACCACGCCCGCGCTGAAAACCGCTGTGGCCGCGTGGGCAGGCGCGACCGACGCGCTGATCGCGCGCCATGCCCGGCTTCTGGAGGCCCGCGCCCGCCACGGCTTCGTGCGCCTTTGCCACGGCGACCTGCATCTCTCCAATATCTGCCTGTGGCAGGGCAAGCCGACCCCGTTCGACGCGCTCGAATTTGCCGAGACGATGGCGACAATCGACGTGCTCCACGACCTTGCGTTCGTTCTGGTGGACTTGGAGCAGCGCGGCCGTGACGATCTCTCCAGCCGGCTCCTCTCCCGCTACCTGGAGTGGACGCGCGATTATGGCGGGCTGGCCCTGCTGCCGCTTTTCAAGGGTTTGCGCGCGATGGTGCGCGCGCTGGTTGCCGTCACCAAGGCGCGCGATCCGGCGCCCGCCATCAAAGCCGCCGAAGCTGCCGTCTTGCGGTCGCCCGTCCCCCGCCTTGTGGCCATTGGCGGCCTTTCCGGCACGGGCAAGACGACGCTCGCACGGGCGCTTTGCCCGCGGCTTTCTGCCGTGGTGCTGCGTTCCGATACCACGCGCAAGCATCTGGCCGGGGTTCTGCCGGAAACGCCGCTGCCGCCCTCAGCCTATTGTGCCAGTGAGACCCGGCGCGTGTACCAACGCATGCGGGTCGATGCCGCCCGCGCGCTGCGTGCCGGCTGGCCGGCAATTGTCGATGCAACGTTTACCGAAGACGCCGAACGCAACGCCGTCCGCGCGCTTGCAGCGGCGCATGGTGCGCCCTTCACAGGGGTCTGGCTGGAGGCACCGGCCGACACCCTGGCGGCACGCGTGGCTGCGCGCACCGGCGATGCATCCGATGCAGACATCAGCGTTTTGCGCGCCCAGCAGCGCAGCGCCGGCCGCCCGCGCGACTGGGCGGTTCTGGATGCACGCGACAACGTGGCAAGGCTCGCTGAAGAGGTGGCGAAGTCCTGCGGATAGCCAGCTTGCCGCCACCATCCATCGCAGAGGAGCCGCCTTCGCCAAGTCAAATTCGCGCGGCGGGAAACCCTGCTGCTACGCGGCGAAGCGCTGCTGGAGGGTCGCGCGGATCTGGTCGGCAAAACGGGCTGCGGCCACCGACAGGGTGCGGCCCTTCAACTGGCGCAGCGTCAACATGCCCGGGGCAAGGTCTCGCTCCGCAATGGGCACCGACACCACGGGCGCATCGCCGCCGCGGTCCGGCGCCCCGACCGGGATCTGGATCGTCACCGCATCGGTGCGCGCCACATAGGCTTTCAGGAATTCAAACGAGTTGCTTTCCAGCTGCGGCGCCACCGCAAACCCCTTGCGCGCCATCGAGCGATCCAGCAGCCGCCGCCCCTCGAAACTGCGCAAAGGCAGCGCCAGCGGATAATCCAGAAGATGCCGCAACCGCGCTTCGCCAGCACCCGCGAGGGGATGATCGCGCGCAACCACCATCGCGATATCCTGGCGGACAGCGGCGATGATATCGATCGCCGGCATGTCTTCAACGCCGTAGACCAGCGCGAGATCGACCGAATAATCCTCCACCGCGTCGATGGCGGCAAGATGGTCGAGCACCCGCACGTCAAACGTGACTTGCGGAAAATCAGCGCGGTAGGCGGCAATTTCGTCCGGCAGGAAGTGCGGCGCCAGGGCCTGCGAGCAGGCAATGGAGACGTGGCCGCGCCGCACGCCCTCAAGGTCCGAAAGGCGGGAGCGCAGGCGCTCGGTGCCGGCAAATTCTTCGCGGATGTGGTGGACCACCAGCTCGCCGGCTGCGTTGAGGCGCACCCCCGTCGCCAGCCGCTCGAAGATCTGCTGGCCGATTTCGGTCTCGAACCCGCTCACCCGGCGCTGCACCGCCGATGGGGTCAGTGCCAGCGATTCCGCCGCGCGGCGGATGGAGCCGGTGCGCGCCACAACGTCAATTACGCGGAAGGTGGTGAGATGGCGCACGGTCGACCTCGGCGTCGCGTTTTGGACAACGGACTGCGCACTTCATAGCAGAAGACAGCAACACGCACACCAGCCATCATCCGCCCATGCCGCACTCCGCCACGGTCCGTGACCATCGTTCTGGCGGGGACGCGCGGCGGCCTCACCGCCAAAACCGGCCCGATCCTCGCTTCTGTTGCCGCCCCTTCGCCCGCTGAAAGGAACATCGATGTCTCTTACGCGCCGCTCTCTCCTCAAGACCACAGCCGCCGCCGGCCTCCTCGCCGGAACAGGCTTCAAGGCCGCCCTCGCCGCGGATCTCGAAAAGATCAGCATGATCCTCAACTGGCGCTACCAGGGCCCGCAGGCTTGGTTCTTTATTGCGCAGGACAAGGGCTATTTCGAGGAATACGGCATCGAAGTGCAGATGGACCAGGGCAACGGCTCCGGCGCTGCCGTGGGCGCCGTCGCGTCCGGCTCCTACGACACCGGCTTCGGCGACGTGAATGCCCTCATCCAGCTCGCCGCCCTCAAGCCCGACGAAGCGCCCATCTGCGTCTACCAGATGTACAACAAGCCGCCCTTCACCGTGGCGGTGCTGGCCGACAGCGACATCACGACCGCGAAGGACCTTGAGGGCAAGCTCCTCGGCGGTTCGGCCAACGATGGCGCGCTGAAGCTGTGGCCTGCCTTCACGTCGGTCGCGGGGCTCGATACTTCGGACATCGAGATCACCAACTTCCAGCCTAATTTGCGCGAACAGATGCTGAAGTCCGGCCAGGTGGACGGGGTGTTCGGCTACGTCAACACCATCCGCTTCTCCGCCAAGCTCTCCGGCATGGACCCGGACAAGGAGATCCGCTTCATCTCCTACGGCGACTACGGGATGGACCTTTATTCCAACGGCATCATCGTGCCCAAGAAGATGGCCGAGGAGCAGCCCGAGGTGGTGAAGGGCCTGGTGCGCGCCATCAACCGCGCCATTGCCGACACGCTGGCCGACATTGACGCCGGGGTCGAGGCGGTCGCCGCGCGCGAGCCGTTGATCAACAAGGCGGTGGAGAAGGAGCGCCTCCTCGCAACGCTCGCCGACGAGATGAACCACCCCGAGGTCGCCAAGCTCGGCCTCGGCAGCGTCGACCCCGAGCGGTTCCAGAAAGCCATCGACATTGTGGTCGAAGCGAACGACCTTCCGCGTACGCCGGAAATCTCCGAAATCTACACCGATGCGTTCCTTCCGCCGGAAGACGAGCGGATCTACAAACTGGTCTGAACCATGGAACTACACATGCAGGGGCAGGTCGCCGTAATCACGGGACCTGCCAAGGGGATGGGCGCGGCAATCACCCGCGCCTTTGCCGAAGAGGGCGTCGACCTTGCGCTGTTCGGGCGCGACACCGACGCCATCGCCCCGGTTGCCGAGGAGTGCCGCGCCATGGGCCGCCGCGTGGAGGTCGTCGGCTGTGACGTGACCGATGCCGCGGCGGTGGACGCTGCGGTGGCATCGGTGGTGGAGACGTTCGGGCGGATCGACATTCTGGTGAATGTCGCCGGCGGCACCGGCCCCATCGGCAAGACCGGCACCGAGACAACCGCCGCGGAGTATGACGAGATCGTCTCGCTCAACATGGGCGGGCCGTTCCACATGATCCGCGCCGTGGCGCCGCACATGCAGGGGCGCAAGTTCGGCAAGATCGTCAATGTCGGCGGCACCTTCGGCATGAAGGGAAAGGCCGGGCGGCTCGCCTACTCCAGCTCCAAGTGGGGCCTGCGCGGTCTGACCAAGAGCTTTGCGATCGAGCTTGGTGGCGACAACGTCAACGTCAACTGCGTGGCACCGGGCATGGTCGACGGGCCGCGCTTTCGCACCAAGGTGGTGCCGGAAATGGCCCGCCGGCTCGGCATCACCGAAGAGGAAGCCGCCGAGCGCCACGCCGCCGACTATGCGCTGAAACGCGTGTCGACCGACGAGGACATTGCCGCCGCCACGCTGTTCCTGGCGTCCGACAGGGCGCGCCAGCTGACCGGCGTCGACATTCCTGTCGACGGCGGCTGGGCCGCGCTCTGACCCAATACCCCGCAACCGCCGTGTGCCCTCACCCGGCCTGAAGGTTTGCCCATGCAACCGCCCCGCCCGCCCGCGACAGACCACCCGCTGATCCAGTTCGACGACGTGTCCGTCACCTACGGGCGCGGCAAGAAGGCGACCCCCGCGCTGGCCCCCACCAACCTCAAGGTGGCGGCGGGCGATTTCGTCGCCCTCGTCGGCCCGTCCGGCTGCGGCAAGTCGACGATCCTGAAGATCGTGTCGGAGCTTCTCGCCCCCTCGGGCGGGCATGTATTTTCGGGCGGGCGGGAGCTTGGCGCCAACCCGGTGCGGGTCGGTATGGCGTTCCAGTCGTCCACGCTTTTGCCGTGGAAGACGATCCGCGCCAATGTGATGCTGCCGCTGAAGATCGTGCAGCCCTTCCGCGGAGAATACCGCGCCAAGAAGAACGGCGAGTTTCGCGACAGGGTGGACGCGCTTCTGGAGCACGTCGGCCTGATCGACTTTGCCGACAATCACCCCTACCAGCTCTCCGGCGGGATGCAGCAGCGCGCCAACCTTGCGCGCGCGCTGGTCCACGAACCGGACCTCCTGCTGCTGGACGAGCCCTTCGGCGCGCTCGACCAGTTCACCCGCGAGGAACTCTGGCTTACCCTCCAGGACCTGTGGCAAGAGCGGCGCTCCACCGTCCTCCTCGTCACCCATGATTTGCGGGAAGCCGCCTTCCTCGCCAACCGCGTCATCGTGATGAGCCCCCGCCCCGGCCGCATCCTCGAGGACCGCGCCATCGACTTTGCCCGCCCCCGCAGCCTCGACATCACCTTCGAGGCCGATTTTACGAAGATCGTGCAGGATCTCCGCGCCCTCATCGTGCGCACCCCCACCGGGACGGCGCGGCCCCTGCCGCGCGCCGCGCAGGGAGCTGCCGCATGAACGACACCGTCCGCCGCAAGATCTATTCGGCAATCCTCATCGTCGGCGTGTTTGTGGTGTGGGAGGGTGCGTGCCGGCTCTTCAACATCTCGTCGCTGGTGCTGCCCAAGCCCACAGAGATCTACGCGACGTTCATCCAGTACGCCCCGGCCATCGCCCCCCACGCCTACCAGACGCTCTACACAACGCTGGTCGGTTTTGCGTTCGGTGTCGTCATCGGGCTTTCGCTTGGCGTTCTCATCGGGTCGTCGAAGCTGGCGTTCGACACGGCCTATCCGCTGCTCGTCGGAATCTCGTCAATCCCCAAGGTGGCGGTGGTGCCGATCTTCGTCCTGTGGTTCGGCGCCGGCACCGTGCCTGCCATTTTGACGGCCATGATCATCTGCATCTTCCCCATTGTGGTGAACGTCGCGACAGGGATCGCCACCGTGGAGCCGGAGCTGGAAGACGTGATGAAGTCGATGAAGGCGTCCAAGCTCGACATCCTGTGGAATGTCGGCCTGCCGCGGTCGATGCCCTATTTCTTCGCCTCGCTGAAGGTGGCGATCACGCTCTCCTTCGTCGGCTCGGTGATTGCGGAGACGGTGGCCTCCAACCGCGGCATCGGCAACATGATGCTGGTGGCCTCCGCCTCGTTCAACGTGCCGCTGGTGTTTGCGGGGCTTGGCGTCCTCTCCGTCATGGGCGTCACGCTCTACGTGATCTTCTCGCTGATCGAGCAGCGGGTGACCGGGTGGGCCACCCGCAAGGCCGCCTGAACCTCAGGCCGCCCTGTCGCAAAGGACGGGCTGCGGCGCCCGTTCGCGCGTGAGGAACACGGCGGCAAGGCCGAGCGCCGCCATCACGGCCCCGGTCAGCGACACGGCGGGGTAGCCAAGCCCCGCCGAGATCACCGCGCCGCCCAGAGCCGCGCCAATGGCGTTGCCAAGGTTGAAGGCGCCGATGTTGACCGCGGAGGCAAGGTTGGGCGCATCGGCCGCTGCCCCCATCACCCGCATCTGCATCGGTGCAATCATCGCGAAGGTGGCGACGCCCCACACCGCCATGATCAGGGCGGTGGCGACCTCGTAGTGCATCAGCCCCGCAAACACGAAGAGGATGACGCTGACGCTGCCGAGCGCGACCGCCAGCGTCATGTCCACCGAGCGGTCGGCAAAGTAGCCGCCGAGCCAGTTGCCGAGAGCAAGGCCGAGCCCGTAGATCACCAGCATCACGGACACCATGATGGCCGACACGCCGGTTTCGCCCTGGAGGATCGGGGCGATGTAGGTGAAGACGGTGAACATCGCGCTGGAGCCAAGCACCGTCAGGCCAAACGCGGCCAGAACCGATCCGCGCGACAGGACCTTGAGCTCGGCGAGCGCGTTGCCCGCCTGCGGCGCCGGCGCGTCCGGCAAGGTGAACCGCAGCGCCGCCATGGTGACGACGCCAAGCGCGGCAATCCCCCAGAACACCGTGCGCCAGTCGATCGCCTCGCCCACATAGGAGGCAAGCGGCACGCCGACAACGTTGGCGACCGCGAGCCCCATGAACATGGTGGCGACCGCCGCGGCCCGTTTGTCCGGTGTCACCAGACCGGCCGCAACCACCGCGCCCACGCCGAAGAACGCGCCGTGGTTGAGCGCGGTGATCAAGCGCGACATGACCAGAAGCTCGTAGCTGCCGGACACGGCGGAAAGGGCGTTGCCGGCGGTGAAAATGCCGGCGAGCGCAATCAGCAAACTGCGCCGGCGCATCCGGCCGGTGGTGAGGATCATCAAGGGTGCCCCCGCCAGAACGCCGATGGCGTAGGCGCTGACGAGAAGGCCCGCCGCGGGGATCGAAATGCCAAGGTCGGCCGCCATCACCGGCAGCATCCCCATGGGCGCAAACTCGGTCACGCCAATGCCGAAGGCCCCCGTGGCGAGGGCGACAAGCGGTAGATTGATCTTCATGTCGCGAACTTCTCTCAGACCAGCGCCGGGTTCAGGCGGGCAAAGCCTTCCTGCTGGCGGTAGGGCGTGTGCGGATAGGGCGGCAGCTGATCGGAGGCCTTGTCCAGAAGCGCGATCTGTTCGGCAGTGAGCGACCAGCCCACTGCCCCGAGATTTTGCCGCAGCTGGCTCTCGTTGCGCGCACCGACGATGACCGAAGAGACGGTCGGACGGGTGAGAAGCCAGTTGAGCGCAATCTGGGGAACGGTCTTGCCGGTCTGTTCGGCCACCAGATCCAGCGCATCAACGACATTGTAAAGGTGTTCCTGCGTGACAGGCGGGGCGAACTGTTCGGTTTCGTGCAGGCGGCTGCCATCCGGCAACGGACTGCCGCGGCGAACCTTGCCGGTGAGGCGCCCCCACCCCAGCGGGCTCCACACCAGCGCGCCGACGCCCTGGTCCGCGCCCAGCGGCATCAGGTCCGCCTCGTAGGCGCGGCCGATCAGCGAGTAGTACACCTGGTGCGCCACGAAACGCGGCCAGCCGTGTCGGTCGGCGGCGGCGAGGGCCTTCATCAGCTGCCAGCCGGGATAGTTGGACACGCCCGCGTGGCGCACCTTGCCGGCAGCCACCAGCCCATCCAGCGTGGACAGCAGCTCTTCCACCGGCGTGAAGGCATCCAGCGCGTGGAGCTGAAAAATGTCGATGTGGTCCGTGCCGAGGCGGCGGAGCGCGGCCTCGACCGCGCCGATCAACCGCCCGCGCGACGCGCCCCAGTCCCCCGGCCGGTCGCCGGTGGGAAGGCCGGTCTTGGTGGAGATCATCACCTCACCGCGCCGCCCCTTGATCGCCGCGCCCAGCACCTCTTCCGACGCGCCGTCAGAATAGACGTCGGCGGTGTCGAACAGGGTGACGCCGGCTTCGATGCAGATGTCCACCAGCCGGCGGGCTTCCGCCGCGTCGGTTGTGCCCCAGGCGCGAAAGAGCGGCCCGCTGCCGCCGAACGTGCCAGCGCCGAAACTGAGAGCCGGAACGCGCAGGCCCGAGCGGCCAAGTTGCCGGTATTCCATTTGATTCTCCGCAGGGAAATTTGCTTCCCGGCCAAGATGGACGCCGCAGCCCGCCCGCAGTAGGGAGGGCAAAAGCCAAGGATCTTTGAATTGAACGCAAAGACGGACCCGCCGGTCGACCGCACCCGCGCGCTGGAAATGTTTGTTGCCGTGGCCGCGAAGGGGAGCTTTTCGGCCGCCGGCCGGGCGTTGGGCCTCACCCCGTCAGCGGTCAGCCGCAGCGTGGACCGCACCGAACAGCGCCTTGGCGTGCGCCTCATCCTGCGCACCACACGCAGGCTGACACTGACGGCGGAGGGGCAGGCCTATCTCGGCGCAGCCCGCCGCATTCTGGCCGATCTCGATGACACCGAGCAGGCCATTGCCGACCGGGGCGCACCGCGGGGCCGACTGCGCGTCAGCGCCTCGCAGGCCCACGGGCGGCTTTGCATCGTGCCTTTGCTGGGCGAATTTTCGCGGCGTTATCCGCATATTCTGGTGGACCTCAACCTCAGCGACCGCCTGGTGGACATTGCAGCCGGACAGGCCGACGTCGGCATCCGCTTCGGCCCTCTGGCCGACAGCGCGCTGATGGCACGCAAGCTCGGCGTTTCCGGCCGTGCCGTGGTCGCCTCGCCGGATTATCTCTCCCGTCATGGGACGCCTTTGGTTCCGGAGGACCTTCACGGCCACAACTGCCTTGGGTTCAATTTCCGCCGGGCCGAGCCCATCTGGCCCTTCCGCCGGGACGGGCGCGATTATGCCCTGAGCGTCCGGGGAAACATCGAGGCCAACAACGGCGAAACCCTTGGCCAGCTCGCCACAGCGGGGGTGGGGATCACGCGGGTGGGCACCTTCAGTGTGGCCGCAGAGCTGGCCGACGGCCGTCTGGTCCGCATACTCGAGGCATACAACCCCGGCGACGAGGAGATCATCCACGCCGTGTTTGCCGGCGGGCCAAACCTTCCGGCGCGGGTGCGTGCTTTCGTGGATTATCTGGCCGAAACACTGACCTGACCAACTCTCCCGCGCCGACACGCCCGCCGCCGCTGAGGTCCGTCTGCTGATGGCTGCACGCGACAAGCGACATTGGACGCGAGCCTCAATCAAACGGCTATTGCGGCAATATCTGGTTGACGGCAGAGGGTGCTACAGCTCCGAGACAGCCCCGATACCTATATTTAACTTGATACAACAAGGCGAATAAGCGGAAAATCGGCTTCGTGTTGAAGGTAGCCGGGCGTCAGGCCTAGCTCATCCACAGGCACGGGGAACGTGCCGGCGCGATCAGCACGCCGCACTTGAGGGGATGAAAAATGAAGACGAGACGAATGTTCACCCACATCGCGGCCGCGCTTTCTGCGTCGCTGCTCGCCAGTCCGGGCGCGATGGCGGCCGACTCGGGATCTGTCGAGGCGGGCCAACTCGTTTCGAACGCGTCCGGCTGCTCGGCGTGCCACACCGGACCTTCCGGCAAACCCTTCGCCGGCGGCACCGTGCTGTCGACGCCGTTCGGGGACATGGCCACCGCCAACATCACCCCGGACAAGGAAACCGGGATCGGCACGTGGACCCGCGACGATTTCGAGGGTGCGCTGCGCCGCGGCGTGAAGAAGGACGGGCTCCCCCTCTACCCGTCCATGCCTTACGTCCACTTCACCAAGATGACCGACGACGACATCGACGCCCTGTGGGCCTACATGCAGACCGTAGAGCCGGTGAACAATCGTGTCGACGTCAACCAGCTCCCCTTCCCGTTCGACGTGCGGGCGAGCGTGTTCGGCTGGCAGATGCTGTTCTTCACCGAAGGTCGGTTCCAGCCCGACACCACCAAGAGCGAGGTCTGGAACCGCGGCGCCTATCTGGTGGAGGCGTTGTCGCACTGCGGCGCGTGCCACACGCCCCGGGATGCTGTGGGCGGGCCGATCACCTCACGTTCACTTCAGGGCTCGCGCGTTGCCGAATGGTATGCACCCGACATTTCAGACGGTCCCGATTCAGTGATCGCCGACTGGGACGTTGCCCGGCTGGAAGGTTTCCTCAACGGCAATGACGGCATGAACCACGTGGCCGTCGGCCCCATGGCCGAAGTTCTGGGCGAGCTTGCCACAATCCCCCCCAGCGACGTTCACGCCATCGCCACCTACATGAAGGATCAGCCGCCGTCCGACGACAAGCGGTCCGCGCCCGAAGAGGTGAAAATCACACCGGCGCTGCGCCAGGAATGGGCCGGCCTGTTCGAGGGCGAGTGCGTTACCTGCCACGGTGCGGACGGCGAGGGTGCGCCCGGCGTCGCTGCGTCTCTGGTGGGGTCCGGCGCGGTGCTCGCCCGTTCGCCGGTCAACGTGATTTCGGTGCTCCTGGAAGGGATTGCACCGATGGGCGATTATGGCGCCATGCCGAGTTTCCGCGATTCGCTGAGCAATGAGCAGATCGCCGCGCTCGCCAACCATGTGCGCACGTCCTGGGGCAACGACGCGCCCGCCAACGCCCGGCCCGACATGGTGGCAGGCCTGCGCAACGTGACCAGCAGCACCCCCGGCGCCACAATGGCCGACACCTGCCCCAACGTGCCGGCAGACCGCATCAGCGCAGCGCTCCGCGGGCAAATCGAGACCATGGCCGCCGCATCGACCCTTGACGATGCCGCCGTCGGCGACCTGATTGCCAAGTACGATGCGAGCAACCCCGATGCGACCACCACCAATCGCGTGGTGGATCTGGGCGGTGCCTACTGTCAGGCGCTGGAAAAGAACGGCGCGGGCAAGGCAACCATCGTGAGCCGCCAGCTTGCGCTGATGAACGCCGTGGTGACGCAAAGCGTCGCCAACTGATCGGGCTTTCGCCGGCGGCGGCTCACGCTGCCGGCGAAGGCTCCAGCGCGTCGCTCCACGCAACGCGGCCCGGATCCAGTCTGATGCTGTGGTGGTCGAGCGCAACCTGCAAGGCTGCCCGCGGCTGCGCAGCTGCCATGGCAACGGCGGTGGGAAGGTCCGCAACCCCCCAGCGCACCACGTTGCGCACCGCGTCATCTAGCGTCAGCGCGGAGCCGGCAAGGTTCGCCCCTTCGGCCGGGACCACCGCCCCCGCATCGGTGCGTTTCACGTCCATCCCGGCAAAGCGGTAGTGCCCGGCCGGCGCGGCCGCCGCCAGCACCGCATCGGTGACGAGGATGGTCCGCGACGTTCCCTTCAGTGCCACGATCGCCGAGAGGGCATCCGGCGACATGTGATGCCCGTCGGCAATGACGCAGGCGGTGAGCCGCTTTTCGGCCAGCTGCGCAAGGAACGTGTTTTCCAGCTTCGGCAGGGTCTGCGGCAGGCCGTTGCCAAGGTGGGTGGACAGCGTCAGCCCCGCGTCCGCTGCCGCGCGCACATCGGCAAAGCCGGCGGCCGAATGGGCCATCCCCATCGCCTTGCCCCGCTGCGCCAGAGCGCGGGCAAAGGCGGCGGCGCCCGCCCGTTCCGGCGCAAACGTGACGAGCAGGATCGGCCGCGACAGGCCAGCCTCCAACGTGTCGACCAGCGCAATGTCCGGATCGCCCATGGCGGCCGCCGGATGAACGCCGCGGTAGCCGTCGTCCGGATTGAGAAACGGCCCTTCCAGATGGTAGCCCGGCACCATTTCTGCCCCGAGGCGGCTCCCGGTCACCGCCGCGTCGAGCGCCCGGAAACGCTCGACCAGCTCGCCCTCGTGGGCGGTGATGATGGTGGGTAGGCACCCCGTCACGCCGGCGGCCCGCATGGCCTCCAGCGCAATATCCATCGCAGCCGGGCCGATGGATGGATCGTTGAAGTCGACACCGGCGTAACCGTTGACCTGAAGGTCGAACAGCCCGTCTCCGACGAAAGCGCTCACCCCTTTCGTCCGGCCAGAAGCGAGGCCGCCGGCGGGTCGAGGTGGAGTGTGGCTGCGGGATGGTTCTGGAGTACCGAGGCGGGATAAAGGTTGCCGATCTCGCCTTCCACCGCATGGCGCACGGCGTTTGCCTTGCGCTCATCGGGCACGGACAGGACGATCTTCTTTGCCTTCATGATCTGCCGCACGCTCATGGAAACGGCGGTTTTCGGCACCGATTCAAGATCGGGAAACCAGCCTTCGCCAAGCTGCTGGCGGCGGCACGCCTCGTCCAGCTCGACGACGATATAGGGGTCGTCGACCTCGAAATTGGCGGGCGGATCGTTGAACGCAAGATGGCAGTTTTCGCCGATCCCCGCGAAACACACGTCCACCTCCAGCGGGGCAAGCCGCGCATTCAGCCGCGCGATCTCCGCGTCAATGTCGGGCGCATCGCCTTCCACGGCCAGAAATTCGCGCAACGCCGGCACGCGGGCCACGAACCGTTCATTGAGGTAGCCGCGGAAGCTGGCCGGATGGTCGGTCCCGAGGCCGACATATTCGTCGAGGTGGAAGACGGTCACCTTGCCCCAGTCGATGTCTGTCCCGACCAGCTCGGCCAGCATCGCGAACTGGCTGGCACCTGTGGCGAGCACGACGACAGCCGCGCCCTTTTTCGCGATGGCGGCCTCGATGGCCACAGCGCCCTCCGCAGCGGCCGCCGCTGCCAGTGCCGCACCATCCTCATGCACGATGAATTGCATAAAGGCTCCCAACCCTAATTTCTGAACAGAAGTTGACCGGAAATTAGCCACACCCCCGGATTCCGGTCAATCGCCCACGACGCGCACAAACCATATTTTTAATCACAATCCGTTCTAAATTATTGACGGCTGTGATTGCAGGACGAATACTGCCCTTAACCAATACAAGGGGGATCTCGTTGTGAAGGCTTATATCACCGCTCTACTCGCGGCCGGACTGAGCACGTCTTTGATGGTCGGCGGCGCTTCGGCGCAAACCGTCCTGCGCCTTGCGGAAAACCAGCCGGAAGGCAATCCGGTCACCGAGGCGATGCACAAATTCGCCGATCTGGTGAAGGAATATACCGACGGCGAAGTTGTCGTTCAGGTGTTCTCCGGCGCCCAGCTTGGCCAGGAGCCCGAGACGATCGAGCAGGCGCAGGCCGGCATCGTCGACCTGTCTCGCGTGAACGCTGTGGTGCTGGCCAACGTCAGCCCCTCCATGGGCGTCACGACCCTCCCCTACATCTTCAGCGGCTGGGACCAGAAATACGCCGTGCTGGACGGTGATGTGGGCGACGAAGTCCGCGCCGACCTTGCCGATGTCGGCCTCGTCGGCTTCGAGTTCATGGATGCCGGTTCGCGCTCGTTCTACACCGTCGAAGGCAAGCCGGTGAAATCGCTGGAGGACCTCGAGGGTCTCAAGATCCGCGTGCAGCCGGCACCGATTTCCATCCGCATGGTCGAGCTTCTGGGCGCCGTGCCGACGCCGATGAACTACGGTGAGGTCTACTCCGCGCTGCAGACCGGCGTGATCGACGGCGCCGAGAACGACTATGTGTCCTACCAGACGTCAGGCCACTACGAGGTTGCTCCCAACTACGTGGAGGACGGTCACCTCAGCCCGCCCGCCATCCTCATCATGAACAAGGCAAAGTTTGACGGGCTGCCTGCCGACCAGCAGGAGGCCATCTCTAAGGCTGCCAAGGAAGCCGCCATGTTCGAGCGGGACGCCATGCGCGCTGCCAACGCGGAAGCCCGAAAGACCGTTGAGGCCGCAGGCTCCGTCGTGACCGAGATCGACAACGCCCCGTTCCAGGCCGCCGTCGCTCCGATCTACGACGAATTTCCCGACCTTGCGCCTCTGATCGAGCGCATCAAGGCCGTGAAGGCCGAGTAGCAGGCGGTTCCGGGCACAAGCAGGAAGGGTAACGGCCTTGCGACGACATTTTGCGCGCTTCGTTGACGGTCTGAACGTCGTCGCAAGCTGGGTTTGTTATGCCCTTCTGGTGGTCATCACCGCGATCACCTGCCTGCAGGTGTTCCTGCGCTTTGTCCTGAACAACCCCACCAGCTGGTCGGAGGAGGTCGCCCTTCTCTGCCTCATCTGGTTCGGGATGCTGGCAATTGCGGTCGGCATCCGCCGGCACGAGCATGTCGCCATCAGTTTCTTCCGCGACATGCTCCCCTACCCCCTCGCCCTCACTCTGGACTTCATGGCCCAGCTCCTCACCGCAGGGTTCATGCTGGTGGTGGTGGTCTACGGGCAGGACCTTGTGGCGCTGGCCGGCAAGCAGCTCCTTCCCGCATCCAGCCTCTCCAAGGCCTGGCTTTACGTTCCGACGCTGGTGGGCGGTGCGCTCGGCACCTTCAACGCCATCAGCAACATTCTCTTGCGTGAACTCGGCAACGCGCCGATCACCGCCATGGAGCCGCTCAATGCCGGTTGACTACATGGGCATTGCGCTGCTGCTCGGCGGCTTCCTGCTCCTGATGGGGCTGCGCGTTCCGATCGCGTTCGCACTCGGCATCTCGTCGCTCGCCACAACGCTCTATCTCGGCCTGCCGCTCCTGATGGTCGCGCAGCGGATGGTGAACGGGCTCAACACCTTTACCTTTCTGGCCGTGCCGTTCTTCATTCTGGTCGGCAACATCATGGGCGAAGGCGGTATTTCTGACCGGCTGGTGAAGCTCGCCGACGTGCTGGTGGGCCGTCTGCGCGGCGGGCTTGCCCAGGGCAACGTGGTCGCCAGCACGCTGTTCGGCGGCATTTCCGGTTCCTCCGTGGCCGACGTCGCGTCCATCGGCTCCATCATGATCCCGGCCATGACCAAAAGCGGCTACCCCGCCGGCTACTCGGTGGCCGTGACGGTCACCTCCTCCGTGCAAGGGGTGCTGATCCCGCCCAGTCAGAACATGATCTTCTATGCGCTGGCGGCCGGCGGGCTGCCCATCAGCACGCTGTTTCTGGCGGGCTATGTGCCGGGTGTGCTCCTCGGCCTGTCGCTGATGGTGATCTGCTGGTTCGTTGCGGTGAAGGAGAACCACCCCGTCGGCGCCCGCTACACCATGCGCCAGGGGTTGCAGGTGATCGGCAATGCGCTGGTCGGGCTCTTCACCATCGTCATCATCATCGGCGGCATTCTCACCGGCATCTTCACCGCCACCGAATCGGCGGCCATTGCCGTGGTCTATGCAGTGCTCGCCACCGCCTTCTTCTACCGCAGCCTCAACCGGCGGGCCATCGGGCGGATCTTTGCAACCACCCTCACCACGCTTGCCATCGTCACCGCCATCATCATGACGTCCTCGGTGTTCGGCTTCCTGCTGTCCTACCTCCGGGTGCCGGCATTGCTGGCCGACGCAATCTTTGCCATCTCCGAGAACAAGGCGTTCGTGCTCCTGTCCATCAACGTCCTTCTGCTCATCCTCGGCATGCTGATGGACATGGGGATCCTCATCCTGATCCTGACGCCGATCCTCCTGCCCATCGTCACCAAGGTGGGCGTGGACCCGATCCAGTTCGGGATCATCCTGATCCTCAACCTCGGGATCGGCCTGTGCACCCCGCCGGTGGGTACGTCACTGATTGTCGGTTGCGGGATCGCGCGGATCAATCTGGAGCGGACAGTGCGCAGCCTCCTGCCCTTTTACGGCGCGATGGTGGTGGTTCTGCTGCTCGTCACCTACGTCCCGGCGCTGTCGCTGACGCTGCCGGCGCTGTTCAGGTAGAGGGGTGCCCATGGGGCTCCCCCGCACGCGCGAGCTTGCCGCCGTGCTCGACCTTGTGCGCACCGGCCGGGCGTCGACGCGAGGGGAGATCGTCTCGCATCTGAACCTGCGCTCCACCAGCGTGTCGGACTATGTGGGCGAGCTGGTGGCCAAGGAGCTGCTGCGCGAAAGCATCGTCAAGCGGCAGGGCCGCGGGCGTCCCGCAGCCACGCTCGTCTACAACCTCCAGCGCTTCGGCGCTATTTTCATTCAGGTGACCAGCCGCAGCATTGCTGCCAAGGCCGTGGACATGGCCGGCAACGTCATCGCCGAACGAACGGCCGAACCGCCGCACAACACCAACAATGCCGATATGGCCGCGACGCTGCTGCGGCTGGCGCGCGCGATAAAGGCCAAATTTCCGAAGGGCGTGGAGGTGGTGGCGATCATCTGCTCGCTCTCCGGCCTTCTGGATGCGCCGCGCCACCTGTGGTGCTTCACCTCGCGCTGGCCGGAGGTGCGCAACCTCGATATTGCGGCGGCGCTCGCCCCGCTCGGCCATACGGTAACGCTGGTGCGCAACCTCGATGCCGAGCTGATCGGACGCCTTGCAAGCGCAAGCCCCGCGCAGTCGCGTGAAAGCGTCCTCCTGCTCCACTGGGGCTACGGCATCGGCGCTGCGTATTACACCGAAGGCGCCATCGTGAACCGCACGCAGGGGCGCTTTTGCGAAATCGGCCACTGGCGGCTCGGCAGCGCGCGTGGCCGCACCTGCACCTGCGGCAACACCGATTGCCTCGAAACCATTGCGGCCCTCTGGTCTCTGGGGCCGAAGCTGCGCGAAGCCTTTGCCGGCATGCCCGCCACGGAGGCCGAGCTGCGGCCCGTGGCGCGCGACCTCGATCTGCTGTCGGTTCCGGAGATGGAAGCGGCCACCAGCGAAGTGGTCCGCCTGACGGCCAACCTGGCGCGCCTGCTATTTCCCTACAGGATCATTCTGACCGGGCCGTTCGTGCACAATGCGGCCATCTTTAACCGCTTTGTGGAAGAGCTCGAAAGGGCGCCGGTGCTGAAGACGCTGGACCACATCACCGTGGGGGAAGGCGACGCTGTGGAGCGCCACGAACTGGACGGCGCCCTTGCCGGCGTTTTTGAAAAGGCACGCGCCACGCTGCTCGCAGCAGGCACCGGCTAGCGCCGCGTTCAGGCGCCAGCCCCGCGGTCAGGAGATCGCGTGGCGTACCTTGGCCGACACCCATTCGGACACGACGACGGTGGCGAGAATCACCACGAAGATCATCGTGACCTGCGGCCAGGCCAGCACATTGAGCGAAGCCTGCAGCTGAAGGCCGATGCCACCGGCGCCGACGAGGCCCAGGATGGTGGATTCGCGGATGTTGATGTCCCAGCGGAACACTGCCACGCCGAAAAAGCTCGGCAGGATCTGCGGCACGATGGCGTAATCGATCACCTGCGAGGCGGATGCGCCGGTCGCCCGCACGGCCTCCACCTGCTTGGCGTCGATTTCCTCGATTGCCTCGTACATCAGCTTGGCGACGAACCCGATGGAACGCAGGCCGATGGCAATGACGCCGGCCAGCACGCCGGGGCCGATGATGGAAACCAGCAGCAGCGCCCAGATCAGCGAGTTGATCGACCGCGAGGCAACAATGATGAACAGCGCAATCGGCCGCACGAACGTGGTGCTTGGCGTGGTGTTGCGCGCCGCCATGAAGGCGACGGGCATGGCGATGATGATGCCCAGGATCGTCCCCAGCGACGCGATGTTGAGCGTGTCCCACAACGGCAGCCACAGCTTGTTGATGTAGGACCAGCGCGGCGGGAACATACGGCTGGCAAGGTCGGCCGCCTGCCGGGGCGCATCGTCGACGAACGCCCAGATGGTGTCCTTGGTCATCACCTGCCAGCAGAACACGAAGAGCGCGACGAGAAGAAGCCAGCCCACCCAGATGGCGAGCGACTGCTTGGTTGTGCGCTGCCGCCAGACCGGGACGCCGTTTACCGTTGAACTCGGCACGCTACTGCACCCACTTTCGCACGCCGCTCGACGCGTACTCGGCAACCATGACGATTGCGATGATGATGAGAAGGATCGCACCGGCACTGTCGAACTCGTAACGGTCGATGGCGGTGTTGAGCGTGGCGCCGATGCCGCCGGCCCCCACGATGCCGATCACCGCCGATTCGCGAAAATTGATGTCGAACCGGTAGAGCGACAGCCCGATGAGGCGCGGCATCACCTGCGGCTGCACCGCATAGTTGACGATCTGCCACCAGGAGCCGCCCGTGGCACGGACCGCCTCCACCTGCTTGGCGTCAATGTCCTCGATGTCTTCGGCCAGAAGCTTGGCGAGGAAGCCGATTGTGGCAAAGGCCAGCGTGAGGAAGCCTGCAAACGGGCCGAACCCGAACATCGCCACGAACAGGATCGCGATGATGATCTCCTGCAGCGCACGCGATAGGGCGATGATGGCACGGCAGACAGCATAGACCGGCAGCGGCGCAAGGTTGCGCGCCGCGCCAATGCCGATCGGGATGGAGATGAGAACGCCCACCACGGTGGACGTGACCGTCATCGTCAGGCTTTCGATCAGACCCTGGCTGATGTCCTTCCAGCGCGACGTGAAATCGGGCTGGAGGAAGCCGTAGATGAAGCGCCACCCCCGCTCCAGCCCGAGATAGACGCGCATCCAGTCGACCTCCACCGAGGCCATCGCCGCGATGAGGTAGGCGACCAGACCGCCATAGATGATGATCCGCCACTTGAGGCTTTTGACGAGGATCGGCGGACGGCGCCAGACACGGCCGGGCGCCGTCGTCACGCGAGGCCCTCCAGCCGCTCGGCCATTTCGCGCTCGGTCAGGGCGTCGCCCTTGGCGTCTTCGGCGGCGTGGCGGCGCATGGCCGTCCAGTCTTCCTCGCCGTAGATCTTGGTGAGGGCCGCTTCGTCGAGCGCGGAGGGCGGACCGTCGAACACCAGCTCACCGGCGCGCAGGCCGAGAAGGCGCTGGGTGAAGTCCTGCGCCAGCACCACGTCGTGAATGTTGATGATGGCCGGCAGCCCGCGCTCTTCGCAGATCTCGAGGATCAGGCGCATGATCTGGCGGCTGGTCTTGGGGTCGAGCGAGGCGGTGGGTTCGTCGACCAGCAGAAGCTCGGGGTCCTGCTCCAGGGCGCGGGCAATGCCGACACGCTGGCGCTGCCCGCCGGACAGGGCATCGGCGCGCTTGTCGGCGTGTTCGCCAAGGCCCACCCGCTCCAGAAGCTGGAACGCCTTGTCGACGCTTTCCTGCGGGAAACGGCGCGTGAAGGAACGCCAGAACGGCACATAGCCGAGACGGCCGGACAGGACGTTTTCCATCACCGTCAGCCGCTCCACCAGAGCATATTCCTGGAAGATCATGCCGATCCGGCGGCGCGCACGGCGCAGGTCGCCGCGCGACAGGCCGGTAACGTTGAGGTCGCCCAGATGCACGGTGCCCGAGGTCGGTTCGACCAGCCGGTTGATGCATCGGATCAGGGTGGATTTACCAGCCCCGGACGGGCCGATAAGGCCGACGACCTCGCCCGAGGGGACCGAGACGGTCACATCCTTCAGGGCCTTGTCGCCGGTCTTGTAGGTTTTGGTCAGGCGCTCGATCTTGAGCAATTGAGGTCTCCAGTCGAGAGCCGGGCCGCCGGGCGGCAATCACCGCCCGGCGTGCTGTGGTTACTGACAGTCGTACGAAACGCCGTTGGCTTCGTCGATCTTGCGGATCACTTCCCACTCCTTCTGGAAGGTGATGGGAATGAACTGGGCTTCGCCGTTGCGCTCGAACTCTTTCTGAAGCGACGTGCCTTCCCAGTCAAAGCTGAAGAACGCGTCTTCGATCTGCTTCTGCAGCTCGGGCTTAAGGTTGTAGACCATGCCGTAGCCGGTCGTCGGGAAGGTCTGCGAGGTGTAAAGAACCTTCAGCTGATCTTCGTTGACCACGTCACGGTCGAGCATCCGCTTCTTCACCGAGTTGGCGATGGCGGCGGCCGGGTAGTCCTTGTTGGCAACGCCGAGGATGGAGTTGTCGTGCTTGCCGGAGAATACCGGCTCGAAGTCGGTGCCGGCTTCCATGTTGTAGTCGGCTTTCAGGATGGCCGAGGGCGCCTTGAAGCCGGAGTTGGACGTTTCGGACGTGAAGGCCATCTCCTTGCCCTTGATGTCCTCGACCGAGTCGATGCCGGAGCCCGGATACGTGATGATTTCCATCTCGTAGCCGTAGGACCCGTCAGCACCGGCCATGATGGTGAAGGGGCGGAACCCGGCGCAGGCGACTGCCAGCGGATTGGAGCCGGTGTTGAAGCCCGCAATGTGCAGACGGCCAGCGCGCATCGCTTCGATCTGTGCTGCGTTCGACTGCACGGGGAAGAACTGGACCTTCTTGCCGGTCTGCTCTTCGAGGTATGTCAGGAAGTCGGACCAGGCGTCGGCGTAGACGGCCGGGTCCTCGACCGGGGTGTAGGCGAAGATAAGCGTGCCGGGATCGAGCAGGTCGGCAGCATCGGTCGGAACGTCGGCCACAAGGTCGCCGTCGGCGTCGTTGTAGCGCGCGTCGAGCGTGAAATCCGCGAGGGCGGGCGTTGCGATCAGGGCAGCGCCCGTAAGCGCGGCGGCGAGTAAGCGTTTCATAAGTCCTCCGGTTGGCCGGCTTTTTGCGCCAAGCCTAGTCTTGGGGACCCTGCCAGCGGGTTGAAGCAGGCGCCAGTCCCGAAAATGGAACTGTCATAAAAACGTCATAAAGAGCAAGCCTTTTTGTGACGGCCCGAAAGGCACGGCATTAGCTGATTTTTTCAGACCCGACCGTTTCGCCGGAACCCTTGTTGTCATATTTCATTGGAAATAGACGCACATATTGCGTATGTCTTTCTTCTGTCATCTCTCGTGATTCACAGAACGCTGTGCTCGTCTCCCGGCAAATCGCACGCGCAGCTTCCACAGAAATGGTTCGGCTAGGCTTGGAGATTTTCGTCAATCTGGCGGGCGCGGTTGCGCTCCTCCTCTGGGGTATTCGCACGGTACGCACCGGCGTCGAACGGTTGTTCGGCTCGCGAATCGAGGCGCACGTCGCCGTCCTGACGGGGCGGCGGTTCTCGGCATTCGGGCTCGGCATCGGCACTGCCTTCTCGCTCCAGTCGGCGACTGCGGTCAGCCTGATGGCGGCAAGCTTCTGCGCCGGCGGCGTGCTGACGCTGCCAGCGGGGCTCGCCACGGCGCTTGGCGCGGAAGTCGGCTCCAGCCTCGCGGTCGCGATGCTGAACCTCGACGTGAAGGTGCTCGCCCCTCTCCTTCTTTTCGTCGGCTTCGTCACCTTCACCGCCTCGGGCGGGCGGCGGGGCAAGCACGTCGGCCGGATCACGCTCGGCTTCGCGTTCATCCTCACGGCGCTGACGCTCCTGTCGAGCGCCACGCAGGCGCTGGCCGCGGGGGATGCGGCGCGCGACATCATGCGCATCCTGTCGGCCGAACCGCTGGCGCTTGTCATCGTCACCATGCTTCTCACCTGGCTGATGCACTCGTCTATTGCGGTGGTGTTGATGATTGCGCAGCTGGTCGCCAACGGTGGCCTGCCGCAGGATGGCGGGCTGTGGATGGTGATTGGCGCCAACGCAGGCGCGGCTCTCCCCGCCCTCATCAGCGGGTGGACGCTGGGCGGGCGCGCCCGCCAGCTCCTCCTCGGCGCGGTGGGCCTGCGCCTGATCGGCGTTGCCATCGGCGCGCTGCTCCTCAGCGTCCCGGCACTCGCGGCCCTGCCCCCGGTTCAATATGCCGGCACCCACGTGGTGCTGGCGCACCTCGCGCTCAACGTCACGGCCGGCATTCTCCTTCTGCCGCTGGTGGGGATCGTCGCCAAGGTGGTGCAGGTGCTCCTGCCCCCCGTCGTGATCGCCGCCGATCCCGACCGGGTGACGGGGCACATGTTCCTGGCGCCGGAGGACGTCTCGCGTCCGCAGACCGCCTTCCTCAACATCGCAAACGAGACCTCGCGGGTCGCGCACATCGTGTTCGGGATGATCGGCGGGATTTCGGAGCTGTTCCGCGATCCGGAAGCGGATGCCCGGATCAAGGCGCTGGAGGCCGACGTCGACCGCCTCTACCGCGAAGTGACGCTCTACATGGCCTCGATCAAGCTAGACGACCTCGACGAAGACGAGCGCAACCGCTGGTTCGAGCTGTTCGAGTTCATCACCCATCTGGAGCATGTGGGGGACATCATCACCCGCAACATCACCGATCTTGCCAAGCGCAAGCGCAAAACCGGGCTGGAATTTTCGCCCGACGGCGCCAACGAGCTGGACGGCCTGACGTCCGAGCTGTCGGACATCTTCCGGCACGCGCAGGCCGTCTTCCTGTCGCGCGACAAGCGCCGTGCGCAGGATCTCGTCACCGCCAAACGACGGTTTCGCACGCACACGCTGGAAAGCCAGCGCCGGCATGCGATGCGCCTGTCCAGCGGCGTGAAGACTTCGGTCGCCTCCTCGCGCATCCACCTCGATCTCCTGCGCGAGTTGCAGCGGATCAACTCCCACCTCACGGCGGTCGCCTACCCGCTGCTGAAGGAACCGTCCTGACCGGCGGAAACACCGCCGGTCAGACCAGAAAATCTTCGCCGAAGAGTTCGCCGGAAATGATTGCGACGTTGACGGTGTCGGCGTCGATCCCCTCGAAGGTTGCGATATATCTCGGTCCGTCGTCCGTCTGCGCACGCAGGATCGCATCCCCGGTGACGGCATCGGCTTCGGCCTCCAACAGGAAGTCGTATTGCGCGGGCACCTCCGGGGTGAAGAGGAAAAAGTCATCCGCGAATTCCAGCGTGTCGATCCCAAGCGTGAAGTTGCGGATGACATCCAGGCCGAAATCGCCGTTCTCGTAGCGGATCGTGTCGCGTCCACCCTGGCCGGCAATGTCGTCCGCCCCCTCGCCGCCAACGAGCGTATCATGGCCGCTGCCACCGCGGAGCAGATCGTCGCCGTCGCCGCCGCGCACTTCGTCGTTGTGACCGCCGCCGTTGACGGTGTCCTCGCCGGCGTTGCCGTCCAGCAGGTCAGCGCCGTTTTCGCCCAGGAGCGTATCGCTGCCCTCTCCGCCGTAGCCCTCATCGTCGCCGGTGCCGAGCTCGAACAGGTCGTCCCCGCCAACACCCGATGCAACATCGTCACCAGAGCCGGTCTCGATGATGTTCGCCCACGCATCGCCGAGCACGAAGTCGCCGCCGGATCCGGTGCGGATGTTTTCCACATAGTCGATCGTATCGACACCCTGGGCGCCGGCGAACACGAGCCCTTCCAGAGTACCCGAGAGGTGAACCGAGACGTCTGCGCTGTAGTTGAACACAGCCGTGTCGTTGCCGTTGCCCCCATTGATGGAGTCGTTGCCGGCGCCAGTTTCGATCAAATCATCGCCATCGCCGGCGTAGACGGAATCGTCGCCTGCACCGCCGACAAACGTGTCATTGTCGTCCTGCCCATGGAGCGCGTCGTCGCCATCCTGGCCCACGACCAGGTCCTTGCCTTCGCCGCCATGGATCGTGTCGTCACCATCCCCGCCGCGCAGCGTATCGCGTCCTTGTCCGCCAATCAGCGTGTCGTTGCCGCTCCCGCCAAAAG
Organism: Acuticoccus sp. MNP-M23; assembly: GCF_031195445.1. Classification (NCBI taxonomy): domain Bacteria; kingdom Pseudomonadati; phylum Pseudomonadota; class Alphaproteobacteria; order Hyphomicrobiales; family Amorphaceae; genus Acuticoccus; species Acuticoccus sp. MNP-M23. Next base: position 4,744,735 of record NZ_CP133480.1, read on the forward strand.
CGCGGTCATTCCCGTTGCCAGCGATCAGCCAGTCGTTGTCATTGTTGCCGTACAAGGTGTCGTGACCGGCCTCGCCATACAGCGTGTCCTCGCCGCTCCCACCCGTTATGGTGTCGTTGTGGCCGCCGCCGAAAACCGAATCGTCCCCGTCACCTCCGTCGATGTAGTCGGCCCCGTTGCCTGCGTAGACCGTGTCCTTGCCATCAAGGCCGTAGAATACCTCGTCGCCGTTGGTCGCGTTGTAGTGGTCGTCGAAGTTGCTGCCGTTGATCTGCTCGATGTTGTCGTAGAAGTCCCATCCGCCGGAAGCGACGCCGCGGCGCACGATCTGGTCAGGCCCCTCGATGAACAGGGGGACATGGGAAAACTCGTAGCTCAGGATGTCGTACCCGCCGCCGCCGTCGATGGTGTCGGCGCCTTGTACCGGGGACTCCAGTGGGCCGTTGGCGTAGATGGTGTCGTTTCCACCGCGTGCGGAAATGTCATCCGCTCCCTCAAGGTCGTAGAGGATGTCGGCGCTGCTCGTTCCGTTGATGATGCTCATGGCGTTGATGTCCTAAAGTCCGCTTGCTGACAGTTTGGACGTGGAACTTGCGGGCGGAATGCGGAACCGCGTTCCACGCACGGGCGCGATGCAAGGATGCAGTCACCCCAAGACGAGCGCCGGACACGAAGGCGCAGAAACGCCTGGACGGCCCGGCGGCGCCGGTGAGTTCGGTCAGTCGATCAAAAGTCGCCGAACAACGTGCCCGAAGTGATCGCATCGTTGATTGTCGCAGCGTCGATCCCGTCGAAACGGGCAATGTCCTGACTGCCGATGGATGTGGAAGCGCGCAGGATCGCGTCGCCCGTCCCCGCATCGGGGATGGCCTCGAGGAGCCAGTCCAGCTGCTCGAGCGACGGGTTGGGCGTCACGAAGAAGTCTTGCGAGAATTCGAGATTGTCGACGCCAACCTGGAAATTGACGATTTCGTCGAGCCCGACATCGCCATACTCGTAACGCACGGTATCGCGCCCGCCGCCGCCGTTGATCTCGTCCGCCCCCTCGCCGCCGACCAGCGTGTCCTTGCCGGATGCACCGATGACGAGGTCGTCCCCGTCGCCGCCGCGCACCAGGTCGTTGCCCGAGCCGCCGTTGACGGTGTCCTCGCCCGCGTCACCGGACAGCTCGTCGGAGCCGCCCTGCCCCTGAAGCGTGTCGTTGTGGTTGCCTCCGCTCGCCGTATCGCCCCCGTTGCCGAGCTTGATCCGGTCGTGACCGTTCATGCCGGAGACAATGTCAGCCCCGCCCCCCGTCTCGATAACGTTGCTGTTGCCGTTGCCGACAACCTCGTCCGCCCCCGACCCTGTCTGGATGTTCTCGATCAGGCTGAAGGTGTCGGCGCCGCTCGACGCACCAACCGCGGTGCCGTCTCCGACATCAGCCATGGTGACGAGAACACCGTCGCTGAAATCGAAGACGGCGGTGTCGATGCCATCACCGCCGTTGATGACATCATCGCCGGCGCCGCCCTCGATGGAATCGTTGCCGTCGTTGCCGAACAGCGAATCGTCCCCGTCGCCACCGTCGACGAGGTCCTTTCCCGCACCGCCGTGCAGCGTATCGACGCCGCTCTCGCCGAACAGGGAGTCCCGCCCTTCGTTGCCGTTGATAGCGTCGTTGTGGTTGCCGCCGAAAGCCTGGTCGTTGCCGTTGCCGCCGCCGATGAAATCGCTGCCGTTTCCGCCGTAGAGACTGTCGTGGCCGTTTTCGCCGTAGATCTCGTCGCCGGCGACACCACCGTCTACGGTGTCGTTTTGCGTACCGCCATAGATGGTGTCGCTGCCCGCGCCCCCGTCCAGCTCGTCCGCGCCGGCTCCGGCCTCGATCCTGTCGCCCCCGTGGTATCCGTCGATGACGTCCGACTTGCTGCTCCCGGTGATGTGGTCGCTTTTCGAGCTGCCGATGACGTGTTCGATGTTCTCGAAATAATCCTTGTAGTCGCCCGCGCCGGCCAGCCGGCGCGATTCGCCCGCCTCCATGTCGATCCACATCATCTTGTCGGTGAGCTGATAGCTCAGGGTGTCGAAGCCGCCGCCACCGTTGATGAAGTCCGGCCCCTGCGCTGCGGGCTCGGCCGTCGCGCTGGCAATGATGAGGTCGTTGCCGCCGCGTGCTGAAATCTCGTCCTCGCCCAAACCGTCGTAGAGGACATCGTCGTATCGTGTGCCGTTGATAATGCTCATGGGGTATCAATCCGTTGCATGGTGTCTGACGACTTCCACGTGGCGCTGCGACAGCGGCCACGGAACGGTTGTTCGCGCACGGGTCGATTGCGCCGATGCCGCTCTTCAGGCGGCGAACGAACGAAAGCGCCGCCTGGCCGGGAATGGCCAGGCGGCGCTCAAAGTCCCTGCGGGGGACGCGCAGATGGTGCCGGCAACAGCCACCCGTTCAGAGCGGCTCAGACGAGGAAATCTTCGCCGAAAAGCTCGCCGGTGACGATGGCATCGTTGATCGTTGCGGCATCGATCCCCTCGAAGCGGGCAATATCGTGCAAGCCGACCGAGCTTAAGGCGCGCAGCACGGCGTCGCCCGTCGCCGGATCGGTGTGGGCTTCCAGCAGCATGTCGTATTGCGCGTCATTCACGACGGGGAAAAGGAAGAAGTCGTTCGAGAACTCAAGCTCGTCGACCCCCAGGCTGAACCCGGAGATGACGTCGACGCCGATATCGCCTGCCTCGTAGCGGATGGTGTCGGCACCACCGCCGCCCACGATCTCGTCCGCCCCTTCACCGCCGATGAGAAGGTCCTTGCCACCACCGGTCCCGCCGATGAGACGGTCGTCGCCGTCGCCGCCGCGCAGGCTGTCGTGCTGTCCGCCGCCGTCGAGCGTGTCATCACCCGCGCCGCCCTCGAGCGTATCAATGCCCTTGCCGCCCAGAATGACGTCGTTGCCGTCGCCGCCATAACCTTCGTCGCCGCCGCGGCCGAGGTCGATGGTGTCGTTGCCCGCCGCGCCGTCGACGTAGTCGTCGCCACTCATGGTCTCGAGCAGATTGTCGGCGCCATAACCCTCGACATGATCGGCGCCTGAGCCGGTTCGCACATTCTCGATGTCCATCATGCTGTCGGTGCCGCCGAAGTCGCTCGTGGCAACGCCGTTCTGGGACGCCATGTAGACGCCGATACCATCGGCAAAGTCGAACACGGCGGTGTCGGTGCCCGCGCCACCTTCGAGGATGTCGTCGCCGAAGCCGCCTTCGATGAGGTCGTCGCCATCCTCACCGACCAGCGAGTCGTCGCCCTCGCCACCGTAGAGCGAATCGTCGTCGCTGCCGCCCTTCAGCGTGTCTTTGCCATCGTCGCCGAACATGGAATCGTCGCCCGCCGACCCGTGCATGGAATCGTCGCCGTCGCCCCCGAAGATCTCGTCCTTTCCGCTGCCACCCTCGATCTTGTCGTCATCGCCGCCGCCATGAAGGGTGTCCCGGCCGTCACCGCCCATCATGAGATCTTCGCCGTCGCCGCCGTCGATGAAGTCCCGTCCGTTCTCGCCGTACAGAAAATCGCCGTCGTCGCCGCCGTAGATCTCGTCGAGGCCATTGCCGCCCCAGACCGTATCGATCCCGGCCCCGCCCTCGATGGTATCGTTGTGGCCACCGCCGAACACCTCGTCATCGCCGGCGCCGGCCGAAAGGCTGTCGTCGCCGTTGAAGCCGAAGATGAAATCGTCTCCGCCCAGCCCCTCGAAGACGTCGTTGCCATCATTACCGTCGAACGTGTCCTTGAACTGGCTGCCGATGAATTCCTCGATGGAGATGTAATGGTCTTCCTGCGAACCGCCTCCGGCGCGGGTGACTTCGCCAACCGCATCGTCGATGAGGACGCCGACGGTCGAGTTCTCGTAGCTCAGCGTGTCGATGCCGCCGCCGCCGTGGAAGAAGTCAGCGTCCTGCCCGAGCGGCTCCGGCATTGAAGCGCCGAAGATCGTATCCCGCCCGCCCATGCCGTAGATGGAATCGGCTTCGTCCGTATCGTGGAGTTCGTTGGCGCTCTGGTCGCCATTGATGATGCTCATGTCTGGTCACTCCCGCTGGTTTGCCATTTGCAAGGCGGGAGGTGGCCCCGTCGCGGGCGCGGCGGAACGCGCAGCGCTGCACGGCTCCGGTGCGCCGATGCAGCCGTCCGCGCGCCGGATCAGGCGCTGACGGGCTGGCGCGGATAGGCGCTGGCGATCATGACCGCAGCCATGAGGTCGTAGGCAGCACGCCAGGCAGCGTCTTCCTCTGGCGAAAATTCTTCGCCGAACACGGCGTTGAGCGTCTTCAGCAGCGCAGCGCCGACATGTTCATAGTGCTCGGCCTTCACGCCGTAGTCGATGTGGCGGCGCGCCAGATCGGAGACCAGCGGGCCGAAAGCGTCGATGTCGTGGATCTGGCTGACGATGGCACCGAGCGCCAGCATCGTCTTTTCGGTCTGGCCGACAATGTCCGAGCCAAACAGCGGCCGCGTCTCGGGTGCGATCTCGAAGAGGGTATCGTAGAAGATGTCCGTGACTTCGATCTTGCGGCGGATGCATCGGCGCAGGCTGGCCCGTAAAGTCTCGATCTCGGCAGAGGTCATCGACATCGGCGCACTCTCCTCGGTTGAGTATTTGCGGCGGTGATGCAGATCATAGACCAGAAAATGCATGTTTTAGCGAATCTGTTCAGAAGGCGCTCGGAAAGACAGCGCGCAACCACCTGACAATTGCCTGAACGCGCGCCGAGCCGATCGTATCGGGATGAACGTGCAGATAAAGATCGCGCACGACCGTCTCGCCGGGGCCGGACAGCCGAACCAGCTCGCGCCGGTTGTCGCCCAGGCAAACTGGCAAAATGGCGGTGACGTTGCTTTGCCCCTCGCACAGCGCGGACAGCAATGCCGATAGCGCGTTGACGACGAGCCGCGGCTGACCGGGGCCTGCGGATGCGCCGCCGGCGAAAGGCACGGCCCCCTGGCCGCCGGTGAGCGCAGCCGTCCCGTTCGCGCTGCCGCCCCGCCGTCCATAGACCGCGTGGTCGACCCCGCCGAGCTTGATGCCGAAGGCGCCGCCGCGGGGCGCCTGTTCGAACCACAGGCCGACGCACGGTTCGCCCGGCCAGACGTCCGGGCTCCGCTCAACACCGAACACGCGCAGCGTCAGGCCCGGATTGTCGTCCACCAGCGTTTTGAGGCCGACCGCAAGAAGACGGTCGAGCACCCACTGAACGCCGTCGATCCGCACGGCGCCGCTCGCGCCCCGCTCGCTTTCCCCCACCACCTCGGAAAGCTGGCCGACCCGGCTTTCCACCTCCATGGCAAGATCGATCAGTCGCTGGCCGGCTTCGGTCACGGCAACCCCGGCACGGGTGCGCACGAAGAGGGTTGCACCAACGGCCGCCTCCAGCGCGGTAAGCCGCCGGCCGACCGTGGACTGGTCGAGCCCCAGTGCGCGGCCACCACCGGACAGCGATCCGCTCCGCGACAGGGCAAGCGCGATCTTCAGATCATTCCAGTCGAGCGGCACAAATAACGTCTATGCAATTTTGCAGGGTCATTGTGCAACCTTGCCTATTCAATAGATTCTTTCAAGTGACTACCCCTTCACGAGCGCCAGCCCTGCAAAGCAAAGCGGCGCAACGATCCGATATTGCTTGAACCTTGGATGGATTGGCCGTGACGGACCATGCAATGACACCGCGCAAGCGGGCCGCAGCGACGACCCCCCAGCGCTCCGGCGGTGCGCGAACCGCGCTCGCCTCCGCCCTCCACGCGATGACGTGGGACGACCTTCGCGTCGCGCTGGCCGTCGGCCGGGCGGGCTCGATCGCACGGGCGTCCGAAGCACTCTCGGTCGATCCCGCCACGGTCAGCCGGCGGATCAACGCGCTGGAACAGGCGCTGGGCTCGATCCTGTTCACGCGCAACAAAGCCGGCATGGTGCCCACCGACGCAGGCGGGGCGATGCTGTCCCGCGCGGCGGAGATCGAGCACCGCACGTTCCTTCTGGAAGAGGAGATCGCGGCGCTCGGCACTGCATCCGGCGCGGTGCGCGTTGCGGGGCACGTTTGGGCAATTGCACAGATCGCCGCTGTCGGCGCGCCACTTCTCAAGGCCGCGCATCCCGGCATCTCGCTCCGCCTCATCGCCGCGCGCCCGCCGATCGACCTGCCAACCGGCCTTCCCACGGTGTCCCTGTGGTTCGAGACACCGCCGCGGGAGAATGAGTTCTGCATCACGCTCGGCGACGCGCCCTATGCCGTCTACGCCCGGTCCGACATCTGCGCCGAGAGTGCGCCGATGCTGTGCCACCGCAACGAGGACGGTCCGGCCCGCGCGCCCGACCGCTGGGAGAGCGGGCAGGACTGCGACGCCGCGAGCCCCCTCTCCGCCACCGATTCGATGATTTTGCGCGAGGCGGTCCGCGCGGGACTGGGCAAGGGGCTCCTTCCCATGTGCCTTGCCGCCGGCGATCCGACACTACGGCGCGTCGGCAGCGGCGGGCCGGAGCTGGTGCGATCACTACAGCTTCATGTCCACCCCGACATCGTTCAGCTCACCAGAGTTCGAAACCTGATCGACACCTTTCGGATGCACTTCAACGCGATATTCGGAACCAATATTTCTGATATTCGAAAAATTGATTCTGGAAATTCGAACACTTCTTACCGCATCGGATCAGCCAAGAAGGAGCAGAATTCCCATGCTTTCAGAATCGCAAATTGATGTTCTTCGTCACAGCTTCAAGGCTGTCTCGAAGGAGCCGGAAATCTTTGCCGCTGCTTTTTATGAGCGCCTGTTCCAGATCGCTCCGCATACGGAGGCAATGTTCAAGAACGACATGCACCGGCAGGGCCAGAAGATGGTGAGCACCCTTGGCGTGGTGGTTGCGAGGCTCCACGAGTTCGACACGCTGCTGCCGGTGATTACCGATCTTGCGCGCCGCCACGTCGCCTACGGCGTGGAGACCGCGCACTATCCGCCCGTGGGCGAGGCGCTTGTGTTTGCGCTGCGCCGCCAATTCGGCGCCGATGAAGAAACCATCGCGGTCTGGACCCTCGCCTACAACGCGCTGGCGCGGACAATGATTGCCGCAACCTATCCGGCCGCGGCGACCGCGCATCGCGCAGACGCTGCCTGAAAATTCCGGCGCCGCTCTGCGCTGTCCGCGCAGTCGGCGCCATAGCTGCTTTCGCGGCGTTCGCGGGATCCACCACCCGGTCCCGGCATTAAGGCTCCAGGGCATTCATGCCACGGACCGGAATGCAGACTGATGTCGATCATGATCGTATCAAACGGCGCCGCAAGTGCGTCGCATATTCGCGAACTGCGCGGGGGGCCGGCTGAAGCGCCCGCCGCCGCAGAAACAGCCGCGCCAGCCGAAACCAGCGCGGACTACTGGGCGATCCCCGCCGCGCCGGACCTTGACGAAGGCTTCCTGTACACGCCCGCCACCACCCGCACGCAAGCGGCCCGACCCGCCGCCGAAACGGCGGAGCCCGCGGCCTGGGCGCCGTTCGACGGCGTGACGCTGGACGACATTGCCCGCGCTACACCCGAGAGTGCTGCGCGCCTCTTCAGCTACAGCCTGTGGTAAGCGGCGTCTTCCGCGCGCTCAGCCGTTTGCTGGCGGCTCTGCGGACGGCCGGCCCGGCGCCAGCGCGGCCACCACGTCGGCGGCGTCGATCATGCCGACCGGCTGGCCCCCGTCCACGACACTTACGGTCTGCCCGCCACCGATCGCGTCCATCAGCGGCTCCACAAGGTCGCCGGGGGCAGCTTCCGGCGCGCCTACGGGCGCGGTGCCGGAACGCATGATGTCCCGCGCCCGCAGGACGGTGAGCGGGTTCATGTTGGCAACGAACGCCGCAACATAATCGTCCGCCGGGTTGCGCATGATGTCGCCTGGCGTGCCGCACTGGACAATCCGCCCGCCCTCCATGATCGCGATCCGGTCGCCGATCTTGAACGCCTCGTCGAGATCGTGGCTGACGAACACGATGGTGCGCTTGAGCTTGCCCTGAAGATCGAGCAGCTCGTCCTGCAGGCGCGCGCGGATGAGCGGGTCGAGCGCCGAGAACGGCTCGTCCATCAGGAGGATCGGCGCATCGGTGGCGAATGCGCGGGCAAGGCCGACGCGCTGCTGCATGCCGCCGGACAGCGAGGTCATCGGCCGGTCCGCCCAATCGGAAAGGCCGACGAGGTCGAGCTGGGCCCGTGCCGTCTCCTCGCGCTTTGCACGGGGCATGCCGGAGAGTTCCAGCCCGAAGGCGACGTTGTCGATCACGTTGCGCCACGGCATCAGCCCGAATTGCTGGAACACCATGGCGACCCGTGAGCGGCGGACGCGCCGCAGCGTGGCAGCGTCGATGGCCGCGATGTCGACGAGCCCGTCGCCGCCGTCCACCAGCATCGACCCGCGCGAGATGGGGTTGAGACCGTTGACCGCCCGCAGAAGCGTCGACTTGCCGGAGCCGGACAGCCCCATGAGGACAACGATCTCGCCGGGTTTCACCGACAGCGAACAATCGTGGACGCCCAGAACGTCGCCGGTCTCCTCCTGGATCTCGGCGCGGCTTTTCCCGGCATCCGCCAGCGCAAGCGCGCGCGCGGGATCGTCCCCGAACACGATGGAGACGTTTTCGAACCGCAGGGCGTCGCTCATGAACGGCGCTCCACACGCAGCATCCGGTCCAGAATGATGGCCACCACCACAATCACAATTCCGCTTTCAAACCCGAGCCCGGTGTCGACACGGTTGAGCGCGCGCACCACCGGCACCCCAAGCCCGTCCGCCCCCACCAGAGCGGCAATCACCACCATGGAGAGCGACAGCATGATGGTCTGGTTGAGGCCGGCCATGATCTGCGGCAGCGCATGGGGCAGCTCCACCTTCACAAGCCGCTGCCACGAGGTGGCGCCAAACGCCTCCGCCGCCTCCACAAGCGGCTTGGGCGTGGAGGCAACGCCGATTTCCGTCAGCCGGATCGGCGCCGGCAGGACGAAGATCACCGTTGCAATCAGCCCCGGCACCATGCCGATGCCGAAGAACACGATGGCCGGAATGAGATAGACGAACGGCGGCAGGGTCTGCATCAGGTCAAGCACCGGGCGCAGGCCCGCATAAAGCTTCGGCTTGCGCGCCCCCACTATGCCGATCGGCACGCCGATGCCCATGCACACGATGCAGGCGGCAATGACCAGCGTCAGCGTTTCCAGCGTTTCGGTCCAATAGCCCTGGTTGAGGATGAAGAGGAGGCCGAGCCCGGCAATGGTCGGCACCTTCCACGAGCGGTGGAGAAGCACCGCCAGCGCCACCACCGCCGCAATCAGCACCAGTGGCGGCACCGCTTCGAACGCGGCCAAAACCCCGTCGATCATCGCGCTCAACCCATCGGAAAGCGCGTCGAAGAAGACGCGCCCGTGGATCTTGGCCCATCCGAACACGGCCTCGGCCGCATCGTCGATGGGAATTTCGCTGTTTTCGAACAGGGACATGGGCTGGCCTCCTCAGCCGATCAGAGGCCGAGAGTCTGCTGCACGGCAGCAAGGCCCGGCTCGCCATCCGCGGTGGTCACGCCCTTCAGCCAGCCGTCCAGAACGCCGGGGTTGGCCTTGAGGTAGAGTTCGGCGGCAACGTCGGGATCTTCGCCATTGTCGAGGATGGAGGCCATCACCTCGTTTTCCATGGGGAGCGAAAATTCGAGGTTTTCCAGCATCGCGTAGACGTTGGGGCACGCGTCCGCAAAGCCCTTGCGCACGTTGGTATAGACCGTTGCGCCGCCAAGGTTGGGGCCGAAGAAGTCGTCACCGCCGGTGAGGTAGGTGAGCTTGAAGTTGGCGTTCATCGGATGCGGCTCCCAGCCAAGGAACACGATCGGCTCGTCCCGCTCGGTGGCGCGCGCCACCTGGGCCAGCATTCCCTGCTCCGAGGATTCGCGCACGTCGAAATCCTTCAGGCTGAACGCATCCTTCTCGATCATGTCGAGGATGAGGCGGTTGCCGTCATTGCCGGGCTCGATGCCGTAGATCTCGTCGTCCAGCGCATCGGCGTGGCTGGCGATATCGCCGAAACTTTCAATGCCCAGTGCAGCGCCGGCGGCGTTGGTGGCCAGCGTGTACTTGGCCCCTTCGAGGTTGGCGCGCACGGTCTCCACGGTGCCCTTCTCGCGGTAGGGGGCAATGTCGCCTTCCATGGTCGGCATCCAGTTGCCGAGGAACACGTCGATGTCGCCGCGCTCCAGCGACGCGTAGGTCACGGGCACGGACAGCACCTTCACGTCCACCTCGTAGCCGAGCGCCTGCAGGACGGTCTGCGTCAGGGCTGTTGTGGCGGTGATGTCGGTCCACCCCACGTCGGAAAAGGTGACGCTGTCGCAGGTGTCCTGCGCGTGGGCGCTGGTGGCCAGCAGAGCCGCGGCAAGGGCGGACAGGACGGCAATCTTCTTTGACATGGGTTCTCCCGAAAGTCGGTTGCGATGGTTTTTGATTGATCAGTCAATTAAAAGCGAATAGTCAGCTCCTGTCTATCCAAGGGTGCCAACGGCAGGAAAGCAAGTGACCATGCCCAAGGTTGGAATGGAGCCTTTGCGCCGGGATGCGCTGATCCGCGCCGCCATTGCCGAGGTGGGTGCCGCCGGTTCACTCGACGTGACGGTGCAGCAGATCGCGAAGCGCGCCGGCATGTCGCCAGCCCTCGCGCACCACTATTTCGGCTCGAAGGACAGGATCTTCATCGCCGCGATGCGCCGCATTCTGGACGAATTCGGCCAGGGCGTGCGGCGCCGTTACCGCACGGCAACCGGTCCGCGGGCACGCATCAGCGCCATTGTGGACGGGTGCTTCAGCCCCGAACAGTTCGACCCGGCCACCGTGATGGCCTGGCTCACCTTTTATGTGCAGGCGCACCGGACGCCGGAAGCGGCGCGGCTTCTGTCCATCTACGCGCGGCGGCTGGATGCCAACCTCGTTTATGCCCTGCGCCAGCTCACGCCGGGACCGGCCGCCCGGCGCATCGCCGAGGGCACCGCGGCCATGATCGACGGGTTCTACATCCGCGCTGCCCTCGATGCGCACACCCCGGACCCCCGTCAGGCCATCGACCTTGTTGAGGAGTACGTCACACTGTGTCTTGCGAAGGAAGCCGCTTGAGCCTGCGGGCAGCCCGCTGATGGAAGCTGATTTCGTGATCGTCGGGTCCGGCTCGTCCGGCTCCGCGCTTGCCGCGCGCCTCGGCGAATCGGGCGCCTCCGTCCTGGTGCTGGAGTATGGCGGCAGCGATGCCGGCCCGTTCATTCAGATGCCGGGCGCCCTGTCCTACCCCATGAACATGGACCGCTATGACTGGGGCTTCACGTCGGAACCGGAGCCGAACCTTGGCGGACGGCGCCTCGCGACACCGCGCGGCAAGGTGGTGGGCGGCTCGTCATCCATCAACGGCATGGTCTATGTGCGCGGCCATGCGCACGATTACGACCACTGGGCCGAATCCGGCGCTGCCGGCTGGGGATATGCCGACGTGCTCCCCTACTTCAAGCGGATGGAACACTGGCATGACGGGGGTCATGGCGGCGATCCGGAATGGCGCGGCACCGACGGTCCCCTTCACGTCACCCGAGGCTCCCGGCAGAACCCGTTGTTTCATGCCTTTGTGGAGGCCGGCCGCCAGGCAGGTTTCGAGCTGACAGCGGACTATAATGGCGAGAAGCAGGAAGGCTTCGGACCCATGGAGCAGACCGTGTGGCAGGGCCGCCGCTGGTCCGCCGCCAACGCCTACCTCAAACCAGCGCTGAAGCGGGACAACGTGGCAATCCACCGCTGCCTTGCCCAGCGTGTGGTCATTGAAGACGGACGCGCGGTGGGCGTCGAGGTCACGCGCGGGGGGACCACCGAAATCATTCGGGCGCGGCGCGAGGTGATCCTCTCCGCCTCGGCCATCAACTCGCCCAAGCTCCTGATGCTCTCCGGTGTCGGCCCTGCCGCGCATCTGGCCGAGCACGGGATCGATGTGGTTGCCGACCGGCAGGGCGTCGGCGCCAACCTGCAGGATCATCTGGAGGTCTACGTCCAGCAGGCGGCGACCCAGCCGATCACCCTTTACAAGCACTGGAACCTCGTCGGCAAAGCCCTTGCCGGCGCACAATGGCTCCTGCTGAAAAGCGGGCTCGGCGCGTCCAACCAGTTTGAAAGCGCCGCATTCTTGCGCTCCGCACCGGGCGTCCCCTACCCCGACATCCAGTATCATTTCCTTCCCATCGCCATCCGCTACGACGGCAAGGCCGCTGCCGAAGGCCACGGCTTCCAGGCCCATGTGGGGCCGATGCGCTCACCCTCGCGCGGGGCAATCACGCTGCGTTCGGCCGATCCGGCCGAGGCACCCCGCATCGTCTTCAACTACATGTCCGAACCGGAAGATTGGCGCGACTTCCGCCACTGCATCCGCCTGACGCGCGAAATTTTCGGCCAGGCCGCGTTCGACCCCTATCGCGGCAAGGAAATCCAGCCCGGCGCCGGCGTTGTCAGCGACGATGAGATCGACGCCTTCATCCGCGATCACGCCGAAAGCGCCTACCATCCCTGCGGCACCTGCAAGATGGGTTCTGCCCGCGATCCGATGGCCGTCGTGGACCCGGAGTGCCGCGTGATCGGGACGGACGGTCTGCGCGTGATCGATTCGTCGATCTTCCCGCGGATCACCAATGGCAACCTCAACGGTCCGTCCATCATGGTTGGCGAAAAGGCGGCCGACATGGTGCTTGGCCGGGCGCCGCTGGCCGCCCAGAACGCTGCCCCGTGGCAAAACCCGCGCTGGGAGATTTCCGACCGCTAGGCGCACATCCGGCGGGCGGTCCTGTCCCGTCCGTCAGCCGCGCGCCCACTCAAGCGCTGCGACCCGCAGCGCCGAGGCGAGCGAGCCTTCCTCGCGCATGTCGTCGACCGCCACCATCAGCGCAGCGAGCGACAACCCCCGCGCCACCGCCAACGCATCCACCGCATCCCAGAACTCAGGCTCCAGCGCGACGCTGGTGGCGTGGCCGCGAAGGACCACGGAGCGTTTTTCAAGCGCGCTCACGGTTCGCGCTTGTGGCCGTCGAGGCGGGCATCGGCGTCATTCCGGTTGTCGCGGCGCGTCTCGCGCGCCGCTCTGGTTTCGCCGAACTGCACACGGCGCTCGGCTGCCTCAGTCGCCTTTTCGGCGCGGACCTTGCGCTTGCGCGCGGTGCGCAGATTGACGATGTCGGCCACCGGTCTTCTCCGAATCAGGCCGGGGAGATCATCTTTTCCGGCCGCACCACGCGGTCGAACGTCTCTTCGGACACAAAACCGCCGCCGACGGCCTCCTCGCGCAGCGTCGTCCCGTTCTTGTGGGCAAGCTTGGCGATCTTGGTCGCGTTGTCGTAGCCGATCTCCGGCGCAAGGGCGGTCACCAGCATCAGCGAACGGGCCATCAGGTCCTGGATCCGCTCGCGGTTGGCCTCGATACCCACCACGCACTTGTCGGTGAAGCTCACCGCACCGTCAGCCAGAAGGCGGACCGACTGCAGGAACGCGTCCGCCATCACGGGCTTGTAGACGTTCAGCTCGAAATGCCCCTGGCTGCCCGCCACCGTCACCGTGGTCTGGTTGCCGAACACACGGCAGGCGACCATCGTCAGCGCTTCGCACTGGGTGGGGTTCACCTTGCCGGGCATGATCGACGAGCCGGGCTCGTTCTCCGGCAAGGACAGCTCGGCAAGGCCCGAACGCGGGCCGGAGCCCAGAAGGCGCACGTCGTTGGCGATCTTGAACAGCGCGGTGGCGGCGGTGTTGAGCGCGCCGTGAGCCGCCACGTAAGCATCGTGCGCTGCCAGCACCGCAAACTTGTTGGGTGCGGTCACGAATGGCAGCCCGGTGATGTCCGCAATCTGGCGGGCAACCGCAACGTCGAAGCCCGGCTTGGCATTGAGCCCGGTGCCGACCGCCGTGCCGCCCTGCGCCAGCGGGTAGAGCGCGTCCAGCACATGCCTGACCTCGGAAATCGCAAAGTCCAGCTGGGCGACATAGCCGGAAAATTCCTGGCCAAGCGTCAGCGGTGTCGCGTCCTGGGTGTGGGTGCGGCCGATCTTGATGATGTCGGCAAATTCCTCGGCCTTGGCGTTGAGCGCGTCACGCAGGTGCGTGAGGCCGGGAATGAGGCGGTGCGTGACCTCCTCCACCGCCGCAATGTGCATGGCCGTGGGGAATGTATCGTTGGAGGACTGCGAGCGGTTCACATGGTCGTTGGGGTGAACCGGGTCCTTGGAACCGATGGTGCCGCCAAGGCGCTCGATCGCAAGGTTGGCGATCACCTCGTTGGCATTCATGTTGGATTGGGTGCCGGAGCCGGTCTGGTAGATGACCAGCGGGAAGTCCTCGTCCCGTCGGCCTTCGATGACCTCTTCGGCGGCGGCGGCGATGGCATCTGCAATGCGGCCATCGAGGTTCCCGGCTTCCTTGTTGGCAAGGGCAGCCGCTTTCTTGATCACCCCGAGCGCCCGGATCATTGCAGGCGGCATGGTGTCGGTGCCGATCTTGAAGTTGATCAGGCTGCGCGCGGTCTGCGCCCCAAAGTAGCGTTCGCTGGGAACCTCAAGGGGGCCGAACGAATCGGTTTCGGTGCGTGTCTGGCTCATTTTGGTGCTCGGTCCGGATTTTTCACGCGGATCTAGCACTTTTGGGCGGAGCGCACTACCGGCCGTTCGGCCTGCCCGGCAAGGCTGGCGCCATCAAGGCCGGTGCGCCGCGTTCAGCTGCCTTCGGTGGCCGACGGGACCGCGGTGAAGGCGATGGCCTCGATGATGCCGACGGCCTTCTGTTTGAGCTGGGGATCGGTGATGCTGGCGAAGGCCCGCACAAGGCGCACGGTCGCCGGATCGCTCAGCGCCTGGGACAGCGGCGATTCGTTGGTCTTCAGCGCGGATGCGCTCGGCTGGGTCGCTCCGTCGAAGAAATAGGTGATCGGCGCTTCCAGCACGATTGCGATCTGGTGAAGGCGGCTTGCGCCAATCCGGTTGGTGCCACGTTCATACTTCTGCACCTGCTGGAACGTAATTCCGAGCTGGTCTGCAAGTTTTTCCTGGCTCAGGCCAAGCTCAAGCCGGCGAAGACGCACACGCGAGCCAACATGGCTGTCAACAGAATTGGCTGACCGCTGGTTGGTTACTGGCGTTTCGCGTTTGGCTTCACCGGCAATAGCTTCGCCTGCGGCGTTTTTTTCCACGATAGTTCCCCGTTCGATCTTGCTAAGCGCCATAGTCAACTGTGCCCCCAACACACCGAACCACAGAAACCTAATGCAATCATACACGAACAACCCAATCGAGGGGCGGACGACACGTCCGCACTCAACCTAGGGGGAGCCTTCGGCAGAGGAACAGAACCCTAGAGTACCTACGGTAGATTTTCAATGTATGATTTTATCTGTCCCGGTATTTTCGGCAGGCATTTGGCTGGTTTCGTCCAGTGATTGCAGCGGCAATTTGACTATTATCAACCGTAACGTCAATTGTCTTTTTGTCACCAAGTGGTGCGGAAATCGGTTACATATCCCAATCAGCGGCTGTACGGCTGAATTTGTATGATTAGCATATAGGATAATCCCGCGCTGTGGAGCTATCCGACGATCAATTTAAACGGAAATATGACCGATCCAGGCAAATTTCATGTATGAAAATGAAGGTATTCAACCTTTGCATGCCTCCCCTGCATTTGACCCGGTTTTACCACAGGCAAATTCACAGAGTTGCGCTTGCCACTTTACGCCGCCGATTCGAACTGCTAGTCACCGCCCCGTTGCCGCAGTAGCTCAGTGGTAGAGCGCACCCTTGGTAACAACATTGCCTCCCACACGGGAAACCGTGTGGTGTAAATCGCTCAAATTCGGGGAAAGCTGCTTCCGCTGCCAATCCCGAGCCAAGCCCGCCACGGCGGGACGGTGTAGAGACTAGACGGGCGGCGCCCTCCCTCTCCTCAGGAGAGCGGGCGAAGGGATAGTCCAGACCACGAACGCACGGGCCTTCCGTGCGGCGGCGAAAGCCGAAGTGGTATGAAGGGTGAGGTCGGGAGTTCAATCCTCCCCTGCGGCACCAGCACAATCACGCGCATCTGAAGCCATGTCAGCCACCTGAGCTGCGCATGCAGCGTTGGCGGCCGGTCGACGGCTGAAACGAGCGCGAATCATCTACAGCGGACCGAGCGTTGCCCAGAGCAAGCGGCACGAGGCGCTCAGCGCGGCGCGATGACGAGCGATTGTCCATCGCTCGCCCGTACCGCGCCCGATCTTGTTCGGGCGCCTCTTCGCGCTGGCAGCGCGCCCCGAAAGGGCGCGCCCGATATCAGATGCGCCGGGCGGCCGCGACGGCAAGCAGCAGCCAGCCGATGATCAGAAGGCCGCCGCCAATTGGTGTGACGACGCCAATCCCGGCCGGAGCACCGATGGCCAGCCCATAGAGCGAGAACGAGAACAAGAGCACGCCAACGGCGATGGCCCAGGACGACGCCATCAGAAGGCCATCGAGCACGTGCCCCTTGAGGGCGCCCATCGCGACCAGCACCGCTGCGTGGAAGGCCTGGAAGTAGACCGCTGTCTGGAAAATTTCAGCGTTGGCACCCGTGAGCTGCCCCTGCAGGGCATGCGCCCCGAAGGCACCGAGCCCCACCGCAACGGCACCGTTGAGCGCGCCAATCAGAACAACCCGCATTCCAAACCTCGTCTTGCTGCATCTCGTTCATGCGTCCGGCCGCGCCAGCGACCGCGCATCCACAGGCGTAGCAAGATCCATGCACGATGTCCCCCACCTTCGGGAAAACCCGGCCCACTCCACTGCCGCGCGCGGAAAACTCATCCCGCGGCGCCCTGCCCGCTCGGGCCGGCGCATAAAAAAGGCGGGCCTGAAGCCCGCCTTTTTGTCGCTGTGATTATCTGGGGGCAAGTCCGCCGGCGTGATGCCTCAGTTCGGCACGCCCTCTTCGGGGTTGGGCGGGAACACCTTGTTGACCTTGATGCCGCGCAGGAGTTCCAGCGCATACTGCAGCTGCTGGTCCTCGGAGCGGTCCTGGGGGACGTAGGCGAAGGAACCGGAACGCTCCTCCTCCTCGCCGTCCTCAGCCACCAGATGGCCGCGCAGGGATGCTTCGCCGCGCGCCTCGACCTTGCCCTGCAATTCCTCGGGCAGCTCCTGCACCACCTGCAGGTCGGGGTCGATGCCCTTGGCCTGGATCGAGCGGCCGGCCGGGGTGTAGTAGCGCGCCGTGGTCAGCCGGATCGCACCGTTTGCGCCAAGCGGGATGATGGTCTGCACCGAACCCTTGCCGAAGGATTGCGTACCGATCACCGTGGCGCGGCGATGGTCCTGCAGCGCGCCGGCAACAATTTCGGACGCGGAGGCCGAGCCGCCATTGATCAGCACGATCACCGGCTTGCCCTCGGCCATGTCGCCGGATTCCGCGCTGTAGCGGCGCGTCGAGGCGCCTTCCTTGCCGCGGGTGGAAACGATCTCCCCGCGCTCCAGAAACGCGTCGGACACCGAGATTGCCTGGTCGAGCAGGCCGCCGGGGTTGTTGCGCAGGTCAAGGATGTAGCCCTTGACGTTGTCTTCGCCGATGTCCTTGGTCAGCTCGTCCATCGCGCGGTTGACGCCGCTGTCGGTCCGCTCGTTGAACTGCGAGATGCGGATGTATCCGACGTCGTCGCCCTGCTTCTCCCACTTGACCGACTGAATGCGCACGATGTCGCGCGTGATCGTGATCTCGATGGGATCGTCGACGTTCTCACGGCGCACGGTGATCACGATGTCGGTGTTCACCGGCCCGCGCATCTTCTCGACGGCTTCGGCAAGGGTGAGGCCGGCAACGTCGGTACCATCAAGCTTGGTGATGAGGTCGCCTGCCATCACGCCGGCGTCGAAGGCCGGGGTGTCGTCGATGGGGGTGACCACCTTGATGTAGTCGCCCTCCATGGTAACCTCGATGCCAAGGCCGCCGAACTCGCCGCGGGTCTGAACCTGCATGTCCTTGAAATCGTCGGGCGGCATGTAGCTGGAATGTGGGTCCAGCGCGGACAGCATGCCGTTGATGGCATTGGCGATGAGATCCTTCTCATCGGGCAATTCCACGTAGTCATCGCGCACGCGCTCGAACACGTCGCCGAACAGATCGAGCTGTCGGTACGTTTCCGTCGATGCCGCCTTGGCGGACAACGACAGGATATGTGCCGGGTCCGCTATCGCAAGCATCGACGCTGCACCAAAGGCCGCGCCGGTCAGCACCAGTCCAATTCGACGGATCATTCAGTAGTCCTTCCACCATCGGGGCCGTGATCACGCCACCAGCCGTGACTATCAATCGCCATACCGTCTCGGCGCAACTCAACATATAGTAAGGGTCGCGAACGGGTCACCGCATCAGGCGCACCGGCCGCGTCGGCAAGAGCGGTCCGACCGGCCCGCAGCCCCATACGGCCCAGCGGTGTACCAGCCTTAACGCTTGCGCCAGCGTTCACGAAACTTTCCGCAAGGCCTGTCAGAACCATATGGTAGCCATCCCCCGCATCCAGGATCAAGACGTGGCCGTAGGTTCTAAATGGCGCAGCATAAAGGACCGTCGCCGGCATGGGGGCGAAAACTGTGGATTGTGCCAGCGCCGCTATTGTCCGCCCCGTCGCCACTGCGCCGGTGGCCGTGGGGTCGCCATAGCGGCTGACAGCCGTTCCCGCCACCGGGGGCGGGAGATTGCCGCGCCTGTCGGCAAATGGAACGCCGGACGTCTCGGGCGCCTCTATTCCACCTTTTGAAAGGCGTTCCAGCAGCGTTTCGACCGAATCGGCCTCCTCGGCAAGCCGCGCCAGATCGGCGCTCGCCCTGTCCCGCTCGTAAAGCGAAAGGGCGCGGCGGCGGCCGAGTTCTTCCACCAGTGCCGCCAGCCGGTCGCGCTCTTCGGTCACGTCCGAAAGGTCGGTGCGCAGGCGTGCCCAGCGCGACTCCTCGTCGCTCTCCAGTCGGGCCACTTCGTTCAGCGTTTCGGTGAGTTCGCGGGCTTCTGCGTCGAGGCCCGGGATGACGGCGTTCAGAAGAATGGCGCCGCGCACCACGTCGGACGGACCATCGGCGGAGGCAAACAGAGCGGGCGGCGGGCTGCGGCCAAGCCGCTGCAAGGCCATCAGCACGGTGGCGAGCTCCTTGCGCTTGCCGGCAAGCTTGTGCCGGATGGCGGCCTGATCGCTCGAAAGGTCCTCCAGCGCCACCTCGTCGCTGGCAATGCGGCCCTCCAGCACTGCGACCCGCGCACCGCTCTCGTCCAGCCGCTGGCGCAGCTTGGCCTCGTCGCCTGCAAGGTCGACCAGCGTTTCGCCGAGGGTGTTGGCGCGCGCCTGCGTCGCTTCGGTTTCCTCGCGCAGGCGCTCCAGCCTCGTGAGGAGCTGCTCGCGCTCGCGCGCCGCCTCGTCCTGCGGCAAGGGCTGTGCGTGAGCCCACGGGACGGCAAGGCCCAGCGCGAGCACGACCGCCAGCCATCGCACCGAAGCGGCAAGGGCTGCCCGGACAGTCAGACGCGGTGGTAGGGATGCCCGATGCATAGGGTGACGGCCCGGTATATCTGTTCTGCCAACATGACCCTTGCGAGCTGGTGCGGCAATGTCAGCGTGCTCAGCGACAACACATGATCGGCAGCCTGGCGCAAGCTTGGCGGGTGGCCATCGGCGCCGCCAATGGCAAACGTCACGTCGCGGGCATCATCCGCAAAGCCCTGCAGGAACGCCGCAAATTCCTCGCTGGTCAGCGCCTTCCCGCGCTCGTCGAGCGCGACGAGAACGCCCCTGCCCCGCTTGGCGAGGATTGACGCAGCCTCACGGTCGGCCCGAGTCGGGCCGTCACCGTCCGGCAATTCGCGCACGTCGAACCCGGTGAGGCCCATGGCGCGACCGGCCTTTGCGGCGCGCTCCACGTAGCGCTCCGTCAAGGTCTTTTCCGGACCCGCCGCCTTGCCGACGGCGAGCAGCAATATGTTCAGACCACGAGCTCCACCGCGGCGGAGGTGTCAATCTGCCACATCTTCTCAAGATTGTAGAAGGTGCGGACCTCGGGACGAAACACGTGAATGATGATGTCGCCGGTGTCGATCAGCACCCAGTCTGCTGCGCTGAGGCCTTCCACACGGACGCTCTTCACGCCAGCGTCCTTCAGGTCGCGCAAAAGGTGATCGGCCACAGCGCCGACGTGGCGATGTGATCTGCCGGAGGCGACCACCATGTGGTCTGCAAGCGGTGTCTTGCCGGTCACGTCGATCGGCACGATGTCCTCGGCCTTCGAATCTTCGAGGCTGTCGAGAACGACGGTGAGCTGGTCGGCAATGCCGGTGGGCTCAACATGGGCGGCGTCTGCCATCCCATCAGGCGTCAATGCCATGTGTGCGGGGCTTCCTTTCGTAAAATGCGGCCCTCTCCGCAAATCGTCACATCAGATGCAACGCAGAGAATCGTGCTGCGTCTGCAAGAAAGATAGGTTTTTGTCTATGGCTGTTTCAAGACGCAGCCTGAAATACCTTCGTTTGCGCCCTGAGAACTGTGGAGGAGAGCGGCTCCAGCGGCCCGTGCAGGAACACCCAGGCCGGGGGTGCGCGAAACGGCAATGCGGCGGCATCGCCCTCCAGCAGCCGGGATGCCGCGAAGGCACGGGCCGCGGGCGCGTAAAGCGCCGAACGCGAGGCGCCCGGCCGGTCCACCACGCCCACCGGCACCCGCCCCATGATTTCGCGCCACTCCTGCCAGCGGTGAAAGTCGGCCAGATTGTCGGCGCCCATCAGCCACACAAACCGGACCGTGGGATAGCGGCTTTCGAGAAAGCGGATGGTGTCGGCGCTGTACCGCGTACCGATGGCCGCCTCGAACGCTGTCACCTTCATGCGCGGATGACGCGCTCTGCGACGCGCCATGGCAACCCGGTCGGCAAGCGGCGCAAGGCCTGTCTGCGACTTCAGCGGATTGCCGGGTGTCACCAGCCACCACACCGCATCCAGCGAAAGGCGGTGGAGCGCGGTCAGCGCCACATGGCGGTGCCCCTTGTGCGGCGGATTGAACGAACCGCCGAAGAGGCCGACGCACTGCCCCGCCCCGACCAGCGGAACGCGCAGCGCAGCGGCATCGGCAACCGGCTCCGGGCCGATCCGGCCGCGCTGCCTCACAAGAACGCAGGGCGCCGTGTCACGGCCGCGTCTGCCCCTCGCCGTGTACGCGGTACTTGAAGGTGGTGAGCTGCTCCAGACCGACCGGGCCACGGGCATGAAAACGCCCGGTGGCGATCCCGATCTCGGCGCCCATCCCGAACTCGCCGCCATCGGCGAACTGGGTGGAGGCGTTGTGGACCACAATTGCCGAATCCACCTCGTTCAGGAAGCGCGCAGCGGCCTCCGGATCGGCGGTGACGATCCCGTCCGTATGGTTGGACGAATATTGCGCGATATGGGCCAGCGCCCCGTCCAGCCCGTCGACAACGGCCACCGAAATAATCGGGGCCAGATATTCGGTGGCGAAATCCTGCGTTGTCGCCTCAGCCATCGGCAGGACGTCGCGGATGCTCCGGTCGCCGCGCAGCTCGCAGCCGGCATCCTGCAGCGCTTCAAGAACCGGGACGGCGTGGGGAAGGAAGGCCGTGTCGATCAACAGCGTTTCGGCCGAACCGCAGATGCCCGTGCGACGCATCTTGGCGTTCAGCACCACATCGAGCGCCATTTGAGGTTCCGCGGCGCCATGGAGGAACACATGGCACAGCCCTTCAAGGTGCGCGAACACCGGGATACGGGCTTCCCGCTGCATCCGCAGCACAAGGCCGCGACCGCCGCGCGGAACAATCACGTCGATGGTGCCGTCGGCGCCGGCGAGCATCGCGCCTACCGCGGCACGGTCACGGGTTGGCACCAGCTGGACCGCATCCTGCGGCAGCCCCGCCGCATCGAGCCCCGCGCGGATTGCAGCGGCAATGGCCCGCGCCGAGCGCACAGTCTCCGAACCGGACCGCAGGATCACTGCATTGCCCGCCATCACGCAAAGCGCAGCGGCATCAGCGGTGACGTTGGGGCGGCTTTCGTAGATGACGCCGATCACGCCGAGCGGGGTCGAGACCCGCTCGATCCGGAGACCGTTGGGCCTGTCCCACGATGCCAGCATCCGCCCGACAGGGTCCGGCAGATCGGCAATCGCCTCCAACGAGCCGGCAATTGCCTCGATCCGCGCATCGTCCAGCTTCGCGCGGTCGCGAAAGGCAGGGTTGGGATCCATCTCGCTGAGGTCGGCAAAATTGGCAGAAAGGATGTCCGGTGCGGCGCTGCGCACTGCAGCGGCCATTGCAACCAGTGCTGCGCGCTTCTGGTCGCCGCTGGCGAGCGCCAGTGTGGTTTGCGCGGCCCGTGCGCGCGCGCCCATCACAGCCACCATTTCGGCCGCGGAGCCCTCTGTCGGAGCCATTTGCAGCGTCACGTTTCCTCCCGAAGCGCCCCATGCAGCGCCATGTCGTCTCGGTGAACCATCGTTGTGCGCGCTCGATTGCCCACAACTGAAGGGATAGAATCGGTTTTCTGTCCCTTTATCAAGCGGGCGTCGTCCGCATCGTAGGCGACGAGCCCTCTTCCGATCTCGTGATCGCCGGGATCGAGCAGCCGCACCGCATCGCCCCGCGCAAAAGAACCCTCCACCGCGCTGACCCCGGCCGCCAGAAGGCTGCGGCCGCGCTGGATCGCTGCCACCGCGCCCGCATCCAGCCGCAACGCCCCTCTTGCAGTCAGTGACCCTGCAATCCAGATCTTGCGCGCGGTGACGGGATCGGTGCGGGGGTGGAACCACGTGGCGCGAGCCCCATTCCGGATGGCCGCCAGGGGATGCGGCACCCGGCCGGACGCGATTGCCATGGCGACGCCAGCTTCGGTGGCGATGCGCGCGGCATCCACCTTCGTCTTCATCCCGCCGCGGGAGAGGACAGAGGCCGCATCCCCCGCCATCGCGAAGATCTCCGGCGTCAGATGCGGCACGTCGGGAATGAAGCGTGCGCCCGGGTCGGTGGCCGGGGGGGCGGTGTAGAGGCCGTCGATGTCGCTGAGGAGCACCAGACAGTCGGCAGAAATCATGGTGGCGACGCGGGCGGCCAGCCTGTCGTTGTCGCCGTAGCGGATTTCGCTGGTGGCGATGGTGTCGTTCTCGTTGATGACGGGGACGACGCCGGCGCGCAAAAGCTCTGCGACCGTCGTGCGGGCGTTGAGGTAGGCGCGTCGCTCCTCGGTGTCGCGCACGGTGAGGAGGACCTGAGCGGCCCGCATCCCCTCGCGCGCCAGAGCGGCGGACCACTCGGCGGCCAGCGCAATCTGCCCGACGGCAGCGGCCGCCTGGCTTTCCTCCAGCCGCAGCGGGCGCGGACCGTAGCCGATGGGCGTGCGCCCAAGCGCGATGGCACCGGAGGACACCACAACCACCTCCGCCTGCCGGTGCAGGACCGCAAGGTCGGCGGCAAGCGTTGCCAGCCATTCGCGGCGCGCGTTGCCCTCGCCGTCCACCAGCAGTGCGGAGCCCAGCTTCACCACAATACGGCGGGCGCCCGTCAGCCAGTCGAGCGACGAACGGGCCTCGCTCAGGGACGCCACGGCGCTTCTGCCTTCGCCGCGGCCTCCGGCGCCGGCTCGCCGCGGGCGGCGTCGATCACCTTGCGCAGCGCACGCAGCATCTCGGTCATGCCGAGCCCGGTGGCGGCCGAAATCATCATGACGCCGAGGCCGCTGGCCTCTTCCAGCGCAATGCGTTTCTCATCCAGCTCGTCGCCGGCATCGCACTTCGAGAGCGCCAGAATGCGCGGCTTCTCGGCAAGGCCCTCGCCGTAGGCCTGCAGCTCGTCGTTGACGATGGTGTAGTCGCCCACAACGTCCTCGCTGGTGCCGTCCACCAGATGCAGAAGGACGCCACAACGCTCGATGTGCCCCAGAAAACGGTCGCCGATGCCGATGCCTTCGCTGGCGCCTTCGACGAGGCCCGGAATGTCCGCAATCACCAGACGGCGCGAGTCGACTTCCGCAATGCCGAGGTGCGGATGCAGCGTTGTGAACGGGTAGTCCGCAATTTTTGGCGTGGCGGCGGTGACGGCGGACAGGAACGTGCTCTTGCCGGCGTTGGGAAGGCCGACGAGGCCGGTATCGGCAATCAGCTTCAGCCGCAGCCAGATGGGCATTTCCTCGCCCTCGAGGCCGGGGTTGGCCCGGCGCGGCGCCCGGTTGGTGGACGACTTGAAACGCTGGTTGCCAAAACCGCCATTGCCGCCCGCAAGCAGGCGCACCCGCTCGCCGGGCGTGGTGAGGTCGGCCAGAACGCGTTCCTTGCTCTCGTCCAGCACCACGGTGCCGACGGGAACGCGCAAGGTCACGTCATCGCCGTTGGCGCCGGTGCGGTTGCGGCCCGAGCCGCCCACCCCGGCGCTGGCCTTGAAGTGCTGCTGGTAGCGAAAGTCGATCAGCGTGTTGAGGCCTTCGACCGCCTCGACCCACACGTCGCCGCCGCGGCCGCCATCGCCGCCGTCAGGCCCGCCGTGCTCGATGAACTTCTCGCGCCGGAACGACACGGCGCCCGCCCCGCCATTGCCGGAGCGAATATAGACTTTGGCCTGGTCGAGGAACTTCACGGCGCATCCTTGGGGGTCAGCCGACCCTCTGGCCGGTCTCATCAATCAATAAAGTGCCGTCTTCCTTGGCAAGCGGGCCAGGCGGCAAACGGGTCAGAAGGTCAAGCACCGCCTCGCTCGGGCGGCACAGCCGCACACCCTTGGGCGAGGCGACGATGGGCCGGTTCACCAGAATCGGGTGCGCCACCATCGCGTCCAGCAGCGCATCATCGCTGACCGCGGGGTCTGTCAGGCCCATGGCCTCGGCCGGTGATTTGGAAATGCGCAGCGCCTCGCGAGGCGTGATGTCCGCTGCGGCGAAGAGCGCCAGAAGCTGCGGGCGGGTCCATCCGGCGGCGAGATACTCGACCACCACAGGCGTCTCGCCCGACGCCTCGATGATGCCGAGCACGTTGCGCGAGGTGCCGCAGTCCGGGTTGTGGTGGATCACGATCGTCATTTCGGGCCCTCGTCCAGGCACCGGGTCACGGCGCCGGCTGTCAGATGTCCGGGTTGAAGAGGTCGCGCACCATGTCGTGGAGCGCGCCGGCATCCTCGCCCGGGCGGAATGTGGACAGGAACCCGCGGGTGGCTCCCGAGGTGCCTTCGAGCGGCACACAGGCGACATAGACGTCCGCATCGACGCTGCCGAGATCGAACGCGGCGACGGAGCGGGACAGCTCCTCGATCGTGCCGCCGCGTTCGGCGGCGACACCGGTCAGCACCTCACGGGCGGCGGTCATGCAGGCGGACCGGCTCTCGAAAGAGCCGACGTCGCTCACGCTGTAGCTGTCCGCCGCCGCAGAAATGCAGGTGGCCGCGACGATCAAAAAACCTGCCGCGACCTTCAGCATCTACTCAGCCGCCATCGGGGCTGCGGATGCGTCGTCGTTGGCAGCAACCGGGTTCACCAGAACGTAGGTGCGGCCGAGCTTCTTGCGGAACGCCACGTTGCCTTCGACGAGCGCGAACAGGGTGTGATCCTTGCCCATGCCGACATTGTCGCCCGGATGCCAGCGCGTGCCGCGCTGCCGCACGATGATGTTGCCGGGGATGACCGCCTCGCCGCCGAACTTCTTGAAGCCGAGACGGCGGCCTGCGGTATCGCGACCGTTGCGGGATGAACCGCCTGCCTTTTTATGTGCCATGCGAAATTCTCCTTACGCGGCCGGGTTGATGCCGGTGATCTTCACCACCGTCTGATGCTGGCGATGGCCGTTCTTGCGGCGAGAGTTCTGCCGGCGGCGCTTCTTGAAGATGATGATCTTCTTGTTGCGCATGTGGTCGACGATCTCGCCCGTCACGGTGGCGCCGCTCAGGAACGGCGCGCCGACGGTGATGTCGTCGCCATTGCCGATCATCAGCACTTCGCCGAACGACACGCTGTCGCCGGCGTCGCCGCTCACGGTTTCGATCTTCAGCTGGTCTCCGTCCGACACGCGATACTGCTTGCCGCCGGTCTTGATGACTGCGAACATTTTTCTGTCTGTCCTGTCTCGCTGCGGTCCCGCACAAAAACGCCCGGCTGATTTACCGAGCGAACGGGCCACTGCCTTCTTGTTGTGGAGGATGGGACATACGGTCCCCGGCCTCAATCGTCAATAGAAACCATGTCCGCAAATGGTGCGGCCTGCCGCTTGCATCGGCTCCGGGAACGATAAAGACTTTCGCCACATGACATTTTGGAGGCCCCAATGAAACTACTGATCGCCGCAGTGCTCGGCGCTGCAATCGCAGTACCCGCCGCAGCGCAGGACAAAACGCAGCTACGGATCGGCACCGAAGGCGCCTACCCGCCGTTCAATTACTACGATTCTGACCGCAATCTCATCGGCTTCGATGTGGATATCGCGAAAGCGCTGTGCGCGGAAATGAATGCTGAATGCACCTTTGTCGCACAGGACTGGGATGGAATCATTCCTGCCCTGCGCGCCAACAAGTTCGACGCCATCATCGCCTCCATGTCGATCACGGCAGAGCGTGACGAAGTGGTCGACTTCACCGACAAATATTACAACACCCCGCCCGCCATCGCCGTCCTGAAGGACTCCGCGCTGACCGAAGCCACCCCGGAAGCGCTGGAAGACATCGTGATGGGCGCGCAGTCCTCCACCACCCACGCCAATTACGCCGAGAAGCATTTCGCCGACACCGAGCTGCGCCGCTACGGCTCGCCCGAAGAATACAAGCTCGACCTCGCGTCCGGCCGGATCGACGCCGCCATCGACGACGTCGTCGTCCTGTCCGACTGGATCAACAGCGAGGACGGCGCCTGCTGCAAGATCCTCGCAACGCTGAAGACCGACCCCGAGATCAATGGCGCCGGCGCCGGAGTTGCGATCCGCGAGGGCGACGCCGAGCTTCAGGGCAAGTTCAACGATGCCATCGCCGCCATCCGCGCCGACGGCACCTACGACGAGATCCAGAAGAAGTATTTCGACTTCGACGTCTACGGCGACTAGCCATCCCGGCCGGAGGGGCGCGCCAGCGTCCCTCCCTCTCCTTGGAGCTTCCCCGCGATGGATGACAGCCTGTTCGGGCTCCTGCGCTTCGGCCCCGGCGGCTGGGGCGACGAGCTTCTCCTCGGCCTCAGGATCACGTTGCTTCTGGCGCTCGCCACGGCCCCGATCGGCCTTGTGGGCGGATTCCTCCTGGCGCTGGCCCGCCGCAGTGACCGCCCGGTCCTGCGCTTTTGCGCAACCGCCTTCACCACGGTGTTCAAGGGCCTGCCGGAGCTGATCACCCTCTTCATCGTCTACTACGGCTTCTCGATGCTGCTGGCGTGGTTCGTCGGCCTCTTCTCCGACGCCTACGTGGAGGTCTCCTCCTTCGTCGCCGGCATGATTGCGCTGGGCGCTGTGTCCGCCTCGTTCGCGTCCGAGGTGTTCATGGCGGCGCTGGGCGGCATCGCCAAGGGGCAGACCGAAGCTGCCGATGCGCTCGGGATTTCGCGCTTCACCACCATGCGCAAGGTGATCCTGCCGCAGCTCATCCGCATCGCCCTGCCCGGCCTCGGCAATCTGTGGCTCGTCCTTTTGAAGGACACTGCGCTGGTCTCCGTCATCGCCCTGCCGGATCTCCTGCGGCAGACCTCCATCGCGGTCGGGGCCACCAAGGAGCCGTTCTTCTTCTTTGCCGTTGCCATCGGCATCTATTTCGTAATTTCGCTGGCCTCGATGGCCGTCATCGCGCTCCTTGAGAAGCGTTACGCAAAGGCCTACGCGCGATGAATTTTCTCCCGGACATTCTCGCCAACTACGGCGACGATCTTCTCGACGGCTTCTGGGTCACGATCCAACTCGTGGTCATCTCGGTTGGCCTTGGCGCCCTCCTCGGCGCGCTGGTGTGCGCGGGGCAGATGTCGAAGCTGTGGCCGCTCCGGTGGTTCACCACCTTCTACATTGCGGTCTTCCGCGGCACGCCGCTGCTCGCCCAGCTTTTCCTTATCTACTACGGCGCCGGCCAGTTCTCCGGCTTCTGGCGCGATGTCGGCCTCTGGGGCATTTTGCGCGAGCCGTTCAACTGCGCCCTGATCTCCTTCACCCTCAACACCGCCGCCTATCAGGCCGAGGTGTTCCGCGGCGCGATCCAGGCGATCCCGCACGGCCAGTGGGAGGGCGCGGCCGCCCTTGGGCTGCGCCGCCGCATCGCCTTCCTCCGGGTGATCCTGCCGCAGGCGGCGCTTTATGCGCTGCGCCCGTTCGGCAACGAAATCATTCTGATGATCAAGGGCTCGGCCGTCGCCTCCGTCGTCACCGTCTACGACCTTCTGGGCGAAACGCGCCTTGCCTACTCCGACACCTTCCGCTTCGACGTCTACTTCTACGCCGCTGCCCTCTACCTCATTCTGGTTGAGACGCTGCGCCGGGTGTGGAATGTCCTCGAGCGGCGCCTGACGCGCCATCTCACCCCCGAGAGCCGCCCGAACATGGGCGGCGAGGATGCGCTCGACTGATGAAGCCCCCCTTCCGCCCGGCAACCATCGCCGCCCAGGCCAACGGACAGATCAACACGGCAACCGGCGGCACCGTCGGCCCCATCGAGACGTCCACCACCTTCGAGCGCGATGATGCCTATCGCCTCCCCGCTTCCGGCGACATCTACCGCCGCGACAACAACGCGACCGTGCGCGAGGCGGAGGCGGTGCTGAACGCCCTCGAAGGCGCCGCGGAAACCCGTCTGTTCGGCTCCGGCCTTGCCGCGATCGCGGCCGTGATGCGCGCGGCCCAAGGCCCCATTGCCCTGCAGGACGGCACCTATTACGGCACCCAGAAGCTGGGCGAAGCCTATGCCGCGGAAGGGCGCACCGTCGTCCGCTTCCCCGCCGGCGACCTCGACGCACTGCGCAGGGTCTGCGCCGAGGCGAAGCCCGGCCTCGTCGTCATCGAGACCCCGTCCAACCCGTGGCTTGCCGTGGTGGACATCGCCGGCACCGCCGAGATCGCCCACGAAGCCGGTGCCCTGCTTGCGATCGATTCCACCGCGGCAACGCCGATCCTCACCCGCCCGCTGGACCTTGGCGCCGACATTGTCATGCATTCGGCAACCAAGGCCCTCAACGGTCATTCGGACGTACTCGCCGGTGCCCTCTGCGTCCGGGAGAAATCCGAAACGTGGGAGCGCATCCTTTCGCTGCGGGCGATGGAAGGCGCGGTGCTGTCAAGCTTCGACGCCTACCTTCTGACCCGCGGGATGCGCACCCTGGCCGTCCGCGTCGCGGCAATGAACCACAATGCCGCCCACATCGCGCACTGGCTGGAGGCGCACCCTGCCGTCACAGCCGTGCGCTGGCCGGGGCTTTCGAGCCACCCCGCCCACGCGCTGGCCAGCCGGCAGATGCAGGGCGGCTTCGGCTCCCTCATGTCGTTCGACGTGAAGGGCGGCGCCAGTGAAGCGCTGGCGGTCCTGTCCCGGTTGAAACTCATCAAACGAGCCACCTCGCTGGGCGGTGTCGAGACGCTGATCGAGCATCGCCACTCCATCGAACCGGCGTTCACCAACATGCCGCCGGCTCTCCTGCGCCTGTCGGTCGGCATCGAGGCGGTGGAGGATCTGGTTGCCGATCTTTCGGAGGGCCTCGGCGCGATTGCCTGACAACGCCGGCGCGTTCGGCTAAACCAACAAGAAAAGCAAGGAGCGCAACACTATGGCGAATGTCGCATTCATCGGGCTCGGCGTGATGGGCTATCCCATGGCCGGCCACCTGAAGAAGGCCGGGCACACGGTCACCGTCTACAACCGCACCCACGCCAAGGCCGAAAAGTGGGCCTCCGAGCATGGCGGCACCGCCAAGGCGACGCCGAAGGAAGCTGCCGAAGGGCAGGACTTCGTGTTCTGCTGCGTCGGCAATGACGATGACCTCAGAGCCGTCACCATCGGCGACGACGGCGCGTTCCACGGCATGAAGTCCGGTGCGATCTTCATCGACAACACCACCGCCTCCGCCGAAGTTGCCCGTGAACTGCGCGAAGCCGCAGACGAAAAGGGCTTCGGCTTTCTGGATGCCCCGGTCTCCGGCGGGCAGGCCGGCGCCGAAAATGGTGCGCTCACCGTGATGGTGGGCGGCGACCAGGACGTGTTCGACAAGGCCAAGCCGGTGATCGACGCTTACGCCAAGATGGTCGGCCTGATGGGCGGCACCGGCGCCGGGCAGCTGACCAAGATGGTCAACCAGATCTGCATTGCCGGGCTGGTGCAGGGGCTGTCGGAAGGCATTCACTTCGGCAAGACCGCCGGTCTCGACATTGAGAAGGTCGTCGAGGTGATCTCCAAGGGCGCCGCCGGCTCCTGGCAGATGGAAAACCGCTGGAAGACCATGGACGCCGACGAGTACGACCACGGCTTCGCGGTCGACTGGATGCGCAAGGACCTGTCCATCTGCCTGGAAGAAGCCCGCCGCAACGGGGCAAGGCTGCCAGTGGCGGCCCTTGTCGACCAGTTCTACGGCGATGTGCAGAAGATGGGCGGCAACCGCTACGACACATCGGCGCTGCTCGCCCGGCTTGAGCGCTCCAAGTAGGGTTTTGCGTTTGGGGCACGGCCGGTAAAGGCCGTGCCTCGCCGGCTCCCTCGGTATTCGAGGCAGCGGCGGAGCGGTGAATGTGCCCGCTCCGCCGAAATGAGAGGGTGGTTGGCGATCGGCCGAGCGCACTTTTCCCTGTCGAGGCGGATTGGCGCAGTCCGGCGGTTTGATTTGACCGGCCCGGCGGCACGGTGGCAGCACCCTTTCAAGGGAGCCTTGCCATGATCTTTCGCGCCACTCTTGCATCTGTCGCTCTGCTGCTGGCGGTGGCGTCCGCCTCGGCGCAGCTGGCTGAAAGCGGCCCGTGGCCGGCAGATGGCCCATCCGGCGAGCGCATTGCGGTGCGCAGCACCAGCCCCTTTGCGCTTTACGATGCTGCCCTCGGCAATGCGCCGGCAACGGAGGCGCGCGTCACCTTCACGCCTGCCGTCGGGGCCAGTGCCGGCAAGCCGTCGCCTGCGGTGGTGCTTCTCCATGGCGCTGGCGGCGTGTCGTCCGCGCGCGAGGGGCGGTATGCGCGCGAATTTGCGGCGCAGGGGGTCGCGGTGGCGGTGGTCGACGTGTTCGGCGCCCGCAATGGCGGCGGCTTCATGCAACGGCTGGTCAACGTCACCGAGGCAATGGCGCTCGCTGACGCCTTCGCCGCCCGCGACTGGCTGGCCGCCCGGCCGGACGTGGACGGCGACCGGATTGCCATCATCGGCTTCTCCTATGGCGGGATGAGCGCAACCTATGCCGCCTACCGGCAGGTGGTGGATGCCTACGGGGCACAGCCCTTCGCCGCCCACGTCGCCTTCTACGGCCCGTGCATCGCAAGGTTCGAGGACGTGACGGCCACCGGCGCCCCGCTCCTGATGCTGTGGGGCGAACAGGACGCCATCATCGACCCCGACGAATGCATTGCCACCGCCGCGGATCTGGAACGCGGCGGGAGCGCCGTGGAAATCACCCGCTACGATGCCCGTCACCGCTGGGACGGACGCGGCCGCAACTGGCGCGCGCCCGCCCACATTGCCGACTGCCGCTTCCGCGTCGGCCGCGACGGGGCTGCGCGTGACGAGAACACATTCTTCGTGATGGACGGGCCCGTGGCGCGCGCGGCGATGCTGGGCCTCTGCCTCAACCGCGACGGCTACCTGATCGGCGCAGATGAGGCCGTGCGCGAACGATCCAATGCGCGGATGGCGCAATTTCTCAATCCCGTCCTGTTTCCGCCGGGGGATTGAGCGCTGCCCTTGCAACCATTCCCTTGAGGCCATATCGGTTTTTGCCCGTCCGAGAAGGCTCAAGCTCATGACCGACAAGATCCAGGCCGACGCGCCGCTGCGTGCCGAAATCATCGCGACAGCGCTGCCCTACATGCTGCGCTACGATGATCGCACCATCGTCGTGAAATATGGCGGCCACGCCATGGGCGACCCGGAACTCGCCAAGGATTTTGCCGAGGACATCACCCTTCTCACCCTGTCGGGGATCAATGCCGTGGTGGTGCACGGCGGCGGGCCGCAGATCGGCCAGATGCTGGACCGGCTGAACATCAAGTCCGAGTTTCGCGACGGGTTGCGCGTGACCGACAAGGCCACCGTCGAGATTGTCGAGATGGTTCTGGCCGGCTCCATCAACAAGGAGATCGTGTCGACCATCAACCGCGCCGGCGGGCGGGCTGTGGGTCTTTGCGGCAAGGACGGGCGGATGGTCCTCGCCGAACCGCTGAAGCGCACCACGCGCGATCCGGATTCCAACATCGAGAAGGTCGTCGACCTCGGCTTCGTCGGCGAGCCGGTCGAGGTGCGTCGCGATGTGCTGGACGTTCTGGCGCGCCAGGAAATCATCCCGGTGATTGCCCCGGTCGCTTCCGGCGCCGACGGCGAGACCTACAACATCAACGCCGACACCTTCGCCGGCGCCATTGCCGGCGCGCTGGGCGCAACGCGCCTCCTCTTCCTGACCGACGTGGACGGGGTGCTCGACCAGGATGGCACGCTCATCAAGGAACTCACCGTTGCCGAGGCGCGGCGGATGATGGCATCCGGCGTCATTTCAGGCGGCATGGTCCCCAAGGTCGAGACCTGCATTGCGGCGCTGGAGCGCGGTGTGGAAGGCGTCGTCATCCTCAACGGCAAGACGCCCCATGCGGTCCTGCTGGAGCTGTTCACCGACGGCGGCGCCGGCACGCTGATCCAGCGCTGACAACGGGCCGGGCGCTCAGCCCGGCTCCCATGTGGCCGTAACGCCGAAACCGTCGGCGCGCACCCGCCCCTCTTCGGCAAGCTTTTCAAGGTGGGCGAGCACCGAAAGACCGGCCGCCACCTTCAGCTTCGGATTGATCCCCGTATAAAGCGACGCTACCAGCGCCGCCACCGTCCGGTCAGGGCCGTGCAGCCGCTCCAGAATCGCCCGTTCGCGCATCAGCCGATGGCTGCGCATGGCCGTGACCGATTTGCGCGGCTCCAGGATGCTATCGCCATGGCCGGGATAAAACCGGGTGTGCGGGATCTCCAGCAGCCGGTCCAGAGAACGCATGTATGCCTTCATCGACCCGTCGGGCGGGGCAATCACCGTGGTGGACCAGCCCATCACATGGTCTCCGGTGAGGCACACGTCCTCGTAGCCGAATGCAAGGTGGTTCGCGGTGTGGCCGGGCGTTCCGAGCGCCGTCACCGTGCTCTCGCCATTGTCCAGCACATCGCCGTCCGCCACTATGATGTCGGGTACGAACGCCATGTCGGCCGAGCCGAGAAACGGGTTGGCCTCGCCGGGATGAAGCCCGCGGGAGGCGCGGTGCGGGCCTTCGGCGACGGTTGGCGCATCGATCCGGGCGCGCAGTGCCGGCAGGGCATCCACATGGTCGCGGTGGGCGTGGGTGATGAGAATATGACTGACCGGCCGGCCGGCCACGGCACGCACGATGGCGGCCACATGCTCCGCGCTGTCCGGGCCGGGGTCCACCACCATCAGACAGTCGGTGCCGATGATGTAGCTGTTGGTGCCGGCACCGGTGAAGGGGCTTGGGTTGGGCGCTGTCAGCCGCTGAAGGCCGGGGCGCAGGGGCACGGGCGTGCCATACTGGGGGTCAAATTCACTCACCGGCTGTCTCTACACGAGCCGCGGACCGGGTGACAGCCAGCCGGCGGTCCCGAACAGCGGATCGCGCCGCCCGCTAGTGGTTGCGCAGTGCATCGATGAGGTCCGCCTTGTTCATCTTCGAGCGACCGTCGATGCCGATTTCCTTTGCCCGCTGATACAGCGCATCCCGCGTCCACGCCTCGTAGGGGTCGGCTTTGCCGCCTTTCTTAGACGGCTCGTCGCCTCTGGCGCGACTGTTGGCAATCCGCGCGGCCTTTTCCTTGGAGGCGCCTTCCTCGCGGAGCGCCTCGTAGGTGTCCGCATCCTTGATGCTGGATGATCTTGACTGCCTGGCCATCGCTAAGGCTTTCTTTCGCTGAACGATTTGCGCAGCGGCCCTGTTACGTTCCGCTGGAACCAATCACCAATGATGCACCTCGCAAAATCGTTCCGGCGGCTGTCAACCCCCGGTCGCAGCGGGAGCGGGCTGCGGCGGATTGGCGAGGCCCCCACCCAGATGGCGCAACAGCGTTTCCTTGTACTCGGTGGAGGCGAGGTAGTCCTTGAGCGCCACGTCGAGATCGTTCTTGAGCGTGGTGTCGTTCCGGCGCACTGCGAACGCGGCCTCCCGCGCTCCGACAGACGGGTCCTTCACCGGGACGGTGGACAGGCGGAACTGCTCCCCCATGGGGGTGCTCAGAAAATCCTTCCGGGCGGTGACCGCAGTTGCCAGCGCGGCATCGATGCGGCCGAGCGCAAGGTCGATCCACATTTCGGAGGCCTGATCATAAAGGCGCACGGCGCCGGGGCGCTTGTGGATCTCTGTCAGATACTGCGCGTAGATCGTGTCCGTCACGGCAGCGTATCTGGTGCTTTCTTCGGTTTCGAGGTCCTTGGTCGTTTCGCGCGGAACCACATAAAGCGCGACGAGGCTCACATACGGCACTGAAAAGGCAGCAACGTCCGCAACACGGTCCATCCCTCCGCTGGACGCGATAATGAGGTCCACCCGCCGGTCCTTGAGCGCTGCGGACATTTCACTGGGCACCAAGGGGACGAGCCGGCAATCGGCTTCCAGACGAAGGCAGATCGCAAGGGTGACCTCCACGTCGAACCCGCCGCGCACGCCAAAGCGGCTGGTGGTGCTGAAGGGCGGCGCATTGTCGCTGATGCCCACCAGGAGCGAACGCCGCTCGCGCGGCGGTGCCGCCTCTCCCGCCGGCGCAGCGTTGACCGGCGCAACCTCGGGCGCCGCAGCGTCTGCCGTTGCAGGCGGGACGGCGGGCGCTGCGGTCGTGGCGGGCGGCTCGGACGGCGCGGCTGGCAAACGCTTGGCGGCGGCGGCGTCCTCGGATGCCGGTGGCACTGCCGCATCGGCCTCTACGTTCGGCCGGAGCTGCATGGGGCCTGACGACACCTGCGGTGCTTCGGCCTGTCCGGCAGCCTCCGGGGCGGGCGCCTGCGCCGCACCCTGCTCTGCCGTTGGCGCGGTGGCGGGCGCAGACGCAGCCGGGCGGAGCGGCATGGAGCCGGACGCGGCGCCGGGCGTCTCCGGCGACTGCGCCGCCGCCATGCCGGCGGGCAGCAGCGTCAGAAGGGTGGCGGCGAGACAAACACGAAACGGGGTCATGGCAACTCTCACTCTGTCAGACGTTGAGCACGGCGCGCGGCACGGGCAATGGAGGCGCTCGCCGAGGCTGCATCCACTTCGCCGCGCAAAAGGCCGCGCACGGTTTCCGCCACACTGTCGGCAAGATCCAGAAAATTGAGGCCGTAGACGTTCACCGGCAAGGTGCGGATGTTGGCGGCAACGTCTGCAATCTGCGCAAGGATCGGCCCGGCGTCACGCACCGCCGGATCGCGGTAGAGCGCGCGATAGGTGGGCGCAAGGCCGAAATTCTTGGCGGCCATTGCCTGCGTCTGCGGTGAAGCGAGATAGGCCGCGAGCGCTTCTGCCGCATCCGGCGCCGCCGAATATCGCGAAACGCCGGCATACCAGACAGTCGCAAGCACCGGCGCCTCGGCCGCTTCTGGCCGCGGCAGCGCCCTGGCGGCAATATTGACCGCGCTCTCCGTGTCCTCGACCCTGTTGGCGCGGGCGGAGCCGGTCAGGAGTGCGGCGGATTGACCGTCCACGAACTGCGCCGTTCCATCCGCGGCGCTCGCACCGGCAGCCCCGGGGCGGGCCACGGTCCCAACCAGCTCGGACAGCACGGCGAGTGCATTTTCCACGGTTGCCCGGTCGCCTAGGTCATTGGCGCCAAGGCCGTAGATCCAGTCCAGAAAGAACGCAAACAATGTGGGATCGGCTGCCCCCAGCGAGAGGCCGGAAGCGCCGTCGGTCGGCGCCACAAGCAATTGTTCGCGCAGCCTCGACCACACGTTCACGTTTTCGCCCACCACTTCGCTGCGCACCAGAAGCACCACAATGCCCAAATGCTGCGGCCAGCCGATCCGCCGTCCGCGAAACGCCGCGGACGATCCGCCGATATAGGCTGCCGCGTCGGTGAGCGGGGTCAGCTCCACAAGGTCGCCAGAGAGCGTCGGCCCCCAGCCATCGGGATATTGCAGCACATCAATGCGCGGGCTCTCCACCGAAAACAGCGCCTGGTAGCGCTCCAGCGCGGACCGGCCGACAGCATCCGCCTTCACCACGCGGACGGTGTGACCGGTCAATTTTGCAAAGTCGGCCGCGGCACTCTGGCAAGCGGCTAGGGAACGTCCCACATCGAGGCACGACAGCGTGAGGGACGCCGCCTTACCGCCTGCAGTCGTCGCGCACAAAAGCGCCAGAACCATCAGGATACGCATCAGTCAACCCCTTTGCTGGGCATATGAGCCCCAGTCCGGGCACCGGCGGTCCCCGTATTGTATGAAGCGGCGCGCCGTTCTAAACCCGCGCCGCGGAATGTGCCACAAGGGTCTGGCCGACGCGCCACACCTCGCCTCGTAAGCCGTACCGGCAACGTCGGAAGTCCCTTTGATGCAGTCTTGCAGGCCACTCTCTTTGTTGAAATTCGCTCGCGCCGTGGCGCTCACGATGGCGGTGCTGGCGACCGGCGCGCTGGCGCCTGCGCACGCGCAGACCCCCGATCTGGAAGCGCTGGAGGCCGGTGTCCAGGCGTCCGAGCAGTCGGTCGCCAGCCTGAAGGACGCGGTGCAGCGGCAGGTGGCGGAGAACCGGCGGATTGCCGATCGGCTCGGCACCCTCAGCAACGATGGCCCCATCTCCACCATCGAGGATCTCCGTCAGGCGCAGTTCGAGGTGGACATTGCCCGCACCCGGATCCTCAACATCGACCACCGCATCGAGACGCTGAACAGCAAGATTGCTGCAATCAGCGGATCCATCGTCCGGCAGAGCGTGGTTCTGGGGAATCCCAGCGAAACGCTGCAATATGTGGTGGACGCGGAAGCGCTGGAGATCACCCAGCGCCAGCGCAAGGCGTCCGAAGCCGCCCTCAGCCAACTTCAGGCCCTGCGGGCGGCGACGCTCGACTCGGTAAACTGGCACAACGAGCAGCTTTTGATTGCCCAGCGCGCCGCGCGGCTGGATGTGCTGATTTCCGGGGCCACCTCCAGCGATGCCGCTCTGCTCAGCAAGCTGCGTGAGCTGGTTGCGGAGCTGAGCCAGCGCGCGATGACCCTCGACGCCGACGCGGACAATATTCTCGATGCCTCACCCAACGCCGTTGCCGAGCGCAATGCCGAGCGGGTGCGCGCGGACGAAGTGATCCTGCGTTCCAACGCGCGGCAGACCGACATTTCCATCGTGACCGCCCGGGCGCAGGTGCGCGGCATCACGCCGCTTATCCAGGAGCAGGCGATCCCGGTGCGCCTGTTTTCGGAATCCATTGACCTTTTAGGCGTCACGTCCGGCGACCTTGCCCGCCGCATTGTCGTGAACGAGACGATCCGCGAGGCGCTGCGCGATCTCAGCCAGATCCTTCAGGACACGCCAGACGATCAGATCAAGGAGCTGAGCGAGCGGATCAAACGCCTGCGCGCGCTGCTGAACGAACAGGACGGCGAGATCAAGACGATCCGCGAGGAAATCGGGACGCTGGTGGAGCGTCTGGCGCGCGAGCGCTCGGTGCGCGACCGTGAAACCCTGTTCCAGCGGCGCTCCGCGCGCACGGACCGGCAGGGCCGCGACCGGATCATGGCCGAAGTGCTCGAGCTTCCCGGCGAGTTTGCCGCCATCTACCGGGCCCGCCTTGCCGAAGTCCGGACCGCGGTTACCGTTGCCTTGCCGCGCAGCATAGGCATTTTCTTTCTGGCAACCCTGGCGCTGCTGGGCACCATCATCTGGCTGCGCCAGCGCCTGCTCAAGCGCTTCATCAGCGCCGACGCCACGAGCGCGACGGAAATTCCGCTGGAGGTCCTGCGGCGCAACCTCTTCTGGCTCGTCCCCGCGGTTCTCTGGTTCACGTTTACCAAGCTGTTCGCCATCTCG
Organism: Acuticoccus sp. MNP-M23; assembly: GCF_031195445.1. Taxonomy (NCBI): domain Bacteria; kingdom Pseudomonadati; phylum Pseudomonadota; class Alphaproteobacteria; order Hyphomicrobiales; family Amorphaceae; genus Acuticoccus; species Acuticoccus sp. MNP-M23. Next base: position 4,782,924 of record NZ_CP133480.1, read on the forward strand.
TCGGAAACAGCGTCCACCATCACGACGCTGCTGCTGATCCCGCCGGCGGCCGCATCGCTGCAGGACCTCACTGCGGTGATCGTCAACCGGCGCGGCACGGGCGCGGGCGGCATCGGCAAGCTGATCCGCCGGGCCACCGCCGTTGCCATGGTGCTGACGACAGTGGTGGTCGTTGCGTACATCCTGCTTGAAGAGGTGCCGCTGCTCCCCTCCACGCAACTTGCGATCAACCGGCTCGCCTATTCGGTGTTCGTGCTGGCAGGCATGCCCATGCTGCTGTTCGTCATCTTCTTTGCCCAGTCAGGCAAGGATAGCGGACGGTCGCGCGTGCGCAGCATCATTGCGAGCCTCATGGCGCTGGTGCCACCCTCGGCACTCATTGCCACCGGCGTCGCCGGCCTTGCCGGGTACACGCAGCTTGCGGCCATCATGCTGGAAGATCTGGCGACGGCAATCGCAATCGGCGCCGGCTTCGCCCTGTTCCTGGGCATCTTTTACGATCTTCTGGATGGCATGGCGCTGCGGATCCGCGAGAGGGATCCGGCGCGCGCCTACTTCGTCCGCCAGAATTTCCTTGGACCGGCGAAGGTTCTGGGGTCGGTCGTGCTGGCCGCCTTCACCGTCGTCGTTGCCGTCAACATGTTCGAGTGGACGACGGAGACGATTTTCATCAAGGAGGGTCTTGCGGCCTGGCGCTACCAGATCTTCAGCATCAGCACCACGCCGTATACGCTCGGAAGTCTGGTGCTTCTGGCGCTTGCTCTTGCCTTCGTCTTCTGGGCCGGCGCGTGGAGCCGGCGAATTGCCTACTCGGTCTTCCTTGGCAACCTCAAGGACATCGGCATCCGCCAGAGCCTGTCGGTGTTTGCGCAATATGTCGTCATCGTCATCGGCGTGCTTCTCACGCTCTCCGCCATCGGCTTCGACGTCACCACCCTCACGGTGTTTGCCGCCTCGCTTGGCGTCGGTATCGGCTTCGGCCTGCAGAACGTGGTCAACAACTTCATCTCGGGCCTTCTCCTCCTGGTGGAGCGGCCGCTGCGGATTGGCGATATCGTGACGGTGGGCACCACGTCGGGCACGGTCAGCCAGATCGGCATCCGGTCGATGCGGATGAAAACGTTCGACGAATTCGAGCTGATCGTGCCAAACTCCGCACTGGTGTCGGACACGTTCACCAACTGGACGCGGTCCAACTCCTTGATGCGCGTGCTTCTGACGGTGGGGATTTCCTACGATGACGCGCCCGAAGAGGCCGTGGCGCTCATCACCAAGATCCTCGATGAGCATCCTGGCATCGTGCCCTCCCCCGCCCCCCTGGTGACGGTGGACGAGTTCGGCGACAACAGCGTCAACCTTCGGGTCTGCTACTACGGCGACCTCAGGGGCGAATATTCGCTGTTCAGTGTGCGCGGTGACGTGCTGACCGCAATCCGCAACCGCTTTGCCGCAGCCGGCCTGTCGATCCCGTATCCGCAGCGCGACATTCACATGATCAACGCCAAGCCGGTGAACCGGCCCGACCCCGGCGAGGCGGAGCAACCGCTCGTGTCGCCCCGGCGCGATGCCGATGGCTGGCAAGGCGATGCCATCGAAATGGTCGAGGACAGCGGCAAGGACTGACGGCGCCGCCCACGAAAAAGCGGCGCGGGTCCAGGACCCACGCCGCTTCAGAAATTGTGGCCGTCAGCTTGTGGGGCCGAGTGGCTCAGGCTTTGGGGGCCCAGATGGCGCACCAGCCGTCCGGATGGATCTCACCCTGGACCATCTGGCAGGAGCCCATTGCTGCGGCGTCTGCACCCGGCACGAAGAAGGCGCAGTTTGCGCAGTTCTGCTCGCCCTTGGGCTCTTCCTGGTACTGCACTGCGGACTTCTCGAGAGCTTGCGCATTGACCTTCGTCGTCGCCATCGCAGCAGCGGCAACGCCGAGCGTTGCGCCCATGAACTGGCGCCGGGAAAGGCCGCGAATGATCGTCCTAGGCATGGTAGTTCCTCGTCTATTACGGGCGACTCGCGTTGCCCTCCAAATTAGAATAACTCCAGACGGGCTTTGGTTCAAAACTAAAATTCTTCTAAAGAGGAAAATTCACGCAGCCGATTGTCGCGGTCGAAGGCGCAGATTGAGCATGGACCGGCCCGCATGCTGCCGCTATTGTGCAAAGTGTCAGCTGGAGTTGACGCCTTTGCGCGTGACCATACCCACCATCCCTCTGCCGCAGCGCGCTGCAGGATTGGAATTTCGTTCGCACGTAATCTGGTGCCAGCGCACTGTTGCGTCAGCCTCGCCTGACATTCCCTCCCGTCCATTCCATGTCAGCGATTTTTCTGTATGAGCGCCCTCCTCGCCTGGCTCAATATCGCGCGCATGGGGCTCGTTCAGGCGTCCATGGGCGCAATGACGGTGATTCCGATCACGACTCTGCCGCGCGTGATGCAGAACGAACTCGGCCTTCTCGCCCTCAGCGCCGGCATTCTCGTCGGCTGGTATTATGCCAGCCAGGTCAGCCGCGTGGTGGTCGGCTACGCATCCGATGCTTTGGGCCTGCGCACGCCGTTCATCGTACTCGGCCTCCTCGTCCTCGGCCTTTCCAGCGTTGCGGCCTCCTGGTCGATCACCATCATGGCGGACAACCGGCTTTTGGGATTTGCCGCGGGCCTTGCCGCATACACCGGTGTCGGGTTCGGCGTTGCCGCCAGCGGCACCTCAATCCTCGCCCTGGTCGCCACAAGCATCGATCCGCGCCGCCGCGCGCCAGCCGCCACCATCATCTGGCTCCTGATGATCTTCGGAATTGCGCTTGCGGCCACCATCGGCGGCAAGGCGATGACACCGTTCTCGTTCGAGCAGCTTGTGATTGTCAGCGTATGGGTGGTGGCCATTGCCTTTGGCGGCGGCCTCCTGATGCTGATCGGGCTGGAGCGGCGCAAGACCGCACAGAAGACCACGCGCGAGCCCTTCGGCGTTGCCCATGTGGTGGGCGCCGTGCGCACCATCTGGCATGAGCCGGCGACGCGCACCTTCACCATCTTCATTTTCGTTTCGATGGTTGCCTACAACATGCAGGAGCTGGTGCTGGAGACCTATCTCGGCACCGCATTCGGCTACGACGCTGGCGAATCCACCACCATTTCGGGCTATCACCGCGGCGCCATCGCGCTCGGCCTGATTGTGTCCGCCGTCCTCGGCCGCTTTCTCCTCGGTGCGCCGCGCGCGCTTGTGGGGATGACGGTTGGCGGGTGTCTGCTCTCGGGTGCCGGCCTCGGCGGTCTGGCGCTGGGCGCTCTCAACCCGGAGGGCTGGCCCATCGTCTTCAACGTGGCTCTGTTCGGCTTTGCCAATGGCATGTTTGCCGGCGGTGCCGTCGCCTCCATGTTCGGCCTGTCCGGGATGGGCAAGGAGCACCGCGAGGGCACCCGCCTTGGCGCGTTCGGTCTGGCGCAGGCCACCGGCTTCGGCGTCGGCCTGTTTCTGGGCGCCGCGCTGCTCGATGTCGCGAGCGCGGCTGCCGGGGCGATGCCGGGATTTGCCGTCGTCTTTTCCGTGGAAGGGGTGCTGTTCGTTGCCGCCGCTCTCCTTGCGCTCAGGATCTCGCGCGGGGCCGCCGCCCCGGCCACCCCAATTGAAACGCGGACACCAAGAACCGCCTGAAAACAAATGGAGAGCACCATGGAGACCTGTGATGTGATCGTTGTCGGTGGCGGCCCTGCCGGGGCTACCGCAGCCGAGCATCTGGCCCGTTCGGGCGCCTCCGTGGTGCTCCTCGACAAGGCCGGGCGGATCAAGCCGTGCGGCGGCGCGATCCCGCCCCGCGCCATCCGCGACTATGCAATTCCCGACGCGCTGATCTGCGCCAAGGTGGACAGCGCGCGGATGATCTCCCCCTCCGATCGCGCCGTCGATATGCCCATCGAGAACGGCTATGTGGGCATGGTCGACCGTGACGTGTTCGACGAGTTTCTGCGCAACCGTGCCGCCGAAGCCGGCGCCCGCCGCGTCAAGGGCACCTACCTCGCCATCGACCGCAGCGACGGCCAGCCTCTGGTGCGCTACCGCGATGCCGACGGCACTGAAGTCGCCATCAAGACCCGCCTTGTGATCGGCGCGGACGGCGCCCGTTCGGCGGTCGCCAAGCAGGCGCTCAACGGCTCGATGACCAAGTCGGTGTTTGCGTACCATGAGATCATCGAATCGCCCGCCGATGGCCCCGCCTTCGATGCCAAGCGCTGCGAGGTCTACTATCAGGGCAAGCTCTCACCCGACTTTTACGCCTGGGTGTTCCCACACGGAAAGACCGCCAGCATCGGCGTCGGCTCTGCGCACAAGGGGTTTTCGCTGCGCGGCGCGGTGCGCGACCTTCGCGTTGCCACCGGGCTCGACACCGCCGTCACCACCCGCACCGAAGGCGCACCCATTCCGCTGAAACCGCTGAAGAAGTGGGACAATGGACGCGACGTGGTGGTGATTGGCGATGCCGCCGGCGTTGTGGCCCCCGCCTCCGGAGAAGGCATCTACTATGCGATGGCGAGCGGCGAAATGGCGGCCGAAGAAGGTCTGCGCGCCCTCGCCGGCCAGCCCCGCGCGCTGGCCAACATCCGCAAGCGTTTCATGAAGGCGCACGGGCGCGTCTTCATGGTGCTCGGCATCATGCAGTGGTTCTGGTACGCCAACGACAAGCGGCGCGAACGCTTCGTGACCATGTGTGCCGACCCGGACGTGCAGCAGCTGACCTTCGAGGCATACATGAACAAACGCCTCGTAAGGCGCAAACCCGGCGCTCACCTTAAGATCTTCCTCAAGGACACGGCGCATCTGCTCAGGATCGTGAAGCCGGTCAAGGACGGCGACGGCGCCGCGAAAGCCTGATTTCAGCCACTAACATGTGAAGGGCGCAGGCCAAGGCCTGCGTCCGCTCTTACGCGCGGCTCTTGCTGGCGGGATGATGAAGAAGGTTCGCTGTCGGCATCAGGGTGCGGACATGGTGGCGCGTCGCGCCCGGGAGCTGATGACGGAGAACGATGGACGGCAGGCGACGGGCGGGTGTCAGGCCGTTCCGCTGTCCGCATCGACAATGCCGAAGCGGCGCATCTTCACATAAAGGCTCTGGCGGCTGAGGCCGAGAAGCTCGGCCGCGGAGGCGCGGTTGTCGCCTGAAAGCTCCAGCGCGGCCTCGATGCACATCTGCTCGATCCGGTCCGTGGTCTCGCGCACGATTGACTTGATGGGCACCCTGCCAACGAGTTCGGTCAGCTGCTGGGCCGAGCGAGCGGGCAGCAGCGGGTCGGGCAGCGCGGCCTGGCGGATCGAAAGGCCGATGAACTCGCCCTTGGTGTCCTCTATGCGGGTTGCGGAAACTTCCACATCCTGCAGCTGGCCCATGTCCCCTTTCACCACCGTGGCGAAGGCCCGCAGCGTTCCGGCATCATTCAGCGCAGCGCGAATCACCGAAAGGTCGACCCCAGGCCGTCCCAGCCAGCGGTCGAGCGGGGTGCCGATGAGATTGCGCACGCTGCCGGCCTCGGTCATCACCGCGAACGCCTCGTTGGCGGCGACAATCGAGAAATGCTTGTCGGTGGTGACAAAACCGTCCGGCATCGTGTGGATCAGGCGAACCAGCTGATCCTGGGCTTCGTCCACGCGGTCCGCCGGGTCGCGCGAGCGCCAGACGATTGCACCGGGGTTGGAGCGCACGGGTGCCAGGATGATCCGCCCGATCCCGAGCGACACCGAGCGCGGCGTCTGCGTGCGGCGAACTTCGTGAAGCTCGGCGGCCAGCGTGTTGCGGTCGGCGCCGCGGGCGACCTCGACCACGCGGCGCCCCACAAGGCGCGGCAGACGCGAATAGGCTGCGCTGGCCGCGTGATTGGCGGAGCTGATCCGGTCGTCCTCGTCGATGAAGAGCGCCGGCTCCTGCGCGAGGTGGAAAAATTCGCGAAAGCGCGATTCGGCTTCGCGCAGCTTGGTGTACTCGACTTCGGCACTGCGCTGCGCTGCAACAAGGCGCCTGTTCGCAGATGCAACCGGCGACATGTCCCGCCCGATTGCAAGAATAAAACCGTTTTCGAGCCCGTGAACCGTATAGAGGATCGGCAGGTCGATCTGTCCCTGGCGCGGGTGGTTCACATGGACCTTGAGCGACTGGGTGTCGTGCAGAGACGCCAGCAGACGCTCAACCTTTTCGCGAGTTTCCACCGTCACCAGGTCCTTGAACCGGCTTCCGGGCCAGTGCTCGAACATGGCGCGCGGCATGTCCGGGTCGCCAATCGAGACGTCAACCACCGTTCCCTGGCTATCAAGCACAAGGGCCAGGTCGGAGGCGGCCGTGACAAGCGATGCTATTCCACTCGCGGAAATTGCCTCGAATGCACCAATATTGGCCGAGAAGATGGGACTTCCGCCGCGTTGCGCGTCCATCCGCCTCAGTTCTCCTTACAAAGCGTCTGATGAAAAAGACGCGGGCCAGACGACAGCACGGGGCTCATGTGGCCCGCCCGACAACACCATCCGCAATCCACCTGTTCGCGATCTTCACTGCGTCCGGGCCATCGATGGCGACTGCGTCTGCGCCTATATATGTGGACAATTCCCGCCGTCGCAAGAATGCAGGGCCCCCGACCAGGACTTTCAGGTTTCGATTCAACGAGCGATCCCGCACTGCACGCACGACCCGCGCGGCCTCCTCTACCAACGTATCTCCCGAAAGGGAAAGCCCGATCAGGCCGAACCACTGCCCTTTGACGGCCTTGATCAGATTTTCGCCGTCCGCAGTGGGCCGGTAGTCCACTTCCCACTGCGCCATCCGGAACAGATGCTCCACGATGGCGAGGCCGAAAACATGGGTTTCCCCCGGCGTCGGCCCCAGCAGAATCCGCCGGTCCGGCATGGCGATGGTAAAGAACCGCGCCGAGATCGCCGACACCACGGCGTGCAGACACAACATCCCTGCACTCACATCCAGAATGTCGCGCTTGTCGACGTTCCAGTCTTCTCCGAGCTTTCGTGCCGCCGGCGCAATCAGGTGGAGCAGCGCATCGGCGTAGGAACCGCCCGAATCGATATAGTCGATGACCCAGCTGTTGATTGTCTCGCGGTCGCTGTCCACCGCGGCATCGGCCACAGCGGCAACCACGTCGGCAGTGGGTCGCGGTACTGCAGCAGCGGCATTGCCGGACAGCGTCAGAAGCTGTGGAACGATGTGGTTCTCGATCGTGCGCGCAAACTCGCCGCGCCAAGCTTCGGACGGGGCTGCTCCGTCCGTGCCTGCAGTCGTTTCGCCGGAAAAGTCGAGCGGCATGAGCCCTCCTTACGAGCATCCCTTGCGCGCTCGCTTCATTCCGCAGCCTAGAGGCTTCACACCGTCGGTCCAACAAATTGCGGTCGGCAGTTTGACGGGAAACAAAATTTTCGGGCGGCACGGCAAGTGAGGCCGCGTGCCCATCGAGCGGCAGATTGCCCATACAAATTCACAGTGTCAATATTTATAGACACATTATTCTCGGTGTACGCTGATGGCACGGTGTCACAGGCCGTGGACGTCAACTCCAGTTGACAGTTATCGGCCAACCATCATACGTTAATAGGTACACGAAACAGTCTCTGCGACCCGGCCATGGGCGCCTCTGGGGGGACGATGGCAAACCGCAAAAATGCGGACCTGGGCAGCGAAGCCGCCTCATCCGCAGACCGCCGGATGGGCAAGGGTCCGGCCAAGATCAGGGCAATCTATACGCCGGAAGAGCGTGCCCGCCGCGATGCCACCCGGTGGACCACCGTGCAGGCGCTGCTCGCGCCGTTGCAGTTTCTCGTCTTCCTCGTCAGCCTCGCTCTTGTCTTGTATTCGCTCGCCACGGGCACGATGCACGGCGCCGCCGCAGTCTCCGTCCTCATCAAGACGGGTGTGCTCCTCACCATCATGGTCACCGGTGCGATCTGGGAGAAAGTCGTCTTCGGCCAGTACCTGTTCGCCCCGTCCTTCTTCTGGGAGGACGTGTTCTCCTTTGGCGTGATCGCGCTGCATCTTGCTTACTGCGCCATGCTGTTTGCCGGCATCGGCACGCCCGCGACGCAGCTCACCGTCGCGCTTGCCGCCTACGCGGCGTACCTCATCAACGCCGGCCAGTTTTTGTGGAAGCTGGCGCTTGCACGGCGCACGGCACCCGAGACAGCGCGCACTGCCGCGCTCGGCAAGGTGCGCGCAGCATGAATGCACCGACCCGTACCCCCACCCCGGACAGTGGCTGCGACCGGCCGATCCTGCGCGAGCGGGGCCAGCGCGAGGTGTTCTGCGGCCTCACCGGCATCATCTGGATGCACCGCAAGATCCAGGACGCGTTCTTCCTTGTTGTGGGCAGCCGCACCTGCGCCCACCTCCTGCAGTCCGCCGCCGGCGTGATGATCTTCGCCGAGCCCCGCTTCGGCACCGCCATCATCGACGAGCGCGACCTTGCCGGCCTTGCCGACGCCAACGACGAACTCGACCGCGTCGTCGCCGAGCTTCTCGCCCGCCGCAGCGACATCAAGCTCCTCTTCCTCGTCGGCTCCTGCCCGTCCGAGGTCATCAAGCTCGACCTTGCGAAGGCTGCCGAACGCCTCAACGTCACCCATTTCCCCGAGACCCGCGTCCTCTCTTATTCGGGCTCCGGCATCGAGACCACGTTCACCGAAGGCGAGGACGCCTGCCTTGCCGCCATGGTGCCGACCCTGCCCGCGACGGATGCGAAGAACCTGATGCTGGTCGGCGCGCTGCCGGACATCGTGGAAGACCAGCTCACCGGCCTCCTTGCCGACATGGGGATCGAGAACGTCACCGTCCTGCCGCCGCGCCGCTCAGGCGCGCTGCCCGAGGTCGGCGCCAACACGCAGTTCCTGCTTCTGCAGCCCTTCCTCACCGCCACGGCGCAAGCGCTGGAATCACGCGGGGCCACGCACCTGCCGTGCCTGTTCCCGTTCGGCGCCGTCGGCACGCGCGAGTTCCTGCGCACCGCAGCCGAGGCGTTCGGCGTGGACAAGGCGCGGTTCGAGGCGGTGATTGCGGCGCCGGAGCGGCGGGCACGCGAAGCGGTCGCCCGTCAGCGCGCATTCCTCGCCGGCCGCACCATCTCGTTCCTGCCCGATTCGCAGCTGGAGCCGGCGCTCGCCCGCTTCCTGTCCGAAGAATGCGGCATGGAGCCCATCGAAGTGGGATCGCCCTACATCAACCAGAAGCACCTCGCCGCCGAGCTTGATCGCCTGCCCGCCTCCGCCCGCCTCAGCGAAGGCCAGGACGTGGACAAGCAGCTCGACCGCATCCGCGCCGAGCGGCCCGACCTCACGGTCTGCGGCCTTGGCCTTGCCAACCCGCTGGAGGCCGAGGGCCTCACCACCAAGTGGGCGATCGAGCTGGTGTTCTCGCCGATCCACGGCTTCGAGCAGGCCGGCGACCTTGCCGAACTTTTCGCGCGCCCGCTGCGCCGCGCCGAGAGGCTGGCCGTATGAAACTTCACCTCTGGACCTATGAAGGACCGCCCCACGTCGGCGCCATGCGCGTCGCAACCGGCATGAAGGACCTCCACTACGTCCTCCATGCACCGCAGGGCGACACCTACGCCGACCTTCTCTTCACCATGATCGAGCGGCGGGACCACCGCCCGCCGGTGACGTACACCACCTTCCAGGCGCGCGACCTCGGTTCCGACACCGCACAGCTCTTCAAGGATGCTGCGCGCGATGCCTACGAGCGGTTCCGCCCGCAGGCGATGATTGTCGGCGCGTCCTGCACCGCCGAGCTGATCCAGGACGACCCCGGCGGTCTTGCCAAGGCGCTGGCTCTCCCCTGCCCGGTGATCGCGCTGGAGCTGCCGAGCTACCAGAAGAAAGAGAATTTCGGCGCGTCCGAGACGCTCTACCGCCTTGCCCGCACCCTGTGCGATCCGGCAACCGCGGAAGGCCGCGAACAGGCGACCTGCAACATCCTCGGTCCGACCGCGCTCGGCTTCCGCCACCGCGACGACCTGAAGGAAATCCGCGGCATTCTCGCCATGCTCGGCATCAAGGTGAACGTGGTTGCGCCGCTGACGGCCCGCCCGTCGGATCTCCAGCGCTTGCCCGCTGCCGGCTTCAACGTGGTGATGTACCCCGAAACGGCAGAAACCACTGCCCGCTGGCTGGAGAAGACCTTCGCCCAGCCGCGCACGAAAAACGTGCCCATCGGCGTCGGCGCCACCCGCGCCTTCATCAACGAAATTGCCGAGCTGGCCGGTGTCGACCCCGCCCCCGCGCTGGAAGACGCCGAAAGCCGGATGCCGTGGTGGTCCCGCTCGGTGGATTCCACCTACCTCACCGACAAGCGCGTCTTCGTCTTCGGCGATGCCACGCACGCCATGGCGATCGCCAAGGTCTGCCGCGACGAGCTCGGCTTCAAGGTGGTCGGCCTTGGCACCTACTCCCGCGAATATGCCCGCGAGGTACGCGCGCTCGCCACCGAGATGGGCGTCGAAGCCGTCATCACCGACGATTATCTCGACGTGGAACGCGCCGTTGAGGCCACCGAGCCGGAAATGGTGCTCGGCACGCAGATGGAGCGCCACATCGCCAAGCGCCTCGGCGTTGCCTGCGCGGTGATCTCGGCGCCCGTCCATGTCCAGGATTACCCGGCCCGCCATTCGCCGCAGATGGGATTCGAGGGCGCCAACGTCCTTTTCGACACCCTCGTCCATCCCCTCACGATGGGCCTTGAAGAGCATCTCCTCACGATGTTTCGCGAGGACTTCGAATTCTCCGACGAGGCAGGAGCCTCCCATCTTGCCGCGCACGCGCCGCAGCCGAGACCGGATCCCCAGCCCGCACCTCAGCTGGCGTCGTCGGAGAGTGCCATCACAGTCGGCCCGTCCTGGGACACGTCGGCAGAAAAGGAACTGAAGAAGATCCCGTTCTTCGTGCGCGGTCGCGCGCGGCAGAACACCGAGCGCTTCGCGGCCGAAAAAGGCCTGTCCGCAATAACAGTCGAGACATTGTACGATGCTAAAGCTCACTTCGGCCGCTAACGCCACACCCGTGCGCGTCGCGATCGTGACGCTGGACAACCATCTTGCACGCACCGTCTCGCGGGCAGAAGAGCGGCTGAGGGCATCGATCCCTGGCCTCGAAGTCTCGTTCCATGCCGCTGGCGCCTGGCAGGACAACCCGCGCCTTCTGGATGCTGCCAAGCGCGATGTGGCGAACGCCGACATCATCATCGCGACCATGCTGTTCCTCGACGAGCACATCAGCGCAATCCTGCCCGCCATCGAGGCGCGCCGGGCTGACTGCGATGCGGTGATCTCGTTCATGTGCGCCGGCGAAGTGATCCGCCAGACCCGCATCGGCAAGTTCGAGATGGGCGGCCAGCAGTCGGCCGCCATCCGGATGCTGAAGAAGCTGCGCGGCTCGGACAAGCCGAACAAGTCGTCCGGCGCCAAGCAGCTGAAGATGCTGCGCCGCCTGCCGCGGATGCTGCGTTTCATCCCCGGCACCGCGCAGGACGTGCGCGCCTACTTCATCGGCATGCAGTACTGGCTGGCGGGTTCCGAAGAGAACATCACCGGCATGATGACGCACTTCATCAGCCGCTACGCCGCTGGCCCGCGCGCCAGCCTGCGCGATGCGCTGGACGCCAAGCCTCCCGTCGAATACCCGGACGTCGGCCTCTACCACCCGCGCGTTGCAGGCACGATTTCGGCCGACGTGGCGGCCGTGCGGGCCGCTTCACGCGCCCCCGCTCGCAAATCCGCAGTGCCGGCCAGCGGCGAAACCTGCCTCACCGACCACAATGGCGGCAAGGCCGGCGCCTACGCGATACCGGCCAGAGCCCGCGAGCTGGCAAAAGGCGGCACCGTCGGCCTCCTTCTGATGCGCGCCTATGTGCTTTCGGGCGACCACGGCCACTATGACGGGATGATCGCCGAGCTTGAGGCGCAAGGCCTCACCGTGGTGCCGGCGTTTGCCGCCGGGCTCGACAACCGTCCCGCCATCGACGCCTATTTCCGCGATGCGGATGGCAAGCCGACGGTGGACGCCATCGTCTCGCTTACCGGCTTCTCGCTGGTCGGCGGCCCCGCCTACAACGACACGGAAGCCGCCGCCGAAGTTCTGGGCGAGATGGGCGTGCCCTACATGGTCTGCCAGCCGCTGGAGTTCCAGTCGGTCCAGGACTGGTCGGCCAACGCGCAAGGCTACCTCCCGGTGGAGGCGACCATGATGGTCGCAATCCCGGAGCTTGACGGTGCCACCAACCCGCAGGTGTTCGGCGGCCGCTGCACCGATTGCAACGAGATGGTCATCCACCGCGAACGGGCCAGCCGCCTTGCCGGCCGCGTCTCGCGGATGATCGCCCTTGGCCGCAGCGAGCGGGCCGACCGGAAGATCGCCGCGGTCCTCTTCAACTTCCCGCCGAACGCCGGCGCGACCGGCACCGCCGCCTTCCTCTCGGTGTTCGAGAGCCTGTTCAACACGCTCCACGCAATGGCAGCCGAAGGCTACACCGTGGAGCTGCCGGCATCGGTCGACGCGCTGCGCGAGAAGGTGATCCACGGCAACGCCGCAAAGTTCGGCGCCGAAGCCAATGTCGGCCACCGCATCGCGGTCGACGACCATGTCGCGTCGGAGCCGTATTTGGACGAGATTGAAGCTGTCTGGGGCCCCGCCCCCGGCAAGCACCAGACCGATGGGGCGACCATCCACGTCTATGGCGCACAGTTCGGCAACGTCTTCGTGGGTGTGCAGCCGGCGTTCGGCTATGAGGGCGACCCCATGCGCCTTCTCTTCGAAGGCGGCTTTGCGCCCACCCACGCCTTCAGCGCCTTCTACCGGCACCTTGGCGAAAATTTCGATGCCGTCCTCCACTTCGGCACCCACGGTGCGCTGGAGTTCATGCCCGGCAAACAGGTCGGCCTGTCCGGCGAGTGCTGGCCGGACCGCCTGATCGGCTCGCTCCCCAACATCAACATCTACGCAGCCAACAACCCGTCCGAGGGGATGCTCGCCAAGCGCCGCGGTGCGGCAACGCTCGTCAGCCACCTGACGCCTGCCATCACCGAGGCCGGCCTTTACCGCGGCCTCACCGACCTCAAGGCCTCGCTCGACCACTGGCGCCGCCTGCCCACGGCCGAGCGCACCGACATGCTGGCCGACACCCTGCAGGCCCAGGCCGCAGCGCTCGACCTTGCGCCGGCAGATCCGCCATGGGCCTACCCGGAAGCCGAGATCAACGGCCTCGTTGCGCGCCTGCACGAGTACGAGACGGCGCTGATCCCCGACGGTCTCCACGTCATCGGCGCGCCGATGGCAGAGGCCGGACGCGCGGGCCTCCTTGCCGCAATGGCAAACGCCAACCATGGCGGCGACTGGCTTGCCGCAGCCACGGCCATTGCCGCCGAGGACGTCAACCCGGTGCAGGCCCGCACGGCCGGGCCCAAGGCAATCCCCCACGCCGGGATGCCTTACCCTGACGCGATGCTTGAGGAAGACGGCAAGCCCGCGGTCGACCGCGAGGCCGTGCTGGAGCAGCTCGTGGCGGTGGACGCGATGCTGCGCCACCCGGCCGAGATGACCGGCATCATCACCGCGCTCGACGGCCGCTTCGTGGCGCCCGGTCCCGCCGGCGACCTCATCCGCAAGCCCGAAATGCTGCCCACCGGCCGCAACATCCACGGCTTCGACCCGTTCCGCATTCCCTCCGCCTTCGCCCTCGCGGACGGTTCGGCGCAGGCAATCCGCATCCTCGACCGCCAGTATGAAGAGACCGGCGACTGGCCCGAAACCATTGCGCTGGTCCTCTGGGGCACGGACAACCTCAAGTCCGAGGGTGCGCCGATTGCGCAGGCCCTCGCGCTGATGGGCGCCAAGCCGCGCTACGACAGCTACGGCCGGATCGCCGGCGCAGCTCTGATCCCGCTTGAACGCCTCGGCCGGCCGCGTGTCGACGTGATGCTCACCCTCTCGGGCATCTTCCGCGATCTCCTGCCGCTCCAGATGCGTCTCCTCGCCGAAGCCGCGCTGCTCGCCGCCACCGCCGACGAGCCGCTGGAAGAGAACGCCATCCGCCGCCACTCCCTCGCCTACGCCGCCGAGCATGGCTGCGACATGGAGACTGCCGCACTGCGCGTCTTCTCCAACGCCGAAGGGGCATATGGGGCCAACGTCAACCAGCTGGTCACGTCCAGCCAGTGGGAAGACGAGAACGAGCTGGCCGAGATGTTCACCAGCCGCAAGGGTTTTGCCTACGGCGTGAAGGGCAAGCCCTCCGCCCGCCCCGAGCTTCTGCAGTCGGTCCTCAAGAACGTGTCGGCGGCGCACCAGAACCTTGAATCGGTCGAACTCGGCGTCACCACCGTCGACCATTATTTCGACAGCCTCGGGGGCATCTCCCGCGCCGTCACCCGCGCCAAGGGAAGCCCCGTCCCGGTCTACATCTCCGACCAGACCCACGGCGACGCCAAGGTGCGCACGCTGGACGAGCAGGTCGCGCTGGAGACCCGCACCCGCGCGCTGAACCCCAAGTGGACCGAGGGGATGCTGAAGCACGGCTACGAAGGCGTGCGCCAGATCGAGGCATCCATCACCAACACCATGGGGTGGTCCGCCACCGTTGGCGGCATCCAGCCCTGGGTCTATGAGCGCCTCACCGAGACGTACATGCTCGACGAGGACATGCGCGACCGGCTGACCAAGCTCAATCCGGCCGCTGCCCAGAAGGTCGCAACACGCCTCCTCGAAGCATCCGAGCGCAAATACTGGCAGCCGGATGAAGCCACCCTCGCCGCTCTCGAAGCGGCTGCCGATGAAATCGAAGACCGCCTCGAAGGGGTCGCTGCATGAACATTCAAATCCGCAATCCAATCCCGCTCGATGGTGACGGCGACGGTTCCGTCCAGGTCATGCTCGACCCGGCGGACAAGATCGACACAGCCCAGGTGTTCGCCGTCTACGGCAAGGGCGGGATCGGCAAGTCGACCACGTCGTCCAACCTGTCGGTCGCCTTTTCAAAGCTCGGAAAGCGCGTCCTCCAGATCGGCTGCGACCCCAAGCACGATTCCACCTTCACCCTCACCAAGAGCCTCGTCCCGACCGTCATCGACGTGCTCGAAAGCGTGAACTTCCACTCCGAAGAGCTGCGCACCGAGGACTTCGTCTACGAGGGTTATAACGGTGTCATGTGTGTCGAGGCTGGCGGCCCGCCCGCCGGCACCGGCTGCGGCGGCTACGTCGTCGGCCAGACGGTGAAGCTCCTGAAGGAGCACCACCTTCTGGAAGACACCGACATCGTCATCTTCGACGTTCTGGGCGATGTGGTGTGCGGCGGCTTCGCAGCCCCGCTCCAGCATGCCGACCGGGCGCTCGTCGTCACCGCCAACGATTTCGATTCCATCTTCGCGATGAACCGCATCGTGGCCGCCATCAAGGCCAAGTCCAAGAATTACGACGTGCGCTTTGGCGGCGTGATCGCCAACCGCTCCGCCGACACCGACGAAATCGACCGCTTCAATGCAGTGGCCGGGCTCAACCGCCTTGCCCACTTCCGGGACGTGGACGCCATCCGCCGCTCGCGCCTCAAGAAATCCACCCTGTTCGAGATGGGCGATGACCCCGAGATCATCGCCGTGCAGCAGGAATATCTTCAGCTGGCCGAGCGGCTGATGGCAGGCGTCGAGCCGTGCGATCCCAAGCCGATGAAGGACCGCGAGATCTTCGACTTTCTGGGCTTTGATTGATCGCCATGGACAACGCCATGACCCTCCCCGACCCGGGCAAGAGCTACGCGCAGAAGCGTGACGCGCTGGAGCATTATTTCGACCGCACCGCGGCCGATGCCTGGCGCGCGCTCACCTCGGACGAGAAGGTGTCGAAGATCCGCGCCACGGTGCGCGCGGGCCGCGACGACATGCGCGCCGCCATCCTTGCAACGCTCGGGGACGACCTTTCCGGCGCGCAGTTGCTGGATGCCGGCTGCGGCACCGGCGCGCTGGCGGTTGCCGCCGCCGAGCGCGGCGCAGCCGTCACCGCCATCGACGTGTCGCCGACCATGATCGAGATCGCGCGCGAGCGCACCGCAATGGCCGTGCCTGCGGGTGCCACGGCCGGCCCCGGCGAAATCGCCTTCAGCGCCGGCGACATGTCCGCTGCACCTGACGGGCCGTTCACCCATGTGGTCGCGATGGACAGCCTCATCCACTACGAGCTGCCCGACATCATCGAGGCGCTGTCGGCCTGGGCGCCGCGGGTCACAGGGTCCATTGTGTTCACCATTGCGCCGGGCACGCCGATGCTGATGGCGATGCACGCCGTGGGCGGCCTGTTTCCGCGGGGAGACCGGGCGCCCGCCATCGCGCCGGTGCCGCCTGCACGTCTCCTCAAGGCGATCGCGGCAACGCCGGCCCTGAAGGATTTCACGCCCGGCCGGACGCTGCGCGTCTCGCGTGGTTTTTACAAATCGCAACTGATGGAGCTGGTGAAGCGGTGAGCGGAACGACCGGCCAGAAGCGTACGGGCCTGCCCCGGCTGCGGATCCCCTTCGAGGCGATCGATCCGCGCTGGCTGCCGTTTGCCGACGCCGCGTCGGAAAGCCTGCCGCTGGGCCGGCTTCTGCGCCTGTCGCTGTTTCAGGTAACGGTGGGCATGGCGCTGGTGCTCCTCACCGGCACGCTCAACCGGGTGATGATCGTCGAGCTTGGCATGAGCGCCGGGGTTGTTGCCGGAATGGTCGCGCTGCCGGTGCTGTTTGCCCCGCTTCGGGCACTGATCGGCCACAAGTCGGACAATCACCGCTCTTTCCTCGGCTGGAAGCGGGTGCCCTACATCTGGTTCGGCACGCTCCTCCAGTTCGGCGGCTTTGCCATTCTCCCCTTCGCGCTTCTGGTGCTGACCGACAGCGATGCCCCGCTCTGGGTCGGCTATAGCGCTGCTGCGCTCGGCTTCCTCCTGGTCGGCGCCGGGCTCCACACCGTGCAGACCGCGGGTCTGGCGCTCGCCAGCGACCTTGCAACCGACGAGACGCGCCCCCGCGTCGTCGCGCTCCTCTACGTCATGCTTCTGGTGGGAATGCTGTTGGCGGCGCTCGGCTTCGGCCAGGCGCTGACGGACTTCACGCCGCTCAAGCTGATCCAGGTGATCCAGGGCGCGGCGGTCATCACCGTGGTCCTCAACGTGGTGGCGGTGTGGCAGCAGGAGGTCCGCGATCCGGCCCGCACCGCCCACAACCGCCAGCGCGAACGCTTTGGCGATTCCTTTGCGCGGCTGATGTCCAACCGCCGGGCGCGGCGGCTCCTGCTGGCGCTTGGCGTCGGCACGGCCGGTTTCTCCATGCAGGACGTTCTGCTCGAGCCCTATGGCGGCGAGATGCTCGGCCTTTCGGTCGGCGCCACCACGGAGCTGACGGCGCTGATGGCCGCGGGCACGCTCGTCGGCATCTGGATTGCGGCGCGCCGGCTTTCCCGCGGGCGCGACACGCACCGCTCGGCCGCCGCTGGCCTTCTCGCCGGCGTTCTCGGCTTCGTCCTCGTCATCTTTGCCGATCCGTTCGGCTCGGCAGCGCTCTTCCGCGTCGGGATCACCGTCATTGGCGTGGGCGCCGGCCTGTTCGGCGTCGGCACACTGTCGGCCGCCATGAACGAGACCGACAAGCGGACCGCCGGCCTTGCGCTGGGGGCCTGGGGCGCCACGCAGGCGGCCGCCGCCGGCATCGGCGTCGCGCTCGGCGGTGCCCTGCGCGACGGCATCGGCGCCCTCGCCACATCCGGCGCGCTGGGTGAAGCGCTCGCCTCGCCGGCCACTGGCTACAGCGTGGTCTATCACATCGAAATCGCGCTGCTTTTTGTAGCGCTTGCCATCATCGGCCCGTTATCGCGCTACGGGTCCAACATTTCGTCACGCCTTGGGCTGACAGAAATCCCTGGTTAGAGGAGACGTCTCATGGAACCTTTTGGCGTGCTTACTGAGGGGATCGATTTCACCCTCGTCATCTTGTACTCGTTCTGGCTGTTCTTTTTTGCGCTGCTGTTCTACCTTTTCCGCGAGAACCGCCGCGAAGGTTTTCCGCTGGTCGACGACATCACCGGCAAGCGTGAGCGCGGCGGGCTCATCTGGATCCCCGCGCCCAAGACCTTCCTGATGCCCAACGGCGACGTGCACCTTGCGCCCGACCACACCGAAATTGAACCCGAAGTGGTCAACGCCGTGCCGGCATCACCCTTCCCCGGCTCGCCGCTGGTTCCGATCGGCAACCCGCTGACCGCCGGTGTCGGCCCCGGTGCCTGGGTCATGCGCCAGGACCATGTGGATCTCACCTCCGAGAACGAAGTGAAGCTGGTGCCCATGCGCCTTCTGCCCGACCACTGGGTGTCCGACGTGGACTACGACCCGCGCGGCATGGAAGTCGTCGGTGCTGACGGCATGCCGGCCGGCATTGTGGAAGACATGTGGGTCGACCGTTCCGAGCTGATGGTTCGCTACATCGAAGTCCGGCTCGACCCGTCGGTGATGGCGGAAACCACCACGGACGCTGCCCCCGCGGGGGTCGAAACGGAAGCTGCCATTGCGGTCGACACCGCAACCGGCGATGCCGCTATCGCGGTTGTGACCGAGCCTGCCCACGTCACCGCAGGCAACATCGACACCGTGCTGATGCCGATGACCACGGCCACCATCGCCGGCCTCTACTCGCAGGTGTCGACTCCGTCGATCACGGCGGCCCAGTTCGCCGACGTGCCGCGGATCAAGACACCCGGACAGGTGACACTCCTGGAAGAGGACAAGATCATGGCCTACTTCTCCGCCGGTGAGCTCTACGCGACCCGCGCCCGCTCGGAACCCCTCCTGTGAGCGCCGAACGCGACGAGATCGCCGCACACGACGACTTTGACCACGAGCCGACGCCGGGCCTGCCCGAGGCACTGCCCGAGGGCGAACGCGTCCTGTGGTCGGGCGCACCGGACTGGAAGGCGTTCGCGCTTGATGTCTTTCACGTGCGGGCCATTGCGCTTTATGGCCTCGCGATCCTCGTCTGGCGGGTCGGGACAACCATTTATGACGGCGGCGGGATTGGTGCGGCCTTCGGCAGTGCCACCGTGCTGATGGTGGTGTTCGGCGTCTGCCTTGGTCTCCTCGCCGTGCTGGCGCTGGTGACTGCCCGGTCCACCCGCTACACCATCACCAACCGCCGCGTTGTGATGCGGATCGGCGTTGCGCTCACCATGAGCGTCAACCTGCCGTTCAAGCAGATCCTGTCGGCAAACTACCGCGACACCACGCTCGGCACCGGCGGCATCGCGCTGTCCATGGCCGAAACCGGCGGCCTTGGCTACCTTGTGCTGTGGCCCCACGCCCGCCCGTTCCGCATCTCCCGGCCCGAGCCGATGTTGCGCGGGATCAAGGACGGCGAGCGCGTGGCGCGTATCCTGTCCAACGCGCTTGCAGCCTCCCACGGCCGCACTGCGCCGGAGCTTCGTGTCTCCGCGCCGGTGCGTTCGGTGAAATCCGTCGCAGCTTGAGGAAGACAATCATGGCGCAGCAAGATCCGTTCATCCCCAAAGGCACGCTCCGCATGGTGTTCGCCCTTGTCAGCCTGTCGCTGACGGCGGTGGTCATCTCCGTGCTGATGGTGGGAACGCCGCACCTGCCGGCCACGCCGGACGAGCCGCGCCAGATCGTCCTCATCACGGTCGACGACACCGCCGATGGCGGCATCTCGATTGTCTCCGACGCGGGCACCACCATTCTGGCGCCCGACAGCCATGGTTTCATCCGCGGCGTTTTGCGCGCCCTCGCGCGCCAGAGGCACGTACAAAAGATTGGGCCTGAAGAGCCATTCGTGATTTCTGAAGATCAGCAGGGCCGGTTTGCGATTGCCGACCCGCAAACCGGGGCACGAATAGATTTGCGTGCATTCGGTTCAGACAACACAATCGCTTTTGCATCGCTGATGCCAACGTTCGCAACGCATAACGCTGGGGAGTAATATGCTGAGCGCCTTCAAGACGAAACTGACAGTGCCGTGCACTGTGGAGGTGAGTCACACCTTCGAAAGCCTGCACGCGCATGTCGTCCTGCCGGACGGCATCAACGCCGAGCCCGGCGACGAGATCATCGTCCACGGCAGCGACATCCGCGTGCCCTACGGCGAGGTCGCCTCGGAAGAGCGCCAGGCCACGATCGTGCGCGCGACAATGATCGAGCGTTTCTGGGTCCGCCTCACCGGCGACCTGGAATTCATGGAACTCTGCGAATTCTCGTTTTCTGAAAAGGTGGCAGCATGAACGCGCCCGTCCGTCCGCCGGTGACCGCCGCACGCCCCGTCCGCGAGGTGAACGATACCACCCGCGCCGCCACCGAGACCACCACCCTCGCCCCCCGCTTCTACACCACCGACTTCGACGAGATGGACAAGCTCGACGTGACGCCGGTGCGCGAAGAATGGGACGCGCTGATCGCCGAGCTGCGCGCCGACCCCAACAAGGGCCACTTCAAGAAGAACGAAGAGTGGGACAAGATCGATTTCGACGCGCTGGAGCCCGAGCTTCGCCGCGAGTTCATTGACTTTCTGGTCTCCTCGCTGACCGCCGAATTCTCCGGCTGTGTGCTCTACAAGGAGATGAAGAAGCGCGGCACCAACAAGGACGTGTGCGAGCTGTTCGGCTTCATGAGCCGCGACGAGGCGCGCCATGCCGGCTTCATCAATGATGCGCTCAAAGAAGCTGGCGTCGGGGTCGACCTCGGCTTTCTGACCAAGCAGAAGAAGTACACCTTTTTCAAACCGAAGTTCATCTACTACGCGACGTATCTGTCCGAGAAGATCGGCTACGCGCGCTACATCACCATCTACCGCCACCTGGAACAGCACCCGGACAAGCGCTTTCATCCGATCTTCAAATGGTTCAAGGAGTGGTGCAACGACGAGTTTCGCCACGGCGAAGCCTTCGCACTGCTGATGAAGGCCAACCCGCACATCCTGAAGGGCGCCAACAAATACTGGATCCGCTTCTTCCTGCTGGCCGTCTACTCCACCATGTATGTGCGCGACCATGTGCGCCCCGCCTTCCACGAGGCGCTCGGCGTCGACCCGACGGACTACGACATGAAGGTCTTCCGCCTCACCAGCGAGATCACCAAGCAGGTCTTCCCGCTGACGCTGGACACCGACTCCGAAGTGTTCCGCAACGGCTTTGAAAGCATGTCGCGTATCAACCAGAAGATGGCGACCCTTTCGGGCCCCGTCGGCAAGGTGCGCAAGGGCCTTCTGGTTGCGCGGGTCGCCGCCATTTTCGTGCGCCTCTACTGCCATCGCGCGAAGCCCAACGTGGCCCCTGCCTCCAGCCGCCTAGAGCCGGTCTGGTAGCGCGATGAACCTCGCCTTCGCCGCAATCTACGTGCTGGCTGTGTGGTACTCGACCACACAGGTGCTGCTGTGGATGGTGCGCGGGATGCCGAAGCCGGCGCTCAATGCGGTGGCTCTGGTGCTCGCCGTCGTCTCTGCGGTTCTGGCCGTGATGTCGGCGCAGGAGCCTTCGGTGCATGCGGCCTATGTGGGCTTCACGGCGGGCATCGGGCTTTGGGCCGTGTTCGAGATCTGCTTCCTCACCGGCGCGATCCTCGGGATCGACCAGGCGCCCGCGTCGGACCGGATCGGCGCCCGCGCCTGGTCGGCGCTGAAGGCGATTGTCTGGCATGAGGCGGCCCTTGTGGGCACCCTCCTCGTTCTGGTCGTGGCAACCGGCGGCAATCCCAATCCGACGGCGGCTGCGACATTTGGCGCACTCTGGGTGATGCGCGCCAGTTCCAAGATCAACCTCTTTCTCGGTGTGCGAAACCTTTGCACCGAGTTTCTGCCGGCCGGTGTTCAGCACCTGTCACAACACTTTCGCAAACGCGACATGAACCCTTTCTTCCCGTTCACAGTAGTTTGCGCAACCATCGCTGCGGCTCTTCTTCTACGCAGCGGTCTCAATCCGGTGACAAGCCCGGATCAAGCTACAGCCGCGATCCTGATTGCAACCCTCGTCAGCCTCGGCGTTGCCGAGCACTGGCTCATGCTGACGCCCCTGTCTGCGCTCGACCTCTGGTCGGCGGACAGGCGCGCCGGCAAGGGCGCTATGCAGTCGCGGCAGGTTGGCGCGATCCGGACTTTCGGTTAATTAGAGAAAAGACAAGGACGGGGACAAATGGACTACGAAACCCATTTCGCGAACAGCCTGGACGAGCTGCGCAACGAAGGCCGCTACCGTGTGTTCGCCGACATTGAACGGCACCGTGGCAATTTCCCCCGTGCGATACGCCACACCGATGGCGCAGGCGCCAAGGACGTCACCGTCTGGTGCTCGAACGACTATCTGGGCATGGGCCAGCACCCGTCCGTCCTCGAGGCAATGCACACGGCGCTGGACAAGTGCGGTGCAGGCGCCGGCGGCACCCGCAACATTTCCGGCACCAACCACTATCATGTCGAGCTGGAGCAATCGCTCGCCGACCTGCATGGCAAGGCCGCCGCACTGCTGTTCACCTCCGGCTATGTGTCCAACTGGGCTGCGCTCGGGACGCTGGCGGCCAAGCTGCCCGGCTGCATCGTCTTCTCCGACGCCAAGAATCATGCCTCGATGATCGAAGGCATCCGCCACTCACGCGCCGAAAAGCACCTCTTCAAGCACAACGACCCTGAAGATCTGGCCCGCAAGCTCGCCGCGGCCGACCCGGACCGTCCGAAGCTGGTTGCGTTCGAGAGCGTCTACTCGATGGATGGCGACATCGCCCCCATCAAGGAAATCTGCGATGTGGCGGACCAGTACGGCGCCATGACCTACCTCGATGAAGTCCACGCCGTTGGCCTTTACGGCCCCCGCGGCGGCGGCATTGCCGAGCGCGAAGGCCTGATGGACCGCCTGACCGTGATCGAAGGCACCCTCGGCAAGGCGTTTGGTGTGGTCGGCGGCTACATTGCCGGCTCGAAGAATCTTTGTGACTTCGTGCGCTCCCACGCATCGGGCTTCATCTTCACGACTGCGCTGCCGCCGGCCGTTGCCGCCGGGGCTCGTGCCTCCATCGAACATCTGAAAGCGTCGGATGCCGAGCGCGAGGCGCAGAAGCGCGTGGTCGCCAAGGTCCGGGCGCGGCTGAAGGCCATCGGGATTCCCATGCTGGACAACCCCAGCCACATTGTCCCGGTGATGGTGAACGATGCGGCCAAGTGCAAGTGGATCTCCGATCTCCTGCTCGACCAGCACGGCGTCTACGTCCAGCCGATCAACTACCCGACGGTGGACCGCGGCACCGAGCGGCTGCGCATCACCCCCTCGCCGGTCCACACCGACGAAGACATCGACCACCTGTGCCACGCCCTGTCGGACCTGTGGTCCCAGTGCGCTCTCGCCCGGGTCGCTGCCGCCGCCTGAAGGCCGGCACCACGGCTGCGGTCAATCCGCAGCCGCGCGCCTGATGGCGGATGCGTGACCGCGCGCCGCCCGGTTCGCGCGCAATCCCATCCGGAGCCGCATCTCCGCAGGCCAGATGCGCTCTCAGCCAGCGCCGCGTAATTGCGGCGGCTTCACAGTGACGGGCTCGATCCCGGCCACCATTTTTGCCCCGTGCTTCACCATCTCTTCATCCGGGTGCAGCAACCGGCCCATCGCCGCCATCCAGCCATCCCTCGATCTCTTTGCCAACATTGCAGCCGCATCGCCGAGCAACGTGCGCCGCACGAGTTCGAACATACTCCGCTGACATTCAACGCTTCACGGGGTCCGCGGCAGAGCACCGGCTGGAAACAATCCAGTCTCGCGGTGGTGGCAAGCAATAAGCCCTCCGTTACCTCCCCGTTCCTGGAGTGCCGGAAACTCAAGCAAACTTGCCCCGACCAATCTCGACCCTATCGACGCCGTCGCGCCGCAGTGCCGAAAACGAAGCCATCCTCGGAGCCTGGCTGAAATCCTGTGGCGCATCCGAAGCGGCGGCATCGGCACGCACCGAACGCGATGCGTCTCGGCTCGAAGCCCAGCGCAAATCACTCGCGCCTTTCCGAACGGGTTTTTCGTTCACACCGCGCATATTGTTGCCGCGCCAGCCGATCCACGGCCAAAATTCATGTGTGCAATCTGCCGCACCCGCGCGGCGGCCGCAGGCGGTGAAGCTGCCGCCGCGGGTATCGGTACAAACGAAATCTTCCTTTGATTATCGCAATTTGATTGAAATCGGCCGGAAGTTCGCCCTTCCGCAGAGTGTTCCCGGCGCAAGGCCCGCAAGTTAAAATCACTTAACGTGGGAGGCACGTATGCGCCCAAAGCGTAGCGCCGGGCGGAGCGCGCTGGCAAAGGCGCAACAGGCCGCAAACGGATAGGACGTTGATCCTAGGTTGGCGCTTCCGGGATCGGCCACCCGAACAATCGACAAAAGGATGTGCTCCATGCGTTTCCTCGCAAAGCCCGTCACGATCGCGACCCTCTTTGCCCTGACGCTCATCGCCCCGGCCACCCTTCTGGTTCCGGACGCCTCGGCAAGAACCCTTTCCGGCGTCGCATCCTACTACGGTGCACGGTTTCACGGCCGGCAGACCGCCAATGGGGAGCGGTTCAACATGCATGCGATGACCGCTGCCCACAAATCGCTTCCCTTCGGCACCAAGGTGAAGGTGACCAACCCGGACAACGGCCGCTCCGTGGTTGTCCGGATCAACGACCGCGGCCCCTACGTGGGCAACCGCGTTCTCGACCTGTCCAAGGGCGCCGCCGCCAAGATCGGCATGGTCAACAAAGGCGTCGGCAAGGTGAAGATGGAGATCCGCTGAGCCGCTGCCTGGCGGTGCGGGCAAGCCGGTATCCCCGGCCGCCGCGGTCCGGAGGGGCGGCCAATCCGGCGCTCTTCCGAGCAAGCCGCTTTCCCCCCTGGCGAATCATCGCGTATGGAGGACCGGGCGCATCTGCGGGAGGACCCATGACCGACATCGCGACACGGGTTTATAACCACAAGTGGAAGATCGACCCGATCGTGCGTTCGCTGATCGACACGGACTTTTACAAGCTCCTGATGTGTCAGTCGGTCTACCGCAACAAGCCGGACACCCGTGTCACCTTCTCGCTCATCAACCGCTCCAAGGACGTGCGGCTGGCCGAGCTGATCGACGAGGGCGAGCTGCGCGAACAGCTCGATCATATCCGCACCCTCTCCCTCTCGCGCGGCGAGAGCACATGGCTGCGCGGCAACACCTTTTATGGCAAGCGCCAGATGTTCCGCGCCGACTTCATGGAGTGGTTCGAAAATCTGCGCCTGCCGCCCTACAACCTCGAGAAGCGGGACGGCCAGTACGAACTCACCTTCGAGGGGCTTTGGCCCGAGGTGATGCTGTGGGAAATCCCCGCGCTCGCGACCCTCATGGAGCTACGCTCCCGCGCCGTGCTCAACAGGCTCGGCCGGTTCGAACTCGAGGTCCTTTACGCCCGCGCGATGACCAAGCTGTGGGAGAAGATCGAGCGGCTGAAGGCGCTGGATGGCGTTTCCATCGCAGACTTCGGCACCCGCCGCCGCCACTCCTTCCTGTGGCAGGACTGGTGCGTGCAGGCGATGATGGAGGGGCTGGGCCCCGCCTTCATCGGCACATCCAACTGCCTGATCGCGCTGCGGCGCGAAGTGGAAGCCATCGGCACCAACGCGCACGAGCTGCCCATGGTGTACGCCGCCCTTGCCGACAGCGACGAGGCATTGGCCGAAGCCCCCTACCGCGTGCTGGCAGACTGGCACGACGAGCACGACGGCAACCTGCGTATCATCCTGCCCGACACGTTCGGCACCGACGGCTTCCTGAAGCGAGCGCCCAACTGGCTGGCGCGGTGGACCGGTGTGCGCATCGATTCGGGCGATCCCGCCACCGCCGCCCAGAAGGCCATCGACTGGTGGGTGGAGCGCGGCGAGGACCCGCGCGACAAGCGGATCATCTTTTCCGACGGTCTCGACGTTGAAACGATCGAGACCCTGCACGCGCGCTTCCACGACCGGACGCGGATCTCGTTTGGCTGGGGCACCTTCCTCACCAACGATTTTCGCGGGCTGGTGGCGGACAATGCGCTCTCCCCGTTCAGCATCGTGTGCAAGGCGGTGTCCGCCGACGGGCGCCCGACAGTGAAACTGTCGGACAACCCCAACAAGGCCACCGGGCCGGCGGACGAGATCGCCCGCTACAAACGCGTGTTCGACGTCGGCGCGCAGGAGCCTGCCGACATTCTGGTCTAGCCGGCGCGGCGGCCGGCGGTGAACGCGAAAAGCACCATGCCCGCCGCCATCGCCGCCACAAACACGGCAACCTCCACCGTGCCAAGGGACAATGCGGCGAGCGCCGGACCGGGGCAGAAGCCGGCCAGCCCCCACCCGAGACCGAACATGGCCGCGCCGCCAACCAGCCGGGCATCCACCTTGCGGGTTTCGGGCAACCCGAAATCGCCCCCGGTCAACGGACGGGCGAGCCGCCGCTGCTGAAGGATGCCGGGGATGGCTGCAGCAATGGCACCGGCCAGCACAAAGGCGAGTGTCGGGTCCCACGCGCCGCCGGTCACGTTGAGAAAAGCAAGGACGCGGGCGGGGTTCACCATGTCCGACACCGAAAGGCCGAAGCCGAACAGCGCTCCGGCAACCAGCGCCACGGCAAGACGCGCAAGAATGCTCATGCGAGAGCCCCCATCAGGCTTGCCGTGACGACCCCGACAGTGAGGAACACCGCCGTCGCAACCATCGACCGCCGCGACAGCCGCGCCAGCCCCACCACGCCGTGTCCCGACGTGCAGCCCGACCCGAGGCGCGTCCCGAACCCCACCAGCAGACCCGCCAGCACCAGCACGGGCCATGACGCCGCAATGCTGATCTGCGGCCACCCGCCGAAGGCGAGAAGGTAGAGCGCCGGACCTGCAAGAAGCCCCGCGATGAAAGCGGCGTTTTCCAGCGAGCGGGCGCTGCCGATCAGGCGGCCGAAGATGCCGCTGATCCCGGCCACCCTGCCATTGAACACCAGCAGCACCGAGGCGGATGCCCCGATGAGGAGCCCCCCGAGCAGGCCGTAGAAATAGTCTGCGGTCATGATTTTTCTCCGGGTTCGCAAAAGATCTCGTGAAGCGCAAAGACGAGCCGTGCCGCCTTCGCTTCGGCAAGGCGGTAGAACACCTGCTTGGCCTCGCGCCGCGTTTCGACAATGCCGGCTTCACGCAGGACGCCCAGTTGCTGGGACAGCGTCGGCTGGTGAATATCGAGCTGTTCCTCCAGCGCGCCCACGGAGAATTCGCCGTCCACCAGCGTGCAGACCAGAACGAGGCGGACCGGGTGGGACAATGTCTTGAGGAGAGCTGCCACAGCGTCTGCCCGCTCGGCCATATCGGTCCGGGTGAGCGCGCCGGGGCCCGTCACCAGCGCGCGCCTTCCAGCGCATCCAGCGGAATCTTGAGGTAGCGGCGCCCGTTGTCCTCAGGCTCCGGAAGGCGGCCACCGCGCGTGTTCACCTGCAACGCAGACAAGATGAGCCGCGGCATGGGGAGCGTCTTGTCGCGGTCATTGCGCAACGCGGTGTAGGCGGCCTCGTCGATGCCAGCCACGTGGGCGTTGCGCGCGCGCTGGGCTGCCACCGTGCTCTCCCACCGCGGATGCCGGCCGCGTTCCTGATAGTCGTGCCCGGTGAAGAGGCGCGTTTCAGGCGGCAGAGCCAGAATCCGGTTGATGGAATGCCACAGCGCCTGCGCGCTTCCGCCCGGAAAGTCGGCCCGCGCCGAGCCACTGTCAGGCATGAACAGCGTATCGTGAACGAAGGCGGCGTCGCCCACCAGGTACGTGACCGAGGCCAGCGTATGGCCGGGCGAGAACAGAACGCTGGCCTCCATGCTGCCGATGCGGAATGTCTCACCATCGGCAAAGAGCCGGTCCCAATCGGCACCGCCGGAGGCAAGGCCGGGCATGTTGTAGAGGTCTGACCACACAGCTTGCACATCCGTGACCCGCTCGCCGATGGCAATGGGCGCACCGGTCTTGCCCTTCAGGTAAGAGGCGGCGGAAAAATGGTCGGCGTGGGGGTGGGTGTCGAGGATCCATTCCACGCTGAGGCCTTCCTCGGCAATGTAGGCGAGAATGGCGTCGGCATTCATGGTGCCGACGGAGCCGGACTTTTCGTCGTAGTCCAGCACGGGGTCGATGATGGCGCAGCGCCGGGTCTCCGGGTCGCTGACCACATACTGGATGCTGAAGGTGCGCGGGTCGAAGAAGCCGCGGACCCGCGGCACCGCAGCCGCATGGCGGGTCAGCCAGCGCTCCGCGGCGCTGAGGTCAAAGCCGTGCCGGGCGCCGAATGCGGCGATGTCGCCCCGGTCCATCCGGCCGTCCAGAACTTCGCCGATCGTGTGCAAGATGAGCGCGCGCATGCCGCTGGCGCAGTGTGCGAGCACCTTGCCGTCGGCGGCTGCCATTGCGCTCTGGAACGCGCGCACGTCCGCCTCGGTGATCTCGTCCGGCCGGACCGGGACGAAGGCGTAGCCGAGCCCGGCATCGTCAGCCGCTTCCGCTTCGGCTGCGTTGCCGGGTTGTTCGGCGCTCTCCCCGTCGGGACGTGAATTGATGATGGCGGCAAACCCGGCCGCCTTGAGACCGGCAATCTCCGCGATGGCAGGCTGCGCTGCCACGGCAAGACGGTCGTTGATGGGGATAGTGCGCATCGCGGCTCTCCTGACTGACGATATACAATATATGATAATGTATATCGTTAGCCAGCCCTGAAAGCCGGTGCCGCTACTTTTTTACGAAGGCCTGCTCGAAATCGGCCTTATCGAACTGCGGGGGTGTGCTGTCGGTGACCGCGTAGTGGTAAAGCGCAGTGCGCACCGTCACCGACAACGTGCTGGACACCAGCAATACCAGGGCAAACAGCGCGCCGATGACAACGCCAACCCCAATCAGCGCCGCCGCCGGCAAGGTTACAGCAGCCACCGCAAACGCCAGGATGAGGATCAGCACCGGCACCACCATGATGATGCCGACGCCGATGTTGGCGGCCAGCGATTCGCCCCATGTCTTGCGCAAGATGGCGGCCGAACGGCTCACGGTCTCGAGCGGTCCGGTTCCCTGCGCCGCCAGCACGGGAACGGCAAAGTAGGTGGCGACCGACCAGGCAAGCCCCGCAAGGCCGCCAACGATGCCGCCCAGCGCCCCCGCCTTGTCCTGCATCACCCTGAGCGCCACCCCGACGGTGGCACTCAGCAGCGACCACATGAAGATCTGCGGCAAGCGTGTCATCGCAAAACGCAGGCCCTGTGCCGCTGAAGCGGTGCCGCCGTCCAAGCGGGAGAGGATCGCGTGGACCAGCGCCGTGTTGAAAATGTTCATCGCCGTGAACGCGACGAGGTAGAAGGCGAACGTAAGTGCGTAGTCGGCAATCTCGGTGTCCGCGCCGTCGCCATCCAGAAGCGAACGCAGTTCGGGGTTTGCGATGATCGGTGCCGCAAACGCTGCGATGATCAGGAGAAGAACGGCGCCGCTGGCGATCGGCAACACAAGAAGCCCCGGCGACCCTGCGAGAAGACGGACTGATTGTCTCGCAAGGCGCATGGCCCGCCTGAGCTTGTCGCCGAAACTCATCGCGCTTCTCCCGGTTACGTGGCGAATTTGAACAAGATGATGTCCCCGTCCGCAACCCGGTATTCCTTGCCTTCGTCGCGCACCTTGCCCGCGTCCTTTGCCGCCGCTTCGCCGCCAAGGCCGGTATAATCTGCGTAGGCGGTGGTCTGCGCGCGGATGAAGCCACGCTCGAAATCGGAGTGGATCACGCCGGCAGCCTGGGGCGCGGCAGTTCCCCGGCGAATGGTCCAGGCGCGCGTTTCCTTGGGCCCGGCGGTGAAGTAGGTGATGAGATCCAGAAGGCCGTAGCCTTCGCGGATCAGACGGTCGAGGCCCGGCTCTTCAAGACCCAGCGTTTCCAGGAACTCGGCCTGCTCGTCCGCCGGAAGCTGGGCAATCTCGGCTTCGATCGCCGCCGAAATCACCACCCACGAGGCACCGCTGGCCTCCGCCATGGCGGCTGCCTTTTCGGACAGCGCGTTGCCGGTGCCGGCCGACGCTTCGTCCACATTGAGGACGTAAAGGAGCGGCTTTGAGGTGAGGAGGTTCAGCATCTTGAAGGCGCGCACGTCTTCGGCGGCCAGATCAAGCTCGCGCGCCGGGCGACCGTTGCGCAGGAGCTCCAGCGCGCCGTCCATCAGCACGATCTCGGCCTTGGCCTCCTTGTCGCCGCCCTGTGCCTTCTTGCGCACGTTGACGGAGCGGCGCTCCAGGCTTTCAAGGTCCGCCAGCATCAGCTCGGTCTCGACGGTCTCGGCATCCGCAATGGGGTCGATCTCGTCGGCGACGTGTGTGATGTCGTCATCAACGAAGCAGCGCAGGACGTGGGCGATGGCATCCGTCTCGCGGATGTTGGCAAGGAACTGGTTGCCAAGCCCCTCGCCCGAAGACGCGCCGCGCACCAGGCCGGCAATGTCCACGAAGGTCAGCCGCGTCGGCACGATGCTTGCCGACTTTGCGACCTTCGCAATGGCCGAGAGGCGCGGGTCGGGCACCGCAACATCGCCGGTGTTCGGCTCGATGGTGCAGAACGGGTAGTTCGCCGCCTGGGCCGCTGCCGTCTTGGTGAGGGCGTTGAAAAGCGTGGACTTGCCGACATTCGGCAGACCCACGATGCCGCATTTGAATCCCATTTTACTTCCGAAGTAGATGCGCCAGCACCGAGAACGGCCGGGACGCGGTTTTGTCCTGCGCGCTCTCCGGCGCACGGGTTTGCGGGGGCAGGTCCGGCGCGGGCCTCGGCTTTGCCGGGGCGCGGGTGCCGGCAAGGCGCTCGTGCACCTTGGAGGCAAACTTGGCATCTTCGCCGCGGGCAAGCAGCGGCGCCTCGTCGGCGAACGCGTCCAGCAACGGCTCGAGCCAGTCGTCGTCGCTGCGCGAGAAATCGTGAAGCACGTAGCTTGGCACCATTTCCTTGCGGCCCGGATGGCCGACGCCGATGCGCAGGCGGCGGTACCCGTCGCGCATGTGCGCGGTGATGGATTTGAGGCCGTTGTGACCGCCTGTGCCGCCGGCAGTCTTCATGCGGAACTTGCCGGGATCAAGGTCGATCTCGTCGTGCGCGACCATGATGTCGGCCAGTGCGACCTTGTAGAAACGGGACGCGTCGATCACGGCGCGTCCCGATTCATTCATGTAGGTGTGTGGCTTCAGGAACATGACCCGGACACCGTCGATGGTGGCTTCGGCGACCTGCCCCTGGAACTTGCTGCGCCAGGGACCGCCGCGCCACCGCTCGTGAATCCGGTCGATGGCCATGAAGCCGACATTGTGACGATTGCGGGCATACGTCCCGCCGGGATTGCCGAGGCCGACAAACAGTTTCAGCATGATGCGGCCTCGACCATTCTAGCGTCAGCTCTCGGTTTCGTCGTCCGTGGCAGATTCACCCTCGGCCGCTTCACCCTCGGCGGGCTCTTCACCCTCCACTTCCGGTGCATCGGGCGCTTCGGGATCTTCTTCCGGCACTTCTTCGACCGGCGCCGTGATCGACGCGATCGGGAACGCCTCGTAGTCGTGCATCGCGTACTCGACGTCCGCCGGCAGGCTGAGATCATCGCTCGTCAGCG
This sequence comes from Acuticoccus sp. MNP-M23, assembly GCF_031195445.1. Lineage (NCBI taxonomy): Bacteria > Pseudomonadati > Pseudomonadota > Alphaproteobacteria > Hyphomicrobiales > Amorphaceae > Acuticoccus > Acuticoccus sp. MNP-M23. Next base: position 4,814,559 of record NZ_CP133480.1, read on the forward strand.
TATCGCCCATCTGCTTGCCCGCCACGCTCACTTCGAGCACGTTCGGAATGCGGGTCGCCGGTGCGATCAGGGACACGTTGTGCTGAATGATGCTCAGCACGCCACCCTCTTCGAGGCCGGGCGATTCTTCTTCGCCGACGAAGGACAGCGGCACGTCCACCGTCACGCGCGACTTTGCGTCGACGCGCAGGAAGTCGACGTGGACGAGACGGTCCTTCAGCGGCTCGCGCTGGAAGTCACGCGCCAGCGCCTGAACCGGTTGGCCGTCAACATCAAGCGTCCACACGTTGGTCAGGAAGCCGCCTGCGTACAGCGCCAGCGACATTTCCTTGTGCGGCAGCGCGATTGCGACCGGCGGTTCGTTGTTGCCGTAGATCACGGCGGGAATAAGACCCTCACGCCTCAGTGCGCGCGCGGCCCCCTTGCCCGTCCGTTCGCGCACGGCAGCCTTTAGGGCAAAGCCTTCAGCCATAGTGCTCTCCTAGGTGCAAAAATAAGGCCGACGCATGGCGTCGACCTTTGCGCGCAAATTGCGCGCCCCGCCTCCAGGGGTGCGGGTGCGCCACGTATAGGTGAGGCGCATCCGGTTGACAAGGTTTCGCAACGGGGGCCGTGCCACGCGCCAACAGCGCTCGAGGCAGGCTCAACTCCAGCCGCCTTGCGTCAGGCGCTGGCAGCACGCCGCGCCGAGGCGAAATCGATCGGCCGGTCCGGAATGGTGATTTCGAACGACGCCCCCGCCCCGGTGTCCAGCAGCACCAGCGAACCACCGTGCGCGCGAACCAGCTCCGCTGCGATGGCAAGCCCGAGCCCGGTTCCGCCGACCCGCCCGCTGCCCTGGAAGGGCTGAAACAGGGTCTGACGGACGCGGTCCGGCACGCCGGGTCCGGTGTCTGACACAACGATGCGCACCACCGACCCTGCGCGCTCGGCCGCGACCGCGAGCCGTCGGACCACGGCGTCGTGGGAGTTGCTCTCCAGCGCCTCCAGCGCATTGCGGCACAGATTGAGGAGAACGCGGTAGAGCTGGTCGGGATCGGCGTCGATCTCCATCCCGTCCTCGACGATCACCCGGAACTCGATCTGCGGATCGACATCGAGGCCGAGGACTTCCCCCACATCGGTGGCAAGGCGCGCCACGTCGATCAGCCGGCGGGACGGCGGCGCCTCCCCGGCCCGGCCATAGGCCAGAACGCCGTTGGTGTATCCCACCGCCCGGTCCAGTGCGCGCACGATCTTGGGCACGAAGCGCTGCACCGTCGGGTCCCGCACCGTCACCAGCCGGTCCGAGAAGAGCTGGGCGGAGGCCAGAAGGTTGCGCAGGTCGTGGTTGATCTTCGACACCGCAAGGCCAAGCTCGGCAAGACGGCTGCGCTCGGCAATGGTGTCCGCAAGCTGCTGCTGCATGTCGGCAAGGCTGCGCTCGGCGTCGCCGATCTCGTCATTGCGGCGGCTGGGCACGATCATCCGCAGCTCATCCTCAGGGTCGTCCGCAAAGTCCGCCATGGCCGTGGCGAGCCGCTTGACCGGCCGCACGAAGAGCCAGCGCAGCGACATGTAGACGAGCATTGCCGTCACCACCGAAATGACCAGAGACAGGCCGAGGATGTTGACCGAATAGGCCAGCATCGCATTCTTGAGGGCGGTTTCGTCCAGAATGACATCCACCTCTTCGCTGCGCCCGTAGGGCATGGCGCTGATGCGGATGATGCGCCCGTCGGTGGCCGCCAACGTCTCGAATGCCGCGACGATGGACTGGAAGATGCTGACATTGCCCAGCTCGACGTGCCGCTCGACCATGGCAGGCGGCGCGCTCATGGCCAGAAGACGGCGGCGGTCCCCGTCGCGGTGGGTGATGGCGAGCGTGTTCGTGGCGCTGAGAAGGCGCATCTTCAGCTGTTCGGGCACATCCGGCGTTTCGGCGATGATGGCGGCCGCGACCGAGGCATTGCGGTGCGCGTCCGCAAGCCAGTTGTTGCGGAAGTTGGCGATGGACGGCACGAAGATCAGCACTTCGCAGATCATGACGAACATGATCGTCAGAAGCAGCAGCTTCGATCCCAGCCCGATTCGGGGTCCGGCGGTTGGTGTTCGCAGATCGCCCATGGGCTGGACATCATCACGGTTTGTGCTGCCGGCACAGCGCCGACCGCGTGATCAGGGAATTCGTTTGAGGATCGACAGTGCCCTTTTCAGCCACGGCTTGTCGAGCCGTTCGCCGAAGTGATTGACGGCGGCCCGCTTCCCCGCCTCGCTTAACGTCGGGTAAGGGAGCACAAGGCCGGCGACGGTTTGCAGCGACACCTTGCCGGCAAGCGCCAGCGTGTACGTGGCAATCATCTCGCCGGCGTGGGGTGCGACAATGGTTGCCCCCACCAGCTTGCCCTTGCCGTTCAGCACCAGCTTGACGAACCCTTCGGTCTCGCCGTCGGCTCGCGCCCGGTCGTTGCCGCCGAGGGGCGCGGTGTAGGCCGAGGCATCCGCCCACCGCTCGCGCGCCTCGGCTTCGCAAAGGCCCACCTGCGCCAGCTCCGGCGCCGTGAAGGTGCAGCGCGGCATCGCGTCCGCATCGAACGACACCGGCAGGCGGAACACGATGGACCGGACTGCAAGGCTGCCCTGGTGCCCGGCAACATGCGTGAACTGCGGGCCGCCGGTCACATCGCCGATGGCGTAGATTCGCCGGTTGTCCGTTCGCATCCCCTTGTTGACGACAATGCCGCCCGGATGCGTCGCGACCCCTGCCGCCTGCAGGCCGAGACTTTCGATATTCGGCAGCCGGCCGGTCGCCACCAGCACGCGCGCGGCCGCCACCGTGCGCCCGCCGGGCAGATGCAGCACCGCGGCCGACGGGTCGCCGCTCACGCGTTCCACCGCGGCATGGTCCACAATGCCAACGCCCTCGGCCTCCATCCGGGCGCGCACGATGGCCGCCGCATCGGGGTCCTCCTTCGCCAGAAAGGCCCCTGAAGTGATGACGGTGACCTTTGCCCCCAGCCGCGCAAAGGCCTGGCCAAGTTCGGCGCCGATGGGCCCGCCGCCGATGATCGCAAGGCTTTCGGGCAGCGCCGTCAGATCGAACACGCTTTCGTTGGTGAGGGGGTCCACCGCGGCCAGCCCGTCGATCGCCGGCATTCGCGGGCGCGATCCGGTGGCAATGACGAACCGCCGCGCCTTGATCTGCGTGTCCCCCGCCGCCACGGTTTCCCCGTCTTCGAACCGGGCTTCGGCCTTGATGACCTTGACGCCGAGGCCCTCGAACCGCTCCACCGAATCGTGCGGTGCAATTGACGCAATGACGCTGTGGATGTGCCGGTGGACGGCGCCGTAGTCGATCTCCGGCTCGGCGTTGACGCCGAACCTTGCGCCATCGCGTACCATCGCCGCATGCCGCGCCGCTGCAATCAGCGACTTCGACGGCACGCAACCATAATTCAGACAGTCCCCGCCCATCGCGCCGCGTTCCACCAGCACGACCTTGTGGCCGAAATTGGCGGCGGCTGCGGCCACCGTCAGACCGGCGGACCCTCCTCCGATAACGCAGATATCCGGCGTGATGGTCACGAGGTCTGGTTCCTTCCGTTGCGGCGCCAGCGCCGGACCAGCGCCGGTGCAAGGGCCACCAGAGATAGCGCCACGAGCGCCGCAATCATCACAGGGGAGACCAGAGCGCCGAGGTCCACCGCGCAGTTGCCGGCGGCCGCACAACCGGGGTTGGCCGCCTCCTGCGCCGCAATGACCGCGCCAAGCCCGTCGCCCAGGAGAACATATGCAGCCGTGCCCGGAATGATCCCGATCGCCGTCGCAGCCACGTAGGTCCCCAGAGACACATTGAACATGGCGGGCGCGACATTGATCAGCCAGAACGGGAAGATCGGCTGCAACCGCAGGGACAGAAGATAAAGAAACGCACTTTCTTCAAAGCCTCGGGCAAGCCGATCGACGAACCGGTTGGCGCGCTTGCGCAGCGAAGCGCCGAGCGACGTTTTCGCGATGAGAAAGATGATGGAAGCCCCGGCGGTCGCCCCCAGAACGGTCAGCGCCGTGCCCGCAATAAGGCCGAACATCAAGCCGCCCACCAGCGTCAACAGGCTGGCGCCCGGAAAAGAGACCGCCACTGCGGCAATATAGACGGCCACATAGGACAAAGCGGCAGTCCACACGTTTTCAGACACCCAATTCTTCAGCGTGGCGTGCTCGCGGATGATCGTGTCCAGCGACAGAAACCTGTGGAGCCCGAGCGCATAGCCTGCCGCCAGGATGACCGCGACAAGCCCCAGCGGCCACAGGCGCCGCCATGCAAACCCGTTGCTGCGGCTTTCCGCGCCGAGCTGAGTGCCGCCATTGTCTGCCATCGTGCACCCCGCTCCATCGCGCCGGAGAACTCCCACGCCGCCTTTTAACAGTGATGCGGCATGCGGCGGCGGGCAAGGACACAGGATCTCGCGGGATTTCACCGTTGCGTGACAGCTCGTGACGGCAAGCAGATGCCGGCCTTGCGTTGACACGGCGCGCCGCCATTTCTATAGGCGTGGTGTCTGGGCGTGGAAGTGCGCCCTCTTTTTATTTCCGCCGATACCGAAAGCGAGACTGGCAAAGAGCGCCAGGCCGAGAGGAAACGATGAAACGTACCTATCAACCGAGCAAGATCGTGCGCAAGCGTCGCCACGGTTTCCGTTCGCGCATGGCCACTGTGGGTGGTCGCCGCGTGATCAATGCGCGCCGTGCCAAGGGCCGCAAGAAGCTCAGCGCTTAAGTCAGCGGTTGAAAACGGCGCGTGAGCCTTGCCGGACCGGCGTGGACCGCCTGAAGCGCCGCGCCGAGTTCAAGCGCGCCGCAAAGGGGGTCCGCGTCGGGCGGGAGGCATTCACGCTCCAGGCGGTCCGCCGCCAGGACGATGCGCCTGCGCGCGTCGGCTTTACCGTGACCAAGAAAACCGGCAACGCCGTGGTCCGTAACCGGATCAAGCGGCGTTTGCGTGCATTGGCGGCGGACCATCCCGCGGCTTTCGAGGGCGCCACCGACTACGTGATCATCGCGCGTCGGGCGGCGTTGGCGACGCCCTATGAAGGGCTCGCATCCGAGCTTGCGGCAGCACTCAGCGCGGCAGGCAAGAAACTCCAACGGGACGCGGACAGGCAGAGTTAATGGCCGACAATCGCAACATGTTCCTGGCCGTCGGCTTATCGCTGGCGGTCATCATCATATGGCAATTCTTCTTCATCCAGCCGCAGATGGAGGAGGAACGCGCAGCCCAGCAAGCCGCGCAGATCCAAGCCCAGCAGAACCCGACGGGCAGCGCGCCCGGACAGGTTCCCGCGGCGCCGGGTGATCAGGCGATTCCGGGGGTGCCGCAAGCGCCCGCCGCCGGTGACGTTGCCGTGCCTGCGCCGACTGCGGCGATCGCTTCGGCCGAAAGCTCGGCGCGGGTGAAGATCCAGTCGCCGATGGTGACCGGCTCGATCCGCCTCATCGGCGGCCGGCTCGATGACCTCCACCTCAAGGATTACCACGTCACCGTGGACCCCTCGAGCCCGACGGTCACGCTGCTCGCCCCGGCCGGCAGCGCCTACCCCTACTTCGTCGAGACGGGCTGGGTCGCCACCGGCGGCGCCCCCGTCCCCGACAGCAACACCGAGTGGACGCTGGAACAGGGTGAGACGCTCACCCCCGACACGCCGATCACCCTTGTCTACGACACCGGCGCCGGCATCGTGTACCGCCGCACCATCGAAGTGGACGAGCACTACCTCTTCACCGTGCGGCAGACCGTCGAGAACAACACCGACGCGGAGATTTCGCTCTACCCCTACAGCCGCGTGCGCCGCACCGGGCTGGAGGATCACGCGCAATTCTTCATTCTGCATGAGGGCTATATCGGCGTGATCGGCGAGGAAGGGCTCGTCCAGGAGGGTTATAGCGGCCTCGAAGACGACCCTGTGATGGCACTGCCACAGTCGGATGCCGGCTGGCTCGGCCTCACCGACAAATACTGGGCGACCGCCGTCATTCCGGACCCCGGCAAGAGCTTCACGCCGCGCTTCCTCTATGACGCCCCCGCCGGCGCCGCGGCAGCGTCCTACCAGGCGGACTACCTGGCCGAAGCCGTGACGGTTGCGCCCGGCGCCACCGGCGAAGCGGTCAACCGCGTCTTCGCCGGTGCCAAGAAGTACCGCATTATTCAGGGTTACGAGGACACGGTCGGCGTTGACCGGTTCAACCTCATGATCGACTGGGGCTGGTTCTACTTCATCACCAAGCCGATGTTCTTCCTGCTGGAGTTTATCTACAGCCATGTCGGCAACTTCGGCGTCGCGATTCTGATTGCAACCGTTGTGGTGAAGCTCATCTTCTTCCCGCTGGCCCAGAAGGCCTACAAATCGATGGCGAAGATGAAGGGTCTTCAGCCTGAGATGACGAAGATGCGCGAGCGGTACAAAGACGACCGCATGAAGCAGCAACAGGCAATGATGGAGCTGTACAAGAAGGAAAAGGTGAACCCGCTTGCCGGCTGTATCCCGATCCTGATCCAGATCCCTGTGTTCTTCGCGCTCTACAAGGTGCTGTTCGTGTCGATCGAGATGCGCCACGCACCCTTCTTCGGCTGGATCGACGACCTTTCGGCGCCTGACCCCACGTCCATCTTCAACCTGTTCGGCCTCATCCCGTTCGACCCGTCCACCGTGCCGTTTGTGGGTGCGTTCCTGATGGTCGGCGTGTGGCCTCTCATCATGGGCTTCACCATGTGGGTGCAGATGAAGATGAACCCGGCGCCGCCGGACCCGACGCAGGCGATGATCTTCAACTGGATGCCCGTGTTCTTCACCTTCCTGCTCGCCTCCTTCCCGGCCGGTCTGGTGATCTACTGGGCGTGGAACAACTCCCTCTCGGTGCTGCAGCAATACGTGATCATGCGCCGCCAGGGCGTGAAGGTGGAGCTGTGGGACAACCTGACGGGCGTGTTCAAGAAAAAGCAGAAGAAGGGCGCGACCTGACGGTGGCGCCTGACGAAGAGCCGGTAACCGGGGCAGCGGCGTTCGCGCCGCCCCCGGCGACCCCGCTCAGCCCCGAAGAAGCCGAAGCGGAGGCGGCCGCGCTCGAAGCGGGCCGCCTTCTTTTTGCCGCCCCCTTCGCCTTCCAGCGGGCGTGCCATGCCATGGAGCACCTCCTGCCGGCAGGACCGCCGGAGGTCGCCTTTGCGGGGCGTTCCAATGTCGGCAAATCCACCCTCCTCAACGCGCTCACCGGCCAGAAGGGGCTCGCCAAGGCGTCCAACACGCCGGGGCGCACCCGCTCGCTCAACATCTTTGCGCGCGACGATGGGGTCGGGCCGGTGATCGTCGACATGCCGGGCTACGGCTACGCCAAGGCCCCCAAGGCGGACGTGGCGCAGTGGACACGGCTGGTGTTCGACTATCTGCGCGGACGGCCGGGCCTGCGCCGCGTGTACCTGTTGATCGACGCGCGCCACGGGCTGAAGGCGGTGGACGAGGCAGCGATGGACGTGATGGACGAAGCGGCCATCAGCTACCAGGCCGTGCTGACCAAGGCGGACAAGACGCCGGCCACCGAGAAGATCCGCGCCGAAGTCACCGAGGGCCTGCGCAAGCGCGCCGCGGCCCACCCGGTCGTGCTCGCCACCTCTGCTGCCAAGGGCGGGGGCATTGCCGAACTGCGGGCTGCCATCTTCACGCTGACGCAGGAATAGCCCTGGCGCTTGCCGCGCATTCGCGCGGTCAGCCTTCGTTCAGGCGGACTGCGCTTTGCTGCCCTCATTGTCTGAGAGGAGCGAACATTTTGCAGCGAGCCCATCTTTTCATGGTCACGATCCTTGCGGCGCTGGCGGTTTCGTCCGGCGCCAGCGCGACATCCGGCTTCGGCTGCTACACCGTCAATGTCGGGCCGAACGATCCTTTGAAGGTCCGGCTCGAACCGCGCGCGGATTCTCCAGTGGTCGCCACGTTGAGCTGGCGGGATCAGCCGATCGTCGCATTCGACGCACTGCCGCGTGGCGAAAATACACAGTCCAGCCTGTTTGACGTGCACATGGCCGAGTTTGCCCACTGTGGGCCGGACAATCTGCCGCTCGGCGCGCGCTGGTGTCCGGTCGCCCTTTATGGCGACGGCGAGGCACAGCACGGCTGGGTGAAACGGCGCTTCCTCGACCATAGCGAATGCCCGTAGCGCGCCCGCGCCGGTCTTGATGGGATCCGCCGCAACCGGGTCGCGGCAAAGGCCATATGATCCGCTTCAGGCTGTGCCGCAGGATCAACCCGGCGGCAGCTCACCGTGGAGAACCAGCGGCTCGCCACCCCCGTCGCAGTGGAGAAGCGCCTCTTCGCGCGCCACTTCCAGAAGGTAGGCGAGGAAACCGAGGCCGCCGCGATCGGCAAGGCCCGCAAGCTCCGAGCACATCGATTCGATATAGCTGGCCGCCTCGCTGCTGGTCAGCGACATCGCGTTCATGTGTTTCGAGACTTCGAGCTGTACCTTGTTCTGCCCACGAGCACTCATGTGAAACGCTGCCTCCTTATCGGGGTCTGCGCGAGGAACCGATCCCGCGACGACCGCAGGCCGTTCAACGACGACGCAATCTTTGCAATCGTAGCTGACCTCAACCTTGCCGGGTATTTTCCTGCACTCTATGGTTGCTTTTCCGGTGTTCCGGCGGCATCAGCAACCCGAATTGCCCTCCCCCCCTTTGCACGAGCGGTCAGGCACCTCTATGTGCGTGCTCCGAACCGGGGGCCTAGCGCATGAATGTTGTTGTGGTGGAATCGCCCGCCAAGGCCAAGACCATCAACAAATATCTGGGAAGCGACTATCAGGTCGTCGCGTCCTACGGGCACGTGCGTGATCTGCCGCCCAAAGACGGCTCGGTCGATCCGGACAATGAATTTGCGATGGTCTGGCAGACGGACGCGAAGTCGGCCAAGCGGCTGACAGACCTCGCCAAAATGGTCAAAAGCGCGGACCGTCTGATCCTCGCAACCGACCCTGATCGCGAAGGGGAAGCGATTTCCTGGCACGTCCTTCAGGTGCTGAAGGACAAGAAGGCGCTGAAGGACCAGCCGGTCGAACGCGTCGTCTTCAACGCCATCACCAAGCAGGCCGTGCTGGACGCGATGGCCTCGCCGCGCGCCATCGAAGGCGACCTGGTGGACGCCTACCGTGCCCGCCGGGCGCTCGATTATCTTGTCGGCTTCAATCTGTCCCCCGTTCTGTGGCGCAAGCTGCCGGGTGCGCGGTCGGCCGGCCGCGTCCAGTCCGTCTCGCTGCGGCTGGTGTGCGACCGCGAGGCGGAGATCGAACGCTTCAAGCCGCAGGAATACTGGTCCGTCATCACGACGCTTTCGACGCCGGGCGGAGACGAGTTCGACGCACGGCTGGCAACGCTGGACGGCAAGCGTGTCGACCGGCTCGGCATCAAGACCGAGGACGAGGCGCAGGCCGTCGTCGGACACCTGAACGATGCCGCCTTCCGCGTCGCATCGGTCGAGGCCAAGCCGCAGAAGCGCAATCCGTCGCCGCCGTTCACCACCTCCACCTTGCAGCAGGAAGCCTCGCGCAAGCTCGGGTTCTCGTCCGCCCGCACCATGCAGGTGGCCCAGCGCCTTTACGAAGGCATCGACATTGGCGGCGAGACCACGGGTCTCATCACCTACATGCGAACCGACGGCGTGCAGATGGCGCCGGAGGGCATTTCCGCCATCCGCAAGATCGTCGGCACCGAGTATGGCGACAAGTTCCTGCCCGAAAAGCCGCGCTACTACGCCACCAAGGCAAAGAACGCGCAGGAAGCCCACGAAGCCATCCGCCCCACCGACGTTGCGCGCAAACCCTCCGAAATGCGCAAGCGGCTCGGCAACGACGAAGCGCGCCTTTACGACCTCATCTGGAAGCGCGCGGTCGCCTCGCAGATGTCGTCCGCCGAGTTCGAGCGCACCACCGTGGACATTGACGCCGACAGGGGCGGCAAGACCGTGGGCCTGCGGGCCACCGGCTCGGTGATGGTGTTCGAGGGCTTCATCAAGGCCTACATGGAAGGCGCGGACGACGTCACCGACGACGATGACGACGACAACCGCCTCCCCGCCATGCGCGCCGAGGACAAGCTGGACCGCAAGAAAGTCACGCCGTCCCAGCACTTTACCGAGCCCCCGCCCCGCTACACCGAAGCGACGCTCATCAAGAAGATGGAAGAGCTCGGCATCGGCCGCCCGTCCACCTACACCGCCACCCTCGCCACCCTTGCCGACCGCGAATACGTGATCATCGACAAGAAGCGTCTGGTGCCGGGCAGCAAGGGCCGGATCGTCACCGCGTTCCTGGAATCCTTCTTCGAGAAGTACGTGGAGTACAGCTTCACCGCCGATCTGGAAGAAAAGCTCGACGCGGTGTCCGACGGCCGGATCGACTGGCGGGTGGTCCTGCGCGATTTCTGGACCGATTTTTCCCACCAGATTGCCGAGGTGATGGAAGTCCGCACCACCGAGGTGCTGGACGCGCTGAACGAGGATCTGGCACCGCTGATCTTCCCCGCGCGGGACGACGGTTCGCCGCCGCGCGAGTGCCCGCTGTGCAAGGCCGGCCAGCTGTCGCTGAAGAATGGCCGCTACGGCGCGTTCATCGGTTGCTCCAACTACCCGGAGTGCAACTTCACGCGCCAGCTGGGCGAGGACCCCAACGCCGAAGCGGTCGACACCGGCCCCAAGGTGCTGGGGCTTCACCCCGAGCTGCAACTCGAAATCTCGCTGAAGACCGGCCGTTTCGGCCCCTATATCGAGATGCCGGCGGAGGAAGGCGAAAAGCCCCGGCGCGCGTCCATCCCCAAGGGGTGGAAGCCGGAGGAGCTGACGCTGGAACAGGCGGTGTCGCTGATCGACCTGCCGCGCGAGGTGGGCCTTCACCCCGAATCGCGCGAGCCGATCCAGGCCGGCATCGGCCGCTATGGACCGTTCCTCCTGCACGGCGGCAAATACGCCAAGCTGGAAAGTGTGGAGGACGTGTTCGAGATCGGTCTCAACCGTGCAGTGACGGTGATTGCCGAATCCAGCGACAAGTCCCGCTTCTCGCGGACCCCTGCCGCGCTGAAGGCGCTGGGCGACCACCCCGAGGGCGGCGCGGTGAACGTGCGCGAGGGCCGCTACGGCCCGTATGTGAACTGGGGCAAGATCAACGCGACACTCCCCAAGGGCACCGATCCGCAGGCCATCACGCTGGCCGAAGCCCTTCCGCTCCTGGAGGCGAAGGCCGCCAAGGGTGGCAAGAAGCCGGCGAAGAAGGCTGCCCCGAAAAAGGCAGCAGCCAAGAAGCCAGCCGCAAAGAAGACCGCCAAGGCGGCCGAGACCAAGGCAGCGGCAAAGCCGAAGACTGCCAAGGCCGGCACTGCGAAGGCCGCCGCAAAACCGCCCGCAAAAAAGGCGTCGCCCGCGAAGGCTGCCCCCAAGGACGGCGATGATGCGGCGGATGACGACGACCTGCCCTTCTGAGGATACGCAACGCGGCGCCAGGTCCTGCAAGGGCCGGCGCCGCCCCTTTGTCCGATCCGGCCTGCGAAGCGCGTAGAGGGGCCGACCGGCACATCCGGCCTCTCCGCCGGCGGCGGCGCCATTTATTCCCGCCGAAACCGATGCTCCAGTGTCTGACACCGGCGAACGCCCTGCACGATTGAAACGGCAGTGTTGCTGAGAAGGCCCTCGACGCGGGCGCTTTCAAGGCACACATAGGGGCTGTGAACAAAGAACATTTCCCATCCCGTGAAGAGATCCTGCGGTTCGTGGCCGAAAGCCCCGGCCGCGTCGGCAAGCGGGAAATCGCGCGCGCCTTCAACATCAAGGGCGGCGACCGTATCCTCCTGAAGCACCTCCTGGCCGAGATGGCGGAGGATGGCGTCCTCACCAAGGACGGCAAGCACATCCAGAAGACAGGCGAGCTGCCTCGCGTCGCGCTCCTTCAGGTGGTCGCGAAAAGCGCCGATGGCGACCTTGTGGCCGAGCCCACCTCGTGGGACGGCGACGGCCCGCGCCCCAAGGTCATCCTCATCGGCAAGGGTCCCGCGCCGGGCATGGGCGACAGGCTGCTCGCCCGCATCCAGTACGCCGAGGATGGCCGCCCGCTGGGCAAGGTCGTCAAGGTCATCGAGCGGCGCCCGGCCCAGACGCTGGCCGTGCTGGAGCGCATCGGCGGCAAGCCGCAACTGACGCCGGTGACCAAGAAAGAGCGCGACATCTGGTCCGTCGACGCGGCCGCCGTAAAGGACATTGCCGACAACACGCTGGTGCGCATCGAGCCCGCCCGCGGGCACTTCGCCAAGATTGTCGAGGTGGTTGGCCCGGTTGGCTCCGAGCAGGCGGTCTCGCTCCTGGCAATCCACGCCCACGGCATTCCGGACCGGTTCCCCGAGCGGGTGCTGGAAGAAGCCGCAGCCGCAGAACCTGCTACGCTGAAGGGCCGGGAAGACTGGCGCGATATCCCGTTCGTGACCATCGACCCCGCCGACGCCAAGGACCACGACGACGCCGTCTTCGCCGAACCCGACCCGCACAACGAGGGCGGCCACATCGTCACCGTCGCCATTGCGGACGTTGCGGCCTACGTCACCCCCGGCTCGCTGATGGACGTGGAGGCGCGCTTGCGCGGCAACTCCACCTACTTCCCCGACCGTGTCGTGCCGATGCTGCCCGAGCGCATCTCCAACGACCTCTGCTCGCTTCGTGAAGGCGAGGCGCGGCCCGCAATGGCCATCCGCATCTGGTTCGCCAGGGACGGGCGACAGAGCAAGCACACGCTCCACCGCGTGCTGATGCGTTCGGCCCGCAAGCTCGCCTATGCCGAAGCGCAAGCCATTGCCGACGGTGCCCCGTCCGACATCGCGCCCCAGGTCAACGCCCTTTACGAGGCTTATGCCTGTGCCAGGCGCGGCCGCGAACACCGCCAGCCGATGGAGCTGGACCTGCCGGAGCGCAAGATCGCGCTGACGCCGGATGGCGACGTTGCGCGTGTCATCGTCCCGGAACGGCTCGACGCGCACAAGCTCATCGAAGAGTTCATGATCCAGGCGAACGTCGCCGCAGCAGAGCTGTGCGAGTCGGTGCGTCTCCCCCTCCTCTACCGCGTCCACGATGCGCCGAGCCTCGACAAGATCGACGCCCTGCGCGAGTTCCTGTCCACCATCGACATCAAACTGGCCAAGGGCACGCGCCTGCGCCCCGAGCACTTCAACGCCATTCTGGCGCAGGTGGAGGGCACGCCCAACGCCCAGCTCGTCAACGAAGTGGTACTGCGCTCGCAAAGCCAGGCGGAATATTCGCCGGACAACCTTGGCCACTTCGGCCTCAACCTGCGCCGCTACGCGCACTTCACCTCGCCGATCCGCCGCTATGCCGACCTCATCGTCCACCGCGCGCTGATTCGCGCCCACGACCTCGGCAAGGACGGCCTCCGGGACCACGAGGTCGACGCGCTGGCGCAGATCGGCTCGGAAATCTCCGCCACCGAGCGCCGCTCCATGATTGCCGAGCGCGAAACCACCGACCGGTTGATCGCAGGCTGGCTTGCCGAATCCATCGGCGCCACGTTCGACGGGCGGATTGCCGGCGTCACCAAGTCGGGCCTCTTCATCAAGCTGGCCGACACCGGGGGCGACGGGTTCATCCCCATCTCCACGCTGGGGTCGGAGTACATGATCTACGAAGAGGCGTCGCACGCGCTTGTAGGCGAAGCTTCGGGGCACACCTACCGTCTGGGCGACACCGTCAACGTGCGACTTCTGGAAGCGGCGCCCTTCTCCGGTGCCCTCCGCTTTGAAATTGTGGATCACGATGCGGGGCCCAGCATCCGGCGCGCGCGCGGCGCCCGCCCGGCGCAGGGCCGCCGCAAACCGCCATCGCGAAAGGGCCGCAGATGATGCCACGCTCCATGCTCCGCTCCCTGCAACGGGGCGCATCCGCCAAGTGTCCGCGGTGCGGCGAAGGCCCGCTTTTCGACGGCTTCCTCGCCATCCGCCACACCTGCCCCAGCTGCGGCGAGGCACTGCACCACCAGCGCGCGGACGACGCGCCGCCCTACATCGTCTGCTTCATCGTCGGCCACGTGGTGGTGGGGCTGATGCTGTATTACGAGATCTTCGTCCATCCGCCCCTGTGGCAGCACGCGGCCATTTTCCTGCCCATGACCGTCATCTTGTCGCTGGCACTGCTGCGGCCGGTGAAGGGCGGTCTCGTGGGGTTCCAGTGGGCCAAGGGCATGCACGGCTTCGGAGCCGACAGCGAACGCTGGACGTGAGCGGGGCGGAAACGCTCTCCGGCCGCGTATCGGACGCTGAACGCAACCAGAAGCACCCCACCATGCGGCCCCGCGATGCCGCGAGCCTCATCGTCTACGATCCCGATGGCCCGCGCGTCCTGATGGGCCGGCGCAGCATGCGCCACACCTTCATGCCGGGGCGGTACGTGTTCCCCGGCGGACGGGTGGATGCGACCGATGCGCGCGTCCCCGTCGCGTCGTCGTTCCATGAAGACACCCACAGGCAACTTGCGGCCCATGCCGGCGCAAGGCACCGGCCGGCCCGAGCCCGCGCCTTCGGGATTGCCGCGTTGCGCGAAACCTTCGAGGAAACCGGCGTCCTCATTGCGCGGCCGCAGGCTGATGCCGTCCCGCGCAGCAAGCCCTTTGCCGGCTTTGCCGAACGGGGCCTTTCGCTCGACCTGTCGCGCCTTGCCTTCATCGCCCGCGCGGTCACACCGCCTGGGCGGCCGCGCCGGTACGACACGCGGTTCTTCCTGGCCTGGCGCGACACGATCGCTGATATCGACCCTGCGGTCGTTGGCGCGGACGCCGAGCTCGAAGATATAGCATGGGTGCCTATCCACGAGGCGAAGGCGATGCCGCTGCCGGCCATCACCCTCACCGTACTGGATGATCTGGAACACCGCCTTGCCGAAGACCCTGCATTACAGCCCGGCGGATCCGTCCCGTTTTACCGTTGGGAACGGACCGGCTTTACCCGTACAATTCTCTGACGACGACGCGCGGCTGGCGCAGCCATCACTGGCATCCGCCTAAAAATTGAGCGACATACGAATTCCAATGGATGCGCCGACCCCTCTGATGGACCAGCAATCGCCCCCCGACACGAGCCAGGACCGTGCACCGCCCCGCGCAGACGCAGGCGGGGTGACGCGCACGGACAAGATTGCGCTCGCCGCCGTTATCAGCGGCATCACCGGGGTCGGCATGGCGCTCAGCCTCTCGCTTCCCCTCCTCTCGGTCGTGCTCGAAAACCGCGGCGTCTCGCCGTCGATGATCGGCATCAACACCGCCACCGCCGGCGTCGCCGCCATCGCCGTGCTGCCGTTCGTCACCCAGATGGCCGAACGCTTCGGCACCGCGCGGCTGATCATCGCCAGCTTCCTCACCATGTCGGCGACGTTGATGGGGTTCTATCTCATCACCTCGTTCACGCTGTGGTTTCCGCTGCGCTTCATCTTTTCGGCCACCGCCACCATCATCTTCGCGCTCACCGAATTCTGGATCAATTCGCTGGCGCCGGAGAAGAAGCGCGGGCTGGTGGTGGGCATCTACACCGCCTTCCTGTCCGTTGGGATCTCCATCGGCCCGCTGATCCTGGCGCTGGTCGGCACGGACGGTATTGCCCCGTTCGCCATCGGCTCCGTCGCGCTTCTCATCGCCGCCGTGCCGGTGATGCTGGTGACGGACCGCCAGCCGGTCCTCCCCGGCGGCTCCCACGGCAGCATCTGGCGCTTCTTCGCGCTGGCGCCGCTCGCCCTCCTCGCCGCGCTGGTGTTCGGCGCGGTGGAATCGGGTGGCGCGGCCATCCTCCCCCTTTACGGCACCTCTCTGGGGTTGACCGGGGAGAGCGCGGTGGTCCTCGTATCGGCCATTGCAGCCGGCAACGTCCTGTCGCAGATCCCCATCGGCTACCTTGCAGACCGGATGAGCCGGCGCCTCCTCCTCATCATCTGCGGCGCTGTCGGTGCCGTGGGCGCCGGGCTGATGCCCTTCGTATCGGACAACTACCCGGTGCTCCTCGTCGTCCTCTTCATCACCGGCGGCATTGTGGCGGGGCTTTACACTGTCGGCCTCGTCCACCTCGGCGCGCGCTTCAAGGGCGCGGACCTTGCGTCCGCCAACGCCGCCTTCGTGATGATGTATGCCTTCGGGATGCTGATCGGTCCGGTGTCGCTGGGCGCCAGCCTCGACCTTTATCCGCCTAACGGCTTTGCCTATGCCATTGCGGCCCTGTTCGCCGGATATGTGGCATTCGCGTGCTTCAGGACCGGAAGAACCGGCTTCTAGGGCGCGGGCGCTTGACTTCCGAGCCGCGGCGAACCACAGACAAGGTTTCCGCATTCACCTAAGCGAGTGGCCGCACCGCGGTCCCGGAGAGACGACAATGGCCAAGGCCGTCACCATCAAAGTGAAGCTCCAGTCCACCGCGGACACCGGCTTCTTCTACGTCACCAAAAAGAACACCCGCACGATGACCGACAAGATCGTCCAGCGGAAGTATGACCCCGTTGCGAAGAAGCACGTCGATTTCCGCGAAGCGAAAATCAAGTAGGCGGCAGAAACGCTTTCACCGTCGAGATGAACCGGTCGATCGAGATCGGTTTCGACAGGTAGGCTTCACAACCGGCGGCGCGGATGCGCTCCTCGTCGCCCTTCATGGCAAACGCCGTGACCGCGATCACCGGGATCGGCGCGAGATCGGGATCGGACTTGATCGTCTCCGTCACTTCCAGGCCGGACATTTCAGGAAGCTGGATGTCCATCACGATGAGGTCCGGCTTCTCGCGCTTGGCAACCGCCAGCGCATCGATACCGTTGCGCGTCATGAGTATGGTCATTCCGCTCGCTTCGAGCAGATCGTGGAAGAGCTTCATGTTGAGTTCGTTGTCCTCAACGATGAGCACGCGGTGTGCCATACGGTCTCCAGATCTGCGCACGCGGGAACGCATACCTTCTCAGGGTCAACGTCGATGAGGTCAAGGTCCGTCAACGTGCCGGACGCCGGCACCATCGCAATTGCGGCGCTTTCCCACTTCGCCACCGATGAGCGCGTCCTGTCGCGCTTCTTCGCGCTGACCGGGCTGGACCCGTCGTCACTGAGAGAGGCGGCCGGCACGCGCGGCTTCACCGCCGGCGTTCTGGACTTCGTGCTGGAGGACCAGAAGCTGCTCGTCGCCGTGGCCGACGCGCAGGATCTCTCGCCGCAGGATATTGTCGAGGCGCGCCAGCTTCTGGACAAGCCGGCCCAGGACGAGGACTGGCCGCCCCGCACGTCGCGCGACTGGGCCTGACCGGATGAGCAGCCTTTGCCGCGACTGTTTCACCATCGCGGCACAGGACCCGGACGAGCGGTGCGCGCAATGCCGCAGCCCGCGGCTGATCGCGCATCCCGACCTTGCAAGCCTCACCATCGCCCATGTGGATTGCGATGCCTTTTTCGCCTCGGTGGAAAAGCGGGACGACCCGTCCCTTGCCGATGTGCCGGTGATTGTGGGCGGCGGGCGGCGCGGTGTCGTCTCCACCTGCTGCTATCTGGCGCGCATCCATGGCGTCCATTCGGCCATGCCCATGTTCAAGGCGCTGAAGGCCTGCCCGGACGCGGTGGTCATCCGCCCCAACTTCGAAAAATACGTGACCGCCGGCCGCGAGGTGCGCCGCCGGATGCAGGCGCTCACCCCGCTGGTGCAGCCGCTCTCCATAGATGAAGCGTTCCTCGACCTCTCCGGCACCACCCGCGTCCACCGCGCGCCGCCGGCGGCAACGCTGGCAAAATTCGCACGCGAGGTGGAAGCGGACGTCGGCATCACGGTGTCGGTCGGGCTGGCCCCCAACAAGTTTCTGGCGAAATTTGCGTCCGACGCCGACAAGCCGCGCGGCTACACCGTGATCGGTCAGTCGGACGCCATGGCGCGCCTTGCCGGTGAACCCGTCACCCGCCTCCCCGGTGTCGGACCGGCGGCCGCAACCCGCCTTGCCAAGGCCGGCGTGACCCATGTGCGCGACCTCCAGCGCCTTTCGATGGAAGACCTGATGCGGCGGATCGGCAGCGACGCCCCCCGCCTCCACCGCCTCGCAAACGGCATCGACACGCGCGCGGTGGACCCGTCGTCGGAGCGCAAGTCCGTCAGCGCGGAACAGACTTTCGACGCCGACCTCTCTGACCGGCAGACGCTGCTGGCCCTCCTGCGCCACCTTTCCGAAAAGGTGTCCACGCGGCTGAAAGCGGGCGAGATTGCCGGCCGCACCATCACGCTGAAACTGAAGACGCCCGATTTCCGCAGCCGCACCCGCGCCGAGACGCTGTCGGCCCCCACCGCCATGGCGCACCGCATCTTTACGGCCGGCAAGGCGCTGCTGGCGGCCGAGCCCGAGGGCACGCGCTACCGCTTGATCGGCATCGGCGTGACCCACCTCACCAGCGATGTGCAGGCCGACGGGGCGGACCTCTTCGATCCCCACTCAACCCGCCTCGGACAGGCCGAGCGGGCGATGGACGCGCTGCGCGCCCGCTTCGGCGACAGCGCAATTGCCACTGGCCTCACCCTCTCGCACCCGCGGCGCAGGCCCGCTTCACCCAGAGATTGAGCCACCAGGGCTTCCCGCGCCCCGCCCGTTTCGCTCCCGTTCATCAAGCCGGTTCTAGGGGTGGCGCGGGCGCCTCATTACAATCGCAGCACCGGTATTGCGTAGGCCTGCGGCAGACGACGGGACGCTTCACGCGGCCCCGTCGGCCATGTAATGAGGCGCGGTCCACTGCGCTTTGCGCAATCAAGGAGTTTTCAATCCATGCGTCAGGCTCATACGTTGCGCGGCGTGCTCGCGCTGTCAGCCCTTGCCGCTGCCCTCGCCGTCACGGCCCCCGCACAGGCGCAAAATGCGGCCTGCACCCCAGGTGCGTTCGGCGAAGGCGGCAAGTTCCGCGTCAACAAGGGTGATGACAACAAGGTCACCGCGGCCACCGTGGAATATCAGTGCAGCGAAACCCTGGCCGACGGCACGTTTGCGCCCGAAGGCTACCGCCTCATCCTAGAAGGCAAATGCGGCGCGGGCGGGTGCAACTACCCCACGCTGATCGCGAAGAAAACAGCGCGTGACGGGTTTTTCCAGACCGGGTTCGTGCAGGACGGCAAGGACGTCAACATCAATTTGCGCGCGCCGAGGAACGGCCGCGAAGGGATCATCAACATGTCGATGATCACCCGTGCGCCGGAAAAGGGTGCAAAGCGCGAGCGCGCCCGCTACCGCCTCCGCGCCCGCTGATCTCCACGAAGAAAGGCGGCCCCGGCAGGGACCGCCTTTCCATCAATGGCCGGCTCGATCCGTTGATCGGGCCGGCTTTTTTCGTGGCGCTGCGGCCTAGTTGCGGTCCTTGTCGACCAGCGCCTTTTCCTTGATCCACGGCATCATCGCGCGCAGCTCTGCGCCGACGGTCTCGATCTGGTGCTCGTTGTTCTTGGCGCGGGTGGCCTTGAACGAGGTCTGGTTGACCTTGTTTTCCAGCATCCAGTTGCGCGTGAACGTGCCGGACTGGATGTCTTCCAGAACGCGCTTCATCTCCGCCTTGGTCTCGGCCGTCACGATGCGCGGGCCGGTGACGTACTCGCCATACTCGGCGGTGTTGGAGATGGAGTAGTTCATGTTGGCAATGCCGCCCTCATAGATGAGGTCGACGATCAGCTTCACTTCGTGCAGGCACTCGAAGTAGGCCATCTCGGGCGCGTAGCCGGCTTCCACCAGCGTCTCGAAGCCGGCGCGGATCAGCTCGACCAGACCGCCGCAAAGGACGACCTGCTCGCCGAAGAGGTCCGTCTCGCACTCTTCCTTGAAAGTGGTCTCGATGATGCCGGCACGGCCGCCGCCGATGGCGGAGGCGTAGGCAAGGCCGAGGTCATGCGCGTTGCCGGAGGCGTCCTGCGCGATGGCGATGAGGCAGGGGACGCCGCCGCCGCGCTGGTATTCGGAGCGCACGGTGTGGCCGGGGCCCTTGGGGGCGACCATCAGCACGTCGAGGTCGGCGCGCGGCTCGATGAGGTTGAAGTGCACGTTGAGGCCGTGCGCGAACAGGAGCGCGGCGCCCTCTTTCATGTGGGGGGCGAGCTGCTCGTTGTAGATATCGGCCTGGAGCTCGTCCGGCGTCAGCATCATGACAACGTCGGCCCACTTGGCAGCGTCCTCGACGGACATCACCTTCACGCCTTCGGCTTCGGCCTTCTTGGCGGAGGATGAGCCCGGGCGCAGTGCCACGGCGATTTCGGGGCAGCCCGAGTCGCGCAGGTTCAGAGTGTGGGCATGGCCCTGACTGCCATAACCGACAACGGCAATCTTCTTGCCCTTGATGAGATTGATGTCGGCATCGCGATCGTAATAGACGCGCATTCGGCGCTCCCTGGTGTTCGAACGATTGGGAGCATCTGTCTCCCGTCGCGCCCCTCATAGACGGTTTGCGACGGGGTTGTGAATGGCGTCGTGGCCGCTGGGTAGGCGTTAATTGCCTCTTTAACCGGCAGCAGCCTGAAGCTCAACCGCTTCTGCGGTCCGAACGCGCTCGCCCGGGCCGAATTGCGCTTTGAGCGCGGCAAGGTGTTCGGGCTTCTTGCGAAGCTGCGGCGCTTCGCCGAGCGCCTTGGCGCAGATCATCTGCAACTCGGGCACGCGGACCTTCTTGTCCTTGCGCAGCTTTTCCAGCATTGCCGGGATCTCGCGGCGCTCGGCAGACGTCAGCCGCTCGGCCCATGCCAGCACCACATCGCCGCGCACGCCCATGGGCATTTCGCCGTCGGCAGGGATCACCGGGATCGACCGCGGTGCTGACGCTGCCAGTGCGGCCTGCTCGGCGGCCTTGATCTCGTCGCGCCTGCCGCTGAGCGGATCGCGCATCAGCAGCGCACGGGCCGGGCTTTCGAGGTTGCGGGCTTCCCGCTCCTCCCGCTGTTTCTCCAGCGCCGACTTGTTCGCCTCGGCTTCCATGGCGGCAATTTTCAGGAAGGTCTTGGAGACCCTCGTCGTGTAACGCTCAAACAGATCTGCGATGAACCACATGGGACCCGCCATTTCATGTTGTTTGCGGACACAGTGCCCGCCAGACGGGTTTATTCTGGCTCGAGAGGGTTAGCGTTTTCTTAATGGATTGGATTTTGCCTAAAATGCACGAGTTTTCGAGGGGTTGCGCAAACCATTTTTACTGGCGCTGATCTGATGTTTTACTTTTGTTCTGGCCACATCCAGACCAGACGAAGTCCAGCTCTGCGACCCGGCTGACCGGGCCGGCACATCTGCAAGAGTTCAACTCAGCGTCCCGTAGGCGATGAAGATGAGCGAGATCGCGATGACCCAGAGTGCTGCCACCCGCAGCGCGGAGCGTGCCGCAGCATACCGCCCGAGACCGGACACCGACTTCGGCGCAATCGGGACCCCTTTCTCCAGCACATGCTCGAGATCGCGCGACAGGCGGTCCACCCGCTTGGCAAGCTCGGGCGCCTGAAGCACCGCTTCCACCAGCGCGCCGGCAGAATCCTGCACGCGGCGCATCGTGCCGGCGGGGCCAAGTTCGGCGGTCATCCAGTCCCGCACCACGGGTTCGGACACTTTCCAGATGTTGAGGTGCGGGTCCAGCGAGCGCGCCACACCCTCGACCACCACCATGGTCTTCTGCAGCATGATGAGCTGCGGCTGGGTCGCCATCTGGAACATCTCCGTCACCTCGAAGAGCTGCGCCAGAAGGCGGGACATGGAAATGTCCGCCGCCGTCACGTCGCGGATCGGCTCGCCGATGGCCCGCAGCGCCTGTGCAAACAGGTCCACATCCTGCGTTTCGGGCACATAGCCTGCGCGAAAATGGAGCTCCGCCACGCGCCGATAATCGCGCGTGATGAACCCGTAGAGAATCTGCGCGAGGATGCCGCGCTCGTGGCGCGAGAGGCGGCCGGTGATGCCGAAATCCACCGCCACCAGCGTCCCGTCCTTCTCCACGAACAAATTGCCCTGGTGCATGTCGGCGTGGAAGAAGCCGTCGCGCATCGCGTGGCGCAGGAAGCTTTGCAGGACAACGCGGCCGAGCTCCGGCAGGTCAAAGCCGGCATCGCGCAGCTCGCCCACGCGGCTCATCTTGATGCCGTCGATCCACTCCATGGTGAGGATGTTGCGCGAGGTGCGCGACCACTCCACCGTCGGCACGCGGAAGCGCGGGTCTTGCGCCGAATTCTCCGCCATCTCGGAAATCGCGGCGGCCTCCAGCCGGAAATCCATCTCGAAGCGCACCGATTCGGCGAGCGTATCGACAATCGCGACCGGCCGCAGCCGCTTGGCGGACTTCACGTATTTTTCCATGAAGTGCGCGGCGACGTAGTAGCTTTCGAGGTCCTTCTCGAAGCGGCGGGCAACGCCGGGGCGCAGCACCTTGACCGCCACGTCGCGGGTGCCCGTCACGTCGGTCAGACGCGTGTGGTAGACCTGCGCGATGGAGGCGGCGGCGACGCATTTGCCAAGGTCGTCGAACAGGGTGTCGACCGGGGCGCCCAGCGCCAGCTCGATCTCGCGGCGGGCCGCCTCGTCCGGCACCGGCGGCACCTGATCCTGCAGCTTGGCAAGCTCGATGGCGACGTCCTCGCCCACCACGTCGGCGCGGGTCGCAAGAAACTGGCCGAGCTTGATGTAGGACGGCCCAAGCCTGTCGAGCGCGCGGGACAGGCGGGCGGCCATGTCGGCCTTCTTCGCGCCGCGCCGCTCGATGATCCGGCCCATGCGCACGGCAAAGCGCACCGCGGGCGGCGCCTCCTCCACCGGGACGATGCCGAGAACCCCCTCGCGCGCCAGGACGAAGTTGGCGTGGAGAAGCCGCAGGACGGGGGCGAGCTTCATCAGAGCTTGAAGGCCGAGTGGATTGCCGCGACGCCGCCCGACAGCATCCGCACCGCGCACGGCCCGAAGCCCGCCCGCTCGATCTCGGCGGCAAAGCGGCCGGGGTTGGGGAACGTGCGGATGCTCTCCACCAGATAGCGGTAAGGTTCGCCGTCGCCGGCAATCATCTGCCCCATCGGCGGAATGACGTTGAAGGAATAGGCGTCGTACACCTTGTCCATGATCGGCAGGTCGACCTTGGAAAATTCAAGGCACATGAACCGCCCGCCCCGTTTCAGGACGCGATGGGCCTCGGCGAGCGCCTTGTCGCGCCGCGTCACGTTCCGGATGCCGAACGCAATGGTGTAGACGTCGACGCTCCGGTCCGGCAACGGCAGCACCTCCGCATTGCCGGCGGTGAAGACGCAGGGCGTCGTCGGCCTCAAGCGGCGGCGGTTGCGCTCGGCGCCCACCAGCAGCATCTCGGGGTTGATGTCACACACCACCACCTCGGCGTTGCCGTCCATGCGCCTGGCGATGCGAAAGGCGATGTCGCCGGTGCCGCCGGCAACGTCTAGCACGCGGAACGGGGCGCGGGGATGGTGCGGCGGGGACAGCCACGACACCATCGCGTCCTTCCACAGGCGGTGGAGGCCGGCGGACATCACGTCGTTCATGATGTCGTAGCGGCTTGCCACCTGATCGAAGACGGTGTTGACCAGACCCTGCTTGTCCTCCAGCGGCACCGTCTTGAACCCGAAGGACGTTTCGCCCGTGCCTGTCTTCGCCTCGCCAGCCTTCATGCCGCTATCGTTGCCGCCGTCCATGCGCTTCCCTCTCTCGCTCCGTGCCACTCCTAGCGCCTTGCGGCGCGCAACTCCATGCGGCTTGGTCGCAACCCTCAGCCCTGCCAACAGGCGAGCCCGTCATGCCTGAACTTCCCGAGGTTGAAACCGTCCGCCGCGGCCTTGCCCCGGTGATGGAAGGCCAGCCGATCGACGCGGTGCATCTCGCCCGCGCCGACCTGCGCTTCCCCTTCCCCCCGAATTTTGCCGCCCGCCTCACCGGCCGCACCGTGCAAACCCTCGGACGTCGCGCAAAATATCTGGTCGCGGATCTCGACGACGGGGTGTCGCTGATCATGCATCTGGGAATGTCCGGCGCGTTCCGGGTGGACGATTTCAACCCCATCGGCGTTTACGCCCACCCCAAGGGCAAAATTGCAGCGCACGACCATGTGCGCCTGTCGCTCGGCCCCCGCGTCATCATCTACAACGACCCGCGCCGCTTCGGCTTCATGAGCCTGTGCGAGACGGCGGCGCTCGCCGCCCACCCGCACTTCGCCGGCATGGGCGTGGAACCCCTCCCCGGCGCGCTGACCGCACCGCTTCTGGCCAAAGCCCTGGCCGGCAAGGTGACGAGCCTGAAGGCGGCGCTGCTCGACCAGCGGATCATCGCGGGCCTTGGCAACATCTATGTCTGCGAAGCGCTGTGGCGGGCAAAGCTGTCCCCCAAGCGGCTTGCCGGCACGCTGGTCCGCCGCGATGGATCCCCGTCGAAACGGCTCATCATCCTCACCGAGATGATCCTGTCGGTGATAAAGGACGCAATTGCCGCCGGTGGCTCGTCGCTCCGCGACTATGTGACGGCGGACGGCTCGCTGGGCCGCTTCCAGCACACGTTCGCGGTCTACGGCCGCGAGGAGCACCCCTGCCCGCGCGAGACCTGCGACGGCGTGATCGAGCGGATCGTGCAGACCGGCCGCTCCACCTTCTGGTGCCCGCGCTGCCAGAAGTAGCCAAGCAGGGGCACCCGCTCCGCGGGAGATTCAGAAACCGAGGGAGCTTCAAGGCACGGCCCCCTCGGCCGCCAAGCCTAGTGGCGGAAGTGGCGCATTCCGGTCATCACCATCGCAATACCGGCCTTGTTGGCTGCATCCGTCACCTCCTGGTCACGCATGGAGCCACCCGGCTGGATGACCGCCGTTGCCCCCGCCTCGACGATGGTTTCGAGCCCATCTGCAAACGGGAAAAAAGCGTCGGACGCGGCAACGGAGCCCTTGGTGCGGGGCTCGGGCTCGCCGGCTTCACGGGCAGCGTCGGCCGCCTTCCACGCGCCGATGCGGGCGGCATCCACGCGGCTCATCTGGCCGGCGCCAATGCCCACGGTCGCCCCGTCCTTCACATAGACGATGGCGTTGGATTTCACGTGCTTGACCACGCGCCAGGCAAAACGGAGGTCTTCCATCTCTTGGGCGGTCGGCGTGCGGTCGGTCGCCACCGGCAACGCCTCCGGGACGCCGAGGTCCGCGCCTTGCAGGAGGAAGCCGCCGGTGACGGTTTTCACCGTCGAAGCCGCCGTTGAGGGCGCTGCGCCGGTGAGGAGAACACGCAAGTTCTTTTTGGCGGCGAGCACGGCGAGGGCCGCTTCATCGGCATCCGGCGCAATTATGACCTCGGTGAAAATGGCCGCAATGGCCCTGGCGGTCGCCTCGTCCAGCATTCGTGTCAGCGCAACAACGCCGCCAAAGGCAGAGACCGGGTCGCATTGGCGAGCACGTTCATAGGCTTCGGCCAATGTTGCGGCGCTGGCGATCCCGCACGGGTTGGCATGCTTGACGATGACGACGGACGTTGCGTCCGCAAAGTCGGCAGCGGCGGACCAGGCGGCGTCCGCATCGGCGATATTATTGTAGGACAGCGCCTTGCCCTGCACGATCCGCGCAGAGGCAATGCCGGTGCCGCCATCGCCGTACAGCCCGGCGGACTGGTGGGGGTTCTCGCCATAGCGCAGCGCCGAGAGCCGCTTGCCGCCGAAGGCCTGCCACACGGTGTGGTCAACCGCCACGTCATCGTCCGCGGTGGTGGTGGCAAGCCAGCTGGCAATCG
The DNA here is from genome assembly GCF_031195445.1 of Acuticoccus sp. MNP-M23. Lineage (NCBI taxonomy): Bacteria > Pseudomonadati > Pseudomonadota > Alphaproteobacteria > Hyphomicrobiales > Amorphaceae > Acuticoccus > Acuticoccus sp. MNP-M23. Next base: position 4,840,316 of record NZ_CP133480.1, read on the forward strand.
CCGCGTCATAGGCCGAGAGGCGCGCAAACGCCTTCGCGGCAAGCCGGCGGCGGAGCGCCAGCGGAACGGTGCCGTTGTTCGCCTCCAGTGCATCGGCCACCACGCCATAATCGTCGGTGTCGACCACAATGGCGACGTGGGCAAAATTCTTTGCCGCGGCCCGGGTCATCGAGGGGCCGCCCACGTCGATGGTTTCCACCAGCGCCGCGGGGGCCTTTCCCGCGGCGATCGCCGCCTCGAACGGATAAAGATTGCTCACCACCAGACCGATGGGGGCAATCCCCGCCCCCTCCAGCGCTGCGCGATGTGACGGTTCGTCGAGGTTGGCGAGAAGGCCGCCGTGGATGCCGGGATGCAGCGTCTTTACCCGGCCGTCCAGCATTTCGGGAAAGCCGGTGAGCGTCTCGACATCGGTGACGGCGCGGCCGGCGTCACGCATCGCCCTGGCCGTCCCCCCGGTGCTGACGAGTTCGATCCCGAGGCGTTCGAGCCGCTCGGCGAACGCATCGAGCCCCGCCTTGTCGGAAACGGAAAGAAGGGCGCGGCGGACAGGCGCTGCGTGCGTCATGGCAAAATGGCCTTGAGTCTGGTGGCGGGTGCGGGTCAGGTGGCGTCGTCGGTCTCATCGTCCGCAAGCGGTGCGGCATGACGGGCGATGTGCCAGCGGATCGTGTCATCGGTCAACGTGTTGCCAGCGATGACCACCTGTGCAGTGCGGCGCAGCTTGCGCTGCGGGGTCAGGACAACGCTTTCCTCGAGGGCAAGCCCCGGCCCCTTGTCGAGGGTGAAGAGCCAGATTGCGCCGTCTTCCATGTGGAGCATCGCGTTGCGGCGCGGCTTGTCGAGACGCACGCGGATGCCGGCGCCCAGATGAAAGCGCACGGCAAACTTGGCGCCGGCGAGACGGTCGTTGCCGATGAGCTTGTCGGTGCCTTCGAGGTAGAGACCATCGCCGGAGAGCACCAGCGTCCGCTCGTGCGTGATGCCGAAGGCGGTGTGGTAGCCATCGTGCGTTGCAGCGGCGGAGAGGGCATCGCGCGTCACATCCACCTTGCGCGGGCCGCCGAACAGCACCGGGCCGAACACGCGCGTCAGCGGCCACAGGCTGAGGATACGCGCGGAGGAGCGGTTGGCAAGCGTAAGCGTTGTATGCGCAGCGGTGGCGCGGGACGCTCGCGCCCACTGCGGCCGCACGAGACCCAGCGCGCCGCAGTTGCCCACAAGGGTCTGCCCCTCATGGGAATATTCGAACGACAGCGCGCTGGCACAGGCTTCCCGCGCATAGGGCGGCGGGGGGGCAACGCCGGTGTCGAACAACACCACGCCGCCGCCCGCCTCCAGGCGCTGAAATCCGCTATAGCGGGCATTGTCGGTGGGGCGGCCCTGCACCTCGTCAAAGCTTTCGATTGCATCCAGCGTGTGGTCCGGCGTGGGTGCGCCGCCGTGGAACGCAGCCAGCCTGCCGTCCGCATGCTGGAAGAAGCGGAGCATCGGCATCATCCGGTCGATGGCGCTGTTGATGGGGGGCGGCACCGGCTGCTGGCGGCGCAGCAGCGCCTCGCGCAGCGGAATGAGCGTGGTGAGGAGACGGGCCAGCGCCTGCGGGCTGCGCGAGGCATGGCCCCCGTCCGGCAACACCTGCGCCTCCAGCGTTTCGGCAAGGGCGGCGAGCGCGCTCTTTTGCAGCCGCGTCTGATCCGCAATCACCGTGCCGGCCAGCGCCAGTGCAATCAGCACCTCGGCCCTGGTGAGGGAAAGGCCGAGGGTGCCGGCCAGGCGCTCCAGCTTGCGCATGTGCCGCCCGAGAGCGCGCAGGAAATCGGCCCGGAAGGTGGCTTCCGCCCCCGACAGGAGCAGCGGCGATTCCACCAGAAAGGCCGTGAGCCGCGCTGCCATCACGGCGGGGTCCTGCGCCGCCGGTCCATTGGCCGCGCGCGACACCAGCCATTCCTCCACCAGAGCGCGGGCGTTGGACGAGGACAGCGGCGACGCCGTCGCCTCCAGATGCACCAGCCACGTGAAGCTGTGGAGCGCCTTTGCCCATTCCTCGCTGGGCGGCGGAGCGGTGAATGGCGAGCCGCCGGCTGTATCCACCGTCTCGCCCGCCAGCTGGAACACGCCGGCATAGATGTCGCTCGACTGCGCGGCATCGCATTCGGCAAGGCTTTCCGGCGCAAACAGGATGCGCTGCGGCGCGACCGAATGGGTGCGCCGCCACAGCGCGGCGCCCGCACGGGCAACCACCGCGCCAAAGCTGACGCGGATCGCCTGCCCGGCCAGCGCCGGCAGCGTCACATGGGTCCGTCGAACGCGGCGCATCAACGGGCCTTGCAAGGCGGAACGGGTTGGTCGAACGGCTCGATCATGGACGACCTTTTCGCCGCCTATGCGCCGCTCCGCAACGGGGGTCGGCGCACGCTTTTGCTATTGTCGCACGAAGCGGGCCGCAAAGAAGCCGTCTAGCCCGACAATTCCTTCGGTTCCCGGCAGCGGAAGGTGAGTCAGCGTGCGCAAGGTGCCGGCATCGGTGGCAAAGGCGTGGGCCATCCCGTCCGCTTCCGTGATCGGGTCGAGCCGCAGTTGCGGCACCTGCACCCGCACGAAACCCAGATGCGCCTCGCCCTCCTGCCGCTCCAGCGAACAGGTGGCAAGCACGATCTTGCCGCCGGGCTCGACGAGGGTGGCTGCATGGGCCAGAAGCGCGCGCTGGCTGCGCGCCACGGAGCCGATATCCTGCGGCGACTTCGACCATGCCACGTCCGGCTGGCGCCGCAGCGTGCCGGTGGACGAGCACGGCGCGTCCAGAAGGACGGCATCGTAGGTGCCTTCGATGGCGGCGGCATCGCCAACGCGCACCTCGACCCGGTCTGCCAGACCCGTCCGCGCAAGGTTGGTGCGCAGCCGGTCGGCGCGGCCGGCATCCACCTCCACGGCGGTCACCCGCGCACCGGCGGCGGCAAGCTGCATGGTCTTGCCGCCGGGGGCTGCGCACATGTCGAGGACATGCTGGCCGGTGACATCGCCCAGAAGCTGCGCCGGAAGCTGGGCGGCCACGTCCTGCACCCACCAGCCGCCATCGGCGTAGCCCTCAAGCTGTTCCACCGCGCCGGCAGCCGCCAGGCGAACGCCGCCGGTGGGGAGCGCAATGGCGCCCGGCGGGGGCGTTGCACCGGGGGCAAGCGCAAGGTCCAGCGGCGGCTCGGTGCGATGGATCTGCGCCATCCCGGCGGCATCGTCCGCGCCGTAAGCCTCGACCCAGCGCTTGAACAGCCAGTCCGGCGTGTTGGCCGCCACCGGCAGCGCGGCGACAAGATCCTCGCGCTCACGGGTGAGCCGTCGCAGGACGGCATTGGCGAGCCCGGCAAAGCCGCCGGTCGCACTGTCCGATTTCAGAAGGTCGACGGCGACGTTGACGGCGGCATGGTCGGCCTGCCGCATGAAGAGGAGCTGGGCTGCCGAAATCCGCAGGACGGCACGCACCATGCCCGCCTTCTTGGGCAGCTTCTTTTGCATGAGGGCGGACAGGATATGGTCGATGTCGCCGCGGCGGCGGACCGTGGCACGGACGATGGCACGCACCAGCGCCTGGTCCGGACCGGAGAGACCGGCGTCGGTCCCCCCCTCCATCACGGCGGACAGGGGCACCTCTTCCTCGCACACGGCAAGAACCATCTCGGCGGCAACCCGGCGCGGCTCACCCCCGAGGGCTTTCGGGGCACGGGGGCGGCGGGCGCTCGATGTCTGCGGCTTGCCGGGGCGCCGCGGGGCGGGCGCTATGCCCAAGGCCCGCGCCTCTTTTTCTCGTTCTTGATGGCGCCGCGGTTCCACGGGCCGGACGGCGCATTCAGAGAGGCAGGCTTGCCGCCGATCTCGGCCGCGTATTCACGCAATTTTTCGATACGATTTTGCGTATTGGGGTGTGTGGAAAACAAGCTATCCATCCGCGCGCCGGACAAGGGGTTGATGATGAAGAGATGGGCCGTCGCCGGAACGGCCTCCGCTTCGTCGTTGGGGATCTGCCGGCCCCGTTCCAGTTTGGCAAGGGCGTCGGCCAGCCACATCGGCCGCCCGCAGATTTCCCCGCCCAGACGGTCGGCCGAATATTCGCGCGTGCGGCTGATGGCCATCTGTACCACCATCGCCGCCAGCGGTGCCACGATCATTGCCAGAATAACGCCGATGATGCCCAGCGGATTGTTGCGGTTGCGGCCGAACAGGAACGCAAAGTTCGACAGCATCGAGACCGCACCCGCAAGGGTCGCGGTGATCGTCATGATCAGCGTGTCGCGGTTCTTGATGTGGGCGAGCTCATGGGCCATCACGCCGGCCACTTCCTCGCGCGTCATCAGCTTGAGGAGGCCGCGGGTGGCGGCAACGGCCGCATTGTCCGGATTGCGGCCGGTGGCAAACGCATTGGGCTGGTCTTCGTCCAGAATGAAGACGCGCGGCATGGGCAGCTGGGCCCGGGCCGCAAGCTCGCGCACGATGCCGTAATATTCTGGCGCGGTCCGTTCGTCGACCTCCCGCGCTTGGTGCATCTTCAGGACGATCTTGTCCGAATTCCAGTACGAGTAGACATTCATGGCGACAGCCACGGCAAGCGCAATCAGCATCCCCTGCTGACCGCCGATCACCGCGCCGACCCCCATGAAGACCGCTGTCAAACCGGCCAGCAGCAAAGCCGTCTTGAAATAGTTCATTGACGTTCACCGCACTCGTTCTTGGTGAACGATGAATATTGGTGATCCATCGTGACACGCAATATATTTAAAAACGTCAATTCAGACCGTACGGTCCAAATCACGCTTAAATTGCGGCGAATTTTTGAATCAGGTTTCGTTTTTATCGGCAGGCGGCGTCCAGCGCATCACGACGATTTTGTGCCGGTCGAACACGTAGCCGAGGGGCCCGAGCGAAATGGTCTTCACAATCTCCGCGCCGACGGACTTGTAGACGTAGATTGCCGCGTCAGCCGTGCTGCTTGCTTCCGTCAGCCAGGCGCGCTTGCCCCGGCGCACCACCTCGTCGCCAAGCCAGTGCAGGAGAGACTTGCCGATCCCGCGGCCCCGCGCAATGGCGTCCACCTTGAACCCTTCGAGATAGAGTTCGTCCGCGCCGCCGCGCTTCAGGGAAGCCTGCGTCAGAAGATAACGGATAGAACCGCTGAGCGGGCCGAAATGGGCACGGTAGCGGGCCGGGTCGGGCCAGACCGAGCCCTCATTGTCCATGCGGTAGGAAATCAGGCCCGCAATCTGCCCCTCGACGATGGCAATGCACACACGGTCTTGCCGGAGCCTGTTGCCGAGCAGCTCCTCTCGCACTTCCGGCAGGCCGACAATGCGGTTGAGGGTGGCGCGCTGTGCCACCGAGTAGCGGGCCGCCGCCGGTGCCAGAGAGTCCGGCACGGGCGCCACCAGCATCCAGTCCGCCCCCTGCTTGACGATGTTTTCGGGGGGGATGGCGTCGACGGAAATGGCGGTCATGGCTGGGGCACCTGGCGAAACGGCAAAATGACCGCCCACTCTGGCGGCGACCATTGTGTCACACACCGGCCGGCCAAGGTCAAAGGCGGTATGTGCAAAACGGCGGCGTCACCGCGCCTGGGTGTCGACCATCTCCCGGTCGAGCGCGAGGAGCGCTTGCCGGTTCAGCGAAAAGTCGCTGTCGCGCCACATCCGCTCCAGCCGCCGCAACCGCTCGCCAAGCTCCGCGCCGCCTTCTCCGCCCTGCTCCATCAGGTCGTGCCCGCCGACCGGAAAGCGCGGGCGCGCCCATTTGCGCGCCTCAGCCAGAAGGGTCGGCAGGTCGATCACATCGGCACCAAGGGCCAGCGCCACGATCAGCCCATCGGTGAAGGCGTCGGCGCCGTGCTCATAAAGGAGGGCACGCACGTGGGGAACCGAGCGGGGCGGCATCTCGCGCGCTGCCGCAACGGCGGCAAGCCCGCGCCCGCGCATCCGCCGGGAAAGCTTGAGCCGGGTCGCCAGCGCATCGAACGCCGGTCCGTCGAAACGGACGAGAGAGAGGAATGCCAGCGTTTCACTGAGCGGCCGCCCGGTCTTGCGCTCTGCAGCACACAGGGCCCGGTAGCAATCTGCCGCAGGGCGCTCGGAAAAGAAGGGCGCGAGAATGTCCTCTGCGGCAATCTCGTCCATCACGTCGGCAGCGCCCGGCGCCTTGACCAGCCGCATCATTTCGTTGGTGACGCGCTCCACCGCAAGCGATGCGATGGACGCCTTGTGCGCGCGCACCGCGGCCAGCCCCTCGGCGTCGGGCGCGCCGCTGCCGTAGAAGGCATGAAAGCGGAAGAAACGCAGGATGCGCAGGTGGTCTTCGCCGATCCGCGCGGCGGGGTCGCCGATGAAGCGCACCCGCTGGTCCAGACAGTCGCGGTAGCCGCCCACATAATCGACGCCGTGGCCTTCAGCGTCCACGTAAAGAGCATTCATAGTGAAGTCGCGCCGCATGGCGTCCACTTCCCAGCTGTCCGTGAAGCGCACCGTGGCGTGCCGGCCATCGGTCTCCACGTCTTCGCGCAGCGTGGTGACCTCGAAGGGCTGGCCCTCGGCAACAATGGTGAGCGTGCCATGGGCAACGCCGGTGGGGTGAACCGCGAACCCGGCCCTGCGGCTCGCCCGCTCGACCCGCTCCGGCGCCAGGTCGGTCGCAATGTCGATGTCGCCTGGCGGAAAGCCGAGCACGCTGTTGCGCACCGCGCCGCCCACCACCCGCGCCTCGCCCTCCCGGTTCAGCACCTTGAGGAGGCTGCGCAACGGACCGCCGTTCAGCCAGAATGCGGGAAGCGCGAACTCATTCATTAACCCAAGCCCATTTTGCCAACGCCGCGCATGCACCAGATGCCGGGCAAGGGGCCGAAGATCGACCCATGACGATACGCCAAGCCGGCATTTGTTCTTTTACTTGCAGGACACTAGGCGCGATACCACGGGAGAGCAACAACACACCTCACCGTGGTTCGATTGTTTCCTTTCAATTGATTTTGACAATCATTTCAATTGTCAGGAGATCGCATTTCGGAGGGGACGAGCACGCCGTCGCGGTACTGCGCGGGCACATAAACGCCCTGATCCTGCCCGCCGAGGACGGCAAAGGCGATGAAGCCCGCCACCACCAGAAGGCCACCGGCAATGATGAGAAAGAAGGTGGCGCGGCCGAAGCCGGCGACCCGTGCACCGGTCCACCCCTCGGTGGCGACGCGGTAGACGAAGAACGCCAGAAACGGCAGCAGAAACAGAACGATCTGTGTGATGATGACGCGGATCATGGGCCGTAGAGCTTCCCGTGCATGAGGCGGAGGATACCGGCGGTTACGCCCCAGATCCGCTTCTGGCCGGACATGACCTCGAAATAGGTCCGCTCCAGACCGTCGCGGGTGACGCGAACCTCGCGGTGATTGGCAAGGGTCATGACCTGTTGATAGGGCGCCGTGAACACGGACGCCACCTCCCCCGGCGCCGGAGTCAGTGTCGCAGGGCGCGCAAGAAGGCCCAGAACCGGCACCACCACAAAGCCGGTGCGCGTGTGGTAGGCGTCCCCGACGCCGAGCACCTCCACCGCAGCGGGCAGAAGGTCGATCTCCTCGTGGGCTTCGCGCAGCGCGGTTTCGGCCGGCGTTTCACCGGCTTCGATCTTGCCGCCCGGCAGCGCAACCTGCCCCGGATGGGCCGCAAGGTGAGTGGCGCGCTCGGTAAGAAGCATTACCGGGGTGCCGTCTGCCGCATCGCGCCCGAGCGCCATCAATACGGCGGCAGCCCGCGGCGGGCGGGTGCCGCTGCCGGCAAAGGACGGGTTCAGCACATGGTCGCCGAACCGGGCAGCAGCGGTGTCCGGCGCGGTGCCGGGCGGCAGAAGGCGGGCTGCGCGGGCGGCAATTTCGGCAATCACCGGGTCGCTGCGGTCGGCCGCCGCCACACCGATGGCAACGGGACCGTCGGGCGCGGTATCGGCGCGCGTCATTGCGGGACGGGAAAGAATTTGCCGCCGCTCCAGATCCCGCCCCGGCCCTCATGGGTCACGATCTCGTCAGCAAGCTCCAGCGCCAGCGGGCGGGTAAACCGTGCCTCCAGCCCGCCGCGCACGGTCACGTAAGGCACGAAACCGCCCGCATCGTCTTCGGTGAGGCGCAAGGGGTGCTCTGCGTCCGCGGTTACCAGGTCGCCGATATTGGTGCGCAGCGTGATGGCGGCGGCGTCGCCCTCTCCGGCCACGGCCATTTCCACGGCCTGGAAGGGCGCGTCGTCCACAACAATCGCCACTTTCTCCGCCGGGGTGACGAGGACGATGCTGCCATCGGCCTCGCGGCGCAGGACGGAGGCAAACAGCCGCACCATCGCCTCACGCCGGATCGGGGAGCCGCCATAATGCCATGTTCCGCCCGCGTCGATGCGCATGGGAATCGCACCGCAATGGGGCGGATCCCACAGGTGGACCGGGGCTGCGCGCCCCCCCAGTTCGCCAGCGTGGGCGAGAAGATCTGCGAGCCTGCCCGCAGCGTGGGCATCCGCCCCGTCGGCACCAGTCAATCCGCATCCCTCCGTTGCATCCGCCGCCTCGATCGGCGACCCTACACCAAACACGACGTAATGCGCCCGTCGGCGCACGCCACACCATGGACAAATGGTTAGGCGACGCCGCTGCGACCCTTGCTTTTACTGACCCGGTTGTTGGCCCCGCTCGGGCTCTCGGAGGGATGCTTGATGAACGAATCCGTGCTTCTGGAGCGCAACGACGACGCACTCGCGGCCGATGCCGAAGCCGCCGTCGACCGTCTCGGCGAGGCGAAGGGCGAGGTGGACCGCCTCATCTTCGGCCAGAGTGATGTTGTCGAACGCTCGCTGATCGCTGTCCTTTGCGGCGGCCATGCCCTGCTTGTGGGCCTGCCCGGCCTTGCCAAGACCAAGCTCGTCGCCACCCTCGGCACCGTCCTTGGCCTGGAGGAACGGCGCATCCAGTTCACACCGGATCTGATGCCGTCCGACATTCTGGGCGCCGAAGTGCTGGAGCAGGCCGATAACGGCGAGCGGGCGTTCCGCTTCATTCAGGGTCCGATCTTCGCCCAGCTTCTGATGGCCGACGAGATCAACCGCGCGTCGCCGCGCACCCAGTCCGCCCTTCTGCAGGCGATGCAGGAAGGCTTCGTGACCATTGCCGGCCAGCCCCACGCGCTGCCGACCCCGTTCCACGTCCTCGCCACGCAGAACCCGCTGGAGCAGGAAGGCACCTACCCCCTGCCCGAAGCCCAGCTCGACCGCTTTTTGATGCAGATCGACGTGGACTATCCGGACCGCGACGCCGAGCGCCGCATTCTGGTGGAAACCACCGGCATGGACGATGCGGAGGCGCGCGCTGTCCTGACGCGCGACGAGCTGATGGGCCTGCAGGCGCTGGTTCGCCGGCTACCGGTTGGCGAAAGCGTGGTGGAGGCCATTCTCGACCTGGTGCGCAGCGCACGGCCTGAAGAGGACGACGAATTCACGGGCCAGATCGCGTGGGGCCCCGGCCCCCGTGCCAGTCAGGCGCTGATGCTGGCGACCAGAGCCCGCGCGCTGCTGGACGGGCGTCTTGCCCCGTCGCGCGAAGACGTTTCGGCGCTGGCCGAGCCCGTGCTCCAGCACCGCATGGCGCTCACCTACGGCGCGCGGGCCGAGGGGCGCACCATCAAGGGCATCATCACCGAACTTGCAGCGAGGCTCTAGCCATGTTCGGCCGCCGCGCGGGCCCGGATACGGACACCGGCGCCGCCCCCGAGTTTGCCATGCTCGCCGCCAAGGAGGCGGCCGCCAACCTGCCCGACCTTCTGGTCGAGGCGCGGCGGGTTGCAGCGTCGGTTGCCGCCGGCTGGCATGGCCGCCGCCGCGCCGGCACCGGCGAGACCTTCTGGCAGTTCCGCCCGTTCGAGTACGGCGAGCCGGCCCGCCGGATCGACTGGCGGCGCTCCGCCCGCGACGACACCCTGCTGGTGCGCGAGCGTGAGTGGGAGGCGGCCCACACCGTTCTCATGTGGGTGGACCGCACCGCCTCGATGCGCGCAAGATCACGCCTTGCCACCGCGTCCAAGGAGGCTCGGGCCGTGGTGCTCCTGCTGGCGCTTGCCGACCTTCTGGGTCGCGGCGGCGAGCGGATCGGCCTTCTGGGCGGCCCTCCCCCCGGCGCCCGCCGCAACGCTGCCGACCGCATTGCCGAAAACCTGATGGAAGTGGACGCCAACGCCGCACGCCCGTCGCTCGGCGCCATCCGCCGAAACGCGGACGTTGTGTTGATCGGCGACTTTCTGGACCCGCTGGACGAGTGGGACGAGGTGTTCACCACACTGGCGGCCCGCGGGGCGCGAACCCATCTGGTGCAGGTGCTCGACCCGGTGGAAGAGCGTTTTCCGTTCGGCGGCCGCACGCGGTTCGTGGACCCGGAGTCCGGCCTGGCCTTCCTTGTGGGCAAGGCGGAAGCGTGGGCCAGCGGCTACCGCGACACGCTGGCCGCGCACAAGGCCGAGCTGGCCGCGCAGGCACGCCGGCTGGGGTCCAGCCTCATCGTCCACCACACCGACACGTCCGCCGCGCCGGCGCTGCTTGCCCTTCGGGCAGCATTGTCCGGAGATGACCGTCCCGCATGACCGTTGTAATCAGGGGTTGCATCTGCGACCACAGTGTAAAGTCCGGGGCGCTCGCCCGCGCCGCATGAGGTATTCGCCATGACCGCTCTCGCCTTCGGCGCACCGGCCGTCCTCTGGGCGCTCCTCCTGCTGCCGGTCCTGTGGTGGCTCCTGCGGGCGACCCCGCCAAAACCGCAGGATGTGGCGTTCGCCCCCACGCGCCTCCTGATGCGCCTGATGAAACGGGACGAGACACCGTCGCGCACGCCGTGGTGGCTGATGCTCGTCCGTCTGGCGCTGGCAGCGCTTGTCATCATCGCACTGGCCCAGCCGATCCTGCGGCCGGAGACCGCCGCCCCCATCGGCAACGGCCCGCTGCTCATTGCCATCGACGACACGTTTGCCGCAGCAGACGACTGGGATCAGCGGCTGGACCGCGCCGAGCGGCTCGTCAACCAGGCCGAGGCGGCCACGCGCACCATCGTCATCCTGCCCACAGCCAATGCCGATGCACCGCTGAATGCGGTGGACGCAGGCGCCGCCCGCGAGGCGCTGCGTAGCCTGTCGCCGAACCCCTGGCGCGCTGCCCGCGGCGCCCTCGCTCCGCGTGTCGCCGAAACCGAGTTCGGCGGCGCGGTGTGGCTGACCGACGGCCTTGCCGGCGAGCCTGACGACGACACCGCCTTCTTCGAAGCACTCGCGGGCGCCAGCGCCACACCTGTGCGGATCTTTGCAGCGGACGCGGGACGGATCATCGGCGTCTCCAGCATCGAAGGCACGGCCGACGGCATGAACGTCACGCTGACTGCGGACGCCGACCCCGGTGGTCTTCCCCGCCGCGTCAGCGTCCTCGACGCCAAGGGCTTCGTGCTGGCGACGGACGATGCCCCGTTCACAATCGGCGATACCACCGCAACCGCAACGCTGGCGCTGCCCACCGAGCTGCGCAACGACGCCGTGCGCGTGTCCGTGGACGGCGCACGCAACACCGCCGCCGTGCGCCTGCTGGACGAACGCTTCCGCCGCCGCACCGTCGGGCTGATCTCCGGCGGATCGGCGGACCTTGCGCAGCCGCTCCTGTCGCCGCTCCATTTCCTGCACGCAGCGCTCGCCCCCTCGTCGGACCTGCGCGAGCCTGCCGCCCGCGCCCTCCCCACGGCGGTGGACGAGCTGATCGACGCCGGCACCTCCGTCATCATGCTGACCGACGTCGGCAACCTCCTTCCCGCCACGCAGGATGCGCTCGCCCGCTGGATCAACGCAGGCGGCGTGCTGGTGCGCTTCGCCGGCCCCCGCACCGCAGACGGCATGGACGATCTCGTCCCCGTCGCGATGCGCAAGGGCGCCCGGACGCTGGGCGGCACCCTCTCGTGGAACGACCCGCAACCGCTGGCCGACTTCAACGAAGACGGCCCGTTCGCCGGCCTTCCCGTTCCCACCGACGTGACCGTCAACCGCCAGCTTCTGGCCGAGCCCTCTATTGCCGTCACCGAGCGCACATGGGCCTCGCTGGCGGACGGCACGCCGTTCGTCACCGGCCGGTCGGTGGGCGCGGGTGCGGTGGTGTTCTTCCACGTCACGGCAGACACGTCGTGGTCGACGCTGCCTTTGTCGGCAAGCTTCGTCGAAATGCTGCGGCGGGTGGTGGATCTTTCGGCCGCGATGGGCCCCGCGTCAGAGACCGGCCCGGCGTTGCCGCCATACCGGATGCTGGACGGCCTTGGCCGCCTCGTTCCGCCGGGACCCATGGTGGAGCCTCTGCCGGCGGGTGCCGCGCTGATCGGCCCCAAACATCCGCCAGGCCTTTACGGCGCCGACGGCGCCTTCCGCGCCGTCAACCTCCTGGCCGATGGCGAGCGGCTGGCAGCCCTCCAGCCCGCCGCCTTCGACGGTGCCGCCGTGCTTCCGTTCACCAGCGAGGGACCGACGGAGCTGCGCGGCGCGCTTCTCTCTGCCGCCGCTCTTCTGCTGCTGGTGGATGCCGCGGCGCTCCTGTTTCTGATGGGCGCGTTCCGCCGCCGCGCCGTCGCCGCGCTGGCGCTTGCCTTCGCCGCAACCCTGTCGGTCGACGCGCACGCGCAAACTGGCGATCCGGTCCCGACGCCGCCTGCCGCAAGCGCGAGCGCAGCCGACAGCGACGCTGCCTTGCGCTTTGCCATGGAAGCCTCGCTGCGCACCCGCCTTGGCTACGTCGCCACCGGCAATGCCGCGGTGGACCGCGTCAGCGAAGCGGGCCTCACCGGCCTCTCGCTGGAGCTGACACGCCGCACCGCGGTGGAGCCAGGTGCCCCCATGGCGGTCAACATCGAGACGGACGATCTGGCGTTCTTCCCGCTCCTCTACTGGCCCATCGACGCTGCCGCCGAGCGCCCGTCGGACACCGCCATCGCCAAGGTCGACGCCTACATGAAGAATGGCGGCACGATCCTGTTCGACACGCGCGATCAGGCAGGCGCTGCGATCAGCAACAGCCCGACCGGCGCCACGCAGGCGCTCCGCCGCATTCTCGACGGGCTCGACATTCCGGCGCTGGAGCCCGTCCCCCAGGACCATGTGCTGACGAAGACGTTCTACCTGTTGCAGGACTTTCCGGGCCGCTGGTCCGGCGGGCCGTTGTGGGTCGAGCAGCTTGCCGGTGAAGCGGGCGGCGACCGGCCGGCGCGGGCGGGCGATTCGGTCTCGCCCATCCTCATCACGGCCAACGATTTTGCCGGCGCCTGGGCCATGTCCCCCGATGGCGGCTTCATGTTCCCCACAGTGCCCAACGATCCCTACCAGCGCGAAATGGCCATGCGTTCGGGCGTGAACATCGCGCTCTACACCATGACCGGGAACTACAAGGCCGACCAGGTTCACATCCCCGCGCTGCTGGAGCGACTTGGCCAATGAACACCGCCTTCACCTTCGCGCCGTTCATCCCGTTTGCCGCAGTCGCGATCTTTGCCGCGGTCGGCTTCATCTTGTGCGCACTCGGCGTTGCGCGGCGGGTTCGCGGGTCGCTGGTCCGGCTTCTGGCCGTGGCAGCGTTCGCGCTCGCCCTCCTCAACCCCGCGCTCCAGAGCGAGGTACGCGAACCGCTGGACGGTGTCGTCGCCGTGGTGGTCGACCGCAGCCAGAGCCAGCGTGCCGCCGGCCGGGCCGATGACGCCGACGCCATGGCCGCCTCGGTGCTTGCCCGCCTCGAAGCCACCCCCGGCCTCGATGTGCGCACCGTCACCATCGACCGCCCCGCCCCCGACCGCGACGGCACGGTCCTCTTCACCCCGCTCAGCGACCTCCTGTCCGACGTTCCGCCCGACCGGATTGCCGGGGCTGTCCTCATCACCGACGGTCAGGTCCACGACATTCCGGCCGACCCGCCGTTCGACGCTCCGATCCACGCTCTCATCACCGGCTCGCCGGACGAGCGGGACCGCCGCGTCGAGATCGTGGCCGCCCCCCGCTTCGGCCTCGTCGACAGCATGCAGACGATCGTGGTGCGGGTGGAAGACGCAGCCACCGAGGGCGAAATGGTAACGCTCACCGTGAAGGTGGACGACGTCCTTGCCGAAGAGCGCGAGGTGGAAATTGGCGAGGACGTGTCCATTGCCGCGCCCATCGACCATGGCGGCGACAATTTCTTCCAGTTCGAGGTGGCGCCCGTGGAGGGCGAGCTGACCGCCGTCAACAACACCGCCGTCGCCATTGTGGAGGGCGTGCGCGAAAATCTGCGCGTGCTTCTGGTCTCCGGCGAACCGCATGCGGGCGAGCGGACGTGGCGCAACCTCCTCAAGTCGGACGCTGCGGTGGATCTCGTCCACTTCACCATCCTGCGCCCGCCGGAAAAGCAGGACGGCACGCCCATCAACGAACTCTCGCTGATTGCGTTTCCAACGCGCGAACTCTTCAGCCAGAAGATCGACGAGTTCGACCTCATCGTCTTCGACCGGTACCAGCGCCGCAACGTGTTGCCCGCGCTCTACTTCGATAACATCGCCCAATATGTCCTGAATGGCGGCGCGGTGCTGATTGCCGCCGGGCCGGACTATGCCGGCTCGCGCTCCATCTACAACACGCCGCTCGGAATTGCCTTGCCCGCCGCCCCCTCCGGCGAAGTGGTGGAAGAGCCCTTCCGCCCCGAAGTGTCCGACCGGGGGGCACGCCACCCGGTGACCCGCGACCTTCCCGGCGACGACGCCGAGCCCCCCACCTGGAGCCGCTGGTTCCGGCAGATCGACAGCGTGCAGCTGGGTGGCGAGACCGTGATGACCGGCGCAAACGGCGCGCCGCTGGTGGTGCTGTCGCGCGAAGGCGAAGGCCGCGTGGCGATGATGCTGTCGGACCACATCTGGTTGTGGGCGCGCGGCTACGATGGCGGCGGCCCGCACGTTCAGCTCCTGCGCCGCCTGTCGCACTGGCTGATGAAGGAGCCGGAGCTTGAGGAAGAAGCGCTGCGGCTGACGACCGGGCCGGGCACGCTTCTCATCGAACGGCAGACGCTGGCCGAAACCGCAGAACCCGTCACCCTCACCGATCCTTCGGGCGAGGAAACCGAAATCGTGCTGGCAGAGGCAGCGCCCGGCCTGTGGCGCGCGTCGATCGAGGCGGCCGACATGGGCCTTTACCGTGCCACCGACGGGACGCTGACCGCGCTGGGCCACGTCGGCCCCGCAAACCCGCTTGAAGCCCAGGATCTGCGCTCCGACACTGAGGCGCTCGGCCCCATTGCCGCCGCCACGCGGGGTGCCGTGCGCCGCGTCGGCCCTGGCGACGGGGCACCGCGGGTGCTCTTGCGCGCGCCCGGCCGGGCCATGGCGGGCGGAGACTGGATGGGCCTCAAGCGCTCGGAGGCCAGCGAGCTGGTCGGCGTTGACCGCACCCCACTGTTCGCCGGCTTCCTCGGCCTTGCGATCCTGCTCGCCGCAGTTTCCGGCACCTGGTGGCGCGAGGGGCGCTGACGCCCCTCGCGTGACGCGCTGCGTTGCGGGCCGTCAGAGCGCATCCGCAATTGTCAGCGCCTTGGTCAGCACCCAAAATGACCCGTTGCCCTGCGCCGAGCACCGTTCGCCATAGGCGTCGGTCACCTTCCTTCCGAAGCGGCTGTAGTTCCAGTCGCCGCTGAGGCAGGTCCCGCTCCGGTTCTTCAGTCTGATCTTCTGCCCGCTGACGACCCATGCCATCTCGATGTCGTTGTGGGGTCCGCGGTTGCCACAGGTCTGCAGAATCAACTTGCTGCCATAATGATAATTCCGTTCGGCGCCGCGGAAGAATTCGTCAGAAGAAACATGCCGGGTTCGGTCGATGTATTTCGGCTTCAGAGCGAGACACTTTCCGGCGTGTTGCGCGCTTCGGATCAGGCCGCTGTCCTTGTCGTAGAGCCAGTTCTTGGAATTGTTGTTCCGGGTTTCCTCGCACAGCACCTGCTTTACCTGCGTGCCATCCGCGATCGTGGCGTCAACGGGGCTGAGGCACCAGCCATCCGTCTGCAACGAGTAGCGTTTCATGAGATGCAGGCCCTGCATCGATGTCGGATCGGCCGGCCTGCCATCATAGGTCCTGGCGCTCAGTCCGTTGCCGGGGTGCGGCGGCACCAACGGCGGCTCCTTGATCTCACATCCGCTTGAGGCGGGATTTGCGGCACACGCCGTCAGTGCCGCGAGTTCGGCTCTGGCGATGCCGCGCCGCCATGCCTCGCACCGGTCGTCCCCACCGGAGATGCAGTCGTTGCTGATCACGTCGCGGATCTTGCCGACCATGAAGTCGTCGTAGGTGCTTTGCGTGGGTGACGGCCTGCGCGCGCGGAGGCTTTGCGATGTGCCGCTTGCCAGCGCGTTCACGCGGCCGATCCGGTAACCATTGCCCTCGGCGACGGCCCCGATGCCATGACAGCCGGTACAGCCATTGTCCCCGGCCCCGACCCAGACGACATCGTTGTTGCTGTTGAGCGGCCTGTACTTCTGCGTCTGATAGATGTCCGGCAGCAGCGGCTTGGTCACATCGTGCGCAATGCCCCGGCGCGAAATCGTCTTCTAGCCTGCGGCAATCCCGTAAAAATCCTGCAGCGCGAAATTGTAGTGGGGCGATCGCACGAATGCATTGTTGGTGTGGCACCCGGTGCAAATGTCGTAACCGCTGAACTTGCCCCAGAATTCCATGCCCTCCGGTTGCATCGCCGCCGGAATCTTATGGTCCATCGGGATCTCGGGGACCGGACCGGACGCGAAATATTGATAGAAGCACGTGTTGCCGGTGGCACGGTCATGCTGGATGACGGCAATGTCCTGGAACGTCAGCTTGTCCTGATCGGCGACGCCGCTGACAACCTGAACCTCATCCACGCCGGTTTTCTTGCGGCACGAGAATACGATGTCGACGCCAGTGCTCCCGCTGCCGCGCGACAGGACACCCAGCCGGCTGTCGACCACGCATCTGCCGTTCAGATCCTCGGGATGGGCACACATCTTGTGGCTGATGTGCTTTGGCACGATGAACCCGTCAGCGCATGAAAATGCGGGAACCTGAACGGGTATCGTGAGGCATGCCGACGATCTTGCGGCGAATGCGGTGATTTCTGCAATCGAAACCTGCGCTCCGCCCGCCGCCGGCAGAGCGACGGTCAGCGCAATAATCAAAGCCAAAAATCTCATGACAATTTCCAAATGCTATAATAAACGCTCGGATATTAACATGAATTAAGGTCAGGTGGCGCATCTGCGACAATTTGTGGTGGTGCCGGCGCTGGCTTCCGCCTACCAGCTTTCGCCGCTGACCATGCCGCGCAAGGCGCGTTTCAGCGGCAGCATCAGCACACGGTGCTTCTCAACCGGCCCCGGCAGCATGACGAGGTGCGCGGCAGGCTCGAAACCGGACGGCCCGTAGAAGGGCGGATCGCCAACGAGCACGATGGCCTCGGCGGCCGTCTCCCGCGCCGCTGCAATGGTGCGCAGCAAAAGCGCCCGGCCGATCCCCTGCTTTGCGGCAGTCTCCGCGACCGCGAGCGGCCCCAGGATGTAGGCGGGCGAACCGCCGATCCGCACCCGGCTTTGCCGGATCGCGCCAATCACCAGCCCGCGCCGCTCCGCAACGAAGCTGACGTCGATGTCGTGCGGATCGTCCCCGCGCAGGCGGTAGGCCGTGCGCGTCAGCCGGCCGGGGCCGAACGTGACGCGGTAAAGGGCTTCAACGGACGGGAAATCGCGCGGCAACTCGGGCCGCAACAGCACATCAGGGGGCATGGGACGCTCGACAACGGACGGACGGGCAGCCGGTTGGCTGGACGGAACCAAGGTCAGTCGGGGCGTCGTCGGTGCGTCATGGGACGGGCTGATAGCATGGGGGAACACAGACAGGCAACGCGCAGCAATGCCGTTCGATCCATCGGACGGGCAGGCCGGCGGCTCAGGCGGCGGCACGGCCTTCTTCTACCGCGTGGCAGGCGACGGCGCCCTCGCCCGCCGGCAGGAGCGCCGGCACTTCGGTGCGGCATCGGTCGTTTGCCAGCGGACAGCGGGGGTGGAACGGGCAGCCGGACGGCGGGTCGATGGGGTTGGGAATCTCGCCCGTTACCGGCGTTCGGGCGCGGCCGGACATGTTGAGGTCCGGCACCGCATCCAGGAGCATCCGGGTATAGGGGTGTTTCGGATCTGAAAAGAGCTGACGGCCCGGCGCGATTTCGGCAAGTCGGCCGAGATAGAGCACGCCGATGCGGCTTGCCATGTGCCGCACCACCGCAAGGTCGTGGCTGATGAAAAGATAGGTGAGGCCGAACTCTTCCTGCAGGTCGCGCATCAGGTTGAGGATCTGCGCCTGCACCGAAACGTCGAGTGCGCTGGTGGGCTCGTCGCAGACCAGAAACGCCGGGTCGGAGGCGAGGGCACGGGCGATGCAGATCCGCTGGCGCTGCCCGCCGGAAAATTCGTGCGGAAATTTCGTGCCGTCGCGCGGATCGAGACCCACGGCCGTGAGGAGCGCGCCGACCCGCTCCGCCACGGCATCGCCCTTGTGGAGCCCGAAGGCGCGGATCGGTTCCGACACGATGGCATCCACCCGCATCCGCGGGTTGAGGCTGGCGTAAGGGTCCTGAAAGATCATCTGCATCCGGCGGCGCAGCGTGCGCACCGCGCGGGTGTCCGTGCCCATGGTGACACCGTCGATGGTGATTGCGCCGCCATTGGCGCCGATCAGTCCCACCACAACCTTTGCGATGGTGGACTTGCCGGACCCCGATTCTCCCACCAGCGCAAACGTCTCCCCCCGGCGGATGGCAAACGACACATCGGTGACCGCATGAAGAAGCTGGCGCGGCAGACGCTCCACCACCCGGTCGAGCCAGGGGGCCGACACGTCGAAGGTCTTTGACAGGTGCTCGACCCTGACGAGGAGGTCGTCGTCGGAAGGGGCGCTCATGCGGCGGCCTCGCGCTCATGCTCGTGGAGCCAGCAGGCTGCGGCGGACGCGCCCACCGTGATCAGCTCCGGCCGCTCCACCGTGCAGCGGTCGAACACCTTGGGGCAGCGCGGGTTGAAGGGGCAACCGGGGGGGATGCGGTCGAGCCGCGGCATGGATCCCGGGATCTGACGCAGGCGCGCATCCGCGTGGTCGAGCTTGGGGATCGAGCCCATCAAGCCCACCGTATAGGGATGCAGCGGCTGCTGGACGACATCGCGCACGGGGCCGATCTCGGCAATACGCCCGGCATACATGACGGCAACGCGGTCCGCCGTTTCGGCAATGACGCCCATGTCGTGCGTGATCAGCATCACCGACGCGCCGTGCTCAGCGCACATGCGCTTGAGGACGTTGATGATCTGCGCCTGAACGGACACGTCGAGCGCCGTGGTCGGCTCGTCCGCAATCACCAGCACCGGGTCCGCCGCAAGTGCCAGCGCAATCACCACGCGCTGGCGCATCCCGCCGGAGAACTGGTGCGGATAGGCATCGATCCGCCGGCGAGCTGCCGGAATGCCCACCTCGTCGAGGAGGGCGATGGCGCGGTCCTCGGCGGCCTTGCGGCCAAGGCCCATGTGGGTCTGGATCGTTTCGGTGAGCTGGCGTCCGACGGTGTAGAGCGGGTTGAGGCTGGTCAGCGGGTCCTGGAACACCATGCCGATCCGCCGGCCGCGGACCTTGCGCATTTCCTGCGGCGAAAGGTTGTCGATCCGCTCGCCCTGCAGATGCACTTCGCCGCCGGCAATGCGGCCCGGCGGGTCGAGAAGGCCGATGATGGATGTGCCGGTGATGGACTTTCCGGCACCCGATTCGCCTACGACGCCAAGCACTTCACCGGGCGCGACATCGAAGGCGATGCCGTCGATGGCGGTCAGCACACCCTTGCGGGTGGGAAACTCCACCCTGAGATCGCGCACGGAGAGGACGGGGGTGGCGGCAGGTGCGGTCATGGGCGGCCCCTGATGTCGTCGCGGATGCGGGCAATATGGGCCGGCAGGACGCCGCAGCAGCCGCCAACCATGGTCGCGCCGCCCTCGATCCACGCACGGGCATGGGCGGCATAGACGTCCGGCGTCATGTCGACGCGCAGGCCGCTGTGGTGGATGGTTTCGCCCGAGCCGTCTTCGGGGGCAAGCGGGACGAAGGCGTTGGCGTAGGCGCCGAACGGGCGCGTTCCGGCCGCAGCCTTCAGCTCGGCGATGGCCATGTCCACGGTTTCGGGCGCGGTGCAGTTGATGAGAACGGCCTCCGCACCGCCACCCACCAGCGTGACCGCATCGGCCAGACGCTCGCCGCTGCGCACGAAGGGCGGCCCGGTCTCGTTCAGCGTGAAGGCGACCCACACCGGGCGCCCCGTGGCGCGCGCCGCCTTGACCGTGGCGATCGCCTCGGTGGAGCTCGACATGGTCTCGCACAAGAATAAGTCGACATAGGGCGCGAGGGTGAGGGCCTGTTCGAGCACCTCGCGCTCGATCACCTCCGCCGGCGGTGCCGCGGACGGCACGTAGGACGCCCGCACCGGGCCCAGAGACCCTGCAATCAGCGCGGCGGGGTTCACCAACTCGCGCGCCGCTTCGGCCGCCGCAACGGCCGCGCGGTTGGCCTCGCCGAACATTTCGCCCACGCCCTGCATGTTCATCTGCCAGCGGCCGAGTGCGTAGGTGCTGGCGGTGAGCACCTCGGCCCCCGCCTCCAGAAACTCGGCGTGAAGGTCGCGCACCACATCGAAATGGTTGAGCGCCGCAAGGGGGGACCAGTCCGGCCCTGTCATGCCGATGCGGCGATAGAGCTCCTCGCCCATGCCGCCGTCCATCAGGCGCACTGTCATCGTAGCCTCGGGTTCAGAGCGTCGCGCAGCCAGTCGCCAAGCAGGTTCACGGCCAGAACCAGAATGGCCAGCATCACGCCGGGAAACATGGTGATCCACCACTCGCCGGAGAACAGGAAGTCCTGCCCGATCCGGATCAGCGTGCCGAGCGAGGGCTGGGTGGAGGGAATGCCGACACCGAGGAAGGACAGCGTCGCCTCGGTGATGATCGCCAGTGCAAGGTTGATGGTGGCAATGACAAGCACCGGGCCGAGCACGTTGGGCAGCACATGGCGCAGCATGATGATCCAGGTGGGGAGGCCGATCAGCTTGGCGGCGAGCACATATTCCTTGCCCGCCTCCACCAGCGTGGAGCCCCGCACCGTGCGCGCATACTGCACCCAGAACGAGAGGCCGATGGAGAGGACCAGCACATAAAACGCGCTATCCTCCCGCGTGAGGCTCGGGAAGAGGCCGCGCGCCGTCCCGTCGATCAGGAGCGCAATCAGGATCGCCGGAAAGGTCAGCTGCACATCGGCGGTGCGCATGATGATGGTATCGACGAAACCGCCGAAATAGCCCGCAATCAGCCCCAGCGTTATGCCGAGCACCGCCGCGAATGCCACCGCAGCGAACCCCACACCCAGCGAGCTGCGCGTGCCGTAGAGGATCGCGGACAGAAGGTCCCGGCCCTGGTCGTCGGTGCCGAGGAGATAGTCCGGCGAGCCGCCCTCCTCCCACATCGGCGGAATGAGGCTGTCCATCAGCGACAGGGACGCAAGGTCGAACGGGTCGTGCGGTGCCACCCACGGCGCGAAAGCGGCCGCCAGAAAGATCACCAGCGTGACGGTTGCCGCCACCACCGCAAGCTTGGAGCGGATGAAGGAGTAGGCAATGTCGCTTCGGATGGCGCGGGTGACGAAGCTGCGCGGACGGACCATTTCGGCGGCTGCCGTGGCCTGAGCTTCGCCGTCGAGGGTTTCGGTGGGCTCTTTCATGCCGCGCGCCCCGTGATGCGGATGCGCGGGTCGACGACCACGTAAAGCACATCGACCAGAAGATTGATGATGACGAACAGGAAGGCCACCAGCATCAGGTAGGCGGCCATGATCGGAATATCGACGTTCTGCACCGCCTGGATGAACATCAACCCCATGCCCGGCCACTGGAACACCGTTTCGGTGATGATGGCGAACGCAATCACCGAGCCAAGTTGCAGGCCCGTGATGGTGATCACCGGCACCAGCGTGTTTTTGAGCGCATGGCCGAAGTTGATGGCGCGGGCCGTGAGGCCGCGCGCCCGCGCAAAGCGGATGTAGTCGGCCCGCAGCACCTCAAGCATTTCGGAGCGGATCAGGCGCATGATCAGCGTCATCTGAAACAGGCCGAGGGTGATCGACGGCAAGATGAGCGCCTTCAGGCCGCTGACGGTGAGAAAGCCCGTTGTCCACCAGCCAAGGTCGACCACCTCCCCCCGGCCGAACGAGGGCAGCCACTGGAGATTTACCGCAAAGACGAAGATGAGCAGGATGCCGACCAGGAATGGCGGCAGTGAAATGCCGATGAGCGACACCGAGAGGAACACGTTGGAGAGCGCCGAGTTGCGCCGCAGCCCCGTGTAGACGCCCATGGGGATGCCGACGAACAGCGCGAAGATCACCGAGACCAGCGACAGCTCCAGCGTGGCGGGAAGGCGCGAGCCCAGAAGGTCGGAGACCGGCTGCTTGAACTGGTAGGAGACGCCGAAATCGCCCTGCGCGGCCTTCCCGAGAAAGCGGCCGAACTGGATGACGATGGGCTCGTTGAGGCCAAGCCGCTCCCGCAGCGCCTCACGCTGTTCGGGGGTGGTCTCGATGCCGACCATCTGGTTGATCGGATCGCCCACGAACCGGAACAGCAAGAACGCGATCAGCGATACGACGACCATCACGATGACGGCCTGAACGAGGCGCCTGATGATGAAGGCGATCATGGCGAAACGCCCCTAGCTCCAGAGAAAAGGGTCGCAAGGCCGCTGATGGCGAAAATCCGTGCCAAAAACGCGGCGATCACGATTGAATGCAGTTCAGTGAAAAGACCCATGGTGGCGGGGCGACCGTAGCCGCCCCCGGCCCTTGGCTACTTGTTGACGTGGTAGAGCATGAGCTGGTTGTCGGCGCGCTGCACGACGTCGACGTCCGATGCCTTGCCCCATGCCAGACCCTGCTGGTGCAGCGGAATGTGCGACACCTCGTCGTTGAGGATCGTGTAGGCCTGCGCAATCAGGTCATCACGCGTGGTGGGGTCGTTCTCTTCCAGGATCTTGGCCGCCAGCGCGTCCACTTCCTCGTTGCAATAATTCCCAAGGTTGAACGCGCCACCTTCGGTGCCATCCGCATTGCGGCAGCCGTTGAGGTTGGCAATCACGTTCCAGCTGTCGAACGAGCCCGGCGTCCAGCCCAGGAGATAGAACGAGGTATCGAACCCGCCGGAGGCGAGGATCTTGGCGAAGTACTGGGACTTCGGCTGGGCGTTGAGGTCGACCTTGACGTTGATCTTGGCAAGCATGGCCGCCACAGCCTGGCAAATCTGCTCGTCGTTGACGTAGCGGTCGTTCGGGCAGTCCATGCCGACGGTGAAGCCGTCCGGATATCCGGCCTCTTCCATCAGCGCCTTGGCCGCCGCAACGTCGAACGGGTAGCGCTCGAACTCGTTTGATCGCGCGAACAATGCCGGCGAGATCATGAGCGCTGCCGGGGTCGACAGGTTACGCATGATCTTCTGCTTGATCGCCTCGATGTCGATCGCCTGGTAGAAGGCCTTGCGGACCCGAACGTCCTTGAACGGGTTCTTGCCCTTGACGTCGGACGTGGTCAGCTCGTCGCGGTCCTGGTCGAAGCCGAGGAAGATCGTGCGCAGCTCGGGCCCGGTCATTGCCTCGGTGCCGGGGTTCGATTCCACGCGCTTGATGTCCTGCACCGGGATCGGGAACACGAGGTCGAGTTCACCCGACAGGAGCGCTGCAACGCGCGTGGCGTCCTGCCCGATGGGCGTGAATTCCACGCTTTCGATGTTGAAGTCCTTGTTGTCCCAGTTCCACCAGTCCGTGTTGGGTTCGTAGATGGTGCGCACGCCCACTTCGTGGCTGGCAACCTTGAAGGGACCGGTGCCGTTGGCGTGGAGGGACGCGTAGTTGGGGCTCTCGTCGGACGCGGAGGTGACCTTCACCGCGTCGTTTTCCTCGGTCCATTCCTTGTCCATGATGCCCCAGGTGTCCCACTCATAGTGCAGGATCGGGTTGGGGCTCGTGAGCTTCACTTCCACCGTATAGTCGTCCACCGCGGTGAACTCGGCGTCAGCCGGAATGCGGGTCAGAAGGTCGGACCCTTCGGATCGGACGCGATTGGCAGAGAACACCACGTCATCTGCGGTGAAATCGTTGCCGTTCTGGAATTTCACGCCCTCACGCAGCTTGAAGCGCCAGGTGGTGTCGTCGACAACCTCCCAGCTCTCGGCGAGACCGGGGATGATGTTGAGGTCACCGTCCCGCCGGGTCAGCCCTTCGTAGACGTTGCCCAGCATGGACAACGTGAAGGTTTCGTTGAGCGAATATGGGTCGAGACCCTTCAGCTCGCCCTGGAAGGCGAACTTGAATGTCGCGTCGTCGTCCTGGGCGAGAGCGGCGCTGCTGAAGGCAGCGAGTGCACATAGCCCCAGTAGGTAGCGGTTCATCGATGATGCTCCTGGCTTCGCGTGCGCTTACTTAAACGCATGCCTGATATGCGCTGACAGTAAGCAAAGGCTGTGCCTGCCGTCCAGAAGAGGCTGCCGCCAGCG
This sequence comes from Acuticoccus sp. MNP-M23, assembly GCF_031195445.1. NCBI lineage: Bacteria > Pseudomonadati > Pseudomonadota > Alphaproteobacteria > Hyphomicrobiales > Amorphaceae > Acuticoccus > Acuticoccus sp. MNP-M23. The sequence goes on from NZ_CP133480.1 coordinate 4,864,975, forward strand.
CGTGCGCTTTTGCTTATTTGAGGACGGAAAGATCTATGGTCGCCACGTCGCGCAGCAGCTCGATGAACCGGTCGGCATGGTAATCGGCCAGTTCACGGCCCATTTCCGCGGTGCCGCGGGTAGCATCGCCGACCACGCCGTAGGGGTTGAGGTCGCCCGATTTCCACGCAAACGAATGCGTGCCGTGGATGCGCAGATGGGTCTGCTCGGCCACCAGTTTCATCTGCTCGCTCTCAAAATTCTGCAAATGCTCGTCGCGAACAAGCTCCGGCCGGAAATGGCGGACCAGCGCCGTTTCCAGCGTCCCGCCATGAATGCCGATGTGGCGCTCGTGGTCGTCGATCACCCCCTTGTCGCCGAACCGCAGCCAAGCGGTGGAGACGGCGAGAATGTCGAACCGCACCCGCAGCTCGCGCGTGATGATGTCCAGCATCGACGTGTTGCCGCCGTGGGAGTTGACGAACACGATCCTGCGAATCCCGGCACGCGCCGCGCTCGCCCCGATCTCGAGCCATGCCTTGATGGCGGTTTCCCAGGTCAGCGTCAGCGTGCCGCGGTAGCTGATGTGCTCGTTGGACTTGCCGATGGTCTGGATCGGCAGGAACGTCGCCGGCACGTCGGCCGGCAAACGGTCGACCACGGTCTTCACCATGCCCTCGCCCAGAATGGTGTCGGTCCCGACTGGCAGGTGCGGCCCGTGCTGCTCGATGGCAGCGGTGGGAATGACGGCGACCCAACCGCTTGTATCAACGGTGAAATCGGGGGACGTCATGTCCGCCCAGTAGGGTCTTGGATGAGCCATTGCCGCAGCCTTTCTCGTCAACGCGCGTCTTCAGCGTGTGTTGATCCTCGGCTGCGGACGGGTCAACCCCCGGCAGCCTGTGGCGGCAGCGCGGCAAGGGCCTCCACCTCCACCACAAATTCCTCGCGCGCAAAGCCGGTGACGATCATCAGCGTTGAGGCCGGGGCGGGATCGGCCACGAACCGGTCCCGTGCGGCCATGTATCCGGCGAGGTGCTCGCGCCCCGCGACATAGGCGTTGATCCGCACCAGCGCCCCCATGTCCGCCCCCGCTTCGGCAAGGATTGCGGCGATGTTTGCAAAACAGCGCTCGGTCTGTGCTTCGGCGCCGTCCGCCACCTTCTCGTCCGGCCCGATGCCGAGCTGGCCGGACATCACCAGGAGCCGCATCCCGGCCGGCACCTCCACCGCATGGGCATAATTGGCGAACGGGCGGCGAATGGTGCCGGGTGTCAGGTATTTCATGGCGCATATCTCTTGGAGGGCCTGCCGTCCGGCACGGCACCGGCACGACTCTTGCTAATTTTTGATGCACGGATGGTGCCTTGCCCACCTAATCAACAGGTGGTGCCTTGCACCGCAATAGGCCGGTGATATCCATGCCGGCACGAGCCATTGAGGGAGAACGACCATGACTCGCATTGCCCTGCTCGCCAGCGCTGCGATCTTCGCAACGCTTGCACCTGCCGCTGCGCAGGACCTGACACCGGTTACATTCGGCACCAACTGGCTCCCTCAGGGAGAGCACGGCGGCTACTATCAGGCCATTGCCGATGGCGACTATGAGGCTTGCGGTCTGGACGTGACGATCGTGCCGGGGGGTCCGCAGGTGAACAACCGGGCGATGCTCCTGGCCGGCCGCATCCAGTTTCACATGGGCGGCAACCTCCTCCAGGCCTTCTCCGCCGCCGAGCAGGACATTCCGCTGAAAGTGGTCGCGGCGCATTTTCAGAAAGAGCCGCAGATCCTGATGAGCCACCCTGACGAAGGCTTCGACACGTTCGAGAGCCTGAAGGATGCGACGCTCTTCATCGGCGATCCGGGCTTCCAGTCCTACTATCAGTGGATGATCGACCAGTACGGCTTCGAGGCGTCGCAGCGGCAGCCCTATACGTTCAATCCGGCACCGTTCATCGCCAACAAGAAGTCCGCGCAGCAAGGCTACGTGACGTCCGAGCCATTTGCCGTGGAGCGTGAGGGCGGCTTCAAGCCCAACATCTTCCTTCTGGCCGACTATGGCTTCGACAGCTACGCGACCACGGTCGAGACGATGGCCGACACGGTGGAGAACTCCCCCGAAGTCGTCCAGTGCTTTGTCGATGCCTCGGCCAAGGGCTGGTACAAGTACATGTACGGCGACAACAGCGCAGCCAACGCGCTGATCCAGGCCGCAAACCCGGACATGACCGACGAGCAGCTGGCCTTCTCGCATGATTCCATGATGGAATTCGGCATTCTGGAATCCGGCACAGCGGAGGCGGACGGCATCGGCGCGATGACCGACGAAAAGTTCACCTCCTTCCATGACAAGATGGTTGCCGCCGGCGTCGTGCCCGATGGTGTCGACATTTCGGACATCTACACGCTCGAATTCGTGAACAAGGGTGTCGGGCTCGACATCAAGAAAGAGCTGACTGGCCAATAGGAAAGAGAGCGTCGATGCCAACGCCAATCATCACCCTGAGCGGCGTCGGCAAGACGTTCGAGAACGGCACGCGCGCGCTGGAAAAGGTCGACCTTTCCGTCGCGCGCGGCGAATTCCTGTCGCTGCTCGGCCCGTCGGGCTGCGGCAAGTCCACCATCCTGCGGCTTGTGGCGGGGCTCGACACACCGACCGACGGCGACATCCGGGTTGCAGCAACGGCGCATTCGGTCGGCTTCGTCTTCCAGGAGCCGACGCTGATGCCGTGGGCCCGCGTATTCGACAATGTGTGGCTGCCGCTGCGCCTGGGTGGCCTCACCCGCAAGGGCGCCGAAGAGCGGGTGATGGATGCGCTGGAAAGCGTCGGCCTTGCCGATTTCCGCGACGCTTACCCGCGCGAGCTTTCCGGCGGCATGAAGATGCGCGTTTCCATCGCCCGCGCACTGGCGACCGACCCGGAGATCCTCCTCATGGACGAGCCGTTCGCCGCGCTGGACGAGATCACCCGCTTCCGCCTCAACGACGATCTGCTGCGGCTGTGGGAGGCGCGGAACTGGACGGTGCTGTTCGTCACCCATTCGGTGTTTGAAAGCGTCTACCTGTCCACCCGCATTGCGGTCATGACCGGACGGCCCGGCCGCATCGCCGCCGAGGTGGGCGTGGACGAACCCGCCCCGCGCAGCGAAGCCTTCCGCACCTCCACGCGTTACGGCGATCTGGCGCGCGAGACATCCACCGCCCTGCACGAGGCAATGGCAGCATGAGCGCAGCCGACACCACAGGCGCGACCCCGGCCGAGGACGGCACCGCCCTGCCCGCCGCACCCAACCGGGAAGCGGCCCGCCACCGCCGCGAAAAGATGCTGAAGATCGGCCTGCCGCTTCTGGTGCTGGCGGCCTTTCTCATCGGCTGGGACATGCTCGTCACCATCAACGAGATCCCGCAGTACATCCTGCCGCGCCCGCAGGTGGTGGCACAGACGCTGGTGACGGACTGGCCGATCCTCGGCCCGGCACTCCTCAACACGCTGATGATCACGCTGGCGGCACTGATGCTCGCCACCCTTGGCGGCGTTGCCCTGTCCATCGCCCTCACCCAGTCGCGCATTGTGGAATATTCGTTCTTCCCCATTGCGGTGGTGCTGCAGGTGACGCCGATTGTCGCCATCTTCCCGCTGATCAACATCTATGTGGGCAACATCTTCGCAAAGCTTCTGCTCTGCGCGTGGATCGTGGCGTTCTTCCCCATCCTGTCCAACACCACGCTGGGGCTGAACTCGGCCGACAGGAACCTCAGGGACCTTTATCGGCTCTACGGCGCCACCCGCTGGCAGACACTGCGCTACCTGAAGATCCCGTCCGCCATGCCCTATTTTCTGGGCGGCCTTCGCATTGCCGGCGGGCTTGCGCTGATTGGCGCGGTGGTGGCGGAATTCGTCGCCGGCTCGGCCGGGGTCGGCACCGGGCTCGCCTCGCGTCTGATCGAAGCCGGCTACCGGCTGAACAACCCGCGCCTCTTCGCAGCCCTCATCCTGATTTCGGCCACGGGCGTGGTCATCTACGTGATCCTCAGCCTCGTCTCGGCGAAGATCCTCGGCAAATGGCACGAAAGCGCCATGAAGGAGCGCCGTTGAAACTGACCAACGCTGCCGTCCCGGCCCCGCTTCTGGGCGCTGCGGGAGACGGCATCTCTCTCGTCGACATCGTCGTCGATGGTGAAACCATCGCCTCGGTCACGCCCGCAAGCGGCGAAGCGGGCGATCTCGACTGCGCGGGCGGCATGGTGGTGCCCGCGTTCGTCGACCTCCACACCCACATCGACAAGGGGCACATCGCCCCGCGCACGGCCAACCCGGACGGAACATTCCTCGGGGCACTCAACGCGGTGCAGGCGGACAGGAACGCCAGCTGGACCGCAGCCGACGTTGCCGCCCGGATGGAGTTTGCGCTCCAGTGCGCCTACGCCCACGGCACCGCGGCGCTGCGGACCCATATCGACAGCGCCCCGCCGCAGGACGATGTTTCGTGGCCGGTGTTCGCCGAGATGCGCGAGCGCTGGGCGGGGCGGATCACCCTTCAGGGCTCCAGCCTCATCGGCATCGATTCGCTGCCGGAAGATCTGGCGCCCCTGTTTGACAAGGTGACGGCGTTCGGCGGCATTGTCGGTGCCGTGCTTTACCCCGTGCCGGACCTCGTCCCGCGCCTGCGCGCGTTGATGGAAGAGGCCGAAACGCGCGGCCTCGACATTGATTTTCACGTCGACGAAACGCTGGACCCGGCGTCCAACGGCCTTTCCGCGGTGGCGGCGGAGGCAACGCGCATCGGCTTTTCGGGCACCGTCACGTGCGGCCACTGCTGTTCGCTGATGACCATGGATGACGCTGTTGCGGACCGCACGCTGGATGCCGTCGCCGCAGCCGCACTCGCCATCGTGTCGCTCCCCATGTGCAATCTTTACCTTCAGGACCGCACGCCGGGTGGCAAACGCACCCCGCGCATCCGCGGCGGCACGCTGGTGCACGAGATGGCGTCACGCGGCATCAAGGTCGCGATCGCGTCCGACAACACGCGCGACCCGTTCTATGCCTATGGCGACCTCGACATGATGGAGGTCTGGCGCGAGGCCACGCGCGTTCTCCACCTCGACCACCCGGTGGGACAATGGCCGCTGGCCTTCAACGCAACGCCGGCAGCCATCATGGGCCTCGCCGACCGCGACGCCATCGGCCCCGGTGCCCCGGCGGATCTGGTCCTGTTCAAGGCCCGCCGCTACGACGAGCTGTTTTCGCGCCCGCAGACGGACCGCACCGTCATCCGCGCCGGCAAGGTGCTCGATTGCACGCTGCCGGACTATGCGGCGCTGGACGAGACGCTGCGCTAGCTGGCTGCCCCGCCGGGCGGCGCGAAGTGGCACGAATGGGCCTGCCGGGTCGGCAGGATCGTGCTCATGGTGCAGGTGCCTGCGCTGTTGTCCACAGGCCAGAGGTATGGTGAGACGACGCCGTTGCGCCCGCGCGCAGCAAGAAGATCGCGCCACCGGGGCTCCCAGCGCGAGCTGATGATTCCGCCGGACTGGTTGCCGCCCAGAAGCCGGTAATCGCGATCGGGGTGATCCCGCGCCTCGCGGGTCACGCGGCCGCCCGGCGCGTGCGGCAGATCGCGCTCATCATCCAGAAAGGCGACGTGGCTCCCGAGGTTCGCGCCCCGCTCGGCAAGGACGACGATGCACCCCCGCCGCGGCACTTCCAGCGCATCGAACTCCCAGTAGCGCCGGTTGGCAAACGAGTTGGCGCCCGCGCTGCCGGTGTGACTGTAGCCGGCCGTGTGAAGACACCAGTTGACGAATGCGGCACACCAGTCGCCGTCCTTCCAGCGTGCCTTGTCGCGCTCCTGGCCAAAGGCATGGGTGCGCCCGCCCCAGCGCGGTGCCGCCAGAAAATAAGCTTCGTCCCACTCCGTCTCGCTCTCGGTCGAGCCTGACGCTTCCCAGCGCAACCGCTGGAAATTGGCAACCTGGATCCACAATGGCCCATCGCCATGCACCTCCGGCGCCTCGAGTATCGGTTCTGCCGCGGCCACCGCAGCCTCTGTGCCGGCGCCCGTCCCTTGCCCGAGCCACGCCGGGATCGGCACCGGGGCGCCCGGACCGACAGGGCCGAGCGCTGCGCTGAGCCTGCGCCAGCTCTGGGGGCCGAGCTTCCCGTCGCTGGTGAGTTCGGGCTGCTGGGCGGCCTGCCAGTCATGAATATGGCGGGCAAAGGCGGTGGCACTCACCGTGCCGGTTGCAAAACCGAGATGAACGGCGATGCGCGGATACGCATTGCGCCAGCCGAGGAGCCGCGCTTTGCGCCGGTTATAACGCGCCGCGTCAATTGCGGCAGATTCGGTCAACACCATTTTTCAAAATCCTACGCAAACAATAAAAAGAATAGATGCGTACGGCATCCGGACGGCACAACCGGCGCCGCCGAAAGTGATGTGCCGCCGGCGGCTCACGACACGAATTACAGGAGGCAGAGGGCGGCGGGGGCAGCGCTTGCGCACAGCCCCGAAAGACGGATACGAGTGCGTGAGCCGCTGTTCACATGCGGGGTGCGACACAGACAGCCACGCAGAAACCGGCGTTCACGCACGGGTTTCCGCGCAGAACGTCTTGCGTCCCGCTGTGAACCCGTTATTGAGCACCCCAAGACGTTAGCATCCCGAGGACACCGCCCCATGGCAAACGCAACCGGACAAGTGCAACAGGTGATCGGCGCCGTCGTGGACGTGAAGTTCGACGACCAGCTGCCTGCCATCTTGAACTCGCTCCACACCGACAACAACGGCCAGCGCCTCGTCTTGGAGGTGGCTCAGCACCTGGGCGAGAACACTGTCCGCACGATCGCCATGGACGCCACCGAAGGCCTCGTGCGCGGCCAGGAAGTGATCGACACCGGCTCCCCCATCGAAATGCCCGTGGGCGCCGGTACGCTCGGCCGCATCATGAACGTCATCGGTGAGCCGATCGACGAAGCCGGCGCGGTGGACTACAGCGAAACCCGCCCGATTCACGCCCCTGCCCCGTCCTACGTCGAGCAGTCGACCGAGTCGGAAATTTTGGTCACGGGCATCAAGGTGGTCGACCTCCTCGCCCCTTACGCCCGCGGCGGCAAGATCGGCCTCTTCGGCGGCGCCGGCGTCGGCAAGACCGTGCTGATCCAGGAGCTCATCAACAACGTCGCCAAGGCGCACGGCGGTTATTCCGTGTTCGCAGGCGTCGGTGAGCGGACCCGCGAAGGCAACGACCTTTACCACGAGATGATCGAGTCCGGCGTGAACAAGGCCGGCGGCGGCGAGGGCTCCAAATGCGCCCTGGTCTTCGGTCAGATGAACGAGCCTCCCGGCGCCCGTGCCCGCGTTGCGCTTTCCGGCCTCACGGTCGCCGAGCACTTCCGCGACGAAGGCCAGGACGTGCTGTTCTTCGTGGACAACATCTTCCGCTTCACGCAGGCCGGCTCCGAAGTGTCCGCACTTCTCGGCCGCATCCCCTCCGCCGTGGGCTATCAGCCGACGCTGGCGACCGACATGGGCGCCCTGCAGGAGCGCATCACCACCACGCAGAAGGGCTCGATCACGTCCGTGCAGGCCATTTACGTGCCCGCCGACGACCTGACCGACCCGGCGCCTGCAACGTCGTTCGCCCACCTTGACGCGACGACCACGCTCAACCGCTCGATCGCCGAAAAGGGCATCTACCCGGCCGTTGACCCGCTCGACTCCACGTCGCGCCTCCTCAACGCCGCCACGCTCGGCGAAGAGCACTACAAGACCGCCCGTGACGTGCAGGAAGTGCTGCAGCGCTACAAGTCGCTCCAGGACATCATCGCGATTCTCGGCATGGACGAGCTGTCCGAAGACGACAAGCTCACCGTGGCCCGCGCCCGCAAGATCGAGCGTTTCCTGTCGCAGCCCTTCCACGTGGCGGAAATCTTCACCGGCAAGTCCGGCGTGTTCGTCGAACTCGCCGACACCATCAAGGGCTTCCGCGGCCTGGTCGACGGCAAGTACGACGACATGCCGGAAGCCGCCTTCTACATGGTCGGCACCATCGAGGAAGCCACCGAGAAGGCCCAGCAGCTGGCTGAAGCGGCGTAAGCTTGGTGGCTCTGCCCATTGTCCCGTGCTGCAAGACGTTCGCGGACGTCCTGACTGGTCCGGGCAATGGTGCGGAACCGACAATCTTTATGGACGACAACAACGTGCCGACCATGGTGATTTCGATGGTCGACACTCCGGGCGGCCTTGGTCTTTACGACCACGCCGTCCGCTTCTGCCCTTTCTGCGGCACTGAGATTCGGACCGCAGCCGAGACCAAAGCGAAGGCGACATCCTGATGGCCACATTCCACTTCGAGCTTGTCTCTCCCGAGGCGCTTCTGATCTCCGGTGAGGTCGAGCAGGTGACGCTTCCGGGCTCGGAAGGCCAGTTCCAGGTGCTGCCGAACCATGCACCGCTGCTGGCGCTGCTCGGCCCCGGTATCGTGGAAGTCTCCGGCGGTGACGTCGAGACGCAGCGCATCTTCATCAACGGCGGCTTCTGCGACGTGAACCAGCAGGGCTGCAGCGTTCTGGCCGAAGCCGCCGTCGGCGCCGCCGATGCAGCACCGCGCGTCGACGAGATCATCGCCGATGAAAAGGCGTCCATCGAGAAGCTGGAAAACGCCTCCACCCGTGACGAGCTTGACCGCCGCATCGCAACGCTGGAAAGCGTCCGCGCCGCGCTGTAATGCGCCGCAGGGCGGCCGATGGAGACCACAATGCGCCTTCTCACCGCCGCATTCGCCACTGCCCTTATCGTCCTGCCCGCCAGCGTTCTGGCGCAGAACACCGCGCCGGCTGACGGCGCTGCCCCTGCCCCGGCCGAGACCGGTGCAACTGCCGAAATCGAGCGCATCCGCGCCGATTTCCGCGCCCGTTTTGTGGATTATGATCTGCGGCTGAAGGCGCTGGAAAGGCGCATCGAAGCCCTGGAGAGCGGCAAGGCCACGCCTGCCGCGGCAGCGTCAGAGCCCGAAACCAACCCCCAACCCTGACGATCCGCCGGCACATTGCGGGATGCGGCCATCGTGATTTCGTGAGGCGAGGCAAAGCCCCGCCCCACAGATCTCATTCGGCCGCGAGCACCGGCACGGACGCTGTGGCTGCAGCCGCATCGCGGCCCGAGCGGCCTTCTTCGATGCGGGCATCAATGGCTTTCAGCACGGTCTTGGAGAACGGGCCGAGGTGCGCGTAGGCGGCCAGCGACAGGAACACTGCGTCGAACGCGGCAGAGCCCTTTTTCAGCCCGTGCAGCAAGGTGCCCCAATAAAGGCGCTTGCCATCCTTGGCGACGATGCCGAGCGCCCAGCACAGCCGGACCACGAACACGAGGTTCTTCACGACGCCGGAGCGCATGGAGTCGAGGTTGGCGTGCTCGAACTTCATCAGGTCCGTCATCCGCCGCACGCGCTTGTGATACGCCTCGGGCGTGTAGCTGCGGGCAACGACGGTGCGGAAGTCCTTCAGGATTTCTTCGCGCGGGCGCTGGGTGTCGAAGTTGAGGCCCAGGGTACACTGGTCGACCGTGCCGAACCGGGTCGCATCCTCAAAACTCATCTGGGGGTACATCCGGCCCTCTTTTTCAAGGCGCCGGCTGAGCTGCGTTTCGGGCAAGGCATATAGCAGCCCCACCATGGCCACCGGAATCGCGGCCTCCTCGATGAGGTCGGCCACAGCGTCGCCGACGGCGCCCTTTTCCTCGTCGAACCCGACGATGAAGCCCGCCAGCACGGACATGCCGTGCTCGTAGACGCGATGAACGCTCTGCGCGATGTCGCGCTTGGTGTTCTGCTTTTTCTGCGTGGCTTTCAGAACGTCCGGATCGGGGCTTTCGATGCCGATGAAGACGCCGAGGAAACCGGCCTTGGACATCATGGTCATGAGGTCCGAATCGTCGGCAAGGTTGAGCGAAGCCTCGGTGGAGAAGTCGAACGGGTTGCCGTGGTCTTCCTGCCACTTGATGAGATGCGGCAAAAACCCCTTGATCGCCTTCTTGTTGCCGATGAGGTTGTCGTCGACAAAATTGACGTGGCCGCGATAGCCGAGATCGTAGATCGCCTGCAGCTCTTCCAGGATCTGCTCGTTGGTCTTCGTGCGCGGCTTGCGGCCGAACAGCTCGATAATGTCGCAGAACTCGCACATGAACGGACAGCCGCGCGAATATTGCACAGTCATCTGCAGATATTTAGGGCGGTTCAGCAGGTCGAACCGCGGGATCGGCGAGGCGGTCACGTCGGCCTTGAACTTCTCCGCATCGAAACGGGCACCTTCCGAGCCGGCACGCCAGGCTTCGATGAACTGGTCGATGACGCTTTCCGCCTCGCCCACCACCAGAAAGTCCACATGCTCGTAGGCGCTCGGGGTGGACATGATGTCCGGTCCGCCGACGCAGACCTTCTTGCCGAGCGACTGAGCCCAGTCGATCATGTGCATCAGATCGATGCGCTGCGGCAGCATGCCGCCGGTCATGACGAGGTCGACTGCCAGAATGTCGGCCTCGGTCACCTCCTCGATGTTGCGGTCCATGATGCGCACGTCCCACTCGGGCGGAAGCATGGCGGCAACAGTCGCAAGACCCAGAGGCGGCATCGGATATTCCGCGCCGTACATCTGCGATGTGGTCTCGAACGACCAGAACGACCCCGCCATGAAAAGCGGGTGTACCATCAAGACCTTGGGCGGATCGAGGCGAGGCACCAGACCGGCTGGTGCCTGGATCGCTCCGATTTGCGCGTCGACTACGCTCATACTTCGTCCCCAGTGTTGCCGAACCATATCGCTTTTACTGCACTGCGTCACGCGCTGCGGCCCTCGGCGCGGAACGATGGTCATAATGATATCTTTATATCATTGCGTGAGGGGCCATCCGCCCCTATACAGCGCCCAACGCATCCGAAGGGAACAATATCCATATGGCTATCGACGCCGCCAACTACATCGTCAAAGACATCGAGCTCGCCGACTATGGCCGCACCGAAATCGGCATGGCCGAAGTCGAGATGCCGGGCCTGATGGCCGTGCGCGAAGAAAATGCGAAGGCGCAGCCGCTGAAAGGCGCGCGCATTGCCGGTTCGCTGCACATGACGATCCAGACGGCTGTGCTCATCGAGACGCTGGCAGCCCTTGGCGCCGATGTGCGCTGGGCCTCCTGCAACGTGTTCTCCACGCAGGACCACGCCGCAGCCGCCATTGCCGCCGCCGGCATTCCGGTGTTCGCCATCAAGGGCGAAACGCTCCAGGAATATTGGGACTACGCCGACCGCATCCTCGACTGGGGCAACGGCGAAACCTGCAACATGATCCTCGACGACGGTGGCGACGCCACCATGCTCGTCATGCTGGGCGCCAAGGCCGAGACCGACGAATCGGTCCTCTCCAGCCCCGCCAACGAGGAAGAGGAAGCCCTCTTCGCCACGATCAGGAAGCGCATCGCCAAGGACGGCACCTTCTATTCGCGCTGCCGTGACGCGATCCGCGGCGTGTCCGAAGAGACCACGACGGGCGTTCTGCGCCTCTACCAGATGGAAAAGAAGGGCGAACTCCCCTTCCCGGCCATCAACGTGAACGACTCGGTCACCAAGTCGAAGTTCGACAACAAGTATGGCTGCCGCGAATCGCTGGTGGACGCCATCCGCCGCGGCACCGACGTGATGATGGCCGGCAAGGTCGCCATCGTGTGCGGCTACGGTGATGTGGGCAAGGGTTCCGCCGCTTCGCTGGCCGGTGCCGGCGCCCGCGTGCTGGTGACGGAAGTCGACCCGATCTGCGCGCTTCAGGCCGCGATGGACGGCTTCGAGGTCGTCACGCTGTCCGATGCGGCTCCCCGCGCCGACATCGTCGTTACCGCGACGGGCAACAAGGACGTCCTCAACGTCGACGACATGCGCAAGCTGAAAGACATGGCGATCGTCTGCAACATCGGCCACTTCGACAACGAGATCCAGGTTCAGGGTCTGCGCAACATGAAGTGGAAGAACGTCAAGCCGCAGGTGGACCTCGTCGAGTTCCCCGACGGCAAGCGGATGATTCTTCTGTCCGAAGGGCGCCTGGTGAACCTCGGCAATGCGACGGGGCACCCCTCGTTCGTGATGTCCGCGTCGTTCGCGAACCAGACGCTGGCGCAGATCGAGCTTTGGAACAACGCAGGCGACTACAAGAACAAGGTCTACGTCCTGCCCAAGCACCTCGACGAGAAGGTGGCCGAGCTTCACCTTGCCAAGCTGGGCGCAACGCTCACCAAGCTGTCCGACGAGCAGGCCGCCTACATCGGCGTCGGCCAGGACGGACCGTTCAAGTCCGAAGCCTACCGCTACTAGGCTGATGACAACCGGATTGCCGTTCACGCCGCTGGCGGCGTCCTTGCCGTCCAGCGTGCCGTTTGTCGGCCCCGAGACGCAGGAGCGGGCGCGCGGCGCTCCCTTCCGCGTCCGGCTTGGGGCCAACGAAAGCCCGTTCGGCCCCTCCCCTGAGGCCATTGCGGCCATGCAGGCCGCGGCCGGCGAGGTCTGGAAATACGGCGATCCGGAAAATCACGATCTGCGCGAGGCACTCAGCGCCCACCACGGCGTCGCCCCCGCGCGGATCGGCATTGGCGAAGGCATCGATAGCCTGCTTCAGATCATCGTTCGTCTCTTCGCCGGTGACGGCACCCCGGTCGTCACCTCGAAGGGCGCCTACCCGACGCTCCTTTACCATGTGGCCGGCTTTGGCGCGGCCCCCGTCCTCGTCCCCTACCGCGACGACCGCGAGGACCCGGACAGTCTTCTGGCTGCCGTTCGCGAAACCGGCGCACCGCTCGTCTACCTCGCCAACCCGGACAACCCCATGGGCACGTGGCATGGCGCGGACGCGATCGCACGCTTTCTGGACGCATTGCCCGAACCCACCATTCTGATGCTCGACGAGGCCTACGGCGAGTTTGCGCCCGTTGCAGCCTGCCTTCCCATGGATTTTGCGCACCCGCGCCTCATTCGCCTGCGCACATTCTCCAAGGCCTATGGCATGGCCGGCGCCCGGATCGGCTACGCCATCACCTCACCCGAAATTGCCACCGCGTTCGACAAGGTGCGCAACCATTTCGGCGTCAACCGGGTGGCGCAGGCAGGCGCGCTGGCAGCCCTTGGCGACGGGGCGCACCTTTTGCGCGTCATTGCCGAAGTTTCGGCCGCGCGCGACGCCATTGCCGAGATTGGCGCCCGCCACGGCCTCCGCGCCATCGACAGCGCCACCAACTTCGTCGCTCTCGACACCGGGCAAGGCGGCGATTTTTCGCGTGCCCTGGTCGCTTCCCTCGCCGCAGAAGGCGTTTTCGTGCGGATGCCATTCGTGGCGCCGCAGGACCGCTGCATTCGCATCAGCGCGGCGCCTGCGGCCATGCTCGCCGTGCTCGATGAGGCCCTCCCCGCGGCCCTCGATGCCGCCAGGCAACGGATGCCCGCCAGCTGAAGCCAGCCGCGCGCCGTCCCCCTTCATCCGCAGCGGGAAAGAGTTTCCACAGCCGGGTGAAAAAGCCGGTGGCGCGCGCTTGCAATCATCCGGCCCCAAGGCTACAGAAGCGCTCCACGGGGCGCTGCCCCGCGCCGCTCCAACGCGGTTCCAGGAAATGCGCCGGTAGCTCAGCTGGATAGAGCACCAGACTACGAATCTGGGGGTCAGGGGTTCGAATCCCTTCCGGCGCACCATTCAATTCCAAGACATCGCAATTGCCGTAAAGCTGGCTGGACGCAGCCCAGATCGGGTTCAGCATCTGCGCTTGGACTTCGCGATTTACGCGATGCAGGCATAGCCATGAGCCGCTGATCCACGTTGCACGCGAAGCGCGGGATCCTCTGTGACGTTATGTGGCCGGGGGCCCGGCAGCAGGAAATTTCGGTAGCAACGCGAGGCTGCGAACGGTGGCGTGCTCGCAAGCTCTGAAGGCCGTCGGCGCATGGTTCCCGCCCGCCAGCCTGCAACGCCGCCTTCATTCTTATCGAGATCGCCCTTCGCCAAGTCCAGAAGGAGTTTCCGATCAATCAGTTGCAAGTCGGTCGGGAATCGCGCCATCCGGAGATGCAAGTATTCTTGATTTTTAGGATCAAGTATTCTGGCGAGCACAGCAATTGTATCTGCCAAGACTACGCGTTTCGCCATTGACGCTCCCAACCCAAGAATGTATTCACACTCGATGCAGCGCCAGACTCCCCGCTTCTTTGCGGGTCATGCCACTGGCCTCGCCACGCGGATTTCTGCCCCAGATCACGTCCACGAATACATGGGCCGCCCCGCGGGCACCTGACCACCGGCCGGGAGTTCGACCTTGAGCGCGACGACTGTGGACGATGCAAGGGCGGCGGAGGCGGAGGCGGCAGCCAACAAGATCGCGGCGTTCGATGCGGAGCTGAGCCGGAGTTCGAACAACATCGGCGAAGTTCGCGGCGTGGCCGCGACGGCGATCGACACGCTCGGCGCCATGGACCGCATGATCGAGAAGATCGACTCGCTTGCCAGCCAGACGCGCAGCTTCGCCGACGATATCGACAAGTTGCAGCTCGTCTTCAAGATCATGGAGAAGGCGCCGCCGCTCAAGAACGCCGCCAGGATCGGCAGCGACATGCTGAAGGCCGTCGAGAGCACGGTCGATAAAATCGCGGGCAATATCGACAAGCTTGCACGGAAAATCGAGGACAGCGGCGTCTACGAAAAGGTCGACGAGGCGACCGCGCTGTTCCGCAGCCTCGACGCCGAACTTGCCGACGCACAGGGCCAGATCGACGAGACCCAGGCCGCGTTCGCCGAAGTGTCCGATATCACCGGCAAGGCCTACACCTTCGCCGACGAACCGGTGCTGGCGCTGGGCGCCCTGGTGGAGATCCCGCTCAGCCTCGTGGCGGAGGTGAACGGCGCGTACGATGCGGCCAAGGCGCAGGTGAACGATTTTCTGGAGCCGCTGCCGGAAGGCGACTTCAACTTCATCATCGAGGTCGAGCAAACCTTCGGCAAGGTGACCGAGGCGCTCGCATTTCTGAGAGGGCCGCTCCAGGCGGTCTATTCGGTGATCAAACCGATCGAACCTTTGCTCGGTGCAGTCGATCTCATCGCGTCGGTGACCGTCGATCCGGTGATCGACTTCGTGCTCGACACGCTTCGCATCGACGAGGTGATCAATGCCGTCGCCGATAAGATCACCGAGCCGCTGGACGAAATCAAAGATTTCGAGTTCGGCGATATCTTCGGCGCGATCGACTTCCTGAACGGTTTTGATTTCGCCTCGTCCAAGTACGACCACGACCGTGACGAGAAGATCATCAGCACGGACTGGGACACCGACCCGACCCAGACCGAGGCGGGCGACGACCCGACCCCGCGCCAGAACGACCCGTTCGGCATCGGTCAGTTCGCTAATGACGTGAAGAACAAGCTGACCGGCGTGGTCGATGCGGTGGAAGGCGAGGCAGACGCTTTCGTCCGGCGTCTCGTCGGCGAACTGAACGCCGATGGCGGCGGCGTTGCCATGGAGATCATTTCCGACCAGATCGAGAATTTCCGCAACCGTGCCGAGGATGGCGACGGGGACGACAACCTGTCGGCCAGCATCGCGAGCCCGATCCCGGACAACCCCCGCATCGCGATCCACGATGTCATCCTCATCGGCGACGACAACGACAACATCATCACCTCCTACGGCGGGCTGAACCTCCTTTATGGCGGGATCGGCGACGACACACTGATTGGCGACGGCAACACGCTGACGCCGCTCGGAACGGCGGCCGTGCCGGGCGACAACGTGGAGGTGGTGGACGATGCTGCCGACCCCGACGACGGGCACGAGGACATCGCCGTCTTCACCGGCCCGCTGATCCAGTACCGCTTTGAGCGCGAGATGGTAGACGGCGTCGAGCACGTCGAAATGAGGCAGGTCTCCCCTATCGAGGGCTCGTCGTTCGATGGCACCGACACGCTGATCGGCATCGAGAAGGTCATTTTCCTGGGCGACAGCGACGCGCTCGGCAACGAATACTTGATGCTGACCATCGACGAGCTGTTCGACAAGGTGACGTTCGTCGACGACAGCGCGAGCACCTTCAACGGTTCGGCGGGAACCGATGAGCAGTACATCTTCGGCCGCGCAACCGAGGGCACGACGATTTTCGGTGGCGAGGGCAACGACCTCCTCGCCGGCGGGACCGGCAACGATTACCTGATCGGCAACGACGGCGACGACCTCCTGCGCGGCAACGGCGGCACCGACGACATCCGCGGTGGCGCCGGCAACGACACCGTCGTGGCGCGGGTCACCGCCACCGACGTCATCATAGATCTCGCCGATGGCGGCCCTCCCGGCTGGACCGGTTATGACGGCTCGATCGAGGATCGGCGCGGGGGGCAACCGTCGGTCTTCAGCAGCCTCATCTCGGTGGAGAACGCACAAGCCTCGATCGCGAACCAGGGCGCCCGGGACTTCGTCCGCATTTACGGGGACGATGGCGCCAACCTGCTGCGCGGCAGTGCGCGGATCGACGCGCCGCTCGGCGGCGACCCCATCAGCACGGGCATCGACGTTCTGGTCGGGCGCGGCGGTGACGACACGCTGATCGGCAACAGCGGCGATGACCTTCTGAGCGGCGGCACCGGCGTCGATTTTCTCGAAGGCGGGGCCGGCGACGACACGCTGGTCGATGACGATGACGGCAGCGCCGGCGGCAACCTTTACGACGGTGGCGACGGCGACGACACGGTCATCTACGGCACCGACCTCAGGGGCAGCGGCGCGTCAACGCCGACCCAAAGCGCCGTCCGGGCCTGGGAAGGCGTCCTGGCGAAGAATCCGGACCTGAAGGCCGAACTCCAGGAGGCGGGACAGGCGCCCGTCATCACCCGCGCGGCGCTGTCGGAATCGATCGTGCTCCTCTCGGAAGGCGCGATCGACGAAGACGGCCACGTCACGCGGCTCGTCGAGCGATATGTCGACGGTGTGCTCGTCGGAACCGATGTGCTGGTCGACGTGGAGACCGTGGTCGGATCGGATGCCGGCGACGTGCTCCACGGCGGCACCGGCCGGGCATCGATGCGCGGTCTCGTCGGCGGCAAGGGTGACGACATCATCCGCATCGAGGAGGCGCGCGGCCTCGTCGATACGGGCACCGGGTCGGACATAGTCCATATTGGCCTCCGGCTCGCGTCCGAGGATGCAGTCATCGGCACCTGGCGCGGCAACGCGCAATATGAGAAAGCCAAAATCCTCGGCGATGGCGAGGACACGCTCGACCTGTCGGAACAGGATGGCGTGCGCTGGACGGTGTCCCGTCAGGGCCGGAACGGCGACATCAACGTCATCGCGGTGGACGAGCGCTACAGCGGCGATGTGGATGCCAACGGCACCCTGCTCGACGACCCCGCCGATCCAGAGGTCAACCAGTACATCGCCGCCTCCGCACGGGGCTTCGGCACGATCATCGGCGGCGATGGCGACGATTACCTCGCCAACCCCTACGCCCACACGGTGCGCGGCGGCGGCGGCAACGACTTCCTGCGCGGCGAAGGCGCATTCGTCGGCACGCTCGACGGCGGCACCGGGGACGACGAGATCGACCTCGAAGGCTCTGGCACGGCGCTCGGCGGCGCGGGCAACGACATCATCGACGTCTTGGGGGCCGCATTTCCGCAGGTCGGGCCCGATAATGACGGCATCGTCACCGTCTATGGCGGCACGGGCGACGACATCGTGACCTTCAAGGACGGTGTGGGCGGCGCGTCCCACATCAGCGGCGATGCGGTGTCCGGCGGCGATGACGGCGGCCTCGACATTATCACGGGGCAGTACAACAACTCTATCGTTTTCCGCGGGAATATTATCCGGGACCAGTCGGAAGCCCGCGTCGTCATCGACCTCGACGCCGGCACGATCACCAACAACGACGACCCGGCCTCGATCGACGCCACCATCTCCGGCTTCGAGATTGCGATCGGCACGGACGATTTCGGGGACGTGCTCAGCGGCGCGCGGCGCAGCGAGACTGCGATCCCGGGCGACCTCTCGGACGACGATCCCTCCAACGATGTGCGCACGCTGGTGAGTGGCAACGACCAGCTGATCGGCGGTGGCGGCGACGACACTCTGGAGGGCCTTTCCGGCCTGTCGGCGAACGAGGCAACCGCAACCCGCGGCCAGTTCCTGAATGTCGACGGTGACTTCGCCGACGATCTCGCCGGAAGCTGGACGGTCGAAGCCTGGATCAGCACCGTCGACGGCGACGACCAGTACAACCGTGTCGTCACAGCGCCCTCCGGAAACGGCGCGCAGACCTTCTCCCTTCTCGTGCGCAACGGCGTCACGCACGTGCGCTTCGACGGGCCGAACGTGATCCAGGAAGGTGGCCCGCGCATCGATGACGGTGAGCGGCACCACCTCGCAGCCCGCTTCGATGGCGACACCGGCACGCTCACCACCTTCGTCGATGGGGTGGAGGTGATGCGGACGGAAGGCATCGTCGGAACGCCGCTGACCGCCAACGGCAACATCACGATCGGGGCCTACAACGAGGCCTACGGACAGAATTTTGACGGTGACATCGACGGGGTGCGCGTCACGTCAGGCCCCCTCACGAACGCTGAGATCGTTGCCGCTGCCGCGCGCGATGACGACGGGGCGATTGCCGCACCGACGCCCGGCGCCCCCTCCTCGGCATTCCTCTATGTGCTGGGCCAACGGGCGACCGAATACGGGCCGCTTCTGGGACGGGGCGTCACCGCCGTCGACCACGCCGCCGCGGAGCATGTCGTGACACGCGCCGGCGTCGCGTCGGGTGACGATGTTCTTTATGGCGGCGCGGGCACCGATGAGCTCTACGGCGGAGACGGCGACGACCTGCTGCATGGCGGGAATATTCCCGAGACCAGCGAGGTGTCCGGCGTGGACTACCTCCACGGCGGTCTCGGTCGTGACACCGCGTCCTTCGCGCTGAGTGCGCCCGGCACGGATGCGACCCAGCCCGAGGTCGTCAGCACCGAGCGGTTCGCCGCAATCGATGTCGACCTCGAGACGGGCTTGGCCCGGCGGATCGGTTCGGACCTCATCGAGGCCCACCTCGTCAGCATCGAGAACGTGATCGGCACCCTCCTCGACGACGAAATTCACGGAGATGCCCTCGGGAACGCTCTGCACGGCGGCCTCGGCGCCGACACCGTGCACGGGCGTGGCGGCGACGACGTCATCACCGTTCTGGGTGACGACATCGCGGACGGCGGCGCGGGCGATGACATCTTCGTGGTCGGTGCTGGCAACGCTGCAATCGCGGGCGGCAGCGGCGAAAACACGATTGCCTTCGATGGCTCCGTGTTCTTCCGCTACAACGTGGCCGAACAGCGCTATCTCGGCGAAACGATTGTCACGCGGGCCGCATGGGCGACCGCGCAAACGGACGCGGACGGCAATATCATCAGCGCTGCCGGAAGTGCTGACGAGCGCACGATCACGCGCACGACGAGCGACGGGACCGAGACACAGACCTGGACGCCCGGACGCATCCTCGCGATTGACCCCGTCTTTGCGACCGATATCGAGGACGCGGGCGCGATCGTGTTCGACGAGGCCGGCTTCGATATCGTTCTCAGTGAGGAACGTGAGACATTCGAGGGCACCTTCGAGGATATCGACGCCTTCGAGACCGGAGAGACCCGGAACTCCTACAAGACGGACAACTTCACCGGCACCGGGACGTCTGGCGACGATGTCCTTCATGGTGACTTCGGTGGAGACGTCATGCGCGGTCTTGCCGGAGCGGATCGCCTCTTCGGCCACGGCGGCGATGACGATCTGGTCGGCCAGGCGGGCGACGATACGCTGAGCGGCAGCGACGACAATGACAGGCTTGTCGGCGGTGCGGGGTGGGACTTCATCCAGGGCGGCCGCGGCGACGACGTGGCGGCCGGCGGCCGGGACGATGACAGCATCTTCGGCGCTGCCGGGAACGACGACCTTAAAGGTGGCGGAGGCAACGACCTCATCAATGGCGGTGCCGGCGAGGACCATCTCAAGGGTTCGGCCGGTGACGACACCGTGAACGGTGACAGCGGGTCGGACGTGATCGTTGCCGGATCCGGCTTCGACCTGATCGACGGCGGCGATGGCGACGACAGCATCAACGGCGGCGGTGCAAACGACACATTGAACGGCGGTCAGGGCAAAGACCGGATTGTCGGCGCGAACGGAAGAGATACGCTTTCCGGCGACGGGGGCGACGACCTCCTCAACGGTGGTCAGGGGCTGGACAGGCTCTTCGGCGGCGACGGCGAAGACACCCTGAAAGGCGATGACGGCCGCGACTTCATCTATGGTGAGGGCGACGATGACCGGATCTTCGGCGACGCGGGCAACGACGTCCTGAACGGCGGCGTTGGCAATGATCTGCTGTTCGGCGACAATGGCAACGACGCGTTGACCGGCGGAACGGGCGCCGACGTCTTCGTCGCCCGCGGCGCGTTCGGCTTCGACCAGATCTTCGACTTTGAGGACACGGCGGGCGACGAGCCGGTCGCCGACGGCCTCGATCTCATCGATCTGCGCGCCCTACGCGCACTCAACGGCGGCAAGGTCTCGCTCGATCAGCTCAGCCTCGTTCAGCGCGAAGACCGCGTCCGCATCACGCTCGACCTCGACCGCGACGGCATCACCGACACGATCGATCTCGATGGCGACGGCACCGCGGACCCTCACCGCATCGACGTCCTCAACGCGACCGCAGCGCACTTCCAGGACGCCGACTTCATCTTCTGAAACCAGCGCGCCTTCCCACTGGCTCGATAGCGGTCTGGCGTCTCGGCTCTGGTTCGCTTGGGCCGCTCGGACGCTTCGCGAGGGCCGGACATGGACAAAGCGCTGGCGATGGCCAATGCGCTTGATGGGATGAGCCGCGCCTATGCAGCCGTCGCGGCCAACATCGAGCGTCAGGCGCTGCGCGATGCGGTGACGAGGTACAACACCGAAAGTCTGGCGGGTCTTCTCGACCGTTTCGGACCGGGCGGCCTGGCTTTGGCAAGGGTGAGCTGGCGCTTCTCGCCGCGCCGATCTTCCAAGGTCGCGATCCCAACGTCGACGGCGTATCAAGCTGGACACTGCCGGCCCTCACCGCCTCCATCAAAAAGCGGTTCGGCAAGAGGGTGACGCCCCAGAGCCTGTTGCGCCTCCTGCAGCGCAAGGGCTCTCGTCGCGGCGCGCAACATCACCCTGGTGCCGCTGCCGCCCACCTCGCCGCAGTTGAACCCCATGGAGCGAGGCTGGCTGCACCTGCGAGAACGACAGCTCAACCTTCGCCTGCTCCCCGAGATCGAGGCCATCGTCGATGCTTGCTGCAACACCTGAAACGTCTTGATCGACGACACCGACCGCTTTGCTTCCAGCCTTGGATCCGAAAGATCATCCACCAGGCACGCCGGTATGAGAAATCGCCTGATGAGGGATTCCCTCGAAGATGCGAACGGAGCGCGAAGGGCTTTTGTGAAGATCAGTCTGCGCTGGACGCCGCCGAAATCCAACGGCATCGGGTCAGCAAGATCGCGCACTGTTAGAAGCGATGCTAAAATCTCTCATAATTAAATTAATACAACATTCATTAAAAATTTTTCCAACAGGTAAAGTAATAATTCTACTGCCATGATAAGCGTAACAGCTACCAGCTTCACACAAGGTATGGTTTGCGTAGTAATTTTTATGATTAAATTAAAAATAGAATCATGAAAAAATATTTCTAATACGATTTCATATTAGATAACTTGAATATATATTCTACATCATGAACAAAATACTGACGATAACATACTACAAGTGGCGAGTTACGCTCCGTTTTACTACACCACCGCAGTAAAAAATTACACCATTCATACAACACGCCAGCACGACGGTATCCATCATCAAGGCGGTTCGACGGAGGAGCCGCTGCGGACGCGCATAGCCGAAGTGTCTCTTTGCGTCATTTTCTGCACCCGTATTACACGCAGCAAGGATTGATTGAATTCGCTGGGAATATCGGCGGCATCGTCCTCATGCGAAGTGGCGGCGCGCAGACCGATCCACCGCCACCGGCGTTATTGCAGGGGGAGGCACCCGAAAGCGCAATCCGGCTTGCCACAAGTCTGGCCCAAGCTGAGGTCGGTAGTGTTGAGATCGTGTCGCCCACCAGTGCCGGGCCGGCGATGCAAGTGGCGCTACCGTTCTTCGACCGAACCGGAAATCAGTCCGGTGCGATCTTGGCGTACGTCGACCGTGAGGAGATTTTGCATCAAACCGTTACAAGCTTTAGCGCGCCCGAAAAGGAGATTGCCGTCGCCAGTGACGGCAGCGCTCACCTGACTCGCAAGAGCGCAAATGCGCCTCCGCTGATGGCGCCCGGTCCAACTGACAGGGCGCTGCCAATGCTCTTGGCCGGACTCAGCGGCGAACAGCCTCCCCAAGGCAGCTCGATTGATGGCGACATGGCAGTGAGCCGCGAAACCATTGCCTTCAGTGACGGAGCACCCCTCCGCCACTTGCGCTCGGCGGCGACGATGCCAAGCGCAAGGCTCCTGCGTGATACCAGCAGTTCGCTGCGCAACAACATCTCGTTGGCACTTGCCACTGCCATTGCGTCCATTGTTATCGCAGCGCACCGCGCCGCGCGGCTCACCCGGCGATTTTGCGTCCTGCGCAAAGAAACACCATCCGGTGCGGCAAACGTGGTTCCGCTGAAGCTGACCGTCACCGGAGACGCAAAGTCTGCGCAGCTGACCTGCATATTTGCACAGATGCACTTGAGCAGATGCGCGTGAACCACCGGGAGTCGATCATCTTCAATGGCGCCGCGAACGGTATCCTGACGGTAGATGCATCGGGCACGGTACTCGACATCAACCCCGCTGGACTGCGGATGTTCGGCCTTGGTGAATTCGACCTTGTGGGTCGCAGCATTGAAGCCGTGATCCCCTCTGCCGGAGCATTGATCGCAGCAGGCACGAAGCCGTGCGAAAAAGAATTCTTCTCGGCAAGCAAAGCAATTGCTGAAGGGCGCCGGAACACCGGCGAGACATTCCCGCTGGAACTATCGCTCTCTTCGGTCAAGGCGGACGGTAAGGTCACCTTCGTCGGGATCCTGCACGACATCACAGACCGACACGCCGCAGATGCCAAGGTTGACCGGGTCACGGCCGATCTGGAGCGCTCGAATGCCGAGATCGAAAAGTTTGCCTATATTGCATCGCACGATCTGAAAGCGCCGCTCCGCGTCATCGACAATGCATCACGCTGGCTCGAAGAGGATCTCGCGCCGCACCTCACCGACGATACCAAAGAGACCATGCACCTCTTGCGAGGACGTGTGCACCGCATGGAGCAATTGCTCGACGACCTTCTGGCCTACTGCAGGATCGGGCGTGCGACGCTGCCGATCCGCCAGATCACTGGTGAGGAGCTGATGGACGAAGTGCTTCAACTCACCAACGTGCACGACGGGTTTTCGATCGAGCGGCAGGGCGATTTCAAGAATATCCGGATCCCGTCGATGCCATTGAAAATGATACTGCTTAATCTCATCACCAACGCCCTCAAGCATCACGATGGAACCGAGGGCAATATCAGCGTCAGCATTTCTGCAAGTGCTGAAAACTACATCTTCCGCGTTGCCGACGACGGGCCGGGCATTGCACCCGAATATCAAACCAAGATTTTTGAAATGTTCCAGACACTTCGGCCGCGTGACGAGGTCGAAGGCAGCGGGCTCGGTCTCGCGATGGTGAAAAAATACGTCGCGCTCGCGGGTGGCACGATCACGGTGGAGTCCGATGGCGTTCGCGGCACCGCCGTCCAGTTCAGCTGGCCCAGGCAACAAGACAATGCTGATACTCCAGGAGTGGCTGCATGACCCCTCAACCGGCGAATCTAGACCCCTCGTTCCTCACGGTAATGCTTGTCGATGACGACGACGGAGATGCGAAAGCCGTTACCCGCGCCTTCCGCTCGGCGCGTGTATCCAACCCCATCGTGCGAGCCCGCGATGGGGTGGAGGCACTTGAGATACTGAACGGCACCCATCCGAAAACCCGCATCGAGCCACCGTTCGTCCTCCTTGTCGACATCAACATGCCGCGGATGGATGGGCACGAATTTGTCGCCGCCTTGCGCGAGCATGATGATTTCAGAAAACACATCGTCTTCATGCTCACCACATCGCGCGACGTCGATGACATCAACCGCGCCTACGAAAACAACGTCGCTGGCTACATCGTCAAGGAAGACGCTGGCGGCGACTTCCTGCGGCTTGCGCATACGCTGGATGAGTTCTGGATGTTGGTTCAGAAGCCGGCGCCGCATGCACCATCGTGATGGGCTCGATGCGCATCCTCATCATCGATGACGACTCGGCAGATCGGATCGCGGTCCGCCGCGCGCTCGGCCATGCGCTGCCCGCCAGTGAAATATCGGAGGCGAACGCCGTCAACGCTGCGATCACCAGCCATGCCGGCGCGGCAATGGATGTCGTCTTCCTCGATTTCGCGATGCCACAACTGGACGGCCTCGCCGCGCTGGGGTCGGTTCTCGATCATTGGCCTGGTGCCGCTGTGGTCATGATCACCGGACAAGGTGATGAGGCGACTGCGTCCGAGGCCCTGAAACGCGGCGCGATGGACTATCTTCCCAAACGCGAAGTATCCGCACAGACCATAGGCACATTGGTCACGTCAGCTGTTTCCAGAAACCGGAAACAAATTGAACTGGATGAGGTTCGGCAGGAGCTGGAAACGTTCGCTGACCGGATGGTTCACGATCTGCAATCGCCGATCAGGGCAATCGACTTTTACTGCAATGAAGCCATCGCTCTGCTTGACGGGGGTGACGAAAAACAAGCGCGCGAAAGAGTGCGCCGGGCGTGCCGGACAACGGAGCGAATGGCTGCGCTGATCGAAGCCCTGTCCTCGTACCTGCGTGTGGAGCGCAGCAGTGAAGCAAGCGAGGTGGCGCTTGCAGACGTCGCGAAAAGCGCGATCGCCAACCTTGCAGCCGAGATCCATGGTTCCGGCGCGCAAGTCGCGATCGGCGCACTGCCAAAGGTGAGCGGGCATGAGATCTTGCTTGTGCAGCTTCTTCAAAACCTGATTGCCAATGCTTTGAAATTCCGCGGTCAATCGGCGCCGCGGGTGGAGATTACCGCCCGCGAAGACGGGATGCTTGCAAAGGTCAGCGTGGCCGACAACGGGATCGGTATCCCGGCGCAAATTTTGCCGAAGATCTTCGACCCTTTCATCCGCAGCGGGACGAAAGCCGGCAACGGTCTCGGCCTCGCGACGTGTCACCGGATTATCGCGAAACACAGAGGTGAGATCGCCTGCAATTCCACGCTCGGCGAAGGGACGACGTTCACGATGACGTTGCCACTCGCCACTCCCGATCCTGCATCAGCGCCGCCGCATTAAGGACCGAAACATGGCAGATATCCTGGTCGTAGACGACGAGGAAGACTCGTTCGAGATCGTCCGTTCGTTGCTGGCAGCGGGTGGCCACACAGCGACATGGGCGCAAACGCCGGCGGACGCAGTCGCGAAGACCGAGGCAACCCCGTTCGACTGTATCATCGTCGATTATTTCCTCGGCGCTGAGACAGGTTTCGATCTCATCGCGCAGGTCCAGCGCAGCACGCCGCTTTGCCCGATCCTGCTTCTGACCGGCAGCGGCTCGGAGGATCTGGCGGCATCGTCCATCCGCCTTGGCGCATCCAACTACCTCAGCAAGGCCGGCCTCACGGCCGAGAAGCTGAACGCAAGCATTGAAGCAGCTCTGGCCGAGGCGGAGGAACGCCGCGCCGCAGAAGAAGAGCGCGCGTCACAAGCGCGCCGCGGGCGCCTCGAGGCTCTCGGGCAGCTTGCCGGCGGTATTGCCCATGACATCAACAACCTCCTCGCATCCGTGCAATACACGCTGGCCTCCGTGCCGTTGGCCGCGCTGCCGGAACCGATCGCGGCCCGCCTGACATCGGCGATGGGGACTTTGCAGGGAGGCGCCAGGCTCACGGATCGGTTGACCGCATTCGCGGCCGACCGGCCGGGAACCGCCGAACCCTGCCCCCTCGCCGAAATGATCGAGTCCGTGAGCGCGTCGGTCACCAGCCTCCTCGGCACCGGCATCGCCCTCCGAAAAGACATTGACGATCAAGACGCTCAGGTTCTGTGCGATCCAAAGCAGTTGGAGCATGCGCTGGTAAACCTGATCCTGAATTCGCGCCATGCCATCCAGAGCTCAGGGCGCGGCAGCCAGATCAAGATTTCTGCCCGCAAGGCCGAGGCGCACTCCGCCTACTTGCTTGCCGTCGAAGACGACGGACCCGGCATGGCGGCAGATGTCGCCGCCAGTTCGATCGACCCGTATTTCACCACAAAGCCCAGGGGCACGTCGACAGGCCTTGGCCTGTCGACGGTGTACGGCTTCGTTCAGCAGGCTGGCGGCAAATTCGATCTCGTGACCGAGGAAGGGCGCGGCACGAAGGTGTCGTTCACATTGCCCGGCGCCGTGGCTGAGCGGCGAGATCCTCCCCCCACGGTCCCGCTTCGGGTTTCGCGCGACGCTACTGCCGAAAACCCGCAGAGCGCGCCCCGGATTCTTCTTGTCGAGGATGACATCATATTGCGGTCGGGCATGGCTTTAACTCTGGAACAATTTGGATACCAGCTCGTCGAGGCTGGCACAGCAGAAGAATGTATCGGCCTTGTCAACGACGAAGACAGTATAGACGTTATGGTGACCGATATACACCTCGGCGATGGAATGAATGGATTTGAACTGGCTCGGAAAATCCGTGATTCATGGGCGGATATCGGGATCATCTATATGTCCGGATTCACCGGATATAGCAAAGATGAGATGGGTGAAATAAAAGCGCCGCTCATTTCGAAACCATTCATGCCTGAAACACTCAATTCTCACATACAATCTATATTAGAATCAAGGAATAATATTTAGAATAGTGCAATTTTCAAGTACTCGACAATATTTGAAATGAAACCCGCATTTTAATAATTCATATCCAGTTTTATTTGAATAACTATCGAGACTTAAAATAAAATCGCTCAACATAATTCGATCTGGGGCAGCCTGTATCAAGTCAATACTTCCCCTCACCCAAAGATCCGAGGTGTGAAATGGCCCTATCGCTCTCCCGTTTTTTCGAGCGGACGGAAAATGTTTCGCTAAGCGACTGTGATCTTGAACAGGTTCATCTCTGCGGGACAATCCAGCAGGGCACCGGGATGATTGTTCTGGTGGAAGATGACAGTCTTATTTGCGGAGCATCGGAAAATATTGATGCGTTTTTCGGCCTTTCGGCAACGGAAATTCTCGGCACTCCTCTTAATTCTCTGTCGCCTGAGATAGCCGCGCGGGTCGCCGATCTCGATCGGTCAAACCAGGTCGCGCACGAAATCCTGGACACGCAAATCGAATCTTCTAGCGCGGTCTACGATATCGTAACCCATACGCACGCTGGACACCGCTTTATCGAGTTCATCCGCAGCGATACTGCATCGCCGGCAGTCTTGCGCAAACGCCTGCGCAGCTGCGGTTCGGCCTGCTCCAAGATCATGGGAGCCGAGAGCTTTGCAATTGCTTCTCATCTTGCTGCGACCGCAGTGCAAGAACTCACGGAGATCGACAGGGTCAAGATCTTCAAGTTCCTGCCTGACTGGTCGGGTTCCGTCATCGCCGAGGCCCGAACGGGCCGATTGCCATCAATGGCGGGAATGCACTTTCCCGATACTGACATTCCAAAGCAGGTCAGAGATTTGATGACCATCATCCCGTACCGTTTCATCGGCACGGCCAGTGACGAGAATGTCGCGCTTCAAGCGCTGGCGGAACACGCAAGCGTTTTGGATATGACGTGGTCGATAAGTCGCGCAGTATCGACCATGCACACTGCCTATCTTCGTAACATGGGCGCTGAAACTTCGTTTTCCTGTAATCTCATCAACAACGGTCAGCTTTGGGGATTGATAGCCTGCCACCATAGCGAAATGCTTGCCGTGCCGCCGGACAGCTGGTCGCTCGCGCAGGAAATCTCGACCGCCCTCATGCTGCGATACGATCAGACACAGCGCACCGAAACCGCCAACATGATTACCCAGCTGCGGCGGATAGAAAGCGAGTTCGCCGCAGAATTGCGTCAGACCGGCAACATCGAGAATGTGGTTGTCACGCTGGTTCCGGTCCTGCGGAATTTCCTGCGGGCTGATGGCTTTGCCTTTCTGTTCGGTCAAAATCTCTACACATCGGGCGAGACGCCGCCGGACAGCTTTATCCGCGATCTGATGCGCTGGATAAATGAAAACACAAGCGGCAAAGATCAATTTCAGACGATTTCTCTACAAAACGAATATCCGGCAGCGGCAGAATATAAGGATGTTGCCTGCGGAGTTCTTGCGCAACCGATTGTGGTGCACCGGGTGTGTCAGCTTCTCTGGTTTCGCGGCCCGATCACCCGGCGGATTGCCTGGGCGGGGCGTCCGGATGCGAAGGTGATTGCCGATCCCGAAACCGGGCTGACGCTCGGGCCAAGACAATCCTTTGACAGGTGGATCGCAGAGCACAGAGACCAGAGCCTTCCGTGGAAGGAAGCTGAACTCCAGGCCGCCCGCGAAATCTTCCAGGAGTTTCTCGACATTGTCTCGTCACAGCTTCTCTTGAGAGATGAGAACGCATCCCTGCGCCGGTTCGCACACATGGCGGCCCACGATATCAAGTCGCCATTACGCGGAATTACATCAGCACTGACCTGGATGGAAGAAGACAAGGGCGATGAGGACAGTATCAGGGAGCATCGCGAATTGGCGGCGCTACAAGCGCGAAAATTACAGCGACTGACCGAAAGCCTGCTCGAAATGTCTGTGCTTCGGGAGCAGGCTCCGACTTTCGAGCCGGTGAACCTCGCGACACTGGTGGCTGATGCCTGCGAGTTGATGAAGCAGGACATCCGCTTGGCGGACGCCAGTATCACGACGGGCACGCTCCCGGTTTGCAACTGCGCGCCAGACCTTCTGGTCAGGATCTTCCTCAACCTCATCGGAAATGCTCTTAAATACGCAAAATCCGATAGCCCGCTTCGGTTGAAAGTCGAAGCCGAAGAAACGGACTCTCATCACCTCATCGTTGTCACGGACAACGGACCCGGCATTCCCGATATCTATGCGGAGCGAATATTCGAGCCATCGAAACGCCTTGTGCACGACTGCGATGCCGAAGGGTCCGGGTTCGGCTTGTCGATCTGCGCCGAGATCGCGAAGTTGCACGGCGGCAGAATTTTTCTCGACACGTCTTGCAATGACGGCGCAAAATTCGTGCTCGAACTGCCCAAGTCCGCACAATGACAAGTTCAGGCGCCCGCTCGAACAATAGTGTCCGGCACCGTCTTCGCGCCGCCACGGAGGATTTGCATCAGGGCCTTCATCGCCACCCGCTCCTGTCGCGGTTGCTGGCAGCGGACCTGACAATCGACGAGCTGAGAGCGTGCGCTGCCGTGTCTTTCGCTGCGATCGAAATTGTTGAGGCCGAGCGTGCACGACGTGCCATCTGGCCGGAGCTGTCGCTAGCGGACCGCCTGTCAGTGTTGCGCATGGAGTCAGACCGCAGAAACGAGGCGTCGCTGGCCGATGGTGGCGCGCTGATCGAGGGCGAGCCGGAACTTCTCGGCGCCCTTTATGTGGTTCACGGCTCCGCCATCGGCGGCGGTATCCTCTTCAAGAGGGTTGGCAAGCTCTTTCCGGAGGTCGCAAGATCCGTCTTTCAACCGCAGGATCCTGCTGCGTGGAAATATTTGTGCACATTGATCGAGTCGTTGCCAGAAGCGGTTGTGGAGCGATGTGTACGAGGGGCGACTACACTCTTCAATTATTACCGGAAAGTCGCTGATTTCCATACCGAGCATGTATGACGCCCTACATTCCGTTGATTCGAATGTATTTGGCGCAATCACAGAAAATATTTATGCCTAGGAGCGACGGACCGGCCAAAGCAGCGGCAGAGATGCGCGGGTCTCCCTCGCGATGACGTTCCCTGCTAAAGCCACACAACTGAGCCCATGTCCGAGCCTTCCGCCGGGCTTCCGGAAAGCAGGCTCCATGACCGTCAGCGGGATAGGCGACGCCTTCAGGAAGCCTGGCCGGCGGGCCCTTGATGCGCGGTGGGCGCACTCGAAAGCCGCAACAGCCCTACCAGCGCACGGTGGCGCCGATCCGCCCGCCAAGCGCGTGGCCCGAATAATCATCGATCCGGACATCATAGTCGCCGGACGCGAAGAGGCTCACCCTGTCGGACAATGCAATCGACGCGCCGAGGCCAAGCTGCACACGGGTCCCGCCGAGCCCCGAATCGAACGAGACGGGATTGGCGCCGCCGAGACCCTCAAATGTGACCTGCGAACCATCGCCGAAAGCGTGCCAGAGATTTGTCCGCGCCCAGCCAGTCAACACTTCGCCTGTCGGAAGCGTCCAGTCACGGCTCAGGCGTGCGCCGATCCGGCCGAAAACGTCGTTCGCCGCGTCGAAATTGATGCGCCCGTAGCTGTCTGCCCCATTGTCCATTGAGAGCATCTGATAGACGAGCTGCGCCTGCGGTTCGACGGCAAAGCCTTCGCCAAGGTCGAAACGGTAGCCGGCCTCCAGAGAACCGATCATGCCGAAGCCATCATTCTCCAGCGTTTCGCCGAGGTTCGAGCGCGCGCGGGCGTTGTCGTAGAAGGTGCCCTGGAGGACGGCGTCGAGACGGAAGCCGCTTGCCTGCTCATGGTTGAAGTAGGCGCCGAATGAATAGGCGTCCATCGAGACCTTGCCGGCCGGGCCATCATAGACGGCATCCACCGTGCCGTGGATCTGGCCCGAGCCGACATAAAAGCCGACCAGATTTTGCACCGTGTCGCCCGGCTGCGACAGGCGATGATCATAGCCGGCCTGAAACCCTGCGAGATTATAATCGTAGCCCGGCCCGTCGTTCCGGAAGCGGTTCAGCCGCTCCGCCGCGGTGCCGCCGCCGCCCCCCCGGCTGCCGGTCTCACCGATCGCGCGGCCCCAGGCGGTGCTATGATTGCCCGGCAAACGGGCCGAGATGCGTTCGTCGCGCGTGCCGAGAATGGCAAGACCATATTGCGAAGCGATGGCGGGGAGCGCGGTATCCACGGCAACTTCCGGCCTGAAATCGGGCAGCGCGCCGGGTCCGGTCATGCCGCCATGCGTCGAACGCAGGTACCAGTCGTCGCGCCGCGCTGCGCTGCCGCGGTAAAGCCCGTATTCGAACGCGCCGCTTGCGACACGGTTTGCGAGGGTGAACGCGCTCTGCGTCGTCTGACCGCCATTGGCCGTCTCGATCAGCCTGATGCCGTTGCCCTTGGTGAGCCCACCATCGCCGAAAGGCGCCAGAACAACGCGGGTCTCTCCGCGTGCCAGTCCGCCATCGACGATGAGGCGGTCGGCCGCGCCCCCTGCCCCCAGCTGCGCGTTCATGACCAGCGCGCCACCGGCACCGGCATAATTGCCGACGGTCAGGCTCTGGAAGCCAGCGCCGGCCGGCGGCGCAAACGCAACCGTGCTCCCGGCATTCACCAGATTGTCGACCTGCGAACGCAGCCCCGTCCCGGCGGCGGGAAGCATCCATGCGCTGCCGTCCGCCAGTGTCAGGTCGATGCGGGCGTTGGCGGAGCGGGTGATCGCGCCGTTCAGCGCCGAACCGGACGCCGTCAGCGCCAACGCGGTTCCGTCTGCCATGACGACCGGGCCGTTCGACGCTGAAAGCGTGCTGTCGGTCAGGGAGAGCGTATTTTGCGTCAATGGTCGGGCGGCATTGCGGCGGCGCCTAAGCCCGTTTGGAGAGAGCGCCGCGACCGCCGCCGAAGACGTGCCCAACACAGAAACGTCCAACCCGGCGAGGGCGATCTGCGCCCCCTCGCCCAGCACGATGGCGTGGGCATCAGCGCCTCGCGTCATCACTGAGCCGCCGTTGAGCGCGACATCGGCCCCCGCCCCGTAGGCGAGCACGCCATAGCTGCCCGGCGCAATGGTCTCGACGGCAAGGTCCGTCCCCCGCATTTTCGCAGCGCCGTCGACGCCCGAGACATTGAGGCCCATGCCGGCGCCACTGAGCGCAATCCGGCTGTCCGCGAGATCGACCGAGCCGTCCGCTTCGACCCACACGCCATCGCCGCTGGAAAGGTCGACATCGACGCCTTTGCCCCGGATCGTCGCGGGCGCATTGCCGCCCGCATGAAGGCCCGCCAGCGCCGTGCCTTTGATGTTGGCGTCGATCAGCTCGGCGACCGCGTTGTCCCGCGCATCGACACCGATGCCGCTGACCTCGTCGCCAGCCATCATGATGTTCACGTTGCGAAGGGAGAGTGAGGCGGTCCCCTGCGGTGCGGCCAGGAAAGCGCCGTCGCCGCCGGTCGAGGCAGTGATGTCGCCGCCACGGCCGAGCGTCACGCGGCCATCGCCAACATAGATGGCAGGCACATAGTCCTGCATCGGCTCCAGCGTCACCCAGCCATTTGCAGTGGCGGAACCGCCATCGTCGGCATAGACCGCGGCGCGGGTGCGAAACGGTCCGCTGACGAGCCCGGTCCACACGGTGCCGGCGTCGACAACCACGCGCCGGCGATTGCCCGCGACCTGACGCTGGGTGTCCGGTTCGGTCCAGTCCAGAACATCCAGCAGCTCTTTGAACAGGTCGGCCGGCGCGTTCCCGTCGCCGGGATTGCTGGCGTTCAGCAAAATGGTGATCGTGCGGTCGTTCGCCCGGTCGTACATCACCAGCGCCTCGAAGCCGAGACCGTTGCCGGTGTGCCCGATATAGCCGGAGATCTCGCCCATGCCGAAGCCGTAGCTGTCATATTCCGGGCTTTGCGGATCGGCCGCGGTGGAGCCGAACGATTTCAGCCGTTCGACGAAATCACGCCGGTCGATCAGCTCTCCGCTGCCCACCGCCTTGCCCCAGCGCTCCAGGTCCGAAAGGACCCCCACCAAAGCGCCCGAAGCCCCGGCGCCGGACGCATTGAAGTCGGAAAGCGATTGGGGGCCCTCGCCATCACCGGCATCGACATAGCCAACGGCGTTCGGCGTCGGCATCGCGCCCGCGCCCTGATTGACCACCGAGCTCAGGCCCAGCCGTCTGGAGATCCGGCGCCGGACCTCCTCCGACCAGTCATTGCCTGTGGCAGCCGAGATCACCTGGCCAAGGAGCACGGTGTTGCTGTTGGAATATTCGTAGGAGGTGCCAGGCTCGAACTCGAGCGGCTGGTCGACGGCGTAGGAGAGCAGTTCCTCGGCGGTCCAGGCCCTGCCCGGGTCCGCCAGCAACTCCGTGATGAAGGCGGACGACCGCGTGTAGTTGAAGAGCCCCGAGCGCATCTGCGCAAGCTCGCGGATCGTCATCTCGTCGCCGCCCGGCACCCCGCTGACATATTTGCCGACCGGATCGTCGAGCCCGACAAGCCCCTCTTCCGCCAGCTGCAGAACGACCGTGGTGACGAACGATTTGGTCACGCTGCGGTAGGCGAAAATGGTGCCGGCCGTTGGCGGGGCGCCGGTTGCGACATTCGCCGTGCCGGAATTCGACGTCCACCGCACATCACCCTGGCGGATGGAGACTGCGGCGCCGGGAATGCGCTTGGCAATCAGCGCCTGATCGATGGCAACCTGGATCTCTGCCGCAGTGGTGGGGTTTGCCCAGGGCACACCGCCCGGTGCTTGCGCAAACGCTGACGTCGCGTGCGCGGAGACGATCAAAAGCGCGGCGACTGTTGAAAACAACCGTCCCCGTGAAGTGCAGTTGCAGCCCACCCTGGCCCCCGGAAGCGTGATTTTTCGTGACCGTCACGCTATCAGCGTCACATCAGAAATCTAGACCCGGTGTTGCAGCCAATGCATCGCGCGCCCGGAGTGTTGCAGCGAGGCCAAAGGACGGCCCCGCCCCTCACCCTGCGTGCAAATCCTGGCGAGTTGCGGCGGCAAACCCGGTGATCGCCCCCGGTGCGACGGGCGAGGCGCTGGGCGTGACGGACTGGAGAAGCTCTGTCCACTCGCGCTCGAAGGAGGCCATCGCCTCGGATGCGACCCGCTCTCCGTCGACGATGTCGGCCGGCACGGAAAACACCTCTTCCAGACAGGCCGCCCAGCCGCCCGGCGTGTTCTCCTGCACGTCGATGGCACCGGCGACGAGATGGCACGCCATCCCGTCTGCGCGCGGGCAGATGACGGGGCGGCTGGCGGCCAGCGCCTCCAGCGCCACCAGGCCGAACGGCTCCCACCGCGACGGCATCGCAATCACGTCGCACTCTGCAATCGCCTCTGCCGGGTTGGCGGCAAACCCCTTGAACACGATGTTGGGCTGACCGGCCGCAAGTGCCACCAGAGCCTCCCGCTCCGGACCGTCGCCATAAAGATGAAGCGTCATGTCCGACGTCGGCAACGCGCGGAACGCCTTGATGAGGATGTCGAACCCCTTCTGGGTGTCGAACCGGCCGAGCGCGCCGACGATCCGACGGCCGGGGGCCGGCGCTGAAGCAGCCTCCATGAAGGGCTCAAGGTCGACGCAGGGGTGAATGACGTGCAGCTTTTGCTCCGCCACAAAGCCGCGCCGCACCAGCCAGTTTGCCTGCGCTTCGCTCACCGCCACAACCCTGTCGAACAGGGCGTAGGCGCTTTTCAGCAGCGCGCCGAACCGCGCCCGGCTGGTGACGTTCAACGCTGCGAAACGCTCCGAGTAGCTATGCTCGACATGGATCAGCGGCTGGTCCGGATAGGCGGCGCGGAGCGCGGTGAACAGCGGCATGTTCGACCATGAGGTCGACAGGTGCGAGACCACCACGTCGGCCTGCATCTGCGGCAGGTTCATCTGCCCGCGCCGGACCCGGACGATCCGGTGGCAAACGGCGCCATCTTCCGAGGTGGCTTCGAGGTGGGCGAGCATCCGGTTGATCCCGCCAAAAGAGGCATCATCGATGAGGTGGGCGACGGCATATTTCATGGCTGTGTCTTTCTGGCTCTGAGGATCAGGCGGTGCGGGCGGAAAGAATGTGCGCTTCGACGGCCGCAAAACGGTCGCGTCCGGCAATGGCGAGAACGATGGCAGCCGCGGCGGTCACGGCGGTCTTGACCGGCTCCTCCAGCAGCGGCCGGGTGGAGGCGGACAGCGACTGCCCAATGAGGCCGAGCGCGGCCGCGCCATCGCCCATCTTCACGGCGCGGCGGGCGAGGTAGCGCAGCTGGTAGGCCGCGGCGCGGTCGCCGTGCGATGCGTCCAGCCGGGGCGACAGGTCGGCCACCTTGGCCCGCATCCGCGTCCAGCTTTCGAACTGGCAGTGAATGTTGGCGGACAGGCCGCCGGTGTGAACGCGGTACAAGGTGAGATGGCCGTCGATGCCGGCAATGTCCCAATCGGCCGTCAGGGCAAAGCGCATCCACGCTTCAATGTCTTCGGATTGGCGGAAGGTCTCGTCGAACCACCAGTCCCGCTCGGTTTCGTGCCGCGGGCGGTAGCGGATCGCATCCAGCGCCTCGCGGCGGAACACGGCGACCGAACCGTTGCCGACAGGGTTGCGGCAGAAGATGTGCGCCGCCGTGATGCCGGTGAGACGCGGCGACTGGCGAACGCCGAGAGGCTTGCCCGCCCCGTCGATCATCTCCGAGCCTGCGTAGCTGAGGCCGAGGTTGGGGTTGGCAGAAAGGTGGGCCACATGGCGCTCCAGCTTCTCTGGGAGCCACAGATCGTCCGCATCGCAAAAGCCGATATAGGCGCCGCGCGATGCTTCAATGCCGCCATTGCGGGCGCCGGACAGGCCGCGATTGCGCTGGGACACGATACGGATGCGCGGATCGTCGAATGCGGCAGCCACTTCAAGGGTGTCGTCGGTGGAGCAGTCGTTCACGACGACGATTTCCATGTCCTGAAAGGTCTGCGCCAGGAGTGAGCGGAGAGTGTCTGCGAGGGTCGCTGCCGCGTTGTAGGCCGGCACGACGATGGAGGCTTTGGGGAAGGTCATTGTGGGCTCCTCGGTCAATGGTTGAAGGCCAGGCGGCGGGCGGCCGCGGGCAGGAAGGGTTCGGCGCAGGCGGCCATAAGAACGAGCGCACCCCGGCGGGGATCGGAAAAGAAAGCAGGCGGGCTGAGACGAACCGCACGGGCCGCCAGCTTCAGCGCAGTGAAGCGGCCTGTGCGCACCCGCAACGCGCGGCGGGCGAGATAGCGAAGGTGGATCGCCTCGGCCTGCGCGAGCGCGCGGGGGGCAATGGCAACACCAAGGGCGCCAACCGTGTTGGCCGCCGCCTGCCAGCCGGCACGCATGGCCTGCAAGTCGGCAGACAGGCCGCCGTCGCTGGCGCGGTAGTAGACGAGCGTTTCGTCCACGCCCTCGATCCGGCCACCGGCGGCGGCCATGCGGATCATCATCTCCACGTCTTCGCCATGCACGACCTTCGGGTCGAACCCGCCGATGTCGCGGAAGATGCTGGTCCGGACCACCAGATTGGACAACGTGCAGACCGGGTTTTCGCAAAGCAGATCGAACGGCGTCAGCGCCTCGGCACGCACCTTCGACACCGTTTTCGCGCTCTGCGGGGTGCCGCGGAAAAAAGCGACGCGACCGTAAAAGGCATCCGCTGCATCCGCGCCGCTGGTGAGCGCTGCCAGCCGTGCCAGCTTGCCCGGCACAAAGATGTCGTCCGCATCGAGGAAGGCGAGCCAGTCGGCGCGGGCGAACTGAGCGGCGCCGATGTTGCGCGCACGGCTCGGACCGCTTTTGCCAAGGGCAACGACGCTGATGCGCTCGTCTTTCGCGGCAAAGGCTTCGCCAAGCGCAACGGTGCCATCGGTGGAGGCATCGTCGAGGATGACCGCGTGCCAGTCCGTGAAGGTCTGGCCGATGAGCGAGTCCAGCGTTTCGCCGAGGGTGGCTTCGGCGTTGTAGGCGGGGATGATGACGGAGAATTTCGGCATTTCGGTCTCCTTCAGCGTGCGGTTGCAGCGGCAAGGCGCAGCGGCAGCTTCGGCGTGGCAATCAAAAGGGGAAGGCACACCGCAGCGTGGCTGACCGTTGCGGCAATCAGGATGGTCCAGGCCACGGCGGTGAGGCCGTAAGGGGCCGCGGCGAGCGTCGCCACGGTCATCACCGCAGCCAGCAGCGCGGCACGGACGAACTCCTGGTTGATGCGCCCGTCGGCCCTGAGATATTGCGCGGTGACAGCCCACAGGACCGCCGGAATTGCAGCAAGGCAGAGGATCGACACCAGCGGTGCGACATCCCCCCACCCGGCCCCGAAAACGAGCGGGACATAAAGCGGAGCCATCAGCGCCTGGGCGAAAACGACGGGGGCGATGAAGGCAACCGACAGGAGCGTGGCGCGGCGGGCATCGGCCCCGCGGTCGGTGCTGTGGCTGAGGTGCGGAAAGAGCACCGTGGACAGCGCGGTGCTGAACGAGGTCGCCAGCCCAAGCCCTGCGCTGACGGCGAAGAAATAAACCCCCAGCGCGTCCAGACCCAGAACGCCGCCGATGATCAGCTTGTCGCCCTGCTGGCGGGCTGCCCGCACCAGCTCGATGGCAACGGCAGCCCGCACGAAGCCCGCAAAGGCACGCACCGGCAGCGCGGGGGCGGCGGAGGCCGTCCACGGCCGCAGGCGTCGCATGGCCACCAGCCACAAAGGCGCGGTGGAGAGCTTGCCAACCACCACGGCCAGCGGGCTCGGCCACACGATGAGCAGCAGCGCCGTCACCACGTTGGCACCCACATTTTGCGCACCGGCAATGATTGCGGTCTGCCGCAGCTTGCCTTCGCGCATTGCCAGCGCGCACTGCACCAGGGCTGCCGGCATGATCAGATATTCAAGGGCGAGAAGCGCGATGAGGCCCGCGGTCAGCGCATTTCCGCCTGCAAGGTAGAGCACGCCCGCAACGCCGCACTGGAGAAGCGCCAGCGCAATGCACCACGCCCAGAAGATCCGGCGCGCGCCGTTCACCGTTGCGTCCAGATCTTCGGCCGGGGCTGCGATCACCCGCTGGCCGACACCGTTTTCGGCAAGCGCCTTCATGATTTCGCCGGTGGCCAGGGCAGCGGCGGCAACGCCGATCGCGCCGGCATCGAGGCACCGTGCCATGGCGACCACGGTCAGCAGGCGCGAGGCCTTGGCGAACACTTCGGATGCGGCGTAGGCTGCCACATGGCCGGCCAGACGGCGCGCCGCGGGCGGCAGCGCAAGGGCTTCAACCGATGCCGGGAACCTTGTCATGTCTGCTGCACTCCGCTGCCGTGCGGCCCGCCCCCATGGCTCTCCGCTGCAAAGAGTTATGCACTTGCGGAACAATTGGCGGGGCGCGCGCACGCACAGCGGAAAGTGCCCGTTGGCGCGCGGACTACACTTTAGGGTAGGTCTCGGGATGTTTGGCGGCGCGGCGCGTCAATAGCGCATTAAGTGGCATCGCCGAACATGGTAACGCTTCATCCTGGAGCAAATGAAGGCGACAGTTGTTATGTGGCGTAAAGGCTTTGCGGATCTGAGCGTTGCATGCGTTGCCGCTGTGGTTGCAGGCTGCTCTTCGTTGGACACGATCAGCAACATCCAGCCGGTGTCTGACGGGTTTGGCTACCAGCCCCAATATCGCGACGCGGCAAAGCCGAAAACCGCAAAACCCGTCGTCTCCAAGCAGGTGGGATGCGAATCCGGGGTCGGCATTGCTGCCGGCCGCAGCGCCACCACCGTTTATCCGGACGTGGAGCACCTGACGCCGGGCGACCTTCTCACCGTCTCCATTGCCAGCGACGAAACGTTCACCGGATCCTACGAGGTGTCCCAGGACGGCACGCTGAAACTCCCGTACATCGACGCCATTTCGGCCAAGGGACGGACGGTGCAGGCCGTGGAGCGGGCCATTGCCCAGGAACTCGTCGCCGAGGAATTTTACGAGAAAGCGCCGCGGATTTCCGTGCGCGTGGCCGACTTTGCGGCAGCGCGGGTGTTCGTCTCCGGCGCGGTATTCGAACCCAACGCGGTGACGGTCGGCGCCGTGTCCGGCAGCGACATCGACCGCACGCGGCAGAGCGCCATCGGCGCGGTGGCCGGCTCGCGGCGCCTGTCGGCCGCGCTCCAGGCGGCCGGCGGCGTCCGGCCCGATGCGGACCTCAAGCAGGTGATTTTGCGACGCGCTGGCGAGGTCCGCAAGATCGACGTGCGGCCCGCCATGTTCGGCCGCCCGTTCAACGATCCGATCCTTCTGGAAAGCGACCAGATCGAGGTGCGTAGCCTTGAATGTTTTCAGCCGGAGCTTGCCCGGCCGTCTTCGGTCACGCCGCCCGGCATCAAGGTCTACATGTCCAACCTCTCGCAACCGGCGGATGCGAATGCGCTGGCCGCCGTGTCGAAGGACACCACGGACCTGCGCTACGGCACGCGCTTCATCCAGGCGGTGTTCGGCATGAACTGCTATGGCGGCGCAAAGCTCACCAATGCCAACCGTTCGGCCATCCTGCTCAGCCGGGACCCGGTGACCGGCGATTCCATTGTGGTCGAGCGCGACATCGAAGATCTGCTGCGCCGCTCCGACCGGGACAGCTACAACCCGTATCTGATGCCCTACGATTCCATCGCCTGCTACGACAGCACCGTCGTCAGCGTCACCGAAGTGGCCCGGGCGCTGGGTGCCGCCGCCACCCCGGCCGTCATCCTCGGGATCAGCCGGTAGGCGCCGTTTCGTCCGGGGGCGCGGTGTCCAGCCGGTCAAGCGCGGCGAAGACGACCGGGATTGTCTTGTCCAGCTCTTCCAGAAGCGGCGCTATAAACTCCGCCTCATTGTCTATGGCGACATCTTCCAGCGTGGCAAAAATTGCCTTCAACCCTTCCGCGCCGATGAGCGAAGCGGCACCCGCCGCGCGGTGCGCCAGCGCCCGGATGACGGCAAGGTCCTCCCCCGCTGCGTGAAGCTCCGCCGCGACCGCCAGAAGCTCCGAGCGGTACTTGGCAATGAATTTCGTGAGTTTTGCCGGCGTCAGCGCGCCCTGCAATTCGCTTATGATTTCGGGCTCCAGAACGGGGTCCTCGCCCTCCTCAGGCTCTGGCGGCGGGGTCGGCTCGGGATCGGGTGGCTGCTGCGCCGCGGCAGGGAAATATTCTTCCAGCGTTTCCCGCAGGGCGCGCACGCGCAGGGGTTTGGTCAGGCAGGCCTGCATCCCCGCTTCACGCAGCTTGCGCTGCTCTTCGGGCAGCGCATGGGCCGTCAACCCGATGATGAGCGACGCGGCGGACGCCCCATCGCCCTTGCGAATGGCACGGGTCGCCTCCATCCCGTCGAGACGGGGCATCGAAATGTCCATCAAGATGAGGTCGTAGCATTGGCGCTCCGAAAGGCTGAGGCCGATCAGTCCGTCCTTGGCTTCCGTCACCTCGCACCCTTCCCGGCGCAGCATTTCGCGGGCGGCAAAGCGGTTGGTCTCGTTGTCCTCCACCAGAAGCACTTTCAGCGCTTCGGTGCGGATCGGCGCCGCGTCCGGATCGTGCAGCAACAGTGGCGCGGACGGCGCCTCGGCAGCAACGAACTCCAGCGGCAGCCGCAGGGTGAAGCGGCTTCCGCGCGCAATCTGGCTCTCCACCAGAATTTCGCCGCCCATGGCGCGGGCAATCCGCCGGCAGATGGAAAGACCAAGGCCGGAGCCGGCCGCCTTGCGCCGGTAGGACGGGTCCAGCGTCACGAAGTCGTCGAAGATACGCTCCATGTCGCCCGCGTCGATCCCGATGCCGCTGTCGCTGACCGCAATGTCGAACACGCCCGGCGCCTCACCGCCGGCGCGGCCTGCGCGGATCTCGATGCGGCCGCCTTCGGTGAATTTCACCGCATTGCCGACAAGGTTGAGGAGGAGCTGGGTGATGCGGTGCCGGTCGGCCAGCACGAAGCCATCGGGCAGATCGGCCTTGACGGAAATGGTGTTGACGCGCGCCTCGGCTGACGGACGGTTGATCCGCGCAATTTCTTCAAGCAGCGCAGCCAGGTCGAAAGGCTTCGGCTGCAACGTCAACTGGCCGGATTCGATGCGGGTGATATCCAGAACATCGTCGATGTGGTGTTGCAGGATCTCGCCCGATGCGATGGCGGTTTCGACGAATTCGCGCTGCTTGCCGTCAAGCCGGGTTTCGCCCAGAAGATCGAGCACGGCCAGAACGCCGTTCAGCGGCGTGCGCATTTCGTGGCTCATCACCGCAAGAAACTGGGAGCGGGAGCGTGCCGCCGCCAGCGCCTTGTCGCGCGCCTCGGTGAGATCCTGCTCGTTTTGCAGGCGCTCGGTGATGTCCCGAAGATAGGCCACGAACC
This sequence comes from Acuticoccus sp. MNP-M23, assembly GCF_031195445.1. Taxonomy (NCBI): domain Bacteria; kingdom Pseudomonadati; phylum Pseudomonadota; class Alphaproteobacteria; order Hyphomicrobiales; family Amorphaceae; genus Acuticoccus; species Acuticoccus sp. MNP-M23. The sequence goes on from NZ_CP133480.1 coordinate 4,906,321, forward strand.
GCTTGCCCTCCGGCCCGCTTGTGCTCGCCAGCGCCAGCTCCACCATGAACTCGTGCCCGTCGGCGTGGCGCGCCTCGATCTCCACCCGGCCCTTGCCGATGATGTTGCCCTTGCCGGTTGTACGATAGCGCTCCATGCCAGCGGCGTGGGCTGCGCGGTGCCGCTGCGGGACAATGAGCGCGCTGATGCTGGTGCCAAGCGCCGCGTTGCGCGAATAGCCGAAGGTGCGTTCCGCGCCGGGATTGAACCCCACCACCGTGCCCGCCTCGTCCGTCACCACAATGGCGTTGAGCGAACCGTTGATGGTCTGCTCGAAACGCTCGGCAGACAGCCTGAGCTGTTCTGCGCGGCGCATCGAGATCCGGTTCTGGCGGATGAACAGGCCAAGAAGAACGCCAAGGCTGACAATGAGGACGCCCGCAATGGCCGCCGTCTGAAACAGCAGGGCCGAGAATGCATCCCGGCTCTTGTCCGAAGCCTCCGCAAACAGACGGACACCCTGGAGGGAAATGCGGCGGATCGGCTCACGCAGCGCCTGGACGGCATCGTCGAGGTTGGGGAGCGCAGCGCCCAATGCATCGTCGGGACCGTCGATCAGCGGCACGGTCTCTTCCAGCCAGCTGCGGATGGCGCTGAGGCTCCTTGCGTTCTCCGGGTCCGCGGTCAGCACCGCAAACACGTCGCTGTTGGCCAGAATGTCGACGCGGCTGTAGAAAATGTCGAACCGGCGGCGGACTGCGGCGAGGGTCGCCTCGCCCTCATCGGCTTCGTGGACGATGTCCTGGAAGATGAGGTATTCCACCTCAAGCTGCGCCATCGACCATTGCACATTGTCGCGCGAGGTCGCCTGAAGGCTTCTCAGTTGCTGATAGATTTCCGCGCTGAATACCGACAGCGCAACCACCACCATGAGCACGATGGCAGCGACGGTGAGACGGATCCGGCGCCCAAACGTGGTCCTCGCGCGGGTGTCAGACCCTGAACCGTTCTCGTCCATCTTCGCTCCTAGCAGACAACGTCCAGCGTCCTGAGCTGCCAGACGCTGCGCAAATAGATGACCTCTGTCCGAAACCTCGCCACCCACCCCAAGGATACACGATCCAAAATGGCCCCCGCTTGCGCAAAGCCATCGCTTCCCCGTGGACACTGTAGGCCACAATCGCCTCGCGATCGCGACTGTCGATCCTCGGAATGTCGACGGCATAGCCGCTGAGGGCAATGGCGCGCGGTGACGCCCCTTGCGCACCGGCCGCTTCCAGCAGCGCCCTTGGCGAAACACCCACGAAGGTGTGCTCACCGGTGGTAGGGGAGCAACTAGCACGCAGGCGCACTGCCAGTCGGCGCCGTGCTGAACGGGTCGCTGCCACTGCGGACAGGCCGCGCTACCCGGTCGGCGGCAATCTCGCGGGCGTGGATGCCGAGAATGAGGATCGCCGGCCACAGGAGATAGACCTCGATCTCAAGGTTCTCGCCAAAGGTGAGAATGGTCAGCGCCAGCATGATGCCGAGCGGCAGGCGGCCGCGCCGGGGATTGCGCACCGTGTCGTCCAGCGCCAGGCAGAGCTGCCAGACGAACGGGACGATGAGCGCCAGCACCCCGGTTACGCCCTTGACGAACAGAAGGCCGAACCAGGTGTGATGGCTGCCGATGGGCATGTACTCGACAATATGCGGGCCGGGCTGAACGGTGCCATGGCCAAACCAGACGGCCTCTGTCTGCCAGCGATCGTAGGCGATGCGCTGGAGCGTTTCGCGCACCCGCGTCGAGTCCGCCCGGGCGGACTTGAACGCGCCGACCGCCCCCTGCACCATCTGCAACAGCGCCTGTCCGAAAACCGCCAGAGACGCCATGGCGGCCGCTGCAATCTGCCAGGCGAACGACTTGGCAACCAGCGGCAGCATCCGCGGACCGACGGTGCAGACTACCAGCGCCACAAGGCTCATGCGCGACTTCGACAGGAGGATCATCGCAAGACCGGCAAGTATGCCGATCGCGATCCACTGCCAGCGCTTTTCCTCCAGCGCCATCATCACGATCACCGTGCCGAGGAGGCCGGCAAAGGGCGACCAGGGCGCATAGAACTGCCAGCGCGGCGTCCACGTGGAGGGGTCGAGCGTATAAAGGTAGACGGTGAAATATTCCGGCCCCGGCCCGCCTGCCGCCTTGAGCGGCGACACGAAGATCCGCTCCGGCAAGCCGATGAACGGCGCCGCCAGCATGGCCGGCAGCAGCAGCAGCGTGATCAGCGCAACCACGCTCTGGGCCCGCACCACGGCGATGCGGCGGATTGGCAGCACCGCCCCCGCCAGGATGAGGAGCGCCAGCATGCCCCAGCCCTTCGCCCAGCCGATGGTGGACTTGATGGTCTGGCCAAGGCCGAGGCCTTCGCCGATGTGGCCGAGCCAAAGGGCGACCAGCATCAGCGCCATCCCGCCGAGCCAGGCCCACACGACCGGCGGAACGGTGCCGGCAACGCGAAGGTCGCGACGCATGGCGGGCCCCAGAAAGAGCGCGAGGCAGGCAAGACCCCCAAGGCTCCAGGCCAGAACGGGGCCGACGATGTAGAGGGCGCCCAGCATGTAGAGCGGCCAGGTGGCAGCAAGCGTCCAGAAGACGATGCTCTCGGCGGGGTTGAGATTACGCATTGGCGTCGCCCGCAAGGGTGGTGAGCTTGTCGATCAGCGGCCGGCGGATCCACCCGAGGATGAGACCGAAGATCAGCATGAAGGTGCCGGCAACGCCTGCCGCAATGGCGATGATGATGTTGGGCGAGGACGGCGACCAGGGCATGGTCGGCGGTTCGGCCACCTGCACCATGGGGTAGGACGCGAACACGTCGGCGCGCGACGTGTTGGTGCGCGCCAGCGCCGAAGCGAAGACGGCTTCGGCCACCTTGTAGTCCCGCTGCAGGCTGTCGAGCTTTGAGGCTGTGTCCACCAGAGCCAGGGCACGGCGCTCGCCGGCGTCAAGCTCGCCCTGGAGTGTTTCGAGCTTGGCGCGGAGCCCCGATTCTTCCGCCGTCAACGAGATGAGACGGGAGAGGAGCGCAATCCGCTCGCCATCGCCAAGGTTGTCCATCTGCCTGTCGATGGCATCGGGGGTCATTCCGGTCAGCGTCACGCCGCGGCTCACCATCCGGGCCCGCGTGCCGCGAAAACGCAGATCGGCGTTGACGCGGGCGGGGTGGTTCTTGCCGAACCGGCTGGCGGCTGCCGCGAACAGGGCCGACTCCTGCGCGGCCGCACCGGCAAGCGACTTGAATTCGGCATCGGTGTGAAGGCGCAACGTGCTGGCCGCCATATCAGCGCCCGTGCCCAGAAGATCCACCAGCGAACCGGCCTGATGCTCCACGGTGGTCAGCGCCGCGCGGGCTTCGGCCAGTTCCTTGCGCACCCGCTCGTTGACGGAAACGATGTCCTTGTACTGCTGCTCGGAAATCAGGCCGGATTCGGCCTGGAGGGCGCTGATCTGGCGCTGAATGCTCTCCACCGCATCCTTGTACTGCCCGATCGTCAGCTGGGTGGACTGTTCGCGCCGCTGGATCTCGTCGCTGCGCAGCGTGTCGAGTTCGGCCAGGAGCGCGTCCAGCATGGCGCTCGCCCTTGCATGCGCATCTTCGGGGCTGCTGCCTTTCATGCTGACCTTGATGAGGCTCGTCAGGTCCTGAAGCTTGACCTTCGGCGCCCCCACCTCAGCCGCCGTCACGCCCAGCGCGACCGCTGCGCGCTCGGCCAGAACGCGGGACATCAAAAGGCTCTTGTAGGTGACGGTCGGGCTGACGGCGGAGCTGGAATAGGGCGAGGCGGCCGCTGACGACGCCTGCCCGATGTCCGACACGGTGACCGAACTCTGGGCACCGGCCCCCGGCAGGATCAGCGCGAGTTCGGACGTGTAGCGCACCGGCGCGAGCGTGACGTAGGCGACGATCGGACCCCAGAGCCCGCAGACGGCCAGAAACGCCACCATCAGGTAGCGCGGCAGGCGGCCCCTGTCGCCAACGCGCCCGCCGCGGAACACCCGCGCCACGGTGAGGGACGACAACGCCCCCCGCCAGATCCGCAGTCCGACACTGCGCTTGGCGGCAGGCATTGCCCTGGCCTCAGCAGGGGCGGCCACCTTTTCGCTCGCCGCCGTCAATCCTGCCGTCGTCACATGCGTGTTCATCAGCCACCCCTGTCAAATGCATGACTGGTTTACGGGTGGAGGCTGGCGCTGTGTGCGCGCGGGAGGACGGCGAAAAGGTGCAACCGGCGCGCTGCTCTATGCGCAAGTATAGGCAGCCCGCGCGCGAACTGGCGCACCGCAAAGCGCCGTGTGTTTTCAATTGCCGCGCCCTGCGATCAGAGCAGGCCGGCGTCCTTTGCGATCATCGCCGCCTGGGTGCGATTGCGCGCGTCGAGCTTGCGGCACAAGGTTTTGACGTGAAGCTTGACGGTGACTTCCTGGAGATCGAGATCGCGGGCGATCTCCTTGTTGGACTGTCCCTTGAAGAGGCCACGGACAACCTGCAATTCCCGCGGGCTGAGCTTGGCCGCCACCTCGTTGACGGGCGCCTCTTCCTTTTCGGTGAGGTAGCGCACCGGCGCATATTGTTCGCCCGATGCCATGAACCTCACGGCATTCACCAGCGAGCTGGCGGCCATGCTCTTGGGAAGGAAGCCGGCAGCACCGGCGGCAAGCGCCTCTTCCGCCACGGAGCGAGGGATTGATCCCGAGATGATGGCCACCGGGTTGTTGAAATTCAGCTCCTTGGCCTTTTTGAGGCTTTCGAGGCTATGCATGCCGGGCATCTGGTAGTCGAGAATCACGAGGTCGAACGGCCCATCGCTGGTGATGATCTTGGCCGCCGTGTCGAAGTCGGGCGCAACGGTGACGTGAAGACCCGGCTCCTGCTCCAGAAAAGCACGCATGGTGTCGCGGACAAGCTCGTGATCGTCGGCAAGGAGGATTTTCATGGCTGCGCCCATACCACTTTGATCTGACCACCAGTCATAGAGTGTCCCCGAAACGTTCGCCTAGCCTTTACCAATAACACCGGCAGCGTATCGCGCCTATTCGGCGGTATAGCGCACGGGCCGGCCGGGACATCCGGTGCGCCGGTTGGGGGCGCCCCCTGCCCGCATGTCACAATCAGTTATGCGCCGGGAACCACCAGCAACCGGGCCAAAGCTGAACAATGGCGCCATCCAATCAGGAAGGCGCTGTCATGAACAAATCCAACACCATTCGTCTGTTCGGTCTCGACTTGACCAACGCTACGCAGTCCGATGCTGTGCAGGCCCTTCTGGAAGGCACCGCACGCCGCACCGCAGCCTTCGTCAACGCCCACGTGGTCAACGTTGCAGCCGGAGACCCCGCCTATCGCTGGGCGCTCGGCCGGGCCGACCATCTGCTGCCCGATGGCAGCGGCATCTCTCTTGCCGCCAAGCTGAAGCGCGAGCGCTTCGAGGCGAACCTCAACGGCACGGATCTCTTCCTGCCGCTATGCCGCGAAGCTGCAGCGCGCGGCCTCTCCATCTACTTCCTCGGCAGCCGGCCGGGCATTGCGGACGCAGCCGCTGCCAACGCCGCACGGATTGTGGATGGCCTCAAGGTCGCAGGCACCCGCGACGGCTATTTCGCCGCAGACGAAAGCGATGCTGTCATTGCGCAGGTGAATGCCTCCGGCGCCGACATCGTGCTGGTGGCTTTCGGGGTTCCGCTTCAGGATCTGTGGGTGGCGCGCAATCGCCACCGGCTCGATGCGCGGCTGGTGATGGGTGTCGGCGCACAGTTCGATTTCTGGTCCGGCTCCGTCAGCCGCGCTCCGAAGTGGATGCGCCGCACCGGGATCGAGTGGATCCACCGGCTTCTCCTGGACCCGAAGCGTCTTGCAAAACGCTACCTCATCGGCAACGCCACGTTCGTGGCCCGTGCCGTTGCCGCCCGCGTTGCGGGTGATGCGGACAAGGTGGGCGCCGTGGGCGGCAAGCGCCTCCTCGACCTTGCCCTTGCCGGCGGCGGACTTCTGGCGATGGCCCCGGTCCTTGCCGGCGTAGCCGCTGCGATCAAGCTTGAAACAAAAGGGCCCGTCCTTTTCCGGCAAACCCGGATCGGCCAGAACGGCGTCCCCTTCACCGTCCTCAAGTTCCGCTCCATGCATGTGGACGCGGAGGCCCGGCGGGCAGAGCTGCTGGCGCAGAGCGACCGCGCCGGGGTCTGCTTCAAGCTGAAGCGCGACCCCCGCGTCACCCGTGTCGGCCGGTTCCTGCGCCGCCTTTCGCTGGACGAGCTGCCCCAGCTCATCAACGTCGTGCGCGGTGAAATGGCCCTGGTTGGCCCCCGCCCCGGCCTTCCCGAGGAGGTGGCGGCCTATCCGCCCGAGGCCCTTGCCCGCCTTGGCGTGAAGCCGGGCCTCACGGGTCTGTGGCAGGTCGCCGGCCGCGCCGAAGTCAGCTTCACGAAGATGATCGCCCTCGACAGCGCATACGCCGCGTCCCGCTCGCTGATGCTCGACCTGATGCTCGTCGCGCTCACCGCCCGTGCCGTGATCACCGGCCGCGGCGCCGTCTGACAACCAGCCCACAAAGGATCGACCATGAAACAGCACGTCATCGTCACCGGCGGCGCCGGTTATATCGGCAGCCACGCCGCCAAGGCCCTCGCTCAGGCGGGTTTCATCCCCGTGACCTACGACAACCTGTCCACCGGCAACCGTTTCGCGGTTCGCTGGGGCCCGCTTGAAGACGGCGACATTCTGGACGCAACGCGCCTTGATGCGGTCTTCGCAAAATATCGCCCGGTGGGCGTCCTGCACTTTGCCGCGCTTTCGGTGGTCTCCGAATCGGTCAACAAGCCACACCTTTACCACCGGGTGAATGTCGGTGGTTCGTTCAGCGTGATGGACGCGGCACGGCGCCACGGAAACGTGCCGTTCGTTCTGTCGAGCACCTGTGCCGTGTACGGTGCACCAGCCAGCGCGATGATCGACGAGCGCACCGCCACAAATCCGATCAGCCCCTACGGCGCAACCAAGCTGGAGGCCGAAAAGCTCGTCGCCGCAATGGCAGCAACTGACGGGCTGCCCGCCATGGTGCTGCGCTATTTCAATGCTGCCGGCGCCGATCCAGAGGGCGAGATCGGCGAATGCCGCGACCACGAAACCCACCTCATTCCGCGGCTTCTGGCGGTCGCTGCCGGCGAACAGGACGCCATCTCGGTCTTCGGCACGGACTATGACACGGCTGACGGCACCGCCGTGCGCGACTATATTCACGTCAGCGATCTCGCCGCAGCCCATGTGGCTGCGCTGCGCCACCTCCTGGCGGGCGGCATCGGCGAAACGCTCAACCTTGGCACCGGACACGGGATCTCCGTCGGCGCACTCATCGCCGCTGCCGAGCGTGTCAGCGGCCGCACGATCCGCGTGCAGCGCGCAGAACGGCGCCCCGGCGACCCGCCCGCCCTGATTGCGGACACGGCGCGGGCCTCCGCCCTCCTTCCCGCCCCGCGGCTGTCCTCGGTGGATACGATCCTCCAGACCGCCTGGCGCTGGCAGAAAGCATCCACCGCCTTCAGGCGCCCGAGGCAGGCCGCCGGCTGAGGCCTCCGGCACGCACGCCGGCAAATTTCGCGAGGCGCCAAAGCGCGGCCGAAACGCGATAGGGTAGTTTCGATGGCGTTCCGGGAGGCAAGGATCCAACGTGGCTCAATCTTTCACGCAGCAATTTCGCGTTCCGCCCGACGGCAAGATCCGGATCGGGGATATCGATCCTGCCGACACCCGTCTGGCTGACGGAAAAAAGCAGGCGAAGGCAGCCCACGCGGCTGACCTCGTTGCGATCAGAGAGCTTCAGTATGCGCTTTATGCCGAAGGCAAACAGGGGCTTCTGATCTGCCTTCAGGCGCCGGATGCCGCGGGCAAGGACGGTACGATCCGCCGCCTCTCACCCGCACTCAACCCGCAAGGGTGCCATGTGGTCAGCTTCAAGGTGCCGACCGAGATCGAGCGCGACCATGATTTTTTGTGGCGCATCCACCCGCACGCCCCCCGGCGCGGCGGGATCTCCATCTTCAACCGCTCGCACTACGAGGACGTTCTGGTGGTGCGGGTGAAGGACCTTGCGCCGGAACCGGTCTGGCAGGCCCGGTTCGACCACATCAACAATTTCGAGAAGCTGCTCTTCGACAACGGGACGCGCATCCTCAAATTCTATCTCTGCATTTCGCCACAGGAGCAGCTCGAACGCTTCGAAAAGCGGCTCGACGATCCGGCCAAGAACTGGAAAATCAGCGTCGCCGACTACACCGAGCGAGACTTCTGGGACGCGTATGTGAGCGCCTACGAGGACGTGTTCTCAAGGTGCAGCCCGGACCACGCGCCCTGGTTCATCATCCCCGCCGACAAGAAATGGTATCGCGATTTCGTCATCGCGCGGATCATCCGCGAACAGCTGGAGGCGATGGCGATGAAGATTCCCGAGCCCAGCGTCGACCTTGCCGACATCCGCCGCCGCTACTTCGCCGAGGTGCAGGAAAGCGAGGCCTGACTCCGACCTGAAACGAACGCGGATTCCATCGTCTACGAAGGCATCCCGAACGCCGCGCGACAAGCTCCCGTCAGCCAGCGCCCGGTGGCTGGGGCGCAGGCGCAAAGTCCCGCTGGGTCAGGCTGACAAGCGCTGCCAGAAACAGAAGTGCCGCGGAAGCAGCCAGCCCGCTCGACAGCCCGCCGCGCCAGTCATTTACGGCGCCAACCGCGGCGGGGCCGAGGATCTGGCCGATGCCGAACACCACGGTCATTGCGCCAATGCCGGCGCCCCACGCGCTGGGCGCGTAGTTGCGCCGGACGAACGCGGTGGTGGAGGCCACCACCGAAAAGAAGGTGCAGCCGAAGAGCGCCGCAGACGCCAGCAGCGCTGCCGGTCCCTGCCAGAGCAGCGGCAGGCTGACGGCAGCCGCCGTGAGGCTGCACAGGAGGCTGAAGGCATGGCCGCCCTTCAGCCGGCGCAACACGCCCGACCACAGCCACGGCGATGTTATCGCCGTACCGCCGATGGCCACCCAGAACAGAGCCTGATGGGCCGCCGCGCTGCTCTGGTCGCGCACGAACGCAATCATGAATGTCATGTAGGCGATATAACCGACGCCGAAGAGGAAATAGGCCGCCAGCATGGAGCCCATCGGGAAGAGCCGCACGCTTACCCGCGCGCTGGCTTTGGCTGCGGTATCGACCCGCAGCGCCAGCACCAGAACCAACGCAAGAGGGGCCGACAGCAACGCCAGCGCGCCCCAGGCGTAGGGCCATGACCCCGGCCCCGCCCCGGCCAGAACGAAGGGCACGGTGAGGCCTGACACGACGATGCCAAAGCCCGGCCCCGCGTAAAACAGGCCGAGGAGGAAAGACGCCTTCGCCGGATCGCGCATGGCGGCTTCGGCGGCAAGAACGCCCCCGGCCACAAAGGCAAGGCCCGCACCAAGGCCCGCCAGAATGCGCGCGAGGTTGAGAAGCGTGTCATCGCGCAGGACGGCACACAGCGCCAGCGAAAGCACGCACGCACCAAGCCCGTAAACGGTGACCATCGCTGCTCCGAAACGCCTAGCGGCCCCGGCTGCCAGAAGTGCGCCAGCCAGATAGCCAAACGCGTTTGTGGTGTTCATCCACCCGGCCTGCGCATAGGACCAGCCAAGGTCCGCCTGCATGTCAGGCAGCATCAGCGCATAGGAAAAGCGGGCAATGCCAAGTCCCACCGCCGGGACAATGGCAAGCGCCAGTATCAGCACCAGCGGCGAAATTCGCGCAGCGGCGGCAGTGGCAGTCGGATCAGATCCGGTCATGGAGCCTCGGGGGTGACGCTTGTGGCGCGCTCAGGAATTCGGCAATTGTCGCACCGCCTGACGGGACCAGGCGGCACTGCCGCTCCGTGGCGACGTAGCGACTTCGGGGCGGAGGTGGCAACCCGCAGGCGTTTGCGGAACGAAGCGCGGCACGTCAGCTGCCAGCCGCCGCACGCCCGGCCACCCGCCCCATGGCGACCGCGGTCAGAAGCCCGTTGCCGGAAAGGTAGCCGGACGCCGCCGGGCCGGAAACGCCAACGGCCGCACCGCCCGCCGCAAACAGGTTTTCCATCGGTTGCCCGCCGCGCAGGACGCGGGCCGTTCCGTCGGTGCGCAGGCCGCCCTGGGTGTGAAACAGCGCACCCGTCACCCGCACGGCGCAGTAAGGTGCGCCAAGCGGCGGGCTGGTCCAGGTCCGGCCAAAGGCATCAGGCGCCCCGCTTTGCCTGGCGCCGGCTATCGCCGCCATGGTCGCCTCCAGCGTGTCCTGTGGGATCTTGCACGCCTGCGCAAGCGCTGAAACCGAGCTTGCCGTCGTGATTGCGCCGGCGGCCTCGGCGCGCTGAAAATCCTCGAACTGGCGGGCAATGTCCGCAATCCGCCCATCGAAAATGGTGAACGCCGTGCCGCCCGGTTGCGCCAGAACGTTCGCGGCCTGCTCGGAGTAGCCGGCCGCCTCGTTGCTGAAGCGCGCGCCGGCCGCATTCACCTGAAAACCACCTTCGGTGATGGCGGCATACGTGATGAGGATCCCGTGCGGATGCGCGACGGAGCCGTGCCCCTGATGACCGGACAGATCACCCATGTCGGCGCCCAGCGCCTCGCCGAAGTCGAGCGCCGTGCCATCGTTGCCATCGTGGCCGAACCACAGGGCACCCAGAATCTCCGGGATGTGGCGCTCCAGATATGCCCGGTTTCCGCCATAGCCGTTGCAGGCAAGAATGAGCTGGCGGCAGCCGATGTCCTCCTCGGCGTCCGGCCGCGTGATGCCGACGCCGGCCACCCGGTCGCCGTCCATCAGCAAGGATGTGGCCTGCGAAGACGTGACGATGGTGATGCCGGCCTCTTCGGCAGCGGTGCGCAGGCGGTCCACCAGCGCACTGCCCGAGCGCTCCGGCATGGCGTGCATCCGGCGCACGCTGTGGCCCGGATAAAGGAATCCGTCGATCAGCTCGAAAGGCAGCCCGTGCGCGTCGGCAAGCCACGTGATGGCGGGCCCTGCGGCAGCCACGGCAGCGTCGAGCACCGCAGGGTCGGCAAGCCCCTTGGCCTTGGCCTGAATGTCGGCATGCAGCAAGGCTGCGGTGTCGGTCACGCCCGCTTCGGCCTGCCAGCGGGTGCCGGCGGCTGGCACCAGCCCGGCGGACAATGCTGTCGAGCCGGAGGGCACGGCGTCGCGCTCCAGCACCAGCACTTCGGCGCCTTCGGCAGCGGCGGCCAGCGCGGCGGTAAGCCCGCACGCACCCGCACCGATGACGAGAACTTCCGCCTCCACCGGAAATGGCCCTGCCGCGTTACGCAGGGTCGATGCCGGGGAAGGCGTGGCGCCGTTCCGACGAAAACTCGAATCAGCCATGATCGGACTTTGCCCCGGGCGTTTGATCTGTCTCAACCATAATACAGGCAGATCATATGCCACTCGGTTGATAATTTCTCGTGAGAATTGTTCCCGGACCTGAAAGCGGTGCCCTCGCGCCTGTCATCGCGCGCCCACAAAGGAAAGTTGCCCTGTGCCGGGCGCGAAAGCGGCGGCTTTCGGTTCAAACTCGAGCCGAGGCGTTGCGCTCTCCCGTGCAGTGCGGCACGTTGATTTCTCGCACAAACCAACTGTCCAGCAGGGAAAGCAAACCATGCGTGCTTCGATCATGATGCTATGTGCCGCCGCCGCACTGGCAGGCTGCCAGTCGCGCGGCCCAGCCGAGATTGTTGAGGGCAGCTGGGTGTCCAACGACGGTGTTTTCGTCGCAACTTTCGCCGACGGCGCCTTCAATTCCCGCCACCGCCAGAATGGCGATGTTCTGGTTGCAGACGGCCGGTATACCAGCACCGGTTCCGGCCTTGCCCTGACCTGGACGTCCGTCGTCACCAATGAGTTGCGCACGGCCGACTGCACGCTGACCGCCAGCGACCAGGTCACCTGCCGGCCGAGCGTCGGCGCTGTCTTTTCAATGACGCGCGCAAACGCCGTTTCCTGACCGGACGTGCTGCCGCGGCCGGTATCGGTCTGCGGCAGCCCGCCCAAATGTGACGATCCGGTGCTTTTGGCCCCGCTGCCAGAGACCGAAATCGAGCGACGCAAAAGCGACGCTCGGGACGAGAACGGCCTTAACCCATTGCGCAGGCTGTAATTTTTAGTGGCTCTGGCCGCTTCGTCCACGTAAATTGATCAGCCCGGCCGCTAAGTTGACCTGATGAAGCAGATTTATGCTTGCATCCGCGGCCAATGCGCTCCAGTCATTCGGAAGTGCAGCAACAATATTTCGAGGTGTTCGTCGTCAGACCAGCGCGGCCAGCCTCGATAATTAATCTTATCGTTAAACATGAAATCGCAACCAACACTCAGCAATGATCGACCGATAATTTTGTCGAGTCTATCAAATTATTTCTTTCAGATACTTTTCTGCCTGATTGTGTGCGTCACTGTTATTGCAGCCGCTTCAGTTTCACTGAGGATGATCCAGAGCCTTCTGGAGCAGGATGCGACGTCAAAAGCGAAGATTTTTTCTGAGGCGCTGCTACAAAACACTGACGTCAACCTCGCCAGCATGCTGGGTGAGGAGCCGATTTCTGAAACTGACCTTGCCTATCTGCATGCGATCAGTGGCATTGAAACGATCCTCCAATTCAAGATCTACGATCTTGACGGAAACCTTCGCTTCACCTCAGGCAACCTTGTCGACCATGAGAGTTCGTCGCTGAAAAGCAGCGACGCTGACCTGCTCGATCGCCTGAGAAACGGTGAACCTGTTACCGAGAGTGTCTACGGCAGCACCCTGCCCGGATATCCCATGTGGTATGCGAAAATCCATCTGCCGGTCACCCTCGGCGGCAAGCAGCCCGGCCTCGTCAGCATCTACATCGATATCACGCACGAGCGGTCGGGGCTGCTCTACCTGTGGCGCTGGCTTGCGGCACTCTTTGCCATCGGCGGTGTGCTCACGATGGCCCACTCGCTGACCACGGCCAACCTTTACCGCAAACGGCGGAAGGCTGATGCCGAAGCGTTGCGGCTGGCCCGGTTTGACACGCTGACCGGGGTCGCCAACCGCGGCGTCTTTAATGATGCGCTGCACGAGCGGCTGGCCACGGTGACGGAAAAGCCGCGGCAGATCGCATTGCACCTCATTGATCTGGACGGCTTCAAGACCGTCAACGACCTTATGGGACACGAGGCGGCGGACCACCTTCTCCACCGCGTCGCTGATGTGGTCGCATCCAAGACACGCTGCACCGACCTCGTGGCGCGCCTTGGCGGCGACGAATTCGGCGTCATCCAGATGGGCGTCACCTCGCCTGACGATGCCAGCGCTTTCGCCAACCGGCTGGTGCAAACGATCCGCGAAATGCATCAGGCGGAAGACCTGCCGGTCGATGTCACCGCGAGCCTCGGCACTGCGATCGCCCCCGACGACGCGATCGACGCCGTCACCCTTCATCGTTTTGCCGAGGCGGCACTTTACAGGTCCAAACAGTCCGGCCGCGACCGGTCCGTCCTTTATGAGCAAGGGATGGATGAGACCGTCCGCCATCGGAACACGCTGCGCCTGCTGGTGCGGCAAGCGCTGGAAAATGACGAGTTCGAAATCTACTTCCAGCCGGTGCATCGCCTCAGCGACGGCTCGCTCGTCAGTTTCGAAGCGCTGTTGCGCATGCGCGAAGGGACCGGCAACTTCATCTCGCCTGCCGAGTTCATCCCCGTCGCAGAAGAGCTTGGCGTGATGGACCGGCTCGGCACCCTTGCCCTCAACCGGGCGTGCGAAGCAGCCGCGTCATGGTCGGTGCCATTGTCGATTGCGGTGAACCTGTCCGCCCAGCAATTCTCAAGCGATGTTGTGGCCACGGTCAAGACCGCCCTCGCCGCGTCGAACCTGCCGGCCGACCGGTTGATGCTCGAAATCACGGAGTCGCTGTTCATCGCGGATACCAAACCTGTCGAAGCGCAGCTGGCAGATCTTCATGCCCTCGGCTGCGCTATTGCGCTGGACGATTTCGGCACGGGCTACACCAGCCTCAGCTACCTGTGGACGTTCTCGTTCGACGCGCTGAAGGTCGACCGCAGCTGCTTCAACCTTCTCGGAAAGGTGAAGAACGTGGACAAGGTGCTCCAGACCATCGCGACTATGTGCACGCTGATGGAACTTTCCGCGGTCGCCGAGGGGATCGAAACGGATGCCCAGCTGCAATTCGCCAGGGAGGCCGGGTATACCCACGGCCAGGGTTTCCTGTTCGGACGGCCGATGCCATCGGCCGACGTCCACGCATATATCGCGGCCAATGCCTGCGAACCTGCACAGTCCGTCCGGAAACTGCCGCACACGCCGGCATGAGCGGCGCCAGCGGGCGAGGCTCACCCCTGCGGCGAGAGACCGAGGACGTTGAACGTCTGCGTGATGTGCGGGGAGACCGGGGCCGTCACGTCCAGTGTGCCGCCCGCGGGATGCGGCAGCACGATCCGCCGTGCATGCAGGTGCAGCCGGTTCTGCAGGCCGCCCGGCAGCGCCCAGTTCTCGACGTTGAAATATTTCGGATCACCGAGGATCGGCACGTCGATGTGGGCGCAGTGGACCCGCAGCTGGTGCGTGCGGCCGGAAACCGGTTCCAGCTGCAGGAGCGAGAACTGGCCCGACTGGTCGAGCGTCTCGTACATTGTGGTCGCGCGCTGCGCTTCCTTGGTCTTCGCTGGCGGCACATACATCCGCTCGCCATCCTCGGGGTGGCGCGCCATCCAGGTGGAGATCTTTCCCTCCGCCGGCACCGGGTGGCCGCGCGTGACCGCCCAGTAGGTCTTGTGCGCATCCCGCCCCTTGAAACTCTCCGACAGGGCGGCGGCGGCAGAACGGGTGAGTGCCACCACAAGAACGCCGGTGGTGTCCCGGTCGAGCCGGTGGACGAGACGCGGCTTGCGGCCCTTCCGGTCGCGCCAGGCTTCCAGCATGCCGTCAATGTGGCGGCTGAGGCCGGAGCCCCCCTGCACGGCCAGGCCGAACGGCTTGTTCAGCACCACAAGCTGCTGGTCGCGGTGCAGGACCATGGCTTCCAGCGCGCCGGCATCGCCCTCGGCCACCGGCCGCGCAATGCGCTCGCCGGCGGTGATTGGCGGCAGGCGGACGCTCTGCCCCGCCTCAAGCCGGGTGTCCATCTTGGCGCGCGAGCCATCAACCCGGAGCTGCCCGGTGCGCACCACCTTCGACAAGGCGCCGAGCGGCACGTCGGGGAAGCGCTGGCGCAGCCAGCGGTCGAGGCGCAGCCCCCCGTCGTCGTCGCCAACCTCGACGTGCTGGACGCGCGGGGCCTCACTCATGAACTGCTCCAGTGTTGTCGCGTGCTGTTGTGGCCGGTCAGCTGAGCGCGCGGGCGGCCGCCATGCCAAGTGCCGCTGCAATCACGCAGGTGACCACGCTGGCGCCCGCGTAGGCCAGACCATGCACGATCCGCCCCTCTTCCAGTAACCGCACTGTCTCCAGCGAGAAAGTGGAAAAGGTGGTGAACCCGCCCAGAATGCCCGTCATAGCAAAGGCTGTCAGCGTCTGGTTGCCGCCAATCAGGATTGCGAACAAGCCGATGATGAAGCTGCCGGCCACGTTGACGGTAAAGGTCGCCGCCGGAAGATGGGTGCCCAGAAACTCCGCCAGCGTGACAGACAGCCAGAAGCGCATGGACGCGCCGATGGCACCGCCAAGGGCGACCAGAAGCCCGATCGCAATGGGACTGATATTGCCGGGCATCGGGGTCCTCAGCCGGCTGCGGGGTGGGCGTCTTCGGCCTTGGCGGGTGCCTCGTCCTTGGACCACTTCTTCACGCCGCTGTCGTATTCCTTGTCGATGGTGCCCATCACGCGGTCCCAGAACGAGAAGAAGTTCGCGTAATTGGTCTTGAAGTGGGAGTGGTGCTGATCGTGGAACAGCGTGCACACCATCGGTGAGGGAATCCGCGTCCACTTCGAGGCCGCGAATTCGAAGCCGCAATGGCCGATCATGCCGTTGAAGTGGTCGTACAGACGGTGAACAATGAGCACCACCGCCGGGATCGGCAGGATCAGCGGCGCCCAGAGATAATAGCTCTGCATCACGAACGCATCGACGATGGTGTCGGAATAGTTCGACCACACCGTGGGGGCCACGGAGCGGTGGTGGAACTGGTGATGCTTGTAGAGCGGCGGCCAGTGCATCAGCCGGTGGCCCCAGTAGAACCACGTGTCGAACGCCACGATGGAAACCGCGAACATCAGCGGCACCGACCACCACGACAGGTCGAGCGGCGCAAACAGCGTCCACCCGCGATACTGCGCATAAAGGCCGGCAGCCAGACAGAAGCACGTTGCGGTGAGCGACCACGCGCTCTGGCGGATCTCCTTCCACTTGCGCTTCTCACCGCGCCGGCTCGCCTGAATGCGCCGCTCCGGATAGCGGTGGATATAAAGCTGAACCACAATCCCGAAGCCGATGTAGAGAGCAAAGGTCACGGCCCAGACCACGGCCCACAGCGTCAGGAACTCAACCAGAGAAGACATCACTCACCGTTCGCTTTCGTCTGCGCCGACGCACCGGCGCGTTGTGCCCGCTTGGCACGCGTTTCTCGCAATCGCTCTTTGAAGCTATCTTCTATACCCCGAGCGGTCGGTTCATAGAAGACTTGATCGTCCAGACCATCTGGAAAATAGCGCTGGCCGGACAGGGCCTCGGGGCTGTCGTGGTCATATTCGTAACCGGCGCCGTAGCCCTCCTCGCGCATGAACTTGGTGGGCGCGGGCAGGATGTGGGCCGGTGGCGGCATGGATGGCGCCTCCTTCACGAACCGGCGGGCGGCCTTGTAGGCGGTATAGGCAGCATTCGATTTGGGCGCGAGCGCCAGATAGATCGTCAGCTCGCCAAGCGCCAGCTCCCCCTCGGGCGAGCCCAGAAAGTCGTAATTGTCCTTGGCGGCCATGGCGAGGGTCAGCGCATGGGGATCGGCCAGGCCGATGTCTTCCGTCGCCATCCGCGCAAGGCGGCGGGCGAGATAGAGCGGGTCTTCCCCGCCCTCCAGCATCCGGCAGAGATAGTAGAGCGCTGCATCGGGGTCCGACCCGCGGACCGACTTGTGCAGCGCCGAGATGAGGTTGTAGTGGCCGTCGCGGTCCTTGTCGTGGACCGGGGCACGCTTTTGCAGAAGGCCCTGCAGATCGTCGGCCGACAGGCGCTCTTCCGGCGCTGCCACGCGGTAGACTTCTTCGGCCAGGGTGAGGATGGCGCGGCCATCGCCATCGGCCATGCGGATGAGGCTGTCGCGCGCCTCATCGCTGAGCGGCAGCGGACCGCGTTCGCCCTCGGCGCGGGTGAGGAGCGTGCCCAGTGCATCAGCCTCCAGCGCGCGGAAGGTCAGCACCTGCGCGCGGGACATCAGCGCCGCGTTGAGCTCGAAGGACGGATTTTCGGTGGTGGCGCCGATCAGCGTGATGGTGCCGTCTTCCATCACGGGCAGGAACGCGTCCTGCTGGGCCCGGTTGAAGCGGTGGATCTCGTCCACGAACAGCAGCGTGCCACGGCCGACGGCGCGGGAATGGCGCGCGCGCTCGAACACCTTCTTCAGGTCCGCAACGCCGGTGAAGATGGCGGAGACCTGCACGAATTCCAGCTTCACGCGGGCCGCCATCAAGCGCGCCAGCGTGGTCTTGCCGGTGCCGGGCGGGCCCCAGAACACCAGAGAACCGATCTCCTCGCCGCGCAGGATGCGGGTCAGCCGCCCGTCGGGTCCCAGAAGATGCGGCTGGCCGACGATCTCGTCCAGCGACTGCGGCCGCAGCGCATCGGCCAGTGGCCGCGGGGCCGCCTTTTCCAGCCCGGCTGCCTCGAACAGGCTCATCTGCCCAGCACCAGGCTCAGCTTCTGGCCGTCCCGCTCGATGATGATGTCCCAATAGCGCTGGCGCCGCATGGTGATGGCGTCGAGCGCCTCGGTCGTCTCAATCTTGCGGCCGTTGATTTCCAAGACGATGTCGCCGCGCTTGAACCCAACGCGCTCGGCAATCGACGCGCGGTCCACCTTGGCCAGTGCAACCCCCTCGGCGGAAAGCTCCATGTTGAGCTCGTCTGCAACCTTGGGCGAAAGGTTCATCACCACAGAGCCGGCAAAGGGCGATCCGCCATCGAGGCGCCGCTCGTCCCGCGCGACGGTTTCGGGCGGGACTTCCAGCGCCAGCGCGAACGTGCGGACTTCGCCGCCGCGCAACACCTCGATATCCACCGTGCCCGACACGCCGCGGGTGGCAAACAGATAGCCGAACGTGTCGTGATCGCTGACATCCTCGCCGGCAAGGCCGACCACGATATCGCCAACACGAATGCCCGCCTCCTGCGCCGGACCGTCCTTCATGACGCTGACCACCAGCACGCCGCTCACCCGCTTCAGCGCATATTGCTCGGCAAGCTCCCGCGTCATGTTCTGAAGGCGTGCGCCGAACCAGGGGCGCTCGACCCGCCGCCCCTCGGCGGCTGAGCTGACGACAAGGTTCACCATGTCCGCCGGAATGGCGAAGCCGATGCCGTTGGACCCGCCGGAACGGCTGTAGATGGCGGTGTTGATCCCGATCAGACGGCCCGCCATGTCGATGAGTGCGCCGCCGGAATTGCCGGGGTTGATGGCAGCGTCGGTCTGGATGAAGAAGCGATAGTCGGTGACGCCGACCTGCGTGCGGGCGACTGCCGATACGATCCCCTGCGTCACCGTCTGGCCGACGCCGAAGGGGTTGCCGATGGCAAGCACCAGGTCACCCACCTCAAGCCCGTTGGTGGGCGCGAATTCGACCGCGGGAAACGGGCCATCGGCCTCGATCTTCAGGATCGCAAGGTCCGTCCGCTCGTCCTTGAGGATGAGCGTTGCGCCATACTCGCGCCGGTCGTTGAAGCTGACCGTCATCTCCTTGGCATTGCCGACAACGTGGGCGTTGGTGACAACGAGGCCGGACGGGTCGACGATTACGCCCGAGCCCACCGCCGATGTCTGCCGCTGCTGCCGCCGGCGGCCGAAGAACCGCTCCAGAAACGGGTCGCCCTGGTAGACGTTGCGCCCCTCGCCAGTGTCGGCCACCTGAACGTTGACCACGGCGGGCGCCGCGGCTTTTACCACCGACGCGAAGCTGAGCGAGATTTCCGCCCGCGAGGCTGGCACATCCTGCGCCGCGGCAGCGAGCGGCAAGGCCGCGATGGCGAGGGCAATGACGATACGCAGCATGCTTTGTGCCTTCTGGATGCGCCGGTTTTCCGGATTGGTCGCACAATGGGGATGGCGCCCGCGCCGCGCAACCCGCTTGCGCTCGCGCCAGCCATGCGCCCCACAGCAAGGCGCTGCCAGAACCGCCAGTGCGCGAAAACCAGCGGATGAGCACGCACAATTGCTTTCGGCAGTAGCGCGACCGGCGCCCGGTCGGCTATGCGTCTCCCCGCGCAAGACATGAGGTTCCGCGATGGATAGCCCTTCCCCGACCCGGCCACCGTTGCGCCATGTGTTGTCCTCGGCCCAGTTCGACCGGCCATTTCTCGACTATCTGGTCACGCTGACCACAACCATCCGCCGGTTCGACAAGAGCCGCGAGGGCATGGTGTACCTCCAGAGCCTGCTCGCTCACAAAAGGGCGATGCTCTACTTCACCCAGCCGTCCACGCGCACGTTCCTGTCGTTCCAGTCCGCCTGCCACATTCTGGGGATCACCGCGTCCGAGATCCGGGATGCGTCCACCTCATCGGAGCGCAAGGGCGAGAGCGTCGAAGATTCTCTGCGCACCTTCTCGTCCTACGTCGACCTCATCATCATGCGCTCGCCGATCCCGCGCCTTTGCGAGCGGATCGCAACCATGCTGGACGAAACGCCGCGACCGGTGCCGATCATCAATGCCGGTTCCGGGCCGGACGAGCACCCGACACAGGCCCTCCTCGACATTTACACCCTGTCGCGCAGCCTGCGGCTGGAAGGCGGCATCGAGGGCAAGACCATATGCATGGTCGGCGACTTGAAGCGCGGCCGTACGGTCCGCTCGCTCGCTCGCCTTCTGATCAACTACCCGGGCGTCAAGATCCTGTTCGCGTCGCCGCCCGCCTTTCGGATCGAAGAGGATCTGCGCGCCGACCTCAAGGCCGCCAACGTCGATTTTGAGGAAACCACCGCGTTCGAAAGCGCCATTGCCGCGGCCGATGCAATCTACATGACGCGCATCCAGGACGAGTACGACGCGCCGGGCGCCGTCCGGTCGGACGATCACAGCGCCTATCACCTGACGGCGGGCCACCTGCCGCAGCTGAAGAAAAGCTGCGCGATCCTTCACCCCCTGCCGCGCCGCAACGAGCTGGACCCGGCCATCGACCAGGACCCGCGCGCCAAATACTGGCGGCAGGAGCGCAACGGGATGTGGGTGCGCGTGGCACTGTTGACGATCCTGTGCGGGATCGACGACCGGGTGCAGCTCCCCGAACTCTGAGGCGCTGCACCCGGCGGCGAACTAGGCGGCCACCTGCCAGCTTTCGCGCGTGGTGGCGGCGAGCGATTTCGCCAGCGCATCGCGGTCGAGAGCGGCGCAATAGGCCGGCCGATCGCGCTCGAAACGCCAGCCTTCCGCGAGCGGCCCCGCGTCGTATGCGTCGTAACCAAGCGCGTCCATCAGCGCGGCGACCTCCGCCTTTGCGGCCTCATCGTCCCCCGCAATCGGGATTGCACGCCGGTCCGGCGCGCCCGATTTCCGGGCGTCGCGGTGAAAATCGATCATCATGATCGAGTTGAACGCCTTGACCACGCGGGCACCGGGCAGCGCCGACGCAAGCATCTCGCTGGTGGTCTCGGCGCCGGTGTCGAGCGCCGGAATAGCGCCATCTCTCCCGGGGTAGTAGTTGATCGCGTCGATCACGATCTTGCCACGGAGCGCGTCCGCCGGAAGGCTGCGGCAGGCCGTCAGCGGCACCGCTGCAATCACCAGCTCGCCGAACTTTGCCGCATCCTCGGCAGTGCCCACCTCGGCACCCAGGATGTTCTTCAGGCTGAAGAGCGTTTCAGGCGACCGCGAGTTGGCAATCATCACCTCGTGGCCCGCCGCAATGGCCGCCTCGCCGAGAATGCGGCCGACGAAGCCTGCGCCCAGAATTCCGATTTTCATGTCTGTGTCCCTCTGTGTGAAGAGACTATGATTGCGTGCGAAATAGAGATAAATGGCGCAAATCACTGGGCAGAAACAACGGAGCGTTGGGAATGGATCGACTGACCAGCATGGGCGTCTTCGTGAAGGCGGTGGATCTCGGCTCCTTCGCATCGGCGGCCTCGGCGACGGGCCTCTCCGCACAGATGGTCGCCAAGCACGTGGCGCGGCTGGAAGATCGGCTCGGCACCACACTCCTCAACCGCACCACAAGGCGCCAGAACCTGACCGACGTGGGGCGAGCCTACTACGAGCGGTGCAAGCACATTCTGGCGGAGACCGAGGCGGCCGACGCCATTGCCCAGGAGATGCACCGGCGTCCCCACGGGCTCCTGCGGATCAGCGCGCCGGTGAGCTTCGGCACCCGCTGTCTCGGCCCGGTGATGACTGCGTATCTGGCAAGGCACGAGGGGGTGGAGACCGAAGTGACCCTCAGCGATCGCTACGTGGATGCCATGGAAGACGGCTTTGACGTTCTGATCCGCATTGGCGCGGTCAACGGCACCGCGCTGATTGCAACGCCGCTGCGGCCCTACAAGATGATTGCCTGCGCATCGCCGGCATACGTCGAGGCGCGCGGCATGCCGCAGGCGCCGTCCGAGCTCGCGGCGCACGATTGCCTCGACTATGCGTACTGGTCGCCATCGGTGCCATGCCGCTGGGTGTTTTCGCGGGACGGCACGTCGACCGAAGCGAAGGTGAGCGGGCGCCTGCGCAGCAATGACTGGGGCACCCTCCTCCATGCAGCGCGCGAAGGGTTCGGCATTGTGCTGGGGCCGGAGCTGGTTCTCGCGGACGAGATCTCGTCTGGACGGCTCGTGCGCGTGCTGCCGCACCACGAAGGGCCCGCCCGTCCGATGAACGCCCTTACGCCCGCCAACCGGCGGCCGACCGCCAAGGTGCGCACATTTGTGGACGCGCTGGTCGCCGCGTTCGGCTGACTGGCGCCGGGCTCAGAACGCCTGCCGCTCGATGTCTTCCGGCGGCTCGTGGATTTCGAGGAGGCGGTCCAGGAACGCGTGGGCCCAGGTGGTCGCGGTGTTGGTCATGACCTTGTCGTTGAGGATCTCGAAACGCTCCTTGCGCTCCTCCAGCGGCATCTGGATTGCGGTGCGCAGCGCCTCTGCCATCTCGTCGATGGAATAGGGGTTCACGATCACCGCCTCGCTCATCTCCTCCGCCGCGCCGGCGAAGCGGGACAGCACCAGAACGCCCGGATTCTCTGGGTCCTGCGCGGCAATATATTCCTTCGCAACCAGGTTCATCCCGTCGCGCAGCGGCGTGACGAGGCCGACGGCCGAGCCGCGGTAGATGCCGGCCAGCGAGCGGCGCGGGAACGAGCGGGTGATGAAGTGGATCGGCGTCCAGTCAAGGTCGGAGAAGCGGCCGTTGATGCGGCCGGACAGGCCTTCCAGCAACCGCTGGATCTGCGAGTAGGCGCGCACCTCGGAGCGGGACGGCGGCGCAATCTGGAGCAGCGAGACCTCGCCCTTATGCTCGGGGTAAAGCTCCAGCAGGCGCTCGAACGCGGTGAAGCGTTCCGGCAGACCCTTGGAATAGTCGATCCGGTCGACGCCGACGATCTGCTTGCGGTCGTCCAGCTCGGCGCGAACGAGGGCAAGGTTCTCGCCGCCCTCCTTGGATTCGGGGAACTTGGAGAAAGCCTCCGCGTCGATCCCAATGGGGAAGGCTGCGGCGTGGACGCGGCGATCCATGGCGGCGATCGCGCCATCGTCCTCGCGCGAGCCGCCCACCTCTTCGAACAGGTAACGCTCGAACGCTGCGAGGTGGTTGGTGGTCTGAAAGCCGATGAGATCGTACGACAGCATCGCGTGCACGATCTTCTTGTGGTTGGGCAGCGCGGTCAGCACTTCGGGCACCGGGAACGGGATGTGCAGGAAGAAGCCGATGGGGTTTTTGACCCCGGCGGCGCGCAGCATCTCGCCCAGAAGGAAGAAGTGGTAGTCCTGCACCCAGATGATGTCATCGGGCCGCAGGAGCGGCACGAGGCGGGCGGCAAACCGCTCGTTGACGCGGCGGTAGCCCTCCTCCAGGCGGCGGTCGAAGTCGGTCAGGTCGAGGCGGTAGTGGAGCGTCGGCCACAGCGCGCGGTTGGCAAAGCCTGCGTAGAATTCATCGTAGTCCACCTGCGCCACGTCGATCGTGGCGGTGGAGACGGTGCCTTCCTCGGTGAATTTCAGCGCGCCGTAAGTGCCCTGCTCGGAGACCTCACCGGACCAGCCGAACCACAAGCCACCCCGCTCGCGCAACACGTCGACCAGCGCGACGGCAAGCCCGCCGGCGCGGCCGGTGTCCGTGAGAGGCCCAACCCGGTTGGACACGATGACGATGCGATTCATGACTCCCAGTGCCTCTAGATCTGCTACGGCGCGGCCGTGTCTCTTCAGATTACCTTATCCCACCGGCGGGACAGGCGTACAGCACCGTTAATGATGCCAACCATCGAATAGGTCTGCGGGAAGTTGCCCCACAACTGATTCGTGTGCGGATCCACGTCCTCCGAGAGAAGTCCGAGGTGGTTGCGGCAGGACAGCATCGTTTCGTAGATTTCGCGGGCTTCGTCACGCCGATCCATCCGGCCCAGCGCATCGATGTACCAGAAGGTGCACACGTTGAACGCGACTTCGGGGCGACCGAAATCATCCGCTGCATCGTAACGGTAAAGGTGGTTGCCGCGGCGCAGCCGCTCGCCGATCCGCTCGACGGTCGCGACGAAACGGGGATCGTGCACGTCGAGGAAGCCGACTTCGGCCATCAGCAGAAGCGAGGCATCGAGGCTCTCGCCGCCGAAGCTTTCGACAAAGGCGCCAACCTCTTCGTTCCACGCTTCCTTGCAGATCTTGGCGTGCACCTCGTCGGCACGGGCGCGCCAGTGCTTTGGGCTGAGGCCAAGCTGGTTGGCAATTTTTGCAAGCCGGTCCAGCGCAGCCCAGCACATGAGGGACGATGAGGTGTGGACACGCTCGCGCGTCCGCAGTTCCCAGATGCCGGCGTCGGGCTTGTCGTGGAGCATGTAGGCGCGGTCGCCGATCACCTCCAGATGCCGGAAATCCTCCATGGAGCCCTGCCGCAGGAGGCGCTTGTCGAAGAAGGCCTGGGCGGCGGCGAGGACGATGTTGCCGTAAACGTCGTGCTGGTAGTGCTCGTGCGCCTGGTTGCCGACGCGCACGGGGCCCATGTCCATGAAGCCCGGCAGGTCGGCCATCGATTCCACAATGTCCGCTTCGAGCCCGATGCCGAACACCGGCTGAACGTGGTCGCCCCGCGTCTGCGCGATGATATCGCGGATATAGGTGAGATAATTCTCCATGGTCTCGAGGTCGGACAGGTTGTTGAGCGCCCGGACCACGAAGAAGGCATCGCGCAGCCAGCAGTAGCGATAGTCCCAGTTGCGCTCGGAGCCCGGCGCTTCGGGGATGGACGTGGTTACGGCGGCCACGATGGCGCCGGTTTCCTCGAAGGTGCAGAGCTTCAGCGTGATGGCGGCGCGGATCACCGCTTCCTGCCACTCCAGCGGCAGGCCGAGGCGAAGCGACCAGCGCTTCCAGTAATATTCGGTCTCTTCCTGGAATTCGCGGCCGATGTTGCCGGGGCGCTCCGACAGGGATTCGTCCGGCCCGATGAAGAAATTGTACTCCCGTTCGAGGACGAAGAACGTCTCGTCACGGATGTAGGTGATCGGCGCATCGGTGTTGAGGCGCAGCGTGATGCCGTCGCTCACATAGCGCACATGGTTGGAGCCGGAGGTGATCTGCGGCTTGGTGGCCCCCCAGTCGAACCGGGGGCGCAGCACGACGCGGATGCGCGGGCGGCCGGAGACCGGGCGCAGACGCCGCACGATCTGCGCCGGACGGAAGACCCGCCCCCGCGACAGGAAGCGCGGCGCGAAATCGTCGATCTCCACCGCCGACCCGTCCTGCGCGATCAGCCGGGTCCGCAGGATTGCGGTGTTTTCGATGTAGTGCTGCTCGGAGTGGGAATAATCCTCGATCTCGACGGCGAAGGCGCCATCTTCGGACTCCCCCCGGCTGCCGAGAAGCGAATGAAACACCGGGTCGCCGTCCGGCCGCGGCAGGCACCACCACACGATGCGGGCCTTGATATCCACGAGCGCGGAGATCGAGCAATTGCCGATGATGCCGAGCGCCATGTTGTCGCTCATTGCGCCGAGCCCCCTGCCCGCAGTGCCGCATCACCCATCAAGATAAACCCTCCGCAATATTCCTGAGCCAGTCGTGCACGGACGGCACGTCCGGCAGGCGGTACTTGGCGCACGTCTCACCTTCGCCGACCTTGATTCCGAAGCCGCCGGCGGCCTGCGCTGCGCGCATTCCATCTTCGTCGGTCGTATCGTCGCCGATGAAAATCGGTGTGCGGCCCGCAAATGGCGGGTTCTCCATGAAGGCATCGACCGCAACGCCCTTGTCGAAGCCCTTGCCCTTGGCCTCAACCACCATCTTGCCGTGGATGAGGTGCAGGGTCTGGAGGTCTTCGGCCCAATCCTTCATCTGCGCCTTCACTTCGTCCTCGCGGCCGGGAGCAGCGCGATAGTGGATCGCAAGGCCTGCGCCCTTGTCTTCCATGGACACGCCGTCGCCCAATCCGTCCCACGCCTGGATGCGATCGCGCAGGGTGGCGATCTCTTCGGGCGGCGGGGCATGGTCGATGCCGGCGCCGGGTTTCGGCCGGCGCTCCAGCCCGTGCATGCCGGCCGCGGCGATGGGCATTGCAAGGAACGTGTCGACGTCCGCCACCTTGCGGCCGGTGACAACGGCCACCGCGCCATCTGCCCGGTCGACCACCTTTTCGATGATGGACTGCAAGCCGTCGGCAACGAGCACGCCGTCGGGACGGTCTGTGATGTCGACAAGGGTTCCGTCGAAGTCGAGGAAAAGCGCAAAGCGCTCCGGCACTGGTGGCGTCATGGAAGGGTCCGCATTGCCATGGGCCGGTTCGGCCGATGCGTGACACCATGCCCGCTGAACGCCGCGCGGGCAACCGTCCGGCAAGGCCTCAGGCCTTTGAAATTGCGCCATCCACCGCCGGTGGCCGGCGTTCGGCCGACTTGCAAAGATCGTAGACAACACAGGCCTCGCACAATGGCCGCCGCGCCTTGCACACATGCCGTCCGTGGAGGATGAGCCAGTGGTGCGCCCCTTTCAGGAAACGCGCCGGGACAATTCGCTCAAGGCCCGCCTCCACCTCATCCGGCGTCTTGCCCGGCGCAAGCCCGAGCCGGTTGCCGATGCGGAAGATGTGCGTGTCGACCGCAATGGTCGGTTCGCCAAACGCTTCGTTCAGCACCACATTGGCCGTCTTGCGGCCAACGCCCGGCAACGCCTCCAGTGCGGCCCGGTCGGCGGGGACTTCACCACCATGCGTGTCCACCAGAATACGCGACAACGCCATCACGTTCTTCGCCTTGGTGTTGAAGAGACCGATGGTCTTGATGAGGTCGCGGACCCTGTCCTCGCCAAGGTCGAGGACTGCCTGCGGCGTGTCGGCCACCGCGAACATCCCGCGCGTTGCCTTGTTGACGCCCACATCGGTTGCCTGCGCGGACAGAACAACCGCCACCAGCAGCGTGAACGGATTGTGGAACTCAAGCTCGGTCCTGGGCTCGGGCAACGCATCGGCAAGGCGTGCAAACAGAAGGTCGGCCTCGGCCCTGGTGTAGCGCGAACGCCTGCGGGGCGCTGCCTTGCGGCCGGGCCGGGGCGCTGGCTTCTTGCCAGCGGCGACGCTCACAGGAACGCCTCGTCCCACACCCGCTCGATGATCGCCGTCCACGAGGCATGGGGCTCGGCAAGGGTCGGCGCGTCCACCGTCGGGGCACTGGCAAAGGCGGCCTGTTCGGCTGCCGGCAGGGCCGCAATGTCGAGGACGGACGGATCGCCCCACACGGCGATATCAGCCTTGCGGGCCTGCGCGGCGGGCGAGAGGAGGAAGTTGGCAATCACCAGCGCGCCGGCCTTGTCGCCGGCGTTGTGCGGAATGCCGACGAAGTGGACATTGCCGAGGGTCCCCCCCTCGAACGCACCGATGGCTGCCGTCGGCGGCAAGAGGCCATCGGCCACGGCAGCTGCGGCATCGGACGGGTTGTACGTCAACGCCAGCGCAATTTCGCCGTCGGCAAAGAGACGGCGCAGATCCGCAACGCTCTGCGGAAAGACGGCGGCGGAGCGCCACAGATCGGGATGGAGCCGCTCCAGCACTGGTAAAAGGTTGTCGCGAACCAGCGCTTCTGCGCCATCGCCAGCCGGCGCCCGCAGCACGGCGGGGTCAGGCACGGTGTCCAGCAGGATCTGCTTCAAAAAGCTGGTGCCGACAAAGTTGGGCGGCTGCGGATAGGTGAAGCGGCCGGGGTTTTCCGCAGCAAAGGCGAGGAGACCCTCCAGCGTGCGGGGCGGATCGGTGCGCGCCGTATCGTAGATAAAGACAAGCTGGGCGCGGCCCCATGGCGATTGCTGTCCCTCCACGGGCACGCCGAAGTCGGTGAGGATTGCGGCGCCGTAGCGGCCAAGGTCAACGAGGGGCCGGTTGGGCAGCGCTTCGGCCCATTCGCCGCCGAGGAGCAGGCCTTTTTCCTTCATCGCGACAAAATTTTCGCCGTTGATCCAGATAAGATCCACAGCGCCGCCATCATCCTGCCCGGCGACGGTTTCGGCCAGCACGCGGCTGACCGCTTCGGCGGTGTCGGTGAGCTTCACCTGGCGCAGGGTGATGCCGTAGCGCGTTGCCACCTCGGAGCCGACCCAGGCGATATAGTCGTTGATATGGGTTTCCCCGCCCCAGGCGTACCAGTCCACCGTCTGCCCTCTGGCCGCCGTGGTGACCGCGTCCCAGTTGGCGGTATCCGGCACGGGATCGGCGTGCGCGGAGGCGAACGGGAGGGTCAGCGCGGCAAGGATTGCGATGGCGGTGGGTTTCAGCTTCAACACGGGGCCTTACCTGGTCGCGAATGCGCTCTGGAGCGCGGAGATTGTGAGGATCTGCGGCAGCACTTCAGGCGCAGCGGCCGCTGGATAATAGATGTAGAGCGGCACGCCAGCGCGACCGAACCCGTCCATCAACGCAGTGACGTCGGGATCGCGGCGCGTCCAGTCGGCGGTCATCATGGTGGTGCCGGTGTCGGCCAGCAGCGTTTCGAACGCATCAGATTCAAACACCACCCGCTCGTTCACCTTGCAGGTGATGCACCATGCCGCCGTGACGTTGAGAAAAACCGGCTGGCCGTTGCCGCGCAACGCCTCCAGCGATTGCGGCGTGAAGGCGGTGGTGCCGGCCATGGTCGCCGCCACGGCAGGCGGACGGGCCGAAACGCTGGGCCAGCCCGCAACGCCGGCCGCCACAAGGCTGATGCCGGCCAGAACGGCGGCAACGCGGTGCGAGCGCCCCCCGCCCCGCTGCGCAAGACCCAGAAGCCACGCCGCCAGCGCCACAAGCAGAAGCGCAAGGAAAGCGCCGAACAGTGCGTCCACCCCAACGAGCTGCGCCAGCACCCAGACCAGCCACGCGGCTGTGGCATAAAGCGGAAACGCCAGCGCCTGCTTGAAGCGGACCATCCACGCCCCCGGCCGCGGCAAGAGGCGCGACAGCCCCGGCATCAGCGCCAGGAGCACGAACGGCAGCCCAAGCCCCACGCCCATCGCCATGAACACGCCCAGCGCCAACATTGCCGACGACCCCAGCGCCATCCCGATGGCAACCGCCATGAAGGGCGCCGTGCACGGCGTGGCCACGATGGTGGCAAGGACGCCGGTGGCGAACGAACCGGCCACCCCGTCCTGCGGCCCCCGCCCGCCGAGCCGGGTCAACCCGGTGCCAATCTCGAATACGCCGGAAAGGTTGAGGCCCACCGCAAAGATCGCCGCCGCAATCAACCCGACGAACACCGGGCTTTGAAGCTGAAAGCCCCAGCCGACGGCAACGCCCGCCCCCTTCAGGGTCAGGAGGACGCCGGCAAGGACAGCAAAGCTCGTCAGGATGCCGCTGGTGTAGGCAGCGCCTATCATCGCGCGCCGCGCAAACGGCGCCGAAGCGTGTTCCACCAGCCCGAACACCTTCAGCGCCAGCACCGGAAACACACAAGGCATGAGATTGAGGATCAGCCCGCCCAGAAACGCGAACAGCAGCGCCTCCAGCGGCCCGATCGCGACCCGCGGCGCCGCGTCATCCAACGCCGCGAGCGTGCCGCCGCCGGACCCGCCGGGTGCGGATGCCGCGCCCGCAACCGCCACGGCTGCAACCGGCGCCGGATCGGCCTTGCCCGAAGCACTGATCCACCAGGCGCCCGCATCGGTTTTCAGAACGCCGCGCAAGGTGCCGTCGAGCCGACCTCGCCCTGCCGCAACGGCAAGGGTGAACCCCTCGCCGTCCGATGCGTCCACGCTGGTCTGTTCGGCAGCATTGTCGATCAGGCCGCGCTTTTCCGGGAAGAAGACCGCACCTTCCCCCTCGCCGGACGGAACCGTGAGGTAGATGGTCCCGTCCGCGCGCGAGTAGGCAGCGTCCATGTCGCTCTGGGCCGGCAAGGCCCACTCGGCCTGAACGAAGGTGAACGCGACGCCCGAATCGGCTTGCGACACCGGCCCCGTGGGAATGGTCAGCTCGGCCGTGCCACTTTCGGGGATGCAGATCTTTTCGCACACCAGCCAGTCGATCCGGACCGGCACCCGGTAGGGTTCGCCCGCCGGCCAGTCCGCCGGAACCGGCACTGAGGTGAGGAGCGTGAATTCGCCGCTGTAGCCGAAATTCATCAAGGGCGGATAGGGCAGCCGCTCGGGCACGGGAAAAAGCACCGGGCCGGCCGTGGTGCCGCTGGAAAGCGTGAAGTCGATCATCGGCGGCTCGCCCGAATCGCCGGGGTTGAGCCAATAGGTGTGCCAGCCGTCAGCCAGCGCATGGCGAACCGCAATATCGGTGCTTTCGCCGGGTGCGGTCACCGCGTTGCGCACCACAAGCTCGGCCGCCACATGGTCCGCGGCCATCTCTGCTGGCGCAGCCAGAGCCGGAAGCGCGCCAAGGACCAGAGCCGCAGTCAGACCGGCAAGATGGCGCAGCATCAAAATCATCCATCCCATTTTCATGCCGCTGACTTAGAGTGAGGATGCCCGCCGCGCCAAGCCACCCCCCTGTCACGATTGCGCGACGGCTGACCGGAGTGTTGTCCCATGAGCCAGGAATTCACCGTCCATCAGGAGCTGACGCGTACGTTTCGCTTCTATATCGCCCTCACCGTGTTTGCGAACCTTGGCTATGGACTGATGCTCGGGGTGTTTTTTTTCGCCGCGACTGCCGTTTCCGGCCCTGCGTCGGCGTTGCTGCTCATTCCGCCGGCCATGGTGTCCACAGGTTTTGCCGCCCTGTCGGCTTTCGGCGTTGCCGAGGCGTTCGGGCTGCACCGCGCCATTCAGTCCACAGGGACCGCGCTGGCGCTACCGCACATCACCCGGTCCATGATGCTGCCGGTGCAGACGACACTGACGCTGATCTTCCACGCCCTGTTCGCGTTCCTGCTCTTCGGCTGGACGTTCTTTGCGCTGATCGGCGTTCTGCCAACCCCGGCCGCCTGGGCCGGCTGAGATGCGCGCCTAGACGCCCGCCGCACTGGCGGCGCCGCCGACGGCCGGCTGAGCGGTGCGCCACGGATCGAGCGAGAGGCCGAGTTCCGCTTCGATGGCGTCCACCTGCGGCGCAAAACTGCGGGCAAGTGCTGCCGCTACCCCGGGGCAGAGATCTGGCTCTCGCGCCGGCAGCACGGTCCGGGCAAACCGGGCCCAGGCGCGCTGATGCAGCGGCTGGGCGACTGGTGCGCACGCCGGTTCGGGCGCGCCCTTGCACACAGCGCCGACTGCAACACCGGCGCTGCCCGCAGCGGATGGCGGCCAGGCATCGTTGGCCGCCACCTCATCGGGCCAAAGACCCAGAAAGAAGCACAGCTTCTCGAAGGTGGCGGCCGGGCTTGTCTCGATCTCCTCGTGCAGGATCACCAACAGCCGGTCCGGCCCGAAATTCAGCCGAAACCGCCTGACCCCGTCCAGATAGGTGCTGCCGGCGCGGTAAAGGTGGAGCGGCGACCACCCCTTGGCCCGGCGCAATTCCTCCTGCGCCAGTGCCGCGGCAAAGTCGTGCGTGGTTTCCAGCCCCATGTGGAACTGGTGCCGGAAATGGGCGAAGGCGCGGGCCACAGGCTCGCGAAGCACCAGAACGATACGGCAGTCCGGCCGCACTGCTGCGATGGCGGATGCAGCTTCCGGCGTCTGCAACAATTCCCGCGAGTTTTCGCCCAGCATCCGGAAGCCGGCGGCGGGCGCTTCGGCCGATGGCGGCGCGAGAGCGCAAGGCCCTGTCTCCACCGGGAGGCTGATGCGCGGGTGCGCTGCCAGCCACGACGACAGAAGACGACTTCCCGCCATTGCAGGCCCCGTGACGATGAAATCAGGTCCTGCACCCATGGCTCTACCTCCTGCCCAACCGACACGAAGATAATTAACGCCGGAGCGGAGCCTTGACCGTGCGCGAAAGGATAGGCGCGCGCCCCATCGGGTCAGAGGACAGCGCGAACGCGCTCAAGCGTATTTTCCATGTGGAGTTCCAGCACTTTGGCAAGCGCCTCTCCGTCGCGGCGGGCAAGCGCCTCGGCCATCTCGACGTGCTCGGCCATGGCTTCGGCCCACTTGTCCGGCCCGTGGTTGCCAAGATAGCGGATCCGCTTGAGCCGGCCCTGAAGGAGGCCGTGCATCTCGCAGAGGCTGGCATTTTGCGACAGTGCCACGATGGCCGAGTGGATCGACTGGTTGAGCTTGTAATAGGCCAGCCGCTCGCGCGCCTCGTAGCGCACGACCATGTCGGCGTGGAGGGCGAGGACAGCGTCAATCTCCGCGTCGGTACACCGGCCAACGCCGACGCGCGCGCAAAAACCTTCCAGCGCCTTCAGCGCCTCCAGCATCCCGGCCACTTCCTCGACGCCGAAGCGGCGCACGACAGCCCCCTTGGCGGGCACCAGCTCGATCAAGCCTTCGCTGGCAAGCGTGCGGAGAGCCTCGCGCAAGGGCGTGCGCGACACCCCGAGCACAGGGCCAAGCTCGCTTTCGTTCACCCGGCTCCCGGTCTCCAGGGTGCCGTCGATGATCATGTCACGCAGCCGCGTCACGACCTCTTCGTGCAAGGTTCTGCGCCGGATCGGTCTGTTCTGCGCAGTGGTCATGTCGCCGTCCAAGATGTTTCGCTCCACAGTTTCGCACACGCTCTTGCAGAGGCGCCACAGAGCTGCATACTGTATACAGGCCTTCAGGGCCATCCGACGGCACGCAAGATGCCGCATTCGATCACGGGAGGAAATGTGCGGTCGCAAGGCTGCGCGATGGCGCTTGATGCGCCTGGAGCGCGCGCCGCGTCCGCCACTGCCTCCTTCCGCCGATCCCCCTTTTGCCCGGCCATTGCCGGGACGCTCGAAACTTGCCCGCGCCGGGCCACGCACAAGGAACTGTTCTGATGTCTGACCGCCCCCTGATCGCACTCGCGCTTGGCGACCCGTCGGGCATCGGCAACGAGCTCGCCATCAAGGCACTCAGCGATGAAGAAACCTTCGAGGGCGCGGACTGGCTGGTGATCGGCGACCGGCGGATGTGGCAGTTGGGCGAGGAACAGGCCGGCACCGCGCTGGAACTGCCGGACTTCGACCCCGCACACTTCGACCGCGCCGCCTTTCTCGACCTTGCGCACGCCGAAATGGACGCCATCGAGACCGGAACGTCCAGCATGGCGGGCGGATCGGTGGCCCTTGCCAACTTCGACCTTGCGCTGCGCCTTGCAGCAGACGGCGCCGCCGATGCGGTGTGCTTCACCCCGTTCAACAAGCACGCGATGCGCCTTGGCGATCCGTCCTACGTGGACGAGATCGGCTTCATCAAGCGCGCCATCGGCACCGACGTCAGCGGCTCCGAATTCAATGTGCTGGACGAGGTGTGGAACGCGCGCGTCACCTCCCACGTGCCGCTCAGCGAAGTCGCCGGGCTGATCACCGAAGAGCGGCTGCTGCGCGCCATCACCCTCACCCACCAGACGATGGAGGGCGCCGGCATCGCCAACCCGAAGATCGGCGTTGCGGGCCTCAACCCCCATGCCGGCGACGGCGGCAACTTCGGCACCGAGGATGACAACATCATCGCCCCCGCGGTGAAAAAGGCCGCGGAAAAGCAGTTTCGGGTGGATGGGCCGATCCCGTCCGACACGGTCTATGTCCGTGCGCTGAAAGGCGAATTCGATGCGGTGCTGACCATGTATCACGACCAGGGCCAGATCGCGATGAAGCTGATCGGGTTCGACCGCGGGGTGACGCTGATTGGCGGCTACCCGTTCTGGATCGCGACCCCGGCCCACGGAACCGCCTACGACATTGCCGGCAGCGGCGAGGCCAACCCCGGCGCCACCATCAAGGCGCTGCAACTGGCCTCCCGCCTGTCGCGCCGCTCGAACCCGGACGGGTTCGCTGAAGCCGCAGACCGGCTTGCAAACGTCCGCGCCCTTGCCGCCAGCGCACGGGACGCGGCCTGACACCACCCTGAGTTCAACCAGACAACCCGGCACCTAAGACCGGGCCAAACTGACCCAACGGAGGATACCCCATGAAGCTCTGGACAACGCTTCTCGCCGGCGTCGCCGCTGCCGCGTTCGCCACCCAGGTCGCCGCACAGGAAGAGATCGTCTTCGGCATCTCGGCCGCGACCGGCTCGCTGCAGCAGCGCACCGCCGCAGAGTTCACCAAGCGCGCCAACGAGAAGCTGGGCGACAAGGCCGTCGTCAAGCTCTTCGACTCCTCGCAGCTCGGCAAGGATCAGGAGATGCTGCAGAAGCTGAAGCTCGGCACCTTGCAGATCTCCCTGCCGTCTTCGATCATGTCATCGATCTCGGACCAGTTCGCGCTGTTCGACATGCCGTTCCTCGTGGCCGACCGCGACCATATGGGCCGCATCGAGGCTGAAATCTTCTGGCCCGACATTGCACCCACGGTGGAAGGCAACGGCTACAAGGTTCTGGCCGTGTGGGAAAATGGCGTGCGCCACATCTCCAACAACGAGCGGCCGATCAACACGCCGGCCGACCTTGAAGGCATCAAGATCCGCACCCCCAAATCCACCTGGCGGGTGAAGATGTTCGAGGAATACGGCGCGAACCCCACGCCGATGGCATTTTCCGAGGTCTTCACCGCGCTGCAGACCGGCGTGATCGACGGGCAGGAAAACCCCTACACCAACATCGAGGCAGCCAAGCTCAACGAGGTGCAGAAATACCTGTCCAAGACCGGGCACGTCTATTCCCCGGCCTATCCCACCATGGGCAAGCGCACCTACGACAACATGGACCCCGAGATCCGCGACGTTCTGGAACAGACCGCCCGCGAGATGGAAGCCTGGGCCCGTGAGCAGGGTGCAGCGGACGACGAGGCGCTCGAAAAGGAGCTGGTCGACGGCGGCATGGAATTCAACGTCGCCGACCGCGCGGCGTTCGTGGAGGCTTCCAAGCCGGTCTACGCCGCATTCGCCGAAGAGGTCGACGGTGGTCAGGACATGATCGACCGCGCCATCGGCCTTGCAAACGGCAGCTAGCACACCCTCGCCGGGCCGCCGCCTTGAGGTGGCGGCCCGGATCCAAAGTCCCTTCAGCCGGAGCCTTCCATGTCCGCCGTCGCCAAGGTGCTGCAACGCATCCTCGAGGCTTTAACCATAACGCTTCTCGTCACCCTCGCGGTGGTGGTCCTTGCCGCCGTCGTGGCGCGTTACGTCTTCAACTCGTCGTTCGTCTGGTATGACGAGGTGGCGTCGATCATGCTGGCCTGGCTGACCTTTTATGGCGCAGCCCTGGCCGCCCTGCGTCGCAGGCACCTCGGCTTTCCGGGTCTCCTTCTCGCCCTCCCGGTCCGGGGCCGCTTCGCGCTGTTCGTGCTGGGCGACATCATCGTCATCGCGGTGTTTTCGGCCATTGGCTATGGCGGCTGGTTCATCCTGCAGGTGATGGGCACGGACACGCTGATCTCGCTGGACGTGCCGCTTTCGGTCACCCAGTCGGTGGTGCCGATCGGCGCCGCACTCTTCATTATCGCAACGCTTCTGTCGGCCCCTGCGGCCTGGGCCACGATGCGCGCCGGTGTTTCCTCGGAGGATGAGGAAATTGCCGAGGAACTCGCCAGAGCCGCCCGCCATGAGGCTGAAACGCCGGAGGCCCGCGCGTGATCACGATCGGTATTCTTGTTCTTCTTCTTCTGCTGATTGCCATCAATCTGCCCATTGCGGTGGCCATTCTGGCCGTGGCGCTGGTGGGCGTGGTGATCTCCAAGGGCGTGCCCGGCCTTTACGATGCGGCGCTGTCCGTGTTCGACGGCGCAACGTCGTTCCCGCTCATTGCCATCCCGCTGTTCATTCTGGCGGGCGCACTGATGAACACCGGCGGCATCTCACGCCGGCTGATCGACTTCACCTCTGCGCTCATCGGCTTCGTGCGCGGCGGGCTCTCCATGGTGAACGTGGGCGTTTCGCTGTTCTTTGCCGAGATCTCCGGATCTGCGGTCGCGGACGTCGCGGCCATCGGCTCGGTGCTGATCCCCTCCATGAAGCGCAAGGGCTACAAGCCGCGCTTTGCCGCCGCCGTCACGTCGTCCTCGGCCTCGCTGGCGATCATCATTCCGCCGTCGATCCCGATGATCCTTTATGGCGCGCTGGCCGACACCTCCATCACGCAGCTCTTCATTGCCGGCGTGGTGCCGGGGCTGATCGGCGGTTTCTCGATGATGGGGCTCTGCTACTATTTCGCCGTGCGCTACGACCTGCCGCGCGAGGAGGCGTTCTCGCTGTGCCGCCTGTGGAAGGCGTTCGTTGCGGCCGGGCCTGCCCTGCTCCTCCCGGTCATCATTCTGGGCGGCATCTTCGGCGGGATCGTCACCGCCACGGAAGGCGCCGGGCTTGCGGTGGTGGCAGCTCTGGTCATCGGCGGTCTCGTCTACCGCGAGGTGAAGCTCACCGAACTCTACACCGCGCTCATCGAGGGCGTGACGCAGACGGCGGTGGTGATGCTTCTGGTCGCCACGTCGGCGGTCCTCGGCCTGTACCTCACCGAATCCGAAGCGCCGCAGCGTTTTGCACGGGCCATCGTCTCGCTGACGGAAAACAAGATCCTCGTCCTGATGCTGCTCAACGTGCTTCTGCTCTTCCTCGGGATGATCCTGCACGGGGCGGCTGCCATCATCCTGGTGACGCCCATCGTTTTGCCGCTGGTTCACCAGATCGGCATCGATCCGGTGCAGTTCGGCATCATCCTGACGCTGAACATCGCCATCGGCCAGCAGACGCCGCCGGTGGCCAGCGTTCTGGTGACGGCCTGCTCCATCGCCCGGACGGACATCTGGGGTACGACGCGCACCAACGTGCCGTTCATCATCCTCCTGTTCACCATTTTGATGCTGGTGACCTATGTGCCGTTCGTCTCGCTGGGGCTGGTGGACGCCTTTTACCGCTGACCCGGTCCCGCGCCGGCACGCTGTCGCGGCCGCAGATGGCCGCCGCGACAGGCCCGTGAATTCTACCGGCTCGCGACGGGGAATTCCTCGCTGAGGATGTTGTCGATCCGCTCCCGCTCCGCCTGGAAGGTGGCAAGCTGTGCGCCGGACAGTTCCCGCCCGCGGCGCAGGCGGATCTTCAGCGGGTTCACATGGCGCCCGTTCACCTTCACCTCGAAGTGGAGGTGCGGCCCGGTGGAGAGGCCGGTGGTCCCGACATAGCCGATCACCTGCCCCTGCTTGACCGTAACGCCGGGCTTGATGCCCTTTGCGATGCGTGACTGGTGCGCATAGCCGGTCTCGTAGCCATTGGCGTGGCGGATGGAGACCCAGCGGCCATACCCGGCCTTCCAGCCCGCCTGCTTCACCACACCGTCACCTGCCGCGTAGATGGGCGTGCCACGGGGGGCGGCATAGTCGACGCCGTTGTGCATCCGCGTGCGGCGCAGGATCGGGTGGCGGCGCTGCCCGAACCCCGAGCGGAAGACGCCGCGGGACATGGGCTTGCGCATCAGGAACTTGTCGCCGGTGCGTCCGTCCTCATCGTAGAAGTCGACCGTCCCGTCCGGCGCCTTGAACCGGTAAAACCGCCGCTCCACGCTCCCGGCCGTCAGCGCGGCATAAAGGATCTCTTCGGAGTCGCCGCCCTTCTGGGAGTGGATCACCGTCAACTTGTCGCCCGGGCGGACCTGGCTGTTGAAGTCGAGGTCGAGCGAGAAGGTGGCGAGCAGCGTATCGCGTACGCTCTCGGGCAGCTCGTGGTTCACTGCGGTCTGGTAGAGGCTCTTGTACACCGAGGGCGTGTTGCTCTTGGAGGTCGCGACCTGCGCGTCCTCCACCTTGGGTGCCGGCCCCGGAGGCGCTTCACCCAGAACGAACTCGCCGGTGTCGGTCATCGCCACTGTCGCGACGTGGCGGCTGTCCTTGTAGATGGAGAAGCGGCTGGGTCGGCGCGCGGCGCCCTCGTCGGTCTCTTCCAGCCGGAAGGCGATGCGCAGCGTCTGCCCGGCTCGCAGCTTGGCGACACCGAGCCTGGAAAGGATGTCGTTGATGGCATCGACGTCAGCTTCCCCGACGCCGCTGCCCAGAAGGATCTTCTGCAACGTATCGCCCGGCTGGACCAGCTCGATGAACTCGTCGCCAGACCCGGCGGTCTCATCGTCCTCATTGCGCTTGACCAGCTCGGACACATTCTCCGGCACGATCGTCACGTTGGCC
The DNA here is from genome assembly GCF_031195445.1 of Acuticoccus sp. MNP-M23. Lineage (NCBI taxonomy): Bacteria > Pseudomonadati > Pseudomonadota > Alphaproteobacteria > Hyphomicrobiales > Amorphaceae > Acuticoccus > Acuticoccus sp. MNP-M23. The sequence continues at coordinate 4,944,306 of NZ_CP133480.1, forward strand.
GGCGTGCCGGACGTGTCGTCGATGAAGCCGGCCGCATCGCCAAGCGGCATCTGCATCGGCATGTTGTCGATATATTGCTCATCGCGCAGCTGACGCTCGATCTCATCCTCGTCGAGGGTGACCGCATCGTCGAACACGACCGGCTGCTCGAGCGGGAAGGACGAGACGCTGACGGTGATCTCGCCGTCGACCGCCTTGTCGTAGATGGCGTCCGTCGCGCCTTCCTCGGAGGTGTCGTCCCGCTGTTGCAGCTTGCGCGCATCGAAGGCCGGCACGTCGCCGATCTCCTTCTTGTCCAGAACCAGCGATGCATTGATCACGGCATAGGGCCGCTTCTGGATGAGATCCTGCTCGCCCTGCCGGACGATGGTGCTGATTTCGATCATGCGGCGGGAGGAGACTTCCTCATAGACGGGCGTGACACGGTCGCCCTTCTGGGCGCGCGGCGCGTCCACCACCTCGCGCGAAAGCACGGCGGCTTCCGCGTTGACCACATAACGGCCGTCGAGTGCAGCAACGAGCGCGCCGCCCATCAGCGCAACGGAGGTCACGGCCGTCGTGACCGCCCCCACCAGCCAGCGGATGCTGACGCCGCGGCGCGTATAGCGCGACGGGTCGGCGTCCCCGACGATGAGGGGCGCCTCATCCCCGAGCTCGACCGGCTTGGCGCGGCGGTGCTGGTCCCATGAACGCAT